>NZ_JABWMH010000001.1 GCF_013371215.1 Parasphingorhabdus flavimaris
AAGACCATTGAACATCGGCGCTTGCAACACCGCAAGCTAGCCGCCTAATATCAACCAATAAGACGAGGCCGATGCTCCGCTAATTTACGCAGCCATCTGTGCCAAATGTTCTGACGACGGACAATTTTTGGTGTCAACTGACGTTCAAGCCAAACCACACTATTTGTGGCAACTGCGCCTGTGTCGCCAGGAATGACTAAAGCCTCGACATAGTCCGTTTCCAAATATGATCGCTTTTGGTTTTCCGCAATCATCGCGCTCCATTCAGGGCTTGTGACGATACCGAAATTCATCCGCAATCTTTGGTTTTTACATGCAAAAAGTATTCGGATGGTAACATTATGATGGTCCTGCTGCACGCGGAGGTAAGGCGTCATACCACTCAATTTAATTTCTGCGATGGGTGGTTCAGTTCCGTTATTTGCAAAACGTAGATTGAGCGCATCGTCAGGAGTAAGCCATATCATACCATTTCGGTCTGCAATTGTTGAAACGGTGAATGCTTTTGCATCAACTCCCATTTCGTCAAGATAGGCCACGACAAGCCCGCTGATTTGCTGCACAGCCTCGCCCGATACACTTGTGCCATCGGTAGTATAAAATTGATGGATCCCCAGCTTGCCGGTGTAATCGTTTATGAAGCGGCTCGTTCCTCCGGCGAAAGCGTAAGCGCATGCGCTTGCGCACGTAGATTGCCGATCGACATCAGGTTCGTATGTTGGCGAGTATACGCCAATTGCCGTAAAGAACTGCAGCGTTCTGATCGCTCGCCCTAGTTTCATTCCTTCTGCCAGTGATCCGCCAGGTGAGTTGAAATGGATTTTCGCACTTTCGACTCTGTTATTTATTACGAAAGCGAGAAATCGATCTGTGGTTCCTTGTGTGATCTCGCCCGAAGCATAGATGTCTTCGATGCCCGCACGTATCAGTTTGTTAGTTATTCGCGTGGAAGGATTTGTCTCCATGTAAAACGTCATTGGCGTATCTGCGCGAGCAGGCGCATGTGCAAACATCGTGGTCAAACAAAAATAAATTAGCCATTTATTCAAAGGCACTGACATTTTCCCCGTTTTGTTAACGTTATATGGGGCAAAATCTAGCCCAACGCAATTCGGCAGTAGTCCTCACAAAAAGCTGTCGCATTGTGTTATACGAACCTCGACTTCTCATAGCAGCCCGATAATTTGCTTCAGTGTTTCTCTCTTCTCTCATGCCATAAATGGCGAAAATTCTGATTTTCGATATCGATCACTTTTCGGGAAGCGAGCCAATAGGGTATCCAATCGCCAGTTTCATCCCATCGCAGGTATAGCGCAGGTCGCTATTTGCTTTTCTATTGGACAAAGAGACTTTCAATAGGAAAAACCCAAATCCGGAACTCGCCACAGCTTGGGTATCGCGTGGGTCAATGGCAAAACACCGGCCGATACGACACTGTCAGCCTCGATAATCCTGACCTTTTGGAAATCCATCCCTTGCCTTGGTAATGACGAGGTCGAGAGTTCAATTCTCTCTAGCAGCACCATTTTTCCGGCTCGGCGTAATTATCCACCCGCCGCATGCCCGCAAAAGCAAATCCCGGCGCTGCGCGGGCGCTATTTTTGCTGATCAAGCCCGCTCTCGACGATCGCTCCCACTCTGCTCATGAATTCCATTCCCTTGGAAATCTCTTCGTCGGTCAGTTCGTCGGCAATCAACCTGATGAACGCTTCGGTCCTTTCCATCATATCATTCACCGTCGCCTGACCTTTTTTGGTCAGCCGAATGACCTTCTCCCGCGCTGACGTCCTGCTTTCCTTGATGGAAATGAGATTGAGATTCTTGTCCGCCATTGCGCGCAGGACCTTGGAAATCGCTGGGCTGCCCAATTCATACCATTCGCCGATCAGCCGCTCGATGGTCTTGCGGTGGATCGTGTGTCCGCCTTCTCCCTTGGAATGAATGATCCAGAGGATCACGGTCTGGTGTCGGGTCAGGTCCGGCCCGCTCAAATGTTTTTCCACCGCCATGCCGACCGAATAATGAAATGGGTAAAATAGTTTCAGGAAGTTTTTCGGGGCAGTCTCCCTTTTGATGGGATAATCTATACCGAAATCGGACTGCTGTTTCACACGATACTCCCTCATTTGGACCAGGCTGGATATTCACTGTCATCAAGCCGATAGATCGATGGACGATTATCACGGGAAAGTCCATTTTTCCCAGCCAAATTTTGCTGAATATGAGCCCGATGGGAAATAAATCGATTGCATTCTGTCGTGCGAGCACGGGTAGAAGCCTGAAAATATATCTTTTAACTCAATAATTTGAGAGGATTTTCCTGCGCGCCGGATGAGGCTGGTTGACAGAAATATGTCCAGGCGCATATTATGTCCTAAAGAAACAATGTCGAAAAGACATATAATCAAGGATTGAGGATTCATGCAGCCTGCGTTTGACGTCGACCAGTTGAGCCGTCCGGAAGTTATCCGGAATCCCTATCCCTATTATGATCTGCTCCGTGACCAGTCGCCGATCTTCGGATATCGTGATTATCCGCCCGGCACGATGCCGGGTGTAGACGATCCGAAACCGTCATGGGTCGTGCTGAACTTCGAAGACGTTGCGGCCGTGGCATGGGATCACGAGAGTTTTTCGTCGCGGGACAGTTTGCAGGAGGAATCGTCGGCGCCATCGCTGATGCTGGTCAATCACGACCGGCCCGAACATAGCCGGCTCCGCAAGATTGCGGCCAAGGCTTTCCAGCCCTCCTCGATCAAATCGTTTGCGCCCCAGGTGGATGCGCTGGTCGCGGCCTGCATGGATGATTTTTTCGTTGCTGATCAGCCGGTCGACGTGATGGCCGACTATTGTGCGATGCTACCGAGCAGGGTGATGGCCCATTTGTTCGGCATGCCCGCAGAAATGGATCGGGACGTGAATAACTGGGCCACTGCTTTCATGCTGTCGGCGGACATCGGGCCGGAAGAACGGCAGGCGTATAATGTAGAGGCGATGGCTTTCTTTGACACGCACGTCAAAGAGCAGATGGACCGGATCGCACAGGGCAAGGAAATTCCCGGTCCTTTGCTTGATGCGTTCATTCGCACCGAGGTGGACGGGGACCGGCTCTCGTTTGAAGAAATCGTCCGTTTTTGCATGACGGTAACAGTGGCCGGCGCGGAGACAACATCATTCTATCTCGGCAATCTGATCACTGTTTTTGCGGATTTTCCCGATATATGGCGGACATTCGCGGACGATCCCGGTCAGTTTGACGCCATCTACAAGGAAGTCCTGCGCTTTCACGGCCCGCCACAGCGCCTGTTCCGGGTGGCCACGCGGGATATCACAATCGGCAAGGCCGATATCAGACGAGGCGACTGGGTCGCCTGCTTTTTCGGCGCGGCCAATTATGATCCGGACGCTTTTCCGAATCCCTATGAGTTTCGACTGAACCGCAAGAATGCCAGCCGTCACATGAGCTTCGGCTACGGCATCCATCGCTGCCTCGGCGCGCCGCTGGCGCAGCTGGAAGCTGAGTCCACCGCCCGCATGTTGCGGGAGCGGTATCGGCAGATCGAGCGGGCCGGTGAGCCAGTCTGGCAGGATGTCAGCCTGCTCAATCACGGGCTGCAAAGCAATCCGGTGATTTTTCGCGCCCGGGATTAACGGCAGACAATATTCAAAGGCAACGGTGAGCACGGTCACCGAACGAGGGAGGAAAAGATGAACATTCGGAACGCCAAGAAAGCGGTGCTGGCAACCACTAGCCTGCTCGCCATCATGGCTGCGCCAGCGCCGCTACACGCCCAGCAGGGTGCAAATGACGAAGTGCAGCAAAGCAACAGCGATATCATCATCGTCACCGCCAATCGCCGCGAAGAATCGATCCAGGATTCGCCGATGGCGATAACCGCCTTCGGCGGCGATGAGCTCGCCAACCGGTCGATCACCTCGATCGAACAGGTAGGTGCGATCGCGCCTGGCGTCCAGATATCCACCTATCAGGGCGATACGTCGATTTTCATCCGCGGCATTGGCACGCCGACGATCATCGCCGGCACCGACAGTTCCACCGCCACCTATATTGATGGCGTCTATATCAGCCGCCCAGCCGCGATCGGCCCGCAATTTTTTGACATTGAGCGCATCGAAGTGCTGCGCGGACCGCAGGGCACGCTTTATGGCCGCAACGCCACCGGCGGCGCGGTGAATATCGTCACCAATCGGCCGACCGACATCTTGGAAGGCAATCTTCAACTGACGGTCGGAAATTATGACCGCTTTCGTGTCGCAGGCGCGTTGAGCGGGCCACTGAACGACGCGATCCGTGCGCGCCTTGCCTTTCAATGGGAGGACCGCGACGGCTATGCAACCGTAACCCGGCCCGACGACACGACGGAACGCGTGGAAGACAAGGAGGATTATGCCATCCGGCTGACGGTCGAGGCCGATCTCTCGCCTGACGCGACCCTGATCCTCAACGGCGATTATTATCGCGCGGACGACAAGGCCAACGCCTATTATTATGCCAGCGCAGGCTATGCCGACGAGATTCCCGGCTGGTACGGCACGCGGGAAGGTTCGCAAACCGTCCCCTATTTCGCGATGAAAAATTCCGGCCGTGTTTCCGCAGCCGCTTCCCGCGACATTTTTGCCGACGTGCCCTATTTCAACAAGGTCGAGAATTGGGGCCTCGGCGCCACGCTCGACTGGGATATTGCCGATTATAATCTGAAGGTGATCGGCAGCTACCGCGACACCAATCCGATTTCCCAGAACGAGTTCGACCTGTCGGACGCCTATGTCAATTATGTCGGTCGCGAAGAGGATCACTGGCAATGGAGCGGCGAAGTGCAGCTCAGTTCGCCTGTCGACAAACCATTCTCATGGATCGCCGGCGCTTATTATTTCGAAGAACGCAATATCATCGACAATGATATTTTCGGCAATTTCTGGGAGCCGATCCTGATCCAGGGATTCATGGATCTGCAGGCAGCAGGCGTCTTGCCGCCCTTCCCGGTGGTCTTTCCCGACAGTGACCTGTGTTGCGAGTTGCATTTGAGCGGTGAACAGGAAACCAAGGCGTGGGCCACCTATCTTGATACCCAGTGGGAAGTGTCGGACCAGATCACCATCCGGCTCGGCGGTCGCTACAGCGAGGAACGTCGTGACGGGCGGCAGAATTTCGATCTTATAATGCTCCCCGATATCCGCATCGCGCCGAATACGATCTTCTTTCCCAATGCGATCACCGAAGACCGCGATGCCGCGCAACCCGACCCGTTCGGTTTCGTCATCGCTCCGGTCAACGGCCCGACGACCTTCAGCGCCTTCACCCCCAAGCTGGGCATCGACTTCAAACCAAGCGACGATGTCATGCTCTACGCATCCGTGCAGCGCGGCTTCAAGAGCGGCGGCTATAATATCGGCAGCAGCCAGCTCGACCCGTTCGAGCCGGAAAAAATCTGGTCCTATGAAATCGGCGCGCGCACCGAATTGCTCGATCGGGCACTGCTGCTCAACGCCTCGGCCTTCTGGTATGACTATACCAATCTGCAGGCGCAGGACAGCGTCGGCAACCAGCCGATCATCCGCAATGTCGGCAAGGCCCGGGTGCGCGGCTTCGAAGTCGAGACCGTGGCCCGCCCGACCGACTTTTTCCGGCTGGAGGGCGCGCTGACCTATGTCGATGCGCAATTTACCGACGGCCAGCTGACCGAAGTCCTGCGCCCGGCACCGCTTACGCAGGATCCAGGGACATTTGTCCGCGACCTTGACGGATTGCGCCTGCCACGCGCGCCGCGCTGGAAGTTCAGCATTGCCGGTCAGGTCGAGCAGCCGCTGGGCGACAGCGGCACAATCACCGCCCGCACCGAATATCACTGGCAGAGCAAGATCTATTTCACCGTGTTCAACATCGATGCCGCATCGCAGGAAAGCTATGGCCTGCTGCGCGCCAGTCTTGGTTTCACAAGCGCCGATGACAGGTGGAGCGTGCGGCTGTTCGGCGACAATCTCACCGGCGAGACCTATTTCACCAACCAGATACTCACCGGCACCGTCTACGGCGCCGAATTTGTCGGGCCGCTCGGCGCGCCGCGCACCTATGGCGTCGATCTGCGGTTCAATTTCTGAGGCGACCGGCGTCATCTTTTCAATGGAGAATATCTATGATCGCCCCGATTGATGTTACAAAAAACGTCTTCGAAGCTTTTGGCGCCCATGATGTCGATAATATCGTCAAATGGCTGCACCCGGATGTCCGGATCGAATTTTACGGGCCGGAGGTCATTCCCTATGCCGGCAATTATGACGGACTTGAGGAAGCCCGCGGTTTTTTCGAAACCGTCCTGTCTTCTGTCGACATCCACCAGTTCGATCCGGAGGAATTTATCTGTGAAGGCGACAAGGTCGTCGTTACCGGCCATTTGCGTCTGACAGCCCGCTCCACCGGCAGGGAGATCGAGTCCGACTTTGTCCATGTCATCACCGTAGCGGACGAAAAATGGCTACTGTTCCGCGACTTCATGAACACGGTCGAAGCGGCCAAGGCATTTGGTTGATATGCTGGCCAGCGGCGCATCGGCAACCACTGTCGCTCTCCCTCATGGCTGATCAGTCCGTTTTCAGGTCGTTGCATATCTTTGTGCCTTTCTCGCCGCCCGCGTTGCCGTCGTCGAACGCCATGCCCTGATCCACGATATCCCGATTTGCCAGGAACTGGTGACCAACATCATGACACAGGCGGAGACCATCAGGCAGCTAATCGGCAAATGGGGCGGGTCTAGTTAAATCAATTTCGTTCGCCTTGTGCGGGCTCGAAAAGTGCCATCCGGCCGCATTCGACTCACAAGCTGTCGTCCAAATACGACCTTCCAAATGGAAGTCTTCCACCCAACTTATGTCATCTTGCGTTGGCTTAAACTGGGTCGTTAGCGGTCTGCGTGTTTTTCTGGAAAACATGCAAGAACGCAGACGTTCGCGAAATGACATAGGATGGCGACGGATATAAGACCGGCTCAACTGGAGACAGGGCCGACACTATGATCCGGAAAAATTATCGATGACGATCGATAAAAATTCAATGCGGCGCAATCAATGGCCTCGTCGTTATCGATTGGACGTTAGTGAATTCCCACAGGCCTTCGTTTGAACCCTCGACGCCAATCCCGGATTGTTTGTGGCCGGAAAATGTCGCACGCGGCGAAAAAACCAGTATTTGGCTGAATTTCAGCACTCCGATCAAAAATTGTTGATCATATGTTACCGTAAACAGGTTGCGTCGGGTGAGTGATGGTGCAAACTCAATTATATCAAATGAGGTCGGAACAAATGAAGGGTGCTTAGTTGGTGCCTGCGATATGTTAAATGTCGACCCAAGCAAGCAGATGCCCCCGACCTACCTCGAGTTCACAAGTCCCTAATGGCTCGTTAACCATATTCACAAAGGAACGGTTGAAACGTGCGGTGCTAAGGGCAGCGATATCAGGAGAATTTAGATGCTGAAATCGCCGTTAATTAAGCCAATTGCCATCGCTGTAGCAATGATAAGCGGTTCGTTTCTTGCGCTCCCCGCCCACGCAGCGCCTAACGATACGGGAGGGTTCTCCGTGGCCGTCACCGTACCGGTGATCTGTGACCTCGAAGCAACAGATTTTATTATCGATCAAACGACCAACATTATTACGGGGCAAGTGCAGGAATACTGTAACAGCTCGCGCGGTTTTCATGTCCTGGCAAATCACCGGCCTTTGCTCAGCGGAGAGCAGGTTGATCTGACCTATGGCGGTGTTGCTTCACAGCTTGCAACGAACGGATTCTCCTCGGTAGCTTTCCGGGCAGGCGCACGTTTCGGTTATGTGCCGATAACCATTCACGCAAATAATGTTGAGGGCCCCATTGCCCTCAGTTTTGCGGTTACAGCACTCTAAATATCAGACGGCAGTGACAGTAACAGTAACCCGGTCATCATAGTGTCCGGCGCGCACGCCGGTCACAGGGCCAGCCTGCGCCTGCATCGCATGTATCTCCCCTAGCGACGACGTATGCTCGCTAAAGGTAAACTGATTGCTGCCCCCCAAATTGACGAGTTGCTGGCCCATTCGCAATTGATAAGGAATTCTGTCTCGTCCGTTTGCGTGAAGCAAATCTCCGCCATTTTCGGACCTGAAGGTGACCAGATAGGGCGAAGTGCTCCAAACTCTAACCCCGAACGGATCCGATCTGCTGATTTCCGTAGAATTCAGATCTCCGAGATTGATGCGCGCAATCTCGCCAGATCCGGTAGCTCCTACGACCCGGATGCTGACAGCAGGCGGGATGTTGACATTTATAGTCAAAAGCATCGTGTCCTTCACAGCACCTGAAGGATCAATCAGATTTAATTGTATCTGTTCGCTGTGAAACCCCGATTTTATTCCCCATTCGCTTGGAACGGTCAGAATGAACGGAACATTGCGACCGCTATTCGATTTTGGCAGGTTTGGGATGAACAGATCGCTTGCCGAAGTACCGGTAGCCCCTTCTGACGGCAGTATGGACAGACTGGTCGATCCCGATCTCAACATATATTCAAGATTTTCGGAAACTGCGGATCCATTGAGCCTGGCGAACCTCACCGATGCGGAGCAGGGACTCGTACCATCATTGCGAACCCGGATTGAGAAATTCTCTCGAGAGACTTCACCAAGCCCTATTTTGATGCCTGAGACGACTATAGTTTGTGATTTGTCGACAAACTCGGGCTCGCATTCTGCGGCTAGCGCAGGAAACGCGAACAGCGTCAAACTCATCGTCAATATTGAGAGAATTCGCACATTAAACTCCTATTCGCTTTCAGCGTTCAAATCTAGTTCACCAATGCGAAATAGACCATCATTTTCTGCCGGTACAGTGATTGTAAACATTCTACCTAAGCTGTCGACTGTAACCTGATAGGATTTTCCCGGTGCCAGACCGACAATCCCGAAACGTCCAATCGAATTGGTGAAGAAGGGCATAGGCTCAAAACCATCGTCATCCTCGGAAGTGATCTTCCCGGAAACCAGCATCACCGGAAGGCCATCGGCTAGCAGGGTACCCAAGGCGCTCACATAGCGATCATTTCCCACGATTACCTTGTATCCGCTGTGAAACGCCGGGTCGACGTAGACAACTCCATCGCCGATATCATATCCAGGTTCGAGGCTGTCGACGTCAAATTGCACACTTTGCCCAGAATAAGAGGAGAGGTCGGACTGAACCGCTGCTCCGAGAGCCCCACTCCGCGCAGAATATTCATTGTCGCTCAGACTGCGTCCTGAGATTACATTACGTCCTTTTAACGACGGATGTGGCTTCACGATTGCAAATGAATCTGAAATCGGACGCCCCACGCCAAATGCACCGTCCGCAAACGCGATCGAAGTTCCGAACTGCAATCGCGCGCGTGGTTCATCAGCGATATTGCCGAGGTTGTTTCCATCGGTAAACACGGAGGCCCGCGCCTGAAAGCGATTGCCAACGTAATCAAGACTCGCATCGGCACTTGTTTGACCCTGTGAGTCGCTAAAGCTCAAGTCATAGCCAATCGATCCCACGCCATTATCCGATCCGCGCGAAACAGTGGCGCGTGTAGTCGCAGTTCGGCTGCGATAGTCGGCATTTACACGGTGATCACCTCCGAACACATAGGAAATCCCTATACGCACACCGAAATTATCGTTGGAAAAATCATCGTCGCCATATTCAATACCCGCAGTCAGCCGGAGGCGATCATTCAGGCGGTGAATAATATCCAAATATGCAGACGTACGATCGGCGAGCCCCCCGCCGCGCCTGGAATGGTTAAGCCCGGTGCTTGCATATGTTCGTTCAGTGAAACTTTGTGTGTAGCTTGCGCTCAGGGTCAATAGGTTGAAGCTGCTAGGTATTATGTCTCCAACTGTTTGATAGTTGGCAGACTCATAATCAACTGTCAGGCTGAATTGCTTGCGATTGGAAAAGCTGTTTCCGGTTCGAATTCGATAGCCTGCGCGTGCAGCAAACCCGGTACCGCCACCCCTGCTAACCGCTGCCTGAACATCAAATACGCCAGGAACGATCTGAGGGACAATTGTCATTTCTCCTGCGATAAGCTGAAGAGCTTCAGAAATCTGGGTGGCCCCGCCGAGAACGAGATTTTCCGATATTCCGCGACGATAAGAACCCGTGAAAACCGGATCATCGCTATATGATGGCTCGAAACTCAAGTTTCGCGCTATGACGCCTATGCCTGCCGTATATTCTTCTTCTCCAACCTCAAGATCAAGCGGCTCGAAGAAATAATCGAGATCAATGGTCTGTTCGCGTCCTGCAGAATCCCGAATGCGCAACTGAACATCGTTGGATCCGACTTGCAGTGGTAAATTGGCAAGATCATAACGCCCTGCGTCCAACTCGAAAGTTTGATATTGGCCGCCGTTGATCAACACGTCCACGGTAGAGCGGCTATCGAGAAAAACTTCACGCCCACCCAGTCGCGTAATCGGCTGGAACGGGTTAAAAATCTGCCGGCTTTTTTCAACCGCAACACCGCCGATAAAGGGTGTTCTTAGCAATGGAATGCTTGACAGGCGCAAATCACCGGCACTGAACCGTCGATATTGTTCTGGTTGATCATAGACCGCCCTCACACTTCGGCGGTAGAATTTATATTGGCCTTCGAACTGATCGCTCAGTGCCCCATCGACTTCCAGAACGACATTCTGGAAACGAGCTGCGCCGAAAATGAAAACCTCAGGTTTTTGGGCACCGTCGCGTTCGCTATATTCAAGGTTTGTGTTGAAGTTCATATAGGCGCTGAAATTGGCCGGCTCAGATGTGGGCAATGTTAGCTGAGAACGGTTGGGGAGAGCCTGACCCAATGTCCCTGTGGGACGATATTCCCCCTTGATGCGATCAACCACGATTTCGAGGCGAGTCTGATCGAACCGGATTTCAATCTGGGTTGCTGAAAGGTCATTTGATGTCACAAATGTTCGACCGTCCAGCGCTTCAGCCAAACGTTGCTTCCCGTCCTCGTTCAATAAAGGGGCAATTTGCTGCTGCAGCGACGCCGTTTCAAACAGCGGCTCCCCGTCGGGCTTCAGTTCCAGCATCACGTCGCCCAAAACACGGCGATCATAAATCAACGGGACGGAAAACGATATCCGGCGTGGTTGTGGGATAGGATCGACTTGCGCGATCTGGACCGGTGATAACTGCCAAGCCATCGCTGGCTGCCCAAAAGGCACACAGATTGCACTCGCCAGTGTGAGTTTACTGCAACGCCCCACCAATGATAACTTGCCCCCCCGAGTCATTTATGGTTCTACTTTTATTTTTATGGAATCAGGCGCAAGTTCCTCGTCCAAAGGAATGAAGAAACTTCTTACTCGTCCAGGCCCGATAACCCCTACGCCAATCTTGCGGGTCATTTCGTCGCCCTTGTAATTTTCGCTGTAGGTTTCCCCGTTTTGAGTCGTTCCAGTAATCGACCAATCGGAAAGGCCTGCCATGAAATATCCGGTTCCATCGTTCGCTAAACGAACTTGGATCCCTGATTTCTCTTCTTCCACCCTGGCTTCAATCGACCGAATGGTCGCCACCGGAGAGACACCATCCGGTACGACATTGACCAATACGTTATAATTGATAACGACCTGAACCTGTGAAGCTTCCGCTTCGATTTCGACAGGTATTTGTTGAATCGACATATAGTAGATTTCAGACTTGGCCAACTCTGGCTCGCCGACATACTGAATCCTGAAAACTTGCTGCGATTTTGATTCAACGATAGCCTGCGCAGGGAAAACCAGAAAATTTTCTTCAGCAGGAGATAGTGTCAGTTCCCCCTCTTCACTAATTTCCCCCAGCATCATTCTGACTTCGAACGGTATGTTGCGTTCGCTGTCGTTGGTCAACTCGACGCGAGCGACCGAGGCGCGGCCGGTTGGTTCCAGCTCCACAATCATTGGAGATACTCGAGCTGCTTCCGCAGTAGCGGGGCCGAATACCATCGCTAGAGCCAACGCTATTTGAAATAATATGCGAGCCATCTACTAATCCTATACTGTCAGTATATTGTTGTCGCGCCGCGTTGTCGCCGTCATGCAACCGCATTAACCAGTTGTTAGCGCCGCAACGCTAATCAAAAAGGGAGAGGCTGCACACCTCTCCCCCTTGTTGCTTTATAGATGATAATAGACCTAGATCGGGCCTACCGAAACAACAGCCGTATCCGTGTAACGACCAGCAAGTGGACGGAGCGGATTGAAAGCCTGAGTGATCGTGGTCCGAAGTACCGCGTCATCATGGAACGCATCGGTTTGATCTCTGAAACGCGTAAATACACCTTGGCCCGTAGTCAAGAATACTGGCGAAAATGCGGTGCCATCGGATGGACGCAGGGACAGGTTGTAGTGAATGGTATCAGTGAAATCCGCTGCATCCGGACCGTCGTTGACTTCTGTCGTGGTCATGCCGCCGTTTGTTGAAGTTAGCGTGATTTTTGCAGCATAGTTGCAGCTCGTCCAGATGTTCTGGAAATCATTGTCAAACGCAGTTGTTAGAAGCAAGGCTCCGGAACCAGGCGCACGCTCGATAGCAAGATTGCCAAAGTTGACATTCTGCGGATCTGCAACGCTGCATTCTGGTTGTACATTTGCGCGAATACGAAAGTTTTTCGAATCGCTGTCCGCAGCCATTGCTGGAGTCGCGGCAATTGAAGCGGTAGCGACTGCTACCATGAGTAGTTTTTTCATTTCAAATCCCCCTATTTGGATTGGCGGAATTGCCTATCCAAAGGTTATGGCGCAGCTAAGCGCCGGTTTCGTTCAAGATTCTGGTAATCTCGAACTATCCAAATCTTCCGCCTGGAAGATCAGAATATCAAATATCGCGCCAACTCGACGCAGATAAAATTTGTCTCTGGCATTTGATTGAGTTTGAATGGGGCTGAACAATGCAGCTCAGTAAGTGCACCAAGATGTCACTCACAATCTTTATAAGTCAGGTTGTCCAAAAAAAACAGGAATCCCTACAAACAAAACCCAATTAACCTCAATCAAGTTGCCAGTTGCCATGTTCCAAAAAATTTATAATTCGAAACTCGGCAAGCGACTCGGTTTGCGACCTTGTTGAGAACCCTAGCTAATTTTAACTTAAGTTAAAAGTACATTAACCAAGATACTACCACTTTGGTTGACGCGATTATCTCGCATGCATGCGTCAATCTTTGTTGGTGACAGTGTGCCGCCCATTTTCATGGGATAGTTTTTGGCAGCTAGAAAATAATCTGGTCTGGACATATATTCATCATTAAAATTGCCACGCTCCCCGCGTTTGCCAACAGATTCGAGCTTGATACTTCGATCCGTTCCTGCGTGACTTTAAGTGCGATTGAGAACAGCCGTTCGAACGCCAACTCCCCGTCGCGACCAGCTTCTTTCCGCGCCGGGCAAGGCCGGGGCGCCATATTTTTGCATGTTCCGTAATTAGCCCGACATATGTTCGGAACCAACGTCGTATTGAAACGTTACAGATGCGAATGCAGCTGAACAACGTATCCCCGTTCTTGACTGCATTTCGTCGGGAAGCCTGACCTGCGCCCATTACCCTCCCAATATGCGCTGTCGGGTTTCCCGGCACTCTTGCCCAGTCCCGTGCATCTTTGCGTTTCACGCATAAAAAAAGGGCCAGGTCGCTATGACCCGGCCCCAGTTCTTCGGGTTTTTTGAGGTTATTTTTCCGAAGGCATTTTTACGTCAACCTCTGGAACGTCGACGGTCACTTCTTCCGTGCCCACTTCCACGTCAGCGGTTTCAATGTCGACTTCAGGCAGCTCGCCAGCATCGCCGGCTACATCGACGTCAACCGAAGGCATTTCGCCTTCATCGGTGACATTGGCTTCACATGCGGTGAGTGCCAGAGCGGCTGCTGCCACGGCTGCGATTGAAATCTTGTTCATGTTAGATGTCCTCCATTTGGTTCGAACCATTTACGATCCGTTGCAAATATGGTTCCATCTTTTGTCGAAAATTTTTTGCGCAGAGTGTTTTTCTAGTCGGCCAGTTCCGGTACCGGAAAACGGATTTTGCACTCCAGCCCCTCAGGGCGCCAGTCGCGCACGATCTCGCCTTGCAGATTTCCCTTGACGCTATGGTCGATAAGCGATGAGCCGAAGCCGGAGCTTGGGGGGGTGTCGAGTGGCTCGGATGTGCCCTTTTCAGACCAGATCAGGATGATCTGCTCAGCTTCGTCGCCAGCTTCTATGGTCCATTGAATACGGATTCTGCCCTTGTTCGAGGACAAGGCGCCATATTTCGAAGCATTGGTCGCCAATTCATTCAACACAAGGGATAGCGATACCATGGCATTTTCCGGGATGGTGATCTCGGGGCCTTCAAAGAATATCCGGGGATAGGATTGAGTCAGATCCTGAACGAGTGCGGTCAATGACCCGGTGACAAAATTGGTGTCGAGCAATATCTGCTGCGCGCGGTTCAAGGCTCTCAGCCGGCCCTGAATCCTTTCGATATAGTCGTCGATCGAGGTCGCCGATTTCTTGGTCAGGGACATGATCGACTGCAAAGTTGCGAAGAGGTTGCGCATCCGGTGGTGCAACTCCCGGGTATGAAGCTTTAACTGTTCCTGTTGTGCGATTGATTTGGTAATGTCCACGTTGAGCCCGGTCAGGAACGGAGCGCCGTTCCGCTCGACATAATCGCCATATCCGTGAATCCATTTTGTCTGTCCCGAAGGGAGCACGATCCGGAACTTGGCGTCATAGCTCTGGCCTGGCAGTCCGGCGGCTGCCATGGCTTCCCTTACAGCTGCTCTGTCGTCCGGGTGAATACGTTCGAACGCAGCCTTCTCGGTGACAAGATTGTCTGCAGTATCTTCGCCCCAGACCTCCGAATAGGCGCCACCCCAGGCAAGCTTGCCTTCCACCAGATCCAGCACAAAGCTGGCAGTGTTGCTCAGTGCGAGGGTCAGTTCTAGATTGGCGCGGTCTTCTGCCGCCTGTTTTTGTGCCTGTCTCCGCGCGCTGATCTCGCGACGCAACTCCAGCTCGCTCATCACGATATCGGCCATTGTCTGCAACTGCTCGACCTCGGGCGGGCTGAAATCGGTTCGCGCTTTCGTGTCGCCGATCCACAATGTTCCTATTACGAGGCCATTCTCGGCGACCAGAGGTGCGCCTGCGTAAAAGCGGAGATAGGGCGCTTCGAGTACAAAGGGGTTTGCGCGAAAACGTTCATCCTCTGCTGCGTCCCTGACGATCAGCGCTTCCCGGCTCTGCACGATATGGCGACAGAATGATATGTTGCGCGCCGTCTGCCTCCGATCCAGCCCGACCATCGATTTGAACCATTGGCGCTTGTCATCAATCAACGAAATCGAAGCGATGGGAGCCTTGAAAATATTCGCTGCCAGTCTGGTTAACCGATCAAAAACAATTTCCGGCTCGCTGTCCATGATATCGTAGCTGTTGAGAGTAGTCAGGCGTTCAGGTTCGAGCGGATCATTCATATCCGATGGGAAATCGTCAGCGGTGGTCAGTGCCATTTCGGTTCCTGATTCTTAGAAATTACAAACACCCTACCATCTAACCATATATCGGTTCCAGCCTCTCGTGATGCTAAGAATATTTGCCCAAGAATTTTCGATTTTGTTGGAACTAATCGGATTCAATTGCGTATATTGGGCAAAATTGGAGGGTTTTATATGTCATTAGCGGATAAACTTCGACCACATCTGCCAAGTCTTCGTCGATATGCACGGGCTGTGAGCGGCAGCCAGAACAGCGGCGATTCATTTGTGAACGCCACTCTGGAAGCGATTATCGCCGATCCCGGAACGATTGCAGGCGGCGAAAATTTGAGGGTTCAGTTATACAGAGCGTTCTGCAAGATCTGGGAAAGTGCCAATCTGGAAGTAGAGCGGGACGAGGGTGACACGGTCCAGCACCATCTCAGGAGAATTCCGCCTATCAGCCGGCAGATATTGCTGCTGACCTCGCTCGAAGGATTTTCGACCGAAGAGGTAGCGGAGATTCTGGATGTGGGCGCAAACTCGATCAACGGTTTGCTGGAAGACGCGATTCTGGAAATCGACAACGAGCTTCGGTCGGATGTCCTGATAATCGAGGACGAGGCTCTCATCTCGATGGAGCTCGAGCAGATTGTTACCGGCTTGGGTCACAAGGTCTGTGGTACTGCAACGACCCACAAGGGCGCCCTGGCAGCGGTAGCAAAATCAAAGCCGAACCTGGTGCTGGCGGACATTCAGCTGGCAGACGGAAGTTCCGGTATTGATGCTGTAAAAGACATTCTGTCGCAGTTTACGGTCCCGGTCATTTTTATCACCGCGTTTCCAGAAAGGCTGCTGACCGGCGAGCGTCCCGAACCGACATTTTTGATTACCAAGCCGTTCCAGCCCAACGCGATCCGCGCCGCGATCAGCCAGGCGCTATTCTTTACCCCTGCAAGGCAGGATGCCTAGAATATATTGACGACAGAATAGACAAGCGATGAAACTCCAAGGGCTGCGCCGCAACAGTGGCGCGGCCTTTGGTTTGTCGAGGTTTGTCTGCAGATCGTTTTGGCGGGTGGTGGCGCTGATATGCTCTCGATATGAAAACGGCGCACAGACATGGCCTGCGCGCCGTTTATAGCATTTATTTCATTGTCAGGCTGTTGCAGCGTCGACAGCTTCCAATATTTTTTCCAGCGCCGTGTCGGTTGACTGGTTCGAGCCTGCCGAGGCGTCGGTAAACCTGCCGTCATCGAGGATGCCGTGCAGAGTTGCACGGGCTCGCGAAACCCGGCTTTTCATCGTCCCGAGCGTGGTCCCCGCAATATCGGCCGCATCCTGATAGGAATGTCCGCCGGCGCCAACCAATATTATCGCTTCGCGCTGGTCATCCGACAATTCCATCAGGGCGCGCTGCAAATCAGCAAGATGCAAGGGGTCCTGTTGCGGCGCAGGCGTTGACAATATCCGTTCCGCCACCAGCTCGTCATAATTGCCCTTGAATTTATTCTGGCGCATTTGCGAGAAATATGTGTTGCGCAGAATGACGAAGGTCCACGCTCGCATCGAGCTGCCGGCCACGAAACGCTCGCGTGCTGCCCACGCCTTGAGCAAAGTGTCCTGTACCAGGTCATCGGCGGCGTCGGGGCTTCCCGAAAGACTCCGTCCGAATGCACGCAGATGGGGCAGGGTCTCTGCCAGTTCTTTTTTGAAATCCGGATCCGAAAGCGGCGCTCCCTCACTCATCAGAGCTGGAATCCGATCCGGACTCATCATCAAAATCGCCGAGCTGATCAAGCAATGCCATCATGGTGTCTGGCAAAGGTTCGTCGAGCACGTTTTGATACATGTTCTTGAGGCCGAGGCCTAGCCGGTCCTGAGCTTGCTGTGTCTCATATGTCATGCCGTTTTCACCTGTGCCCGATTCTGCAGCATTCTGGCTTGGCGACTCAGTTTTTTGCTCCTGATCGTCATCTTTGTTTTCTTCCTGGTTTGGCAAAGGAGGGCCTCATATTCTCTAATTTCATGATGACATAACCCGGCAGGGGCGGATAAGTTCCATAATATTTTCTGTCGCAAATGTCCAATTAACGGGGAACAAATATAGGCTGGCATCGTTGACCGGATATCGAAACAGTAACGGAAGGATCGATTGATGGCGGTTGAACAGGACAAGAAAGAGTCAGGCCTGAAAATGGAAGGCGAAGGCAGCCGTGAGGGATCGCGGCGCTATCAGGAAGCTCAGCATGAATTCGCGGAAAATGCCGATGTCGAGACGAAAGCGGAAGAAGCCGCGGACGCACTGGACGGCGACGAAGCTGACGAGTTGGAGCAAGCGAGGCAGGCGGCTGCGCAAGGCAGGGCAGTCAAAGGCTGATTCAAGGGAGGCGAGAGGTTCTGCCGCTATTGGGCTTGAGAGCCGAAGGACTTAAAGCTTTCAAAATGCTGTTTTGTCTCGGGTGTAACCCATTTGGATGACAACAGTTGTTCTATGGTTGTTTCTTGTTCTCTGGAGTCCGAAACAAGCAAGACGCCAGCCATTCTCCAATGCGGAAATTCGCGCTGCGAAGTCTCTCGCCGACTGAATATGACCATACCGTCGTGGCGCTTGTCGCTTTCGATCAGACGCATGCAGCTGTTCAAATTGTCACGGCTCCCCTCCAGCGTTTGCATGAAATTCAGCCCGTTGAACGCCAGTAATCCAGTCAGGTCGAGCTCCTCGTTTCGAACGTTGGCGCTCTCGAGGATATTATGGAAATCCGAATGGGCAAGATCGGATCGCGCGGTGCTGATATAGCTAATCGATGTAATCAACCCATCTGGCATGATGCAGCAAGCCCCCCAAGTTCTTCTGGCTATCTAGATGTAATTTCGAGCCTATCCGCTTTTGGTAGAATTGACCAGCCGCAAGAAGGCAAGCTGATTGGCGGCCATATTCACAAACTCTAGCCAAGGAAAGCGCCGTTTTGATCAGCCCTGCCAGTAGCTCCCCATCAAAAACAGTCAAATATTTTTCGGCAGGAAGTCCGGAATTCTGTCCTGTTGGGACCTGTTCGATATGTTCTGTCCAGATTTTTTTGGAACTGTTGCTCATCGAGCCAGTTGGTTGACTATAAATTCAAACGAACGAGGACCATATGACAAACGATAAATCTATCAGCATTCTGAATGACGTTCTGGAGACATTGCTTGATTCCAGAGATGGATATCAGAAGGCCGCTGAAGTGGCCGATCGCGACGTATTCAAACAGTTTTTCACGCGCCGCGCCGCGGCACGAAATTCGATGGTCACCAAGACCCAGGCCGAAATCCGGCACCTTGGAGGCGAGCCTGCAGAAGAGGGGACAATTCTGGCCAAGGCCCATCGCATGTTCCTATCGATCAGCTCTGCCCTGGAGGGCAATGATGAAGCCGCAGTCGAAGCAGTCGAGGACGGCGAGGAATATCTGCGCAACAAGATGAAAGACGCTCTTGCAAATGACGAACTCGCAGCAACGGCGAAAACGCTGTTGAGCGGTTTCAATGGCGAATTGCGCGCCGACGGCCGGCTGATCGATCATCTCGAAGCTTCGGTCTAGTTTTTAGCGTTCAAACGACAATCAAGAAGAAGGGAATAAATCATGGAATATGGAATTTTAGGACTTGTCATTCTGGCTCTGGATATCTGGGCATTGCTCGGGGTCTGGGGAAGCGGCGCATCGGTGGGTTCAAAACTGCTGTGGACCGCGCTTATCGTAATTCTGCCGGTCATCGGACTGATCATCTGGTATTTTGCAGGACCCAAAGGCTCCGTGAAGGCGGTCTGACCAGCTAAACGTGCGAAAGCGGTTGCCCCCGATAACCATATTCATGGCTATCGGGGGTTTTCATATCCGGATCCAGAGCTGCAATGACGAGGGAATGGGAGAGACGTCCTGACTGACAAGGCTACCAATAACGAGGGTCAGCCAATGGTCCTAAGCCAGCGGAGAAGTTCGGCGATCATATTGCTGCTATCATGCGGGCTATTGCTGGCGCTTCCCTTCGTGCTGTCGGCGGGTCAGGATTTTTTCCTGCCGGTGGCAGCCGCTGTGGTCATCACAATCATTCTTGCGCCTGTAGCCAACGCTCTGCAGAAACTGAGACTACCCAATATCATCGCATCATTCATTGCGATATTGCTTTTTGCCGGGCTTTTGACCCTGGCCATTTTCATGATCTTCCAGCCGGCACTGGATCTGTTTGAGAAACTACCGATCATCACCAATTTCGTGACCGGGAAACTGGCCGAGCCGGGTTCTCTCGCGCTACCGCTGTCGACGATCAGTGCTGGGCTTTCCGACGCTTTGCGAAGCTCTGCCGAAAAAGAGGTCATGGACCAGACATCATCAATGTTTCAGGCGGTAGCCTTCGCCACACCATTTGTAATCGGCCAGATACTGCTCGCGCTTCTGATCAGCTATCTTATGCTGGTGTCGAGGGTCAAATTTCACGAATCCTTGATCCGCGACCGCGTAACGATAAGTGCAACACGCAAGGCTGGTCTTGCCGTTCGCGAGATTTCCAGAAGTGTTTCCCATTATCTCGGGACGGTCATCGTCATCAATTTCTGCGTCGGACTGGTGGTGACCCTCGGCGCCTGGTTATTTGGTCTGGAATCGCCGCTTATGTGGGGCGGGCTGGCCGCAATATTGAACTTCATACCTTATGTCGGTCCGCTGGTACTGGCGGTGCTGTTGGGAATTACCGGAGTTCTGGATGAGGGCGCTCTGATTGCAGGGCTCCTGCCGGCTGCAGCCTATCTGGGGCTTCAGACCATTGAGGCCAATCTCATAACTCCCGCTGTGCTGGGCGAGCGGCTGTCGATCAATCCGGTAATCATCATAATAGCCGTCAGCTTTTTCTCCTGGATTTGGGGGCTGGTTGGAGCATTGCTATCGGTGCCGCTGGTAGTGATATTCCGGATCTTGCTCAATCATACCGGGACGCCCAATATAATCGGATATCTTCTCGGCGAGCCGCTGTTCGGTTCGTCGATGAGAAGAGCCGAAAAATAGCGAGGCTGTCCCTTGCGATCTGATGGTGAGTCCCTGAAATTGTCTGGATCTGTCTGCCGTCCGTCAGGAACGCCTTGATCTGACCCGCCTGATCATCTGCGAAATACGGCCGCTTTTTCTATTCAGGGCTGCGAAATTGTCGTCGGCACTTTGCGGATCCAGAATATCATTCTCGGCGAGCATTTTTTCCACGTCATTCAAATCGGGAAGCTGGTAATCGCGCAGGGTCGTTCCCGTCGAACGGCACAGCTGGATGGTTTCTATCAAGGACCCGGTGTCCTCGAACATTTTCGCTAACCGGTCCACCGTCGTGCCCAGATGCTCGGCGAGCAGGTCGTTGCGCAGATTTGCGATCTGCTCCCGCACCCGACTGTTGCCGCTATCCCCCGCGTCGAGCGCCAGGTCACATTCGGTGTCGAAGCCGAGCGACCGGTTGTTCATGTTAGAAGATCCAACGCGGATGATCCGGTCGTCTATGATCATCAGTTTCGCGTGGATATAGATCGGGCTGCCGGCTTCGTTCAGCGCATGGTAGACACGGAATCTTTTCTCATGATCGACTTCGATCAGCGCCTTGATCAGACGTGCCCGCTTGCTATCCATAACCGCCGGTTCCAGCCAGCCCTCGGCAGTGACGGGATTGACGATGACGATCTCGGGACCGTCTTTTTCCTTGAGGCGTTTTGCAATAGCGACGGCGATCTTGCGGGATGCAAAATACTGGCTCTCAGCGTAAATATAGCGTTTCGCGCTTGCGATCAGGTCGAGATAAAGATTTTCGATTTCGGTAATGGACGGCCTGTTGTCGCATTCCGGCTGGGTCCGCGCAATCGCGATGTCGACATTTTCGAAATCGGCTTTCAGCTTGTCCGGCCAGCAACTATTTGCTTCCGCATCGACCATTTGGGTACCGCCGGCAACCTTCCAGCGGGAAACCGCGAATTCGGAGAGATGCTTGGCTATCGGCCCCTGCACCGCCATCGCAGCATCATGCCAAGGGCCGCCATCCTTGCCATTGGGGGGCGAGCGATGGGGCTGGTCTTCATCGTGTGAACGCGTGTCCCACCGGTCGTCGGTAATATCAATACCGCCACAAAAGGCCGTGTCTTCGTCAACGACCACAACTTTCTGGTGCTGCGCCGCGCCAACCGGATGCGTGCTGTCGAGCTTGAGATGGATGCGCGGGTGCAGGCGCCAGCGGATCAGGGTCAGCAAAGTTCTGCCGCGAAACAGTGTTTTGATTGCACCCGTATCCCAGCGCAGAATATAGATTTGCAGGTCCGGGTTTCTTGCAACCAGCCAATTGACATATTTTCCGATTTCCAGTGGACCGACAATTTGCTGTTCGGTATCATGCATCTCGACCCGGGCATCAAAATCCCAGCCCACCAGGATTACGCGATGTTTGGCCTTGGCCATTGCCCGCCGCAAATAGCGGAAATAATTTTCGGCATCGATGATGACCGAAGCTTTCTCCGCCTTATCGACTTTCCAGCAATTTCGGGATTCGTCGAAAATGTTCTTCATAAAATCGCCATCCAGAAACAAGGCCTTTCGCCTTCTGTCGCATCATGGATGCTCTTTTGCAGCCGATCTGGCGCAAAGGTCAATCTTTAAGCGTTTTCGCCGATTTCCGAGCGTTTGCGTTTTTCGAACTTGTCGACAAGATCATTGGCCAAATCATTGCTGATGACCTTTCTCGCGATTTCGAAAACGTCATTCTCCTCTTCATCCATATGATGCTCGAGCTCGTCCTTCAGCTTTTCGAATTTCTGAATCCAGCCGCTCGATGACATGTCCATCTCGTCCAACTCCTGGATCAGGTCGTCGGCTTCTTTATGCTCATGAACGCTGTGTCTGGCCTGCTCCTGACTCTTCCTTGCCTCGATAAGTTCGGCATAGAATGTCTGCTCTTCGGCATTGGCATGTGCGACCGCTTCCGGCTTGAATTGCTGCCAAAGCTCGTTCCGCTCTTCGCTGTTTCCTTCGGTCTTCATGATCTGCGCGGCCAGTTCGCGGTGCTTGTCATGGTCCTGCACAATTCTTTCGTAGATGTTCATCATCGTCTCCTGACACTTGTGGTATCGCTCAAATGCCCAACGCACCGGGGGCGCATATGGTTCCCTGATCCTCTCCGTCGCGTTATTTTTTGTTTCGGCTGTCACGCAATCGGCTAGGACGGGCGGTCGATCGGACCACGACATTTCCGGCCTTTGGGAACCATCGGTTCGATTGGCCGTTGAATAGCCATGTCACAGAGCGATACCGCGAACCAGAATGACGAAGCTCCCGCCGCAGATCGGACCGATCTGGCGGAGGACAGGACAGAGCGTGCGGAAGATCGCACGGAACTGGCCGAGGACAGAACGCTGATGGCCAACGAGCGCACCTTCGCCGGCTGGATCCGGACAGGGTTGGCTGCGGTTGGTATCGGTCTGGGGTTCAACGCGTTATTCGGAACTCTCGACCCATGGTGGCTTCCCCGGATGATCGCCACATTATTCATTCTTATCGGCATAGTGATTTTCTATGCGGCCCAGAGAACCGCCTGTCGCGTCTACGAGCGGCTGGATTCGCACTCGTCCGAACCTGTGGGCGGCATGAAGATCCGGATGATCACATTCATGTTCGGTGCCGCAAGCGCTTTGCTGATCGTCGGGCTTTGGTTGATGTCGATCGACAGTTGATCCGCCGGTCAATTGCGGGCGGGCAAAATCTCGTCGTCGGGTTTGTTGCCGTGAAGCACCGAGATGTCACCGGTCGCCTCCAATATGACTGCCCTCACTTCTGACAGCCGCAGGGCATTCGCCTCGCGCAATTTGGCATAAATATCGTCGCGGGTTACCCTCGTGATTTGTAGATTCTCGTCGAGGAAAATGCCGTCCTTCATCAACCAGACCGGGTCATTGGTTGCAGCCTCGACAATATGCGGCTTGGCCTTCCGCAACTTGGCAATGGCAAACTGCGAGGCGAGGAGCATGGTGATGCTGCCAATATTTTGGATAAAGGCTGGCCACGTCTCGACCGTCACCGCTCCTGCCAAAAGTGACCCTGTCGCCACGGTGACGACAAAATCAAATGCGGTCATTTTCGAAAAGGATCGGAGACCGACAATTTTGACCGTGAGCATCACCCACAGCAGCGCGATCGGGGCCAGAATGATAATGCGCAAGGCAATATCGACCTGCAAATCGTCGCTAAACATGGGTTATGCTCTCTTTTTGATCAACTGGCTCAAGAAGGATTGTGAGCCGAGACGGGGTCATTGACGCTATTGGCGCCATCTTGCTTTTTCTCTGATCTTTCCTGCATCTTCTTCATAACCGTGCGGACAGCGACCGAAACTGCAGCGGCGGTGAGTGTTCTCCAAAAATATTTCATGATCTTCTCCAAAATATCGCAACGGCGGATGCCGCGGTGCGTGTGATGTCATTCACTTACGCAGCACCGGGGAAACAGTTCCGATCTGTCGGAGTGCGATAACGGAGTCATCATTATTGGCGGGCCGGATTTGGGCCCGGCGCAGTTACCTTATCTGAGTTCCACAGCCCGTTCATAGGCAGCCAGCAGCGTTTCGCTGATCAGGGCCGAATATTTGCCCGTTCCGTTCAGCGCGTCGAGACCGGCTGCGGTGGTTCCGCCCTTGCTGGTTACATTATTGCGCAAATCTTCAAGCGACAGGTCGGATTCTTGAGCCAGTTCCAATGTCCCCCGGACGGTTCCGAGTACCAGTTTCTTGGCGTCCTCTTCGCTGAAGCCCAGTTCTTGAGCCGCCTCGACATATGCGCGGAGCATTTCGAAAACATATCCGGGGCCGCTGCCCGCTACGGCGGTCAGACGATCGAGCATGTCCTCGCTGTCCACCCATACGATTGTTCCGGAACAGAGAGCGAGTTCTTCTATTTCGCGAGATGCCGTTTCTGGGACCTCGCCGTGCGCATAGAGGCCGCTTACGCCCTTGCTGATCAGGGCGGGGAGGTTGGGCATGATCCGGATGACCGAGCGGCCCGGTGCATGGCCGGCCAGCTTTTCGGCCGAATAGCCGGCTGCGATTGAGCTGATTACACTATCCGGACTCAATCGGGGCAAATAGTCAGGCAGAACCTGGTCAATAAGCTGTGGCTTGAGCGCGACGATAAGATAGTCGAATATCTGGTTGCCCAACTGCTCGACTGAATCCACTTGAGATACGCCTTCCGGCAGATCAGGTTTGGCCGGGTCTGCCACGGTAAATTTATGCGCGGTGTTAGCCGCCCAGGCCTTGAGCAGCGCGCCGCCCATATTTCCGCATCCGAGGAGTAATATATTTTTCAAATCATTCTCTTATTGTTGGTTATCAGGATGTTTCTTGATGTCCTTAGTATTCAAAGCAGGCATGTCAACAAATGCCTATCTTAACGGCTCTCCCGGAAAACTATATATTTTGATCACTAAATTATTGCGTCCTTCCGGTTCCATCCCTACCTCCATAGCATCATAACAAGGGCACCGCATCAAATGGTACAAGGCAAAACAATAGTTGTGAAAGTTGGCTCCAGCCTGCTGGCAAATGAAGAACGGCTGACGCCGCGCTGGGCTTTCATGCATAATCTGTTGGAAGACCTCGCGCGGTTGCGGGAAAGCGGGGCGAAGGTCATATTATGTTCGTCCGGGTCGGTCGCGCTGGGTATGAATATGATCGGCCAGCGACCCGAGACCGCAGGTTTGCGCGACAAGCAAGCGGCGGCGGCATGTGGCATGCCCTTGTTGCTCAATGCCTATAAGCAAGTTGCTCACGAATATAGTTTCGAGATCGCCCAGGTACTGGTGACCTTGCGGGACCTCGAAGACCGCAAACGGTTCCTCAACACCAAGAACACGGTTGATCGGCTGCTTGATGCCAATATCATGCCGATCATTAACGAGAATGACACGATCACCACCGAAGAAATCCGAGTTGGCGACAATGACCGGTTGTCTGCAAAGATCGCGCAGATGCTGCAAGCGGACGAACTGATCATTCTCACCCAGGTTGACGGTCTGTTCGACAAGGACCCCTCGGAGCCAGACGCCCGGCTGGTCGAGGAAGTAACCGACGTGTCACCCTATCTCGCGGTGACCGAAGGTGTGAGCAGCCTGGGAAGCGGTGGGATGCTGACGAAAATACAGGCGGCCCATATGGCGCAAAATGCCGGGTGCGAAACGCGGATCGCCCACGGCGAATATGAGCATCCGGTGACCTCCATCCTGAACAACGAGAGACGCCATACAAAGATTTTTGCCAACGAACGGCCTGAATCTGCCTGGGCCAACTGGTTATCGGATCGCCTGCAAATGGCGGGAAGCATTGTGGTAAACGAGACGACCGCCGAAGCTTTCAAATCCGGCCGGCGGAACATTGGTCGGGAGGACGTGCTTTCCATTCACGGGCCATATGTCAAAGGCGATGTCATTCATATTTACGGCGAATCCGGTGACGAATTGGCGAGAGGCCTGACAAATTTCTCGTCCGACGAAACCATGGCTCTGGCCCGGAACCCGACATTGTCAGCGATGCAGTTGCTAGGCTACAAGACGCTCGGCACGCTGATCACCGACAAGAATATGGTCGTACTCGATGACCGGCACCTGACCTGGGACTTGCCGTCTGATGAAGTCATGACCGAGGTCGCCACCGACGTGTCGACCTAGGGCTGGATTTCGCCGACCTCAAGAATCGGCGCGGAATCAAGCCGGTTCGCGTCCATCATCACCGCGATCCGCTGAACCGAAGAGATGAGCAGATTCTGCTCCCAGGGTTCCAGCTTCGATAATGAAATCAGAAAATCTTCCTGCAGCATCTCGGGAGCATTTTCGACGCAGTCCCGTCCTTTTTCGGTCAATACTATGTCTACCGAGCGCTTGTCATCTTCGCTTTTCTCACGGGTGACCATTTCGGACTTTTCCAGCCGGTCGACGATAGACGTCACCGTGGCATGGGACAGATGTACCGATTTGGCGATGACCGATGGCTTTGCCCGTCCGTCCTTTTCCAGCTCCTTCAACAGCAGCAGCTGCGGGGTCGTCTGTCCGGTGTCTTTCTCCAGTTTTTTCGAGTGTAGATCGATCGCCCGGTTAATCTGGCGCAAGGCAACCAAAAGTGCATTTGAATTTGACATGACTGCCCTGATACAGACTTTCGGTGTCAATGGCGCAGGTAAATATAGATAAATCAAGCCAGAACTCTCGCTAGCCTAATCTTGATGTTCATGATCCAGTGATCGGTAAATTGCGCTGAAGATCCAGAATAATAGTCGAAGGATCAAATCCGGCTTCGCGGATTTCCGGATCAGGCGTGGCGGTTGTGCACGAGGATGAACGACAGATTATCTCTGGCGCCGCGGTTGATGACGGCTTCCACCAAATGATCGGCGGCCGGTTTATCCGTGTCTTCCAGCATGATTTCGCGGATCTCGTCGTCCTCCAATATTCCGCAGATGCCATCGCTGCAAATCAGGAAACGATCTCCCGGCAACATATCACCGCGGGTTGTTGCGATGTCCAAGTCGGATGAAATGCCTATAGCTCGAGTGATCACTGATGCCTGGGGATGCGAATTGCGCTGGCTTTCCGTAATCAGCTTGCGGTCGATCAGGTCCTGGGTGACGCTGTGATCGCTGGTGAGCCGCGACAACTGTTTGTCGCGCAGCAAATAAATGCGGCTGTCACCCGCCCACAGGCAGCAATACCGGTTGCCGGTGACGGCAAGCACCGAAACGGTGGCTCCCATCCTAACATCCACGCCATGGCCCAGCGCCTCTTTGCAAATATCTGCATTGGCTTTCCCGATCGCCCCGCGAATAGCTTCGGTCGTCTGGTGGTGGTCGGTTGAAGTGGTCACCTCTGCCAGTGCGTCGACGACTTTTTGTGCTGCGATATCTCCCCGCAAATGCCCGCCCATGCCATCGCTGACCGCGAAGATAGAGTGATCGGTATTTACCAGCAGCCGGTCCTCGTTGATGCTGCGTACCAAACCAATATGGGTGCGCCATGCAACGGCCAGCGAACCGTGCGCTGGCTGTTTTATCGGCTGCGATCGATTTGCATGCGTCATGTGATTGTCCGGTCAGGGTCGCTGATCAGCGCCTGGCTATAGCTCTGGCGAAAACTCGGCTGGTAGGCTTGCTGGCGCTCGCCCGCGTCCACCGACAGGTTGCCGTGAACATTGACAAAATGGTCCCAGCTTTTTGCCTTTTGGGATTTGAAACCGAAGCCGGCGTCAATCTCGCTGGCAAGGATGTCCGGGCTGAGAGCGGCCAGCAGGCCCTGGACCGCTCCGTCGATCGCGATTTCGGTTGCACGCATGTGGGCATCGATATCCTGAAAACACAGTTGGATTGCTTCGTCGGCGGGCAAAAAACCAGCCCGGTTCTCCTTGAGCAGATCGACCGAAAGATTTTGGCCGGGGGCCCATTTGAACGGGTTGTTGTCTGCTGAGCCGATGGTCGTTCGGTCCATGCTGTGCACTTCCCGAGACTTGGCGCGCTCCTGTACGAGCCGGCTCATTCCGGTGAGCACCTCGCGGTATATCGAGCCGGCGCGCTCCATGATCGCAACGCTGTCCTCTTCGACCAGTGCCGAGACATCAATCCGGGCGCCGCGACAAAATGCGGCAAGCAAAGCGCCGTCAGCGGGCTGTTCTGAAGAGTGACTTGCCGCGTGCGGTGACGCCGCCGCCTCGGCATGATCGGCAAATGCGTCGGTTCGGCCGATCATGGTCTTGTCGCTGACCTCTTCCTCGGGGGGGAGGGCAACCTCTATAAAATAGTTGCCGAGATAGAAGCGCTGGCCGGGTTCAAGCGAATGCGGGCTGTTCCTAGCGATACGCTTTTCGCCATTTTTCAGAAATACGCCGTTCGAGCTAGTATCGGTCAGAACCAGCCGGTTATTCCAGTTTTGCACCGAGCAGTGAACGCGGGAAATCTGATTGTCCGGGTCTGCAATCATCCAGTCGGAACTGCGGTCCCGACCGATCGTGATGGGGTCGTCTTCAATAATCCTGGCATCGACCGGCGATGCAGGGTCGGCTTTGTTGAACAAGCGCAATATCAGCATCAGGCTGCCCGGTTGACCGACGACGAAATGATCGTAGCGCCCATATCCTGCGGTTCTTCCCGAGTGTCTTGTGCCGCGCTGCTTTTGGCTTTCAGGCTTTCCATCAGCGTGTTGAACCTGTCGAACAGCTCGCCAAATTCGTCCCTCCGCTGGTGGGATATCCGGAAATCGAGATTGCCGGTGGCCGCATCATCGAGAGCGTTGCGCAATGTCCGAACCGGCCGTTGCAGGCGTTGCGCGATGATGAAGCTGACCAACAGGATCAGCGCGAGAATCGAGAGGCCAGCACCATATAACAAGGTCCGGGATGTGAGCATCGCCTTATCGAAAGAATCACGGTTCATAACCACGTCAATTTTACCGAATGAACGGCCCGCATAATTGATGTCATGCTTGAATCGCAGGCCGTGATCGCCGGCAGAGGTCATGGCCTGTCCGTTCTCGCTGAACACGATCGGTTCTTTGGGAAGCGTGTATCGTTTGCCGATTCGTGTCGCGTCATTTGATGCACGCACGATATTGTCGCCATCGATCACGGTGATCTTCTGAACATCGGTATCCTCTGCAGCCGACGTGATAAAGGCCTGGACTGGAATCCAGTCCTGCAGAGCAGGATCGAGACCGGCATTCTCGACCGTTCGCAGCGCTGCCTGATTGGCGACAAATTTGGTAATCGTGCTGCCCGATGTCAAAGCATTGGAAGCAAGTGCCTGCTCCTGGCGATCAAGAATGAAATATAATGCGAACGCCAAAGCTATTGCAGTGGCACCACCAAATATTGCGGACAGACGAACGGCCAGCGGAAATCTACGGGTCCGGCCATCCGTCCCCAGAGTCTCATGCGAAATTTCTTCACGTTTCAAGGCCTTGCCAAGGCTCGCGCCGTCCGGAAAACGTTCGTCCGCGTTTTTGGATAATAGTTTGTTGATTATGAAACTGAGACCTTCCGGACAATCGGAAACCAGACGCTCTATCGGTTCAGGCGTCGACTGGGTGATCCGGAGAGCCAGCGTTGCCAGTGTTTCGCCATCAAAAGCGCAATGGCCGGTGGCTGCTTCGTAAAGCACCGCGCCCAGCGAGAACAGGTCGGTACGTGGGTCCAATGGCAGGCCGAGAGCCTGTTCCGGGCTCATGTAGCGCGGCGTTCCCAGCACTTGACCAACCTGGGTCTGCGCATAGCTTGCCTGCGTTGCTTTGCGATCCGCGTCCACCAGGCGAGCGATGCCGAAGTCCAGTAGTTTCGTATTCTCACCATCGTCGGAAACCATGATGTTCGACGGCTTGATGTCGCGGTGAACAATACCGTTGTCATGGGCATATTGGAGCGCGCTGGCGAGCTGACGACCGAGCTTGATAACCTCTTCCGGCGGCAGTTTTCCACGTTTCTCGATGATCGTGTCTAGTGGCGTCCCTTTCAGGAGCTCCATCGCGATATAGGGAAAACCATCGGCTTTGCCGACGTCATATATGGTCACAATATGGGGATGCGACATCACGCCGGCAGCGCGCGATTCCTGCAGGAAGCGCGTTACATATTCGGTATTGGACCGAAATTCCTTCTTCAGAATCTTTATTGCCAGCGGACGATCAATATGGTCGTCATAAGCAAGAAACACATCGGCCATAGCTCCTTGACCAATGCGACGCTCTATTTTGTAACGACCGACCTCTTGCATATTATAACCTGACTTCCACGAATCCGTCTGTTTCCTCGCCTGCCGACAAATTATCGTAGGGGGGACGTCTTATCGTAGGGGGCGAACAGTTATAATCCGGTTAAGTAAGTCCGGTCTTATGCCGGTTCAGTTGCTCACAGTCGCCTGAATCCGTTTTGCGCGCGAAAGATCAGCTGCGATCGTCTGGTTGGAAGGATCGTGTCGGCTCGCCTGGGTCAACAGGCTCACGGCTCGCGCGATCGCTCCACGATTGAGAGCAGCAAGCCCTTCAGCGCGCAATTGCGTTGCCAGTTTCGGATTTGACGTGCTCGCATCTGACGGTGGCGGTGCCGGCCGTTCTCTCACCACCGGCTTCGCGACGGGTTCCGGCTTTTTCGCCTTCGGCTCGGTTCCCGGAATCTTGAGAATCTGGCCAGCGTTGATTTTGCGCGGATCGCTGATTCCGTTGTAGCGCGAAAGCGCGTAAAATTGTGAGGAATCCCCCAATGTGTTTCGAGCGATCGAAGCCATGGTATCTCCGGATTGTACGCGATATCTATAGTTTTGCGCGCCCAGCAATTTTACCGGATCAACAATGATCTGGTCGAGATATTTTCTGGCAGTTCGGTCCCCGGGATTGCTCGCCAGAATTGTTTCCAATATTTCGCGGGCCTGGGCTTCTTCGCCGCTTCCCATAAGATCCAGAGCGGTCCGTGTGGTAACGCTGCCTGCCGTCGGCGCCGCTATGGGCACAGGACCGGGTGCGATACCCTCTTTATTGGTGCAGGCGGAAATAGCGAGCGCGCTGACCAGAACGAGGAAACAACCTGGTTTATTAAGCATGGGGGAGCTCCATTCTAACATAGCTATGACGTCAACCTCAGATTCGTCAATTGGTTCCGACGTCTTGCGACCGGCGGCAGCAATTTTGTCGCCAATGTCTGATCGCTCCCGAGCGCAGAGAATGCGTGGGAGGGAACAGGGCGACCGAAATAGAAACCCTGAAAAAGTATGCAGCCCATCGATGCCAGCTGGTTCACTTCCTCTTCCCGTTCCACCCCTTCGGCGAGGACCGCGATACCGAGCCCACGACCCAATGCGATCAGCGCCGCACAAATTGCCTGATTGTCTGCGCACCGATCGACGTCCTTGACAAATTCGCGGTCGATTTTGAGCTTGTCAAAAGGCAGATTTTTCAAATAGCTGAAACTGGAATAGCCGGCACCAAAATCGTCAATCGATATACTGATGCCCTTCACCCGCATTCTTTCGAATATCTCGGCCGAAAATTCGATATCCTCCATCGCGGCGGTTTCGGTGAGCTCCAGCTCCAGTCGCTCGGTGCTAAAATCGTGGAGCTGGGTTGAGCGCAAGATGGTCTCTGACAATTGGGCGCTTCTCAGCTGGCGAGCAGACAAATTGACTGCCACTTTGGTGTCGCCCATTCCGCTTTTCCCCCACTGGCTAGCTTCGCGGCAGGCAGTGTTGATGGTCCAGAGGCCGAGCCGGTCCGAAATATCCGATTCCTCGATAATCGGGATGAACACGGCAGGTGACAACATCTCGCCGTTTGCCTGGGGCCAGCGCAGCAAGGCTTCTGCGCCGATGATTTTGCCGGCAGCAAGATTGACTATCGGCTGATAGTGCAGGCTCAGTTCGTCATTGTCGATGGCATGGGAAATCTTCTGGATGATAGTATAGCGAAATTTGGCGTCGTCCTCGACCGGCTTCGAATAGTTGCTGATGCCATCTTTTGATTGCCGGAGGTTGATTGTCGAAATAGCCCTGTTCAACAAGACTTTGGGATCATTCCCGTCGATCGGAAAGACCACCGAACCCGTTTCCACGGTCGGTCGAATGACTTTGTCATCCAGAACCAACTCGTTTTTCAAAGCATAGGACAGGGCGGCCAATTCGCTTTTCTTGGCTTCAATCTCGTCCGTTCCAGCGAACCATATGGCTATCGTTCCATGATCGACGTGCGACAACAATCGCTGCGATGCGGTAGCTCCGACAAGCCGATCGACCATTTTGGTCAGAAATTCAGAAGCAGATATTTCGTCAAAATCCAGCAGCCGCTGATAGTCGCTGAAGCGGATAACGCCGAGGACGCCTTGCGCCAGACCGTTGCCGATGTCGTCCGTCATTCTGGCGGCCAGTGTTTCGCGCGTTGGAAGCCCCGAGCCGCTATGCATATTTCTGGCCCGTTCAGGCAGGCAGATGGTTGCATTGTTTTGCACCTGCTCCTCGAATTGTCCTCTGGCTGTGGGTGATTCGTCATGTTCCGCTGTTGCTGCGTTTCCGAGGCTGCGGTCTTGAGCGCGACTGAAATAGTACAGACTTCCGGCCTGCAAGAGGATCAAGAGCAGCCAGACTGAAATGGGAATGGGCAGCGGTTCCGTAACGGACATCGCTGTTACGAGCAGAATAATCAGGGTGGCCGACAGTGCGAACAATATAGCGGTGATCAGCCGGCTATACTCCTTGATCAGGCGACTTTCATTTTCCATCAACTACTCAACTTCAACGGATGAACGCAGGATCATAATATTCAATGGTTAAATTTTATCCAGCGCCCGTCGGGCAGCGGATGGCAAAATGCAGCTTGCCTTCTTGACCGGATAAGCCAAACTAGGATTGATATCAGAGGAAGCGGAGGCAATGGGAACCACAAGGGAAGCGGATCTGGTTGTCAAATCATTGGAAGATGAGGGCAGCGGCGCTACAAATGGAAAATGTGTCGAGTGCCTGAATTGCGGCGCTCCTGTGACCAGCAGCTATTGCGCAAATTGCGGCCAGGCGCTGCATGTGCACCGGTCCATAGGCGCGTTCTGGCACGATATTCTGCACGGCGTTCTGCATTTTGAAGGCAAGTTCTGGCGCACGCTGCCGCTATTGGTCTGGAATCCCGGAAATCTGACGCGGCGCTACGTTCACGGCGAGCGGGCGAAGTTCATTTCACCAATAGCCTTGTTCCTTTTTTCCGTTTTCATGATGTTTGCGGTTTTTTCCTTTCTGGATGATCCTTTTTCAAGCGATCAGATTGCCGTTGCGAATGACCAAGTGAGCGATGCGGTTGCGGAGCAGCCCGGGCTGATCGATGAGGAGATAAAGGCCAAGACCGCCCAATTGTCTCAGGCAACACCCGAAGAAAGGGCCAAGCTCGAGCAGCAAATACTCGACCTTAAAAAAGGTCGCAACATGATGTCGAATCTGACCGGGGAAGACACGCCCTATCCGGATGTGAGCTTGAGCGATGGCGAGGCCGATACCGGCAATTTGACGCCCCGTGATCTTGACCAGCTTGAAACAGGGCTGGAGGATATAAAGGAGGGCAATGTGCTGACCGAAGATAGCAGCATAAGCACCGGATCGTCAGCAACTGACAAGTGGCTTCGCGAAGCATTCGGGCGGATCACGGCCAATCCCGATCTTCTGCTCTATAAACTCAAGGCCAATGGTTATAAATTTGCATGGTTGCTCATTCCGATATCGCTGCCTCTCGTCTGGTTGACCTTGATCGGCCGGCGCGGCTTTCATTTTTACGATCATGCGATTTTCGCTACCTATTCGCTCAGCTTCATGTCGCTGCTATTCATCACCTGTGCGCTTTTGGCCGCAATCGGAGTGGCAGAGTCGATATGGTTGCCGCTGATATTGTTCTATCCATTATTCCACATGCACCGTCAGTTGCGCCATGCTTATGGGCTCGGCAAAATAGAAACTTTTTTCCGACTGATTGCGCTATTGGTGTTCACCGTCATCAGCCTGTCTTTGTTCTTCGCTATTTTGCTCGCCTTGGGGATTTTGGGATAATATCATGACTATGAATATCGATCGTCGCCAGTTGATGGCAATGGGAACATTCGGCCTGGGTGCGCTTGGCATGCCGGCTTCGGCGGCGCTGATTGGCGCAAAAGGCTTCACCCACGGGATAGCGAGCGGAGAGCCTTCGCAGCAGTCGGTGCTACTGTGGACGCGCTACGTCGGAAGCGGGAATGTCAAACTCACGGCTGAAATCTCCGGCAACCCCGAATTCGCCGGTACCGTCATCGCAGGAGAGGTCGAGGCGTTGGCCGATCGCGACCATATCGCGAAAATCACGGTGCAGGGCCTCGATCCGAACCACTGGTATTTTTATCGCTTCATTGCCCCTGACGGATCAAAATCCGCGATCGGTCGTACTCGGACCCTTCCGGAAGGGCCGACCCGGAAATTCACCGTCGGCGTGGTCGGTTGTTCCAATCTGCCCTTCGGCTATTTCAATGCCTATGCCCATGCGGCCCAGAATCGGGAACTCGATTTGATGGTGCATACCGGCGACTATCTTTATGAATATCCGGTGGGAACTTATCCGTCGAAGGAACAGATGCTGGCGGGACGGATGATCCAGCCGTCGCACGAAATGGTCCAGCTGGCCGACTATCGTCTGCGCTATGCTGCCTATCGCAGCGATCCCGACCTTCAGCGCATCCATCAGGTCCTGCCGATGATCGCGATGTGGGATGACCATGAATTTGCCAATGATGCCTATATCGATGGCGCGGAAAACCACGACAGCAGCGAAGGCGACTGGGAAACGCGCAAACGGGTTGCCGAACGGGTCTATCGCGAATGGATGCCGGTCAGCGACATGGAATATGGCAGTCCGCGCTGGAGCGAATATCAGATCGGCGATCTGGCAACGATTTTCATGACCGAGAGCCGGATTGGCGCCCGCAACGAACCGGTCGATCTGGCCGCGGCGCTGAAAGGGCAGCAGGACATCCAGAAAGCGCTGGAGACATTCCGCGACGATGTCTGGCAGGATTCGGCACGCGAAATGATCGGCAGCGAGCAGCAATCCTGGCTGGCGTCTGCCATGCAGGAATCCAAAGCCTCCGGCACGAAATGGCAGGTCTGGTCGCAGCAATGCGTGATGGGCGAACTGAAACTGCCGCAGGAAGCAATCAACTGGGTCGCCGGCGATGCGCCCGCCTTTGCCAAACAGCGCCTCGCGGTCGGAGCGATGGCGGCCAGAATTGGCCTGCCGATCAACTTTGACAGCTGGGACGGCTATCCCCAGGCGCGCGAGCGGGCGCTCTCGATCGCCCAGCAAGCCGATGCGGATCTGATCGTGTTGTCGGGGGACAGCCACAACGCCTGGGCGTTTGACCTGGCCACGGATGACGGCGCCGCCGGTGTGGAGTTTGGCGGGCATAGCGTGACCTCTCCAGGCATCGAATCCTATCTGACCGGGGCGAATCCCGACGTTGCCGCCAAGGCGCTGACGGAAACCAATTCCCAGTTGCAATGGACCGACACCGCCCACCGCGGCTATATGACGGTCACGCTCACGCCCGAGAAAGCGGTTTCGACATGGCATTTTCTGGATACGATCCGGACCAAGTCGATTGCATTGACGGGTAGCAAAAGCCGGACCGTCCTGCGCGGGACCAATCGCATCCAGGGCTGATTCCCTGGTGTGCGAAGCCGGGTTGGCGGCGCGAACGATCGCTCCGCCGTGGGCTACGCATCCCCGACCGGACACAAAATGCCGCGATGGACTTCAATTCCTCGACATTTGTATCAAAATTACGCAAAGCGGCGGTTCCCTATAACTTAACGCAAGAAACGATTTATAATGTCCGAAGAGTTCTACCGTATCAAACGTCTGCCACCCTATGTGATTGCTGAAGTCAATAACATGCGGGCAGCGGCGCGAGCGGCAGGAGAAGACATTATTGATCTCGGCATGGGCAACCCCGATCTGCCGCCGCCGCAGCACGTCATCGACAAGCTGTGCGAAGTGGCGCAGAAACCCGATGCGCACGGCTATTCGGCATCCAAGGGCATACCGGGTCTGCGCAAGGCACAAGCCAATTATTATGGCCGTCGTTTTGGCGTCGATGTGGATCCCGAGACAGAAGTCGTCGTCACGCTGGGGTCGAAAGAAGGTCTGGCCAGTCTGGCCACCGCGATCACGGCGCCGGGCGATTGTATCCTGGCACCCAATCCCAGCTACCCGATCCATACTTTCGGTTTCATCATCGCCGGCGCGACGATCCGCAGCGTGCCGACCACGCCGGATGAGCATTATTGGGAATCTCTCGAGCGGGCCATGGCCTTCACCGTGCCGCGCCCGACATTGCTAGTGGTCAACTATCCGTCCAATCCGACTGCGGAAGTCGTCGATCTCGCTTTCTACGAACGGCTGGTGGCCTGGGCGAAGGAAAACAAGGTCTGGCTGTTGTCCGATCTCGCCTATTCCGAGCTCTATTATGACGGCAACCCGACGCCTTCGATATTGCAGGTACCCGGCGCGAAAGACGTGGCGGTGGAATTTACCTCGCTCAGCAAGACCTATTCGATGGCGGGCTGGCGGGTCGGTTTCGCGGTCGGTAACAAGACGCTTATCGGCGCACTGACGCGGGTCAAAAGCTATATCGATTATGGTGGATTCACACCGATACAGGCAGCAGCCTGTGCAGCGCTCAACGGGCCGCAGGAACGCGTTGCGCAAAACCGCGAACTCTATCACAAGCGTCGGGATGTGCTGGTCGAAAGCTTTGGCCGGGCAGGGTGGGATATCCCGCCGCCAGCCGCATCGATGTTTGCCTGGGCTCCTTTACCACCGAAACTTGCACATATGGGCAGCCTTGAATTTTCCAAGCAGTTGCTCACACAGGCCGGCGTGGCCGTTGCACCGGGCGTTGGCTATGGTGAAGATGGCGAAGGCTTTGTCCGTATTGCGATGGTTGAAAACGAGCAGCGCATCCGTCAGGCCGCACGCAACGTAAAGAAATATCTGCAAAAAATGGGCGTCAACACGCCGGGGCAAAACGAAGCGATCTAGTCGTTTCTTGCCGGATGGCGCCGGGTCAGGCGCCATCCGGTACAAGGGCTATCCCTTCCACAACACCCGATAAAGATCGAAGCGGCGGTCCTTCAAATTCTGCACCGCGCCAGATTGCCGGCTGGTGAGCAGGCTGGACATAGAGAGATCCGCAATCGCTATGGTTTCCGTATTGGGCGCCGTGTCGGCAGCAACCCCGTCCCGCGCGAACGGGAAATCGGACGGCGTCAGGATTGCGCTCTCGGCATAATGAATGTCCATATTCTCGACATTGGGCAGGTTGCCGACCACGCCTGACATCACGACATAGCACTGGTTTTCTACCGCACGCGCCTGGCAGCAATAGCGTACCCGCAAATAGCCGCGCCTTTCGTCGGTGCAGAAAGGAACGAACAGGATCATCGCGCCCTGATCGACCAGATGCCGCGCCATTTCGGGGAATTCGCTGTCATAGCAGATCATCACCCCGATCGGTCCGCAGTCGGTGGGGATGGCTTCCGCGCCATAGCCGCCCTTGATGTTCCACCAGCGCACTTCGCTCGGTGTCGGATGCAGCTTGTTCTGCGTGTAGACCGCGCCATTGCGCAGAAAGACATAGGAAATATTGCGGATATCGCCATTTTTCATCCGCGTCGGATGCGAGCCGCCAATGATGTTGATATGATAGGAAACCGCCAGTTTTTCCATGAATTCCCTGAACCGGTCGGTATATTCGGCGATTTTTTCGATTGCTTGCGCCGGATCCAGCTTTTCACCCTCGAGTGACAGCAGTTGCAGCGTGAACAGTTCCGGGAAGGTTACGAAATCCGCGCCATAATCGGCGGCAACATCGACAAAATATTCCACCTGTTCTTCAAATTCTGTCTGCGAAGCGATTTTGCGCATCTGGAACTGCACGGTCGCGACACGAACCGATTGCGGCAGACGGTCATGCGGACTTTGGGTCACAAGCTTCGCTTCAACCGCCAGCGGATTTTCCCAGAACATATGGACAGCATTGCCGCCGGACGGTTTGTCGGTCGGCATGTAGTCTTTCAGGATGCCGAGCGGCACGAAGCCCTGGTTCAGCTGAAAATTGATCACCGGATCGCGGAATTGCTTGTCGAGAACCGCGGCCAGATAATCGGCCGGGTCGGGAAATTTGCGCTTGCGCCGCTCATAGCCGGGCAATCTGCCGCCAAAGATTATGCCTTTTAAGCCAAGATGCTGGCAGAGCTCCCGACGGACCCGGTAGAAGCGCAGGCCGATGCGCAGACGCCGGTAATCCGGATCGACGCTGACTTCCATGCCATATAATATTTCACCCGCCGGATCATGGCGGGCAGCAAAGCCACCGCCGGTGATTTCCGACCAGCTGTGCGCAGCGCGCGCGGTTTTCTCGGAAATCTGGAATGTCGCGCAATGACCGACAATTTTGCCTTCATATTCCGCGACCAGCTGGCCATCGGCGAAATTGTTGATCTGGCCACGGACTTCTTCCGCCGTATAGCCTTCACCCTTGCCATAAACCTTGCGTGAAAGGGTTGAGATTCTTCTGGCATCTTCCAGTTCCGCCCTGCGGATGATGAGCTTTGGTTTTTCTGCGGTCATCCGCGCCCATTAGCGGGCTTTTAAACCTTGGGGAAGCTATGTTGTCAAAGCGGGAAACCGCGGATGAATATTCCGCCGATCAAAAATGGGTGTGGCCTGAAAGGAAAAGGATCGCGATTTTTGCTGCTATAGTGGCCAGACGGAACACTTCCGTTTTTTAAGCGTATGGATCGGCATGAACCATTCAAACCTGCTTGATGAAGACTATAAGATCAAGCGTCTGGAAGAACTGCAGGATACTATCGGTGCAATGATTTTGCAGCCGCAATTTCCTTGCGTGGGTGCAAAGTCTGCCTTGGCGCACGACAATCTAAAAACCATGGTTGCTCATCGGCTCGATAGCAATTGGGACGACCTGGCCATCCATCGTCAACTGCTTGCCTGGGCGAAGGAGTATGGGGAATGTACCGAAGGGTTTCGTAGCCTGGCGGTGATATTCGAAGGCCCTGAAGACCTGTCGGAAGTCGATTTTGAAAAACTGATGTGGGAAAGAATCCAGTCGATAGCAGACAAGGATGCCTGGCTCGGTCAGTCCTATGACGATCGTGTCAGCGCCGACCCGAAAGACCCGAATTTTTCTCTCAGCTTTGGCGGAGAAGCCTTTTTCGTGATCGGCCTGCATCCCCATGCCTCCCGTCCGGCCCGTCGCTTTTCACAGCCGACCCTAATATTCAATCTTCACGACCAGTTCGAACGTTTGCGGGATCAGGGCCGCTATGAAAAAATGCGCGATACCATCCTCGATCGCGACAGGAAGCTGGCCGGAGACGTCAATCCGATGCTTGCCAAACATGGAGAATCCAGTGAAGCTCGCCAATATAGCGGGCGGCAGGTCGATGACGACTGGCAATGCCCGTTTCAGGACAGGCGGACGACATGAATATGACACGAATTCCGCCGCGTTCCGGGGCAGCATTCCGGCTTCTGAAAGGCCAGTTTCTTGAAGTGATCGATCCCGAAGGTGGTCAGGTCTCTGACCTGCTTGCCTATAATGCCGACGATGTCCGCGAATGTCTGTCTAACGGACGGACTTTCGATTATGAGGAAACTATCCGGTTGAGCGAAGGCAACCGCTTGTGGTCGAACCGCTCCCGCCCGATGCTGAGAATTGCTCATGACACGGTCGGGTCGCACGATTTTCTGCTGACGCCCTGCAGTGAAGATACATTCAAGCATTTCTATCCAGACAAGCCGGTGCATCGTGGATGTTTTGGCAATCTGGCAGAAGCGCTTGCGCCGTTCGGGATAGAGCCGGATGCAATCCCGTGTGCGTTCAATATTTTCATGAATGTGCCGGTTGATCAGGCCGGAAAGATCGAAGTTCGTCCACCCACCAGTAAGGCTGGAGACGTCATCAGGATGCAGGCAGAAATGGATCTTGTCATCGGGCTGACCGCCTGTTCGGCTTATGCCTCCAATGGCGGAAGTTTCAAGCCGATCGATTACCGGGTGCTGCCGGACCTGCCGGGCTAGTGACCTTCATATAATCTGGAAACCCGGTCCGGCTTTCTCGATAATATTTCAGCCTATCGCCGGCGAAGCAATATTTTGCTGTCCTACCGGCCTGCTTTTATGCCACGTTGCGTCCTGATGATGAAGAGCGTGATCGATGATATTACCGTTGCCGAAAAAGACCATTTTTGGCTCGATCGCTTGTTTTTCTTAACACTGTAAAGTTTGTAAAGAACGTCCGGGATGATTTGCGCTTATGATTGATCTTTATTTCGCCCCAACCCCCAATGGCTGGAAAATTTCCGTCATGCTAGAGGAGTGCGGGCTCGACTATAATATCAACTGGGTGAATATCGGCGCGGGTGAGCAATTTGCGCCCGAGTTTCTGGCGATCAGTCCGAATAACCGGATACCTGCGATCGTCGATCATGATCCGGCGGATGGCGGGGAACCGGTCAGCGTCTTCGAGACAGGAGCGATACTGCTTTATCTGGCCGACAAAGCAGAGGCGTTCCTGCCGCATGACCTGCGCGGGCAGATTGCGGCGACCGAATGGCTGATGTGGCAGATGGGCGGGCTTGGTCCGATGATGGGCCAGCACGGGCATTTCAAACTCTATGCCCCGGAGCGGATCGAATATGCCACAGAACGCTATCGCAACGAGGTGCTCCGGCTGTTCGGAGTTATGGACCGGCGACTGGCGGACAACAGCTATCTGGCCGGGGAAGATTACAGCATTGCCGACATGTCCTGTTTTCCCTGGGTGCAGACCTACAAGCGACAGGAAATCGATCTCGATGACTTCGCCCATGTGAAGCGCTGGTACGAAGTGCTGAAACAGCGCGAGGGTCTGCGGCGCGGGATGGCCGTAGGGCGCGAGCGGATCAATCGGAATCCGCAGGATGATGCGCAAGTGCGCAAGACTTTATTCGGGCTGAAGGAATAGGTGAGCGCTGTGCGCTTGCACTTGATGCGGAGTTCGAGAGAGCAAGCGCCATGCGTCAGGGTTCCGCATCAAGTGCGGAACAGCCCAATGAAAAAGGGAATTGATAAATGAAGACCGTAGAATTTTATTTCGACCTTTCCTCGCCATGGACCCGGCTTGCATTTCACAATATCCAGCCGATAATTGAGGAAAATGGCGCCCAGATCATCTGGAAGCCGTTTCTTGTCGGCGGCGTGTTCAACGCGGTCAATCAGGACGTTTATGCTGCGCGGGAGAATCCCGACAATCGAAAATTCGTTCACAGCTTCCGGGTGCTCAAGGACTGGGCGAGGCTAGCCGGAGTAGCGATGAATTTCCCTAGCGAACATCATCCGGTCAAGTCGGTGCATGCGATGCGGCTCTGTTGCGCGCTGGAGGACGACCAGCAAACGCTGCACAGGTTCGCGACCGCGGCGTTCAACGCCTATTATGACGAACAGCGCAATCTGGACGATCCGGCGGTGCTGGTTGCCATCGCCAACGAGCTTGGCATGGATGGTTCCGCTTTGGCCGCACGGACGCAGGAGCAGGAAATCAAGGACCGGCTGCGCGCCAATACCGAAGAGGCAATTGCGCGTGGTGCTTATGGATCGCCGAGCATCTTCGTGCCATTTGGAGATGGCGAGAGAATGTATTTTGGCAATGATCAGTTGCCGCTGGTTAACTGGGCGATTAAACAGGCCTGAGCGTAGCAACGAATCTTCGTTTCCGGTCGTGCCGAGTGGTGGCAAAACACAGTGGGCTTATAGCCTTCTCGACGTCGCCCGGGCCGAGCGGGAAGAGCAAAAGGATAGCAAATGTCAGAACGTGTCACCATTTCCGTCAAAGATCACATAGCCGATGTCCGGTTCAACCGTCCGGAAAAGATGAACGCGCTGGATGCGGCGCAAATTGACGCGATCGTGGAAGCCGGTGAGAAGCTGGCGGCGATGGAAGGCATAAGGGCGATTGTCCTCTCGGGCGAGGGCAAGGCTTTCTGTGCCGGCCTCGACATGGGCAGCTTTGCTGCATCTGCGGCCGCTGCGGTTGAAGAAAACAAGGGCAGCGAGAGTTCGCCACTCGCCAGCACGCTCTGCGAGCGCACTTTTGGCAATGCCAATAAATATCAGCATATCGTGCTGTTGTGGCGGAAGTTGAAAGCGCCGGTGATCGCCGCTATCCATGGTCCGTGCATCGGTGGCGGTCTGCAATTTGCCAGCGCCGCCGACATTCGCGTGGTCGCGCCGGACGCGAAAATGTCGATCATGGAGATGCGCTGGGGCCTGATCCCGGATATGGGCAGCTATACGACCTGGCGGAGCTTTGTTCGCGACGACATTCTGCGCGAACTGACCTATACCAATCGTATTTTTACCGGTGAGGAAGGCAGGGAACTCGGTTTCGTAACCCATCTGTCGGACGATCCGCATGCCAAGGCAATGGAGATCGCGGCCGAGATCGCCAGCAAACATCCGCAGGCGGTACAGATCGCCAAGGATCTGATCAACAAGCTGCCCGACATGAACGAAGACGAGATATTGATGATGGAATCGGCCGGCCAGGACAAGGTCAGTCGGACGCCCAATCAGGTCGAAGCGGTGATGGCGTTCATGCAGAAACGGACCCCGAACTTCACCGACTGAGTAAAAGGTGCGTTGATCAGCGCCGTTCGTCCTGAGCTTGTCGAAGGAGCTTGCGGAATTGTTGACCGGAACGCCTAGCCCTTGGTCAGCATCTTCTCGAGCTCGGCCACGACGGCTGCGCGGAGCGGCTTGCCCTCGCCATCGGTCCGGCACACGATGACGGAATCGCAGGTGGCAATGCATCGGTCATTCTGGAACATGGCCTGCGCTATGACATAGCTGGATCTGCCGATCTTGCTGACGCCCGAGCTGACCTCAACATCGTCGGGATAATGGCCTTCGCGGAGATAGTTGATGGTCACCGCCGCGACCATGCTGCGCTCGTTCTTCGGCCGGTCGCCCCACGGTCGGAGTTCGCGGTTCAGCCTTACCCGGGCATTCTCGAACAATGCCGCAAAGGCAACATTGTTGAGATGCCGGTTCGGATCGATATCCTGAAAGCGCGTCTGCATGACGACAGATACGGGATAGTTTTCAGCAACCAGCTGCCATGGTTCGGGACGGGTCATGCGGCCTCAGTTCATTTTCGCTACGAGGTCATCCTGGAGGGTCTTGCAGGCATAAATATACATGCCGCCAGCGACGAAGAATATGCTGACGATATATATGATCGCCCAGCGCAGGCCTTCCGCGCTCGCCGTCAGGCAAGCCTCCGCCTTGGCCGCGCCGAGAGCCGCTATCAGGTCTTCCGGCCTGCCCTTACAGATCTGGCCAGTCAGCTCGGCAGCAAACTGGGAGCTGGCAAGGTCTGCGCTCATCAGCATGTCGCTGGCAATCCCCATGACGAGCGGGCCACAGCCATAGCCGATGAGATTGACGATGAAGAGGAACAGCGCAACGGCGGTGGCCCGCGACTGCGGGCTCGCGACGCCCTGGCAGATGGTATATTGGGCACCGAGATAACCGTAGTGCAGGGCTGCAGCGAAGAGCAGAACCGCCAAGGCGAGGGGTACGCTGTTTGTGGTGAAGCCTATCCAGTAGAGAGGCACGCACATGATCAGCATGACGCCGGGCAGCCACGCTACCACATTGGGAAAGCGGCCGCTCATTTTCTCGGTCAGATAGCCGGTCAGGAACGCACCGAGCGACGCGGCAAGGCCAAGCGGCACGGCAATCTGCAGCGTCACTTCAGAAATCGACAATTCGTGGACGCGCTGGAAAAAGGCGACCTGAAAATTGGTTACACCATAGCCGACAAAGGCGACCAGAGCGGCCGCAATCATGTTGATCCAGAAGCTCCGTTTGGCCGACAATTCCCGGACCGTATCTGCAATTCCCATTTTCTTGGGCTTGATCGCGGTCGGAGGGTCAGCATAGCCGCGTGGAGGTTCCTCGACCGTGAAGAGGAATATCAGGCCGAAAAGCACGCCAGGTATGCCAAGCGCCAGAAAGGCTTCGCGCCATGAAAATAATTCGGTGATCGGACCGCCAAAGGCATTGGCCAAAACGCCGCCCAGTGTAATGCCCATGGTGTAGATCGCGATCGCCCGGGCGCGACTGCGTGGCGGGAAATAGTCCGAAATGATAGAATTGGCTGCAGGCGTCAGGCCCGCTTCGCCGATGCCGACACCTATGCGGAATACGAGCAACGCGATAAAACTGCCTGCTATCCCGCACAATGCCGTCATGAGCGACCACATGATGACGCTGGCGGCGATGATTTTTACGCGGTTCATACGCTCGGCAAGCCGGGCAATCGGGATGCCCATGACCGTGTACATGAGCGCAAAGCCGAAGCCGGATAACAGGCCGAATTGCCAATCCTGCAACTTGAACTCTTCGATGATCGGCTGGGCGACTACACCGATCAATATACGATCGATGAAGTTCAACGTGTAGAGAAGCATCAACGAGATTATTACATAGTTCCGATAGCCGCCGGATCGATATGCCAGTCCGGTGTTGGTCACAGGCGCTGTTTGAGTTGCGTTCATGCTCTCTCCCTTTTCTTTGGTTGATGGCCTGAACAGGCGGACAAGTCCAGCGGACTTTGATGAGCTTGAACTTGGGCTGCGAGTCGGTCGCGCGACAAGCCCGCAAGATGAAAAAAATTCACGAAACCGCTGATATCTGCTATTGTAACGGATTGTATCATTGAGTCAGGCCATTGCAATAAAGGGGGAATTATGGCGCAACGACCGCAATTCATGCAGAGAATCGCAATTTTTTGCTCCCAATGGACCGGTTGTTTTCAAACATGTCAGCCATCGCTCCACCGATTCGAGCAGGCTTCTCCGACATGACCATTGCCGCAGCTGACAGATTGAATGACGGCCAGCGCGATTGTTTGCGGCTGGTGCTGGCGCATCATAATTCCAAAGAAATTGCACGGCAATTGGGAGTATCTCCGCACACTGTCGATCAACGATTGCGCACCGCCATGCGTATTTTGAACGTGCAGTCCCGCTTTGAGGCCGCTCGTGAATTTGCCGCGATCGATGCCGATGACGGATATCAACCCTTGATATATCAAGTATCGGAGGTTGAGCCAGTAGAGGAAAGCGGGAGACTGGGCACGTCAATCGGAGGGGGCGCAGACGAGCAGATCGCCTTGATCGAGGATGGTTCAAAAGTCGACGGCAAAGACGCCGGGGCAAATTTTGAATCATCCTCAACCAGGCGCCAACGTCTTCCTTTCCCGCAATATCGTGGCGAGAAAAATTATCTCAACATGGTCGAGCGGATGGGATGGATTTTGGCCATCGTGATCGGTTCGGCTTTGTCCTTCGGCGGACTTTTGGCGGGATTGGAGGCGCTTTCCCGGCTTAAAGGGTGATAAACACTCGGCAGGGCCTGCGCATTCTCTCCTCGATTTGGTCATTTGGAAAGTGCCGGGACGTCAATTCCCGCGAAAGGAGTCACGATGCTAAAGCAAAGACGCGATGCAGCCGAGAGGCTGGCGACGAGATTGTTCGCCACGGAAAAGGCGGTCGACGAGGCAATCTGTAGAATGGCGGACTTGACCGGATATATGCCCACCGCGAGGACGGATGCAAAATTATCGGCTGTTTTTGGCCAGGAGGCGATATCTCAAGCGGCTGCAACATTGTCGGCACTGGTCCGAGCAAGAGGACAGCTGGTTGCGACGCACAATCGGCTGGCAGAAACCCGCGATCAGATTGGACTGCAAGCCATGGCTATGGGAAGCGATGACATGAAGCCACCCGTGCAGGCGAAAGCGCAAAATGAAGACATCGTCAGGTTGGTTGACGATGCTGCATAGCTGCCGATGAATAAATCTGTTGGCGCCGCCGTTGCGGACGTTGGAGTGAAGATCGCAGAGATATGATTTTCAACACGATTTGGGCTTATCTCTATTATATGTTTCTTCTGGTCTGCTGCGCGCATGCGATTTTTCGCGGTGCTCGAACTGAATATTTCGGGGCAGCAATCATGGTCGCGGGATCATTGTCGACTCTGGCGATTGCGAAAATGGTGGAAAATTCCTGGACGGGTGTGGAAGCGGGCATGTTGGCGGTAGACATGATTGCTCTCGCGGCATTAATCGCCCTGGCTCTAAAATCCGATCGTTTCTGGCCGATGTGGGCAACTGCATTTCACCTGCTTGCGGTGACCATTCATACGGCAATGGCGGTGGCGCCACAGATAACGCCTTGGGCATTTGCGACCGTAGCGGCATTTTGGGCCTATCCGATGTTGCTGGCACTGGCGATTGGATCTCACGAACATGCGCCAATAATGGCGAATAGAGAGACCGATCCCCGATAGCGCGACGCGCCGATTTACACCTTCACTTGCTGACTATCACCTTCAAATTTCCGCAGCAGCGCCGCTTCTGCGAAGCAATGGAGTATTGCCATGGCGAGCGACCATATTCTGCCGGTTCTGGATGTTCTTCAAAAAGAAATGCTGCTCTTCGCGAGCCTGTGTTTTCTGATTGGTGCAATCGACGACATGGTTTTTGACGGGCTTTGGATTTTTTACCGGTTGAAACGCAGGTTGTTTGTCTATTCGCGCTATCGACGCGCAACAGTTGAAACCCTTGGCGATGCAACGCCCGATGGCCGACTCGCGATATTCGTACCCGCCTGGAACGAGGCACCGGTTATTGGTGCAATGCTGGAGCGATGTCTGCGGCAATGGAGAGCGGGTGCATATCGGATATATGTCGGCTGTTACCCCAATGATCAGGCGACCATTGCAGCGGTTGCTGCTGCAGCGGCCGGTTCGCGAGAGCTCCGGTTGGTCATCTGCCGGCAGAACGGGCCAACGACCAAGGCGGATTGCCTCAACCATCTCTGGGATGCGCTGTGCCAGGATGAAATCGAGGAAAAGCGCAATTATGCCGGAGTGGTGCTCCACGATGCAGAGGATCTCGTTCATCCCGAAGAGCTGAGACTGCTCCGTCATCTGGTCAGTCGGGCCGCGCTGGTTCAACTGCCGGTCATCCCGCGTCGTGCGACGAGGTCGCGGTGGATCGCAGGCCATTATGGCGATGAATTTGCCGAATTGCATGGCAAGCAGATGGTGATGCGCGAGGCGCTTGGTGCTTCGATGCCATCGGCTGGCGTTGGCTGCGCATTCGCGCGGGATGCTCTGATGAAACTTTCGGCCCGAACGCAGGGCAAGCCATTTGACGCGCAAAGCATGACCGAAGATTATGAATTGGGTCTCAAGCTGACAGAAGGAGATTCCCGGGGTATTTTTGTGCGGCTTCGCGATCAGCGCGGACAATTGGTTGCTACACAAGAGTTTTTTCCTGACAAATTGGCAGATGCCGTTCGTCAGAAAAGCCGATGGATAGCGGGGATTTCCTTGTCCGGATGGGATCGACTGGGCTGGAACAAGGGCTGGCGAGAAAACTGGATGCGATTGCGAGATCGCAAGGCCACGATCGCCGCCATGGTCTTGGCAATCGCCTATATGGCCGTCATTTTAACAGCGATAATGCTGGTAGCAGAAATGCTGGGTTTTTACCAATTGCAGCCGGTTTCCGAATTTCTCGGGATATTGTTAGTCATCAACGCCGGAGCGTTGATATGGCGGCAGCTATTGAAAAGCTGCTTCGTCTTTGCGCTCTACGGCCTTCGCGAGGCGCTCCTGTCGATGCCGCGGACGGTCGTCGCCAATATAATCAATATCATGGCAGCGTGGCGGGCCATTGGTCACTATACAAGACAACTTGTAGGCGACCCGGTGAATTGGGAAAAAACAGCCCATTTCTTTCCCGACGCCAACGATGTGCAGGAGCTCAGGCCAAAATTTTCTGTTGGTGAACGGAACTGATGTCTTGAGTGGCGAGGCTTCCGGTGCGCCGCTTCGGGCTTTCGGAACCCTGGCGGTCATTTGGATATTGGCGCGGTTCATCGCGTGGAATGTGCCAGAAAATATTGCTCCGGGTCCGCTGGACTCCCTGCGCGGCCATGCCGCAATCCGGGACATCCGGAAGATGCACGGTACAGGAACGGCAGGCCCGGCTGGAATCCGTTCGTCGGAGCCAATGGTAAGCCGGAACATAGTAGCCAAACAGCTTGATGCGAAAAATATACCTTATCCTGCACGGCGATCGATTGAGCAGGATCCCGTCCGGTTGCCCTTCACACGGCGCCGCCATTCGCTGCTCAAGTGGCAACCGCAAATCATCGCGTACCGGCTTCCATCGATGACCTCACTGCCACCAAACGGGAGTCTTGCCGATAGAACCCGATCGCGCGCAATGAGAGAGCAAAGCATGCCCGCGAAAGAAAACCGGCGGGGATTGACGGGCTATTTCTGGATCTTTGCCCGACAGGCGCCCCAAATCAATGGTCCGGAGGCGATCGGCACGAGGGCCGCCATCTCGAACGGGCAATATGGCGGGAGCCAGACCGGTGCCATCTTGTCTTATCCGATATTCACAAGCCCTGGTCCCGAAGTGGCGGTTTACGGGCGGCTCAGTGCCGCTTTAGCGCCCTTGGCCCAAAAGGAACTGGCTCTCGGCGGCAGGCTCCGCCTTTTTGAAAGTCTTCCGCTTTCTATTCATGCCGAACAGAGGTTCAGCGCAGAATCGGGGCGGGGCGGCGGCACGGCCTTTTTCGCGACTAGCGGAACCGGGCCGAATCCGATTATCGAAAAGATAATGATCGAGACTTACGCACAGGCAGGATATGTTCTGGGCGGCGAGAAAACGTATTTTTTTGACGGCTTTGCAACTTTGCAGCGTCCGATCATAAAATCCGATCGCAAGAAACTGTCTATCGGAACAGGAGCCTGGGTCGGCGGTCAACGGAATGTCGCCCGTCTGGATATTGGTCCGAGAGCTGATATCCGGATCCCGCTCGGGGCTGCGGCTGCACGTATAGCGGTGGACTGGCGTGTTCGGGTTGCCGGCGATGCGCAGCCCAGAAGCGGAGCGGCGATAACGCTTTCAACCAGCTTTTGAGCGGACGGAATTTCATTCTCTTGCCGAGAACAGATTGATTTCTCGCGCTCGGCGTCGCAACGCCCTTTATCCCGCAACAAAAAGAGATTAGTCCCATAGCGATATGGACATTTATCTCCCAATTGCCAATCTTTCGGTCAATGCTTTTGTCATCGTCCTGCTTGGCGGACTGGTGGGGATTTTGTCAGGCATGTTTGGCGTCGGCGGTGGCTTCCTGACCACTCCATTGCTAATCTTTTACGGCATTCCGCCGACCGTCGCGGCCGCTTCTGCGTCGACCCAGGTTACAGGCGCGAGCATTTCAGGCGTCGCCGCCCATATGCGCCGCAAAGGCGTCGATTTTCGAATGGGCGGAATATTGGTGGCCGGCGGGATGTTCGGGACGCTCATAGGCACGGGGCTGTTCCAGATTTTGCAACGCTGGGGCCAGATCGATACTGTTATCAACGTTCTATACGTATTGATGCTGTCGAGTATCGGCGGGTTGATGTTCAAGGAGTCCCTGCAGAGCGTCAGGGCGTTGCGGGCAGGCAAGCCTCTGCCTGCGCAAAAGCGGCGTCACCATCCGTTGGTTGCCAACCTGCCGTTCCGGTGGCGTTTCTACCGGTCCGGTCTCTATATCTCGCCGATCGCTCCGTTCCTGCTCGGCCTTCTTACGGGTATCCTGACCATGTTGCTCGGTGTCGGCGGGGGCTTTATCATGGTTCCGGCCATGCTCTATCTGCTCGGCATGGGCGCTCAGGTTGTCGTCGGAACCTCGCTGTTCCAAATTCTGTTCGTGACCATAGCGTCGACGATGATGCACAGCATGACGACCCGAGCGGTTGATATTGTCCTGGCTTCGCTACTGTTGCTGGGCAGCGTCACAGGCGCTCAGCTGGGCGCAAAATTTGCCCAAAGAATGCGACCAGAATATCTCCGGCTGGCTCTGGCATCGATGGTACTGCTCGTTGCGATACGTATGGCGCTGGGGTTGGGGTTCCAACCGGATGAAATCTACACGGTGCAACCGCTGTGAAGCAGATTTACCAACTTTTGCTCCGGGTGGCATCGTTGTGCGGGATTTTCGTTCTGGTCACCGCGAATACACCGGTTCTGGTACCCGAGGTGTCGCAAGATCGCATAAGCATCAGGGGCGATTTCAATGGCGCACAATTGTTGCTTTTCGGCGCCATTACCTATCCACCCGGAACCCGCAATGCTGACCAGGCGGATATTGTCGTGGTCCTGAAAGGGCCGGTTGAATCGATTGTCGTACGCGAAAAGCAGCAGATAGCAGGTATCTGGATCAATGCGGCCAGCAGCGAGTTTCGTTCAGCTCCCGGCTATTACGCGGTAGCGTCCTCCAAGCCGATAAACGAGATTGTCGATGACAAGACTGCAGACATTTACGAACTCGGACTGGACCATCTACAGCTTTCCCCGGCAGGCGCGATTGATAGCCGGGAACTGGATCGTTTCGTTGGCGGATTGGTCGACCTGAATTCCCGCGGAGAGCTTTTTAAAAATCTGCCAAACAGCGTCAAAATCACCAATAATGTTTTGTATCAGGCGCGTATCAATCTGCCGGCGAGCGTACCGGTGGGGGATTATACGGCTGAAACATTTCTGATCCTTGATGGACGGGTCGCGGCGGCAGAAGTCAAAGAAGTGACAATCGAAAAGATCGGAATGGGCCGTTTCATTACCAATCTGTCACAGCAATATGGCTTTCTCTATGGCCTGATCGCTGTGTTCATTTCGGTAGTTCTCGGCTGGTCTGCCGGTTATCTTTTCCGCAAGATGTGATGCTGGCGGCTCTTCGGATTCAGCTGTTTATATTTCTGCCGCGCCGGTAAATCTTCCTTAACCATGATCCTCTAGTCCGGTTTTTAGACCAGTAAAAACAGGAAAAACGGCTATGTCCGACATGGGTTCCCATCATTTCCCCGCCGCAAGGCCTCTCCCGGTTTCTGAAAATGAAACGCAAGGGCACGCAAGCCCAGCCCCCGCGGCCGCTGCAAAGCGCACCGAAGGTCATCAGATTGGCGAGGTTATCGAAATTGCGGGATCCGGGTCCAAAGTAGTCATGGATTGCGCTACTCTGACGAATTTGCTGGAGCATCCTGATCCGACCGTCAAAATGGCCGGCCAGGTCGGTAGCCAGGTCAAGATTCGTGTTGGTCAAACATGGCTGCTCGCCAATATCCGGACTCAGAGAATCTACGAAGGACAAGCAGGACTGGTGGTCGCCGAGATCGATTTCCTTGGTGAAGGTGATGAAGAGAAGCTCACTGGCCATATCTTCAATTTTCGCCGCGGTGTGACGCGCTACCCAACTCCAAGCTCGCCTGTCTATGCCGTAACCACTGCGGATCTGAAGCAGGTCTATGCTTCGGACGGTCGTGCCAATGTCGAAATCGGAACGGTCTATCCGACCGATGATATTCGTGGCGCGCTTTATGTCGACGCCATGCTCGGCAAGCATTTCGCGCTGTTGGGATCAACCGGTACCGGTAAGTCGACTTCGGCTGCTCTCATCCTCCACAAGATATGTGATCTGGCACCCGAAGGTCATATCATCATGATCGATCCGCACGGTGAATATTCAGCCGCGTTCAAGGACAACGGCAAGCTGTTCGATGTGAACAATCTCAATCTCCCCTATTGGCTGATGAATTTTCGCGAGCATTGCGAAGTATTTGTTCAGTCCAGAGGCGATGCAAAGCAGATGGATTGCGACATTCTCGCCAAATGTCTTCTGGCTGCAAAGGCCAAAAGTCAGGCTTCCGCGAATGTTGCGAAACTGACCGTCGACTCGCCAGTGCCTTATCTGCTGTCGGACCTGACCTCGATCCTGCAGAATGAAATGGGCAAGCTCGACAAATCGACCAACAGCGCACCTTATCAGCGATTAAAAACCAAGATCGACGAGATAAAGGCCGATCCGCGCTACAGTTTCATGTTTTCCGGCATGCTCGTCGGCGACACGATGGCTGCGTTTCTCTCCAAGATTTTCAGACTGCCGTCCGAAGGCAAGCCGATCTCGATTATCGATGTTTCGGCCATGCCATCAGAAATCACGCCGACAGTGGTGTCCGTGCTCAGCCGCCTCGTATTCGATTATGCCATCTGGTCGCGCAACGAACCTGCTCGACCGATGCTGCTGGTCTGTGAAGAAGCCCACCGTTATATTCCCAATGATGATGTGGCCGAGGAAAGCAGTGTCCGTGATATTCTCAGCCGAATTGCCAAGGAAGGCCGGAAATATGGCGTTTCGCTTGGTCTGATCACGCAGCGGCCATCCGATCTCGCCGAAGGCGTGCTCTCGCAATGCGGTACGATCCTGTCCATGAGGCTCAACAATGACCGAGATCAGGCGTTCGTGAAAGCCGCCATGCCGGAAGGCGCGCGCGGGTTCCTCGACTCGATCCCGGCGCTGCGCAATCGTGAAGTGATTTGCTGCGGCGAAGGCGTAGCAATTCCGATTCGCGTCTCGCTGGATACGCTGGCGGAAGAACGTCGTCCCGCGTCGGAAGACCCGATCTTCTCCGAACTATGGTGCGAACATGGTGGTGAAGAAGAGATTATCCAGCGTGTAATCAAACGCTGGAGAGCACAGGGTCGGTAATTTTTCGACCGGACCGTTTATCCATTTTCATCGACCGTTTATCGATCAACCGTACCAAATTACCGTTCAACGATTACACTCGTAGTCATTGGGCCGCGTATCGGGCGTGGCGAGATGCTACGGAGTATATGATGATTGATAAACGCAATTTTAGACTGATGGCAGCATCGGGCTTCGCCGCCGCGTTGATATTGCCCGCAATGGCAAGCCACGCGCATGACACCAGGATTCATCGTGATAGAGAATGGAGCGAAACACTTGCTCGCGATATCAAGATCCAGGTGAAGGCCGGGATGGCCGAAGCAGCCGTGGGCATGGAGAAAGGCGCGGAGGAGATGCTGCGCGGAGCCAACAGGATGGAGGCCTATGCGGACCGGCTGGAGCGAGACTCCGCATTTCGCGAGCGCGAGGCTGCACGGCAGAATGGCTGGCGAGACGGCAAGGTCACGGCGCAACAACTGCTGGAAAGTGCGCCCGAAATGCGGGCTGGCGCGGGCAAAATGCGCGAGGGTGCCGAGAAAATGCGCGCCGGCGCGGTAAAGATGCGGCGCGGCGAGGCGCATTAAGAGCGCTGTCGCTGGTCTCTACTCCCGTGAAGGCCGAACTCATCTCCAGCCATTTCCAATATGGATCAGGCAGCAGATAAGCTCTGCCTTCGCAAAAGCTGGATTATCCCAGCCGGTCAATTGCCGCTTGCAGCCGCTCCGATTCCGCCTCTTTGGCCGCCAGATCCGCCCGTGCTTTTTCCACGGCCTCCGGCTTTGCCTTTTCAACAAAATTTGGGTTGAAAAGGCGGCCGGACAGCGATTTGGCTTCTTTTTGCGATGCTTCGAGCGCCTTGATTAGCCGTCCTTTTTCTGCCTCGAAATCGACAGCGCCTGCCAACGGTAGCACATAGGTTGCGCCATCCACGACGATCTGGGCGGTCGCGCCTTCCGGAGCCGGATCAAAGGAGATATTTTCCAGCCTGCCGACACGGTCCAGCGCAGAGCCTTGCCGCTGAATGCGTTCTGCCAGAGCATCATCGCCATCGCGCACATGGGCAGTCATTTTTGTTCCGGGCGGAATGTTGAGTTCGACTTTTGCCGTGCGAGTGGCCGAGATAAGACGAATGAGCCAGTCGACTTCGGCTTTTGCTTCCTTGTCGATTTCCGCTTTCGGCTCGGGCCATTTGGCGACGATCAGGTCATATTTTCTGTCGCCCATGCTGTGCCAGAGCTCTTCCGTAATGAACGGCATGAACGGGTGGAGCATGACGATGATCTGGTCGAGCACCCAGCCGGCGACGGTGCGGGTTTCGTCTGCCGCACTGGCATCCTCGCCCTGCAAAACGGGCTTGATCAGCTCGAGATACCAGTCGCAGAAGCGGTCCCATGTGAAGTGATAGATCGTGTTCGCGGCTGCATCGAAGCGCAGGTCGGTCAGTGCCTTGTCGAGCGCGCGCTGGGTCTCGACGACCTCGCTGATGATCCAGCGGTTGACCGGCAGACTGGCTTCTGACGCAGCGAGCGTCTTGCTTGCGCCGATACCGTTTACTTCGCAGAAGCGGGAGGCATTCCACAGCTTGGTGGCGAAATTGCGATAGCCTTCGACCCGCTTGTCATCCATCTTGATGTCGCGGCCCTGGCTTTCCATCGCCGCCATGAAGAAACGTAGCGCATCAGCGCCATATTGGTCGATCAGTCCGAGCGGATCGACGACATTGCCCTTCGACTTGGACATTTTGGATCCATCCTCGGCGCGCACCAGCCCGTGCAGATAGAGCCGCTTCCACGGCACTTCCTTCATGAACTGGATGCCCTGCATCGCCATCCGCGCATCCCAGAAGAAAAGGATGTCAAAGCCGGAGATCAGCAGGTCATTGGGATAATGGCGTTCGAGATCCTTGGTCTTCTCCGGCCAGCCCAATGTGCCGAAGGGCCAGAGTGCGGAGGAGAACCATGTATCGAGAACGTCGGGATCGCGGGTAAGCGCAACGCCGGGACCAGCTTGCGCCTGTGCTGATGCTTCATCCATCGCGACGTAAATTTTGCCATTCTCGTCAAACCATGCCGGAATCCGGTGTCCCCACCAGAGCTGCCGCGAGACGCACCAGGGCTGGATATTCTCCATCCAGTTGAAATAGGTCTTTTCCCAGCTCTTCGGAACGATCTCGATATCGCCGTCGCGAACCGCCTTGATCGCCGGTTGGGCGAGGGTTTCGGCATCGACATACCATTGATCGGTCAGCCATGGCTCGATAACCACGCCGCCGCGATCGCCGAAGGGCGTGGCGATTGTACGTGGTTCGGCGTCATGTTCGACCTGTTCACCGTCCCTGTTCTTTGAGACATGCGGGATCAGGTAGCCATGTTCCTTCATCTGCTGGACAACCAGTTCGCGCGCGCCGTTGATGCCGTCTTTTTTGAACCTGTGCAGACCGATATATTCCTCGGGCACCAGACCGTCCGCGGTCTGGCAGACATTGGCCTCGCCATCGAGCATGTTGAGCATCTCTCCAGCTGCAAAACCGGCTCGCTTGCCAACTTCGAAATCGTTGAAATCATGGCCGGGGGTGATTTTAACCGCGCCGGAACCCAGTTCAGGATCGGCATGATCGTCGGCGACGATCTTGAACCGACGTCCCGTAATCGGCTGCTGAATTTCCTTGCCGATAACGCTTTTGTAGCGCTCGTCGTCTGGATGAACCGCCACCGCCATGTCGGCCAGCATCGTTTCCGGCCGGGTCGTTGCGACCTCGATATAGTCCTGTCCGTTATCTAGCGTCACACCATCAGCGAGCGGATATTTGAAATGCCAGAAACTGCCCTTGGTGTCGGCTGTCTCTACTTCCAGATCGGATATCGCGGTTTTCAAGGCCGGGTCCCAGTTGACCAGCCGCTTGTCGCGATAGATCAGGCCATCATTATAGAGATCGACAAAGACCTTGAGCACGGCCTCGTTCATGCCCTCGTCCATCGTGAAGCGCTCGTTCGACCAGTCCATCGAACAGCCGAGACGGCGCAGCTGCCCGGTAATCGTGCCGCCGCTTTCCTCTTTCCACTCCCAGACTTTCTCGACGAATTCCTCGCGGGTGAAATCGGTGCGCTTCTGCTGACGCTCGTTCATCTGGCGCTCGACCACCATCTGGGTGGCGATGCCGGCATGATCCATCCCGACGACCCACAATGCGTCCTTGCCCTTCAGCCGCTCGTGCCGGATGATGATGTCCTGCAATGTATTGTCCAGCGCGTGGCCGATATGCAGGCTGCCGGTAACATTGGGCGGCGGGTTGACGATCGTGAACGGCTCGCGATCGTCGCGCTCCGGGCGGAAAAGGCCCTTGCTTTCCCAATGCTCATACCAGCGTGCTTCAATGGCGGCGGGGTCGAAATTTTTATCTAAGGTCATGCTGAGCCTTTGGCATTGGTTTTGGTGCGAGACAACAGTCTAATCGTCATTGCGCGCGTAGCGAAGTCATCCAGAGCGGTACGCGCGGCTCTGGATGGCTTCGTCGCTTTGCTCCTCGCAATGACACGGAGAATTAGATTGCCAGAATGGCGTCAATTTCTGCATTGGCTTTGGCCCGCAACTGGCGTTTGCAGGCCTTGAATCCAGGCTGAGCCGCCAGTTCCTTCACACGCACTAGCGCGTGATCCAGCAATTGAGCCGGGTCCGCCAATTCGTCTGCCAATCCTGCGCTCAAAGCTTCTACGGATGTCAGCAAATGCGAGGATAGCGATAACCGGCGCCGCCAGACAGGGTCGAGCCAATGATCGAGGATTGCTTGCGGTACGGGCGGGAAGGGAAGACCGGCTTTGGCTTCCGGCAGTCCGATCTTGTAATCGCCCTGCGCGGCAATAATCCAGTCCGCCGCGAGCGCCATGATGCCGCCTGCGCCAATCGTGTTGCCGTTGAGGGCCACCACCACTGCACAGGGCAGGCGATGCAGCGCAGCCGCAAAGCGGTCAATCGCCGCCGCGGCCTGAATCTGGCCTGCCTTGTCCAGAGCCGCGGCGATTTTTGTGTCCATGCCGCAAGTAAAATGTTCGCCGGCCCCGGTCAGAACAATGCCGTTTTCGGGAGGGTCTTTCGCCAGCACCTGCAAGGCCGCGATCCCTTCCTCAAGCAACTCGGGATGGAGTGTGTTGCGTTCGCCGTTAGTGAGGGTGACGATGATCGTGCCATCGCGTTCTTCGGTCGAAAAATAGGGCACTAGTCTGCGCCCCCCTGACTATCAGCAGCTGTCCACCTGCCCATCCAGTCAAATACCGTGCGGTACCATTGGACGCTATTCTTGCCCTTGAGCACCCAGTGGTTTTCGTCCGGGAAAATCAGCAATTTGGAGGGAATTTCCATTTCCTGGGACACCGTGAACGGCATGATGCTCTGGGTATAGGGGATGCGGAAATCCTTTTCGCCGTGGATGAACAGCGTCGGTGTTTTCCAGTTGGCGATCTTGTTGACGGGGTTCCATTTTTCCGGGTTGGGTCGCGACCACCAGTTGCCGCCATGATCCCATTGATCGAACCACAATTCTTCCGTGCTTAGCGCCATTGCGCGCAGATCGAATACACCAGCATGGTTGATCAGGCAGTCAAAGCGGTCGGGCCAGTTGCCGGCGATCCAGTTCATCATATAGCCGCCATAGGATCCGCCGAGAGCACAGGATCGCTCGCCGTCGATTTGCGGATCGATTTCCAGCGCCGCTGCATAGCCCAGCTTCAGGTCTTCCAGCGGCTTGCCGCCCCAATCCTGGTTGATGCTGTCGGTGAAATCTTGCCCGTAACCAACAGAACCATGGAAATCGATGGTAACCGCCGCATAGCCCTGGGCCGCCATTACTTTCGGGTTCCAGCGAGTGGACCAGCTGTTGCCAAAACTGCCTTGCGGTCCGCCGTGGACGAGAAACGCCATCGGCAGCTTGCCGGTCGCGCCTTGGGGTTTGATGATCTGCCCCCAGACCTGCTCGCCGTCCGCGCCGGCAAAATCGAACCGCTGGATATCGACCTTGTCGATCTTGGCCAGTTCGGGGCCATTGATATTGGTCAGCTTTGTGATCGTGCCGTCTGCCGAACGGCGATACAGGTCGGTAGGCGCCTGCAGGCTGTTCATGGTGTAAATCAGCGAACCGTCCTGCAGCGGAATGGTCGAGCTGACATTGCCGCCCGGTGTCAGGCGCGTGACTCTGCCCGTTTCGACTTCAACCGCGAATGCGGGGTGATCGAGCACTTCCTGAGCGGTAACGATGAGATGTTTGTTGTCCGGCGTCCAGACGATCGAGCCGACCGAGCGGTCCCAGTCTTTCGTCAGCGCAATCGCCTCTTCCTCGTTGCTGCCCTGCTTGCGTAGCTTTACGACCAGACGATCGGCCTCATAACCTGGCCGCTCCATAGCTGCCCAGGCCAGCCATTCTCCGTCCGACGAAAATGCGGGCAGCGTGTCGGTGGCCTTGTTCTGGCCTGTGAAATTGACGGTTTCCTTGCCATTGACCATCGCGCCGTAAATATCGAGATTGGTTGACTTCGGTTCGTTCCGGTCAGCGGTTCTGAGGGTGAAGAAGACGCCATCCTCGCCCGGGACCCAGGTGATTTCTTCTCCGCCACCGAATGGTTTGGATGGGCTGTCACCCACGAGATCACCATCTAGCGCGGTGCCGTCGCCCGCGACTTTTCCGTCTGCCAGGTCAAAGGCGAAAATCCGGCTGTAATTGCCGGGCGTTTCCCAGCTCGACCAGTGGCGGATGAACAGCTCGTCATATTCGCGACCGGTTCCGGGGCCGGGTTCTGCCTTGTTACCGTTGTCTTCGCAGCCGAACGTCGGGCAGTCCCTCGCAATATCACCCCAGAGCGCAATCTTGTCTCCACTGTGCGATATTTTGAAACCGGAGATGTCGGCCTTTAAATCACTCGCTTGCACCGATTGACCGACATTACCCCCCGGCGCAATAACAGCATGCCAAAGCTGCTCGGAGCCGCTGGCGTCGCTGAGATAATATAGGCTGCCATCCGGCGCATAAGCGGGACTATGTTCGCTTTTGCCAGCCTGATCTGCGATCCGGGACGGCACTGCATCGGGTGTGTTCAGGTCGAGGAGATAGAGCGCGCTGGATCGTTCGTAACTCTCCGGTTCGGTTTCGGTGACGTCATAGACGGCCCATTTCTCGTCCGGAGAAACGGCGACCGAACCCATGCGTTTCAACGTGGCAAGATCTTCCACGGTCATCGGTCGCGCCGACGCAAATGTTGGGACTGTCAGTGCTGTCACGAGGAGAGCGGCGGTTGATATTTTGGAAAATTTTGTCATGGCCGACAGTTTAGCACGGCTATTCGACAAGGCAATTGGGATTAGAGCAATTGGCTGAGGCTCGGAATCCTATTTCTCGCTCAGCCGCTTGATTTCGCGCGATACCATTTCTTCGACAAGTTCAGGCAGATTATGATCCAGCCATTGCTTGATGAGTGGTCGCATCAATTCGCGGGTCAAGTCTTCCAGCGATGTGCCTCCGGATTGATGTTGAGGCGCGTGACGTTCCATTGCCTCTTTCTCGACCAGCGCCGACAGCGACTGACGCATGCTATCAAGCTTGTTGTCGTCGATCAGCCGCTCTTCCTTGCGGCGGTCTCCAAACACACCCTGTGCGGTTCGATTGCCATGGTCCGGCAGTTCGTTGGTCAGCTCGAGTACTTCTTCGATCGTGGTCGCAGGCTTCACGTCCGGGACGGCTTGCAGAGCCGGCTTCTGGGAGGTTTTCCGGCGTTGCTGGGGGCGATCATCATCGATAGCCTTGTCTTCGGCGATGATGCGTTTGATCGACGAGAGAATTTCTTCCATCGACGATTCCCTGTTTTGTTCAGCCATTTGCGAAACCCCCAAAGCTCATACTCGACCACCGGAACCCATCAACGCCATCCGGTCTAACGGCGTGTCGGTATTTCAGGCAGAGGCTCTATCTCCGCTTTTTGCGGCTGACTGTCAACGGTTCTGGTCGCTTGCGGTTCCGGATTAGGTTCGCTCTGATAGTCATAGAACATATCATCGACCCGGTCGTAATTGACCGCCGGATCATAAAGCGGGCCGCCTTCCAGGCCGAGGTCACGCGCTTCCGCCCGCCCCATCGCGGCGAGCAAGGAAAAGCCTGCGACATAGGCGTTGCGACGTGCAGTCACCAACTGTACCTGCGCGTTGAGTAATTCCTGTTCGGCGTTCAATATGTCCAATATGGTCCGGTTACCGACGGAATTTTCCGCGCGCACACCCTCCAGCGAAAGGCTTGCAGCCGCCACGGCCCGCTCCGAGGACTGGATGACCTGCTCGGATGCGCGCCAACTTGAATAGGCGGCCCGAGTCTGCGAAATCACATCACGTTCTACTGCGATCAGCTGTTCATAAGCTTGACCGGAACGGGCCTGCGCCTGACGAATTTGTGCGGCAGGGCGCCCGCCCTGATAGATTGGCATGGTCGCTCTGACGCCAACTTCGGCAGTTGACTGTTCCTGCACGAATGTCGAGCCGGCTATATTGCCGCCAAGCGTTCCGTGATAATTCAGATAACGTCCCTGGGCGTAAGTCGAAACCGTCGGCTTATTGGCCGACCGGGCTGTTTTTATGTCAAATTCGGCGGCTTCGCTACGTTCTTTGGCGGCGAGCAAATCCGGGTTAAACGTCAGGGCAAGGTCAACGGCCTGATCCGGTGTTTCCGGCAAATTCGGCAGCGGCGGAGGGGGCTCGAGATCGCCGGGTTCATTGCCGACAAGCGCGATATAATTTTCTTTGCTGGCGATCAGCCTGGCGCGCACGGTTTCGAGATCGCTTTTCGCTATTTCAAGCCTCGATTCCGATTGCGCGACGTCGGTTCGGGTCAGGTCGCCGATTTCGAACCGGTCGCTGGTCGCTTCCAGATTGACCGAGAGGACGCCGACATTGGCCCGGTTCAGCTTGACGATCGCCGTGTCACGAATGACGTCCATATAGGTAGCGACGACGTTGCTGAAGATACTCGCCTCGGTAGCGCGGAGATCGAATTGCCCGGCTTCCACTCTTGTTCTGGCAGCCTGCACGGCATTTTTTACGGCACCGCCGGAATAGATGGGCACGGTGATCGATCCGCCAGCTGTGGATTGGCGCAATGGCGCGGTAAAGCTATTGGCGCTGCGGATAAAATTTTCCTGAAAGCCAAAATCGCTGGTAGCGCTCGGTCGACCGTCGGCTTTGGCTATGGCGACATTTTCGTCGGTCGCTCGCTGGGCGGCACGTGCGCCGGAGAGGGTGGGGTTGGTTTGATAGGCGGCTACCAAAGCATCGCGCAGCGTATCGGCCTGGACCGGTGCCGATAGCATCGCCAGCATGGCCGTTCCAATGAGAAGGCGCCGTCTATTCATCTGTTCATTCTCCCGAACGGCCTAAAAATTGAAGCTTTTGGTTTTTTCAAAGCCGGGTAGAGGGCAGGCTCCGCAATCGGCAAAATATTGATAGCCGACATTATTCCCGGCGGTGCGGCCCAAGGCAAGGCGGGACACGCCATCGTTCATCACCGCAGCCACAATGCGTCCGTCCGGTGCGAGCTGGTCAACCAGGCTCTGTGGGATCTCTTCCACCAGTCCGTCGACAACGATCACGCTATATGGTGCAGATTTGGCCCAGCCAGCCGCATGCTCACCGGTCTCGATCTTTACCCCGGTCACGTCAGCCAGATTCTTTTGCGCTGCAGCCGCCAGTTTTGCATTGGCTTCGACTGCCGTCACAGAGCCGCCGAGCTGTGCGAGCACCGCCGCCGTATAGCCCGTGGCAGCGCCGATTAGCAGGACATTGTCGTCCTTGGTCACATGCGCCACATTCAACAGCCGTCCGGTGGTGAGCGGCGGATTCAAGGCCCGGCCTTCGCCGATCTGCACACCGCGGTCGGCATAAGCGAAGCTGCGCTGAGCAGCGGGAACAAAATTTTCGCGGGCGATGTGGCTCATGGCCGCAATGACGCGGGGATCGCTAACGTCGGTGGTGCGCAACTGGCTGACAACCATGGCCTTGCGCATCTGCTTGAAATTTTCCTGACCCAAGAGTCGATCCTCCCAATGAATAACATTCCGTCCATGCCATGCCTGTATTATTTACACAATACACTATGGTGGAGATTTGTCGCTTCTAGCGGGGGTTGGCACGTGCGCCAAGATGGAATCCGGCTAATTTATGCCGATCGCGTCTTTTACTCGACAAACGGGCCGCCCAGACCGATCGGCAACATGAAAATATATTACCAAAACCGGGGCTGATAACGCAGGACGCAACTTTGGGTTGACTTTCCCTGCAAAGCGAAGCAATTCGCGCCCTCTCTCCGGCCCGATGGCGGAGTGGTGACGCAGCGGATTGCAAATCCGCGCACCCCGGTTCGATTCCGGGTCGGGCCTCCAGAGAGATCATTCTCCCCAGACACAGTGCGAGCATCTGATTGCCAGGACAGGCTCTGTTGTGCGGTGCCACCCATTCGGTAACGCCGTTCCGTTACGCATTGCCTGCGCCAGCCAGCACGCGTCTGACCAGTTATCGTGAAGCATGATTATTTGGCACCGGTTGTTCCCGACAGCGTTCACGCGGGGATGATCCTCATTCCACGGATATCGCCATTGGCTATCTTCCCATAGCAACCTGCCCGCGTTACAATCGCGCATGACCGATGAAAATACGATGACCTATGCGCGCTATCTGGCGCTCGACACATTGCTCGATGCGCAGCATCCCCGATCGGATCTGGACGACGAGATGCTGTTCATTGTCATCCATCAGACAAAAGAACTCTGGCTCAAGCAGATCATCCGCGAGATGCGCTTCGCGAAGCAGCAGATAGCGGCGGATGCGCTTGTGCCAGCCTATAAGGCGCTGGCGCGGGTCAGTCGTATCCAAGCGGTTATGACACTGAGCTGGGACGTGCTGTCGACAATGACGCCCAGCGACTATACGCGGTTCCGTCATGTCTTGGGACCGAGTTCCGGTTTCCAATCCGACCAGTTCCGGACGGTGGAATATATGCTCGGCCTCAAGGACAAGGCTTTTCTGAAATATCAGGACGATCGCCCCGAAGCACAGGCGGCGATGCAGGCGGCGCTCGACCAGTCGAGCATCTGGGATGATGCCATCGCCGCGCTGGCGCGGGCCGGCTTTGATATTGCTCCGGATCTGCTGGATCGTGATTTTGCGCAATCCCATCAACCATCCGAACAGGTCGAGGCGGCTTTTCTGGAAGTCTATCGCAATCCCGAAAAATATTGGGAGCTCTACCAGCTGGCCGAGAAGCTGGTTGATCTGGACGATGCGATGGCGACCTGGCGGCACAAGCATGTGCTGACGGTCGAGCGGATCATCGGCGGCAAAATGGGTACGGGCGGAACTGCGGGTGTTTCCTATTTGCAGAGCACGGTGGGCAAGCGCGCCTTTCCGGAGCTTTGGTCGCTGCGTACCCAGTTATGAGCTGGAAACATCTGTTCTCCAGATCTCTTGCGGCCAATCCGGATCGTTTGCATTTTGCCGCGCACAGCCAGCATCTCTGGCCCGACGCGAGCCATGACGGCCATGTGGCGGCGTGGCAGGACGCGGCGGCGCTGGCGGATCACAAATGGGACAAGATCATGGGACCAGTCTGGTCCGAGGCGCAGCAACATGTAGCTGATGAACTGAAATTGCCCGATCCCGCAACACTGAGCTTTGCACCCAACACCCATGATTTTATCGTCCGCATATTTTCAGCCATTCCAGGGCGACCGGTTCGGGTGCTGGCAACCGACGGCGAATTTCACAGCTTCCGCCGGCAAATGGAGCGCTGGGTCGAGGCGGGAGAGGTCGTCTTGCAGACGGTGTCGCCTGATGATCTGCTCGATAGCGCCCGATCTGCTGACTTCGATCTGATATTTGTCAGCCAGGTGTTGTTCAATTCCGGCACTATCATCTCCGCGCTGGACGAGCTGGCGGCGCTGGCCCGTCCCGAGGGCCCCTGGGTGGTGATCGACGGCTATCACGGCTTCATGGCGATCGAGACCGATCTGTCGCAAATCGCCGATCGGGTGTTTTACCTCTCGGGCGGTTATAAATATGCGATGGCGGGGGAAGGGGCCTGTTTTCTGCACGCGCCTCCGGGCTATGCCGAACGGCCCGTCGTGACCGGCTGGTATGCCGCATTCGACGATCTCGCCCTAGCCCCCGGAGAGGTCGGTTATGCGCCGGACGGACGGCGGTTTCTGGGCAGTACATTTGATCCATCCGGTCTTTACCGCTTTAACGGGGTGCAGAACATGCTGGATAGCGAAGGTCTGACAACGGCGTTGATTTCAGATCATGTTGCGAGCCTGCAGGCGCAGTTTCTGGACATTGACCCGTTGCCGGGCTTTGGATTGCTCAACCCGCTTGGCGACGAGCAACACGCGCGCTTTCTCGCTTTTCGGGGCGAAACAGCGTCAGCACTCCATGACAGGCTGGCCGAGCAGAATGTCGTGACCGATGTCCGTGGTGATGTTTTGCGGATTGGCTTCGCCCTTTATCATGATCGGGAGGATGTGGAGCGTTTGCTGAAAATTATTGGGCAACTGGTCTGAACGATTTGCCGCTACGGACTGTCGACCTCATGCTCTTATTCAGCAGATTTCGGGACCTTTGTCGCTGATTTTTCCGTTGACCTGATGGATTCTGGCAATAGGCTTAACTGAACAATTAAAAGCCGCGTTGAAAAGGACAGACAATGAGCATTTCCGTCGATATCCAGAATGATGTTGCCCTGATCACCATGGACGATGGCAAAGCCAATGCCGTCAATTTCGATCTGATGATCGCGCTCAATGAAGCGCTGGACAAGGCCGAGGCTGACGCCAAGGCGATCGTTCTGACTGGCCGCGAAGGCCGTTTTTCCGGCGGCTTTGATCTCGGCATGATGAGTGGGTTTACGCGTGAGGATTCTGTTCGTCTGCTCGATCGGGCGTCAGAGCTGGTGCTTCGTCTCTACGGCGGACCAATGCCGGTTGTCGGGGCTTGCAACGGGCATGCGATCGCCATGGGCGTGTTTCTCCTGATGGCCTGCGACACGCGGATTGGTGCGGCGGGCGATTTCAAGCTGGGTGCGAATGAATCGATTACCGGCATGACGCTCCCGGTATTTGCGGTCGAGCTGGCGCGCGACCGGCTCAGTCCGCTGCACCAGACCCGGGCGATGATCCAGGCGTTCATCTATGACCCGAAAGGCGCGGTCGAGGCGGGATATCTGGATATGCTGGTCGAGCCGGACAAGGTCATCGGGCAGGCGACCGCGATTGCGGGGCAACTCGCCAAGCTGCCGGGCCATGCCTATGCCTATCAGAAATCGGCGATGCGCAAACCGGCGCTCGATGCGATCCGGGCAAGCATCGGCAATCACCCGAATCTGCGCAAATTGGCCTAGCGGTGCTGGTCGATCAGGATCGGATTGCCGTCGGGGTCGGTGACCATGATGCTGGCCGGACCCTCGCCGTCATCAGCCTTGCTGTCGAGATTCACTCCCGCTGCCAGCAATGATTTCTGAATATCGCGGACATCATCGAAATCATCGAGATTCTGGCCATCCTGATCCCATCCTGGATTGAAGGTCAGCATATTCTTGGGAAACATGCCCTCGAACAGGCCGATCAGCGTCTCACCGTTTTTCAGGATCAGCCATTTCTGGTCCTGATCGCCGCCGAATTGAACAAACCCCAGCTTTTCATAAAAGGCTCTGGAAGCAGCGATATCCTTGACTGACAGACTGATCGAAAAGGCTCCGAGTTTCATTGTCTTTCTCCCCATAGTAACGCTTATTGCCGTACCGGCAGGATTTTCGGATTTTGCAAAACCGCTGCCGACAGGATGGCGATGATCAGGCCGACCGGGAAAATCTCCAGAAATGTCATTGGCATACGGATATAGATTTTGCCGTAATCGGATCGCATCTCTTCCAGAGTCGCGATCTCCTCCGCCAGCTTTTCCGCCGAAAGACCAGCTGCTTTCTTCGCCTCGATCGCGCTGTTCACATAGCTGTCGATAAAGGCGTAGCCGTTGCTCATCGAATATAGCTCCCATACCAGCGTATATATGATCCCCGCGATCACCGCGATAGCGAGCCCCATGGCGAATGCAGGCAGAAACCGGATCACTCCGCCCCGTTCCTGATCGCGATAGCGCTTGATGCCGATGAATATCATCGACAACGCGACCAGCATGATCAGATAGCCGAACAGCTCCGACGACAGAAAGCTGCCTCCGTCGCTGACCATCAGTCCCAGGATCATCGTCAGAATGACGATGGATCCGGAAAGCACTCCATAGGTTAGGGCAATTTTCTGCATGATATTCCCTCCGTTAATGCGTTGGTTATGGCACCTGCATAGGCGCTTGCAAATCACCCGGACGGGTGATTTGGTCCATATCACCCCTATATATCACGGTATCAGATGCAGGGACCTTGCTTCCTCGATCGCCCGGACACGGCCACTGACCTGTAATTTTTCGTAGAGCCGGGAGATGTGGGTTTTGACCGTATTGGGCGAGATATCGAGTGTCCTTCCGATCTCCTTGTTGGATTGGCCGTCGGCCAGCGCCTCGAGCACTTCCAACTCCCGCCCCGATATGCCCAGTGATTTGAGCGCGGCGCTATTCTGCTCAAACGGGCCGCGCGGCTTTTTCGCGGTCAACCTGTGCCCCACCCAGATGCCGAGCGAGGCAAAGCCCAGCGCGATCAGGACCACATAGAGTTCGACCGAATAGGCCTTGGCGAAATATTGATATTGCAGCCACTCCAGCGCGAAGGCAGCGCAGGCCAACAGCAGCGCATAGATAATGACAATCCGGATCATCGGGCGCGACATGGTCAAGCCACGCTCGCCTCGTCTTCGACATGGGCTTCCCGCCTCATGATCTTGCCGTAGATCCAGCCAATTCCGATGAGTGCGATACCGAGGCCGAGGAAGGACAGAATACGCAGAACGCCTTCCAGTTGCGCCGCATCAACAAGGAAAACCTTGAATGTGACCAGTGTCAGCAGCAAAAGTCCCGCGATCCGGAGCATAGCATTGGACGTCTGGATTCCGCGTGCCAGCCAGGCTATCGCGAGAAGCAGAAGACCGGCGCTGTACAGATATGTTTCTGTGGTAGTATATCCAAATCTGTCGATGTTCATCAGATCGTCGGGATCACTGGCAGATATCATCACTGTCGCCAAATTCGTGCCGTGTACAGCCTGCCGGACGGTCACCAAGACGGCTGCGATGGTTGTGAGCAGGCTGCCTATTTCGAGCGGACGAACCCATTTGTTTGCGCGGTCACCAGACGCCGCCGAACTGGCAAACAACCATAGCCAAATGGCCGTACCGAAATAATGCAGGGTCGCGAGATTGGCGAACGGCGCAGGTCCCACGGCTTGGTAAACGCTGGTCGGGCTGAGCAGCATCAGATCGAAATAGACAAAACGGAACAGCGCCACTCCTACCAGTGCCCACCCCAGTTTCGTCGCTGCGTCGGCCCAGTCCGCAGGCCAGGTCCGGCGCAGCAACAGCCATCCGGCCAGCGCCAGCAAATGGGTAAATGTGATTCGTTCGGCAAAGCCAAATTGCATGAACTGGTCGATGGGACCGATCGCCAATATCTGCTTGAGCAACAGATAGGCAAAGCTGCCTGTGCCTATCACCCCCGCAGCTGCGATGGCCGCTGAGGAGCGTTTGTCCAGTGTCCCACCGAATATACCGGCGAGCGCGACAAGAGCAAAAGACGGGATCAGCAATTTGACAATCATCGGGCCGACAGCCGGCAGATAGCTGTATAAATCGGTCTCGCCGGCCAGCGACGCGAATAAGGCGCTGATCATTTCAACAGAAAGAACGGCCGCTATCAAGCCGCCTGTCATGGCTGCTGCAAAGGTTTGCAGCGCCAATGTCCTGTTGTCACAATGACGCGCCCAGGCCGCCAGTCCGAATGCCACGGCTACCGGAATTATCGCGGCCAACCTGTCCGGGGTCCACAGCCACAAGGCAGCGGCAAGCAAAATCGCGGTGATCGCGCTTGCCAGCGGCATGACGGGTGATTTCATTATCAGATGCGTGCGCCAGGCCATGATCGCCGCGGTGGCCGCAACAACGGAGCAGACTGCTCCCCAGATATTCTCGCTCCAGTCAAACCGGCCGAGCAGTGCCGTCAGAACCAGCATCCCGACCGGGGCGGCCAGACCGATGAGTCCCCACATCCTGCCGCTTTTTTCCCGCAGCGCAAAGATGTGTCCGGCGAGGCCGAAAAGTATCGCAAATCCGATCGCCGGAAGCAGGTCGCCATGATCCGGTCCATAGTCCGACAGCGCCGCACCCACCATTGCGAATGCCAGTCCCAAGGCGCCCGCCGCTGCCGGTGTCATCTCCTCGTCGCGCCAGCCAAGGGCAATTGCAAAAACCGCGAGCACGGCAAAAAACAGCCAGCTGACCGGCGAAAATTGAATCAGAGGCGCAAGCATGATGAGCTGGACCAGTCCAGCGACCAGTGGAATGCTCCGTATGGCTGATTTCGGCAAACCGTAATTCTGGCCGGTACGGGACAGCGTCAATACGCCACCGATTGCCAGTAGCATGATGAACAGTCCGACGATCGAGCTGTCTTCGGCTATGTCCATGAACAATAATGCCGAGGTCCAGATCACGCTGCCGCCGGTTGCGAGCAGCGCCAACCAGGCCCAGCCGCGATGGATGGCGAGACCGAACAGGCCTGCGGTAAACACTCCCAGGTAAATGACCAGCGGCGCAACCGATTCAGGACCCAGTCCAGCAACATAAGGCGCCGCGAAACCGCCGAGCAACCCCATGATGGCTGTCGGTGGACCATGTTTCCGGGACAGGATGAAGGCCAATATGGTGACGGCGATAACGCCCACCAGAGATGCGGTCAGTCCGAACAGCCCGTATAGTTCGCTTGCCATGTACAGGGTCGCATAAAGCACCGCGATACCGGCTCCTGCGATACTATGACCGATGCGTAGATCATCGGTGAAAATGGCGCCAAAGCGCGGAATCCGGTTGCCAAATTCGGCAAGCCCGATAAGCAGCAGGCCGAACATCGCGGCGGTGAGGCAGCGAGCAGCGGGGCCAAACAGGCCCGCCTCGATCGAGAAACGAACCAGAAAGAAACCGGCAAATACCAGCGCAACGCCGCCTATCCATATCGGCAGCTTGCCGCCAATCAGGTCTTCGAACCGCTTGCTCGCACTAACCGCGGGCCGGCTCGCTTCGCTGGTCCGTGCTTCCGCGGCTGCTTCGCGCGCCACAGGTTCTGGAATTGGCTCATCGGTGGGCGGCGCAGCGATGCTTTCGGCCGGTTCGGAGCGTTTGGCGCGAATGGTAGCCGGTGCGGGCTGCGCCCTGCGATTGGCAGCAGCCGCCAAATCGTCGCTGCGGGTCGCAATCTCCAGACTATGTTCCAGATTCTCGATCTGGGTACGGAGAAGCCGGATATTTTTCCGGCTATCGAAAATCAGCACAGCCAGGACGATGAATCCGCAAAATAGCAGAAATAGCACGACTATTTCGCCCCATTGAGGAGATATTTCTGCCAGAAAATCAGGCTCGCCCAGAATTGATAATCGGCATTGGCCTTCTTGCGGAACCCGTGACCCTCATTCTCCGCCAGCAGATGCCAGGCGGGACGTCCATTGGCGCGGACGGCAGCGATGATCTGGTCGGCTTCGCTCGCCGGGACGCGGGGATCATTGGCGCCAGTGACAACCATCAGCGGTATTTTGATCTCGCTGGCGCGGAGCAGCGGGCTGATTTCCTCCAGTTTTGCACGCTGTTCGGGGACGCGTTCGTCGCCATATTCCACGCGCCTCAGATCGCGGCGATAGGCTTCGGTGTTTTCCAGAAAAGTGACGAAATTGGAGATGCCGACGATTTCCAGTCCGGCTTTCAACTTGCTGCCATAGTGCAGCATCGAAGCGAGCGTCATATAGCCGCCATAGCTGCCGCCCGTGACTGCGATCCGTTTGCGGTCTATCCGCTTGTCCTTGCGCAAATGGTCGAGAAACGCACCGATATCGAGCACGCTATCCTCGCGCCGCCAGGGGCCGTTGTCGAGCGAGACAAATCTTTTGCCAAAGCCGGTCGAGCCGCGGACATTGGGGTAGAAGATCGCGATGCCCAGCTCGTTGATCAGATGATTGTCGCGGCCCAGAAAACGCGGTGTCGCCTGACCTTCGGGACCGCCGTGAATATTGATGATCAGCGGCCGCCTCCCTTTGTGCCGGGAAGGATCGGGTCGATAGAGAAAACCCGACATTTTTTCGCCGTCGAAGCTCTCGATCTCGACCAGTTCGGGCGCAACATTGTCGGCGGCATCGAGTCCGCCGGTTTCGCTCCTGGTCCAGCGGGTGACCGCCAATGTGTCGGGGTTTATACTATAGGCATCGGTGCCGGTCTGGTTGCTGTTCAGCGTCAGTCCCAGCTCGCCCCAGGGAGAGAATTTGGCACCGCTGACCACGCCGGCCGGAAGCCCGTCTGCGGTGCGGACCTTGCCGCTTTTCATGTCGTAGAATTTGAGCAGCGAACGCCCCGCCTGATTGACCTCGAAGGCGATCCAGCGACCGTCCGGGCTGATGTCGAAATCGGTGATGTCCCAGATTTTCTCGTCGACCACCGGTTCGAACAGGGAAGTTTCGAGATTGACGACGCCCAGCCGCTTGACGTCGCTGCCATCGTCCGATGCCGCCCAGAGCCTGCCGTCCGGGGCGAATTGCAGACCTTCATAGGCGACCGGATTGCTGCTGTCCGTCAGTTTGCGGGAGACGCCGCCGGCGATGTCGATCAGATAGAGCTGGTTGTCGGTGACCGAAACATAGTTGAACACGAGCAATTGTTTGTCATCCGGGGAAAAATCGATCGGAAACCAGCCGCCTCCGGTCGAGGCGATCAGCATCTTTGCGCCTTCCGGATTCGCCGGATTCATCAGGTAGATGTCGTTATAACGACCGGTGCGTTTGTTCGAGCCGAAGGCGAGCAATTTGCCGCTGCTCGACCAGGGACCCAGGCTGTTGCGGCTCTGGCCGTCGGTGAGCAATTTTGGCTGGCCGTTCTCCAGCGCGAAAATCTGATGGACCTCGTTGCCGCCGCTGTCTTTCTGGAACAGCAGCGCCGAACCGTCGGGTGCATAGCGGGCGCTGCTGACCGGTTCGCTGGCGAAGGTCAGTTGCTCGCGCTGTCCCATTGGAGCGGCAACGCGGTGCAGCTGGCGGGTTTCGGCGAAGCGGGTGGAGATCAGCATCGCCTTGCGCTTCGGGTCCCAGTCGACGAAACTGGCGGTGCGATATTCCATATAGGGGCGGGTCTGGTCGACGATTTCCAGCGGAATGTCCGGGACCTGGTCAGCGACCAGCGCGGCCGGGCGAGGGGTGATGTCACCCGTTTCTGCCTCTGCTGGCATAGCGGCAAATAGCGATAATATAAGGCCAATCTGCCAAGCCGGTCCAAAACGCATTCCTCAAGCCCCCGATGTTTCTTTCGCCAAGCTTATGGACGAATGGTGTGAAAAGCAATTAGGGGTGGTTGATGTTCGATGGAAATTCTCCCTTTGTCCTGCTCGACGATGCCCGGGCCTCTGATGCAGCGCCAGCGCGACTTTACCGGGACCCGGTGGACATCATCCGGGCCGACAAAATGGAAGAATTGGAAGCATGTTTTGCCGCCCTGACGCGGGCGCGATTGGCGGGGCAGCATGTGGCGGGCTATCTGTCCTATGAGGCGGGGCTGGCGCTGGAAGGGCGGTTGCAGGGCAAAATGCCGGCGGATTTGCCTGCGCCGCTGGCCTGGTTCGGAATATTTAACGATTACAAAGAGCTAACACCCGATGCGGTGGCCGAGGCGCTGCCCGACCGCAACGGGGCTTGGCTGGGGCGGCTCGAACCGGTGATTTCCCGCGAGGCTTATGAGGCGGCGTTCGAAAAGGTGCAAAATTATATCCTTTCCGGCGATATCTATCAGGCCAATCACACTTTCCGGGCAGAAATGGACTTTTCCGGGCATCCTTTGGCACTTTATGCCGCGATCCGCGACCGCGCGCAGGCCGGCTATGGCGGCGTGGTCCATGACGGGACCAACTGGATGCTGTCCTTCTCGCCGGAACTCTTCTTCGCGCTGAAGGACGGGCGGCTCACCGCCAAGCCGATGAAGGGCACCGCCGCCCGCGTGGCTGACCCCGAAGCCGACGCCAAGGTGCAGGCGCAATTGCATGGCGACCCGAAACAGCGGGCGGAGAATCTGATGATCGTCGACCTGCTGCGCAACGACCTGTCGCGGGTGGCCCGGCGCGGCAGCGTCGCGGTGCCGCATCTGTTCCAGATCGAAAGCTATCCGACCATCCACCAGATGACCTCGACCGTCAGTGCGCAGCTAAAAGACGGCTTCGACGCGGTCGACGTGATCCGGCAGATTTTCCCCTGCGGATCGATCACCGGCGCTCCGAAAATCCGCGCGATGGAGATTATCGACGAGCTGGAAAGCGCCGCCGACGGCGCGGCCGGCGAGCACGGTCCGCGCGGCATTTACTGCGGCTCGGTCGGCCGGATCGACGCGGCGGACGCGCAGGGCCGCTCCGACGCCGCCTTCAATGTCGCGATCCGCACCCTCTTCTTGCAGGAGGGCAAAGAAAGGCTTTCCATCGGCCTCGGCTCTGGCATAGTGGCGGACTCGGACGGGGAAGACGAGTGGCGGGAATGTCTCGCCAAGGGGAGATTTGCGAAAGTGGATGTCAATGCAGGGGGCAATGTCGGGGCCAATGTCGGAGGAGGCCATCATGTCGACCTGATCGAGACCATGGCCTTTGATCCGGCGCGCGGCATCGCCCGGCTGGAAGCGCATCTCGAGCGGATGAAGACCAGCGCCGCCACCCTGCAATTCGAATTCGACCGCCACGCCGCGCGCAACGCGATCCAGGCGATCACCTTTCACCAGGAAAGCCCCGCCATGGTCCGCCTGCACCTCGGCCAGTCCGGCGCGCTGGCGATCGAGCTGAAACCCATGCCGGAACCGCAAGACGGCCCCGTAAAATGCCAGCTGGTACCGATGCAGGTCGAACCACAGGATTTCCGCCTGCACCACAAGACCAGCGATCGGCGGGTCTATGCAGTCGAGGGGTTAGGCGAGGGCGTCCACCCGATCTTCGTCGATGGCGAGGGTTTCGTCACCGAGGGCGCGATCTGGAATGTGTTCGTCGAGCGTGACGGGGTGTTGTTGACGCCGAAACTGGAACGCGGCGTGCTGCCGGGGGTGCTGCGCGCGGAATTGATCGCAAGCGGACAGGCGGTCGAGGGGGATTTGACTGCGGCGGATCTGGCTGGCGGGTTTTTTGTGGGAAATAGTGTGAGAGGGTTGGTGCTTGCGGAGATAGCTAGTTAGAGCACTGACACTGTTAACTCTGTCAAACTGCTGTCAATCTTCCGGCACAACCGACGGTCCACCGACCTCGCGGCATTTAAGATCGATCACCCGCCATTCGAGATCGCTGGGCGGGCGGTCAAGCCGTTCGATTTCCTCGTCCACGCAACGCTCTGACGGGGTTCTGTCATCTTTCTCCCGAAGCGCTTTTTTGAGTCTCAACAAAGCGCGGCGTTCTTCCTCGGAAATCTGACCCGGTGGCAATTGGTGATCGGGACGTGTCGCGTCAGCAGGTGCACGGTCCATTTGCGTGGAATTCTCCGCCGCGTTTCCCATCACTGACAATCCCGTCGCCATTACGAGAATCATTCGGCGCAAGTTCCGAGTTTGAGGGGTTTGATATCGACCGCCGTCGTTCGGGGTTTTCAGCATCATCTGTAATCTTCTTTACCTGTTTCCGGGCATTTGATCGAATTGTAACACCCTATAATCTCCCGTCGTACCGATCACCAGTTGCTTCCCGAAGCCGAAGCTAGCTGTAATTCCGGTGACAATATATTAAATGCCCCCATTCAATGAATAGGGAATATTGCAATTGTCACCGGAATTCAGAAGCTACTTTCACCGGAACCCTAAACCTTAACCAGCATCTTGCCCGTGTTGGCGCCGGCAAACAGTCCGATGAACGCGTCCGGTGCTTTTTCCAGCCCCTCCATCACCGTCTCGCGGCCCTTGACCGCGCCCGATGCGATCAACTCCGCCATACCGGCGTTGAATTCGGGCACTTGCGCGGCGAAGTCGGGATAGAGGAAGCCTTCGATCTTTATGCGCAGGCCAATGATCATGGTCAGATATTGCATCGATTGCGGCTTTTGATCGTTGTAAACGTCAATCATCCCGCAAATCGCCACGCGGGCGCGTTCGTTGGCGCAGGCGAGCGCCGCATCGAGATGTTCGCCGCCGACATTGTCAAAATAGACATCAACGCCGGATTTACCGAGGCTTTTCAGTGCTGCGCGCAATTGCGGCAATACCGGACCGGCCTTGTAGTCGATGCAAGCATCCGCGCCGATTTCTTTAACCCAGGCGCATTTATCCGCGCCACCGGCTGACCCGATTACGGTCATGCCCTTGGCCTTGGCGATCTGGGTCACGGTTGAGCCAACCGCGCCAGCCGCGGCCGATACGAAAACGGTTTCGCCTTCTTTGGCCGCACCGACGTTCAGCAAACCGAACCAGGCGGTGCCTCCGGGCATGCCGATGATGGACAGCCAGTGCTGATCGGCAACATCGAGATCGGGAAGCTTCACCGGTGGCATTCCGCCTATCGGAGGGTTGCTGCCGCCAGCGACGGCAGTGTCGCGCCAACCCGCCATATGGAGCACTTTGCATCCGACCGGATAATCGGCGTTGTTGCTTTCGGTCACCGTGCCGACCGCGCCGCCGGTCATTGCTTCACCGATGCCGAACGGGGGCGCATAGCTTTTTACGTCATTCATCCGACCGCGCATATAGGGGTCCACCGACAGCCAGCTATTTGCGATGCGAAATTCGCCTTCGCCAATCGGGGCATCCGGTGCCTCTATCATCTGGAAATTATCAGCCACCGGGGTACCGGCGGGACGACTCTTCAGGGCCCATGCACGCATATCAATGTCCTTTTTGGTTTCGTTTATTCGCTGTTCTAGCGGCTATTTGCGAAATGCACCAACTTTCCGCGCGATCTACTTCAAGACAACCAATATCGCGCCGGCAAAAGCCGCGATTAGAAATCGCAGCTGTTAATGCCAGCTAACCACCCGATTGCGGTCAGTGACTTGAGAAAGGTTTCACGTTTGCAATTTTTGTCAAAACGGGAAGGCTGCGCTTGTTTCATCCCCCATGATCTAGCGACGCAATATTCAACATCAAACCGGGAATCGATCATCGCGGACCGAGTTTTCCGATCATGGTCAATCTTCCTCAAAACCCTGCCCGCGCCCGCGTCCAGCAAAACCCGCACAGGGTCACTCACGCCGCTATCGGCGCACTCCGAACCGCCCCCACAGGACCACGGCCTTGATTCAGCTTAGCCAAAACGGGACCGAATTCCGTATTCCCAGCCTTGTGTACACCAGCGACGAAGAGCCGGGCATCTCGCGGGTACGGCGGGGGCGGGGGTTTCAATATTTTCTGCCCGACAGAAGTCATCTGAAATGCAGCGTCGAACTGGCGCGGATCAAGGCGCTGGGGGTGCCGCCGGCCTATAAGCATGTTTGGATTTGTCCGAAGGCCAATGGCCATATCCAGGCGACCGGCTATGATGATGCGGCGCGCAAGCAATATCGCTATCATGATGACTGGCGGGTGTTTCGCGACCGGCAGAAGTTCGATCAACTGGCGGAATTTGCCACGGTGCTGCCTCGGATCCGGCGCAAGGTGAACGCGCTGCTCCGGCCCGATGGCGCGACCGATGAAGGGCCGGGCAAGGAGGTGGCGCTTGCGGCGCTGGTGCGGCTGATCGACCGGACCGCGATCCGGGTCGGCGGCAGCTCGCGGGTGAGCAAGGGGGCGACGACGCTCGATGGCGGCAATGTTCTTTATGAGGAGGACCGGCTGCGGCTGCGCTATCGCGCCAAGGGTGGCAAAAGAGTGAGCTGCAGCCTGCGCGATGCGCGGCTGCAGAAGATATTGGAGCAGATCGACGATCTGCCCGGCAAGCGCCTGTTCCAATATGTCGGCGCGGACGGGGAGGTGCATCCGCTCGACAGCGGTGATGTCAACGACTGGTTGAAAATGGTGTCCGGGATGGACAGCCTGAGCGCCAAGATGTTCCGCACCTGGCACGGCAGCGTCGCCGCGCTCGACGCGATCGCGGCGGAGGACAAGCCGACGATCAAACAGGCCTGCGAAGCCGCCGCTGCCGCCCTGCGCAACACGCCGGCGATATGCCGCAAGAGCTACGTCCATCCGGCGGTGTTCGAGCTGATCGACCTGGCGGCGGACGAGCGGATCGCGATGCTTGAGGGGCAGGCCGCGCAAATCACCGGGTTGCGGGTGGGCGAGAACCGCTTTGTCGGGTTGATTGGCGGGGGGCCTTGAGGGTAGCTTTCGCGGCTATTTAGATCGTCGTCCCAGCCTAGGCCGGGACCTAACCCGGTCTTGCTTTCGTTCGCCGCCAATTGGTTTGGATCCCGGCCTTCGCCGGGATGACGAAGCTGGGCGAGCCGGTCATTGCTCTCCTCCGGCCACCCGTGCAAAAATCCCGACATTTTACGGAACGATCGGCGGGGTCGTCGGTAGATTCCGTGTAGCCACATGGCATCGGCCCTCCCCCTCCCTTTACGGGCCGCCGTGGGGCTATCCCCGACAGCAAGGGGCCCTGAAACCTAGAGGAGAGAAAAATGATGTTACAGGATGAAAAAAACCACAGTGTCATCGCCAGCGACCGTGTTGACGGAACGACCGTCTATGGCCCGGACAAGGGCAAGATCGGTTCGGTCGACAAGGTTCTGATCGACAAGCGCGGCGGCAACGTGACCGATGTGGTGATTTCCGCTGGCGGTTTTCTCGGCATCGGCGACGAGAAGCACAGCATTCCGTGGTCGAAGCTGGATTATGACACCGAGCTCGACGGCTACCGGATCGATGTGACCAAGGAGCAGCTGATGGACGCGCCGCGCTTCGACAGCAACGAGCCGAACCGGGTCTATGACCGCGACTATCAGTCGAGCGTCTATAGCTACTGGACGGTGAACCCCTACTGGTAAGCGCCTCTCGGCGGTTGCGCCAAAAACAAAAAGCCGGGCGAAAGCGATTTCGTCCGGCTTCTTTTTGTCCGCGTTGTTCGCGCGACCGGCAGTTAATCGTCGTCTTCGACTTTATCGGGCAGACCGTCGTGATCGGTGCTGGCATAATCTTCCAGCTCCTCTTCGGTCATGCTGTCATACATGTCCTTCGACGCGCCCTTGAGGTCGCCGACCTTGGTCTCGCCGCGCTTGGCGGACAGGGCCGCGCCGGCGGCGCGTTGCTGGGCTTTGGATTGGGCTGGCATGATGTTTCTCCTTTGCTTGCTGGTGGTGGTTAGGGGACTGGCTGGATCAGGACGGCGGCTTTCCGCTTTCTTCGCCCGGGTCCCAGTGGGCGGTGAAGGGCGCGCTGGTGATCAGGACGGTGAGGATGACGGCGGTTATGATCGCGGCCAGCCAGATTTCGCCGAAACCGCAGATCAGGCCGATGGCGCCCGCCGCCCAGATCGACGCGGCAGAGCCGGCGCCCTGGACAAAGCTGCCCTCGCGAAACATCGCGCCGGCGCCGAGAAAGCCGATGCCGGTGATCACGCCCTCGAAGACGCGGCTGGGGTCGATGTCGCTCTGCGGATCGCTGGTCGATTCGAGCAGTTCCATCGCGCCGATCGCCAGTGCGCAGGCAGCGATCGAGATGATCACGAAGGGCCGGAAGTCGATCGGCTTGCGGCGGATGAACCGCTCGAGGCCGATCAGAAAGGGCAGCAGGGTCGCTGCGCCCAAGCGCCACAGCGCCTCCGCCCACGATATTGTATCGGGCCCGGCAAATATATCCGTCATGGCAAAGAAACGCGCCGGCGAGGGATTTGTTGCAGTGGCTCCACGAGAAAAAGCGGGGACCGCGGAAGGCGGGAGCGAAGCGAGATCTGGTCCGGCCTGTGATGCCGGCGTTCGCTGCGTTCCGTTCTTCTGCGACCCCCGCGGACTGCTGTCAGATGGCGCTGATCCCTATAGCGGGACCCGGGCGTGGTCGCCCATTTCGTCGCCCTTCATCGTCATGCCGGTCATCATCTTGAACAGACCGGTGATGCCAGGATCGGCTTCCCAGATTTCCGCGTTGCCGAGATCGAGGCGCAGCATCAGCAGGCTCGGGTCCTGACGGCCATGTTCATACCAGGCCTCGACCGGCTTGCTCCAGTGCTTGTCGATGATCGCCGGGTCGGTTTCCTCGGTGAGGTTGCCAGATACGCAGGCGAACAGGTCGTGTCCCTTGGACGCATATTGCATCATCGCCGGGCCGCCCTTGGCCAGCCGGTTGTCGCGCGAGGTGTAGAACCAGATCGCGCTGTTGGCGTCCTTGTCGAGCTGCGCGCGCATCGGGATGCTGTGCTGGCGGCTGTTGTCGAGCGCGATCATCACAAACGGGCTGTCGGCGATCGATTCCCAGAATTCCTCGCGGATTTCGTCGGGGTTGGTGCTGTGTTTCATATCGGCGTCGCTCATGGTCTTTCTCCTTTTTGACTATTGCTAAACCAACGCACAGGACGAAAAAGGTTGCACGGAAAACGGAGAGAGGCCCGACGGATTATGGGATAACCGATGCCGGATCAGCCAGCCTCGCTCGCGTTGCCACCGCCCTTGGGCTTGCGCAGCAGATAGCGATAGATCCCGAAAATATTGATCCCGAACAGTACCAGATTCTGGACCGCCAGCGGGTTGTTACCGTCGATCAGCGAGGCGGCAATCCAGACTATCGACGAGCCGGAAAATATGATGAAGCCGATGCCGGTGATCCGGGCGCCGGCGTTGAGCGAAACCAGTACGGCGGCGACCATGCCGCTGATGCTGGCAGTCCAGCGCAATATATCGATGAGGTCCATGATATTGCTTTCCTTCGTGTCGGTGCGCGGGTTTTCGGCGCTAATGGGGATGCAACGGCGGGAGCGGCCTTTGGTTCCGCGTCACTGAAAGCCCGACCCCGATGATAAGCTTGGTTGCGGTGAGGGCGCATTGATATTAGGCACGCTGCTTACTTCTTTGCACAAGGACGCATCATGACCGATCATCTCGAAACCATGGCTGTACATGCCGGCACCGAACCCGATCCGACAACCAACGCGCGGATCACGCCGATCTACCAGACGGCGTCCTATGTTTTCGATGATGTCGAGCATGCTGCCGACCTGTTCAATCTCGATGCGTTCGGCAATATCTATACCTGGATCATGAACCCGACCAACGGCGCGCTGGAAGGCAAGATTGCGGCGATGGAGGGCGGCATCGCGGCCCTCGCAGTGGCTTCGGGCCATGCCGCGCAAATCATCGTCTTCCACGTCCTGATGGACCCGGGCGCGCATATTGTTGCGGCGAAGAAACTCTACGGCGGCTCGCTCAACCAGCTCGCCCATTCGGTTAAGAAGTTCGGCTGGAATGTTACGTTCGTCGACGCCGACAATATGGACGAGGTCAGGGGCGCGATCACCGATGATACGCGCTGCGTGTTTATCGAGAGTCTCGCCAATCCCGGCGGCGTTGTCCAGGATATCGCGGCGATTGCCGATATCGCCCATGAAGCAGGCATCCCGCTGGTGGTCGACAATACGATGGCCTCGCCGATGCTCTGCCGCCCGATCGAACATGGCGCGGATATCGTCGTGGAAAGCGGCACCAAATTTCTCGGCGGCCATGGCAACAGCATCGGTGGCCTGATCATCGACAGTGGCAAGTTCGACTGGACCAAGAGCGAAAAATACGCGTTCCTCAACCAGCCCAACCCGTCCTATCACGGCAAGGTGTTTACCGATGCCTTTGGCGAGCTGGCTTTCATCCTCGCGGCGCGCGCCCTGTCCCTGCGCGATCTCGGACCGGCGCTGGCCCCGTTTAACGCCTTCCAGATATTGACCGGCATGGAAACGCTGGCGCTGCGGATGGAGCGGCATTGTGAAAATGCGCTGAAAATGGCTGAGTGGCTGCAGGGTCGCGACGAGGTCAGCTGGGTGTCCTATGCCGGGCTGCCGGACAGCGATTATCACGCGCTGGCGCAGAAATATCTCGGCGGCAAGGGCGGCGCGGTGTTCACTTTCGGCCTGAAGGGCGGATTTGAAGCGGGCACCAAGCTGGTGTCGGCTGTCAAACTGTTCAGTCATCTCGCCAATATCGGCGACACGAGATCGCTGATCATCCACCCCGCCTCGACCACCCACAGCCAGTTGTCCGGCGAGGAACTTGTCGCTGCTGGCGCCGGGCCGGATGTGGTGCGTATCTCTGTAGGGATCGAGCATATCGACGATATTATCGCCGATATGCAGCAGGCGCTGGAATCCTTGTGATGAGCGAGGGTGCAGGCGACTATGTCTATGATGAAGAGAGTGGCGAATGGCTGAGTCCGGAAGATGCGGCAGTGCAAGCGGCCGGACCGGAAGTCGTTGATGCGGTCGGCAATCTGCTCGCCGATGGCGATGCCGTCACGCTGACCAAGGATCTCAAGGTCAAGGGCGCGGGACAGACGCTGAAACGCGGAACCTTGATCAAGTCGATCCGCCTGACCGGAGACGCGCAGGAGATCGATTGCCGACACGACGGGATCAAGGGGCTGGTGCTGCGGGCGGAGTTTGTGAAAAAACGCACCTGACCGATTCTCCCTGTTGCAGTGCAGCAACAATGATATTAGGCAGTCTCGCTTATTCCTTGCGACAGGACCTCCCATGACCATGATCTCCAAAGCACTCGGACGTATCCAACCCTCTGCCACGCTCGCGATGACCGCCAAGGTCACCGAATTGAAAGCGCAGGGCATCGATGTGATTGGTCTGTCCGCTGGCGAACCCGATTTCGACACGCCGGATTTTGTCAAGGAAGCCGCGATCCAGGCGATCCGCGATGGTGATACCAATTACACCACGGTTGATGGCACGGCGGCGCTGAAGCAGGCGATCGTCGACAAGTTCGCCCGCGACAATGGCCTGACCTACACCACCAAGCAGGTTTGCGCCAACGGCGGTGGCAAGCATACATTGTTCAACGCGCTGGTCGCCACTCTGGACCCGGGTGACGAGGTGATCATCCCCGCGCCTTATTGGGTCAGCTATCCCGATATCGTCAATTTCGCCGGTGGCACGCCGGTGTTCATCGAAGCGGGTGCGGATCAGAACTACAAGATCACGCCGAAACAGCTGGAAGCTGCGATCACGCCCAAGACCAAATGGGTGCTGTTGAACTCCCCGTCCAACCCGAGCGGCGCAGCCTATAGCGCCGAGGAACTGAAGGCGCTGGGCGCCGTCATATTGCCGCACGAGCAGGTGATGGTGATGACCGACGATATGTACGAGCATATCTGGTATGCCGATTTTGCTTTCTCGACGATCGCGCAGGTCTGTCCGGAGCTGTTTGACCGCACCCTGACGGTTAACGGCGTGTCCAAGGCTTATGCGATGACCGGCTGGCGAATCGGCTATGCCGGTGGCCCGGAATGGCTGATCAAGGCGATGGCCAAGTTGCAGTCGCAATCGACGTCCAATCCTTGCTCGATTTCGCAGGCCGCAGCGGTTGCTGCGCTCAATGGCCCGCAGGATTTCCTGGTCGATCGCAGCGCCGCTTTCGAAAAGCGTCGCGATCTGGTCGTGTCGATGATCAATGACACGCCGGGTCTGCAATGCCCGACTCCGGAAGGTGCCTTTTACGTCTATCCCGATGCCAGCGAGCTGATGGGCAAGACGACACCCAAGGGCGCGGTCATCAAGACGGATGAAGATCTGATCGCCTATTTTCTGGAAGAAGCGCAGGTTGCTGCGGTGCACGGAGCGGCCTTCGGCCTCTCGCCCGCTTTCCGGATCAGCTATGCGACTTCGGAAGAGATATTGACCGAGGCCTGCACGCGGATCCAGCGGGCCTGCGTTGCTTTAACCTAGGCCTCAGGCGCCGGGCGCGGACATCCGTCCGCTTGGCTTTCGCGCCATAAGGCGCGGCGGCCGGTCGGCCTTGCCTCGGCCGCGCCTCGGTCGGAAACTAACTGTGAGTGTGAGCGCCGAACCGACGCGAAGCGGAGGCAAGCGCGACCGCGCGTCCGAGCTTATGCGAGGATAGCCAAGCGGACGGATGTCCGCGCCCGGCGCTTGAGGTTCGAATAAAAACGCCCCGTCGGAGGCGTTCGCGCAGCGAACTGCCGCGAGACACGGTAAACACCCCTCCGATAGAAAATCTTCGCGCGGCCAAACTGAATATGCCCATGTGATCAGGTTCACAGCGGGGACAGGAAAACTATATTAATGGATGTAACCTACAGGCGGGATGGTTCGAACAGTTGATGGCCCCCAAGGAACAGACAATGATGAAAATATTCAAATCCGATTTGACCTACAGCCTCGGCGGCGGCTTTATCGCCGGTGCATTGGTATTGTTTTTCATGCAACCTGCCGAGCAGCGGCCTGACCTCGGTCAGAACCTGTCGTCGACGGTTAGCTCGGCTTCGCAGCTGATCGGTTAGACAATGATGGGGCCGTTTCTCTCCAGAACAATCATGTTTGGCGTCAGTATCGCCTGCGTTGGAGCGATATGGGCCGGCGTGCAGACAGCGCTGCCTGCTGATCAGGGCGCGAATCGCGCGTTCGTTGGCGAAGCCCAAGCAGCCGAGAAGGCAACGATCATTCCCAAGCCTCGTGTCGACGCTGAGGAATCAGGAAAGCGTGCCGTGGCGATATTTGCCGGCGGCTGCTTCTGGGGTGTCGAAGGCGTGTTTGAACATACGAAAGGCGTCGTCAGTGCCTCGTCCGGCTATCATGGCGGCACCAAACGCAGCGCATCCTACAAGCTGGTCAGCGCAGGCCTGACCGATCACGCCGAAGCAGTGCGAGTGGTCTATGACCCCAGCCAGATCAGCTATGGCGAGCTGATGCAGATATTCTTTTCGGTGATCGCCGATCCGACCATGCTCAACGCCCAAGGCCCCGATCGCGGCAAACATTATCGCAGCGCGCTGGTGCCGGTCAATGCGCAGCAAGCAAAAGCCGCTCGTGCCTATATCGCGCAGCTGGACAAGGGGCGCTATTGGAAGCGCCCGATCGTGACCAAGGTTGAAGCTTACAAGGCCTTTTATCCGGCCGAGTCCTATCATCAGGATTTCATCCAGAAAAACCCCCGCCAGGGCTATATCGTGCGTTGGGACAAGCCCAAGATTGCCAATCTGAAGCGCCATTTCCCGCAGCAATATCGGGCCAAGCCGGTCGGCTGAAAAGCGCGCATATCATGCAAATGGTTTAAGAGGACGTTAGCTTTCGCCTGTTAATCTGGTGCCACGAGGCGATAAACAGGGGTATCGATGATGGTAAACCACGAATTTGAAATCATGATCGCATGTGCGGCGTTGCTCGTGGGTGTCGGCATGTTGTGGATGGCGCGGAGCCAGCCCGACTGAGCAAGGGCCCGGGCTCTGCTGAAGCGGCAAGCCGGCAAAAAAAAAGGCCCTCGTCGCCGAGGGCCTGTTTGGATTATTTCGGGCTGAGTACCATCAGCATCTGACGGCCTTCGAGCTTCGGATAAGCTTCAACCTTCGCGGTTTCCTTCATGTCTTCCTGCACCCGCACGAGCAATGCCATGCCGAGTTGCTGGTGTGACATTTCACGACCGCGGAAGCGCAGGGTCACCTTGACCTTGTCGCCATTGTCGATGAACTTGTTCACGTTGCGCATTTTGACGTTATAATCATGATCGTCGATATTCGGACGCATCTTGATTTCCTTGACGTCCTGAACCTTCTGCGTCTTGCGCGCGGCATTGGCCTTTTTCTGGGCCTCATATTTGAATTTGCCGACGTCGAGATATTTTGCAACCGGTGGCTGCGCGTTCGGAGAAACCTCGACCAGGTCGAGGCCAACTTCTGCTGCTCGCTCGATCGCTTCCCTCGTGTTCATCACGCCAAGGTTTTCACCCTTGTCGTCGATAACTCTGACGGTGTCGGAATTGATCAGATCATTGAAGCGCGGGCCACCTTTTACAGGCGGCGTGGGGCGACGAGGTGGTGCAGCTATGTTAAATACTCCTGAGTGGTTGTCTATGGTGGCTCATTAGCCGCAAAGTTTACACGAATAAAGCCTTCTTGATGGCGAAAGAGATATTAGCCATCAGGATTGTGGTGAGAATGCCACAGCTTCCCTGCTCATATGGTCGTCATGCGACCGATTTCAAGTCCGGCGGCAGTGCTTCGTTCTTCAACATGGCCACGACCTCGTCAAGGGTCAGGAATTCCTGGTCCTTCTGGCCGAGCCGACGCAGCGCAACCTTGCCCTCTTCCGCTTCGCGCATGCCAACCACGAGGATATTCGGGACTTTTCCGACCGAATGTTCGCGCACCTTGTAGTTGATCTTTTCGTTGCGCAGATCCGCCTCGACCCGGATGCCGGCGGCTTTCAGTCTTTCAACCACCTGCTCGGCATAAGGATTGGCGTCGGTCACGATCGTAGCGACCACAGCTTGAGTCGGCGCGAGCCAGAGCGGCAGCTTGCCGGCATAATGTTCGATGAGAATGCCGATAAACCGTTCGAAGGAGCCGAGAATCGCGCGGTGCAGCATGATCGGCTGGTGGCGTTCGCCATCCTCGCCGACATAGGTCGCGTCGAGACGTTCCGGCAGTACCGTATCGGTCTGGATCGTGCCGACCTGCCAGGTCCGACCGATTGCGTCGGTCAGGTGGAATTCGAGCTTGGGCGCATAAAAGGCACCTTCGCCGGGCAATTCTTCCCAGCCATATTCTTCGGTGTCACGCCCGGTCGCCACGACGGCGTCGCGCAGGGACTGTTCCGACCAGTCCCACATTTCGTCGCTGCCGATGCGCTTGTCGGGGCGGAGCGCCAATTTGATCGCGTAATTTTCGAAGCCGAGATCGCGGTAGCAGCGGTCGAGCATGTCGCAGAACAGGCCAACTTCCTCGATCAATTGTTCCCTGGTGCAGAATATATGCGCGTCATCCTGCGTGAATTGCCGCACCCGCATCAATCCGTGCAGCGCGCCATGTGGCTCGTTGCGATGGCAGCAGCCGAATTCGGCCATGCGGATCGGAAGGTCGCGATAGCTCTTGATGCCCTGGCGAAAGACCAGAACATGGGCCGGACAGTTCATCGGCTTGATCGCCATCATGTCGGACGTGCCGGTGACAACGGGGCCGTCGCTCTCGGCATCGGGAACCTCGTCGGGCACGGCGAACATATTCTCGCTATATTTGCCCCAGTGGCCAGATTGCTCCCATTGGCGCACGTCCATCAGCTGCGGCGTCTTGACCTCTTCATAGTCGGCCTCGATCTGGCGGCGGCGCATATATTGCTCGAGCGCCTGCCAGATCACATAGCCCTTGGGATGCCAGAAAATGCTGCCCTGCGCTTCGGACTGGATATGGTAGAGATCCATTTCCTGGCCGAGTTTGCGGTGGTCGCGCTTGGCCGCTTCCTCGAGCCGGACGAGATGGGCACCCAGCTGTTTCTTGTTGAGCCAGCCGGTGCCGTAGATGCGTGACAGTTGCGGGTTGCGCTGGTCGCCGCGCCAATAGGCACCAGACACGCGCATCAGCTTGAACGCCTTGGGATCGAGCTTGCCGGTCGAGGCGAGATGCGGGCCGCGGCACATGTCCATCCAGTCGTTTCCGGACCAGTAGACCGTGATCTCGTCGCCCTCGGGCAGCTCTGCAGCCCATTCGGCCTTGAACGTCTCGCCATCCTTCTGCCAGCGGGCGATCAGATCGTCGCGCTGCCAGACTTCGCGGCGAAGCGGCTTGTCGGCGGCGATGATCCGCTGCATTTCTTCCTCGATCTTCGGCAGATCCTCGTCGGTGAACGGGTCGCCGGCGGGCGCGAAGTCATAGTAAAAGCCGTCGTCGGTCGACGGGCCAAAGGTGATCTGCGTGCCGGGGAAGAGATTCTGCACCGCCTCTGCCAGGATATGGGCATAGTCATGGCGGGCCAGTTCCAGCGCGTCTTCCTCGTCGCGGGAGGTGACCAGCGCCAGTTCCGTGTCTTCCGTCAGCGGCCGCATGATATCGCGCAGCTCGCCGTCAATCTTCGCGGCCAGCGCGGCTTTGGCAAGGCCCGGTCCGATGTCGGCGGCAATCTGTGCGGGGGTAGTGCCCATGGCCACTTCACGCGCGCTGCCGTCGGGAAGGGTGATTGTGATCATCTCGGTCATGGGCTCAGGTCATCTCAAAGTTTGTCAAAGTTGGGGCCAAGGAAGGGCGTTCTGCAGTCCTTACAAGGGTGGATTGGACTTAGACTTTTGCGGTTTCAAGTCAACCAAATCAGGGAGATCGCAGAACTTATGTGGAAAGTGTCATATTCATTATGTCATGTTCACTTGACATTTGCGCGCGAATCGCGCAAATAAGTCAAGTAGACATGACATAATGTCCATGTCGCTTGATGGAGGAAGATCATGAAATCGAAACGCTGCTGGGGCCGGGCGATGACGCCCAATGAAAATATCGCCATGTGGGCGGCACTGGTGATCCTGTTTCTGGGGGCTATGTGAACGGCGGCAGCACGGCCGAGAGCCTCGTTATTTCTGTCATGAACGGAGGGAGATTGCCATGATCAATGGAAATGAAGGTGAAAAACAAACAGCCGTCTGGGGCGGGCGGCTAAAGCTGTTCGGCATGGCATCAATCCTCTGTCTGGCGCTTTCCATGGTCTTTGTGCTCACCCAATCACCGCCCGATTGGCAACGCGGACTGATTGCCGTTGTAAACGTCATCCTGCTACTCGCGGCCGGCTGGTCAATGATGCGGCTGATGGAGGTCAACCGGGCGGCAACGACAGCGTCTTCCCGTTACCTCAAACGCATGATGCTGGTCATGGTCATTTACGTCGCCGGTGTTTTTTTTGCAGAGTTTCTGTTTGATCATTACGCGGTGACCGGGATTCTTGCCTTTGTCGTTGCCCTTGTTCCCGCGCTCGGAGTTCTCGGATTCATAGGGGCGATCGGGCGATATTTGCTGGAAGAACAGGACGAATATATCCGGATGCGCGAGACGCAGAAATTCCTGATCGCTACCGGATTCATGATGGTGATCATCACGGTTTACGGCTTTTTTGAACAATATGATCTTGTACCCCACATACCGGTCTATTTCGCTTTTGTGGTCTGGTGCGCTGGCCTGGGCGTGGCCAGTCTGTTCCAGTGGAGGCGGGGATGAAAAACCGCCTCAAGGTTCTCCGCGCCGAGCGCGACTGGTCGCAGGCTGATCTCGCCGAACGGCTCAAGGTTTCCCGGCAGAGCGTCAACGCGATCGAAACCGGCAAATATGATCCGTCGCTGCCGCTGGCATTCCGGATCGCTGACCTTTTCGAAATGCCGATCGAGGAGATATTCCAGCGCGACTGATCGACGGAAAAATTGTGATGCACTGGCGCCCATGTTGTTTTAAGCTCCGTAAATGTCTGATGTAGCAAATATCTGGCTGGTGGATGGCGATAACGCGCTGAAGCGCCGGGTGCGGATCGAGGTGATCGGCAAATCCTTTGCGCTGTATGAACAGCAATGGCGCAGCGAAGCCTATTTCTTCGGCGATCTGGTCTATCTCGGCAAGCAAGGCGAGTCCCATGTCTTCGGTCTCGATGACGGTATTAAGGCGCGGCCGAAATGGAAGCTGGGGTTCAGGGGTGATATTCCAGCCGAGCTGACGGCAATGCTGCCCAAGGTCAAAAAGCCGGCGATATCCAATATCGGCATGCTGATCATTGCCTTTCTATGTCTGGCGATTGTCTATTTTGCCGCGCGCTAAAGCGCGGGCATGTGTCAGCCCCGTGCTGCAAAGCCAGGGCTGACTGGTTGATGTCCGCACAAGCGGCCAGCCGGCGCACCTTCTCATCCGCTATTTTTTGATTATAGGGCGGGAGATGAATCCCCGCCTTCGCGCGGCAAACCTATACGGAAAAATCTATGGAAGACGACATTCTCTATCTCGACCGTCCCGGCGGACCTTCGCTGGCTTATTGCTACACTCCGGCGAAACCGGGCGTGAAGGGGACCACTATCGTATTCCTGCCCGGCTATATGTCGGACATGGAAGGCGGCAAGGCGCTTGCGGTCGATGCCTGGGCGAAGCAGCAGGGCAGGGCGATGCTGCGGCTCGACTATGCCGGCTGCGGCGCGAGCGGTGGCGAGTTCGAGGATCAGAGCCTTATCGACTGGCGCGATGATGTGCTGTTCCTGATCGACAAGGTGACTTCGGGGTCGATCACCCTGGTCGGTTCGTCGATGGGTGGCTGGCTGATGTTGCTGGTGGCGCTGTCGCGTCCGATGCGGGTCAAGCATCTGATCGGCATCGCCGCCGCGCCGGACTTCACCGACTGGGGCTTTACCCAGGAGCAGAAAATGACGATCCTGCGCGACGGCAAGCTGGAGGAAGACAGCGAATATTCCGACGAACCCTATGTCACGACCCGGACATTCTGGCAGTCGGGTGACAGCAACCGGTTGCTCCACAAGGAAATTGCTTTCGACGGTGCGGTGCGGCTGCTGCATGGCCAGAAGGACATGGATGTGCCGTGGGAATATAGTCTCGAGACGGCGAAGAAAATCCGTTCAGATGATGTGCAGGTCCATCTGGTAAAGGACGGCGATCACCGCTTGTCGCGGGATCAGGATATTGCCCTGCTGATTGATATTCTGTCGCGTCTGGGGTGAGCCCGGTCCGGTCAACCCAAGCCTTGTAACGGATATTCCCATGATTTCATCCTTGCTCCTGCCCCTGTTGATGCAATCGGTTACCCCTTATGGTTCGCCGATCGACCCCGTGCTGCTGCCTTCGAAACCCAAGAACGAACAGCCCGTCGAAGCTGCCGCGCCGGTAGCGAAAACAGCGACCGATATCCGCTTTGAACAATGTCTCGACCAGGCGGCTGACGATCCGGCCAACGGCTTGCTCGTCGCCAACAAATGGCAGATCGAAGGCGGCGGCTATCTGGCGCGCAATTGCCTCGGCTTTGCCTATGCCGGACAGGAAGACTGGGCAAAGGCGGTTGCCGAATTCGTTCAGGCCGCGGATGGCGCGCAAGCGGCGGGCGACGAACGCGCCGCGATTTTCTGGTCGCAGGCCGGTAATGCCGCATTCGCCGGGAATGACGAGCAGGCCGCCCTCAAATATCTGGCCACTGCGCTGGAGCAGGATACGCTGGACGGATTGCTGAAAGGCGAAGTCCATCTCGACATGGCGCGCGTCCACGTCGCCTTGAATCAATATGACGAGGCGAAGCGGCAATTTGCTCTGGTCCACCAGCTGGTGCCGGAAGATCCGCTCGGCTGGTTGCTGTCCGCGACATTGGCGCGCCGGATGGGCGATCTTGCACAGGCCAAAACCGATATCGCGACGGCGGCACGGCTGGTGACCACCGATCCGGCCATCGCGCTCGAGGCGGGGAACATTGCCTATGAAGCCGGTGACTTGGTGAACGCGAAGGGCAGCTGGCAGCAGGCGGTCAAATTTGGACCCGACAGTCCGGCAGCCAAGGCGGCAACCCGCTATCTGGCACAGCTCGAAGACAGCATGGCGGAATGAAAATCCAGCCGGTGCCAAGGCGGCGGCTTCGAGGATAAAATACGGCTTGGCACTGTCTTGTGACGTACCATTTTCGTCGCGGCACGGCTCGCGATGTCAGGCGACAGCGATCGGCACAATCCTGTTACAACAGGTCAATGGCTCAAAAAATTGGCCTTTTTCTCCAGCGCCATAGGGTGAAAGTCGCGGTTGTCGATTGACGGCAACAGGAGCAATGGGATAGAATTTAGTCGGGTCGCTCCAGGACCTAGACCAACAATGGCGGGTCAAAACTCAAAGTAAATGGAGCGAAATCAATGGCAACTCATCATGGAATGAAAGAATTCAAGGGGCTACCGGCCCTTTGCACCAGCGGCACCAACAGGAGTGACCGCTTTGGGCGAATGTTTGGTGACCTTCCCCCTCTCTATATCGACCCCAATGCGCTGGCGGCGATCGGTGCACGAGACGGCCCTATGAAATCAACCGGCGCTGCCGAGAAGACAGACCATATTCCCGTAGCACATATCTTTTTCGGCCAGTTCGTCGATCATGATATTACACTGGACCTGACCAGCAGCTTCGCACGACTGGACCGGCCCGAACTGACGACCAATTTCCGGACGCCGACTCTGGATCTCGATTGCATCTACGGCGACGGGCCGGAAGGTTCTCCCTTCATGTATTACCACGACCGACCGGAGTTTAACGGAGCCAAGCTGCTCACCGGTGCTGATATGCCGAGCGCAACGACCTTCCAAGCAGAGGATCTTTTGCGATCACCGGATTATCGCGCGGTCATTGGCGATCCGCGCAACGATGAAAACCGGATTATCTCGCAATTGCAACTGGGTATCATCCGCTTCCACAACAAGGTTGTGGATCATCTTGACGGTGCCGGTATTGAAGCAGCCCATCTTTTTGAGGAGGCCCGGAGGGTGACCACCTGGCATTACCAGTGGGTTGTGGTGAACGACTATCTGCGGGCCCTGGTGGGGAAACCGCTGCTTGACGATATTTTTGGCAATGGCCGCTTCATCTATCGGCCGGAAGATTGTCATTTTGGCGAGCATTATGGAGCCGACCCTTTCATTCCGGTCGAATTTTCGGTCGCGGCATACCGGTTCGGCCATTCGATGATTCCGCAGCGCATCCAGATTCAGGCTGGGAAACCGGCGCTCGAGGTTTTCGGGCCCACGCTTGGCGAAGGGTTTGCGGCCTTGGGCGACGCAGATGCCGTGGTGCAATGGCCGCAAGTGCTCGACCTGACTGATCCGACCGTCGACCGTGCAGACAAGCTCGATGTCAAAATGGCGAAGGATTTGCTGAATCTACCCTTTGTAACCAATGGTGAAAAATCGCTCGCAACCCGGAACTTCCTGCGCGGTCAGGCCTTTCGGCTGCCCTCTGGTGAAAATATCGCGGAAGCCTGCGAACGGCCGGATACTGAAATCGAACAGGTTTCCGATGTTGCCAAAGCGCTGGCATCTTCTGCCTCGCCTCCCGCCAGTCTCGATGCCGGGACGCCTTTGTGGTTGTATATCTTGGCGGAAGCCAGCGCGATCGGTCAGGAGGTTTCTCCCGGAACCTTTGTCCAGGGTGAGGGCCTCGGCCCAGTTGGCGGGCGGATAGTGGCGGAGACCATTATCGGGCTGCTCGAGCTTGATGATGGCTCTTATCTAGGATCAAACCGCCAATGGTCGCCGGCTAACGAAGAGCATCCGCTCGGCACCGTCAATGACCTGCTGTCGCTGCTGACCTTCTAACAGTGGCGATGCGAGCCGATCCGGGCCAGTCGCCGGATCGGTTTGCACCCCGCTTTCAATCAAGATAGAAGTTCACTGTCGTCACCACCCGGACCTTTTTATACGGCGTATCGGTCACGCCATAGCCACCGGCATCGCCGTCGCGGCTGTTGATGCTGAAATAGCCCTGGGTGGCGGATTTGATCCCTCCGACATCGGTGCCGCTGTCTTCGGCAAATTGTTCGGCAGACTTGCGGGCATCCTTGGTGGCAGCAGCGACCATTTCGGGCTTGATTTCGTCCAGTTTGGTGAAGGTGTAGCTCATCCCCGAACCGTCCTCGAGGACGACGCCGCGGCGGACCAGATCGAACTGGCGAGCGACAGCGGCCTGTGCCTTGTCGATATCATTGGTGCGCAGGCTGAGCCGCTGGCGGATGGTATATTGCGGGACGCCGTTGGAACTATACTGGTTGACGTTGGCCCCGGTTGGTTTGAGCGCGTCGGCCTGGAAGCCCAGCTCCTTGAAAAAGGCGGTGATCGCATCGGTGTCGCGGTCAATATCGGTCTGGGCGCTCTGCAGGTCGGTCGACTGCGCGCTATAGGCAATGGTCCAAGTGGCGAGGTCGGCGGTCACTTCGCGCTCGGCCAGGCCGCGCACGGTGACACTGCGATCCGCCATTTTCGCCCGCAACAGGCCATCACCCAGCAGATAGCCGCCGATGATCAGCCCGACCGTCAGCAGGCCCGCGCTCGCCAGCCAGACCTTGTTCCTGCTCTCGATAAAATTCTCGCTCATCACTCTTTCCCTCAGTTCAAAAGCCGCTTAGGCTGGATGAAACGACCCGGTTCGAACTTGCGATATCTGCGATGAACCGTTTCTGAATAGCGATGAATGGAGAATAGCCTTGGCCATAAAATATCTGCACAGCATGCTCAGGGTCAGCGATCCGGACGCCAGCGTTGCATTTTTCGAACTGCTCGGCCTTGAAGAAGTCCGTCGCTATGACAGCGAGCAAGGCCGCTTCACACTGATCTTTCTTGCCGCTCCCGGCGAGAAGGATATTGCCGAGGTCGAGCTGACCTATAACTGGCCGGCCGAAGACGGCAGTCCGGACGAGCAATATGGCGGTGGCCGCAATTTCGGCCATCTCGCTTATGCGGTCGATGACATTTACGCCTTGTGCCAAAAGCTGATGGATGCCGGTGTGACAATCAACCGGCCGCCGCGCGATGGCCACATGGCCTTTGTGCGATCGCCGGACAATATCTCGGTCGAGCTGCTGCAAAAGGGTGATCGGCTCGCGGTCCAGGAACCCTGGGCGAGCATGGAAAATATCGGCGAGTGGTAGGACCTGTCGGTCGCTAGATCGCGGCCTTGCCGGGTCGCTGTGACGGAGTGGCCTGCGAAATATCGATCCACACGACCTGGTTGCGGCCATTATTCTTGGCATCATAGAGGCGCCGGTCGGCGGTCGCCATGACGCTGCGCAACGTGGCGCGCCGGGCAATTTCGGCAACGCCAACCGAGAATGTGACCGGCTCCTGTATCTCCGGTACCCGTTCGCGCACCGCCTTGATCAGCGCCTGGCAGATTTCGGTCAGCTCGTTCGCAGGATATTTTCTCCGGTCGTGGCGATTGTCATTGCGCATCAGCAGGGTGAATTCCTCGCCGCCGATCCGCGCGGCGAAATGGTACGTCGAATCCAGCTCTTTGCCGACGACCCGCAAGACCTCGTCGCCGATCTCGTGGCCGTAAAGGTCATTGACCCGTTTGAAAAAATCAATGTCGATAATCGCAAGATGACTGTAGCGGTGCTCGTGCTGGTTATGCTCATATTCCCTTTCGAAGGCACGGCGGTTGCTCATCATCGTCAATCCGTCGGTGTCGGCGAGCAGGGTCAGTTCGACCTGTTTGCGCAATATGCTCTCATTCTGCTGGCGCAGGCGGAGAATCCGATTGGCAACCCCGAGCGCGAGAATGATGGTTTCCAGTACCAGCGCGAAATAAAGGCCATAGTCGAGCACCGCCCAGCCGACGTATAAATCCATGCCGCGTGCGACCCGGTCCAGTCCGAAAATGATGATCGGTGTCCAGCCTGCGATCTGAAACCAGATCGCGTTGCTGCCCCGGCGCAATGCATGGCCCATTGTATATAATACCATGCAAAAGGCGGGCAGGAATGACGCGTGATAATAAGCGCGTGCGTGGATGCTGTGGCCCCCGTCGATCTGCATGACGAACGCCGTGACGAGCAGCGGCAAAAGGGCGCCTATCAATATGACGGCCCGAAGCCAGGGTGCAATTTTGCCCCGTTCGACGAAGCGGACGAGGAAAAAGCCGCCGGCTGCAAAACCGGCCGCGAGGGTCCAGTGATTGAACAGCATCTTGGTGGTCAGGCTGGTCTCGGGAAAGGCGATGAAGATCAGGCCGGAAGAGCTGAACGTATAGGCGACGGTCGCACCGATCATCAGGCTGTGCCAGAGCATGAAACTGTAACGCAGCGCTCCGTAGAAGAACAGATTATAGATCAGCGGCATGATCGCCATGCCGCACAAAACCGCAAACATCACCGAGAGCGGGAGTTTCAGGTCATCCCATTTCTGCCTGGATGCCAGTTCGATAACCGACACCGAGTTGAGCGTGCGCGGATTGTCGATCGTCACATAGACTTGCTCGACACGGTTTCGGGTCCCGGGCTTTTCTGTTCCCGGCACGGCAAGCCCGTATCGACCTTTTGGCCGCCAGCTGTCGATCACGGCCTGCTCTGAAAAATAGGATGACAATATCGTGCCATCGTCGAGAACCGCATGGACCTGCATCGTCGTAAGACCGTTGTTCTCTCCCTGGACTTCCACCGTACCGGGCTCGATTGTGTCGGCGTCGAAAGGCAGTCTGACCCATGCGCGGGGACTCGTGATGGTCCCGTTATTCTTTGAACAGTCGAAGGGCTGGCCAGCCTCCAGCAATGTCGGCAAGGACGTGTCTTTGGCGCTGCTCAACGTGCATATGCTGTTTACCGCCGGCGCTTCGGCGTGAGCCGGGGAGCAGAGACAGAAATATACAAGAAATGCAATCAACAAGCGCAATAGACGTCCCTCTCTCAAAAGGCTCTGCAACCGAATGGATTTTGATAGGAGTGAAGTGTTATTTTGAGGTTAACCATCGACAGTTCTGGATTTGCAGAGTAATTTGACCGTCATGCTTGAAATTATCAGAATTCCCGTATTGTCCGACAATTATGTCTGGCTGGTCCATGAACCGGAATCGCAGGAGACGATGGTCGTCGATCCGGCGGTCGCCGAACCGGTGCTGGCCGAGGCGGAAAAGCGCGGCTGGACCATCACCCAGATCTGGAACACCCACTGGCATCCCGACCATACCGGCGGCAATGCCGCGATCAAGGAAGCGACCGGCTGCCATATCACCGGCCCGGAAGCCGAGAAGGAACGTATCCCGACGCTCGACACGATGGTCCGGGAAGGCGACACGGTCCGGCTGGGCAATGTGGTTGCGGAGGTGATCGACGTACCGGCGCACACCGCCGGCCATATTGCCTTCCACATCCCTTCGGAAAAGGTCGCCTTCGTCGGCGATACGCTGTTCGCCATGGGTTGCGGGCGGCTGTTCGAGGGGACGGCGGAGCAGATGTACAATAATATGCGCAAGCTCGAGGCGCTGCCCGACGCCACCAGGATATACTGCGCCCACGAATATACCCAGGCCAATGGCGAATATGCGCTGGTCGCGGAGCCGGACAATCTCGCGCTGAAGGAGCGGATGGCCGAGGTGCTGACGCTGCGCGCACGCGGCGAGGCGACGGTGCCAACGACGATCCGGCTGGAGCGCGCCACCAACCCGTTCATGCGGGCGAAATCGGCGGCGGAACTGGGCGAGCGGCGGACCGCGAAAGACAATTTCTAGCGCCGCCCCCCGCATTTCATCCCCGGTTCAGTCGCATTCATGTTATATGACTGGCTGACGGGGGCTGGATAGAGGAGACAGGTGATGAGAAAATTGCTTTTGACGATTCCCGCGGTGATGCTTTTTGCCGCACCCGCGATGAGCGAGGAAAAGATCGAGCTCACCGAAAAACAGCAGACAATGCTCGACAAGCGCCTCGAGGGGCGAACGGCCGGTGAGCCCAGATCCTGCATCAACGGCAATGACCAGCGCAACATGACGGTTATCAGCGACGATATATTGATCTTCGGATCGAGCCGGAACGCCCGCACCATCTATGTCAACATGCCCTATGGCGGCTGCCGCAACGCGGACCGCAATATATTGGTCTACAGCCGCCCGACATCCTCGCTATGCAAGGGCGAGATCATCAGGCTGGTCGATAATCACAGCGGCATCACCATGGGCAGCTGCTCCTTTGGTGAATTCGTGCCCTATACCAAGGACGCGGACTGAATTTAACCAGCCGACCGGGGTGGAATAGACGCCCGCATCTGCAAGGCAAAAGCCCCGACTCCGCATGTGCGGGCCGGGGCGTTTGATCGAATTGGCGGTTCGGACCTATTGGGCTTCTTCAAACATGTTTACCGCATTTTCGCCGGTGGCGGAGAGGCGCAGCTGGTCGCCCTCTGCCTCGGCGACCAGTTCGATCGGCAGATAATGATGGAAGGCGCCTTTGCCGCCCTCGGTCTGCGGGCTGTCATGCTTGGTCAGCTTGATCCGCTCGCCGCTGTCGTCGAGATGGTCGACGGTGCCGACGTGCACGCCGTCCGCGCCGACGACTTCCATATGTTCCCTGATCTGGCTTTTATCAAACATGTCGATTTCCTTTTCTGTTTCGTTTCTGGTCAACCAACGTGCGGGAGGCGATCCTGTTCCGGAAAAAGCGGAAGAAGAAACGAGGGAAGGGCGCTAGTCGCGATCGAGCAGGTCGTCGGTCACCTCCATCAGCAGCAGCGGCTCGTCGGCGGTATCGGCGATCGCGTCGACAAAGGCGGCGCGGGTGTCCGGGTCGTCATAGGCCATTTTGGCGTCAAAGGCCTTTTGCCAGGTCGCCTCGTCCGGCCATTCGGCGACGCCGATGAAGCGGCCCTCCTTGTCGCGGTGGAGGCGGGAGCCGAGGCTGCCGTATTTTTCGCGGATCAGCGCTGTGCCGCGCCGCCAGGCGGTGCGGAACTGCTCTTCCTTGCCGGGATGGACTTTCCACCAATAGGCTGCAACGAACATGGTTTCTTCTCCTCTATGCTTGCCGGTTGCTAGCGGCAATATTGGTAGCCGCCGCGCCGGGCCTGGTCGAAATGCAGATGGTCGGCGTGCGCCTTGTTATAATCCGGCGACAGGGTGGTTGCGAAAATATCGCAGGCGCCGTCGCGGACCGCCTTGAGAAAGCGCGATCGTTCATCATCCGCATTCCAGTGGCCGGCGACCGAGACGCTGCGCCCGTCGGCGAGGCGGAAGGCGGCGATGTCGATTGCGTTGGCGGTGGCATGTTCGCTGAAATTGCCGCTTTCCCCGCCGCCGATCCGGCGGCAGCTGTAGCTGCCATAGGTGATGATCTGCGCGACCGTGGTGCCGAGATGCTCGCGGGCCGCGGCTTTGACGATCTGCTTTTCCCACAGCACCAGACTGGCCGCCATCGGGCAGCTTGTCTTCGCGGCGGGGCTGTAGGCGATGGATCGCGGCTGGTCGCGGGTCAGCGTGACGCCATTGGCATAGCCGCAATTCGGCCCGGCGCTGACCGGGGGCAGGGTGGAATAGCCTATCGACGCGGCCTCGAGCAGGCCGTGGCACTGCGGCGTGTCGTCGGCGAGCGCGTCGATCTTGCGGGTGGTGAACGGCCCGACCGGATCGGCCAGCGTCAGCGGTGTCCAGGGCATGCGGTGGTCGTGGCTGATCCACTCGTAGCCGCGCAGCAGCAGCGCGAGGAGGATGACGAGAAGGATGGTGCGGAAGGAGATGGTCACTGATCCTTGTGCAGCGCGTGCGGGGTTTGGGGACTTGTTTATGCAACGGTCGCAGGTGGGAAAAGTTCCCCGGCGGCGGGGGTCGCCGGGATAGTGCGTTTATGGGACTCGCACGAAGACACGAAGCCGCGAAGGGGTTGTTCACCTTCTCCCGTGAGGGAGAAGGATACGAAGCCTTATCCGAAGCCTCGGCGAAGGCGGCTAGGCGCAGTTGGATGAGGGTGTTCCGCTGGTGATTATCCGATAGTGGTGGGCCTGTCGAACCACGCCTCTCGTCGATGGGCGCCCTTCGACAAGCTCAGGACTAACGGATATGCGCGAGGTCCGCTAAACCCTCACCCAGCTCCGACTAGCCAGCAAGCTGCCAAGTCTGCACAACCCTCTCCCTTGAGGGAGAGGGGATTGGTGTATCCCGTAAGCTTTCTAATCATCCGCAGGAGGCCATTTGAACATTTCCGTGAACTCTGCGGAAAGCCGATTTTTGAATTCGATTGCTTCTCGTTCCAAAGCGGTGATTAATTTCACCCTCAGAGCATGGCCTATCTTCTTGGATGAATCGACTGTGCGTTGGCCTGTCATGTGCGCAATTTGAGTATTAAGCTTGTCCCTCTCAGCTCTTGTGAGGTTTGCTAAATGGGTCGCCTGATAGCTTCCGCCAGTATAATCTTTGGCGTGCCTGCCTTGCTTGTTTTCGAAGAATTCGAGCAGCAGTCGCGCATGGATGCAGAAAGACTCGATTAGTGCGTTGCGTAGCACCATATCGGCTGGAGGCGACCGCAATTTTTCATATGTCTGTCGAAGCATCCAAAACTCGTACGGCAGATGTTCGCCAAGAATCTCCTCGTCTGTCGCGATGCTTGGCTTGATCAATTCTAACGGTCCTTCGTTTTGATTCGAATTTCAGCCATTCGCTATACTGTGGCAGACATTTTGTTTCTTTCCGATCGTTGGAGCCTCCCTCTACTTCTTATACAACCCGTCCAACCGCTCCTGATACCGCTCCCGGATCACATGCCGCCGGATCTTCATGCTCGGGGTCAGCTCCTCATTCTCGATCGCGAACGGTTCGTCGGCGAATTCGAAGCGGCGGACTTTTTCGACGACCGAGAGGTTCTTGTTGACCCGGTCGACCGCTTCGCCGACCGCGGATTTGAAGGCCGGGTTGGCTTGCAGCTTGATGAAATCATAGGCCATGCCTTGCTCGCGTGACCATTCGAGGGCCCATTCCGGGTCAGGGACGATCAGGCCGACCATATAGGGGCGCTTGTCGCCGGCGATCATGGCCTGGAGGATTTGCGGCTGGATGGTGAGCATGCCCTCGACCTTTTGCGGGGCGATATTGTCGCCCTTGTCGTTGACGATCAGGTCCTTCTTGCGGTCGGTGATCGCGACCCGTCCGGCCTCGTCGATATGGCCGATATCGCCGGTGTGCAGCCAGCCGTCCTTGAGCACCTTGTCGGTCTCTTCCTGGTTGCGCCAGTAGCCGTGCATGACCAGCTCGCCGCGGACGAGGATTTCGCCGTCCTCGGCAATCTTGACCTCGGTATCGACCATAGGCGGGCCGACCGTATCCATCTTCAGGCCGGTGCGCGGGCGGTTGCAGGCGATGATCGGACCGGATTCGGTCTGGCCATAGCCCTGCAGCAGGGTCAGGCCGAGCGACTGGAAGAAGGTGCCGATTTCCGGATTGAGCGGCGCGCCGCCGGAGACCATCGCCTTGATCCGGCCGCCGAAGCGCTGCTGCACCTTGGGGCGCAGGGTCTTGTCGAGGAACAGGTCCATCAGCTTGTCGCGCTTGCGGCCCTTGCCTTCGGCTTCGCGGCTGCCGATGGCGAGCGCCTTGCCGAGCAGATAATTGGGCATCTTGCCCTGTTTCTCGACCGTCTTGATAAGGCGGGCGCGCAGCACCTCGAACAGGCGCGGGACCACGACCATGATCGTCGGCCGGACTTCCTCGATATTGGAGGCGAGCTTTTCGAGGCCTTCGGAATAGAAAATCTGCGCGCCGAGACCGATCGGGAAGAACTGGCCGGCACTATGTTCATAGGCGTGGCTCAAGGGCAGGAAAGAGAGAAAGACTTCCTCGTCCCAGCCGAAGTCGGTTTCGATGACCTCGGCTGGGCCCTTGGTATTGTGCAGGATCGCGCCGTGATGCTGCATGACGCCGCGCGGCTTGCCGCCGGTGCCGCTGGTGTAGATGATGCAGGCGGTCTGATCGCGGGTGATCACGGAGACCTCCTCGGTCACCTCGGCAACATCCTCGTCGCTGCCCCGGGTCAGCTTTTCCCAGCTGTAGAGATCGAAATCACCGGACTGGCCGATGCGCAGATCGGATATGCCGATGATGATATTGGCGTCGGAGGAGCCGATCACCGAGGGAAGAAGATTCTGTGCCAGCTTGGCGTTGGACACGATGACCGCGTGGGCGCCGCTATTGTCGAGAATATGCTGGTGATCGGAGGCGGTGTTGGTGGTGTAGGTCGGCACGGTGATGCAGCCGGCGGCCATGATGCCGAGATCGGCGATACACCATTCGGGGCGGTTTTCGGAGACCAGCATCACGCGGTCGCCCTTTTTCAGACCGATGCGTTTGAGCGATTTGGCGAAGGCGGCGACCTGACGGGCGGCTTCGGCCCAGCTGATCGGCTGCCACGCGCCGTCGATCTTGGCGCTGAGAAACGGCTTGTCGCCGCCCTGGCTGGCGCGGTCGAAGAACATGGATACCAGATTCTGATATTGGTCTATTTCCAGATAGCGGTTTTCTGCTCTTTTCGTGACCACGCAACTTTTCCTCTCTCATGCTCCGGTCGTGCCGGGCTCGGATTATCTGCAACGGACTAGCGCGGTTCGAACGGGCGGGCAATTATTTTGGTGATATCCGGCGACGTGGGGGCGGACAAGCTATCCGGCGCTCGTGCGAATGGACATCGCCTTTCGACCTGGTCTATAGCTGCCCGCCATATGAAAATGATCCGTCTCGTCGCTGCCGTGGCAGCGCTACTCACCACTTCCTGCACCTCCAATATGGCGACCGGACCGGCCGCTGCGCCGCCACCGGAAGCCGCTGCGACGCCGCGGGCTGCGGTTCAGGAGACAGAGCCCTTCGTGATCGCCGCCAATCCGCTGGCCGCCAAGGCCGGGCAGGATGTCCTGAAACGCGGCGGCAGCGCGATCGATGCGGCGATTGCGGTGCAGGCGATGCTGTCGCTGGTCGAGCCGCAAAGTTCCGGACTCGGCGGCGGCGCGTTCCTTACCTATCTCGACGGCGCGTCGGGCAAGCTGACCATTTATGACGGCCGGGAAACCGCGCCGGCGCAGGCCAGTCCGTCGATGTTTCTCGGGCCGGACGGCAAGCCGCTCGGCTATCGAGAAGCGGTCACCAGCGGGCGCGCGACCGGCGTGCCGGGTGCGGTGGCGATGCTGGCGATGGTCCACGCAGAACATGGCGCGCTCGACTGGAGCAGCCTGTTTTCGGCGGCAGAGCGGACGGCGGAAGAGGGATTTGTCATCAGCCCGCGTCTCGGCCGTTTTCTCGGCATTGCCTTTCCGCAGCTGGGCACGCCCGACGCGACGGCCTATTTTGCCGATGCCGATGGCGAGCGGAAGACCACCGGTGACCGGCTGAAAAATCCCGAATATGCAGACTTCGTGAGGCGTCTGGCGGCCAATGGTCCCGGGGCGCTTTATGGCGGCTCGACGGCGGCGAAAATTGTCGCCAAGACCCGCGCCGCGCCGCTGGAAGGCCGGATGACGATGGCCGATCTGGCAGGCTACAAGCCGGTCAAGCGCGAGGCGCTGTGCAACCCCTATCGCGTCTATCTGGTCTGCGTGCCGCCGCCGCCGTCGAGCGGCGTGGCGCTTTTGCAACTGCTGGCGATGCTGGAAAAAACCGATATCGCCACGCGCGGCCCGGAAGACGCGCAGGCCTGGTTCCTGTTCGCCGAGGCGAGCCGGCTGATGTATGCTGACCGCGATCAATATATCGGTGACCCCGCTTTTGCGTCGATTCCGGTACAGGGCCTGCTGGAACCGGCCTATGTCGCCTCGCGGGCGGCCTTGATCGGCGAAAGTGCCGCTTCTTCTCCACCGGAAGCGGGGACCCCGCGCGGAGCGGTGCTGGCGGCAGCGGATAAGACATTAGAACCCGCCGGGACATCCCATTTCATCGTCCGCGATGCGCAGGGCAATGTGGTGTCGATCACGACGACGGTGGAATCGATCTTCGGCAGCGGCCGGATGGTCGACGGTTTCTTCCTCAACAACCAGCTTACCGATTTCTCTTTCAGCCCGGTTGACGACAACGGTCGTCCTGCCGCCAATGCGGTGGCACCGGGCAAGCGGCCGCGCTCTTCGATGACGCCGACCATATTGCTCGACAGCGACGGCAAGTTTGCGGGGGCGATCGGATCAGCCGGCGGCAACAGCATCCTTGCCTATGTGGCGAAATCGCTGGTTGGCGCGATCGACTGGGACCTGTCGATGCAGGAGGCGCTGGCGCTGCCCAATCTGGTGGCGCGAGGCTCCAGATTTGGCGGGGAACTGGATAAGTTCGCTCCGGGAGTTGCCGACGGGCTCGCAGCCCGCGGTGTCGATCTGAAGCCGGGGCAGGGTGAGGATAGCGGCGTGCATGCCGTGATCATCCGCGATGGCAGGGTCGATGGCGGCTACGATCCGCGCCGCGAGGGCGTGGTGCTGGTGGGAACCGGAGAATAGCGTAACAACAGGCTTTATGCCGTTCCGACAGCCTCGGCGATATTGGCAAAGCCGTCCTTTTTGACCAATTTGGCCAACTGACAGTTCATCGCGGCGGCGATGGCCGGGCCTTCGTAGATCATCGCGGTGTAGAGCTGGACCAATGACGCACCGGCGCGGATGCGTTCGTAAGCGTCTTCTGCCGTCGCGATTCCGCCAACGCCGATCAGCGGGATTTCGCCGCCACTGGCCTTGCGAAAATCCTTCAGCCGTTGCAGCGCCAGATCCTTCAGCGGCGCGCCGGAGAGGCCTCCGGTTTCGGTGCGGTTGGCGGACTTCAGGTCGGGCCGGGTGATGGTGGTGTTGGAAATGATCAGCGCGGCGATCTTCTGGCCCATGGCGACATCGACAATATCGTCGATATCAGCGGGTTCGAGATCGGGGGCGACTTTCAGGAAGACCGGGGTTTTCGATTTGCCCATCGCGTCCATCACCGCGGCGAGCAGTTCGGCCAGCGCACCCTTGTCCTGCAGCGCGCGCAGGCCCGGCGTGTTGGGAGAGCTGATATTGACGGTCAGATAGTCGGCCAGCGGGGCCATGTTCTTCGCGCCGGTGACATAGTCGGCGATCCGGTCGTCGCTGTCCTTGTTGGCGCCGATATTGATGCCGAGCACACCCTTGCCCATCCGTCCGCGCATCTTTTTCAGGCGGGGCAGGGCTTCCTGCTGGCCGCGATTGTTGAAGCCGAGCCGGTTGATCACCGCCTTGTCCTCGACCAGCCGGAATATGCGCGGCTTCGGATTGCCCGCCTGTGGCAGCGGGGTCAGCGTGCCGACCTCGGCAAAACCGAAACCCATGCGGATCAGCGCATCGGGCACTTCGCCATTCTTGTCGAAACCGGGGGCCATGCCGATCGGGTTGACGAAGTCGAGACCGGCGACACAGGTTGCGAGAACCGGGTCCGATTTGGGGGCAGGGCCCATTGGCACGGTCTTCAGGCCGGCGATGGTGAGACCGTGCGCGCGTTCGGCTTCGAGCGCGAAAATGAAGGGCTTTGCGAGATTGTAGAGCATGGCCGCGCTATGGCACTGGACCACGTTGCGCGCAAGCACTGGAAACGGCTTTGCAATCTGCTAAAGCGGGGCAGATTTATTGAGGAACGAACGATGATTGCCACTCCACAATTTGACTTTCAGCTCGGCGAAATGGCCGACCAGATCCGCGACACCACCCGCCGCTTTGCCGAAGAGAAGATCATGCCGCTGGCCCAGAAAATGGACCGCGAAGACTGGTTCCCGCGCGAGCTGTGGACGCAAATGGGTGATCTTGGGCTGCATGGAATCACGGTGGACGAGGAAGACGGCGGGCTTGGGCTCGGCTATCTGGAACATGCGATCGCGGTCGAGGAAGTCAGTCGCGGCAGCGCGGCGCTCGGCCTCAGCTATGGCGCGCACAGCAACCTGTGCGTCAACCAGATCCGCCGCTGGGCCAGTCCGGAGCAGAAGGCCAAATATCTGCCCAAGCTGATCTCGGGCGAGCATGTCGGAGCGCTGGCGATGTCGGAAGCCGGGGCCGGCTCAGATGTCGTATCAATGAAGCTCAAGGCCGAAGCGGTGCAGGGCGGTTATGTGCTCAACGGCACCAAATTCTGGATCACCAACAGCACCGATGCCGACACATTGGTGGTCTATGCCAAGACCCGGCCCGACGCGGGTTCGGGCGGGATCACTGCCTTCCTGATCGAAAAGGGCATGAAGGGTTTCTCCATCGGCCAGAAGATCGAGAAGGTGGGGATGAAGGGCAGTCCGACGGCGGAGCTGGTATTCGACGATTGCGAAGTGCCGGAGGAAAATGTCATGGGACCGCTCAACGGCGGCGTCGGCGTATTGATGTCCGGCCTCGATTACGAGCGCGCGGTGCTGGCCGCGATCCCGCTCGGGCTGATGCAGGCCTGTCTCGACACGGTCATTCCCTATGTTCGCGAGCGCAAGCAGTTCGGCAAGCCGATCGGCACGTTTCAGCTGATGCAGGGCAAGATCGCCGACATGTATGTCCGCCTGAACAGCGCCCGCAGCTATGTCTATAATGTCAACAAATCCTGCGATGCCGGGCAGACCACCCGCTTCGATGCGGCGGGCGCGGTGATGTTGGCGAGCGAGAACAGCGTGCGGGTCGCGGAAGAGTCGATCCAGGCGCTGGGCGGTGCGGGTTACACCACGGACTGGCCGGTGGAGCGTTACTGGCGGGACAGCAAGCTGCTCGATATCGGCGCTGGCACCAATGAGATCCGCCGGATGCTGATCGGGCGGGAATTGATCGGGGCGGGCTGATGCGCATTCTGCTGACCGGTTCTTCGGGTTGGCTCGGGCGGTTTCTCGCCCCGAAATTGCAGGCGCATGGGCACGCGGTGATCGGGCTGGATGTCGCGCCGGCAACCCAGACCGATATTGTCGGAACGGTTGCTGATGCCCACCTTGTTGATCGCGTTTTCCGGGAACAGGGGATCGAAGCTGTGATCCATGCCGGTGCGCTGCACAAGCCGGATATTGTGCGTTATCCGGCGCAGGCGTTTGTCGATGTCAATGTGGCGGGGACATTGAACCTGCTGGAGGCTGCGACGCGGGCCGGTCATGAACGCTTTGTCTTTACCTCGACCACCTCGCTGATGATCAGCGACCAGGTGCGCGCCGGGAAATCCGGTGGTGCCGCGGAGGCGTTCTGGCTGGACGAAGACTTCGGGCCGCTGAAGCCGCGCAATATTTACGGCGTGACCAAGCTGTCGGCAGAACATCTCTGCCGTTTGTACAGCAAGCTGCACGGCATGGATGTCGCGATTTTGCGAACGGGACGGTTTTTCCCGGAGGATGACGACACGCTGGAGAAACCTTCCGGTCCCAATCTCAAGGCGAATGAATTTCTGAACCGGCGGCTGACCGTCGAGGATGCCGCCGACGCGCATATTGCCGCGCTTGAGAATATCGCTGGTCTCGGCTGCGAGACATTCATCCTGTCAGCACCGCCTCCGTTCGAGCGCGCGGAGTGCACCAAATTGGCAGGTGACGCGCGCGCGGTCATTGCGGGGAAATATCCGCAGGCCGAAGGAATTTACCGCAAGCGCGGCTGGGTGCTTCCCGATATCATCGAGCGTGTCTATGATCCCGGCAAGGCGGAGCGCCTGCTCGGCTTTCGCTGCAAAACCGATTTTGCGGCGATACTTTCGGCATTGGAACAGGGCGGGGAACAGGGCAGGGAACTGCCGTTCCACCATGACCCTGCCTATGTGTCGCCGAAAGAACCGGCCGGCGTGCCTTGCTGACAGAAGAAAATATCAGGCCCGCAACGTCTCCCACGGCCCGGTAATCGCAACCGTATATCCGGGCTGCTGGATATTGACGAACATCGTCGTGCCGTCGGGCGAGAAGCAGGCGCCGCAGAATTCGCTCTGGTCCTTGTGCGCGTTGCGGGCGATGTCGTAGATTTTGCCGTCCGGTGTCAGACCGCGGAGATATTGGTCGCCGCGCCCGTCTTCGCAGAGGATGATGTCATTCCACGGCGCGACCACCAGATTGTCGCACATGTCGAGGGAATCGGCGCTGGTCGATTCAAAGAACAGCTGCAACGTGCCGCCCGCTTCTGCGCCTTCGTCCGGCGTGTAGCGCCAGATCTGGCCGACACGCTCCGCGCCACCTTCGGTGCAGGTGAAATAGAAATCGCCGGTTTCGCCATCCATGCGCACGGCGTAATCCAGTCCTTCGCCGCGCATGAACCGGGCTGCGCCGGCGGCATGGCCGCGATGGGCGAGATCGCCTTCGGGGGCTTCGACATCGTTGAGGTCAATCCATTCAGCGACATGGTCCTGTCCGACGACAAATGTTTCGGGCCCGTTGCCGCCCCAGTCTTTCGGCCAGTTGGAGGTGATGGCTGATTTCCTGCCCTTGAGCGCGAGCGCCTGCAGGCGGCCGCCTTCCTGCAACTTGCCCGGTACGTTCGGGATGAACCGGTAGAACAGGCCGTGGCGGGCGTCTTCGGTCATGTACACGATGCCGGTTTTCGGATCGACCGACGCGGCCTCATGCGTGAAGCGGCCCATGGCTTTCAGCGGGATCGCGTCAATCAGGCCGGTGGCATCTGACGGGGTCTCGAAGACGAAGCCGTGATATTTGCCCGGGCCTTCTGCGGGGGTGAGCATTTCCTCTTCACAACTGAGCCAGCTTCCCCAGGGGGTCGGTCCGCCGGCGCAATTGGCGGCGGTGCCGGTCAGCACGAGGAAATCCCGCTCCATGCGTTTATGTTTCAGATCGTAGACCACCTTGCTCACGCCGCCGAAAAAGGGCGAGCCGTCTTTCTTGCGGTCGTAGAGCTGGCTTTCGGAAACCCGGTCGAGCAGTTCGTTGCCCTTGCCGAACGGACTACCGGTCGGGACGCTGTTCCAATTTTCGTGATTGCGCATCAATATGCATTTGTCGCTATCATCGGGATGGGCGAAGCAGGCCATGCCGTCGGGGCGGCCGGGACGGTAAAAGCCGTCGGACATCATCCCGCCGGCCTCGCTGACCATTGTATAGGAAAAGCCTTCGGGCAGATCGAGCCGCCTGGCGGGGTCGGGAATCAGGGCGAACGAGCGATTGGCGCTGTGCGCGCGGGCGCATCCTGCGATCGACACGGAAGCGTAGAACAGGCCCACGGCCTGAGCGGAGCGGATGAAATCTCTTCTGGATAAAGTCATCGTGCAATTTTCCTGAATTCGGTGTTATTGTCATCCGGTTCGAATGTAGCCACTCGTTAACGGCCGAAAAAAACAGAAATATGACATACACGCTGATCACTGCCAACCGCAATTATTCCAGCTGGTCGCTGCGGCCCTGGATATTGATGAAGGCGCTGGATATCCCGTTTGCCGACCAGATCATCTATTTCGAGGAGGATAATTACGAGCGGTTCCGGGAATTTGCGCCCAATGGTCAGGTGCCCTGTCTGAAGGACGGAGACCGGACGATCTGGGATTCGCTGGCGATCATGGAATATCTGGCGGAGCGGCATCCGGGCTGCTGGCCGGAAGAGGAAGCGGCGCGGACATGGGCGCGCTGTGCCACGGCGGAAATGCACGGTGGCTTCGCGCCGTTGCGCAATATCTGTCCGATGAATGTCGGTGTGCGGGCCGAATTGCACGAAATCGCGCCCGCCTTGCAGCGCAATATTGAGCGGATCGGCGAGCTGTTCGCGCAGGGGCTGGATGATTTCGGCGGGCCGTGGCTGGCGGGGGAGCGGTTCACGATTGTCGACGCCTATTATGCGCCGGTCGCTTATCGGGTGCGCAGTTTCGATCTTGATATCGGGGCCAAAGGACGCGCGTGGGTAGATCATGTCATCGCTCATCCGGCGATGCAGCAATGGGAAGGGCAGGCGCTGGCCGAAACGCAGCGCGAGATCGGTCATGAGGAGGAAATTGCCGCGGTGGCGACGGTGACGGCGGATTATCGGGCGGGTTAGGGCCGGAGAATAGCCTCTCGTCGCCAGGCGTGGTTCGACAGGCTCACCACGAACGGAGAATGGTCGCCACCGACTGTGTGCTCCGCACTTGATGCGGAGCGCTGGAGGCTGGAGATGGCGTTGCGGCGGCAGGGCTGCACATCGCGTGCGCGGCACAGTTTGGTTGCCAAGCAAGGTCTCTGAACTTGACTGAATCCCGCCCTTCCGGCAAAGGCGCAACATTCCGATGTTGCATCGCAGCATATCCCAGATCTTGACGAAGGACAGCCCATGGCGATTCACAGCGATTTTCAGCGCGACTGGTTGTCCAATCCGAAAACCGAATTTCTGGCCGGCCTGGTGGTCGCGCTGGCGCTGATCCCGGAAGCCATCGGCTTCGCGATCATCGCCGGGGTTGATCCGCGGGTCGGGCTTTATGCCAGCTTCTCGATTGCGGTGATCATATCGCTGGTCGGCGGGCGGCCGGGGATGATCAGCGCGGCCACCGCCGCGGTGGCGGTGCTGGTGGTGCCGCTGGTGCGCGACCATGGCGTCGAATATTTGTTCGCAGCGACCATATTGATGGGGATTTTCCAGGCGATTGCGGCGCTGCTTCGGCTCGACCTGCTGATGCGCTTTGTCTCGCGTTCGGTGATAACCGGCTTTGTCAACGCGCTGGCGATTCTGATCTTCATGGCGCAGATACCGCAGATGACCGGCGAGGCCTTTACCTGGCAGACCTATGCGATGATCGCGGCAGGACTGGCGATCATCTATGGCCTACCCAAGATCACCACCCTGGTGCCGTCGCCGCTGGCGGCGATCGTCGTGCTGGCCGGGGTCAGCATGTATTTCCGCGCCGATGTGTTCACCGTTGGCGACATGGGCGAACTGCCCGACAGCCTGCCATGGCTGCATATCCCGCAGGTGCCGATCACCTGGGAAACGCTGCAGATCATCGCGCCTTATGCGCTGGCGATGGCGGCGGTCGGCCTGCTCGAATCGCTGCTGACGGCCTCGATTGTCGACGACATGACCGAGACCCGCAGCGACAAGAAGCGCGAAACCTATGGCCAGGGCATTGCCAATTTTGTGACCGGCTGGATCGGCGGCATGGGCGGCTGCGCGATGATCGGACAGTCGGTGATCAACATCAAGTCCGGCGGCCGGCGGCGGCTGTCGACCTTTGTCGCCGGTGCCATGCTGCTGATGCTGATCGTCGGGCTTGGCCAGTGGGTCGCGCAAATTCCGATGCCGGCGCTGGTCGCGGTGATGATCTTTGTCTCGATCAGCACTTTCCGCTGGAAGAGCTTCACTGAAATTACCCACCATCCCTGGCCGTCCAATTTCGTGATGATCGCTACCGTGATCATGGTCGTGGCGACGCATGATCTGTCGATCGGCGTCCTGACCGGCGTGCTGCTGTCCGGCATCTTCTTTGCCTGGAAAGTGCGGCAACTGGTCACGATCCAGGATTTCGTCGAGGTTACCACCCATCGCTATGTGTTCGGCGGCCAGATTTTCTTCGGCTCGGTCGACATGCTGTACGAAGCGATGGAGTTTAACGAGGAAGGCATCGACAAGGTCATCATCGATGTCCACGACGCCCATTTCTGGGACATCAGCGCGACCGGCATGCTCGACAAGATTGTTGACCGGCTGAAAAACGAGGGCAAGACGGTTGAGCTGATCGGCATGAACCAGGCCAGCGCGACCTTGGTCGAGAAATATAGCGAGAATGACAAGCCGTTCGAGAGTCTGGGCGTCGTCGGGCACTAGCGGTTCGCCCCGGGGTGTGTGTGCCCGTGCGCTGGCAGGGGCACTGATTGTGAAGCGTTGCTGTGCTCCGCACCTGATGCGGAGCCATGGAGGCTGAAGATACTAATTTGGTCACAGAACGCCGCATCAAGTGCGGAGCATAATGTTCGGTTGACCGCGTCCCGCCTTTGCCGCACATCAGCGCCAAAGTTTTCAAGGAGCCCCATATGATCAAGCTGCACCATCTCGGATATTCCCGCTCGTCCCGCATTATCTGGCTCTGCGAGGAAGGCGGCATCGAATATGAGATGATCAGCTATCAACGTGATCCCAAGACCCGGCGGTCGCCGCCCGAACTGGCGGACGCGCACCGGCTGGCCAAGGCGCCGACGGTCGAAGTCGATGGCCATGTCATGGTCGAATCCGGCGCGATTATCGAATATCTGGTCGAAAAGCATAGCGATGGCGCGCTCGGCGTGGCGCCGGATCATCCGGAGCGGGCGAAATATCTCGAATGGCTGCACTTTGCCGAGGGCACGATGGGGATGAGCTTCATCATCACCGGCATTGCACCGATGCTCGGCGGGCTGCCGGACGTGATGAACGGTTTTCTCAATGCCGAAGTCGAGAAGCTGATGGATCATCTGGAAGCCGAACTGGAGGGCAAGGATTTCATCGTCGCCGACAAGTTCACCGGTGCCGATATCAATCTCCACTATATGCTCGAAGGCCGTTCGGCGCTGGGCCAGCTGGAAAGCCGTCCCAATTGCAAACGCTATTTTGACGCACTGGTCGCCCGGCCCGGCTATCAGAAGACGGTGGAGCTTGGCGGGCCGGTCTTGATGACCAGGCCCAGCTGAACCCAATGGAGTCCGGGCACGGCGGCTGGCGATCGACCGGATTGCTGTTTGTCGTGCTGGCGGCCTTTGCCAGCAATTCGCTGCTCAACCGCGCCGCTCTGGTCGGCGGACAGATTGACTGGGCGAGCTTCACGATCATCCGGCTGCTGTCCGGCGCGCTGATCCTCGGTCTGTTTCTGGGTGTTCGGCACGGCAAGGCAGTCTTGCCGCGCCGGGGCGACTGCGTCGGCGCGATGTCGCTGTTCGCTTATGCGGGTGCTTTTTCCGCTGCCTATATCAGTCTCGATGCCGGGGTGGGGGCGCTGATCCTGTTTCCTGCGGGTCAGATCAGCATCCAGCTGATCGGTCTGACCCGGTCTATCATTCCGACAAGGGGCCAGCTGGCGGGTGCCGCGATCGCCCTGACTGGACTCGTCGTTCTGATCGCGCCCGGTGCGACAGCTCCTCCCCTGTGGAGCGGGTTGTTGATGGCTTTCGCCGGAATTGCCTGGGGGTTCTATACCTGGGCGGGCAAAGGCGTGGCTGATTTTCCATTGGCCACCGCAAGATATTTTGTCGGCGCCGGCCTGTTGGCGCTGTTGCTGGTTCCGTTTGCCGTCACATCCACGATTACCTGGCATGGGGTGCTGCTGGCCGTCATCTCCGGTGCTTTCACTTCGGCGCTGGGCTACGTCCTCTGGTATCACGTGCTCGCGCGCATCTCGATCGCCACAGCGGCGGTATCGCAATTATCGGTGCCGGCCATCGCAGGACTTGGTGGCGTGCTTCTGCTCGGGGAAGTCCTGACCATGCGGATGATTACCGGCGGGATGATTATTTTTGCCGGCATAGGTTTGGCGATCTGGGCATCGGCGGGACGGAAAGCAGCCTAGCCAACCGCATCCCGCACGACCGCAACCCCGGCCTCCCGCTGCACCTTCAATTCCGCTTTCAGCTTCGCCGGATCGCGGGCGAAGACGAAGCCGAAGCTGACCCCGCCTTGCTTGCCGACGGTCGCATGATGCAGCTTGTGGGCTTGCACCAGCCGCTTGGCATAGCCGCGCTTTGGCACATATTTGAAATAGCGCTGGTGCACCAGGCCATCGTGTATCAGCGTGTAGATGATGCCGTAGAATAATATGCCGAGGCCGATCCATGTGCCCGGCTCCCATGCGCTGGCACCCATGATCAGGGGGCTGCCGATGGCGAACATCGAGATGCTCATCACCGCGCCGGCGATGCCGTAAAGGTCGTTTTTCTCGAGCTTTTTGTCATGCGGTTCGTGATGGTCGCGGTGCCAGCCCCAGCCGAAACCGTGCATGATATATTTGTGGCTCGCCCAGGCAACACATTCCATCGCAATGACGGAAGCAAGGATAGTGGCCAGGATCGCAAAAATGCTCATAGGGCGAAGATAGGCGCTTTCGATTGGCATTTGAAGGCAATTCTAGCTTGCGCCAGTGATTGATCCGGCTAAACGAAACCCCATATTGATTGTCAGGAAGCTATGAAACAACCGAAGACTCTGTACGAGAAAATCTGGGATGCCCATGTTGTCGACCAGCGCGACGACGGCACGGCGCTGATCTATATCGACCGGCATCTGGTCCATGAAGTGACCAGCCCGCAGGCTTTCGAGGGGCTGCGCAACGCTGGCCGCAAGGTGCGGCGTCCGGATCTGACGCTCGCGGTACCCGATCACAATCTGCCGACAACCCCGCGTCTCGATGCGAAGGGCAACAATATCCCGATCGCCGATCCGCAGAGCGCGGCCCAGCTGGAAGCATTGGAAGCCAATGCGCCGGCTTTCGGCATCAAATATATCGGCGCCAGCGACATCAATCAGGGCATTGTCCATGTTATCGGACCGGAGCAGGGCTTTACCCTGCCGGGTACGACCCTGGTCTGTGGTGACAGCCATACGGCAGCCCACGGCGCTTTGGGTGCTCTGGCCTTCGGTATCGGCACCAGCGAAGTCGAGCATGTGCTGGCGACGCAAACGCTGCAACTCACCCGCTCCAAAGCGATGGAAATTCGTGTGGATGGCCTGCTCGGCCCCGGCATCAGCCCGAAAGACCTGATTCTCCACATCATCGGGGTGATCGGTACCGCTGGCGGCACCGGCCATGTCATCGAATATCGTGGTGAAGTGTTCGAGCAAATGTCGATCGAGGGCCGTCTGACGGTGTCCAACATGTCGATCGAAGCGGGCGCACGCGCCGGCCTGATCGCACCGGACGACAAGACTTTTGCCTATCTCGAGGGCCGTCCGATGGCCCCCAAGGGCGCGGACTGGGACGCGGCGGTGGCTTATTGGAAGACGCTGCCAACCGATGATGGCGCGGTGTTTGACAAGAGCGTGACCATCAACGCAGCTGACGTTGCCCCGACCGTGACCTGGGGCACCAGCCCGGAAGATGTCGTGCCGGTAAGCGGAACCGTACCTTCGCCGGAAAGCTTTGCCGATCCCTCCAAACAGGATGCGGCGCGCAAGTCGCTGGACTATATGGGACTGGAAGCGGGGCAGGCGTTGCACGATGTCGCGGTGGAAAACATCTTCATCGGCAGTTGCACCAACAGCCGGATCGAGGATCTGCGGGCTGCGGCTTCGATCCTGAAAGGGCGCAAGAAGGCCGACAATGTCAAATGGGCTATCGTGGTGCCTGGCTCGGGTCTGGTCAAGGCGCAGGCCGAGGCCGAAGGACTCGACCGGATATTTACCGATGCCGGGTTTGAATGGCGCGAGCCGGGCTGTTCCGCCTGTCTCGGCATGAACCCGGACAAGGTCCCCGCAGGCGAACGTTGCGCATCCACTTCCAATCGCAATTTTGTTGGACGGCAGGGGCCGGGTGCTAGAACACATTTGATGTCACCCGCAATGGCTGCTGCTGCAGCGGTGACGGGCAGGCTCACCGACGTACGTGAATTGACAAGATAAGAGGTTGAAATGAGCGACGACAACAAGAATGACAAATCGTCTGAAAAGCCGGCTCCCGCAACAGGCGGGTCCGGGAAATGGTCAACGGGTGCCAAGGTCGGCGCCGCCATCGGCTCGGCCGCGATTGCGGCCGCTCTGATGTATGCCGGACGCCATCAGATGAAAAAACATGATGACTTCAAGCCGGTCAAGGACAAGCCGCTGCCGAAATATGAGAACGAGCCGGATTATGACGACGGCGACGATTACGGCGAAGAAGAATAGAGATGAAACCCGTCACTCGCGTTGAAGGTCGCGCCATCCCCTTCGGTCAGAAAAATGTCGATACCGACGTCATCATCCCCGCCAAATGGCTGAAGACCATATCGCGGGAAGGCCTGGGCGAGGGCGCTTTCGAAGCGATCCGCGCCGAGGAAGGCAATATATTCGACGATCCCGAATATGCCGGCGCCAATATTTTGATCGCCGGCGATAATTTCGGCTGTGGTTCGAGCCGGGAGCATGCCGCCTGGGCGCTGGCCGACCTCGGTATCACGGCGGTCATCGCGCCAAGCTTCTCCGATATTTTCTCGGGCAATGCCTTCAAGAACGGACTGCTCGCGATTGCGGTGCCGCAGGCAGCCATCGACCGGTTGATGGAGGTCGCCAGGACCGATCCGATCACCATCGACATGGAAAGCATGAGCGTGACCACACCGTTTCAGGACCGCTTTACATTCGAGATGGACCCGTTCCGGCATCAGTGTCTGGTCGAGGGGCTGGATGAAATAGACCTGACAATGGCGAAATCAGATGCCATAGAGCGGCACGAGAAAAACAGCGATTCTGCAAAACCCTGGCTCACGCCGGTGGCAGCATAATATCCAATAATATTCCAGAGGGGAAATGAGATGAAGGCCTTGATGTCAACCAAAGTAGGCGGACCCGACACGCTGGAGATGCTGGACGTCGCCGATCCGGTTGCGGGCAAGGGGCAAGTCGTTATCGACGTCAAAGCCTGCTCGATCAACTATCCCGATGTCCTGATCATTCAGGATATGTACCAGTTCAAGCCACCACGGCCTTTCGCTCCGGGCGGTGAAGTGTCCGGCGTCGTTAGCGCTGTCGGCGACGGCGTTACCGATCTCAAGGTCGGTGACCGCGTCGCTTCGACAACCGGCCATGGCGGTCTGGTCGAAAAGGTCGCCGTCGACCAGAATGGCGTGTTCAAGATTCCCGACAGCGTCAGTTTTGAAGATGCGTCGGCGCTGATCCTGACTTATGGCACGTCGATCCACGCTCTCGTCGATCGCGGCCATATCAAGGAAGGCGAAACCCTGCTGGTACTCGGTGCCTCGGGCGGCGTCGGTATCGCGGCTGTCGAATTGGGCAAAGCCTTTGGCGCCCGCGTTGTTGCCGCCGTATCATCCGAAGAAAAGGCTGCCTTTGCGAAAGCCGCAGGCGCTGATGAAACCGTGGTTTACGAGCGCGCACCGTTTGACAAGGACCAGTCCAAGGCGCTGGCGGCCCAGTTCAAGGCAGCTGTCGGTCCGGGCGGAGCGGATGTCATCTATGATGCAGTCGGCGGCGACTATAGCGAACCGGCCGTCCGTTCGATCGCCTGGGAAGGCCGCTTTCTGGTGGTCGGTTTCCCGGCCGGCATTGCCAAATTGCCGCTCAATCTGACCTTGCTGAAATCCTGCGATGTCTGCGGCGTGTTCTGGGGCGCTTATGCGGCGCGCGATCCAAAGGGCAACCGGGCGCATATCGACCGGCTGTTCAAGCTCTGGAACCAGGGCCTGATCCAGCCGCGTGTGTCGGAGACATTTTCATTCGAAAACGCCGGTCAAGCCATTCAGAAGATGGCTGATCGTGGCGCTATCGGTAAACTGGTCGTCAAGATCGCTGACTGATTACCCGCGCGCACTTGCAGGAAGCCTCGGTAATGCCTATTTTTATGACCATATTGATCAAGGGAAAACCATGACAGACTTTAATGATCGTGAACGTGCGTTTGAAACGAAATTCGCGCGTGATGAAGAAATGGAATTCAGGGTTACCGCGCGGCGCAATCGTCTGCTGGGCCAGTGGGCTGCCGAAAAAATGGCGCTGACAGCGGAAGAAACCGCCGCTTATGCGAAAGAGGTCGTTGCGGCTGATTTTGAAGAAGCGGGTGATGAAGACGTCATTCGCAAGCTTCTCGGCGATCTGACTTCCGCTGGCGTCGAAATCGATGATTCGGCAATCCGTACCGCCCTGACCGAAAAAATGGTTGAAGCGCGGCGTCAGTTTATCGAAGAGGCCAGCTAGGCCGATGCCCATGGCAAGCGCAGATATCGAGGCGATGATATTGGCCGATTTCCCGGACGCGGTGGTAGAAATTACCGACCTTGCCGGTGATGGCGATCATTATGCCGCCAAGGTCACGTCTGCCTCTTTTGCGGGGATGAACCGGGTCAAACAGCATCAGGCAGTTTACGCTGCGTTAAAGGGCAAAATGGGTGGTGAATTGCACGCGCTGCAACTCACCACGGCCGTTCCCGACTAGGAGAATAATTATGAGCGACGTTAACGCAAAAATCGAAACCGTGGTCAAAAGCAACGACGTGGTGCTGTTCATGAAGGGCACGCCGCTGTTCCCGCAATGCGGTTTTTCCAGCCGCGCCATAGCCATTCTGGAACATCTCGGAGTCGCGTTCGAGTCGTTTGACGTGCTGCAGGACCCGGAAGTGCGCCAGGGCATCAAGGAATATTCCGATTGGCCGACGATTCCGCAGCTATATGTCAAAGGCGAATTTGTCGGCGGCAGCGATATCATGATGGAAATGTATGAAGCGGGCGAACTGGGCGAATTGATGGCCGAGAAAAAGGTCGCACCAGCCGAGGCCTGAGCCTCGGCGGTTTATTCCGCACAACAGACCAAGACAAAGAAAAACGGCTCGATCTAGGAGGATCGAGCCGTTTTGATTCTGGGTAGGGTTTGTAGAAACTGGAATGAGAGGGGACCGCGGAGACCAGTACGCCGTCCCCCTCATTTCTACCTCCTGAAAGGAGGGTCTGTGTGAAAAGTCAGAGACACAGGATACGTTGCATTGCGCGTGCCAGTTTCTTGAATCCACTATATTTCAATGGTTTGGATGGTTTAAGCGCTGTTAATATTCTCCGGACTGTAAGGGATTTCGACACCGGACGGCTTTTCGACAAACAATCGCCCCCAGTCCACCAACGACATCGCAAATCGATTTGACGGTTTACATTTGTAGACAATGAAACTACAGATGTAGTCACTGACGATATCCGTGGAGGGAAAAACATCATGACCGAACGCATTAGCGATGCAGAACATGCGGTCATGGAAGTTCTCTGGAAACGCGCGCCCCTGACCGCGACGGAAGTGGCGGATCAGGTGGTTCAGCAGAAAGACTGGTCGCTTCAGACGGTAAAGACATTATTGTCCCGGCTGGCGGCAAAGGCGGTGGTCGGCACCGAGCGCGACGGTCGTCGCTTTCTATATTCTCCGCTGGTGGAACGGGATGATTATCTCACCGGCGTGTCACGGAATTTCGTGGACCGACTTTTCGGGGGAAAAGTCATGCCATTGGTTGCCCATCTGGCCGAGGCCGATGAACTGAGCGCCGATGACATCCGCGAAATCGAGGAGCTTTTGAGGGAGTTGAAAAAATGAGCGGCGAATTGAACCAATGGATTTGGGATACCATGTTCTCGATGACCCTGCTGATGCTGCTGGTCCTGATGATCCGCAAACCGGTCGGCCATTTTTTTGGGGCGCGCATTGCCTATTTGCTGTGGCTGTTACCGCTCGCGCGGCTGTTCATGCCGACGCTGACTCTCGAGGCACCCGCAGAAGTCGAGCCCGCAGCCACATTCATGCCGGCAGCGATCGGATCGGATCTGGTCGCGGCAGCGCCGGCGCAGGCAACCACCTTCAGCGCACTCGCCTCGCTCGACTGGATGATGATCGCGACGATCCTGTGGCTTGGTGGCGCTGGTCTGCTGTTCATCAGCAAGCTTGCCTCCTATCTGCAATTTCGCGAAGATATCGTCGCCGACGGACGATTGATCGGTCGCCATGGCAATATCAATATCCTCGAAACCGCAGCCGTTGGCGGCCCCTTGGCTTTTGGCGTGTTCGAAAAATATATTGCGGTTCCGACCCATTTCTTCCGCGACTATGCGCCGCGCGAGCGCGAACTGGCGCTGGAGCACGAGATTGCCCATCATGAATCGGGTGATCTGGCTGCCAATTTTGTCGGGCTGACGATATTGTCCCTGCATTGGTTCAATCCGGTTGCGTGGTTTGCCTGGATTTCATTCCGGCAGGATCAGGAAACGGCTTGCGACGCGCGCGTACTGGAGCAGAGCGGTCGTGACGTCCGTGCTGTTTACGGCCGGACGATCGCCAAATCGGCCAGCGGTCACCGGCTCGGCCTTGCCAGTCCGTTGAACCAGAAGGACAAGATCAAGGGCAGACTGAAAATGCTGGGTCAAACCGAGAAGTCCACGCTGCGCCGTCGACTGGGGGCCGGTCTGGTCGCCGCCGGAACCGTCATCAGCCTGCCGCTCACCGCGACGATCACCTATGCCGAAGCGGTCGATCCGGCCGATGTCGCGGTGCCGCTTGCACCGACACCCCCTTTAGCCCCGGCTGCACCGGTAGCGCCACTTGCTCCGGAAGAGCCATCGGCACCTTCTGCTGCTGCAATCGATGATGATCCGGTCAATATCACGATGCTCAACGGACGCAAAGACGCTGACCTGTCGAACGATTATGTTCACAAGGTGAAGCATAATGGCCGGACGGTAATCCTGCGGACCGACCAGCGGCTGAGCGACAAGGAAGTTCGCAAAATGGTCGCGGAAGCCGAAAAATCGCGGCTCGCGGCGGACAAGGCGTTGCGCGAAAGCAAGACCGACCGCGAGCATATGGGATCGACCATGCGCGAGGTCGAACGGGAACTGGCTCTCGCCAGAAAAGAGATGGAACAGGGCTTGCGGGAGGCTGAGCGGGAAGTGCGTGAAGCCTTGCGCGAAGCCGAGGAAGTCCGCCGCGAAGCGCTGGAAGAAGCGCGTGAAGCGCAGCTTGAAGCTTTGGAAGAGGCCCGCGAAGCCCGGCAGGAAGCATGGGAAGCCAAACAGGAAGCACGTCAGGGAAGCCAGACAACAGCGCGCGTGTCGTCGATATCCTATAGCAGCCGCAACGCCGTATCCCGCACCACCAGCAACAAGATCAAGGGCCCCGATTGCGTGGCGATGAATCGCCAGATCGCGATGGGCGGCGAAAATGGTCTGGCCGGACAGGCCTGGGCCGTGGTTGCAGGTTGTGGCGGATTTGAAGTCAAGATCGACCAGGCCGCTGTGCTCAAACAGGCGTTGGTCGGCTTGGAGAAGGGTCGCGCCGAGGCGGTAAAATGCAAGTCTGACAAGGTCGAGCGCGCCAGGAAGATCAAGGATTTCGACCGCAGCATCGCCAAAGTGAAGGCACAGCTGTCGATGACCTGAAGTCTCTGGATCACTTCCCGAGGGGGCATAGGGGCGGTCCGTTTTGCGGGCCGCCCTTTTTCATGGTTGTTTTATGGGCTGGATATGCCACATCAATCCCATGGACTTTGACCCTTCGAAATATCCCACCGGTCTGTGCGAACAGATGGAGCCGCTTGTCGCCCGCGTGCTGGCCGGCAATCCCAGCCCCTATACTTATACCGGAACCCAGACCTATATCGTCGGCAACCGGAGCGACCGCGCGATCATCGATCCGGGCCCGGCGATTGACGAGCATATCGACGCGATCATCGCGGCCGTTGGCGACGCCAAAATCACGGCGATTATGTGCACCCACACCCATCGCGACCACAGTCCCGCCGCCGCGCCGCTGGCTGCGCGCACCGGCGCGCCGATCATCGGCTGCGCGCCGCTGGTGCTGGCAGATGACGGACCGCGCGCGGACGAGAGTTTCGACAAGGACTATAGGCCCGACCAGGTGCTGGCCGACGGCCAAACGGTAGCGGGCGACGGCTGGACCATCGAAGCGGTGGCAACTCCCGGCCACACGTCCAATCATCTTTGTCTGGCGGTGCAGGAATCCGGCGCGATGTTTACCGGCGACCATGTCATGGCCTGGTCGACCAGCGTCATTGTCCCGCCCGACGGCGATATGGCCGACTATATGGCGAGCCTGCAGAAGCTCTACGAGCGCGAGGACAAGGTCTATTATCCTGCCCATGGCAAGAAGGTGACCAATCCGCAGCAGCTGGTGCGCGGAATGATGGGGCATCGCAAGCAACGTGAACGGCAGATATTGAAGCTGCTGGAACAGGGCTCCGCGGCGATCGTCGATATGGTGCCGCAAATGTACAAGGGCCTCGATCCGCGTCTGAACGGCGCCGCCGGGCAATCGGTGCGCGCGCATCTGATCGACCTGCAAAATCGGGGGCGGGTGACGTTATCGGATGATGTCTGGGCGATGGCTGAATGAATATACAGCCCTCTCGGCGCCTGTGGGTTCCGGTAGTGATTGTCAGCGGGATATTGATCCTGCTTGGAACGCTCGCATGGCTGCTGTTCTCCCGCGTCGAAAGCAGCATCAGCCCCGATCCGGTGTCGATTGCCAATGCCAGCCTGACCAATTTGCAGGAACAGAACCGGCTGACGATATTTTCGGCCAGCTACAACGCCACGGTGACCACGACATTGAGCAAGCTCGGGCTGTCGGCGCGCAAGACCCTGATCATGCCCGGCACGGTGCGTTATGAAATCGATCTCGCCAAGCTCGGCGCGGACGATGTCCGCTGGGATGCGCGCGACAATATATTCTATGTCCAGATGCCCGCGATCGAGATCGCCCGGCCCGAGGTCCATATCGAACAGATCCAGACTTATGATGATGGCGGCATATTGATCGCCCTGACCGATGCCGAAAAGGTCCTCGATCAGGCCAATCGCAAGAAGGGCGTCGCGGAACTTGCCAGGCAGGCCCGGAATCCGCTGCAGATGCGGCTGGCGCGGGAATCTGCGCGCCGCGCGGTGCGCCACAATTTCGCTCTGCCGCTGCAGGCCGCCGGCGTCGAGGCGAAGATTGATGCCTTTTTCCCTTATGAGCGTAGCCGTTATGAAGACCGGTGGGATTATTCGCGACCGATCAGGGATGTTCTGGCAGAGCAGCAGAAAACAGGAGGAGAGGCTCAATGACTTTTGGAGCAATTAATGCGAGCGTCCGCTTTGGTGTGGTAATCGCTCTTGGTTTCTCGCTGGCGGCCTGCGAGCAGAGCGCGACGCCGGAGCCGGTTTCCGAAACTCTCGGCTTTGCCCTGCCGGAACCGATCAGCAACAATGCGGTGGCGGTCGCCGACGGTCCCGATGGCCCGACCCTTTACAGTTTCAACGGCCTGAAAGCGGGCAAGACATGGACCGATACCAGCAACGCGGCCTTTGCCTGCGTGATCGCGACCGAAGCGTGCAAGGCGATCGCGCCGGTGCCGGTCCCGCAAGGAAGACTGGCCAGTGCGGCGGTCAATGTTGCGGGGAAAATCTATATTTTTGGCGGTTATACTGTAGCTGCCAACGGCGACGAAGTGTCGACACCGGAGGTTTTCGCCTTTGATCCGGCAACCGGTTCCTACGCCCAGCAAGCGGACATGCCGACTCCGGTCGATGATATGGTTGTCGTGCCGTACCAGAACCGGTTCATCTATCTGGTCTCCGGCTGGCATGACGAGGGCAATGTCAGCGTCGTGCAATTGTTTGACACCCAGACCGGGGCCTGGACCGAGGCTACCCCGTTCCCGGGCACGCCGGTGTTCGGCCACGCTGGGGGGATCGCTGGCGACAGCATGATCATCAGCGACGGCGTCGCGTCGGTCTTCGCCGACGGCAAACGCAAATTCGTGGCGGCGAAGCTGAGCTGGCGCGGCGATATTGATCCGAAAAACCCGACCCAGATTGCCTGGCGCAGCGTTAACAGCCACGCCGGCAGCGCCCGCTACCGGATGGCCGCAATCGGCGACAATGCCGGCAAACGGATCATATTTGCAGGTGGCGGCGACAATCCGTATAATTATGACGGCATCGGCTATGACGGCGTGCCCGCAAAACCGTCCGGCGGCTTTTTTGCCTATGATCTCAAAACCGACCGGTGGCAGGAACTGGGCCGGCTGGCCGAACCGAGCATGGATCATCGCGCGCTCGGAAAAGTCGGTCAGGAATATTATATCGTCGGCGGCATGGATGCGGAGCAGAATGTGACCGACCGGATCACGAGGTTTCGCGCCGGTCCCTGAACCGCCGGCCGCCGCGATGGACATTTATAGGTGATCGGCGCTATGTTCTCGATCGATCCCGATGGGGTCAGGGTCGCTTCAAGGGAGTTTTCTCAGGAGCTGCGAACATGGGGGTTACAGATAATATAGGCAGACCGGCATCAAGCCCGGGAACGGGATTTGCGCAGGATCAGCAGTTTTTTGTCCGGTTTTCGATCGTCATGGCGGCGGTCATTGTCTTCGGCTTTGCCCAATTCAGCGCGCGGGGCATGGTGGATTTGCCTGCTGTGCCCATCTGGGTGCATCTGCACGGCCTGCTGATGCTGGCCTGGCTGGGCCTGCTGGTCACGCAGAATCTTTTGATCCAGCGCGGCAATATCGGCCTGCACCGCAAGATTGGCTGGCTGGGTGGCATACTGGCGCTGACGATATGCGCGACCGGACTTTACACCGGCTATATGGCGGTTCGGCTACAGCGCTTTCCACCTTTTTTCGACAATAGCTATTTTCTGGCCCTGAGCTTTGTCGAACTGTTGGTTTTTGCCGCCATGGTGGTCTGGGCGATCATGCTGCGGCGGCAAACCCAGTGGCATCGCCGGATCATGATCGGGGCCACCATAATTGCGCTGGAACCGGCCTTTGGCCGATTGCTGCCGATGCCGCTTCTCGGGGGCTGGGGCGAGTGGATCATATTGATTATCCAGCTGGCGTTCGTGGCCGTGCTGGCGCGGCATGACCGGAAAATCTCGGGGGCGATCCATCCGGCAACGCTGGCATGCGGTGTGATCGTAACCGCCGTGCATGTGGTGATCACCGGCCTGTCCCTGTTTTCGCCGTTTCAGCAGTTCGCCGACTCGATCGCCGCGTCCGGCTAGGGGCCGGTGGCCGTTTCTTTGCGAATATTTACGGCAATTAACGCGGAGACGGGCGTTCGGCACAAGACAAATGGCGTTTCGCTTCCTATATGAACCAGGCACGCATGACAGAGGAATGAAAAATGGACGCACGTGGTGGAATTGGCGGCAGCCTGGCCGGGGTCGACATTGTCGAGGAAATCAACAAGCTGCGCAAGGAACGCAACGCGATCATCCTTGCCCATTATTACCAGAAGCCGGAAATCCAGGATATTGCTGACTTCGTCGGTGACAGTCTCGAACTGTCGCGCAAGGCAGCGGAAACCGATGCCGACGTGATTGCCTTCTGCGGCGTCAAATTCATGGCCGAAACCGCGAAAATCCTTTCGCCGGAGAAGATTGTCGTGCTGCCGGACATGGACGCCGGCTGTTCGCTTGAGGACAGCTGCCCGCCGGACAAGTTCAAGGCGTTCCGCGACGAGCATCCAGACCATATCGCGCTGACCTATATCAACTGCTCGGCCGAGGTGAAGGCGCTCAGCGACATCATCGTCACCAGTTCATCGGCGGAACATATTCTCTCGCAGATTCCGCTCGACCAGAAGATCATCTTTGGCCCGGACAAGCATCTCGGCGGCTATATCGCCAAGAAAACCGGTCGCGACATGCTGCTCTGGCCCGGCGTCTGCATTGTGCACGAAGCGTTCAGCGAGACCGAGTTGCTGAAACTGCAGGCCCAGCATCCCGGCGCACCGGTTGCCGCGCATCCCGAATGTCCGGCTTATATTCTGGATCATGCGGATATGGTCGGCTCGACCAGCGCGATCCTGAAATATGCCAAGGAATTTGAAGGCGACACGATCATCATCGCCACCGAACCGCATATCATCCACCAGATGGAAAAAGCGGTGCCGGAAAAGAATTTCATCGGCGCGCCCGGCGCGGACGGCAACTGCAATTGTAATATCTGCCCCTATATGGCGCTGAACACGATGGAGAAGCTATACGTGGCGCTCCGCGATCTCGAGCCACGCATCGAAATGGACGAGGAACTGCGCTTGCAGGCCCGCAAGTCGATCGACAAGATGATGGAAATGGCCAGCGCGACGGTCGGGCAGGGGGATTTGGGGCCGACTGATCTGGCGCATGAGGGGTAGTTTTTCCTTCTCCCGTGAGGGAGAAGGATACGAAGCCTTGTCCGCAGGATTAGGCGCAGTTGGATGAGGGTGTTCTGCACTCTGAAGCGAAGTACGCCCTCACCCAGCTCCGACTAGGCAGCAAGCTGCCAAGTCTGCGCAACCCTCTCCCGCACGGGAGAGGGACAAATCACCCCGCCATCACCCGCCTCACCACGTCGGGTTCGGCGCGGATTACCTTGAGATAGGCGCGGACCGCGGGCGGGGGCATGTGACGGCCAATTTCATATTGGCGGATATTGGCGAGCGGGATGCCGTAGATCTTGGCAAATTCATCCTGCGTCAGGCCGAGATCATAACGCAGTACCCGAATGAAGCGGCCCATATTGGCGCGTTCAAGCGCGGCCACGCTGACATCCCGGTCTTCTGGATCATTCGGATCTGCCGGTATCGCGATGGTAGTTTCTTTGTTCACTGCTGTTACTCCTCCGGACCGAGATGAACCTGATGATTTCACCGCGCCAGGTGTGGATCGCCGTGAAGAGTTTGCCATCGACTTCTCCGATCAGTTTGAAGCGTTGCTCCTCATCTTCAAGCCGAATTGTTTCGGTTATCGTGTAGAAAGGATCATCGAAAATCCGTTGTCCAAAAGACAGCGGCAATCGATGCTTCACCCGGTTGATCGCATCCTTGTCCGGATCAAATTCAAAGTCCACATCTTCTTATAAGTGAAACACATAGTTACCACAATTGTTGATCGCTCGCAAGCCATGACAGTTTCGGCCAATCCTGCTGCTCGTCCGAAGGTAACGAGTTGCCTCCTTCGCTCGCGCAATCATTCCCGCTTCCCCCTCCACGCGTTATCGGTTAGCGTCCCCGGATGATTGCCCGTATCCGTTCCGCTCTGCTGTCCATCAATGCCAGCTACTGGTTCTATCCGGCGTTGTTCTCGGCGATCGCCTTTTTCCTGTCCTTTTTCACCATCTATCTGGATCGCAACGGGGCGGCGGACTGGTTCACTACCTATGAATGGCTGCATGTCAGCCGTCCCAACGGCGCTCGCACGACCTTGACCGTGATTGCCGGTTCGATGATCGGGGTCGCCTCGACCGTCTTTTCGATCACCATCGCCGCCGTCGCCTATGCCAGCGGCAATTACGGACCGCGCCTTTTGACAAATTTCATGGAGGACAAGGGCAACCAGCTGTCCCTCGCGACCTTTATCGGGACTTTTGTCTATGCGTTGATGATTATCCGTGTTGTGCGCGACGAAGATGAACGGGCCGCGTCTGCCATCGATGCTTCGGCTTCGGTCCTGCCTGGGTTCACTCCGCAATTGTCGCTGCTGGTGGCCATGGTGCTGGCGATATTTGCGGTCGCGGTGCTGGTCTATTTCCTCCACCATATACCCGCGAGTATCCGGATCAACACGGTATTGAAAGACATCGGCAAGCGGCTGATCCGCGACATAAAAGACCGCTATCCGAGCGAGATCGAAGAGCGCGAGCCGCGGGAACAGGCGCAGGGCGAGCCGATCATCGCGACCGGCAAAGGCTATATCGACATCATCGATTTCGACACGCTGGATGAGGTGGCCCGCGAACATGAAGCGACGATCGCAATCAAGGTCCGGACCGGGGATTTCATCCACCCCAATGTCACCATCGTTGAACTGTCCGGTATTGAAGCGGATGACAAAATTTCCGCCAAAATCGCCGACTGTTTCAGCGTCAGCGGCATGCGGACGGCGACCCAGGATCTGGAATATCTGATCGATGAACTGGTCGAGATCGCGCTGCGGGCGCTATCGCCGGGGATCAACGACCCGTTCACCGCGATCACCGCGATGCACTGGATGGGCGCTGCGCTGGCCGAACTGGGCAGCCGCGACCTTGATCGCGGACCGGAGCAGGAAGACTATGACTGGGATCGGGTGCAGCCGCTGAGCGACGATTTCAGCCATTATGTCGAGCGCAGCTTCGGCGCGATGCGGTCCGGTGTTGCGACCAACCGGATGGCGGCGATCAAATTCATCCACGCTCTGTTTGCCGCCTCGACATCCTGCCGGTCGGAGCGTCGTTTGCGCCTGATCAGCGAAGAAGCCGAGACGATGGTGAGGCAGGCGCGTTATCATCTGGTCGGTCCTTCGATGGAAGAACTGGAAGCCAGTCTGGTCGAATTCAACAAAGTAATGGATAATAGTAGCAATGCCCTTCTCGCTTGAAAACTTCGATCTGGATGCCTTTGTCGCGGCGACGCTGACCGAGGATCTGGGCGCGCCTTATGGACAGGGTGGCCGCGACGTGACCTCCGAAGCCGTCATTCCCGCCGATGCGATATTTTCCGGCGTGATGGACAGCCGTCATGATGCGGTGATTGCTGGGCTGCCGATTGCGAGAGCATTTTTCCGTTATCTTGACCCGGATGTCGAGATTGAACTGCTGGTTGCAGAAGGGCAGGCGGTCGCAGCGGGCAGTGATATCATGCGGCTGAAGGGCAAGGGCCGGGCGATGCTGACGGCGGAGCGCAGCGCGCTCAACACGGTGCAGCATCTCACCGGTATCGCGACCATGACCAATGAATATGTCCGGCGGATTGCCGGGACGGGCTGCACCTTGCTCGATACGCGCAAGACGATACCGGGGCTGCGGGTGCTGGAGAAATATGCAACGCGGATGGGCGGGGCGCAGAACCACCGCATGGGCCTGTGGGATGCGGCGATGATCAAGGATAATCATGTTGCGGTCGCTGGTTCGGTCGGCGAGGCCGTGCGGCGCGCCAAGGATGCAGGCGTCGAGAATATCATCTGCGAAGTCGACCGGGTCGACCAGATTGAACCGGCACTGGCGGCGGGAGCGACCCATTTGCTGCTCGACAATATGGAGCCGGCAACGCTGCGCGGCGCAGTGACGCTGATCGGCGGACGGGTAAAGACCGAGGCGAGCGGAGGGGTGACGCTGGAGTCGATCCGCGACAAGGCGGAGACCGGGGTGGACTATATTTCGGTGGGGCGTTTGACGCAGAGCGCACCGGCGGCAGATATAGGGCTGGATTTTGAACAGGTTTAGGAAATGTCATCCCAGCGAAGGCTGGGATCCAGGGCAATCGTCCGAAGTACGCGAACTTCGTGCTGGGCCCCAGCCTTCGCTGGGGCGACGAGTGGCTATGTTCCTATTGCTTGCATTAGCGGCAACACCCGCCCAGGCCCAATCCTACCAATGCCGTCCGCCATCCGGGCTCAGTGCCCCCGCCGAGCGCAAGCCTGCTTCCGAACCGCGCCGTACTACGCCCGTCACCAGCTATACGCTGGCGCTCAGCTGGTCGCCGGAATATTGCCGCACCCGCAAGGACAGCCGCCGCGACAAGACGCAGTGCAGCGGTGACGATGGCAGTTTCGGCTTCATTCTTCACGGCCTGTGGCCCGACACGCGCGGGCCCGCCTATCCGCAATATTGCGCGCCGACCCGGGCGCTGCCGCCAGCGGTGGTGAACCGCAATTTCTGCATGATGCCGTCGACCAGGATGATGGCGCATGAATGGGCAAAGCACGGGACCTGCATGACCAGGCGACCGGAGACCTATTTCCGGGTATCGCGGATCATGTTCGACGCCGTGCGCTTTCCGGATATGGACCGGCTGTCGCGCAAGCCGCTGACGGCGGGGCAGTTCCGCAACGCTTTTGCGGCGGCGAACGAAGGGCTGCAGCCCGATATGCTGCGGCTCAAGATCAACCGGCGCGGCTGGTTGCAGGAAGTGAAGCTCTGTCTTGGCAAGAGTTTCCGGCCACAACGCTGTCCTGCCTATATGCGGGCGGCGAAAAACGATATGCCGGTCAAAATCTGGCGCGGGGGGTAATTTATTGTGCTCCGGGCGAAGACCCGGAGCTCTGCCGGCAACAAAAGGGCGTGCGGCCGGGGCTCCGTATCAGGTGCGGAGCACAAGGCTCATCCCTCGATCGTCCGAGTCCCCGGATGATGCTTGTCGAGATGCTTGCGGATGATCTTCAGATTCTTGCTGTTCGAGCGCCAGAAAAAGTCGAACACATCACCGGCAAACGGAATCGCGCCGAGCGCGGTATCGATCCCGACATTCGCTGCCATGCGGGTCAGTTGCATCTTCGACATGCCGAGATTGCGGGCTTCCCAGACGATATAGGCGCCCATCAGCGCGGTAACGATATCACCGACCACCGGAACCAGTCCGACGATTGAATCGACGCCGATCGGCCGGTTGATGCCGGGGATCACGAACGCCCGTTCGAGCACCTTTTCCATTGCCTCGACGCGGTTGCGCACCGCCTGCGGATCGCGGCTGACGTCGGGCAATTGTTCGGCGAGACGTTTCAACTGTTCTTCGGAAATGGCCATCTGATCTCTCTGTTGTGCGCAAGCAATACAGTCAGGATATAGGAATGCCGACCAGCGGGTTCAATGGATGCCAGCCGCGCGGGTTGACGGCAAAGCCGCGCTGGCCCTGGCGGGCGATCGACCAGCGGATGGGAACCGCGATCGGAATGAAATTATAATGGTCGACCAGCATATTCTCGACCTCGGCATAGAGTCGCGCCTTGATTTCCAGATTGGTGGCGGCCTCGGCTTCGGTGATCTGGGTGTCGGCATCGTTCAGGCAGACGGGGGTTGCCATGCAGGTCAGCTGCTTCAAAAACCATTGCGGGCTGTCATAGGGGGCAATCTCGTCCAGTAGCTGGACGTCGGCGGCCTGGTTCAATTCGACTTTTCGGGCATTCAGTCCGACCCGTCTCAGATCCGACTGGATGCGCTTGAACAATATGTCGGCACCCGCCGCGTCGGGCAGGGCGATGGCCAGCGGAGCGACCGGTCCTTCCGACGCCTTCCACCGGCTGACATGATTCCTCGCGTAGGCCATCCGGTCCTGCATGGTCATGCTGGCCCAGTCGGGATAGGTATTGATCCCATCGACATCCAGCGCTTCGGGGATGATCTTGAGCCGGCTTTGCCAGGCGCTGACGCCGGGAAAGGATGTCAGCAGTGCTGGTCGATTGATCGTCATTGCCAGTATTTCGCGATTCTCGGGAACCGCCCAGAAACCCTCGGCGCGGATGAACCGCAGCCCGAACAGGCCGGCGACGGGATCAAGCCTGATGTCTCCGCTGCTGATGCCCGCTGCGCCGATCAGCGGGAGATGATGATATTTGCCGTTCAGAACCACTTGCACGGCACCGGCCCGATAGCGGGCAATAGCGATCGCGGCCGGTTCGCTGCGCAGGGACACCCAGCGGTCATCCTCTTCTTCCGCGTCTTGTTCTTCCTCCGAGGGTTCGTCAAAGCGGCTGAGCTTGATGACATCCTCTTCGCTGAGCAGGCGCATCGGCCCGGCGCCATGGCCAGCCCGGAACAGGCCCATTTCCGGCTGGGCGAGCAATTGGAGAAAATTGGGGTGGGGTGAATCCAGCCTGATTTCGATGACCCTTCCGGTCATCGACAAGACTTCTTCAACCTCCGAAACATCATATTGCAACCGGCTGTTGCGCAGTTCCGAAAAGCGCTCGCGCAGCAGGCGGGCGACCCGTTCGGCGGTAATTTCCCGGCCATCGTCCCATTTCGCGTCGAACAGTCGAAATATATAGCTTAGCCCGTCGTCGGACACGATCCACCGGGCGGCGAGCGCCGGGACGACCCGGCCTTGCTCGTCCAGCCCGACAAGCCCCTTGGCGATCGCCGCGCGCATGGTCGAAGACACAAAGTTGAGCCGGGTCCCGACCGGGTTGATTCGGGCAGATCCGTCTTCGATCACCGTGACTCTTACCTGATCTTCATCCCCGGCAAAACCGCAGGAGCCCAGCAGCGTGACCGCCAGCGTTGCCGGGAGAATTTTGAACCATGATGTCGAACGGAAATTCATCACGGTCTTATAAGCAGAGTGCGGCTGGGATGCACATTGGAAATATTATCTTCCCATCCCGCTATGCGCTCGGCAACGAGGCTGCGGGTGACGTAGAAATAGAGTGGCAGGATGGGCATGTCGGCGATCAGCAATGCCTCTGCGCGACGCATCAATATCTGGCGTCTGGCCGGGTCGGGCTCGGCAATCGCCTGTGCCAGCAGCGCGTCATAGGCCGGGTTGTCATAGCCGGAATAATTGCCGGCGCCGTTGGTTTGCTGATGCACCAGCAGGAAATTTTCCGGAGTCGGCAGGTCGGCAATCCAGCCCGAGCGGGACAAAGCGAATTCATGCCTGCGCAGCGCGGCAAAATGCAGCGCTGCTTCGCTGTTGAACAGGCTGGCCTCGACGCCGAGCGGCTGCCACATCGCCGCCATCGCGACCGCAACCCGGCGGTGCTCGGCGGAACTGTTGAACCGGATTTCGAAGCGCAAGGGGTTGTTCGGGTTATAACCTGCTTCAGCCAGCAACGCGCGCGCGGCGCTCAGACGCTTTTTCCGTGACCAGTCCGCCCACTCGGGCTTTGCAGATACCGGACCGGCCAGTCCCGGCGGCAGCAGCCCCCAGGCCGGGATATTGCCGATGCCGATCACCTTGTCGGCGATCCATTCGCGTTCGACCGCCATCGACAAGGCGATACGGACCTTGCGGTCATCAAAGGGCGGGCTGCGGGTGTTGAAGGCAAAATAATAGCTGCCGAGATAGGGCACGCTATGGGCAGCGGCAGGATGATTGTCCTCGAGCCACTGATGGCGGCTGGCCGGATAGTCGGCGGCGATGTCGGCGCCACCGGAGAGGAACAGGCGCATGGCGGACAGGCTGTCGTCCATCGGTTTCCAGATGATCGTCTTGGTGGGAGCCGGTTCGTCATGCCACTCGGGATTGCGCTCGAGCCGGGCATGATCGTTCAGTTTCCACCCCGCCAGACGATAGGGGCCGCTGGTGACCATCGGCCGGTCCGACGTCCATTGATCACTCGCCGCCCCGATCCGGTGGAGCGGAAGCGCCGCCATCGCCGGATGGGTCAGCAACGCCGGCAGGGACGGATCGGGAGAGGCGAGAGTGACAACGACATTTTGCTCGCCGGCTGCCTCCACGGACTGGATGTTGCCGAACAGCGCTGCGGATGCGGCAGCGGTTTCCGGCGCGCGCAAGCGCTGCAGCAGGGTCGGAAACAGGGTTGCGTCAAAAGCGGCGCCGTCGGAAAAGCGCAGATTCTCGCGCAGCGCAAAAGTCCACGTCAGGCCATCCGCCGAGACCTGCCAGTCCCGCGCCAGACCCGGCTCTGCCTCTCCCCTGGCATCAAGGCGGGTCAGGCCCTCGAACTGGTCGGCGGCAAAGCGGAGCGATGACAGGTCGGAGACTTTCTGCGGGTCGAGTCCCTTGATCTCCGAATCGGACAGGCGGACGATCCGGTCTGGGCCGGGCGCGGTATCGATGGCCGGCTCGCGGTTACAGGAAACCAGCAACAGCATCGTACAGAGAATGGCGAAATAGCGCATTGCCTCTGTCTAGATGCTTTTGCCGGCTCGACAAAGCGGAACTCATGTGCTGCTAGTGTCGGCAAGGAGAATTTGTGCATGAGCGGCCTACAATATGATATTTCCAGCCTCGGTGAGGTTGGCCCCAAAATCCTGGCGCTGTTGCCCGAGATCGCAGCGCGTGCGGAAGAAACCGAACAGGCGCGCCGGTTGCCCGCCGATCTGGCGGCAAAGCTGGCCGAAGCTGGTGCATTCAATCTTTCCAAGCCGGCATCGCTCGGCGGGCTCGAGCTGGAGCCGCTCGACTTTCTGAAAATTGTCGCGACGGTTGCCGAGGCGGACGCCAGCGCGGGCTGGTGCGTGATGATCGCGGTGACCTCGACCTTGGGTGCGGCCTATATGCCCGAACCGGCTGCGCGCGAGATTTTCGGCGCGGACGATGTCGTGACCGGCGGTGTGTTCGCTCCGATGGGCAAGGCTGAGGACAAGGGAGATCACTATCTGCTCAGCGGTCAGTGGCAATGGGGCTCCGGCTCGGCCAATTGTTCCTGGCTTGGCGGTGGCGCGATGATCTTCAAGGATGGCGAGTTGCAGAAATTCGACAATGGCGCGCCTTATCACCGGATGCTGTTCTTCCCGGCTCAGCAGGCATCTCTCATCGACAGCTGGCATGTGGCCGGCCTGAAGGGTACCGGTTCGGGCGATTTCTCGGTCGAAGGGATAAAAGTTCCCAAGGACCGCAGCGTATCCTTCGTCGGTGACCGGCCGAGCGATCCGGGGGCGTTGTACAAGTTCCCGCTCTTCGGCCTGCTCGCGCTCGGCGTGTCGGCGGTTGCGCTCGGCAACGCCCGGGCTGCGCTGGAGGAGATCAGGACAATTGCTATCAACAAGAAAACCCCCGGCGGCGGACGATCGATGGCCCAGCGGGCGACCATACAGGTCGACCTGGCGCGAGCGACTGCCCATCTCGGCGGTGCATTCGCCTTTCTGGAGAATGCGATCGGCGAATGTTGGTCGGAAGCCCAGGGCGACGGTGAAATATCTCCGAAAGGCCGTGCCAATCTGCGCCTTGCCTGCGCTCATGCCACCGAGATTTCTGCCGATATCTGCAAGACTGCCTATACATTGGGCGGCGGCAGTGCGGTCTATTCAACCAGCAGCCTGCAACGCCGTTTCCGCGATGCCCATGTCGCGACCCAGCATATCGCCACGGCTCCGGCGGTGTTCGAACTGGCAGGGCGGATATTACTGGATCAACCGGGCGATATGGCGATGCTCTGAAGGCCGGCCGGAAGCCGGAATCTGCCCCGTTTCGCGGGGAAGATCATCTGATCGGCTAAAACTGGTGCGGACGGCGGGACTCGAACCCGCACACCCATTTCGGATAGCAGATTTTAAGTCTGCTGCGTCTACCATTTCGCCACGTCCGCACCGGTAGGTCCAGCCTCGGCTGGAACCTAGCGACAAGCATTATTGCGGGCGCGTGGTCAAGTGGATTGGCAAATTATATTCAGAAAATGTCGAGATCAGTCCTTGTTCAAACGCTCGCGGATTTCCTTGCCGGGTTTGAAATAGGGCACTCTTTTGGCGGGAACCTCTACCGATTCCCCGGTGCGCGGATTGCGACCGATGCGCGGTTTGCGTTGGCGAGTCGAGAAGGCGCCAAAACCGCGCAGTTCGACGCGACCGCCCTCGGCCAGTTTCTGGCTGATCTGGTTGAAAAACAGGTCGACGATTTTTTCAATCTCGTCCGGCTTCAATTCCGGATTTTCTTCAGCGAGCTTTTCTAACAATTCAGAACGTATCATCGGTGCGCCTTTCCGATTCTGGTGAGATCAAGCGAATCCACGTTGGAAAGACACTTGGAATCTTAAAGTTGGATATAATCCAGACTCCATAGATGCCAGAAATCATGTCTATTTTCAATGGCCTTGGCTGGTGTGTGTAGATTCGTAGTGAAACGGGACACGGGAATGAAAAAAGCCCACCCCGATAAAGAGGTGGGCTTTTTCTAAACATAGTCGTGTGGTGGAAGGACTATTCTTCCTTTTTCTTCAGAGCGGCACCGAGGATGTCGCCGAGGCTCGCGCCGGAATCGGTCGAACCGAATTGTTCCACAGCCTGCTTCTCTTCCGCCAGCTGATGCGCCTTGATCGAGAAGTTCGGTTTCTTCGAACGGTCGAAGCCGGTGATCATCGCGTCGAGCTTCTGGCCAACCTGGAAACGGTCCGGACGCTGTTCGTCGCGGTCGCGGCCCAGATCGTTGCGCTTGATGAAGCCGGTCGCACCGTCGTCGCCCATCTGGACTTCGAGGCCACCGTCGCGCACTTCGAGAACGGTAACGGTTGCAACCGAACCCTTCTTGAGACCGCCGGTATCGGCACCACCCATGGCAGGCGCACCTTTTTCAAGCTGCTTCATGCCGAGCGAGATACGTTCCTTGTCGACGTCGATGTCGAGAACGATCGCTTTGACCTGCTCACCCTTGTGATGGAGGTTGAGCGCGTCTTCGCCGGAAATGCCCCAAGCGATGTCCGACATGTGAACCATGCCGTCGACGTCGCCTTCAAGGCCGATGAACAGACCGAATTCGGTCGCGTTCTTGACTTCGCCTTCAACGGTGCTGCCCACTGGGTGCGTATCCGCAAAGTCGGTCCAGGGATTGGACTGGGCCTGTTTGAGGCCAAGCGAGATGCGACGCTTTTCGGTATCGACTTCGAGAACGATGACTTCGACTTCCTGCGAGGTCGAAACGATCTTGCCCGGGTGGACGTTCTTCTTGGTCCAGCTCATTTCGGAAACGTGGACAAGGCCTTCGATGCCTGGCTCCAGTTCGACGAACGCACCATATTCGGTGATGTTCGTAACCGAACCGGTAAGCTTCGTGCCGACCGCATATTTCTCGGTAGCGCTATCCCATGGATCGCTCTCGAGCTGTTTCATGCCAAGCGAGATACGCTGCGTGTCCTTGTTGATCTTGATGATCTGGACCTTCAGCGTGTCGCCGATGTTGATCATCTCGTTCGGGTGGTTGACCCGCTTATAGGAAAGATCGGTAACATGGAGCAGGCCGTCGATGCCGCCGAGGTCAACGAACGCACCATAATCGGTGATATTCTTGACGACGCCTTCGGTAACCTGACCTTCAGCCAGCGACTCGATGAGACCGGAACGCTGTTCGGCGCGGGTTTCTTCGAGAATGGCGCGACGCGAAACAACGATATTGCCGCGCTTGCGATCCATCTTGAGGATCTGGAAAGGCTGGGTGATGTCCATCAGAGGGGTCACGTCGCGCACGGGGCGGACGTCGACCTGGCTGCCGGGCAGGAAGGCTACGGCGCCGTCGAGGTCGACCGTGAAGCCGCCTTTGACGCGACCGAAGATAACGCCTTCAACGCGATTGCCTTCGTCATATTCTTTTTCAAGCTTGTCCCAGCTTGCTTCGCGGCGGGCGCGATCGCGGGACAGCATGGCTTCGCCGTTTACATTTTCGATACGGTCGACATAGACTTCGACTTCGTCGCCAATGGAAATATCGGCTTTTTGACCGGGAGCGGCGAATTCGCGCAGCGCTACACGGCCTTCTGATTTCAATCCTACATCGATGACAGCCATGTCGTTTTCGATGCCGGTTACGGTGCCTTTGACGACGCGGCCTTCAAAGCCCTGATCTTCGCCACCGAGTGAGTCGTTTAACATTGCCGCGAAATCGTCGCGGGTTGGAAATGCCGTTGAGGCCATATGGTTTATTCCTTGATAGTCAATTTTTCTGGCCAGGCGGTTGGTTCCGCCGGTCTTGGACCAAAATTGCCGCGGCCACCTCATGCGACCACCGCATCCCTCAGAAAACTGCCAAAATTTGATGGATGCGAAGTCAAGCACAAATACCAAAAGCTGCGCCAAAGCCGGGGCGATAACTTACCAACCCGTCTTGCACATCATTTGTCTGCTAGGCTGGATCTGTTCCGTCCCGGCCGCTTGTTTTCGCATTCACCATGGCAATCGCCTGCTGAATGGCGGCGTCTATAGTCAAATTGGTAGTATCTAGCAAGTCTGCATCTTCGGCGGGCTTGAGCGGTGCAGTGGCGCGATTCCGGTCGCGTTCGTCGCGCTGCAGGATGTCGGCCAATATGTCATCAAAATTGACCCGTTCACCGCGCCGCTTCATCTCCTCGAAACGTCTGACGGCCCGCGCTTCGGACGAGGCGGTTACGAATAGTTTCACATCGGCATCCGGCGCGATGACGGTGCCGATATCGCGGCCATCCAGAACCGCGCCGGCGGTTTGATAGGCAAAATCCTTCTGGTGTTTGTCCAGCGCCTGCCTCACCTCCGGATGGACCGAGACCCGGCTGGCCAGGCCGCCAATCACTTCGCTGCGCAGCGCCGGATTGTCGAGCAAGGTGCCGTCGAACACGCAAGCGGCCAATGCATCGGCGACATTGTCAGCATCGCCGCCTTGCTCCCTCAGGGTCCAGCCGACCGCGCGATAGAGCAGTCCGGTGTCGAGAAAGGGCAGGGCGAAATGCTTCGCCAATTCCTTGGAGATCGTGCCTTTCCCAGAGGCGGTCGGTCCATCCACGGCGATAATCATGATTGCTGCCTCTCGCGGTCGCGAAAGGCTTTCCATAGGCCGCCCAGAGCGATTGCGATCCACACCATTTCGAGCAGGAACGAAGCCAGATTGAAATGCACCATGAGCGAAATCGTCAGCAACAGCGCGCCGAGCAGGTTTGTGCCATTGTAGACGAACGCGTTCACCGCGGGGGCGTAGACATTATAGGCATAAGCAGAAACGATCATGACGCTGCCCGCTATGCCGATCACATTGGCTGTAAATCCGTCGAGCATCAGGACGCGAGCGTCGCGAGGAGATTTTCGAACCCGGGAAAGCTGGTCTGGGTCGGGGTGATGTCATCGATTGCAAGGCCGGACTTGGTCGCCAGCCCGGCGATTGCGAAACTCATCGCGATGCGATGGTCCAGCGCGGTCTCGATCATTGCCTTCGCTTTTCCGCCAGACAAAGTTTTTCCGCCGCTTCCCTCGATGGTCAGGCCGTCTTCTTTTTCGGTCAGCTTCACGCCGAGAAGCTCCAGACCCTTTGCCATTTGTGACAGGCGGTCGGATTCCTTGACCCGCAATTCGTGGAGGCCGCTGGTGATGGTCTGGCCGCTCGCCATCGCGGCGGCGATGAACAATATCGGAAATTCGTCGATCATGCTGGGCGCGATTTTTGCAGGCACGTCGATTCCGGTGAGCGCGCTGTGCCTGACGTGGATGTCCGCGACCGGTTCGCCGCCGACCGTGCGCTTCTTCGCGAAGCGGATATCGCCGCCCATATCGCGCAACACGTCGAACAGGCCGGTGCGCGTCGGATTGATGCCGACATTTTCGATGACGATATCCGATCCGGGCACAATCAATGCCGCAACCACCATGAAAGCGGCGGATGAAGGATCGCCCGGCACCTTGATCTTTTGCGGCTTGAGTTCCGCTTCGCCGGTCAGGGATATGATCCGGCAATCATCGGCGTCTGTTTCGACCTGGATGTCCGCGCCAAATCCCCTGAGCATGGTTTCGCTATGATCGCGGGTCAGCACCGGTTCGATGATTCGGGTAATGCCGGGGGTGTTGAGACCGGCCAGCAATATTGCCGACTTCACCTGTGCGGAGGCCACCGGGAGGCGATATTCCAGCGGAATCGCCGGGCAAATACCTCTGACGGTCAGCGGCATGCAGGCTTTATGATCCGACGTCTCGCGCGCCTGGATGTCCGCGCCCATCCGGGAAAGCGGTTCGATGATCCGTCCCATCGGCCGTTTCGACAGGCTGGCATCGCCGGTAAAGGTGGTGGTGATCCCATGGGATGCAACCAGCCCCATCAGCAATCGCGCCGATGTCCCGCTATTGCCCATGTCGAGCGCGTTTTCCGGCTGTATCAGGCCGCCGACGCCGACGCCGTGAACCGTCCAGACATCGTCCTTTTTCTCGATCCTTGCCCCCATCGCCCGCAGTGCATCGGCGGTTGCCAGGACATCTTCGCCTTCGAGCAGTCCGGTAATCCGGCTTTTGCCGATCGCCAGAGTCGATAATATCAACGCCCGGTGCGAAATCGATTTGTCGCCCGGCACGGAAATTTTGCCCGAAAGCGGGCCAGACGGCTTGAACGTTACTGGCTGAGGAGTGTTGCTGGTCATGACAGAGCTTTGTTTGCGGAACGCACAAATGATTCGTGCAGGAAAATCAAACGGCTTTTGACAGCGCTGCAAAGCTATGGCAAGGCGCGCCGGATTTCGCGGCTGATTTAGATAAAACTTGAATCGCCGCTGTAGAGACTTAAACCAATCAACGACTTGATTTAGACAGGATTTGGACACCAGCCATGGTTAAACCGGAATGGGGCACAAAACGCACATGCCCGAAATGTGGAACGCGCTTTTACGATCTGGGCAAAGAAGACCCGGCAACTTGCGTTGAATGCGGGGAAAGCTTTGTTCCCGAAGCCGTTCTGAAATCCAAGCAGCCTATGCCTTTCGAAGCCGCGCCCAAGAAGGATGCGAAGAAGGAAGAGGATTCGGTCGACGATGATGATCTGGACGTCAACATCGACGATGATGAACCGTCCCCGGACAATGAAGTCGATCTCGGCGGTGACGATGATCTGGGTGTCAGCAAAGGCAAAGGCGACGACGAGCCTGACGATACGTAATTTTTGATTTGCTTTTTGAAGGGCGTCTGGATTAAAGGCGCTCTTCCATTGGGGGCCTTAGCTCAGCTGGGAGAGCGCTTCGCTGGCAGCGAAGAGGTCAGCGGTTCGATCCCGCTAGGCTCCACCAACCTTCGCTCGCTTTGCGAGCTACGGTTGGAAGACTAATTTCCTTCTCCCGCGCAATATTGTCTGGAAATCGGAACGAGCGTAGGTTGCCCGCCGAAGCCTTGGCGAAGGAGGGCAGTATCGGCATGCACTATGTATGTTATCTCCAGAGTGTTGCATTTCCGGATCAGTATTACACTGGTTTGACGAACGATGTTCAAGCCCGATTGGCTGAACATAATGCTGGAAAATCCAGATATACGGCCAAGTTTAAACCTTGGATGCTTCTTTCATTCCACTATTTTGTTTCCGAGGAAACCGCATTGGCATTCGAAAAATATCTGAAAACCGGCTCCGGTAGAGCATTGGCGAGAAAGCAGTTCCGATAATTCATGGCCAATCTCCCAACCCATCATGACGCAATCATACTCGGAGCCGGTGGCGCCGGGCTTATGTGTGCAGCCGTGGCCGGCCAGCGCGGGCGGAATGTTTTGCTGATCGATCATGCCGACGAGCCGGGCAAGAAAATCCTGATTTCCGGCGGCGGGCGCTGCAATTTCACCAATATTGGCACTTCGCCCGATCGCTATTTGTCGCAGAACAGGCATTTCGCGAAATCGGCCTTGAGCCGTTATACGGCTGCCGATTTCATCGCGCTGGTCGATCGCCATGGCATCGACTGGCACGAAAAAACGCTGGGCCAGCTGTTCTGCGACGGCTCGGCGCGGCAGATTGTCGATATGTTGCTGGCGGAATGTCCTGAACAAGCCGTCACAATGTCCTTTGGCAAGGCGATCACCGATATCAGTCACAGCGATGGCCGCTACCGGGTGGAATATGGCGGAGAAACCGCTTTCGCTCCGTCCCTGGTGATTGCCACCGGCGGTCCTTCGATCCCGAAAATGGGCGCGACCGGATTCGCTTATGATCTGGCGCGCAAATTCGGGCTGAAGATAGTCGAACCGCGGCCAGCGCTGGTGCCATTGACCCTGGGCGGGGAAGAGACCCTGTTCCGGTCCTTGTCCGGCGTATCCGCTCCCGTGACCGCGCGCTGCGGAAAAACCGCATTTCGGGAAGCCGCTCTGTTTACCCACAAGGGCTTGTCGGGGCCGGCGATTCTCCAGATTTCATCCTATTGGCAGCATGGCGAATCGGTCGAAATCGATTTTCTGCCCGATTTGCAGAGTGACTGGCTCAGTCAGGCCAAGAAACAATTGCCCCGCCTGTCGCTGAAAAAGGCAATCAACGCCCATTTGCCGACCCGCCTGACCGAGACGCTGATCGAACGGATCGCCCTCGAAGGAGAGCTGGGGAATCTCACAGACAAGAAGCTGGACGAGGCGGCGCGCCGCCTGTCCCACTGGCGCTTCATGCCCAACGGGACCGAGGGTTTTGCCAAGGCCGAAGTCACCGCTGGCGGGATAAGTACAGCGGAGATTTCGTCCAAAAATATGGAAGCTGGTCAAGTGCCGGGTTTATATGCTATTGGCGAAGCGGTTGATGTTACCGGCTGGCTCGGTGGCTATAATTTTCAATGGGCTTGGGCGAGTGGCCATGCTGCCGGCAAGGCAATATGATCCCCAGCGCGGACCGTTTAATAACAACATATTCTTCATAAACCGCAGGCGACTGGCAGTTCCGCGCGGCTTTCACATTTGCCACGGAATACAGATATTATGCCTTTCTCGAAATTATCGCCGCTTCTCGCAGAAGCGCTTGCGGCGCACGAATATGACAAGCCCACGCCGGTTCAGGCCGCTGTGCTGGAACCCGAAGCGGATGGCCGCGACCTTATCGTGTCTGCCCAGACCGGCTCCGGCAAGACCGTCGCCTTTGGTCTGGCGATGGCACCGCAATTGCTCGACGACAACGGGCGCTTCCCGTTTCTGGTCGAACCGCTGGCTCTGGTCATCGCGCCGACTCGCGAACTTGCTCTGCAGGTGAGTCGCGAACTGACCTGGCTCTATCAGCCTGCCGGTGCGCAAATCGCGACCTGCGTTGGCGGTATGGATGCTTCCAAGGAGCGGCGTACGCTGCGCCGCGGTGCGCATGTCATCGTTGGTACACCGGGCCGCCTGCGCGACCATCTCGAACGCGGCGCGCTCGACCTCAAAAACCTGCGGGCGGCGGTTCTCGATGAGGCCGATGAAATGCTCGACATGGGCTTCCGCGAAGATCTCGAAGAAATTCTCGATGCAACCGGCGAAAAGCGTCGGACCTTGCTGTTCTCGGCAACCATTCCGAAACCGATCATCAACCTCGCAAAACGCTATCAGAATGACGCGCTGCGCATTTCTACCGTCGGCGAAGACCGCGGCCATGGCGACATTGCCTATCAGGCGATCACCGTTGCGCCGGCTGACACCGAGAATGCCGTTGTCAACCTGCTGCGCTTCCATGAAGCGGAATCAGCGATGCTGTTCTGCGCCACGCGCGAAGCGGTGCGCCGTCTCCACGCCAGCCTGGTCGATCGCGGTTTCAGTGCCGTGGCGCTGTCCGGTGAACATACGCAGAGCGAACGCAACCAGGCGATGCAAGCCCTGCGCAGCAAACGCGCGCGGGTCTGCGTGGCAACCGATGTTGCCGCCCGTGGCCTCGATTTGCCGACCCTGAGCCTCGTTGTGCATGTCGATATGCCGCGCGATGCCGAGACATTGCAGCATCGCTCCGGTCGTACCGGACGGGCTGGCAAGAAGGGTACGGCGGTTATCATCGTGCCTTACCAGCGGCGCAAGCGCGTTGAATCCATGCTGCGCGGCGCGAAAATCAATGCCGAGTGGAAAGATGCGCCGACGCGTGCCGACATTCGCAAGAATGACGCCGAGCGGCTGATCGAAACCTTGCTGCAGCCGGTCGAGATTGACGAGGATGATCTGGCATTGGCGAAACGCCTGATGGCGGAAAAAACGCCGGAAGAAATCGCGGCGATGCTGGTTCAGTCGCACCGCGCGAAAATGCCGGCGCCGGAGCAGATGCTCGATCGCGGTGCCCAGTCGCAACCCGCGCCAGGCGGTCCGCGTCCGGGATTTGAAGACACGGTCTGGTTCAAGATGAACGTCGGTCACAATCAGCGGGCAGACGCACGCTGGCTATTGCCGGTATTGTGTCGCCGGGGCCATATCACCAAGAATGAAATCGGTGCGATCCGGATCAACGGCGACGATACATTGTTCGAAATTCCGCGCCGGGTGGTGGACAAATTTACCGCCGCCATCGCGGAAAAAAGAGAAGCCGGCGGGGATGATACCGATGATATCGTGATCACCCAGTTCGAGGGCAAGCCACGCGACGAAGCCAAGCGCAACCGCAAGGGCGGCCGCGGCGACGGTGGTGGCCAGCGCGACTATAGCAACGCCAGCAAGAAGCGAGGCGGCAAGCAGTTCGGCAAGAACAAGTTTGGCGACAAGAAATTCGGTGACAAACCGGGTGGTGGCGGCAAGCCTTACCAGAAGCGCAAGCCCGACGGTGAAGGCGGTTCTGACGGTAGCGGACCAAAGCGCGAATTTGGCGGCGGTTTCAAAAAGAAATCCGATTTCAAAGGTGATCGCAAATCCGGTTCCGGCGGCAATTTCGGCGGTGGCGACAAAAAGCCGCATCGCGGGAAGCGGCCGTTTGAAGGCGGAAAGTCCCGCGAACCCAAAGCCGACTGAATTAAACGATGACCACTGCCATCCAGATATTGGTTGATGCGGACGCCTGCCCGGTAAAGGAAGAAATTTACCGGGTGGCGGACCGCCATCAGGTGGCGGTGGTGATTGTCAGCAACAGCCCGTTCCGGGTGCCCGATCATCCGCTGTTCAGCCGCGTGGTGGTCAGCGATGCATTCGATGCTGCCGACGACTATGTCGCCGAACGCGCCGGGGCTCGCACGATCGTGGTCACCTCCGACATATTGCTGGCCGACCGCTGCGTGAAGGCAGGGGCGTCTGTCCTCGGTTCCAACGGCAAGCCGTTCACCGCCGATTCTATTGGCGCAGCGGTCGCGACACGCGCGATCATGGCCGATCTGCGCGCTGGCATAGGAACAGAGAATATCGGCGGCCCGCCGCCATTCAGCAAAGCCGATCGCTCGCGCTTTCTGTCGTCACTCGATGAAATACTGGTGCGGCTGAAGCGCCGCGGCTAGTCTATTGTGACCCGAAAGGTAAGCGCGAAGCTGCTCGCCGGTCCCAGGGTCGCTGCAGTCGCGGTGAGCGTGGTTCCGGCCAATGACGCGCCATAGGGGTCGCTTTCGTCGGCGCCGGCAGCATTGTCATCCTCCACCGTCGCCGCCGATCCGCAATTGCTGCCGCTCCTCATCGTCCCCGGCGTGTAAGTGAAGGCGCCGGCAAGGCTGTCGGTCGCGACTATGGAAGCGGCGCTTGCCGACCCGCTGTTGCTGATCAGGATGCAATATTGGACGATGGCGCCCGGGATACGCTTGGGATTGGTCGTGCCGTTGACCGGGTCGCTGATGATCGAGCTGATCTTGGTGACGCTCATGGTGGTCGCCGGACGGCAGAAATTGATATCATGGATCGAAATGGCTTGTCCGTCCGGATCGGCCGGTGCTGTCGTGTGGTTGCCATAGATGATTTCGACCCGGTCGACAGGAGAGGTAAAGGTAACCACGACATTGCCATTGGCCGAATTGGAATTGGATCCGGCATCACCAATCGCGACATTGCCGGTGACATAGTTGGCGACCCCGTTGGTGAGCGTCGGATAAACGGTCGCACCATTGAACCTGCCGACGACCGTCAGCTTGTCGGAAAAATCATTATTGGCATAGTCGATGTCGAAAACCGTGAACTGAAGCCCCGGTACCGCCGTCGGCAGGGTCAGCAGGGTCGTTGCCGTCTGCGTCTGATTGGTGAACTGCAGGTTCTGGTAAAGCGACTGCTCGGTACTGGCGAGGCTGCCATAATTGTTGCTGTTCACGGCGGGCGAGCCATCGTCATAGGTGCCGCCCGTGTTGCTGATGTTGAAATTGATCGAACCGATACCGGCTACCGTATAGCTGTTATTGGTCGAACCACCCACCCATGCCTTGCCGTTCCAGTCGAACAATATCTGGTTGGACACCGGACAGACGCTGGTCAGGCTGGGCGGAATGCCTGCCGTGCGCGAACCCGATACGGTGAAAGACCGGCTGGCGTAGTCATCTTCGCCGGTAATGCCGTTGTTGGGCGATGAATCCGGATCAGCCCGATTGGATGACGCGACTTCGGCGGTGTTGGTAACCGTGGCTCCCGATGTCGCCGTGACGTTGACCGTTATGCTGATGGCGCGTGTCTGTCCGGGCGCAATCGACGGCACCGTCCATATGCCCGTGCCGCTGTCATAGGTTCCGTAGCCGGACGCGCTGACGAAGGTCACGCCGAGCGGCAGCATGTCATTGACCGTCGCTGCAGCGGTCTGGTTCGATGCGGCGGAGTTGGTGAGGGAGAGCGTGTAGGTGACATTGGCACCGTTCGCGGGGGTCGCATTGCTGACCGTCTTGGCGAGCGACAAGTCGGCAAAATTGGTCGGTGCTGAAGTCAGCCACAAGTCTGCTCTCAGAAAATTCCCGTCGTCGGCGGCCGGGTACATGTCGCAGATTTCCATGCGCCAGGTCCCGATCGAATTTTGTCCGTCGAATACGCTCAACGGGTTGTTGGGAGCATATTGTCGCTCATAGCTCGTGGTTGGAGGGTTCGGCGTCGGGGTTAAACTGTCGTTACCATGCGTCCCGCTGTTTACCACAGGGCTGAACTCGTCGCTCAGCCGGACGTTCAGATTATTGTTTCCCCCCGAGGTTGTGCCAACGACCAGAATGGCGCGCGTTCCTGCAGGGGATTGCAAAATGACCTGGATATCTGTGCGATAGGCATGGGAAGCGAGAAAACCCAGATCGACGTCGGCAACGGTAAAATTGGTGCCGACCGAAAAATTCTTTACCAGGGGCGACCCTCCGGTCCCACCGGTTCCGGTTCCGCAAGTGCGTGCAGCGACAATATCGTTCGAGCCGCCGGGCTCGCTGATCGTATATTGAGTGACGATCTGGGCCCTGACGGTCGTGGAGAAGGATAGGGCAGCACAAATCAAGACGAGGCAGGAAAGCATCTTTCCCACCGCGACTAAATTCCTCGGGATGGTCAGTCCCGGAAAATCTTGTCCCCACTTCATGGTCCAGATAGGTAGAGGAATACCCTGAAAAATTGGTTAAATTTCGGTTTCTCCACGTTAATTTAGACGATTATACAAATCGGAACCTTGTCGCCGATTCCGTGCCAACCAAGGGTTTTCAGTCGTTCCAGTCGCCGCGGCCCGCCATCCACAGGCTGACCGCCGCCAGGGCAGCGGTTTCCGCTCGCAGGATTCTCGGGCCAAGCGATATCGCCACCGACCGGTCGAGCGCGCGGATCATCGCATTCTCGGCGTCGGAGAAACCGCCTTCAGGGCCGATCAGGATGGCAGCCGGGCCGTCATGGGCCACCAGCGCCTTGCGGAAGCTGCCTTCACCGCTTTGATGGATGCGCTCGTCGGCAAAGAAGAGATGGCGGTCTGCGGGCCATTGCTCGAGCATATCGGCCAGGCCCGTCAGCGGATCAAGCTCGGGCAGGGCGGTGCGCTCGCATTGCTCGGCGGCTTCGATCATATGGGCGCGGAGTTTCTCGACCTTGATACCGTGACCCTGGGTCCGCTCGGTCTGGACCGGAATGATTCGGGCCACGCCCAGTTCGGTTGCCTTTTCCGCGATCCAGTTAAACCGATCCTTCTTGATCGGCGCCGTGCACAGCCAGAGATCGGGCACCGCTTCCCGTTCCCGGGTCTTGCCATCGATTGTCAGAATCAGGTCGCGTTTGCCCAAGGCGGTTGCATGGGCAAGATATTCACCGGTGCGGTTGTCGAACAGCTTGATCGGGTCGCCCTGCCTGATCCGCATCACTTTCAGCAGATAATGGGCATGGCCACCGTCCAGCCGGATTTCAGCGCCATCGGATAGTTCGACATCGACATAAAGGCGCGGCGCGCTGTGCGGGGGATAAGCGGGTGTGGCTGGCATGGATATTGTTTAGCGCCAGCTTCCGTTTTCGTCATGCTGAATTTAATTCAGCATCTCTTTCGGAAGAATCCGCATGTCAGAGGGAGGTGCTGAAACGAGTTCAGGATGACGCGTGAAACAAGTTCAGGATGACGAACCAGGGAAATAGCGATAAGCGACTAGCATGTCCGACCCGTCCAACCAGATCGTCCCCGATTCCGAACATAAGGGCATTATCGGCCTGCTGCCTGCGGCTGCCCGGCCCTTTGCCCTTCTCGCCCGCTTTGACCGCCCGATCGGCTGGTGGCTATTGTTCTGGCCCTGCGCCTGGGGCGTGGCGCTGGCTGGCGGTGCGATTGACCGCTGGGACCTGCTGGTCTGGCTGTTGCTCGGATCAATCGCGATGCGCGGCGCGGGCTGTGTCTATAATGATATCGTCGATCGCGATCTCGACCAGCAAGTCGAGCGAACCCGCTCGCGGCCGTTGGCCAGCGGCGTCACATCGTTGAAAGCAGCTTGGGTCTGGCTGGCACTCTTGTGTCTTGTCGGCCTGCTGGTCTGGCTGCAGATCAACCTGGTGGCAAAGCTGGTAGCGCTGGGCAGTCTGGCTCTCGTCGCCGCTTACCCGTTCATGAAGCGGATCACCTGGTGGCCGCAGGCCTGGCTGGGGATGGTGTTCAGCTGGGGGGCGCTGGTCGGCTGGCTGGCGATTGATCCGCAATTCCACTGGGCGATGTGCCTGCTCTATTTCGGATCGATATTCTGGGTGATCGGGTTTGACACTATTTATGCGCTGCAGGACAAAGAAGATGACGCTATGGTCGGTATACGATCGAGCGCATTGCGACTGGGCGAGAATGTCCGGTCCGGGGTGCTGGTCTTCTACCTGATCGCTCTGGCGAGCTGGGCGTCGGCCTTCTGGCTGTTGCGTCCGCAATGGCTTGGTCTCGCGGCTCTGGCTCCGATTGCACTGCACCTCTTGTGGCAGGTCGGGACGCTGAAAAGCGCTGACGGGGACGATGCGCTCGCCAAGTTCCGGTCCAACCGCTTCGCCGGTCTGCTGATGTTCCTTGCTTGCGTGGTTCTCGGTCAGGCAGGCTAGGGGGCGGAGAAATTGGATTGCGTTTCGCAACCGATGCAAGCTATGGACCTTAACCGCACAGTTAATCCGAAACCCTATCTCCCGGAGACATTTGCATGAAGAAACGCCGTCTGGGCCGAAGCCCGATATATGTATCCGAAATCTGCATGGGCACGATGACTTTCGGCAGCAGCGCCGACGAAGCCATGTCGCACCGGATCATGGATGAATCGGTTGAAGCCGGAATCAATTTCTTCGATACCGCAGAAAATTATCCGGTCCCGCCAAAACGGGAATGGGCAGGGGAGACCGAGAATATCGTTGGCCGCTGGATGAAAGGCAAGGATCGCGACAGCCTGATCATCGCCACCAAGGTCTCCGGTCCAAGCCATGGCTGGATTGAATCGGCCCAGCGCGCGGGCATGACAGCGATGGATCGCCACAATATCGTCAAGGCACTCGACGACAGCCTCAAGCGGCTGCAGACCGACTATATCGATCTTTACCAGACTCACTGGCCCGATCACGGCACCGCCTATGACGAGACCATGGAAGTGCTCGACGAGGAAATGCGCAAAGGCAAGATCCGCGCGATCGGCTGCTCGAACGAAACCAGCTGGGGCCTGATGAAATCGCTCGAGGCGTCGGAGCGGCTGGGCGTCGCCCGCTATTGCACGATCCAGAATAATTTCAGCATGAACAACCGCCGCTTCGAGGATGAACTGGCGCAGGTCTGCCGTCAGGAGGGCGTCAGCCTGATCCCTTATTCTCCGCTCGCCGGCGGGGCTCTGTCGGGCAAATATAATGACGGCGCGATGCCCGAGGGTGCGCGTTTTTCAGCCTATTTGAATATGGGCGGTCGACAGAAGAAAATGGCGGAGCGGTTCGTCAATCCGAAGTCGGAAGAATCGACCAAGCGTTTCATGGCGATTGCCGAGGAACTGGGCGTTGCCCCGGTGACGCTGGCGACTGCCTGGTCCAAGCAGCATGATTTTGTCGCGTCGACCATTGTCGGCGCAACGCACACCGACCAGCTGCCGGAAATCTTTGCTGCTGCCGATCTGGAACTTAGCCCCGAGATGATGAAGCGGATCTACAAGATCAGCCGGGAAATCATGTACCCGATGGGTTGATTCAAGAGGTTTGATTGACGAGGTTAAGACTGGCAAACAGATTATCGATAAAACGGCGACTGAGTTTTTTCGAGATTACTGCAAGATTGGGGGCACTCACCGCCACCAAGAATTTATAGAAACACACGAGAGAGGAATTTCTAATGAGTCAATTTCCCGACGCAAAGCAACTGTTCACAACCGTCACCGAAGACGGCAAATCGATATTGTCGATCGAGCCTTATGATGTGCCGGAACTCAAAGACCATGAAGTGGTTGTTCAGATGGAAGCGGTTCCGATCAACCCGTCCGATCTCGGCTTGCTGACCGCTGCCGCCAACATGGACACCGTGCGCAGCGAAACCGTTGACGGTCATCCAGCGCTGGTTGCCGATGTCGAACCTGCGATGCAGCCTTTCTTCAAGGGCCGTGCGGGCAAGAAGCTCGCTGCGGGCAATGAAGGCGCCGGCACGGTTGTCGCAGCCGGTGCATCCGATGCAGCGCAGGGGTTGATGGGCAAGACCGTCACCATCGTCGGGGGTGAAATGTATCGCACCCACCGGGTCATGCCGGCCGCGGCGTGCGTTCCACTCCCCGAAGGTGCTGCGGCGAAGGAAGGCGCTTCGCTGTTCGTCAATCCGATGACCGCCCAGGGCTTCATCAACACCATGCATGCGGAAGGCCACACCGGACTGGTCCACACCGCTGCCGCTTCCAATCTTGGCCAGATGCTGGCCAAGCTTTGCCTCAAGGACAATATTCCGCTGGTCGCTATCGTGCGCTCCGACGCCCAGAAAAAAATCCTCACTGACCTCGGCCTGACCCATGTCATCGACAGCAGCAAAGGCGATTTCATGGAGCAGCTGATTGCGGCTCTGGCAGAAACCGGTGCGACGCTCGGCTTTGATGCCATCGGCGGCGGCAAGATGGCCAGCTATATCCTGACAGCGATGGAAAAGGCAGCAGCCGTACGTGGCGCGGAATTCAGCGTCTATGGCTCGACCGTCAACAAGCAGGTCTATATCTACGGTCGCCTCGACACCAGCGAGACTATCCTTGGCGGGGGTCTCGGCCTCTACTGGGGCGTCGCCGGCTGGTTGCTCACCCCGCATCTCGAAAAGGTCGGCCGCGACCGGATGATGGAAATGCGCATGTATACCGTCGAAGAGCGCAACGGCATCTTCAACAGCGACTATTCGAGCGAGATCAGCCTGATGGACATGATCGATCCGGAAATCGCCAAGGGTTACGAGAAGAAAGCGACTGGCGAGAAGGTGCTGGTTAATCCTAGCCTGTAATACGCGCTGCGGCAACGCAATCACCTGAACCGGTTTCGGGTTGTTGAGCGTCATCGCGCGATACGGAATATTAGGCGCCCCTCTCCCTTGAAAGGAGAGGGGCGCTTTCGTTTTCGAGGGCGCTACCCGTAGCTCACCACTTCCCACTCGATGTGGTTCCAGTCGAAGAAATAGAATCTCCGTCCCGGCTCGTAATCATCATGACCGAAGGGTTCCAGCCCGGCCGCGACGACCTTGGCCTCGACCGTATCCAGATCATCGACGGTTATGCCGATATGGTTCATTGGCTCGCCCTTGTTGAACGTGGGATCAGCAGCCTGGACATCCGGGTTGGTGTAAAGTGCGATATAGGAATCATCCGTGCCGACGTGGATCGTGTGGCCAGCCGACATTGATGGCCCCTCCCACCGGATATGCCATCCAAACAGATCGCGCAGCAGGTCGGCGCTCCTTTGCGGGTCGCTGACCGTGATATTGGCGTGTTCCAGTTTTCCGTTGGTCATTTTTCATTGCCTTTCTCCGTTGTTGAATTGTCGATCCGCCAGGGCGGGAAGCGGCGGTTGTCGCCACCGTGAAACAGGCAGAGCGGGTTGCCGGCCGGATCGCGGAGCCGTGCTTCGCGCCAGCCCCAGTTCTGGTCGGTGGGTTCTGTTTCGAAGGTGAGACCGGCGGATTGCAGATCCGCGACTTTCTGGTCGAGATCGTCACATTCGAAGTAGATTATGGTTGTCGGCGCTCCGACCTTTTCCACCGTGTGGATCGAGAAGGTTTCGCCCGGCGGTGTCTCGAACCGCGCGTAGCGGGGTGGAGAGTCTACGATCTGGGCGAGCCCAAGCTGGCGGTAAAATGCCACCGATTGGTCATAATCCACACATCCCACGGTGACCTGATTGAGTTTCATTTTCTGTCTTCCTCGCAATATAGGCATCATTTCATTGGAAGAATTGGAAGCATGTTTGCCGCCCTGCAGGTGGCTGTCCGAGCCCGCCAAATCTCCATGCTTGCGACTCGTACAAGCTCAAGCTAAGTTGAGGTCAAGCTATTATTTTCCTCCCCGTGCGAAGCAATGGGGAGGTGGCATCCGCCGAAGCCTTGGCGAAGGCGGATGACGGAGGGGCCGAACGCAGTGAGGATGGCACGATGCCCCTCCACCACGCTTCGCGCGGTCCCCCTCCCCATGCTGCGCACAGGGAGGAAAGTAAGGAGACTAACATGCCCGAAACCAAAGCGCTGACCATCGGTGATCTCGCCGCCCGCACCGGTCTCTCGGTCTCGGCGATCCGTTTCTACGAGGAAAAGGGGCTGGTCGAACCGTTCCGTTCTGCTGGTGGCCAGCGGCGGTTTCTGCGCTCGGATATCCGCCGGCTGAGCTTTGTCCTGATCGCCCAGCAACTGGGGCTGACGATCGGGGAGATTGAAAAGCAGCTCGCCGCTCTGCCCTATGGCCGCACCCCGACCCAGGCCGACTGGAGCCGGATCAGCAAGGCGATGCGCGGGGTGATTGACGCGAGGATCGCGGAACTGGAACGGACCCGCGACCGGCTCGACGGTTGTATCGGTTGTGGCTGCCTGAGCCTGAAGAAATGCGCGCTGTACAATCCGGAGGACCGGGCGGGGCTGAAGGGGCCGGGGCCGCAACTGGTTTTGGGGGATTGATAGAACCGGTCATCCCGTTAGTCCTGAGCTTGTCGCAGGGCGTTTATCGGCTAGCACGCTGCCTTCACTCCGCCGCCAGCAACTCTTCTGCAGCATTCAGATCGACCGACACCAGCTGCGAAATCCCTCGCTCGACCATCGTAACGCCGAACAGGCGGTGCATGCGGCTCATCGTCACGGCATTGTGGGTGACGATCAGATAGCGGGTGCTGGTCTCGGCGACCATCTTGTCGAGAAGGTCGCAGAACCGCTCGATATTGGCATCGTCGAGCGGCGCGTCGACCTCGTCGAGGACGCAGATCGGCGCGGGATTTGTCAGGAACAGGCCGAAGATCAGCGCGACTGCGGTCAATGCCTGTTCGCCGCCCGATAACAGGGTCAGCGAGGTCAGCTTCTTGCCCGGCGGCTGGGCCATGATCTCGAGACCCGCTTCCAGCGGATCATCGCTGTTGATCAGCTCGAGATGGGCTTTGCCGCCGTCAAACAGGGTCGCGAACAGCCGCTGGAAATGCTGGTCGACTTCCTCGAAGGCGGCGAGCAGGCGCTGGCGGCCTTCGCGGTTGAGGCTGCCGATCGATCCGCGCAATTGGTGGATCGCCTCGTTCAGGTCCTGGCTTTCTTTGGTCGAGACTTCCCATTCGCCTTCCAGCTCTGCCAGCTCGTCGGCGGCGACCAGATTGACCGGGCCGATCCGTTCGCGGCTGAGCGAAAGCCGTTCGAGCTCGGCTGACTCCTGCGATGCTTCGCCGACCGTATCCTCGTCAAATTCGAGCTTCTTCGGCAATACCACCGCCGGGCATTCGAATTTCTCGGCAGAAATCCGGCCCATTTCCATCCGCCGCAGATCCTGGTTTTCGGCGCGGGCCTTGGCTCCGGCGCGCGTTTCGCGGGCCTGGCTGAGCAATTCGCTGGCCTGGTTGAGCCGGTCCTCATGGTCGCGCTGGGCGAGTTCGGCGGCCTGCAATGCCGCGTCCTTCTCGACCACATTGGCGTTGAGCGCTTCCTGCCGTTCCTCCAGCCTGGTGACCTCGACCTCGATCACCCGCGGTCGGTCGGCCAGACTTTCGACCTCGGTCTCGATCAGCGCGCCGCGTTTGGCCATTTCCTTCATCCGCGCTTCGGCTTCGCCCGAGCGGTCCTGCCACGAACGGATTTGCGCGCTGGCGACGGCCTTCTGTTCCTTCACCTGCGCGAGCCTCTGGTCGATGCCGGAGAGCGCAGCCTGGGCGGACATAACCTGTTGCCGTGCCGCGTCGCGCTGGTCCTGCAAGGCCGCTCGCGCGCGCTCCTGCTCCGCGCCATCGGGTTGGCTGGCGCGTTCCTTTTGCGCCGCTTGGAGCTCGGCAAGCGCGGTGGCATTTTCCGCTTTCAGCGCGGCATCGCGTTCGGCGAGGCTGGCGGTGCGTTTCTGCAGCCAGGCCAGCGCTTCTTCCGCCTGATCGGCTTCGCGCAGCGATTGCCGCAGCGCTTCCTCGGCTTCGCGCCGCGCGGTGCGGGCTTCGCCGAGTTGAACCTCGATTGCCGCCATCGCTTCGCGTCCCGTAACCAGGGCGGCTTCCGCCGCCGCGACCTTTTCCTCGGCCGGGACCAGCATATCCTGCAATTCGCGCAGCCGGTTGGCGCGGACCAACCGCTCGGCGCTGGCATTGCCGTCGTCGCGAGCGACAAAGCCGTCCCAGCGGCGCAGCGCGCCTGCTTTGGTTACAAGACGCTGGCCGACCGCAAGTGCCTGGCCGACATCGCTATCGGCGACAAAAATCTGTGACAGGCGATTGTGCAATTCGCTCGGGGCCTGCACCTGATCCAGCAAGGTCTCTGTACCCTCGGGTGGTGAACCGGAAGAGGCGACATCGCCGCCGCCCCAGTAGCGATCGCCGTCTTCGCCGACCGAGGCGAGCAGATCGTCGCCCAGCGCCGCCGCCAGCGCCCGTTCATAGCCCGGTGCAGGCTTGACCTGATCGATCGCCTTGTGCGCGCTTTCGACCTTCGACAGCTCGCGATCCAGCGCGTGATGTTCCGACCGCAGTCCGGCCAGTTCGGCTTTCAGCGTTGCGAGGCCCGATTGCGCGGCATCGCGCGCTGCAGTGGCCTGAACCCGTTGTTCCTCGAGTGAGGCAATCCTGCCGCCGCTGCCGTCTGCCGTCACCTGAGCCGCTTCGCGGGTCGCAATGGCTTCGGCTAGCGCGGCCTGCAACTCTGCCTCATCGCCCATCTCGGCGCGTTCGGCATTCAGGCGGCCCAGTTCCACCGCCAGCCGGTCGTGGCGCGCCTGCGCCGCGTCGACCGCTGCATTGGCGACCTTTATCTCTGCCTGAATGCGGGCTTCCTCGGCGACAGCCTTGGCGAGTTCAACCTCGGCTTCGCTCGCAGCCCGCTCGGACCGTTCGGCAGCCCGCTCGAGGTCTGGGCGCTCCTTCGTCAGGCCGGACAATTCCGTCGATAGCCTTTTCTCGTCCTGCTCGAGACGGTCCAGCGCCTCCATCGCATCGCGGGTCAGCTGGTCTTCGCGGGCATTGTCATCGTGAATCCGCTGGGCCTGTGCCTGCAGGTCGAGCAGCCGCGATTTCAGATTGTCGCGCTCGTTGGTCAGGGTCAGCAGCCGGTGGCTGGATTCGCTGGCTTCTTCCCGTGCGCGCTGTACTTCGGAACGCAGCAGGCCAAGCGCCTTGGCGCTGTCATTCTGTGCGGATACAGCCGCTTGCTGCTCGCTTTGCGCTTCGCTGACCCTGGTCTCGGCGGTTTCGGCTTCGGCTCTGGCGATATCGGCGGCTGCGGCGGCTTCTTTCCAGCGCGCGTAGATCAGCCGCCCCTCAACGGTGGTGATTTCACCGCTCAGCTTGCGGTAGCGTTCCGCCTGTTTGGCCTGTCGCCGCAAATTGGCAGCGCGCTGTTCCATGTCGCCGAGAATATCATCGAGACGGGCCAGATTCTTCTCCGCCGCGCGCAATTTCTGTTCCGCGTCCCGGCGCCGGACGTGGAGGCCGGAAATACCGGCGGCTTCCTCCAGCATTTCCCGACGCGCTTCCGGTTTGGAGGAAATGATATTGGATATCTTGCCCTGGCTGACGAGGGCAGGGCTGTGCGCGCCGGTCGCCGCGTCGGCGAAGATCAGCGCGATATCCTTGGCCCGGACATCGGTGCCATTGGCGCGATAGGCGGAACCGGAGCCGCGCTCGATCCGGCGGACGATTTCCAGCTCGCTGTCATTGTCGCCGACGTGGAGCGATGAGACGTCGTTGGTCTCGCGTTCGGCGGTTAGTGAAACCTCTGCAAATTGCCGCTCGGGCCGGTCCTGGGTACCGGCGAAGATCACATCTTCCATGCCGGCACCGCGCATAGATTTAGCGCTATTTTCGCCCATCACCCAGCGGATGGCTTCGAGCAGATTGGATTTGCCGCACCCGTTGGGGCCGACCACGCCGGTCAGCCCCTTTTCGATGCGCAGCTCGGTCGGATCGACAAAGCTTTTGAAGCCAGAAAGTCTGAGCTTCTTTATTTGCACGGGATCAGGCCCGTGCAAGCGATATCAGTGAGCAGTTTCAAATCGCGCCCCCTCTTGCGATTGGTTCAGCGCCTACCGGGCGCCTGCTTCCTTCAATTTGGCTTCAACCATGGTCCAGTTTGTGCCTTCGATCTTCTGCCCGTTGAGCAGGAAGGTCGGCGTACCCTCGATGTTGAAGTCCTCGGCACCTTTCTGAGTGTCGCTCATCAATTTTTCAGCCGCTGCCGTGTCGGCGAGGCAGGCCTTTGCCTGGTCTTCCGAAACACCGCGCTGCTGGAAGAAGGAGATCAGGCCAAGCTGTTCGGCAAGGCGAACGAAGCGAACCTTCGGATCGGATTGCAGGATATTGCTGTAAGTCGCTTCGCCGATCGCCTGTGCTTTTTCAAACATCGTCGCCTGATAGCCCAGAGCCTGTTCGGTCAGCGGGAAAAACGGCGCTTCGCCACCGCAACGCGAGAGCAGAGCGGCGGAAAGGTCGAGCGGGTCGCGGACGAAATTACGGATTTCAAAGCTTACCTTGCCGCTATCGACATAATTGTCACGCAAGGGCACGAACGCCTGTTCTCCGAAATCCTTGCAGTGAGAGCAGGTGATCGACATATATTCGACCAGCTTGAGCGGCGCGTCGGGATTGCCCATGACGATGCCGCCTGCTTCGGTCTTGGAGACGGTTTCGGACCATTTCTGTCCGGCAGGGGCTTCGACAGCCTCGACGGTCGCCGACGAACTTGCGCCGGCTGCGCCATCGGTCGATTCTCCACATGCGGTCAGCGCCAGGGCAAGTGCCACGGGTGCAAAATAGTTGAGTTTACGCATAATCTGTTCCTGTTTCCTGAGATGGTCGAATATTATTGCGGAAGGACTGCCAATTTGGGTTGCAGCGCACCCCAGCTGTGAACCTTCGCCAGAGGCTTGCCGCCGAGCGTGAAGCTGGGCGTCCCGGTAAGTTTCAGTGTTACGGTCGCGTGTTTTGTCATCGCCAGTATCTTGTCCTGCTCCACCTTGTCGGACAGGCAGGCGTCGATCTGGGGTGCGGTATAGCCCCGACCCTTCATCAATTCATCAAGGCCGGAGGCCCTGGCGATTTTCCTTAGCCGCTCGGGAACGGTGCCGTCGTTCATGGTCGCCATCGCCTCGGGGGAGACGGACTGGAATTTCTTGAGCCAGGTCGATTGCTGTGCCAGCAGAGCGTGGTGATTGCCGAAAAACCTGGTGCGACCACCGCAGCGCGCCAGCATGGCGGCAGTCAGATCGATCGGGTTGAGAATCAGGTTGCGAATTTCGAAGCTGACATGGTTCTTGTTGATGAAATTCGTCTTCAGCTGCTGATGGGATTCCGCTTCGAAAGCCGCGCAATGATTGCAGGTGTAGCTCATATATTCCGTCAGCTTGTGCTTGGCGAGCGGGTTGCCCATGACATGGCCGCCCATGGATGACAGGGTGACCCGGTCCGATTGTTGTGCCGAAGCCGGTGCAGCGATCACGGTGGCTGCCGCCAGTGCCGAAGCAAGATATGCGCTTCTCAACTTCATGTCTGGTCCTTCTTCTTGTCACCGCCACCGATCTTGCCGATGACTTTGATGCTCAACTGCGCATCGTTCTTAAGGTCCGCATCGGCCTTTGCAACTGCCGATGCGAGCGATTCGAGCACCCGGTTCAATTCCGCATCACCGATATCGCGGAGGTTTTCGCCCAGCTGGATTGGTGCGGGTCTGAGCGAATGGGGCAGAACTGCGCGTTTTTCCTTATCTTCCTTGGGGGTTATCGTACCCTGCCTGAATCGGATATGACTGACCGCGCCATAGCCGAAGAAGCGATTGACCCGGGTGACGATATCCGGAGCGATATGCTGCATCATCGTCGCATAGGCGCCGGAAACCAGCAGGTGGAGCGTCCCGCCTTCCTTCTCTCCGCGCGGAAAGCGGATCGATTCGGGCAATGATACCGCGGCATAGCGTTCGCCGACGATCTCCGCCCAGCGGCTGACGACGGAGCTCTGGATGAAACCGTAGCGGCGAAAGGCGGCGCGGCCGATTTCGGGCATCAGGTCGGAGATGCTTTTCGCCGGCCCGCCGCGCGGACGCTGGTATTTCTGATAGGCTTTGGCTTTGGCCTTTTTGGGAGCCTTTACCGGCGCTTTTTTGGGCGCAGGCTTGCCGTTCCCGGCGGAATTCGCCTTTTCATCACCGGTTATGCCAATTTTCTTCGCCATTATGATCATTTATGGCATGGCACGCCCATGGCCGTCGATAGTTTCTCCGCCAAAGCGCGTAAAATATCTGCCAATATCGGTGCACATTATGTGGATAACGCCAGAATATTGCCCTGGCGCTCGTCGCCGGGCGGTAATTTGCCCGATCCCTATCATGTCTGGCTGTCGGAAGTGATGCTCCAGCAGACGACGGTCGGCGCGGTCAAAAGCTATTTCGAGAAATTCACCCGGCGCTGGCCGACGGTTCAGGACCTGGCGCGTGCCGAGGAAGCCGACGTGCTCGCCGCCTGGGCGGGGCTCGGCTATTATGCCCGGGCGCGGAATCTCTACAAGTGCGCGTTATATGTCACTGAGAAAATGGATGGAATCTTTCCTCAGAAAGAGTCTGAGCTGCTCCTGCTGCCGGGTGTGGGTGCCTATACCGCAGCGGCGATAGCGGCGATTGCCTTTGGCGAACGCGCGGTGGTGGTGGATGCCAATATCGAGCGGCTGGTGGCCAGGCTCTTCGCGATCGATACGCCGCTGCCAAAGGGCAAGGCTGAAATCCGCAGCGCGATGGATGCGATCACGCCCGATCACGCTGCCGGCGACTTTGCTCAGGCCTGCATGGATCTGGGCGCGACGATCTGCACGTCTAAAGGTCCGAAATGCGGCATCTGTCCGGTACAGAAACAATGCGCAGCCTTTGCGGGTGGCGAGATGGAGCGCTATCCGGTCAAACCGCCGAAAAAGGCCAAGCCGGTGCGCCGGGCGCGCTTTTTCTGGATCGAACAGCAGGACCGGATATTGCTGGCGACCCGACCGCCAAAGGGGATGCTCGGCGGCATGCGCGGGCTGCCGGATGACGGATGGGCGGCGGGCAATGACGGTCATGCGACGCCACCGATAGCCGGGGAGTGGCAAGTGCATGACAATATTGTTCAGCACAGCTTCACCCATTTTTCGCTCCAAGTCGATTTGGCTGTTTATCAGGACGGAAAAATGGTTACTAACAAAGGTGATAATATCTGGTGGCCGCTGGACAACATAGCGGAAGCCGGGCTGCCAACGCTTTACGCGAAGGCCGTGGATTGGAAACTGAAGGAAGAAAAATGACAACTGAACAATTCGCGACGTCGTCGCACGGCTCTCAATTTTCCCGGCGGTCCGTGCTCGGCGGCATCGGCATCGGCGCTTTTATGGCCGCGATGCCAAGCATGGCCGTTGCCCGGGAAATGGCAGCAAGCTTTCCCGGATTGACCAAGGTCATCAATCAATATGTTGCGGAAAAGAAGGTGGCGGGCATGCTCGCGATGATCGGATTCGGTCAGGCGGCACCACAGGTGATATCTGCAGGTTCGCTCAAGCTTGGCGGTGACAAGCTGGTCGATGGCAACACATTGTGGCGGATGTATTCGCAGACCAAGCCGGTGACCGGCATGGCGACGATGATGCTGATCGAGGATGGCCTGATCACCATGGACCAGCCGCTGTCGGATATTTTTCCCGACTTCGCGGACATGCAGGTCTTGACCGAGCCGGAAGGACCGATCGAGAATACCGTGGCTGCAAAGGGACCGATCACGATCCGCCAGCTGCTGACCCATACGGCCGGTCTGGGTTATACGATCATCTCCAAGGGCCCTATTCAGAAAGCCTATCTGGACGCCGGCCTGACGCCCGGTCGTGTCAGCCGCAGCCCGCTGCCGGGCTTCGACCGGAGTGCGCCGACACCCGATATCATGACCTTCATGCAGCGGCTCGCGACAATGCCTCTGGTCTACCAGCCGGGGACGAAGTGGAGCTATTCGCTCAGCCACGATGTGTTGAGCGCGGTGATCGAGAAAGTCACCGGCAAGCCGCTGGACGAATTTCTTCAGGAACGGATGTTCGGTCCCCTCGGCATGAACGACATGTTCTACCATGTCCCGGCCGCGCGTGCGGCGGATCTTGCCGACAATTACGCACCATTTGCCGGTGCGCTGATCCCGATCGATCCCGGCGCGACCAGCATATTTCTTGACAAGCCGCCCTTTGCGTTCGGCAGCACAGGACTGGTCGGGTCGGCTGCGGATTATGACAAGTTCCTGCAAATGCTGCTGGGATTCGGCACGTTGGGCGATGTCCGGATAATGGAGCCGGAGACGGCGAAGCTCGGCATGTCCAACCTTTTGCCCGAAACGGCAGACACCTCGGGGACCTGGGTTGCCAAACAGGGCTTTGGCGCTGGCGGGCGTTCCGGTCTGGGGACGATTGACAGTCCCGCGGGCACGTTCGGGTGGGGCGGCGCTGCCGGAACCGCGGCATTTGTGGATACCAAGCGCGGTCTGCGCGCCGGCGGATATACGCAATATATTCCGTCGAACAGCTATCCGTTCCAGTCGGACTTCCCGAAATATGTCTATGCGGATCTCGACGGCTCCGCGCCGGTCGACACCGGTAAAACCAGCCCGTGAGCCGGACCGCTCCCTGTCCGGCGAGCGGGTGATAGCAAAATTGTGACGGAGTAAAGATGCTGACAGCCAGAGAAACCATAGTGCCGACCTTTGCCGGCGGAACCCTCGACCGCGCCGATCAGGTGCGGGTCAATCCCGACAAGTTGCGCGCCGCGATGATGAATCCGCGGGCGAAGCTGCTCAAGCTGGATGGCCTGAACCCGGTATTTGACGATGTTGGTGATCTCGCCTGGGGGGCGGCCTATGAAGCGTCGCCGGACAATGATCTGCTCTTGCTCGGGATCGAGGAAGACACGCCCTTTTTCGCCGAGCTGAACGGGGCAGGGGATGCCGGTCCGCTGGCCAATCGGGCGCTGTGGCAGACGCTGGGCAATCTGCCCGCCGAACAGGCGGCAATCTATGCGACCGCCCGAAGCCTGGTCGACTGGCACGCGCGCCACAAATTCTGTGCGCAATGCGGCAAGCCGACCCAGTCGCGCAAGGGTGGCTGGGCCCGACTGTGCGATAAAGAAAATGACGGCTGCGGCGCAGAGCATTTTCCGCGCACCGATCCGGTCGCGATCATGCTGTCGGAATGCGAAGGCAAGGTATTGCTGGGCCGTCAGCCGCGCTTCCCGCCAAAGAGCTTTTCCGCGCTGGCCGGGTTCTTGGAACCGGGTGAGAGTATCGAAGGCTGCGTGAAGCGCGAGCTGTTCGAGGAGGCGGGGATCAAGGTCCGCGACGTCCGCTATGTCGCCAGCCAGCCCTGGCCATTCCCGTCATCGTTGATGATCGCATGCACCAGCGTGACCGATGACCCGACGCTGACCCTCGACGAGGAAGAGATTGAAGAAGCGGCCTGGTTCTCGCTCGACGAGGTCAAGGGGGCGATGAATGGCGAACCGGATGCACTGTTCGTCGCACCGCCGCCTTTTGCAATTGCCCGGAATCTGCTTCAGCACTGGCTGGATGGAAAGGCCTGATATGACTGGCAGACTCGAACTGGTTGGTGCGCCGGGTTCGCCTTATACGCGGAAAATGCTGGCGCTTCTGCGTTACCGGCACATCGCGCATAATGTCATATGGGGCGGTACGATGGGGCCGCCGACCGGCTACCCCAGGCCCAAGGTCGCACTGCTGCCGACTTTCTTTTTTCCCGATCGCGAGGGCAATCTCGAAGCCGTGGTGGACAGCACGCCGATCATCCGGCGGCTGGAGAAAGACTATCCCGACCGTTCGGTAATCCCTGATCAGGAAGCGCTGCGGTTCATCGATTTGTTGATCGAGGATTATGCCGATGAATGGCTGACCAAGGCGATGTTCCATTTTCGCTGGGCGTTCGAGGATGATGCGGGGCATGTTGCGCCACTGCTGATCCACTGGGCAAATCCCAATCTGCCGGATGAACAGGTCGCCGCCATGGCGTCACAATTTTCAAAGCGACAGATCGACCGGCTTTATGTTGTCGGATCGAACAAGGTCACCGCCAGGACGATCGAGGATAGCTATGTCCGCTTGCTCGGCCTGCTCGACACGCTGATCCAGCAGCAGGGCTTCATTCTGGGGAGCCGGCCGTCTTCCTGCGATTTCGCCCTCCACGGGCAGTTGACCCAGCTTACCCAGATCGAACCGACATCGATGGCGCTGACCACCAAATATGCCCAGCGTGTCAGAGGGTGGATAGACCGGATGGAGGATATGTCCGGGCACAAGGGCGGGGATTGGCTGGCCGAGGATCAATATGGGTCGCTGCAGGGACTGCTGTCGGAAATCGGCCGGACCTACGCGCCTTTTCTGGTCGCCAATGCGGCGGCCGCCGGTTCCGGCGCACAGGATTTCGAAACCGAAATTGACGGGCGATTGTGGCAGCAACCGGTTTTTGCCTATCAGGCGAAATGTCTGGCGGCGCTGCGGGAGGCTTATCAGGGCTTGTCCGCCGATGCGCAAACGCGGGTCGACAGGCTGCTGACCGGAACCGGCTGCGAAGCCTTGTTCGTGGCGGGCTAGACCAGCCCGAGGCTGGCCAGTTCGCCGAGCATCTCTGCGGGCATTTCCTCTGCGCCTTCCGCGCCGTCTCCGAGATCTGCCGGAGCATCCTTTTCCTCGAGATAGCGCCAGCCCTGATGGGCGCGTTTGGGGATTGGCTGGACCGCAATCAGGCGCGGTTCGAGCCTGATCCACTGCCGTCCCTCGCCATTGTCCATGAAGCCGATGATCGGTGAACGGCCGACGATTTTCTTGGCGTGAATCCAGTAGAGCGACCCACCGACCATTTCCGTGTGCCGCTTGGGCAGATAGCGGGTGGTGAGCCGGGCTTCGCCATCGGTGGCAGGGTGATCCTTGTGGGATTCCAGCCAGTGCCGCAGCGTCGCCGGGCTTTCGCTACGATAGGCAATTTTCGTCATGTTCAGGGGCATGGATGACATTTGTGGGCGACGACCGGTTTAGTCAAGCGCCTTCCGGTGCCGCCGCTGCAAATCAACCGGGTCGACGGCCCATCATGCAAGTTTATTATTGCAAATGATTATCAATATCATATTATGAGGGGAATCAGATAGCAAGGAGACGGAAATTGGTCGAGATTTTGGAAAAGCTGGCGATGCCGTTGCCGGATATCAGGGCATTGCCATCGGTCGAGGCGCGGCTGATCATTGCCTTTCGGCTGGCAGTGGCGGCGAGCCAGAATGATTATGATTGCCGGGACCAATTGTCAGACCGGCTGGGCGGTAACCGGGCGGCAACGCGCATAATGATCCTCGCGGAAACAATCGGCTTTGCCTGGCCCGAACCGTTTCAGATCGGTCGTCCTTGCTGCTCGCTCACGACCCCGGACGAAATCTGGCTGATCGCGGCCATCCGTCTTGCCGCTTGCGAAAACCGGCCCGGATTTGATGGGCTGAGCTGCGAGATGATCGGCGGCGATGCGCGGGAGAGGATTTACAATGACCTGCGCGGCTTTGTTGCGGCCTATTCCGGCACGAGAGGATGACGATCGCATGGCGGGGGGCTGCTAAGGCATATGACCCCTGCCTTCCGGTCGCTATGCTGGTCTGGGCCGTGCAAACATCCTGGCCGTCTTTTGCTGATATTCTGAATCGCCGGTGGTCCGAAAGCCGAGCCTTTCCGCCAGCCGGATCGACGGGGCGTTTTCGGGACTGATAATGCAAACGGTTTTCTCGGGGCTGATCTTCTCGTCCAGCCAGCCTTGCGCCGCTGTCATCGCTTCCCGCGCATAGCCTTTGCCATGTCCTGCTGCGGCCAGAATCCAGGCCGCTTCGGGGAAGCGGTCGAAATCCGGTCCCAGTCCGCGGCGGAAGTCGCTGTAACCCACTTCTCCGACAAATTGCCCTGATGATTTCTCGATCAGCGCGAATATGCCGAAGTCCATGACTTGCCAGCGCCCGACATATCCGAGAAACCGCAGCCATGCTTCGGCTTCGGTGGCGGGCTTGCCGCTGATAAATTCCACCACAGCCGGGTCCTGCCACATGGCGTAGCAGGCCTCGAAATCCTCGATCAGATGCGGACGGAGCAACAGGCGTTCGGTTTCGATCATTCCGCGCTCTAAAGGCTGACCATGCCGCTACCGACGGCGAGGCCGAGGAAGGCGAGAAAGCCCATGGTATCGGTGATCATGGTGACAAAGACCGAAGAGGCGAGCGCGGGATCCTGATCGAGCCGGTCGAGCATCACCGGCACGAATATGCCGGCAAAGCCAGCGATAACGATATTGATCAGCATAGCCACCGCGATCACGCCGCCAAGCATCGGATTTGCAAAGACCAGACCGGTGCCCAGTCCGACCAGCACGGCGATGGTCGCGCCGTTGAGCAGGGCTATGCGAAATTCCCGGCCGATAATCCGGCGGGTGTTGGACCGGGTCAGTTCGTTCATTGCCAGCGCGCGGACCGAGACCGCCATCGTCTGGGTTCCGGCATTGCCGCCGATCGAGGCGACAATCGGCATGAGCACTGCCAGTGCCACCATCTGCTCGATTGCCGCGCCGAATATCGCGATGACAAAGCTGGCGACCAGCGCCGTCGCCAGATTGGCGATCAGCCAGCGCACACGGGCGATGTAGGAATTGCGGATCGGTTCGTTGATGTCGCCGTCGCCGGCACCGGACAGCAGCAACACGTCTTCGCTGGCCTCGTCCTCGACGATATGGAGAATGTCATCGACGGTGATCATCCCGATCAGCCTGCCGTCGTCGTTGATCACCGCAGCCGAGATCAGATTATATTTCTGGAAGCGCAGCGCGACCTCTTCCTGGTCCATATTGACCGGGATCAGCGACTGCTCGCGCTTCATCACGTCGGCGATGGCAATGTCGCGCGGGGTTCTGAGAATCCAGCTGAGCTGGCAGGTGCCAATCGGCCGGAACGCCGGATCGACAACGTAGATTTCCCAGAATTCGGTGGTCAGATCGTCATTCTTGCGGAGATAGTCGATCAGGTCGCCGACCATCATATGTTCGGGCACCGCGACAAATTCGCGCTGCATTATCCGGCCGGCGGTTTCCTCGTCGTAGGTGAGGGCGCTTTCGATCGCGGCGCGGTCTTCGGCATCGAGCTCGGCAAGGACCGCCTGCTGTTCGCCTTTCTCGAGATCCTCGATAATCGCGACGGCGTCATCGGTGTCGAGCTGCTCGGTCAGGTCGGCAATCTGGCTTGCGTCGAGCGCATCCATCAGGTCTTCGCGAACATGCTCGTTCATCTCGGCGAGGACGTCGGCGCTGACCAGATCGCCCAGGGCGGCGGCCAGCGGCGCGCGTTCGTCCGAATCGACCAGTTCGAACAGATCGGCAATGTCGGCATTGTGCAGCGGATTGACGAGTTCCTGCGCCAGCGTCGTATCATTATCCGATACAGCGTCGGAAACCGAGCGGACGAATTCGTCGGTCAGCCGGTTGTCATCGTCGAGAACATCCTCGCGTATGATCTCGTCATGCGGGGTGTCGTTGATCTCGGTCATCGCGAAGCTCCCCCTTCTATGCGCGTTTGGCTGCTTACTAGTCGTGGCGGCCGTATAATTGCAATCATTTGTGACATTTTACGCAAGGCAGGGTGATTTTTCCAACCACGCCGCCTATATGCGCCCCAAGATTGATTCAATGAACAAAAAGGAACAGACAAGATGGCGCACGAAAAAATGACTTTCCACCTCGACACAGGCGATGTCGAAATCAAGCTTCGCCCGGACCTCGCGCCGAACCATGTTGCCCGGATCACCGAGCTGGCATCCGAAGGCTTTTATGACGGCGTCGTATTCCACCGCGTCATCGACGGCTTCATGGCCCAGGGCGGCGACCCGACCGGTACCGGCATGTCCGGCAGCGACAAGCCCGATATCGCGCAGGAATTCTCCAAGGAACCGCATGTCGAGGGCACGTGCTCGATGGCCCGCACGATGGACCCGAACAGCGCCAACAGCCAGTTTTTCATCTGCCTCGACGACGCCGGCTTCCTCGACGGCCAATATACCGTCTGGGGCGAAGTCACCTCCGGCATGGAAGCGGTTCACGCACTTCCAAAAGGCGAGCCACCGGTAAAGCCGGGCACGATCAAGTCGATCACGCTGGCTTAAAATATCGGAAATGCGTCTCGATAAACCCAGGATCGCCCCGCTTGCAGAGTCCGAACTCGGACCCGAGCAGCGGGCGATGCTGGGCGAGCGCTTCCGGTCCGGAAAGATATTCAATATTTTCCGGACGCTGATCAAGGCGCCAAAGGCCTATAAGGCGTTCATGTGGTGGGGCGGCTATATCCTCTCCGACCATAATGATCTGCCCGCCCGCGAGCGCGAGATCATCATATTGCGCACCGGTTTCAACTGGAAGTCGGGCTATGAATGGGCGCAGCATGTCCGCATCGGCAAGGATTGCGGTCTGACCGACGAAGAGATCGAGCGGATCAAGGCCGGACCCGACGCGCCGGGCTGGACCGATATCGAAAGCGCAATGCTGCGCGCAACCGACGAACTGACCGGCGACGGTCATGTTGCCGATGCGACCTGGGCGGCGCTCAGTCACCTCACGGAAAAACAGCGCATGGATCTGGTGATGACTGTCGGTCAATATAGCCAGGTATCGATGCTGCTCATCAGCTTCGGCGTGCAGCTGGACGACGATCTTGTGCTGGATCCCGACCTCACGGCCTAGAGCCGCGAAAGTGCGAACCTAGAGTCCCGCTTTGATTACCCAGTCATGGAAAACCCGCACCGCGCGGTTCTTCTTGTCGCGTTTGCGGCAGACAAACCAGTAGCTGTAGGGACTGTCGACATCATGGTCGAACAAGCGCACCAGCCGCGGATCATTGGCATCAGAAAAATGGCCACCGTGCATGATCGCTATACCGAGGCCCTGCGCCGCCGCCTCCAGCATCAGCGGACCGCTGTCGAGATGGTCGATATTGGCGGGTTGCAGGTCGGGCAGGCCGACCGCCTTCTTCCACTGGTCAAAGGCCCGCGTCATATTGCTGTGAATCAGGATATTGTGGTTCTGCAGGTCTTCGGGACTTCTGATCGCATTCGGCCCCTTGGTCAGTTCCGCCGAACCGATCGCGTAAACCTTGTTGCTGTCCAGTTTGACCGAATAGAGATTGGGGTCGACATTATCGCTGATGATGATCGCGGCATCGACCGAGTCGCCGAGAATATTCTCGGCATGGGCGGATGTGTCGACGTCGATGTGCAATTTGGGATATAATTTCTTGAGGGCGTTCAGCTTCGGCAGCAAACGGGTGGCTCCGAACAGCGGCAGGACTCCGAGCCGAAGGCGCATGTCGCCGCCGGAAACGGTCATCTGGTTCACCGCTTCGGCTATATTCTCCAGCGCGGGCGAGACGGTTTCCAGCAACAGCTTGCCATCGTCGTTCAAGACCATCGACTGGTTGCGTCGTTCGAACAACGGCTTGCCGATATGGTCTTCTAGCGACTTGATTCGCCGGCTGAGGGCAGGGGCGGACAGCGCCAATTCGGCTGCGGCAGCCTTGGAAGATCCCAGGCGAGCCACCCGGGTAAACGCCTCGAGGGCACGAAGAGGGGGCAAGCGCCGCATAGAAAGGCCAATCACGTTGCTTCATCAGCTTTGTGCAATGCAAGATTTTACACGAATCTGAGAAAAGGGTGGAAAACAGTCACTAACTGTAATTACAGGTTGCAAACTTTGCAACATGCAATGTTCTTTTCGCACTTGCACAATAAATGGATTCGGTGCATTCAGAATGGGCCTTTCAGGCATCCTCTCCTAAAAACTTTTATAGGCCAGTTCCTCGGAACTGGCCTTTTTTTTTGGTCGAGTGCCGCCATCGTGCCCGCCTTTTGAAAATCAGAGTCGCATATCGCCGGGGTGATCCCTATCTTGTTGGTAACAACCAATATGATATCCGAGGAGATACCCCCCGTGTCCGATCAAGAGCCGAGTCAAGGCCAGCCCGAAGACGACAGCAAGCTGCTGAAACTGCAAGTTGCCAACGCCAGACCCGAAGATAGCGGTCGCGGGCTGGCGCGGCTTTCTCGCGACAATCTGGTAAAATTGGGGCTGGTGGAAGGCGATGTTGTCGAAATTATCGGCAAACAGGCGACTCCCGCCCGGGCGGTCTTGCCCTATCCGGAAGACGAAGGCCTCGATTTCGTCCGGCTCGATGGCTTGCAACGCGCCAATGCCGGCGTCGGGGCGGGCGATTTTGTCGAAATTCAGAAGGTCGAATCCAAGCCGGCCAAGAAGGTTGTTTTCGCCCCCGCGCAGAAAGACCTGCGTCTGCAGGGCAATGGCACCGGACTCAAGCGCAGCTTCATGGGGCGTCCGCTGAAGGCCGGTGACTTTGTCGCGACCCACGGGCAGCAACAGGTCGATCGCAGCGACATGCCGCCTCAGTTGCGGCAAATGCTGGCAGCTCCGGCTTTTTCCCTTACCCAGATCCGGCTCAATGTTGTTTCGACCGTGCCGAAGGGCATCGTCCATATCGACGAAAATACCGAGGTCGAACTGCGGCCGGAATATGAAGAATCGACCGAACATCGCCGCGCCGACGTGACCTATGACGATATCGGCGGCCTGCACGACACCATCGACCAGCTGCGCGAGATGGTCGAGCTGCCGTTGCGTTATCCGCAACTCTTCACCCGGCTTGGCGTCGATCCGCCACGCGGGGTGCTGCTGCATGGCCCTCCGGGCACCGGCAAGACCCGGCTGGCGCGGGCAGTCGCCAATGAAAGCGATGCCGAGTTTTTCCTGATCAACGGTCCGGAAATCATGGGCTCGGCTTATGGCGAGTCCGAACAGAAGCTCCGCGAGATATTCGAGGCAGCAACCAAGGCCGCGCCGTCGATCCTGTTCATCGACGAAATTGACTCGATCGCGCCCAAGCGCGGCCAGGTACAGGGCGAGGCCGAAAAGCGGCTGGTGGCGCAATTGCTCACCCTGATGGACGGGCTCGAATCGCGGGTCAATCTGGTGGTGATCGCGGCGACCAACCGGCCCGAAGCCATTGACGAGGCCTTGCGCCGTCCCGGCCGTTTCGATCGCGAGATCATCGTCGGTGTACCGGACGTGGCCGGCCGGCGCGAGATACTCGGCATCCACACCCGCGGCATGCCGCTCGACAAGGCTGTCGATCTGCAGGAACTGGCGCGCACAACCTATGGCTTTGTCGGAGCAGATCTGGCGGCGCTGACCCGGGAAGCGGCGATCGAAGCTGTCCGCCGGATCATGCCCAAGCTGGATCTGGAATCGGAAACCGTGCCCACGGAAGTGCTCGATGAACTGGTGGTTCACCGGCATGATTTTGTCGAGGCGCTGAAACGGGTCCAGCCGTCGGCGATGCGCGAAGTGATGGTTCAGGCACCGGACGTCCGCTGGGAAGATATTGGCGGCCTCGACGACGCACAGATGCGCCTGAAAGAGGGTATAGAGCTGCCGATGAAAAACCCCGAGGCCTTCACCCGGCTGGGCATCCGGCCGGCCAAGGGATTTCTGCTTTACGGCCCGCCGGGAACCGGCAAGACCTTGCTGGCCAAGGCCGTTGCCCGCGAAGCCGAAGCCAATTTCATCGCCACCAAATCGAGCGACCTGCTGTCCAAATGGCATGGCGAGAGCGAGCAACAGATTGCCCGTCTTTTTGCCCGGGCGCGGCAGGTGGCGCCGACGATCCTGTTCATCGACGAGATCGACAGTCTGGTGCCGGCACGGGGGCGGGGCATGGGCGATTCCCAGGTTACCGAGCGGGTGGTCAATACCATCCTCGCCGAGATGGACGGGCTGGAGGAAATGCAGTCGGTCATCCTGATCGGCGCAACCAACCGTCCCGGTCTGGTCGATCCGGCACTGCTGCGGCCCGGCCGGTTCGACGAACTGGTCTATGTGTCGGTTCCCGGCAAGGACGGCCGCCGCCGCATATTGGCGATCCACACGTCAAAAATGCCGATGGCCAAGGATGTCGATCTCGACGAAATGGCCGAGCGCACCGATCGCTATTCGGGCGCCGATCTGGAGGACCTGGTCCGCCGGGCAGGGCTGCACGCACTGCGCGAGTTCGGTGGCCTGGTCGAAACCGTCCAGATGAAGCATTTCGAGAAGGCGCTGGAAGACAGTCGCGCGTCGGTGACCCCGGAAATGGAGGAAGAATATTCCAAGATGGAATCACAGCTGAAGCAGAACGCGATGAGCGTCGAGCCGATCGGCTTCGTGTCACCGGGAATGTTGACGCCGATCAAGGACAGCAAGCATTGAAGGCAGGGTCCTAGCGTTCGGTGGTCATCCGGTCATCGAGCTCCAGGGTCTTGAAGCCCCAGCCGAACAGGAAAACGCAAACGGTTGTCGCCAGCCAGAACGGCAGCGGTCCGGCATAGGTGTACAGCAGGACGCCTATCGCCGGCGAGGCGATGAAGGCCATGCCGTTCACCGAAGCAACAATTCCGGCGACGCCATTCTGCTCTGACCGCTTGACCGCGAGCGATGCGCCGGCGGTAAAGCCGGGTCGGAACAGGCCAAAGCCCAGCGACGCGACCGCAAATCCGCTGATGATGCCGTATAGATCATGCGACAGCCCGATGATCAGGCAACCCAGTGCGCCGAGGATCATGCCCCACAAGATCGAGATGCGCGGCCCCATTTGCAGCAACGGGATCAGCCCCCATTGGGCGAGCAGGGTCGCCGCTGCACCAGCCATCAGTACCAGACCGGTCATTCTGATCCCCATTTCCGGATCTGCGCGCAGGCCGAGCCGGTCGAGCACGAGATAGCCGATGACGCCCAATATCAGTGCATGGGCATTTCCGCCCAAAATGCCGGTGATCAGCCAGGGCTTGATGCGCTCGTCGCCCCAGCGCAGACGGGGTGGCAGGCTTGCCGGCTCGTCATTCTGGTTGTCGTCATCGTCATCTTTCAGACTATTGGACGAGGGCGCAGAGCTATAGGGTTCGGACGTAACCACGCCACGTGCCTTGTAGCCGGGATTGTCATTGGGCAGTTTCAGAGCCAGCGCGATCATCACCAATATGCCGATGGCGGCAAAGGCGAACATCGGACTGGAAAGCCCGAGGAAGGGGATGATCAGCAACGGCGCGACAGCCGGGCCGACAATCGTGCCGAGACCGAAGGATGACGCGATCAGCGACAGGGCCTTGGTCCGGTTGGCCCGCGCGGTCCGGGCTGCGACATAGGCCTGCACCGCGGGCGGGGCAGCCGACCCGAGACCACCATATAGGCTGCGGAAAAAGGCGAACAGGATGAAGGTCCAAAGCGCGCTGTACCAGCCAAGAAGTCCCAGATATAGGGCCATTCCCGCAAGCGCGAAGGAGGTCGTAAAGCCGATCATGCCCAGTCGCATCAGGGCCTTGCGACCACGATGGTCGGATTGGCGCGCCCATTTTGGCGCGGTGTATACCCAGAGCAAAGCGGACCAGCTGAAAGCCGCGCTGACCCAGAAATCGGGAATCCCCAGTTGCGTCCCGATCGTCGGGAGAATCGATTGCATCGCCGTGTTGCCCGATGCCGTGACCAGCATGACCGAAAACAGCACCGCCATCCGCGTGCTGTCGATCGGTTTGGCGTCGGGAATGGCAGCGGCCTTCGGGCTCAGCGGTTCAATGTCGGGAGAATCAGCCATATCGTTCCTATGCCGCGCTATTTCTGCCAGTCATAGCCGCGCTCGACACGGGCGACATGGAGCGTATATTGGCTATACCATCTGCCGCGTCCCCGTTCGCGGATAACCACATGTTCCGGGTGGTCGCGCCATGCCTTGGCGCTGGCGTCGTCCTGCCAGTAGCTGATCGTGATCCCCAGGCCATCGCCGGACCTCGCGTGATCGTCCCCGAGATAGCCGGGTTGTCTGGCGACCAGTTCGCTCATTGCCGCCGCCGCTGCCTGATAGCCGTCCTCATCAACGCCGGTCCGCTGTGCGCAGAATATGACTGCAATCGAGGTTTCGGGATAAAGCTGCATCAGCCGCTTTTAGACGGTCGGTTGCAACGGGCAACCCGTAATATATTTGTCAGCAGTGCTGTAACGCCCTAATAAGACAGTTTGATCGGACACCGGAGGATAGAGTTGTCTAATAGTATCGCCAAAACAAAGTTGATGGATCGCATCAAGTCGCGCGTCGAGCGGCGTCTCGGACCCTGGGGTGTTTTCTTCAAGGGGTTCCTGAAACACCCGGTGATGGTTGGATCGATCATGCCGTCTTCCGACATCACGATCAAAAAAATGCTCGAGCCCGTCAAGTGGGAGGAATGCGATCTGTTCGTCGAATATGGACCGGGGGTCGGTACATTCTGCCGTCCGGTGCTCGAGCGGATGAAGCCCGATGCGATGCTGATCGTGATTGATCTCAATCCCGATTTCATCGATTATCTCGGCAAGGCGATCTGCGACAGCCGCTTTTACCCGATCCACGGCTCTGCCGCCGATGTGCAGCAGATCATCCGCGACCTTGGCCACGAAAAAGCCGATTATATCCTGTCCGGCCTGCCATTTTCGACATTGCCCGATCAGCTCGGCCCCAAAATTGCCAGCGAAACCCATGCGGCGCTCCGACCGGGTGGCGCGTTTCTGGTCTATCAATTTGTCAAAAAGGCGCGTGCCTTCATGGAACCGCATTTTGACCATATCGACAATGGCTATTCGTTCTGGAACGTGCTGCCCTGTCATCTGTTCTGGGGGTGGAAAGCCAAATAGCCATTGGTCGATGGCTGAATGTCGTTCGTCGAAGCCAATGGCCGGCGAGCCTCCATTTACCTTCATGTCTGACAATATATTATCTGCATTTTGATTGAAGAGGATTATCCCGATGTCCCGTTTGTCCCGCTCCCTGTTACTGGCTCTGTCCACCACCGCCTTGACGATAGCCGCTCCTGCGCTGGCAGAGCATCACAAGTCGCCCAAGCCGGCACCGGTGAGCGAACTGGTCGACGCGGTTGATATTCCCTATGAAGAATTCACCCTCGACAACGGACTGAAGGTTCTTGTTCATACCGATCGCAAGGCTCCGGTGGTCGCGGTATCGATCTGGTATGGCGTCGGGTCAGCACACGAGCCAGAGGGCAAGACCGGCTATGCCCATCTGTTCGAACATATCATGTTCAACGGATCGGAAAATGCCCCGGGCGATTTTTTCGATCCGCTGCGGCAGATTGGCGCAACCGATCTCAACGGCACGACCTGGCTCGACCGGACCAATTATTTCCAGACCGTCCCGACCTCCGCGCTCGACGTCGCGCTGTTTCTTGAAAGCGACCGGATGGGCCATCTGCTCGGCGCGGTGACGCAGGAGAAGCTCGACAACCAGATCGGTGTTGTATCGAATGAAAAGCGCCAGGGCGACAATCGTCCCTATGGACTGGTCGGCTATCGCCAGACCGAATTGCTGTTTCCCGCGGACCATCCCTACGGGCATGACACGATCGGTTCGCTGGAAGATCTCGAAGCCGCGTCGCTCGACGACATGAAGCAATGGTTCACCGATCATTACGGGCCGAACAATTCGATCCTCGTGCTGGCCGGCGACATTGATGCCGCTACCGCAAAGGCAAAGGTCCAGAAGTGGTTTGGCGCGATTCCGAAGGGCAAGCCTATTCCGGAGCTCAGCCCGGAACTGCCGACGCTGGAGGCCCCGATCTACGAGGTGATGAAGGACAAGGTCGCGACCACGCGCATCTATCGCAACTGGGTGGTGCCGGGTCTGAACGACCCCGACTATACGCCGCTTGATGTCGGCATGACCGTGCTCGGCGGTCTCGCCAGTTCGCGGCTCGACAATATCATGGTGCGCGAAGAGAAAAACGCGGTCTCGGTTACCGCTTATGTGCTTCCGTTCGTACATGGCAGCCTGGTGGAAATTACCGCTGACGTAAAGCCGGGTGAAGACGCCGACGCCGTCGCCAAGCGGCTCGATGAAATCATTGCCGACTTTATCGCCAACGGACCGACTCAGGATGAAGTGCAGCGGGTCGCGACGCGCGATGCCGCGGCGCGGATCGCCGGTCTGGAACAGGTTGGCGGATTCAGCGGCAAGGCCGTGGCCCTGGCCCAGGGCGAACTCTATTCGGACGACCCCGAGCATTATAAGAAGGAACTCGGCCGACTGGCATCGACGACACCGGCAGCGGTCAAGGCGGCGATGCAGAAATGGCTGACCCGTCCGGTGCTTGGCATCACGGTGGTCCCGGGCGAACGCGAAGAATATCAGGAAGTCGGCGCCGGCATCGGCGAGCGGACCGGCGTCCTGACTGCTCCTGCCTTTTATATGCAGAATGGCGAAGCCGGCACCGTGACGGCCCCGGACCGTTCGCAATTGCCTCCCGTGGGTGACATTCCCAACGTCGATTTCCCCGATGTCGAGACCGCGACCCTGTCCAACGGCATCAAGGTCTATTTTGCCCATCGTGACGCGGTGCCGATGACCCGTGTGACCCTGTCCTTCAATGCCGGGGCCAGCGCGGATTCTGCCGACAAGCTCGGGCTGCAGAATTTCGTGACTGCGATACTGGAAGAAGGTACCACAAGCCTGACATCGGTCGAAATTGCCGAACAGCAGGAACGGCTGGGAGCCAATATCAGCATCGGCGGTGGTCGCGACCGCACCGATGTCGACCTCAGCGCGGTCAATCCCAATCTCGATGCGTCGCTCGACCTGATGGCGGACATTGTCAAAAATCCGGCGTTCAACGCCGATGATATCGAACGCATCCGGGTCCGGCAGCTGACCGCGATCGACCGCGAGGAAAGCGATCCCCTGAGCATCGCCAGCAACACATTGCCGCCGCTGATCTTCGGTTCCGAACATCCTTATGGCCGCGGCCTGTCCGGCAACGGCATCAAGGAAACCGTCTCGTCGATCACCCGCGATGATCTGTCGGCCTTTCATGGGCAATGGATGCATCCGGCCAAGGCAACCATCTTTGCCGCGGGCAAGATTGACAAGCAGCAGCTGGTCGACAAGCTCGAGATGCGCTTCGGCAAGTGGAAGGGCGAGGGCAAGGCCGCTCCGGCGAAAAATTTCGATGCCGCCATTCCGGACGGAGAGGGCAGAATCGTCGTCGTTCACCGTCCCAACTCACCGCAATCGATGATATTGGCCGGGCAGGTGCTCCCGTACAAGGGTTCGGACGATTTGCTGACGCTCAACGCAGCCAACGAAATATTGGGCGGCAACTTCCTTTCGCGGATCAACATGGATCTGCGTGAAACCAAGGGCTGGAGCTACGGCACGCGCAACAGCGTCGTGCGCGGCGAAGACCGCGTATTCTACACGATGCGCGCGCCGGTCCAGACCAACCAGACCGGCCCCGCTGTTGCCGCGATTGACGCACAGGTCCGCAGTTTCCTGGGTGACAAGGGTGTGACGGCAGCGGAACTGGAACGCACGGTCAACGGCAATGTCCGCGAATTGCCCGGCCAGTTCGAGCGTACTCCGAGCATATTGGGGCAGATGCAGGGCGACGTGATGCTCGGACGGCCCTCCAACTATGCCGAAACCGTCGCGGACAAATATAAGGCTCTGACCACAGAAGATGTGAACAAGGCGATGGCCGAAGCGGTCGACCCGGACAAATTCACCTGGGTCATCGTCGGCGATGTCGACAAGATCAAGGCCCAGCTGGATGCGCTTGATATGCCCGTCGAATATCGCGGCTATGAAGCTAGTGACACTGCTGTTAATAGTGAGGGCAGTTCGGATGATTCGGCAGGCAATGATTAGTGATCGGCCGTCTGGCACGAATTAGGGCTTTGACATTAAAAGGAGAATGGAATGTCTATTGATGGAACTTATGCTTGTGTGACGAAATCCCCGATGGGAGACCAGACGTCGGAATTCACCATCGTCACCGACGGTGACACGTTCACCGGCAACAATGCCGGCGCAATGGGATCGATGGATGTCGAAAACGGCAAGGTCGACGGCAATCACATCACCTGGGAAATGAATATGACCGTTCCCATGCCAATGAAGCTTGAAGGCGATGCGATCATCACCGACGGCGAACTCGTCGGATCGGTAAAAGCGGGCGCTTTTGGTGAAATGGCGATGACCGGCACCAAGAAATAATCGACCGGATATTTAAAAAAAGGGCCGCTACCTGATCAGGTAGCGGCCCTTTTTTTGTCTCTGCTGTCAGGCCGGTCTAGCGAACAACAATACTCACCGCGCGGCGGTTCTGTGCCCAGGCGCTTTCGTTCGAGCCCAGAGCTTTCGGCCGTTCCTTGCCATAGCTAACCGTGGTCATCCGCGACGGGCTGACCCCGAGCGAAGCGAGGTAGTTTTTCGCGGCATTGGCACGGCGTTCGCCGAGCGCAAGATTATAGTCGCGGGTACCGCGTTCGTCGGCATGGCCTTCGATCGTGATCCGCGCGTTGGGATTGCGCGCCAGCCACTGGGCCTGACTCTGCAAAATCGCCTGATCGCGCTGATCGACATTGAACTTGTCTGTATCGAACAGGATTCGGTCGGACATCGTGTTGGCCAGAAAATCACCCTGCGAACCGGCAGCATAGCCGGGCCCCTGGTCGACAGGTTGAGTCGGCGTATAGGTGTCCACCGGCGCCGGAGGCAGTACTTCCGGCGCTTTCTTGGCACAACCGGCCAATACCAGAGTGGCGGTAATCAGGAGGGGGGTCGCATATTTTATCATCATATTGCTCCTATCAAGTTTAGCCCTTGGGGCAGTTATAGCCATTTTCCAGTGACTTGTCGCGTTTCTAATTTATGGCAGCAAAGGTCCCCAGGCCGGATCCGAACCATTGACCGGGGTTGGCAATTCCCGTTCATTCCTGCCCGTCAGGTCGACTTGCCAGATGCCGGTGCCACCGCTTCCCCGGGTCGTGCGGAAAAACTGGATCACGCGCCCGTTCGGTGCCCATGTCGGTGCTTCGTCCTGCCAGCTATTGGTCAGCAGGCGCTCGCCGCCGCCGCTTGGCGTCATGACGCCGATACGAAAATTGCCGGCGATTTTGGTGAAGGCGATCAGGTCGCCGCGCGGGCTCCATTCCGGGGTTGCAAAACGACCGCCACCAAAGCTGATCCGGTGTTCGTTGCCGCCGTTGGAGTCCATCACATATAGTTGCTGGCTGCCCGAACGGTCACTTTCGAACACAATCCGTCCGCCATCGGGCGAGAAGCTGCCACCGATATCGATGCCGGGAGAGAAGGTCAGCCGTTGCGGATTGGCGCCGCCGGATGTCGATACTTTATAGATATCGGTATTGCCGGCAATCGCCATGGAATAGAGAATCCATTTGCCGTCCGGAGACCAGCGCGGCGCGAAGGTCGGGTTGGTACTCTGGGTGATCAGGCGCTGCTGGCCGGTCCCGATATCATAGATGTAGATCCGCGGGTTGCCGTCGAGAAAGCTCAGATAGACGATGCTCTTATAGTCCGGCGAGAAGCGCGGTGTCAGCGCGGTGGCCTGACCATTGGTAATGAACCGGTGATTGGCGCCGTCGCTGTCCATGATAGCAAGCCGCTTGGTCCGGTTACCCTTTGGACCGGTTTCGGCGATATAGGCGATGCGGCTGTCGAAAAACGGCGATTCACCGCTCAGCCGGGAATAGATGGCGTCGGCGCATTTATGCGCGGCCCGCCGCCAATCCCGCGGTTCGACGACAAACCCGTTCCGGGTAAGTTCGGTTTCCAGCGCGACATCATAGAGATAGCAGCCGACGGTCAATTTGCCGTCGGGATTGGCTTTGACGAAACCCTGGATCAATGCCGAGGCATTGGTGCCGCTCCAATAGGGGAATTGCGGCGCGGTCACTTCGGAAAAGCTGATTCCGCGCACCTGATTGCGTCCCACCGGCTTGAACAATCCGCTGGACCGCAGGTCGGTGACGATAACATCGCTGATCTTTCCGCCCAGTTCGCTGGTGTTGCCAGCCGGAGTGTCGATATTCTGCTGTGTCGGCAAGCCTGGCACCGCGATCACCAGCTCCTCCGCTCCGCTATTGTCGACGTCGACCGTCAACTGCGCGTGGGCGGTTGCCGTGAGTCCGACGCTGGCGATGACAGCAAGGATCAATGATCGAATATAGAGGGCGGGCGATTGCATATATGGTCTCCTAGACGCCAAGATAGAGGACAGGTTCGATAACCTTCCATTCGTCATAATATTTTTCCGGGAATGTCGTGAACGGCGCGGCAAGCTGGACCGCGGCAATGGCCCGTTCCTGATGGATGTCGACCTGCGACCGGTTGCTCGGGGTGATGCCGGTGGTGGTCGCGGTCGGCGTGCCGACGATCCGGCCATTGCTGTCCAGCCGCGCGGTAACCTTGGTGCGCAAAAGTTCGGCATCCGCGCCCGACGGAGGACGCCATTTCTGCTTGATCAGCCGGTACAGCTCGCGTTCGAGCGAGGCGACCGCGGCGGGCGAGGCTTTTTCCGCCGCAATATTCTGGTTGCGACTGACAGAGGAAGCGTCGGTCACCCCTTTAAGGAAATCATCCCCCAGTCGCGATCCCCGTGGCTTGGCTGCGGGCTTCGGTTCGGCCTTGGGAGCCGGCTTCGCGGCTGGTTTCGCCGCCGGTTTGGGATCGGACCTGGCGGTGCTGCTGGACGGTTTGTCCGGGCGTCGGCGTGGCTCGCGGGATGTGGGGGCTGGTGCCGGTTTCGGCCGGGCTTCGGCTTTTGGCGGTTCCGGCAATGGTTCCGGCGTCACAAAGCTGCTCTCTTCGGGCGCGCCGAGTTCCGGCGCGACGCTGGTCGCCGGGGTGATTTTTGCAGGATCGGGAGCAGCGCTTTCTAGGCCGACTTCGTCGGCAATCATCACCTCGATCGGCTTGTTGCGAAACGCGTCATTGGTCGAGCTGAGGACGCTCAGCGACAACACGCCAAACAGCGCGACGTGACCGGCAGCAGCTATTCCCAAGCCAATTTTCTCAGCACGTTCCATATCAGCGGTCCACCATTAAGGTGTCTCGGATGAACCTGTTGTGACCAGCGAAACCCGGCTCAGCCCAGCCCGGTTGAGTTCGCCCATCACGCCCATGATCAAGCCGTAATCGAGCGTCTTGTCGCCGCGCAGCATGATCTGGCGCGGGTCTTCCGGGTCCTGTTCGGCGGCGATATCCCGCAATCTGCTTTCGAGAGCGCCCCGGCTGAGTTCTTCGTCATCGACAAAGACGCGGCCCTCGGTATCGATTGAAATCTGGACCGGCTCCTGTTCCTGCTCGAGCGCATTGGCGCGGCTTTCCGGCAGGTCGACGGGCACGCCGGTCACCAGCAGCGGCGCCGTCACCATGAAGATGATCAGCAGCACCAGCATCACATCCACGAACGGCGTGACGTTGATCTCGGCCATCGGTGCGCGGCCCCGGCTGCCGCCGCGCCTGCCAATTCCGGATCCCATGTTCATGCCCATGCTCAGTTCCCGATTTCCAGCTCGCGGCTCAGCGTGGCGTGGAAACCGTCGGCAAAGCGGCCCATCCGGGCTTCCAGCTTGTTGAGGCGGTGGGAGAAGCGGTTATAGGCGATAACCGCGGGGATCGCGGCAAACAGTCCGATTGCCGTCGCGAACAGGGCCTCGGCAATGCCGGGGGCAACCACCGCGAGCGAGCTGTTCTGTTCTGCGGCAATCGCCGAGAAACTCCGCATGATGCCCCAGACCGTGCCGAACAGACCGACAAACGGGGCGACACTGCCGACGGTTGCAAGGAAATTGAGCCGGTCGGCAATGCGATCCACTTCGTGTGCAATTGTCGCGTTCATTGCAGTGGCCAGCCGCTGCCTGGTGCCTTCGCGGTCGACGGGGCCCTTTGCGGTCGAACGGCGCCATTCCTTGACTCCGGCGGCCAGTACCTTGGCGCTGGGCAGGTTGGACTGGCCATGTTCATCAAAAAACTTGTCGATATTCTCGGTCTTGGAAAACGCCCGTTCGAACCGGTCGGATTTGCGCGTGATCTGCGCGATGTTCATGCCAAAGCTGACGATGATCGTCCATGTCCAGATGCTGGCCAGCAGCAGCCCGATCATCACCGTCTTGACGACGATATCGGCTTCCATGAACAACATGAATGGAGAGAAGCTGCCAGTAGTCGCTCCGACGGAAAGTTGGTCTAGCAAGATTTGATATCCTTCATTTCGTATCAGTCTGGTCCATGACGCTGGCGAATGCCTTTGTCCACGCTTTCGGTTGCCGCCTCGGGCGTCCGGCAGGAGTAAGAAACGCTGCGTGAACAGAGGCTGACGTAATCTGGTCCGCGCCGCGCATGATCTTCTGCTCGATGATCACGCTGGCGGCGCGCAAGGTTTCGACCGTGCTGATGACCACCAGGTCATCGTCAAGCTTGGCCGGGGACAGATATTTCATCGTCAGGTCGACGACGGCGTAGACGCCTTCACCGCTATCAAAGGCTGCATTCTGGTCCATATCGAGCTGGCGCAGCATGTCCGAACGGGCGCGCTCCATATAGCGCAGATAATTGGCATGATAGACGATACCGGAAAAGTCGGTGTCCTCGAAATAGACGCGGCAGGCGAAATAATGCTTCCCGTCGACAAAGCGTCCGTCATGCGGCTTGATATCGGCGGGGATTTCCATGGACCTTACATTAGAGCGATGTAAGGCAGCGGGAAAGAGCGAAAAGCGTAGCGACGGTTCACTGGGCGCAAATATGACTCGATTGAACCGGCGTGGCCCTTAGCGGTCCTGATATCAGGTTTCAGGCCCTGGCTTTTCGGGAACTCGTGCAACGGTTTCGAGTATCCACTTGAGCATGCCGGACACAGCTTCAATCAGCGCGCGCAGCCAATGCACAATGCCGCCGCCGGATCGATTTCCAGGCGGCGAAAGGCAATCGGCTCCCCGCATTCCGCGCACCAGCCATATTCGCCCTGCTCGATCCGTTTCAAAGCCATTTCAATCCGGGCGATATCACTTGTCCGCCGCCGGGCTTCGGCCTGGGCCATTTCCTGCTGCTGCATTGCGTCCATGCGGGAAAGCCGGCCGACGCTTTGCTGGTCCAGCTCAACCGTCGTGCGCCAGCTTGCCGCTTCCAGATCGAGCGCCTTCAGCTCCGCCTGCTTCTCGATCAGGCTGGCGTGCAGCGCTTTGATTTGCTCCGGTGAAAGGTCCTCCGCCACGATTATTTTTGCGGATTGAGATAATCCAGCGCCGCTGCCGTCATTGCCTCGGTTCCCAATGTCACGGATTCGCGCGGAGCGATTTTGAAAAAGGGCGAGTGATGGGACGGCACCGGAGCACCGCCGGATGCCTCACGATCAAAATCGGCTTGCGGGGTGCCGCCAACCGCGAAATAGACGCCCGGGACATCGGTATTGGGGGCGACGAAATAGGCAAAATCCTCTGCGCCCATGCCTTCGCGCGGCTTGTTGTCGAACACCTCTTCACCGAAGCGAGCCGCGAAAACGCCTTTCACCCGTTTGGTCATGGCGGCGTCATTATAATTGGCCGGAGTCGATTCGTGCGACACCAGCACTTCGGGTAATTTGTCATCCGGCAGGCCGTTCATCCGGCCGACATTGGTGGCGATCCGCTTGATCCCTTCGAGCAATTTCGCCCGCGTGTCCTCGTCATCCGAGCGGACCGTAAGTTGCATGGTCGCCTTGTCGGAAATGATATTATGCTTGAACCCGCTGTGGAACGAACCGACGGTTATCACCGCCGGCTTGAGCGGAGCGATTTCGCGGCTGACGATGGTCTGCAGCGCCATGATGATTTCTGCGCCCATCACGATCGGATCCTTGCCGCGATGTGGCGAAGCGCCATGGGCGCCAACCCCGTGGACAATGATATCGACGCTGTCGGAAGAGCTGCTTTCGATGCCTTCGCCGATCGCCAGCTTGCCGGTCGGGGTGTCAGCGGAAACGTGGAAGGCCATGGCGAAATCGGGCTTGGGGAAACGGCTGTAGAGCCCGTCGTCCAGCATCAGCTTGGCCCCGCCGATCCGTTCCTCGGCCGGCTGGGCGACCAGCACCAATGTGCCCGACCACTGGTTCTTCATTGCCGACATCTGCCGCGCGGTGCCGATCAGCGAAGTGATATGCACGTCATGGCCGCAGGCATGCATGACCGGCTTTTCCTCGCCGTCGATACTGATCTGTTTCGCGGTCGACATATAGTCGAGCCCGCTATCCTCGACCAGCGGCAGGCCGTCCATATCGGCGCGCAGCATCAGGGTCGGGCCTGCACCGTTTTTCATCACCGCAACCACGCCGGTGCCGCCGACTTTCTCGGTCACGGTGAAGCCCGCGTCGCGCCATTTTTTCGCGATGATCGCGGCGGTACGGGTTTCCTTGTAGGATAGTTCGGGGTTCTTGTGAAAATCGATAAACAGGGCTTCCAGCTCCTTGTCATAATCCGCTGCGATCGCCGCTGCCAGATCGGGCGATGTCGAACTGTTCTGCGCCGCGAGCGGTGCCGTCCAGATCAAGGCGCTTGTCGCGGCCAGAGCCAAAAGATGCTTCATATTTCTCTCCCTGTTTTTTTCTTCCTATGCAGGACCGACACGAAATGCGCAAAGCTTGTTGCCGTCCGGATCGCGAAAATAGGCAGCGTAAAAGGCCATCGGGCCGTCATCACCGCGCAATCCGGGTGCGCCTTCGTCGCTGCCCCCGAGTTCGATGCCCTTTTTATAGAAGCTGTCGACCTGGCCGCGTTCCTGCATCTGCAGCGCGACCATATTGCCGTTGCCCGGCTGCGCCGCTTGCCCGTTATACGGCGCGGTGATTGCGATCGAGGGCGTGGTCATGTCGACGCCGTAAAGGGTGAAGCCGTTCTCTTCGAGCTCCATCAGTCGTTTCGCGCCAAGCTCGCCGAGCAGCGCGTCATAATAAGCGCGCGCCTTGTCGAGATCATTGGTGCCGAGCGTTACATATCCAATCATGATTCTTCTCCTGATGATCAATCGGGTTGATCGATTCGGTCTCGAATTAAAATCTATCAGTCGCAGGCGCAGATGCAATGACCTGCAGGGTCATGCTGCGACGGCGCCGAGCGGATATGGAGATCGGGCGCAAAAAAAAAGGCAGAAGCGAAACGCTCCTGCCTTGATCTTGATCATTTCAATTAAGTCGGGACTAGCCTGCCGGACAGTCGCCGATCCGCTTGCCGTTGCTCTTGGCAGCAATATTCATCTTCATGCCTCCGGCACCGCCGGTCATGTCCATGGTCATCTCATAGTTGCTCGGCCCATATTGGCCATCCATGGTCATGGTCATGTTGCCCGGACCGCCGCCCATATTGTTGCAGGCCATTTCCGAGGAAACCGCTCCGCCGCTCATGTTGAATTTCTTGACTTCGCAATTGGTTTCTTCCTGCGCTGCAAAAAATTCTGCGCCGGGGTTCTCGGCCTGTTCCTTGGTGATGCAGGATTTCGAAGTCGTCACCTTGCCCTTCATGCTGTCCAGAGCTCCGGCCGGCATGCCATCCGGCAGCCCATCGATTTTCACGTCGACGATTTCTACACTATTTTCCCATTCGCCTGGCTCAAGCGTCACCTTGTTCATTTCCTTGGCCACTTCGTCGGGGGTGATCTTGCCGTCACCGTCCTGGTCAGCGCCCTTGTCGGAACAGCCTGCCACGAGGCCGAGTACAGCCACTGTTGCTAATAATTTTTTCACGAGAATATTCCCTCAATGTTGGTGCTCCCAACGCGTAACATAAACCGCCGGACGACAGATGTAAATTTGCCTTGCACGTCGCGGCCGGAAAATTCCACAACGGGGATGACATTGGACCCTTTTTGTTCCATATCCGCGCTATGACAGAATTGGTAATCAGACGAGGCCTGGCGGAACCGGAAACCGGCGATGATTTTGTTCCCCACAAGCCCAATCGCCCTGCCAAATCGGAAGGCGGCAGGCCGTTCAAGCTGGCCAGCGATTTCGAGCCAGCGGGCGACCAGCCCGCAGCGATCGAGGAACTTGTCGCCGGGATGCGAGACGAGGAGCGCGATCAGGTGCTGCTCGGGGTGACCGGATCGGGCAAGACCTTTACCATGGCCAAGATCATCGAAGAGCTGCAGCGGCCCGCCCTGATCCTGGCGCCGAACAAGATTCTGGCGGCACAGCTTTACGGAGAGTTCAAGAATTTCTTTCCCGACAATGCGGTTGAATATTTCGTCTCTTATTATGATTATTACCAGCCCGAAGCCTATGTCGCGCGGTCGGATACCTATATCGAGAAGGAAAGCTCGGTAAACGAGGCGATCGACCGAATGCGGCACAGCGCCACCCGTTCCTTGCTCGAGCGCGATGACGTGATCATCGTCGCTTCGGTGTCCTGTCTCTATGGTATCGGTTCGGTCGAGACCTATTCGGCGATGATCTTCGATCTCACGAAAGAACAGTCGGTCGACCAGCGGGACATCATCCGCAAGCTGGTGGCGCTGCAGTACAAGCGCAATGACATGGCGTTTGCCCGCGGCAATTTCCGGGTGCGGGGGGACAATCTCGAGATATTCCCCTCCCACTACGAGGACATGGCCTGGCGTATCAGCTTTTTTGGCGACGAGATCGAGGAGATTGTCGAATTCGATCCGCTGACCGGGAAGAAGGGCGCCAGCCTGAACAAGGTGCGGGTCTATGCCAATTCGCACCATGTCACCCCGGGCCCGACGATGAAGCAGGCGATGGAAGCGATCAAATTCGAGCTTTCCGAAAGGCTGAAGGAGCTGGAAGCGGAAGGCAAGCTGATCGAGCATCAGCGGCTGGAACAAAGAACCAATTTCGATCTCGAGATGATCGCCGCGACCGGCAGTTGCGCGGGGATCGAAAATTACTCGCGCTTTCTGACCGGACGCCTGCCGGGCGAACCGCCACCGACCCTGTTCGAATATCTGCCGGACAATGCTTTGCTGTTCGTCGATGAAAGCCACCAGACGGTCCCGCAAATCGGCGCGATGTCGAAGGGCGATCACCGCCGCAAGATCAACCTTGCCGAATATGGCTTCCGCCTGTCCAGCTGTATCGACAACCGTCCGCTGCGTTTCAACGAATGGGACGCGATGCGGCCGCAGACGGTCAGCGTTTCGGCGACGCCGGGCAAATGGGAGATGGAGCAGACCGGTGGCGTGTTCTCCGAACAGGTCATTCGCCCCACCGGGCTGATCGACCCGCCGGTAGAGATCAAGCCGGTCGAAGACCAGGTCGACGATGTAATCAACGAATGTCGCAAGGTGACAGCACAGGGCTATCGCACCCTGATTACAACGCTGACCAAGCGGATGGCGGAAGATCTGACCGAATTCATGCACGAAGCGGGGATCAAGGTTCGCTACATGCACAGCGACGTCGAGACGCTGGAACGGATCGAACTGATCCGCGATCTCCGGCTGGGCGTCTATGATGTGCTGATCGGTATCAACCTGTTGCGCGAAGGGCTGGATATCCCGGAATGCGGGCTGGTCGCGATACTGGACGCCGACAAGGAAGGATTCCTGCGCAGCGAAACGTCGCTGATCCAGACCATTGGTCGCGCGGCACGCAATATCGATGGTCGGGTCATTCTCTATGCCGACCGAATGACCGGATCAATGGAGCGCGCAATCAGCGAGACCGACCGTCGCCGCGAGAAGCAGGTCGAATATAATCTCGAGCACGGGATCACCCCGCAATCGATCAAGAAGAATATCGGTGACATCGTCGCTCATGCCACGGCCAAGGATATGGTCACCGGAGCGGTCAATGACGACGGCAAGCATCTGGTCGGCCACAATCTGCGCGCCCATATCGAAAGTCTCGAAAAGCAGATGCGCGATGCGGCGGCCGACCTGGAGTTCGAAACCGCAGGCCGCCTGCGCGACGAAATCCGCAAGCTCGAGGCGGAAGAACTGGGCTTGCCCGCCGACCTGCAGGTCGCGCAACCCAAGGGTCGATCAACCGAAGGGCGCCCGGGGACGCGCAAGATGGGCTATGGCAAGACGCAGCGGAAGTGATGTGATGCTGTACGCGCGCTCTGCAACTGACATCAGCAATGTGCGCCCAAATTTTGTGCAAAAAGCCTACATGGTGTGGACGGGCGCCGATGGAATGCGATATGTTTGAAATCATAACATGTTTGCAATGACAGGCGCACAATGATTCACTCATTCGCCGATTCCGAAACGGAAAAAATATGGAGCGGCGAACGCAGCCGTATGCTGCCTTCGGATATCCAGAATGTTGCGCGTCGAAAACTGCGACAGATCAACAGGACTGCGAAACTAACAGATTTGCGCATCCCGGGCGGCAATCGCTTTGAACAGTTGAAGGGATATACACCTTTGCGCTATAGTGTGCGTATCAATGATCAGTGGCGTGTGACGTTCAACTGGTCGAATGGAGACGCGCATAATGTCCGGATCGAGGACTATCACAGGGGATAAGGACCGTTTGGACAATGTTCATCCGGGCGATATCCTGCGCGACGATTATCTGATTGGTAGCGAAATACCGATGGAAGAAGTGGCTGAAGGGGCTGGTCTGGACCTGAGCCAGCTTAGCGCCATACTTGCCTGTCAGCATTCGGTTGATGCCAATGTCGATCTTCGACTGTCTCGTTATTTCGGTATCTCCGAGGGATTTTTCCTCGGCTTGCAGATTGATTTTGATCTTGAGGAAGTTCGCCGAAACAGCGGGGCCGAGCTTGACAAGATCAGCAAACGCGCTGCCTGACGGTCGCTGTTAACCGCAGTTTCGACCAAAGGCGGTCCGAAACAGACCAATCACATCCCCACCGCTTGTGCGCCGCGTGCGACCGGTTCATATTGTCGGCCAATATTTGGGGAGAAACATCATGCGTGCGTCCATCCTTCTGACATTGGCAGGCTCTGCCTTGGCATTTTCTGCTCCGGTCTGGGCAGGACCCGCGTCCGTCACCTCGATGGCGACCGCTGCTGCCGCCGGGCCGGATTTCGACGCCGCCGTGACCGCTTCGGGACGGGGAGAGGCGGATGTCACCCTCGACGAAAGCCGCAAGCCTGCCGAAGTGCTGGACTTCATGGGGCTTGAAACCGGTGATGTCGTGCTCGATTTTTTCGCCGGTGGCGGCTATTATAGCGAGATACTCGGTCGCGCGGTTGGTCCGCAAGGATCGGTTGTCGCGGTCAATCCGCCGCAATTTGTTTCCAGCGAACAGTCCAGGGAAAAATGGGCCGCAGTCATCGACCGACAGCCCAATGTGACCATGGTGCCGTCGCAATTGCCGGATTACAAGCCGGCCCCGAACAGCATAGATTTTGCCATGTTGCACCTGATCTATCATGACTTTTACTGGCAGAGCGAGAAGTTCAAATTTGAGAAAATGGATCCGGCTGTGGTGCTGGCCAATCTTCATGCGGGGATGAAGCCCGGTGGTGTGGTTGCGGTTATCGACCATGCCGGACCATCCGGCGACACGCGCGCCGTGGTCGAGAAAAGCCATCGCATCGATCCGGCAACGGTTCGGTCTGATTTTCTCGCCGCCGGCTTCGTGCTGGATGGGGAAAGCCAGATGTTCGCCAATCCCGATGATGATCTCGACAAAAATGTATTTGATCCGGCTGTGCGCGGGAAAACCGATCGTTTCGTGATGCGGTTCCGCAAGCCGGGCTAGTCCACCGGCTCATCATTTCCGCCGGATTTCCGGCGCGAATCAAGTTTTTTCCTAACTATATGGAAAATAAGAGATTTCCGTTTGCGGCAAATGGGGCCGTCGCGCCGCAGGAATCGTACGCCCTCGAATTATCCGTTTATTGCGCCTAAAAGTAATAATATTTCAATAGGATATGATTTGTTACGATTGTTTACAAGACTGTTCAGGTCGCGTTGTCTAAAGCGCCGCTATACAGTTTGCATTGATAAGCACTGACCCTGCAGCGAAATTCCGGTGAGCCGGAATTGATCGAGGTCAGCATCAAAAAGCATGAATATCCTTCCGTAATCGGCGCAGGCCGATTTGCGGCTAAGGAAGAGTTTGACCGGCGGCGCCTTTGGTTAGGGTCGCACGCTGTCGGAACAAAGGCGGGAGGCAGAACCCGGTTGCGTATCGGATCTGTCTCCCGATCCTTGGCATCAGTGCCGGGTTTGATCGTTTTTTCGTTGGGTCAGGGGGCCTGTTGACGGCGGCTTCGAGGGGTTCGTCTGCCGTCGACGCGCTATCCCCGGACTCCGGGGTGCAGGGCTGGCGCGCGCGTAAGGTTGGCGTGCCAGTCCTGCAATTGTTTCAGACACCAGCCATCCGCTCCATCATGACGCGTATTTGACCGAGCAGCCATAAGGCCGCGAATAGGCAGTGCTGATTTTTTTGCCGGTCTTGATCTCGTCCAGCGCCTCGAGGACATGATTGCGCGCAATCTTGATGTCGGCCGGATTGGCGGTCGGCTTGTCGTCAATCCCGCCCTGATAGACCAATGTTCCCGCAGCATCGATGATATACATATGGGGGGTGGTCTTGGCGCCATAGGCTTTGCCGACCAGACCTTTGCTATCGAACAGATAATTGCTCGACCGGATATTCTGTTTGGCGATCAGGGCCTTGGCTTCCGCGCCGGTCATATGTCCCTGTTTGCCCTTGGCGCCGCTATTGATCGTAAGCCAGACCGCACCCTGTGCTCGCGCCGCCTTCTGGGTCATCTGCATATTGCCGCTGTTATAATGTTTGCTGACGAACGGGCAGCCGGGATTGTGCCATTCGAGTACGACCGTCTTGCCACGGAATTCTGAAAGCTGGACGGTTTTGCCGTTCACATCGGTGAGCTTGAAATCCTGCGCCGTGGCGCCGGTTCTCTGGGCTGCCGCCAGCGGGCTGGCCAGTGCGATGGCGGTGATTGTTGCAGTTGCTATGGCTGGAAAATTTCGCACTTATAGTCTCCGTTCATTGGGGAATTGATCAATCGACAGATATCACGCCGCCTTGCCCACCAGTTCGGTCAGCGTCGCCACGGTCAGGATTTGCGGCAAGATCACCGGCTCCTGGCCGGGAGCATAATAGAGGTAGAGCGGGACGCCGGCGCGACCGTGTTTTTCGAGAAACTGGCTGATCGCCGGGTCGGGGCGGGTCCAGTCGCCCATCAGGACAGCGACCTGGGCCGCGGCAAAGGCATCAGCGGTCTCGGTCCGCTGGATTGCGGCGGCCTCATTGGCTTTGCAGGTTATGCACCAGTCGGCTGTGAAATAGGCGAATACCGGTTGATCGGATGCGCGCAATTCGGAAAGGCGCGCCTCGCTAAACGGTTCGCTTGGCAGGGTCGCCGCAGAATTGCCGGCCAGCTTCTGGCTGTCCATCGCCGCTTCACCGGGCAGGGCGATGATGCCGCCCAATATTGCGGCGACCATTGCCGCGCTGGTCAGCGCTCCGCGGGACGAACCCTTCATCTGCGCGCCGCCAAACCACCACAGGATCAGGGCAACCAGCAGCAGGAATATCAGCGACAGGCCCAGCGCATCGGTGCCGATCTGACGGCCGAGCAACCAGATCAGGCCGATGCTGGTGAGGAACATCGGGACCGCCATCGCTTTGCGGAAACCGTCCAGCCAGGGTCCAGGCTTGGGCAATCGACTGCGGATCGCCGGTACGAATGCGATCAGCAGGAACGGCAAGGCAAGGCCGACGCCCAGGCCTGCAAAGATGACCAATGCCGCGACCGGTGGCAGGATGATGGTGGCGCCGAGTGCGGCTGCCATGAACGGGCCGGTGCAGGGCGTAGCGACAAAGGCGGCGAGCGCGCCGGTCCAGAACGAACCGGCTGCCCCGTCTTTCTGGGCCAGCTTGTTGCCGAAATTGACATTGGGCAGTTCGAACATGCCGGCCAGATTGAAACCTATCGCGGTGACCAGCGCGAGCAGGACAAAGATGATCCGCGGGTCTTGCAGCTGGAATGCCCAGCCGACAGCAGCGCCGCTGGCGCGCAGGCCGAGCAGGATGGCACCGAGCGATGTCGCAACCAGCACGACGCCGGCGGTATAGGCGAGCGCATCGCGCCGAACGACGGCTTCATTGCCGCCCGCCTTGGCGAGACTGATCGCTTTCAGGCTGAGAATCGGGAAAACACAGGGCATCAGATTGAGCAGCAGGCCACCGACTATCGCGCCGCCCAGCGCCAGAAACAGCAAGGAAGCCAGATTCTGGTCCTTTGGGCCGTCTTCGGCCCGAAGCGGCACGCCGGTCATCGCGACCTCGCCCCTGGTCGCGGTGAACGACAGGCCCATGTCATCGCCGATTTTGAGCACGCCGCTGATCATGTCGAGGCCGTCGCCGCGCGCCTGGGTCTCGAGGATCAGGCGATCTCCGTCCCGGCTGAACTTCTGCGGCGCGGCATAGTCGACGATGCCGTCGTTGTGGATGAAGAAATAGGGGGTATCGAGCGCGACACCGGCGGGCAGCGGAATCGACAGCCGGAACAGATCGTCGGTGATGGCAAAGCTGGCTTCGCTGCCCAAGGGCCGGGGCAGGGCGGCGCGAAAGCCGTCGAACCTTTTGTCGAGCACGATCTCTGCGTCCCTGCCTACGACCTGCAAGGTGATCGACATTTCATCCTGCTCGGGCACGCAGATTTCGTCGGTGCAGGACAGCCATTCCGATTTGACCGAAATCGGCAATGGTCCGGGCTGGACCCTGTCGGAAAGGGTCAGATTGACCAACACCGCATAATCGCCCTTGTAGACATAGTTCATGATGCCGGAGATCAGCAGCCTGTCGGGGACCTGAAACTGGGCTTTGCCCGCAGTCACCCCTGCAGGCAGGGTCCAGTCAAAGCTCATGCCGATGCCCGCGTCGCCAGGGTTTTCCCAATATCCGTGCCAGGTCGGCTTGGGTTCCATGACGAAGGCGATGGTCACGTTCTGGCCCGGCTTCACCCTCTGCGATTCGGCAACCATCGTAGCGGGTACGTTCAGTTCGCCATTGCCCATCCGGACCTGTGCTTCGGCCGTGGGAGCGAAGACCACCGCGGTGAACGCCAGTATTATTGCCAAGATCCGAAAATCAAATGTCATCAAAACGCACCATTTCCTGTTTAATCGCATTTAGGCTATCGCTAGACAGCATATCATAGCCGCTTTCATCAGTGAGGACCATTCGTGCAAAAATCGATCATTGTTACAGCTCTTGCCACGCTTATCACATTTTCCGGCGCCGCAAATGCCGAAGATCATATAGCAGCAGATGAAGCCAGTCCAAAGCTGGTGGTCGCCATTTCCGTCGACCAGTTATCCGCCGATCTGTTCGCCGAATATCGCAACAGTTTCACCGGCGGTCTGAAACGTCTGGCGAGCGGCGTGGTGTTCCCCTCCGGCTATCAGTCCCACGCGGCGACCGAAACCTGTCCCGGCCATTCGACGATCATGACGGGCGTCCATTCGGGACGGGCCGGGATCATCGCCAACAACTGGATCGACCTGTCGATCAAGCGGGATGACAAGACCGTCTATTGCGCCGAGGACGAGCGGATCGAGGGCACCAGCTTCGGCGATATCACGGCGGCGACCCAGGGCGATTATGTTGCATCATCATGGCATCTTCTGGTCCCGACGCTGGGCGAGCGGCTCAAGAAAGTCTCGCCGAAATCGCGCAATGTTGCGGTGGCCGGCAAGGATCGCTCCGCCTTGATGATGGGCGGCAAGGATGTCGACGAAATCTACTGGTGGAAAGGCAACGGTTTCACCACGTTAGTCGGTCGTGGCATGTCCTCTTCGATGACCGCGCTGAACAAGAACATCGGTGAAACAATCAACAAGGCCCGTCCGGCCTATGCGGTTCCCGCCCATTGCGAGGCGCGCAACGCAAAAATCGCGCATGGCGATGACAAATCCGTTGGCGATTACGCATTCCAGCGGCCCGACGGCGCTGCGCAAATCTTCCGCGGATCGCCCGATTTTGACGCTGCGGTTCTTACCGCGGCAACGACATTGGTGAATGACCACAAGCTGGGTCAGGGAGAGGCCACCGATATTCTGTCGATCAGCCTGGCCGCAACCGACTATATTGGCCACGCTTTCGGTACCGCCGGTCTCGAAATGTGCATCCAGATGAGCGCACTCGACCAGTCCATCGGCGACTTTTTCAACGTCCTGGACAGTCAGAACATCGATTATGTCGTCATGCTGACCGCCGATCATGGCGGTCTCGACCTGCCGGAGCGGATGCAGCTTCAGGGCGTACCGATGGCGCAGCGGGTCGACAGCGAACTCAATGCCAAGACGATCGGCGCGGCGGTTGCCAAGCAATTGAACCTCGATAGCGAAAAGCCCGTCCTTCATGCCGACGGACCGTTTGGCGATTATTATATCAGTCTGGATTTATCCGAAGGCCAGCGGGCTGCAGTCAAGAAAAGCGCGATGGCGCTGATCGCGGCCCATCCTCAGGTAGAAATGGTGCTCGATCACGACGAGATATTGGCCACCGAAATCTCGCGCGAAGCGCCCGAGCAATGGACCATGCTGCAGCGCGCCCGCGCATCGTTTCACCCTGACCGGTCCGGCGACTTTGTCGTGCTGCTCAAAAAGGCGATCACCCCGATCGCGACAACCGCGCGCGGATATGTCGCCACCCACGGTAGCCCCTGGGATTATGACCGCCGCGTCCCGATGCTGTTCTGGCGGGAAGGCATCCGGCATTTTGAACAGCCTCTGTCGGTGATGACCGTGGATATCGCCCCGACGCTCGGCGCGCTCATCGGCGTCGATATTCCGGCGGAGGAAACCGATGGAAAATGTCTCGATCTCGATGGTGGTCCGGCCAATAGCTGCGAATGAACTAGCGGCCTGACCCTAGCGCCGCTGGTAGCGGGTCAGTCCCTGACCGAGACTGTTGTTGGCAATGCGCAGCTGATCGCCGCTCCAGTCTGCCACGAACCAGGTGTTGCGCTTGACGCCCCTGGCGAGCGACGCGCTGTTGCTGTGGATGTTGAGGCCGGCGGAGCTATTGTCTTTGCCTTCGGCGGCGATGGCGATGAAGGCGCTCCAGTTTTCCTTGTTCTGGCCCTGGACAAAGACATTGCCGCTGATCACGCCGGTGGCGCCGGCTGGCAGGTCGATCATATAATTGGTGGTGCGGCCCTGGGTGTCGTCAAAACTGTTGTTGTTGATCGTCGCCCTGGGTGCGCGGCTCTTGACATAATGGCCACCGCTGCCTTTTTCGAAACGGCTGTTGGTCACCTTGAGCGAACCGAATCCGCCGATATAGAGGCTGTGGGCACAGGACAGGCCGCGATCGCAGCGTCCCAGACGCTGGAAGGTTGACCGGTCGATGACGATTTCGGCGCTGCGATCATCGGCGCTCAATATGCCCTGTTCGGCGTTGCGGAACATCGCGTTGTAAACATAGAGATCGCCACGCTCGATCCGAATCCCGGCGCCATTGCCATCGGCTACGCCCTGGTTCTGGAATATGATCCCGTCGATCGTCGCGGCTTTTCCGCGCAGGACGAGCGATGCCTTGCCTTCGCAGATGCCGCCGTCAAAAATGGTCTGGCCTGGTACGGAAGCTTTGTAGGTGATCCGGCCTGCGGTCTGGACCGCGCAATCGCCATATGCGCCGGGCGCGATGACGATAGTGCCATTATTGCCGCCGATCGCTGCGACCGCGTCCGACAATCGGCCAAAGGTCTGCCCGGTCTCGACAACCTTGAACGCACCGCTCCGCTGGGCCTGCGCGGTGGTTCCGGCAAGCGAGAGTGAGAGCATTGCTGCGATCAACGGGGTCTTGAGCTTCATTTCGGTCATCCTGACTCGGGGGGAGTATAGCAGTTTCATTACCGCCAGCCGCGATATCAAACAATATCAATACTTGGCCTGTCCCAGATGAATTCAGGCTGAGCGAGAGAAGTTAAACGGTTAATTCAGTCCGTCTATTCGTTCAGATTTGGGCGCAGCCATTGCCGTGCCTGATCGATCGAGGCATCGCGCCGGTTGGCATAATCCTCCACCTGATCCTCGCCGATCCGCGCGACCCCGAAATAATCGGCCTGCGGATGGGCGAAATAGAAACCCGACACCGCGGCCGTTGGCGTCATGGCAAAACCGCTGGTCAGCTCGATGCCGGTGTTGGCCGTAGCGTCCAGCATGTCGAACAGGATCGGCTTGAGACTATGGTCGGGGCAGGCCGGATAGCCGGGGGCAGGGCGGATGCCTTGATATTTTTCGCGGATCAGATCCTGATTGTTCAAATTCTCGTCGGCAGCATAGCCCCAGAGATCCTTGCGGACATGTTCGTGCATGCGTTCGGCAAAGGCTTCGGCAAAACGGTCGGCAAGCGCTTTTAAGAGAATGCTGTTATAGTCATCCTTGTCCATCTCGAACCGCTGGACATGTTCCTCGATGCCGTGGCCGGCGGTGACGGCGAAGCCGCCGATCCAGTCGTCCTCGGTATCGATGAAGTCGGCCAGACAATTATTCGCCTTGCCGCCGCGCTTGACCACCTGCTGCCGCAGCATCGGCAAGCTATATTCTGCGTTGTCCGGCGAAACGAGAATATCATCATTCTCCCGTCGCGCCCGCCACAGTCCGGCCACACCTTTAGCTGTCAGCCATTTTTCCTCGATGATCTGGTCGAGCATTGCCTGCGCATCGCGGAACAGGTCGGTCGCGCTCTCGCCGACAATCTTGTCGGTCAATATGGCTGGATAATTGCCGGCCAGTTCCCACGCCCGGAAAAACGGTGTCCAGTCGATATAGTCGCGTAGCTCGGCAAGGTCCCAGTCCTCATAGACGTGCAATCCCGGCTTGGCCGGAGCCGGAGCCTTAAGGCTCATGTCGACCACGGCGGAATTGGCGCGCGCCTCTTCCAGCGACGCCAGCTTTTTCCCGGTCTTGCCAGCGCGGGCGATCCGGACCTGCTCGTAATCCTCCCGGGTTTTGGCGATAAAGCCTTCCGCCTGGGTGTCGCTGACCAGTTGCGACGCGACGCCGACAGCGCGGCTCGCATCGAGCACATAGATGGTCGGGCCGCTATAGGCGGGTTCGATGCGCAGCGCGGTATGGGTTTTGGACGTGGTCGCGCCGCCGATCAGCAGCGGCATGGTCATTTTCGCCCGCTCCATTTCTTCCGCCACGGTCACCATCTCGTCGAGCGACGGGGTGATCAGCCCGGACAGACCGATAATATCCGCGTCATTTTCATTCGCGGCCTTCAATATGTCGGTCCAGGCGACCATCACGCCGAGATCAATGACTTCAAAGCCGTTGCACTGCAGCACCACGCCGACGATATTCTTGCCGATATCGTGCACATCTCCCTTGACCGTGGCCATGATGATCTTGCCCTTGCCCTTGGCATTTTCGTCCTTCTCGGCCTCGATATAGGGGAAGAGATGGGCGACCGCTTTCTTCATCACGCGGGCGGATTTCACCACCTGCGGCAGGAACATCTTGCCCGACCCGAACAGGTCGCCGACGACGTTCATGCCGTCCATCAGCGGGCCCTCGATCACCTCGATCGGACGGCCTTCGCGTGCCTTGACGGCCAGACGCATTTCCTCGGTATCTTCGATGATATGCGCGTCGATGCCCTTGACGAGCGCATGTTCGAGCCGCTTGTGCACTTCATAGCCGCGCCATTCCGCTGCAGCCTTTTCCGCCACTTCATCTGTGCCGCGGAATTTCTCGGCCAGCGTGATCAGCCGGTCGGTCGCATCGTCGCGGCGGTCGAATATGACATCCTCGCAAAGCTCGCGCAGTTCCGGGTCGATATCGTCATAAATATCCAGCTGGCCGGCGTTGACGATCGCCATGTCCATGCCCGCAGGAATTGCGTGATAGAGAAAGACGCTGTGCATTGCCTTGCGCACCGGCTCGTTGCCGCGGAAGCTGAACGACAGATTAGACAGACCGCCGGAGATATGGACATGCGGGCAGCGTTTCCTGATTTCGCGGGTGGCCTCGATGAAATCGATGCCATAGCGGCGATGCTCGTCAATGCCAGTGGCAATGGCAAAGACATTGGGGTCGAAGATAATATCTTCCGGCGGAAAACATATCCCGGTCAGCAGCTTGTAGGCGCGTTCGCAAATCTCGACCTTGCGGTCTTTGGTGTCCGCCTGTCCGGTCTCATCAAAGGCCATGACCACGACGGCGGCGCCATAAGCCATGCATTTGCGCGCGTGGCTCAGGAATTCTTCCTCGCCTTCCTTCATCGAGATGCTGTTGACGATCGGCTTGCCGGAGACGCATTTCAGGCCTGCCTCGATCACCGACCATTTGCTGCTGTCGATCATCACCGGCACCCGCGCGATATCGGGCTCGGCGGAAATCAGCTTGAGAAAGGTGGTCATCGCGTGATGTGCGTCGAGCAGGCCTTCGTCCATGTTGATATCGATCACCTGTGCGCCATTCTCGACCTGCTGGCGGGCGACCTCGACCGCGGCTTCGTAATCGTCGTTGAGGATCAGCTTCTTGAAGCGGGCAGAGCCGGTAACATTGGTGCGTTCGCCGATATTGACGAAATTGGTGGAAGAGGGTTGGTTCATAATTCGTGATGTCATCCGTTGGTCTCGCCCGAAGCCGGGAAGCAATTAACAGTCTGTTCGGTCCGCTGCGCTGCGGGTGCCGGGCGTCTATGCCGCCATGTTGAACGGTTCCAGCCCAGACAGGCGGGTGTGGACGGATATGCTCGGTATCTTGCGCGGTTCCTGATCGGCCACGGCCCTGGCAATCGCAGCAATATGCTCCGGCGTCGTGCCACAGCAGCCACCGACGATATTGACCAGACCATCTTTCAGCCAGTCACCGATCAATTCTGCCGTTTCTTGCGGCATTTCGTCATATTCGCCGAGATCATTGGGCAGACCGGCATTGGGGTAGGCCATGATCAGCGTATCCGCCTCTTTCGACAGCATCGCCAGATGCGGGCGGAGCTGGTCGGCGCCGAAGGAACAGTTGAGACCGATGGTCAGCGGTTTCAGATGCCGCACCGCGTGCCAGAAGGCCTCGACCGTATGGCCAGACAGATTGCGGCCTGACAGGTCGGTCAGCGTCATCGATATCATCAGCGGCACGTCCCGCCCGCTTGCCTCTACCGCTTCCATCGCCGCCATCCCGGCGCATTTGGCGTTGAGCGTGTCGAATATGGTTTCGATCAGCAGAAAGTCGACCCCGCCTTCGAGCAGGGCATCGCATTGCGCGCGGTAGACGCCCTTGAGAAAATCATAGTCAATCTCGCGAAAGCCGGGATCGTTGACGTCGGGTGACAGCGACAAGGTCTTGTTGGTCGGACCGATTGATCCGGCGACAAAGCGGGGGCGTCCATCCCTGGCTTCTGCCTTGTCGCAAGCCGCCCGCGCAATTTCTGCCGATTTCACATTCAGTTCGCGAACAAGATGCTCGCAGCCATAATCGGCCTGGCTGATCTCGGTCGAGCTGAACGTATTGGTTTCGACAATATCGGCGCCCGCTTCGAGATAGGCCGTGTGAATGGCTTCGATAATATCCGGACGGGTCAGGCTGAGCAGGTCGTTATTGCCCTTCTGGTCATCGGTCAGGTCCAGACTGCCGCGATAATCCTCTTCGCCAAGCCGGTAATTCTGGATCGCGGTGCCATAGCCGCCATCAAATACGAGGATGCGTTCCGCAGCCAGTTTCTGCAATTGTTCGCGTGCGCTGGTCATGCTGCTTTCTCCTGTCGACCGCCACCGGGACGCTTGCCGAGCAAATGGCAAATGGCATAGCTCAGCTCGGCCCGGTTGAGCGTGTAAAAATGAAACTGGCGAACGCCACCGGCATATAACTTGCGGCACAATTCCGCTGCCACCGTGGCGGCGATCAATTGCCGCGCCGAAGGATGGTCATCCAGACCCTCGAACAGGTCATTCATCCACGGCGGAATTTCGGCGCCGCACATGCCTGCAAATTTGCGGGTCTGGGCGACGTTGGAAACCGGCAGAATGCCGGGCACCAGCTCGGCGTCGATACCGGCTGCGGCCGCAGCATCGCGAAAGCGGAAGAAGGCCTCTGCGGTAAAGAAGAACTGCGTGATCGCCCGGCTTGCTCCGGCATCCAGCTTGCGTTTGAGATTGTCGAGGTCGGCTTGCGGGCAGTCGGCTTCCGGATGGGTCTCCGGATAGGCGGCGACCGATATTTCGAACGGGGCGATGTCGGTCAGACCCTTTACCAGTTCCGCGGCGCTGGCATATCCTTGCGGATGGGGCTCAAAAGTCTGTCCTTCCGCAGGTGGATCGCCGCGCAATGCCACAATGTGCCGGACGCCGGCTTCCCAATAAGCTCTGGCGACTTCCGCAATCTCGTCCTTGCTAGCGTCGACGCAGGTCAGATGTGCCGCAGCCGGGATATTGGTTTCCTTGGCAATTCGCGCCACCGTCGCATGGGTGCGTTCGCGGGTGGTTCCACCGGCCCCGTAAGTTACGGAAACGAAGCGTGGGTTGAGCGGCTCGAGCGTGACCACGCTGTCCCACAGGGTCTTTTCCATCTTTTCCGATTTGGGCGGGAAAAATTCAAAGGAGACATCGGCATCTCCGCTCAATCCGGCAAAGAGCGGAACATCAAGCGCCCGTTTGGCCTCTTCCAGCTCGCTGAGGGCCATCGGCCGGGTCGGGTTGCTCATGATGCTGCTCTTTTCAGATTTGTGTTTTGGGAGATCAATGGGTCGGAATCGGGGTGCAGGCTGGTGATCGCCGGTTTTCTCGCCACCCATATTTTTACCGTTAGTTCGCCGCCGTCCAGCGTCCGGGTCTGCACCAGCTCCAGCTTGGATGCGGTAAGCCAGCGCTTCATGCTGTCGTCGCTGAAGCCGAGGCGCGCGTGGGCATGTTCGGTGCGCAGATCTTCCCGGTCGTGAGCGGCAAAATCGGCGATGAGCACGATCCCGTTGGATTTCAGCACACGGGATACTTCCGCCAGTACCGCCTCCGGATGCTGTGCATAATGCAACACCTGATGCAGAATGACGCTATCGACCGCGCAATTGGCGACCGGCAGCTGGTTGAAATCGCCTTGCTTCAGATCGGTCTTCTGCACCAGCTTCAATCCGTCACCGGCTTCGCTCTCGAGCAGCTTCGCCCGCGCCAGCCGCAGCATCTCGGGACTTTTGTCGAGGGCTATGACCGATTGGGCCGCCGGTCCGAACAATTCCACCATTCGCCCGGTTCCGGTCCCGATATCCAGCATCTTGCCAAGTTGCGCATCCCGCATCAGGGCGATCATCGCACGCTCGACTTCGGCTTCGGGCAGGTGCAGCGACCGGATCGCGTCCCATTCTTCGGCATGCGCTGCGAAATAGCGCTCGGCCATCTCGGCACGTGCCTTGCGGACCGATGACAGTTGCGCCTGGTCCTGCATCGCCTGCTCCGACTTCGCGATCTTGTCGGATCGGAAAATGCGTCCCAATATTTCCAGTTCGGACGCCGGTCCCGGTTTCAGGAAAACCCAGCTTCCTTCCTTGCGCCGCTCTGCCAGTCCGGCTTCATCCAATATCCTGATATGGCGTGATATCCGGGGCTGGCTTTGATCCAGAATCTGTGCGAGTTCGCCGACTGCCAGTTCCATTTTCTGCAATAACAGCACGATTCGCAACCGCGTCGGGTCGGCAAGTGCTCTAAAAATGTTCAAAATATGATCCATCGTGGACAGGTATATAAAGAAATCTTTATATCTGGTCAATCGGCTAGATTTTCTGGGTTTCGGATTTGTTTGAGACCCGCATTCCCGTCAAAATTCCCGGTCATCATATTGTCACAAACGTTCTTCGTTGCGTTCGCACTGCCATATCGCTACACACACGCCCCGTAGGTCAATGGAGGAAACAACTTCAGGTCCTGCTTGGTTTTTTGAGGAATATAAAAAGGTTTACCCCAATGAAAAAAGTTACAACATCATTCGTTTTGGCCGCTGCACTTGGCCTGGCTGCTTGCTCTGGCGCAGACAATGCTGAAACCGGCACCGAAGAAGTCGTAGAAGGCACGGAAGCAACTGCTGAAGAAGCTGCTGACGATGCAATGGATGCCGCTGAAGGCGCAGCCGACGCCATGGGCGATGCTGCTGCTGAAGCAACTGCAGAAGTTGATGCCGCTGCTGACGCTGCTGTTGCAGAAGTAGAAGCTGCTGCAGACAAAGCTGCTGAATAAGCTTTTCGGATTTTTAAGAAAAAGGGCTGCCTCCGGGTGGCCCTTTTTTTTGTCTTTGGTTCGGTCCGGATTGGCTTTATGAGGAGCGCATGAGAAGCTTCCTATCTGCCTTGATTCTGACCGGACTGGTCGCCTGCGGTCCCGCGCAAAATGATCCCGGTCCCGGCGGTGTAACCGTCGGCGAGGCCAAGGCGCTGGATGAAGCGGCAGAAATGCTCGACGAGCGCAACCTGCCACCGGAGTCGATCGAAAACCCGGAAACGCTCCCCGCCGCGACCGATTAGTCGCTAGCCGGGATGGTAGCGGGCGACGGCTCTGGTCACCGACTGCATCAGACGCATACGTTCGGGGATTGAGGCGGTCGTGTCGCCCAGCATCACAACCACGGCATAGCGCGTGCCATCCGGCGCGGTCATGATACCGATATCATTATAACCGGTTGAGACCGCACCCAGCACCTGTCCGGTCCCGGTCTTGTGCAGAAACTCCCAGTCCGAGGGGACCCCGGCCTTCAGGCGGTTCGGTCCGCTCCGCGTGCGGCTCAATATCGATTGCAGCAACCGCGTCGAATTTTCCGACAGCAGTTCGCCACGCGCGAGCTTGTCCAGCGCGCGCGCAATCGCTTGCGGGCTGGCACCGTCAACCGGGTCGGCGAGATAGGCTTCGAGCGCCTGGCGTCGCCGCTCGACCGGTACATTGGCGCGGGCCGTGTAGAATGTCCGCCGATAGGAGAGGTTCTGTTTCCACTCCACGCCGGCGATGCCGCTCTGCAGCAGCCGTTCACCCGGACCGAAGCGTATTTTTCCAAGATCATGTTTGGCAAAGAATTTGCGGACGGCGTCGGGACCGCCTGCGTGGTTGAGCAGAGCGTCGTTCGCGGTATTGTCGCTGCTTGCGAGCGCCTTGTCGAGCAGCGTATAGACGGTCTTCACCACGGCGCCTTCGCGCTCGACCTCAGCCGCCATCGGCTGGTAGAATACAGTCAGATCCTCTTTGCCGATGCGGATCGGGTCCGACAGCGAGGCCTGGCCCTTGTCGATCTTGTCGAGCAAGGTCATCGCGACCCAGAGCTTGGAGACGCTCTGTTGCGGGAAATATTCGTCCATGCGATGCCCGAATTCCCATTCGCCATCGATCCGCTTGACCGCGATGCCGGTCTTGCCGGGAAAGCTGCGCCACAGGTCGGCGATTTCGCGGACCAGCGCCGGATTGGGGCGCTCCCGCGTGCTCCGGGTGATTGGAGTGTCGGCAGGGGCAGGATTTTGATATATTGGCGGCGTGCCCTTCTGCTGGACCACCGGCCGGTTTGACCCCGACGCACAGGCGGACAGGCTTATGGTCAGCAGCATTGCGAATATATACCGAAACTGGATCATATGCGGTCAATTCCCTGCTGTTGGATTTTCATAGGCCCTAATAACTAGGTGAACCGGTCTTAACAGGGGCATAACGGCGGATTGCGGTGAATGATTCTCCACCTGCGACAAAATGCTGAACCGCGCCCGGATTGCACTCGGCCCTGAAACAGGAAGCGCTATTTCTTGATACCGAAATTGAGTCGCCGGGTGACGCTGTAATCCAGCGTGTTGACGAAAAAATAGGATATTATCCAGCGCAAGCGATTGAGAAAGGACCGGCGCGATTTGTGCAGGTCCGGGGTGATCGCTTGCGAATCCTCGTGCAACGCGTCGATGACGCCGCTCGCGTGACGGGCAAAGCCGGCATCTTCGATCCGCAACATGATCTCGACATTGATGAACAGGCTGCGGAGGTCGAAATTCGCCGATCCGACGTAAACCGCATCATCGACGATCACCAGTTTCGTGTGAAGTCGTCGCGGCTGATATTCGAAAATGCGGGCATGGCGCTTCAACAGATAGCCATATAGCAGCCTGCTGGCCCCGATCGTCGCGGCATTGTCGGTTTCGCCCGGCAATATGATCCGGATTTTTCCTCCCCGTTTCGATATTTTCGCGATGCGGCGCAACAGGCCCTGTCCCGGTGAAAAATAGGCAGAGACCAGATCGAGCCTGCGGGCATTTTCCAGATCGTTCTTGATCGCTCGTGCCCAGCGGCTCAGGCGATTGCTCGGTCCGCCCAGCAGCCAGCGGAACTGGCCGTCGCCGGCTTCCCAGTCGCGGACCATTTTTTGCAGAGACCGGATATTGCCATTGTCCCGATAGACCCAGTCGGACAAAAGACGATAATAATTGGCCAGGTTCCGAACCTCGGGTCCCGCGATCTCCAGACCGAGATCCTCCCAGCTGTCGTCGGTCGAATCGCCGGTCTCATTCTGCCGATGGACGCTGAAATATTCGTCGGCGATGTTGAATCCGCCGATCAGGGCGCAACCGTCGTCGGCAATGATCATTTTCTGATGATTGCGGACAAAATAGCTCGACGAGAAATTCGGACTGAAGACCTTGAACTTGCCGCCGGCCTCGATCAGCGGCGCAAAAAACTTGCGCGGAGCGCCGTTGGAGCCGAAACTGTCGATCATCATCTCGACCTTCACGCCCCGGTCACAGGCCGCAACCAATATGTCGAGTATCTGCCTGCCGGTGCGGTCGTCTTCAAACATGTAGAAGAACAGTTTGAGGCTGTTCTGCGCGCTTTCGAGCAGGTCGATCAGTGCGGCGAGACGGACCGACGGGACGCGGACGAGCCGCAGCCGGTTGCCTCCGACTTCACACCATTGGGGTGGATCGGCATAGGATATCGGGTTATTTCCAGTGGGAATTTCCATGACCTCGAGGCATAGATTATCGCCGGTGCAGCGACAAACCATTAGATTGCAATTAGTTTGCCCGCCAATCTCTGAGCCGCACCAGTTTTGTTGACAAATCCCGCCCATTTCCCTAGATGCAGGCCTCTTTTCCACAATTTTGCAGAATCAGGAGCGGCTTATGGCTCGCGTTACCGTTGAAGATTGCGTCGATAAAGTAACAAACCGGTTTGATCTGGTGTTGTTTGCTGCCCAGCGCGCACGTGAGATTTCAGGCGGCGAAGAGCTGACTGTCGACCGCGATCGCGATAAAAACCCGGTTGTGGCGCTGCGCGAAATCGCCGAAGAAACCATCAAGCCGAAGGATCTGGAAGAAAGCCTGATCCAGTCGCTGCAGAAGGTTCTCATCGACGATGATGACACGCCGGATGAAATCGGTTCGATCAGCCAGTCGGCTGAAGCGCTTCGTCTGACCGCCGCCGCACCGCCACGCAGTGCCGGTGTTGCCGGAGACTATGGTCGCCGCTAAGCGATCCGCGTTACCGCGCGAGACTATTCCAGACAAAAGAATATTCCAGACAAAAGAAAAGGCCGCCGGAATATTCCGAGCGGCCTTTTCTTGTTCTGCTGCAGGAAGCGGGACCTGGTCCCGTTACCCTAGGCGCCTTGTGGTTTGGGGTCGCCAAACGGGCCCTTTTTCTTTCGTCCGGCTTTGGGGATGCTTCCGCCGACCGTCGGCACGGCGGCAGGTTTGACAACTTCCCCGTTCGGACGGGCCAGTTTGCCGGTCTTGACCAGTTCGTCGATATCGTCCCCAGACAGCGTCTCATATTCGAGCAAGGCATTGGCCAGCGCGTGCAACTGCTTCTCGTTCGTGGTCAGCACATGCTTGGCACGGTCGTAGCTGTCGTCGATCAGCTTGCGGATCTCGAGATCGATCTTCTTCGCGGTCTCGTCCGACATGTGGACGCGCTGGGATTGCGAATAGCCGAGGAAGGTTTCGCCCTGTTCCTCTTCATATTGCAATGGTCCCATCAGGTCCGACATGCCCCACTGGGTAACCATGTCGCGGGCCAGCTTGGTCGCGTACTGGATGTCGCCGGAAGCGCCGGATGACACCTTGTCATAGCCGAAGATGATTTCCTCGGCGACGCGTCCGCCCATCGATACCGCCAGATTGGCGTGCATCTTGTCGCGGTGGTAGCTGTAATTGTCGCGTTCCGGCAGGCGCATCACCATGCCCAGCGCACGACCGCGCGGGATGATCGTCGCCTTGTGGATCGGATCGGAAGCCGGCTCGTGCACGGAGACCAGAGCATGACCCGCTTCGTGATAGGCGGTCATCTTCTTCTCGTCTTCGGTCATCACCATCGACTTGCGCTCGGTGCCCATCATGACCTTGTCCTTGGCATCCTCGAACTCGCTCATCGCGACCATCCGCTTGCCACGGCGGGCAGCCATCAGGGCGGCCTCGTTGACCAGATTGGCCAGATCGGCGCCGGAGAAGCCGGGTGTTCCGCGTGCAATGGTGCGCGCGTCGACATCGGGTGCCAGCGGCACTTTCTTCATGTGGACAGCCAAAATCTTCTCGCGGCCTTCAATATCGGGACGCGGCACGACCACCTGACGGTCAAAGCGGCCCGGACGGAGCAGGGCAGGGTCGAGCACGTCGGGACGGTTGGTCGCGGCGATGATGATGATACCTTCATTGGCCTCGAAACCGTCCATTTCGACCAGCAGCTGGTTCAGCGTCTGTTCGCGTTCGTCATTGCCATTGCCGAGACCGGCGCCACGATGGCGACCAACCGCGTCGATTTCGTCGATGAAGACGATGCAAGGCGCGTTCTTCTTGGCCTGTTCGAACATGTCGCGGACACGGCTGGCGCCGACGCCGACAAACATTTCGACAAAATCGGAACCCGAGATCGAGAAGAACGGAACGCCTGCTTCGCCAGCGATAGCGCGGGCCAGCAGGGTTTTACCGGTACCGGGCGAACCGACCAGCAGCGCGCCTTTCGGTATCTGGCCGCCAAGCTTGGCAAAGCGACCGGGATTTTTCAGAAATTCGACAATCTCTTCCAGCTCTTCGCGCGCTTCATCAATGCCGGCAACATCCTGAAAAGTGACCTTGCCTTGCTTTTCCGTGAGAAGCTTGGCCTTTGACTTGCCAAAGCCCATGGCGCCCGAGCCGCTGCCTTTCTGCATCTGGCGCAGCACGAAAAAGGCGATGCCGATGATCAGCAGGAAGGGCAGGGACTGGACGAGAATGATCTGCCAGATGCTGGCCTGTTCCTGTGCCTTGCCGCTATATTCGACGCCCTTTTCATCCAGAAGGGTGACCAGCGACGGATCGCTGCCAACCGGGGTGGTAGAGAATGTGTCGCCATTGGTGAGTTCGCCGGTGATCTTGTCCGGGGCGATGGCAACGCTTTTGACGCTACCTTCTTCAACCTTGTTGCGGAACGAGGAATAGCTGATCGCCGATCCCGCGTCGCTGGAGGCGCCGGCACCGAACATCGATACGGTGAGCAGCAGCGCTACGATGACGCCAGCCCAGATGAACATGCTCTTCATCCACGGGTTTTCTTTCGGATCCTGTTCGTCATTCATTGCGCATCATGTCCTGTAATCGTTATGGCAGCGGATGATGGGTACCAAGCCGCAGCCTTGTCATTCCCCTAAAGATAGTCCTTTTACTGCGGATGACAATATGAACGGCAATGTTTTTCCCGATCAGAGTGATTGACCCGTCGCAGGACAATGGGGCCCCATCCGATTTAGCTGGTCCGCCGCCTGGGCGCGGTCTGGAAAGTCCAGCGCTCTCCGCCCCGGCACAGGACATTGCCCAGGGTGATGGTTTCGCCGCGTTCTAGCGCGGCGATCGTCTGGTCAATCTGCTGACCGCGAGGGGACAGTGCGGGTTCGCAGCTATGCAGGCAATGGAGCAGCAGACGCCGTTGAATCTCGTGCGGAAATGCGGTCTTGCCCAGCAAGCACCCGCTATCCGTCGGTTCGACATGGTCGCGGGCAAGCTGTTCGACCTGCCATTCGATCGCCTCGCGCGCGGCGCCCAATGCGCTCGCGCTCTGGCTGGCGAGACTTGTGTCAAAGCCTTCCAGGTCCTTTAGCGCGTTGCGCACCCGCACCCGGTCAAAACCCTGATCGCGATTGGAAGGATCGTCGACCGCGTCGATGCCCTGAGCGGCGACATAGGCTTCCAGTGCCGATTTCTGAAAATGGAGCAGGGGCCGGATGATATGGCCCCTTTTCTCCCGGATGCCCGACATCCCGTCGATACCGCTGCCGCGCAATATCCGCATGATCATGGTCTCCAGCTGGTCATCGGCGTGATGAGCGGTTGCCAGCCAGTGGATATCCTGGGTCTTCATCCAGTCGTGCAGGAGCCCGTAGCGCGCGCGTCGTGCGGCGCTCTGGATGCTGCCGCGGATCGGAACAACCGGCCGGAGGATGGCATGGGGAATGCCGCGCTCGCGACAAAGCGAAGCGACAAATTCGGCCTCTGCGGTGGACGCGGGGCGCAAGCCGTGATCGACGGTCGCTGCGGCAATGCGACCGGGAAAGGCCTCGGCGGACAGCAACAGCAAGGCGAGACTGTCGGGACCGCCCGAGACGGCCAGCCCCAATTTTTCGTCATTGGTCGTGAACGCGGGAACCAGCCGGAACAAAGCCTCCGCGAAATCCCTGTTCAGCGAGGCGATATCCTTGTCCATGAGCTACTTGCAGTTGGCGGCGGCCTTGCCCGATGTTATCCGGTCAGCAAGGCGACCACTGGCAACCTCGGGATAGACATCCTGCAATTCTGCCAATACCCGGCAGGCGTCGTCTTTCTTCTTCAGCTGTACCAGAGCGGTGCTCAGAAAATAGAGGCTGTCCGGCGCGCGTTCGCCGCGAGGCCTCTTCTGATAATTTTCGTACAAAGCGACCGATGCCAGGGCTGGCTTGCCGTCGTCGAGATAGGCGCGACCGAGCAGGTTCTGGGCGAAACTGGCCCGCCGATGGGTGGAGTGATCCTCTGCGGCTTTCTTCAGCTGGGCCTGGGCTTCGGGGTAGAATTTGGCCTCCCACAGGCGGTAGCCGTAAATATAGGAATCTTCGGCAGCATCGCCGGTCTCCGGCATGACGATCGCCGCAACGCCGACGACCCGCTCGGGATCTGGCGCAGCTTCTGGCGCCGCCTTGGGGGCCGAACCGGCGGCTGTAGCCGTGGAAGCGGTTGTGCTCTGCTCGGACTGCATGTCGGCAGCGGCCAGCTTGTCCTCGATTTTCTTCAGCCGAAATCCGTTTTGCTCGACCTGGCCGGTAAGATTGGCAAGACTGGCTTCCAGCGCGTCGACCCGCGCGATCAGATCGGTGACGGCCGACGTCGTGTTGGTCGTAATGGGCGATGCCGGGTCGCTGTCGCCGGTGATTTCGGGTTCGAAATAGCGGGTTGAGCCACCCTGGAAAACCTTGCGCTGAACCGCGCGCATCTCCTGTTCGAGCCGGTCCACGCGCTTGTCCGTATTCGCGCTCTGAGCCGACGCCGGCGTGCTGATCGCCAGGCTGGCGAGCAATAATGTAATACCGAATGTCTTCATCGAAGCCTCCGCTGAATATACCGTATATTAACCATATACCGTGCTAAAAAGTAAAGAATATTATCTCGCGCAGTTGCCTGAACCTGATCGCCCGACGCCCTGTTTCCGGTCCATGTGAGCCCCGATGAAAATCCTATTCCGCTGGAACGTCGTCCGCCGGATTGCTGGCTTCTCCCCGTGCAAGCAATGCTGCTGCGCTGACCCCGACATCCTTGATGGTCCGCTCGGCGGTGCCGAGCTGCGGGACTACCTGGCCGTCGATGGTGACGGTCAGTGCATCGGGGCGTCCGGTCAAAATCTGGGGTTCATTGGCATCGGCGGGAACCGTGAAAGTTTCACCGGCCGTCATCTGGTTTTCGAACAGGCGTTTGCCCTCGGCGTCATAAATCTTCATCCACACCGTCTCGGTTGCGGTCAGGACCACGGTTCCGTCGCTGGACGGCGTGGTGCCGCTGCTCTCGATGGTCTGTGGATCGCTGTTTGCCGGTCCGGCTTCGGCTGCCGTGCCGCTATCTGCAACTTCGGTTATCTCGCCCGGATTGAGAATCAATGTGCGCCAGACCAGATAGCCGACGAGTACGAATATTCCGATCCCGGCAGCGGTCCACGCCAGATAGCGCGGGGGAATGCTGGAGGGATTGGCCGGAGCATAGCCGCTCATTTCGGGTTGATAGGCCCCGTGACCCTGTTCTTCCATTTCCTCGCGCAACTGGGTGCCGATCGACGCGTCGCTCAGCCCGACCGATCTGGCGAAAGATTTGGCAAAACCGATCGTGTAGGTTCGTCCGGGAAGAGCACCAAAGTCGCCGCTTTCGAGCGCCGCGAGATGGCGCTGGGGAATTCTGGTTTTCTTGGCAATCTCTTCCAGCGACATATCTTTCTGCTCGCGCGCCTGACGCAATAATGCGCCGGTGCTTTGCAGATGCGGTTCGACATTCTCGTCGTCTTTGGTTTCTTCGGCCACTCATTACTCCCTTGGCCGGATCATCTTGCGACCCTTTTCGCACGCCCCCGGATATTCCTAGAAAAAAGCCAGTTTGGACGGCAAAAGTCAATGGCTATCATGGTCGGTGTATCGCATTTTACGATTTTCTACGATTTGGTCGCAGCTTTGGCGTCCAAACGTCTGATCGGCGATCAGCCCAGGTCGACCTGATGCTTGTTTGCCCATTGTTCCAGACATATTCTCGGTTCCGCCGGGGCTTCCTTCAATATGGTTTGTATCTCCTGCCTCGCTTGGCCGAGATCCAGGGAACGCACCATCGCCTTGATCGGGCCAACCGAAGCCGGCGTGATCGACAGGTTGCGAACGCCCAGCCCCAATAGCGCCAGAGCATCAAGAGGGCGCCCGCCCATTTCTCCGCACACGCCGAGCGATATCCCCAGCCGTTCGGCATCGCCGGACACGCGGTGGATGAATCGGAGGATTGCCGGACTCATCCAGTCAAACCGTTCGGCCAGTCTCGGATTGCTCCGGTCGGCGGCGAACAGGAACTGGGTCAGGTCATTGGTGCCGATCGACAGGAAGTCGAGCCGGTCTGCCATCAGATCGAGGCATTCGGCCAGCGCCGGAACCTCGAGCATCGCGCCATAGCGGATTTGCGACGGCAGCATCTTCTTCTGGCCGCGCAGATATTCGCGCTGGGTTTCGAATACCGCCTTTGCTTCATCAAATTCCCATGGTTCCGCAACCATCGGGAACATGACGTTCAGCTTCCGTCCCGCGGCTGCCTCGATCAGGGCCCGAGCTTGCACTTTCATCAGGGCATCGCGTTCAAGCCCGATGCGGATGGCGCGCCAGCCCATCGCCGGATTGTCTTCCTTGGACTGACTGGCCTGAAAATAGGGCAGGGGCTTGTCACCGCCGATATCGACGGTGCGGAATATCACCGGCTTGTCACCTGCGGCATCCAGCACATCGCGATAGAAACGGGTCTGGGCGGTTCGACCCGGCATGGTCGCCGCGACGAGAAACTGGAATTCGGTCCGGAACAGCCCGATGCCGTCGGCGCCGGTGAGATTGAGCAGCGCCAGATCATCCCGCAGGCCGGCGTTGATATTGACGGTGATCCGCACGCCATCCTTGGTCACCGCTTCCTTGTCGCGCAGTTCGGAATAGGCCGCGCGCTTTTTCTGGCTGAGCTCCAGCTGCGCCTCGAACGCCTCCTCAACCGATGGTCCGGGCCGGACGAACACGACATTGTCATCAACATTGAGCAACAGATGATCGTCCTCCCGGACCACTTGCCGGATATTCTTGACCTGTCCGAGGATCGGGATGCCCATCGCGCGGGCAATGATCGTGACATGAGCGGTCAGCGAGCCTTCCTCGAGAACCACACCCTTCAACTTGCGTCGGTCATATTCGAGCAATTCTGCCGGGCCGAGATTGCGGGCGATCAGGATCGTGTCCTCGCGCAAACCCATTTTGGCTGCGGTGCCCATCTGGCCGGATACGGTGCGCAACAGCCGGTTGGCGAGATCTTCGAGATCGTGCATCCGCTCGGCGAGCAGCGGATCGTCGATCTGCCGCATCCGCATCCGTGTATGCTGCTGCACCCTTTCGATTGCGGCTTCGGCGGTCAGGCCGCTGTCGATCGCTTCGTTGATCCGCCGGCTCCAGCCTTCGTCATAGGCGAACATCTTGTAGGTCTCGAGCACTTCCTCATGCTCGCCGCCGACCCCGAATTCCGCTTGACTGGTCATCTGGTCGATCTGGGCGCGCATCTTGTCGAATGCGGAATAGACGCGATGCCGTTCCGCCTCGGTATCTTCCGCCACCGTATGCTCGATTTTTACGCGCGGCTGATGAAAGACAGCGTGGCCGCTGGCCTTGCCCTTGACCAGTTGCAGGCCGCTGAGGCGATTGGCACCATTGTCGAGTGTCGCGGCTTCTCCCGCGATATTGTCATCGACGAAATCTGCGCTGCTGATCAGTTCCGACAATACCATCGCCGCGGTCTGAAACGCTTCGATCTCGACTTCGGAATAGCGGCGCGGTTCGACATGCTGGGCGCACAGGACGCCGATCGCCTGCTGGTTGCGGATGATCGGCACGCCGGCAAAGCTGTGAAATTTTTCCTCGCCGGTTTCCGGCCGGTACTGGAAATCCGGGTGGCTTGCCGCCTCGTCGAGATTCAGCGTCTCGACATTCTTGGCAATATAGCCGGTGAGGCCTTCGCCCATCGCCAATTTGGTCACGTGAACCGCTTCGGCGTTCAGGCCGCGGGTGGCGAACAGCTCCAATACGCCGTCCCGCCGCAAATAGATGGAACAGACTTCGCTGCTCACCGCCTCTGCGATCGTATCGACCACCTTGTTCAATTTTTTCTGGGCATTTCCGCGTGATGCCATGATCGCCCGCAACCCTGTCAGGATATTGCGAGCGGTCTTGGTACTGGCGGGATCGGTTGCGGGCATGACGTTCGCCTAGCAGAAAGGCCCGCGAAGCGCGATATCGAAAAGCGGCCTGTTGGTGAGAATGAATCCGGTCTGGCCACCAGGTTCGAACGATGTCAGGGAATCAGGCTGAATCCAGCAATTCTTCTTTCAGCCGAAGCTTCTCTTTTTTGAGACTGTGGATTCGAATCGTGTCGGGAAGCGGTCGTGTTTCTTCTTCATTGATCTTGCGGTCCAGTGCTTCGTGCTTGGTGCGCAATGCTGACATGTGATTCTTATCCATTAAGATCTCCTCAAAACTGTTGATTTTGAAATTGAAAGAGGACGAACGCTTCCTTTCATGCTGCAGCCGCCAAAATCTGCTGGCGGTCATGGTTGACGGTTTTATTGTCTTGGTTTCGACATGAACCGTCAATAGAAGCAAGATTGCAAAATTGTTGCAGTGGCGCAAGGGGTGAGATTGAACCATAATGGGTATGAGCGATGAAGAGTTGCAATTGCGGCTTGAACTGCTGAAAGTTGAACATCGCGATCTCGATGAAGCCATTGCCGCGCTGGTCGATGCCGGCAATCCGGATCAGCTCCGGGTAGCCCGTCTGAAGAAAAGAAAATTGCAATTGCGCGACCGGATCATTCTGCTCGAGAATCAGCTCATTCCCGACATCATAGCCTGATCCCGCGCAATTGCGCGGGATGGTGAATCGTTAACCATCGCTGTCCACCAGTTAATCCCCGTGACGTCTGCGTATCAGTTTGGAACAGGCCTATTCGCGTCGGTCTCGAGCCCGATTTAACCTGTCCAACATCGCGAATTTTCTGCTACTGGGCAAATATGGCAGATCGTCAATCACTCCTAACGCAGAAATTGCTGGACGCACTTTATACCGAAGCGATGGTGCTCGCGGACGAAGCGCGTTCCTATTTTGAATCGGGCCGCTTCAACGAAGAATGTGATGATGACGTCAATCTGGCCGTGTCCTTTTCCTGTGAGTCGCTGAAAGTGACCACGAGACTGATGCATTGCATCGCCTGGCTGCTAAACCAGAAAGCCTTGCACAGCGGCGAATTGACCGAAGGCGAAATGTGGAACCATGATCGCGCGCTCGGCTATGCGCCGGCGACCGACCAGCCGATGGCCGACCGCTTTCCGCAGGAAGCCCGCCAGATCATCATGGCCAGCGAGGAATTGTTCCAGCGCCTGCAACGTCTGTCGTCGCGGCTGCAGCGTGAAATGGAAGCTGAGTCGGCGGTCCAGGACATGTTCCGCCGACTGCAAAGCAGCTTCTGATCCGGGCTTGGCCGATCAGGCCGAAGCCGTCTCTTTTTCTTCCATTGCCGGATAATCGATATATCCTTCTGGCCCCTGGCTGTACCAGGTCGGGGTGAAGTCGATCGGGTTGAGATCGGCGCCTGCGCGGAAGCGTTCGGGCAGATCGGGGTTGGTCATGAACGTCCGGCCAAAGCTGATCGCATCGGCCTTGCCGTCGGCCAGAGCCGCTGTTGCATTGTCATAGAAATAGTCGCTGTTGAGCACCAGCGGGCCTTTGAAAACCGGCCGGATATCGGGGCTGACCGGCGGAATATCGGTATTGCCATAGGTGCCGTGGGCAGGCGGCTCGCGCAGTTCGAGAAAGGCGATGCCGATCTGGTCGAGCAATTTTGCCGCTGCGGTAAAGGTTTCCACCGGAGTCGCGTCATCGGCGCCCTGGGAATCGCCATTGGGGGACAGGCGCACGGCAACCCGGTCGCTGCCCCAGACGTCGACCAGCCGCTGGGTGACTTCGCCGAGCAGCCGGATACGGTTCTCGATCGGTCCGCCATATTCGTCGGTCCGCAAATTGGTGCCGGACCGGATGAACTGGTCAATCAGATATCCGTTGGCGGCGTGCAGCTGCACACCGTCAAATCCGGCCTTCTTGGCATTTTCTGCCGCCTTTTGATAATCGTCGAGCAGGCCCGGGATTTCCGATACTTCGAGCGGGCGGGCTTCTTCATAATCCCGTTTGCCCTGATAGGTGCGGACGCTGCCCGGCGCGGTCGTGGCGGAAGCCGAGACCGGCTTCTCGCCGCCGAGGAAATCGGGGTGGACGATCCGGCCCATGTGCCACAACTGGCAGATGATCTTGCCACCGGCCTTGTGGACCCGCTCGATGACCGGCTTCCACGCTTCGGTCTGCTCGTCGGTCCAGATGCCGGGCGCGAATGGCGTGCCGAGGCCTTGCTGGCTGATTCCGGTGGCTTCGGAGATGATCACGCCGGCGCCGGCGCGCTGGGCATAATATTCGCCCATGATCGGTGTCGGAACATGTTCCATGGTCGCGCGGCAGCGGGTCAGGGGGGCCATGAACATCCGGTTGGAGGATATAATGGCGCCGACGGTGATGGGATCGAATAATGTGGTCAAGATGGAATTCCCTGAAGCAAGAGGCATGAATTGTTAATCAGACAGTTAAGATGCACGTGGTTCAAATGCAATGGTTTGAAACCAAGCAATTTCTGTCTATATTGAAAGCTCTGATTTCAAAGGAACTGTCATGCCCGTATCGCTTCCCGAAGATCCGACCCTGGACGAGGTCCGGTCCTTCCTCGCTGGCGGGCTGGCCGCGCAGGCAGCATTTGACGGCTGGAACGAGACGGCAGTGCTGGCGGCAGCGGAACAGGCCGGGGTTGATCCTGATCTCGCAAGACTCGCGTTTAACGATGGTCCGGTCGACATGATCGATGCCTGGTTTCAGGCGATTGATGCGAAAATGGCAGCGAAATATAGCGCCGAAGAACTCGCAGGAATGAAAATACGGGAGCGGATCAAGGCGCTGGTCGAGGCGCGGCTGGAGGCGCTTGAATCCGATCGCGAAGGGTTGCGGCGGGCTCTGGCGATCCTGGCGGCTCCGCCCCATCTGCGCAAGGCCGCAAAAATGGGCTGGCGCGCGGCCGACAAGATGTGGCGGCTCGCCGGCGACACCGCGACCGACTATAACCATTATACCAAGCGCACCCTGTTGTCCGGCGTCTATGGCAGCACGATCAGCGTGTTTCTGGATGATGAAAGCGAGGGCTATTCCGAGACCCGCGCGTTTCTGGATCGCAGGATCGAAAATGTCATGCAGTTCGAAAAGGTCAAGGCCAGGGTCACCGGCCGGGGTGGTGACGGTTTCAGCATGGCGCGCTTTGTCGGGCGGCTGCGCTATCGCGGCGCGTGACAAAAGCCGGCTGGCCGGAATTTGCAGCGGCTCCTGCAGAGCGCAAAACCCAGAAAAAGACTCGCCAAGATAAATCAATAATGATAATCAGTCGCAATTAGTAAAATCGAGTTGCGATATATGTCAATAGCCACAACCCTGGACCAGCTGTCACTGAAGCAAAATGCTGAAATCGTGGCGATCGACTGGGCTGCCATCTCCGAAAGCGAAGGCCGTCGTCTGCGGGCGCTGGGCATCGATGAAGGCATCGCGGTCGAAAAACTCCACAAGGGAATGTTTGGCTTGAACGACCCGATTGCGCTGAAAGTCGGACGGATGATGATCGCGGTGCGCAAGTCGCATGCGCAGGCGATATCGGTTGCATTGATACCGGTAACGATCCCCGCCTGATCCATGACCCAATCTGCTCCTCTCATTGCCCTCGCGGGCAACCCCAATTCGGGCAAAAGCGCCCTGTTCAACGCCCTCACCGGAGCGCGGCAGAAGATCGCCAATTATCCCGGCGTTACGGTTGAACGCAAATCCGGTCATTTCGCCTTTGCCGACGGCCGGCCGGCCGAGCTGGTCGACTTGCCGGGCAGCTACAGTCTCGATCCGACCAGTCCCGACGAGGAAGTAACCCGCAACGTCATCACCGGGCTGCAACAGGGGGAGCGCAAACCCGACGCGATCATCATCGTGCTCGATGCGGCCAATCTCGACAATCATTTGCGCTTCGCGCTCGAAGTCATCGCGCTGGGCCAGCCGGTGGTCGTGGCGCTCAACATGATGGATCTCGCGGAACGCGACGGTCTGACCCTTGACCCTGCAAAACTTTCCGAAGCCCTGGGTGTCCCGGTTGTCCCGACCGTAGCGGTGCGCCGGCGCGGGCTCGAAGAATTGTCGGCGGCGCTGGAAAACCGCCTCCTGCAAAAAGACAGCGCACCCCAGCCGGTGGTCAGCAAGACACGCGATCACGGCTTGCGCAAACAGGCCAAGCTGATCGCCAATCAGGTGATCATCTCCGAAACCGCTGGCCGGCGCTGGTCGGAGCGGGCGGACAGCCTGTTCCTGCATCCCTTTGCCGGCCCGTTGATCCTGTTCGCGATTTTGTTCGTCATGTTTCAGGCGGTTTTTGCCTGGTCGGAGGCGCCGATCGGCCTGATCGAGAGCGCCAGCGAATGGGTTGCGGGCACCGTCGAATCCAACATGGCACCGGGCTTTCTGCGCGATTTCATTATCGAAGGGGCGATCGCCGGCGTCGGGTCGGTTGTCGTGTTCCTCCCGCAGATTTTGATCCTGTTTCTGTTCATCCTGCTGCTCGAAGCCAGCGGTTACATGACCCGCGCTGCCTTCATCATGGACCGCATGATGGCCAGCGTCGGCCTGTCCGGCCGCAGCTTCATTCCGCTGCTTTCCTCTTTCGCCTGCGCCATTCCAGGCATCATGGCGACGCGCAGTATCTCCGATCCCGGAGACCGGCTGACCACGATATTGGTGGCGCCTCTGATGACCTGTTCGGCGCGGCTTCCGGTCTATGCGATCATCATCGGCGCGTTCATTCCGCCAACCGTCGTCGGGCCGGGCATCGGGTTGCAGGGTCTGGTATTGTTCGGACTCTATGTGTTCGGCATTGTCGGCGCGATGATCGTTGCGCTGGTACTGCGCTCGACCGTGACCAAGGGTCCGAATAGCGGCTTTCTGATGGAAATGCCGAAATATCAGCTGCCCAGAATGAAGGACGTGTTGATCGGCCTGTGGCAGCGCGCCTGGATTTTCATGCGCCGGGCGGGAACGATCATCTTTGCCGCCACCGTGGTCCTGTGGCTGCTGCTCACTTTTCCGAAAGTGCCGGAAGACAGCGGAATGAGCCAGGTGGACTATAGTGTCGCCGGACGGATCGCCAACGTCATCACCCCGGCGGTCGAACCCATTGGCTTCAATCGCGATATCGCACTGGCCCTGATCCCGGCAATGGCGGCTCGCGAGGTCGCGGTTGCGGCTTTGGCCACCACTTACGCGATCGACGCGCCGGACGAAGAGGCAGAGGCCAAATCGCTGACCGAGCGCCTGCAAAGCCGCTGGTCGCTGCCGACGGCTCTCGCTTTTCTCGCCTGGTTCGTCTTTGCGCCGCAATGCATCTCGACCATTGCCGTGACCAAGCGCGAAACCAACGGCTGGAAGTGGCCGATGTTCATGCTCGCCTATCTTTTTGCGCTCGCCTATGTCGCAGCCGGTATTACATATTGGAGTGCTGTCGCCCTCGGTCTATAGAGTTCCCAAGAATCGATAATCACGTAATATTTTTGGGGAATTTGAAATGGCCGGCGGCATCAACAAAGTCATCATCGTAGGCAATCTGGGCAAGGATCCGGAAGTGCGGACCTTCGCCAACGGCGGAAAAGTCTGCAATTTCAGCGTCGCGACATCGGAAAGCTGGAAAGACAAGCAGACCGGCGAACGCAAGGAAAAGACCGAGTGGCACAATATCTCGATCTATAACGAAGGCCTCGCCGGCGTTGCCGAACGATATCTCCGCAAGGGCAGCAAGGTCTATCTCGAAGGCAAGCTGCAAACCCGCAAATGGCAGGACCAGTCCGGCAATGACCGCTATTCGACCGATGTCGTCCTGCAGGGCTTTGACGCGAAAATGGAAATGCTCGACAGCAAGCCGGGCGGCGGCGGTCAGGGCGGTGGCTCGAATGACGGCTGGGGCGGCGGTCAGGGCGGCGGCGCGCCTTCCGGCGGCGGTGGCAATGACAGCTGGGGCCAGACCGGCGGCGGCTCGGGCGGCGGTCAGGGCGGCGGCGCCTTTGACAGCGATCTGGACGACGACGTTCCGTTCTAGGTTTCTCGCATTACTCAGGTTGCTGACAAGCCGGCGATGTCCCGAATGCGGATGTTGCCGGCTTTTCGCTATCCGGTTATCCGTTCTTCCCGCGACCAGTCGCAATGCCGAAGCCAATGTCACATTGCGGGCAGAGCTGTTCTGCCGGAGCCTCGCGGCGAAATGACCACAGGCAGATGGAAACGGTAGGGGCATTTCAATAGAATGGGACCGATGCGCTGGACGTTACTCCGGACGCTGCATGCGGCCATCCTACTCGTCGTGCATCCCGACAAACAGCGCAATCAGGCCGATCATCCCGCAATAGCGGAAGGCGGAGTCGAGCGCCGCTTCACGCAGGACCTCGGACCGCCACAGTTCAAACCATGTGTCCGCGATGACGATCCATCCGGCAAACAGCATCAATATCGCGACCGCACAGCCGGCAAGGGCCAGGGTCTTCGCCTTCGCAAAGGCCGCAGCATCACCTGCGCGCGCGATCCACATCTGCCACGCCCCGGTCAGACACAAAATCGCGCTGGATGATTTGAGAAACACAATGAACAGAGCGCCAGCAAGGATAAGGGCCGGATTGGACGTGGCGCGCCAATTGTCTGCGCCGCCTTCAAAGGTTGCCATCGACGTTGTGGCGCCCACGGCTCCCGTTGTGCCGCCCCAGTCGAGAATATTGTTAAAGACACCCAGCAACCCCCAGCTGGCGACGCTCACGATCAGCAGGATTTTCAGCATGCGTAACATATCACAGTCCCCCCTCCCGCACTCTATATCCTTTAACGATCATCAATTGAAGCAGCTTTGCTTGCCAGATCACTCTGGGTTCTGAGAATATCTGTCCATGGCGGCAGGACTGTCGGCGCATGCGATACGCTTTCTGTCTGCTACCTTGGCCGCGATATCGGAACAGGCTGGCGACGAATGGCGCCCGGCGCTAGGCTATCGCGATGACCGCAATCTTTGACAATATCGCCGACGCTTTGGCGAGGCTGGAACAGGATATTGCTTCCGGTGACTGGCAGGCGCGCCATGGCCATCTGATGGAAATGGACAATCTCGACGTCGGCTATCGTCTGGTAACCGCTCAACCGATCTCGAAAAAGGAATAGACCGGGCCGTCCGCCGTCTGCTCGCCGGTTCCAACCGCCACAACATCGTTGAGCCAGAGATATTGCTCTGCGCCGGCCTCAAACTTTGCGGTAACCGCCAGCGAATATTCTTCCGGCTTCAGGACTGCGCCCTTGGCAAAGCGCGCCATGACGTCCGGCTCGGCCAGAAACCGACCCTGATAGGTCAGATAGATCATCGCCCCGTCATCGGTCTGGAGCGGCAAACGGACATCGATTTCCATGACACCGTCGGGCCGGTTGATCACCCAGTCGGCACCGGGCAGCACTTTGCCGTTCAACCGTTCGCCAGAGAAGCTTCCGCCGGTAACCGGAGCAATGCGGCGCAATCCGGCGGGCGTCTGGCCGATCACCATCATGCCGGCAAAATCGACCGACAGGGTCAATGTCATGAGATGCTTGTGCTTGAGCTCGGTCATGGAAATGTCTCCGCTTCTGTTCTGGCCGGATCGTGCGGATCGCTAAAGCTTGTGCCCGGTCCGGTCGCGCTTGGTATCGAGGTAAAATTCATTGTGCGGATTGGCGGCGATCTTGACCGGCAGCCGTTCTTCCACGGTCACGCCACATGCTTCCAACCCTTCCACTTTCTCCGGATTGTTGGTCAGCAATTTGATCTTCGGCACGTTGAGCAGATCCAGCATCCGTGCCGCGATGGAGAAATCCCGCGCATCGATGGCAAAGCCCAGCCGCTGGTTGGCATCGACCGTGTCAAAGCCCTGATCCTGCAACGCATAGGCACGCAGCTTGTTGATCAGGCCGATCCCGCGCCCCTCCTGCCGCAGGTAGAGAAGAACCCCCCAGGTCGCTTCACTCATTTGCTCGAGCGCGGCGTGGAGTTGCGGCCCGCAGTCGCATTTCAGGCTGCCGAGCACATCTCCGGTCAGGCATTCGCTGTGCAGGCGTACGATCGGCGTGCTGCTGTCGCGCTTGCCGACCACCAGCGCGATATGGTCGGTGGCATCGGCATCGCTGCGGAAGCCATAGATATGTGCTTCGCTATTGGCCGCGACGGGCAGCCTGGCATGGGCGCTGATGATCAGCGCGTCGGCGTCAGCAAAAGCAGCAGCATCCTCGGCCCGGGTAATATCTTCGGCGCTGTCGACAAGCACGAAAGCAGGCAGCAGGCCGCCGTGGCGGGCGAGGTCCATCGCTGCGGTGGCGGCCGGCGCGTTGGACAGCGCTTCGCTGCGGAAAGGACCCTTCATCGGGTAGCGCATGTCGAGCACCGGATCGACGATGGCGATAATCTCGGCCGCCGTTAGCGGCGCGGGCAGGCTGATCTGGATCGGCAGGTTCGGGTCGGCGGCGGCAAACTGGTTGAGCAGTTTCAGCGTCGCCGCGCGGCTGGCGGAGATGATCAGCGATATCGTTCCGGAGGAGGGCAGGGCTGCCTCCAGATCAGCGGTCTCGACCGGCAGCAGGTTCAGGCGCTCGCCACCCGCTTCCACGCCGATCGGCCAGCCCCGGCGCAGCGCATCGATGGCGCGTGCCGCCCGGCGGGCTGCTGCCTTGTCGGCCCCGTCGAGAGGCACTGTGTTCAAAATTCGAATTCCGTGATCAGCGGCGCGTGATCCGATGGCTTGCCCCAGCTGCGCGCGTCTTCGAGAACCGAATGGCTGACCGCCTTGTCGCCGAGTTCCGGACTGACCCAGACATGGTCGAGCCGGCGGCCCTTGTCGGATGCGCGCCAGTCCTTGGCGCGATAGCTCCACCAGGTGAACAGCCGCTCGGGATCCGGGATCAGCTTGCGACCGACGTCGACCCAGCCGTGCGCATCGCGCATCGCATAAAGATGGTCGATCTCGATCTGGGTGTGGCTGACAACCTTGAGCAGCGCCTTGTGGCTCCACACGTCGGAGGGCAGCGGCGCGACGTTGAAATCGCCCATCAGGATCGTCGGTTCCTTGAGATTGGCCGACCATTCGGTCATCCGCCCGAAGAAATCGAGCTTCTGGCCAAATTTGGGATTGATGATCCGGTCGGCGACTTCGCCGCCTGCTGGGATATAGACATTCTCGATGCGCACGCCGTTTTGCAGCACTGCGCCAACATGGCGCGCCTCGCCGTTATTCTGCCAGTCAAAGCGTTCGTCCTTGTGCAGCGGCACGCGGCTGATGATCGCCACGCCATGATGCATGGGCTGACCGTGGAGGATCATGTGATTATAGCCAAGGCGCCGGAACATTCCCTCGGGGAATTGGTCATTGCGAACCTTGGTTTCCTGCAGGCACAATATGTCGGGTGCTTCTTCGGTCAGAAAGCGTTCGACGATGTCGAGACGGGCGCGGATGCTGTTAATGTTCCAGCTTACAATTTTAAGGGTATCGCTCATGCCGAGCCTGATAGCCACGCTCGCAAAGAAACCCAAGCCCAAAGGCAATCGGGCTCGCTAGTAATTTCACTGGGCGGGAAAAGTAAAACCCCCACCTCCGGGGGCATTAAGGAGGTGGGGGCTAACTCGCGTTCGTCACGCAGTTGGATGGGTTGAGACATTTTTGGTCAGGTAACAGGGGGAAGACCTGACCGTCTCTTCTCATCCTGTATCCGGTTATAGGCCTGTCATTCTGTCGCGAATATGAACGAAACAAATATCAGTTTCTGCTGATCGGCACCCCGCCTCGCTTCATCGCTTGCCGCGACTTTTTTTCCGCGGATCGGTCCAGTTGAAGTTGCTATTAGATACCGGTACGCCGAATTTCTGGTTCGAAAGGCGGATCGATGTCCGGTTGTTTTTCGAGTCTAGCGATACCCAGCCATCGAGCGCCAGACCGCCGGGCGCGCCCGCTTTTTTGCTGAATACCATAGTGATAACGCCATATTCCGGACGCTTGGGGTCGTTGACCTCGACGCTCAGCACGTTGGGATTGCGAGTCGGGACGATCTTGCCATATTTCGACAGGTCGCGTTCGGGGTTGAGCAGCGCCGCGAGCGGGCTGTTGCTGATCGGCCAGCGCTGGACCTGATTCACTTCATAATCGATCAGCGTCAGCGCTTTTCCGTCTCCGACGATCAGCAGATTGGCATCTTTCTGATATTGGAAGCGAATTTTCCCGGGCTGTTTCAGCGTCAACGTCCCGGTCAGCAATTGCCCGCTGCGGTCGGTCTGGCTGAAATTTGCAGTCATCGTCGACATCGAACGGAGATGGTTCGATATTTTTGACAGACTGTCGGCGGGGCTTTGCTGCGCGGTGGCGGGCAGGCTTGCTGTCAGGGCCAGCGGCGCAGCGATCAAGGCGAAACCATATTTCAACATTACGAAAACTCCAGATAATCCAGATATCCGCCTAGCCAGTGGCGATTGAACAATGGCTTAATCATTTCGTCAGCAAACAGACCGGGCCCCGCCCCTAGAGCGGCTGGCCATGTTGATCGCGCAGCACTTCGCGGCGACCGATATGGTTGGGCGCGCTGATAAATTCATCTTCCTCCATCCGGTCGATGATCCGGGCGGCGGTATTATAGCCGATCCGCAATTGCCGCTGCAGCCAGCTGGTCGATACTTTCTGGCTCTCGAAGACGATCTGGCAGGCCTGCGTATATTGCCGGTCTTCCTTGTTGTCGCTGAGGTCGGCGCCATCGAGGGCAAAGCTGCCGTCTTCCGGCTCTTCGGTCACCGCCTGGATATAGGAAGGCGCGCCCTGCGAACGCCAGTGGTCGGCCACCCGCCGGACTTCGTCATCGGAGACGAACGGTCCGTGGACCCGGGTCAGCTGCTTGCCGCCGGGCATATAGAGCATGTCGCCCTTGCCGAGCAATTGCTCCGCGCCCTGTTCGCCGAGAATGGTGCGGGAATCGATTTTCGAGGTGACGTGGAAGCTGATCCGGGTCGGCAGGTTGGCCTTGATCACGCCGGTGATGACATCAACCGATGGCCGCTGCGTCGCCATGATCAGGTGAATGCCCGCCGCCCGCGCCTTTTGCGCCAGACGCTGGATCAGGAATTCGACTTCCTTGCCGGCGGTCATCATCAGGTCGGCAAGCTCGTCGACGATGATCACGATCTGCGGCAGCACTTCGAAGTCGAGCTGTTCTTCCTCGTAAATCGGGCGCGATGTTTCGGGATCATAGCCGGTCTGGACGCGGCGGCCGAGCGGTTGCCCCTTGGCCTTGGCGGCCTTCACCTTCTCGTTGTAATTGGCAAGATTGCGAACCGATATCGACGACATCATCCGGTAGCGTTCTTCCATCTGCTCGACCGCCCATTTCAGCGCGCGGATCGCCTTGGCCGGTTCGGTGACGACCGGCGACAAGAGATGCGGGATATCGTCATAGGTGCTGAGTTCGAGCATCTTCGGATCGATCATGATCATCTTGCACTCGTCGGGCGTGAGCCGGTAGAGCAGCGACAGGATCATGCAGTTGAGTCCGACGGATTTACCCGAACCGGTGGTACCGGCGACGAGCAGATGCGGCATCGGCGCGAGATCGGCGATGACCGGATCGCCGGAGATGTTCTTGCCCAAGATGATCGGCAGCTTGCCGGTCTGTTCGGCGAAGCTGTCGCTGCCGACCATCTCGTGCAGCACCACCATCTCGCGATTGGCGTTGGGCAATTCTATGCCCATGACCGTGCGACCGGGGATAGCGGCGACGCGCGCGGAGAGCGCAGACATGTTGCGGGCGATATCTTCGGCCAGCTGGATGACGCGGCTTGCCTTGATACCGGGGGCCGGTTCCAGTTCGTACATGGTCACCACGGGGCCGGGGCGGACCGCGTTAATCGTGCCCTTGACGTGAAAATCGTCAAGCACCGATTCCAGCAGCCGGGCGTTACGCTCGAGACCGGCCTTGTCGATCACATTGTTATTCTGCTCGGGCGCCGGGGACAGCAGGTCGAGCGACGGCAGCACATAAGGACCGAAGAAATCGCCTTGCTTGGCCTTGTTGGCACCGGCCCTTTTCGGGGGCAGGGCACGGTCGCTGATTTCGGGCGGTGGCCGGTTGTCGGGCTTGACCTCCTTGCGCGGCGCCGGGTCTTTCTTGGCCTTGACCGCGGCCGAACGATCCGGTTCGATTACCAGCCCCTCGTCTTTCTGGACGAACGGATTTTTGACCGTAGGCATCTTCAGGGATGTTCCCGAGAATAATGGCTTGTCGAGCCGCAGGCTCAAATATCCGAGGACCAGGCCACCGGACAGGGTAAGCGCGATCAACAGGCCGGAGACCAGACCGCTCCAGCTGGCAGAGAAGGCATTCAGGCCGGCGCTGGTCCCGTTGGCCAGCAGCATGCCCGCCAGTCCGCCCAGTCCCGCGGGCAATTCCATCGCGGGCTCGGGAAACCACAAGGCAAGGCTGAATCCGACCAGCAAAGCCGCGAGCAGGCACCACAGCAGTTGCTGCTTCCAGCCAGGCTGCGGAATGTCCCGCCACAGTCGATTGGCGAGTATCAGCATCAGCGGCAGGAACAGGATGACGGGCAAACCGATCAGCGACAGCAAGAGGTCGGCGATATAGGAGCCGGAAATGCCCATCCAGTTGTGGTCGACGCTGGCCGCCGCCGTATTGAAGGCCGGATCGCTGGGCGAATAGCTGACCAGCGCGAGGAACAGGAATATGCTTGCCAGCCCGATCGCGACCGCGCCGATCAGGGCCCCGCTACGCAACAGGCTGAGGCGCATGATCTCGCGCCAGTTCGCTTCATTGGCTTTATCCGCCATCATATACTCCCGTGCGTCACCCCAGCCGAAGGCGCGCGTTAACGAAACGCTCCTTTGCGCGAATCGGGGACTCGCCGTCAAGTTTCTTGGCGTTATTTTACCGGATTTGCCTTTCTTTCCAGACCATCGATGCCTACCTATATCGCATATCATGGCTCGGAAAGGCGTCTCGATGGGATCTGATTCTCGAAATAGCGATATCATCATATTGGGGGCGGGCATGATCGGCCTGACCCAGGCGCTGACCCTGGCCGCTCACGGTCTCCGCGTCGCCATCATCGACCGCGCCGAGCCGGATGATTTGCTGAACCCGCAGAATGATGCGCGGGTTTCGGCGATCAACAGCGCCAGCTGGAACATGTTTGACGCGATCGGCCTGACCGACAAGCTGCGGCCCCATGGCTGCAATATCGACAAAATATTGGTCAACGACGGGCTGAAGCCCGGCACCCTGGATTTTGTCCCGGGCGAGGGCGAAGGTCCGATGGGCATCATGGTCGAGAATGCGGTCTTGCGCCGGCTCTTGTTCGAGGCCGCACAGGCCGATGACGGTATCGATCTGCATCTGTCGACGCAGGTGGCAAGCTGTGATCGTCAGGAACATCGCGTCGACATCGCGCTCGACAATGGCGAGCAGCTGTCTGCACCATTGCTGATCGCCGCCGATGGCCGGGGTAGCCGGATGCGCGAGGAAGCCGGGATCATCATGGCCCACTGGCAATATGATCACAGCGCGATTGTCTGCAAGATCGCTCACGAAAAGCCGCATGGCAACACCGCCTATGAACTATTCTTTCCGTCTGGTCCGTTCGCGATTCTGCCGATGCTTGATGACGCCGATGGCAAGCACCGTTCGGCGGTCGTCTGGACGGTGTCGCGAAAAGACGGTCCCGCCTTTGCCAAGATCAACAAGCGGGCATTCGTCGCGGAAATGATGAAGAAAACCGGCGGCTTTCTCGGCGAGCTTGAACTGCTCACCGACCGCCAGACCTATCCTCTGGGTTTCCACCACAGCTCCCATCTCACCGCCGACCGGCTGGTGCTGATCGGGGACGCGGGACACGGTATCCATCCGATCGCGGGACAGGGGCTTAACCTCGGGTTGCGCGACGTTGCCGCGCTGACCGAATGTCTGGTCGAGGGCGCGCGAACCGGGCTCGATCTGGGCGATTCCCAGATTCTCGCGCGCTATGACCGCTGGCGCAGTCTCGACAATATGATGGTGTCGGCGGCGACCGATCTGCTGACGCGGCTGTTCGGCCTGCCAGGGGAAACATCTTCAAAAATCCGGCGAATGGGCATCGGACTGGTCCAGCGCATCCCGCCGCTCAAGGCGCAGTTCATGGCCGAGGCAAAGGGCGAAACCGGCGACCTGCCCAGACTGCTCAAGGGCGAACTGGTCTAGAGCCAGGGCCTAGCGCGGACCCTGACCGTCATCGATCTTGATCACGGTTCCGGTTACCGCATCCGAAGACGGTGACACCAGAAACAGCAATGTACTGTCCATCTGCTCCGGCTGGCCGAGCCGTTTGCGCGGGAAATGGACGGAAAAGTCACCCATGCGACTGAGCATGCCATCGAGCATTTCGGTTTCAAAGGCTCCCGGTGCGATGGCGTTTACATTGATGTGGAATTTTGACCATTCGACCGCCAGCGTTTCCGTCACCCGGACAACCTCGGCCTTGGTCGTCGAGTAGAGCGCGGCGCCGTGACCATCATATTGGGTCGCGGCGATGGACGAGATGTTGACGATCCGCCCCGGCATTTTCTTGTCGATCAGCGGCCGGGCAAATTCGTTCGAGAGTATGAAAACACTGCGCAGATTGGTGTCGAAGACATCATCGATCAGCTCGAGTGACATCCGTGTAGCGCGTTCGGCATCGACCATTCCGGCATTGTTGATCAATATGTCGGGTTGACCGAGCGCCTCGGCAACGGTCGGCACGATGGCCTGAAGCTGGGCCGCATCGCTAACGTCGAGCGCGAAGGCTTCCGCCTCGCCGCCCTCCTCGCGAATCTGGGCGACGAGCGCATCCAGCTTGTCCTTGCGACGAGCCGTGCAGGCGACTTTTGCACCGCATTTTGCCAGTATTTTGGCGAAACGGGCCCCCAGGCCGCTGGACGCACCGGTTACAAGCGCGGTGCGACCGCTGAGGTCGAGGGAGAAATTGACTGTGGTCATGAACGGGCATCCTCTTCTGATTTTTGAAGAGGATGCCCGTAATCAATGGTTTAGCGCAAGCGCTATATTATTCTAAAGATCGGACTGTTCGATCGGAACGATCTTGATTTCGACCCGGCGGTTGGCCGCGCGGCCTTCTTCCGTGCTGTTGCTGGCGATCGGCTGGCTCTCGCCATAGCCTCTTGTCGCCAGACGGGCGCGCTGGACGCCGCTGTTGGTGAGGAAGTTGGCAACTGATTCGGCCCGACGTTCGGAAAGCGACTGGTTATAGGCGTCGCTGCCGGTGCTGTCGGTGTGGCCGAGCACGTCGACATAGCTTTTCTCGTAGCGGGAAAGCGTGTCGGCAACATTGCTCAATGTGGTCTGGAACGTGGGGCTGATCGCGCTGCTGTCGACCCCGAAGGTCACGTTGGAAGGCATGTTGAGGATCAGATTGTCGCCGTCACGGGTGACGTCGATCCCGGTGCCAGCGGTTTGCTCGCGCAATTTCTTTTCCTGCTCGTCCATGTAAATACCAATGCCCGCGCCCGCGAGGCCGCCGAGGCCGGCACCGACAATCTTGGCGGTACGGTCATTTTTTCCGCCCAATATGTCGCCGAGCAGATAACCGCCGACAACGCCGCCGATGCCGCCGATGGCGGCCTTTGAAATGGTCCGGTTGCCGGTTTCAGGGTTGGTGACGCAGCCGCTTGTCAGTGCCAGAGCACTCAGTGAAGCCGCCGCGATTATTGATCTGTTTATCCGCATTTTATGTTCCCTCTTCGATATATCTGTTCGGTCAAGATAACGCCCCGCCGACCATAAGGTTCCATCTACCGACGGGTAAATGAACAACGACTGACAGCAAACTTGAGATTTTGTAAAACTTGCTGCTAAAGGGCTTATGGCATTTCGCCCTTTCAATGGACAATATGACACCCTTTCCCTGGTTTGACGTCGCGATCATTATTCTGCTGGTGCTGATCAATGGCATATTTGCCATGTCGGAACTGGCGATTGTCTCTGCACGCAAGGCGAATCTGCACAGCCTCGCCGACCAGGGCAATCGCGGTGCCAAGACCGCGCTGCGGCTGGCCAGCGATCCCGGCAAGTTCCTGTCGACCGTGCAAATCGGGATAACCCTGATCGGCATTGTCGCCGGCGCTTTTTCCGGTGCAAGCCTTGGTGGTCCGACGGCAGAGCGGTTGCAGCTGTTGGGCATGGGTGCCGATCTGTCGGGCACCGTCGGCTTCGTGCTCGTGATCGGCCTGACCACATATGCCTCGCTGGTGATCGGCGAGCTGGTTCCCAAGCAGATCGCCCTGCGTTCGGCAGAGCGGATCGCGATCATCATGGCCCCGCCGATGGCCTTGCTGGCCCGGGTCTCGGCGCCGCTGGTCTGGCTGCTCGACAACAGCAGCGCGCTGATCTTCCGGATGCTGGGGATGAAGCGCGACGAAACCAGCCATGTCACCGCCGATGAATTGCAGATGGTGTTTGCCGAAGCTACGCGTTCCGGCGTGATCGAAGAGCATGAGCGCGCCGTCATGGCCGGTGTCGTGCGGATGGCCGACCGTCCGATCCGCGAAGTGATGACGCCGCGGACCGAGGTTGACTGGCTCGACATTGATGCGACGACCGGGGAAATTCACCGTGTGCTGATCGGATCGCCGCACAGCCGGTTCCCGGTGGCGGAAGATTCGGTCGACGACATTTGCGGTGTGGTTCAGGCGCGCGATATTGTGGCCGCGCAACTGGGCGGCGAACGGCTCGATCTGCGCAAACTGATGCGCCCGCTGGAAAAGGTACCCGATCAGCTTGATGCGCTCGACGCGCTGGACATTCTCAGGGAAGCAGAAGTCCCGATGGTGCTTGTCCACGACGAATATGGCCATTTTGAAGGCATTGTGACGCCCAATGACCTGCTCAGTTCGATTGCCGGCGAATTTGTCTCGGACCGCGACGAACGCACCCAGCGCAGCCTGATCGAGCGCGCCGATGGCAGCTATCTCGTATCCGGCGCGATGGCGATTGATGCGCTGGCCGAGCGGTTGGGGATCAGGCTATCGGAAGATCGCGACTATGCAACGGTCGCTGGTCATGCGCTGTCGCAACTGCGCCACCTGCCGGAAGAAGGCGAGACCTTCGAGGATCAGGACTGGATATTCGAGATTGTCGACATGGACGGTCGCAAGATCGACAAGCTGATCGTCCGGGCCGGCAATCCCGACATCGACTGACCGGTATCGGTCGTCAGAGCTTGCCGTATTTCTTTTCGAAACCGGCGATATCATCCTTGGCCAGATATTTGGCCTGATCGATCCACGCGTCTCTGGTAATCCGTCCGGCGAAGTTTTCGAGATATTGGTCGACCTCGATGATTTCCGCTTCTTTCCATCCGGCGATCTGGTCGAACCGGGTGACGCCAAGATTGTTGAGCAGCGTGTTCAGCTTTGGTCCAACGCCCTTGATCAGACGCAGATTGTCCGGTTCACCGACCGCCGCAGGAATGCTCGGCTGACCAGCAGGGGCCGGTACCGGTTCCGGCTTGGCGACCGGTTTGATGGTCGGTTTCGGGGTGGTGACGACTGGCGCTGCGGCAACCTTGGCGGGCGCTGCTGCCGGTTTGGCAGGCTCAGGCGCAGGGGCAGCTGGCGGAGCAGGCGCTGGCGTGGGTTCTGCTGGCTGAACCGGCTGACCGGCTTTCTCCAGAAGACCGTCCTCGGCATCGAATTTGTCGACGGAGGCTTCTCCACCGGACGCGGCCCATGCCCAGAAAGCCGTGGCTATGCCGATGAACAATGCAATCACGTAAAGCAGCCAATTGGCGGTAATCAGCGTAATCATCTTATCAAAACCCCATTGTGAATCCGGACCATTGCCGTGGTCGGCTAATATTCTTCGGTGCTGCGGCCCCAGATAAACCAGCCGATCGCGAGGCCAATTGCAAAAGTAATCAGAAGGAGCAACAGATTTTCAAGCAAAAGTGGCATGGTTCATTCTCCCTGTTGCGCTTTGGCATCAATTTTCGGCGCAGCGTTCGCAGATCCGATGCGGAATTCTATCCGCCGGTTCTGGGCATCAGCCGCCTCGTCGCTGCCCTTTGCGCGCGGCCGGGTTGAGCCATAGCCGGTCGCGGTAATCAGGTCGGCGGAAATCCCGCGGTCGACCAGACCGGCCTTGATCCGGTCGGCCCGTTCCTGGGACATGACCTTGTTGACGGCCTTGTCGCCATTGTCGTCGGTATGGCCTTCCACCGCTATCGACAGCCCGTCGCAAGACTTGAGAGCCTTTGCCAGCGTGTCGAGTATCTGGTTGGAATCGGGTGATACATAAGCGCTGCCGGAGCGAAAGCTGATTTTTCTTGTCTCGATAATCTTGTCGACACCGTCCTGACATTGGGCGATTTTGCCATCAGCATCCGATTTTGCCGCAGTTGTACCGCTTTGCTCGGATGCTTCAGGTTCGACCTGTTCCTGACCCAGCCAGCTTGCGCCGGATATGCCCGGTATCGCGGCGACCACATTCACGGCTTCCTGCTTGGCATCGTCCGCGAGGTCGCCATCAAGAATGGCGCTGCGGGAGAGCGGAGCGCGGCCAAGGGTGACCATGGCATCACTCAGCCCCCGCGCGGCCAGTTCGGTCTGCGCCTGTTTTTCCAGATCGGAAATGAAGCTCTCGCCCGATAATATATGGCCAACCAGCCCCAGGGCGACCGTCGCCGCCGCTCCGACCAAAATCTTGCCTCCAAAATCCATAGATAACCTCAGTCCCTGTTTCGGCCCAATGCCATACTCAAAAACGATTGAGCAAAATGGCGGATAATGCAACGCGAGTCCAGTTCGGACCCGCCACCACCCGGCGGCTTTCCCGTAGAAGCTGTGCCTATATGATACAAAAGGTTACCAAATTAGGTTAATTTCCGTAATAATGCCGCGTTACTCCTCCGGCTCCGGCTTTTTTTTTCAGCTGCTGTGGCTATCCGCCAGGTCGTTAAGCTTGCGGAATTCCTGACGCCAGTAATCCCCGCCATTGCCGCTGAGCGTTCCGATATTTCCGAAATCATAGTCGCCGAGATATTTGTCCCCGCGCAGTTTCTGGCCAAAGGCTGCTACCGCCACCGCAAAGGCCATGTCCCCGGCGGGACGGCTTGCCGAGCGCAAGTCCCGTGAAGCGATCGACCGGGTGATCAGCCGCGACCTGTCCTCGTCGGGCAATTTGTAGCGCAGCTTGACCTGCGCCATTTCGCCGCGCAAATCCGGTTGCCGTTCAACCGCCCGGTTGGCCGGATAGCGCCGCTCGGGTAGCCAGCCGGCCGCATCGGTCGGCATCACTTCGTAAAGCGCGGTCACCTGATGACCGGCACCGATATCGCCGGCGTCGATCCGGTCATTGGCAAAATCCTCTTCGGCGAGCAGGCGGTTTTCATAGCCGATCAGGCGATATTCCTTCACATGCGCCGGATTGAACTCGATCTGGATTTTGACATCCTTGGCGATGGTGAACAGGGTCGAGCTGAGCTCGGAACCCAGCACTTTGCGGGCCTCCATCGCGCTGTCGACATAGGCATAATTGCCGTTGCCGACATTGGCGATACCCTCCATCAGCTCGTCGCGGATATTGCCGCTGCCATAGCCGAGCATGGTCAAAGTCACGCCGCTTTCGCGCTGTTTCGCGACATATTTCTTCAGCTCGTCCGTATTCGACGTACCGACATTGAAATCGCCATCGGTGGCCATGATGATCCGGTTGATGCCGCCATCGAGGAAATTGTCGCGAGCGGTCGAATAAGCCAGCTTGAGCGCATCGCCGCCCGCGGTCGATCCGCTGGCCGAAAGGCAGTCCACCGCCTGTTTGACATGATCCTTGTTCGATGTCGGCGCGAGCAGCAGCCCGACCGTGCCGGAATAGACCACGATCGAAACCCGGTCATCGCTGCGCAGCTCGCTCGCCAGCGCGGTCAGGGTTGATTTGACCAGCGGCAGCTTGTCGCGGCTGTTCATCGAACCCGACACGTCGACCAGAAACACCAGATTGGCGCGCGGCCGTTCGTCGCTGTCCACGTCATAGCCACGCAGGCCGATTCTCAGCAAGCGGCTGGTTTCGTTCCAAGGGGTGGTCGAGATATCGGTCGACACGCTGAACGGAGTCGCCCGGTCTTGCGGTCTGGGATAATCATAGCGGAAATAGTTGATCATTTCCTCGGTCCGGACGGCTGCTTCCGGCGGCATCTGGCCGTCATTGAGAAACCGGCGGACGTTGGAATAGCTGCCGGTATCGACGTCGACGGCAAAGGTGGACACCGGTTCATCCGCAACCCGCTTGATGCTGGCGACATCCTTGCCGTCATAGCGTTCGCGGTCCTGCGGCTGGGGATAAGGCAAGGGCAGGGGACGAGGATATGGATAAGGTGCCGTGCTGCGTTCGGCGGCTATCGCACCACTGGCCACGGCCTTGCCGGTCGTCACGATTTGCGATGATGGCGGCGGTGGCGGCGGCGGCGGTGGTGCCGTGGGGGGCGAGGCGCGTAGAGCGCCGGGCCGTTGGTTGTTATAGCGATGATCGTTGATCCGCGAGAAGATGGAGCAGTTCACCGGATGGGGCGGGGCCGGACGGGCGATCGAGCGCGCGTCGAGTGACGGCGAAGCGGACGTCAGTGCAAGTCCGGCAACCGCGAGTATCGACAGGCTTTTTCCTGAAAAATTGAAATGGCGCATTGTTTCCCTCCTATGCTCCGACCCGTTTGCAAGGCTGGCAGATCGTGTCTGACTGGAAAATGAACGCATGATATGATGTTACATTCATCGCGAGGCTGATCTGGACGGGAAAACGCGTGGCAAGCTCTCGGCTGTGGTGCGCGACATTGTCCTTCAAACCGACATAAACAGAATGGTTTACACATCTTGTCCATCAGATAGGATGTGATTTTTTGGGGGAGTCGATTGTGACTGCATATAAAGTTCGGAAAATGGCGCAAAAATGGTCTGGCCGGATGGCACTTGCACTGGTGGCGGGCGCTTTGTCTGCCCAGCCAGCGCTGGCGCAGGACAAGGTGCCGTTGACAGCGCACGAGCAAATGGCGCGGGACATTTACCGCGATATTATCGCCTTCCGGACGGCGCGCGGTCAGCAACAGGTTCCGGCAATGGTGTCCTATCTCGTCGACCGATTCAAAAAGGCCGGTTTCTCCGATGCTGACATCAGCGTCACCGACTATGACAGCGAAGGCGAGAAAACCCAGGGGCTGATGGTCACCTATCGCGCCCGGCCCGGCAGCACCGCCAAGCCGATTGTCCTGCTCGGCCACATGGACGTGGTCGATGCGCTGGCCAAGGACTGGGTGCGCCCGCCATTCTCCCTGACCGAAGAGGACGGCTATTTCTTCGGCCGCGCCACGATGGACAATAAATATGGCATCACCAATCTGACCTCGACTTTCCTCCGGCTCAAGGCCGAGGGCTGGCAGCCGTCGCGCGATCTGGTGCTGGTCTTTTCGGGGGACGAGGAGACCGGCATGGTGTCGACCCGCGCTCAGGCGGAATATGTCGCGAAGAATATCGACCCCGCCTTCATCCTGAACAGCGATGCCGGTGGCGTTGCGCTGGCCGAGGACGGCACACCGGTCGCGTTTCAGGTGCAATCTGCGGAAAAGACCTATGCCACCTATGAACTGACCGTGACCAACCCGGGCGGACATTCTTCCCGCCCGCGTGCGGACAATGCGATTTACGAACTGGCCGACGCGCTGGAGAAAATTGCCGCCTATAAATTTCCGGTGCAGGCGACGGATTTGACCCGAAGCTATTTCGCCACGGCCGGCAAACTGACCCCCGGAGAACTGGGGCAGGCGATGCTGCGTTTTGCGGCAGACCCGTCGGACGCTTCGGCAATCGCGACGCTGCAGGCCGATCCGGAGTCGGTGGGTACGCTCGGAACCACCTGTGTCGCAACGATGTTGCAGGCGGGGCACGCGGAAAATGCCTTGCCGCAATCGGCCACGGCCACGGTCAATTGCCGGATATTTCCGGGCGTCGGCGCTGCTGCGACCGAGGCGAATCTGAAAGAGATCATCGGCAATGACAATGTCCGTTTCAAGCTGGCGAGCGATGTAACCGAAAGTCCCGAATCAAAGCTGCGCGACGATGTCAAAGCGGCGGTGCGTTACAGTATCGACAAGCGATATCCCGGACTGACCATCTTGCCCTATATGGAATCCGGCGGCACCGACGGCATGCACTACCGCACCCTCGGCTATGACACGGTGGCGATTTCCGGTGCCGCGATGAAGGCCTCCGACATGTACGCCCACGGGCTGAACGAGCGGCTGCCGGTCGCGTCTTTCTACGGCGGCCTCGATCATTGGTACTGGATATTGAAGAAACTGGCCGAATGACGCGGCCTAGGTTTCTTCCTTGATCGGCCTACTGGCTCCGGGCGGGCGGATCACGAAACGCCAGCTATAGCCCCGATATTGCGGGACAAATTCGCTACTTGTTCCGATCTCGCAGTCCAGTTCGGTCAGAAAGCGGTGCAGATGCTTGCGCGGTTCGACATGAAACACGGCCAGCCAGCGCTGCAATAGCGAGCGAAACGGGGCGGGCAATTGCTCGGACTGGCCGAAATCGACAATGTGCAATTCTCCGCCCGGCGCCAGCAGCGCCACTGCCTGCCGGATCGCGCCCTGCCAGTCGGGGATCATCGACAGGCAGAAAGACAGGAAAATCCGGTCGAACGTGCGGGCCTCTCGCGGCATCGCCAGCGCCGGATTTTCGGCATCGCCGTGGAACAGGGTGATCCGGTCCTTCTGCCCGCTCTGCGCCAGATTCTTGCGCGCCACCTTCAGCATTTCCGAGCTGATATCAAAGCCGTAGAATTCCGCGTCCGGCCATACCTTCGCTGCGCGAACCAGATTGCGCGCGGTGCCGCAGCCGATCTCCAGCACCCGGCCCCTCGGCGGCGGGTTCAGTTCTTCGATCAACTGGTCGCGGCCCAGCAGATAATATTTGCGGGTCAGATCGTAGATACCGCTCTGGCTGCGGTAGACACGATCCATCAGCTTCGCGTGGCGATCGCTGGCCCGCTTGCGCAAAATATCGTCCATCAGGCTCATTTCAGCCGGTACAGATGCATCGCGCCATAAATGGCCGAGCGGTCCTTGCGGGTCAGCGCCTGTGACAGCTCAGCATCATAATCCCAGGCGGAAAGCAGTTCGTTGGTCACCCGGCCCGGGAGCAAGGTCTCTTCCGCAGCGGTCCGGAACAGCACCCGCGCGCGCGGCTTGGCGGTCCGGTCGATTTCGCTCCACAGCCGGTTGAGCTGCTGGTCGGTCATCCAGTCCTGCGCGTCGAGCAATATATAGCGATCCAGCGAACCGGCATCCTGGCTGGCGAGAAAATCGATGAAATTCTGATGGCGGATGTCCAGCTTCTGGCTGCGCTCGCCCAGCCAGTCGAAACTCGCTGCTTCCAGATAGGGCGGCACCGATCCCGGTTCGGCGCTCTGATAGGCGCGGCCAAAGGCCTGCTGCGCGAAATAATTGTCGACCAGCGGAAAATCGCAGGCCAGTTTGCGGGTCCGCTCGCACAGCACGTCGGCCATATGGCGGTCACCGGCCAGCGCCCGATATTGTGCCGGCGGAATGCCGAGGCCGAACAGCGCCATCGGGTTGGAACAGAGGAAACGCATCAGCTTCTTGCCGAACAGCGGCCCGATATGCCGTTCGAACAATTCAATCTGTTCCTCGCGCGTCCGCGCCGCCATCATCAGCGACGGCTTCGCGCCGCCGAGCCGCCCCAATATATGCACCAGCCCGATAAAATTGCCGAGCAGGCCCTTGCGATAGAAACCCTTGGCAAAACCGTTGATCCGCCGGCGTCCGAAATGGTCGCGTCCGTCCCAATATTTGCGGCTGGCTTCGTCGAGATGCGGTCGTAGCCGGTCGCGATAGACAGCAAGATTTTCCTTGTGATCGGCCCGACCGAAAAAGCGGAAGAAATCCTCGTGGCTGTCCAATTGCTGTGCCGCCACCGATTTCAGCCGGTTGAGCGCGATATGGGCGGCATTGAGATCGACGGCAGTGATCTTCGCCGGATTGGCGCGCAGATAGGACAGGGCGTTGCATCCGCCGCTGGCAATGGTGACGATATGGTGATCCGGCCGGATGTCCAGCGCCTCCATGTCGGCAACCGGATCTTCCCAGATTTGCGGATAGACCAGCCCGCGAAAGGCGAGCGAGAAGGCCCGCTCGAGCAGCCCGGCCTTGCTCGCCCGGTTCTGCAATATCGCATCGTTCAATATGGTGGACTGTTTGACGAAACCCGCTTGTGCGCTCATGAAGCCTCTCCAATCGTCTGGATCATGATGGGCATTTAGCCCGATGCAATGACCGCCGCGTGACCGGCGTGTGACAGGATTGAGACGGCGGAGCGGGATTTAAGGGCGCCCGACATTCGGCGAAAATCCTAATCCATGCTATTGAACAAAACGGGAACATGGATTAGGACAGGCCATGTCAAAAATTTCCCGCTCCGATAAACTGGCGATTCTCGCGGACGCCGCGAAATATGATGCGTCCTGTGCCTCGAGCGGCTCGGTCAAGCGCAATTCCGCTAAATCGGGGGGCATCGGCTCGACCGGCGGCATGGGCATCTGCCACAGCTATGCGCCGGACGGCCGCTGTATCTCGCTGCTGAAAATCCTGATGACCAACTATTGCATGTTCGACTGTCTCTATTGCATCAACCGCTCGTCCAGCAACGTCCGGCGCGCCGCGTTCACGGTGCAGGAAATTGTCGATCTCACGCTGGATTTCTACAAGCGCAATTATATCGAGGGGCTGTTCCTTTCCTCCGGCATCATCCGCAGTCCGGACTATACGATGGAGCAACTGGTCGAGGTCGCCCGTCGCCTGCGGGAGGTGCACAAGTTCGGTGGCTATATCCATCTCAAAACCATTCCCGAAGCGGATCCGGAACTGCTCAGGCAGGCGGGCCAATATGCCGATCGTCTGTCGATCAACATCGAACTGCCCGACGATGAATCGATCGCCCGGCTGGCACCGGAAAAGGACGGCAAGCTGATCCGCCGCACCATGGACAATCTCGGCAAAAAGGTGCGCGAGGCCAAGGCGGAGCGCAAAAGCTCGCGCAAGGCGCCGCTGTTCGCGCCGGGCGGCCACAGCACCCAGATGATCATAGGCGCCGACGCATCCGACGATGCCAAGATCCTGACCACCAGCAACGGGCTCTATGGCAGCTATGGCCTGAAGCGCGTCTATTATTCGGCCTTCAGCCCGATCCCCGACGCCAGCAGCAACCTGCCGGTGCAGGCGCCGCCCCTGTTGCGCGAGCACCGCCTCTATCAGGCCGACTGGCTGCTGCGTTTCTACGGCTTTTCCGTCGCGGAAATCATGGAGGGCGGTTCGGCTGGCCAGCTCGACCTGACCATTGATCCGAAACTCGCATGGGCGCTGCAAAACCGCGCAGGCTTTCCGGTCAATATCAATCTGGCCGACAAGGAAAGCCTGCTGCGCATTCCCGGGCTGGGCGGCAAGGGCGTGGGCAAGATATTGCAGGCCCGCCGCTTTACCGCCCTGCGGCTGGCCGACCTCGAACGCATTTGCCAGTCGGTGAAGAAGATTTTGCCGTTCATCACCACCGCTGACTGGCACCCCGGCAAGCAGCTGGATTCCCTCAATCTCTACGACCGGCTGAAGCCGCCTCCCGAGCAGCTCAGCCTGTTTGGGGCCTGACGGCCATGAACATGATGACTGCTCCTATTCAGGGCGCGTACCGGATCACGCTGGCCAGCGAAGTCGACCGGGACGGCTGGCGCGACCATGCGCGGCGGCTGTTGCAGGCAGGCATCGCGCCGGAGCAGGTGACCTGGACGGTCGAGGGGCGGCGGGAGGCAGGCGAACTGGATCTGTCACCATCCGCGATCTTTCCGGAACAAGGCAGCGATCCGATCGCGCCTCCTGTCCGCATATCAAAAACGCTGCTGTCGCTGATCAACACCGCGCTGCTGCACAGCAACGAGGACCGTTTCGATCTGGCCTATCGCATCCTCTATCGCGCGCAATCGATTCCCGGTCTGCACCGCAATCCTGCCGACCCGGATATGCTCAAACTCAACCGCCACGCCAAGGCGATCCGCCGCGACATCCACAAGATGCACGCTTTCGTCCGCTTCCGTAAAATCGGTGACAGCGCAGGCCGCGAGCAATTTGTCGCCTGGTTCGAACCGGACCATCATATCACCCAAGCGGTCGCGCCCTTTTTTCGCAACCGCTTCACCGGCATGGACTGGCTGATCGTCACCCCCGGCGCCAGCATCGCCTGGGACGGACAAAAGCTCTCGGTCGGGCCCGGTGGCTGCAAGGATGACGTGCCGCAAGAGGATGTGATCGAGGCGGAATGGCGGACTTACTACGCCAATATCTTCAACCCCGCCCGGGTCAAGATCGGCGCGATGAAGTCCGAAATGCCGATGAAATACTGGAAAAACCTGCCCGAAGCCGAACTGATCCCCTCGCTGCTGGAACAGGCCGGGACGCGGGTCGAGGCGATGGTGGCGCGCGGGCAGGAGGATATGTTATTCGAGGACAGGATGGACAAACCGGCCGCCAATTTGCCGACCTCGCTGGACCAGCTTTACACGCTGCTCGAACAGCAGACCGACGCGCCGATGGAGAAATTCTCCGACCGGCTGGTGCGCGGAATCGGCCCCGACCACGCCGATCTCATGATCATCGGCGAACAGCCCGGCGATCAGGAGGACAGGGAGGGCAGGCCCTTCGTCGGGCCGGCCGGCCAGTTGCTCGACCGGGTCTTCGAGGAAACCGGGATCGACCGGCAGCAGACATTCCTGACCAACGCGGTAAAACGCTTCAAATATACGCAGCGGGGCAAGCGGCGGCTCCACGAAACGCCGAACGTCGGCGAGATCAACTACTATCGCTGGTGGATCGAACAGGAGATACGGCTGGTCGATCCCAGGCTGGTCGTCGCACTGGGCGCAACTGCCGCCCGCAGCCTGACCGGAAAGCCGGTGAAAATCTCCCGCCATCGCGGCGAGATATTATCCGGCGCCGACGGCCGCTCGATCCTGATCACCGTGCATCCGTCCTATCTGCTGCGCATCCCCGACGAGCAGGGCCGTCAGGTCGAATATGCCAAATTCGTCCGCGATCTGCAGCTGGCGAACCAATTCGTGCGTCAGGAGCGGACATCGCGATGATGTCCGTTCACTTTTACGCGGCCAGCCCGCGCTGCAGATCGAGGCCGCTCGGTGCCTGAAAGAGGCGCAGCCCGAATTCGGGCAGGATCGCGAGCATATGATCGAAAATATCCGACTGGATATCTTCATATTCATTCCAGTCGGTCGTGTTGGTGAAGCAGTAAATCTCTACTGGCAGCCCTTGAGCCGTCGGATCAAGCTGGCGTACCAGCAGCGTCATCCCGCCGGTAATATGGCTGTTGGCGCGCAGATATTCGACGACATAGGCGCGAAAGGTGCCGATATTGGTGACCCGGCGGGCGTTGACCTCGTCGCGTCCGGCTTTCTCGATCGGGGCGTTCCATTCGCCCAGTTCGGCTTGCTTGTGGCCGAGATATTCGTCGAGCAGCTGAAAGCGTCGAAACCCGTCCTTTTCCTCGCGCGTCAGAAAACGGATGCCATTTTGGTCGATGAAGATCGACCGCTTGATCCGCCTGCCGCCCGCTTCGGACATGCCGCGCCAGTTCTTGAAGCTCTCCGAGATCAGGCGATGCGTGGGAATGGTGGTGATCGTCTTGTCCCAGTTCTGCACCTTGACGGTGTGCAGGGCAATATCGATGACATCGCCGTCGGCGTTGAGCGCCGGCATCTCGATCCAGTCGCCGACCCGCAGCATGTCGTTAGACGTGAGTTGAACGGACGCAACCAGCGACAGCAGCGTGTCCTTGAACACCAGAAGGATTACCGCTGCCATCGCACCGAGGCCTGACAGGAGCAGCAGGGGCGATTCATCCATCAGCGCGGAGATGATCAGGATCGTCGCGCTGACATAGAGGATGATCTTGAGCAGCTGAATATAGCCCTTGATCGGCCGTGTCGCAGAACTTGGTCGATGCTCGTATATGTCGTTGGCAAGGGTGAGCGCCTTGCTCAGCGCCATCGCGATGAACAGGATGATCGAGGCGGACACCACATTGCTGATCAGAGTGATTACCGGTGCTGGCAAATGGGGAACCGCACCAACGCCGTTCGAGATGATAAGCGCCGGAACGATATTGGCCAGTCGTGCCGCGACCGGAACCGGCGTGATGTCGTCATAGGGCATCCAGCGCGTAACGATGCGCAGCACGATATGCTTGATGATGAAATTGGCGACCCACGCAATGGCAAGGAGGATGCAGATGCCGACAAGCGTTTGGCCTGAGGGCGCGAGGTTGGGAAGGAAGGGAATGCTATCTATGATGGATAGGCTTTCGCTCTGAAATTGCTGCATGGCGTCATGCCCGCACGGATGGCGGGCTCTGTCTCCGTTTTCGGGGGATGTGAGGCGAGGACGAATTATGACCGGCGGCACCGGCAGTGTCAACTCCGGCGACTCAGGGTTTTTCACCTCTCGACATGCCACTCCGCTTGCTATTAAGTGTTGCTCAACACCCCCCCCCGATGGTCAGGAGTTATATGGCTTTCTTCAACACCGAAATGACCTTGCTCATATTGGGTGTCATCCTCCTCGCCACCGTTCTCGCCGGAACCTTGTCCAGCCGCTTCGGATTTCCGGCGCTGGTCGGATTTATCGGTCTCGGCATATTGGCCGGGGTCGAGGGGCCGGGCGGCTTCTATTTTGAAAATTTCGAACTGACCCAGGGGATTGGCATAGCCTGCCTGCTGTTCATCCTGTTCTCCGGTGGCATGGACACCGATTGGCGCGACGTTCGGCGGATGGCGGCCCCGGCCTTGCTGCTCGCCACCATCGGCGTTCTGGTCAGCGCCGGCATCGTCGCACTTTCCGCGATTTTCATTCTGGGTTTCGGTCCGCTGCAGGGTGCATTGCTGGGTGCGGTTATCGCATCGACCGATGCTGCAGCGGTATTTGCCGTCCTGCGTTCCTCCGGTCTCGATCTTCACGGCGATGTCCCGGCGCTGATCGAAACCGAATCCGGGTCCAACGATCCGATGGCAATCTTTCTTGTCGGCGCGGCGCTGTTCCTGATCGAAAGTCCCACGGCGTCTCCCCTGCAGCTTGCGCCCGATTTTGCCATCCAGATGGTGATGGGCGCTATCGTCGGTGTCGGTGTCGGCTTCGGAATGCCCGAAATTCTCAAACGCGGCGGCTATCAACAGGGCGGCCTGGCTTTTGTCATCTCGATTGCAGCCGCGCTGATCGCCTTCGGTCTTGCCGAAGTGCTTGCCGGGAACGGTTTTCTCGCCAGCTATGTCGCCGGCATCGTTGCCGGTAACAGGACCTATGCCGCCAAAGCAACCGTGTCCGGCTTTCAGGACGGAATGGCCTGGCTCTCGCAGGTGGTGATGTTCTTCACTCTTGGACTGCTGGTCACGCCCTCCAACCTCGGACCTGTCATCGTTCCAGGGCTTTCCATCACTTTCATCCTGATGTTCGTCGCCCGACCGCTCAGCGTTTTCATCTGCCTCGCACCTTTCCGCCAGTTCGACTGGCGATCGAAGCTGTTCGTGTCCTGGGCCGGTCTGCGCGGCGCAGTGCCCATCGTGCTTGCGACATTCCCGATGGTTGCCGGCGTGCCGGGTGCCTTCGCGATCTTCAATGTCGTCTTCTTCGTCGTGCTGCTGTCCAGCGTCATCCAGGGACCGACGATAAAATGGGCAGCGGACCGTCTCGGCGTCAGAAGCTGACTATCTGACGCCTGAAGCGTTCAAGGCCGGCCTAGAAACCGAAGCCCAGCGAAAATCCGATCGCGGTTTCGGCAAGCCGGATATTCGCCTCGCCGCCGCCAAAGGGGGCCGGGATTGATCCGGAACCATTGACCGTCTGGCGCGGCGCGCGCATGGCATAGCCGGTGATCTCGAATTTCTCCGATAGTTTGTGCGTCGCTCCGACGGTGTAGTGATCGCGGACCACGCCGGGCGCCAATATATTGAGCAATGTTTCCGACTGCGGGACCGGGTTGTCGGAACGGCCATAGCCTGCGCGCAGGGTCAGCTTGTCGCTGGCCTGATAGACCGCGCCGACCTTCCAGACATCGATATCGTCCCAGCCGAAGCCGGGGCCGTTGTCCGCGCCGAACGGGACGCCCTGAAGCAAAGACGAAATCGGGTTGCCGACCGAATTGACGCCCGAATATTCGATATGCTTGAAATCCGCGCCCAGGGTCAGCCGCGGCGTCGCGTCGACCGAGACGCCCGCGCCCCAGGACGCCGGCATGTTGAACCCGCCCTGTTCCGCGAACAATCCGGCATAGCGGTCGAATTCGGTGGTCCAGACCTCCGACTGATAGAAAGCCCCGACGCGGACATTGTCACCAAAACTGCCGAGATAGCCGACACGAAATCCGGCACCAAAGGCCCAGTCCTCGCCGCGATTGGAGAAATTGGCAGGATCCTGCGAATTGGCTGCGAATGGCTGGATACCTGTGGCTTCAAAGCTTTGGACGACGAAATGCGGTGAAAGGCCAAGGCTCTGCCCCTCGGCAAATTCCACGGCGATGGTCGGCGCGATCGAAATCTGCCGCAGGTTCACGCCGGCCGGTCCGGTGGCACCGAAGCTGGCGAACGGGTTGGTCTTGTAGGCGGTGTTCATGCCGCCATTGCCGTTGACCGCAAGGCCGACCGAAACCGTATCGGACAAAGGCCTGACATAGGCGAATTCCGGCAAAATAAAGGGATTGGCATCATTGCCGGAATAGACCCCGTCGAGCCCCGCCTGATTGCCGATAATCTCGGACCCGCGATCGGGGATGAAGACCTCGAAACCGACATCCAGCCGGTGCTCGATGGCGGTCGCGGATGCCGGGTTGCTGGCGATCGAGAAAGCGTCCTGCGGCATGGCAATCGCCACGCCCCCCGCACCCTTGGCCTTGGCACCGACCCCATTGAGGAAATAGCCGTCGGTCGCCTGCGCGGTGCCCGGCATGCAAAGCGCCGCACCGGCGAGCAGGATAGCGGCCAGCGAAAGGGCCTGGCGATTGGCGGCAGGGACAAGGAAACGGGACATGACGATACGACTTTCTGTTGATGTACCGGCGGGGTGGGAGAGGGTGTTCGCCGGAGCGCGTCCCTAGCGATCCCGACCCGCGCGCAGCAAGTTAGGAAAGGTTGCGGGCGACGTAGCTGAGCTTGGCGACGCAGCATGTCTTCGCTGATGACAAGCCGGAGCGAAACAATTAACAGGCGCCGATGGATTCGATCCGCACCCTGATCCGCAACAACGGTACGCTGGCAGCCTGTCTGCTCGCCGCCGCATTGCTGTTCAAGCTGCTGGTTCCGGCTGGCTATATGGTGACGAGCGACAATATGGTGCTGACCGTTGTCATCTGCTCTGATTCCACCGGCGAACAGCTCACGCGAGAGATATCGGTCCCGATGAAAGGGTCTACCGGCGCGGAGCATGAAAAGGGCAACAATGATTGCCCTTATACCGGACTGGCGAAAAGCGCGGTTGCTGGCGTGGACCTGGCGCTGCTCGCCTCGGCCATCGCTTTTGTTCTGGCGCTCGCATTCGCGCCGCAGATATCGTCCGGGGCAAGCGATACGGCACGCCTGCGCCCGCCCTCCAGAGGGCCACCGCTGGCTGCCTGACGCAGCTACTCGGCAAAATCCAATGCGCAAAAACGGTGGCGGACCGGCAAGGTCCGTATCGCCATGCGCCATTCATCTAGCCCGATCCGGCTGCGTTCGAACCGCAATATCATGTTTGAACCCATCAATATCGGATACCCATAATGAAGATTTCCTATCCTGCGCTGGCCGCAGGCCTCCTTTTTGCCGTCAATGCCGTCCCCGCTCTGGCCGAAGTATCAGGAGAGAGCAGCGACGCCTCTACGCCCGCCACAAACAAACCTGACACCAGCTTCTCGGTCGGTGAAATCGTCGTGACCGCACGCGGCATGGCGGGCAGCACCGACAATGTCCTGACTTCGGTCGACCGGCTCGGCGGTGACATTGCGCAGAACGCCGATGTCGACAATGTCTACGAACTGATCGGCCGGATGCCGGGCATATTGGTGACCGACTTTAACCAGGGCACGACCAGCGGCAAATTTTCGATGCGCGGCTTCAATGGCGAGGGCAATATCAACGCGGTCAAGCTGCTGATCGACGGCATCCCCTCGAACAGCAACGACGGCAATATGCCCTATATCGATATGGCCTTTCCGCTGAACATTGCCGTTATCGAGGTGGTCCGCGGCACCTCCGACCCGCGCTATGGCCTGCATGCCATTGCCGGCAGCGCCAATATCATCACCCGCTCCGGCGGCACCTATGTCGACGCGCGCGGTTCGGTCGGCAGTTACGACAGTTTCGAAGGGCAGCTGGTCGCCGGACTGGAAAGCGGCAATATCACGCAAAATTACCAGATCGCCTATCGCGAGAGCGACGGCTATCGCGATCATAGCGACAGCCAGCGGTTCAGCCTGTCCGGCAAATGGGGGCTGGCGCTGGGCGAAAACGTCAAGCTGAGCGCCATCGCGCGCTATTATGATGCGGACGCGGAAGAGCCCGGCTATCTGACTTTCGCCGATAGCCGTTCCAACCCGCGCATGACCAACGACTATAACGAGTCCGACGGCGATTCCCGCGGTCTGCAACAATATGCGCTGACGCTCGATGCCGCCCTGTCCGACCGGCTCGACTGGTCGAACATGGCCTATTACAACCGCTTCCGCGACGATCGTTTTGTCAAATTCTCCGCCGGAGCCTCGCAGCAGCGCCGCCTGACGCAGGAAGACCAATATGGTGTCTCCACCGCGCTCCACTGGCATGGCGATCTGTCCGGCGTAGCATTGATGCTGGAGGCAGGCGGCAATATCGAATGGCAGGACAATCGCTCGGCCCGCTGGCTTTCGGTCGAACGCGTGCCGACCAGCCAGACCCGCGACCAGCAGTTCGACCTTTCGGTCGGCGGCGCCTATGTCCAGGCGATCATCGAACCGGCGAACTGGCTGCGAATCACGCCCGCCTACCGGATCGACTGGGTCGGCGGCGATTTCAACAATTTGCTCAGCGATACGTCCGCGCCGATCAATGATTATGGCAGCATCGACCAGCCGAAACTGTCGGTGGCCATTTTCCCGAGCGATGGTGTCACCCTCTATGGCAACTGGGGCAAGACCTTCCAGATTGGTTTGGGGTCCGGAGCCTATCTGATCCCGCCGCGCCAGATCGATCTGGCCCCGTCGATCAACAGCGGCTGGGAACTGGGCGCAAAATATCAACTGGGTGACAGGGTAGAGGCGCGTGTCGCTTATTGGGAGCAGAGCGCCACCGGAGAAATCGCCCGCAAGCTCAACGATCCGCTGGGCGATTTCGAGAATGTCGGCGGCACCGACCGCAATGGCGTCGATGTGCAGTTGCGCGTCAAGCCGATGGCGGACCTGTCTTTGTGGGGCGCATTGTCCTGGCAGAAGGCCGTTATATCGGTGCCATCGCCGGCGACGCCGGAACTGGCCGGCAACGAAATCAACCACACGCCGCGCTGGCTCTGGTCCGGCGGTATCGAATATTCTCCGCTGGAGCCGCTCACCCTGTCGCTGACCGGGCGCGGGCAATCCTCTTACTATCTCACCACCGCCAATGCGGAGGGCAAATGGGGTGATCTGAACATATTCGACGCCAGCATCGCCTATCGGCTGAACCAGAATGTCGAACTCGGTCTGACGGTCAAGAACCTGGGCGACAGCTATTATGAATATGTCTGGTGGGACGGTTCGCAGACGCTGCACAGCCCGGCCAATGGCCGCAACGTCACCGCCAGCGCCCGGCTGCGCTTCTGATGCAGATCAGAGGAGACCGGCTGCGCCGCGCGGTGCGCGCGCTCCATCTGTGGTTGGGGCTGGGCATCGGCGGCCTGCTGGTCTTGCTCGGCCTGACCGGTTCGGTCCTCACCTTCTACCCGGAACTGGATGCTTTGCTGCATCCGGATATCCGGGTGGAGGCCGGCGCGCCCGACTGGGACCGCGCGCTGAACACGGTTCGTCAGGCCTATCCGGAAAAACAGGGACCGTGGCGGTTTGAAGTGACCGGCAAGCCCGGCGCGATCCCCGCGCGCTATTATAATCCACCGGAGCGGGCCGGCCATGATTTCCGGCCGATGATGGTCTGGCTTTCCCCCGATGGCTCGCAGCTACTGCGCCGCGACTATTGGGGCGAATATGCGGTGACCTTCATCTATGATCTGCATTACCGGCTGTTGCTCGGGGAGACCGGCGGTACCGTGCTCGGCTGGCTGGGCTTCGTCCTGCTCGCGCTGTTGCTCAGCGGTATATGGGCCTGGTGGCCCAAAGGTTCCTGGCGAAAGGCACTGCGGCTCAAACCCGGCGCCCATCCGCACCGCAGCCTGCGGGATTGGCACAAGCTTACCGGACTGTCCGGCCTGGTGTTTCTGCTGATCCTGACGGTGACCGGGATCATGCTGGCGCTGCCGGAGGAAAGCGACACGGTGCTCGCCTCGATCGGATTGCCGGTCGACCCGATGCCCCATGTTCATTCCGCCTCAACCCCATCCGTACAGCCGGTCAGCGTCGTCCATATCGTGCGTGCTGGCCGCGCGGCCCTGCCGCAAGCCCGCCTCGCCTGGATCGAAACACCACCGGAACAGGGCGGCCATTTCCGCCTGCGCATGCAGGTCCCCGGCGACCCCAGCTTTCGCTTCCCGCACAGCTATGTCTGGGTGGACAGCGGCAGCGCCAAGGTAGTGGCGATCCACGACGCGCGACAGGCCCGGACCGGCAGCAAGATCAACAACTGGCTGCACCCGCTGCACGACGGGTCGGCCGGCGGCCTGACGGGACGAATATTGGTCGCGCTGTGCGGATTGTTGCCGAGCATATTGTTCGTAACCGGGGTACTGCGCTGGCGATCAAGGCGGCAAGGGTGAGGGTTTGCCGGACCGTAGTGGCAAGGTACCCCACCAGCGGAACGCCCTCATCCAACTTCGCCTAATCCTTCAGATAAGGCTTCGTATCCTTCTCCCTCACGGGAGAAGGTGGGAAAATGCTGTCCTACATCTGACTCAATCCGGTATGATCGAACCCGCTCCGCGCCATGGGCGGGACGGGCTCTTTGACAATCTGGATAGGATCGCGGCGCTGGCGGCGGGGTGCGTGTTCCAAACGGACCGGTTTCGGCGGCAATCTGGAAGATTACACTCGATGACCGGTTGGTTTCCTACAAATGCTGGAATTTTGCGGCCTGGGGGCAAAGATTACAGAAAATAAAAGCGGATGTTTGTGTAAAGTTCACGGCGCGCCGCAAAAATGTCGGGCTCGCACGAAGACACGAAGCCACAAAGCGCAATCTCTTCGTGCCTTCGTGTCTTCGTGCGAGTCCCATAAACTTGCTCTCGGCAAACGGTTACCAAATACTGTTATTGGCCCCAACTTTGACAAACTTTGGCGCGCCAGACCTACGAGAAAGCCTAGTGGCCCGCTTCCCGCGCAACCTCGCGCCAACCGATGTCGCGGCGGCAAAAGCCGCTCTCGAAATCAATCTGGTCGACCGCGGCATAAGCCTTGGCCTGCGCCTCGGTGGCGCTGTCGCCCAGCGCGGTGACGTTGAGCACGCGACCGCCGCTGGCAACCAGTGCGCCGTCCACCTCGGTGGTACCGGCGTGAAATATCTTGGCGCCCTCCCGTTCGGCTCGCGCCAGATTCTGGATCTTGCCGCCTTTTTCCGGTGTCGCAGGATAGCCCTTGGCGGCCATAACCACGGTGAGCGCGGTTTCGGGGGCAAAGACCGGGGCGCTGGTCTGGGCGAGGTCGCCCTTGGCGGTGCGCATCAGCAGCTTGGCGAGATCGCTTTCCAGCCGCATCATCAGCACCTGGCATTCCGGGTCACCGAAGCGGGCGTTATATTCGATCAGCTGCGGGCCGGTTTCGGTCAGCATTAGCCCGGCGAACAGCACGCCGCTATAGGGCGTGCCCTCGGCGGCCAATGTGTCGACGGTCGGCTGGATGATCTCGTCCATCACCTGCTGTTGCAGGGCGGCGGTGAGGACAGGGGCGGGGCTGTAGGCGCCCATGCCGCCGGTGTTCGGGCCAGTATCGCCTTCGCCGACGCGCTTGTGATCCTGCGCGGTGCCGAAGGGGACGACCGACTTGCCGTCGGTGATCGCGAAGAAACTGGCTTCCTCGCCGGTCAGAAATTCCTCGATCACCACTTCCGCGCCGGCTGCGCCAAAGCCGCCGCCAAACATGTCGGTGATCGCGGCCTCGGCTTCTTCGCGGGTCTCGGCGATGATCACGCCTTTACCGGCGGCCAGACCATCGGCCTTGATCACGACGGGAATGGAGAAGCCGTCGAGCGCCTTGAGCGCGTCGGCGGCGCTGCTGGTCCGGACATAGCCGGCGGTCGGGATATTGGCGCGGCTGCACAGGTCCTTGGTGAAGCCCTTGGAGCCCTCTAGCTGGGCGGCTGCCTTGTCGGGACCGAACACCGCTATGTCGGCGGCGCGCAGGCTGTTGCCCAGACCGTCGACCAGCGGCGCTTCGGGACCGACGACGACCAGATCGATGCGCTTGCTCTGGCAGAAGCGGACAACCGCGTCATGATCGGCGATGTCCAGCGTCACCGGTCCGGCATGTTGCGCGATGCCCGGATTTCCCGGTGTCGCGTAGAATTTCTCGAGAGAAGGGGATTGCGCCAGCTTCCAGGCCAAGGCATGTTCGCGGCCACCGGAGCCAATCAACAGGATATTCATGGACGATTCCCTCTCATTAGACGCGAAGCTCCTAGCCGAGAGCGGGCAGGGTGACAACGCCCCGCCGCTCAGCGTTTCGGAAATTTCCGGCGCGCTCAAGCGGGTGGTCGAGGATCGCTTCGGTTATGTCCGGATCCGGGGCGAAATCTCGGGCTTCAAGCGGGCGGCGTCGGGCCATGTCTATCTCGCGCTGAAGGATGACAAGGCGGTGATCGACGGGGTGATGTGGAAGGGCAATGCCGGACGGCTGCCGTTCCGGCCCGAGGATGGCATCGAGGTCGTCGTCTCGGGCAAGCTCACCACCTATCCCGGCCGTTCGAAATATCAGGTCGTGATCGACAAGATGGAACTGGCGGGCGAGGGCGCGCTGATGGCCCTGTTCGAGAAGCTCAAGGCCAAGCTGCTCGGTGAAGGGCTGTTTGATCAGGACCGCAAGAAACCGATTCCCTTCCTGCCCAAAACCATCGGCGTGGTCACATCGCCGACCGGCTCGGTGATCCGCGATATCCTCCACCGCCTCGCCGACCGCTGCCCCAGCCATGTCATCGTCTGGCCGGTGCTGGTCCAGGGCGAGGGCGCGGCGAAGCAGATATCCCACGCCATTCGCGGCTTCTCCGAGATGGCCCCGGACGGCCCGGTCGCCCGGCCCGATCTGGTGATCGTCGCCCGCGGTGGCGGTTCGATCGAGGACCTGTGGAGCTTCAATGAGGAGGCAGTGGTCCGCGCGGTGGCGGATTGTTCGATCCCGATTATCTCGGCCGTGGGGCACGAGACCGATACAACGCTTTGCGATTTCGCCGCCGACCTGCGCGCACCAACGCCGACCGCTGCCGCCGAAATGGCGGTACCGGTCCGCGCGGAATGGCTGGCAACCCTGTCCGAGGGCAAGGCGCGGATGGCGCGCAGCGTGCAACGCAGTCTGAACACGGCGCAGGAGCGGCTGGAGGCGCAGCGCCGCCTGATGCCGGCGCTGACCGATCTGCTCCGCCCGCACCAGCAGCGGGTCGACGAGACGTCCGAGCGGATGAAATATGGCATGAGCCAGAATATCGCCCACGCCCGCAGCCGCTTCGCCAATAGCGCGGGGGCCTTGCGGCCCTCGATATTGAAGCAGCGGCTGGCCCGCTCGCAGGAGCAGTTCCGGCGGCTGGACCTGCCGGTCAGTCTTGTGCAGCGGCCCCTAGCGGACGCGCAGCAGCGGCTCGACGCGCTGTGGCGCCTGGCGCAGCAGGTCTCTCCCGACGGTCCGCTCAAGCGCGGCTATGCCAGGGTATCGGGACCGGATGGCAGGCTGATCGCCAACCGCGCCGCCGCGATAAAGGCCGGCGATCTCGATCTGCATTTCCAGGACGGAGTCGTTGGCGCGACGGTCACGGACAAGGCGCCAGCCAGGCCAAAGCCTGCCCCACCATCGGCGAGCCGAGTCAAAAAAGCGCCGGATGACAGGCAGAAGGATTTATTCTAGGGGCAATTGCGTTAGGATTGGCCGGCCTCGGTAATCATGACCGTAAATCGCAGGTAAAGGATTCAGGGAGTATAAACGTCCTATGTTAATGTCCAATCGCAACAAGGTGGCAAAGCTGCATTATATGCCGAACGGCTTTCGTCCGCTTTCTTCGGGCGACCATGTTCTCTGCGCGGTGACCGGCGAGGCTATCCCGCTCGACGAGCTGCGTTACTGGAGCGTCGAAAAGCAGGAGCCTTATGCCACTGCACAAATCTCGGCGCACGCTCATCTGCCGGAAGATGAGCGGTGAGACGACGGTTGAAAATCGTTCTCGGCGCTTTGACGATGGCGGCTACCGCCGTCCCGGCAGCAATTGTATATGCCGAAGCCAATGACACCGAACAGTCGGCATTTCGCGAGGCGGTAAAATTCGGCTTTAGCGGTGAAGCGATCCAGGGCGGCGTGATGATCGGCGACGCGCCCGCAGGCACCGCCAGCCTGTCTTTCGATGGCGACCCGGTTCCCGTCGACGAGGATGGCAAGTTCATTATCGCGTTCAATCGCGACGCCGGACAGGCAGCGCATCTGGTTGCCACGCTGGGCAACGGACAGACGGTCCGCAAGTTCATCAATATCGCTCCGCGCAAATGGCAGATTGAACATGTCAGCCTCAATCGCGGCGGACGCACCGCCAGCGAGTCCTTCAAGCGCCGCCGCGCACCGGAATTGGCGCAGATCAACGCGGCGCGCAGCGTCAAGAGCGACAGCGCCGGCTGGCGTCAGAATTTCATCTGGCCGGTCAAGGGCAGAATTTCCGGCATGTTCGGTAATCAACGCATCTATAACGGCTCGCCGGGCAGTTATCACAGCGGGATCGATATCGCCGCCGCCAACGGCACTTATTATGTCGCGCCCGCCGACGGCGTCGTGACACTGGCGGCGAGTAGCCCGTTCACGCTCGAAGGCAATCTGCTGATGATTGACCACGGCATGGGTCTCAACAGCGCGTTTCTGCACAGTTCGGAAATCCTGGTGGAAGCCGGGGAGGTCGTCAAGCGCGGCCAGCCCATCGGCCGCATCGGCTCAACCGGTAGCGCCACCGGGCCGCATCTGCACTGGTCGATGAAGTGGAATCAGGCGAGGATCGACCCGATCCTGCTGACCGGGGCGATGGACTAGCTATGGAAGGTTCCGGCTTTTAATTCGTAACCCGTTTGACTTTGAAGCCTCGGCCTTCATTCACCTTGGCCAGATAGCTGCCCAAAGCCGCACGTTCGATCGTGATCGAATCGCCTGCCTTTGGCCTGCGCATTGTGCTGCGGGGAGGCTCGGTCTGCTGCCAAACCGCTCCCTCTTCCAGCTGGATCAGCCATTTGCCGCTGCGAATCGTTCGCGCAGACTTGATAATCCCTTCAATTGACTCGATTTGCTCGCCTTCATCGCCTTCACCGTCGAACAGCTTGATCCTTGGCAGTGTCAGTCCGAACAGTCCACGCCGCGCTTCGCGCACTTGTTCGCGATCGGCGATAACCACCTGGTTGGAGGATTGGGCCGTCTGCAGAGTTGTCACCTTTTCATCGTAGCAGGCCAGACGAGCGGTCGGATCGGCGACGTCCTTGCAAGCCACCAGTTCGGTATAGACAGTTGGCGGTGCCGTTAGCGCTTTTCTGCGATCGACCTCCTGAGCAGATGCCGGGGCACTAGTGATGCCTGCCGCCACTGTTATAGTCGCTGAAATCAAGCTTGCGACGAGCCATTTTGAACCAACCATGCTGAATTTTCCCGTTATCCGACTTCAGATTTCTTTTTACATAAGCAATCGCGCTACGCGAGGCAATTCATTGTTGAACGAACGGGGTGAGCCGACTGTGCTGCAAGTGTAGGGCCACCAAACATGATAATTATCCCCAATTTTGGCGGCCATGACACTGTGACAAAATAGTTACAATCTCTACAAAAACTGCCCTTTTCCCTGAACAGAAGCTTTACAGGCCACAAGCCTTGTTGCAATTGACCTCCAACTCGGTGGTCGAATCCGTGCGTTTGGGGCGCGCTGATTGCCATCGATCAACAACCGGGGATCGGCCATAATGGTCAACCTCTCCAGAATAAGGGACTGGATTACATGAGAAAATATTCAAACCTGAAGGCATCCGTTGCACCTATGGTGCTCGGACTCGCTATGGTTTCTACGCCTGCATTTGCGCAAGACCAGGAAGCAGCCGAGACCGCTGAAAGCGTCATCGTTGTTACGGGTTCGCGCATCAGCAATCCAAATCTGGAGCTTTCGAGCCCAGTTGGCGTTGTAACTTCCGAAGAACTGGAATTGCGTCAGACCAACACTGCTGAACAGTTCCTTCGTGAACTGCCATCGGCAATTCCATCAACCGGCTCTGCGGTCAACAACGGCAACGGCGGCTCGTCCTTCGTTAACCTTCGTGGTATCGGTTCGCAGCGTAACCTGGTTCTTCTCGACGGACGTCGCTTCGTTCCTGCCGACACAACCGGCCGCGTCGACCTTAACAGCATCCCATTGGCTGTTATCGAGCGTACCGACGTTTTGACCGGTGGTGCTACGACCACTTATGGTGCGGACGCAATCTCCGGCGTTGTTAACTTCATCACCAAGCGCGACTTTGCTGGCGTTGAAATCAACCTGTCCGAGCAGATCACAGAAGAAGGCGACGGCAACGTGTTCCGCGCTGACATGACCATTGGTGCCAACTTCGATGATGGCCGTGGTAATGTTGTTCTGAGCGTTGGTTATCAGGATCAGGATGCTGTATATCAGGGCGATCGCTCATTCGGTGAAAACAACATCAGTTCTTACACCGGCGATGCCGGCGGTTCTTCGAACGCCATTCCTGCTGTTATCGTTGGCCCCATCCCGGGCGGCTTTGGTCAGATTGCTCCAGACGGACAGACAGTTCTGAGCGGCGTTTTTGATCGTCCATTCAACTTCAACCCATTCAACATTTTCCAGACGCCATTCGAGCGGTTCAATATTTTCAGCTCCGCACGTTATGAAATCAACGAGAATGTCGAAGTTTACTCTCAGGCTGCTTTCTCCAAGCAGACCGTGTCGACGATTATCGCTCCTGGCGGCTCGTTTTTCAACAACTACGATATCAACCTGAACAACCCAACCATTCCGGATGGCATTGCCAATCAGTTCTGTGCGGGTCTTGGCTTGACTGCTGCTCAATGTACCGCTGGCAGAAATACGCAATTTGGTCCAACCTTGGCTGATGGTTCGGCAAACCCTGATTTCGTGAACATCAACACCCAGGTCCGTCGTCGTTCGATCGAAGCCGGTACCCGTGACTCGATCTACACCTCGACCCTGTTCAACATGGTTGTAGGTGCTCGTGGCGCGATCACCGACAACATCAGCTATGATGTTTCGGGTACATATGGTGAAAGCGAACGCATTCAGACCCAGACCGGCTTCTTCCGCCGTTCGCGTCTCGATGATGCTTTGTATGTTCTGCCCGATGGTACGTGTATTTCGGGCAACGACGGTTGTGCACCGATCAACCTTTTCGGTCTTGAAGGCGACCTGGGTTCACAGGCTGCGATTGATTACGTGTCCGGCTTGACACAGCAGGTTATCACGAAAACTTCGATCGCAACGGTTAACGCTTCGGTTACCGGTGACCTCGGCTTCGGCATTTCCGAAACACCTATCCAGTTCGCAGTCGGTGGCGAGTATCGTTCATTTACCGCTTCGCGCGTTTCTGATGATGCTTCGAAAACACCGGGTGCCGTTGTTGGTGCCGGTGGTGCTGCTCCGGACATTTTCGGTTCCTACGATGTGTATGACGCTTTTGGCGAAGTTAGCATTCCGGTATTCGAAGGTGAATCTTTCGCAGAAAGCCTGACCGTCGATCTCGGTGCTCGTTATTCCGATTACTCCACTGCGGGTACGGAATTCACCTGGAAAGCTGGCGGTAGCTGGGAAGTTATTCCTGGTCTGACCTTCCGTGGCAACTATCAGCGTTCTTCGCGCGCACCGAATATCGGTGAACTGTTCGCACCGGTTTCCACTGGTCTGAGCAACCTGGGTTCCGATCCTTGTGCCGGTCCAACTGCTCCAACCGGAAATCTGCTCGCAGCTTGTTTGCTTCAGGTTCCAGCCGGAAGCACCGGTGCTGCCGCGATCCAGGCGGGTACACTGCTTCAGCCAGCCGCTGGTCAGATTAACATCACCACTGGTGGCAACCCGAATCTGGGAACGGAAACGGCAAAAACATGGACCGTTGGTACGGCATTCCAGCCAGACGCAATTCCGGGCTTCGCTCTGACCGTTGACTATTTCAACATCAAAGTGACCGGCGCTGTATCTTCGCCAACGGTTGGCGATGCTGTCGATGCATGTTTCTTGGCTCCATCGGCTACGAACCCAGCCTGTGGTCCGACATTCATCTCGCGTAACCCTGCTACGGGTGGCCTTGACGGTGATCCGTCGACGACCAGAGGCCTGATCCTGCAACAGAGCAATCTGGGCCGTATCGCCACCGATGGTATCGATCTGAGCATGCGGTACAACACGGACCTCAGCGACATGATCAGCCTCAGCCTGTCATTCGACGGTACCTGGACCAACAAGAATACGTTCCAGGCAACGGCTACCGGTTTGGATCGTGATTGCGTTGGCTTCTACTCCGTTAACTGTGGTTCGCCTCAGTCGGAATTCGCCTTCTCGCAGCGTACGTCGATGACATTTGACGAAGACTACACGCTGTCATTGCGCTGGCGCTACCTGAGCGCGCTGCAGTACGAGCCTGCAGTGAATAACGCAGAAATCGCTGCTGCTCTTGCTGATCCAGCTGGTTGCCCTGATGCACTCGGTGCGGATCCTGGTGGATGCGTAGTAAATCCTGAGTTCACAACCATCCCGGCTGAGCATTATTTTGATCTGTCGTTCCAGTGGGATGTTAGTGAAAATGTATTGTTCACTCTGACAGCGCAGAATCTGCTGAACAACAAGCCAAAGCTGGTTGGTTCGGACATCGGTTCTACGTCGTACAACTCCGGTAACGTCTATCCATCGTCTTATGACGCTCTGGGCCGTCGTTATGGCGCGAGCGTGAAATTCACTTTCTGATCCCAGCGATTAGAATTGAACAAAAGAGGGCGGGCCAATTGGTCCGCCCTTTTTCTTTGTATCGTTGAGCTTTTGCTCTCTGCATGTTAAGAATAGAGCATCTGCAAGCAGGGAGTTCCTTGTGAAGCTCAGTAGTCCAATGAGCCTTTATCAAACCCGTGTGGTTGACAACAGTTAGGCTAGCTTTACATTGCAATAAGCCGAGACTGGCGGCAGTTTGACTGTACATTTTCCGATATTTACGGAGGCGTTATGAAAATTCTTGTTCAAACCGTGGCTGCAGGCGCCCTGATCGCGATTGCCTTTGTCGTACCCACCTTATCGGCGTACGCCACAAAGAGTGACAATATCGAGTCCAAGTCGAAAGCGCCGCAGAAGATTACCGACCGACGTCACCCGGATTACGTCCGCTGCCGGTCTGAGCCAATCATCGGCTCTCTGGCACGCAAACGCCGAATCTGCATGACCAATGCAGAATGGGCCGAATATGTAAAAGCTGGCTCGAGAGACTCGAAGCAATTTGTCGAGGATATGCAGGTTGGGATTGATCAAAACGCACAATGATGCAATTTTCCAATACAATCGAAACAACCTTTTGCGATCATAGAGGAATCACAATGAAATTAGGTATCATCGCACTGTCGGCAACTTTTTTGCTTGCCGCGCCCGTCGCCGCCGAGGAACTGGGGGCTTCAAATTCCGAATCTTCTGATGCAACTTCGACCGACACGAAAGAAACAAACAAACCAAAGAAACCGAAAAAAATCACCGACCGCCGTCATCCGGATTATGTCCGTTGCCGGTCAGAGCCAATCATCGGCTCGCTTGCCCGGAAACGCCGGATTTGCATGACCAACGCCGAATGGGCTGAATATGTTAAAGCTGGGGCCCGTGATTCCAGGCAGTTTGTCGAAGATATGCAGGTTGGTGAAGGCGGCAGCAATTAAGAAGAAAATGTGAATTCTAGTTCAATAGCTTGGAATTCAGATCAAAGTCTATTTGCTGGCTTTCTGCCACTGCTTTTCCCCACTGGACAACCATGTCGATTTCGGCACCGTGTAGCTCTGCCATTCGATTTTGTTCTTTCTGTCGTGTTTGAGCGTCGAAGATTTCACCTGTTTTCGCCTGATCGAGCTTCGAGTGACTTTTGAATGCGGGGCCGTTCACACTCTTCATTATGGTTGCTTCGTCCATCCCGAGACCAAATAGGGCATCAAGCGCCGTCATGGTTTCGGGCTGCCTGGCCAAGAAACTGTCGCTGTCCAGCGTCTTTACACGCTCGTCGCCAATCGTAGTGAGTATCTTGGCAAAGGCGGCATGTTGCGAGAGCCATCCAATAGCCGCGACTTGCAGATCGGTGAGTTGCAACAGCTCTTCGGGCGAAAAGCCGCCAAGCGCATAGCCATCCTTCAAGGTTCCCAGCAGCACGTCACGAACCCATATACGGCCCCACATTTCCTTTTTTACGATTGACTGCAAATAGGATTTCAGCGGCGCATATAATAATAATGCTCTGGATTCCAAGCGTAATCTAAGCGCTGGAATAGCCAGCGGCGTGCAGATATTGGACGGCTTGACGATTACCGCCTGGTCTTCGCCCATCGGCCGGGAGAGAAGCCCGAGTGACTTGTCAAGCACGGTCGCCAGCTTCTGGCTGTCCGCACCGCGTCTCCGCCAGCCGATCATGTCGTTGAGTATGACCGGCTCTTTCAGGCCCATCGACACACCGGGAATGTCGAAAGCTCGCGCCATCATCGTGGAACAGCAATAAGCGGAATGGAAAATGAAATGGACCGGCGCGGTCGTCAGTTTTATGTCCGCGATATCCGCTCGCCTGATTAGTTCGTATTGGTCCACATTGGGCAAATGCTCGTCGGTGATGAATGTGCAATTGCGGTGCACATCGCGCGGGACATGGACAAAGCGGAAGGCGTCGGCGACCTCGTCATAGCGATGCGGAAGATAATCCGCATCGCTTAAGATTTCGGCTTGTCTCGCGGCTAAACTCATCGACGCTATCTGCCTGTCAGGAGCGGATTGCGCAAGCCTAAGCTGCATCCGTCGCAACCCGCTCCATCTTCAGCCCACCGTCGCCTTCGTCAATTCTGACCGTACTGTTATCCGGCACGTCACCGCGCAGGATCAGGTCTGCGAGCGGGTCCTGCAGATATTTCTGGATCGCCCGCTTCAGCGGCCGTGCGCCGTAGACCGGATCATAGCCGACCCGTCCCAGCCAGCGCCGCGCCGCGTCGGTCAGGTCCAGTTCGATTTTCCTGTCCTTGAGCAGTTTCTGCACCCGCAGGACCTGAATATCGACAATCGGCGCCATATGTTCTTCGGCCAGCCGGTGGAACAATATGATCTCGTCCAGCCGGTTGAGGAATTCGGGCCGGAAATGGGCGCGAACGACTTCCATCACCTGCGGCTCGACATCCTTGACCGTTTCGCCGTCCTTCATGTTCGCCATATATTGGCTGCCGAGATTGGAGGTCAGGATGATCAGCGTGTTGGAGAAATCCACCACACGGCCCTGGCCGTCGGTCAGACGACCGTCGTCGAGCACCTGCAGCAGCACGTTGAACACGTCGCCATGCGCCTTTTCGACCTCGTCGAACAGGATCACCTGATAGGGGCGCCGGCGAACCGCTTCGGTCAGCACGCCGCCTTCGTCGTAACCGACATAGCCGGGAGGCGCGCCGATCAGCCGTGAGACGCTGTGCTTTTCCATGAATTCGGACATGTCGATCCGGACCATCGCCTGATCGTCGTCGAACAGGAAACCGGCCAGCGCCTTGGTCAGTTCGGTCTTGCCGACGCCGGTGGGGCCGAGGAACAGGAAGCTGCCCAGTGGCCGGTTGGGATCCTGCAGGCCGGCGCGGCTGCGGCGCACGGCGGCAGATACTGCCGAGATTGCGTCCTTCTGCCCGATCACCCGCTTGCCGATCAGCTCTTCCATGGCCAGCAGCTTCTCGCGTTCGCCCTCGAGCATCTTGTCGACCGGGATTCCGGTCCATTTCGAAACCACGGCAGCAATATCTTCCGACACGACTTCCTCGCGCAGCATCGCGCCTTCGCTCGCACCGGCAGCTTCTTCGAGCGCCTTTACGAGCTTGGGAATGGTGCCGTAGCTCAATTCTCCGGCCTTCGCGAGATCGCCCGCCCGCTCGGCCTGTTCCAGTTCAAGCCGGGCCTGGTCCAGTTGCTCCTTGAGATGCGATTCCGCGTGGATCTTGTCCTTTTCGCCCTGCCAGCGGGTGGTCAGTTCGGCGGATTGCTGCTCGAGTTCGGCCAGTTCTTTCGTCAGCGTTTCCAGACGTCCCTTGGAGGCATCGTCGCTTTCCTTGGACAGGGCCTCGCGCTCGATCTTGAGCTGGATGATCCGGCGGTCAAGATTCTCGATTTCTTCCGGCTTGGATTCCACTTCCATACGGATGCGCGAAGCCGCCTCGTCCATCAGATCAATGGCTTTGTCGGGCAGGAAACGGTCCGAAATATAACGGTTCGAGAGAGTCGCCGCGCTGACCAGAGCGCCATCGGTAATCCGCACCCCGTGGTGCAGTTCGTATTTCTCCTTCAACCCCCGGAGGATCGAGATCGTGTCTTCGACGGTCGGTTCGCCGATGAAGACAGGCTGGAACCGTCTTTGCAGCGCGGCATCTTTCTCGACATATTTCTGATATTCATTGAGCGTGGTTGCCCCGATACAGTGGAGTTCACCCCGCGCCAGTGCCGGCTTGAGCAGGTTGGAAGCGTCCATGGAGCCTTCCGAAGCGCCCGCGCCGATCAATGTGTGCATCTCGTCGATGAACAGGATGATTTCGCCCTCTGCCCCGCGCACATCGTCAAGCACGCTCTTGAGCCGCTCTTCAAACTCGCCGCGATATTTCGCGCCGGCGATCAGCGAGCCCATGTCCAGCGACATCAGGCGGCGGTCCTTCAGGCTGTCGGGTACATCACCGTTTGCAATGCGCAGCGCCATGCCTTCTGCGATGGCGGTCTTGCCGACCCCGGGTTCACCGATCAGGACCGGATTGTTCTTGGTCCGGCGCGCCAATATCTGGATCGTGCGCCGGATTTCCTCGTCGCGACCGATGACCGGATCGAGCTTGCCGTCGCGCGCGGCCTGGGTCAGGTCGCGGGTATATTTTTTCATCGCCTCATAGCTCTCTTCGGCCGAGGCGCTGTCCGCCGTGCGTCCACCGCGCAATTCGTTGATCGCGCTGTTCAGCGCTTCGGGCGTTACGCCGGAGGATTGCAGCGCCTTGCCCGCCGGGGTGTCTTTCGACAATAGCAGCGCGAGCAACAGCCGCTCAACCGTGACATAGCTGTCGCCGGCCTTCTCCGCGATCTGCTCTGCCTGATCGAGCATCCGCACCGCGTCATTGTTGAGACCCGGCGTCTGCTGCGCACCGCCGCCGGATACCGCAGGAATCTTGTCCAGAACCGCATCGATTTCCCGATGCGCCGTCTTGGCATCGCCGCCTGCCTTGGTGATCAGTCCCGCCGCCATGCCCTGATCGTCTTCGAGCAGCGCCTTGGCGATATGGCCGGCAGTTATCTGCTGGTGATTCATCCGGATGGCTACGGTCTGTGCCGATTGCAAAAACCCTTTGGCGCGGTCGGTGAATTTCTCAAGGTTCATTGGTTCATCCTGTTCAATCTCGGTCTCTTGTCATAAATATGGTGTTGTAGTCGTGCAACACAACCATATTGATGACTTTTTCCGTCGGAGATATATGGTAAGCGTGAAAATAAGCGCAGCTTAAGTCGCTGCCCGGGAGGATAAAATACGTGAAAACACTTAAACGGGCGGGCCTCGGGTTGCTGGTATTTCTTGTGCTGGCGGGAATCGGGCTGGCGGTCTGGGAACCGCTGAGCGTCGAAACTGCTGCAGCGCCAGCCGATGGTTCCTACGAGGCCCGGATCGTCCGCGATGAATTTGGTGTTCCGCATATCTTCGGCAAGACCGACGCCGATGTCGCTTATGGCGTTGCCTATGCGCATTCCGAGGACGATTTTTCGACGCTGCAGGAAGTGACCGCGATGACGCGGGGCCGGATGGCGACGCTCAACGGGTCAGAGAGCGCGCCGATCGACTATATTGCTGCCTTGATGGATGTGCGCGGCACGGTGACTCGCAAATATGCTGATCTTCCGACGGACGTCCGCGCCGTGCTCGCCGGATATGCGTCCGGTCTCAATGCTTATGCCGCGGATCATCCGGAAGAAGTCAAACTGGCCAAATTATTCCCGGTCAATGACCAGGATATAGCCGCAGGTTTCGTGCTGCGTTCGCCTTTTTTCTTCGGAATCAACAATCCGATAGAAGCGCTGGTGCAGAACAAACCGCTGCCGCGCGAAGGCGGACCGCGCCTGTCCGGCGAACAGGAGAAAAAGTCCGTCCATCCACTGAGTCCTGACAAGATCATCGACGATAAAACAGTCACGCCGGTTGGCCCTGATCCGGACGAGAACGGCTCCAATGCTTATGCAATCGCGCCGGAACTCTCTCCCGAGGGCAAGACCCGCCTGATCTCCAATTCGCACCAGCCTCTGCGCGGCAATGTCGCCTGGTACGAGCTGGTCGTGCACAGCGACGAAGGTTGGGACTTTGCCGGGGCCAATTTCCCGGGATCGCCGTTTCCGTTTCTGGGGCATAATAAATATCTTGGCTGGACCAACACGGTCAACCGGCCCGATCTGGTCGATATCTACAAGCTCACGCTGAACAACAGCAAAGACGCCTACCGCTTCGACGGTGGATGGAAACCGCTGGAGAAAAAGCGCGTCTGGCTGAAGATCAAGTTCGGTCCCTTCGTCATTCCCTATCCGCAGGTCGCCTATCGCTCGATCCACGGGCCGGTGATCATCAACGACAGCGGCGCCTATGCGCTTCGCTATGCCGGTATCGACCAGCTCGACATGCTGACCCAATATTACCGGATCAACAAGGCGAGTAATTTCGACGAATGGCAGGCGGCGATGGCGGGGCAGGGCGTCCCGGCGACCAATTTCATCTATGCCGATGCCGAGGGCAATATCGGGATGTACTACAACGCGATGTTCCCCGACCGGCCCGAGGGCCATGACTGGCGGACGGTGCTGCCCGGCGATACATCTGCAACTCTGTGGCAAGGGGCATTGCCGTTCACGCGCGTGCCCGCGCTGGTCAATCCGGCTTCCGGCTATGTCATGAATGCCAATAACACGCCTTATATCGCGGCGGGTCCGGGCGATGAACTCAAACCGGACAATTTCTCGCCGCTGCTCGGCGTCGAGAGTGACGAAACCAACCGGTCGCGCCGCTCGATCGCCCTGCTGGAACGCGCCAATGCCGACGGCAAGATCACCGACGCCGAATTATGGGCGATCAAATATGATACCGGCTATGAAAAGGCCGGCTATGCGAAGGACTGGCTGGACAGGATTGCCGCGCTCGATCTGAAAGACAGTGCGAAACTGCTCAAGGCGCAGCAACTGCTCGCCCAGTGGGACTGGAATCTTGATGGCAAGGGCGCTGCCGATGCGCTGGCGCTGATGGTTTTGCGCCCGGCCAACAAGTCGCATTATAACCGCGGGAAAATGCCGGACCCGCGCCAGATACTGGAAGAAACGGTCGACCATCTGAAGCAATATTTTGACAGGATCGATCCGCCGATGTTGAATGTGCTGCGGATGCGGCAGGGCGATGTCGATCTGCCGGTTGACGGTGGCAACGACACGATCCGCGCCTCGACCCTGTGGGATATCGATGAAGACGGGCGACTAAGCGTTCGCCACGGCGACAGCTTCATCATGTTCATGGAATGGGCCAAGGACGGCAAGGTCTATTCGCGCTCGATCCAGCCCTTCGGCGCTGCCACGACGCGACCGGAGTCAAAACATTATACCGACCAGATGCAATTGTTTGTCGACAAGAAGCTGAAGCCGGTGTGGTTTGATCCAAAGGATCTGGAGAAGCACAAGAAAAGCGAAAAGGTGGTGCGGGGGAACTGATCAACCGGCACGCCTGGCCCACAGGGCTCCGCGTCAAGCGCGGAGCACATTATTGCAGGCGCTTCCTATAGTGAGAATTGTGTTTCGCACTCGATGCGGAGCCCGGGCCGCAAACACGTCACCTAGGGCACCAGCACCGTATCCACCGCCTCATCCGCCAGTTCCGGATAATCGGTAATATAGTGCAATCCCCGGCTTTCCTTCCGCGACAGCGCTGATTTGACGATCAGGTCGGCGACCTCGATCAAATTGCGCAATTCGATCAGATCCTGCGTCACGCGGAAATTGCTGTAATATTCCTCGACCTCCTCGCGGAGCAGGTTGATGCGGTTCTGGGCGCGTTCGAGCCGTTTGGTGGTGCGGACGATGCCGACATAATTCCACATGAAGCGCCGGATCTCGGTCCAGGTCTGCTTGATCACCACTTCTTCGTCGCTGTCGGTGACGCGGCTTTCGTCCCAGGGCCGGATCGCGGGCGGGGCAGGGAGGTCATCCCAATGTTCGGCAATATCGCGCGCCGCAGCGTCGCCGAAGACGAAACATTCGAGCAGGCTGTTGGAGGCCAGGCGGTTGGCGCCGTGCAGGCCGCTTTCGCTCGACTCGCCCGCGGCGTAGAGGCCAGGCAGGTCAGTACGCCCCGCCAGATCAATCAGGATTCCGCCACAGGTGTAATGCTGCGCCGGCACGACCGGGATCGGTCCGGTCGTCATGTTGATGCCCAGCCCGATCAGCTTGTCATAGATATTTGGGAAATGACCCTTCACGAATTCCGGATCGCGGTGGGAGATGTCGAGATGAACATAATCCAGCCCGAGCCGCTTGATTTCATGGTCATTGGCGCGCGCGACAATATCGCGCGGGGCCAGTTCCATACGCTCCGGATCGAAGCGCTGCATGAACCGGTCGCCGGCTTCGTCACCGGCATCGTCTGGCAATTTCAGATGCCCGCCTTCGCCGCGCACCGCTTCGGTGATCAGGAAATTCTTGACCTCGAGATTATAGAGGCAGGTCGGGTGGAACTGCATCATTTCCATATTGGAAACCCGCGCCCCCGCCCGCCAGGCCATGGCGATGCCATCGCCGGTCGCACCGCGCGGCGCGGTGGAGAAAAGATAGGTCCGGCCAGCGCCGCCGCTGGCCATGATCGTCGCGCGCGAGGTCAATGTCTCGACATGGCCGGTTTCATTGTCGAGCGCATAGACGCCCCAGACATTTTTCGCGCCGGTCGGTGTTTCGGCATGCCGATCGACGATCAGGTCAATCGCCACCATATGCGGCCGCAGCGTGATATTGGGGTGCGCCGCAGCGGTATTCTGCAACGCTTCCTGTACCGCCCAGCCGGTGGCATCGTCGACATGGACGATCCGGCGGTGGCTGTGTCCGCCCTCGCGGGTAAGGTGGAGGACTTCCGCTTCCTTGTTGAACGGCACGCCCATATCTTCCAGCCGCGCAATCGCCGCCGGTGCATTTTCAACAACAAATTCAACCGTTTCGCGGCGATTGAGACCGGCACCGGCGATCATCGTATCGTTGATGTGATTTTCAAACGTGTCGCCAGCATCGAGCACCGCGGCAATCCCGCCCTGCGCCCAGGCGGTGGAACCACCGGTCAGCTCGCCCTTGGCCAGTACCAGCACCTTGTGGGTGCGGGCCAGCGTGATCGCTGCGCTCAGTCCGGCCGCGCCGGACCCGACGATGATGACGTCGTGGCTCACGCTGCTTTTGCGCGGGTAAGGTTGAGAAACACATCTTCCAGATCAGCTTCTCGTGTCGTGACATCGACGATCGCAAAGCCGCGTTCCTGTACCGCCGCCATCACCCCACCGGCATTGGTCCGGTCCTTGTTATAGGTGACCGCCACCGTACGCGGGCCGATAATTTCGGCTTTCTCGAACAGATCATTGGCAAAGGAGACCGCATCCGCCGCTTCGCTGATATCGCGGTCCAGCGTCAGCTCGACCAGCTTCTCGCGCGCCATGTCGACCAGTTCCGATGTCGGCTTGTTGGCGATCAGCTTGCCGTGATTGATAATCGCGATCCGCTCGCACAGATTCTCCGCTTCCTCGAGATAATGGGTGGTCAGCACGATTGTGACCCCGGCCTTGTTCAGTTCGATGACATATTCCCACAGCTGTTGCCGTAGATCGATATCGACACCCGCCGTCGGTTCGTCGAGCACCAGGATCGGAGGCGAGTGGACCATTGCCTTGGCGACCAGCAGCCGCCGCTTCATTCCGCCGGACAGCGTACGGGCATAGGCGTTGGCCTTGTCCCCGAGATGCACGGCCTCGAGCAATTCCATCGTCCGGCGCTTGGCTTTCGAAACGCCATATAGGCCAGCTTGAACCTCGAGGGATTCAAAAGGAGTGAAAAAGGGATCGAAAATGATCTCCTGCGGCACGATCCCGATCGACGCCTTGGCGTTGCGAGGGCTGTCATCAATATCAAAGCCCCAGATATTGGCGTGGCCGCCGGTTTTGCGCACCATTCCGGACAATATGTTGATCAGCGTGGACTTGCCCGCGCCATTGGGACCCAGAAGGCCGAAGATGGAGCCGCGAGGAACATCGAAACTAATGTCATCGAGCGCCTGTTTTCCGTCGGCGTAGGTTTTGGAAAGATTCTGGATCGATATTGCTGCGTCAGTCATTTTCGTCGCATAGCCCCTTTGCCCGCGCTGCGCAAACCTCCGTTGTCAACGAATGAAAAAACATGTAAATTCAGCATGTTAATCAAAATTTAACGGATAATCTTCGTATTTCTGACAGCTATTGATCGCATAGGTGCAGATCTATTGACCAGAATAGGGAAGTCAAACATGCGTTTAGTTTCGCGGAAACTGTCAGGTGGTGCGCTGGCGATAGTCGGGTGTGCGGCTGCGAGTCCTTCATACGCGCAGACGGCAACAGGTGATGCGGTGGCCGACATTACCCAACCCAGTTCGGTGCAAAGACTGCAAGACCTCCAATTCGGCGACATAATCGCGGGCAGCACGGTTTCCACTGTCGTGGTCAATCCTTCCACCGACGCCCGGTCGATCCAGACCGGCAATGCCACTGCATTTGGCGGCACCGTATCTGCGGCACAGTTTGAGGTATCGGCCCGTCCGCTGCTTTACTATCAGATCAGTGTGCCGGCCTCGACGACCCTGACCCGTAACGGCGGTTCGGAAACGATGCTCGTGGACAATTTTACGCTCAACGGTGCATCTATTCGCCTGATACCGCTTTTCGCCACCATCGGTAATTTCAGGGTGGGCGGTCGATTGACCGTGGGCGCGGCGCAGGAGCCCGGCCAATATGAAGGCAGTTTTGTGGTGACGGTCAATTACCTCTAATTCCGGGTTAACTTCGGATAGATTTTGTGCCCGCATGCGGTGTTGGTTAACGCTGATTTAACCATATTATTCAATCGTATCTACTCATTCCTTCTGTATCGGGATTTCGGTGGGACTTAGCAATTATCAAACACGGGCCGGACGGGGCTCAATGCGAAACATAGCCATTTTGCCGGCTCTGGCGCTTGCCTGCCTTTTTCCGGCAAATGCGGACGCCGCATCCGGCAACAGTCAAACGCGCACGACGATCAACCAGGGTGTCAACATCACCAAAAACGCCGACCTGCATTTCGGGAATTTCGCCGCAGGAACGACTCAGAGCCGGTTCACTATCAATCCGGACAATGACGCTCTTACCCAGACGGGCGGAAACGCCGTCTCGCTCGGCGGAACGCATAGCGCAGCTTCGTTCTCGGCCTATGGAACGCCGCTGGAGAGGGTCCGGATGACGGTCAGCCAGAACCAGATCAATCTGACCCGCGTCGGAGGCACCGAAACCATGCAGGTCGACCAGTTCCGGCTGGATGGCGGCAACGGCACCAGGAACCGGTTTCTGAATGCCGCCGGGACCGTCGAATACAGGCTCGGGGGACGACTCACCATCGGTGCCAATCAGGCGGGAGGCGCGTATGTGGGTACATTCGACATCAATATCGATTATCAATGACCGGCTTCAGGTCCTTGATCGGGTTACCGGAAAATTAACCATAGCCATCAATGCAAACTTTCAGCTTTCGATTTAGGGCAGTTTTTGTGAAGACCAGAGATCAAATCCTACCGCGCGTCATAGGCGGCCTGTTAATCGTGCTCGTCGCTCTGACAAGTGCACCGGTCGTCCTTGCGCAAACCGGTACTGCCGAGGCGGACGCTGTGGTCGTTAGCCCGCTGTCTCTGGTTCCCGTCGATGATCTCAATTTCGGCAATCTTATTCCCGGCCTGACCGGCGGGACCGCTGTCGTTAGCACGACCGGTGTCCGCACCGTTACCGGATCGGTTGTCGCTGCAGGCGGAACGGTGAGCAACGCCGAATTCCAGGGCTATGGTTCGCGCAACCGGTTCGTGTATATCACTTCGGGCGCCGGCACCTATATACTCAACCGTATCGGTGGAGGTGCCGCAATGACCATGCGCAGTCTGACGCTGCAGACCGACAATCTGACGCCGACATTCTTTCCCGGCCTGTTCCGTATTTCCAGTACCGATGTGATTACGCTTCGTATTGGTGCCACGCTGGACGTGGGACCCAGCCAGCAATCCGGGGTGTACGAAGCGACCTTCCCGATAACGATGAACTATTACTGATATTTGCAGGATTGCGCGATGGTCGTTCCATTGCTAATCGCACTTTCATGATAGACGCTCCCGAAATTGTCAGAACGGCCAAGAAACGCAATGCTTGCGATGGCGCCACGGATATCCCCGGCGGCGCAGCGCTCGGCCATCCGCGTGTCTGGCTGGAGATTGACGAAAAAGGCTATGTCGACTGTGGATATTGCGACCGGCGATTCGTATTGACCGGTGGACCCGCAGACGGCGCTCTGGCCCAGGCCGAAGATTAATCCGACATAGGGGGTGCAAGGCCCCCAATTCATTTCTATATGCATAGAATGATAAAAAACCTTGATCCCCGCTCGTTCCTGTATCGCCCCGATGGTCTTGACCCCGAACGCGCCAAAGCGCTGGTTGCGGGCAGCCTTTCCGCCTGTGACGATGGTGAACTCTATCTGCAATATAGCGCGATGGAGAGTTTCGGCTTTGACGATGGCCGTCTGAAGACCGCCGATTACAGTACCGACAGCGGTTTTGGCCTGCGCGGCGTCTCGGGTGAAATGACCGGTTTTTCCCACAGCAATGAAATCAGCGAGGCAGCGATCAAACGCGCTGCGCAGACGCTGCAACTGCTCGATCCTGCCAAAGGCGAGAAAGCCCCGCCCCCGCGCGGCAATAACCGCCATCTTTACGGCGAAGCCAATCCTCTCGAGGCCATACCCTTTGCCAAGAAGGTCGCGCTCTGCCAGCAGATTGATGCTGCGGCGCGAGCACGCGATCCCCGCGTATCCCAGGTTTCGGTCGGTCTGTCCGGTAGCTGGAGCGTGATTGAAATCGTCCGTCCCGACGGCTTTGTCGCCACCGATGTGCGGCCTCTGGTGCGGCTCAATGTCTCGATCGTCGCCGAGCAGAATGGCCGCCGGGAAAGCGGCAGCTTCGGCATGGGCGGGCGTTATCTCTACGACGATCTGTTCGAGGAGGCGCGCTGGAACCGCGCTGTCGACGAAGCGCTGGCGCAGGCTCTGGTCAATCTGGAAAGCGTCGATGCGCCGGCAGGCGAACAGACCGTATTGCTCGGCCCCGGCTGGCCCGGCATCATTCTCCACGAAGCGATCGGCCATGGCCTCGAAGGCGATTTCAATCGCAAGGGCACCAGCGCTTTTTCCGGCAAGATCGGCCAGCGCGTGGCGGCATCTGGCGTAACCGTGGTCGACGATGGCTCGATCAAGGAACGGCGCGGCTCGCTGAGCATCGACGACGAAGGCACGCCGACGCAGGAAAATGTCCTGATCGAGGACGGCATATTGAAATGCTATATGCAGGACCGGCTCAACGCCCGTCTGATGGGCGTCCCCGCGACCGGCAACGGGCGCCGCGAAAACTATGCCCACGCTCCGATGCCGAGAATGACCAACACCTTCATGCGCGGCGGCAAGGACGATCCTGACGAATTGATGAGCCGGGTCAAGAACGGCATCTATGCCAAAAGCTTCGGCGGCGGACAGGTTGATATCGTCTCCGGCAAATTCGTCTTCTCCTGCACCGAGGCATACAAGATCGAGAACGGCAAGCTGGGTGCACCCATCAAGGGCGCAACGCTGATCGGCGATGGCCCGACCGTGCTGACCAAGGTTTCGGGTATCGGCAATGACATGGCGCTCGACGAAGGCATCGGCATGTGCGGCAAGGGCGGACAGTCCGTGCCGGCTGGTGTTGGTCAGCCAACCTTGCTGGTCGATAGCTTGACGGTCGGAGGCACGGCGTAAGCGCTGGCATAATATGGCAAAATCGGGAAAATCCTATTGACCTGGACTGACGAGATATTGCGCTTCTGGTTCGATGAACTTGACTCCAAGGACTGGTGGAACAAGAATGATGCGACCGACGAGTTGATCACGGAGCGCTTCTTCGAGCTGTGGGAAGAACAGAAATCCAGGACCGTCGATGATTTCCTGACCGCGCCCGAGACCGCACTTGCGGCAACCATCCTGTTCGACCAGTTTCCCCGCAATATGTTCCGCGATAGTGCCGATGCATTTTCTACCGACCATCTGGCCCAGCAAATCGCCGAACGGGCGGTTGATCTGGAATTGGACGAAAAGCTGCCCGAGGAGCAGCGCGCATTTCTCTATATGCCCTTCATGCATGCCGAGGATATCCAGCTGCAGAACAAGTCTGTCACGCTGTTCACGAGGCTCGGCAGCAATCAGAAATTTGCCAACGAGCATCGTGACGTGATCGCCGAATTCGGTCGCTTCCCGCACCGTAACAAGATTCTCGGACGGCAATTCCGGCCCGGAGAGCAGGATGCAATCGACGCCGGGGCGCGCTGGTAGGCAATATGCTGGGCGCAGCAATCAGACAGACGTGGCGAGCGCTGCAAACCTGGCCGGCCGCCGGTCGCTGGAAAGCCGCGTTCGGCATTGCTCTCCCGACCGCTGCGATTATTGCGACATGCGGATTTCTGGGCGGCTGGCTCCGCCTTGATCCGGTGAACGACATCCAGTCAGCCCTGATCGCCGCGGTCATTCTGCTTTTCGTCCCCGCCCTCGTCGAAGAGCTTGTCTTTCGCGGTGTCCTGCTGTCCTGGCTCGCGACATTCTCGCAGCGCTGGGGCAGCTGGCTCTCCGCCTTTTTGTTCATGCTCTGGCATCCGGTGCAGGCGCTGACCTTCGGGCCACCATGGTCAGCAATCTTCCTGCAGCCCTCGTTTCTGTTTGCTACGTTCATATTGGGCATTATATTGACCCACATCCGGATCGTGTCACAATCACTGTGGCCGGTTATTGCGATCCACTGGATATTGGTGTTGCTGTGGAAGCTGGTTTTCGGCGGTCCATTTTACTGAACGGGGATCAACCATGGCGGACTTTTTCGACGCCCTGAACGACGATCATATCGCTTTCATCGCCAAACAGCCGATGTTCTGTGTCGCGACAGCGGCCAAGGACGGCCGGATCAATCTTTCACCCAAGGGCTATGATGCCTTTCGAGTGCTCGGCCCCGATCGTGTGGGCTATCTCGATCTGGGCGGTTCGGGCAATGAAACCCACGCCCACCTGCTTGCCGATGGCCGGTTGACGATCATGTTCAACAATTTTGCCAATCCCGCCCTGATCTTGCGTCTCTATGGAACCGGGCAACCGGTATTGCCCCAGGATGAAGGCTGGGAAGAGATTTCGGCCCATTTCGATATTCTACCCGGTACGCGCCAGATTTTCGACATCAGGCTGGACAGTATCCAGACCAGCTGTGGCTGGGGTGTGCCGCAGATGGAGTTGAAAGCGGAGCGCCACACTCTGGTCAAATATCACCGGCAGGCCGATCCGGAAGCCTGGGTCGACAAAAGCGCGGGACGGACGAAAAGTATCGACGGCCTGCCGACCCGGGCAACGGACCGCTATTTTGGCGGATAACCGGCCATGAGCCTCGTGGAATTGTCCCGACATATGCATGGCGTCGAAGCGGAGATCATCCGTGGTCGGCTTGGCGCTGCCGGAATCGGCGCGGTCTGCTTCGACAGCGGCGTCAATCTGGTCGAAGGCGCGGGTATCGCGCTGCCCGCCCGGGTGATGGTGCTGGCCGAAGATCTGGCTGAAGCAAGGGCAATATTGGCCGAGGATGTGTCGCTGTGAGCGGAGCCGGAAAAATTTCGCTCGCGCTCGGCGGTGGCGCTGGTCTGGGCTGGACCCATATCGGCGTGCTGCGCGCGATCGATGAATCGCCGCTGGAAATTGCGGCGATCGCGGGCACCTCGATCGGGGCAATCACCGGCGCCAGCTATGCGGTTGGCAAGCTCGACTATCTCGAGGACATGGCTCGCAACGTCAATTTCCGCAACATGCTGCGATTCATGGACCCCCATTTCAAGCGCGGGGCCGTTATGGGTGCGCGCAATATCGAAAAAGAGCTGGGGGTCGAGTTCGGCGAGCTTGATTTCGAAGACCTGCCGTTTCCGATTGCCGCGGTTGCGGCCGACCTGCGCACCGGTGATACGATCGTGATGAAAGCGGGCAAGCTGGTGCCGGCCATCCGCGCCTCAATGTCGCTGCCGGGCATATTCAAGCCGGTCGAGCATGATGGCCGGCTGCTCGTCGACGGCGGTGCCGCCCTGCCGGTTCCGGTGTCGCCGGCCCGCGAACTCGCGCCCGATGCCCTGTGTCTGTCGGTCAACCTGCAGGACGACTTCATCAACCGCGCGATCGCCGCCGGTATTGCCGAAAACGTAGGCAAGGAACCCAATAGCCTCGCCATCGTCAAGGCATCGGTCGGCCTCTCCCTGCGCAATCTGGGTCGCTATTCCCTGGCGCTCGACCCGCCCGATTTTGCGATGTCTCCGCCGGTCGGCCATATCGACATCCAGAACTTCACCCGCGCCGACGAACTGATCGCCATCGGCCGCCGCGAGACCGAGAAAGTCATCCCGCAAATTTTGGCCAGATTGGCCGAGCGGCCTGCCTAATTATTGTGCATTTGTGCTGCAATGCACAAAAGTTACTCGTTTATGAACAGGCGCCTTTTGTAAAAATCCTTTGAATCCGGCACTTTGAGATTCTGGCACGCGCCTTGCGATGTGTTCCTATGCAACAACCATAGGGGGCGTAATGAAATTTATCATAGCCATAATCAAACCGTTCAAGCTCGACGATGTTCGTGAAGCTCTGACCGGTGTCGGTGTGTCCGGCATGACCGTAACCGAGGTCAAGGGCTTCGGTCGGCAGAAGGGCCAGACGGAAGTCTATCGCGGTGCTGAATATACCACGAACATGGTGCCGAAACTGAAAATCGAAGTGGCGTGCAGCAGCGCCGTCGCTGCCCAGGCGGTCGAGGCCATTCAAGCCGCTGCCGGGACGGAATCGATCGGCGACGGCAAGATCTTCACGATCGGTCTCGAAGGCGCCGTCCGCATTCGCACCGGCGAAACCGGCGACACAGCAATTTAATCGGGGAAGCATGATAATGAGAAAATTTCTAACAATTTCCGCAGGGCTGGCGGTAATGGCTGCGGCCGCGCCCGCGCTGGCACAGGAGGCGGCTGAAGTGGCCGACCCCAGTGCCAATACAGCCTATATCTTCAACACCCTGTTGTTCCTGCTTGGCGGGTTCCTCGTCATGTGGATGGCCGCCGGCTTCGCCATGCTCGAAGCCGGCCTGGTGCGTTCCAAGAACGTATCGATGCAATGTCTGAAGAATATCGGCCTCTATTCGATTGCCGGTATCATGTTCTGGGTCATCGGCTATTCGATTGCCTATCCGGGTTTCGAGGGCGGCTTCATCGGTATCGCCGACTTCCCCTATTCCATGCAGGGGGTTGGTGAAGCAGATGTCGACACCGGCTATTCGGTGGCGTCAGACTGGTTCTTCCAGATGGTATTCTGCGCAACCACGGCGTCGATTGTTTCCGGCACCGTTGCAGAACGCGTGAAAGTCATTCCGTTCTTCATCTTCGTGTTCGTGCTGACCGGGTTCATCTATCCTGTCATCGTGAGCTGGGAATGGGGTGCAGGCTGGCTCGATGCCATGGGCTTCAGTGACTTTGCCGGTTCCACGCTGGTTCACTCGACAGGTGGCTGGGCGGCTCTCGCCGGTGCCTTGATCATCGGCCCCCGTCTGGGTCGCTATGTCGACGGCAAGATCACGGTCATGCCCGGTTCGAGCATCCCGCTCGCTACCCTGGGTACGTTCATCCTGTGGCTCGGCTGGTTCGGCTTCAACGGCGCATCGCAGCTTGCAATGGGCACGATCGGTGATGTCAGCGACGTTTCCAAGATCTTCGTGAACACCAACATGGCCGCAGCTGGCGGTGTGGTAGTCGCGATCGTCCTGACGCAGCTCATCTACAAGAAGATCGACGTCACGATGGCTCTCAACGGCGCATTGGCTGGCCTGGTCTCGATTACGGCAGAGCCGCTCACACCATCCGTACCCTATGCCTTGCTTATTGGCGGTATCGGCGGTGCGATCGTGGTCTTCGCGGTTCCCATGCTCGACAAGCTGAAGATCGACGATGTTGTCGGCGCCATTCCGGTCCACCTTCTGGCCGGTATCTGGGGCACGCTGATCGTTCCTCTGACCAACACCGAAGTGCCGTTCACGGCGCAGCTGACCGGTGTTGTCGCAACCGGCGTGTTCGTGCTGGTCACCAGCTCGATCGTCTGGTTTGCTCTGAAATTCACCCTTGGTGTCCGTCCGACCGAAGAGCAGGAAATGCTCGGAATGGATATCTCCGAAGTGGGCGTCGAAGCCTATCCGGAGTTTGCCAAAGGCTAACCAGTTTGGCGCCGGCCATCCTCTCCCAAATCGGGTCGGCGCCTCACCTTGTTCCTCCTGCGAACAAACAACTTCAAGGCCGGAGATGCGAAAGCATCCCGGCCTTTTTTTTATCTAGAAGAAGCGGCAGCTTGACTGGACCAGATTGCCCCCGCGCGCTGCGTTTCGTGACTTATTGTGGACGACTCTAGCCGAAATCAGCCTTGATAAATTCCGCCGCCCGCTCGCCGATCATGATGCTGGGGGCGTTGGTATTGCCGCTGATGATTTCCGGCATGATCGACGCATCGGCAATATAGAGACCTTCCAGTCCACGGAATTTCAGCCGGGAATCAACAACTGCCGCATCATCTCCACCCATGCGGCAGGTGCCGACGGGATGATAGACGGTGTCGGCGCGGTCCCGGATCAGCTTGTCGAGCTCTGCATCATTGTTGATATCTATCGGATGCCGGTCGGTTGGCGAAAATTCGGTTAGCGGTGGCGTTTCCAATATCCGCTTCATATGCCGCACGCCCTTGCGCAGTGTCGCGATATCCCGGTCATCATCGAGGAAATTCGGATCGATGGCAGGCGGCGCTTGCGGATCGTCAGTGTTCAGTCTGACCGTGCCCTTGCTGTGCGGTCGAAGCACGCAGGCGTGACAGCTGAAGCCGTGACCCTTGACCTTTTCGCGGCCATGATCCTCGAGCATGGCCGGGACGAAATGATACTGGATGTCGGGTGCCGGGACTTCCGGTCCGCTGCTCCAGAAACCGCCCGCTTCGGCATAGGGGGAGGTCATGATCCCGGTGCGCTTCATCCGGTGTTCGATAACCGCTTTGCCCATGCGCCATGTGCCGGCGAGCGAATCGCCGATCAGTTCGGTGGATTCGGTCTGATAGCCGGACACAAAGTCGATATGATCTTTGAGATTCTCGCCAACTTCGGCCTTGTCGACGATCACGTCGACGCCCTTGCCCTTGAGATGCGCAGCCGGACCGATTCCGGATAGCTGGAGAATGTGGGGCGTTCCGAAGGCTCCGGCGGACAGGACTACTGCTCCGCGGGCAGAAATAGTCTCGCTGCCCGAACCGCGTTTGATCTTTACGCCGGTTACGCGACCTTCTTGAATGACCAGTTTTTCGACCAGGGAATCGGTCTTGATCGTCAGATTGGGACGGGAGCGCGCGGGTTCGACATAGGCGCGCGCCGCCGACCAGCGTTCCCCGTCTTTCTGCGTCACTTGGTATATGCCGATACCTTCCTGCTTTTCGCCATTGAAATCATCGAGAATGGGAAGCTGCAGATTGCGCGCCGCTTCGACAAAGGCGACGCTCCCGGGGTTCGGCCATTTCTGGTCCGACACGGACAACGGGCCATCGCCGCCATGATAGTCATCTCCGCCGCGTTCATTGCCTTCGGACTTTTTGAAATAGGGCAGGACCTCGTCATGGGACCAGCCGGTGCAGCCCATCGCCGCCCAATTGTCATAATCCCATTTATTGCCGCGGATATAGACCATCGCGTTGATCGCGCTGGACCCACCGAGCCCGCGTCCGCGCGGCTGATAACCGGTGCGGCCGTTCAGGCCTTTTTGCGGGATCGTTTCAAACTGCCAGTTGGAATTCTTTGGCAAAAACGGCAGTAATCCGGGTGTCTTGACAAGAAAATTATCATTGCGCCCGCCCGCTTCGATCAGGCAGATGGTGCGGTTCGGGTCTTCGCTCAGCCGTCCTGCGACTGCACTGCCGGCGGAACCGCCGCCGATGACGATGAAGTCAAATTCTGCCATATCTCTCTCTCCTGCTCTGCCCAGCGTGCCTTTATGGTCTCGCTGCTTTCACGGGAGCCGTCATGGCTCCACCCGGGCGGTTTTATCAGATAGTTGATCTTGTAGCGCCACGGAGCGCTCCACAAATCCTTCGCAATACCAATCCATTCATGGAAGGCGGCCCACAGCAGATTGAAGCTGCCCAGATTCTTGACGATGCCATATTGGATATTCTCCTCATCGGTCTCCGGTTCAAAAGTACCGAACATCTTGTCCCAGATGATGAAAACCCCGGCATAATTGCGGTCGAGATAGCGCGGGTTGGTCGCATGATGGACCCGGTGGTGCGACGGCGTGTTCATCACAGCCTCGAACCAGCGCGGCATCTTGTCGATCGCCTCGGTGTGGATCCAATATTGATAGATCAGATTGAGGCCGGAAAGAAAGAATATCAGCGCTGGCGGAATACCGAGGTAAAAGAGCGGCATCGAAAAGATGAAGCTGAGCGCAAAAAAGCCGGTCCAGGTCTGCCGCAACGCTGTCGAGAGATTATAATGTTGGCTGCTGTGGTGAACGACATGCGAGGCCCAGAACCATCTGACCCGATGTGCTGTGCGGTGGAACCAGTAATAGGTAAAATCGTCGAGCAGGAAGGCCAGTGGCACAATCCAGAGCGCGTTTGGCCATCCCACCTGAATATCGTAAATACGGTGCTCGTAGACCCAAAGGCTCAGTGCCAGAACAAAGCCGCCAGTCAGGATGCCCGCGAACACGCTGCCGGTTCCCAGCGCCAGCGAAGTGAAGGCGTCCTTCGTTTCGTAACGGATATTCTTGTTCTTGCGGCTCCACACCCATTCCATCGCCACCGTGATGATGAAAAAGGGGACAGCCCAGTCAGTAGGGGAGGGTAGATTCTCCATGACCGCGACTACTTACATAAATGTTAGTGGCTGTCTAGCTGTCGTGATTACTGTCCTGCTGCGAGCGCATCCACCATCGCCCGAACCGGCGTGATGTCATAGCCGGCATTGCCCGCCAGCCGCGCGATCTCATCTGGCGAGACGCCCTGTTTCGCCTGCGCCAGCGACCAGAGCAATGTGGAGCGCGTACCCGACCGGCAATAAGCGAGAATCTTGTCGCCATCGGCGAGGGCTGCGATCATGGCATCGACCTGCGGTCCCGAAAACCCGCTATGGGTAATCGGAATCGCGATATATTTCAGGCCCTCGTCCCGCGCAGCCGCTTCGATATCTGCGCTCTGGGGAGCAGAAGGATCTTCTCCGTCGGGGCGGTTGTTGATGATCAGGGTGACGCCTTCGGCCTTGGCTGCTGCGATATCCTCGAGGGTGATTTGCGGTGACACGCTGATATTGTCGTTGATTTTGCGGAACATGATTTGGGTCTCCTCTGTCGGAACATTGCTGTCGGTTGCGGTTGCCGCGCTACAGCCGGTCATGGCAATAAGTAATAGAACGGGGATGATTTTCATATATCGATTCACGCTGCTTCGGTCACTTCGCGGATTACCGCCAGAAACGCGTCGCCATGCTTCTCCAGTTTCGCTGCGCCGACGCCGGGAAGTTCGCTGAGCGCCGACAGGCTGTCCGGTTTCAGGCCGGTCATATCACGCAGCACGCTGTCGTGGAAGATCACATAAGGCGGCACGCCCAGTTCCTTGGCCAGTTCCATGCGTTTCTTGCGGAGCGCTTCGAACAGCGGATCGCCAAACGGATTGGGAGAGGCGCTGCTGCCGCGCCGTTTCCGCGACATGCGCTTTGGCGGTTCGACAATCGCGATCTCCTGCTCGCCTTTCAGTATCTTCCGCGCCTCGGGTCCGAACATCAGGCCGCCATGGTCGGTGTTGCGCAGCGCATCGCGCAGCAACAGCGACCGCGATACCGGTTTGATCAGCGCGGCTTCCTCTTCCCCGACAATGTCGAAAACCGAAAGCTGGTCATGGCCGCGCGAGCGAACCTTCTCGTCCTGCCGACCGGTCAGCACCGCTTCGAGATGGGTGACGCCGAAACTCTGTCCGGTGCGATAGACGGCGGACAGAAATTTGCGCGCCAGTTCCGTGACGTTGCGGGTTTCAGGAGCGTTCAGACAATTGTCGCAATTGCCGCATTGCTCCGGCGGGTTCTCGCCAAAATGACGAAGGAGAATCGCACGGCGGCAACCCGGCGTTTCGACCAGGCCGCCCAATGCAGCGAGCCTTGTCCGCTCGCTCTCCAGCCGGGTCTCGTCGATTTCGCCCAGCCGCTGCCTTGCCCTGGCGAAATCTTCCGCACCCCAGAACATATGCGCCTCGGCCGGATCACCGTCGCGGCCGGCACGACCGGTCTCCTGATAATAAGCCTCGATCGACTTGGGCAGGCCGGCATGGGCGACGAAGCGGACATCCGGCTTGTCGATGCCCATGCCAAAGGCGATCGTCGCGACCATCACCATATCTTCCGATGCGACGAAATCATGCTGGTTCTGCTGGCGCACTTCCGGTGGCAGACCGGCATGATAGGCGCGCGCGCTGCGCCCGGTGGCGGCGATCTGGCTGGCCATTTTCTCGGTCGCCGCGCGGGTCTGGGCATAGACAATGCCGGGGCCGGGAATGCGATCGACGAGATCGCCGACCTGTCGTGCGAGACCGCTGCGCGGGCTCATGCTGTAGCGGATATTGGGACGGTCAAAGCCGGCGAGGATCAGGCCGTCCTGCTCGATTCCCAACTGCACCAATATATCGTCGCGGGTATGCGCATCGGCGGTGGCGGTTAGCGCCAGCCGCGGCACCGAGCCGAAATGGTCGAGCAGCGGGCGGAGCAGCCGATAGTCGGGGCGAAAATCATGACCCCATTCGGACACGCAATGTGCCTCGTCGATGGCGAAGAGCGAAATGTCGGTCTGTTCCAGCAATTCCCGAAAATGCGACTGGGACGCGCGTTCCGGCGCGGCATAGAGCAGGTCCAGTTCGCCGGCCTTCAGACGGTCGATGGTCTCGGCGCGATTGTCATCGGCGGAGGTGAGGGTGGCCGCCCTGATCCCGACCGCTTCGGCGCTGCGCAACTGGTCGTGCATCAGCGCGATCAGCGGTGAGATGACGATCGTCGTGCCCTTGTTGGCGATGGCGGGAAGCTGATAGCAAAGCGATTTGCCGGAACCGGTCGGCATGACGGCGAGCACATTCTGCTTCGCCATCACCCGGTCCATCACCTGTTCCTGCATGCCGCGAAAGCTGGAATAGCCGAATGTCGATTTGAGCAGGGGAAGGAGGGCTTCGGTCATATTTCATTCCCTAGCCAGAGACGGCACCGCGCGAAACCGCAAAAGCAAAAATGACCGAAAATGTAATCCGCACCAAAAGTCACGCCTTTTCCCGCTGGTCCTCCGCCTGCCGCTTCCACATGTCGGCATATAGCCCCCGCTTGACCAGCAACTGCCGGTGGCTGCCGCGTTCGGCGATCCGGCCTTCGTTGAGCACGATGATCTCGTCGGCATGGGTGATCGTCGACAGCCGGTGGGCGATGATCAGCGTCGTCCGGCGTTCCGATATCTTGGCCAGCGTCGCCTGGATTTCATCTTCGGTGCGGCTGTCGAGCGCCGAGGTGGCTTCGTCCAATATCAGGATTGGCGGGTTTTTCAGCAAGGTCCGGGCAATCGCGACGCGCTGCTTCTCGCCGCCTGACAATTTCAATCCCCGCTCGCCGACCTGCGTATCATAGCCGTCCGGCAGCTTGGCGATAAAGCCGTCGAGTGCTGCGCCGCGCGCGGCTTCCTCGATCTCCGCCTGGGTCGCGCCTTCGCGGCCATAGCCGATATTATAGCCGATACTGTCATTGAACAGCACGCTGTCCTGCGGGACGATCCCGATCGCGCCGCGCAGGCTGTGCTGGGTGACTTCGGCTATGTCCTGACCGTCAATCAATATCCGGCCGTCCTGCGGATCATAGAAACGGAACAGCAGCCGCGCGATTGTCGACTTGCCGGCACCCGAAGGCCCCACGATGGCCAGCGTCCCGTCCGCCGGCACCTCGAAATCGAGACCGTGCAATATCTTGCGATCATCGTCATAGTTGAACACGACATTCTCGAACCGCACCGTGCCATCGGAAACCTGCAACGGCTTTGCCCCCGGCTTGTCGACCACCTCTTGTTTGGTGTCGATCAGCTTGAACATGGCATCCATGTCGACCAGGCCCTGACAGATGGTGCGATAGACCATGCCGAGCAGGTCGAGCGGCCGGAACAGCTGCATCAGCAGCGCGTTGACCAGCACCAGATCACCGACCGTGAGGTCGCCCTGCTGCCAGCCGTAGACGCTGAACGCCATCGCGCCGATCATCGTCAGGTTGGTGATGATCGACTGGCCGATATTGAGCATGCCGAGCGAATTTTCCGACTTTACCGCAGCCGCCGCCCAGTCGCGCATCGCCTTGTCATAGCGTTCGCTTTCGCGGCGTTCGGCGGTGAAATATTTGACCGTCTCGTAATTGAGCAGGGCATCGACCGAGCGGCCGATCACCCTTGTGTCCATGTCATTCATCTTCGCCCGCAGCGCGTTGCGCCAGTCGGTCACCTTGCGGGTGAAGATGATATAGATGGCAACCATCGCCATCGTCGCGGCGACCAGGCCGAAGCCGAATTTGATCTGGAAAATGACCAGAACTGCGGTTAGCTCGACGACGGTCGGCGCAATATTGAACAGAAGAAAGTAGAGCATGATATCAATGCTCTTGGTTCCGCGCTCGATGATCTTGGTGACTTCGCCGGTGCGACGGCCGAGATGAAAGCGCAGCGACAGGCTGTGCAGATGGGTGAAGACATTGGTTGCCAGACGGCGGGCTGCCTGCTGGCCGACTTTCTCGAATACGATATTCCGGAGATTGTCGAACAACACCTGTCCGAACCGCGCCAGTCCATAAGTAGCAACAAGCGCGAGCAACACGGTCAGTTCGGTACCAAGTTCATCATCGGACATGCCGTCGATAACCGCCTTGTACAGGAACGGCATCGTCAGGATTGCCGCCTTGGCACAAAGCACCAGAAATCCCGCGACAATGATTCTCATCCGCAATCCCGGTTCACCCTTGGGCCAGAGATAGGGCAGGAAACGCTTCAGCGTAGGAATCATCGGCGGGTCGATTTGACCCTGGGTGGCATAATCAGGTGGCATGGGCCGGATGTAGGGCGGGCAGTGCCGAAAGTCTATCCGGCTATAACGCCAAAGGCGCGGGCCTTCAGAAGCTGCCGCTGACGGTCAGCCGATAAATCAGACCAAACTCGCGGCTGCGATCCTCGACAAAGCCGATCGGTCCGTCGCGCCGGTTTTCATAGACCGTTCGGGTAAATTGTTCGCTGCGCCCGAAAAGATTGCCCAGATTGGCTTGCACGGTGAGTCCGAACACATCCTTATGCTCGACGAAAATCCAGCTATAGGGACCGCCGGTGCGAAAGCGATTGCTCTGGTCGAGGCGCAGAAATCTGGAATAGCGGAAATCTTCGACACCGGCACCCCATGCCCAGTTGCTGCCGGGGACATCGTGCCGGAAATTGGCCTCGTAAGTGAATATCTTGTCATCATTGATCCGGCGGGAGACGCCGGTCACAGGATCGTTCAGCGAACTCTTCCGGACCTCTCCTTCAAAATCAAGCTTGGCTCCGGCCCAGCCGATCGGATCAAGCAAGATACTGGTCACCATTTCCACACCGTAGCTGGTCGCGCTGTCGAGATTGCCGCGGGCTTCGGTGGTTGTCGTGATCGGTATGGAATCGACAATGTCGCTGAATTTCTCGCCATAGATATTGACGGTCACCGATCCCCATGGACCGAGCTTCTGGGTCGCTTCCAGTTCGGCGCGCCAGCTTTGCGGCGGCACCAGTTCCGGGTTTCCTGCATTCCCGTTGTTCTGGGACACGTCTACGGATTCGACAAAATCAAAGAAATTCAACTGGCCGACCGACCGTTCCAGCTTCAAGCTGACGTCGAGATCATCCTGCGGTCTCCAGGCGAGCGACACCGAGCCCTTCGGTCGAACGAAAGACCGGCTCTGGCCCGCTGCGCCGCTCTGGCTGATCTTGCTATATTCGCCGCCCAAAGTCGCCTGAAGGCTCAGGTTTTCCAGCAGGGGCCGCCCGTAGGATCCGATGAATTCGCCGCGATATTCGGTGACTTTGCTATTGGCGTTGGTCAAGGCGACAGGCTGGAATATGCCCTGGCTGTCGAGCACCGCCAGAGCGCCTTCATTGTCGAGGAAATTATAGGCACCCTCGACGCTGAAACCCCAGTCGGTACCGCCCTTGGTCTTCCAGCCATATTCGGCACGGAATATCGACTCGCCTTCGTCGGTCACCCGATTAAAGCGGCTGCCGTTCGGCGCCGTAACGCCATCGGTAAATGTCTGGCCAAAAAAGTCGCTGACCGGACTATGTTCAAAACGCTGCAAGCCGATAAGCTTCAGTCGTCCGCCGCCAAGGGCGAAATCATAATCGGCGCTGAATTCCGCATTCCATTCATTCTCGCGGCTATCGTACAGTTCGAAAATATCGGACTGACCGGTCTGGGTGCGATCGGTCGCCACGGATTCCCGTCGCCGGAATATCTGGTAGGCGGCGTTGACATTGAATATCGATCCCGCTTCGCTGGTGCGGTTATAGGATCCGCTCAGCTTGGGCTGGTCTTGCCGATAGCGGGCAATCTCGTCGCGTTCGAACAGCAGATTGCCAAAGCGGTCGGTGACCTGCTCCGGTCCCTCGACACCGTTGCGCGCGGCGTCATTCTCGATCGCCAGGGTGAAGTCGCCCTTGCCGAGCTTGCCGCTGATCGAGGCTTCTCCGGCGAACCAGTTGTTGCCCGAGCGACGCCATTGCGGTTTCCATTTGAAATTGCCGCTCAAGCCATTTGAGTCATCGGCTTTGGTCACCAGATTCAGTACCTGTCCCGAGAGACCGGAAATGCTGAGCGTAGCCCCGTCCACAATTTCGACCCGCAGGACATTGGCCGCCGAAATCCGGCCGAGAAAGGTGAAGGCATCACTATTCTTGCCCGAGATCCGCGCGCCGTTGATCAGGACATTCTCATCTGCCTGGCCCAGCCCGCGCTCGTCATCGTCGCCGGTGTCGATGGTAAAGCCGGGCACCTGATTGACGATATCTAGTGCGGTGCGGGGATTGAAGCGGGCAAATTGCGTCGCGTCAAATATCTGGCGTCCGTTCTCGGTTCGCGGTTGCAGGGAAGAGGAGGACGATGCAGCTTCTGTCTGGGCATGCGCTGCGACAGGGAAAATGTTCGTGGCGGCCAACGCACTCACGGCGATGCCGGCCAAGGTCCGTAAACTGTCGTCCAAGATATTCCCCCCCAAATCGGATTGCTCTGGAATGGCCGCTGCTATGGGCGATTGGTTGCAGTCGATACCGGCTTTCGATAAACTACGCCCGTAGTCGGATGAACAACATTGGTCGTTTCGGTCGCTAAGCCACTCAATCTTAATGTTTGTTAAAAAAGAGCACCCAAGCCGCTGCGCAATTGGCGAGCGTATAGACGAAATAGAAAATCACTGCGGTCAGCATACCCATATTGGCGAAGATCATCGCCGAGACGAGCATGAAAAACTCCAGCATATAGCTGCCATAAGGACCGAGAATTTTGCGGAAGCTGCCGCGTGCTTCCGCGATGACCGGATGGTTGCTCTCGAGCATGGCCTTGTGCATCGCGAAATTGGCGACACCACATAGGAAGATGACGAATATGTACATGGCCGCAATATAGGCGCATTCGCCGACTTTGTCATTTGGTCAGAAAATAATCCTCCCCTCCCATTGGAACCACCGCGGGATCGGCTTTGCTGCAAGATGTCGATCCTTGCCGCCGGCTTGCATGCGACTCGGCCACGATTATTCCGGCCACTGCCTGAAAATTGAAAAATGGCACCCACCCGCGGCCTGTAAGCAAAAATATATCAATTATGTGACATCATGTTACATTCAATTTAACCATTTCGGGTGATTGTCAAATTCTGGAAACGTGGGACTTAAGGTGGCTCGTAATTTTTTGCATGCATTTTCCGGTGACTCCGCCAAGAGCGCGGAGCACGAAGCTGTGTCGGTTATCCGGTCCAATGATTATGCCCGCAGGGTCGAGATTCTTGATGATTTCGAGCAAGCGGGGATAAGCTGGCTATGGGCGACGGATGCCGACGGTCATCTGGTATATTTATCTGAAAAAGCAGCGGAAAATCTGAATAAGCCGATCAGCGATCTGCTCGCTGTGCCGCTGACCAGCCTGTTTGAAAATGATCCCGACAATCCGGACGAGAATTCCGATCGCCCGTTCAAATATCACCTCAGCAAGCGCAGCAAGATCACCGATCTCGTTGTCCGCCGGGTTCCGCAAACACTCGGCCGCGAGGATCGTCCGACCTGGTGGCTGATCTCCGGCCACCCGAAATTCAATGATTCGGGGGAATTTCAGGGTTATCGCGGCAATGCCAAAGACGTGACGGTTGAATATCAGCGAAAACTGGAAGATTCGCGTGCCGCGGAATTCGACTCGCTGACCGGGCTTGCCAACCGCCACCGAATGGACAGCCGGCTCACCGCGATGCTCGCTGCATTCAAGGCCGCCAACCGCAGCTGTGCGATCATGATGCTCGATCTCGACCGTTTCAAGCAGGTCAATGATACGATGGGCCATGCCGCCGGCGACGAACTGCTCAAGCAAGTGGCCAAGCGGATGGTCGGCGTGATCGGTGAAAATGCCGAAATCGGGCGTCTGGGCGGTGATGAATTTCAGGTAATTCTGCCGGACGTGGACGATCGCGGAAAATTAGGCGAGCTTGCCGAGAAAATCGTCAAGACCGTCTCCCAACCCTATCCCATCGATGACAAGCGCGCGACCATCGGAACGTCAATCGGCATCGCGATCGCGCCTTATGATGGTGTCGAGAAAGACGCACTGGTTCGCAGCTCCGATCTCGCTCTCTATGCCGCAAAAAATTCCGGTCGTGGCCAGTACCGCTTCTATTCGGCCAGTCTGAAGAATGAGGAGGACGAACGGCGTCTTCTGGTCGAGGACCTGCGCGACGCGCTGGCAAATGATCAGGTCGAACTTCACTACCAGCCGGTCGTCCGGACCGATGATCACATGATCGTCGGGTTCGAGGCACTGATGCGCTGGGTCCATCCGGAGCGGGGAGGGGTCAGCCCCGATGTATTCATTCCGATCGCGGAAGAACTGAACCTGATCAACCAATTGGGCGAATGGGCGTTGCGCCGGGCTTGCCAGGATGCGTTGAACTGGCCGAAATCGGTCCGGGTAGCGGTTAATGTCTCGGTTGTGCAATTTTCCAATAGCGGTTTCCCCGATATCGTGATGAACGCGCTTGCCTCGAGCGGTCTGGAGCCGGAACGGCTGGAGCTCGAACTGACCGAAAGCGTCTTCATGGGAGACAGCGAAACCATCGACAACACGTTCAGGATTCTCAAGGAATTGGGCGTACGGCTCGCGCTGGACGACTTCGGCACCGGCTATTCCTCGCTCAGCTATCTGCGCTCGGCGCCGTTTGACAAGATCAAGGTCGACAAGAGCTTTGTCGATTCCTGCACCCAGAAGGACAAGAATAGCGCCAAGATCATTGCCGCGATCGTCAGCCTTTCGGACGCGCTGGGGATGGAAACCACCGTCGAGGGAGTCGAGGCCTTCGACCAGTTCAAACTCGTCTGCTCAAAGGGCGCGCGCTATATTCAGGGCTGGATCTATTCCAAGGCGCTGCGGCTGGAGGAGGTCGATGAAAAGCTCGGTAGCGGGGAATTCCGGATCGAGCCGGACGGGCCGGAACGCTACCGACCGGACCGGCGCACAGTGTTCCGCCGTATTGGCGCGATCCACGAAGATCATCGCTACGAGGTGGTGATGCGCGATCTTTCAAAATCCGGGGCCAGGTTTGAAGGCATGCTCGGGGTTCCGCTAGGAACTCAACTGGTGCTCGACCTTGGCGGTGGCCAGTTGGTTGTCTGTACCGTGACTCGCGCGAAGGAAGCCATGCTGGGCGTCCAGTTTGAAACCCCGCTGGTCAGCGATGGCGCTGGCGGCCTGTGCACCCGTCACCGGGTATCGCCCTACGACCTGTGCGTTGCCGGCATGCCCGTGTCGGCCTTGCCGCCGGGAAATTATCCGGTCCACCAGGACGCCTCCAGACCGTCCAGTAAACCCAAATTCATGCAGGTCGCCGCTAGCGGCATGTAACCGGCGCCAGCGGAAAGCATGGCCTGTCAAAAAACTGTCAAGGCAGCAACCTTAATCCGATCTGCGCGTTTGCTGGCTACAAGAGGAGTATCATCAATGTCATCTTTTTCAATTTATATGATTGGCTTTGTCGTGTTTATCGGCGGCCTCGCTTATGGTGCATTTCTGCTGGGCGCACCGCCGACCTATATCGGAGTGGGAGTCATCATACTGGCCGGAATTGGGCTGATGTCCGCCACCCGCCGGACCCGTACGCGGGACATATCGCCGGACGGCGGGGTTGCGCAAACGACGACAACCACCACGCGTAACGAGGTTTAAACCTGTACTGACGAGACGCGACCGGGGTGCAATATGCCCACTGGTCGCGTCTCGAACAACTCGATTTTGAAGCCCTGCACATATTCAGGGTGACGTTTTTTTGAACAGATATAATCCGGATATCCCGGATGGCTCCACGCCTTGCCCCATCGCCGGCGATGTCAGGCTTTTTCCAGCAGTCCCTCCCGCTTGATCTTCTCCTGCCAAACCAGCGGCGCGAGATGGTGCACGCTCTGTCCTTCGGCATCGACCGCCACCGTCACCGGCATGTCCTGCACCTCGAACTCGTAGATCGCTTCCATGCCGAGCTCTTCAAACCCGACGACCTTCGATCCCTTGATCGCGCGCGACACCAGATAGGCGCTGCCGCCGACCGCCATCAGATAGGCGCTCTTGTGCTTCTTGATCGAACCGACGGTATCCAGCCCGCGTTCGGCCTTGCCGACCATCGCCAGCAGGCCCTGTTCCAGCATCATGTCGGTGAACTTGTCCATCCTCGTCGCGGTAGTCGGACCGGCCGGGCCAACCACTTCCTCGCCGACCGGATCGACCGGACCGACATAATAGATAACCCGTCCCTTGAACTCGACCGGCAGTTGCTCGCCGGCTTCCAGCATATCCTTGATCTTCTTGTGCGCGGCGTCGCGGCCGGTCAACATCTTGCCGTTGAGCAGCAGCCGGTCGCCATGTTTCCACGTCGCCACTTCGGCCGCATCGAGCTGGTCGAGGTGCACGCGTTTCGCTTCCGACGACGGGGTCCAGTTGACGTCCGGCCATTCGTCGAGCTTCGGCGCTTCGAGATAGGCCGGGCCGCTGCCGTCGAGAGTGAAATGCGCGTGGCGCGTAGCCGCGCAATTCGGGATCATCGCGACCGGCTTGCCAGCGGCGTGGCAGGGCCAGTCGTTGATTTTCACGTCGAGAATGGTGGAGAGCCCGCCCAGGCCCTGTGCGCCAATGCCCAGCGCGTTGACCTTGTCGAAAATCTCGATCCGCATTTCCTCGATATCGTTGCGGGGGCCGCGCTCCTTGAGCTGGCCCATGTCGATCGGATCCATCAGGCTTTGCTTGGCGAGCAGTACGGCGCGTTCGGCGGTGCCGCCGATACCGATGCCGAGCATGCCAGGAGGACACCAGCCGGCGCCCATTTGCGGGATCATTTCCAGCACCCAGTCGACGATATTGTCGCTCGGGTTCATCATCTTGAACTTGGACTTGTTCTCCGATCCGCCACCCTTGGCCGCGACATCGACAGAGACCTTGTCGCCGGGCACCATTTCGACATGCAGTACAGAAGGGGTATTGTCCTTGGTATTGCGCCGGGTGAAGGCGGGGTCGGCGAGGATCGAGGCGCGCAGCTTGTTCTCCGGGTGGAGATAGGCCCGGCGCACGCCTTCATCGACAATTTCCTGCATCGATTGCGACGTGTCATCGAGCCGGCAATCCATGCCCCATTTGACGAAGACATTGACGATGCCCGTATCCTGGCAGATCGGCCGGTGGCCCTCGGCGCACATTTTCGAATTGGTCAGGATCTGCGCAATGGCATCTTTCGCCGCCGGCGATTTTTCGGCGTCATAGGCTTTGCCGAGCGCCCGGATATAATCCATCGGGTGATAATAGGAAATAAATTGCAGCGCATCGGCGACGCTTTCGACGAGGTCGGCGGTCTTGATGGTGGTGGTCATAGTGGCTCCGGAAAACTGACGATGGTTGATCGGACCGTCTATTGACCGAAATGGCCGGGCCGGGCAAGTTTTTGTGACGCAGCGCCAGGCGGCTAGCGCAGGTTGTACCGGTTCGATGGCGCGATCCGCCGTTCCCGAAATATCGTCCGCCCGCGCTCGTCGGCACATAATATAATCGACCGTTTCATCGATGCCGCGATTGCGACCAACCGCATGAAGCGTTACGGACCGGGACCCAGGAAGAATCGATCACTCGTCCAAGGAACCCATTATGCGCGTGCGCGACTTCCTGCTTCTCGTATTAATCTGCCTGATCTGGGCCTCCAACAATGTTCTGAGCAAGATCATCGTCGATGACTGGGCGGTTCCGCCTATCTTCTATGCAGCGCTCCGTTTCGCGGTGGTGGCGCTGGTGATGTTCCCGTGGCTTCTGCCGATGCCGCGCCCGGCCTGGCGGATCATATTGATCGGGCTGCTGATGGGCGGCGGGAATTTTGCCTTGCTGTTCGTCGGCCTGCAGACAACCTCGCCGTCGGCGGCGGCGATCATATTGCAACTGGGGGTTCCGTTCACGATCCTGCTCTCGATGGTGATGCTGGGCGAGCGGGTCCACTGGCGCCGCGGAATCGGGATCGGGCTGACCCTGGTCGGCGTGTTGATCGTGATCTGGCGCCCGGCCGGCATCACGCTTTCGGCCGGCCTGTGGTTTGTCGCCGCCGCTGCCTTCGCAGGTTCGGCCGGTGCCGTGCTGATGAAGCGGGTGACCGATGTCACGCCGTTGCGCTTCCAGGCCTGGGTCGGTCTGGTGTCGGTCATTTCCCTGACATTATGCTCGCTCCTGTTCGAGCAGGGACAATGGCCCGCTGCCACCGCAGCCGGATGGCCGCTCGCAGCCGCGGTGCTGTTCACCGCGCTGATCGTGTCGGTCGGTGCGCATTCCGCTTATTATCATCTGATCAACAATTACGAGGCGAATCTTCTCGCGCCGCTTACCCTGATCACGCCGCTGGCAACCATCGCTCTCGGGGTGTGGATTACCAATGACGATTTCGACCTGCGCATGGGCATCGGCGCGGCGCTGGCGATCGGCGGCGTGCTCATCGTCGCCCTCCGCCGCAAGCCGGCCACCGAGCTTCTTGTCGATCGCGAGCAGCGATAGCGGTCTCGGAAGATCGCCGCTGGCGGCAGGCAATCGAAGGGCAATAGATCTAGCTCAGACTCTGAACCGAGCCGCCGTCCACCTGAATGGCGGTGCCTGTGATATAGCTCGCTGCTTCGGAGCCGAGGAACACCGCAAGATTGGCAACCTCCTCCGGCTCGCCAATCCGTCGAAGCGGGATCTGTGCAGCCATGGCTTGCGCGAGTTCATCGACAGATTTCCCGGAAGCCGCCGATCGGGTCTCCAGTATCTGCGTAATGCGATCGGTATTGGTGGAGCCGGGGCAGACGGTATTGACCAGAATATTGTCCGGACCGACTTGATTGGCCAGCGTCTTGGCCCAGCCAAGCACCGCCATGCGGATGCTGTTGGAGAGGGTAAGGCCGGGCACGGGCTGCTTCACACCGGACGAGGATATATTGACGATCCGTCCCCATTTTTGCGCCTGCATATGCGGCAGGACCAGGCGGGTCGCCCGGACGACGGACATCAAGGTGAGTTCCACCGCTTTCGCCCATTCCGAATCGTCTAGATCAACAAACAGGCCGGGCGGGGGGCCGCCGGCATTGTTGACCAATATGTCGATGCCGCCCAACGTCTCCGTGGCCGAAGCGACAATCCGCTCAATGTCCTCGGCGTTCGACACATCACCGGCGATAATGTGGCAACCGGGCATGAGCGCCGCGGCGGTATCGAGATTCTCCCGGGTACGTCCGCAAATCGCAACCCGCGCGCCTTCCTTGTGAAAACCGAGTGCGGTGGCAAGACCGATGCCTTTGCTACCCGCTGTAACCAACACCGTTTTGTTTTCGAGTTTCAGGTCCATGATAATTGCCGATCTGATCTGTGAGGGATGCCGAGACAGCTTGTCTAATTTATATTACGGATAATGATACCACCATATCTGGTGGAGAAAATTGATCGCGACCCCCCTGTGTATAATCAGTGGATAGTTATTTTTGTAAATTTTGCGATCGACTCTTGCACTTCGCTCCGCGCTTAGAAAGTCCATGCGTCGCTGCACTGCAGCATGAATCGGCGTTCGACGAAGCGATTCATTTATACGACGAACGGAGTCGTTAAAATGTCATTTACCCTCTTGCATAAAATCTCGATTCAGCCACTATAGGTTGTGGTTAGGCCGAGGGGGCACACCAACTTATAGTGTTAGTCGTCAGCAACACCGACTCGGTGGACAGCTCCCTTTGTGCCAAATGCAACCATATTTAAGGGGTTTCGGGCACGAAAATAAATGCCCACCCGGGTGATATAACTGTTAGGATTAGAGCTTCGGCCCGAGTCGAACAAGACAGGAACAAACGCCCGAAAAAAATCCCGGTGATCGAACGGCCCGTAGGCCGCTGTGATCGTTGGATTAGTAGTGTGATTTAGGGGGCTTTGATGGATTTTAGAGACAACCGTGACAGTGAAAACGAGTCCGGAACAGATGTGAGTGAGAGTGAAATGGGCGCGGAAGTATTGGATACGCCAAAAAGCAAAACCGAAAACACAAAACCGATCAGCGAACCGGAAGTCAGCAAGAAGGCGGCTGCCGAAGCTGCCTCGGCCAAGGCCAATGACGAGAAGGAGCTGAAAGCGGAGCGCGACAGCCACAGCGTCGAGAAGCGCCGTTTCAAGATCACGCTGGATTCAAGCCGCGACGATCTGTTGACCGATTTCGGCAAGGAAACGCTCAACGACCGCTATCTGCTGCCCGGCGAATCCTATCAGGATCTGTTCGCCCGCGTCGCCGACGCCTATGCCGACGATCAGGAGCATGCCCAGCGGCTCTATGACGCGATTTCCAAGCTCTGGTTCATGCCGGCGACACCCGTATTGTCCAACGGCGGCACCGGTCGCGGCCTGCCGATCAGCTGCTATCTCAACAGCGTCGACGACAGCCTCGGCGGCATCGTCAATACCTGGAACGAAAATGTCTGGCTCGCTTCGCGCGGCGGCGGCATCGGCACCTATTGGGGCAGCGTTCGCGGTATCGGCGAGCCGGTTGGCCTCAACGGCAAGACATCGGGCATCATTCCCTTTGTCCGCGTGATGGACAGCCTGACCCTGGCCATTTCACAGGGTTCGCTGCGTCGTGGTTCGGCCGCCTGCTATCTCGACGTCAACCATCCGGAGATTGAAGAATTTCTAGAAATCAGAAAGCCTTCGGGCGACTTTAACCGGAAAGCCCTGAACCTGCATCACGGCGTCCTGCTGACCGACGAGTTCATGGAAGCGGTCCGCGACGGTGCCGAGTTCGAACTGAAATCGCCGAAAGACGGTTCGGTCCGCGGCACTGTTGACGCGCGCAGCCTGTTCCAGAAGCTGGTCGAGACACGGCTGGCCACCGGCGAGCCCTATATCATCTTCAGCGACACGGTGAACCGGATGATGCCCAAGCATCACCGCGATCTGGGTCTCAAGGTTTCAACCTCCAATCTTTGTTCAGAGATCACACTGCCCACGGGTCGCGATCACCTTGGCGAGGACAGGACCGCAGTGTGTTGCCTGTCCTCGCTTAATCTCGAAAAATGGGATGAGTGGTCGGTCGACAAGGGCTTTATCGAGGACGTCATGCGCTTCCTCGACAATGTCCTGCAGGACTATATCGACCGCGCGCCGGAGGAAATGGCGCGGGCGAAATATAGCGCGATGCGCGAACGCAGCGTCGGTCTCGGCGTGATGGGCTATCACAGCTTCCTCCAGGCCCGCGGCCTCGGCTTCGAAAGCGCGCTGGCGAAATCGTGGAACTTCAAGATCTTCAAGCATGTTTCGGCGAAAGCGTCCGAGGCCAGCATGATGCTTGCGAAGGAACGCGGTCCATGTCCCGATGCGGCCGACCAGGGCGTGATGGAGCGCTTCTCCTGCAAGATGGCGATCGCGCCGACCGCGTCGATCAGCATCATCTGCGGCGGTGCCTCGGCCTGTATCGAACCGATCCCGGCGAACATCTACACCCACAAGACGCTCTCGGGCAGCTTCGTGGTCAAGAACCCGCACCTGCTGAAACTGCTGCAGGAAAAGAGCAAGGACAGCAACAATGTCTGGAACTCGATCCTCGAGAAGGGCGGCAGCGTCCAGCATCTCGACTTCCTCAGCGCCGAGGAAAAGGACGCCTACAAGACCAGCTTCGAGATCGACCAGCGCTGGCTGCTCGAACTCGCCGCCGACCGCACCCCGTTCATCGACCAGGCGCAGTCGCTCAACCTGTTCATCCCGGCCGATGTCGACAAGTGGGACCTCTTGATGCTCCACTTCCGCGCCTGGGAACTGGGTATCAAGTCGCTCTATTACCTGCGCTCGAAATCGATCCAGCGCGCCGGCTTTGCCGGTGGCGAGACGATGATGAGCGAACCGGCAGGCGCCGGCGGCGTCGAGGCGGACAACACGCTCGACCCGAAGACGGTCGAACTGATGACCACCGCCGGTTCGACGGATTATGACGAATGCCTCGCCTGCCAGTAAGCGGCGCGGCCTAGGCAGTTTGCCCACTGCCCCCTCCCTTTGCTCCTTTTGGGAGGGGGCCGTTTTATTCGAAAAGCAAAGGAGCAATTCCTCTCCCTAACGGGGACAGGATGGATGAGTAAAAAGCGGAGAACGAGTTAACATGTCACTTCTGGAAGCACGCAAAACCTACAAGCCCTTCGAATATCCCTGGGCCTATGACTTCTGGAAGCGCCAGCAGCAGATCCACTGGATGCCGGAAGAAGTGCCATTGGGCGAGGATTGCCGCGACTGGGCGCAGAAGCTGACCGATCACGAACGCAATCTGCTGACCCAGATTTTCCGCTTCTTCACCCAGGCCGATGTCGAGGTGCAGGATTGCTATCACGACAAATATGGCCGGGTGTTCAAGCCGACCGAAATCAAGATGATGCTGACCGCGTTCAGCAACATGGAAACCGTCCATATCGCCGCCTACTCGCACCTGCTCGACACGATCGGCATGCCGGAAAGCGAATATTCGATGTTCCTCGAATATGAAGCGATGAAGGACAAGCACGATTATATGGGCACGTTCGGCGTCGAGAATGACGAGGATATCGCCAAGACGCTGGCGATGTTCGGCGGCTTCACCGAAGGGCTGCAGCTGTTCGCCAGCTTCGCCATGCTGATGAACTTCCCGCGCTTCAACAAGATGAAGGGCATGGGCCAGATCGTGTCATGGTCGGTCCGCGACGAAAGCCTGCACTGCGAGGGCATCATCAAGATGTTCCACACTTTCGTCGAGGAACGCGACTGCCTGACCAAGTCGGTCCGCGACGATATCATCGACTGCTGCCAGAAGACGGTGCGGCTGGAGGACGCGTTCATCGACCTCGCGTTCAGCGACGGCCCGGTGACCGGCATGACCGCCAAGGAAATCAAGCGCTACATCCGCTATATCGCCGACTGGCGCCTCGGCCAGCTCGGTTTCCAGCCGATCTACATGATCGAAGACCACCCGCTGCCCTGGCTCGCGCCACTGCTCAACGGCGTCGAACACGCCAATTTCTTCGAAGCCCGCGCCACCGAATATTCCAAAGGCGCGACCAAGGGCGAATGGAACGACGTCTGGTCAAGCTTCGACCAGCGCAAGGGCAAGGTCGCGAACGAGGATGCGCCGGTGGATGACGGGCCGGATATGTTTGAAGATGCGGGGGTTGCTGCGGAGTAGGGTGCCGATTTGAACAAAGGACATTTGATGTGAGCGATATTTCAGTGAACAGTCTCAAAGCGAGCGAAGTCAGTCGGGAAATGGTAGCCTTGTATTTGTTAGCTTCGATTGCTGATAACGAACCTGACGCCGCTGTAAATATGAAGGACGGAGTGCCTCTGATAAGTGGGAAGAGCAAGAATTGGATTTTAAGCAATTACATTGATTGTCTAAAATCGATCAAAAATTTATCTATAATTGATAACAGTTAGTTTCAATCCAAAGTCATTTGATTGATAAGCTGTGGCAGACATCAAAGACCTTATAAAGCCACCTTTTGCAAACTATGACGTAGTGGTATATTTTGGATGCGGCCTTTTTTCATTGCCGCTCATCAATCACTATGTCGTTGAGCCTTCTGGATTTCGCTTCCCAAAATTCGAATTCGAAATTGGCACTAGTTTCGCTAACCAGGCAGTGTCGACTCTGTCGCTCCTTTTCGCTGTGTATCTTCTAGGCCATATGATTGCGTTTGCTTCAAGTCTGTTGACAGAGAAGTCAATTGAGAGCTTTTTTGGTAAAGCAAGTAGTGCCATTTTGATTTCAACAATGGCGCAGGAACGAGATCATCTCGAGCTGGTTACTGCCTTTATTTTCAAAAAATCAAAAGAAGGTTTCCGAAAGCCGAATAAAAAACTTGCGATCTGCCGGTTCATTATCCTTCTACCCGTTATCCCTCTGTATTTATTGATAATTTGGGTGGGTGGCTTTTCATATTATAAATCCCGAATATCATATTTTTCAATCAGCCGGCTTCGGCGAAAAGCTGTGGAAAAGGGCATTTGTACTGTAACTCTTAATGGCCCTTGGTACAAAGAAATCGAGCACTATGTAATGAATCGTTATCCGATTGCAGTAAGTAGGATGTACAATTACTTAGTAATTTCTGGAATATTTCGTTCATTATCGATCATATTCTTATCGTGCATTTGGATGGAGATCTACTACCTATTGCACTTTAGTTTGAGCGGTCACTATCATATCAATGTATTGGCAAGTGATCTTGTGTTCGGGTATGAGCGATTTGCTTCCATTCTTGCTCTATTTGTGGTTTATGGTTTCTCAGTTTCATCGTATATGAAATTTCAAAGACGGTATGCAGAAGAGGCTATTTTTGCGTTCTTAATGTCTGAAGACTAACCACCGGAATTACGGTGGCAGTACACTAAATGCGTGCCCGCATACCGGCCTGCATCTTCTCCTTATGCGCCCGTTCAAAATCTTTGAGATGGCCGTTGCAACTCTTGTGGCAGAGCGCGAGATTTTCCATTGCAGATGTGCCGCCTTTGGATAGCGGCTGCAAATGTTCAAGCGTCGCATATTTGCGTGTATTCGGAATGCCGCCAAAGCGCATGACATTGCCGCAATACCAGCAGTCATCCCCGTCGCGCTGTCGCACGGCGGCGAGTTTGGACTTCTTGGCCCTCCGCTGGAAGAACCACGACTGTCCCGGATAATATTGCGATTTTGTCGCCGCGCTTGTCATGCTGATAGCTAAGCGATTTTCGGTTAGAAAATAGTAAACAACAATATTTCCTACATTTGCAACAATCCATCCAACATCGCGCAAAAAACGCGTCCTTGGCCCAAACTTTGACAAACTTTGGGCTCTGGCTCCTCTCCCATAGGGAGAGGCAACGGAGACTTCCCCGGATGCAATCCGGGGCTAGTCGCAGTCGGTGAGGGGTTTTAGCCCTTCAGAGCATCACAACCCCTCACCGAGTTGCGCTAGTCAGCAAGCTGACAAGCTTTACTTGCCTCTCCCTGTGGGAGAGGAAAATGGAAAGCCCGCCTTCACCCGCTATTACCATAATCCGCGCCACCCTTCTCGCTCAGCGGCGCATCATCTTCGGCCTTGTCCAATATGCCGAGGTCGCTTTCCTCGTCGTCATCATTGCGCTCGCCGGCAAAGGCGCCGCTTTCGATGCGGCCGCTTTCGGCCATCTGTTTCATATGGTCGACCGTGTCCTGGGTGCCGTCGGGGATGATCTGCGCCGGGTCGGTGCTGTCGTCGCGGCGGCTGGCCGAGACATCCTCGCGCTTGGCCCTGGTCTGCTGCTGCGCCTGCTCGGCCACTTTCTGGGCTTGCGCGTCGTCGCGCTGGGACTGGTTGATGCTGCGTTCTTCGGTCATGATGTTCCTCTTTCTGTTGCCTGACCAACGCCGGACCGGCGCAATTGTTCCGTGCCCGCCGGTCCGGAACGCGCCGCTGCCATGTCAGAAACGGAAACAGTCTGTTGCCCGATCCGCCCCGTGAGGCGGATTGACGCTAATGCGCGCCCGGCCTAATCCTTGCCCACCACATCAACGAGTGAGAATGAACATGAAATTTCTGGATGGCTATACCGAACATACATATGCGCTGCTGCGGATCGTCGCGGGGCTGTTGTTCATGGCCCATGGCGTGCAGAAATATTTCAATTTCCCGGTCGCCTTCGAATATCCCCTGAACCCGTTGCTATACGCTGCCGGTGCGATCGAGCTGATCGGCGGCGCGCTGATAGTGCTGGGCCTGTTCACCCGTCCCGCCGCCTTCATCGCCAGCGGCATGAGCGCCGCGGCCTACTGGATGGCGCATGGCTCCGCCGGCCTGTTCCCGATCGCCAACGGCGGCGAGCTGTCCGCGCTCTACTGCTTCATCTTCCTGTTCATCGCCGCGCGCGGTGCCGGTATCTGGAGCGCCGACAGCAAGATGGGCTAGACCGTGGTTCCGGCGCGACCGTCGGCCGATGCCGGCGGGGCGCGTCAACCATCATTCATATTGCAACTTGTAAAGCCCGGTTACGTTATCAGAAAATATCTCAACGGGAGTTTCATCATGCGCAATATCCTCATGTCCATCGCCGCCGCTTCTCTGGTCCTGCCTGCCGGCGCCGTGCTGGCCGATCCGCCGGCCCATGCAAAGGCCTATGGAAAATACAAGAACAAGAAGCACAAGAGCCGCTACGACGACCGTGGCCGCTATTACGAACCCCGCCGCGTGAGCCGCGACGAGCGCATCTGGCGCGGTGACGACGGGCGCTATCACTGCAAGCGCGACAATGGCACCACCGGCCTGATCATCGGCGGTGCCGTCGGCGCGCTGGTCGGCCGTGAAATCGACAGCCGCGGCGATCGCACCGTCGGGACCCTGCTGGGCGCAGCCGGCGGCGCGCTGCTGGGCCGCGAGGTTGATCGCAGCGGAATGAAATGCCGGTAGATTAAGGGGGAGGGGTTGGCCGCCCCCTTCATCATCACCTTGAAGAATTAATCGTCATCCTGAACTTGTTTCAGGACCTCGTCCCACAGAGCGCAATCCGCGAGAGGTCCTGAAACAAGTTCAGGATGACCAAGGTTGGGTTCAGGATGACGAGGGATAGCCGCGCTTTGCCCGCTCACCGCAATGGCTCAAACCCCAAATCCTCCGCCAGATCGCGCCACCGCGGATTGGTTGCCTCAATCAGGTTAAGCTTCCACTGTCGATGCCAGCGCTTCAACTGCTTCTCCCGGAGGATGGCGCGTTCCATCGTTCCAAATTGTTCAAACAGCACCAGCTTGTTTAAATTATAGCGTTTGGTAAATCCGTCCGCGATGCCTTCGCGATGTTGGTAGATGCGTTTCAACAGATCGGATGTGACTCCGATATAGGGTAACCCTCGGGGCTTGTTGGTCATGATATAGGTGCACGTCTGGAAAGGCATGACGATTGTCTATGCTGCTATGATCCGGCGGAGCCAAGGTCAGCGCGAGTAAAATGCCGCTTTCGTCAAAGCTGCCTCTCCTCATCGTCATCCTGAACTCGTTTCAGGACCTCGTCCGGCAGCGCGCGAACCGCGAGGGATCCTGAAACGAGTTCAGGATGACGAGATTTTCACCACCGCCTTCACCGCGGCAACAGCCTTCTCCAGTCGCCCCACAGCACGACGGCAAGGCAAGCGCCAATCACCGCGAGATCAATCGCAGGTTCGACCGGATCATATTGCAGCGCGGCCAACGCGGCCAGGCCGGCGATTGCGGCCCAGACCACGAACAGCTTCCGTCCGCCGTCCCGGCCCTTGACCAGACCGATCCCGGCGGCAAACAGCAGCATCGGAGAGGCCATCATCAAGATCGGACCGATGGCGGGCAACAGCAGGAACATCGACGACGACCGCATTGGCGGCAGGGTGGGCAGGGGCAGCGGGATGAAGGTCAGTGCCGCGACGACAATCGCGCCCCAGCCGATATATTCACGATATTGTTTCATCCGCACCGACTATCATGTCGCGCTGCATTTGCCATATTTTCTTGCGACCCCTCGGATCGCACGCTGTCCTACAGGATCGCCTTGTGATAACGATATGCTCATGACCTGTGCTGCTCGACCACTGCATCTTTCGCCCGTAAAGGCGCGGAAAATCGCGTATGCGGGAGGAGCTGCGGTTTTTTCCTTTAACACTGTAAAGTGTGTAAAGTTTGTCAGGGGCTTTTTATGAAATCCATCCGAATTATTTTCGCGCTCGCGGCCGCATGGGGCCTTTTTGCCCTGCTCCCCGGGCTGTTCGGCGAAGCAGGTCCGCGACCGGAATATTATTACGGCTTTATCGGGATCGCCCTGGTCTTCCAGCTGATCTTCATCATGATCGCCGTCGACCCGGCCCGCTATCGCGCGCTGATCCCGATCTCGATACTCGAGAAACTGTCCTTCTTTCTGCCGGTGACGATCCTCTATGTGCAGGGGCGCGTGGAGACCGGTCCCGTATTTTTCGGCGCGATGGTCGACGGACTGTTCATGCTGCTGTTCGCGCTGGCCTGGCTGCTGTCACGCAGGGCGGATAAGGCGGCCTAGCACCAGTCGCGGCGATAGCCCTGCCAGCGTTCGGCCAGCCCCTCGGCGACCAGCGTCTCGCCCAGGCTCTCGCCATCCCGGGTGATGATACGCAGGTCGCGGCCATATTGATCCTGGTCGCGGTCGATGGATTGCAGGGAAAAGGCGCCCTGGTTGAGTAAGACCTGCATCCGCATCTTGGCTTGCTCGCCAAGCAGCCGCTCCGAGGCGCAGCCGGGGCTGGAGATTTCCGGCGTATTGATATCGGCGATGCGGATCTTGCGGCCCTCGAACCAGATGGTGTCGCCGTCGACTACGCAGGTGGTGCGCTCTGCGCCAAAGCAGATGCCGAAACTGGCGCGATGGGGATCGATGCTGACCGCTGCGGAACCGGTGGTAGCCGGACCGCCGCCGAGAAAGATCGCGAGAAACAGCGCTGCACAAAGGACTGCGGTGATCGCGATGAACGTCGACCAGCGGATTGATGTGCTTTGGTGGCGGCTTGCAAGCGGCGCTGTTTTGCGGTGTTTCACCGACCGGAAAATAGCGGGGAGATGTTAAGGGAAGCTAAAGCAGGGTGCGAGTTTGACGGGCGGATCGAGTGGCATCGCGATGCGATGGCAGCATGTGCAGATTAGAACCAATATGAGTCTTTCTCCGGCTACCCGTCGGCCAATGATGTTGTTAGGGCATTTATCATGTTGAAAAAATACACATTGTCCGCCGCACTCGTCATTCTCGCTTTGGGGGCATCGCCTGGCAGTGCCACCCAATCCGGGTCTATTGTTGGGGAAACGGCCAAGCCGACGATCCCGTCGCGCGAGGATTATCCGGATGCCGGACAGGCTTTCGGCATGGTATGGCACAATGACAGCGACGGCCGATCGGCGCTGCTATCCTTCATGGTCCCCGAAACCGACAACCGGCTGTGGACGATGCGCTGCGAAAAACTCGAAAATGGTTCGGTGCGGATAGGACATATGATCATCGCCACACCGCGGGAAATGGTGCCGGACGACCAGTTCGGATTTACGATCAGGGTTGATGACGGTGCATCGATCGGCATCCTGGCCCGGATGCTGCCGGCGCAGATCGAAGGGGAGGATCTGACGATGCCGCAATTCTATCTGCCCAATAATCATTCTCTGTTTCCGGCGCTGGCGCGCGGCAATCGCGCCTTTGTCAATTTGAACGGCAATAAATTCTCCGTCCATCTGAAAGGATCGGGCGACGCGCTGGTCAGTTTCCTGCGCGCCTGCCGCTAGCGGCAGCTCCGGTGATCAGATCACCAGAGATGCGCTGTTGTTGACGGCGGGGCCGATCGAGGCCGCGAGAAAAACGGCGGCCGTGCAAAATGCGGCGAAGGCGGATGCGAGGCGGTTCTGAAATTTGGGGGACAACATGGTCTGGGTTCCTTTTTTCCGGGGTCAGGCGATCAGGGCGGCGGCATTGTTGACGGCAGGGCCAACGCTGGCGCTGACGAAAATGGCGGCGGTGAAAAGAGCGGCGAAAGCGGCGGCGACTTGGTTCTGGATGTTGTTGTTGGTCATTTTGAAGTTCCTTCTTGGTTTGATTTGGTGCTTCACAAATTGTTCTGCGAAGATGCCTCTAGCATTGCACGGGCCGTGCCAGTTTGAATAAATGCTGGTATAACAGCTAGTTAGCTGGATTTGCCCTGTTCGCGAATATGAACAGAAACTGAATAGTGGTGATTTATACCAATATTTGGTTTGCGAGATGGATGGCGAACGCGACTTTCTGTTAACGTTGACCTGCTATCGGCAAGCTCATGTTCGGACCGCGCCTCTCTCGTGTCTTCGCCAGCAGTGGCAATGCCTTGTGGTGGTCTGCCATGGTGCTGGTCACTGCCTATTGCGTCGCAGCCGATCCACCGACCGAGGTGGGGCAGGTAACCGATACTGCGGCGGTCGAAGCGGATAAGGAGCGGGCCGATCCATGGGCGGGAATGAAGGATGTAGCCAAGCAGCGGGATGATCTGCTCCGCTAAGCCGACTGCTGTTGTTCATAAAAATACGCGTTAATATGAACCTGAGATAAAAGCACCATTCAGCCTCCGGTCAATGCGACTCCGCTAGAACTCCAATTGTTGGGCAGCAATTATATCGGGTTTGGGAAAACCCGTTTTGGAGTAGAGAATATGATCAACAGGATTTTGGGAAGTTTGGCAATTTCGACCGCAGCCATTGCAACAATGGCCTTTGCAACCCCCGCCGAAGCGCGTGGCGGCTATTCAAACGGCGGTTATTACGAGCAGGCCCGCAATGACGGACGCCGTGTCTATCGGCGCGGTGATACCTATCGTGGCGACCGTTACCGTGATCGCCGTGATTATCGCGACCAGCGTCGCTATCGCGATAACCGCTATTCAAGCAACAGGCGTTATCGCGGTTGTGATCGCGGAACCGGCGGAACGATTATCGGTGCAATAGCCGGCGGTCTGCTCGGTAATGAAGTTGCCGGGCGCGGCAGCAAGACCGAAGGGACGATCATTGGTGGTGCCGTCGGCGCCTTGGCTGGTCGCGCGATTGACGGCAACTGCTGATAAATCTGCGGCAATAGTTCATCAAATTAGCTCCCTGAGTGAATCCACGCAGGGACCATGATTCCCCCGAGTTGCGTATTGGGGGCAGGGGGTCGGCGTCTTGGGACTGTCCGGCCCCCGTTCCATTTACGGCCGGGCTAACAAAGGCGGCGCTGATCCGATCCAGTCTGCCAGATCGGGCTCATCCTTGACGAAATAAGGTTCACCCTTGCTGTTCAGGTAGAAGCGTTGCATCTCGCTGCGGGTGAAAGGCCGGGAGCCCAGCCGCCCGAAGACCGCCATCTGTCCGCCGGTCTCGTCCACCGCTCGATCCCGATCAAGACCCTTGGACAGGGCCAGTGCCGGTTTCGGTGTCCGGGCAAAAGCGATCAGTTCCGGCTTCGGTGCAGGAGAAAAACCGTAGAAGTTTTTCTGACTATCCGGCGTAGTCAACTGGACCACCTTCAGCCCGTTGCGTCCATCGGCGACATAGGCAAACAGAGTGGCATTGGTCGATCCGACTATCACATCCTCCGCATCGTTCATCGTGCCGCCGAACGTCTCTTTCATGTAGATCACGGGCGATTCCGGCCGGGTGATATTGGCGATTACCAGTCCTTCATCCTTGGCAGCAATATAGGCATAAGTGCGCGCTAGATAGAGGCGTTGGGCATTGCGCAAAGGGATTGTCCCTGAAGGCACTGCCACCGGATTTTCCATGTCGGTGACGTTGAACAATTTCACGCCCTCGGCATCGGTTACCCAGAGGTAGCGGAACTGCAATGCGGATGCCCGTGCATCGGTCAAGGGCAAGGTGACGACGTGGCGCGGTTCCAGCGGCTTGTCGAGATCGATCAGGGTCAGCCCGGCGTCCGTGGTGATATAGGCATAATGACCGGCCAGCGTGATGTGGCGCGCACCGTCCAATAGACCCCCATCGTTCCAGGTAAGGCTGCGCTTGAAGAAATTGTTGCGGAATTCGCCATCGGCCAATGTGTTGACGTCCACGAGGATCAGGCCTTCTTCGCTATCTGTGATCACCGCATAATTGTAGATCGGGTGAAAGGCCTGCTCTTCGTTAATTTCACGCAATTCCTTGGTGTTGCGCAGCGGAGCAATCGGCTGGTTGGTGGCAAGCGCCATGCAGGTCGCGTTCTTGGTGTCGACATGCGTATCATGACCAAGCGAGGAGAAGGGCGCCTTGACGATCCGTTCCGAGAAGCCCTTGTTGCCGATCGAGGCAACATCATAGGCTCGGAACCCACCTTTGCCCTCTGCCACAAACATATATTCGCCGCGCAGTTGCAGGCAGCGAACCGCGTCGCCGGTCCCCTGAACGACATTCTTGAATTCTTCGAGCGCCTTGGTTTCGCCGGACAGATTCTCGTCGAGCCGTTCGCCGCGGACCCAGTCGATCAGTTCGCGGTCGTTGTCCTCGACATGCATCCGCCAGTAATCGGGATAGGCGTATTTTTGCAGATAGGAGCCGATAACGGCCTGTGGTTCGTCCCACTCGGTTACCCGGACGGCTTCAAAGCCCTTTTCAAGGCCGACCCAGGCGTGGAGGCCGATGAAGTTGACGAAATTAGTTCCCTGCAGCAGCGTCTGCGCCATGATCGCGTTATTGTCATTGGCCTCGCTGACGTGACAATCCGAGCATTGTTTGGTCTCTGTCTTGCGCACGGTGTGCGGGAAATGCGGTGCAAAAGCTTGCGAAGAGAAACCGATACCGGAAATTGGTGGCTGCTGGACGTAGATGCGTTCGCGGTTGATGTTGGTCGAGGACAGGATCAGGGCCGAGGTTGACCGGACCGGAGCGATGATATTGCCCTTGGTTGTCTGGTGACGGCCCAGCTGGAACATCTGGTCGCGGGCCACTTGTGGGTTGTAGGTTGCATAGTTTCGCGTCGTGCCCCCTTCATATTTGTGATTGTCGGCCTGCCAGTTGGCTTCGATCGGCAAGTGGCAGCCACCGCAGCTTGTTGTCCAGCTGAGGTGGCAGGTGAAGCAGACCATATTCTCGTCTTTATGTGCCCGATCGTCTTTTGCAACGCCGCTTCCGAAGGAAAATTTGCCCGTTTCCGCTCCGCTTTTGGACATAAGTTTCGCCCGAGCCGCCTTGACGTTGAAATCGGGATGGGAGCGGTCGACGCTGTCCTTGACCAGGCTGACCCGCCAGCTGAGATCCGGGTCGACGATCGAACGCTGGACCAGCACGCGCTTGCCATTGGGATCTTCGAACCATTCGAAACGGCGCTCGCCATTGGCGTTGCGCAGCAGGCCGAGATTTTTGCCTTTTGGTCGCGCCGCGAGATTACTGGTCATCAGGTTAGGATAAGCGTCGGCAGTGCCGTGGCAGTCCTTGCAGCTGATCTCGACCGCATTGGCAACTTCGCCGTAGATCAACCCGTTGCCGTGACTGTCCTGCGAGAAATGACAATCGGCGCATTGCATGCCGACCTCGGCATGGATGCTCATCATGTGGACAGATTTACCCGGATTCACGCCCGGTTCGACAAATTTTCCTTCACCGTCCTTGCGAAATTTTTCCGGATCGTCATTGGCGACGATATTCTCGGTATCGGTGCTGTAGCTGGCCTGATTGCCCTCGGCGTCGAGCAGATTGCCGTCGCGGTCGCGTTTCAGAACCGCGCGGAAATTCCAGCCATGGCCGTGATAGTCGGCAAATTGCGTGTCCTTGGCGTCGGCGTTGACGTCGTAGACATTGCGCAGGAAATCGATGTCGGCCCACAGGCCCTTGGGCGCTGCGCCTTCCGGATTGCGGTCGAGCACCTTGCGTACTTCTTCGGCATCAGGATATTTCTGCTGCTTGTATTTCTTCTGATATTCCTCGTCGCTCATGCCTTCCGGCTTTGGTGTCTTGTTGTCCGGACCCGGCCACATGTAAGGCGCGTCGGATTCATAGTCCCACATCGTGTAGCCGAGATAGCTGTTCAGAAATATGTTCGGTTGGTGCATGTGGCAGTTCATGCATTGCGCGGTCGGGATGGCACGGGTGAACGCATGCTGGATCGGATGGCCTTTTTCGCGTTTGGCAGGATCGGTATCAACGGCGTGATCATCGCCGTGGCCCGTATCACCGCCGTGGCCGTCCTTTGCACCGTGGGCCGCATCATAGGTGCCGAAGCTGCCAAAGCGATGTTCGCCCTCTTTCAGATTGCGGATCGTCGGATCAACCGTCTGCGTCTGTCCGTCACGGCCAAATTGGGCCCAGATCGAGCTGTGCCGCGGTTCGCGGTCATTGGCATAGACAACGTGGCAGCCGGCACAGCCAGACTGGCGATAGTCGCCAGGCTGGTCATTGGTGCCCATGAACCACATGAAGGGATCGTTGAGCCGGGTCTTGTGGATATTGAGAACCGGGATGGCGACGCGCAGGCCGGTGCCGGGGCCGCGATTGGATTGCTTGAGGTCAGGCCTTCCGGGCTCTTCCAGCCGCTGGATGATGCCGCCGATATTGGGCAGTCCGATCTCCGGGAACTGGGTGTTGATGTTGCGGCCACCGCGCTCGAAAACCCGGAAGATGTCGCCTGGCGGGACGGTGTGCCAGGTCGGCAATGGATAGAGGATCGGCAGCGCGCCGCGTTTCTTTTCTGCCTCGGTTACGGTGCCGTGCGGATTGCCGGGTGATTTGATCGTCGCCGGCTCGCCCTTGCGGGTATAAGCCTCGCCGAATATATAATTTTTGAAGGGCACGATGCCGTTATTATAAGCGGCTCCGCCCCATAGCATCGCGCCGGTTGCCATCAGCGACCGTTCCGAGGCCTCGATGATTTCCATATGGCAGGCACCACAGGATTCGCGCGCAACGCGATAGTCCGACGGATTGACGAAACGCACGAATTCGGGCGATTCCTTGTTGAGCAGGCCATAGCTGCGCTTGGGATTGGCAGAAGAGGGCCAGTGCCAGCTTTCCGGATATTTCGGCAGGACGTGCGCCTTGGTCAGTGCGTCCATATAGGCGAGGCTGTTCTTGCCCCATTTGTTGTCGCCCATGACCGAGGCATCGCCGCCGTGGCAGTCGACACAGCCGAGCACCACAGCAGGGGTCTCGTGCATGGTCTTCTGGTCGCTGTCGGTGTGACAGCTCTGGCAGCCGCTGCTCTTGGCCTGCGCCTCGTCCCAGGTCTGGTTCTGCGGGGCAGGGGGCGTGAAGCTGTAGTCGACCTTTTGCGCTTTTTCCTTGCCTGCGGCGAGCAGCAGCGAGGCAGGGGTGACGGTCAGCGCCAACGCGCCCAGTCCCGCGAGGATAAATTTGCTATTACCGGTCAGGAGGTTCCGCCAGCGCATCAGAAGGCCAATATCGCGTTGAGCAGAATGGAATAATGGAAGTCGCGCTTGTCGGTCTGGTCAAACAAATCCTTGAATCCTTTTCCGGGTATCAAAGCAGCGCCCGAGAGGCGGAATACCATATTCTGCGTGGCTTTCGGGCGGTAAATGGCGGCTAGTGACAGGTCCCAGCCGATGTCTCTGGGAATCGAGCCCTCGACGCGCAGCGCTTCGAGACTTTCGGTCTTGTGGAACCAGAGATGGTTGGCATTGCCGGACAGCCGGAAATCGGGCGTCAGATCGGCGTCGACGCCAACGCCAGCCAATATCGTGCCGGGATTGTTGAAATTGCTCTGGCCCTGTTCCTTGGAAGAGCGCAGGCTGTTGAGAATGCCGTTACGTCCATTGATCGAGATCACCCGACCACCGCCGGCGAACGGGATGGTCTGGCGGATCCAGTAGCTGGTATCGGCCCCGGCAAAAATCGGATTCTCGAAAATCGCGTCAAAGCCGGCTTCGGTGTTGTTGTAAGGATTGCCGTCGCCACTGGCGAACAGGCCGGAGGCGCGGAAACGCAGGAAGTCGACGTCGTAGCTGGCTTCCACTGCACCAAAATAGGCGGCGATATTGGCCGGCTCGCTGGTAAAGAAGCTGTTCCGGTCCTCGCCAAAGGCGCCGTAAACCTGACCGGTGAGATTGATCCGTCCGATCCGTCCGTCAAAGGCATAGCCCGGATAGACGACATCATAGGCCCGGCCCCTGAGGTCGCCGAGCAGGGCAGGGCGGACCGGAAAGCCGTTGTCGTCAATCTCGACGTCGGACTTTTCGCGGTTCATATTATAGGTCACGCTGAACTGGCTGGTCAGGCCGACAAAGGGCAGATCCTGCCGGTAGAGATTGGCGAAGAAAATATAGCTTTCGCGCGGGGTCTGGGTGATATCGTTGAGGCCGGAATTGGTGTCCTTCTCGAGCTGGACAAAGGCCCCCAGATTATACTGGATCCGGTTGTTGTCACGGGTGCCGAACAGGCGGAAACCGAGCTGGTTGTCCTGGAACAGAAAACCGCGAAAATCCGCCTGCATCGGCTGGATGCCGATGCGGAAACTGTCGAAGTCATAGCGCGCCGACGTGTTGCGGATGTGATAGTCGAAAAACGCCTCCTGCACGCCGACAAACCAGTCGGTGCGATGCGAGGATTTGGACGGTTCGACAAACAGCACGCGGCGTTCCGGGACATTCACATGATTGACCTGGGTCGCCAGCGTCAGGCGATATTCCACGTCGGGCGGCTTATAGGCGGTAGAGCCCTTGATCAGGGCAAAACCGGTGATGAAGGTCTGGGCATAGACCTCCGAGCCGGAGCGGCCGAAGACGTCGATGCTGTTCGGTCGTTCGGTGGTCTGGACGCCAACCGGAATGGGAAAGCTGCGTGGCTCGATCACCGTGTCCGAAATTGCATTGGCGACGAAAAACCAGTCGTCGCCCTTGAGAAAGCCCGGTTTCTTGTCAGCCGGGATCGGCTTGTCGCCCTTGAGCACGTTCTGGTTATAGGGATTGAGCGTGCTGTGGCAGTTGTTCCGCAGGGCGCCGAACAAGGTGTAAATCGCCTGGTCGCCACCCTTGGCCGGGCAGAGGCTTTGCATGATCCGCCATCGGTCGGGAACCGGGAATTCGTCGGTCGGAAAAGCTTCCGGTGGCGGGGCGTTGACGGCGCCGGGGTTGTTCTGGGTCACTCGATCCGGCAACTCTTTCTGGACACCCGGGCGGCGGCGGCCATCGATCAGGGCATCATCGGCAGCGAGACCGTCAAAGTCCATTTCCAGCTGATCGGGGGTTCCGGATTGCTCCAAAATGGAAGAATTGGAAGCATCTTTCGGAGTCGACGGCCCGGACGCAGAGGCCTCTCCAAATTCCGCCTCTTCTTCGTCGGGATCGGGGCCACCCATGGCCAATTGTGTACCAAAAGCGTCAGATTCTGTTCTTATCCAGTCAAATCGTTCCCCTGCGAGCAGAGCGGTCAGGGAGGATTCCATCTGCTCGACCGAGGCGCGCTGGGTCTCCATCTGTTCGGCCTGGCCGGACAGGACCGCCATGATCGGGACAAAGGAGGCAGAAAGTCCGGTCATCGGTTCTACAGACCCTCGCAGACATTTTGTGCGTCGGTGTCGAGAAATGGCGCGAACGGACAACTGACGTAACGCAACCGGACATTGGCATTGCCGAGATCGACCACGATATTGTCGGCCCGTATCGCCTTTGGCGCATTGCCGATACTGCCAACACGCTGTCCGGCGTTGTGCAGTCCCAGAAAGCTGATCATGTCATCCTGATCGATACCGTCACCGGAAACACCAAGACCGCCGATCAATTGATTGCCGCGATAAATTGGTACGCTGCCTGGAAATATCTGGATGCCGTTTTCCAACCGGTTCTGTCCTGGCACCGCGTCGGGCGTGTTGGTGCACCGCATGGGCGTGTCCATCGGGGCCGCGCCGGTAACAAAGGCGAGATGCTGTCCGAGATTGGGAAAGATCAATGCTGCCTGCAGCCCGGTTGCAAAGGGGTTGAAATCTTCAATCGGGCGCGACAACGGCCCGTGGGGTCGACCCAGTTCGCCATCCGGGAAATAGGGGCGGGAGAGATTGCCGCCAGAGCGGTCGGCAAAGGCGACCGTGCCGGTAAGGGCATTGGGATCATTCAGAAAAGTCCGGACCCGTCCTACAAATGCGGCGACATCCGTATCGGGATTGCCGAGCAGGTCGGATGCGGCGACGCTATTGGAAAAAAAGGATGCTGTCCGCGCTTTTTGCAGGGATACGTCGGTCCCGAATATCGGCGCATCGGGCGACCGGACTATGCCCAGTATCTCGCCGTGGGTATCGACGATCGAGATGGATACTTGCGCGCGGCTGTCGAGCGGTTGCCGGATTTGCGCGCGCGCACGCGACATGATGATGAACGCTTCTTCCAGTATCGCGCGGGTCTCGGCGGCGGTCAGTGGCGTCGTTACGCTCGCGCCGTCGGTTGCGCCGCGAATCGGGAAGCGATTGGTGCCCGCGCCATCGGACAAGACGAATGCGTCGCGGTTCTTGAATTCCGTCGCGGTGGAGGAGCGAATGCCGGATGCCTCGGTGCCATAAGCCGAGCCGGCGATGATAACATTGGCAGCATAGCCTTTCACCGCAATCAAATTGCCGGCAGTGCCGCTAATCGCCGCATAATTGCTTTGCAGAGGCGCGAGGTCGCTGACCACAACATCGCTGAATCGAAGCTGTGTTCCATCTACCGAAATCCGGTTGGCGGTCACCGCGGCCGGTGGTGCAAACCCCTGAATCCCCGCCAGCGCAATCGCTTCCTCGTCATCGTCATCGATATCGAGAATATTTGGGTCAAAGCCATAGTCACCGTCACCCATCACGCCGATGGCACCGACAACAACGCCGTTTTTGTAAAGGGGCAAGCCGCCGGGATCGGCAGACAGGCCGAGAGGAGAGCGTTTGGGCCCGATCAGCGCCGCCGTGCCGACGTTACCAAATCTCTGGTTGAAATCGGAGCAGGGCAACTGGCTGAACTGCACGCCGAACAAGGGGCCGCTTTCCAGGCCCGCCGTGGTCGGAGCTGGCGGAAAATGTTCCTGGACGATCTGGCTCGCCGTCCGGCTGGAAAAGGCATTGCCGGCGCTCGACAGATAGGCGCCGGTCACCGCTTTTGCGATGGCGCCTGCGGCGGCTGGCACCTCGACGCCCTGGACATCGACCAGAGGATTGTTGATGGCACCCAGTGCAGTGCGTGCGCTGGTGGTCGCGGTCGGCCTTGCGCCGTTCATTTCAAACACCGCCAGCACGTTGCCGACCCTGTCCGTCACCGCGATTACGGAGGGCAGGTTGCGGGCGGTGGCTTCGCCGACGGCCTGCGCAATGATGGTCTGCACGTCTGTAACGGTGAGCGATTCCTGTGCGGGGGCCGTATAAGCGCCGCCATTGCCGTCAACCGGGGACGGGGTGGGTGTCGGGGATGGCGAGGGCGACGGTGTGCCGCCGAAATCATTGCTGCCGCCATCACCACCGCAAGATGTCAGCAGCAGTGCTGCGGCAGAAATTGCAGAGGTCAGAAAGGTCTTGCGCATCACCAAATCCTCTAGCGCAGCGACCGGATCGTGCGCACGGCGCTACCCAATGCGCGGCGATATTTCAGCGGTTCATAGCTATTGGGTTCATCGACAGCGGCATAAGCGATGTTGATCTGGCCGCGCAGGCTGGCGGCGGCGGATTCGCTGACCTGGCCGCTGTTGACCAGTCCGTTGAGCAAAGTGTCCACGGCCATGACCGCCTGTACGCTGCCTTCATAGTCGGTGAAACGCGGCGATATGGCCTGACCGGCGATGGTTTCCATGATCTGGAACGTCTGATCGCGACCGAAGCTGGCGCGGGAGAAACGGTCCGCGAGCTGGCCGGCATATTGCCGCAATCTGGCCGCCTCCTGTACGGCGGGTTCCCGGCCTTGCGCCATTGCTGCGTGGAAGGCTTTAGACCGGGCGTCGAAATCAGCAGCAATGTCTGGCGCGGCGACTTTGATCGCGGCGCTGAGCATGATCATATTTTCATCATTATAGGGCGGCATGCCTTCGGGAATCGGGCGGCCGGGATTGTTGACCGACGTCGGGCGGGCCGACGGGTCATCATAAATCCGGCGGTGACAGCTGTGGCAGTCGTAGAAATAGAATTCGGGGAAAATGCCCTCGGTGGCGATTGCCGGTTTGGTGAACAGGTTGAGCGAGCGTTCGAGCGCCATCGCCTGACCTACCGCCCAGAACTGGACGCTGTTGGTCCGGCCCTTGCGGCGGATATAGTCGACATCCTCGTCATGATGTTGTTGCAGGGTGGAGAAGAGGTCCATCTCGAAGGAAATGCGCGGATGACCGGCAGCCATGATCTTGTGATCGACAAACTGGCCTTTTTTGGCGCTGCCGAAATGACAGTCGAGACAGACGCTGGCGCGGGCCTTGGGATTGTCGAGCGGGATCAGGCCCCGGGCAACATTGCGGGCGTGGCTGGCGCCGACCGCATAATGGCTTGAAATCCAGCCGGATGATGCACCGTGGCAGGATTCGCACCCGACGCCGTCATTGGTCTGGAAGCGCGGGCCCTTGCGCGCCGCGTCGGTGGTGTGGCAACCGAGGCATTCGGAGGCGGATGCCGCATCCTTGAGGCCGAGACGCTTGGCAATCGCAATGCTGCGTGGTTCGCGGAGGACGCGGAAAGCGCGGCTGTGGGCGCCACCGGGGGTCGACTCTTCCTGCCAGCGCATGATCTCGTCCTGCCGGACAATCGCGCCATCGGCTTCCTGTCGTCCGTGGCAAGTGGTGGCACCGCAAGAAGCCACACCGAGGTAGGTGCCACTGGCAAGGTCGGTGGCTGCTTCAACCGGGGCAGTGCTGGCCATGGTCGAGACGAACAAGGCCGCTCCGACCAGTGACGAGCAGAAAAGGCTAGCGGCCAGTACCGGCCAGCTAGGTATTCCTGATATTATCTTCCCCATTTGCATCGTTGCGCATTCCGGTTTTTAAACCGGTCTCCTCATCCAGCACGACGCGACCCTTGCCGTTTCCCCATAACGAGCATGATACCTATCCCCCAATCCATGCTCAATGCAAACAAAAATGCCCGATTTCTTTTATTTTTTAGAGCCTTGTGGATGCCGGGCAGGGACGACGGAATAGCGATGCGACCGGCGGGCAACGGTCATCGGTGCAAGCGCACTGGCGCGCCGGAAGCAAATCTTCCCGGGCGCGGGATGTTCCGAGCGACTAGCCCGGCTTGCGCCGGATCACCAGATTGCGGATTTCGGTCATGTCTTCCATCGCGAATCTGATGCCCTCGCGGCCCAGGCCGCTGTCCTTGACGCCACCATAAGGCATGTTGTCGACGCGATAGGATGGCACGTCGTTGATCACGACGCCGCCGACATCAAGCCGGTCCCACGCATCCAGCGTCTTGAAAATATCGCGGGTGAAGATGCCGGCCTGCAGCCCGAACTTGCTGTCGTTGACCTCGTCCAAGGCGGCGCCGAAATCGCTGAATTTGGAGAGCAGGGCGAGCGGACCGAAGGCTTCCTCGCGATAGGCGTCGGCGCTGGTGTCGACATTTTCCAAGAGCGTCGCCTCCAGCATGTTGCCCTTGCGATTGCCGCCACATAGCAAAGTCGCTCCACCGGCGACGGCGCTCTCGATCCAGCCGTGCAGGCGGCTGGCTTCGCCTTCGGAAATCATCGGGCCGATAAATGTGTCGCGATTCTTCGGATCCCCGGAGACCAGCGTCCTGGTCCTGGCGACCAGCATGTCCCTGAAAGTGTCGTAGATTTTTTCGTGGATGATGATCCGCTGGACGCCGATGCAGCTCTGGCCCGACTGGTAGAAGGCGCCAAAGACAATCCGTTCGAGCGCGTCGTCAAGATCGGCGTCATGATCGACCACCACGGCGGCATTGCCGCCCAGTTCCAGTATCACCGGCTTTTTGCCGGCCTTGGCTTTCAGATCCCAGCCGACACCGGGCGAGCCGGTAAAGGAGAGCAGCTTCAGCCGCTCGTCGGTGGTGAATAGATCGGCGCCGTCCCGGCTCGCGGGCAAAATCGAGAAGGCGCCTTTCGGCAGATCGGTTTCTGCCAGTACCTCGCCCATGATGATCGCACCCAGCGGTGTCTTGCTGGCCGGTTTCATCACGAACGGACAGCCCGCGGCAATCGCCGGAGCGACTTTATGGGCAGCGAGGTTGAGCGGGAAATTGAACGGGGAAATGAAGCTGCATGGCCCGATCGGCACGCGTTTCCACATGCCCATATAGCCCTTGGCACGCGCCGAGATATCGAGCGGCTGCACTTCGCCGTAGTTGCGGACGGATTCTTCTGCAGCGATCCGGAATGTATCGATCAGTCGTCCGACTTCGCCTTCCGCATCCTTGATCGGTTTGCCCGCTTCGACGCACAGCGAATAGGCGAGCTCGTCATAGCGTTCCTTGAACCGGTCGACGCAATGCTGCAGCACGTTCTGCCGCTCGTAACTGGCCATCGCGGCCATCGGTTCCGTGGCAGATACCGCCCCCGCGATCGCTTCGTCAATGACATCGGGTGTCGCCAACGCCGTCCGGAAAGCCACTTCATTGGTATATTTGTCGGTGACTTCCAGGTCGGTATTGGGCTGCACCGCTTCATTGTTGAGATAGAGCGGATAGACGTCTTTCAATTTGGTCATAAATGTCTCGTTCAAACCTTCGCGCTGAGTTCCTTGATCTCGTTGTTCAAAATGCGATCATTGTCGGAATAGTCGACCGGGACCTCGATCAGATGCACGCCTTCGCTGTTCAGGCATTTGTCGATCGTTTCCTGAAGATCTTTCGCGCTGGTGATCCGGTAGCCATTGGCACCATAAGCCTCTGCATATTTGACAAAATCGGGGTTTCCATAAGTCAGGCCCCAATCCTTGAAGCCCATATTCGCCTGTTTCCAACGGATCATGCCGTAGCTGTTGTCGTTGAGAACCAGCACGGTGATGTTGAGCTTTAACCGTACAGCGGTTTCCATTTCCTGGCTGTTCATCATGAAGCCGCCGTCGCCGCAGATCGCCATGACCTTGCGGTCGGGGTAGACCATCGCCGATGCCATGGCCGATGGCAGTCCGGCGCCCATCGTCGCCAGCGCATTGTCGAGCAATACGGTATTCGCCTGGCGCGCCTTGTAATTGCGGGCGAACCAGATTTTATAGACGCCATTGTCGAGGCAGATGATTCCGTCAGCCGGCATCGCTTCGCGGACGACCTTGACGAGATGCGGTGGATAGATCGGGCAACGGACATCGTCGTCCATCGAATCCGTATGCTCTTCCTCGGCCCGGCGCGCCTTGTACATCGCGTCGAAATTCCAGCTGCCGGACGGAACAATATCTTCCTTCATCTGCCAGATCGCGTTGCCGATATCGCCGATCACCTCGATCTGCGGGAAATAGACCGGATCCACTTCGGCGCTGTTCATCGAGACGTGGATGACTTCGGTGCTGCCGGTGGCCATGAAGAAGGGCGGCTTTTCGATCACGTCATGGCCGACATTGATGATCAGGTCGGCGGATTCGATCGCGCGGTGGACAAAGTCGTTTGCCGACAGCGCCGCGCAGCCCATGAATTCCTTGTGGGTTTCATCGACCACGCCCTTGCCGAGCTGGGTGGTGACGAAGGGAATACCGGTCTTCTCGATAAATTGCGTCAGCATGCGCCCGGTCGTGGTCCGGTTGGCGCCGCCGCCGACGACGATGATCGGGGATTTGGCGTTTTCGATTTTCTTGGTCGCGGCGCGCACGGCCTTGGCTTCGGCGATGGGCCGCCGGGCGAGGCTGGGAGTGATCGGCGTCGAATCCGTGTCTTCGTCGGCGATATCCTCGGGAAATTCGATATGGGTCGCGCCGGGCTTTTCTTCTTCAGCCAGCCGGATCGCTTCGCGCACGCGGCTCGGGATATTGTCGGCCGACGCAAGTTGATGGGTGAATTTGGTGATCGGGCCCATCATGTCGACGACGTCGAGAATCTGGAAACGACCCTGTTTGGATTTCTTGATCGGCTTTTGCCCGGTGACCATCAGGATCGGCATTCCGCCCAATTGCGCATAGGCCGCTGCCGTCACCAGATTGGTCGCGCCGGGTCCGAGCGTTGCCATGCAGACGCCGGTCTTGCCGGTATGGCGGCCGTAGGTTGCAGCCATGAAACCGGCGCCCTGTTCGTGCCGGGTGAGAATGAGTTTGATTTTCTTGGAGCGCGACAGGCTGTCGAGCATGTCGAGATTTTCTTCGCCGGGAACGCCGAACAGATATTCAACGCCTTCGTTCTCGAGACATTCTACGAACAGATCGGATGCTTTGGTCATGTGGGTCCTTCCCTGGCCGCGATGACCAGCTGGTGTGCGAGTAAATGGCAACGACCCCAATGACCCTCAATCCCCCTCAGGAACGAGACTCACTCTACCCCTATGTAACTGGATGGTAAGTTAAAAAACTCGGGAAGTCACCCCCTTCAATATCCCCGGTCGAAGTCGGCGACAGCGATCATCTCTTCGCCATTCCGGTAGCGTTCCAGATTTTTGACAAACCGGGCTGCGGCACGCTGGAACATCAGGGTTTGTGCCTGACCGGACAAATGCATGGTGATGATGCAATTGGGCGCGTCCCAAAGCTGGTGGTCCGACGGCAGGGGCTCGGGATCGGCAACGTCGAGAGCGGCGCCGCCGATGGTCTTGTCGTTCAGCGCCGTGATCAGCGCGTCCTGATCGACCAGCGAGCCGCGCGCGATATTGACCAGCCAGGCGGAGGATTTCATCGCGGCAAATTCATCCGCGCCGAACATATGCTTCGTGTCGCTGGTCGCCGGAGCGGACACAAAGACCCAGTCAAATTCTCCGAGCCGGTCGCGCCACTCGTCAAGGCCGATGACATTGGGCTCGCCGGTCGCGGTCCGGCGTACAGCGGTAATCTCGACATCAAATCCGGACAGCTTTTTCGCAATCTGCTGGCCGATACCGCCAAAGCCGATGATCAGCGCCTTGCTGCCGTCGATCTCGGTTGTTCCCGGTGGTAGTTCGAGCCAGTTATGCTGCCGCTGGTTGTCGTTGATAATATCGCTGCGCTTGGCGGCGGCGAGCATCATCATGATCGCGAATTCCGCGATCGGGGCGCTGTTCAGACCGGCGCCATTGGTCAGGATCGTGCCCTGGGACTTGAGCTGCTCGAGCGGAAAATGCTCGACGCCGGCGTAGATGCTGTTGAGCCATTTGAGATTGGTTGCGGTTGCAATAATCTCGCCCATCTTGTCCTTGTCATACATGTCGAACCAGCCGATCTCGACATGCGGCGCGATCGCCATCGCTTCTTCGGTGCTGGTGAACCAGGTCACGTCAAGATCGCCGCAATGCGGTTCGACAAGCGGGCGAACAAGAGAGGCCATCGCGGCTTTCGGCTTGGTGGTCATCGCATCATTCTCCTAAAAATCGCCGTTCCCTTTTTGACGGGAATCAGTCCTTGTTTTCAACTATTACGCAACCGGTTTCCCTGCTTGGTGTCGGGATAACAGGGGACGAAAATCTAGCCGTCTATCTTCCATTCCCAGCGCAGCGGGTCGCCGTCCATCAGGTCCACGCCCTGCGCGATAAGGTCATCACGGATGCTATCGGCGGTGGCGAAATCCTTTTCTGCTTTTGCCTGCTGACGCTGGTCGAGCTGTGTTTCGATCTCGGTTTCTTCCAGCTTTGCATCAATGGGCCGGACGCGCAATTGATCGCGTTTCAAGGTCGCGAGCTCAAGTCCCAGAACCGAGTCCATTTCGGATAATAGCGTGAGCCTTTGACCTGCCGGCAGTTTCTTGAGCGAGAGCAGCTCTTCGAGCAGCGGCAGGCCTTTCGAACTGTTCAGATCCTCGCTCAGCGCAGCATCAAATTTGTCGCGCAATTGCATGAGCGCAGGATGGTCTATCGGCGCTGTCTGTCCGTCCGCTTTCTCCTGCAGCCGTTCGACGCCTATCACGATTCGCTTCAGCCGGGTCAGCGCCGCGACCAGATTTTCCCAACTGAATTCCAGCTCGCTGCGATAATGGGCCTGCAGGCACATCAGGCGATAGGCGAGGGGGTGGAAGCCCTTGTCGATCAGCAGCTGCACCCGCAGAAAATCGCCCGAGGACTTGGACATTTTTCCGGTCCGGTCGATCAGGAAATTATTGTGCATCCAGATTTTCGCGCCGCTGTGATCGGAGCAACTGTGCGCCTGGTTCTGCGCAATCTCGTTGGGATGGTGGATCTCGCGATGGTCGATCCCGCCGGTGTGGATGTCGAACGGCAGGCCGAGCAGGGCTTCCGACATCACCGAACATTCCAGATGCCAGCCCGGCGCGCCCTTGCCCCAGGGGCTGTCCCATTCCATCTGGCGGTTCTCGCCCGGGGGTGTCTTGCGCCAGATCGCGAAATCGGCGGCGTTGCGCTTGCCCTCGACCGTGTCGATCCGGCCCTCGCCGTCATCGGTCGATGCGCGGGCCAGCGTGCCGTAATTTGCAACGGTCGAGACATCGAAATAGAGGCCGCTTTCCAGTTCGTAGCAATGTTTGTCGGCGATGCCTTTTGCATATTCGATCATCGCCGGGACATAGTCGGTGGCGATAGACCAGTGGGCCGGCTGCCGGATATTCAGCGCCTTGATATCCTGCCAATAGGCCTCGGTATAATGTTTCGCGATATCCCAGATCGACTGGGCTTTTTCCGCCGCCATTTTCTCGAGCTTGTCTTCGCCTTCGTCCGCGTCGTCGGTCAGGTGGCCGACATCGGTGATATTGATGACATGGGTGAGCCTATAACCCTTCCAGCTGAGCGTCCGCCCCAGCAGATCGGCAAAAACATAGGCCCGCATATTGCCGATATGGGGATAGTTATAGACCGTCGGTCCGCAGGTATAGACGCGCGCTTCATCCGCATGCACGGGGACGAACTCTTCCATCTGGCGAGTCAGGCTGTTGAACAGCTTCAGCGGGTGCGCGGCAGTGTCAGTCATCATCCATCGCCTAATGGCTTTCCGCGCAAAAGGTCAACCGATCAATTATTCGGCGCGATCATTCTGCCGGCTGGAGCTGTTCCCCGTCTTCATCCTCGTCGATCGCGCACTCACCACTGTCGTCGAGCTCGCAATCGAGACCATTCACCCAAAGATCATCATTGCCCGCGCCGGTAACCGGCTCGTCGATCAACGGATCATCAGCCATGTCCCCGGTTTCCTTAAGCTCGATCAGATTGGTCGCAAACGGATCCGCGGCATATTCTTCCGGGGTGACTTCCTCATCAATCACATCCTGAACCGGTATTGGCCTTGGCTCCGGTGTCGGGGTAGGCGTTGGCGTTGGCGTTGGCGTTGGCGTTGGCGTTACCGGCGCACAACTCGCCGGATCGGCAATGATACAGCCATTGATGGTCGACACAGCATTGAAGCCCGCTCCCGTTATGGTTGTTGCCGGGATCGCAGGGATACCCGTGGCACCATTGACCGTGCCATTGATGACGATCGGTGTGGTCCCGCTGGGACCGGCATTGATGGACAGTCCGCCCGCGCCGGCAACAAAGCCGCGCCGGGCATCGAAATCGGTGCCGCTGCCGGTATTCTGGACGTAGAACTGGCTGGCGAGCAAAGTGACGCTGATCGCGTCCGCCACGATAAACCCGTTGTCGCGGACATTGCCGTCATTCTCGGCAAGGCGCGCGTCGATTTCGGCGGTGCTCATGCCCTGAATATCGTCAAAAGCCTGGTCGGTAACCGCATATATGTTGCGGGCGGTCAGGGACAGGTTGCCCGCCAGAACCGTGTCATCCAGCATCTCGATGGTACCGAGGGAGGCGTTGACAAACAGGTCGTCACCGGCGGCGAGATTCAGGTTCGTATCAAGGCCGCTCTGGACAGACAGGCTGTCCAGCACTCTTATCGATTGATCCGCGATAATATTGAAACTTCCATTTCTGGCAAAATTGCCCTGGGCAGATGCGAGAACCGAAAGATTCTGAACGGTCAGGTCGAATCCGGCCAGTCCGGTCTCGGCGGCGAAGATCGTCAGGTCACCCCCGGACTGGATGCGGCTGAACTCGTCGTTGTTGAGCGAGAAAGTGCCCGTCAAATCGGTCCCGTCTCCGAGCATCATCTGGGTGGTGCCGTCGCTGGATATCTCGATATCGCTGGTTGTAGCACTCTCGCCGAGTGCGCCGGTCGAACCGATGTTCATGTCTGCGCTGACCGTCCGGATCGTGCCGCCGACGGTTGCCGCCTGAATGTCGATCAGGCTGCCCGCGGAGATCAGCAATTGATTGTCAGCACTCACGAGACCGTTGATCCGCACATCATTGGCGGCGCTCATGCTGATGTCGCCGCTGGCCTGAGCATCCTGGATCGCGAGGCCGGCTGCCGAGGTCAGATCGACATTGCCATTGGTGGCTTCGGCGCTGACCGTCATGTCCTGTTGCGTGACGATGGAGACGGCTTCGCCCGATGCTATGATGGCATTGGTAACAGCGACATCATTGGTGACATTGACGAGACCGGTTGTCGCGGTCAAAAATATGTCGTTGCCAGAGACATTGGCCAGTTCGATGCCATTGTCGGCGCTGATGTCGACTTCGCCCTGACCAGCAGTGTCCGCGTTCACGTCGCCCGCGGTAAAGCTGCCCAGCAACCGGGCGCTGATATTGGTTGCGCTGTTGACGGAGCCGAGAACCGCGTCACCGCCGCCATCGATCGCTATATTTCCGTCGGACGTCATATCGCCGCCGATAATGTCACCACCGGCATTCAGACTCGTGCCAGCGCTGCTGGCTGCGCTGGTGAAATCTATATTGCCGCCGGCATCGACCGTGAAGGTACCGCCCTGGGCATCGAGAGTGCCAAATCCGACACTGCCGGTTGCGTCAAGGTCGATGCCGCCGCCGACCGTGACCGCACCATTGCCATCGACATCGCCCGCGACGGCATTGAGCGTCAGATTCCCGCCGATCGACCCGTTGTTCAAGGTTACCGACGCGCCGGTAATATTGGTGTCATTGCCGCTGATCGCGTTGGCCACGGTGGGCGTGCCGGTGGCGAGTATATTGATATCATTGTCGGCGTTGAGCGTGCCGGTGGCGGTCACGTCGCTGCCGCTGTCGAGCTGGATGTTCGAGCCGGTCAGCGTTTCTGCCGCGAAGGCAATCGATCCGGCCTGGCCGGCATTGGCGGTGTTGAACGCCAGGGCGAACAGGTCGATCCCGGTGCCGCTGGTGGTGGCGCTGGTCAGGCTGATCGCGCCGTCCGCATCCACCGACATATCGTCGCCCGCCGATACGGTCGTCAGGGCAACATCGCCCAGCGCCCGGATCGCGACGTCTTCACCGGCGTTGAGCGAACCGGTCGAGGTGATATTATTGCCCGCCAGCAAGCCGATCGAACCGGCGGTCGGCGTGCCGGCGCTGGTGGCCGCGGAGCCGAGCGCGATATCCTGCGCCGCCGAAACCAGAATGTCTCCATCATTGGTGGCGAGCGCGCCGACTGCGACATTATTGGCGAACAGATTGATGCTCTGCCCGACGCCACTTGCCGTGATATCGCCTGCACCCGCGTTTGCGCCGATGGTTCCGCTGGTGGCGGTCAGAGTGGTCGAGCCGGTCGAGGTCAGGGAATCGAACAGAATATCCGATCCGCTGGTCATGGCGATAGCGGCGCCACTGGCGTCGCCGATGGCAATATTGCCGGCATCCAAACTGATGTTATTGGCAGCGGTCAGATTGCCACCATTGATGCTTCCGCCTGCGGTTATCGCGATTGTGCCGGCCTGGGCGGTGAGATCGGAAAATCCTGCATCCCCTGTCGCGTCGAGGTCGATTGCGTTTCCGACGACCACGGTGCCATTGCTGTCAATATTGCCAGCGAGCGCATTGAGGGTCAGATCTCCGCCGATATTGCCGTTGTCGAGAGTTACCGAAGCACCGGTAATATCGGTGTTGCTGCCGCTGATCGCGTTGGTCGCTGCCGCTGCGCCGGTTGCGGTAATCGAGATATTATCGATCGCGTTGAGCGTATCGGCGGCGGTCACGTCGCTGCCGCTGTCGAGCTGGATGTTCGAGCCGGTCAGCGTTTCTGCCGCAAAGGCAATCGATCCGGCCTGGCCGGCATTGGCGGTGTTGAACGCCAGCGCGAACAGGTCGATCCCGGTGCCGCTGGTGGTGGCGCTGGTCAGGCTGATCGCGCCGTCCGCATCCACCGACACATCATCGCCCGCCGATACGGTCGTCAGGGCAACATCGCCCAGCGCCCGGATCGCGACGTCTTCACCGGCGTCGAGCGAACCGGTCGAGGCAATATTATTGCCCGCCAGCAAGCCGATCGAACCGGCGGTCGGCGTGCCGGCGCTGGTGGCCGCGGTGCCGAGCGCGATGTCCTGCGCCGCTGAAACCAGAATGTCGCCGCTGTTGGTGGTGAGCGTAGCGGCTGCGATATTATTGGCGGACAGATTGATGCTCTGCCCGAGGCCGGTGGTGGTGGCGTTGGCGATATCAATAATATTCGCCGCTTCGAGATTGATGCCGCCGCCTGCCGTCAGATTGCCGGGACCGGTGCCGGTCAGGTCACCGGTCGTGGCATTGAGCGTGATATTGCCGCTCGACTGAAGGTCGTTGAAGCCGACATTATTGCCCAGAACCGAAACCGACGTCGCGCTGCTGTTGGTGCCGAGAAAGGCGTCGCCGGTAGCGGCGGTCAGCGTGATGGCTCGGTTGGCGGGTAGGTTGATCTGGTCAAAGCTGATGTCGCCGCCCGCGCTGATGTCGATGTCGATATCGGCGCCTTGCGACAGGGTGCCGACAATGATGCTGCCCGGCACCGTATAGCTGGCCTCTAGAGGTGCGCCGACCTGCGCGACTGTTGTCAATTGGCCGTCGGTGACGATCGATGCTGCGTTGATGTCCGCTCCGACGGTGATGCCGATGTCATTGACGCTGGTGAGGTTCGCTGTTCCGAGCAGGCTGCCGGCGGCGTCAATGGTGATGGTATTGCTGGTCCCGGAAACATCGGCGAGATCGATATCGCCTTCGGTACTTTGCAATGCCAGCTGATTGCTGGCGTCGAGTATGGTTGCGATGCCGGTCGTTCCCATGACAATGTCGCGGCGCGTGGTGACCAATATGTCGTTGGCCGACACGGTGCCGCTTTCGACGATCGCCTGGATCACGTCATTGTTGCTCGCCTGACCGATGTAGACCAGATTGTCTGCATTGAGCGTACCCAGACAGACATTGCCCTCCAGACATTGTGCGCTCAGCAGGCCATTGTCGTCGGACTGGCCAATGGCAGTAATTGCGGCGTTGGACGGTGCGTCATTGACGTCTGCGCTGATCGAACTGGCGGTGATCGTGCCGCCGAGACCGTCGATGGCATTTGCCGTCATGACAACGGCGAAGCCGTTGGCGTCGAGATCGCCGGCGGCGACGATTGAGGCAATGGGCGTCAGCGGCGTGGTGCCGAGCGTCCCGATCGGCGTGCCGAACAGACCGGTGAAGTCACCCGCCTGCAGAATGAGATTGCCCGGGTTGGTGAATGTGAACGCAGCGCTGGGCGTGGTCGACGGATTAGCGCCCGCTGTCAGGCTGGCGCCGGATTCGATGATGATATCATCGCCGGTCCGGACGGCCAGACCATTGTCGGACACGGTGTTGCTGCCGGCCCGGAAATTGGCTGTGCCGCCTGCGCCTATGGCAATCAGGCCGGTCGAGGTGACGTCGCCGGTAATGGTCGCGTTATAGGTGGGATCAAAAATCGGCGTAGGTGTTCCGGTTGGATCATAGCCCGCGTTGATCGTCAATTGCGGTGCCACGACGTAAGACAGCAATCCGACGGAGACCACAGCAGGAACGCCGGTGACCGCGGCATTGTTGACCGCAACATTCTGCAGGGCGGAAATGTCGACCGAGCCGACGCCGGCGAGATCGGCAACGGTGGCATTTTGCTCGGCACGAACCGAAGCCGTGCCGCCGGCATTGATCCGCGAACCGTCGGTGCTGATGAAATCGGCCTGGGCTGTCGCATCGAAATTTCCGGCGACCTCAAGCGAGTTCACCGGCGTTGTGTTGTTGCTGTGATTGATCAGTATATTCTGGTCGCTGATCAGAGCCGCACTGCCGCCGACGGTCATCTGCGCGTCGCCGTCGAGATCATATTCGATATTGCCGGCGACAATCACCGTCAGGTCGCCGAGAATCGATACAGCTCCGCTGTCACCGGTCACGAAGAAGCCGCCCAGAGGGGCTGAAGCCGATCCGACCCCGGGGCCGATCCCGGTATCGAAGGCGAGGGCGCTCAGGCTGCCCAGGGTTATCAATCCGGCGGGATCGGTCGAACTGTCTGAAATTTCGATGCGCCCGCCCGCGCCGGTACCGGCAATGGGTCCGCCGCCACCCGTGCCGTTGGAGTTTATGCTGACATCGGCTAAGGTCACGATACCGGGACTGCCTTCCTGAACCTCGATAATTCCGGTTCCGCCGGTTCCGGTACCACCGGTGCCATCCGCTCCGTTGGTTCCAAAGGCGCCATAGATACCGCGGCTTCCGCCATCGCCGGCCAGGCCAGCCGTCGTCATGTCGAGATTGGTGCCGGAAATCGTGCCGCCCTGCGCGAGCAGGCGAGCGGTACCGCCGGTTGCGTCACCGCCATTGCCGGCGTCGCCGGCTGTGGTGTCATAAGAATTTCCGCCATTGCCGCCAATTCCGCCGGTGCCGGTGCTGGTCATGGTAAAATCGGCAGATGACAAAACAAGCGTTCCGCCCGTCCGTGCGATCAGCTCGACCGTTCCGCCGGCCGCGTCACCGCCCGATCCGCCATCGCCGCCTTCTATGCCACCGCCGAACTGATAGAATCCGACCGCCCCGTTGCCACCGGTAGCATTGGCTTCCAAGGTGACGAAGCCGAGGTCAATATTGCCGCCCGCACCAGTGACCTGCAAGCGGGCCGTTCCGCCCGTCGCATTTCCGCCGTCGCCACTGTTACCGGTGATATTATTGGGAGAATCCCGCAATCCCAGGCCACCGTCACCGCCTGTTGCGTTGGCGACGATCGTCGGGTCGTCCGGATTAACTGTGGCATCGTTGATATTAAGCGCTGCCACGCCGCCGACAGCCGCTCCGCCGTCGCCTCCGTCGAGGCCGGTGCCGCCATCGCCACCGACACCGCTGGCGTCGACGACATAGACGGGATTGCCGGCATCGTCCTGATTGAGGTTGATGGTGGCATTGCCGCCGGTTCCGGTACCGCCATTGCCCGCGATATTATCCGCTTCACCGGTAAAGAAGCCAGAGACGGTGCCGCCATTTCCGCCTGTTCCGACCGACGTGACCGATAGCTGGCCGAAGCCGAGCGTTCCTGCATTGTTGTTGAATGTGGCATCGCCGCCGGTTGCATTACCGCCATTACCGCCGGTCCCGGCCTGGATGGAGCCGCTGCCGGCGCTGGTGCTATTTCCGCCATAACCGCCGTCGGCATTCGTCGAGACGATGATGTTGCTGGCGTTGATTGTTGCAGTACCGTCGAGGTTGAAGCTAGTGGTACCACCAATACCGTCACCGCCATTGCCGCCGTCCGAGCCATAGCCATAACCACCCGCTCCCGAAGCTGCATAAGGGGCGATATTCTGATTATTGCCTTCCGCCGACACCGTGAGCGTGTTGGTGACGGTCAAGTTTCCCGTCTGGCCATTGAAAACCGCATTGCCGCCGATACCATTGCCGCCAGCCCCGCCGGATGTACCGATATTTATGTCGCCATTGGCTCCATCGCCGCCAAAGCCGTTTGCGCTGATCGTCAGATTGGTAACCGTCGCATTGCCGCCATTGAGATTGAACGTCACGTCGCCGCCTTGACCGTCTCCGCCATCGCCTGCCGACACGCCACCGGCAAAAGGTGTATTGACCACCGTGAGATCCATCGGGGTGGTCATAGCGGCAATACCCAGTACTGGCAGCCCGGCGGGAACCAATGTTACTTCGGAACCGCCCTGGCCACCGGCACCGCTCGCGCTGACGTCGATATCGTTTGCGATAAATGTACCGCCGAGAAGGTCAAAGATGATCTCGCCGCCAAAACCGCTGCCTCCACCGCCTTCAAAGATTGGTGCAACTTCCACGCCGCCAGCAATTGATCCGTCGGCATTGAAATCAATGTCGGACACACTGATGCGGCTGCTCGCCGGTGACGTGCCCTCGAGCAGGACTCTGATCGATCCACCCTCGGCCGTTGTTGTCTCCAAGGTTGCCGGATCTTTGACGCCTCCCCGTGCACTTGTACTGACATCAAGATTTCCGGTAAGAACCAGCGATCCGTCGTTGGCGTGAATCAGGACATCACCGCCAAACGCGTTGACGCCGAATGTACTCTCGGTATTGGAACTGGCCACCACGTCGACAGTGTTGCCGGAAATGGCCCCGCCATTTTGAGCAATCAAATTGACATTGCCTGCGGTAGCAGTTGCGCTAATTTCGTTTACGGAAAAGAGATCGAGGCTGGTATCGACGTATAAATTGTCAAAACTGAAATCGCCGTTGTCCGCAATCATGGAAACCGATCCGGCGGTCAGCGAGCCGCCGGACCCACCATTGGATGCCGATGTGTAAATGTCGATGGCATTTGCGACCGCCAGGCCTGATTCCCCTCCGGTGTTCACAATATTGATTGTCACTGCATCCAGGGTTGGATCGTTTATTACATTGCCATTCGTTGTGACATCCACGAGGATATTGTTGGTAATTGCCAGACTGGTACCGGCGCTGCTGACGGTAAAGTCGACCGAACCGCGACTGACGTCTCCGGCAATATTGTTGCCATTTGCATCGAATGAACTTCCCGAGGTCGCATGAGCGGAGAAATCCATGCTTCCAAAACTATGATTTCCTCCTGAAATGTCGACATTGATGGCGCCTGCCATGCCGGCATTATTCTGGGATGTCGCGTCGTCAGAACCACTGGTTGCTGTCGCGTGGGCTGACAGGCCGAGATCGCCGATCACCGTCAAATCGCCGCCTGAAAGGTTCAAGTCTATATTGCCGGCGGTGCTGCTGCTGCCGAGCGATCCGGGGCCATTGCCGCCCACTTTCCCGTCCCCGGTACTGCGCACCATCGCTTCGAAGTCCAGATCACCGCCAAATTGCACGGTGCCGCTGTCCATGGTGAAAGCGATGTTGCCGGCCTGTCCGGAACCATTTTGGATTTCCCCTTTGCCGCCCTGGGCGCTGGTCAGGAATCTTGTATTCCCGCCGACATCCAGCACGCCGCCGCCGGTGATATCGATCGCAATATTGCCACCAACAGCATCCTGCCCGATCCCGGTGCCGCCATTGTTGCGAAAAGTGAAAAAGTCATCGAGTCCGGAGGCGCTGGAGTCCATGGTGAAATCGCCGGAGACGACCAGACCGGTATTGATAGGCGTACCAAAGCCGGTGCGATCAATATTGATGTTGATGTTACCGCCGGTGGCGCCGGTCCCGGCGGTGAGGTTCACATCGCCGTTGACGGATATCTGGCCGCCGCCCGCGGTGTTCAGGTTGATTTCATTGCCCGCGGTCAGGTTTAAATCCTGCGTACCAACCGCGTTGGAAATGACAATTGAATCGGCAGCCGATAGCGCCGACAGGGTGATGTCATCGGCCGAAAACAACTCGAGGGTCGAATCGAAAGTGGCTCCGCCGGTGCCGCCGATCTGGATATTGGCGGCTGCAGTCGAACTAGAGTTTTTTTCAATAGAATTTGTCGGTGCGGTTGCGGTGCCGCCCACGGTAACATTGCCTCCGGCGCTGAGCACAATATTGCCGTTGACGACAGATGCCGTGGCCGCTTGTTCATAACCTATGGCGCCGCCCACGAGCATGGTTACCGCCGTGTTTTTGGGTACAGCGACCATGTAAATAGCCTGCGCGTCGGCATCGGTCACCTGGCCCATCCCGTTGAGTATCGGGGTTGATGAGGGGCCGGTTGTCGTTCCGCTATGGACTATGCCGTTGGCATCGGACGTTCCGACGCCGATCGAAATGTCGAACAGTCCGTTGTTGATGGTCAGATCGGCCTGTTCGGCGGCTACATAGGCAACCGAACCGTCGACGTTCACAGTGCCGCCTTGAACGACGCGCGGCGCGACCATGGCAACATAGCTGCTGCCATTGTTGAGCGCGTTGATCGTGGCACCATTTTCGACAATTATGGAAGAAGTGCTGCCGGCTGGTCCGCTGACACTCATGGTGCTGCCAATGGTGTCGATATTGTTCGTTGTGAGCAGCAGTCCGCCGACGTCGAACGTGGAACCGGCACCGACCACGATACCGCCGGGACTGTAGAACCAGATATTGCCGCCGACTGCGCCGGTAGCAGTGTCCAGTCTGCTTGAAACATTGCCACTGAAGGCAATGCCACGAGGGTCGCCGGATGTCGTAGAGCCAGTCGGCAATATCCGGTTGAGGATCGTATAGCCCGAAGCCGGTCCGACAAATGTCAGGGTCGTGCCTGCGGGCAAGATGTTGATCAGGTCGTCGCTGTTCGCTGTATCATAAGGTGTCCAGTTGATGACATTTTGGGCCCCAAAGGTGGTAACAACATCGGAGCTGGCATCTCTCGCCAATGAAGCGACTGCTGTCACGTTATCGACAGAAGCCTGAAACGAGCTGTTGGCGTCAAATCTTGCGCCAATGGCCTGTGGCTGATTGATGGCGATCAGCCCGGCGCGGGCAGATATCGGGATGTCATTGACCGAAGGCGGATCCACCGGTTCCGAGATCCGGACATTATTGACGGGAAGGGGAGCGATCGGCGCAGAAATCCTGACATCTCGTGGACTGAAATCGGGCGCACGCAATTGCGACTGTGCGAGAACCGGCTGCGGAGCCGAGGCCAGGAAAAACGCCGCTGCGGCTGCTGAACTGCCTGTCAGCCAGCGCATTTTTCTGGTTCGTCTTGCTCCGAGTTTGTCGTGCATTTCCTGCTTTCTGCTGGTCATGATCCGGTCCCCGATTGAAACATCTTCTGGTCAAAAATTACGGTCATCATCTGCGCCTCCACGGAGCAAGCTGGATGCTCAACGTCAGCAAGGCCCGGGCGCTGTCGCGGCGGGTCTGGAATGCGGCCCGTTTCAGCGGAACGACCGCTGTCATGTCGAGACTGGCCTGCTGGCCAATCGTCATGCGGAAGCCGCCACCGGCGGAATAGAGTTTTTGCGGATCGCCGGGAATATTCTTGTTCCAGACGCCCATCAGATCGAAAAACAAATAGGGCTGAACCGCGATGCCTCCAGGTGAATCGGGCAACAGGGAGCCGTAGCTGACCTCGGTCTGCAGCCCATAGCCGCTGTCGCCGATGATCGACCCGGGGTCATAGCCCCGGCCCGTGGTGTAATTGCCGCCGGACATTTCTTCGTAGGAGAAAAGCGCGTCCGGCGAATATTGCAGGCGCGGCTTCAGCGTGAAAGCCAGTAGCGGGGTCGGGCGAAAGTCGATCTTGGCCTGGCCCCGGACGACAAAGGCGGTCGGATCGCCGTCGGCGCGGGTCGGAAAGACCGTCTGGCCGATACAGTTGACGAACGCCGGGCCGCAGCCCTGGCTGGCGCCCAAAATGTCCAGCCCCTGACGGATTTCGAGCGAACCGCCCATGCCCCATTTGGGTTCATATGCGGAATATCCGCCGCGGCCCGAAATACTGCCTTGCTCGATCTGGTTGAAGTCGAGCCGGGCATAAGCGATGCTCAGCCTGTCTTCGTTGGTGCGAACGCCCAGAACGTCGGTGCGCTGATTGACAAAATCGAGGCCCACGGTTCCGAATATATTGCGCGACTGCTTCCTGACGAACGGATAGGCGGCATAGGGGCCGGCGACCATGGTCTCGGAATCGACAATCAAGCCGCCGGGAAGTTCCGGCCTGGTCCATGCATAAGTGAAATTGCCGCCCAGTTTCAGCCCTTCGCCGCCGACGCGGAATTCGTGGCTGGCCTGCAGGACCTGTTGCTCCTTGAAGTCCGACGTCGAATAGCCGCTGATGGTTGTTTCATCGCCCATCCCGGTGAGCCCGTTGAAACGGACCCTCGCCAGTCCGCCAAAACGCCCGACCGCCTCGGACCCGAAATTCTGGATATTGACGTCGGCATAGACCGGCGTGCGGATTACGTTGAATTCGCCGACCACTTCGCCGGGCTGGCCGCCGGATTCAGCCGATACCGGGCGGAGCGAAAGCCGTACATCGAGACCGGGAATGTCGCGCGCGAGCAACAGATAGCGGTCGGCGGTATTGATGTTGAAAACCGGCTGCGCGGCAAGCTTTTCGATATATTTCTGCAACAGGCCTTCGGATGGTCCGGCATCGCCGCGGACCTGGACAGAGGTCATCCGGGCCATCAGCACATCGAAACGCACATTGCCCTGATCAATGGTTTGCGGCGGGACCTGCACGGCCGCCAGATAGCCTTCGCTGCGCAAAATCGTCGCTGCGCGGTCACGGATATCGCAGACCACCGATACCGGCACTTCCTGTCCGACATAATCGGCATAGGATGCGTTGAGCGAAGCGGCATCGACCGAGATCAGTCCGGTGAATTCGACGTTCTTCAGCGTGAACCGCAGGTCGGAAAATTCCGGTCCGGCGAGCGGGCAGGCGGATCGTTCGACGTCGCCATCGACCGCCAATATCTGGGCCTGCCCCTTGAGCGCTTCGTCAATGACGCCGCGCTGGATTTCTTCCCTTGTCGGCGCAGCAACAGACGACTGTCCCCAGGCCGGCAGGCTTGTTGAAACCATAGCAAGGCTCGCTGCCAAAGAAGTTGTTCGAATCGTCGTTCGCGCAAGCGACATATATTCCCCCGTCCTGTGATGGTTTCCAGCTGACCTGACGAACCATCCTATATCTTTTCTGCCGTCCAGCGCTCATCCCGGACGACAGATATTCATCATTGTCTAGCCCTGGTCAGCAGACTCGTCATTGTTCAGATTGAGCGTGTCGACCAGCAGATCCAGCTGGCCGGAACATCCGTTTTCGATCAGCATCGACGCCGCGTCGTCAAGGTCGGTCGGCTGATTTTGCAGCACCACGAAATTCACCTCGACAGATTGCGGCACATTCGAACCGAGCAGGCGAAAGCTTGCGCCGTCGGTTACCGGAAGAACATCTTTCGGCCACGCCTTCAGCGCGCTGCCTTTTCTCCAGGCAATTTCGGTGACATTGCCGTTTTCCGGCTCGACGATCGAAGCGGTTGCCGATCCGGTATAATCGGGGCGCCAGACAACCAGTGCGTCGGCGTCGGCGACGCAGAATTTTCCGCCCTTGGTTACGTCAAGAAACCAAAGATTTGGGTTGTGCGGCGTTTCGACCGCAGCGGCCCCTGCAGCGCGAACCGCTCCGGTTCTTGCCCGGCTGCTGCCGCGATTGCTGATGAAACTCGACAGCCGGCGCGACGCGGTTGAGGCAGATCCGCCCCCCTTCGCCAGGGAAAAGGTTCCCGGACCCTTGAGAACGCGGGTCCCGGACTTGGTCAGGATCGTCACCTGATCCTGGGCCTTCAGCGAAATCTTGGCATCATTCGCCATTTTCTTGCCCGCCGGATAGCTGCTCGCCGAAGGACCGGTCGAGCGCATGACCATATTCTGGGCCATCGCGACGCTGCCAACTCCGAACAGCAAAATTGTACCAAGAGCGGCTTTCGCAAGGCGGGGAAGGGTTCTTCCGGATTTTGCCGGATCAAATTTATCCAAGTGCATAGCTTTCTCCATTTTTGGTCTTTTTCAATCTTCGAAGCAAATTGGCGAGACCCAGATCCTCGCCATATGTTTTCGTCATGGCACCCAGTGCCTGAATCGAACTACTATCACCTATTTCATGGGCTGCTATGACCGCGGTCACTTTTGCACGCTGGTCATCTTGCCAGTCGGGTACCGGTTCGAAAACCTCGACCGGTGTCGACCGGCCGCGCAGCGTGATCCGTCCCATCGGACGGAACCAGTCGAGGCCGGTGCGTTCCATCGCCTCACGGCTGAGCAATATTTTTGTGTCGAGAGCCTTGTTGGCCGCTTCCAGCCGGGCCGCAGTGTTCATAGCGTCGCCGAGAGCGGTATACTGGATGCGGCCCTCACCGCCGAAATTGCCGACGATGGCATCCCCATAATGCATGCCAACGCGGGTCCGGCCGATCGCTGGCACGCCTTCCGGAACATTGCGGCGAAACTCCTCGCCCGCAAGGTAGAGCGCATAAGCCGCTCTGGCTGCCCGTTCGCCGTCATCGGGATAAGCAATGGGAGCGCCCCAGAAGGTGACCAGTGCATCGCCGACAAATTTGTCGATGGTGCCGCCATATTCCAGCGCCACTTCGCTTAGCCGGTCGAGATAATCATTGAGCAGGGTCGCGACCATTTCCGGTTCGATCGCATGGGTCAGCTTGGTAAAGCCTTCGAGATCGGTAAATACCGCGAATATCTTGCGCTTCTCGCCATGCAACGAGAGTTTTTCGGGGTCCTTGAGGATTTCGGTGGCGATGGATTTGGGCAGATATTTGCCAAGCGCACTCTGCGCAAAGGCGCGCTGTTTGGAATTTATTGTCCGCGCGGCCGAACCGACCGAGGCATAGCCGAGCAGCCAGCCGACGCCCCAGCCAAAGGCCGGCAAGGAAAGCGTGTCGACACCAATATTCTGCAACACGAACGGAAATATCAGAAAAAATGCAAACTGGCCGATCAGCACCAGGCCGACCTTCAGGGCATTGCCGATAATGAGAGCGGACAGGCCCCCGCAAATCGCGACGATCAGCGCGCCAACCCACAGGGTCCATGGCGGAACAGGGACGGGCAGGTCGTCATTGATCAACTGCGCGAGCATATGGGCATGGACTTCGAGCCCGATCATCTTGCCATCATCGCCTCTGATATCGGCGAGGCCGCCCACCGGGGTTTCAAACCGGTCACGATCGATGAAGTCGCCGCCGATCAGCACATGTTTGCCGGCGATGAAAGAGCTCAGCATCTCGGCAATTTCCGGGTCGGCAAAATTCTCGATCGGAAATTTGTCGAACACCGGAACATCGGTTGCTGCCGGTACATGATAGCGGATTGCGCCGTCATTGGCGGCAAATTTCGGGTTGGGTGCGGTGAGCGCGATGGCCATGAACGGCGGTGCGCCCGGCCGGTGCGGTGTCCAGCGGCGCTGGACGCCGTCGCTGTCGGTCTCGAGCTTGATATTCGTCGGCTTCACGTTCTCGGTGCGGGCTTCTTCGAAAAACTGTTGCAGAAACTCATGTTCCGCAAAGGCGATTTCGGGATTTTCCCTGGGATCGGCATAAGCCAGAAAGGTCGGCGTTTCCATGGTCTTGAACGCCGAGAGCAGCAGGTCATCGTCATCCTGCGGCATCGTGAACAATATATCTATGCCGATTGATTCGGGGCCGGCGGCGTCGATCGTTTCGAGCGCCTGGGCAAGGATCGTCCGGTCAACCGGGGAGCGCTGTCCGGTCAGCTTGAGCGTGTCCTCATTATATACGACCATGACGATATTCTCGTCTTTTTCGACCTCCGGCGCAAACACCGAAGCGCGCAGGTCATAGAGCGCACGCTCGGCTTCCTGGATCAGCGGTGTCGTCCATGCGTAGCGCGCAACCATCACGGCGAGAACCATGAACAGGATGGTCGATCCGAGACGGATCGGACCGAGTTGATCGAACAGGCGGCGCAGAGACTGCATCACGCCCTTGGCGCCCTCTTTTACATCGCGGTCATTTTTGGCCGGGTCTGCTGGCAAGGGAGCAGCTGCCATTATTTCAGAGCGGCTTTGGTTGCAGCGGAAGCCGCGTCGGTTCGGGCGGTCGCATCCTTATTGTCGGGCAGGAACGACCGGGCGCCGTCACCGATCAAGGCGAAGCCCGACCAGTAATAAGGATGCGATGTCAGCGGATCGTTCATCAATTCCAGTTGGGAATTTCTCAGCGCTCCAGTGATCGACCGGCCCCGCCCATCGCTGAACAATCCGTTTATCAGCCGTTCCGTTGCGCGGAAATCGTCCGGAGCAGGCCAGTGGCTGGCCAATACCGAACGTCCGCCCGCGCCGATGAAGGAGCGGACCAGGCCATCCAGCGCGGTGCCGCCGCCGCTGCTGACACCGGCTGCGCGGGTCGTCGCTATGCTCGCCTTGCCCGCTGTATCGCAGGCGGACAGAATGACGATATCGGCATCCAGTTTGAGATCGAAAATTTCGTCAAAGGCCAGAAGGCCGTCCGAACCGCTCTCGCCAAAGGAGGTCAACAGCGCAGGCTTGGCCGGACAGGACGGACTCGGCGCGGTGACCAGCCCGTGGGTTGCAAAATGCAGGATTCGAAAATCGCTGATATTATCCTTCGCCAGAATATCGGTGTCGGTGAAGGCAGGGCCGGTAATGATTTCGGAAGTTCCCGCGCCGACCTGGGACTGTGCTTCTTTGAGCTCGCTGTCGGATATCGGGCTGTTCCACTGGTTCAGCGGCCATTGGCATCGGTCATTCACGCCCTGAACGGCACCGCGAATACCGGCTATTTTGGTGCTGGCCAATATCGGTTCATTTCTGCCGAGTCCCAGATATTGCATGGACGCGGTGCTTTGGGGAGCCTGCCGGGCATCGGTAAAGGCTCTCGCCGATACCGCGGTGCTGATATCGAGGTCGCGGCCCAGCCAATTCACTCCGGTAAAGTCGAAGAAATCGGAATCGAGTTCCTGGGTTCGGGCAAGATAGCGCTCGACCGACGCGTCATCTGCAACCAGCAGGTTGATCGGCAAGCGGAGCATTGCCCCGTCGGGTTCAAATATCAGATGCTGCGTGGCTGCAAGCCGGTCCGAAACCGGTCCGAATAGACTGGAATATAAAGCCCGCGCTGCCTCGATGTCGAAGGCATAGGTGACATATTGTCCATTTTCGAAAACCGATATTGAATCGCGGATCGTGTCGACTTTCCGGTCGAGCATGTCTTCGTCAAGCGGCACCCGATAGGTCGTTGCTTCTGTCCGATCGGTATAGAAGATGAAAATGTCGCCGCTGACGATCGCCATGCGCATATAGGCTTCGCCAGGCTGCATATTGGCGCGCAACTCGTCGAGGCCGAGAAAACGGTCGGCTACCGCACGATATTGCGGATATTCGGCAAGCCTGACCTGCGTCAGCTGCTGGCTTCTTTCCAGTTCTTCGATTTCGGCTGCAAGATCATTGGCCTGCATGCTGACCGAAGCGGATTGTTCCAATTTGCCCAAGGCCGAGAAACGCATCCGCAATCGCTCGATGCTTCGCGCCAGGTTGGTCGACTGGCGGAACAGGCGTGCGGCATCATCGGTACCCCCGCTCAGCTCGCGCGAGAGAACGGCCTGGGTTTCGGCGACACCCGGACGAACCAATATCTGAGAGGCCTTGAAAAACTGCTCTGTTGCCGTTTGATCGGCGGCCAGAAGCTTGAAATAAGGCGCAAGCTGGTTGGCCATGCCGGAAATCGCGCTTCTTTTGCCCAGAGAGCTGTCTATCACCTCGTCATACAGGCGGCGGGCCTCGCTCTCATTTCCGCGCCGCAGCAGGAAGGCCGCGAGCCGTGCCTTGGCACCATTGACCGCGCGCGTTTCCGGATATTGGATGGTCAGCAGATCGAGGCTGTCGCGGAGCAATTGTTCCGCTTCGCCCGATTGGCCATCGGCTTCGGCAATCAAGGCCAGTTCGGACAGCGTCTGGGCTCTCAGGCGGGTGATCGACGTGACGCGGCCATCGCGAACCGCGATGGCGCGATTATAGGCGGAGACCAGTGCATTGCGCGCTGCCTGGCGGTCGCCGTTGATTCTCTGGGCGGTGCCCAGAAGTTGCAACGCCTGGGCATCGATGATCTCGGCGCGTTCCTGTTCGCTCAATTTCAGTTCGTCGACAAAACCGAGCAAGCTGCGGGTTCGCACACTGCCATTGATCCGGGAGGAAATCGGGGCGGTGATTTCCAGACTCTCGGTCATTCCGATCTGTTCGACCAGCCTGTTTTGCAGCGGGAGATTGATCCGTTCGATCGCCGCATCGAACCGGCCCTGATTGAGCAAATGGATCGCCTCGAAATTCCGCTGCAACCGTTCGGTCACAGGGTCGCTGCCTTCGCGGTCCCTCGCTTGTTCGAACAAATTGTCCGCTTCGGCAAATTCACCGAGATTGGATTTCTGCAGGGCCCGGTTGATCAGATATTCGTCGGGGTTGATGTCTTCCCCTTCCATCCCCGATGTCCGCTGTTGCAGAGTCTCGAAAAAGGCTGCGGCTTCCGCATAGTCGCCGCTGAGGTTGCGGCGATAGCCTTCCGCCAGGGCCTGATCGGGCTTGAGCGTTGCGGCCTGGACCCGGGCAAAGGCGAAGGGGTCTTCGACCGATGTCGAGGCGACATCGATTTTGCCGTCGGCAATCGAATCCTGCAATATCGATTTGAGGGCTAGCAGTGTCGCACTGTCGTAGGCGGCCAGACCTTCCGCTACAAAGGAGGAACCGTCCTGCTGGCCCCGAAACACCGAATAGGCGACCGGTTCCGCCGCAAGATGGCATGCGGTGTGACGGAAGGCTCCGACGGGCGCAGGGGCCGCATCGGCCTCGCAGGTCACGGGTTCGCTGCGATGCAGGGTGATGCGGTCGAGCAGATTCTGCTCGGATGATCGGGATGAATAGACAAAGCCGACCGGTCTCGCGCTGTCGCGGCAAACCACGGCCCAGCTGCGATCGAACATATCGGCTTTTGCCTTGTTTTCGATGCTGCGGTCCTGCACCTGGCACAAGATGCCTTCGCTGCTTCCGATGGGGAAGCTGTCGCGTAATGAAACCGGCGTGCCTTGCGCAGAGGCGGTCGTCGGGCTTGCAAGCAAACCCAGTGCCAATGTCAATGTGCTAATCCCTGTCCGGCGCACGATATTCTCCCACAATTGTAATATATTGCGGAGCCCCCTCAGACTCCGGCAATGACGATTGCGACCCAGAATAATCTTGTGGCTACAACAGTTAGCGGCCGAATTCGAGTCTCGGATAGGAATTTATCGACTTTCCGCGCTGATTAGGTGATTATTGTCACAATGCGGGACGTTTTTTCAGGAAATATCCCGAAAATCAAAAGCTTCGCTGGTTAAAAGCCGCGAAACCCTATTGCGTCGCCAAGGGCGACCCGGGGGACCTCGAAATTGTTGATCGGGGCATCCGAATCGCGATAGCCGATGGCCATTCCGCAAAAGAAGATATGGTCGTCATCAATGCCGAGCAATTCGCGCATATAGGTTCCGTACATTGCCCAGATTTCCTGCGAGCAACTGTCGAGGCCCTCTTCGCGCAGCAGCAGCATCACGGTTTGCAGCCACATGCCCATGTCCGACCATTGCGGCGGACCCATATATTTTTTTGTATAGGTGAACAATTGCACCGGAGCGCCGAAGCTGTCCCAGTTTTTTGCCATTTGCGCGATGCGTCCGGCAGAATCGCCGCGTTCCAGGCCGACGGCGTCGAACATGCCCTTGCCGACCGCGCGGCGCTGTTCTTCATAGCGGCCGTCGATATCCTTGGGGTAGATCGCATATTCCATGCCTTCGCCCATCGGCGCGGCCTTGGCCTTTTCCTTGATCTTCGCGGTAATGTCCTTGAGCGCATCGCCACCGACGACCACCGCGCTCCAGGGCTGTGTGTTGCCGCCGGAGGGGGAGCGCTGAGCGGTGGTGAGGATTTTTTCGAGGACGGCCTTGTCGACCGGTTTGTCGAGAAACTGGCGTACGGAGCGGCGGGAGGTGACGGCTTCGGTTACGTTCATTCACTCAATCCTCATCAAATAATCCGGCCAGCTGCTCGACCATTGTGCCGCCGAGTTGCTCGGCGTCCATGATCGTTACGGCTTTCTTGTAATAGCGGGTCACGTCATGGCCGATGCCGATCGCGACCAGTTGCACCGGCGAGCGGCTTTCGATCCATTCGATCACCTTGCGCAGGTGGTTTTCCAGATAGGCGCCGTGGTTGACGGACAAGGTGCTGTCGTCGACCGGCGCACCATCGGAAATCACCATCAGGATGCGGCGTTCTTCGGGGCGGGCGATCAGCCGGCTGTGGGCCCAGAGCAGGGCCTCGCCATCGATATTTTCCTTGAGCAGGCCTTCGCGCATCATCAGGCCGAGATTTTTCCGGGCGTGGCGCCAGGGCTCGTCGGCTTTCTTGTAGACGATGTGGCGCAGGTCGTTGAGCCGTCCGGGATTGATCGGGCGATCCGCAGCGAGCCAGTCTTCGCGGGTTTGGCCACCCTTCCAGGCGCGGGTGGTGAAACCGAGAATCTCGGTTTTGACGCCGCAGCGCTCGAGCGTGCGCGCCATGATGTCTGCGGATATGGCAGCGATCGAAATCGGCCGGCCGCGCATCGATCCGCTGTTGTCGATCAGCAGGGTCACGACCGTGTCGCGGAAATCGGTCTCGCGCTCGATCTTGTAGGACAGGCTGTGCGAGGGATTGCTGACGACGCGGGCGAGGCGGGCGGCATCGAGCATGCCTTCTTCCTGATCGAAATCCCAGCTGCGGTTCTGCTGCGCCATCAGGCGGCGTTGCAGGCGATTGGCAAGCTTGGTCACCGCGCCCTGCAAATTGGTCAGTTGCTGGTCGAGGAACATGCGAAGCCGGGTCAGTTCCTCCTCGTCGCAAAGCTCGGTGGCGCTGACGACCTCGTCATATTTTTCGGTCCACGGCGCATAGTTGAAGCCGGGGGGCAGGTCGGACATCGCTCTGTTGGGGCGGACGGGCATCATGCCCTCGTCGCCGGCATCTCCCATTTCTTCCTCGGCGCCTTCTTCCAGCTCCTCGGCATTCTGGTCGCTTTCGCCGTCCTGGCTATCATCGTCCGATGGCTCCGAACGCATTTCGGACTCGCCCTGATCGCCGGTTGCTTCTTCTTCGGCGCCGTCATCGGTGCTGTCGTCGTTGTCTTCGTCGCTCTCGTCGTCGTCGCTGTCTTCCGCTTCGGACTGTTCGTCGCTTTTGATGAGGTCGAGATGCTGAAGCAACTGCGTCGACAATTTGGCGAAACTATTCTGGTCGTCGAGTGTCAGGTTGAGTCCGTCGAGATCGGCGCCTGCGCTTTCCTCGATCCACTCGCGCAGCATGTCGAGGCCCTTTATCGTGCCTTGCGGCGGGGCCTGTCCGGTCAGTTTTTCGCGGGCCAGCAGGGCAAGAGCCGTGGAAATCGGGACTTCATCGCGATTCTGGGCCCGTGCAATCGGGTCGGAGCGCATCCGCATTTCGAGCGCTGCGTTCAGATTGCTCTTTGCTCCGGCCATCACCCGCGAACCCAGCGCGTCGGTACGAACCTGCTCGAGTGCATCGAAACAGGCGCGGGCGATCGCTTCCTGTGGTGCATTCTTGCGATGGAGGGCTTCGTTGTGGTGCCGCAATTTCAGTGAGAAACTGTCGGCGAATCCCCGCGCTTCGGCAACTTGGGCGGGTGGCAGGTCGCGCGCCGGCATCGGCACCTTGAGATGTTCGCCCGCCTGCGACGGCGCTTCGGCGGTATAGGCGAGCTCGACATCCGGTACTTGCGCAATCGCGCGGGCCGTGCCGCCGAGCACGTCTTTCAGGTCATCAAGTTTGGAACGATCAGCCATAGAAGCCGACAGCTTTAAGCGGAAAGGGCAGGGGATTCATAGGGCTAATTTTCAGCTTTATTGTCAGGAGCGGCAATCGGCTCAGCGATCGGCTTCCGCCGGATTCTCCTCCCGCCGCCGTTCGATCGCCACGCCGTCGCCGTCAATTCTCAAATCAACCGGTACGCCGCCGATTTCCGTCCCGACCCGCACCCCGGAATCGCCGTTGATCCTGACTTCGGTGTCCCCCACGTTCACAGGAATATCGGGAATCTCCGGCAGATCGAGTGGAACGACCGGACCTTCAGGGTCAGGCCTGACAACCGGTTTCCTGCTGCTGGCAGGCTTCCTGGCCTGCACCGCCTGCTGCATGAAGTCTTTCCATATCCGTGCTGGCGTGCTGCCGCCGCTGATGCCCTTCAGCGGTGTATTGTCATCATTGCCGATCCAGACACCGACCACCAGCCGGTCGTCACCGTCGCCGGCATAGCCGACAAACAGGGCGTCGCGGTTGTTCTGGCTGGTGCCGGTCTTGCCAAAATTGGGTATCGACAGCATCGCCCGCCGTCCGGTGCCCTCGTTGACCGCAGACCGCAGCAGCTTTTCCATATCGGCATGGGTGTCGGCCTTGTAGCGTCCGGGCCAGTCGAACAGCCATTCGGCCCAGGTCTGTTCGTCTTTCTTGAAAGCATAAGGTTCGACCGGCCATCGGTTTCCTGCCACTCCGGCATAAGCGGCGGTCAGTTCCATCAGGGTCATCGTCGAGGTGCCGAGCGCCAGGCTGGGGTCATCCTCGGCCAGCGGCGACTTGATCCCCAGATTGCGGGCCTCGCGGATCACCGCCCGGTCGCCCACTTGCCCGAACAGGCGCACCGCCGCGACATTGCTGGACCGAGCGAACGCGTCTTTCAGACTGATCTCGCCGCGATATCTCTCGCCGGCGTTTTTGGGCAGATAGCCGCCTTTGGTAATCGGGCTGTCGTCGACCTTGTCGTCCGGGTCCATTCCCGAACGCAGCGCGGCCAGCCAGACGAACAGCTTGAAGGTAGAGCCGGGCTGCCGTTTTGCCTGGGTGACGCGGTTGAAGGCCGACTTTGCATAGTCCCTGCCGCCGATCATCGCGACGATTTCGCCGTCCGGTCGCATCGCCACCAGAGCGACCTGGGCCTGGCCGAGCGGCGCGCTGGCGATGGCGCGGCGGGCAATTTCCTGCAGCCGCGAATCGAGCGTGGTGGTCAGGGTCAGGCTTTCATAGCTCAGATCGGTCAATGCCCGCGCTTGCGGCATCGCCCAGTCGGCAAAATAGGTGCCGGTGGGCAGGGCGTTTTTGGCCCGGACATCGAGCCGCGGCGTGCCCAGTCTATCGGCTTCATCCTGCGTCAGATAACCGGCATTGACCATCGCGGATTTGACGAGCCTGGCGCGTTTTGCTGCCAGATCGGGGTTGCGGGTCGGCGCGAGGCGGGACGGCGCTTGCACCAGGCCTGCGAGCATGATTGCCTGTTCCAGATCAAGATTTTCCGGCTGACGATAATAATAATGGAGCGATGCAGCGCGCAATCCGTAGACATTGTCGCCGAAATAGACGTTGGAAAGATAGCGCTCGAATATCTCGTCCTTGGTCAGCCATGCCTCGAGCCAGAAGGAGATCAGCATCTCGCGCGCCTTGCGGGTCAGGCTGCGTTCGGGGGTGAGAAATGTTGTTTTCGCGAGCTGCTGGGTGATCGTACTGCCGCCCTGCATCATCCCGCTGCCAGACATGTTGCTCCACAGCGCCCGCGCCAGCCCCCGCGGATCGATGCCCCAGTGCGAATAGAAGCGCCGGTCCTCGATCGCCATGAAGGCTTCCGTCACATGGTCGGGCAGTTTCGCGACCTCGACGGGATCATCGACCACCGCACCGTTGCGCGCGAACGGCTGGCCGTCGGTTGTCAGCAGCGTGATTTGCGGCGGTACAATCGGTTGCAGGGATTTGGACAGAGGCGCGGTGATCGCCAGATAGGCGACCAGCAGGATGAAGACGAACAGGGCTGCGGCTGCTCCGCGACTGAACCACCACCATTTGCCGCGCGGCTTTTTGAGCGGCGCAATCGGCTCGTCGATCCGTGGCGGGATGGCATCGCCATAAGGCTCGTAAAATACCGTGTCGGCCTTTGGCTTGCTTCGCAACGGCCAGAACCAGCGCCGTTTGCCAGAAGAATCAGGGGTGCGCTCAAGCATATGCAAGCTGTGTTGCCACAATAATACGCCATTGGCGAGAAAGAAGTTTGGAAAGCATGAATGATTTGCTAGTCAATGGGCAAAACTCGAGAATGGATGATGCTAGGGAAATTGTTGAAAATCGGAAATCCGTTTAGACTGACCCAGCGCGAATATGAAGCGACGATCAACGCGCTGAACATTTTCTTTGGCGCGATTATCGGTGTCAGCCTGGGCAATATCACCGAAATCCCGATGGATGACTATGTGATTCTGCTGATCATCATTTCGGCGCTGGTGAGCAGCATCCTCCTCGTGACCTATACCCATAGAAGAATCTGGAACAGCGTCATGCTGACGGGAGTATTGCTGGCAGCCTGGTATGCTGAAAGCGACAGCAGCGGCGGTATCATCGATTTCCCCGAGCGCGTTTTACCGACGCTAACCGTGTGGGGGGTGTTGGCCGTGATAACCGAATTTTCGGATCGTGCAGACGATCCCCGATCCGGACAAAGCTGAAACCTGTCTAAGCGCCCATCACGCTTTCCGGCCAGCGGGCAGTATTAGCGTGACCGCATTTCAGCGGAATATGTTGTCGGAATAACTGTCAATCATGCCTGATATGGTCACGAAACCATTTGGCCAGTTCTTCTTCGGCAAGTTCGCCCGCTGCGAGGGTCTGGACCGTCTCGATTGCCTCTTCCCTTTCAAAAACCAGCTGGCAGTCATTCAGCACCAGAAAAGCGCGCGCCAGTACCCAGGCAGTGCGCTTGTTGCCATCGGTAAACGGATGATTGCGGGCAACACCAAAAGCGTAAGCCGCAGCCAAGGCACACAGATCATCCTCGCCATAACCCCATGTGTTGACCGGTTTTGCGAGGGCGGACTCGAGTAGGCCGTGATCACGAATACCGGATGGCCCGCCATGCTCGGCAAGCTGGCGGTCGTGGATGGCAAGAGCAATTTCGGCATCCAGCCAAATTGGCTCGATACGGCCGTCGGTCATTTTGCCAAGACGCGAAGGATGTCACGATCTTCGCGCATCACACCTTCGGCAGCAGCCATTTTTTTCTGGAAATCAGGGTCGATTGCGGTCAGCCTGACCCCATCAGGAGATTCACTCAGATAGACGGTATCACCCTGTGATACCCGCAGCTTTTCGAGCAAATCCTTGGGTAGGATTACACCAGTGGAGTTGCCGATTTTAACCAGCTTGAGCGCATGGCCAGCGGGGATAGGAGTTATCTTGTTCATACGGATGTTATAACGAAAATGCCGTATGAAGGCAATCGGCATTCAATCGCACGTGAATTGGCGGTATCGGGGCAGTTCGCTTTTTATAAAAATAATTTTGACGCAAAAACCGATGCCTGACCGCAGAGCTAGCCGCCCATCACGCTTTCCGGCAGATCTTCACCAAATACCCGCTGATAATATTCCGCCACCAGCATCCGTTCCGCTTCGTCGCACTTGTTGAGGAAGGAGAGGCGGAAGGCGAAGCCGATATTCTTGAAGATTGCGGCATTTTGCGCCCAACTGATCACGGTCCGCGGGCTCATTACGGTGGAAATGTCACCGTTGATAAAGCCTTGTCGCGTCAGATCGGCGACCTTGATCATATTCTCGACCGTCTTGTCGCCCGCGTCGGGGACTTTCGACAGGATCACCTTGGACTCGGTCTCGGCCGGCAGATAGTTGAGTGTTACCACGATATTCCAGCGATCCATCTGGCCCTGGTTGATCTGCTGGGTGCCGTGATAGAGGCCGCTGGTGTCGCCGAGACCGACCGTGTTGGCGGTGGCAAACAGGCGGAAATAGGGATTGGGGCGGATCACCCGGTTCTGGTCGAGCAGGGTCAGCTTGCCCTCGGCTTCCAGGATCCGCTGGATCACGAACATCACGTCGGGACGACCGGCGTCATATTCATCGAACACCAGGGCGGTTGGTGTCTGCAACGCCCAAGGTAGAAGGCCTTCGCGGAATTCGGTGACCTGCTGGCCGTCTTTGAGGACAATCGCGTCGCGGCCGACCAGATCGATCCGGCTGATATGCGCGTCGAGGTTGATCCGGATGCAGGGCCAGTTGAGGCGCGCGGCAATCTGCTCGATATGGGTCGATTTTCCGGTGCCGTGATAGCCTTGCACCATCACCCGGCGGTTGAACGCGAAGCCGGCGAGGATCGCGATCGTGGTTTCCGGATCGAAAACATAGGAGGGATCGAGATCGGGGACCCGTTCGTCCTTCAGGCTGAAAGCAGGAACCTGCATATCCACATCCACGCCGAAAACCTCACGGGCGTCGACGGTTATGTCGGGCGCATCCATGATGGTTTCGTCGCTGGCGTCGGGGTTGATATCGGGTATTTCGGTCATCATAGTCCTTCGAAAAATCTCTGCCGCCCCAAGGAATGCCTCAGGGGCGGGCCACTATCTAAAATCCGGTGATTCCTTAAGCTGCGTATAGGCCTCGATCACATTTGCCAACTGTTTCTCGTGGCTGCGGTCGCCGCCGTTGCGGTCGGGATGATATTTGCGGACCAGCGCGGAATAGGCGCGGCGGATATCGCTTCGGCCGATGGATTGGCCGTCATCGTCGCCAAGCCCTAGCGTCTTGAGCGCTTTCTGATCGGCGCGCGAGATGCCCGGTCCCGACGCCTGACGGCGGTTGATGCCGGCGGCAAATCGTGCGCCGATAGCATCGAGCGGATCGGTAAAATTCGCCCATGCCGGTGCTACACTCGGCCCCGCATCATAGACTCGCCTAGTCGAGTCCCATCCGCGCACCGGATGTTGTGCCTCGAATATCTCCTCCGCATCCATGCCGGCGAAATAATCATAGCCCTGGTTGAATTCGCGGACATGGTCGAGGCAGAGCCAGCGATATTCGCCGGGGCCGTCCTGGCTGCGGCTGGATCCATAGACGGGCGGCGCGCGAAATTCGCCTGCCTCGGTACAACCCTCGATGGTGCATGGCTGGCCCTCGGTTTCGACGCGGCCATGAAAGCGGTTGGGTTTTCTCTTGGGGGAAACGGTCAATGTTGCTCCGTTGGTCCTCGGCTGGTCGGAGGACGTTTGCAGGCCATAATCGCACTTCGACAAGCGCAGCACGAAAGGCTAATATATGTTGTGAAAAAGCAATATGGAGATTCGATGCCCAAAGGTCCAGTCCACAGCGAGATTGAAAAAAGGCTTACCGCCGAACTCGCGCCGATATCGCTTGTCGTGACCAATGACAGCGCCAGCCATCAGGGCCATGCCGGTGATGACGGCAGCGGGGAATCGCATTTTTCCGTCGATATCATATGCGCTGCGTTTGAGGGCCAGTCCCGGCTCAACCGCCAGCGGATGGTAAACAAGGCGCTGGGCGACCTGATGCGCGACAAGGTCCACGCGATGGTGATCAAGGCGAGGGCACCAGGGGAGTGAATTGAGCCTCCTCCCGCGAGGGAGAAGGTTTGACGGGTAACGCAACGAGAGGAAGGACGTCATGATCGACAAAGTCAATCTGACCGACGCCTTTGCCAGTTTCTCCGACCACTGGTCCCCGAAAGTCGCGGGCGAGATCAACGACGCGCAGGTGAAGCTGGTCAAGTTTGAAGGCAAGTTCGACTGGCATCATCACGAACAGGAAGACGAGCTGTTCCTGGTGGTCAAGGGCGTGATGCGCATGGGGCTTCGGACCGGCGATATCGATGTCAGGGAAGGGGAGCTCATCATCATCCCCAAAGGCGTCGAGCATTGTCCGGAAGCGTTGGGTGGCGAATGCCATGTGCTGCTGCTGGAACCGAAATCTATCCTGAACACCGGTAATGTGATAACAGAAAAAACCGTCAGCGATCTGGACAAGCTATGACCACCATCATGCAAGCCATCACCCCGACCACCCATGATCTCGGCGAGTTTGAGGTCCGTCGGGTGCTGCCGTCGCGCCATCGGCGGATGGTGGGGCCGTTTATCTTTGTCGACGAATTTGGCCCAGCGACGCTGCCGGAAGGTCCGGGCATGGGCGTCCGCCCGCATCCGCATATCAATCTGGCGACGGTGACCTATTTGTTCGAGGGCGCGATCGACCATCGCGACAGTCTTGGCACATATCAGACGATCCGGCCGGGTGCGGTCAACCTGATGACCGCGGGCAGCGGTATCGTCCATTCCGAGCGGTCGCCCGAGGATATGCGGGACAAGCCCAAGCCGATGTTCGGCACGCAGACCTGGCTCGCATTGCCCGATGGCAGGGAAGAGATGGATCCGGCGTTCGAGAATGTCGCGAAGGACGATTTGCCGCTGATCGAGGATGGTGGCGCCAAGGCGCGGGTCATCATGGGCAGCCTCTGGGGGCAGACGGCGCCGACCACCTGTCATGCGGAAACCATATATGCCGACATCCTGCTCTACGCCGATGGCGCGATCCCGATCGACGCCGAGGCCGACGAGCGGGCGGTGATGCTGGTCGACGGCGAGGCTGCGCTGGATGGGCTGCGGCTGGAAAAATATCTGCTCTATGTGATCGCGCCGGGCGCAAAAGTCTCGCTTTCGTCGCTGTCGGGCGGGCGGGCGATGCTGCTGGGCGGTGAGGCTTTCACCAGTGAACGGCATGTCTGGTGGAATTTCGTCTCGTCGAGCAAGGAGCGGATCGAGCAGGCCAAGGCCGACTGGTTCGAGGGGCGCTTTCCGGTGGTGCCGGGTGATCGGGATGAATTTATTCCGCTGCCGGTGGGTCAGCCGAAGACGGTTACGGACTGAGGGAGTTCTCTTCCATAGGGAGAGGCAACAAGACTTGGCAATTCATTGCCTTAGGCGCAGTCGGTGAGGGGTTTTGCTCGCCCGATAAGGTGGAACCCCTCACCGAGTTTCGCTAGTCCGCACGCGGACAAGCTACACTTGCCTCTCCCTATGGGAGCGGGCAATCCGCGCATACCACCCTGTTAACCCTCAAACCATTCCACCCACGCGCCATGGGCATGGGCGCGGCCCAGCAAGGCTGGTTCTTCGCCGCCCGGCCAATAGCGGATGACCAGTTCGTGGCTGAAGGTCTTGCGGTTGGTTTCCAGCGACATCCAGGCGAGCGGCTTGTCCGCAGTTGCCGCTTTGCCCGCCGTTTCCATGGCCGTCGTGATCCGGTCCCTGGTTGCCTGCGGCAGATATTGCCAGACGATCGAATGCATCAGCACCCGGGTCACGCCGTCTTGCTGGGGGAGGACCAGTTGCTCTTCAACCCAGTCGGCGCCATCGGCCTTGGCTACATCGGGCGGGTCCTGCTTGGCCAGCGCGATCGATGCTTCCATGCGCTCGAAGCGGGCGGGCATTTCCGGCCAGATATAGCCCTTGAGCCGCGCGGCGGTGTTGTCATCGGTCAGGTCGATTGGGTTCTGGTCACAACCGCGGGCGCTGACAATCTCGACCGGGGCTTGCGGGGGCGGCGGGCCGCGCCAATCCGGTTTGATGCGCATCGGCGAATCCTCCGGTCCGGCCTGAGCGCCGTTCAGATCATAATGATAGCGGCCCATCATCGTGTTGACGCCGGCGCTTGCCCCCAGTTCGAGCAGTTCGAATCGCGGCCCGACACGCTCTGACAGCCAGAGCAGGCCCGCCATGAAACTCGCTGACCGTCCGGATTCATTGGTTTGTGGCGGACTGTCGAACCATGGCAGCAATTGCGCATCATGGTCGGCGACCACATCTCCGACGAGACGATCAATCGCATCCTGATCCGTCACTCGGCCTTCATATATGTCGGCGAGGCGCGGTTCCTTGCCGCTGAGATAGAGATGATGCAGGCCGCCGGTAAGGCGCAGCGGCATCGCGTCTTCCAGCGGTTTTCCCGGCCAGTGGGCGATTTTTTGTCCGCAGGCGGTGGGGCCATGGATCAGGGCCAATTGGGCAATGATGATGGAGGCCGTGACCGGAGCGTCGTTGCGCCGACAATGTTCCGCCTGGCCACGCATTCCTTCGGCAATATCTTCGACATCCAAAATATCCATAACTCGTTGCCCTTTCATCTGCGAAGCCGTAAAGCCGCGGCCATCATGGCCAAACCATTAATCTTTGCAATTCCGAAAGGGAGGATTCTCGACGATGCCTTGCCGCTCCTGGAGCAGGCGGGAATTGTGCCAGAAGACGCCTTTTTTGACAAGTCCAACCGCAGCCTGCAATTCGCGACCAATCAGGATCATATCTCGATCATTCGCGTCCGGGCGTTCGATGTGGCGACCTTTGTCGCCCATGGCGCGGCGCAGATCGGGATTGTCGGGTCCGACGTGATCGAGGAATTCGGTTATAGCGAACTTTACGCGCCGGTCGACCTCGGGATCGGGCGCTGCCGCCTGTCGCTGGCGCAACCGAAGGATGACGCGGAGCAGGTTGGCAATATCTCGCATCTCCGGGTCGCGACCAAATACCCCAATCTGACCAGCCGCTATTTCGAGAGCAAGGGCATTCAGGCAGAATGTGTGAAGCTGAACGGCGCGATGGAACTGGCGCCGTCGCTCGGCCTGTCGCGGCATATCGTCGATCTGGTCGAATCGGGCAGCACGCTGAAAGCGAACAATCTGGTCGAGACCGACCGGATACTGGATATTTCCGGACGGCTGGTGGTCAACCGCGCGGCCTACAAGATGCGCAGCGCCGAACTGACGCCGCTGGTGCAGAAGTTCCGCGAGCTGGCGGGGCAGGTCTGATGCCGATGGTTAACATATCTCACCCCTCCTCTTCAGAGGAGGGGATCAAGAGGTGGTGGCGATGCCGTGGCATCGCTCGCGTCAGCGACAGGCGGCACGGAACCACCCCAACCCCTCCTTTGAAAAGGAGGGGCTAAGATGGTTCTGCGACTTTCTATTTCTGATGCTGACTTCGACCAGTCGTTTGACGCGCTGGTCAATGCGCGGCGCGAGGCGGATGACGATGTGTCGGCTGATGTCCGGGCGATCATCCGCGATGTCCGCGATCGTGGGGATGAAGCGGTCTCGGAGCTGACCAGCAAGTTTGACGGGCACGATCTGGAGCAGACCGGCTGGCGCGTGTCGAAGGCCGAGTCCGCAGCGGCACTGGAAGGATTGGAAGCATCCTTGCGGGTTGCGCTGGAACTCGCAGCCTTGAGAATTCGTGATTATCATGAGGGACAAGTCCCTGATAACAGGGACTATATGGATGATGCAGGCGTGCGCATTGGCGCGCGATGGAATGCCGTGGAGCGGGCGGGCATCTATATTCCCGGTGGCCGTGCTGCCTATCCGTCTTCGGTGCTGATGAACGCCATTCCGGCCAAGGCAGCCGGTGTCGAGCATATCATCATGGTGACCCCGGCGCCCGGCGGCTATATCAATCCTCTGGTGCTGGCCGCGGCGGAACTGGCCGGAGTCGACGAAATCTGGCGCATTGGCGGCGCGCAAGCGGTGGCCGCGCTCGCTTATGGTACGGAAAAAATCAAACCGGTCGATGTCATCACCGGTCCCGGCAATGCCTGGGTCGCCGAAGCCAAGCGGCAGGTTTACGGCGTCGTCGGCATTGATATGGTCGCTGGTCCGTCCGAAATCGTGGTGGTTGCCGATGGCAGGAATGATCCCGACTGGATCGCCGCCGACCTGCTCAGCCAGGCCGAACATGATCCAACCAGTCAATCTATACTGTTCACAGATGATGCTAAGTTTGCTGACCAAGTCACGACAAAAATTAATGAACAACTGCAGGTCTTGTCAACATCCGCGACCGCGACGACCAGCTGGAACGACAATGGCGCGATCATCCTAGTCGACCGGCTCGAGCAGGCGATCCCTCTGGTCGACCGGCTGGCCGCCGAACATCTCGAGCTGGCGGTCGACGATCCCGACGCCATGTTCCGGAAAGTCCGCCACGCCGGTTCGGTGTTTCTCGGCCGTCACACGCCCGAAGCCGTCGGTGATTATGTTGCCGGCCCCAACCATGTATTGCCGACCGGAAGACGGGCGCGTTTCTCGTCCGGCCTGTCGGTGACCGATTTCATGAAGCGGACCAGCTTCATTCACTGCGACGAACAGGCGCTGGCCAATATCGGTCCGGCTGCGGTTGCGCTGGCAGAATCGGAGGGCTTGCCCGCTCATGCCGCCAGCATTGCAAAACGGCTCGACCGGCGCTGACCATCAACAGAAAGAAAATGTCCATGACCATTTCACTATATGACGCCATCATCCCGTCCCAGCTGCAGATCATCGCTGCGGTTCGCAAGCTGGTCGACAAGGCAAAAGCCCATTGCGAGGAAACCGGCACTGCGGCGGAAGAGCTTATCGGCGCGCGGCTGATCGAGGATATGCTGCCTTTTGCATATCAGGTGAAATCCTGCCGCGAGCATTCGCTCGGCGCGATCGAAGCGGTGAGAGAAGGTGTGGCCACGCCAAGCCTGGCTCCGCCGCCGAGTGACTGGGCCGGCCTGTACGAGAAGCTGGATGAAGCAAAGGCCGGTCTGGAAGCGGTCACCGAAGCCGAGATGGAGAGCTTTGTCGGAAAGGACGTCGAGTTTCGCTTCAAGGATACGGTGATGCCCTTCACCGGCGAAAATTATCTGCTGAGCTTTGCCCAGCCCAATTTCTATTTCCACGCCACGACGGCCTATGCCTTGCTCCGCGAGCGCGGCCTGCAAATCGGCAAGGGCAATTTCCTCGGAATGCCACGGATGAAAAAATCATGACCGCAAAATCCACATCGCGCTCCGCTGCCCGTCTGGCAGCCGTCCAGGCCCTGTTCCAGCACCAGATGGAAAAAACGCCGGTGACGAAACTGATCAAGGAGTTTCACGATCATCGGTTGGGTCAGGAAATCGAGGATGACCAATATCATCCGGCCGAGGGCGATTTTTTCGACGATCTGGTGATCGGTGTGGCGTCCCGGCTCGAGGAAATCGACGCGCTTGTCGATTCGAAACTGGCCAAGGGCTGGACCCTGGGACGGCTCGACAAGACGATGCTCCAGATTCTCCGCTGCGGCACATTTGAATTGGTCGCATATGATGACGTACCGATCGCAACGGTAATTGACGAATATCTCGACGTGGCGCATGCCTTTTTCAACAAGAAGGATGCCGGTTTCGTCAACGGACTGCTCGACAGCATAGCGAAACAGGTCAGGGGCTGAACAATACCCCTGTTGCCATAGGGGAAAATATTGTCCGACTTTCTAGACAGGCTCGATCCCGCCTTTCGCGAAATGATCTATGCCGACGGGCCGCATATTTCCGAATTGTTGCGGACGGATGTGGCTGGCGCACGCGCCGCATCGGCCGAGCGTTCTGCCCGGATGGCTGCGGCCCTGCCCGAATTCGAGGGGCAGAAAGACGCATATCATATGCCGGGTCTGCCCGGTGAGCCCGAAGTATCGGTGATCGAATATCGCGGGCGCGATGTGCTTTATCCCGATTGTGCGATCATCTGGCTGCACGGCGGCGGCTATTTGCTGGGCAGCGCAGAAGATCTTGCCGCGCAACGTTATTCCGCTCTCGCTCCGGTGGTCTCGGTCGATTACCGGATGGCGCCCGAGCATCGCTCGCCGGCGGCGGCTCATGACGTTTGTGCGGTGATCGAGCGGCTCGCGACAAACCGCGATCCCCGCAAGATCATCCTTGCCGGACCGAGCGCTGGTGGCGGACTGGCGGCAAGCGCGGCGCTGCTCAACCGCGACCGGGGCGGACCAGCCATCGCTTATCAGATGCTGATCTATCCGATGATCGACGACCGTCACGATACGCCGTCGGGCCATATGGACATCCCGTCCTCCGGCTGGACGCGCGAAGCCTCGCTGCACGCCTGGTCGCTATATGCCGAGCAAGATGGTGCCAGCCCCTATGCGGCGGCGGCGCGGGCGAGTGATCTGACCGGCCTGCCGCCGACCTATATCATGTGCGGCGATCTCGATCTGTTTCTCGACGAAGATATTATCTTCGCAAATCGCCTTCGTTCATCCGGCGTTCCGGTTGAGCTGTCTATATACCCCGGCGCACCGCACGGGTTTAATGGATTCGTCCCGCAAGCCGCGGTCAGCAAGCGCGCCAACGCTTCCATCAGAATGGCACTGGAGCACGCCCTGTCTTGAGCGAACTAGCATTTATTGACCGGTTGAAAGCCATCACCACCCATCCTGCAGCCCGCGGACTGGTCGACGATGTCGCCATGATGCCGTTTGGCCGACACAAGCTGGTGATGACCCATGACATGATGGTCGAAGGCGTGCATTTCCTTCGCGACGCCGATCCAGCCGACGTGGCGTGGAAGCTTGTCGCGGTGAACCTGTCCGATCTCGCGTCGAAGGGCGCTAAGCCGCTGGGAATCCTGCTCGGCTATGGCCGGACCTCCGGGGATCAATGGGACGCCGCATTTGTCGAAGGGCTGAAACAGGCAATAGACCGCTTTGCCGTGCCCCTGCTGGGCGGCGACACGGTTGCGATGGGGGAAGATGCTCCGCGGACTTTCGGCCTGACCGCGATCGGTGAAGCGAAAGGCCATATCGTTCCTTCGCGCAGCAATGCCAAGCCGGGTCACGCGGTCTATGTGACCGGGAATATCGGTGACGCCTGGGCCGGACTGCAAATCGCATCCGGATTGCTGCGCTCGCCCGATATCGACGTTACCGCATCCTTGTTGAAAGCCCACACCCGCCCGATGCCAAGGCTGGAGGAGGGACGGATATTGTCCAATCTGGTCAGCAGCATGATGGATGTGTCGGACGGATTGCTGATCGACGCATCGCGCATTGCAGAGGCCAGCGGGGTCAAGATCGAGATCGATCTGGCAGAGATTCCGCTATCGAAGCAGTTTCAGTCTCTGGTGGGTGATGACCGGGAAGCCCGGATCAAGGCCGCGTCAGGTGGAGACGACTATCAGCTGCTGCTCACCGCGAGCCCGGGATCCGTCTTGCCTATCCCGCTGACCTGCGTCGGGACATGCCGTCCGGGATCGGGTCTGGCGCTGCACAGCCATGGCGAAGGGCTGGAATTGCCCGAACATTTGGGATTTCTGCACGCCTGATCCGCTCGAACGCGGTCCCATTGAAAAGCCCTTTCAGCGCCTGTTTTTGCCTGTCAAAATCAGGACTTGCACGGCTTGCGTTTCCCGCACTATACAAATTGTTCATCGCCCCGCCAATAAGGGGCGTTTAATAATAAACAGGGGAGAATGCGGGAATGACCGTCGTCACCATTTCAATTTTATGTGGCTTTGTCGCTATATTATATGGCTTTATAACCAGCCGTCAGGTGCTCAATGCGCCGGCCGGCAATGAGAAAATGCAATCTATTGCCGGCGCGATTCAGGAAGGCGCACAAGCCTATCTGAACCGCCAATATCGCGCAATCGGCCTCGTCGGCATCGTCGTCGCGGTTCTGGTGTTCATCTTCCTCGGCGCAATTTCAACGGTGGGCTTCCTGCTCGGCGCCATTCTTTCGGGCGTCGCGGGCTATATCGGCATGAACATTTCGGTTCGCGCCAATGTCCGCACGGCACAGGGTGCCAGCGAAAGTCTGCAAACCGGTCTCACCGTCGCGTTCCGCGCCGGTGCGGTGACGGGCATGCTGGTGGCTGGTCTCGCATTGCTGGCGATCTCGATCTTCTTCTACGTGCTGACGACCCAGATGGGCATGGCCGCCAATGACCGCACGGTCATTGACGCCCTGGTTGCTCTGGCCTTCGGCGCTTCGCTGATTTCGATCTTCGCGCGTCTCGGTGGCGGTATCTTTACCAAGGCCGCTGACGTCGGCGCCGATCTGGTCGGCAAGGTCGAGGCGGGCATCCCCGAGGATGATCCACGCAATCCTGCGACCATCGCGGACAATGTCGGCGACAATGTCGGCGATTGCGCCGGCATGGCGGCCGACCTGTTCGAGACCTATGTCGTGACCGTTGGTGCGACGATGGTGCTGCTGGCGCTGTTGTTCGGCGATCTTGTCGGCAGCGCAATGCTCTACGACCTGATGTCCCTGCCGCTGATTGTCGGCGGTGTCTGCATCCTGACCTCGATCATCGGTACCTATATGGTCCGTCTCGGTAGCGGCACGAACATCATGGGCGCGCTCTACAAGGGTTTCATCACCACCGCGGTGCTGTCGATCCCGGCGATCTATTATGTCACGATGCGCACGCTGGGTGACATGGACACGCCAATCGGTGTCGCGCTGGACGGTAGCGGCGGGTTCACCGGCATGGCCCTGTTCTGGTCGATGATGGTTGGTCTGGCGGTTACCGGCCTGATCATCTGGATCACCGAATATTATACCGGCACGGAATATCGTCCGGTGCGGTCGATCGCCAAATCGTCGGAAACCGGACACGGCACGAACGTGATCCAGGGACTGGCGATTTCGATGGAAGCAACGGCCTTGCCGACGCTGGTCATCGTTATCGGCATCGTGGTCGCTTATCAGCTTGCCGGCCTGATCGGTATTGCGTTTGCGGCAACCTCGATGCTGGCGCTTGCCGGTATGGTGGTGGCGCTGGACGCTTATGGTCCGGTTACCGACAATGCAGGGGGCATCGCCGAAATGGCTGGTCTGGACGAAAGCGTCCGCAACAAGACCGATGCGCTCGACGCTGTGGGTAACACCACCAAGGCCGTGACCAAGGGCTATGCCATTGGTTCTGCCGGTCTTGCGGCTCTGGTGCTTTTCTCGGCCTACACAGCCGACCTCAAGGAGTTCTTTCCGAACCTTGAAGTCAGCTTCAGCCTTGAAAATCCCTATGTGATCGTCGGCCTCTTACTGGGTGCGTTGCTGCCCTATCTGTTCGGTTCGATGGGCATGACCGCTGTTGGCCGTGCGGCTGGTGACGTTGTGAAAGACGTTCGCGAGCAGTTTGCTGCCGATCCTGGCATCATGGCGGGTACTTCGCGTCCCAATTATGCACGGACCGTGGATCTGGTGACCAAGGCGGCGATCAAGGAAATGATCCTGCCATCGCTGCTGCCGGTTCTGGCACCGATCGTGGTCTATTTCGTGATCACCGCGGTTGCAGGGCAGGCGAACGGCTTTGCCGCTCTCGGCGCCTTGTTGCTTGGCGTGATCGTATCCGGCCTGTTCGTTGCCCTGTCGATGACAGCCGGTGGCGGTGCCTGGGACAATGCCAAGAAATATATCGAGGACGGCAATCACGGCGGCAAGGGCTCTGATGCCCACCATGCCGCGGTGACCGGCGATACCGTGGGCGATCCTTACAAGGATACCGCGGGTCCGGCCGTCAACCCGATGATCAAGATCACCAATATCGTCGCATTGCTGCTGCTCGCAGCGCTCTATGCGGCGCAGGGCGGCATTCACTAACAGCCCGCTCGATATTGGTTTGAAAACAGACCCCGCCGGAAGCGATTTCGGCGGGGTTTTTCATGGCCGGAAGCCGCGCGATTGCCGTCGGCGCAGCGTTAATCACATATTACCCATTTCGCGCTAGTCTGCGCTTCGGTTAATCAATTGGCGGCAACAGGCAGATATCGATGGATTTGAGTGGGTTACAGAAGGTGGAGGGTACGGATATCCGCGCCAGCCGGTTCCGCGACCGCGTGTCTCCATCCGAACGAACGGCGGTATTTCACCCTGCATCCGGGATCGATTCCGATCTCGTCGAGGCCTGGAAGCAACTGGCCGGGCAGGCGAGCGAGCCCAATATTTTCTACGAGCACTGGTTTCTGCAGCCCGGCATTAGCGCATTCGACCATCATCCGAATCTGCAACTGTTCCTGCTCTGGGCTGGCGAAGCGGGTCGTTCGCAATTGCTTGGTCTGCTGCCAATCGGTCCCGAAAGCCGGTTCGGGCGCTGGCCGGTGCCGCATATCCAGAACTGGGTCCATCCCAACTGCTTTCTCGGCACGCCGCTGGTGCGCAAGGGATATGAACCAGAATTCTGGCACCATCTGCTCGGCGCGCTCGACAGCGGCGACTGGCCGGGCTTTCTCCATATTCACGGCATGACCGTCGGCGGCCCACTGGATCAGGCGCTGCGGGACCATTGCCGCGAACAGAAGCGCCGCTGTGATCTCGTCCAGTGCGAAGCGCGGGCGTTCCTGCAGAGTGATCTCGGGCCGGACGCCTATTTGAACGCCACGGTTCGCGGCAAGAAGCGCAAGGAACTGCGGCGTCAGGCCAAGCGGCTCGACGAACTCGGCGATGTGACTTTCTGTCACCACAGCGACGACAAATATCTCGAGAGCTGGATCGAGGAGTTTCTCCAGCTGGAGAGCCAGGGCTGGAAGGGCTATGGCGGATCGTCGCTGGATTCATCCGGACAGACCCGCGGTTTTTTCCGCGAGGCGCTGCTCGGCGCGGCGCGGGCAGGACAGCTCGAACGCCATGATATCCGCCTCGAAGGCACGCCGTTGGCGATGCTGGTGAATTTCCACAGCGGTCGCGGCAGCTTTTCGTTCAAGACCGCCTTTGACGAAGCCTTCTCCCGCTTTTCGCCCGGCGTGCTGCTGCAGCTGGAAAATCTCAAATTGCTCGATAACCCGGCGATCGACTGGATGGACAGCTGCGCTGCGCAAGACCATCCGATGATCGACAGTCTGTGGTCAGGCCGTCGTCATGTCGGTCGCTTTTCTATCGAGCTCAAGGGCGTGTCCCGCCGTGCAATCTTTCACGGTCTGCGATTTGGCGAAGACCTGATGGGCAGGATCAAGGGGCGCGCCATCATTGATCCGACAGAGGTGTAGAGATGAACCAGATTTCCGGTCAGAACAGTTTTACGCAACAGGTGTTCGGCGAGGACAGCCGCCAGCAATTTGATCGCTGCTACCCCGAACAGCCGCGCGTGTTCGACCATAATATGGTGTCGCACGAATTGCTGACCCTCGAAGCGCTGGCCAAGCTTGGCACGGCCCTTCCGGAAAAGAGCGTCGAATATAATGCCGGTGATCTGCCGGTCGGCATCAAGCCCGAAGATGTGCCGGACAATGGCATGACGATCGGCGACACGATCCGGATGATCGACCGGTCGGCTAGCTGGGCGGTGCTGAAAAATATCGAGCAGATGCCGGAATATGAAAAATTGCTGCTCTCGCTGCTGGCGGAAATCCGGCCGATCCTGGAAGCCAAGACCGGCAAGATGCTGAAACCCCAGGGCTTCATCTTCGTCTCTTCACCCGACGCGGTGACGCCCTATCACTTTGATCCGGAACATAATATCCTGCTGCAGCTGCGCGGCGAAAAATGGATGACCACTTTTCCCGCCGGTGACGCCCGCTTTGCCGCCGATGAAATCCACGAAGCCTATCATGTCGGCGGGCATCGCAATCTGGTCTGGCAGGATGATTTCGAGGCGGACGGCACCAGGCACCACCTGACCCCCGGCAAGGCGATTTTCGTCCCCGTCATGGCGCCGCATCATGTCCGGAACGGGCCGGAACCGAGCATTTCGCTGTCTATTACCTGGCGCAGCGACTGGAGCTTCGAAGAAGCGGACGCGCGGGCGTTCAACGGCTTGCTGCGCAGGCGCGGCATCCAGCCCCGGGCCCCGGCCCGCTTCCCCGCGCGCAATCGGGCCAAGTCGCTGGCCTGGCGTGTATTGCGGAAGGTTGGGATGACCAACGAATAAGCTGGTTTTCCGTCGCCACAGTGCCACCCAGGCCAACCGCACTTGACGTCCGGCTCCGTCACCGTCACTCTCGCGCTCAAAACGGGGAGAGAGAAGATGGCCACCAGCGCTGCTGCACGACCGATTAGCATGGAGGCGTTTGTCGAGAAACAGGCGCGGGGAGATGCGGTGGTGAATATTGTGCTGGCGGGCGGGATCAATTACTGGCTGACCCGTGATCTGGCTTTCGTCCCGGCGGTTCTGCCTTTGGGAGATGACGCGCCCAATCTGGGCGGGACCCTGATTGCGATTGCGGTGCTGATGAGCATTTTGCTGACGCTGATCGTCTATGCGATCACGGTCTCGCAGCGTAAGTCGGGCAAGATCTCCCCGGGGCTGCCCGCTGACACCCGCGCGGGATTTGCGCCCTTTGTGCTGGCGTTGAAGCATCTGGCGATGACATTGATCCCGGCCTTTCTGATCGGGATGGTCCTGCAGGGCGCCGCGCCGGAAACGCGCATGTCTCCGCTGCTGTTTACACTGATCGTCACGATCGTGGCGGCGGTTCTCGCCTATTTCATGTCTAAAAACACCACGCGGGCGACGCTGGAATTATGATCATCATCACCGCCACCATCTCCACTGCGTTCGCGGCCAGCCCCGAAGAGATTGTCGCGCTGTGCGTCGAGCATAGCGCCCGGTCCCGCGCCGAGCCCGGCTGCATCTCGCACAATATCCATAGCGATTGCGAAGACCCGGGGCGGCTGTTCTTCCACGAAGAATGGCAGGACGAAGCCGCCGTCGCCGCGCATTTCGCGGTTCCGGAATCGGGCGAGTTCGTGAAGCGGCTGACCGCGTTGCTCGGCGAGCGGCCGGAGATCAGCATGTACCGGGCGGAAGCGGTAGCAATGGGTGATCTGGCGTAATTTCCAGTTTGTCGCCCCGGCGCAGGCCAGGGCCAAGCCCGCGCCGGGATGACTGCGTCAGAACCGTTTGCGGAAATCAATCTCGACATATCGCCCGACCGGATCGACAAAGCCGGGCTGATAGCTCAGCGGGATCAGGCCATTGCCGTCGCGGATGGTCTGGATATCATCGAAGATATTGTCGACCTTGAAGGCGATCCGGCTGCCTTTCAGGAACGGGATATTCTCGGTCAGGTTGCCGCGATCATCCAGGTTTATGAACATGCGGAGATTGAAGGTGGTGAGGTCGGAAAAGCGCAGGTCGGAGCCGGTCAGCCCGCCGTTGACGCGGGTCGCGGTCTGATGCTTGCCGTCGAGCCGGAAGCCGATGCCGTTGTTGAACCAGCCGCCGTTGATCTCGAACTCGTGCCGCGGGCTGCCGCCGGTTGAACCGACCGCCGAACCGTCGAGCAGGTCCAGTTCATCGAGCCCGTCCCGGATCTTGATACGATCCTCGAGACGAATGGTGTGATAGGCCGACAATTGCCAGCGACCGCCGCTCGGACGTCCGCCTGCGCCGCGGCCGCCGCGAGGTGCTGCTGGCCGCGCTTCCGCGCTGCCTTCGGGAGCGGCGCCGTCAGCCGGCTTGTCGCCCTGCGGTTCACGCTTGGGCGCTTCTGCGGCGGGGCGTCTCGATGCTCCGTCCGCTCCTCCGCGTCCGCCGCCGCGCTCCTGACCAAAGCGTTTTGAAAAGTCGATGCCGTAACGGATACGTTCGCTGCTGACATTGGCATAGTTGACCGGTCGCCGGTCGATTGCCACCAGTCGTCCGCTGGCGTCGCGGGTGACGCGGTCGGGGAAGGCAGCCTCGATCTCGGGTGTCAGCAGCGGGAAGCTGGATGCCACATTGTCGCTGTTGTTGCGGAAATATTCGCCGAGGAAGGTAAAGCCGTCGAGCCACTCGGGGCGATAGTTGACCGCGAGCTTGATATCCCGTTGCTTTTCCGCCGGCAGCGAAAAATTGCCGCCTGTGGTTATCGCGGCAAGCACGGATTCGCCGTTGGTAAAATCGAAGACCGTGACATCGGGGGTGATGATGACCGGATTTCCAAGCTGGGCGATGCTCGGCGCTGCGTCTTCGCCGATGGCGGAAGCGGAGAACACCAGACCGTCAACCGGTTCCCAGTTCAGGCCAAAGCCGAATTCGACCAGACCGCCGAAGTCAGACAGATCGGAATAGCCGAGATTGCCGTTGACCGACAATTTGCCAATCGCTTCGACGACATCGATGTTTTCGTCGGCCAGCGGGATGTCGATGTTGATCCCGGTGCTGAGTTCATCGCGGCTGAGACCGGTGGTGGTCACAATCGCGCCGCGGGTTTCCCGGCTATCCAGATCCTCGCGGTTATAGCCGGCGCGGACGGTGGTGGTGACGGCGCCGGACGGCAGGACGAGCAATGTGCCGGACAGGGTGGCGAGATTGTTGATCGTCTGGTCGACGACCCTGGCTGTGTCGGTCACGGGAGCGCCGAGCAACGGGCCGAAGCTGGTGGCGAGCGGATCGACCGAGCCGGCGTCGATCGCCGCCTGCAGCAAGCCGACATCGCCGGACCGGTCTGTGTCGGTATTGACCTGGGTGCGGGTGTAGTCGCTGGTCAGCGACCAGCGCCAGTCGCTGAGCGTACCGTTCAGCGTCAGGCCCGCCTGCGCGGTGTTGGTTTCCTGTACCCGGGTCAGCGGGCCATATTCGGTGAAATAGCGGAACAGCGGATCGCCCGCGACGGTAAGCGTGCCACTGGGCAGACCCTGGAGCCCGCGGGACTTGTCATAGACGTAGCCGCCGTTGAGCGAGAGCGACATGCCATTGTCGAAAGCGCGGCTGTAATTGGCATTGAGTTCGACATTGTCCGACGGAGCAACGAGGGTGCGAAAATTACCGAGATCGACGAGCTCGCCCGCCGCGTCCTGGATGATGTTCCGCTCGCTTTCGGTAATGGCGGTGTTGTTCTGCCACTCCAGATTGATATTGACCCGGCTGTTCTTGCCGATGCGGGTGATGGTGGTTTCAAGCTCGGACCGCCCCTGCGCGCCGCGGGTCGGCACGCCATATTCGGCAGACGCGCTGACGCCGGTATAATTGTCCTTGAGCACGAAATTGATCACCCGTTGATCGGGACGATAGCCATATTGCAGCGCCAGTTCCTCGGGAAAGACCTGCACCGTGCGAATGGCTTCAGGCGGCAGATCGCGGATTTCGCGAAAGCCCGATGTGCGCTGGCCATTGATCAGGACAATCGGTCGCCCGCTGCCACGACCCCGGCTGGACGTGGTCTGGGACGAGATGGCCTCGAGCAGGTCCTGGACCGATGAAGCACCGAAGCTGGCGATATCCTCCTCGCTCAATTCGACCACGGGCGCTATTTCGGTGACGACGGCACCGCGCGTAAATTCCGCTGTGACGACGATTTCTTCGTCGGCATATTCGGACTCGGTGTCGGAGATTTGGGCCGCAGCAGGAGTCGCAAGCAACATGCTTGCGAGAATGACGGGAGAGGAGGCGAGAAGAGATCGGGGGGAAGATATCATGATTTTGTTCATTAGCTCTGGTGAGGGGGGATAGAAGATGTCCGAAGTGCCATGTAACGCGGGCTAATGGTATATTATCTTTGTATTAAATTGTCGCAGGCGCAAGGCCTGGACGTGGTGACATGACGTGTCTTTTCCGGATGCAGCTAATCCTTCCCTTTTTGTCCATTTGCCGTTATGGCGCACTGCAACACGCGGGATTGCCGCGATATTAGGGAAAATGTACCGCAATATGGCAAAAGAAGAACTGTTGGAAATGAAGGGACTGGTTCGCGAACTGCTCCCCAACGCCATGTTCCGGGTCGAGCTGGAAAACGGCCACGAGATTCTGGGACATACCGCTGGCAAGATGCGCAAGAATCGTATTCGCGTTCTGGTCGGTGACGAAGTGCTCGTCGAGCTCACCCCTTATGACCTGACCAAAGGTCGTATCACCTATCGCTTCAAGTGATGGTATGCCGTTCGTCCTGAGCCTGTCAAAGGACAGCTATCGGCGAGCGGTCACTTCCGGCACAGGGCTTATACAGGCTTGGCCCGAACGGCCTGAAGGATGTTTGCCGACATGAAACTGGTCCTCGCTTCGTCCAGCCCGCGCCGGCTGGAACTGCTCGGTCGTCTGGGCGTCACGCCGGACCGTATCATCTCTCCCGATATAGACGAGTCTCCGCGCAAGGGCGAATTGCCGCGCGACTATGTCCTGCGGATGGCGCAGGAAAAGGCCGCTGCGGTCGAACGGGCTGATGATGAAATTCTGGTCGCGGGCGATACCACGGTTGCCGTGGGGCGCAGGATATTGGGGCAGGCCGGCGATGCGGCGGAGCAACGCAAATTTCTCGAACTGGTCAGCGGGCGGCGGCATCATGTGATGTCGGCGGTTTGCGTGATTGCAGCCGATGGTAAAGCGCGAACCAAATTGTCCGACAGCATCGTCAAGTTCAAGCGTTTCGAGGCCAGCGAGATCGAAGCCTATATTGCCACCGGCGAAGGTCAGGGGAAGGCCGGCGGCTATGCGATACAGGGCACGGCGGAAGCCTTCGTCACCTGGATGTCGGGAAGCTATAGCGGGATCATGGGGCTTCCGCTCTACGAAACCCGCAATCTGCTGATCAGCGCGGGCTATCCTCTTGGCTGATTTCGCAAACGGCTGGCTTTATGAAGCCGGGATCGGCGAGAGCCGCGCGTTGCTGATTGAAAATGACGAACCGGCGCAGATACGGATCGAGCGCTCCGATGGCCGCGCCAGGGCCGGCGCGGTGGTCGATGCCAAATTCACCCGACAATGGGTTGCTGGGAGGTCCGGGATCGTCACCCTGCCGGACGGGCAGGAGGCTTTGCTGCAACCGCTGCCCAAGGGACTGGCCGAAGGGTCGATGGTCCGGGTGGTCATTGTCCGGGCCGCAATGACCGAGCGCGGCGGCCAGGCCAAGCGTGCCAAGGCGCAGCCCGCGGACGCGGACAGTGGCTTGTGCGAGGGGCCCGATTTGCTGGCGGAAATCCATGCATCCGGTCTTCCGGTCAAACAGGTCCATGCCCATGAGGCGGATTATTTCGGGCAGCATGGCTGGCACGAAGCGGTCGAACAGGCGGAAAGCGGACGGATCGATTTCGAAGGCGGAAGCCTGCTGGTCTCTCTGACCCCGGCGATGGCATTATTTGATGTCGACGGGCCGCTGGCATCGTTCGAGCTGGCGAAGCGGGCCGCGAAAGAAGTCGCGCTGGCGCTGGTGCGGTTCGATATCTCCGGCAATATCGGCGTTGATTTCCCCACGTTGCAGGCGAAGGCCGAGCGCGCTGCGGTTACCGCTATTTTTGACGACCATATGACCGCCAATTGCGAGCGCACGGCGATCAACGGTTTTGGATTCATGCAGATTGTCGGCCGCAAGGTCCGGCCGTCGGTGCCGGAAATCCTGCAGGCCAATCGATCGGTCAATGCCGCGCTGAAACTGCTGCGACAAGCAGAGCGGGATCGCGGCACCGGCGCAATGCGGCTGGAAGTGCATCCGGCTGTTGCGAACAAGTTGCAGCCATCAATGCTGGAAGAACTTGCCCGGCGGACCGGACGCCCGGTGTCGGTTGAGCCGCGTGGCGATATTCCGATCGATGGCGGCCTGATAGGATAATTGCAGCCAAGCTTGCTTTTCTGCGGTCTAATCGGCAATGCCTGCGCATGACAGATATCATTCTTTACGATTATTGGCGCAGCTCGGCGAGCTTCCGGGTGCGCATCGCGCTCAACCTGAAGGGTGTCCCTTATACCGCGATCAACACCAGCCTGCTGGATGGCGACCAGAAGGCTCCGGACTATGTGGCCCGTAATCCGCAGGGCTTTGTTCCGATGCTTTGTATCGACGGGCATGACCTGACCCAGTCACTGGCGATTATCGACTATCTTGACGCCAAATATGATGATCCGCCGATGGTGTCGAGCGATCCGGCCGAGCGGGCCAGGACATTGGCGCAAGCACTGGTCATCGCTGCCGATATTCATCCGGTCAACAATCTCCGGATATTGAAATATCTCAAGAATGAACTGGGGCATGATCAGGCGGTTACCGACAACTGGTACCGCCACTGGATCGAAGAAGGTTTCGTGGCGCTGGAAGCCATGGCACCGGAAGCTGGAATGTTCGGCGGAGAAAAGCCCAATCTGGCTGACGTCTGTCTGGTGCCGCAAATGTATAACGCGCGGCGTTTCGAACTGGATTTGAGCGATTTTCCCAAGCTGGTCCGGATTGACGCAGCGTGCAACCAACTCGAGGCTTTTCAGAAAGCCGCTCCCGAAGCAGTGAAGGAAGATTGATATGGCGATCGAAGGCGGATGTTATTGCGGCGCGGTGCGCTACAAGGCCGAGGGCGAACCGATGCTGAAAGCAGAATGTTTTTGCCGCGAATGCCAATATACGACCGGAGGGAACAGCCTGTTGCTGATGGCAATGCCGGCGGACGGTTTTGAAGTCACCAAGGGGGCGGTCAAAGGCTATAAGCGCGCCGATCTTGAAAAGGGCGTGACCCGGGAATTTTGTGCCGACTGCGGTACCCATCTGGCGACCCGCGCACCGGGCTTCGAGGCGGCGGTGATCTTGAAAGTCGGAACGCTTGACGACCCGGGCGTTTTCGGAAAAGCGGACAGCGCCCATTTTGCCTGCGACGCGCAAGACTATCACCGGCTGCCAGAAGATATGCCGGTCCATCAAAAGTGGATGAACAGCTAGACCATGAGAAAATATTATTTTGCGTTGCCTTTGCTGGCCCCGTTGTGCCTGGCGAGCGTTCCTGCCTGGGGGCAGGTTCAGGCCGAGAATGACGAAGATCGAATAGTCATTGCCGACATGCGTCTGCCAGAGATTGTCGTGACCGGATTGCCCGCTTTGCGGGGGGACGAAGCCTATAGTGCCACCGAGACAATGCTCGATTCGACGCAGTCCGTCGAAAATTCGTTGCGCGATGTGCCGGGGCTCCAACAATTTCGCAGGTCCGACGCGCGGTCCGCCAATCCGACCAGCCAGGGCGTTACCTTGCGGGGGCTTGGCGGAAACGCATCCTCCCGCGCGCTGCTTTTGCTGGACGGGGTTCCGCAGGCCGATCCTTTCGGTGGCTGGGTTGCCTGGCCGGGCTATGACGCGCTTGCGCTCAACAGCGCCAGAATAACACGTGGCGGTGGCAGCGGCGCAGACGGACAGGGCGCGGTTTCGGGAACCATCGAATTGTTCAGCGACAAGGTCGGTGACCGGATCGAATTGGGCGCCGCTTATGGCAGCCGCAACAGCGTCGATGCCGATCTGCTGTTCGGTCGCGAGCTGGGGCAGGGACAACTGACCATTTCCGCCAACTACGCACGCGGCGATGGTTTCATCCCGATCATCGAAGGCCAGCGCGGTTCGGTAGATCGCCCGGCGGAATATGAACAGGCCGGACTTGCCGTCCGCTTTGTCGCGCCGCTATCCGACAATGTCGAATTGCAGAGCAATGTCCGCGCTTTCATCGACGACCGCGAACGCGGCTTTGCCTTCAGCGAAAATCACAATGATGGTGCCGATGCCAGCATCCGGCTGGTCGATCGCTATTCCGACTGGCAATGGTCGGCTCTCGCCTATCTCCAGATCCGCAATTTCGATGTCAGCTTTGGCGGCGTCGCGGATGATCGCAATTCGGTCAGCCGCGTCTTCGAGCAGTTTAACGTGCCGTCCACCGGTCTCGGTGCGCGCTTTGAAGTGCGGCCACCGGTCGGGGACGACGTCGAACTGCGGATTGGCGGCGACTGGCGCCGGACCGAAGGCACCACGAACGAAAATTTCTTCTTTGCCGATAATGACACCCCGCGGCGCAGCCGCAGGGCAGGCGGCAGTACCGCGACCTATGGCGGCTTTGTCGAAGCCAGTGTGCAGGCGAGTGACGCGCTGGTCCTGACCGGTGGCGGACGCATTGATTTCTGGTCCATCGACAACGGCTTCCGCCGCGAGATCGAGCTGATAAGCCCCTTCCCGGGAGCGGTGCGGTCGGACGAGAAATTTGCCAATCGCAGCGGCAATGAGTTCACCGGACGCGGCGGCTTTGCCTATCAGGCAACTGATATGCTCACGTTGCGCGGTGCCGCCTATCTCGGCTGGCGCTTGCCGACGCTGAACGAGCTGTTCCGGCCATTCCGGGTCGGTGATGATGCGACGGCGGCCAATGAATTGCTCGAACCCGAACGGGTTAAGGGCGCCGAACTGGGGGTGGACTGGGACAATGGACCGGTCCGTCTGGGGTTGACGGCCTTCTACAACCAGCTCGACAACGCGGTTGCCAATGTCACGCTGGACAACGGCCCTGGCGTCTTCCCCGGGGTCGGCTTTGTTTCACCGGACGGCACCTATAGCCAGCGTCAAAATCTTGAAGCGATCCGATCCAAGGGCTTTGAAATCGATGCGGAATTTGATCTGGTCGAGGGTCTGACGTTCCGCGCCGCCTATTCCTATGTTGATGCGGAGGTGGATGGCACCGGCGCTGCTGCCGCGATCGACGGGTTGCGACCGGCCCAGATTCCGCGGCACAACGCCTCGGGGTCCATCCGCTGGGAATCCGATAATGGCTCGGGGGCAAGCCTCTCGGCGCGCTATGCCGGGCAGCAGTTCGAGGATGATGTGAATATCCTCAGCCTCGCCGATGCTTTCACGATCGATGGCCGGATGGCGCTCGCCGTCAATGATCGGCTGCTGGTCGAAACCCGGGTTGAGAATCTTCTCGATGCACGGGTAGAGACTGCAGTCAGTAGCAACGGAATTATAGAGCGTGCCTTTCCACGGACATTTTGGATTGGACTTCGTGTTGAAATTGAATAAATATTACTTATGACCTTCAAGCTTGATGATTATCTGCCTTACCAGCTCTCGACGACATCCAATGTCGTAAGCGACGTGATTGCCGGCGAGTATAAAAGCCTTTTCGGCCTCAAAATACCGGAATGGCGGGTGATGTCTGTGCTGGGCACGCGCGGAGCCTCGACGCAACGGCATCTCGTCGAAGCGACGCTGATGGACAAAGTGACCGTCAATCGTGCGGTAAAAAATCTTGTCGATCGGAATCTGCTCGAACGCAGCCCCAATACAGCCGATGGCCGCTCTCATCATTTGCTGCTGAGCAGCGTCGGCCGCGATCTTTACGGGAAAATCCTTCCCGCTGCCCAGGCCATGGACAAGAAAATCATGTCCGTGCTCAGCGCGGACGAGAAGGCGGCGCTTTCTGCGATGCTGGAAAAGATAAAGAAATCGGCTGACGCGATCGCAGCGGAATGAAAAAGAGCGGCAGTCACCTGCCGCTCTCTTGATTGTCTGAAAGCTTCTCGCGCTACATCATCGCATCGGAGATCGAGCAGGCCGCGGGGCCGAGGATCACGATGAACAAAACCGGCAAAATGAACAGGATCAGCGGGATCGTCATGATGGCAGGCAGACGCGCGGCCTTTTCTTCGGCGCGCATCATCCGGTCGTTGCGGAATTCTGCGGAGAGAACCCTTAAGGAGGACGCCAGCGGCGTACCATATTTCTCGGTCTGGATCATCGTTGTCACCACACCTTTGACATGTTCGAGAGCCACGCGATAAGCGAGATTTTCAAATGCCTGCCGCCGTTCGGTGAGGAAGCCCAGTTCGATGGAGGTCAGCGAGAATTCGTCTGCCAGTTCCGGATAGGCGCTGCCAAGTTCTTTCGAAACCCGGGCAAAGGCCGTGTCGACGGTCAGACCGGCTTCAGCACAGATCACGAGCAGATCGATCGCATCCGGCAATCCTTTTCGGATCAGGTCGGTCCGCTTGGCAATCAGGTTGTTGAGATATACGTCTGCACCCTTATATCCTGCCAAGGTTGCACCGGCGAAAACGCCGAAACGCTTGAGGTCGGACCAGTCAGCGAGATAGTCGAAGCCGTATATCGCCAGCGCTGCCCCGCCGCCGAGCAGGATCGGCAGTACCAGTCGACTGAAGATGACGACAAAAGCCAGATCCTTCGACCGGATACCGGCTTGAGCCAGCTTCTGTTGCGCTTCCTTGACCTGGGTGTCCTGCAAGACCTGCATCGACGACAGGATATTGCGCATGCGGTCGGTCGTATCATTCTGCTGCACCAGCTTCGCACGCTTCTTGGTGGTCGAAGCGGTGATGCCGGCCTTGAGCTGTTCACGACGTTCGTTCAACGCCTTGACCCGCTTGGCCATCGGATCGCGCACCGTGACGGCGGCATAGATTGCAAAAAATACGGCTGCCGCTGCGACTGCAGACAAGATTGTCGCCACCCACAGAACGTCTACGCCCAGTAATGTTGGTCCGCCGCCGCTGGTCATTTGCCTTGCACCTTCACTTTTAAATCTCGAAACTGACCATTTTGGCCATGATGAACACACCAATGCTCATCCACGTCAGGCCGCCCATGCCGGCGATTATCAAACGTTCTTCGTAGAAAAAGCCAGCCAGGTAGGTCGGATTGACGGAGTAAACCAGTCCGAACACGATGAAGGGCAATGATCCCACGATATAGGCAGAAGCCTTTGATTCAGACGACATCGCCTTGATCTTGAGCTTCATCTGTCCACGTTTACGTAGCACTTCGGCGAGGTTGGACAGGGTTTCCGCCAGGTTACCACCAGTCTCACGTTGAATTGCCAGGGTGATGCAGAAAAACTTGAATTCCGGCGTGTCCATGCGTTTGGCGCTTTCCTGCAAAGCATCTTCCATGGTCTGGCCGATCTTGATCCGGTCGACGACCTTCTGGAATTCTTCGCCAACCGGGCCGCCAATTTCCTTGGCAACCACGCCGATCGTTTCGGTTACAGGCAGGCCTGAACGCAAACCGCGAACAAGCAATTCGATCGCATCGGGAAAGGAAGCAGTAAACTTCCCGACCCGTCGGCTTATCATGAATCCGACGACGAAATGTGGCAGTCCGGCGCCGACGAGCAGGCCGACGAAAACACATAGCAGAAGCGGCGCACCCTTGATGAGCAACACTCCGAACAGGAGCGTGAATATTCCACCGACCGCGTAGAAAAAATAGGACAGTGGCCAGTTCTTTCCGGTTTTCTCCAACCGGATCGCCAAGATTTCCATCTTGGTCATGTTTTCGCCCTTGGGTCGCGTCGTTTTCCGACGAGCCGAGAGCGCCTTTTTCATTTGCGCTTCGACCTGCACATTGGCGTTATCGGAATGACGATATTTGACCTTGTCCAGCCGTCGTGCCGTTGCCTTGGACACAGATGGGCCGACAAATGCAAAAATGATCAGCAGTACCACTGCCAGAACACCTGCACCTAACATCGCGATTTGCATCATACCCATAGTCTAATTCCTTTTAAGCTGAAGACTGTTTGTAACTGCTTCAGGCTTTAGGAGCCGTTTCCTTGACTTTTTTCGACGGGAGAAATGACTTAAAATCTCCCAGCTTTCCCATGATCGACTGTTTCTCGCCGGATCCAGATTCGTCGTCGCCATCGTCGACGGAACCAAGCACGAGGTTGGACAGCTCGATAATTTTTGCCGCGGCTTTGCTGGACCGGCCTGCTTGAACCAGTGCCTGACCCATTTTGGCGGATTGCGCCGCCGTTTTTGCGTCATAGGGAATGAGGATGTCGATCTTGCGTTCGATCGAACTTTCAAAATCCTGGCGGCTGATTTCCAGATTGCTGGTCTGGACCTTGTTGGCCACGACATAGACCTTGCTCTGTGCTGCGTGGGATTTTAGCCAGGACAGCAAACGGATGCAGTCGCGGGCCGATGCCAGCGTCAGTTCAGTGGCAATGACGGTTGCGTTGACGTCGCCGAGGAGATGCGGATAATTTATCAGCATGTCGCGTGGCAAATCGATCACGGTGCAATCAAAGGCCGCGCGAAATTCTTCCTGCAGTTGGAAAAAGGCAGTGCCATCGGTCATCATCGGCGAATTGATCGGTGCTTCCGCCGAAAGCAGCGATAATTTGTCATTGGCCTTGATCATGGCGCGTTCGATGAACAGGCCATCAATCCGGCTCGGGTTGTCAATCGCATCGGTAAGACCGCGACCGGGCTCCAGATCCAGCGACAGCGCACCGGTTCCGAAGTGGACATCCAGATCAAGCAACGCGGTCAGGCGTTCCTTCTCCTGGCTGAGCAACCATGCGAGCGACGTTGCGATGGTTGAAGCTCCGACACCACCGCGTGTGCCGATTACTGCGGTTGAAATATGCGTTTTTTCGGCGTGTCCGTCGTCGCTTTTCGGAGCGTTGAATACAGCTTGCGCCTGGCTCAAAACGTCACGTAACTGGTCCGGTGTAAACGGCTTCAACAGATAATCCTGCAAGCCGCTGATAATCAGATCGCGATAGAGGCGCACGTCGTTAACCTGGCCCATGGCAATCACAACGGTGCCCGGTTCGCAGACCTCGGCCAGCGAATTGATGTCGTTCAACGGGTCGCCAGATTCAGACAGGTCGACCAGCAAGATATTCGGGCTGGCAGAAATGGAGAGGTTCTGAACGGCGTTGCGTAGCCCGCCCATGTTGCATTTGTCAGCCGCCCAGCCCATTTCTTCGACAACAGGACGGAGCAAGTCCAGCGTGTCGTCGTCGCAAACAAATGCGGCAAATGGATCACGTCCGCTGATCGAGCCTGGTTTCCAGGGAGCGTTCATTATTGTTCTCCAACTTTCTTGTCACGATAAGCGCGAATGGCCTTGGACGCCTGCGCCTGATCTTCGCCCGCGGCATTTTTTCCGCGGATCAGATCTTCGGGATCGGCAATCATTGCCGCCATGGTGCTGTTGGTTCCGCAACCGTAATTTTCGCTGGTACGAGCCTGGAAATCACTATGGCTGCGATGGCTGAAATCTGGGCATCCCGGTACCGAAGCCCTGGTCCGCGACACTACTACCCGCACCAGACCGGCCGGGACATATCCTTCGGTCACGGGCGCTTTGTCGCTGACCAGCAGGCCATAGCGAGCCACGATGGATTCAACAGCATTTCTGGCCACGGCACTCGCGGAATAGCCCGGATCGTCGATCGCGACGCGATCACCATAGCCAAGGTCGAGAGCGTCGAACCAGCCCGAGAGCCGGTTCTGTTCAGCCGTGGACAATCCGCCATTGCCAGCGCTCAGATCCAGTACGTAATTCGTCTTCGAAACAACCGGCTGGCGTTCGCTGTAGACGCTGCGGTTCGCAGTCGTGCTGCCGCAGGCAGTAACCGAGAGACCGAGGGCGGTAATGAGTGCCATTGAAACGATGCGCATGATCTGTTCTCCTGATCTGGCTTATTTGTCGAAGCTGAAACCAGGAGCAGCGCTGCCGGATTTCTTGGATTTTTTAGCGGATTTGGCTGGGACCTGTGGGTCCAGGCTACCAAAAGTCTGCCCTTCGGGAGCCGCCGGAGCGAGCGCCGGTTTTGGTCGATCGCCCCCGGTGCCGGAGTGGTTCCGGTTCATCAGGAAGCGTTCTGCATCATTGGCAGCCTTGAAGCCGTCAGTGGGCAGGACGATCTCGTTGTCGGTCACGGGTTTTACCAGATAAGGGGTGACAACGATCATCAGCTCGGTTTCATTCCGGCGATAGCCATCGGATTTGAACAAGGTGCCAAGGATTGGAACATCCGCCAGACCGGGCGTTTTATCGATTGCCGAGTTATAGCTGTTCTGCATCAGGCCGGCGATCATGAAGCTTTCGCCCGATCCAAGTTCAACGGTCGTCTCTGCCCGGCGGGTTGATACCGCGGGGATACTGAAACCGTTGAGGACAACGGCCCCGTTCGAGGTGATTTCCGAAACTTCCGGAGCGACGCGGATCGAAATCCGGCCGTTGGAAAGAACCGTCGGCGTATAGGACAGGCTGACACCAAAATTCTTGTACTGGACGGATACTTCACCCAGTCCGGTCGAAATCGGAATGGGGAACTCGCCGCCGGCAAGGAAGGTGGCGGTTTCACCCGAAATGGTCGTCAGGTTTGGCGAGGCCAGGGTGGTAACCAGACCGACTCGTTCCGATACGTCGAAAGCGGTTGCAATATCGACGCCGAACAGGCGGCCCGCTGCCTCGATGGTGTTGAGACCAGTTCCTGAAGTTGAGCTGAATTGTGTTCCGCCCGGAGTCACAAACTGACCGGTCGACGGATTGAACGGAAGCGAAATCGAACCTGCCGGCAGGCCGTAAAGTTGTGAAGCATCCAAAGAAGGGAAGCCCGCGGTGCTGAAATCGGTGATCGTACCGAAATTGCGTCCGCGCGATACACCGAACTGGAAGCCACCCGTTGTGTCGCGAGTCAGAAGATTGCCGTTGATTTCTTTGGCCAGCGATCGGCTGACTTCGGCAAAACGAACCTTCAGGTTAACCTGCATCGGCGTCGCTGTTTTCAGCCGGCTGACGACCCGCGTGCCCTCTCCGACAAACGCCTGGACCAGATTTTCTGCTTCTTCTGCATCGCTCGGATTGGCGATGGTGCCGGTCAGCAGCACGAAATTGTTGGTGGTGCTGACGGCAATATTCGCGTCCGGCATTGCCAGACCGAGCATCTGGTCGATCGAGGAAATCTCCGCACCGACTGCGATTTCTGCAGAAAAGACAACCTTGCCGGAGGCGCTGGTCGCATAAAAACTGGTCTGACCACCCTTTTTGCCGAAGATATATATCTGGCGCGGCGACCGTACCTGGACGTCCGCGATATTATTTTCGGCGATGAAGATATCTTCAATCGGCGATGGCAGAGTGATCAGTTTACCGCGGCCAACAGCGAGCGAGATGTTGGAATTCGGTTGCGAGACGTTGACCGACTGTGCGTTCAACGGGGTTGCGTTGTTGGCAGCGAGGGCCAATGCGAGGGCAGCCACGACGGCAGCGCCCATTGGCTTTTTCACCGAACGGCTATGCTTTGCATATATTACGGCCATTACTTGTCTCCAAACTCGATATCAGCGACCGCATTGCCGCGTGCAACGCGGACTACCGGACCTTTAGGTTTCTCTTTTTCAGCCAATGGCGGTGGCGAGCGCGTTTCAAAGCGTGACACATCGCCCCCGGTCGAGAAGGTCGATTTTTTGCTGCTTGGTCGCGCGGCCAGCGAACGGAGCATGTCGGCTTCAAGCACCGGATCATCTGTTTTCGGCAATTTGATCGCGCCGGAAGCAATAGCTTCTTCCAGCTCTGCTGCGCTGTCTGCCAGCGAACGCAGAGACAGGCTCAACGTCCCCAGGGTCTGGGCAACCGATATCTGCTCCGCAATTTTGGGGGTGGCTTCAAGAGTAACAAGCTTTGCCGTCTGGGGAATTTGCTGCCCTGCTTCATTTTTCGATGCGGTTATCCGGTTGTCGGTCGCCAGAACGCGCAAATTGCGGATAACGGTTTCCGAAACCTTGAGCTCAGGTCCTTCGCCCTGCACCGACTGGGTCAGCATCAGGTCGACCCGGTCGCCTGGGAAAACGAAGCCGGCGACACCGGTCAGGCCGGACACGGGGATCGTGACCGCGCGCATTCCGGGGCCGAGAGCTGCGGCTAGAAAGCCGCGATCACCCGGAGCAACGAGCGAGCCTTTGGTCATCGGCTGGCCGGCGGTGATCGGATTGCGTACCACGGTGCCTGCGAGCGTATTAAGATCGGTGCCTTCTTTCATGAAATAGGCTTCCTCGATCAGGTTCTTCGGCCAGGGCTGGAAACGGAAGCTGTCGGGCGTGATAATGGTGCCGACGGGAAGCGCACGAGTGGCGACGAGAATCTCTTCGCCAAGCACTTCGGTTTTTCTTGCTTCCGCTTGCGGCGCGGAGGCACCGTCAAACATGTTCTTGGCGAGCATCGCCGTGACCGCAGCCACGATCAGTGCGCCAACCAGCAAAATGATCTTCTTCTTGTCCATGACGTTTCACGCCTCCTGAATGCCCCCGCCCGAATGGTTCCATTGGCGGTCATTTCCTCTTTCGAGTAAATTGGTTAAAATATCGTTTGTGAACTTTGCCCCACGATGCCCCAAATGGTCCAAAGCCCCGCAAAAGCGATGGCCACGCCATATGGAACCTTTATTGGACCCTCGGTCTTTTTGATTCTCTTGCCGATCATCATTAACAACGTCAGCACGCCGCCGGCGATTGACATGATCACCAAGAGTTCGAGAAAAGTCAGCCAATGCATCCAGAAAGCAAGGGCCGTCAGCAGTTTGACGTCACCGCCACCCATCGCACCGATCGCGAACATTCCGGCGAATATGGTAAATATGACAGCAGCCAAACCGATTTGCCCGGCGATCTCCGGCCAGAATGTCATGCCGCTGGCGATCCAGAGAGCCGGAGCAGCAAGCGCGATCGAGAGATTCAGCCAGTTCGAGATATGGCGTCTCTTGAGGTCGGTAATTGCTGCGACAATCAGTGCAATTGCCAATCCGCCCCAGAGCAAGTAGATGAAGGTTTCGCTATCCATAGACAGACCGTCTAGTTAATTTGCCTTACCAAATAGTAACCACGATTACCGGAGCGGTTTTTATCTTCCGACAGTGTGACAATGACCAAGCGTGACATGACAGGCGTCCAGGCCGAGCGCTTTGATCGCCGTGCGATTCCGTCGGGTGCAGAAGAACAGACCTGGATCGGACCCGATGGCTGGCGATTCAGGCAATTGGAATGGCGGCAGGACAAGCCGAGAGGATCGGTCCTGTTCATGACCGGACGGGCTGACTTCTACGAGAAATATCTTGAAACATTTCACGACTTTCACAGCCGCGGATGGAATATCACCACGGTTGACTGGCGCGGGCAGGGCGGATCGGGGCGTTGCGGCGCGCATCCGCATGTCGGCCATATCGATGATTTTGCGACATGGACGGGTGATCTGGCGGCCTTATATGATCAATGGCACGCCAGCCGCCCCGGACCGCATGTCGTGCTTGGCCACAGCATGGGCGGGCATCTGGTTTTGCGAGCGCTGACCGAGAACCTTATTCAGCCCGATGCCGCCATATTAAGCGCGCCGATGCTCGCTCCCGCTGGCGGCGGCATGCCGGAATGGACAGCGCAATTGATTGCCAAGTTCATGTGCGTTCTGGGCCGTGCCGGGCGGCGTGCCTGGAAGGCGGCTGATAATCCGCTGGAGCCACAAATATTGCGCCAAGGCCTGCTGACCCACGATGCCGCCCGCTATTCGGACGAATTTTTCTGGTTTCGCGAGCGTCCCTTCGTCCGCCTGGGACCGGCGAGCTGGCGTTGGGTCGAACGGGCTTATTCCTCGACCAGAAAGCTGCGGAACCGGCGAAAACTGTCGCGAATGGATATCCCGATTCTGATATTGGCGACCTCGACGGACGAACTGGTGGATCACCCGACGATCGAGCGGGCGGTCGGTCTGATGCCCAAGGCCGAACTGAAATTGTTCGGACCGGAATCCGCCCACGAGATTTTTCGGGAAGTTGACGATGTCCGCGATTCGGCACTCAACGCCTGTTTCTCCTTTCTTGACCGAGTAGCACCCCCACAATGAAAGAATTTGATGTCGCCATAATCGGCGCCGGCATTGCCGGAGCCAGTATCGCCTCCGAGATTGGCGCGGATCGGTCGGTTCTGCTGCTCGAGGCCGAGGACCAGCCCGGCTATCATTCGACCGGCCGCTCGGCCGCGTTCTGGACGGAAACTTACGGTGGGCCCCGGGTTCAGCCCCTGACGTCGGCATCCAGAGCATTTCTCGACGAGCCACCGGCGGATTTCTCTCCGACCGGCTTCCTCGGTCCGCGCCGCGCTATCAACATCGGCCAGGACGAACAGCGGCATCTGGCAGAGGAGTTTCTCGCGGAATTCGACGGCAGTGGCCTGACCATGGAGCGTTGGTCCTGGGAGCAGGCGACCGCGCTCGTTCCTGACTTGAAACCTGTCTGGAAACACGCGGTTTATGAGCCGGATTGCCGTGATATCGACGTTGCCGCATTGCATGCCGCCTATCTGAGAGACGCAAAACGGAAGGGGGTGGAACTCCTCTGCCGGGCACCGGTTTCGCAAATCCGGAAGGATGACCGGGGATGGGAGCTGACCGCGAGAGAAGAGATTTATCACGCGACTGTGCTCGTCAACGCTGCCGGTGCCTGGGCAGACAGCGTCGCGCGGCTGGCTGATGTGAAGCCGATTGGTATCCAGCCGCTGATTCGCAACATGGTCCAGATCGAAACCGATCCGCCATCGTCGCTGGATATGCCGTTGGTTGTCGGACTGGATGGCAGTTTCTATTTCAAACCGGAACCGGGCGGGGGCTATTGGCTTAGTCCGCACGACGAAATTCCATCCGAGCCGGGGGACGTTGCGCCGGACGAGCTAAGCGTTGCGATCGCCATTGACCGGTTTGAAAAGGCGGTGGATGTGAAGGTCAAACGGGTTAGCCGGAAATGGGCCGGCCTGCGCAGCTTTGCCCCGGATCGTCTGCCGGTTATCGGCTTTGATGGCGCAGACTCCGATTTCTTCTGGTTTGCCGGGCAGGGCGGTTTTGGTATCCAGACAGCTCCGGCTGCTGCGAAACTCGCCCGATCGGTGCTGCTGGGGCAGGCCCCCGACGAAAGCCTGCACGCTATTGATGTCAGTCTCTACGCGGCTTCGCGTTTTTCCTAGGAAGCAAGGTTTTACAAGCGGGGCGTTGCGATGTCTGTCTGAGGCTCTATGTTTCCAGACACCCAACAGAAGGAGAGTATCGAGATGGCGCATAAATTCGAAATCTGGAAAGACAAGAAGGGCGAATTTCGCGTTCGCTTCAAATATAATAGCGAAGTCATTTTCTCGACCGAAGGCTATTCCAGCAAAGCCAGCGCCAAGAATGCGATCAGTTCGATCCTGAAAAACGGACCGAACGCGGAGATTGAAGACAATAGCTAGGGACTGACCCTAGAAATTGCGGCCATTTGCGGCGATGTTCATGGCAGCATCGCTGGCCAGCTGGTCGGCGCGCTCATTGTCGGCGTCGCCTGCATGGCCCTTGACCCACTCCCATTCGATCTGATGGGGTTCGACCGCCTTTAAGAGGTCCTGCCAGAGATCGGCATTCTTGACCGGCTTTCGCGCGGCTGTTCTCCAGCCGTTTTTCTGCCAGCCGAAAATCCATTGGGTAATGCCGTCTTTTACATATTTGCTGTCGATTGACAGCTTGACCTTGCAGGGGCGCTTGAGCGTGTTGAGCGCCTCGATGGCGGCGCGCAACTCCATGCGGTTATTGGTGGTGTCCGGTTCCCCGCCGGAAATTTCCTTTTCCTTGTCACCAAAACGGATCAGCGCGCCCCAGCCGCCGGGTCCCGGATTGCCCTTGCACGCACCGTCTGTGGCTATTTCTACGATCTGCGTTTCGGTCATGGTTTGAAAATATCCGGATGGTTTTGATAATATCGCAGCCGCTGGAGAAAGGCTTGCGGCGGCTTGCGGGTGACCAGCGCATCGGCCGGCGTGTTGATCCAGTCATAGGCCCGCGTCAGCAGGAACCGGAGCGCTGCGCCGCGGGCCAGCAAGGGAAGCGCCTCGCGTTCGGCATCGCTGAGCGCGAAGGCCGAGGCGTATCCCGCGATCAAGGCTTGTGAGACGGGGTCGTGAAAATCGGTGCCGTCGTCCGAAAAGCACCAGGCTGCGTGGGTCACGGCGAGATCATAGGCACGGATATCGGTGCAGGAGAAGTAAAAGTCGATCAGGCCGGTGACCCGATCGCCGAGCATTAACACATTGTCGGGGAAAAGGTCTGCGTGAATAACCGAGCGGGGCAGGTGGTGCGGCCAATGTTGGTCGAGATGATCCAGTTCATCGGCAATCGCCTGCGCAAGGCCCGGGGCGATTTTGTCGAGTTCGGCCGGACCACATTGCTCCGCCAGCGACCACCAGCCGTCATGATCAAGGCTGTTGCGTCGTTCAGGCCCGAAATCGGCAAGCGCTCTGTGCATCTCGCCCAGTGCTTCGCCTGTCGCGCGTGCTTGGGCGGCGGTCGGGTGGCTGACGGAAACGCCGGGCAGAAATTTTATCAGACAGGCGCGGCGCCCGCAAAGGTTGTGGATTTTCGTCCCTTCGCGGTCGGCGATCATCGGCGGTACCAGACAGCCATGCTCGGCCAGATGGTCGAGCATGGCGATGAAAAACGGCAGGTCGGCGGGGTCGACCCTTTTTTCATACAAGGTCAGGATGAACCGGTCCTGGGTTGTTTCCAGCAGATAATTGCTGTTCTCCACGCCTTCGGCAATGCCCTTGGCAGACACCAGTGTTCCGGCATCGAAACGGGTGAGGAACTGGTCGATTTCCTCTGCGCTGACCTTGGTATAGACCGCCATCAGGCCGCTTCGAGTCCGCGGGGCAGTTTGAAGACCATATTCTCGTCAGCGGTCGTGACCTTTTCCTCGCGGATGTCGAAATGGCCTTCGAGCAGGAGGCGTACCTCGTTCACCAATATTTCCGGCGCCGATGCTCCAGCGGTCAGGCCCAGGCTGTTGACGCCATCCAGCCAGGCGAGGTCGATTTCGCTGGCGCGCTGGATCAGTTTCGCTCTTGCGCCGCAGCGCTCGGCAACCTCTACCAGGCGCAGGCTGTTCGAGCTGTTGGGAGCGCCGATGACAAACACGAGTTCGCAGGTTTCTGCGATTTTCTTAACCGCATCCTGACGGTTGGAGGTGGCGTAGCAGATATCCTCGCCTTTTGGTCCGACGATGGAGGGGAAACGCGCCTGCAGTGCCGCGACAATCGCATGGGTGTCATCGACCGACAAGGTCGTCTGGGTCAGAAAAGCGAGCGCGTCCGGATCTGCCGGGTCCAGCGCGGCGACATCCTCGAGCGTTTCCACCAGGGTCATCTGGCCTTCCTCGACCTGGCCGAAAGTGCCGATCACCTCGGGGTGATAGGCGTGGCCCACGAAAATGATATGGCGGCCTGCTTCGGTTTGCCGTTCCGCCTGACGATGGACCTTGGATACCAGGGGACAGGTCGCATCGAGATATTCCAGACCACGCTCTTCGGCTTTATGGGGAACAGCCTTGGGCACGCCGTGCGCCGAAAAAACGACAGGCACGCCATCGGGCACTTCGTCCAGTTCCTCGACAAATATCGCGCCCATTTTCTTCAATTCGTCGACAACATAGCGGTTGTGGACGATTTCGTGCCGGACATAGACCGGTGCGCCATATTTTTTAATCGCCAGCTCGACGATTTTTATGGCGCGGTCGACGCCTGCGCAAAAGCCGCGAGGCGCTGCCACAAGCAAGTCAATCTGCCGTTTTTGCTTATCCGAATGAATCATAATCAGGTCCTTAGGGAATAACTGCACCGGCGAAAAGCCCGTCTGTTCATCTTATGGACGGTTGCACCGCATTAAAGGCACAGATAAGGGTTGCGGGATTTTTATCGATACGCATGAAGCCTATGTGTGTTGCCCGTGATCAAAGGCAAGGATTGAGAATGATGGCGAATGGCCGGTTGAAGAAATTAGTTTTGGTGACGGTCTCGATTTTGGCTGTCAGCGGATGTGCAAAAGACGGTGCTCTCGACGTCAGTTCGGGTGTCGGCGTATCGGTCACTCGCACAGGTTGTCCTGCCGTTGCGGTTCCTGACCATACGGGCGATATCACCATCTTCAATCCTGTGAACAGCACCGATTCCAGCGCGATTGATGTTGTCGCCAATATTACCAACCTGCGGTCGACCTGCAACAGCGAAGGCGAGCGGATATATACAGAAGCGACCTTTGACGTTCGCGCCGTTCGCACCCGTCCAACCGGTGCCCGCACGGTTACCGTTCCATATTTCTCCACCGTCATCCAGGGCGGCACCGCAGTGGTCGCCAAGCGGATCAACAATGTAACGCTGCAATTTGCCGATGGTGACTATCGCGCTTCGGCTTCGGCCAAGGCAGGCTCTTATGTCGACGCCTCTGCAGCGCGTTTGCCCGAAGATGTGATCGAACGCCTGACCCGCAAGCGCAAGGCCGGAGACCCCGATGCCGCGCTTGACCCGCTGGCTGATCCGGCCGTTCGGGCCGCTGTCGCGCGCTCTTCTTTCGAATTGCTCGTCGGTTTCCAGCTTACCCAGGCACAGTTGCAATATAACGCTACCCGATAGGGTTGCCTGAAATGACGAATGTTCGCGCCTGATCCAGTCGGGCCCCTTTTCCTATGATGAATTGAGCCAATCATGCTGTTCCAGATTTTTCAGAAACATGTTGATGCTGTTTTGGATGAACTGACCGAAGCGGGGACCTTGCCTGCCGGGTTGGACCGTTCCAATGTCACGCTCGAGCCGCCCCGCGACCCTGCGCACGGCGACCTGTCGACCAATGCCGCGATGGTGCTGTCAAAAGCTGCTGGCATGAAACCGCGCGATCTGGCGGAAAAGATCACGGAAAAGCTGGGCCAGCTCGACGATGTCCAGTCGGTGGACATTGCCGGCCCCGGGTTCATCAACCTGCGGGTGGCCGAACCGGTCTTGCTGCGGGAATTGCTTGAAATCGCAGAGCTTGGGTCCGAATATGGTCGGTCGGACAAAGGCCGGGGCGTCACCGTCAATGTCGAATATGTTTCCGCCAATCCGACCGGACCAATGCACATGGGTCATTGTCGCGGTGCGGTCGTCGGCGATGCGCTGGCCGATTTGCTCGAAGCGGTCGGTCACAAGGTGATCCGGGAATATTATGTCAATGACGCCGGCTCGCAGGTCGCCACGCTCGCCCGTTCGGCGCATCTGCGCTATCGCGAAGCGCTTGGCGACGATATCGGCGCGATACCGGAGGGGCTTTACCCGGGCGATTATCTGAAGCCGGTCGGCGAAGCGCTGGCCGCCGAATTTGGCGATAAATACAAGGATAGCGCCGAATCCGAATGGTTGCTGATTTTCCGCAAGGCAGCGGTTGCCAAGATGATGGACATGATCCGCTCGGATCTCGCCCTGCTCGGCATCCGGCATGATGTCTTCTCGTCCGAAGCCGACCTGCATGCTGCCGGCAAGGCGGATATCGCCGAAGCCGAGCTGCGGTCGCGCGATCTGGTTTACGACGGAGTGCTTGAGCAACCAAAGGGCAAGGTCATCGAGGACTGGGAAGCGGTCGAGTTGCCTTTGTTCCGCTCGACCCAATTCGGCGATGACCAGGACCGTCCGATCAAGAAATCCGACGGCAGCTGGACCTATTTTGGCGGCGATCTCGCTTACCATTTCCAAAAAGCCCAGAGCGCCGACGAGCTGATCAATATCTGGGGTGCCGATCACAGCGGCACGGTCAAGCGGATCAAGGCTGCGGTTGCGGCGCTGACCGAAGGCAAGACCAAGTTTGACGTCAAACTGGTCCAGATGGTGCGCCTGCTGCGCAACGGCGAGCCGGAGAAAATGTCCAAGCGCTCGGGCAATTTCGTTACCATTGCCGATATGGTCGAGGAAGTGGGCAAGAATGCGGTGCGTTTCACGATGCTGATGCGCAAGGCCGACGCCCAGATGGACTTTGATTTTGCCAAGGTGATGGAAGCGTCCCGCGACAACCCGGTTTTCTATGTGCAATATGCCCACGCCCGTATCCAGTCGATCCTGCGCAAGGCGGCAGACGAGGGCGTCCTGCCTTCGCCGGACAAGCTGGACAACCTCGGCGAGGAGGAGATGGACCTGATCAAGATGGCCGCGCAATTCCCGCGGATTGTCGAATCGGCGGCGGCTTCCCGTGAGCCGCACCGAGTCGCATTCTATCTGAATGACCTCGCGGCGGCATTTCATGCTTTTTATAATCTGGGCAATGACCGGCCTGAGAAGCGGATCATAATGGTTAACGACCCGGAAACGACATCGGCAAGGCTTTTCTTAGCCAAGAATATCGGGCAGACTATCAGGAACGGCCTTGCCCTGATGGGCGTCGAGGCCTCTGAATCGATGTGATTAGCCCTTTGGCTTATGGAGTGTATGATGTCTGACACCACCCGCGAAAATCTTGATCTGGACGACGAAGATCGTCTGCCATGGCTGGAATCAGCCGAAGATTATGATGATGACGGTGAATATTCGCCGATCCGGGTTGCCCTGTTTGTCGGTGCCGGTTTGCTGCTGCTGGCTGCGATCGTCGGTGGCATCTACTGGCTGCAGAACCGCGATGGCGGCGGGCTTGACGGTGACGGTGAATTGATCGCGGCGCAGGAAGGCGATTACAAGGTTCGCCCAGATGATCCGCAGGCACGGCAGTTTGAAGGCGAGGGCGACGCCAGCTTTGCGGCCAGCGAGGGCAAGGACACGCCAGCGCAACTGGGCGATCCGGTGCAAACCGAAGCGCCGATCCGCAAGTCGGATGCCGCGCCCGCTGCTGCGGGCGCAGGCTCCGCCATGGTCCAGCTTGGAGCCTATAGTTCGGCGAGCCTCGCTGATGGCAGCTGGTCCGGCTATACACGGCGTTTTGAAGCGATCGGCGCGCTGCCGAAGAAGATTATTCGCGGCACCGTTGATGGCGGCACCATTTACCGGCTGAATGCGGTTGCGCCAAGCTACGAGGCGGCACAGCAGTTGTGCAACAACCTCAAGGCTGCGGGCGAAAGCTGCCTCGTCGTTCGCTAATTTTGGGCAATAGATGGTTGAAGCGCTGTGGATAACGGCGCTTTTGCCTTTACCCGGCTGCCAAACGGCGCAAGTATAAGATATGTTGCGTGAGATAAATTTGCCATGGCTATGACACCAGCGGTTTTTGGAGTGGCGGGCCTGAGCCTGACCGCCTCGGAAAAGGATTTCTTTCGCGACAGCGATCCTGCCGGCTACATCATTTTCGGTCGCAATATCGAAAGCAAGGCGCAGCTGCGCGCGCTGACCGACGAGTTGCGGGCAATCCATGGCCGCGATGATCTGGCGATCCTGATTGACCAGGAAGGCGGTCGTGTGGCGCGGATGCAGGAACCGATCTGGCCCAGATTCCCTGCCGGTGAAGTCTTTGACAAGATTTATGATATCGCACCCGCCACCGCGATCGAGGCGGCGCGTCTCAATGCGCAGGCGATTGCCGTCAGCATGCGCGAAGTGGGGATCACGGTGGACTGCCTGCCGCTGCTCGATGTCCGCCAGCCGGACGCCGATAATGTCATAGGTGACCGCGCTCTGGGCAGCGAACCGATGCGGGTTGCCGCTCTCGGTCGAGCGATCCTCGACGGCTTGCAGCGTGGCGGCGTGGTTGGCGTGGTCAAACATCTGCCCGGTCACGGCCGGACCAGCGTCGACACGCACAAGGCCTTGCCGACGGTCACTGCCAGCGACGAAGAGCTGGAGCTCGATCTCGCCCCGTTCAAGACGCTGAACAAGGCGGTCATGGGGATGACCGGCCATTTGCTGTTTACCGCCTGGGATGCCGAGACACCGTCGACTCTGTCGAAAACCGTCGTTCAGGACATCATTCGCGACCGGATCGGTTTCGACGGGCTGCTGTTCACCGATGACCTCGATATGGAAGCGCTCTCCGGAACCGTTCCCGAGCGGGCCGAACGGGCGCAGGCGGCAGGATGCGATATCGCGCTCAATTGCTGGGCCAGGATGGATGACATGACCGGGATTGCCGAACGGCTGACCCCGATGTCGGACAAGGTGCAGGAGCGGCTGGATCTGGCGATGGCAACAATCGCCGAGACAAAGGACGCTGGTGACGCTGACGAAATGGCGGCACTGGTCGCCCGACGCGATGAACTGATAGCGGCGGCGGCATGAGCGAAGAGCGGGAAAACGAAAGCTTCTTTTTCCCGGCAGAATCGGTCGCTCCGGATGAGGACGCGCTGACGCTGAACATCGACGGCTGGGAAGGGCCGCTGGATCTTCTGCTCGCCCTGGCGCGCAACCAGAAGGTGGATCTGCGCGAGATTTCAATTCTCGAGCTGGTTCAGGAATATCTCAAATATATCGCCAGCGCCCAGACATTGAGGCTGGAACTGGCGGCCGACTATCTGGTGATGGCGGCCTGGCTGACCTATCTGAAATCGGGGCTGCTCTTGCCGAAAGACCCGGAGATCGATCCTTCGCCGGAAGAGCTCGCCTTGCGGCTGCAAATGCGCCTCGAACGGCTGAACGCAATGCGCGAGTCGGGCGCGCGTCTGCTGGCGAGGGACCGGATCGGACGGGACGTCTTCATGCGCGGCGCTCCGGAAGGGCTGAGGGTCGTAAAGGACCGGCAGTGGCAGGCGGAATATTATGACCTGATCACCGCTTATTCGCGGGTAAAAACTCGCAATGCTCCCGCGATTCATATCGTCCGGCAGCGGATGGTAATGACGCTGGAGGATGCATTGGCGCGGGTGTCGCTGATGCTCGGGGAGGCGATCGACTGGATGGATATCCGGCATTTTCTGCCCCCCGGTGCGCCGGCGGAACTCCGCAAATCGGCGCTAGCGTCCAGTTTTCTGGCGACGCTGGAATTGGCCCGACAAGGGAAGCTGATATTGCAGCAGGAGGGCAGTTTCGCTCCGCTGAGGATCAAGGCGACGACGAATGGATGAGCATGACATGGAAGACACAAGCCTGATTGAGCCAGACACAGAGGCGATGGATATCGGCAAGCGGGCGGTCGAGGCAACGCTTTTTGCGTCGGAAAAGCCGATGACAATCGCCGATATCAAGGCCTATGTCGGTGATGAACTCGACATCCGCCAAATATTGGCGGAATTGCAGGAGGATTTCCAGCATCGCGGGATCATATTGGTTCGGACCGGTGACCGCTGGCATTTCCAGACGGCCCATGACCTCTCCCACCTGTTGCGTCGCGAACGGGCGGAGCTGCGGAAGCTCAGCCGCGCCGGCATGGAGACGCTCGCGATCATCGCCTATCACGAACCGGTCAGCCGTGCCGAAATCGAAGCCATTCGCGGTGTTCAGGTGGCAAAGGGCACGCTCGATGTCCTGATGGAAGCTGGCTGGGTGCGTCCGGCCGGTCGGCGGGAAGTGCCGGGCAGGCCGCTGATCTACGCGACCACCGCGGAATTTCTGACCCATTTCGGTCTGGCCAGCCGCAAGGACTTGCCAGGTCTTGATGATCTGAAAGCCGCGGGATTGCTCGATCCGGTGGATCTCGTGCTCGACCAGATGGAGCTGGAAGACGAGATCGAAGAGGCGGCAACGGTATCCGCAGAGCAAGAGTTTGCAGGTGATGACGGTGTTTTGCTGGAAAACCAGAGTGAAAGCGCTTAAATAGGGCGCTTAAGGAGAATATCGCATGCAACCGAGTGTTTGGCAGATTTTAATTGTAGCGGCGCTGGTGCTGATTCTATTTGGTCGTGGCCGCATTTCCGAAATGATGGGCGATGTCGGAAAGGGCATCCGTTCTTTCAAGAAGGGCATTACCGAGGAAGAAGCGAGCGCGGAAAAACCGACTCCCAAGATTGACAGCAAGTCCGGCGATGCGTCGGCCGAGACCAGCAAAACCGCCGACAAAACGGCTGTTTGAGCCGGCCGGCCTCTAGCCTTAGGGCCGCATAGAACATGTTTGACCTGTCCATATCCGAGATCGCGATTATAGCGATCATTGCCGTTGTCGTCATCGGGCCCAAGGAATTGCCGCGGGCGCTGGCGACGGCGGGAAAATGGATGGCCAAGGGCCGCGGCGTAATGGCCAATTTCCGTACCGGGCTCGATGCCATGGTCCGTGAAGCCGAGCTTCAGGAAATGGAAAAGAAATGGGCCGCCGAGAATGACCGGATCATGAAGGAATATCCGGCGCTTCCCGACGACGCTGTGGCGGACGAACCGAAGATGGAGCCGCTGGAAGGCCCGCCCGCAGAGGTGCCGGAACCGTCCGATCCTGTGGACGATCGACCAGACTTGCCGCCCGCAGGCGATCCCAAACCATGAACGATCCCAAGCCATGAACGATCAAAGCCAGCCTGATCTGGACGACAGCAAGGCGCCGCTGATGGAGCATCTGATCGAGCTTCGGCAGAGACTGTTATGGTCGGTGGCTGCGCTGGTGGTGGCCTTTCTCGCCAGCATGTTTTTCGCCGACGAGATTTTCGGTATTCTCGTACAGCCGCTCACCGATGCCTTTCCGGCGGGTGAGGGGAAGCTGATCTACACCAAATTGTATGAAGCCTTTTTCGTCGAGATCAAGGTGGCGATGTTCGCGGCCTTCTTCATCGCTTTTCCGATCATTTCAAACCAGCTCTGGGCCTTCGTCGCGCCCGGCCTCTATGCCAACGAGAAAAAGGCCTTTCTGCCCTTTCTGGTGGCGACGCCGGTGCTGTTCGTCGCGGGAGCCTCGCTGGCCTATTTCATCGTCATGCCGACCGCGTTCAGATTCTTTCTGGGATTTGAAGGGACGGTTGGCGGTTTGCAGCAGGAAGCCCTGCCGGCGATGGGCGACTATCTCTCGCTCGTTATGCAGTTCATATTGGCGTTCGGCGTCTGCTTCCAGCTGCCGGTGCTGCTGTTGCTGCTGAACCGTGCGGGCATTGTCAGCCGTCAGCAGCTAAAGTCCATTCGTCGCTATATGATTGTGGGCGCTTTTGCGCTGGCAGCGATCCTGACACCGCCGGATGTGGTGTCGCAGCTGATGCTCGGCATTCCGCTGATCCTGCTCTACGAAGTCTCGCTGCTGATCATGTGGTTCACCGAGCGGAAGAAAAAAGAAATCGTTCCGTCCTGATCAACCCGGCGACGCGATACCGTTGGTAGTGAACCTGCCGAAGCACGTCTGTTGACCAGTTCCGTTCTTCGACAGGTTTTGGACTAACGGTCGTCAGTCAATGGCTTTTTCGCCGGCTTTTCCAACCGACTCAATATCCCGACCGGCACCTTTGACGGTGTTGCAGGCGCTGAGCAGAACCATGGTTGAAATCAAGATGGCTACGGTAATTTTCTGCATTTCAAAATATCCTAAAAACTGAACTTTGCACTTACGCGAATATCACGACCGGACAAAGGTACATAGTCTTTAGTGAACGAGGCATGACGGCGTGCGTTGACATCGAAAATATTATTCGCCGAGGCGAGCAGGGTGATGCCGCCATCCTTGCCAAAGGGGCGCCAGGCAGCGGTTGCGTTGACCATGGTAAACCCGTCGGTCGTGGTTTCAAACGCCGCGACTTTATTCTGGCTGGCCGACCATTCCACTTCGGCGCGCAGGTCGAGATTGTCGCTCTGCGCCTTGAGTCCGCCCAGCAGACGGAGTGGCGGGATGCGCGGAACCGGTCCGCCGCCATCGTCGATCTTGGCGTGCACATAGTCGGCCACGCCATCGGCAACCAGATCAAAATTGCCGAAACGCGCGACAACCGCTGACGCAGAGGCTTCGAAGCCGTAATAAGTCGCATCGCGCTGGAAATACTGGAACACCGGAAGGCCGTCTTCCTCCGCTCCGGTGGCCGCTTCGAAAATATAGTCGTTGAAAAAATTGCTATAGGCCGTTGCGCTGAGCTGTAGGTCATCGCTGTCCCAGCGCGCGTAAAGCTCGCCGCCCCAGCTCTTTTCCGTGGTGAAATCGGGATTGCCGATTTCAAAGGCCTGGGTGGCGATATGAGGCCCGTTGGAGAGCAGCTCTTCTGCCGAAGGCGCGCGTTCCGATCGCGATAAATTCGCACCGATCTTGAACGGATTGTCGTCGGGGGCGTAAGCCACACCGACGGCCGCGGAGACCGTATTGAAGCTGCGGTCGAAATCGATGCTGTTGGCAGAAATATTGGCCTGGTCAAAGCGCAGCGCGCCTTCCAGTTCGAGATATCCGAGATCGGCCTCCTGCACAGTGAAAAAGGCCCAGCTTTCGATCGTGTTCTTGGGGACGAAGGCTTCTGCGCCAATAGCGTTGAAATCGCGCACCAGTATCTGGCTGCCTATCACGCCGCGCCAGCCATCATGATCGGCCTGCACCAGTTCGGCGCGGGCCTCTATGCCGGAGACGGAGAAAACCGTGCCGATTTCGTCGCCTTCAAATTCGGTATGCGTGTAATCCGAATAGCCGGCGCGGAAATTCAGGGCTTCGAAGAAGCCGCCCATGTTCACGCCGCCGCGCAGGTCGGCCCGATATTGTTTCAGTCCGATGGTGACCGGGCCTTCCTCTTCATGGCCTTCCTCTTCTTCATCATCGTCATCTTCCTCGCCGTGCGCATGACCCGCGCCAGGGCGCCCGGGGACACCATAATCCGTGTCATAATAGCTGATCGAGAAGCCCAGATTGCCTCCGTCATCGATATAGGCAATCCCGGCGCCTGCTGTCTGGGTGCGGCTGGCAGTATTGGCCACACGGCCGGACTGATTGGCTGCCTCGGTCAGTTCTGCGGCCTCGTCAAGATGGCCTTCCTCAGCTTCTTCTGCTGCATCCGCCAGCACATCTGCGCGCAACGCCGGTGACAGGACATAGCCCGGCACCCGGACATCACCGGTGTCACGGAAGCTGCCATCGGCGTGGATTACCAATTTGGGGGTCAGTGGCACATCGACCGATCCGGCGATGCTCCAGTCATCGGCGGCGCTGCCATAGCCGCCGATCGCGTCGAGATGGACGGCATCGTCAGGAATGTCGCGCGGGATACGCTTGTCGATTACATTGACCGCGCCGCCAATCGCGTCACCGCCGAACAGCAGAACCGCAGGACCGCGCAAGACTTCGACCCGCTGGGCGGTCAACGGATCAATGGTAACCGCGTGATCGACCGAGGTGTTGGATGCGTCGAGCGAGCCGATGCCGTCGGTGAGAACCCGGACCCGCGGTCCTTGGAAGCCGCGCAGAACCGGGCGCGATGATCCGGGAGCAAAGGAGGTGGACGAAACGCCGGGCAGGCCGGTCAGACTGTCGCCGATCTGGCCGCGCAGATCCTCTGCCAACTGGTCTCCGGAGAGGACGGATGTACCAGCCAATATGTCGAGCTGCTCGACATAGGGAGCGGTGACCACGATCATATCGTCATTGTGGAAATCGTCGGAGAGACCGTCGGCGCGCTGCTGGGCAGACGTGTCTTTCTGAGCGAGGGCGGGAGCGGCAGGCAGTGTCAGGATCGCTGCGGAAATAAGGAATTTTCTGTGGGACAAGATCATTTCTTCCATGGCTTGAGGGCGGCGTTGGAAGGCTAGATAGGTGTAATGATATAATATATCAATCAGTAATCGCACGGACTCGGCAAAGCGAGCGAAATTTGCTATAAACAGCGCTCAACCAGAGCGGAGAGTGATAATGACGGCGTGGAAAGAAGACGGATATCGCAGCGTTACACCCTATATCACGGTAGACGATGCCGAGGCGGCGATCGCGTTTTACGCACGAGCCTTTGGCGCGACGGAGCACATGCGCCTGCCGATGGGCGACAAGATCGGCCATGCGGACATCATCATCGGCGACAGCCATGTGATGCTGTCGGACGAATTTCCCGACATGGACAAGCTTGGCCCGAACAAACGCGGCGGGGCGACCGCGAGCCTGATGATCTATGTCCCGGATGTCGATGCGGCCTTCGCCAAGGCGGTGGCCGCCGGGGCGGAAATAGTGAAGCCGGTGGAAGACCAGTTTTACGGCGACCGTTCGGGCTGGCTGAAAGACCCGTTCGGGCACGAATGGACCCTTTCGACCCATGTCGAGGATGTATCGGAAGACGAAGTGGGGCGCCGGATGGAAGCGATGATGGCCGGCGAGGGCGCCTAGCGATTATATTTCCTCCCCATTGCAAAGCAATGGGGAGGTGGCAGTCCGGAGGACTGACGGAGGGGCCGGTTCGCGACAAACCCCTCCACCACGCTTCGCGCGGTCCCCCTCCCCGAAGCTTCGCTTCAGGGAGGAAATATTGTGGCTTGCTCCTTTCCGCCGAACCCAACATAGTCACCCGATGACCTACACCAAAAAAATCCTCCTCCTCGGCTCCGGCGAACTGGGCCGTGAATTCGCTATCTCGGCGAAGCGGCTTGGCGCTCATGTGATTGCCTGCGATGCCTATGACGATGCGCCCGCCATGCAGGTTGCCGACGGCCGCGAAATCTTCTCGATGCTCGACGGCGAAAGGCTGCGCGCGGCGATCGAAAAGCACCAGCCGGACCTGATCGTCCCCGAGGTCGAGGCTATCCGTACCGAAATCCTCGCCGACATGGAGGCCGAAGGTTTCCACGTCGTGCCATCGGCCCGCGCCACCCAGCTGACGATGAACCGCGACGCCATCCGCGACGTCGCGGCAAAGGAACTGGGCTTGACCACCTCGCGCTACCATTATGCGGAAAGCTTTGCCGAAGTCGCCAGCGCGGCGGACGATATCGGCCTGCCGCTGGTGATCAAGCCGGTGATGTCCTCGTCCGGCAAGGGGCAGAGCAAGGTCGACAGCGCCGATAAGCTGGAAGAGGCGTGGGACTATGCCGTCGCCAATATGCGCGGCGACCGCGCGCGGGTGATTGTCGAGCAGTTCATCGACTTCGATTACGAGATCACGCTGCTGACCGTGCGAACCAAGGACGGCGTGATCTTCTGCCCGCCGATCGGCCATCGGCAGGAGCGCGGCGACTATCAGGAAAGCTGGCAACCGGCGGCGATGACCGACGCGGCGCTTGCCTCGGCGCAGGACATGGCGCGCAAGGTCGTCGAGAATCTCGGTGGCGACGGCAGGGGCTGGGGCCTGTTCGGGGTCGAGTTTTTCGTCACCAGGCAGGGCGAAGTCATCTTCTCCGAGCTCAGCCCGCGGCCCCACGATACCGGCATGGTCACCTCGATCGGCCAGAATCTCAGCGAGTTCGACCTGCACGCCCGCGCCATCATGGGGCTTCCCGTCCCGCATATCGCGCTGACCGCACCAGCCAGCGCCAGCGCGGTGATCCTGGCGGACCGGGACAGCGAGCAGTTCGAATTTACCGGCGTGGCGGACGCTCTGGCGCTGGGCGGCGAAGGCGCGGAAACGGACGTGCGGATATTCGGCAAGCCGGTGACGCGGCCTTACCGGCGGATGGCTGTGGCGCTGGCGACCGGCGCAGATACGGACGCGGCGCGGGCGCTGGCGAAGCGGGCGGCGGACGCGGTTAATATCGTCTACGGAAAGGAATAGGCCCGAACCTCTTCGTGCCTTCGCGTCTTCGCGTGAAGCATTTTCCGGCCTTCTCCCCTGAGGGAGAAGGAACAAGACTGGGGTTTTCAATCTCCGAACAATCCGCCAAAGAACTTTCAAATAAAAATTTCAGGAGAAAATACCCCATGACCGCATCGCTCGTTCTCTACGGCTCGCCTCTGTCCCCCTTCCAGCGCAAGGTGGAGGCGGTGATGGCGTTAAAGGGGCTCGATTATGACTGTGAGGACGTCAATGTCATGGGCATGCCGGACTGGTACAAGGAAATCAGTCCGCTTGGCCGGATTCCCTCGCTCCGTGACCGCGACATCGCCGAAGAAGGCGCTGCGGGCACAATCACCGACAGCTCGGCGATTTGCGGCTATCTGGAAAAGCGGCAGCCCGAACCGGCGGTTTATCCCGTGGATGCATTTGATCATGGCCGGGCGCTGTGGCTCGAGGAATTTGCCGATACCGGCATGGCGATGGTTGGCGGCATGGGCGTGTTCCGGCCGATTATTTTCAACCTGTTCCAGCGCAAGGATCCGGACCTGGAGACGGCGCGCAAGAGCTGGAATGAAAAGCTGCCGCCGCTTTATGATTATCTCGAAGCGCAGCTCGACGGCCGACCCCATTTTATCGGCGACGCGATCACGATTGCCGATATCGCGGTGGCCAGTCAGATCGCCCAGACCGACATGATCGCCGGTCTTCCCGACAAATCCAGATGGCCTGGCCTGGTGGCCCATTATCAGGCGATGCGTGCGCATGAATGCTTCCAGCGCAACAATGCGGGCTGCGACAAGATTATCGCGAAAGTCGTGCCAGAGAAATTTGACTTGAGCTAATTGCCCTGAGCCAGACTTCTCAGCTCTGTACCAGCAGATAGAGCGCATAGATGGCCGGCATGGACAGCACCGAAAATACCGTCTGCACCGCGATCAGATTGGCCGACAAAGTGGCGTCTCCGCCGAGCTGGCGCGCCAGTATATAGCCGCTGCTCGCGGTCGGCGTGGCAGCGGCAATTGCGACGATCGCCAGGCTATCCGGGGCGAGGTCGAGCAAGAGCCCCGCAGCCAGTGCCACAAGAGGCAAGCCGAGCAGGCGCACGGCCGACCAGGTCAAAGTGGTGGGGCCGGCCCGTTTGAAGGCGTCCAGATCAACCGCCGCGCCGACCACGAGAAGGCCGAGCGCAAGCGTGGCCTGCCCCAATATATCGAGGGTTTTCTCGGCAATGCCGCTGGGGGCGATACCCAATAGATTCAATGCGATGCCGATCACGCAACCGATGATCAGCGGATTGCGGACCATGTCCATCATCACATGGGGTTTTTGGGCCCCGGTGTTTTCGGCGAAATGGGTAAGAGCCAGTACCGAAATGACATTGGCGGTCGGCGTCAGAGCCGCAACCGCAATCGCCATCAGGGCAAGCCCCGGTTCGCCGAACAAAGCGCTGGCGATGGACAGGCCGACAAAAGTGTTCCAGCGGACATTGGACTGGATGATCGACCCCTTTCGCGGTCCGTCATCCGCCCGCTTTGCAAACAGGCCCAATATCGCGAGCGCAAATTGTGAGCCGATCAGCACCAGCACCATGGCCCAGGGAACAACATCAAAAGAAGCGCTGGCCAGAACATCGATGATCAATGCCGGGAAAAATATGAAATAGACCAGTCTTTCGATCGCGCGCCAGCCGTCGGCGGGCAGGAAATTCCTGTGCGCCAACAGCCAGCCCAATGCGGTGATCAGGACCACCGGGATCAGGGCGTAGACAAAATTTATCATCGATGGATCGCGTACGCGAATTTACATCGCTGTGGTTTTGAGCGGCAACAGATCGGGAAAGTCCGCTTCGCGTTTCTCGCCCATCGCGGCGACCGCTTCCTGGATATGCGAAGGCGGGAACATGCCGGCGTTCCAGACTCCGATATAGTCCAGCGTGTCCGCCGTATTATGATCGCGGCCATAGTTGATCAGTACCTTGCAGCCGGTGACCGCCAGCGGCGATTTCGACGCTATTTCCTTCGCGGTTGCCATGACATGGGCCAGGCATTCTTCCTGCGTCTCGAACACGTCGTTGACCAGCCCGATTTCCTTGGCCTTGGCGGCGTCTATCCGGCGACCGGTATAGGCCATTTCCTTGACCCAGCCTTCGGGGATATAGCGCTGCAGGCGCGGGAAGGTGCCGACATCGGCGGTCATGCCGATATTGGTTTCCTGAATGCAGAATATCGCGTCCTTGCTGCACCAGCGGATATCACCGGCACTGATCATGTCGATCGCGCCGCCGATGACGCCGCCGTGCAGCGCGAACAATACGGGGATGCGCGCTTCTTCCAGCGCGTTGAAACTATGCTGGATGCGTTTGACGTTGGATCGGAACATCTCCGCGATTACATGCTTGTCCGCGCCGTCAATCTTCGCGTTCGGCTGGGGCGCAAACACGGAAAGGTCCATGCCCGCGGAAAAATGCTTGCCGGTGGAGCTGATGACGATGACCCGTGCGCGGGCGTTGATATCAATATCTTCGACGATTTCCGGCAAATCATTCCAGAATGACTTGTTCATGCTGTTGAGCTTTTCCGGACGGTTCATCCGGATATGAGCGATATTATTTTCTATTTCGACATCGAAACATTCATATTTTTTCTCGACCATGATCCTCTTTTTCCTATTTTCTGTCAGAAGTTGCCAGCGGCCTAGCATGATGTTCTTCGGCTGCGCACGAACAATTTTCAGCCGGCAGGCAAGGCAAGCGTGCGACTAAAGCCATGCTATTGCCCCTGAAAAGGCTTCAAGCTTGCGGCGCGAAAAACCGCGCACTATGTATTGTGGCATGAACATCATCCCAAACACACTCGAATTGATCGGCAACACGCCGCTGGTCCGTCTCTCCGGACCCAGCGAGGCCGCCGGTTGCGATATTTACGGCAAGTGCGAATTTGCCAATCCCGGTGCCTCGGTAAAAGACCGCGCGGCTCTCTATATCATTCAGGACGCAGAAGAGCGCGGAATGCTCAAGCCCGGCGGACGGATTGTCGAGGGCACTGCCGGCAATACCGGGATCGGTATCGCGCTGGTCGCCAATGCCAAGGGCTATAAATCGACCATCGTGATGCCGGAAACCCAGAGCCGGGAAAAAATGGACACATTGCGCGCGCTCGGTGCAGAACTGATCACGGTGCCGGCTGCGCCCTATTCGAGCCAGTGCCATTTCGTCCATCAATCGCGCCGGATTGCGGAAGAAACCGAAGGCGCGGTCTGGGCCAACCAGTTCGACAATGTCGCGAACCGCCGCGCGCATATCGAAACCACCGCCAAGGAAATCTGGGAACAGATGGACGGCAAGATTGACGGCTTTACCTGTGCCGTCGGAACCGGCGGCACGCTGGCCGGTGTCGGCATGGGGCTGAAGGCAAAAGACGAGGCGGTGACCATCGCGCTGGCCGATCCGCATGGCGCGGCGCTTTATGAATTTTACGCCAATGGCGAGCTCAAGTCCGAGGGCAGCAGCGTCGCCGAAGGCATCGGCCAGGGCCGGATTACCGGCAACCTCGAAGACGCGCCGGTCGACAGACAATATCGTATTTCCGACGAGGAAGCGCTGGTCTGGGTCGAACGGCTGCTGATGGAAGAGGGGCTTTGCCTCGGCATGTCATCGGGGATTAATGTGGCGGGCGCTATCGCACTGGGCAAGGAGCTTGGACCGGGCAGCCGGGTTGCAACAATCTTGTGCGATACCGGTTTTCGCTATCTGTCCTCGCTCTACAACGCCGCATGGCTGAAAGAAAAGGGGCTGCCGGTATTCCCGTGGCTGGACAATGATGGATAAATACGAACAAGACCGTGGTCGTCAGGACACGATGCAGCGCATCCAGGTCGGTGTGGTTGGTCTTGCGGCCGTGCTGTTGCTGGCCAGCGTTGCCAATTTCGTTATCCAGCGGGCGAGCGATGAGCAGACCGTGATCGAGGAAATGCAGGCCGAGAGCGTGGACAGAAGCGCTCCGCTAGCGGGCAAGGCGGAAGAAAAGCCGGCTGAACCGCTGGCCGAACTGGGTATTACCCCGGCTCCGGCCGCCGGAGCCGGCCAGCCGCAATTGCAGAACCCGGCTGCCAATCTTCCCGGACAGACAGTGCCCGACCTGAAGCCTGATCCCAATCTGGATGCGCCGATGGACCGGGAGAGACGATAGTTGACGGCCCCCTGGCAGACGGTCACGTCGGCCATCGCGGCGCTTTTGCTGTTGAGCCAATGCACCGCCAAATCTCCATCTGAAAGCCTGGAGGGCAAGCCGCGCATCCAGCTAATGACCAGCCTGCCGCTGGTCTGGGGCGATGATGCGTCGATGGAAATGATCTTGTCCGGTGAGTCGGATCCGGCGCCTATCTACCGATATTGGCAGGCCCGCTATGACATAGCGGCGGTCGACAGTCTGGAAAAGCTTGCCCAGGACGATCCGGATATCGTCATCCTTGCCCAGCCGCGCGCCATGGATCCTGCCGACCTGACCATTCTCGATGCCTGGGTCCGGCTTGGCGGCAGCGTCATCATCTTTACCGACCCCGATCTGGTCTGGCCGTCCGAATTGCCGATCGCTGATCCGCGGCGGCCTCTGGCGAGCGGCTTGCTCTCTCCCTTGCTCGGTCACTGGGGGCTGGAGCTGGTCGCGGCTGAGAAGAACCGGGTTGCTGTCGACCTGAGCTTCGATGGCTATTCCTTCGCCACCCGCGGGATCGGCAAGCTGGTGCCTTTGCCGGATGGCGCAGACCCCGACGTGCGCTGCAAGGGGAGCGCGGCTGATTTCATCATGCAATGTTCGGTCGGTCTCGGACAGGCTTCGATCATCGCGGACGCAGATTTCCTGAATGCAATGTTCTGGCCGGAGTCGGCACGGCGATCGCCGCAGAAAAGCGGGGCAGGGCGCTTCGTCGATTCTCTGGTGCGAGACCATTTTGTTGCCGACGAGAAGGAAAAATGACGATGTTGCGGGCGTTTACAGACACTAAGCGGCGATGTTTCGATCGCAGGTTGAAACTATGGAAAATTAAAAGTTAACTATTTCAATGTGATAATCATAAGAACCCATAAAATCCCGTAAAATCCCCTTCCATCCCCGACCGTCCCCTGATAACCCTATTTTGTTATCGGGGTATTCTTCCTGTCCGGGATGTTGTTTCCGGAAGGGCGCTGGAAAGCGCGCTTCTGAAGCGGGGAGACTATTGCCTCTGGTTCGGGTGAGGGACGTCCGCTTTGTCAGGTGCATTTGCATATTCAGGCTCTGCCATATCGGCGATAGACGACAAAGGTCGGCTGTCGGTGCCTGCATTCCTGCGCAAAAACCTGGTTGATAGCAGCGACGGGCGCACCCTCTGCCTTGGCACCCATGAAAAATGGGATTGCCTCGTCGGCTTTGGCCTCAGCCGCAAGGCCGACATGCTCACCGAAATCGACAAGCAATGGGAAGCGGCCATCGCGCGCGGCGAGTCTTTCGATAAAGATGCAGCCGGCGCCCGCAAATTCTCGTCCCTGCAAGACCTCAGCTTCGACGCCAGCGGCCGCTTCATCCTGCCGCCGCAGCTGCGGGAAATCGGTAATCTTGAAGGCAAAGTGCTGTTCCACGGCATCGGCACCACCTTCTGTCTGTGGAATCCGCAGACTTTGCTCGACACCACCGACGATGTCCCGGTCGACCGGCGGCTGGTCGAACATCATCTGAAAGAAGCCGGCCACAAAAGCGGAGGCAAACAGAAATGACCTCTGCTGTTGCTGCCCGCCATGTCCCCGTCCTGATCGATGAAGTCATCGTCGCGCTCGCCATTGCCCCCGGCGAAACGCATGTCGATGGCACATTTGGTGCGGGCGGCTACACCACTGCGATGCTCGAGGCCGGCGCGACCGTCCACGCATTTGATCAGGATCCCGACGCGATTGCGGCTGGGCAGGCGATGGTTGACGGCGCCGATGGCAAGCTTCACCTGCACCACGCTCGCTATTCCGAAATGGCGGACGTGCTGGTCGACGAAGATATTGACGGAATAACGCTCGATATCGGCGTGTCGTCGATGCAGCTTGATCAGGCCGAGCGCGGCTTCTCGTTCCAGAAAGACGGGCCGCTCGACATGCGCATGGCCCGCGACGGCGAGAGCGCCGCCGACTTTCTCAACGAAGCGGACGAAGAGGCGATTGCCGATGTCATCTATCGTTACGGCGAGGAGCGCCGTTCGCGCCGGATCGCCAGATCGATCGTCGAGGCGCGGCCGCTGACCCGGACGTCGGAGCTGGCGCTGGTGGTCAGAAAGGCGCTGGGATATCGCGCCGGTGACAAGAAGGACCCGGCCACCCGGACCTTCCAGGCGATCCGTATCCATATCAATCGCGAACTCGGTGAACTGGAAGACGGACTTGTCGCAGCAGAGAAGCTGCTGCAGCCCGGCGGCCGCCTGGCCGTGGTGACATTCCACAGCCTCGAAGATCGCATCGTCAAAAATTTCCTGCGGGACCGCAGCGGTCAGAAATCCGCCGGATCTCGCCATCTTCCCCAAGTTAACGAAATACGACCGGCACCCACCTTTCATAAACCAGCCAAAGCGGTGCGTCCGGCCGCGGCGGAGCAGGCTCTTAATCCCCGGGCCCGCTCCGCCACCCTCAGATCAGCGGTGCGTACAGACGCGCCTTTTTGCAATGGTGGAGAGACGTGAAGCTAGCAGTCAAGCGCCTCGAAGGAATGGGATGGCTCGCGCTGGTGTTTGTGGTTGCGATCCTGCTCTATCCACTATCGCTCAGCGTCGCGACGTTGCGCAGCGATCTCGCGCGGACCGACGCCAGGATTGTAGCCGTAAAAAAAGACATTCGCTATCTCGAAACGGAATTTAGCGCGCGTGCCAATTTGCGGCAGCTGGAAGACTGGAACAAGCTGGAATTTGGCTATGCATCGCCGGTAGCGGCGCAATATCTGGACGGCGAGAGAGCGCTCGCCAATCTTGGCGGCAGGGACTTGCGCAAGCCGGTCCGCGTCGCGGTGCTCAGCACGATGGATGATGTACAGCCGGCCGGAATCATCGGTTCGGTTTTTGGCACAGCCAAAGCGCATGACCGCAATGACGATGGCAGCGCAATCGGCGGCAGCACAAGGCATGCAAGCGCAGCGACCGATGCGGATCCGCGCAAAGGACTGGCTCAGAACCGCACCACAAGAGTGGCCCATCTGGAAGAGAAGCTACTGGATGACGGCCTTGTCCGCGATCTCGGCCGCAGGGCGATCACGGAGAAAATCGAAAGCACGTCCGAATGACGACACTTCTCGCCAATAGCAAGAAAGTGGAGTTTTCGGGAAAAGCCAAGGAAGTAACCGCCAACGCGCATTTTCGGCTGATGATCCTGCTGCTGGTCTTTCTGGCGGTCTTCACGGTTATCGTCGGGCGTTTGGCCAGTCTCACAATTCTGGAAGATGCCACCCCCTATCGGGCATCCAGCAACGCCTTCATTCCGCCGCGCGGCGATATCGTCGACCGCAACGGGGTGGCACTGGCGCGGACGATGCGCGGTTATGCCATTCGGGTTGTGCCGGCTCGCCTGCTCGGTGACAAAAAGACACTGGCGCGCCAGCTTTCCGAGATTTTTCCCGATACGAACCCATCCTATTTTATGGAACGGCTCAATGGCCCCCGGCCGACCTATCTTCGCCGCCGGGCGCTGCCGGAGCAGGTCAAGCAGGTCCATGCGCTGGGTGAAATCGGTATAGAATTCCCACGCGAAGACGAGCGTCTCTATCCCCAGCGCGAACTGGCCGCGCATGTTCTTGGCTATGTCGATGCCGATGGCAAGGGCGTGATGGGCATGGAACGGGCGCTGAACAGCCGTCTCGTAGACAAGGACCTGCGCGGCACGCCGACGACCCTATCGATTGACAGCCGGGTACAAGCGGCGCTGGAAAGCGAGCTGCAGGGCGCGATGATCAGCACCCAGTCTCGCGGTGCCGCGGGGATTATCCTCGATGTGCAGACCGGCGAAGTCATGGCCCTGGCTTCGCTGCCGATGTTCGATCCGAACAAGATCCGCAGGGCTTCGATGAAGCACCAGAATAACGAAGTGACCCAGAGCGTGTTCGAACTCGGTTCGACGTTCAAGCCGCTGACTGTAGCGGCGGCTCTCGACGCCGGCACGGTTACCGATCTCGCGGTCCGCTACAATGCCATGGAGCCGGTCAAGGTAGGCGGTTTCACGATCAAGGATGATCACAGCCAGGGCCGCTATCTTAATGTTCCCGAGACCCTGGTCCACAGTTCCAATATCGTCACCGCCCGGATCGCCGATAATCTCGGCAAGGAAGCCATGGAAAACATGTTCCGCCGGCTCGGCTTTGACGAGCGGCCGCATATCGAGCTGGTCGAGAAGGGGCATCCGATCTGGCCGAGCAACTGGGGTCGGGTTACCAACATGACCGTCGCCTATGGCCATGGTATTGCTGTCACGCCGCTCCACCTTGCCAGCGCCTATGCGGCGCTGGTCAACGGCGGAATCTGGCGTCCCGCCACCCTGCTGAAGGTCGAGCCGGGCAAGGAAGCCAAGGGGCGCCGCGTGTTCAAGGCAGCAACCAGCGCCCGTATGCGCCAGCTGCTCCGGATGATCGTTGCCGATGGTACGGGACGCAAGGCCGATGCGTCTGGCTACCGGATCGGCGGCAAGACAGGGTCTGCAGAAAAACCGTCCGAAGGTGGCTATAACAAGACATCGCTGGTTTCGACCTTTGCTGCCGCATTCCCGATGGATAATCCCCGCTATATTCTGATCACCATGCTCGATGAACCCAAGGCCACCGCAGAAACCTCTTTCCAGCGCACCGCGGGCTGGACGGCGGCACCGATCGTGCGCAAGGTCATCCCGCGGGTCGGTCCGATGCTGGGCGTGATCCCCGATGAGCATCGCGACGTCGATGTATCCGAATTGACGCCGCTGTTATGGAAGCCGAAAGCCTCAACCAAAGAGCAGAATGATGCAACTGAGTGATTTCGTACCCGGACTGAATGCTGATGCCGGCGAACAGCCGGTCACCGGCTTTGCCATCGATAATCGGAAGATCGCACCCGGCAATATTTTCGGTGCGTTCCGGGGTGCGAAGTTCAATGGCGAAGATTATATTGAAGCAGCGGTTGCCGCCGGTGCGATTGCGGTGGTGGCGCTTCCCGATGCGCAGGTTGAAGGCATGGTCCATATCGCGGACGAGGAGCCAAGACGGTTGTTCGCCCGGATGGCAGCCCGCTATTTCACGCCCACGCCGGTCCATGTCGCTGCCGTGACCGGGACCAACGGCAAGACCTCGACTGCCGAGCTTACCCGGCAGTTGTGGCGGATGGACGGCCACAACAGCGCGTCGATCGGGACGCTCGGCGTCACCACGGCGGACGATCAGGTCAAAACCGGTCTGACCACCCCTGACATTGTCACATTCCTGTCGAACATGTCTGGTCTGGCGCGGGAAGGCGTCAGCCATGCGATTTTCGAAGCCTCGAGCCACGGACTGTCGCAATATCGGACCGAAGGTCTGCCGGTCAGGATCGGTGCCTTCACCAATTTGAGCCGCGACCATCTCGACTATCACGGCGATATGGACAGCTATTTCGAAGCCAAGATGCGCCTGTTCGACGAAGTCGTGGCAAGCGACGGAGCCGCGGTTATATGGGCCGACGACGATCCCTGGTCGGACAAGGTGATCGAGCGGGCGACGGCGCGCGGCCTCGCGTTGCTGACGGTCGGAAAAAAGGGTTCGACGCTGCGGTTGATGTCGCAGACTCCCACTCATCTAGGCCAGATATTGATGGTCGAGGCGGAGGGTAATACCCACCGGATTTCTCTGCCACTGATCGGTGCCTATCAGGCGGCCAATATCCTGATCTCGGCGGGCATCGTGCTGGCGGCCGGCGGGCAACTGCAAAATATTCTCGACCATATGCAGCGGGTCCAGCCTGTTCGTGGCCGGATGGAGCGCGCAGTCATCACCCGTGCCGGTGCGCCGCTCTATGTCGACTATGCCCATACGCCAGATGCCTTGCGCGCCGCGATTGAGGGGCTTCGCCCGCATGTCACGGGCAGGCTGATCACGATTTTTGGTGCCGGTGGCGACCGGGACAAGGGCAAACGGCCAGAAATGGGCAGGATAGCCGTCGAAATGTCCGATCATGTGATTGTCACCGATGATAACCCGCGCAGCGAAGATCCCGCCACCATCCGCGCTGAAATCCTGGCCGGAGCGACCGGAGCCGATGATGTTGCCGACCGGCGTGCGGCAATCACCAGGGCGATCGAGATGGCCGGAGCGCAGGATATCATCCTGCTGGCCGGCAAAGGTCACGAACAGGGCCAGATCGTTGGCGACCGTGTCATCCCGTTTGATGACGTCGAAGTGGCGAGAGAATGTGCCGGAGCGCAGCCGCTGTGACCGCATTGTGGACATCGGCCGCGATAGCGCAGGCGACGGGCGGCAAGGCAAGCGCTGTCTTTGACGCAAGTGGCGTCGCCTTTGACTCGCGCGAAATCGGTCCGGGCGACCTGTTCGTTGCGCTCAAGGGCGAGCACAGCGATGGTCACCTCCATGTGGAGCAGGCTTTTGCTTCCGGCGCTTCGGGCGCGATTGTCAGTCAGCCGGTGGATGGTCCCCATATATTGGTATCCGACACCGCTGCTGCGCTTGACGCGCTGGCAAAGGCTTCGCGTGAGCGCACCGCCGCAAGGATCATCGGCGTAACCGGATCGGTCGGCAAGACGGGCACCAAGGAAGCGCTGTACGCGGCTCTCGACCGTTGTTCGTTCGGCCACGCGCATCGTTCGGTCAAAAGCTATAATAATCACGTCGGCGTCCCGCTCAGCCTGTCGCGGATGCCGGAAGACACGAAATTCGGCATTTTCGAGATGGGCATGAACCACGCTCACGAATTGTCGGCGCTGACTCGACTGGTGCGGCCACATGCCGCGATCATCACCGCTATCGCTCCGGCCCACATCGGCAATTTCCCGACCGGCGAACAAGGTATCGTCGACGCAAAGGGCGAGATTTTCGAAGGGCTGGTCCCCGAGGGCACAGCGATCATTCCTTTTGACAGCCCTCATTATCAGCGCCTGCGCAAGAAAGCGGAGCGACACGCCGCCCATGTGATATCCTTCGGATTTGAAGACGGAGCCGATGTCCGCGCGGTTGACGTGGTTCCCGCTCCCCGCGGTGGCTCGCTGGTCACCGCAAGGCTGGGCGACCAGAGCCTGTGCTTCACGATAGCGGAAGCCGGGCGGCACTGGGTTTCCAATTCGCTCGCCATTCTTGCCGCGGTACGCGCCGTCGGCGGTGATCTGGCGTCCGCCGGCCTGTCGCTCGCGGAGATGAGCGGAATCGATGGCCGCGGTCGCCGTCATGTCATCACCCTGAAATCCGGCGGCAAGGCCGTTGTCATCGACGAAAGCTACAACGCCAATCCGGCTTCGATGAAGGCAACGTTGCAACATTTTACCGTCGAGCCGTGCAGCGGCCAAAAAATCGCAATTCTCGGCGCCATGGGCGAGCTCGGGGAGCAATCCGCGCAATTTCACGCAGCGCTCGCCGACGATATTCTGCACTGCGGGATGGATGCGGTGATTTTGGTCGGCGAATATATGGCACATACTGCCGCGAAACTGGAACATGGCCTTGATCAGGGCGTAAAAATGTCACATGCCGAAAGCGCTTCGGAGGCGCTGTCCGAGGTCGCAAAACTGATCGGCGACGGGGACGTGATTCTGATCAAGGGGTCAAATTATCTGGGGCTGTCATCGGCGGTTTCCGCGCTGGTGAACGGGGAGTATTAATGTTTTATCTGCTAGCCCAATGGCTTGAATTCGAAGGCATATTCAACGTCTTTCGCTACCTGAGCTTTCGCTCGGGTGCCGCTGTTTCGACATCATTGTTCATCGGTCTGCTGATCGGTCCCAAATTCATCAACATGCTGCGCATGCGGCAGGGCAAGGGGCAGCCGATCCGCGAGGATGGCCCGGTCACGCATCTCAAGAAGGCGGGAACGCCGACGATGGGCGGCTTGATGATCCTGATTTCGGTGGTGACATCGCTGATCCTGTGGATGGACCTCAGCAACATGTTTGTATGGGCCTGTATCTTTGTCACACTCGGGTTTGGCGCGATTGGCTTCATGGATGATTATGACAAGGTTCGCAAAGCCAGCCACAAGGGCATTCCCGGGCGTGTGCGGCTGTTGCTGGAATTCATCATCGCCGGTTTCGCGACATGGTTGATCGTCCAGCAGATTGGCACCAGCCTTTACGTGCCTTTCTTCAACGATGTGCAGATCGATCTCGGCTATTTTTATATTCCCTTCGCGATGTTCGTGATTGTCGGTGCGGGCAATGCGGTCAATCTGACCGACGGCCTCGATGGCCTTGCGACCATGCCGGTGGTGATCGCCAGCGCGACTTTTCTGGTTCTGGTCTATCTCTCCGGTAATGCGGTTTTCTCCGAATATCTCGGCATCCCCTTTGTGCGCGGAGCGGGCGAACTGGCGATCTTCTGCGCTTGCGTGATTGGCGCCTGCCTCGCCTTCCTGTGGTTCAATGCGCCGCCAGCCGCGGTATTCATGGGCGATACCGGCAGCCTCGCTCTCGGCGGCGCGCTCGGCGCGATTGCGGTGTCCATCCATCATGAAATCGTCCTGGCACTGGTCGGCGGGCTGTTCGTGCTCGAAGCCGTGTCGGTGATTGTCCAGGTGTTTTTCTTTAAGCGCACCGGCCGCCGGGTCTTCCGCATGGCCCCGATCCATCACCATTTCGAACAGCTTGGCTGGTCCGAATCCACGATTGTGATCCGTTTCTGGATTATCAGTCTGGTACTCGCGCTGGCCGGATTGGCGACGTTGAAACTGAGATGATCGTCTCCTCCGCCTTTGCCGGCAAACGATATGCCATCCTCGGACTGGCCCGTTCCGGCATGGCAGCGCTCGAATGCCTGCACGCCAGCGGCGCAGAGTTGCTCGCGTGGGACAATCGGGAAGAATTGCGGGAAAGCGTCGCCGACAAGGCGATCATTGCCGATCCACTGACTTCGGACCTCAGCGGCTATGACGCGATCGTCGTGTCTCCGGGCGTGCCGCTCAACGGCCAGCCGATCTCGCGCAAGGCGGCTGAAGATGGTGTTCAGATTATCGGTGATATCGAGCTGTTCGCGGAGGCTCGTCCTTCGCTGCCGCCGCACCGGGTGGTCGGCATCACCGGTACCAATGGCAAGTCGACGACCACCGCGCTGGTTCACCACATCCTCCAGAGCGCTGGCATCCCGAGCCTGATGGGCGGCAATATCGGCGTTCCGATCCTGTCACAGGAGCCATTGCCCGAAGGCGGCGTCTATGTCCTCGAATTGTCCAGCTATCAGATCGACCTGACCATGAGCCTCGACTGCGATGTCGCGCTTTTGCTCAACGTCAGCCCGGACCATCTCGACCGCTATGACGGGTTTGATGCCTATGCCGCCTCGAAAGCCCGGCTGTTTGACATGCTGGCTACCGATCACACGGCAATCTTTGCCAGCAAGGACGAAAAGACCCAATTGGCCCTCCATTGCCTGCGCGATCTCGGCCGGATCCGGAATATTGTCGATACCAGCGATGCCGAGCTGGCGGGGCAGGCCGACTGGCCGTCGCTGCAAGGACCCCATAATCTGCAAAATGCCATCGCTGCCGTCGCCACGGTCGAAGCCCTGGGTCTATCCGCAGATCAGTGGCGCCCGGCATTGGCTTCCTTCGATGGCCTGGCGCACCGGATGGAACGGATCGCCGAAGCCTCCGGGGTGCTGTTCGTCAACGACAGCAAGGCAACCAATCCCGCGTCGACAGGCCCTGCACTGGGAGCCTATCCGAAAATCCACTGGATTCTCGGTGGCCTGCCCAAGAGCGACACGCTGACCGAATGCGAGCCTTTCTATAACAATGTCGTCAAGGCCTATACGATTGGCGAAGCCGGGCCGCTGTTCGGTAAATTGCTGGCGGACAAGGTGCCGGTGGAATCCTGCGAAATGATGTTGACCGCCGTGCAGCAGGCAGCCGCCAACGCCAGACCCGGCGAAGTGGTTCTGCTGTCGCCCGCTTGCGCCTCGTTCGACCAGTTCCGCGATTTTGAAGCGCGCGGGGAATGTTTCCGGACGGCGGTCAATTCGGTAATCGAGAATGATCTGGTCGGCATCGCGACCCGGGGGATGAGTCAATGAGCGCCTCTGATCAGTCGACCGGCCTCGACAATGCCCAGCCCGAATTGGCCGGGGGACTCAAGAAGAAGCGATTCCAGTTGCAGTCGCGGCTCGGACGGAGTGATCGTTCGCCGCTGGCGATCTGGTTCTGGGAACTCGACCGGGTGCTGCTCGGCCTGATCCTGACCCTGATTGCAATCGGGTTGATCGCGGTGGCTGCGGCATCGCCGGTGACGGCGCTGAAACTGGGCAGCGATGCGGTCAAAATCGATCCGCTCTATTATTTCTATCGTCAGCTCGGCTGGGTGATTGCCGGTATACCGTTGATGCTGGTGGTGTCGATGCTGCCCAAGGAACAAGCCCGGCGCTTCGCAATTCTCGGTGCGGTTGCTGCGGTCATATTGCTGTTCCTTGTTCCGGTATTCGGAAAGACGGTCAACGGGGCCCAGCGCTGGATCGGCTATGGCTTTGCCACGATCCAGCCCGGTGAATTTCTCAAGCCGCTTTATGCCGTGGCCCTTGCGTGGCTGCTGTCGCTGCGGGTCAAGGACCCGGCCTTGCCGGTGATATCGCTTTCGATCGTGCTGACCGGGGTGATTGCGGTTCTGCTGCTGATGCAGCCCAATCTGGGCGAGACCATTCTGATCTGCGGCATCTGGTTCGCGGTCATGACCGTCTCCGGCCTGTCGGCGCGTCTGATCGCGGCGGTCGGTGTCGGTGGTATCGGCGGTCTGGTCGGGGCCTATTTTTTCTATCCCGTTGCGACCCAGCGGATCAATGCATGGCTGTTCGGGGGGGAGGAATTTGACCAGGTGATGCTCGCGCACAAGGCTTTGACCGGCGGCGGCTTGCTCGGCACCGGGCCAGGGCTGGGCACTGCCAAGTTCAAGCTGCCCGAAGCGCATACCGATTATATCTTCTCGGTGATCGGCGAAGAATTCGGCCTGCTGGCCTGCATGGCCATCGCCCTGGTCTATCTCGCGATCATCGTTCGGGTCTTTCTCCGGCTGCTCGACGAAGAGGATAATTTCATCATTCTCGCAGTAACCGGGCTGACCGCCCAGTTGGGTGGACAGGCGTTGATCAACATGGCGGTAAACCTGCAGCTTTTCCCGTCAAAGGGCATGACCCTGCCACTTGTCAGCTACGGTGGATCGTCGCTGCTGGCTTTGTGCATCGGCATTGGACTTTTGCTCGCATTTACCCGCCGGAACCCGTATCTTGACCGCTCACAATATGTCTCGGCCTGGCCCGAGCAAGGACGGATAGCGGTATGAGTTTTTCGAAACATTATGTTCTGGCGGCCGGCGGCACCGGAGGTCACATGATTCCGGCCTATGCGCTGGCAAAAGAACTGGTTCTGCGCGGTCACCGGGTGGCGATGATCACCGATGCACGCGGCGAGAAAATACCCGGCATGGTCGACGAAGGGCAGGTCCATGTCCTGCCAGCCGGCCGGATCACCAAGGACCCGCGCAGCTGGGTCGGCGGAACCCGTGCCATTCTCAAGGGTCGCCGGATGGCGATGCAGCTTTACGAGACATTCCAGCCGTCGGCGATTATCGGCTTTGGCGGTTATCCGGCCTATCCTGCTCTGCTCGCGGCCAACAGCCGCAATATCCCGACCATCGTCCACGAACAGAATGCGGTATTGGGCCGGGTCAACCGTCTCGCGGCGCGTTCGGTCAATGCAATCGCGACCGCCTATCCCGACGTACTCCGGATCAAGCCGAAATATCAGGAAAAAGTGCATCTGGTCGGCAACCCTGTGCGCGAGGAAGTGGTCGCGCTGCGCGAGGAACCCTATCCGCCCTTGTCCGAAGAAGGCATATTCCGCGTACTGGTGACCGGTGGCAGCCAGGGTGCTTCCATCCTTTCCAGTGTCGTTCCCGATGCGATGGCCATGCTGCCCATGCATTTGCGCCGCCGCCTGCAGATTACCCAGCAATGCCGCGAAGATGATATCGAAGGTGTGCGGGCGAAATATTCCGAACATGATATTCCGGCGGAACTGGCGACCTATCTGCCCGATCTGCCACAGCGTCTCGGTTGGGCGCATCTGGTGATTGGCCGGGCCGGCGCATCGACAATCGCCGAACTGACCACCGCTGGCCGTCCGGCGATCCTGATCCCGCTGCCCAGCGCGATGGACGATCATCAGACCTATAATGTCAAGGAAATGGTCGCATCCGGTGGCGCACGGTCAATCCCGCAGTCCCGCTTTACCGCCAAGGAACTGGCCAAGCAGATGCAGAAAATGGCGCTGCAGCCGGGCGCGCTGGAAAATGCTGCGCGCTTTGCCGCGAAATGCGGTCGGCCGGAAGCGGTCAACGATCTTGCCGATCTGGTCGAGAGCATCGGTACATCGCCTCTCGGCAACAGCATGAAGGTGAAAAAGGAAAAGCAGCAGATGATATCGTCCCGCAAGGAAGCTCTGGCCAAGGACGGCGTTCAGTGAAGGGCGTAGGTACGGATATCGGAACGATCCATTTTGTCGGCATCGGCGGCATCGGCATGTCCGGTATCGCCGAGGTGATGCATAATATGGGCTATCAGGTGCAGGGCAGCGACATTGCCGAAGGCTATGTGATCGACGGCCTGCGCGCCAAGGGCATTGATGTCAAAATCGGCCAGAATGCCGAAAATGTCGAAGGCACTGCGGTGGTTGTGACCTCAACCGCGGTCAAGCGCGGCAATCCCGAAGTGGAAGCTGCGCTGGCGGGCCGGATACCTCTGGTTCGACGGGCCGAAATGCTGGCCGAACTGATGCGGCTGAAATCGACCATTGCGATTGCAGGAACCCATGGCAAGACCACGACCACGTCGATGGTTGCAGCCATGCTGGATGCCGGCGGGATTGATCCGACCGTGATCAACGGCGGGATCATCAACCAATATGGCTCCAACGCCCGGCTTGGCGACAGCGAGTGGATGGTGATCGAGGCCGACGAAAGCGATGGCAGCTTCCTGCGGCTCGATGGCACGATCGCGGTGGTTACCAATATCGATCCCGAACATCTCGATCATTATGGCAGCTTCGAGAAGATCAAGGACAGTTTCGTCGAGTTTATCGAGAATGTCCCGTTTTACGGCGCCGCGATCCTGTGCGTCGACCATCCCGAGGTGCAAGGCGTGCTGACCCGTATCCGTGACCGGCGGCTCATCACCTATGGCTTTTCCGCGCAGGCCGATGTGAAGGGCGTCAATGTCACGCCGATATCGGGCGGGAACCGTTTCGACGTGGTCGTGCGGGACCGTGAAGGCGAGACCCGCACCATCGAGAATATCACCCTGCCGATGCCGGGCCGTCACAATGTCCAGAACGCGATCGCGGCTGTCGCTGTCGGTCTCGAAATGGGGATGAGCGACGAGCAGATTGCCAGAGGCTTTGACGATTTCGGAGGCGTCAAACGGCGCTTTACCAAGGTCGGTGAAGTGGACGGCATCACCATCATCGATGATTATGGTCATCACCCCGTGGAAATTCAGGCGGTTCTGTCGGCCGCACGCGAGGGTGCGCAGGGACGCGTGATCGCTGTGGTCCAGCCGCACCGCTTCACCCGCTTGCGCGATCATATGGAAGAATTCCAGGGTGCCTTCAACGATGCCGACATGGTGCTGGTGACACCGGTCTATGTTGCCGGTGAAGACCCGATCGAAGGCGTTGACAGCGATGCTCTGGTCGACGGGCTCAAGATCCGCGGCCACCGGCTTGCCGAGACCGTTGCGGACCAGCAGGCACTGGCGACGCGACTGGCCGAAGTGGCGCAACCGCAGGACATGATCATCTGCCTCGGGGCAGGCGATATTACCAAATGGGCCGCCGTGCTCGCAGACAATATCGCGGAGGCGCGCAAATGAACCTGTCGCGGTTCCCGACTTTCCTTAACGTGGCCCTTTTCCCGTTCGTCCTGAGCCTGTCGAAGGACGCCTCCGGAGGAGACGTGCACTTCGACAAGCTCAGTGCGAACGGTTTTTTCACTCTGGGGCTGATTTCATGACCGCGGTCGCCACCATGCCGGAAACCCGCGGCAAGCTGACCGAAGGCGCGGCTCTGGCGCCGCTCGTCTGGTTCAAGAGCGGCGGCGCGGCCGAATGGCTGTTCGAACCCAGGGATATTGACGATCTGCAGCAATTTCTTCGCGACCTCGATCCGGCGATAGCGGTCTGGCCGCTCGGGCTGGGGTCGAACCTGATCATCCGCGACGGCGGCATCCGCGGCGTCGTAATCCGGTTGGGCAAGGCCTTTGCCGGCATCGATGCGGACGAAATGACCTTGCGCTGCGGAGCGGGAGCACCCGGCATATCTGCTGCGAGCAAGGCCCGCGATCACGGCATAGCGGGGATGGAATTTCTACGCGGCATACCTGGCACCATCGGTGGCGCGGTCCGCATGAACGCGGGCGCCTATGGCCGCGAAGTCTGCGACATATTGGAGAGCGCGGACGTGATCCTGCGCAACGGCGATCTGGTGACAATCCCCCTGGCCGAGATGGGCTATAGCTATCGCCATTCGGCCTTGCCCGAAGGTGCGATCGTGGTCGGCGCGACGTTCAAGGGCGACGCAGGCGATCCAGCGATTATCGGTGCTGAAATGAAGCGCATCGGCGACGAACGCGAAGCCTCGCAGCCGCTGCGCTCCAAGACCGGCGGCTCGACCTTCAAAAACCCGGATGGCCACAAGGCATGGCAACTGGTCGACGAAGCCGGCTGCCGCGGCCTGCAAATCGGGCAGGCGCAGGTGTCGGAAAAACATTGTAATTTTCTGCTGAACCTCGGCGGTGCGACATCTGCCGAAATTGAGGCATTGGGCAACGAAGTGCGCAAGCGGGTGAAAGAAAATTCCGGCGTCGAACTGCATTGGGAAATCCAGCGCGTGGGAGAAGAAGCATGACCGCCAAAACCGAAAAGAGCCTCCACGTCGCTGTCCTGATGGGTGGCTGGTCCGCCGAGCGCGAAGTATCCTTGAGCAGCGGCAATGGCGTCGCCGACGCGCTCGAGAAAAACGGCCACAAAGTGGCTCGTGTGGATATGGACCGCAATGTTGCCCAGATACTGACCGCACTCCGGCCCGATGTGGTTTTCAACGCGCTGCACGGGGTTCCGGGAGAAGATGGCAGCGTCCAGGGCATGCTCGATCTGATGCAGATTCCCTATACCCACAGCGGCATGGTCACCTCGGTCATTGCCATCGACAAGGAACTGACCAAACAGCAGCTTGTCCCGGCCGGCATCCCCATGCCCAAGGGCAAGGTGGTTTCCAGCGCCAGTCTCTACGAAGCCGATCCGATGCCGCGGCCCTATGTCCTGAAACCGGTCAACGAGGGCTCCTCGGTCGGCGTCGCGATCGTCACCGACGACAGCAATTACGGCTATCCGATCGGTCGCGATGTTGCCGGTCCGTGGCAGGAATTTGACGAGCTGCTGGCCGAACCCTTCATCAAGGGGCGCGAACTGACCACTGCCGTTGTCGGCGGCAAGGCGCTGTGCGTGACCGAATTGAAAACCGCGCAGGGTTTCTACGACTATGCGGCAAAATATACCGAAGGCCTGACCCAGCACGTCTGTCCCGCCGAAATTCCCGAAGATATCGAGAAATTATGTCTCGACTATGCCTTGCGTGCGCATCAGGTGCTGGGCTGCAAGGGCACTTCGCGGACCGATTTTCGCTGGGACGACGAACTGGGCGCGGCCGGCCTGTTCGTGCTCGAAACCAATACCCAGCCCGGCATGACCCCGCTCAGCCTTGTTCCCGAACAGGCCAGGCAGATGGGGATCAGCTACGAACAACTGGTCGAACTGATCGTGAGAGAAGCGCTATGACAGCAACCCAGAAACGGACCAACCGCAAGCCCAAGGGCAAGCCGCGCAAGCAGGCACGTCGTACGGTCAAGGAAGTGTCGATTTTCGACAAGATGTTGCGCGCCATGCCGGTCACCGAGGAACAGGTGCAGAAGGGGCTGACCGTGGCTCTGGTCGCGGTGTTCATTCTCGGGGCCTATAGCGTCGCTCATTATTCGGGCATCAACGAACGGATCAAGACGGAAGTTGCGGCTGCGGTCGGCAAGGCCGGTTTCGAGGTCAAGCGGGTCGAGGTCAGCGGCGTCAACCGGATCGACGAGCTGAAAGTATATGAAATTACTCTGGCGCAGAAGGACCGGTCGATGATGCTGGTCGATATCGATGCGGTCCGCGACGACCTGCTCGCCGATGGCTGGATCAAGGACGCCCGGATTTCGCGGCGTCTGCCCGACACTCTGGTCGTCGATATTATCGAGCGCGAACCGGTTGCTGTCTGGCAGAACCAGGGCCAGCTTTCGCTGATCGACAAGACCGGTTATCCGCTGGAAAAAATTACCAGGGAAGAAATTCCCGACCTGCCGGTAATCGTCGGCAAGAAAGCCAATCTGCAATTTACCCAGCTGGATGCGCTGCTCGACGTCGCGCCCGCGCTCCGTCCGATGGTCACTGGTGCCACCTGGATCGGTAACCGCCGCTGGGATCTGGAATTTGACAGCGGCGAGACGCTGGCGCTGCCGGAAGGCGAGCAAACCGCTTCGGCCGCCTTGCTGAATTTTGCGCGCATGGACGGCGTCAACCGGCTGCTCGGTCGCGGCGTTGTCCATTTTGACTTGCGCGACGCCGAACGGGCCTATCTGAGAATGCCGCCGAAACCGGCCGCGGCCGACCAGATTGCGGCCGGCCCGGAGAGCTGATCATCGATATTGTGGGTTGCATTGGCACGACAGAGACTGAAGTTGGGGACTAGACAAATGGCAGCACGGGTTGAAAAAATCTTCACCGCATTGGATATCGGCTCGTCGAAAATCTCGGCGATGATTGCCGGGCGCATGGACAATGGCGAACTGACCGTTCTCGGCACCGGCCAGCGCGCCAGCAAGGGCGTGAAACGGGGCTATATCGCCGACACCGAGACAACCGAAATGGATGTCCGCGACGCGGTCGAGCAGGCCGAGCGGATTGCCGGGACCAATATCGACGATGTCTGGGTCAGTTTTTCCGCTGGCGGCCTGCAGAGCATGCTGACGTCGGTCGAAACCGAACTTGGCGGCCACCGGATCGAACAGGAAGATATCGATCTGCTGCTCGATGCCGGACGCAACAGTATCGATCCCAAGGGCAAGATGGTTCTGCACGCCCAGCCGGCGCTGTACACGCTCGACGGCCTCAACGGCGTCAAGAAACCGAAAGGCCTGCACGCCGATCGTCTTGGCGTGGATATTCATGTGATCCTGGCCGAGGGGTCGCCGGTTCGCAATATCGACATGAGCGTGCGCGGCGCGCATCTCAACGTCAAATCGATCGTCGCATCGCCGATCGCAGCCGGTACCGCCTGTCTGTCCCGCGAAGAGCGCGAACTGGGCGTGGCGCTGGTCGAAATGGGCGCCGAAGTGACCAATGTTTCGCTGTTTGCCGGCGGGATGCTGGTCGGCCTGACGACATTGCCTTACGGAGCCGCCGATATCACCGACGATATCGCTTCGTCCTTTGGCCTGCGGCGCGCGCAGGCGGAACGGATCAAATGTTTTTACGGTTCCGCCACCACCAGTCCACGTGACAATCATGACGTGATCAATCTGGAGCTGGAGAAAACAGCCGAACATAGCGATGAAGACGGGCGGATCACCCGGGCGCAGCTGATCGCGGTTATCCGCCAGCGGCTCGATCATCTGATTGGAGAAATCGGCCGGGCGCTCAAGGATCTTGGCTTTACCGGACCGGTTGGACGCCAGGTCGTGCTCACCGGCGGCGGAGCCGAACTCAAGGGCATCGCCGACTATGCCCAGTCCGCCCTGGGACGGACGGTGCGCATCGGTCGCCCGACCGGACTGAACGCGCTTCCGGAGGCCCATAGCGGTCCGGCTTTTGCCGGTCTTGCGGGACTGGCGCTCTATGCGTCACAGGAGCCGATTGATTTGCGATCGATGTCCCGAAGCCATCAGAAAGTCTATAAATATGGTGGATCAGCGGTGATCGGGCGGCTGATGTCGGCGATCCGGGGAAATTTTTAGAAATTTCTAAAAATAATTAACTTTTCGGGTGATTCCGGCAGCAAATTTGTGCAAAGCGTTAACTAAATGTGACGGCAAGACAAAATGTCTCGGGAGACAGTGAGATGAGTATCAATATTGGGCCACCGGAAGTTGAAGAACTGAAGCCTAAAATCGCGGTTATCGGAGTCGGCGGAGCGGGCGGAAACGCGATCGCCAACATGATCGCAGCCCAGGTTGAAGGCGTCGATTTTATCGTCACCAACACCGATGCGCAATCGCTCAACAGCGCGACCGCCGAACGGCGTATCCAGCTTGGTCCCGATATCACGCAGGGTCTGGGTGCAGGTTCGCGCCCCGAAGTCGGTCGTGCAGCGGCTGAAGAAACAATCGATCTGGTCGAACAGGCGCTTGAGGGCACGCACATGTGCTTCATCGCGGCTGGCATGGGCGGCGGTACCGGTACGGGTGCCGCTCCGGTCATTGCCAAAGCAGCGCGCGATCGTGGCATATTGACCGTCGGCGTTGTGACCAAACCGTTCACTTTCGAAGGCACGCGCCGCATGAAGTCGGCGGAAGCGGGCATCGAGGAACTGCAGAAAAACGTCGATACATTGATCGTCATTCCCAACCAGAATCTTTTCCTGGTTGCAAACCCGAACACCACTTTCAAGGAAGCCTTCTTGCTTGCGGACGAAGTGTTGCAGCAGGGCGTTCGCGGCATCACCGACCTGATGGTCATGCCTGGTCTGATCAACCTCGACTTTGCCGACGTGCGTAGCGTGATGCACGAAATGGGCAAGGCGATGATGGGTACCGGCGAAGCCGAAGGCGACGGACGCGCGCTGGAAGCAGCCGAGAAGGCGATTGCCAATCCGTTGCTCGACGGCGTCTCGATGAAGGGTGCCAAGGGCGTCATCGTGTCGATTACCGGCGGCGAAGATATGCGCCTGATGGAAGTCGACGAAGCAGCCAACCATATTCGCGAACTGGTCGATCCCGATGCCAACATCATCTGGGGTAGCGCGTTTAACGCCAATCTCGACGGCCGCATCCGCGTGTCGGTTGTGGCAACCGGTATCGACAGCGACGGCAGCATGTCCTCGGCCGCGCCGCCGCCATCCTTCGCCATGGGCAGTCCGTTGCAGAAAAAGGAAAGCGCCCAGCCAGCGCCCAGCTTTGCATCGTCGATTACCAGCGATGAAGAAGAAGCGCCTGCCGCCTATGAACCGGAGGAGGAGCCAGCACCCGAACCGGAAGTAGAATATAAGGCCGAAGAAGTGCCTGCACCGGAGGTGGTCTCAACTCCCGCACCCGTCGCCACTTATGGTGATGATGATGACGAGGACGAGGAAGAAGACGATTATTCTGGTTCAACGCCATCCTTTGCGTCTCTCACGCCCGGAATGGCTGCGTCGCGGCCGGAGCCGGAAGATGAGGATGAACTGGTCCTGGGCGATGACGCGATCCAGATGGATGAAGGTCAGGAAGCCGCTGCGGGCAGTCAGCCGCCGCCAGCGCCGCGGGTTGCCACGGGTGGCGGGACATTGTTCGAACGCATGTCCAATCTGACCCGGGGCGGATCGAAAAACGATGAAGCCGACGATGGCGAGGATGACAAATCCTCTGATCCACTCGACATTCCCCGTTTCTTGAATCGGCAGAATAATCAGTAAGCTGCGGCGCGGGTCAATCGGATTTTGGTACTGATCAAGTGGCACGAGGGAGTTTGTCTTTCCCGTGCCACCATTTGCCCCGCTGCGTCGAAGGAATGATTGATTTCATGCGCAATCATTCCTTTATAGGTCTTGTGAAACACAGATTCAAAATTTTGCTGGTTGTCTCCGCGGCACTGGTGGGGACGACTATTCCCCACCTGCCGGCGGCTGCCCAGTCCAGCAGCCAGTCCAATTCCGATGCCCTGCAGGATGCCTTGCGCCGGATTGCCAGAGATTCAAACGATTCCTCCGCGCTTGCCGATGCCGGGCTTGCGGCGCTTGAATTGGGTGATATGCGTGCGGCGATCGGATTTCTTGCCAAAGCCGACCAGATCTATTCCACCAGCGGCAGGGTCAAAGTCGGTCTCGGCAGGGCCTTGCTGGCGGAGGAAAATCCGTTCGGCGCAATCCGCTATTTTGACCAGGCGATCGAGAATGGCGTTCCTCTGCGTGAAATCGCAGCAGATCGGGGGCTTGCCTATGACCTGATCGGGCGGAACCGCGATGCACAGAAGGATTATGCGCTGGCGATGCGATACGGCAACACCGATCAGCTGATGACTCGCAATGCCATATCGCTGGGTATCAGCGGGGATGTTGAACTGGCCGACGAGCAGCTCAATCCCTTACTCCACAAAAGCGACCGCGACGCCTGGCGGAACCGGGCGTTTATCTATGCGATGAATGGCAGGAAAAAAGACGCGAACAATATCGTCGATCAGACGATGGAGCGGCGGATGGCAAAGGCGATCAAGCCGTTTTTCGATCGCATGCCGAAGCTGACCGCTGCGCAAAAGGCCGCAGCCGTTCACCTCGGCCATTTCCCCGCCAGCGAGAATATCGGTGTCGACGTGGCTGCGGTTCAGATGGCCTCCAACATGGCGGTCCGGGGCGGCGACGGCGCGGATGCGGGGCTGATTCCGGTTGGCGAGGCGCTCGGTTCCACTGCCGCGCGTCCCCGCGTGCTGGCAATGCCGGACAAATCTCCACGCCGGCGTCCCGGTGCGTCCGAGCGGGTATTATCCGAGCGGAAACAGAGCCGGCGCCAGAAAAAGCAGAATGAAGTGCAGGTGCTGGCCCGGACGGATTTGCCCGCTCCGGCGAGCGCTGGTTCCGGTCGAGCGCCTGCCTTCGCATCGGCAGAAGCGAAGCCTGTAACCGACGCAGCGCCTGAACCGGCGCCCAAGCCCGGATTTGACGCCCCAACCGAACGCGTTCCCGCGAAAATCCTGCCGGAGCCGGTCAAGACTGCCGAAATCAAGCCGGATGTCGACAAACCGGAAGCCAAGACTTCTGCTCCCGGTTTTCAAACCGCTCTTGGCGTCGGCAAGCCGCCTGTGCTGTTGTCGCAAACAATCGAACGCAAGGTCGAAATTGCCGGTCGCCCGCCCGTTTCGCAGCCGCAACCCGAGTCACCGGTTCAGCCCGCTCCGGCCGATCCGTCGGTCGACAAGGCCAGCGCCAGCACGCCGGTTAATCTGATCAATTTCGATCTCGGAAATTCGCCCCGCGGAAATATGGAAATCGCCGAAGCAGACCCAGCTCCCAAGGCGCTTTCCGACATCATCGGCTCAATCAACATACCCGAACGGGAAACCAGGACCGAAGTGGTACCGGTCGATCTCGACGAGATCGAGCCGGCCAAGCCAAAGCCCAAGATCGTCGCAAAGCCGGTCGTAAAAGCGCCAGTCAAACCGAAGGAACCGGAACATCCAAAGCGTTACTGGGTGCAGATAGCGACGGGTTCGGACCTCAACGCGCTGAAATATGATTCCCGCCGGATGACCAAGAAACATAGCGATCTGTTCAAGGGCAACCGGATTTGGACCTCGCCATGGGGCAGCACGCGGCGCATGGTTGTCGGGCCCTTTGACGACTTCAAGGAAGCCAAGGCCTTTGAAGCCGATTTCCGCAAAGATGGCGGTGACGGTTTCGCCTGGGCGAGCGCCGACGGTGTCGAGGTCAACGAGCTAGGAAAATGATCCAGTTGAAAAGCTATGCCAGCGATCCGGCCCACAGCCGGGGCCGGCTGCACGATGAAAAGCGCGATGTTACCCGCGGGCCGCGCGACGATTTCCAGCGCGATCGTGACCGGATCATTCACAGCATTTCCTTTCGCCGCCTGCGCCACAAAACCCAGGTCTTTGTCGCGCCCGATGGTGATCATTACCGGGTCCGGCTGACCCACAGCCTCGAAGTCGCGCAGATCGGCCGCACGCTCGCCCGGGCGCTTGGTCTCAACGAAGATCTGACCGAGGCGCTATGCCTTGCCCATGATATCGGCCATCCTCCGTTCGGACATGCCGGAGAGGATGCTCTCGAGGAGGCCCTCACGGATTTTGGCGGTTTCGACCATAATGCACAGACCATCCGGACGCTGACCAAACTCGAAACACCCTATCCGCGCTGGAACGGGCTTAACCTCACCTGGGAAATGCTCGAAGGCCTCGCCAAGCATAACGGGCCGGTCGACAATCCGACCTGGGCGCTGGCAGAAGACAATGACGCGATGGACCTCGAGCTCAAAAGCTGGCCGTCGCTGGAAGCCCAGATCGCGGCGATCGCCGATGATATTGCCTATGACAATCACGACATCGACGACGGGATGCGGGCAGGGCTACTGATGCTCGACCAGCTGCTCGAACTGCCGTTCATAGCCGAACGCTGGCAAGTGCTGTGCGACCGTTTTTCGGATGTTCCGCAAGCCAGACTGCTGCCCGAACTGATCCGCGACCAGATTGGCCTGATGGTCAATGATGTGCTCGAAACAACCCGGGCGCGGATCGATAGCCTTGGCGTGAAATCGCCGCAGGACGTGCGAGAGGCAGGCCAGATGATCGGCGGCTTTTCGGAACTGATGGCGGAAAAAGAACGGAAGCTGAAGGGCTTCATGTACGAAAACCTTTATCATCACCCGAAGCAGATGGCAGCGGCAGAAGAGGGCAAGATGATGGTTGGTGATCTGGTGAAAGCCTATCGCGAACGGCCCGAGCTGATGCCGGAGAGCTGGGTATCGGCCATGCCGTCCAGCGAGCCGCAGCGCACCAGACATATCGCCGATTTTCTGGCCGGAATGACCGATCGCTATGCGCGCAACCGTCACGCAGAGATTTTTGGCGAGCGGACTGGCACAGCCTGATCCGCCACTCTGGCGAAGACCGGGGCCAACCCAGGTTCGTGAGTCTCCGAAAAATCGGTTTGGATAACAGCCTTCGCTGCTATGAGGGCTGATCAACAAACTGATCACGGAAACCCTGACCATGGCCGATAAAATCCTGATCCTTGGCGCCACCGGCCTGATCGGCGGACTGCTGACCCGCAAACTGGTCGAGCGGGGCAGGGACCAGACTCTCCACCTGTTGCTTCGCCGGCCCTATCGCGAGGATGTCGGCAAGGCCAAGGTCCACGTCCAGCTGCAGGAAAACTGGCCCGCGACGATAGCCAAAATCAAACCCGCTATCGTGATATCCTGCCTCGGCTCGACAATGAAGAAGGCGGGATCGAAGGAGGAATTCGCCGCAGTCGACCGCGATCTGGTCGGCGCCGTCGCAGCCGCGGCGAAGGCGGCGGGCGCGAAGCAATTTATCGCGGTCTCGTCAACCATGGCGGACAGCAGCGCGTCGAGCTTCTATCTGAAAATCAAGGGCGAAGCCGAGGACGTGATGCGCGCCCAGCAATTTGATCGTCTCGACATCATCCGCCCCGGCCTGTTGCGCGGGGAACGGACCAACGAAACACGCGTTGGCGAAAGCCTCGCCATTGCCGCAAGTCCGATCATGGACTTGATGTTGCACGGCAAATTCCGCCGCTACCGGTCGATCCTGGCCAGCGATGTCGCCGACGCGATCGTGGCGCTGATGACGGAAAGCGAGCCGGGCGCCTTTGTCCACGAAAATGACGCGATCTGGGGGATGGTCTGAGTCGAAATAATAGGGCCTGATCCATAGAATCGTTGACTCATTGCATCCGGTCATTCACTTCTCAATCTGCTTTTTGATCGCTGCTTTCGGGTAAAGGTCATGAGACGTTGCGGGAGAGTGTTTTTCTGTCCCAAAAGACCGAAAGGCCGCCGAAGGAGCAACCGCCCCGGAAACTCTCAGGCGAACGGACCGCAAACGTTTCACAAGCACTCTGGAAAGAGCCCTCCGTCGCTAAAGCTATGGCGGGCCACCGAAGGGGTAAATTCTTGTCGCAGTTGCGACGGCGGACCTGTCCGCCGAAGCCTTGGCGAAGAAGGATGAAACTCTCAGGTTCCGTGACAGAGGGGGCAGTTTTGCAGGGCTTTGCTGCGGGCTGTCTTCTTGATGCGGAAATATGATGAGTGATATAAAAGAAAATCTGAAACAACTTCCCCTCGGCGACTGGCATCGCGGTCTCGGCGCACGGATGGTGCCTTTTGCCGGCTATGAGATGCCGGTACAATATGAAGGCGTCATGGCCGAACATATCTGGACCCGCACCGAAGCGGGCCTGTTCGATGTTTCGCACATGGGCCAGCTACAGCTGACCGGCGAGGGCGCAGCCGATGCGCTGGAACAGATCACGCCGGGCAATCTGTCTGCATTGGCCGCAGGCAAAATCCGCTATACCCTGCTGCTCGCCCAGGATGGCGGGATACTGGACGACCTGATGGTCACCAATACTGGTCGCAATCTATACTTGGTGGTCAATGGCGCGACCAAGCATGATGATATCGCCTATATGCGCGACCAGCTGCCGGACCATGTTACGCTCAATCATCTCGAAGATGCGGCCTTGCTGGCGCTGCAGGGCCCCAAGGCCTCAGCCGCTCTGGCCAGACTGGATATTCAGCCTCTCGAAGAGGGATGGCCGGTGCCTGCCGATCTCTACTTCATGGAGGCGGGCCCGTTCATGTGGAACGATATACCTCTCGGGATCAGCCGCTCCGGCTATACCGGCGAGGACGGTTTCGAGATCAGCGTGCCTGCCGAACATGTCGTGGCGCTGGCGACGGCGCTGACGGAGCTTGAAGAAGTGCGTCCGATCGGCCTTGGCGCCCGCGACAGTTTGCGGCTCGAAGCCGGACTGCCGCTCTACGGCCATGACATGGGGCCGGAACTGCTGCCGGTCGAAGCCAATCTGAATTTTGCCTTGTCCAAGGTGCGGCGCGAAGAAGGCAATTTCGCCGGTGCCGAGCGGGTGCTTGCGCAATATCCGGACAATGCGGCAAAAAAGCGCGTCGGACTTTTTGTCGATGGTCGCCAACCAATAAGAGAAGGTGCCGCGGTGATTGACGAGGCCGGCGCGACTATTGGCAATGTCACGAGCGGCGGTTTTTCGCCAACGCTCCAGCGCCCGATCGCCATGGCCTATGTCCCGATGCCGTTGTCCGAAACCGGCACGGCAATCACAATCGAACAGCGCGGTAAAAAAATTGCTTGCACCGTCGCCGATATGCCCTTTGTACCACATAATTATCACCGCAAACCCAAGCTATAGATTGACAGGAAGAGGAAACGAGCATGAGCCGATATTATACCGAGGAACATGAGTGGGTCGACGTCGAGGGCGACACCGCCACCGTCGGGATTACCGACTATGCGCAGGAACAGCTGGGCGATATCGTGTTTGTCGAAGTACCGGACGTGGGCACCGAACTTGATCAGGGCGACGATGCTGCGGTGGTAGAATCGGTCAAGGCCGCGTCCGACGTTTATGCGGCGGTATCCGGTGAAGTGATCGAAGTGAACGAAGCGCTGGAAGACGAACCCGGGCTGGTCAACTCCTCGGCAGAAGAAGACGGCTGGTTTTTCCGGATCACCCTGTCGGACAAGGACGAACTCGACGATCTGATGGACGAGAAAGCCTATAAGGCGTTTATCGACAATCTTTGAATGTAAAAGCCTCTCCTTTTCCGAGGAGGGGATCAAGGGGTGGGGCGATGCGTCGACATCGTTCGCGTGAGCGACAGGCGGCACCAAACCACCCCAATTCCTCCTTCGAAAAGGAGGGGCTTAAGCAAAGGAAGTAAACATGCGCTATCTCCCGCTGACTCCCGACGACCGGCAATCGATGCTGGCCACTATCGGCGCGCAATCGGTTGACGATCTGTTCGTCGATGTGCCGGAAGAGGCCCGGCTGAACGGACCGATCGAAGGCCTGCCGATGCACGCGGGCGAGATGGCGGTAGAGGCGCATATGAAGGCGCTGGCGCGCAAGAACCACGCCGCCGGCGATATGCCCTTCTTCCTCGGGGCGGGGGCCTATCGCCACCATGTTCCGGCGAGCGTAGACCATATCATCCAGCGCGGTGAATTTCTCACCGCCTACACGCCCTATCAGCCGGAAATCGCTCAGGGCACGCTACAGACCCTGTTCGAATTCCAGACGCAGGTCGCGCGCCTGTTCGGCGTCGATGTCGCCAATGCCTCGATGTACGACGGCTCGACCGCCTGCTGGGAAGCGATTACCATGGCGCGCCGGATCACCAAGCGCGGCAAGGCGATCCTCTCGTCCGGCCTGCATCCCCATTATGTGTCGGTCGCCAAGACCATGGCCCGCTTCACCAAGGACGATCTGTCCTATCAGGCGCCAAGCCTTGAAGCCGCGACCGACGGCCAGAATATCCTCGACCAGATCGATGACGAAACCAGCTGTGTCGTTGTGCAATATCCCGATATATTGGGCCGCATCGGCGACCTTTCCGCCATCGCGGAAAAGGCGCACAAGCATAAAGCCCTGCTGATTGCCGTCGTCACCGAACCCGTCGCCCTCGGCGCGATCAAGTCGCCGGGCGAAATGGATGCCGATATCGTGGTTGGTGAAGGCCAGTCGCTGGGTGTCGGCCTGCAATTCGGCGGTCCCTATGTCGGGCTGTTCGGCTGCAAGCAGAAATATGTCCGGCAGATGCCCGGCCGGCTGTGCGGCGAGACCGTCGACGCCGAAGGCAAGCGCGGCTTCGTCCTGACGCTCTCCACCCGTGAGCAGCATATCCGCCGCGAGAAGGCGACGTCGAATATCTGCACCAACAGCGGTCTTTGCGCCTTGGCATTCACCGCGCACATGACCTTGCTGGGCGAGAAGGGGCTACGCGAACTGGCGATGCTCAATCACAAGAAGGCGGTGCAGGCGGCGGACCGGTTGTCGCAGATCAACGGCGTGAAGCTTTTGAACGACAGCTTTTTCAACGAGTTCACTTTGGTACTTGATACCGATTCACGCCCTGTCGTGCGCCAGCTTGCCGATCAGCGCATTCTGGCAGGCGTCTCTCTGGGGAGGCTTTATCCGGAAGAGCAGCCGCTCGCTCATGGATTGCTTGTCGCGGTCACCGAAACCTCGACGGATGGCGAAATAGAGGCCTTGGCCACTGCCCTTGAAGGAGCCCTGTCATGAGCATGCTTGCCGAAGGACGCCCGACCAAACAGGAAACCAATGTGACCATGCCCGACCAGAATGCCATCACCACCCACACCGGCAACCGCGCCCTGATGGTCGACGAACCGCTGATCTTTGAAATCGGTTCGCCCGATCGCAGCGGCGTCGATCTGCCCGAGGCCCCGCAAGTCGAAAGCCGCCTCGGCGGGCTCGAGCGCAAGGCGCCGATCGCTATTCCCGGTCTGTCCGAGGGCGAGACGGTCCGTCACTATACAAGGCTCAGCCGCCAGAATTACGCGATCGACGTCGGCCTGTTCCCGCTCGGCAGCTGCACGATGAAACATAATCCGCGGCTCAACGAGAAGATCGCGCGGCTGAAGGGCTTTGCCGACATCCATCCGCTGCAGCCGGTCGACAGCGTGCAGGGCGCGCTCGGCGTGATCAACGAACTGGCGGTCTGGCTGATCAAGCTGACCGGCATGCATGGCGTGGCGATGACGCCCAAGGCTGGCGCGCATGGCGAGTTGTGCGGTATCCTGTGTATCCGGGCTGCGCTGGAAGCGCGCGGCGATGCTCGCGAAGTGATCCTCGTGCCGGAAAGCGCCCATGGCACCAATCCGGCGACCGCAGCCTTTGCCGGTTACAAGGTCGAGGATATTCCCGCCAATGCCGCGGGCCGTGTTGATCTCGAAGCGCTGAAGGCGCGGCTGGGGCCGGATGTCGCCGGTGTGATGATCACCAATCCCAATACCTGCGGCCTGTTCGAGCCGGACATGAAGGCGATTTCCGATGCGGTCCATGCCGCTGGCGGTTACGTCTATTGCGACGGCGCGAATTTCAATGCCATCGTCGGCAAGGTCCGTCCCGGCGATCTCGGCATCGATGCGATGCACATCAACCTGCACAAGACCTTCTCTACCCCGCATGGCGGTGGCGGTCCGGGTTCCGGTCCGGTGGTATTGTCGGAAGCGCTGGCGCCTTATGGCCCGCTGCCCTTTACCGAACGCCATGCCGACGGTCATATCACTTTGGTCGAGGAAGAGACGGTCGAGGACCGTCACCCGCATACATTCGGCCGGATGAGCGCCTTTCATGGCCAGATGGGCATGTTTACGCGGGCGTTGACCTATATCCTGAGTCACGGCGCTGACGGCCTGAAACAGGTGGCGGAAGATGCGGTGCTCAACGCCAATTATATCCTGCGCAGCCTCGAAGATGTGCTCGACGCACCCTTCGCGCACAGCGGTCCCTGCATGCACGAGGCTTTGTTCTCGGACAAGGGCTTCACCAACGACCTGACCACCCTCGATCTCGCCAAGGGCATGATCGACGAAGGCTATCACCCGATGACCATGTATTTTCCGCTCGTGGTGCACGGCGCGATGCTGGTCGAGCCGACCGAGACCGAGAGCAAGGCTGCGATTGACCAGTTTATCGGCGCGTTCCGTTCAGTAGCTGAACGGGCCAAAGCGGGTGACGAATTGTTGAAATCCGCTCCCCACTTTGCCCCGCGTCGCCGCCTTGATGAAACCCAGGCAGCCCGCAAACCGATATTGGTGTGGACCGAGCCAGAGGATTTCGCCGAAGCGGCTGAGTGATTGCGCACCCTGAAAGCGCAATCACCTAAGCCCGTCTATTTTACGCAATATTTGCCGGAGGTTTTCAATCCACTCGGGCAACTGCCGCTCTTGATTTCGGCATAGTCGCCTTTGTCGCCGACGCAATAATTGGCGGAAGATTTGAAACCGGTCGGGCAGGAGCCGACTTTGGTGATGGCGACCTTGCCGGAGCCGGATTTGCACGCGCTTCCCGACGATTTGAAGCCGGTCGGGCAGCTGCCGTCCTTGGCCACGGTCGTGCCGCTCGACTGGGCGAAAGCCGCGGGAACGGCCAGGCTCGAAATGATCAGTGACGACAGGGCGATTGCGTAACGCATATTGTGGTTCCTTATGAAAATTGGTTGGTCTGCGGCAGTTCCGAAACTATCGGGCTGGCGCGCTCAGATATTCGAAGGCAACCAGGCTCTTGCCGGTCCGCTTGTTATAATATTGGCAATAGAGTTTTTCCGTTTTCGCGCTGCTGCGCTCGTTGAGACGAGCGAGAAAACTGATGCCATATTTGCCGCGTTTTTTCCGGTCGGCGGTGTAGGCCGAGGCACGGGACGAGTTGGTACCGGTGGCGCAATCGCTGACGCCCTGGTCATTGCCGCAATGCAATTTCATGTGGGAATCGCCGAGATACTGGTCGCTATGCCAGGTCCAGTAATCGACCGTGCCGGCGCCGGGATCATCCGATTTCACGCACTGCCAGGTAAAATCATTGCCCTTGTCCATCGCCTTGTATTTTTTCTCGTCGACTTCAAAGTAGAGAATTTCCTGCGGTTGCAGCGACGGCGCGATGCACGCACCGCTTACTTTGCCCGGCTTGCGATTGATGAAACCGGTTCGCTTCTCTTTGCTAAATCCTTGCTGGAATGTATAGCTGCCGAGATTGCCGACGGTCACATTGGTCAGGGCGATGCCAGCGCATTGGGTTTGCGATGTCAGGGCCGAAGATGGCGTGCCGAGTGCGACCAAGCCGCCGCTGCTACCCCGTTTGCCCGTGGTGCCACCTTTGCCGCGTATCGCGTTATCAATTGCATTCTTGGCCTCGTCTACCGCTTCTCTTTCTGCGTCGCGCTTGGTCTGCTTTGCTTCTTTCTTGATCGCTTTGCCAAGGCCACCGAATTGAGCGTGGGCAGCACCGCTGCTGAGCATAGAAACGGCGAACAGGGCAGCTACAGCCGGTTTTAGTAAATTCATCATTGATCTCCATTGCATTCACGCGGCGAATACGGGAGCAAAACCGGCATTAGAATATACCATATGGTACATGGAGGCGGATTACGGGGATCAATGACGGCTCCAGGATCGGCGTTGTCCGAGAATGGTCGCCAGGAACCTGCTCAATCCAGCGGGATTTTGGCGGCTTCTTCAAAGACCTGATGCGGGACCTGCTGAATCGCGAGACTGCCGACATCCTCCAGCGGACCGATCAGACGGAACCCGTAGCGATCACAAAATTTCCTCACCATGTCGGGCGGAGCCAGCCGGTCTTCGTCGCCGCTGATCACGGTGACAGGCACTTCCAGTTCGCGGCACCATTTCGACCAGTCACTGGCCGTCAGGATTGCCTGCTGCGCAGTCGATTCGTAGCCGTCTTCAAAGGTGCGCTTCATCGACCGTTGCATCAGGTCCGCGACATCGGCCCGGTTGAGCGTTTTCATGTCGGCATCGCTTTCGCCATAGATGCTGCGGAAATAGGCCATGCTCTTGCCGCGGCGGACCATGGTCGAGATGGCCGCGAAATAAAGCCGCACGAAAGATGGCGCGATCCGGGCCAGGCGCAGCGGCGCGCGGTAGCCCATGGCGAGATGCGAGAAATCATTGTCATCGCCGGCCGGCAAAATCGTACCCGCCATGACCAGTCCGCAAAAACGCTTCGGATGGGACCGGATTGCGGCCATCCCATATGGCGCGGCAACTCGCGCAGAAACGACGGAGCAGCTTGCGATCTCCAGCTGGTCCAGCAGATAGACCAGCCGTTCGACAAATTCGTCAACCACCGCAAGGCCGCTACTCTCCATTTTGCTTCCCGCGTAAAAGGGCAGCCAGGGGGCAATGACCCGCAACCCCTGCTGGGCTGCGGCGTCCTGCTGGCGAGTGGTCAGATAGGCGCCATCGATTGTCGCGTGAAGATAAAGGACCGGCTTCCCGTCCGGATCGCCATAGACTTCAAAGGGCAGATCGCCACCGTCCGGTAAAGTCAGCTTATGGCTTGAACGGGAGGAGGGCAGTTGCTGCTCCAGTGACTCCGCGGTCGCAAACGCACTGCTGAAGCCAGCGTAGAGCGAGATAAGCTCGGTTTGCGAGCCGATGCCCAGTTTGCGGAGAAGGGCTTTGAGCTGGTTTCTCGCCGTCCCAATGGCCCGCTTGCGCTGCGCCGCAAATTCCATAACCGACAGGCCATTGACCAGATGTTCCGCAAGCTGCTCTTCGGTTGCTGTCAGCTCCAGAGACCGCGCAAAGGCATTGCCGATCACATCATTCCATCGCAGGCGCATGACGCGAAAATCCAGTTCGGCATTGCTATCACCGGAAAGCTGGGCCGCAAAGAGCACGCCCCGGTCATCGTCGCGGTCCGTGTACAGACGGACGATCGCGGGTCCAACGCTTCGGTCTTTGAGCAGCTTTTTCACCTGCGCATAAGCTTCGCCATCGACTCCGAACAGCCAGTCGGGGGCGGATCTTCCGCCATTCAGGTCAGCGCTTTTGAAAATCTCCTCGTCGACGTTCAGTACTGTCATCGATGTGCTGAGCGACAGGTGCGGCTGGGCCAGAAGACCGTTTGTTCCTTCAAGATCGCGGGCATAAGTAGAAAAATCATCGCCGACGCTGGGATCGATCTCGGTCAGCAACTCGGTAACATTGGCGAAATGGGGCTGGAGATCCTGTTCATTCTCGGCGCCCGGCTTCTCCAGCAGCGTCAATAATTTCATCAATCGTTCGGGCTCGGCCGCGATGGCATAGGCGTCGCGGATCAGCGGATCGAGAGAATCATTCGGCATCGGTGCAGCCTATAGGAGGTTGCCACCGACGGGAAGTAACTCGGGGTGATTTTGACCTATTTTCGAGTTGGTTAGGAAGTGGGCCATGTTGCACTTCCGGGGGCGCCGATTTGCTCTAATTCCGCTTTTGGTTGTGTCTGCGCCTGTTTTTATCCAATGAGCTATCGATCCGAAACCGAGGAACTGGCGTTTCGAGGTTATCCAGACAGACCGTGCGGCGGGCTATTGTCGCATCATTAGCAATGAGGCAACGGCGCCCGCCACAGTCAGGGAGCACAGATTTTGATCCATCGCCTCACCAATCTCTTTGCCCTGTGGACAATATTGGGGACAGCCTGGGCATGGTTTGTGCCCGATCATTTTCTCTGGGTCGTCGATGGCCGGTTCCGGCCGCTCGGCCAACCGCTGGTCAGCGTCATGCTTGGTCTGGTGATGCTCGGCATGGGACTGACATTGTCGTTCGACGATTTCAGACGCGTTCTCAAAATCCCGCGCTGCGTCGCAACCGGCGTCATATTGCAGTTCACCGTGATGCCTTTCGCGGGCATTTTCCTCGCCACGATATTCGGGCTAGAGACGGGCCTTGCGGTCGGCCTGATCCTGGTGGCCTGTTGCCCAGGCGGCACGGCGTCCAACGTCGTCGCCTATCTCGCCAATGCCAATCTCGCGCTGTCAGTGACGATGACCATGGCCTCGACGTTGATCGCGGTGATTGCCACTCCGCTGCTGACCGGCTGGCTCGCGGGAAAATATGTCGAGATCGACCAGTGGAGCCTGTTCATCAACATGGTTTCGATCGTGCTTTTGCCGGTCATCGCCGGAGTGTTGTTCAACCGCTATTTGCCCAAAGTGACGGAAAAAATCGCGATCATTTCGCCGCTCGTTTCGGTGATCGTCGTCGTGTTGATCGTCGGCGGCATTATCGCCAACAGCAAGGCGCTGATCGAAGCGCATTTCGGTGTGCTGATGCTGGCGATCTTGCTGCTCCACGTCTTCGGTTTCGGGCTGGGCTATCTCATCACCAGGATGATGGGGCTCGGCGTAGCAGAGCAACGAACGATCAGCATCGAAGTCGGCATGCAGGCCAGCGGGCTTGGCTCCAGCCTGGCCTCGACGCCAACCTTTGCTGCCCAGTTCGCCAGTCCGATGCAGTCAGCACTGGCGCCGGTTCCGGCCGCCATATCCGCTGTCTATCATGTGGTTATCGGCAGTTTTCTGGCCGCAATCTGGCGACGCATCGATTGAGGGCAGGTCCTAGAACCAGCGTCGGACATCGGCCTTGTAGGCGAGATATTCGTCGCCGAATTTCTTTGCCAGATAGCGTTCTTCGCGCGCGATTACCTGGGTGCGGATGACGAGGATCGTGACCGGCAGCAAGATGATCGCCCAGCTGCTGCGCAACCACAAGGCAAGGCCGAGATAGGCCAGCGCCATGCCAAGATACATCGGATTGCGGGTATAGCGGTAGATGCCCGAGCTGACGATCTGGTTGCTGTGTTTCCACGGTTCGAGATTATTGCCCAGTTGTCGGAAGCGGCTGGTACCCGCGAACATCACGAAAATACCGGATAGGAGGGCAATGCCGCCGGCTGCCATGATCGTGGGAGATACCGGAATGAAGTCGGGTATCCGGCCGCTCAGCCGGTCGAGCAGCAATCCGGTCAGCAAAAAGCCGAGATAGACAAAGGGCGGTGGAAATCTGACCTGCGCGCTGTCTTCTTCGAGGCGGAAAAGTTTCATCATCAGTTGATGACAATATCGCAAAACCGCCGGGCAGGCAAACGCCGGGTAATGGCTGTTCTGTGCTCCCGACACATGGCGTAAACCGCGCTGTCCGGAGTTTCCGGTCCATTTAATTGCGGAGATTCCGGCCATAATGCTGGCATTCCCGTTCCATCGTCGGCAATAAGCCAGCAAATTTGCGCTCGCCATTATTCTTCAGAAAGCATGATAATATGAAAATCGACAGCAGCACTGTAGCCTTCATTACCGGCGGAGCAGCGGGAATCGGGCTGGGGATCGCCCGGGCTTTTGCCAAGCGCGGAGCGCAGCTGATGCTCGCGGATATCGACCAGTCCGCCCTCGACGTCGCCGCAGAAACGCTTCGTGCCGAAGGCGCCGACGTGGCCACCGTGGTCTGCAATGTCGCGGACGAAGCGCAAATGCGCGCAGCGGCACAGGCGACTATCGACCGATTCGGAAAAGTCCATATCGTCGTCAATAATGCAGGCGTCGCGCTGGGCGGGATGACCGGCGAGATCGATTTGAAAGACTGGCGCTGGATTGTCGACATCAACCTGATGGGCGTGGTGCACGGCGTCGAAATATTCACGCCGCTGATCAAGAGCCACGGCGAGGGTGGCCATTTCATCAATACCGCATCGCTGGCAGGACATATTGCCGGTCCCGGCATGGCCCCCTATCACGCGACGAAATTTGCGGTTGTTGGCTATTCCGAAGCGATGCAGCAGGAACTGGCTCCCGCCGATATCGGCGTCAGTGTGCTCTGCCCGGCATGGGTCAAGACCAATATCCATCGCAGCGGCTTCAACAAGCCGACCGGGGGAGGCGACGAAGCAGATCCGCGATTCAAGGAAATGACCAAGGTCATCGAGGGCGGTATCGATCCCGCCGATCTTGGCGAATGGGCGGCGACTTGTGTCGAAACCAAGCGGCTGTATATTTTCTCCCATCCGGAGTTCGCTGTCGGAATCGATATGCGCTATGCCGCCGTGAAGGCCGATTACGACGCGGTTCCGTTCGGCAAATAACGACAAGATACAGGTGATTATGATGGCTGATTCGAAACCCTGGCTCGTCGACGAGGCTTCATCTGCCGAGCAACGCCACGCTCCGGCAACTATGCGCAACCGCGATGCAATCGTGGAGATATTGCGCGATATCCTGCCGGATACCGGGACCATCCTGGAAATCGCCAGCGGGACCGGGGAACATGCCGTTTATTTCGGCCAGCAATTTGCCGACCTTATCTTTCAGCCCAGCGACCCCGATCCCGAATGTTGCCAGTCGATCGCCGCGTGGACAAAGCGCGAAGCCATGGCCAATATTCTGCCGCCCAAGCAGCTCGACGCGCAGGCGCCCGAGTGGGATGTGCCGCAACCGGCGGCGATTCTGTGCATCAACATGGTTCACATCAGCCCGTGGGAATCCAGCATCGGCCTGATGGACAAGGCCGGCAAGCTGCTTGAACCGGGCGCCCCGCTATATCTCTACGGTCCCTATTTGCGAAAAGATGTGGAAACCGCACAAGGCAATCTCGACTTCGAGCGGAGCCTCAAAAGCCGCGACCTGCGATGGGGACTGCGCAATGTTGAGGATATGGATGCGCTGGCGGCACGCAACGGCTTCGTTCGCGAGAGCCTGATCGAGATGCCAGCCAACAATATTTCTTTGATTTATAGGAAACAGGCCTAAGCCTCTCCTTTTCAAAGGAGGGGTTGGGGTGGTTTCTCTCCGCGGAGAAACGCTCTCTGGTCTTTTGCCTGATTGCCGGCTGGCCGCCATTCACTGAAGCGAGCGATGCTTGCGCATCGCCACCACCCCCACCCCAACCCCTCCTCTAAAGAGGAGGGGCTTAAAATCCTTCTCCGAACCATCCCCCTTGCCATGCCTTAATCGCGCGATTAACAGGGCGTGATAAACATATAGGAGCGGGCTAATGACAGAGACACGGCACTGCATGGGGTCTTCCATCGCCCATTGGGCTGCGGAGACGCCGGACAATATCGCGATTGACGATCCGGACGGTTTGGTCAGCTATGCCGAACTGGACAAGCGGGTCACCGAATATGCCCAGGCCTTTTCCGGCGCAGGCCTTTCCAGGGGTGATCGCATCTGCTGGCTGGGCAAGAATAGCGGTCTCTATTTCACTCTGTTCGCCGCTGCCACTCGCGCCGGTATGGTGATCGCGCCGATCGGCTGGCGTCTCGCCGCGCCGGAAGTTGCCTATGTATTGAAAGACACGCGGGCGCCGCTGCTGATCTGCGAACCGGAATTTGCCGAAACCGCCAAAAAGGCCGTGGAAGAAGCACCGGACACCAGGACCATTATCTGCACCAAGACCGGCACCGATCTGCCGGACCTCGCCGATTTTGTCGCCAGTACAACGCCCGGTGATCTACCCGAATGCGATCCTGCCGAAGGCGTGCTGCAACTTTACACCTCCGGCACCACCGGCAATCCCAAGGGCGCTGTGCTGACCAGCAACAATCTGTTCCAGCTGCGGCCGCTGATCGAGGACAGGCCGGAATTTGCCTGGACCAACCTGAAGCCGGGCGACAGTACGCTGGCGGTCATGCCCTGTGCCCATATCGCCGGTTCCGGTATCGGTCCGATTGCCTTTTACAACGGTGCGACGATGATGGTGATTCCCGAATTCCATCCCGATCATGTGCTCGATTGCATCGACAAGGGGCTGAACCAGTTTTTCCTCGTGCCGACCGCGCTGCAGATGCTCGTCAACTGGCCGCGTGCCAAGGATACCGACTTTTCCAGCGTCCGCGCGGTCACCTACGGCGCCGCGCCGATCCCGCTGGAGCTGCTGCGCCAATGTATCCAGACCATGCCGCAGGCTTTGTTCTGCCAGCAATATGGCATGACCGAAACCACCGGCACCGTCTGCATATTGCCGCCGGAGGATCACGATCCGAATGGCAATGAACGGATGCGCGGCATCGGCATTCCCTTGCCCGGCGTCGAATTGAAGATCGTCGACGAAAAACGGCAGGAAGTCCCGCCCGGAACGATCGGCGAAATCGCCACGCGATCCGGCCTCAACATGCTGCATTATTACGATAATCCGGAGAAGACCGCCGAGACGGTCGACGCCGACGGCTGGCTCTATACCGGCGATGCGGCAGTGATGGACGAGGACGGCTATTTCTACATCAAGGACCGGGTCAAGGACATGATCATCTCGGGCGGCGAGAATGTCTATCCGGCGGAAGTCGAGAATGCGATTTTCGGCCACCCGCAGGTCAACGAAGTCGCGGTCATCGGCATCCCCGATGCCAAATGGGGCGAAGCGGTCAAGGCGGTCGTTTCGCCCAAGCCGGGCGTCACCGAGATCGACACCGACAGCATCATTGCCTGGGCCAAAGAACGCATCGCGGGCTTCAAGGTCCCCAAAACGGTCGACGTGATCGCCGACTTGCCGAGAAATGCCTCGGGCAAGATATTGCGCCGGGAATTGCGCGCGCCTTATTGGGAAGGCAATGATCGCGGAGTGAACTGAGGAGGCGCCTGCAAGCTGGGCGGCAACCAATGCCGGCTTCGGGCGAACGCTCTTGGCCGATCGACGTCATGATTCAATCTTATTCAGGACAATGGAGCGTCGTCAGAAACGACCGGCGCGGAATATATTTATGAAAAACAAAGAACAAATAATAGCAGAGAGTAATCAACACAGCCCCAAGTTCATCCGCTTGATGGGCGGGAAGCTGGTCGATGTCGATACTGAGAAATGCGCCTGTACGTTCGAATTCGATATCGGGACAGACTATTGCCATTCGATAGACATCGTCCAGGGCGGCTTCGTTACCGCCATGCTCGATGCAGCCATGAGCCACGCGATGTTCTTGCACGATCCCGATATTGTCGGCCTGTCCTCGCTGGAAATAAAGACCTCATATCTGGAACCAACCCGGGCTGGAAAGTTGCGGGTTGAAGGCTGGGCGATCAAGCAAGGCTATAAAATCGTCTTCATGGAAGGCCATGTTTACAACGAGGATGGTATTTTGACGGCGACCGCCAGCACGGTCAGCAAAATATCCCGCGCGCCCGCCGGCTGAGCCATTCTGGAGATATCCAATCTACGGCACGGCAATCTCGGCATGGAGGGAATCGCCGTGGATCAGACGAATTCCGTTGACCGCATCAGGTTTCGCGGATCGCTGGCGGCTTCGTTCAGGAGCCAATCGCCAAACCAGCGGATCGCACGCCTGCTGCCCGATGCATTTTTGATCGCGAGAAAATAGCTGTAAGGAGTCTCGGCGCTTTCGCCGAAGGGGCGAACCAGTCCGGATGTTCCGGATTTGAAATTGACCATGTCTTCGAGCACCAGAGCTATCCCCAGACCGTTTTGTGCCGCTGAAACAAGCAACGGGCCATTGTCATAATATTCGATCTTGCTGGAAGGCAGCGTATCGAAACCGACCGTCTTCAGCCAGTTGGGCAAAATCTCCGGCAAGGCCCGGTGGATCAGAAGCGGCTGTTCCAGCAAGGCGCGTTTTAGTCCGGAGCGCGTGTCGACCAGACCCGGTGCGGTGATCGCGAAGGCACGCTGCGGGCGCAGCTCGTGCATTTCAATCTGATGCTCGTTCTTGTTGGCAAACAGGATGATGGCATCAAGGCTCATGCCCAGTTTCGCCATAGGTGAGCCGGAGCTGTCGAGTGTCAGCTCGACTTCGGGATGTTCCGTTCTGAAATGCTGTATTCGCGGCATCAGCCAGGCGGTTGCGAAGGACGGGGGCACGCCCACGGTGATCTTGAATTGTTTTTCCTCGCGCAATTCTTCCAGAAGCAGCCCGAGCTTCTCGAACACAGGCTCGGTACCGACCAGCAGACGCTCCCCGGTCGGGGTGAGCTGAAACTCATGATGGCGCCGTTCGAAAAGCGGCTGGCCGACATAGGTTTCCAGATTCTGGATGCGGCGGCTCAATGCCGACGGGGAAAGATTCAGATCAGCCGCAGCGGCGCGGAGCGTGCCGCTCCGTGCTGTGGCTAGAAAAGCTTCGAGGGCACCGGTCGGGGGAAGCCTGCGCATTGTTACTCCTGATACACGTTACGACAGCATGATCCTTCATCAGGGACCCGATCCCTTGAAGGGGTGAATCCGGATCAGTTCGGCGCTGTGTCGCGACACTAGTCGATTTTATGCTGCAATGCACCAATTTCTTGAAAAAGCCTTGACGTCCGATTTTTTCAATCTTGGGCGATCTCCTCAACTGTCTGAATATACAAGTAAAATTGTAGAACTGCAAAGAATGCAACGGCCCGTGTGCAGGCTGCGATGGTGCTTTTTATGCGGATCGATAATGCTGCAACGCACAAATTCAGAAGGGAATTGCACTATGAACATCATCAAAAAAACCACCATCATCGCTCTCGCAGCGTCAGCCATCGTCACCGCTCCTGCGGTGTCCGCAGAGGAAAAGGCGTCGTTTGAATTCGCCACCCAGGAACTGCAGAGCGAAAGCAGCCGGGAGCGGATGATGGCGCGCCTTGAGAGAAAAGCGCGCTCTTACTGCCGCAGCGGCAACTACTCGGCATTGATTCCGCACCACACTCTGTCCAAGTGCAGCGATGCGATCGAAGCACAGTGGCTGGCGGCCATCGACAGCGTTGAGATGAGCAGTTTCAGCGCCCATGCTGGCACGAAACTGGCTGACGCCCGTCCATAATAACTGCTGCGTACCTTAGCTATTATTTTTGCGCTCGGCTAAATGGTGAAGCAGGCCCTTTCCGTCTCTGGCGGAAAGGGCCTGGCTGCCGATAACATTTCCTAATTCTCTCCCTGAGAGGCCTTCCAGGCGCCCATAGACCCAAGATAGATATCGAGCTTCCCGAATCCGCGACTGGCCAGCCAGCCTGCGGCCACGGTCGCGCGCATGCCGCTGGCGCACATCAATGTATAATGACGCGCCTTGTCGAGCTCTTGCCACCGGTCGTTCAGTTCGCCGACATAGATATGTTGAGAGCCATCGATCGAGACTTCGCTGCGCTCATCGGCATCGCGCACATCGAGCAGGGTCCAGTTGCCGCGACCCTCTTCTAGGCGCTTCCTGACCTTTCCGGTCTCGATCATCGGGATTTGCTCCATGCTTTTCCCTGCTGCCGCCGCCGGAACGACGCCGCTATAGCCCCCAAGGATATTGTCTAGCGCGATCCGGACGAGATGCTCGGTAGCCGCGGCAAGCTGGCTTTCGTCGGAGGCGATCAGCAAAATGCTGTCTTCCTCGCCGACGAACCATCCGGCAAAGGCCGGTATCATGCCAACCGGCAGGTTCATCGAACCGGGGAAATGACCCGAAGCATAAGCCATCGGCTCGCGCACATCGATCCAGTGGGTGGCGGAACAGTCGTCGAGTTCGGACAGGCTCAACATTCTGGGCTTCAGTACCCGTGGTGCGGGATCGCCGCCTTCCAGATTGAGCCTTTCCATCAGCCGGAAATAAGGCGGTTGATAATGGTTCTCATTGACCTTGGTGTCGATAAATTCTTCGCGGCTTTCGATTTGCAGCCGGGGATTGTTTTTCCGTTCGTGCCCGACCGTAGAGAATTCCCGTTCCGCCATTCCCGATCCGCACACCGATCCAGCACCATGGGCGGGATAGATGATCGTCTGATCGCCAAGCGCCAATATTTTCCGCAACGAATCGAACAATAGTCCGGCCACTTCCCGTTTGCGATCAGGATAGAAATCGGTGCGGCCGACATCGCCTACGAACAGGGCATCGCCCGTAAACACGCCGACAGCGCCGTCCGGATATTCCGTGTCATAAAGCGCAAACGCGACATGATCATCTGTGTGGCCTGGGGTTTCGATGACCTCGATAGCGAGCTGCCCGATTTCGAAACGGTCTCCCTCACGGGTGGTTGCCGCATAGACGACGTCTCCCCCTGCATTGGGTCCGTGAAAGACCTCGGCCTCCGTCATGCTTGCAAGAATGGGCGCGCCAGATACCAGATCCTCGTTGCGATGGGTCTCGAAAATATGGCTTATCTCCATACCTTCGGCGCGCGCGGTCTCGAGATAGATGTCACAGTCCCGTCTCGGATCGATGACCGCGGCCTTGCCGCCTGAACCGACCAGATAGGAGAGATGGGACAGTCCGGGCGTCTTGATTTTCCTGAGCAGCATATTTCCTCCTTGCGTCGATCAAATTACACGGAAACCTGGCTCGGGTTCCGTCGAAATGTGGCCGGCAGCAATGTATTTGCTACCAAATCATCCGCTCCGCCACCTGATCAAAACCAGAAACGCATCCCGATCACATAATTGGTAACGCTCGGATCCTCGCCAGCCAGTCGCGCAAAGTCGCGGCTGCCGCCCAGTTTCCATTCCTGCTCGATCCCGACATAGGGCGCGAATTCCGGCACGATCTCGTAACGGAGCCGGAGGCCAAGTTCGATATTGTCGATTCCCGATCCGATATCCAGTTCGGGAATCTCCTGAGCCGAGAGGTTGACCTCGGCGCGCGGTTGCAGGATCAGGCGCTGGGTGATCCGCTGGTCATATTCGGCCTCGACCCGCGCGGTCAGGTCGCCCTTGCTGGACAGGAACGCCGCGGCATCGACTTCGAACATATAGGGCATCAGGCCCTGGATGCCGATCACCGCATGGGTGCGTTCCGGGCCGGTCAGGTCCTGCCGAACACCGGCCTGCAGGTCGAAAAAGGGCGCGATGGCGCGGCTGTAAAGCGCCTGTATTTCGGCCTGCTCGATTGGCTCGCCGAAGCTGCCTTCGCCCTCGCTCTTGAACCAGAATTTATTGATGTCGCCGCCATAATAGCCCTGCACATCCCAGAGATAGCCGTCGTCGCCCGCGCGCGCGCGATATTCCAGCCGGTCACCCTGGAACCAGAATATCTGCATATTGCCATGGTCCCGGTAGAGCGCTTCCCGTGACGCGCGCATCGCCTCGGCTCCCCAGACAGCGTCGGCCGCATTGGGCGGTCCGCTTGTGCTATTCGGTAGCGATACCGGGTCGACCGCAGGCCGGAAATGGCCCATCGCGCCATGGTCCATCTTGCTATGGTCGACTTCCGGCTCCGCTTCCGGCGCAGCAGGCATCTGGTGCGCGCTGTTGTCCATCTGGCTGTGATCTTGCGCCAAGGCCGGTGTAGCGACGATCATCGCCGCAAAACTCGCGGATAACAGCCGCATCACGCCGGTCCCTCAGGAAAAGCGACGCTGACCGTCTGCATCATTCCGGCGTGCATATGGTAGAGCAGGTGGCAGTGGAAGGCCCAGTCGCCCGGCTCGTCGGTGGTCACGTCAAAGGTCGCGCTGCTGCCCGGCTGGACGATCACCGTATGCTTTTTCGGCTGGTGATGGCCCTGGCCGTTGACCAGTTCGAAAAACATGCCGTGCAGATGGATCGGATGCGCCATCATCGTGTCGTTGACCAGCTTCACCCGAACCCGCTCGTTATGGCCGAAGCGGATCGGTTCATCGCCGACCGCGCTGAACTTCTTGCCGTCGAACGACCACATATAGCGCTCCATATTGCCGGTCAGATGCAGTTCCATCTCGCGGTCCGGCGCGCGCTTGTGATGGTCCATCTCGAGCGATTTCAGCAGGCGATAGTTGAGCACCCGGTGCGGCACATCATCGAGGCCGAGACCCGGATAGCCGGTACGGTCCTGCGGGTTCATTGCCACCATGTCGATGCCGGGGCCAGTCTTGACGCTGGCCGGGAGCAGCGATGTATCGCGCATATCCATGCCACCGCTCATATCCATCGCTGTCATGTCATGGCCGCCAGCAGGGGTGTCGGCGGGCATCGCGTGTCCCATGGCCGCATGATCCATCTTGCTGTGGTCCATCGGCTCGGCTGGCTCAGTACCACCGCCACCATGATCCATGCCCCCATGACCCATATCAACCATCGACAGCAAAGGCGGATCGCGCAGGGCAGGGAAGGCGGCCTTGCGCCCCGGCTGAGAGGTCAGCGAAGCCTGCGCCATGCCACTGCGGTCCATGCTTTCCGCTGCGATGGCAAAGGCACCCGCTTCGTTCGGCGTGACGATCACGTCGTAGGTTTCGGCCACCCCGATCTGCAACTCGTCGACCGCGACCGGCTGCACATTCTCGCCATCCGCCTGCACCACCGTCATTGGCAGACCCGGCAAACGCACGTTGAAGAAGGTCATCGCGCTGCCATTGATGATCCGCAGCCGGACCCGCTCGCCCGGGCGATAGGGCAGCTCCAGCCCGTCCTCCGGCCCGTGACCGTTGATCAGATAAGTGTAAGTCGGCGCAGAAACATCGGCGATATCTGTCGGCATCATCCGCATCCGCCCCCACATCCGCCGCTGTTCCGCACTCAATGGATAGTCGTCGCTCGCGCTGGTCTTCTGCATGCTGAAATAGCCCTCGGCCACCTTCAGCTTCTTCATGATCGCATGCGGGTGCATCGGCGTGAATTCGCTCAGCAATATGACATGCTCGCGGTCATATTTCACCGGGTCGGGACCCGCAGGATCGATGATCAGCGGCCCGTAATGGCCGACCTGTTCCTGCAACCCGCTATGGCTGTGCCACCAGTAGGTGCCCGACTGGCGCGGGGTCAGCGGCACATCAAATCGTGCGCCGGGCTTGATTCCGGGAAAGCTGATTCCCGGTACGCCGTCAAACTGGAACGGCAGCAACAGGCCATGCCAGTGCACCGAGCTGTCGACATCCAGCATATTGTGCACCGACAAGGTCACATCCTCGCCCTCATTCAGCCGGATCAGCGGCCCCGGCACCGTGCCGTTGACCGCAATCGCATGGCCCGACCGTCCGCCGGTGGCAAAACTGCCATCGGCAATATGCAGATCGATTTTCGCGCCGGAAAGCTCGTGTATGCCCTTGCCCACGGCAGCCCCGCCATGGCGGCCCATATTGCCCGTGGCCCAGGCGGGCATGGGAAGGGCGGCAGCGCCGGAGAGCGCGGCCAGACTGCTGATCATCCGGCGGCGGGTAAGGGGGAGATTGCTTTTTGTCATGGGAAATTCTATATACCCCCTATAGGTATATGACAAGTGTTGATGGCAGCGGAAATATCGGGGCGGAGTGCGGCCTCGCAACAGGGTGAAGCACAAGCCCTTGCGGAACAACGCGGCGGTTCATGCGTCATTGCAATAGCGGCTTGTGCAAGAAGGAAAGGAGTGCGCGGACGATGTCGAAATATACCAGATTTATCGTGATGATCGCCACCTCGACGCTGGTGATGTTTGGACTCATGTATCTCAACACCTACGCGCTGGATCATGTCCGGTTCAGCGAAACGCGGAGCTGGATGGCGCTCTATATGGGCGGCGCGATGGCCATCGTCATGCTGCTGTTCATGCTCGGCATGTATGACGACAAGCGCAAAAATGCGCTGATCCTGGGCGGTGCCGCGGCTCTCTTTGCCGGCTCGCTCTATCTCGTCCGCTCGCAGGACACGATCTCCGACCTGGCGTGGCAGAATGCGATGATCCCGCATCACAGTATCGCCATCCTGACTAGCGAGCGCGCCCATATTGAAGACAGGCGCGTGCGCGATCTGGCCGACAATATCATCAGGGCCCAGCGCCGCGAAATCAGGGAAATGCAATGGCTGATCCGCGATATCGAGGCAAATGGCAAGGCGACGACCGAGGCCGAAGCGATCGCGCGGCCGGTGCCGGATTTTGAGGGTGAAATATGAACAAGACAGCAAAATTATATCGCATGGTGATGGAGCAGCATATCTGTCCTTATGGGCTGAAATCGAAATATCTGCTGGAACGGCAGGGCTTCACCGTCGAGGATCATCATCTGACCACGCGCGCGGAAACCGACGCGTTCAAGGCCGAACATGATGTGGCCACCACGCCGCAGACCTTCATCGATGGCGAGCGTATCGGCGGCTATGATCAGCTGCGGGTCGCCCTCGGCAAGTACAAGCCGAAGGAAGAGCGCAGCGACACCAGCTACCAGCCGGTCATAGCCCTGTTCACGATGACCTTCCTGATGGCACTCGCCGCAGCATTTGTAGCGACCGGCGCCTGGTTCTCGATCCTGACCGTTGAATGGTTTGTCGCTTTCTCGATGTGCGGTCTCGCCTATCTGAAATTGCGGGATATCGAGAGTTTCTCGACCATGTTCCTCAACTATGACCTGCTCGCGATGCGCTGGGTGCGCTATTCCTATCTCTACCCGTTCGGCGAGGCTCTGGCCGGCGTGCTGATGATCGCCGGCGTGGCGCTATGGCTGGCTATTCCGGTGGCGTTGTTCATCGGCACGATCGGCGCGGTCTCGGTCTTCTACGCCGTCTATATCCAGAAGCGCGAGCTGAAATGCGCTTGCGTCGGCGGCGACAGCAATGTGCCGCTCGGCTTCATCTCGCTCACCGAGAATATTTTCATGATCGGCATGGCGCTGTGGATGAGCTACAAGCTATTTGCTGCCTGATTCCGGCAAGAGGAATGGACCATGACAAAAGAGACGATCAGCGCGAAACTGAACCGGCTGAAGCGCATCGAGGGACAGGTGCGCGGTATCGCGAAAATGGTCGAGGAAGACCGCTATTGCATCGACATATTGCACCAGATGCAGGCGGTTAAGTCCGCCTTTGCCAAAGTTGAGAGCCAGATATTGAAAGACCATGCAGCCTGTTGCGTAAGCGAGGCGATCGCCACGGGAAGCGCGGACGAGCAGAAAGAGAAATTTGAAGAACTGATCGACCTTTTTGAAAAAGTGAAACGGTGATCGATCCGTTCTGCTGCTTTTGCAGCGGACGGCCATTTGAAAGGAAAAGTGATGATCGGAGCCATTGCCAAATCGATGAAGGAAACCAGCGCCGCAGGGCTGTTGCTGGTGTCACTGGCAGCCTGTTCGGCCGCAGCGCAGGCGGCCAGCTATACCATGTATCGTGATGCCGGTTGCGGATGCTGTCTGAAATGGGCGGATCATGCAGCCGAAGGCCTTGATGCCGAGGTGATTGCCGAAAGCGCAGATATGCAGATGGTCAAGGATTTGCACGGTGTTCCCGGCCAACTGCGCGGGTGCCATACGATGATCGTCGAAGGCTATGTCATCGAGGGCCATGTCCCGGCCGAAGCCATCCGCAAATTGCTGCGCGATAAACCGACCGACGTGATCGGACTCGCCGTTCCGGGGATGCCGGTGGGTTCGCCGGGAATGGAGCATCAGGATTTGACAGAGCCCTATCAGGTGATCGCATTCGGTCCCAAGGGCCAGCGCGTCTTTGCCAGCTATAACTGACCGCGATCAGCAGAAGCGACGGATCACAAGCGCGTATGAATGATCTGTCTCCGCTGCAATGGCGTTCAGGCTGCTCTGGTGGACCCGACCCTGCGCTGCATTTCCGGGTTTTTGGAGTGGACGAGATTGTCCAGGTCGATATCCCTGTCAAAATGGACACCGGTTCGATCATCATGTGACCAGCGGGCAACGGCTTTGAATCGATAATCGGGGGATAGTTCGATGGTCAATTCGGTCCCTTCCGGTACGTGCCAAAGGCCGACCAGCATCGCGCCCCGAACACCGATATTTCTGATCTGGACCGTATAGCGGTGATCGTCATGGATCACGACAATCGAACGCAGCATTTTGCGACGGGGCATACGGGTCTTGTTCATGCCCGAAGGAGTGATTGTTCCGAATTCATTGTGTAACAGGGCGACGGCCTCTTTCGCGACCAGGGGTTTGCTGTAAATATAGCCCTGGACGTGGGAGCAGCCGAGCGTCTTGATGAGATCCAGTTCATCATGTGTCTCTGCGCCCTCCGCAATGGTTTCCATATCCAGTGCCTCGGCCAGCGAAACGATCGATTTGATGATCGCGGCGTTTCGTGTGTCCGGCATTGCGGCCCCGCGGACAAAGCTCTGGTCGATTTTGATCTTGTCGAACGGTGCCTTCTTCAAATAGCTGAGCGAGGAATATCCCGTGCCGAAATCATCCAGCGACAGGCGCACGCCGATCGACTTCAGCCGCGAGAACATCCTGTCGGTTTCGTCGCCTTCGATCAGGAAAACGCTCTCGGTAATTTCCAGCTCCAGCCGGTTTGCGGCGAGCCGCGAAGTCGCCAGCGCGTTCACGACGATCGAAGGAAATCCGGGATTTGCAAATTGTGTCGGCGACACATTGACCGCGATTTTGACATTTTGCGGCCAGCTGGAAACCTCTGAACACGCGGTCCGCAATACCCATTCGCCAATGTGCGAAATGAGCCCGGCTTCTTCGGCAATCGGAATGAATGTCGCTGGTGATATGCTGCCGCGAACGGGATGTTCCCAACGCACCAATGCCTCATAGCCGGAAATTTCTTCGTCTACGGTCGAGACTTGCGGTTGATAAACCAGATGCAGCTGGTTTTCGGCCAGAGCCTTTCTCAGGTCCATTTCCAGATTGCGCCGGTCTTCGGCATCGGCATGCATCGATTTGTCATAGAAACTGTGGACCCCGCGACCCGCTTCCTTGGCCGCGTAAAGCGCAAGGTCGGCGTTACGGATCAGCGACTCGCTGGTGATGCCGTGCTCCGGCGCGATCGCGATCCCGATAGAAACTCCAATGGTTACCTGGACATCATCGATCATATAGGGGCGCGAAATCGAGGAGATTACTTTCTCTGCAATCGACGAAAGCCGTTCCCGATCGTAGATTCCGGGGAATAGAACCGTGAATTCGTCACCACCCTGCCGTCCGGCCTGACCCGCAGAACCAACGATCCCCAACAGTCTTTTGCTGACCTGTTTGAGCAATGCGTCTCCGGCCGGGTGACCGAGTGTGTCATTAACCGACTTGAACCGGTCGAGGTCGAGCAGGAACAGCGCCGTGGGACGGGTTGTCCCGGTCGGGCTGACCAGGGTTTTTTCCAATATACCCAGCATCTGGGGACGGTTCGACAGCCCGGTCAGGGAATCGAACTGCGCCAGCTGCCGCACTTTTTCCTGCGACTGGCGCATCGCCGTCAAATCCGTACCGCTTCCGCGAAATCCCAGAAACTGCCCATTGGCTGTAAATATCGGATTGCCGGAAATGGACCACCATCGCTCCTCCTGGAAGATCACGGATCGAACCGAAATTTCCTTGAAGGCTGAGCGGCTCGACAGGTGGAAACCCAGCGTTCTCTCGCCGCTGGGTGAGATGGAATCTTCTTCATAAGGCGCGATCAGCTGCGTGATCGGGAGGCCCATCAAATCCTCGAACGTATTGCCGGCAAGTTTCCGGATTGTGTTGGAAATATAGACGATCCTGCCATGTCTGTCGGTCTCCCAGAACCAGCCCAGCGACGCATTTTCATATTCCGAAAGCAGCAATTTGGCCCGTTTCTCGTCGCCCCTTTTCCTTTCGACCCGCAAATATTCGTCATGGTCGTGACGGATATGCTGCAAGGTCGCAAAAAAAGTGGCAAGCACGAACAGCGACAGTGCGACGGCGAAGGCGGCGAATGGCAGCAATGGAAAGAGCGTAATGGCCACGCCGGAACTGAATGCGAGCGCGACGATCCTTTGCTTGCCGGCGATGATCGTTACAATCATGGTGGTGAGGCACTGATAGACGACGCAATAAGCAGCGAGCAGCGGTGAACTTGCGATATGGGCCGCCGCCATCAGGGTGCCGGCGAAGGATATCGCAGATAGGCAGGCCACAAACAGCATCAATCTCAACTGCCAATGCGATGGCAGCCTGCCGAACCACTTCACTTTTGCCAAAATCCAGACACTCAGATCCGTCAAAACCGTGACACAGGCCAGAGCGACCGCCGTCGAGCTCATTGTCATCAGCCCATCGGTCTCGGCCAGATTGTAAAATAGCAATGCTGCCAATTTGACGATCAGGACCATCGGCCAGAAGCCACACAAGACGCGCAAATCAAGGGTTATCCGATCCGCGATGTCGTCATGCTGCGGTCTGGCGGAAAGTCCCAGATCCGACCAGCCGATCGGTTCTACCGACGCGCTGTCGATATTGGCTATGTTACGGGGTAAATTCATCGGCGGACTGTGGCGTCCAAGGGTTTAAATCTTCTTACCAATTTACCGGTTTGATATGAATATGACGATAGCTGAAAAATTGCCGCAACTTCTGGAATTTGCTGTATTTTATGCCAGAAATGCTGACATCGTAGGTCAGTGGCGGGGCGTCGATTTGGCTCCGCCGCGGGGGCTGCGACCGGATATCTCTGGCCTGCGGGAGTCATTGCCCGAATGCTACCGAACGTTGGGGCTGTTCGTGCCACATATCGGGTTCTTCGATATATTCGAACAGCTCTTCTGCGGTCATCGGTATTCCGAAATAATATCCCTGGACGGACTGGGCTCCCACCCGTTTTGCCATCAGCAGTTCGAGTTCATTCTCGACCCCTTCGAGAAGGCATTCGACATCCAGTGTTCTTGCCATTCCCGCCAGCGAATGGAGAATTTTCTCCGACATCGGATCGGTCAGATTCTCCATGAAGGAGCGATCCACCTTGAGCTTGCTGATCGGCAGGGTGCGCAAATAGCCGAAATTGGAATAGCCGGTACCAAAGTCGTCGAGCGCAATCGGATGACCCAGCGCCGCGAGACGACCGAGGTTGTCGGCGGCTTTCTGAGCGTCCGGCATCATCGCCGATTCGGTGACTTCGAATTCAAGCAGGGTCGGATCGAGGCCGCTATTATGAACCAAATCAATGATTTGATCGATAACCTGATCGGCGATGAGATCATGGCCGGACAGGTTGATCGAGAGAGGGAAGCGCTGGTCCCAGCTCTTGAGCGTGGTGATTGTCTTTTGCAGCACGGTCAAAGTGATATTGGCGATCAGACCACTTTCCTCGGCAACCTTGATAAACCGGTCCGGCCCGGTTGAACCAAGAGTGGGACTGTCCCAGCGGGCAAGGACTTCTGCGCGAACGACCTTGTTTTCGCCCAGATCAAATTGCGGCTGGAACACCAGTTCGATTTCCTTGTCGAAATCCGCCACCCGCAGTGCCTGCTCGATCCGATAGCTTTCCGCTGCATTTTTCGCATGTTCGTCGCAGAAGACAACCACCCGGTTCTTGCCGGTGCGCTTGGCATGCAGCAGGGCGAAATCGGCGTTGCGGATTAGCTGGGTGTCTGTTTCGTCGGCGAGAATCTCGGTGCAGCCGATCGAACCGGACACCTGGATAAGCCGGTCATCTATCCGGTAAATCTCCGCAATCTGCGGGAGCAGTTTCTGACACCAGGCCTCGACCGCATCGACGCCGGCATTGGTGGCAAGAATTATATTGAACTCATCGCCGCCCATGCGGCTGACATGGGCGTTGGTGCCGCAATAATTGCGCAACCGCTCGGCGACTTCCTTGAGCAATGCATCGCCCATAATATGTCCGTAAACATCGTTGACTGTCTTGAAGCCGTCGAGATCAAGCAGAATCAACCAGGCGGCGTGGGATGGATCTCCGCCGTTCTTATATTCTGTATAGGTCTCGAAAAACGCCCGGCGGTTGGGCAATCCCGTCAGACTGTCCGAAAGCGACCTTTGCCGCATGGTCTCACCAAGATTCTGTGCCTGTTTGAGTTCGCGTTCCGCCTCGTGCTTGGCCGCAACTGCCAGGCCGATCGCCCGCCGCAAAAAGAATGTGATCGCAATCGCGCTGAGCGCTGCAGCGAAGGAAATGAACCCGTAGATCGTAAGCTGGTCCGACTCATGCTGGGCAAGTTGGTAAAACAGGCCGCCGAGCGTCGCGGCAATCGAGAGCAGCGCCTGCCGCATGCTGACGCAGGCAAAGGCGAAAATCATTGCCATCATCATGAAGTAGATCAGCTTGGGTTCTGCATATTCGAGCTGCAGCGCCACCAGTACATTGATGATGATCAGCATATTGGTGACGCTGGTCAGGGCCTCGAGCTTGCCGATCGGGAGAGGCTTGCGCAGTGCGTGCCATGCGAAAAGCGTAAACAGGCTGGCCGTTACCGAAGCAGAGACCATGCTCAGCAGATCGGCCCCGCTAAACTCCTGGAAGTGGGTTAGCGTCATGAAAATATAGTAGATTGCCGCGACGCCGAAATAGCCTCTGATTACCGGGCGATAAATTTGCGCGATAGAAGAACGGGCATCGAAGCCGGCTGACGATTCTGCAAAATTTATGAGGCGCCGAAGCAATTGTCATATCCCGATTTTTTTACGATGCACGATAAAATACGGGCCTACACCGGAATAATTAATAAAGAGCAACGGGCTGTAAAGAAACGTGTTTCTTGATGTAATATTGTGTAAAACCCGTCACTCTATATTTTAATGTTTGCGATATCTGATTGCCGTTTCGACAGGATACTTGTTCTATTCTTGAGCCCTGCCAGTCTCTGCCCCTCCGGGACAGAATGTTCCGTACCGGCGGTCGGTTCTGTCGCAGGCGAGTTTTCATTCCGGTTCTCTGAGGCAACGCCCCGTCCAGGCAACCGATAGGGCCGCCGTGCGTTGAGGGGAGGACGAACAGATAATCCCCCCAAACAGAGGCTGAAAAATGAAGATCCTAATGGTACTGACATCGCACGATCAACTTGGCGACACTGGCAAAAAGACCGGTTTCTGGCTCGAGGAATTCGCTGCGCCTTATTATATATTCAAGGACGCCGATGCTGAAATAACGCTGGCTTCGCCCAAGGGTGGCCAGCCCCCGCTGGACCCTTCGAGCGATGCAGACGATGCCCAGACCGACGACACAAGACGTTTCAAGTCGGACGAGGACGCCCAGAAGGCACTCGCCAATACGGCGGTTCTCTCGACCGTTTCGGCAGATGCCTATGACGCGATATTCTATCCTGGCGGTCACGGCCCGCTCTGGGATCTCGCCGAAGACGAGCATAGTATCGCCTTGATCGAGAGCTTTGCTGCAAATGATCGACCAATCGGTGCAGTCTGCCACGCGCCGGCCGTGTTCAAGCATCCCAAGAATGCGGACGGAGAGCCTCTGGTGTCCGGCAAGAAAGTGACCGGCTTCACCAATACGGAAGAGGAAGCCGTCGGGCTGACTGACGTGGTGCCGTTTCTGGTTGAAGACATGCTGATCAACAATGGCGGCCAATACAGCAAGGGTGAGGATTGGGGGTCTTTCGTGCTGGTCGACGGCAAGCTCGTCACCGGCCAGAATCCGGCATCATCGGCTGAAGCCGCACGCAAATTGCTGGGCCTGCTTTAATTCAAAATAGACGGAGTTTATCATGAATATTCTAATCGCCGGGGCAACCGGCAACACCGGGTTACGGCTTGTTGAGCAACTCAAGGCCAAGGGCCATTCGCCAATCGCACTGGTCCGTGAATCCTCGGACACCGGATCGCTGCCGGCAGATGTCGCCATCCGCCACGGCGACCTGACCGACCTCCAGAGCGGGGTCTGCGACGGCTGTGAGGCGGTGGTTTTCGCTGCCGGATCGGGCGGATCCACCGGTCCCGAATTGACCGACAAGGTTGATCGAGATGGTGCCAAGCGGTTGATCGACCTTGCCGCCGACGCCGGTGTCTCGCGGTTCGTAATGCTGAGCAGCGCAGGCGCGGACAATCCCGATCCCGAAAGCGATCTGGCCCATTATCTGCAGGCCAAGCACGAAGCGGACGAGCATCTGAAAGCCTCAGGCCTGAGTTACGCCATTGTCCGTCCGGTCGCCCTGACTGACGACGACGGTGAACGCAAAATGCGCTTCGGCGAGGAGGTTGATCCGGAAGCCAAGGCCGCGCGCGGCGACGTTGCCGCAGTGCTGGCAAACGCGATTGAAGACGACCAATGGACCGGCAAGGCTCTGCTCATGCAGTCGGTTCTCGAGGCGGCTTGATCCGACCGTCACGCAATCCAGCTATCATCAAGCCCGCCGCGAACATGCATTTGCGGCGGGCTGCCCATGCCGGTGGCCAACGCTACCCGGCCAAACAAGGATCACCCCGCACCAGTCTTTGGGTTGCAACCAAAATCATGCGCGCGCGTTCTAGGCACAATGGTGATCCAGCCGTCTAAAGTTCCGGGATGACAATTGTTAGAAACCTCTGCTGACCTCAAGGAAAAGCGCATATTGCTGGTTGAGGATGAATTGTTTCTTGGAATGGATATCAAGGAAACTCTGGAGCGTTCCGGTGCGATTGTTTTCGGGCCCATATTGGATCGTCTGAGCGCCAGCCGTATCGCCGAGTTTCACGATCTTGACGGTGCCATATTAGACCTGAATGTCGGCGGCGGCGACGTGTCGCCGGTTGCCGTCTATCTCCAGCAACAGTCGATCGCGTGCCTGTTCTACACCGGTGATGCCAGTCGGGCCTCGGCAATCGGCCTGGACAAGATCGGACCGGTTTACGAAAAGTCGATGCGCCCGGAACGGCTGGTGCAATGTCTCGTCGAACAGATGCGCAAAGTAGAAACGCAGGATAAAAAGCCGACAAATTGAGCTGGTCGACTCCGGTCTGAACGCTTTATTCCTGTTTGAGGCCGGCTCGTCCAAAGGCGGCGAAATTGGCGTCTAATTGGACGAATTTTCGTTCATTTCGGGCAAAATCGCGATAGGCTGCTCGACCAGCCAAGAAGAGTCTCTTTCTATTGGCGCGTCATTCTGCCGGAAACCAGATACCTTCAAACACCACGCCGCGGACCTCGACCTCGCGCAGCTTGGCCGCGCCGCCGACATAGGGATCGCGGTCCAGCACGGTGAAATCGGCTTTCTTGCCGGTGGCGATGCTGCCGACCATATCATCCAGCCCAATCACCTGCGCCGCCTCGATAGTGATTGCCCGCAGCGCCTTGTCGAGCGAGAGCCGCTCCTTCGGCGCCTTGACATTGCCGTCGAGGGTGATCCGGTTGCTCGCCACCCAGGCGAGATAGAGCGGATCGATCGGCGCCATGTTGAAGTCGCTGTGCAGGCCGAGTGGCACGCCCTTGCGCTCGAGCGAGCCAAGCCGGCTCATCTGCGCGGCGCGGTCGGGGCCCATGCCGGTCTTCGCATAGGCATCGCCGAGGATGCGGATATAATTGGGCTGGGCTGAGACATAGAGGCCCATCTCGCCGATCCGCCGGTTCTGCGCCTCGGTCGAATAGCCGAGATGCTCAATGATTATGTTCTGGCCATTGCGGACGGCGAGCTGCTGGGTAATATCGAGCACCACATCAAGCCCCTTGTCGCCGTTGACATGGGTGTGCAGGTTCCAGCCGGCGTCCCAGAAACGCTCGGTCTGCTTGAGCAGTTCTTCCGGCTCGGTCAGCCATTTGCCTTCGTGACCGTCGCTGTAACCGGGCGGGTTCATCTGCATATATTGGGCAAAAAACGCGCCGTCGGCGAACAGCTTGATCCGGTTGGAGAAGAAGAATTTGGGGCTGTCATATTTGGCTTTCATGTCCTTCAGCCAGACATTGGGATCGCCGGTCACAAGAGGTGCAACGGGGATGGCGAGGATACGCGATGGCGTCGTCGGCTGGTCGTAGAGGCTCTTGAACAAAGCCGACTCCATCTCCGGTCCGCCAAAGCCGCCAAACGCCAGATCGGCGCTCGTGGTGACGCCATTTTCGAGCATCATCTGGCGCATGTCGGCCAGGCCCTGCTGCACCTTGGCCGGCGAGAAGAGATAGGGGCGCAGCATCTCGATGCCGTTGAACAAGGCGGTTTCGTGGATTATGCCGCTGGCATAATCGGCATGGCCGGGATCGATATTGGGCTTGCTGAACGCGGCGGTGAAGGCCGCCTCCTCGCCGATACCGAGCAGGGTCAGCGCCTTGCTGTTGGCGATGATCTCGTGGAAGCTGCGCTGCCAGATCACCACCGGCCGGTCGGGCGCGATCCGGTCGAGCGCGGCGCGGTCCATGTCGCCGTGGAACAGCTTGTGATGGCCCCATGTGATGAACAGGGCGTCTTCGCTCTTCGCCATTTCCTCGCGCAGCCGCTGCTCATATTGTGCCTTGCCGCGCGCCGCCGGATAGGTCTTGCCGGGCAGGTCCCATGGCTCGGGGCTGATAAACGGGATTGGCAGCATCATGATCGTCTGCATCGGATGGACATGCGGCTCGACAAAGCCGGGCATCAGGATTTGCCTGGAAAACTGCCGGTCGACGGTGACAGTGCGATCCCTCGTCCATGCTTCCAATTCTTCCAATGTCTGACCAAGGCCAAGGATGATTCCGTCGGCGGTGGCGACATATCTGGCCTCCGGAAAACCCGGTTCCATCGTGATGATTTTTGCGGCTTTGAAGATAGTGACTTCGGGATAGGGGAGCGTCGCGGGTCCCTCTTCGGCTTGCGCGCCGGTTGCAATAAGCAGCGTCAGCGCGGCCCCGATGGACGATATGAATTTCAGCATGTCTCTCTCCCTATTGCGGGAGTGACTATGCGCTCGGCTCTGCCTTGGCAACCGTCAGCTTGCTCGCCCGGACATGTTCGCGCCAGGCGATGAACAGGCCTGAGCCGATGATGATCGGCGCGCCGAGCCAGATCGAAAGGCCGGGAAATTGGCCGAAGATAACAATGCCGAAAAAAGTCGCCCAGATCAGCGATGTATAATCCATCGGTACGATCGTCGATACCGGCGCATAGCGCAGCGACTGGGTGACGCCGAGCTGGCCGAGCGCGCCAAAGATACCGATGCCGAGCAGATAGGCCCAGGTCTTCGCATCATGTCCGCCGCCATAGATGAAGGCGCAGACGGTCAGCGCGGGGAGGGTGTAGACGGAGAACCAGAAGATCGTGACGACACTGGTTTCGGTGCGACCCAGCATGCGGATCACCATGGTTACCGCCGCCGTGACCAGCGCGCCGCCAAGCGCGACGGCTGCACCAAATGCGGGGATCAGCGATCCGCCCGGCTGAACCACGATCAGCACGCCGACAAAGCCGATCAGGATCGCCGTCCAGCGACGGATACCCACTTTCTCGCGCAAGAAGATAGCGGCAAACAGGGTGGCGAAAATCGGCACGGTGAAACTGATCGTCGTGGCATCGGCCAGCGGCAGCAGTGTCATCGCCCAGAAGTTGAGGCCCATGGCAAATATGCCGAGAGTGGAGCGCAGGATATGGAGCTTGTGTTTGTTCGAGACGATCGAGGGCCAGCCGTGCTGGCTGCGCATGATCAGAAAGCAGATCAGCGGCATGGCGGTCAGCTGTCGGTAGAACAGGCTTTCGGTGACATGCACGCCTTGCTCGCCCGCCAGTTTGACGAATGCGAACATGACGGCAAGCGACAGCATCGCGCCCAGTCGAGTGACGATGCCCGCCATCGGTCGATTCTGCCCCATGGCTCGGTCTTGGCTCATGAAATACGGTTACAAAAGATAGGATAACAGCTGTTGTGCATTGCCGCGGTAAATAGCATATAGCGCGCAAATGCAATCAGGAGTCTTTCAATGCGTACTGTAACCCATGTCCTGGCTTCCGGAGGAACCGCAACGGCGGCCCGCCAGAGCGATATTTTCGACCCCAATAATGGCGGTATCCAGGGCAAGGTGGATCTCGGCGATGCAGCTGTGCTCGACAAGGCGGTCGACGCGGCGCTGGCGGCGCAACCGGCCTGGGCAGCAACAAACCCGCAGCGCCGCGCGCGGGTGATGTTCAAGTTCAAGGAGCTGGTCGAGGCCAATATGGACGAGCTCGCGCATCTGCTGTCGATTGAACATGGCAAGGTGATCGCCGATTCCAAGGGCGATATCCAGCGCGGTCTCGAAGTCATCGAATTCTGCTGCGGCATCCCGCATGTCCTGAAGGGCGAATATACCCAGGGCGCAGGCCCCGGCATCGACGTTTACTCTATGCGCCAGCCGATCGGCATCGGCGCCGGCATCACCCCGTTCAACTTCCCGGCGATGATCCCGATGTGGATGTTCGGCCCGGCGATCGCGACCGGCAATGCCTTCATTCTCAAGCCGTCCGAACGCGACCCGTCCGTGCCCGTGCGGCTGTGCGAACTGATGATCGAAGCCGGTCTGCCGGAGGGTATTTTGCAATGCCTTCACGGCGACAAGGAAATGGTTGATGCCATCCTTGATCATCCGGCGATCGGCGGAATCAGCTTCGTCGGTTCCTCCGATATCGCCCATTATGTCTACCAGCGCGGCGTTGCGGCCGGCAAGCGGGTCCAGGCCATGGGCGGCGCGAAAAACCACGGTATCGTCCTGCCGGATGCGGATCTCGACCAGGTCGTGAACGATCTGTCCGGCGCTGCTTTCGGCTCGGCCGGCGAACGCTGCATGGCGCTGCCGGTTGTCGTTCCGGTCGGCGAGGAAACCGCAGACCGTCTGCGCGAAAAGATGATCCCGGCGATGGATGCGCTTCGTGTCGGCATCTCGACCGACGAGGAGGCGCACTATGGCCCGATGGTCAATCCGGCACAAAAGGCTCGCGTCGAAGGCTGGATTCAGAAGGGCGTTGACGAAGGCGCCGAGCTGGTCGTCGACGGCCGCGGCTTCTCGCTGCAGGGCCATGAAGACGGCTGCTTCATCGGACCATCCCTGTTCGACCATGTCACTCCCGACATGGAAAGCTACAAGGAAGAGATTTTCGGCCCCGTGCTGCAGATCGTCCGCGCGAAGAATTTCGAGGAAGCGCTCGCGCTGCCGAGCCAGCACCAATATGGCAATGGCGTGGCGATCTTCACCCGCAACGGTCACGCGGCCCGCGAATTTGCCAGTCGCGTCAATGTCGGCATGGTCGGCATCAACGTTCCGATCCCGGTGCCGGTCGCCTATCACAGCTTTGGCGGCTGGAAGCGTTCGGCATTTGGCGACACCAACCAGCACGGCATGGAAGGCGTGAAATTCTGGACCAAGGTCAAGACGATCACCCAGCGCTGGCCCGATGGCACGGCGGACGGCGGCAATAAGGATGCATTCGTCATCCCGACCATGGGATAATCCCGGCAAGACCTGATCGGGCCAGAGTTCCAAATCAGGACAAGCGTCCCGAAGTGCTGGATTTTCCGGCATTTCGGGCGGACATGACGATTGTGAATATCTTGTTGACCATGTTCCGGGTGCGGCGTTGCTAGCGCTGTCGCCGCGCCTGTTCCTGTCGTCGGTCCTGCTGGCGATTCTGTTGTTCGCTTTCTGGCGACCGGCAGACAGCGCAATCGGGCCCGTGGCAGAGCCGGTTTCGGTTGCGATATCTGACAAGCGCATAGCCTTCAGTTTCGATGATGCCCCGCGCGGCGCTGGCGCCTTTCTGGAACCTGACGAACGCCCGAAACTGTTGATCGAAGCCTTGAAAACCGCTGGCATCGAACAAGCGGTCTTCTTCATCAATCCGGGGCGAATTACCGCTCACGACAATGACGCCGCCGATATCGCCGCCTATGCCAACGCAGGCCATCTGCTCGCCAATCATACTGCGGGTCACAGCAAGCTGTCTTCCGTGCCGACAGCGACATTTCTCGCCGATATTGATGCGGCAGAAGCATGGCTGAAAGACAAGCCCAATTACCGCCCGTGGTTCCGCTTTCCGTTTCTCGACGAAGGCAGGACTAACAGGGCCAAGCGTGACGCGGTGCGGGCGGGTCTCAAGCAACGGGGGCTGATGAATGGCTATGTAACCGTCGATGCCTCGGACTGGTATCTGGAGGATATGGCGATCACGGCGGCCAGGGCGGGAAAGCTGATGGACTGGAACGCGTTGCGCGACCTGTTTGTCGAATCCTATGTGGAATCGGCAGAATTTTCGGACGATCTGGCCCGGCGAACGCTGGGCCGGGCGCCGGTGCAGATGATCCTGCTCCACGAAACCGATCTCGCCGCAATGTTCGTTGACGATCTGGCGGCTGCGCTGAAAAAGCGGGGATGGACGATCGTTTCCGCCGACGAGGCCTATCGCGATCCGATCGCCCATATGGAGCCGGACGTCGATTTCGCCGACGGCACCCGCACCCAGATGCTCGCCGCCGAGCGCAAGATCGGCAATCGCTGGTACGAGCGCAACGATCAGAAACTAGCGAAAAAGCTATTTGCCGAGAGGGTCCTGCGCGACTAGACCCGATTGCATGAAAAGCATTACAATTGTTCGCAGTCTCACCCTGGCTGTCGCCTTGCTCGGCGCATCATCGGTGCAGGCACAGTCTCCCGAACAGGTCGCGCAAGAGGTGCTGACCGCGCACCCGGTAATCGATGGCCATAATGACGCGCCGGAGCAGATTGCCGAGCGGTTTGACGGTGATCTCTCGCAAGTCGACTTTCGCAACACTTTGCAGAGCCTGGGACATGGTTCGAAGGTGATGCATACCGATATCGCCCGGCTCAGGCAGGGCAAGGTCGGCGGCCAGTTCTGGTCGGTCTGGATCGACCCGGAGCTGCCGCAATTTGAAGCGGTCCACAAGGTGATCGAGCAGATCGATATTGTCCATCAACTGGTGGCGCAATATCCCGAAGACCTGCAGCTGGCCCTGACTGCCGATGACGTCGAGGCAGCGCAGAAACAGGGTCGCATCGCTTCCCTGATCGGTATGGAGGGAGGCCATTCGATCGGCAATTCGCTGGCCGTGCTCAGGCAGACCTACGCGCTCGGCGCCCGCTACATGACGCTGACTCACTGGAAGACGCTCGACTGGGCCGATAGCGCAACCGATGCGCCAAAAAGCGACGGCCTGTCCGAATTTGGTGTCTCGGTGGTCGAGGAAATGAACCGGCTCGGGATGATGGTCGATATCAGCCACGTGTCCGAAGCCGCAATGAATGACGCGCTGGATGTAACCCGGGCGCCGGTGATATTCAGCCATAGTTCCGCAGATGGTGTCACCAGACATCCCCGCAATGTACCCGATGCGGTTCTCAAACGGTTGCCGGCCAACGGCGGACTGGTGATGGTTACTTTCGTGCCCTCTTATGTCAGTGCGGCCAGCCGCGACTGGGACGCAGGTCAAAAAGCCGAGACAGCGCGCGCGGCGGCACTATATCCCGGCGACGAGGCCGCACGCGCAGCCCATCTGGACGATTGGAACGAGGCAAATCCAATGCCGCCGGTAACGGCCAGGGATATCGCCGACCATATCGATCATATTCGCGATGCCGCCGGTATCGATCATATCGGCCTCGGCGGCGATTATGACGGTATCAGGTTCACTCCGGACGACCTCTTCGATGTGTCGACCTATCCCGTGCTGTTTGCCGAATTGGCAAAGCGGGGATATAGCGCCGCTGACCTTGCAAAAATCGCCCGCGGCAACATATTGCGGGTAATGCGAGACACGGAATCAACCGCCGCCTCCATGGCAACAAGCAAGAAATAGATATGACCCAATTTTCCCTGACCGAAGACCAGCTTGCCATTCAGGAAATGGCGCAGAGATTTACCGCCGATGCGATTACGCCGCATGCGGCTGAATGGGATGAAAAGCATATCTTCCCGCGCGAAGTGATCAAGCAGAGCGCAGATCTCGGTTTCGGGGGCATTTATATCAGCGAGGAATCCGGTGGAATCGGACTCGGCCGGCTGGAGAGCGCGATCATCATGGAGGCGATGGCCTATGGATGTCCCGCCACCAGCAGCTTCATTTCGATCCACAATATGGCGAGCTGGATGATCGACTGTTTCGGATCACAGCAAGTGAAGGACAAGTTTCTCGCCGATCTGATCGCGATGGAAAAGATTTCCAGCTATTGCCTGACCGAACCGGGCAGCGGTTCGGACGCGGCGGCGCTGAAGACCAGCGCCAAACGGGACGGTGACTATTATATCGTCAATGGTGGCAAGCAGTTCATCTCCGGTGCCGGTGTCAACGACCTCTATGTCACGATGGTCCGTACCAGCGATGACGGTGCAAAAGGGGTTACCTGCCTGGTCATCGAAAAGGATATGGACGGAGTGAGCTTCGGTGCGCCGGAACGCAAGCTGGGCTGGAACGCCTCGCCGACCGCGCAGGTGCATTTCGATAATGTCCGTGTGCCGGCCGAAAACCGGGTCGGCGACGAAGGCGAGGGCTTTCGTATCGCGATGGCCGGCCTCGACGGCGGACGCCTGAACATCGGTGCCTGTTCGCTAGGCGGCGCGCAGCGCTGTCTTGACGAGGCCGTTTCCTACACCAGGGAACGCAAGCAATTCGGCAAGCCGATCAGCGATTTCCAGAACACCCAGTTCATGCTCGCCGACATGGCAACCGATCTCGAAGCATCGCGGGCCCTGCTTTATCTCGCTGCGGCGAAAGTGACAGAAGGCGCACCGGACAAGACGAAATTTGCCGCCATGGCCAAACGGCTGGCGACCGACAATGGCAGTAAGATTGCCAACGACGCGCTGCAACTCTTTGGCGGTTACGGCTATCTGCAGGACTATCCGATCGAGCGCTTCTGGCGCGACTTGCGGGTCCACAGCATTCTGGAAGGCACAAATCAGGTGATGCGAATGATCGTGTCGCGTGAAATGCTTCGGCAATAGGAATTTTATGACAGAAGATCTCATCATTAGAAAATCCGGACGGGTCGGGCATATCAGCCTGAACCGGCCAAAGGTCATCCATTCGCTCAACCTCGACATGTGTCTGGCAATGACCGAGGCGCTGCTTGAATGGCGCGACGACGACAGTGTGGAAGCGGTTATCCTCGACCATAGCGAGGGCAGGGGTTTCTGCGCTGGTGGCGATATTGCCATGCTCCGCGAATCCGGCATGACCGATGGCAAAGAGGGCCGCGAATTTTTCTATCACGAATATCAGCTCAACCATTTGTTGTTCGAATATCCCAAACCTATCGTTGCCTTCATGGACGGAATCACCATGGGCGGTGGCGTTGGAATCTCGCAACCGGCCAAATATCGCGTGGCAACAGAGCACACGCGTTTTGCCATGCCGGAGACGGGTATCGGACTGTTCCCCGATGTCGGTGGCGGCTGGTTTTTGTCCCGCCTTGAAGGCCGGCTGGGACAGTTTCTTGCACTAACCGGCGCACGGCTGGATGGGGCCGAATGCAAGGAAGTGGGCATTGCCACGCATTACCTGCAATCGGACGTGCTGGAAGAAGCCAAGCAGCGCATTACCGAGAAACCCGACCGTATCGAAGGCATATTGGGCCAGCTTTCTGGCAATGTTCCCGAAGCCCGCATCGCCAAAAATCTCGACAAGATCGACAAGTTTTTCGCCTCCGACCGGTTTGAAGACATATTGGCAGCGCTCGAAGCAGATGACAGCGAATGGGCTGCCAAGGAACGCGACACGCTGGGCACCAAGAGCCCGCAGACCTGCAAGGTGGCCCTGCGCCAGCTGAACGAAGGCGCGGCGATGGAATGCTTTGCCGACGAAATGCGCAACGAATATCGCATCGGCTATCATGTGCTGGTAATGCACGATTTCCTCGAAGGCGTGCGCGCGCTGATCGTCGACAAGGATAATGATCCGAAATGGAATCCGGCGACGCCCGAAGAAGTCAGCGCCGAATGGATCGACAATATTTTCGCGCCGTTACCGGCAGATGAAGAATGGAAACCCCTATGACCTACGAAACAATTCTCACCGAAAAGCGCGACCAGGTAACGCTGATCACGCTCAACCGCCCCAAGTCGCTGAATGCCTTGAACAGCCAGGTGCTCGATGAGCTGATCGACGCATTTTCCGCATTTCAGGCCGATGAAACGCAAAATTGTGCGGTCATAACCGGCTCGGGCGACAAGGCTTTTGCCGCCGGTGCCGATATCAAGGAGATGTACGACAAGTCGGCTGCCGATTTCTATCTCGAGGATTTCTTTGCCAAATGGACTAGTCATATCGTCAAGGCGACCCGCAAGCCATGGATCGCTGCGGTGAACGGTTTCGCTCTCGGCGGCGGCTGTGAACTGGCGATGATGGCGGATATCATCATTGCCAGCGACAAGGCGAAATTCGGCCAGCCGGAAATCAAGCTGGGCGTGGCTCCCGGCATGGGCGGATCGCAGCGGCTGACCCGGGCTGTCGGCAAAGCCAAATCTATGGACATGTGTCTGACCGGCCGGATGATGGATGCCGAGGAAGCCGAACGCTCCGGCTTGGTGGCCCGCGTGGTTCCGCATGATCAATTGCTCGATGAAGGGCTGAAGTCTGCTGCAACCATTGCCTCGATGCCGCCAATGGCCGCTCAGGTGAACAAGGAAATGGTCAACGCGGCCTTCGAAAACAATCTCGAGCAGGGCCTGGTCCACGAACGGCGCCTGTTCCAGATCCTGACCGCCACCGAAGACAAGAAAGAGGGCATGGCTGCCTTTATCGAAAAGCGGGAAGGCAGTTGGAAGGGGCGGTAAATATCGCTGTTTCGACATTCACTGGAGAATAAAATGAAAATCGGATTTATCGGCCTCGGCAATATGGGCGGCGGCATGGCTGCCAATCTCGCAAAAGCGGGGCATGAGGTTCATGCCTTTGACCTGTCCGGGGAAGCGCTGGCAAAGGCCGGTGAAGCCGGTTGCCATCCGGTCAGCGATGCCGCGCTGGCAGTGAACAACATGGACGCGGTTGTCACCATGCTCCCCGCCGGTTCCCATGTCCGCAAAGTCTATGAATATGAGATCATTATCAATGGCGACCCCGGAACTTTGGTGATCGATTGCTCGACCATCGACGTCGACAGCGCCAAGGATGTTGCCATCATGGCGGAAGCCAAGGGGCTGGTCCCGGTTGATGCCCCGGTATCCGGCGGTATCGCTGCGGCCAATGGCGGCACGCTGACCTTCATGGTCGGCGGCAGCGACGAAGGCTTCAAACGCGCCGAACCAATCCTGTCCGACATGGGCAAGGCGGTGATCCACGCCGGCGGCAATGGTGCGGGACAGGCGGCGAAAATCTGCAACAACATGCTGCTCGGCGCATCGATGATCGCGACCTGCGAGACATTCAAGATGGCCGAAAAGCTTGGTCTCGACCTGCAGACATTCTACGATATTTCTTCCAAGGCATCTGGTCAGAGCTGGTCGATGACCAGCTATTGTCCGGTACCCGGCGTCGGCCCGCAAAGCCCGGCCGACAATGGCTATGAAGGCGGTTTCGCCGCTGCCCTGATGCTGAAGGACCTGCGTCTGGCGATGGAAGCGGCGCAAAGTGCCGGTGCCGATGTGCCAATGGGTGCCGAAGCTGCTAAACTTTACGAGCAATATGCCGAAACAGAGGGGCAGGGCGGCAAGGATTTTTCCGGCATCATCAATATGCTGGCGAAAGGCTGACCTTCGATGCCTCCACTGTGGATGGTGATCTGCGGCCTGTCCGGAATATGCGCCGTGATCGCGGAAATCGGCAACCGGCGGCGCAATAACCGCAATAATATCGAAGATGTCGGCTTCATGCCGTGGTCAACGATCACAGCCATGTCGCTTTTGACCTTTGGCATATCAATTGCCTTCGGACTGGGCTTTATCTCGACCGAATAGGCGGAAGGCTAGAGGCAGGCTTCCAGCAACGGCTGGTTGAAGCCATATTGCCGCGCTTTGTCGAGCGTGTAAGGGCGCAGACCGGCGGATTGATATTCGCCGATGATCTTGCCGTCGGCATCCTCGTCGATATATTGATATTTGAACAGTTCCTGGGTGACGATCACGTCGCCTTCCATCCCGATCACTTCGGTGATGTTGGTGGTGCGACGGGAACCGTCGCGCAGACGCTTCACCTGAACAATAAGATCGACGGATTCCGCAATCTGTCGGGAAATGGCTTCCTTCGGGATCTTGATGTCGCCCATCAAAATCATGTTTTCCATACGGCCGAGACATTCGCGCGGGCTGTTGGCATGCAGCGTACACATGGAGCCATCATGGCCGGTGTTCATGGCGGCGAGAAGGTCGAAACATTCCGCGCCACGAATCTCGCCGAGGATGATACGGTCGGGACGCATACGCAGGGCGTTCTTGACGAGATCGCCAATGGTGATCGCGCCCTGGCCCTCAAGGTTGGGCGGGCGGGTTTCGAGCGGCAGCCAGTGAGGCTGTTGCAAGCGAAGCTCGGCAGCATCCTCGATCGTCAGCACGCGTTCGCCCGGATCGATCATCTTCGACATGGCGTTGAGCATGGTCGTTTTACCCGAACCGGTACCGCCGGAGATGACGACGTTGAAGCGGCAGGCACCGGCAATCTTGAGAACGGTGCACATTTCCTCGGACATCGATCCGAAGTTTTTCATCATGTCGAGCGTGATCGGCTTTTCGGAGAATTTACGAATCGAGATCGCGGTGCCCTTGAGGCTCAGCGGCGGCACGATTACGTTCACACGCGAACCGTCTTTCAGACGGGCATCGGCAAGCGGTGTGGTCTGATCGACACGACGGCCGACCTGGTTCACGATCCGCTGGGCGATCTGGAACAGATGCTCCTCGTCGCGGAACTGGATCGGTGCGATTTCAAGCTTACCCTTGATTTCTATGTAGGTCTGTTCTGGGCCGTTGACCATGATATCCGAGATATCCGGATTCCCGAGCAGCTCCTCGAGCGGTCCGAAGCCGAGCAGTTCGTCAACGAGCACTTTTTCAAGCGCAAATTGTTCGCGCCGGTTGAGCGTCAGTTTCAGCTCGGTCAGCACTTCCATGATGATCGGGCGGAATTCTTCGGTCAATTCTTCCTTGTTCAGCGTTGCCGCGGCTTCCGGGTCGACGCGTTCGAGCAGGCGCGGCAGCACCTGTTCCTTGATCTTGTGGACCGATGCACCAAAGCCCTCGTCCTTGCCGCCACTTTCAGCCAAGGGCTGGGAGCGTTCGGAAAGGCGCGCCATCGCATCGCCCTGATCGGGTGCTCCTGACGGTACTGCAGCAGCTGCTCCTTCGCCAGGCAGAGGGATTGATTCGATCGGAGGAAACTGACCGCCGGGATTCTCTTCAGAGCTTTCAGGCTTGGGGGCTTTCGAGCCGCCGCCAGTCATAGGCTTGGCGACACCAAAGGATGACTTGCCGCCGCCCAGTCCATTTTTCTTGCCAAATGCGCTCATTCTGTTCTGTCCGATTTATCTAATGTCACAAGATACGGGACCTCTTTCCCCGAAATTGGTTAATAAACCGGAAATCCTGACCAATTGGATCGAGATCACCGCGATTATATATTTTGCCACTTGCGCCGGGGGTCGCAGCGACTAAGCCATCCCCATGGACAGAGGACAGGTTTTTTGAACGCGGAACTTTCGCGCAGTCCAAAGGCAGCGGCAGGCGGAATCACGCTGGCTCTGGTCGCGTTTGCCGGTTTTCCGCTCGGAGATGCCGTCATCAAGTCGATGGCAGGTGATTGGCCCGCTCAGGCCGTCGCGGCCTTGCGTTTTTCGATCGGCGCAGTGGCTCTGGCAATCATCCTGTTCGTTCGTGAGGGCAGCAGCGGCTTTCGCGTCAATCGGCCCTGGCTGCACATAGCCCGTGGTTTCACCCTGTTCGTCGGCACGATCACCTTCTTTTCCGCCATTTACATCATGCCGTTGGCAGATGCGGTGGCGATTTCGTTCATCAACCCGATCCTCACCGCATTATTTTCCGGCTGGTTCCTGAAAGAAAAGATGCGCCCCGGTACCTGGGTGGCGACGATTATCGCCTTTGGCGGGGTGTTGATCATGCTTCGTCCCAATGTCGCGGCATTTGGCTGGGTCGCGGTTCTGCCGCTGATATCCGCCTTTTCCATGGCAACAATGCTGATTCTCAACCGGATGGTATCGACCGAGCGTTCGATATTCGCCGCTCAATTCTACATTGCGTTATGGGCCGCCATATTTCTGATTATCGCGACAGTGATCGGCCATTCATTCGTCCCGGTCATGACGGTTCCCGGGGTTCCGAACTGGGATGTCGTCTTGCGTTGCATATTGGTGGCATTGACCGCAACCGGTTGTCATTTCCTGCTCTACATGGCGACGATGCGGACGACGGCGGCAGCGATTGCCCCGATCGTCTATATCCAGCTACTGATCGCAACGCTGATCAGTGTTTTTGTCTTCGGTGATCCGATCGACCGGACAGCGATGATGGGCGGTTTGTTGATAATCTTCAGCGGCTTGCTGCTGTGGCGCAGCGAACGACGACTTGCGCCGGTTGTTGAGGCCTAACCGCAGGCCAGAGTCTGTTCCAGTCGCTCGATGTGGCGATCGACGCTGGCTTCGATGGAAAAGGCCTCGGCACAGGCCCTGAGCGGAGCGGTGGCCTGGGGCCTATCCATAGCCGATGCGATTGCACCGGCCAATGCTCGGGCATCCTGGACGGGCACAGTCTCAAGGCCTGCCCGGTGCAATAGTCTCGTCAACCCTTCCGAACAGTCTGTAGCAACGATGGCGCAACCGGTGGCCATGGCTTCCAGTGGAACCGCGGGCAGTCCCTCCCACCGGGACGACAGGACGAGAATATCCGACCGCGCATAATAAGGGGTCGGATCTGAAACAAATCCCTTGAACGTGATACGGTCAGCTAGGCCGGATGATCGGGCCTGTTTCTGTATTTCTTCCCGCATGTTGCCGTCGCCCAATATCGTCATCGACCAGGGGCGCTCGGTAATCAGGGCCAGAGCGGCAATCAGTGTCGGATAGTCTTTCTGCGTCGTGATCCGACCGACGGCGAGCAGTCGTGCAGGGGTACCCGGCGCACGCACTTGCCGACTATCGCCCAGTTTCAGCATATCTGCCGTAACATAGGAGTTGGGAACGCATTGGAACTTGTCCGCTGCATGCGGATATATCCGTGCATAATGTTCGGCATCCGCATCGCTGAGCGTGAGGCACATGTCGGCAAATCTTGCCGTGAACCCGAACCGCCAGGTCCTCGCCATCCTTGCCCAGCGGCTCAGTCCCGGACGCAGAACCGGATTTGTGATCTTCTGGATGAAATTTGTTCGGCTCGAACCGGAGAGTTTTCGGGCAATTGCCAAGCTCAGATTTGTCTGATTCCCCGCGGAAAATATGGCCTTGGGCTGATATTTGCGGATCATCCGTGCCACCGCGGGAATTTGCAGCAGCAGCTGAATTCCGCGACCGCCAAGCATCGGCGTGGGCACTATCCGGACGGTCACATTCGGGGCGATCATATCGCCGACCGAACCATGTGCCTTGGTCAACCACAACTCGGTTTCAATTCCGCGGCTGGCCATGCCATTGGCGAGCAAAATCGCAACACGGTCAAGTCCGCCATCGCCCGGTTCATAAAGAAAATGGACGATCGGGCCCGTCTCGAAGGGCGAATTTGTCATCGTCAGCTTATGTGGAAGAGGGCAGAAATCTTATACATTCAAGCCCCCGATTATTGCATCCGGACCTAGCTAACAGCTTCGGCGAGAACCGTCAGGCCCTTGTCATTCACTTCCGCAAAGCCGCCCTGAACCGAAATTGTTTCCGGTGCGCCGCCTTCGGTCGCGTAGATGACCAGATCGGCATCGCGGATCGTCGCCATGACCGGCGCATGATTGGCGAGTACACCAAAATCACCCTCGGTACCGGGCACCACCACCATGAAAACATCATCCGACCGGACGAGCTTTTCGGGGGTTACGAGTTCGAAATGTAGGTTTGCCATTATAGTACCTTTATACCGTTGGTCCTGAGCCAGCCGAAGCGCGTATAACTAGCGTTCGCGCATTCGACGGCTCAGTGCCAATGGATGTCGCTTAGGCCGCTTCAGCAGCCATTTTCTTGCCTTTTTCGATCGCTTCTTCGATTCCGCCGACCATGTAGAAGGCGTTTTCGGGAAGGTGATCATATTCGCCGTCGACAACTGCCTTGAACGATTTGATCGTGTCTTCCAGATCAACGAACTTGCCCTTGATGCCGGTGAAGACTTCAGCAACGTGGAACGGCTGCGACAGGAACTTCTGGATTTTCCGAGCACGCTGAACGACCAGCTTATCTTCTTCCGAAAGCTCGTCCATGCCGAGAATTGCGATGATGTCCTGCAGTGATTTGTACTTCTGCAGGGTTTCCTGGACAGCACGGGCCGTATCATAATGTTCCTGGCCAACAACGCGCGGTTCGAGAACACGCGAGGTCGAATCGAGCGGGTCAACAGCCGGGTAGATGCCCAGCTCCGAAATCGCGCGGTTCAGAACGGTGGTTGCGTCGAGGTGGGCAAAGGATGTTGCCGGTGCCGGGTCGGTCAAATCGTCGGCAGGAACGTAAATGGCCTGAACCGATGTAATCGAACCCTTGTTGGTGGATGTGATACGTTCCTGCAACGCGCCCATGTCGGTCGACAGGGTAGGCTGATAGCCCACAGCCGAAGGAATACGGCCGAGAAGCGCGGACACTTCCGAACCGGCCTGGGTGAAGCGGAAGATGTTGTCGATGAAGAACAGAACGTCCTGGCCTTCGACGTCGCGGAAATATTCCGCCTGGGTCAGGCCGGACAGAGCCACACGAGCACGCGCTCCTGGAGGTTCGTTCATCTGGCCGAAGACCAGAGCCACTTTCGAGCCTTCCGACTTCGGATTGCCGTCGGCGTCCTTGGCGATAACGCCAGCGTCGAGGAATTCGTGATAGAGATCGTTACCTTCACGGGTACGCTCGCCAACACCGGCGAAAACGGAAGTACCGCCATGGCCTTTCGCGATGTTGTTGATCAGTTCCTGGATGAGCACGGTCTTGCCCACGCCGGCACCGCCGAACAGGCCGATCTTGCCGCCTTTTGCATAAGGTGCGAGCAGATCAACAACCTTGATGCCGGTAACCAGAATTTCATTCTCGGTTGACTGGTCGACAAAAGCAGGAGCTTCAGCATGAATAGGAGAAGTGGTCTTGTTGCCGATCGGGCCGCGTTCGTCGATTGGCTCACCAATCACGTTCATGATCCGGCCGAGCGTTTCAGGACCAACAGGCATCTGGATCTGCGAACCGGTGTCGGTCACTTCCTGACCGCGGGTCAGACCTTCGGTCGCGTCCATTGCGATGGTACGAACCGTGTTCTCGCCGAGATGCTGGGCAACTTCAAGCACCAGCCGGTTGCCGTTATTGTCGGTTTCCAGAGCCGAGAGAATAGCCGGGACTTCCGTATCGAAGGTCACATCGACGACAGCGCCGATAACCTGAGAAATGCGGCCTACATTTTTGGTTTTTGCCATTTTTACGTTTCCTTGCGTACGTGCTTTAGAGCGCTTCAGCGCCAGCGATAATTTCAATCAATTCGGTGGTAATCGCGGCCTGACGGCTGCGGTTATAGATGATGGTAAGGTTGTCGATCAGGTCGCCGGCATTGCGGGTCGCATTGTCCATGGCGGTCATCGACGCGCCTTGTTCCGACGCGTTGTTTTCCAGCAATGCGCCGAAAATCTGGGTGGTCAGATTGCGCGGCAGCAGTGCTGCGAGGATTTCTTCCTCGTCTGGCTCATATTCCACAGCGCCCGTGGATTCGGCGATAGCGCCATCCTCGATTGCGATCGGAATGATCTGCTGAACCGTCGGCTCCTGAACCAGTGCAGATCTGAACTTGCCGTAAAACAGATGGGCGACGTCAAACGTGCCTTCTTCAACCAGCGCAGTCAGGTCCTCGGCAATCGCCTTGGCTTCTTCAAATCCCGGTGCCTTGACGTTCGATGTGTCGAAATGCTTCAGGATCTGGCCGGGGTAGAAACGCTTGATGATCGGAATGCCCTTGCGTCCGACCATATAGAAAAGGACTTTCTTGCCTTCGCCGAGCAGCTTTTCTGCCTTGGCGCGGGCTTCCTTGACGATATTGGCGTTGAACGCACCGCACAGGCCGCGGTCAGACGTAGCGACGACCAGCAGGTGGGTTTCGCTTTTGCCGGTGCCCGCCAATAGCTTCGACGAATTTTCGTCGATCGAAACCTTGGATGCGAGGCTCGACATCACCTTTTCCATCTGCGCAGCATATGGCCGCGCAGCTTCTGCAGCCATTTGCGCCCGGCGCAGCTTGGCCGCTGCAACCATCTTCTTGGCCTTGGTGATCTTCTGGGTCGACTTAACCGACGCAATCCGATCTTTCAGTTCTTTAAGACTGGCCATGTTTTCCTGTCTTACTCCGTTGTGCCGTTAGTAGTGAGCCTGTCGAACCACGTCTCTGGTGAGAGAAGCGCCCTTCGACAAGCTCGGGGCTAACGGTGTTTATCCAATTGCCTTATGCAAACGTCTTGCCGAATGCTGCCAGTGCCGCTTCGAGAGCCGCCTTGGTGTCATCCGCCAGATCACCGCTTTCACGGATCGTTTTCAAGATATCGGCATGTTCGCTACGCATGTGAGCAAGCATGGCTTCCTCATAGCGGACAACATCGGTCACAGCGACCGTGTCGAGATGCCCGTTCGTACCGGCATAGATCGAGGCAGTCTGCTCTTCGAATGGAAGAGGCGAGAACTGCGCCTGTTTCAGCAACTGGGTCAGACGCTCACCACGTGCGAGCAATTTCTGCGTCGACGCGTCGAGATCGGAACCGAACTGGGCAAAGGCAGCCATTTCGCGATATTGTGCCAGATCGAGTTTGATCGAACCCGAAACCTTCTTCATCGCTTTGGTCTGTGCAGCCGAACCAACACGCGAAACCGAAAGACCCACGTTAATGGCAGGACGGATACCCTGGTTGAACAGATCGGTTTCAAGGAAGATCTGGCCGTCGGTGATCGAAATCACGTTGGTCGGAATATAGGCCGAAACGTCACCAGCCTGGGTTTCGATGATCGGCAATGCGGTCAGCGAACCCGAACCATTGGCTTCGTTCATTTTCGCGGCACGTTCGAGCAAACGGCTGTGCAGATAGAAAACGTCACCAGGATAGGCTTCGCGTCCTGGAGGACGACGCAGCAGCAGGGACATCTGGCGGTAAGCCACAGCCTGCTTGGAGAGATCGTCATAAACGATACAGGCGTGCATGCCGTTATCGCGGAAATATTCGCCCATCGTCACACCGGTATAAGGCGCGAGATACTGAAGCGGTGCAGGCTCGGAAGCGGTTGCAGCAACCACGATCGAATATTCCATTGCGCCATTTTCTTCGAGGCTCTTGACGATCTGGGCAACCGTCGAGCGCTTCTGGCCGATGGCAACATAGATGCAGTAGAGCTTCTTGCTTTCATCATCGCCGGCGTTGACCGTCTTCTGGTTGATGAACGTATCGATCGCGACAGCGGTCTTGCCGGTCTGACGGTCACCAATGATCAATTCGCGCTGGCCACGGCCAACAGGAACCAGAGCGTCGAGCGCTTTCAGGCCGGTCTGGACGGGTTCGTGAACCGATTTCCGCGGAATGATGCCCGGCGCCTTGACTTCCACCCGGCTACGCTGGGTGGTCTTGATCGGGCCCTTGCCGTCAATCGGATTGCCGAGACCGTCGACCACGCGACCGAGCAATTCCTTGCCGATCGGAACGTCCACGATCGTGCCGGTCCGCTTGACCACGTCGCCTTCCTTGATCTCAGCATCCGAGCCGAAGATCACGACGCCGACATTGTCCGCTTCGAGGTTCAGCGCCATGCCCTGAATACCGTTGGAGAATTCAACCATCTCACCGGCCTGAACCTGGTCGAGGCCGTGGATACGGGCAATACCGTCACCCACTGCAAGCACGGTTCCGACTTCGGAGACCTGGGCTTCATTGCCAAAATTGGCGATCTGGTCCTTGATGACCTTTGAAATTTCTGCGGCGCGAATATCCATGTGTATCTTCCTTTAGCCCTTCATGGCCTGCGATAGGGTGTTCAAACGGGTTTTAATCGAGCTGTCGATCATCTGGCTGCCGATTTTCACGACCAGGCCGCCCAAAATGGAGGGATCGACTGCGGTGGAAACGCTGACATCGCTTCCCACGCGTTTCTTGAGTTGCGCCTTGAGCGCATCAATCTGTTTGTCATCCAGCGGATGGGCCGATGTGACTTCTGCGCTGATCTCGCCACGATGGCTGGAAGCCAATGAGGTGAAAGCGCGAATCACTGCCGGAATTTTGTCGAGACGGCGATTGGCCGCAAGCACGCCGAGCACGTTGGACGTCAGCTTGTCGAGACCAAGGCTCTTGGCCGTGGCTGCAATTGCTCTGCCGGCATCGTCGCGAGAGAGGACCGGGCTGCTGGTCAGCGCCCTGAGGTCACTCGATTCGGCCAGGGCCGCGCTCAATGTCGCAAGACTGGCCTGCACCGCGTCGATGCTCTTATTTTCTTCTGCAAGCGCGAACAAAGCAGTGGCGTAACGCCCCGCTAAACTCGCTCTAATGCCGCTGGAATGATCCACGCGTTTGCTTCTCCCTGACCGTTAATGTGGTCTGAAAACCGTTCATGAAATGGTCCGCTTAACGGCAGAAAAACCTACGATTCCGCCACGGATGCGCGGCGTCTAGCAACCATTTTGCTGCGACGCAAGATAGGTTTGGGAATCATTTTTCAGGAAAGCCAGACCAGCGGTTTTCGGGGCATTCGATTGCTCGGCAAAAAATATTTGGCTTTGAACGCAAGATACGGGAAGCCGCACCGGCGAAGCTGATTTAAATCCGTTGCAACAACCGGAAATGGGGAATTGCATATGGCTTATAAAATTGCCGGATTGAGCCCGGAACTGACCAGTCCGTTCGAGGAAGCAACCGAGGAGCAGCTGTCTGCGCTTGGCGCGGTTCGAATAACAGCGACCGGCAAACCGGGATTTCCCTGTCGGATATCGCTGGAGGATGCCGAAGTGGGGGAGGAGGTGATCCTGTTCCACTACACGTCCCATGATGTCGATTCTCCCTATCGGAGTTCCTATGCTATATTTGCGAGAACGGGGCTGAGCGCGGCCGCGCAATTTATCGATGCCGTGCCGCCGGTCTTCGATGGGCGGACATTGGCAATGCGCGCTTTCGACCAGGATGCGATGTTGAAAACCGCCAGCCTCGCAATGCCTGGAGACGCGGACCGGTCAATCCGCCAGCTATTTGAACTGGACGAGGTTGCCTATATAGATGTCCGTAATGCAGCCCACGGATGTTTCGCCGCGCGGGTGGAGAGGTTTGAATCGTGAACCAGAAGATAGTGGACGATGGTCAGGCGTGGGCCGCAATGCAGGCGCGCGACCGCAGCTTCGACGGCAGTTTCGTGACCGGCGTGCTGAGCACCGGCATCTATTGCCGTCCCTCTTGCGCCGCTCGCCATCCAAAACGGGAAAATGTGCGCTTCTTTGCGCAAGCCGAACAGGCCGAGGCCGCGGGCCTGCGCGCCTGCCTGCGCTGTCGCCCCAATGATGTCGCACGCGACGAAGCGGCCGTGAAAGCGGTGATCGACGCGATTCGGATGGCTGAAACGGCACCCAGGCTCGACGCGTTGGCCAATCTCACCGGCTATTCGCCGACCCATCTCCAGCGGATTTTCAAACGCGAAACCGGCCTGTCGCCCGCTGCCTACGGACGGGCCTTGCGAACCGAACGGGTCAAGGATGCTTTGGCGGACGGTGCAACGGTCACCGAAGCCATTTACGATGCAGGCTATGGTTCTGCATCGCGCTTTTACGAGGAACAGAAAATGGGAATGAAACCGGCAGCTTGGAAAAACGGAGGGGCAGGGGTCGCGGTGCACTGGGCCAATGTCGAAACTTCACTTGGCGATATGATGGTCGCTGCGACCGACAAGGGTGTTTGCTGCCTGTCTTTCAACGAGGGAGAGGATGAGCTGCGCGCGCGTTTCCCGAATGCGGATCTGAAACAAGGCGGCGAGGCGTTCGCCCGCCTCCTGGCAGAGGTGGTTGCTCAGGTCGAAACGCCCGGCCGCCCGCACAATATCCCGCTCGATGTCCAGGGCACGGCCTTTCAGGAATCGGTCTGGCAGGAGCTCCGCAAAATCCCCGAAGGCGAAACCCGAAGCTATGCCGATATCGCGGCTGCTATCGGCAAGCCCAAAGCGGTTCGCGCCGTCGGCAGCGCCAATGGTGCCAACCATGTCGCCGTCCTGATCCCCTGCCACCGCGTTGTGCGTAGCGACGGGACGATGGGCGGCTACGCTTACGGGACAGAACTAAAGGAACGGTTGCTGGAAAAGGAAGCGAAATGAACCCGAACATACAGAAATTTGGCGATCTTCACATCCCGGGCGATCCGTTGATATTGGTCAATATCTGGGATGCCGGTAGCGCCCGGGCGGTTGCTTCTGCAGGTGCAAAGGCACTGGCGACGGGCAGCTACGGAGTAGCCGGCGCGCAGGGAATTGCAGACGGCGAGGCATTTTCTCTGGATGACGCGATTATCAATCTCGAGCATATTGTAGCGGCGTCGGATTTGCCGGTAAGCATCGATATGGAAGCAGGATATGGCGCGAATGCCGGTCAAGTCCGCCAGTCTGTTCAACGGGCCTTTGATGCAGGTGCGAGCGGGATCAACATGGAAGACCGGATGCCCGGCGACAATGAACTGATTGCACCGGAGATTTTTGCCGAGCGGGTGGCCGCTGCTGCTTCCACTGGTCTTTGGGTCAATGCGCGATGCGACGTTTTCCGTGGCCAATCAGCAGAGACCGATGGAGATGCCCTGGTCGAACGGGTTCTCGAGCGGGCAGATATATATGCCGATGCCGGTGCCGCCAGCCTGTTTGTGCCGTTTCTGAACGACGAAAAACATATTGGCGCAATTTGTGACGCTTCCCCGCTGCCGGTGAATATCTTGCGTTCGCCCGAAGGTCCGACCCATGCCAGACTGGCTGCCCTGGGTGTTGCAAGAATCAGCCACGGTCATCAGCCCTGGGCCGCCGCCATGCTGTGGCTCAGTGCGCAGGCCAGAAAGACATTCGAGGGCGGTGAACCGGACTATTGAGTTCCCACTGACACAATCAGCGCAATCAGCGATACTCAGGATTGGGATGGTTGTAACGGGTGCCGGCATCCCAGGCTTCCCGGGAATTTCCATAGGCGGGAATACCGCCAGCCTGTTTGAGCATATGAGCCGTGTGCATCAGATTCCACGCCAGAAATGTCGCATTGCGCTGGGTGAAATCGCTGTCGAACCCGACGCGGGTGCCATCGTCTTGCTCGTCGCCGTAGGAAGGGCCGGGGCCGATCGGGCCAATCCACCCGGCGTCGGCCTGGGGAGGGATCGTATAACCGATATGGCCCAGAGAATAGAGCGTGCTCATCGCACAATGTTTGACGCCGTCCTCGTTGCCAGTGACCACCACACCGCCGGCCTTCCCGTAGAAAATATACTGACCCTTGTCATTTGTCTCACCGGAATGGGCGTAGAGTCGCTCGATGATCTTGCGGCATTCCGATGATACTTCTCCGAGCCAGATCGGAGTACCGATAACCAGAATATCGCTGGCCATGACCGCTTTGGAAATCTCCGGCCACGCATCGCTGTCAAACCCGTGTTCGGTCATGTCCGGATAGACGCCCGGCGCGATGTCATGGTCGACGCTGCGAAACATCTCCACCGTCACCCCGGCATCCTCCATGATGGCTTGGACAACAGCCATCAGGCATTCTGTGTGGCTGAACGCCGGCGAGGGTGTCAAAGTACAATTGATGAAGGCTGCTTGCAGGCCATTATAGTCGGGGGCTTGCTGATTTCCGTTGGCTTCGGTCATATCTCTTTCCTCGGTTGCCGGAATTATAGCTAACGCATTATCAGCCATTTCGTTGCTTTTCTCAAGATTGCCGGCGATTTTCCCTTGTTGTGGGTTGGTTTTGCGCGCGCATGGAGAAATCAGCGCGATCTATTCTTGATCTATTCGAATAGTTACATTCGGTTACATGCTGAGGGCCGGAAATAAAAACGGATTGTAAACTTTTGACCGTTAGCCATCCCGAAGCGAATGGGAAACTTGATGGAAGCTCGGAACAATCTCCGCTGTCTGGACCAGTCAGAACGGGACTTGGTAACCAGAAAGCAGCTCACCGAACATAGCAAGATTGTGCGCTCTGCGGTGATCGCAAATCTGGTGAACGCGGCGATTATCCTGACGCTCTTTTCCCAGGGCGTGTCCGTCTCGGCGCTTGTTCTGTGGTGCACAGTATTTGCAATTGCGACGGTTGACCGGCTCCGGCTTAGAAATATTTCGAGCGACCCGACATTATCATCCGAACAAATGCTGCGAACGAAGCGGCGGATTACCATCAACGCCGTGATTTATGCACATGTATGGGGCGTTGGTGTTGCCTTCCTGCTGCCAAGTTCAAGCCCCGCCCAGCTGATGTTGCTGGCCGTGATTGGTGCCGGGAAAATGAGCGCGGGCGTGATGTCCTATCGCCATTTGCCAGAGGCCTCCAGAGCGTGGACGATAATCATTGCCACCTGTCTCTCGACCGGTCTCCTGTTCATGGGCGGCAAGGAAAGCTATCTGGCAATATGCCTGCTCGCGACATTTGCAATGATCCTGCTGCTCAGCGGCAGGCAGAATTTTGCGAGTTTCGCCGATGAGGTCTTTGCGCAGAATGAACTGGCCGAAGCTGCTGAAACGGTGAAACTGCTGTTGAATGACTTTGAAGAACAGTCGTCGAACTGGCTTTTTTCGGTCGATCGCAAAGGGTTTCTGCTGGATGTGTGTGACCGTTTTGCAGAGGCCGCCCATCGCTCCGTGGAGGACCTGAACGGGGCTTTGCTGGTGTCGCTCCTGGACGACGAAGAGGACCGGCGGATGCTGGCCAACAATATCTCTCAAGGCGTGTCCTTCCCAGCGATCATGGTTGCTGTCATCGTCAACGGCGAGAAACACTGGTGGAAGATTAGCGGTCGCGCCACAAAGAACGGAGCGGAACACCTTGGTGTCGCGATGCGCGGGGTGATTTCCGATATTACCGCGCAGAAGTCCGCCGAAGAGAAGGTCCGCTACATGGCCCATTTCGACGGCTTGACCGATCTTCCGAACCGCAGATATTTTTCCGAAGCGCTGAACCGGACTATCCATCGGGCGCAGCCCGGCGACAAGATCGCGTTGCTGCTGTTCGATCTCGACCATTTCAAGGCAATCAATGATACTTTGGGCCATCCCATCGGCGACAAGTTCCTGACGATGGTTTCCCGGCGGCTGGAAAATGTCGCCAGGTCGGATGATACGCTGGCCCGGATCGGGGGAGACGAATTCGCTCTCCTTCTGAGCGGTGAGCGGGCAGAATTTGCCGAAGATATCGCGAATATGATTGTGGACGCAGTCAGCAAGCCGTTTCTGATCGATGACCATAATGTCGTCAGCAGCGCCAGTGTCGGTCTGGCGCAATGGACAAATGACATTGTCGAACCGGACATATTGGTGAGATATGCCGATCTGGCGCTTTATTCGGCCAAAGGCGCGGGGCGCAATCGCGTTGCCATTTTTGAAATGGAAATGGATGTCGTCGCCGAAGAACGCCGAAATCTCGAACTTGATTTGCGGGCATCGCTGGCCGAACAGGAAATGCGATTGCATTATCAACCGCTGGTCGACCTGAAAACACTCAGGAAGACGGGGTTCGAAGCGCTTTTGCGTTGGGAACATCCCCAGCGCGGGGTTGTGATGCCCAATGAATTCATCTCTGTCGCCGAGGAAACGGGATTGATCGTGCAACTCGGCGAATGGGTTGTTCGCCAGGCTTTGGAAGACGCCACCCAATGGGATGAATCGCTGAGCGTGGCGGTCAACCTGTCTCCGTCCCAGATGCGCAGTACGAGCCTGGTTCCGACAATCGTCAACGCGCTCGCGCAAACCGGCATCGCGCCGGAGCGGCTGGAACTGGAAATCACCGAAAGCATCCTGATGCAGGACAGCGACGTCAATATACGTACATTGCACAGCTTGCGGGATCTCGGCGTTCGCATATCATTGGATGATTTCGGGACCGGTTACAGTTCGCTCAACTATTTGCGAAGCTTTCCGTTCGACAAGATCAAGATCGACCGCTGCTTCGTCGATGAAATCGACTCCCGTGACGATTGCAAGGCGATCATCAAATCGGTGATCAGTCTGGCTCGAAATCTTGGCATGAAGACCACCGCCGAAGGTGTCGAGCGGCAGGAGCAGGTCGATGCGTTACGCATTTTGGGCTGTGATCAGGTCCAGGGCTATCTCTATGGCAAGGCGGAGGCGATGGATAATTGCACCGATTTGCGTCCGGTCGAAAAATGGGTCCCGCGGGTCGGGTCCGCTTCCCTTCCGGTGGCCGCAAATCCGGCCGATGCTGCCGAAAGAAAGACCGCTTAGCGCAAATCCGCACAGCCCCGTTTCCGCAGGTCTGGGTGTGCCGATCCGTTCAATTTTTGACCGGTTTGCACTCGTAAACCAGTCGCTCGTTTGCCTGTCCAGGCAGTTCCGCTCTGATTGCCTTCACCATGTCCTCGATATCCGCCAGCGCCTTGTCATCGGTCGTGCAGGCCCTGTTGCCATATTTAGCACGGATCGCGCGCGCCTTGGTCATCGTGTCGAGCCCGACCAGATAACGTTCCTCGGTAAATTCGCTGCGATCCGGCTGGAAGCTGCTGATGGTGATCGTCTGCTCCTGATTGGGAACAAATATCCGCGACCATTTTGCACCATCGCGACCATATTGCGTCCGGCCATTGACGCAGCCGCTATCGGCCCATTCGAGCGGCATTTCATTTTGCTGCGATACCGTGATCCGGCTGCGCTGCGGGTTGATTGTGCATTGATATTTGCCGGAAGTGGCGATGCTTGTTGGTTGCGGGAGGCTTTTGGGCTCATTTTCCTTCAAGCTTGCCGCGACCCGATCGTCAATTTCGCTGAAATCGGGACGCGACAGAAAGGTGAATATGGCGGCGAGCAACAATATGCCCGCGCCACCCGCCGCGCCGATCGCCGGATTGCGCTTGCCCTGAACCATCAGGACGCCAGCGCCGCCAGCCGCGAGCAGTGACAGCACCAATATCAGCGCGGCGATCGCCATCCGGTTTTCGCGCGCGGCGATAATGTCCTGGGATATCGTGGTCCGCAATTTTGCTTCCGCGCGTTCGCGCTTCTCGGCCTCGGCGTCCCTCGCGGCGTCGACCTGCGCGCGGGCGGCAATTTCACGCTGTTGCTCTTCCAGACTGATTTCGGCCGCTGACCGGCAGGGTGTCGCGGTGGTCGCCACTTTGACGCCCGCCTTGCGCAGAAAGTTGAGGATTTCGCGCGCCGAAACGGCAAAGCCGAATTCGGCATCATTGCCATTGCTAATCGATCCAAAGCTGTTTGCGCCCAGAACCCTGCCACAATTGTCGATCAGCGGCCCGCCGCTATTGCCGGAGGCAATCGGAGCGGTGTGGAGGATTGTGTCAAATTGCTTGGTGGTGCGCCCGCCGGACACCGTGCCGGTCGTCTTGACCGGCGACATCGGGTTGATCAGGTCGTCCAGATCAAGGCCCTGCGCCCGGTCGACCGAACCGGGATAGCCGATAGCGACCACATCCGCACCGTCGCCAACCGGACCGCCAAACACGGTCATCGGCGGCAATCGTCCGCCGTCCAGTACCTGAATGAGGGCAAGATCATTGCCGGGCGAATAGGCGATTATTTTCCCGCCATAGCTGGTCCCGCCCTGCGACGGGATGATCCCGATGACGACCGAGCTTTCCTGCCGGGCAATCTCGACGACATGGGCATTGGTAACAATCTTGTCCGGAGCGACCGCGAAGCCGCTGCCATGGCCGACAAAGGCCACCTTGTCGCCATCCTTGGCAGCGAGCACCACGCGGACAACCGAACGGCTGGCGGCGCTGATGTCTGCGGGATCGGCCTGGGCAGGGCCGGTGAGCAGAGTGGCGGTGAGGACCGAGAGCAGGAGCGCTAGTTTTTTGATCATGGATAGGCTCATGCTTCAAATGCGTGCAATATTCAAAGGACTTTTGAACTTCCCGTCGCCCCTCAATTCATAAGGCAGACTTTCCGGCAATCAGACAAAACTATAGGGATCGATATCAACCCCGACCCGGACGGCGCGCGGCCACTCCAGTTGTTCCAGCCATTCGCGCATGATCTGCTGCAGGTCGACCGAGCGCAGGGCATGGACCAGCAACCGGTGCCGGTGCCGCCCGCGCAGCATCGCCAGCGGGGCAGGGGCGGGGCCGAAGACCGAAAAACCATCAACCTTTGGCGCGGTCTGGCCAATCAGGCGCGCCGTTTCCATCGCTTCCTTGTTATCTTCGGACGAAACGATAATCGCGGCCCAGCGCGCGAACGGCGGGGCGAGAGCCTGACGGCGCGCCTCTATCTCGGCGGCGTAAAAGCCTTCGCGGTCATTCTTGATCAGCGCCTGGATCACCGGCGCATTCGGCATCCGGGTCTGGACGTAGACCCGGCCCGGTTTTTCTGCTCGCCCCGCGCGTCCGGCGACCTGGGCAATCTGCTGGAAGCTGCGTTCGGCGGCGCGCAGGTCGCCACCCTCGAGCCCGATATCCGCATCGACCACGCCGACCAAAGTCAGATTGGGGAAATGATAGCCTTTGGTCACCAGCTGGGTGCCAACGACGATATCAATCGCTCCGGCCTCCATCTGGTGGACGAAATCCGCGGCTTTCTGCGGCGACCAGATCGTGTCCGAGGTGACAATCGCCGTCCGTGCCTGCGGGAACAGCATTCTGACCTCGTCGCAAATCCGCTCCACCCCGGGTCCGCAGGCCACCAGACTGTCTTCGTCGCCGCATTCCGGGCATTTTTCCGGAATCGGCATGACATGGCCGCAATGATGGCAGGCGAGGCGGCGGGTCAGCCTGTGTTCGACCATCCACGCGGTGCAATTGGGACAGTCGATCCGGTGGCCGCAGGTCCGGCACAGGGTCAGCGGCGCGAAGCCGCGGCGGTTGAGGAACAGCAATGACTGCTCGCCGCGCTCGAGATTTTCCTCCAGCGCGTTGACCAGCGTCGGCGCCAGCCAGCTCCCGCGCGGCGGCACATCCTCGGTCAGGTCGAGCGCCTCGATATCCGGCATTGTCGCTCCGCCAAAACGCGCGGGCAGTTCGAGCAGCTGGTAATTTCCCTGCTCGACCTGATGCTGGCTCTCGATCGCCGGCGTGGCGGAGGCGAGAATGACCGGTATTTTTTCGTGCAGTCCACGCATGATCGCGACATCGCGGGCGTGATAGCGGACCCCGTCTTCCTGCTTGAAGCTGGTCTCGTGCGCCTCGTCGACGATGATCAGGCCCAGATTTGCGTAGGGCAGGAACAAGGCGGAGCGTGCGCCGACGATCACCTTGGCATTGCCGTCGGCGAGGGCGCGCCAGTTTTTCTTGCGCTCCGACTGTTTCATGCCGCTGTGCCATGCGAGCGGTTCGGCGCCAAAGCGCGCGTGGAACCGGTCGAGAAAAGGTTCGGTGAGGGCGATTTCGGGGAGCAGCACCAGCACCTGCTTGTCCTGGCGCAAGGCTTCCGCAACCGCTTCGAAATAGACTTCGGTTTTCCCCGATCCGGTGACGCCATCGAGCAGGAATGGCTTGAACTGTGCAGCGCGCACCGCGTCGATCAATATCTTGCTGACATTTTTCTGGTCGACGCTGAGATCGACGGTGTCGAAATCGGGTGACGGGTTGGCGGTTATCGCAAAGGGTGACACATCCTCCCGATCAAACACGCCAAGCTTTTCCAGTCCCCGGATAACCGCGATCGAAACACCGGCCTTGTTGGCGAGTTCGCTGATCGTGCCTTGCACGCCGATCAGCTTTTCCAGCGCCTGCTCCCGTTGCGGGGTCATCCTGTCCGGAACCGAACCGTTCAGCCGATATTCGCTGATCGGGCGATTGTCGGCAAAGGCCGCTCCGCTCGACAAGACCATCCGCAACACCGAAGCGGGAGAGGCGAAATAATAAGCCGCGGTCCACTCGATCAGCCGCCGCAGCGGCGCGCGCAACGGCGGAACGTCGCGTAGCTCCAGCAATGGGCGCAGTTTCTTCGGGTCAATTTCCTCGACCGGAAAACTGTCCGGCTCCCACACGACCCCTGGCATTTTGCGCGGACCGAGCGGGGCCATCACGATCGAACCGGGCTCCACCTGCATGCCGTCCGGGACCCGGTAATCGAGCGGCCCGAGGGCGGCGTTAAGCAGGAGTACACGAACGCGATTCATATCCATGCTATAGGCAGCGAAACATCATCCGTCATTCCTGCTTTGGCGAAATTTGGAGACATATCATGATCTATCATCGCAGATCGGTTCTGGGCATGGGCGTTGCGGCCGGATTGCTGGCACTTCCCGGCTGTTCGAGCCTGCCGGGCCTCAGTCTGACCGAGGCGGTCAAACGGCTGCTGACCCTGTCCTCGCAGAACGCCTTTGCCGAACTGCTCCAGCCGAACGGTTTTTTCGACAGCCAGATTGCCCGGATCACTGTGCCGGATTCGCTGGGTGGATCGCGGGTGACCAGCGTCGCAACGGCCTTGCTGCGCTCCAAGCCGATTCAGGAACGGTTGCTGCGTCAGGTCAACCGCGCCGCGGAAGAGGGGGCAGAGCTTGCCGCCCCGATCGTGGCCGAGACCATCCGCAATATGAGTATCGCCGACGCTGTGGCGATCATCAACGGCGGACCGCGCGCCGCGACCAGTCTGCTTCAGGGGCAACTCGGCAATACACTGGTTGACCGGATGTTGCCCGGCATCGGTAACGGACTGAGACTGTTCGACAACGAGATTATCAATCTGGTGCTGTCGCAAGCCACCAATGTCGATTTCTCCAGCATCAGCCGCGACGTGACCAACAAGGTCAGCGATGCCATCTATCGCTCGATCGGCGCGCAGGAAGCATCGATACGCGCCAATCCGAGAGCGACCAACGATCCTCTGCTGATAGCGGTACTGGGTGCGGGCAAGGCTTTCTGACTGTTGGGAATGCCGGTCCTGTCGTGATTTTGTCCCATATTCTTCCCCCAATCTATCCACAGCTTTCTGCCGCAAAAGGCGGGGCGGCAGTTTCATGGCTCGGGGAAAGCGGATAGGCAAAAGGCAACAGACGCATTTTTCCTATTCCTGGAGCCAGACCGATGAAATTCTTCGTAGACACAGCCGATACCGCGGAAATCGCCGACCTTGCCGCAACCGGCATGGTCGACGGCGTCACCACCAACCCGTCGCTGATCAAGAAATCGGGGCGCGATATCATGGAAGTGACCAAGGAAATCTGCGGTCTGACCGACGGTCCGGTTTCCGCCGAAGTCATCGCGCTCGATCATGAAACGATGATGAAAGAAGCCGAAGTGCTGCGCAAGATCGCCGACAATGTCTGCATCAAGGTGCCATTGACGATCGACGGACTGAAAACCTGCAAGGCGCTGACCGGCGAAGGCACGATGGTCAACGTTACGCTTTGTTTCTCCGCCAATCAGGCGCTGCTCGCTGCGAAAGCCGGTGCAAGCTTCATCTCGCCGTTCGTTGGCCGCCATGACGACAATGGTCTCGACGGCATGACGCTGATCGAAGACATCCGGCTGATCTACGACAATTACGCATTCGACACGGAAATCCTCGTCGCCTCGATCCGCCATCCGATCCACGTACTCGAATCCGCCCGCATCGGCGCCGATGTCGGAACCATGCCGCCCAACGTCATCCGCAACCTGTTCAAACATGTGCTGACCGACAAGGGGCTTGAAGGCTTCCTCAAGGACTGGGAATCAACCGGCCAGAATATCGGCTGAGCCGACACTGCCTATCATCGTCATCCTGAACTCGTTTCAGGACCCCTTGAGATCGCGCGCGAGTTTTGGAGGTCCTGAAATAAATTCAGGATGACGAAGCTTTTATCTAAAACCGATGACGACCCGCTCGATCAAAAACCCTTGGGTGCGGGATCGATCACGGCAAAGCTGCCGCTGCGGATTTCCTGAACTTCCAGCGCGCGTTCCGAAACGCCGTCGGCCTTGAACCGGAACACGCCGTCCAGCCCGATGAACCCGCCCGGATCGGTGAGCTGGTTGATCGGGAAGGGCGATCCCACTTTCCAGTTGCGCGCAACCTTGACCGTCAGCAACACCGAGTCATAGCCGAGGCTCGACAGCCGGAACGGTGCCCTGCCATAGCGGGCGCGATATTTGTCGGCATATTGTTTGTACAGGCTATCGGAAACGCTGGCGAACCATGCGCCGCGAATAGATGGCGCACCGGCCAGATTGCTACTCGTGTTCCACAGATCAGTACCAAGAATCCGCGCGGTCGCGCTGGCATTCTTGCGGATATAGGGCGCGGCCTTTATCGCCATGTCACCATTGTCGGCGAGCAGCACCGCTTCGAAATCACCATTGTCGGCGAGTTTCTTGGTCGCTGCCTCGATCGATTTGGAATCGCGATTGAACGTCTGGATCGACACGACCGTTCCACCGACATCCTTGACCCGGCGGAGCAGGGTTGATGAAGCGCGCTGTCCGTAGACGCCGTTGGGCACCAGGGCGGCAAAGCGGTTCACGCCCTTGGACTTTGCGTAATCCACAACGCGGGTAATCGACTGTGCCGGAATGTGCCCCAGAATATAGACATTGTTGCCAGCGGCACCGGTGTCGTTGGAGAAGCTCAGGATCGGCACGCCTGCGGGCCGGGCAATATTGGCCGTCGCCACGACATTGTCGCTGAGCAGGGGGCCAATGATCAGCTTGTTGCCGTCACGGATCGCGCTTTGGGCTGCTGCGGTCACGCCTTTGGCGGTGTCATAGCTGGTCATGCGGATATTGGCCGCCTGGGTATCGAGCAGCGCCATGGTTGTCGCGTTCGCCAGCGACTGGCCGACACCGGCATTTTTGCCGGACAGTGGCACCAGCAGGGCGATGCGGTGATGCTTCTGGTCATCGGGCAGGCCGGAGGTTACCGGCGGCGGGGTCGGGGTCGCGACCGGTGGCGGTTCTGCACCGCGTGGAACCACGGTTTCACAACCGGCGAGAAAGACAAATGCGGACACGCCCGCCCACTTCAAAAAGCGGCGCCTTCTCGTTTGATCTTGTCCTTGATACACCTTGTCTGCCATGACCGTCATATGTCTGCTCCTGCCCAATCCGGTCTCTATATCGTTGCCACCCCGATCGGCAACCTCGGAGATTTGTCGCGCCGCGCCGAGGAAACTCTCGCTGCTGCTGATATCATCCTGGTCGAAGATACAAGAGTAACCGGCAAGCTGTTGAATCATATTGGAAAAAAGTCCAGAATGATGGTCTATAATGACCATAAGTCGGCGTCCGATCGCGAGGCTATTTTGGACGCGGTCCGATGTAAAATTGTCGCACTGGTCAGCGACGCGGGGACGCCTTTGATCTCCGACCCCGGCTACAAGCTCGTTCGTGATGCGCAGGCCGCCGGCCTCTACGTCACGACAATACCCGGCCCGAGCGCTGCAATCGCCGCCCTGACCCTGTCGGGGCTTCCCAGCGATCGCTTTCTTTTCGAAGGCTTTCTGCCCAGCAAAACCAAGGCGCGGACCGAATCGCTGGCCGCGCTGAAGACGCTAAATGCCAGCCTGATCTTTTATGAAAATGGCTCCCGTCTCGGCGCTATGCTCGCCGACTCGCTGTCTGTGCTCGGGGATCGCAAGGCCGCTGTTGTACGCGAGATCACCAAAAGATTCGAAGAGGCTGTAACCGGTTCGCTGAGCGAGCTTTCGCAGCGCTATGGCGCGGAAAAACCGAAAGGCGAGATCGTCGTGATCATCGGCCCGCCGGGCGCGCCGGAAGCGGCCAGCGATGAGGAGATAGAGGCCGCGCTGCGCGAAGCCATGGTCCGGCTGCCGGCTTCGAAAGCGGCCGGCGAGGTTGCCCGCATGTTCAATACCGATCGCAAGGCTTTGTATGAACTGACCAATCGCTGGAAATCGGAAAAATGAACGTGGGTGCCTCTCTCACCGTTCGCCCTGAGCTTGTCGAAGGACATGGCCAAGCGCAACCGTTTGCAGCAACCAGCACAGCCCATCCGGCACCGCCCGAATGAAACGCGAGGCTGCCGAGAAACGCGGCCGTCAGGCCGAAAAGACCGCGGCCCGCTTCCTGCGCCTGAAAGGCTGGCGGATATTGGACGAACGGGTGCGGACACCGCGCGGCGAGGTTGATCTGGTCGCCAAGCGCGGCGGGCTGGTTGCCTTTGTCGAGGTGAAAGCGCGCACCAGGCTGGAAGATCTGGAACAGGCGATCGATCTGAACCGGCTCCGGCGCGTCGCCGATGCGGTGGAAATTCTCTATCCGCAATATTGCACCAGGGGCGAAGACGCGCGGATCGACGTGATCCTAGTCGCGCCGAGACGTCTGCCCGTACATCTTACGAATGTGTGGCATGGATTCTAGAATCCAAACAACAAACCGTTCGTTCTGAGCTTGTCGAAGGACATCTGACGTCAAGCAGCTAGGTTCGACAGGCTCACCACTAACGGTCAACCGATCGAACTTTCCCTTTACCACGGTAAACAAAAACGCCCTTCGACAAGCTCAGGACGAACGGTTAGAAACGCATCTCTCCCGTTCGTCTCGAGCGAAGTCGAGAGACGACTGCCGCAATGCCAATGTGTCTCGACTAGGCTCGACACGAACGGTAAGCGGGTTCGAAAATATCTGAGGAATGCAAATGACCCTGAAAATCGCCGTACAAATGGACCCGATGGAGACCGTCAATATCGCTGGCGACAGCAGCTTCGCCCTGATGCTCTCCGCCCAGAAACGCGGTCATCAGATTTTCCATTATGACGTGAAGGGCCTGACCCTGCAGTCCAATGGCCGCCTGACCACGCCGGCCCATCCGGTGACGGTGCAGCCGGTAAAGGGCGACTATTTCCGCTTTGGCGACCCCGTCAATCTCGATCTCGGCAGCGATGTCGATGTCGTGCTGATGCGCCAGGACCCGCCGTTTCACGTTGGCTATATCACCGCGACCCATTTGCTCGAACGGATCGAGGGCGAGACGCTGGTGGTCAACAATCCCGTCTCCGTCCGCAACGCGCCGGAGAAAGTCTATGTGCTCGATTACGCCCAGTTCATGCCGCCAACCCTGATCACCCGCGATCTCGACGAAGTGCGCGCGTTCCAGGCCGAACATGGCGGGGTGGTGGTCAAGCCGCTGCACGGCAATGGCGGCAAGGCGATCTTCCTGGTGCCCGAAGACGGCAGCAATCTCAGCGCCCTGTTCGAGGTGTTCAACCAGACCTGGCCGGAACCGCACATGGTCCAGCCCTTTCTCCCCGAGGTGCATCAGGGCGACAAGCGCATCGTGCTGGTCGACGGCGAAGTCGCCGGCGCGATCAATCGCAAGCCCGGCGAAGGCGAATTCCGCAGCAATCTGGCGCAGGGCGGCTATGCCGAAGCGGCCGATCTGACCGAGCGCGAGAAGGAAATTTGCGCGGCGATGGGCCCCGACCTCAAACGGCTCGGCCTGATCTTCGTCGGCATCGATGTGATCGGCGGCAAATGGCTGACCGAGATCAACGTGACCTCTCCCACCGGCATTGTCGCGATCGACAAGTTCAACGGCACCGATACGCCGGGGATGATCTGGGACGCGATCGAGCGGCGGCTTGCCGGGCAATAACAGAGCCGTAGGCCCCGTGCGATGAGCAGCTGGGTAACCGATCTGATCGAGCACGGGGGCTATTGGGCCATTGCTCTGCTGATGGCGCTGGAAAATATCTTTCCGCCAATCCCGTCAGAGCTGATCATGGGCCTCGGCGGCGTCGGCGTGGGGCAGGGGACATTTCACCCGGCCTGGCTGGTGCTGGTCGGTACGGTCGGCTCGCTGGCCGGCAATTATGTCTGGTTCATGGTCGGCCGCCACTGGAACGAGGATGATCTGCGCGCCTTTGTCCGCAAACATGGCCGCTGGCTGACGCTCGACGTGGATACGGTCAACCGGATCGATCGGATTTTTGACAATCACGGCCAGTGGGTGGTCTTCGTCGCCCGCTTCATCCCCAATATCCGCACGATGATCTCCGTGCCCGCCGGCCTGTTAGGCATGTCGCACAAGCGCTTTATCCTCGCGACCAGCGCCGGTGCCGCGGTCTGGAACAGCGCCCTGGTCTATGCCGGCTATACGCTGCAGCAGAATATCGACGATATCGGGCAATATCTGGGGCCGGTATCGCTGGGTGTGATCGGCATGCTGGTGGTGGTCTATATCTGGCGGATCATCTTCTGGCGACCGAAGGAGGATTGACGGCGAATATGCTTCTCTCCGGGCCAATGGCTGGCTGAAACCATAGCCCTCGGGCCAATATCATCGCACAGCTTCACGCTTCCCTATCGTCCGGACGGTTTGTCAAAGCGCCAGTTCGACCTGGTTGCGACCGGAGATCTTGGCTTGATACATGGCTCTGTCGGCCTGGGCGATCCCGACCGCCAGCTCCTCGTGATGATTCCAGATCGCGACACCAAAGGAACCGGTAACGCTCAGTCCATCCGGCCAACGCGGATCGGCTTGCGCAGCAATCCGGGCGCGCAGGCGCTCCGATACCGACGCTGCGGCCTCGATCGGGCACCCCACCAGAGCAATAATAAACTCCTCGCCGCCCCAGCGCGCCGTCGCCTCGTCGCAGCGTGCGGACAGGTCATCGGGTCTGGTGACGCTATCGATGATATCCGCAGTGGAAACCAGCACTGCATCACCGGTTTCGTGACCGAATTTGTCGTTGATCGATTTGAAATGATCGAGATCGATCAGGATGATGGAAATTGCCGCATCCGGTTGGTCTTGGCGAAGCTCCATCAATTTTGATTGAAATGCGCGGCGGTTGAGCAGGCCCGTGAGACTGTCATGTCGGGCGAGATAATCAGAATGCTGCAGGGCATCTTCGAGATAGAGAGCAAGCCGCTCGTTTTGCAGCTCGTTGACAAGCGCGGCTTTGACCTGTTTCGATTGCCCTCGCGTTATCCAGATTAATGTCGGCGACAGAACCAGGGTGACAACCAGCGGAAGCGGTCCGAGGACGTCGTAGAAATAGATATTCTGTGGAAGCAGGGTCACGAAAAACCCTGCGATCGCGGCAATGCTAATGCTCCAGACGGCTGTCGTCAGCATTGCCGAAATCGTAATGGTGACGATCAGGGTAATACATATGAGCAGTGGCCCGGGTCCGGCCCCCAGATTTGCCATGACCGGCAGCATCATGAGCCCCCAAAGGGCCCCGGTCAGCCCCTTAAGGAAGACAAATATCGGAAATAGAAACTGGACGGGTTGATGTGCTTCCAGCCTGCGCCGCAACATCTTGTTTACCGTTGCCACGATACATTGAATGACAACCTGGACCGCGATCAAGGTCCACATCAGCTTTTCATCGCCGATACCTATCACCCCGAAGCCCATAAGCGCGCCTGCGATCAACATAGCTATATGACTTGACGTGCCGATCGCAAGAACGCGGCGCAGCATGATGCCATGGATTACACTGCCGTCAATCTCCTCCAAATTAAGTGGCGTGCTATTCGCCCGGAACTCTGCTGGCGCGGTCATTTTCATAATTTGGCTCTGGTTTGGAAACTCTCGTTACGATATTTTACGGTTGGAAACCCAAAAGCTTAACGGCAACATGCAAATGTTGCGGTGATATTGTCAGCGCTATTTGTTGCCAGTTCTCGGATAGGCGTTTTGGCCTACCCGTGAATGCGCGCTGTCATATACGTCCATCGAACAAGCGGCCCGTACTGCCGTGGCGGGCTGTACCAAGCTCAGGTCCGGATAATCAGGAAATTTCTGGAAAGACCCGTAACCGCACTGGTCGCGCGTGCCGATTGGAACAGCGTCTTGTTTCGATATCGTCGAGATATTTACGGAAGCGCCAGTTCAACCTGGTTGCGGCCGGAGATTTTGGCCCGATACATAGCCTTGTCGGCTTTTGCGATGCCGGCAGCCAGATCATCTTGATGGTCCCATATCGCCACGCCGAAGGAACCCGTCACGCCAAGCCCGTCCGGCCAATGCGGATCGGCTTGTGCGGCAATCCGGGCACGCAGGCGCTCCGATACCGACGCCGCGGCCTCGATCCGGCATCCCGCCAGAGCGATGATAAACTCCTCGCCGCCCCAACGCGCCGTCGCCTCGTCGCAGCGAGCGGAAAAGTCGTCCGGTCTGGTGACGCTATTGATAATATCCGCGGTGGATACCAGCACCGCATCGCCGGCCTCGTGGCCAAATTTGTCGTTTATCGATTTGAAATGATCGAGATCAATCAGGATGATCGAAATGGCTGCTTCCGGCCGCTCTTGGCGCAGCTCCACCAATTTCGCCTGAAATGCACGGCGGTTGAGCAGGCCGGTCAGGCTGTCATGTCTGGCGAGATATTGAGCATGTTGCAGGGATTCTTCTAGAAAAAGGGCAAGCCGCTCGTTTTGCAGCTCGTTTACAAGCGCGGCTCTGACCTGTTTTGAATGGACATCCGTCATCCAGAATAATGTCGGCGGCAGAACCAGGGTCGCGACCATCGGCAGCGGGCCGAGAATATCATAGAAATACAGGGTCTGCGGAAACAAGGTCGCGAAAAATCCCGTCACCGCGGCGATGCTTAAAATCCGCACGGCTGCTGGCATCAATGCGACAATGGTGATGGTAACGATCAAGGTGATGCATACGAACAGCGGACCTAGGCCGTTTCCCAGAGCCTTGGCGACCGGTAGCATCATCAGCCCCCAGACGGCTCCTGACAATGCTTCGAGACCGACAAATATTCTGAATAGAAAACGGTCGGGCTGATTTGCATCCAGTTTGCGCCGCAAATTGGCACTGACCATTGCGGTGATAGATTGCAGAACAAATTGCACCGCGATCAGGGTCCACATCAGCTTTTCCGTGCCAAGGCCGTTGACCGCAAAGCCCATCAGCGCCGCTCCGAACAGCATCGGGACCTGTGCGGATATGCCGGCTGAAAGCACCCGGCGCAGCAAGATGCGCTGGATCTTGCCCGGGTCAATTTCGTCCGAATTCACCGGCGTAGCATGTGCCCCGAATTCTGCTGGCGCGGTCATTTTCATAATTTGGCTCTGGTTTGCGAAATATTGTTGAGCCATTTAACGGCAGAAAACCAACAGGCTTAACGCGACTATGGAAATGGCCCGGCGGCCCGGTCATCGCGAAATGCTGCCGTTTCCCGCAAAGGCGTTTCAAGTCGCCCGCGGAGGCGCGCTGTCATATATGTTCAGCAAATGTACCGCATTGACCGTCGAATAGACTTGCGTGGTGCTGTCGGGCAGGCCGAGCCTGGTCGGTGCCTGCTGGACCAGATGGCGGATCAGATCGGGCACCAGCGGCGAACCGCTGAGCATGCTATGCCTGCAGCTTGATCTAGCGTGGTTTCCTGACCATCAACACATCCACCGGTGACCAGCCCATCATTTCGCTCGCCCGGCTGCCGATGGTTGCCATGGCAAAGCCGCTCCGTCCATGTGTTCCGAGTACCAGCAGATCAAAATCCCCGCTGTCGAGCATATTGAATATCGACTGGTGTAGATTGCCTTCGACAAGGCGCGGGGTGACGCGCGCCGCATCGCTCTCCGACAGGTTCAAGCCGGTCATGAACGCTTGCAGTTCCTTTTCCGCATCTGACCGCATTTCGTCTGCGACCCCGTCGGATTTCAGCCAGGCCTCATAGGCGACGTGATAGGCATGCACGAGGTCGATCTTTGCATCGGGGAAGAACTCCAGCGCGGTACGAAGCGCATGAGCGGAAAATTCCGAAAAGTCGGACGCAACCAATATTCGACCATATTCCGCACGCGGTCGTTCTTTCACAATGAGTACGGGAGCGGGGGCATGGTGGACCAGATGGTCAACCGCCGTGCCCAGGAAAAAATCGGAAATATTATTGTGCCGAGCCGCCCCCACAATGATCAGGTCGCTTTTCAGCTGCGACGCCGTGTCGGCTATGACTTCGGGCGGTTTGCCGTAATTTATCGCAAGGTTGCAGCCTTCGGCATCGGCGCCATAATTCCGTCGCAACAGGGTCTCGACTTTCTCGATATCGACCTCGGTTTTGGGGCTTCCTACATATAGCAAAGTTCGGTCCGCGTTGCGGACGTCGGCGAGCAGCTTGGCGCGCGCGAACGGCCGGTCTGCCCGGGCTGTCAGATCGGTGGCGACTAGGATTTGCATGGCCATGGGAATAACATCTCTTTTGCGTTCATGTGTCTGTGCATCCGCCCGACCAAAACGGGCGAGCGAACGGTCTTCAGTTTTCAGATTTAGCCCGCCGTTCAGTGCAATTATATCAGGGTGTGTACGTAGATGCTTATCTCGACAATTGCTGCTATCGCCCGTGCGTCAGAATTGCCGCTTCAGCACCCACGAGGGTGCTGAGGTCGGCAATATTCTCACCCCGCTCTCGGATGCGCATTCTGATAGACATCAAGCAGATGCGCCGCATCGACTGCGGTATAGACCTGCGTCGAACTCAGGCTTGCGTGGCCCAGCAATTCCTGCAGGCTCCGCAAATCGGCGCCACCCGCCAGCAGATGCGTGGCAAAGCTGTGGCGCAGGGCATGCGGCGTGGTGCTGTCGGCGATGCCGAGCCTGGTCCGCGCCTGCTGGACCACACGCCGGATCATATTGGGTGAAAGCGGACCGCCGCGCTTGCCGCGGAACAGCGGCGCGCCGCCGATCCTGTCATTCTTGCAGCGGGCGAAATCCTGGGCAATCGGATAGGGGCAAAGGTCGATATAATGTTCGATTGCCTCACGCACCTGCGGCAGCAGCGGCACGATCCGAGTCTTGTTGCGCTTTCCGGTCACCCGCAACGTGTCGGACAGGGGCAGGGCATCGCCGGTCAGGTCGAGCGCCTCGCTGATCCGCAGGCCGGAGCCATAGAGCAACAGCAATACCGCCCAGTCGCGCGCGCCGATCCAGTCTTCGCCGGCATTGTCTTGCGCATCGCCGGCCAGCGCCAATATGTCGTCGGGCGAGACCGGACGCGGGACGCCGCGCTTGACCTTGGGCCCCTTGATCTTGGGAATCTGCGCTTCGTCCCCGCCGACATGTTTGAGGAAGGCGCGCAACGCCGACAATTCCCGCGCGGCGCTGTTGTTGGTCAGACCGTCACCTCTGCGATAGGCGAGATAGGCGCGGATATCCGCCTGGGTCACCGCCTTGATTTCGTCGATGCCGACATCGCCACCGATATGGTCCATCAGAAAATCGGTAAACCGCTCCGCCGTTATCACATAGGCACGCACCGTATGCTGCGACCGCCGCCGGTCATCGCGGAGATAGGCGGAGAAACTCTTGATATGGGCGCTTGCGGTATCGGTCATACGGTCCGTTCGTGCTGAGCTTGTCGAAATACGCTGGCTGTCACCCTTCGACAGGCTCAGGGTGAACGGACATGGTTTAGCAGACCCGGATTCAATCTCCAAACATCCTCTCCCGTAGGGAGAGGCAAGTGGAGCTTACAAACTTGTTTGTTTGCGCAACTCGGTGAGGGGTTGGAACAGCCGGGAGAGCAGGAACCCCTCACCGACTGCGCCTAAGGCAATAAATTGCCAAGGCTTGTTGCCTCTCCCTGTGGGAGAGGAAAAACAACCCGCCCGTTCGCTGAAACCGGTCCCTACAACCGATATTCACCTGACACTATTTTCGCATGTTCGGCCCTGGTCAGCTCGGCATAGCCCTCCGCATCCGGCTTGCAGAACCAGACCGGATCATCGATCGCGTTGACATCAAAGCCTTCCTCAACCAGCTCGACCTTGCGATATTTGAACGTACCGGTGGTCTGGGCCTCCGGCTCGATCCGGATGAACAGAGGCACGGCATAAGGCGGCAGTTCCGCGGCCAGAAAGGCGCGCAATCCGGATATGTCGAAATCTTCGGCGACGGTCAGCGACGCCATGCCGGCGCGGCCATCGGTGCCGGGGACTTCAACGCCATAGACATTGGCGGTCTTTATCCCGGGATATTGCGAGAGCACTTCGGAGACTTCGTTAGTCGCGACATTCTCGCCCTTCCAGCGGAACGTGTCGCCGATCCGGTCCTTGAAATAGATATAGCCGGCGCGGTCGCGGCTCATCAGATCTCCCGAGCGGAACCAGGCATCGCCCTTTTCAAACACGTCGCGCAGGATTTTCTTCTCGGTCGCTTCCTTGTCCTGATAGCCGGAAAAGTCCGAAGGGCTGTCCTTGAAAATTCGCCCGATCAGCTCGCCCGGCTCGTCCCAGTCCGCATTGATGCAGAAACCGTCCTCGCCGCGCACGGGCTGTTCCTCGGCGATGTCGAATTTCACGATCCTGGTATCACCGAACTGTTTCTCCAGATATTTCGGGATCCGGCCGACAGCGCCGATCTTGCCGTCAAAATTCATCAGGAAGATATTGCCCTCGGTCGATCCATAGATTTCGAGCAGCTTGGGCACCTGGAAACGGTCGACAAACTGCTGCCAGATATCGGCGCGCAGGCCATTGCCGATGCCGACCCGAACCTTGTGCGCGCTTTGCTTGGGATGGTCCGGCTGGTTGAGCAGATAGCGGCACAGCTCGCCGATATAGACGATCACCGTGGCGCCATTGTCGGCGGCATCCTCCCAATATTGGGAGGCGGAGAATTTGCGCCGCAGGATCGCCGACGCCCCGCTGAGCAAGGCGCCGCCCATGCCGATGAAACCGCCGGTCACATGATAGAGCGGCAGGGTGATATAGATGCGGTCTTCCGGCGTCAGCGGGCAGGTCGAAATGGCGATGCGAAAACTGCGCCGGGCCCGGGCGTGGGAGATGCGCGCCGCCTTGGGCAGGCCGGTGGTGCCCGATGTATAGACATAGAGGAACAGGCCCTTGCCGGTCATATGCGCGCGATGGCTTTTATCGGGGCGATCAGAGGGCAGGGCGGCCAGGGCGTTGTTGAGGTCCAGTCCGACTTCGCCATCCCAGTCCCACAGCGCCGGTGATCCGTCGAGCTGGGCAGCGATATGCGACACGCGGGGCGCCAGATCGGCGGTAGTGATCACCGCTTTAGTCTCGACAATGTTCAGACAATGGGCGAGGCCGGCGCCCTCCAGATTGCTGTTGATCAGCGCCGTTATGATCCCGACCTTCGACAGGCCGAACCAGGTGGCGACAAAATCGGGTGCATTTTCCATGAACAGGGCGACCGTGTCACCCGCCTTATAGCCCTGCGCCAGCGCCCAGTTCGCGATTCGATTGGCGCGGGCTTCAAATTCGCCATAGGTCACCCTGCCGCCTTCGAAATAAAAGGCGATCTTGTCCGGAAAACGGTCGATCGTGGCTTCGATATCGTCGGTGATCAGGATCGGCGCGTCGGCATCGATATCCTTGACCTGCGCCATCACATTTTTCAGCGAACGGGTGAAATCGATCTCGCGCTTGATGACGCTGAATATTCCCACGGCTTCTCTCCCCATATTTTGGTCGAGTGTGACAGCTAAGCTGAAAATATTCAACGCCCATCGGCGATAGAAAAATGCGTGCGATCTCAGATGTCTGCGATGATCTTTGGCAAGAGCGCATCAAGCAGCGGCATGCCCCGGGGCGATATCATCAAGCGTCCCCCTGCGGCGTCGAGCAGGCCCAGACCGGCGAGCTGATCGATGGCTGCCCCATCGACCATCTGCGCCGCCGTCAGTCCGGTCTTGTCTGACAGCGCGGCCAGATCGACACCCTCGGCCAGCCGCAGGCCCATCATCAGCGCTTCCATCGCCCGCGTTGCTGCTGACAAAGGCTGTTCGACCTTCAGGCCATTGCCATTGCGTTCCACCGCCGAGAGGAAATTTTCCGGCTTCTTGTGCCGCTCGGTCGCGCTGTCCAGCCGCCGTCCGTGCGCGCCAGGACCGATGCCGATATAATCCTCGTAGCGCCAGTAGGTCAGATTATGACGGCTTTCCTGACCCGGTTTCGCATGATTGCTGATCTCGTAAGCGGGCAGGCCGGCGGCGGTCATCATGCTGCGATTGAGCTCGAACAGGTCGGCGCAATGGTCATCGTCGGCGGGGATCAGCTTGCCGGTCCGCACCAAAGTCTCGAACCGCGTGCCCGGCTCGATGGTCAGCTGATAAAGCGACATATGGCCGGTACCGAACCCGAGCGCGCGGTCCAGTTCCGCCTGCCAGTCGTCCAGCGATTGCCCGGGACGGGCATAGATCAGGTCAAAGCTGACCCGGCCGAACGCCTGCTGCGCGGTATCCAGCGCGGCCAGACCTTCCTCGACATCATGCGCGCGACCGAGAAATTCGAGCGTCTGGTCGTCGAGCGATTGCAGGCCCAGCGACACCCGGTTGACGCCCGTCCGGGCCAGATCATGAAAATTCGCCGCCTCGACCGAAGACGGATTTGCCTCCAGCGTGATTTCGATATCTTCGGCAAAGCCCCAGCGGCGCTCCGCCTCCGCAATCAGCCGCTCGACCAGCGCCGGCGGCATCAGCGAGGGCGTGCCGCCGCCGAAGAAGATGCTCGACAGCTTGCGCCCCGGTACCAGCGCCGCTTCATGTGCCATGTCGGCGAGCAGGGCGCTCTCCCACGCCGCGACATCGACTTGCGCGCGGACATGGCTGTTGAAATCGCAATAGGGACATTTGGACACGCAGAACGGCCAGTGGATATAGAGAGCCAGAGGCCCCATATTGGTCCTGTTCAGATTTTCCATTGTAGAGGCCAGTTCATGCATATATTCCGCGCCCTTAGCGCCATCCTCCTGATCACGCCAGCCTTTGCCGCCTGTTCCGCCGGAACATCGCAAAGCCCGGAACCCGCGACATTTGTCGAGACCCGCACCAGCATGGAGCCCAAGCCGCGCGGTGAAGCACGGCTGCAGAGCGCGATGATGCGGGCGCATAATGACGCCCGCGTCAGGGTCGGTGCGCCGAAACTGGTGTGGAATAGCGAACTGGCCAAGGACGCCGCAATCTATGCCGCCAGTCTCGCGCGTACCGGGAAATTCGCCCATGATCCGCAGACCGGTCGCAACCCGCGGCAAGGCGAGAATCTGTGGATGGGTACGCGCGATGCCTATAGTTACGGGGAAATGATCGGCGCCTGGGTCGACGAGGACCGCTATTTCAAGCGCGGCCTGTTTCCCGACAACAGCACCACCGGAACCTGGGGCGATGTCGCCCATTATACCCAGATCATCTGGCCGACCAGCCTGCGGGTCGGCTGCGCCGTAGCCAGCAATGCCCGCGACGATTTTCTAGTCTGTCGCTATAGCCCGGCGGGCAATATCGTCGGACGCGATCCGCTGAACGGGTGATGCGTCATGCCAGCGCAGGCTGGCATCCAACCCGCTTTTGTGAGTGTCACTAGCCTTGGTTCAGGTTCCAGCCTTCGCTGGAATGACAGTTTAGAGGCAGGCCGCAACCAGTTTCGCAAACGCATCCGCGCGGTGACTCATCGCCTGTTTCTGCGCCGGATCAAGCTCGGCAAATGTCTGTCCGAACCCGTTAGGCTGAAACACCGGATCATAGCCGAAACCCAATGCGCCCCGCGGCGGCCAGACGAGCTTGCCCTCGACGCGCCCCTCGAAAATTTCCGAATGGCCATCCGGCCAGGCCAGCGCCAGCGTCGCCACAAAATAGGCGCTGCGATCGACATCCGGTCCTTGCTCTGCGATCAGCCCTTCGACCTTGCCCATCGCCATGTACCAGTCGCGGCCGGGCGCGCCTTCGAACCGTTGCCGCTCGGCCCAGTCGGCGGTATATACACCCGGCTTGCCGCCCAGCGCCGTGACGCACAGCCCGCTGTCATCGGCCAGCGCCACGCAATCCGCACCCTCCGCGCTGGCCCGCGCCTTGAGCAGCGCATTTTCGGCAAAGCTCGTCCCGGTTTCTTCCGGCTCCGGCAATCCGAGATCGCCTGCCGACACCGGCTCGATGCCATAAGGCTCCAGCAACGCCCGGATTTCCCGCACCTTGCCCTGATTATGGCTGGCGATCACGAGGCGTCCGGGGGCAAGTTTGCGGTGGGTCATTCTATTCCCTCATTCGTCACCCCAGCGAAGGCTGGGGCCCAAACCAATGATTGTGAGTCTCGCAATATTGGCTTGGATGCCAGCCTTCGCTGGCATGACGCTGTTCTTCTTTTCTCTCTAAATCCTAACCGACCGCCTTGTCCTGCGCCTCGAAAATCTGGCCGCAGCCGATTTTCGCCAGTCGCATCAAGCGCATCAGCCCTTCGTCGTCAAAGGTCTGGCCCTCGGCAGTCGCCTGCGCTTCGGCGATATTGCCATCGCCGGTCAGTACGAAATTGGCGTCGGCGCCGGCATTGCTGTCCTCGTCATAGTCGAGATCGAGCACCGGCGTGCCGTCAAAGATACCGCAGCTGATCGCGGCGATCTTCTGCTGAATCGGGTCTTCCTTGAGCACTTTCTGGTCGAGCAGGCCGTTGACCGCCAGCCGCAGCGCCACCCAGGCACCGCTGATCGAGGCAGTCCGTGTACCGCCATCGGCCTGGATCACGTCGCAATCGAGCGTGATTTGCCGCTCGCCAAGCTTCTTGAGATCGACGACCGAGCGCAAGGAGCGTCCGATAAGCCGCTGGATTTCCTGCGTTCTGCCGGATTGCTTGCCGCGCGCCGCTTCGCGCGATCCACGGGTATGCGTCGCGCGGGGCAGCATCGAATATTCGCCGGTAACCCAGCCGGTACCCTTGCCGCGCATCCACGGTGGCAGGCTCGTCTCGATGCTGGCGGTGCACAGCACCCGCGTATCGCCAAAGCTGATCAGGCAGCTTCCCTCGGCATGTTTGGTAAATCCGGTTTCGATGGAAATGGCGCGCATTTCGTCCGGCGCACGGCCCGATGGTCGCATGTGATGATTCTCCTGTGGCTTTGAAGCGGTGGCTCTATCTTTTTAATGATATTCAAGCAACGTTAGAAAGAAACGCCGGTGCGATGATTTGACTCCACAAACTTTGGAAGCTGAGGCATGTTAAAATCATGTATTGGATTTTCTTGAAAGAAGTTTTAAAAAGAGCCTTTCATCCGGCGCCTAGAATAACGGATGGATTGCAAGTTTTGGTAGCATCAGCTCTCCCGGCCTTAGGCAAGTTTTTTGGTTTTAAATTACCGGTTTCTGCGGGCAATGATGCTTTCGCTTATATTGGTGCCGTGGCCGTCTTATTTGTTGTTATCCGTTTGTTCTGGGCACCCTACTCTTTATGGAAAGACGCGGTAGAAAAAAAATTGATGCTAGAATTGGAACTTAAGAAGCCGGAAAGAATGTTGTCAAAGAGGCTCGCGAAGGAAAAAGCCAGAGCTCGGGTAAAGTTAATCGAAGGACTAAATGTGTTGCAGTTTGCTTCTTTCAGTACTGCGGCTACGGACAAGGCAAAGGTCAATAGAGAATTAGTCAAAATGATTAATTATGCAACTGTATCGGGGCTTCCTTATGAGTACCGTCAGTTTATAATGAAGTTCGGACTATTTTGTAGAGAATATGATCCGGCTGTAGAACAATCCCATAATCCCACACACATAACCTCATGGATGGCTCAATTCGTTCATGATGAAATTAGTTTGGAAACTTTAACTGAAAAACTTCCTGATCACTTTTCAGAAAATTAGAAACTAAGGGACGCACTTTCAGAACCTAATGTATGTATCGCGCTAGAAACTAGCTGATATTTAATCTATCTATCACCCATGACCAACACCCCGATCACCGAAATGACCACCCGCGCGCAGGACATTTTCCGTGTCGTGGTGGAATCCTATCTCGACACCGGCGCGCCGGTCGGGTCGCGGACCATATCGAAAGCCCCCGGCCTCGAACTTTCCCCCGCCTCGATCCGCAATGTCATGCAGGATCTAGAGGAGCTGGGCCTGCTCGCCGCCCCCCATACCAGCGCCGGACGGGTGCCGACCGAAATCGGCCTGCGCCTGTTTGTCGACGGCATGATGCAGGCTGCGGTCCCGACCCAGGAAGAGCGCGACGCGATCGAGAGCCAGATCACCGAACGGGGGCCGGTCGAGGATGCCCTGCGCGCTACAACTTCAATCCTCTCCGGTCTGTCGTCCTGCGCCGGTCTCGTGCTGGTGCCCAAGCGCGAGCCGTTGCTCAAACAATTCAGTTTCGTGAAATTGTCCGAAGGGCAGGGGCTGGCGATCCTCGTGTCGCAGGATGGCGGCGTCGAAAACCGGGTGCTCGACCTGCCGCCCGGCGTGTCGGAATCGGCCCTGGTCGAAGCCGGCAACTATCTCACCGCCCGCTATGGCGGCAAGACGCTCAGCCAGGCGCTGGCGACGGTCGACGGAGAAATCAGCGCCGGCGAACTGGCTATCGACAAGGCGTCGGAAGAGCTGGTCAGGGCCGGCATGGTCACCTGGAGCCGCGATCCGTCGGACCGACCGGTATTGATCGTTCGCGGACAGGCGAACCTGCTGCAGGACAATAGCGCGCTGGCCGATCTCGACCGGGTGCGGCGCTTGCTCGACGAACTCGAAGCCAAGCAGGAAATCGCCCGTCTGCTCGACAATGCCCGCGACGCGGAAGCAGCAAAAATATTTATCGGCGCCGAGAATAAATTATTCTCCCTTTCCGGCTCATCTGTGATAGCGGCGCCCTACAAGGACGGCGACGGACAGGTGGTTGGCGTGGTCGGTGTAATCGGTCCGACAAGGTTGAATTATGCCCGCGTGGTACCCATGGTAGACTTTACCGCGCAAACCCTGTCGCGATTGCTGACGAAATAATAGAAATTAGAGTGATTTAGAACATGAGCGATACCAAGCAGAATCCCGGACAAGACAATGGCGACGCAGCCGCAGCCGCCGAACTGGATGGCGTGCCGGAATCCATGAAAGACGGTGGAGAAGCGAATGTTTCCCAGCCGGAAAATTCCGACAACCGTATCGAGGCTCTGGAAAATGAACTGGCCGAAGCCCAGCAGGCGGTTCTCTATGCTCAGGCCGAAACCCAGAACGTCCGCCGCCGCCTCGAAAAGGACGCGCAGGACGCCCGCGCCTATGCCGCGACCGGCTTTGCCCGCGACATGCTCTCGGTGATGGACAATATGCAGCGGGCCCTCGAAGCGATTCCCGCCGAGGTCAAGGACGAGGAAAAGTGGAAGGGCCTGATCAACGGCATCGAGGCCACCGGTCGCGAGCTGCAATCCGTGTTCGAGAAAAACGGCATCAAGCGCGTCGCCTCGGTCGGCCTCCCGCTCGACCCCAACCAGCACCAGGCGATGGTCGAAATCCCGACCGACGAGCATGAACCCGGCACCATCGTCCAGGAAATGCAGGCCGGCTATGTCATCAAGGACCGCCTGCTGCGGCCGGCCTTTGTCGGCGTGGCGAAGAAGGCGGAAGAATAGACGCTTCCGTTTGATTAGCTAAGGCTTTCACAGAAGAACCGACCCATCCCGTCATGCCAGCGCAGGCTGGCATCCAACCCGCCTGCGTGAGACACACCGACCTCGGTTTAGGCCCCAGCCTTCGCTGGGATGACAGACTTCGCCGGCCACACCGCAATCCGCGCAAACACCCATCCGCCGATGCCGCCAGCGAGGACCTGCGAGAGAAAACCCATGGTCGAGCGCGCGCCGCTGACCGGGATGGTCTGGAACACCATATACATCGCGCCCAGCACGACCGCCATCGCGGCGGCTCCGGCTATGGGATAGGCGACCCGCGCCAGATTGGGCAGAAAGCGCTTCAACAGGGTGGCGATCAGAAAACCGATCAGCAGTGCAATCGCGATGATCGCCAGATAGGCGACCATGTTGGAAATATCGAACAGGGTCATGTTCAGCCGGTCGCCGAAGCTCACGGAAATATCGTGCATGGCGATGACCGATTGGGAATTTAGCGCGGTCCCGATGACATAGGTCACCAGCGCCGCCGCTATCAGACCCAATATCCAGCGAATGAAGCGCGTCATGAAATTCTCCCGTCAGCAGCGCAGCCTATAGGCTTTGTCCCGACGATCAAGGGCTGATTTGAAGAGGCTGGTCAGGCCGCGGAAATTTGCTAGACTGCGCCATCACACAGGGAGCCGATATGCGAAACTTAAAGATATTCCTTTCCGTTGTCGCAATCGGCGCGCTGGCGGCCTGTTCGAACCAGGGGGCGTCCTCCAGCGGCACCAAGACCAGCGAAGCTGTCGGCCGGGTCGATGCCGGGCCGGTCAATTACACGATTGAAACAGTGGCGGACGGTCTCGATCATCCCTGGTCGCTCGCCTTCCTGCCCGATGGCGCGATGCTGGTGACCGAGCGGACGGGCAAGCTCAAGCAGATCGCCCCCGACGGCACCGCGACGCTGCTGCATGACTTTGCCAGCGGCGAGCCATATCCGCGGGTTCACACCGCCCCCGGCGCGCAGGCCGGTCTGTTCGATGTGGCGCTGCACCCCGATTTTGCCGAAAACGGCCTGATCTATATCTCCTATGCCGCCGAGCAAGGCGATGGCACCAACACGCTTTCCCTGATGCGGTTTGAATATGACAATGCGGACGGCGCGCCACAAATTCGCAATGGCAAGCAGATATTTGCCGCCTCGCCGAGCCGGGTGCAGGGCAATCATTATGGCGCGCGGATCATCTTCCTGCCCGACGGCGCGCTGATGATGCCGGTCGGCGATGCCTTCCACTTCCGCGAGCAGGCGCAAGAGCTGGACAATCATTTCGGCAAGATCATCCGGCTGAACGATGATGGCAGCGTCCCGGCGGACAACCCCTTTGTCGGACAGGACGGCGCGCTGCCGGAAATCTGGAGCTATGGGCACCGCAACCAGCAAGGCATCATTCTCGCGTCCGATGGCCGCGTTCTCGAAAATGAACATGGCCCGGCGGGTGGCGACGAAATCAACGATATCAGGCGCGGCGTCAATTATGGCTGGCCGACCGCCTCCTACGGGCTGGATTACTCCGGTGGCCGGATTTCGCCTTTTGAAGCGTTTGCAGGGACCGAGCAGTCGCTGGTCCATTTCACCCCGTCAATCGCGCCGTCCGGCTTTGCCCAATATGCGGGTGAGGCCTTTCCGGACTGGCAGGGCGATCTGTTTCTCTCGGCGCTGGCGCTCAAACATGTGCGCCATGTCGATATTAAGGCCGACGGTTCGCTCGGCAAACAGTCGGAACTGTTCGGCGAGCTAGGCACACGTTTCCGCGATGTGCGCACCGGGCCGGACGGATTTCTCTATCTGCTGACCGAAGACGAAAGCGGCCCGACCAGCAAGATCTTGCGGGTGCGCCCGAAATAGGGGTGCTGGGCGATATGCTCGGCACTGCCAACAGAATCGCCTGATCCGGCTCTGCACGACCCTCGTTGTGCGACTGGTGGCCGTCCTGGACTAGGCCACCGCCATATACATGGCCGCCGCCAGCCCGAATCCCCTCGGATCGCCCAGCAGCCCGGTTTCCATCTTGTTCATCACATAGGAAAAGCACAGGCCAGCGTCCTGATCGACAATCACCGACGACCCCCCATAGCCGCCCCAGAAGCAGGTGTTCTTGTTCGGACTGATCGGGGTTGCCGCGCCGTTGAGGCCATAGCCCAGGCCAAAGGTCAGCGGCAGGCCGAGCACGAGGTCCGTTCCGTCGGTCTGTTGCTCGAAAATCCTTTTCGTGCCGGCTTCCGACAGGATCGTCTTGCCGAACGCCTGGCCGCCATTGGCCATCGCGGTCTGGGCGCGGACTATGCTGCGGGCGTTGCCCTGACCATTAGCCGCAGGAATTTCCGCGGCGCGCCAGGCTCTCTGGCCGGGCTGGGTGGCATCGACGCGGGGATTGGCAAAGGTGCGGCCGGCGATGGATGCCGACTGGGGCGCAGGACCGCTTTTGGGCGGGATGAGGTTGCTGATGCGCGCATCAAGGCTGGCATCAGCGCCGATATGGAAATCCGCGCCGGTAGGCTCGGCAATCTCCTGACGAAAGAAATTGCCAATCGATTGACCGGAGACCCGCCGGACTATCTCCCCGATCAAATGGCCCTGGGTGATGGCGTGATAGCCTGACTGGCTTCCCGGCTCCCACCACGGTTCCTGTTTTGCAAGAGCGGTGGTCATCCATTCCCAGTCATAGAGCGCGTCGCCCTCGACTTTTTCATCCATCCCCGAAAGTCCCGCGCTATGGCTAAGAAAGTGCCGGACTTCGACGGTTTCCTTGCCATTTTGCGCAAATTCGGGCCAATAGGTCGCAGCCGGGGCATGAAGATTGACCTCGCCACGATCCGCGAGCAGCAGCAGCGACATCGCCGCCATCGTCTTGGTGCTCGACCAGACATTGACCAGACTGTCTTCGCGCCACTCTTCTGTCCTCGCCTCGTCGAGATGGCCGCCCCACAGATCGACGACAAATTCGCCATTCAAGGTGACCGCAACCGATGCGCCAACGTCCCCATGTTCGCGGAAATTCTTCTCGAAAGCCGCTTGTACCGCCGCAAAGCGCGGGTCGCATTTACCGTGAATAGGGGTTTCCATTGATCTCTCCAGCTGGGCTTTAACTGTTCGATTAACAGCTTGCAGCGATTAAACCAATATCTTTAACGCGCACCGCAGCCGGTATTGTATCGACAGACCCTCAGTTATTCTTGCAAATTTTCAGACACTTGCCCGTTTACTGCAATTCTCCTATTGCAAAGAATATTCTAAGATATATCTTAAGAACATCTTATGCAGACAGAAAGACGATAAAATGAGACATGGAATGAGATTTGGACCCGGTGGCCACGAAGGACCTGACCGGGGACGGGGCAGAGGCCGCGGAAGAGGCGGATCGCCTGGCGAGAAGATCGCCCGGGCCTTCGCTCAGGCCGCCTTTGAAGGCGCCAAGGGCAAGCGGCGCGCAAGGATGTTCCGGCGTGGCGAACTGAAGCTTCTGGCGTTACACCTGATCGCGGAAGAACCGCGGCACGGCTATGATCTGATCCGTCAGATCGAGGAACTGACCGGCGGCCATTATGCGCCGAGTCCGGGGATCGTCTATCCGACGCTGACCCTGATGGCGGAAATGGACCTGATCGACGAAAAGGTCGATGGCGACGGCAAGAAAATCTATTCGATCACCGATGCCGGCTCGGCCCTACTGGCAGAGGAGGAAGCGCATGTCGCCGAGATCCTGTCCCGGCTGGAAGGCGTGTCGAAAATGGGCGAGGCCAGCAATGGCGCATCCGTCCGCCGCGCGATGCACAATCTGAAGAGCGCTATCAGCATCCGTCTGGGTGACGAGGAAAAGGGATCGGAAAAGATCCTGGAAGTCACCGCCATCATTGACGAGGCTGCGAGCAAGATCGAGCGGCTGAAATAGAATATTGTCATCCCGGCGAAGGCTGGGATCCAACCCGCCTATGTGAGTCTCGCGGCCCGTGGTTCAGGCCCCGGCCTGCGCTGCGGCGGCAGAAGAAAGCTCGAGCACCATCTGCACATTGCAGCGCGCATAAGGCGTCGGCCAGAGATCATCGCTGCCCAGATGCCGGAAGCCGCTGCGCTCGTACAGCCGGATCGCGGCTGTCAGGTCGGCGTTGGTTTCGAGCCAGACCGCATCGGCATCCATGGCGCGGGCTTGCTGGATCAGCGCATCGATCACCGCGCGCCCGATGCCCTGTCCGCGCAGACCCTTGCGCGCCGCCATCTTGACAATTTCCAGCCATTTTCGACCATCGCCCGGATCACAGTGCGGCGGCAGAATCGCTCCGGTTCCAGCCACCCTGTCGTGGAGTAGGGCGACGATGATCTGCCCGCCCTTATCCAGGATTGATGTTTCCAATTCCTCCAACTGTTCGCGGTCGCTGTCCTCGAGCTCAAAATATTCCTCGATCCAGTCTCGGTTGAGATCAATGAACGCCTGCCGGTCTTCGGGGCGATAGAGGCGGGTCGTGATGGCCATCAGAACATCGTGAAAAGGACCACCGCCATGATCGTCCCTATTACCGGTATCACCACGGTCAACGCCCCGACCGCGCCATAGGCATCCTTGTGGGTCTCGCCGCAAACCGCGCGGATCGTGGTCACGACATAGCCATTGTGCGGCAGGCTATCGAGCGCGCCGGAGGAGATGGCGACGACGCGGTGTAGTTCGTCCGGCTGCGCGCCGACGTCGAGATAATGCGGCGCGATCAAGGGCAGGGCGATCGACTGGCCACCGCTTGCTGAACCGGTCAGGCCGGCGATCACGGTGACCGCAATGGCTGCGCCGATCAGCGGGCTGCCGGGGATATTCTGCACGAGTATCAGTGCTTCCTGAAAGGCTGGCGACAGCTTGGCCACCGCACCGAATCCGACGACCGCGCAGGTATTGGTGATCGCCACCACCGCGCTGGTCGCGCCGCGCGAAAAGGCTTCGGGCATGGATCTGAGCTTTCGATAGCCAACCGCGAGCGCAACAACGGCACCCGATCCCAGCGCCGCCACCAGCGCCCATTTGTCCAGCGAGCTCTGCGGCAGGATGGCCGACAGCGGACCCATGTCCTGCGGATATTGAAAGATCAGGAATATCGCCAGCACCGCGACCAGAGGCAGGATACACAGCAGCGGCGCCGGGAGATTGTCATAATCCGTGTTGTGGTCGTCGCTTTCGCGACCGACGAAATGCTCGCCCTTGGCGACCGCGCGCTGGACCATGTGGTTCAGCCAAAAATGTCCGGCCACGGCCATGAACAGCGCGACAATGATGCTCACCTGCCAGCCGGCGTAAGCGGTGGTGCCGAGAAATTCCATCGGGATCAGATTCTGGATTTCCGGCGATCCGGCGCTGGTCATGGTGAATGTGACCGAACCGAAGGCCAGGGCGGCGGGTATGAACCGCCGCGGCAAATTGGCCTCGCGGAACAGGTGGACGGCGAGCGAATAGACCGAGAAAGCGACGATGAACACGCTGACCCCGCCATAGGTCAGCACCGCGCAGGCGGCGACCACGGCCAGCACGGCATGCTTGATCCCGATCTTCTCGACAATCCAGTGGGCGACGCTCGCTGCCGCTCCGCTGGCTCCCATGATCTCGCCGAAAATCGCGCCGAGCACGAACATGAAGAACCAGCTTTTGAAGAAGCCGACAAAGCCGTCCATATAGGCGGTCGCAAAGTCCGGATCGCCTGCAACCGCAAGTGGCGGTAGCCACGCGATCCCGCTGGTCAGGGCAACCACCGCCGCGGCAACCGGTCCGGCAATCAGGATATTGACCCCGCGTACCGTCATCCAGATGAGCAGCGCCAGTCCGCCAATTAGCCCGATTGCCGATAGCATATATGTCCCCCGAAACTTGACCACTGCCTCATGGCAGAGGCCAAGCCCGGGGTGCAACCGCTAAATCCGTGGAGAGCCCACCGGGGGCGGGAAAGGCGCGATCAGATCAACTGCGCCCGGTTCTCGTCACGATGCTTTTTCAGATATTTCATGAACGGCGTGCCGCCGGTACCGACTTCGGTATCATTGCCTTTGCCGTTCGACGCCTGCTTGTTGATATAGCTGGCGGCATATTCGAGATGCCGGGTGCGAAAGCGTGCCACCTGCTCGACGCTGGCGTTGAATGCCGCCCTGAGCGCCGGATCGCCGCTGGCTATGGCAAATTCGCGCAATTTGCTCTGTTCGCGCAAATCCTCGATAAAGCGCCGGTGCTGGGCCGGGCGATAGGCGTGCAGCTCGTCGAGAAAATTGCGCAACGGGTCATGGCCGTGCTGGACCTGAAACAGTGCATCCATGCTCGGAACGATCGAGCTTTGCGATCCGGTCTGGCCGCGAAACGACTGGCCCTTGCCCGCATATTTCTCGACGCCCTCGTAGATCAGCCCATCGGGCAGCGCCGGATTATTGGCCCAGCCGTGGATATAGGGTCGCACCCGCTGATAGTAGATATAGGGATCACAGCGGTCGGGCATCCGGTCGAATATCGCGTTCACCTTGTCCCAATGTCCTTCCATGTCTTCCAGTAAAGCAGTCGTCCGGGCGGTATCTTCCGCTTTGACTGCCTCAACCAGATGGCAGGCTAGATCCAGCAGAGGAGCTGCTGCCGCCTCGATCGCCACATGGATCAGGACAAACCAGTTTTCGTCCGCTCCACCGTAGAAATTCTGGACCATATAGACATTGTCGAGCGCGATCGGGCCTGAAGAATCTAGCTGCGCCCAATTGTCGAGCACATAGCCGCTATAGGGCAGCAACGGGGCCTGATCGAGCCGGTCAGCCAGCGCTACGATGGGTCGTGCGAGATTGGCGGGCAGGGCGGTCGGAGCGTCGCTTTCGCCCCAGACATAGGCCTGCACCAGAAAGGAATAGCGGACCATCGCCACGCGAACCTGCTCTTCCGGCGCGTTGGCCGCCCATTCGGTCAGGTCGAGTGCGGGCAGGCGGTCCAGCCAGTGCCGTATCCGGCCGGTTGTCATCAGGCCGGAGAGATTTTCTGCTGCCTCGACAACCGGAACAAAAATATCGGGAAGGTCAATATCGACAATCTGGAAATGCGAAAGAAATCCGCGGGAAGCGGACATATCATAATCTGACAATTTCATAGGGTCACCATTTGGGCAAGCGCGGGTTGGGCCGCTTGCACAACGGGGAGATGGTATCAAATGAAAGCAGATCGGGCAAATCGAAATTCGCTGCCTGGTGCCGGCAGCAATCCGCCGCGCTTATGATGCGTCCCGTCCGGCAAAAATTGCTCGTTCAGGAACCATCGGCGGGCGTGCGTGTTCATATATTATCGGACAATGTTGAGGAGTAGGAAGATGATCAAATACGCAAGTAAACTGGCACTGGCCGGAACCGCAGCAATCAGTCTATCGGCTTGTGCCCAGAATTATGCGGCCGAAGGTGCCGGCGCTGGGGCAGCAGCAGGCGCGGCAATCGGTGCGATAACCGGTGGCAATGTGCTCGAGGGTGCGGCCATCGGCGCTGCAGCCGGGGCAGCGGGCGGCTATTTCATCGACAAGAATGACGGCTGCGACGGCTATGACCGCGACGGACGGCTTGACGATGATTGCTACGGAACACGCGGCTACCCGCGCGATCCCAGATAGATATTCATTCTCTGATCAGGGCGGAGTTTCACTAGCTTAGCTTTGCGGCATGGGCTAACGCGCGCCGATGACAAGTGCGCCCCTCAGCCTGCGAGAGCAACACCCCTGGCGGCACGAACTGCGCGCCACCATCTCGCTCGCCTGGCCCCTGATCCTGTCGAATCTGACAATGGCGCTGATCGGGGCGACCGATGTGCTGATGCTCGGCTGGCTCGGCGCGCGCGAACTGGCGGCGGCAACGCTGGGCTTTAACTTGGCGATGACCGCCGCAATTTTCTGCATGGGGTTGATAACCGCTTCCGCCCCGATGATGGCCAGCGAAATCGGCCGGATGCAACACAGCGTCCGCGACGTGCGCCGCACGTTTCGGCAAGCGTTGTGGGCAGCGGTAGCGGTGATCCTGCCCTTCTGGATTTTGCTCTGGAATACCGAAGCCCTGTTGGTGACATTCGGCCAGCAACCGGATCTCGCTGCGATCGCCGGCACCTATATCAGCGCCTATATGTGGTCGATCCTGCCGTTCCTGTTCTTCATAATCCTGCGCAATTTTATCTCGGCGCTGGAACAACCGGTCTGGGCGCTGATCATCAGCGTCATTGCCGTGCTGTCCAATGCCCTGTTCAACTATGCCCTGATTTTCGGCAAGTTCGGGGTACCGGAATTTGGCGTAGTCGGAGCCGGTATCGGCAGCGTGATGACCAATGTGCTGATGTTCGCCGGCATGGCGATCGTCGTGATGCGCCACAAGCGCTTTCGCCGCTATCATCTGTTCGGTCGCTTCTGGCGCAGCGACTGGCAGCGCTTTCGCGCGATGTGGAAGCTGGGCCTGCCGATAGCCGTGACCATGGGACTGGAAGGCTCTGTATTCGGTTTTGCAGCCCTGCTGATGGGGCTGATCAGTACCGCTTCGGTAGCGGCCCACGCCATAGCCTTGCAGCTGGCTGCGCTTACATTCATGGTGCCAATGGGCCTGGGCCAGGCAGCGACAGTGCGCGTGGGAATTCAATATGGCCGGAAAGACCATGCCGCAATCAAGCGTGCGGGCTGGGTCAGCTTCATTCTTGGTACATCGTTCATGGCAGCGATGGCGCTGGTGTTCGTTCTGGCTCCCGATTTTCTGATCTCGATGTTCATCGATGCCAGCGCGCCCGGCAATGCCGAGGTCGCTGCACTGGCCGTCAGCTTTCTGGCGATAGCTGCCATTTTCCAGATCGTCGACGGCGCCCAGGTGGTCGGCGCCGGCATGTTGCGCGGCCTGCATGACACGACCATGCCGATGCTGTTCGCGCTGATGGGATATTGGTTCATCGGAATCGGTCTTGGTGCCAGCCTTGCCTTCTGGCAGGGATGGGAAGGCGTCGGCATCTGGACGGGGCTGGCCGGGGGACTGGGCGTGGTCTCCGTGCTGATGCTGGCGCGCTGGATGATGCGGTCAAAGCTGGGGCTGCTGCCGTAATCAACTCGCCGATGGACGGAACGGCACTTCTGCAACACAGCGCACACTGGTACGCCAAGAGGTCTGCATAGGCCTGCTCTGCTGCGCTCTGATCCGGACGGCACAGAATCTCGGTTCCTGCTCAGGGAAATTGCGTATGTCCGCTATTTTGCCACCCAGCTAGTGGCTCCGGTCACCAACCAGATAGCAAGTGCACAAGGACCGGATCATATGAAGAAAAAACTGAAGTTCGCGGCAGCTGTCGCGGCATTGGCGATGAGCGGAACGGCAATCGCCGGAGCACCCGACGGCAAGATTCAAGTCAAGGCTCTCGCCACGCTGGTGGCACCCGATGGCAAGATTACCTCGGTCGAACTCGACAATATCGGATTGCCGGCTGGCACACAGACCGAGGCCGATGACAATTTCGTGCCGACGATTGCCGCTGAATATTTTTTCACACCGAATATCTCGCTGGAAACCATTTGCTGCGTCACCCAGCATGACGTGACCGGTACCGGACCTCTGGATGGAGCAGGGCTGGTGTCCAACGCAAATATCATCCCCGCGACGCTGACCGCGAAATATCATTTCGGTGATGGCAGCGGGTTCAAACCCTATATCGGAGCCGGACCGACCTATTTCATTTTCATCGACGAAAAGGCTGGCGATACGGCTCAGGCGCTGGGCGCCACGCGGCAGAAAATGAACGACAAGGTCGGCTTCGCGCTGCAGGCCGGCTTTGATCTGCCGATCAATGACAATGGGCTGGGCCTGAGCGTCGATGCAAAGCGCTACTTCGTCAACACGACCGCACGCTGGTTTGCCGGCAACACCGAAGTCTTGCGAACGCGCCACAGAATCGACCCATGGGTGGTCAGCGCCGGACTGGCCTATCGCTTCTAGGCAATCGGTAATTAATCAGACGATGGTGGTCGGGCGGCAATGCTTCCCGGCCATCTCCGTTTCTCGCCGTATCGTTGTTCAGAATGGCAGTAGTCCACCATAATCTGCAATGTGGTAGCCATTTTTCAATTGGGCGCCCTGTTTCAGCAGAAAATAGTGGCTGACGATCTCTGCCTGCTGTTCAACACCATATTCGGAGAAAATCTTCCCCGGCAGCAGTTCATAATCATATCGGGCGAAGGGATAGCGCGCCAAGGGTAGGAATATCCCCTGCTGATGTTGCCAGACATGGACCATTTCGTGAATGAACAGCGCCTGGATATTGCGCGGTGACCCACAGAAATCGTCGCAGAAGAGATTGCTCTTCGGGTGAAACCAGAGATTGCCATCCGGCGCCATGGTGACGCGTGGATGCTGGAACAGCCACCATTTGCGGTTGAACACCATGACCCGGTCATAGTCGATCGCCTCGCCGAAAATGGACATGCATAATCCAATTTCCGCCTCGGTCAGCGCACGGCCGGTCATTCGGATTCCCGATTATTCGGCAACGGGTGCGGGGTCACCGGCCTTCTTGATCACCGCGTCAATTTCGATGCGGTCATTGTTGGAATAGATCAATATCATCTTCAACAACCCACGCTGCTTCGAATAGTCGCCCACGCCCCAGATCATCAGGTGCTTTCCGCCGGGCTCGAGCTTCACGGTCTTCCCTGCCGGTACCGGAATTGACTTGAGCGGTTCCATGCTCATCATTCCGTCTTTCTCGATCGTCTCGTGCATTTCCAGGCGGAGAACGTCGTCGGAAGTGACGCCGACCAGTTCAACATCGACGCGCCCGCCATGCAGATCCATATAGCCAGCAGAAGGATTGCCCTCGACCGGGGACAGATTGACCACAGCGTTATCGGCGAACAATATGTCTCCCTGACCGCAGGAACCCAGCAATAACGATGCCGATGCGGCGAGCATGATGGAAATCTTATTCATTCTGACACCTCAGTTAAACCTAATAAATCCATCCCGATATGGGTGTTTTGCGTTGATTTTTCAAATGTAGGATGTCCGATGCCTTGTGCCAAGAAAAATGCCACCTATATCGCATTGCGAAGCCGTAACGGTGCCATTTAACTAGGGCCGGGCGGCAATTTTGCTAATGTTAGAAAATTGATTGAGGGAATTATGGGTAAAGTTATTGGAATCGATCTGGGCACCACCAACAGCTGTGTTGCCGTTATGGATGGCGGAAAGCCAAAGGTAATTGAAAATTCGGAAGGCGCACGGACGACCCCGTCTGTCGTCGCATTTACCAAGGATGGCGAGCGCCTGATTGGTCAGCCGGCCAAGCGCCAGGCAGTGACCAACCCGGAAAGCACTATTTTTGCCGTGAAGCGTCTGATCGGTCGCCGGTTCGATGATCCGATGACGAAAAAAGATATGGAGCTGGTTCCTTACGAGATTGTAAAGGGCAGCAACGGCGACGCATGGGTGAAAGCCGGCGGCGAAGATTACAGCCCGTCGCAGATATCTGCCTATACGTTGCAGAAGATGAAAGAAACGGCCGAAGCCTATCTGGGCGAGACCGTGACGCAGGCCGTGATCACCACACCTGCCTATTTTAACGACGCCCAGCGTCAGGCGACCAAGGACGCCGGCAAGATCGCCGGTCTCGAAGTGCTGCGCATCATCAACGAGCCAACCGCAGCTGCCTTGGCCTACGGCCTCGACAAGAGCGAAGGCAAGACGATTGCCGTCTATGACCTTGGCGGTGGTACATTCGATATTTCCATCCTGGAAATCGGCGATGGCGTTTTCGAGGTGAAATCGACCAACGGCGACACCTTCCTCGGTGGTGAAGATTTTGATGCCAAGCTGGTCGAATTTCTCGCCGCTGACTTCAAGAAGGCCGAGAGCATCGACCTGACCAAGGACAAGCTCGCGCTGCAGCGTCTCAAGGAAGCTGCCGAAAAAGCGAAGATCGAACTGTCGAGCGCGCAGACTACCGAAATCAACCTGCCGTTCATCACCGCAGACCAGAACGGACCAAAGCATCTGGTCAAATCGATCAGCCGCTCCGATCTGGAAAAGCTGGTTGGCGATCTCGTCAAGCGCACGCTCGACCCTTGCAAGAAGGCTCTCAAGGATGCCGGCGTCGAAGCCAGCGAGATCGACGATGTCGTCATGGTCGGCGGTATGACCCGCATGCCGCTGGTCCGCGAAACGGTACAGAAATTCTTCGGCAAGGAACCGCATGTTGGCGTGAACCCTGACGAAGTTGTAGCCATGGGCGCCGCCATTCAGGCAGGCGTTCTGCAGGGCGACGTCAAGGACGTATTGCTGCTCGACGTGACACCATTGTCGCTGGGTATCGAAACCCTCGGCGGCGTGTTTACGCGCATGATCGACCGCAACACCACGATCCCGACGAAGAAATCGCAAGTCTACTCGACCGCTGATGACAATCAGGGCGCGGTGACGATCCGTGTCTTCCAGGGCGAACGCGAAATGGCAGCGGACAACAAGATGCTCGGCCAGTTCGATCTGGTCGGTATCCCGCCCGCACCGCGTGGCGTGCCGCAGATTGACGTGACCTTCGACATTGATGCCAACGGCATCGTCAACGTGTCCGCGAAAGACAAGGGCACGGGCAAGGAACAGCAGATCAAGATCCAGGCTTCCGGTGGTCTGAGCGATAGCGATATCGACCAGATGGTTCAGGATGCCGAGAAATTTGCCGAAGAAGACAAGAAACGGCGTGCCGAGGCGGAAGCCAAGAATAATGCCGAAAGTCTTGTCCACACCACCGAGAAGCAGCTTGAAGAGCATGGCGACAAGATTGACGCCGACCTCAAAGGCCAGATCGAAGCGGCGGTGAAGGAAACCAAGGAAGCCATCGAAGGTGGCGATCCCGAAGCGATGACGACCAAGTCCGAAGCGCTGGCACAGGTTTCCATGCAAATGGGTCAGAAAATCTACGAAGCCGAGCAGGCAGCAGGCGGTGACGCCGGTGACGCTGCAGCAGCAGATGCCGCGGCCAAGGCGGCTGACGATGATGTTGTCGATGCCGAGTTCTCCGAAGTCGATGACTCGGAAGACGGTGACAAGAAAGATGATGCCAAGGCGGCTGAATAAAGATGAGACCGTCGCTCCCGCTCTGGCGGGAGCCGCTGGCGATTGATGTCAGCGGCCCCGGCTTTTGCCGGGGCGACGATCTTCTCGCTTATTGGGAAGCATGAATATGGCATCCGAAGTTGACTATTACGAACAGTTGAACGTCTCGCGTGACTGCGATGGCGCGACGCTGAAATCCTCCTATCGCAAGCTGGCGATGCAGTGGCACCCGGACAAGAATCCGGGCGATGCAGCAGCAGAATCCAAATTCAAGTCGATCAGCGAAGCCTATGACGTCCTGAAGGACCCGCAGAAGCGCGCGGCATATGATCGTTACGGCCACGCGGCATTCACCAACGGCGGCGGCAACAATGCCGGCGGCGGCGGTTTTGCGGGCGCTGCTTTCAATGACATTGGCGATATATTCGAAACCATATTTGGCGGTGGTGGCGGTGGCTTCGGCGGCCAGCAGCAGCAACGCGGTCCGGCCCGCGGCGCCGACCTGCGCTATGATATGGAAATTACGCTGGAAGACGCGTTCCACGGCAAGCACACCGAAATTGAAATCGATGTTTCGGTCGGTTGTGACGAGTGCGATGGTTCCGGCGCAGAGCCGGGCACCGGTGTCCAGCGGTGCGGAACCTGCCAGGGGCACGGAAAAGTAAGGGCCCAGCAGGGCTTCTTCGTCGTCGAGCGCACTTGCGCCAGTTGTCAGGGGCGTGGCGAGGTAATCGAAAGCCCGTGTCATGTCTGTTACGGCGAGGGCAAGGTCGACAAGCCACAAACGCTGGAAGTCGATATCCCTGCGGGTGTCGATACCGGCACGCGTATTCGTCTGACCGGAAAGGGCGAGGCCGGCGCGCGCGGCGCGCCAGCTGGCGATCTCTATATTTTCATACACCTGATACGGCATGATATTTTTGAACGCGAAGGGACAACTTTGTTCACCCGCGCTCCGATCAGCTTCACATTGGCAGCGCTCGGCGGTGAAATCACCATTCCCGGCCTTGATGGCGAGAAACATGATATCCGTATCCCCGCCGGTATCCAGAGCGGCAAGCAGATCCACCAGCGCGGTGCCGGCATGCCGGTTCTGCGCGGTCGCGGCAATGGTGACATGGTGATCCAGATTGAAGTCGAAACGCCGACCAAGCTGTCCAAGCAGCAGCGGCAGATTCTGCGTGATTTCCAGGAGACCGAAACGGGCGACGAAACGCCCAATTCGACAGGTTTCTTCGGCAAGCTGAAAGATGCCTGGGAAGATTTGACCGAGTGACTGAGTGCCGTCAGCGTCATCGCTGGCGGCATTCTGAAATCAATCCGTCAATCGGGCGAAATTGTGCGGCTGTCGGAGCCGAGCAGGCGCATTCCTGTCCAGATCAGCTGTGTTGATTTTCGCTTTGACCAAAAACACGCCGCATCTGCTGGATGACAGTAGCCGTATTTTCAAACCCGGCGCGGGTCAGTGACAAATTGTCATCCGCAATATTGAACTGATCTTCTGCCATCTGGTCATAAGCACAGACGAGATTGTCCGCTGAAAGGACCTTCAGATATCGCAGAACCTTTCCCTGATCGATGTCGAGCTTCGAAGAAATTCCTTGCGCATTTATCGGGCGATCATTCACCTCTTGGCTATATAATACCAATATTATGTCCCAGAATTTATTGGCAAAATACTGTTCATTGAACAATTGTGAGCGGTTTTTCCGCACGCCAATTACATCATCAATGTCGATCTTCATGTTCTTGCAATTATTTGGAAATATGCGCTCGATTTCAGATAACATAATTTTTATAGTCTCTAATCTTTTAAATGGAAGTTTCGTCCACTACTATGACAACGCTGGCCATTAGACACGTCACGCTGCCACGGGGCAGGTTCGGTCAGCCTCTCCATTGTCCGATTTCCGAGTGAGGACGGTAGCCCCCGGCATTTGTCCTTTTTATCCTATCCCCTGTCTCGGCTTCGGCTATAAGCTTTAGCATGGTGATATTCTTTTCTAGGGATTACGCGCGACGAAACTCGCTGCCCTTGAGGAATGCCATGGCTAGAAATGTGTGTCCCAAGCATGGTGTTTAAATGGAATCCGGTCAAGGAAGGCAATTCAGTTTATCTGGAGCTGAATAACTTGTCCGACCAGTTGATGGCCGAGGGCGTCACTGCCATATCCTATCACCTTACTCCTCCTTTCTATTCCCAGGTATCGAAGCGTTCATCGGTATTTCATGCCGGATATCCGCAAGATATCATCTCGACCTATCTCGACCCGGATTTCATGGAATCCGATCCCATTCCCGATCATGTCATGTCCATAGGCCATGTAATGACCTGGAAGCAGGTAATCGCCGATCAGAAACTGACTGAAAAGCACCAGAACTTTTTGAAAGTCTCGATCGAGAAGGGCTTTATTGATGGTGTGGCGGTTCCGCTTTTCGGTCCACAGAGCAGAAATTCCTATTTTTCGATGAATTTCGGCAAGGCCATTTCGTCGGAAGATGAGGCAGTCGTAAGGCCGTTGATCGGGCTTGCCCAGTCTTGCCACCGGCGAATTTGTGCGATTATCAATCAGGCGGGTGAGAGCTTGCCCGTTCTTTCGGAGCGGGAAGGGGAGGTGCTATACTGGATCTCCCGCGGTAAATCGAACGGGGATATGGCGACAATATTAGCCATTTCCGAAGCTACGATCGACACCTATATCCGGCGCCTGTTCAAGAAGCTGAATGTCCATGACCGGATATCTGCTGTCATCGTCGGGCTGAGCAGTTCTCTGATCAAGCTGCGCTGACCGGCGCGTGCCGACAGCAAGTGACGCGCTCGATCTTGGTTCCCCTGCCGGGACCCCCATTTCCCCAATGTAATCAGGGTGAGTTCGCAAGAGCTTGATGGTGAATGATAAGCGGGTCAGGAAGGGACCAGCCAACCCGACCCGCTAGATCGAAGCTCAGAAATTTTGGTCTTGATCACATCGCATGGGACAGTGTGGGGACGGTGCCAATGCGAATGTGAATATTTCTGAGAAATCATCAATCAGAACTAGTAACGGCCAGAAGTCGGGCCGATTAACCGTTAGCACGGAACTTTTATTTTGGCTGGCGGATCAGGCCAGAGATGCGCGGATTGTCGACGATTGCGTCAGCATTGCGTTGATTTTTATCGCATTGGGCAAAGCGTAGCCGACGCGCTGACATATTGCCGAAAATCGCTATAATTCTGGTCGTGAACGGGCGAACACGGACGAAAAATTAATGTCCTACCGCTCGCTATCTGTGATAGTGGTAGCAAATGTACCGCATTCCGGCCTTTTTCGATTTCTCTCACTTTACCAGTGGTTTGAGTCGCTATTTGGGGGTGAAAGGGAAAGAGCGGACTGAATTTCTTAACCCTGTAAACTATGTAAAGTTCGTCAGATCATCGGCTCGTAAAATGAACGCAGACCGCCTGCTTCATCCAACGGCTGATTCGGGTCAATCCTGTCGGAGAGCTTCGTGATGCTGCCGTCGCTGCTCATTCTTGACGATTTTATTTCCGACCCCGTAGCGGCGCGCAACGCCGCTCTGGCTCTGGATTATGATCCCGAAAACAAACAGGGCAATTACCCCGGCCATATCTCGACCAAGCCGCTGGATATCCAGGGGTTGAATGACCGGATATCATCCATCATCAACGCATCGGTCAAGGCCGCGCCCAACACCAGCCATCTGCATTGTCGGGTGACGCTGAAAGGCGACAAGGGGCGCAGCGGCGTGCATATCGATCCGGCTTTCTATTCCGGAATACTCTATTTGTCGCTGCCCGAACATTGCAAGGGCGGGACCGACTTTTTCCGTCACAAGCGGACCGGTCTGGAGCGTGTTCCGACGGATATGCAGGGAATAATGAAAGCCGGTTATTCCGACATAAATGCGCTGATCGAGGATGTGGTCAACAAGGACACCAATCATCCGGCAAAATGGACAAAGGTGATGACCGTGCCGATGCGCTTCAATCGGCTGATCCTGTTCAGCCCGTGGATGTTTCACAACAGCGGGCCTGCGTTTGGCAAGACGCCGCAAGATGGCCGGTTGGTAAATCTGATGTTTTTTGCCAAAGATACATGATCGGTTAAAAGCAATTTCGCCCCAAGGAGAATTTCCCATGTACCGCACTCTCAAAACCTCATTCAGTCTCGCTTTGCTGGCGACCACATCGCTCGCCATGTCCGCTTGCTCCGAAAGCATAGCGCAAGAAACTGACCGCTTCGCCGCGGTGGAAATCAAGGCGGAGCCATTGGGCGAGGGTATCGCGGTGCTATTCGGGGCAGGGGGAAATATCGGGGTTTCCTATGGTCCGGACGGCACGGTGCTGATCGACGATCAATTCGCGCCGCTGACCCCCAAGATAGAAGCGGCAATCGCGGAGTTGGGCGCGGAGCCGGTCAAATATCTGATCAACACTCACTGGCATGGTGATCACAGCGGCGGAAACGAGAATTTCGGCAAGGCCGGCGCTCTGATCATGGCCCATGACCATGTCCGCGAACGGATGCTCGGTATCCAGAAGTCGGGACGCGGCAATGATCCCGCTTCGCCTGCCGAAGCACTGCCCACCGTGACCTATCACGATGGCCTGAAGCTTCACCTCAATGGCGACGAAGTGCAGGTCAGGCACATGAAGCATGGCCACACCGACGGCGACAGCATCATTTTCTGGAAAAAGGCCAATGTGCTGCACATGGGCGACTTGTTCTTCAACAAGATGAGTCTTCCCTTCATTGACCTGGGCAGCGGTGGTAATGTTCGCGGTGTGCTCGCAGCGGCCGAACAGGCACTCGCGATGGTCGATGACGAGACCAGGATCATTCCAGGTCACGGGCCAATGGCGACCAGGGCGGATCTGACAGCCTATCGCGACATGTTGAAGACGGTTATCGGCGCGGTGGAAAAGGCGCAGGGTGAAGGCAAGTCACTCGAAAAAGTGCAGGCGATGAAACCGGCTGCGCAATGGGACAATAATCCGGATGCGTTTGTCGGGGGAGATGCCTTTGTCGAAGCGGTTTACAAAAGCCTGCAAAAGCCGGTGCACGCCGAAGAGCAGCCTCACTAGCTAGAGTGTCGCGTTGTCGATTTCGTCGCGCAAGGAGGCGATCAACGGGGCAACTTTTGTGAGACGGGGTTCCTCTTCGTCGACGATCTGGTGGAAGATGGTTTTCTTGAAGCCCAGAATGGTCTCCTCACCAGGCCTTTTGGCAATGGGCAGGGTGGACAGCATGATGTCGATCATCCGGTCGGCGCCATGGAGGCGACCCCAGAGATAGTCATTTTCGCGGTAGCTGCGGCTGAAAAAGGCACCGAAATTGTTGAACTCGATGCCCTTTAGCGTCGCCGCTACGCCACCCTTGCGGATCGTCCTGGCATCTTCCGGCGAGATACGGTCAACCTTGATCGGATCGAATTCGTCGAGCCCTTCGCCCTGAAGCAGCGGCAGGGTTGCGATATCGTAGAAAGGAAAACCGAGGAAGGCGAGCAGCATTGACCGCTTTTCCGCCTTCGGGATCATCGCCAGTGCCGCCGCCAGTCTGGCATCGACAATCGCGTCGGCAGCGGTGAGGTCCCGGGCCTTGGCCAGTGCTGTCAGCATCGCCCCGGGCCGGATCTCCGCCTGTTCGGCCAGAACGATAAAATCGTCGCCGAGATAATCGATGGTCTCGCGCTCGAGATAAAGCGAAAGGCAGTCATAGATGACATCATGCATGCCTTCCATGGCCTCGGAATCGGCGAGATTGGCACGGTCGAGATCTTCTGCAAGCTGCCGCGCCATGAAGCGAAGTCGCCGCACCCGGAAACCCAGGTCATGCTGACGGAAAAACTCCGCTGCCAGCTTGGTCGGTCCGCCGCTCTTCTGTCCGACATTGTCGAGCCCGATACGGCGTATCTCGGCCCAGAGCGCATCGCGCAGACCGGGGTGGTTATGAGCATTGGGATCGGATTTCGCCCGGCGCACGGTATGAGCAATATCCTCGATCACCGTCGCCAGCTTGAGGTGGCCATAGGCGCTGTAGGAAAAACCGGAGAGCTTGGCAGCCTTGTCCCGCGACTTGCGACGCCAGGCGGCCACCCGCGCGGCTGTCGGACGGTCGAGGAAAAAGGTCCGGCCGAACAGGCTTTCGACATGCTGCTCGACCTCGCCCCGCAAATTCTCGGTAATCAGACGCATCTGCGTGATCCGGTTGGATCGTCCGGCAATGGCGTTGAGATTGTCGCGGATCGGCTGTTCCCGCGGAATGTTCGAGATGGCGCCGAAGATCGTCGAGAAGAAGCCGGGCAGTGCTTCGTTCTCTGCCTCCTGCACGGCTTGCAGGCGCTGCATCGCGCGATCGCTTTTCGCCACATCGAGATCGGGCCGTGGATCAATATAGACAAAGCGGCGATCGACCTCCCGCTTCGCAGGACGGTTCTTCAAGGCTTCGATCGCCTGCGCGAACGGCGCATTGGCGAGGACGGAGCCGTCGATCAATACTGTATCCTCTGCGGTTCCGGCGAGAAACTGGCTGGGCAAGATACGCTTCAGGAAGGCCGAACGTCCTTCCCAGACATAGCCGTGCTCTGCCAGAAGTCCGTCCAGCTCCCGCACCGTGAACGGAGGAAAAGCACCGGGAAAACTGGCGGTGGCGCGACCGGCAAAGGTCAGCGCTGCGGGGTCGGCAATCGCATCGTCTCGCTTACCTCTCGTAGAAAAGCCGATCGTGATGCGATGTTCCATCTCGAGCGCGTCCGGCGGGCTGTGGAGTTGCAGCTTTTCGGGATGGCCGACAAAATCTGTGACGGTCACAAACAGATCAAGCGGCTGGCCCGGAGGCAGCAGGCGCGGCCCGCGCTCGGTCGCCCGCACCGCCGCCAGCGCATCCCAGATCAGTCCGCTGAACACCTTGCCGCCAAAGGGCGGTGCGAACCAGCGCGCGCGGACGAAGCGCGAAAGCTTCATCTTGACCTCTTCGCGCGCTTCCTTCGACACCGTCTGTTCGACCGCGCCGCCTTTGCGGCCCAGCGCCATCCACGCAATCGGTTCGGCCCAGAATTTGGAAAAACGCGACAGCGGCCGTGCATCGGGGTCAAGCAATCTGTCGACATCGGCGGTGTCGAGCCACAAGTCGGTCAGCGGATCGAGCGACTGGCCGGACAATATCGCCTGCGACAGGAAAATGCCGTTGATCCCGCCAGCACTGGCACCGGAAATAATATCCGGCAGGATGCGCAGTCGCGTGCCCGTTTCCTGTTCGAGCCATTCCAATATGTCATAATAGATACCGCGGCTGCACTGGTCGACCCGCGCACCATCATGAAAATCCCGGCTCGCCTGCGCCAGTTTCCAGATTTCCTTGGTGATGCCGTGCATATAAATGGCCAGACTCACGCCGCCATAGCAGATCAAGGCAAGTCTGAGTTCTTTCTGCCGCATGGTTTTTAACTACAGGATGGCGGGGAGGGTGCAAGCGTCAATGCACTGGCTGGGGATTCCGGGGTACAGATGTTGCTTCCACTTTGTCGCAGTGCTGCTGAAAATCCCCTTTGCTGCATCAGCCTCGCACAGCCAAGTCCCTGCCAAGAACCGAGCGCGGTCTTGTCCCATCCGCACAATGGATAATGATCATGTTTCGAAGCGGTCTCCTCTGGCGCAATCCATTCTCGGCCCAAGGGGACGTGAGCCGGGTGGCCCGTCTGGAATTTTTGATTCAAAAGCACTGGCGTTCTTTCTTTGTTCTGATAGACAAGCCCCATGGCCAAACCGAAGAAAAAATATGTCTGTCAGAATTGCGGCTCGATCGCGCATCGCTGGGAAGGGCAATGCGGCGATTGCAGCGAGTGGAACACGCTGGTCGAGGAAGCGGGCGAAACGGTATTTGCGTCCAAGCATAATCTGCAGAGCGGCGGGCGCGAGGTGCGGCTGGTCGGGCTGGACAGCGAGATCGCGCTGCCGGACCGCAAAAAGACCGGTATCGACGAATTTGACCGCGCCGTCGGCGGTGGACTGGTGGCTGGTTCTGCCACGTTGATGGGCGGCGATCCGGGGATCGGCAAGTCGACGCTGCTCCTGCAGGTTTCTGCGCGACTGGCCGAGGCAGGACTTTCGGTAGCCTATATCTCGGGCGAGGAAGCGGCTGATCAGGTGCGATTGCGGGCGCGACGGCTGGGATTGGGCAAGGCCCCAGTCAAGCTGGCATCCGCGACTTCGGTGCGCGATATCCTGACCACGCTGGGACGCGATGCGCCGGATTTCGTCGTGATCGATTCGATCCAGACGATGCACAGCGATCTGATCGAGGGCGCGCCGGGAACGGTTAGCCAGGTCCGGGCCTCGGCGCAGGAAATCATAAAATTCGCCAAGGAACATGGCACGATGGTGATGCTCGTCGGTCATGTCACCAAGGACGGCAATATCGCCGGCCCGCGCGTGCTCGAACATATGGTCGACACGGTGATGAGCTTCGAGGGCGAGCGCAGCCATCAATATCGCATCCTTCGCTCGATCAAGAACCGCTTTGGCGGCACCGACGAAATCGGCGTTTTCGCGATGGAAGAAAAAGGTCTCACCGAAGTGGCCAATCCCTCCGCCCTGTTCCTGACCGACCGCAGCGAGGAAGTCACCGGAGCAACGGTCTTCCCGGCGATGGAAGGCACAAGGCCGGTTCTGGTCGAAATTCAGGCGCTCACCGTGCGGCTGGCAAGTGGCGCCACCCCGCGGCGGTCCGTGGTCGGATGGGACAGTTCACGGCTGGCAATGATCCTGGCGGTGCTGGAAGCGCGCTGCGGGCTCAGCTTCTCTGGCGCGGAGGTCTATCTCAATGTCGCCGGCGGCTATCGTCTTACCGACCCCGCCGCCGATCTGGCCGTAGCAGCGGCGCTGATCTCCGCCCATGCCGAACGGCCGATGCCCAGCGACGCCGTGATATTCGGGGAAATTGCGCTGTCCGGGGAAATCCGGCCGGTCTCGCGCACACCGCTGCGCCTGAAGGAAGCCTCCAAGCTGGGCTTCGACCGCGCGCTGATACCGGCGTCCGGCGAAAAAAGCAGCGACACGATGAAGAAACTGCAATTTGCCAAACTCGCCAATCTCGTTGACCATATGCTTGCTCGTGACTAGCTAGAGCCCATGACGGGTTTAGATATTTTTGTGCTCATTTTAATGGGCGGTGCTGCGGTCCTTGGCTTTCTCAGAGGCTTTGTTCAGGAAGCGCTTTCGCTGGGCGCCTGGATATTGGTCGTTATCGGTGTTCGGACGCTGCACGCTCCGATCAGTGACCGCCTGATCGAGCCGGTCGGGAGCGAAAGCGGCGCATCGGTGCTCGCTTTCGCATCGATAGCCATAGTGACCTATGCGCTGGGACGTTGGATCGCCAGATCAATCGGCGCCAGATCGCGCAAATCCATGCTTGGTCCGATCGACCGGGTGCTCGGTTTCGGTTTCGGGATGGTCAAGGGGCTGATTGGCGCGACCTTGCTCTATCTGATGGTGGTTCTGGTTTATGACAGCCTCTATGGTGCTGAAACCGCGAGACCGGAATGGCTTGAAGAATCGCGTACCTATCCGCTGCTCAACGCCAGTGGAAATGCAATGATCGACTTCGTCAAGGATCCGGGGCTGGCAATCGACGAGGCTGCGGAGGCCGGAGAATGAGCGAGCCTCTCTATACGCGTGACATATTGCGTCTCGCGGTCTCGATTCCGCATCAGCAACGACTTGAGCATCCGGACGGCAGCGCCGAGCAGCGGTCCAGGACTTGCGGCAGCGTGGTCACAGCCGATGTGGTTATCGCAGACGACGAGACGCTCGAACTTTTGGGTCTGACGATAAATGCCTGCGCGCTGGGTCAGGCCTCGGCAGCCATATTGGGCGCTGAAGCAATCGGCCGGACGGTAGGCGACATTGTTCGCGCTCGTTCCGGACTCGCAGATTTCTTCGAGGGAAAAGCCGATTTCCCGGGAGATTGGCAAAATATGGATAAACTGGCCGTTGCCAAAGACCATCGGGGCCGCCATGGCGCCATCCTGCTTCCTTATGACGCGCTGATCGCGGCCTTTGCAGATGCCGCCAAACGAAAGGCTGCCTGAATCATGGAAACAGAAACCCACATGGCCGATTTGCTGCTGGGCGGTTTCGTCATGCTCGGTGCGGCGCTGGTCATGGTGCTTGTTTTTCGCCGCTTCGGCATCGGTGCGGTACTCGGTTATCTGATCGCCGGCATATTGATCGGCCCGCAAGGGTTCGAGTTGATCAGCAACGCCGAAACGATCCTTGAATTTTCTGAAATCGGGATCATCCTTCTGCTTTTCATCGTCGGACTGGAACTGGCACCGGCGCGGCTGATGCGCTTGCGCCAGGCGATATTCGGACTTGGAATGAGCCAGGTCGTATTGTGCGGGATCGCGCTGTTCCTGCTGATCATGGCAACAACCAACTTCACGCTTGCCGCTTCAATTGCGATTGGCTTGCCATTGGCGCTTTCGTCGACGGCGCAGGTTCTTCCGATGCTGCAATCCTCCGGCCGGCTGAATACACCTACAGGGGAGAAGAGCTTCTCAATCCTGTTGTTCCAGGATTTATCCATCATCCCTCTGCTGACGATAATCGCTGCGCTATCGCGGGCGCCACAGGAGGATGGGGGGCAATCGGGGTGGCTGACCGCGGTTTATGCCGTTTTGGCCATCGGCGGTCTCATCCTGGCCGGCAAATATCTGCTCCAGCCCCTGCTGAAAGTGATCGGCAGAATTGCCGAACGAGAGCTGTTCATCGTTGCGGGGCTTGTGGCCGTATTCGGCAGCGCCGCGTTGATGGAGTTTATCGGACTGTCGCCAGCTCTGGGCGCCTTTCTTGCCGGTGTCATGCTGGCCAACTCTCCTTATCGGCACGAGCTGGAAGCGGATATCGATCCGTTCCGGTCGTTGTTGCTCGGTTTCTTCTTTCTAGCGGTCGGCATGATGCTGGACCTCGACGTCGTGATGGAGAATCCGCTGTTCATAATAGGCGCGGCTATTGCCCTGGTGACGGTCAAAATCGCGATCATTTTCGGGCTTGGCAAACTTTTCGGGATGGATACCAACCCGGCCCTGGCGATGGGGATGTTGCTGAGCCAAGGCGGAGAATTCGGTTTTGTGCTATTCTCCGAAGCCGAAAAAGCGCTCTTGATCGAACCCGAAGCGAGCAGTCTGTTCGGTGCGATCATTACAATCTCGATGGCGACCACGCCGTTTTTGATGCTGTTGGCGCGAAGGTTTAGCAACACTGCGAGCGCATCGTCAGCGGATCTTGATGATCCGGGCAATGCAGACCGCGCATCGGTGATTGTCGTCGGGCAGGGGCGCTTTGGCCAGACAGTCTCGCAGGTACTCATGGCTGCCAAAATCCCGCTGACGCTAATCGACATCAAGCCGGAACAAATTGACGTTCACCAGCAATTCGGGGCCAAGGTTTTCTACGGCGACGGCACGCGGGTGGATCTGTTGCGCCGGGCAGGAGCCCATGAAGCGGACGCTATTGTTTTCTGTATGGACGACAAGGAATTCGGTTCAGAACAGGTGCGCGCGATCATCCAGTCTTTCCCCGAGACCAAGATTTTCGTCCGGGTCTATGACCGCCGTCAGTTGATTGCGCTCAAGGGGCTCGGGATTGCCGGGATGAAACGGGAAATGTTTGAATCAGCGGTCCATCTTGCGCGGCAGACCATGTTTGCGATCGATTTGGACAGCAGTCTGATCGAAGAGGTGGACGAGGAATTTCGTCAGCGCGATTGTGACCGGCTGGAAGCGCAATTGAAATCCGGAGGCGACATGCTCGCCGGTGCCGAACTCAGATTTGAAAACAACCCTGCCAAGAAATTCTGACCTTCCCTTTGCAGGGCTTGGTCAGTCTGAATCTTCCAAGAACGCCGCAACATCCTGCAAATCAACGTCGTTAGCGAGATATGATTGGCCGATTCCCTTGGCAAGCAGGAAGGGCAGGGTGCCGCCGCTCATTTTCTTGTCGTGCATCATGTGGTCGACCAGTCTTTGTCCCGGTGCCCGTACCGATGCGGTCTCCAGGCTATAGGGCAGGCCGACTGATTTCAGATGCGCAGCGACGCGTTCGGCATCGGCAGCGTCGCAATGGCCGCGTCTTACAGAATAGGCAAAGGCAAGCGCCATCCCGGCCGCCACAGCTTCACCGTGCACGAGCTTGTCCGAAAAGCCTGTTTCGGCTTCGAGCGCGTGACCAAAAGTATGCCCGAGATTGAGCAGGGCACGGCGCCCGCTGAGCTCTTTCTCGTCCTCCGCGACGATCAGCGCCTTGGCACGCACGCTGTGGATGATCGCTTCGCTGAGCGCCTCTGGATCGCGGTTCAGCAGTTTGCCGCTATTGGCTTCACACCAGGTGAAGAAGTTCGCGTCATTGATCAATCCATATTTGACCACCTCGGCATAGCCGGCCCGCAATTCCCGGTCGGGCAGGCTGTTCAGGACCAGGGGGTCGATCAGCACAAATCGCGGCTGATAAAATTGTCCGATCAGGTTCTTTCCGGCGGTGCTGTTGATCGCGGTCTTGCCGCCGACGCTGCTGTCGACCTGGGCAAGCAGACTGGTGGGTATCTGGACAAATCCGCAACCCCGCTTGACGATCGATGCGGCAAATCCGGTCAGATCGCCGGTGACGCCGCCACCGAGCGCTACCAGTGTATCGGATCGCTCGACGCCTTGCGCGAGCAACCAGTCGGTAACGTCTTCCAGCTGGCGCCAGCTCTTGCTCGTCTCACCCGCAGGGAGGATTTTTACGACGGGTTCAATCCCGCTTCCGGCAAGGGCTTGCTGTAATTTGGGCAATATTTGCGGACCGACATTTTCATCCGTCAGGATGAATAGCCGCCGGTTGTTGGCGAATTTTTCGAGATATGTTGCTGCCTGCTCCAGTGCATCGGGCTGGACCAAGATCGGGTAGCTATGATCGTCTAGTTCAACGGTAATTTGGGTCAACGCTGCAGTGCCTTAATGATCTTGTCTACGGTTATCTCATGGGGCGAATCATTGCCCATGATGTGAATATGGGCGGTGGCGTAAACCGGATTCCGCTTGGCCGCCAGATCGGCCAGAATTGTCGCCGGGTCTCCGGATTTGAGCAATGGCCGGGTGTTGCGCCGGGAAACACGTTTTACCAAAGTATCGATATCAGCGTCCAGCCAGATCGCGACCGCTTTTTGCAGGATCAGCGCGCGGGTTTCCTCGTTCATGAACGCGCCGCCACCCGTGGCGATAACCTGCCGTTTGCCTTCAATCAGGCGGGCGATGACGCGCCGTTCCCCGTCCCGGAAATAGTCTTCGCCGAAGCGGTCGAATATTTCTTCGACCGTTAGGCCCGCCGCCTGTTCGATTTCCTCGTCGGCGTCCACAAAGCCTAGCCCAAGCTGTTTGGCCAGGCGCCGCCCCACGGTGGTTTTGCCCACGCCCATCAATCCGACGAGCACAATCGACTGGTCCGTCACGGAATCCGGTCTTTCACCGGAATTTCCTGCTGAATTGTCGAAAGAGGCTTTAATGTTTTTGTCCATTGGGGCAAAGGCTATACAGCGGTTGGCTACGGGTGCAATTTCCAATGCTGATTATGCTAGATTTTTAACCGTTCGAAAGATTGAACCACATCAATGCCGCGTCAGCTAGTCTATATAATTTTGTTTGTCGTGATCTTGATCGGTGCGGCTTTCTATCTGGCTTCGATGGATGTCGAACAGCCGCTGCAACCGGTTGAAAAACCTGTAATTGGTGATGATCTGCAATAAGATGCGAATGCGTATCAAGCATATTTCCTTTGCCGCTGTGAGTCTGGGCGCGCTTTTCGTAGCGCTGCCGGTCCTCGGGCAAAATTCGCCGGAGTCTCTCTTGCCTCCCGGGTTTGGCGATCCTGCTCCTGCTCCCAGTCCCGCACCGGTAGCCGCGCCAACGCCGGCCCCGGGACCGGTTTCCGCTCGGCCCGCGCCGTCTCAGTCAGGCGATTCGTCTGGCAGGACCGTCGAAGATCGCCCTGTTGCGGCAATCGACCCGGATTTGCCGTCGCTGACGCTCGACGAAAATGGGGAACTGGATCTTGATGCGCTGGATGATGCACTCCAGCCGCAATATCGTCTGACTGCCGGAGAGCGGCGGTCGATGTTGGAAATCGGGGTGTTGACGCCGGAACATAATGGCCTGGCGGTTGATGCTTTCGGCGAAGAAGGTGGTCAATATCTGACCAATCTGATCAGCAATCTCAATGGTCCGATCATCTCGCGCTGGGGTTCGATACTCCTCCGGCGCGCGTTGCTCAGCAAGGTAACGAGCCCCGAAAATATCAATCCGGCGGACTGGACCGCCGAACGTGCCTGGCGCTTGCTGTTGATGGGCGAGGCCGATGCCGCCCGTTTGCTGGTTCTGAAAGTCGACGGTGATAATTTCACACCACGCCTCTACGAAGTCGCGATGCAGGCGCATTTGGCAACCGCTGATCCGGCCGGTATCTGCCCGTTCGTCGATGGCGGCGCGCGCGTCAGCGAGGCCCCGACATGGATCATGTTTAGACCCATTTGTGCCTCTCTTTCAGGTGAGCAAAGCCGTGCGAGCAGTCTGCTCCGACAGGCGAGACGCGACAAAGCGGCCACCGGAATAGACTATTTGCTGGCGGAAAAAACGATTGGCGCCGGTTTTGAAGGTCGCCGTGCGGTGTCTATCCTTTGGGACGATATCGAATTTTTCAATAACTGGCGCTTTGGTTTGGGTGCGGCTACCGGCGTTGAACCCCCGGATCGTCTATACGCTCAAGCGGGACGACATGTGCAGGGGTGGCGCGCGCGTGCGCCGATGCTTTCGATGGACTCGCGGATGAAAGCGGCAGATACCGCGGCTGCCATGGGTGTATTCTCAAGTCAGGCGATGGTCGATCTCTATTCGGCAGCCTATGATGATCCCGAAGCGAGCGCTGACCGCAAGGCCCTGGCATCGACCTTGCGTCAAGCCTATACGAACGACACTGCGGAAACCCGCTTGGCGGCAATGCGCGATTTATGGGGTCGTTCCAGGGTCGCTCTGACGCGATATTCGGCCAAGATATTGACCGCTCGCGCGGCCGCTAAAATTCCACCCTCGGCTGCGCTTGGCGAACAGAGCGCGGACCTTATCGCTTCTATGCTGACCGCCGGTCTTGACCGCAGTGCGATGCGATGGACGGATATTGTCGATGAGGGCAGTGACGGCTGGGCTCTGTTGGCTGTGGCCTCGCCGAGCAAGAATATGCGGGTGTCGTCCGGTGCGCTCAGTGATTTTGGCGGCGATGACGCCAGCAAAGAGCAGTTGCGCAGCAAGTTTCTACTGGCAGCGATCGCCGGCTTGGGGCGGGCCGATCAACAGACTATTGATGATTTTGCCAGTGACCTGGAGGTTGACCTCGGCCGCTCCACCAGATGGACCAGAGCAATCCAGTCGGCCGCGCAGCGTGGCCAGTCTGGTACGGTGGCGTTGCTCGTCGCTGTCGGCATGCAAGGTCGCGACTGGCGCGCAATGTCACCATTGCACCTCTTTCATATCACGCAAAGCCTCAAGCGCGTTGGGCTGGAGCCGGAAGCACGGATGATTGCAGCGGAAGCCTTGTCGCGGACATAGGCTTTGCATCGCAGGCTGTGAGGGCTATTCGTGCGCGATATGAGTGATGATGCCAATCTGATCGAGCGTTTCCTTGAAATGCTCGTCGCCGAGACCGGCGCTTCCCGGAACACGCTATCGGCTTATCGGACCGATCTGGAACAGGCGTCCGCAATCTTGGGCGGTAGATTGTCCGTCGCGGATCAGGAGATGGTCAAAAAACTACCTGCTGCTTGGCGTAATTTGCAGAATAGTACAGTTGCTCGCAAGTCCTCCAGTCTGAGGCGTTTCTTTGGATTTCTCATTGAAGAAGGCTTTCGGGAGAATGATCCTTCGAATGCACTGCCCCGTCCGGGCATGGTCCGTTCGCTGCCAAAGACCCTGTCGCACGGCCAAATTGAAAATCTGTTCCGGGTCATTGCCGAAGGCTTGGACTCCGAACCGGTCAAACCTGCGATCCTCCGGCTTTCCGCCATCATGGAGCTGCTCTACGGATCGGGTCTCCGGGCGAGCGAACTGGTGAGCTTGCAACGTTCGGCACTGTCCGGCGACAAGCCGTTCTTGATCATCAGGGGAAAAGGTGAAAGGGAACGGCTGGTCCCGATTTCACAACAGGCGCGTGACGCTGTCCGCCGCTGGATGGATCATGTCGATCCCAGGGAAACATGGCTGTTTCCCTCGCGAAAGAGCCACATAAGCCGGATCAGGCTATATCAGATCGTCAAGGAACTTGCGGTCACGGCCGGTATTCATCCGGAGCATATCAGCCCCCATGTCTTGCGTCATGCTTTTGCCACCCATCTTCTGGAGGGAGGGGCTGATCTGAGAGCGCTGCAAACCCTGCTGGGGCATAGCGACATAAGCACGACCCAGATCTATACGCATATCGACAGCGCCCGTCTGGTTGAGCTGGTAAATAATCGCCATCCCCTGAGCCAACGCAATCTCGCGCGTTGACGTTTCGCCTGTCCGGTTCTAACTCTTTTTCATGACATCTTATCTCGATTTTGAAAAACCGATCGCGGCGCTGGAATCTCGTATTCTCGAGCTTAGAGACACTGCTGACGAAGGCTCGCTGGATATTGCAGCGGAAATTGAAAAGCTGCAGGCCAAGTCGGCAAAAATGTTGGCTGATACCTACGGGAAATTGACTCCCTGGCAAAAAACGCAAGTCGCCCGGCATCCCGAACGCCCGCACTTCAAGGATTTCATCGCCGGCCTGTTCGACGAGTTTATACCGCTAGGTGGCGACCGCAATTTTGGCGATGACCAGGCCATTATTGGCGGCTTTGCCCGAATGGGCGACCGCCGGATGGTGGTTATCGGTCACGAGAAGGGTGACGATACACAAAGCCGTTTGCGGCACAATTTCGGCATGGGAAAGCCTGAGGGCTACCGCAAGGCAATTCGCCTGATGGATATGGCCGACCGGTTTTCGCTTCCTGTATTGACCTTGGTCGATACATCGGGAGCTTTTCCCGGCGTGTCCGCGGAAGAACGGGGACAGGCCGAAGCAATCGCCCGGTCGACAGAAAAATGTCTTTCGCTTGGCGTTCCGATGGTCGCCATAATAGTCGGGGAAGGCGGTTCGGGCGGCGCTGTCGCTTTGGCTGCGGCAGAACGTGTTTTGATGTTCGAACATGCGGTATATTCGGTCATCTCACCGGAAGGATGCGCTTCGATTCTTTGGCGCACGGGCGACAAGGCCGACGTTGCCGCGGATGCCATGCAGATAACCGCTCAAAACCTCGAAAAACTGGGCGTGATCGACCGGATAGTAACTGAGCCCGTTGGCGGCGCACACCGCGACCAGAGTCTGGCTATCGCGACCCTCGGTGTGGCGATTCAGGAAGAATTTGCGGCGCTCGAAAAGTTGGATCGCGAGGCGTTGAGAAGATTGCGCCGTGAAAAGTTTCTGCAAATCGGGTCGCTTTAAACCGGAAAAGCTGGATTTTGTATTGGCTGAACCGCGGGCTGAAGCGGTCGAAACGTCATTTTACAGGTGGAACCCTTTACCGATTGAACCGTTCTTATACATTGCGACAAAGAGGAGCTTGATATGAGACAATTTTCGACACGACTGACGACACGATTCATGAGTGCTGCTGGCGTTATCGCCTTGGTGGCATGCACCGGAACCGGCGCGGGGGCCGGTGCCGTTGATTCGGCCGGAAGCCAGTCGGGCGAAGCCCGTTCCATATCGGCAGCGGAAAAGCAGAAAGGGGCGGAGGCCCATCCGCAATTGCTCGAGGAGTTTGGCGGTGCTTATACCGGTCCTCAAGTCGGTTATGTCGTGGAAGTGGGCCAGAATATTGCGGTCCAATCGGGACTGGGAAACGCCCGTAGCGACTTTACCGTCACGCTCCTGAACAGTCCGGCGAATAACGCTTTTGCCATCCCCGGCGGCTATGTCTATCTCACGCGGCAATTAATGGCGTTGATGAATGACGAGGCGGAGATGGCCGGTGTTTTGGGCCATGAAGTCGGTCACGTTGCGGCAAGGCATAGCGAAAAACGGCAAAAGACAGCGACACGCAACAGTATTATCGGCCTGCTGGGTCAAATCGGGTCTCAGGTTCTGCTCGGTGATTCTGCGTTCGGACGGATCGGACAGGAGGTTTTCGGGACCGGCAGCCAGCTGCTGACGCTCAAATATTCTCGAAAGCAGGAATATGAAGCCGATGATCTGGGCATCCGCTATCTCGCTTCTGCGGGCTACGATCCCCAGGCGCTTTCATCGATGTTATCTTCCTTGGCCGCGCAGTCGGCAATCGACGTGCGAGCAGCAGGCCGTGACGCCCGCAGCACTCCGGAGTGGGCGAGCACCCATCCAGATCCCGCACGCAGGGTGTCGCGGGCCGCGACCAATGCTCGCAAGCTCGCCCAGCCGGACGGGGTGCGTAATCGGGACCGGTTCCTGCAGAGGCTGGATGGAATCCTATATGGTGATGATCCCAAGCAAGGCGTGATCGAAGGAAATAGCTTCCTGCATCCTGATCTGAAACTCAAATTCAGCGTTCCCAATGGTTTCGCCATGCAGAACGGCGCGCGCGCCGTCGCGATCAGCGGTTCCAGCGGGCAGGGGCAGTTCACGACCGCAGCCTATAACGGCAACATGACTTCCTATATCGATGCGGCTTTCCAGAGCCTGGCGGGAACCGGAAAGTCGATCACTCGTGGCGCTGTTGAACGGACGACGGTCAACGGAATACCGGCATCTTATGCGACGGCGCGGGTGGAAAGCAACAATGGCCAGGTTGACGTGACCGTCTTTGCCTATGAATTTTCGAAAAGCAGCGCTTTTCATTTCGCAACGATAACGCCGGCAGGCAGCGCGTCCGTGTTTTCGCCAATGTACCAGAGTATCACCAGGCTTTCGTCGGCAGAAGCGGCTGCGATCAAACCGCGCAAGGTCGACGTCGTAACCGTGAAAAGCGGCGACACGATTTCGAGCCTGTCGTCGCGAATGGCCTACACAGCCTATCAGCAAGATCGCTTTCTGGTGCTCAACCGTTTGAGCGCGACGGATCGGTTGCAGGCGGGTCAGAAGGTGAAAGTCGTTACCTATTGATTGTTACGGGCACAAAAAAAGACGGCAGCCGTTAGGCTGCCGTCTCGTTTCTAGCTAACCGCTGTTGCGATTAACCAGCCATTTCGCCTTCAACTTCGTTGAACGTGTCAGCGAGCGTGTTGCCCAGCGAACCCATTGCAACGATGGCTGCAACAGCGATCAGAGCAGCGATCAGGCCATATTCAATGGCGGTAGCGCCTTCTTCGTTCTTGAACATTTTACGTACGATTTTCATGTCTGGTCTCCTAGATTTGACAAACTTCACTTACCCAATTGAATATTTTTATATCCAATATTCAAGAGCCTAGAGTAGAAACCTTACCAAATACTTAAGTGCGTCGCTTTTTTATGAAACGTTAGTTACCTCATCGGCAACATCGTTCCACATACCTATGGTAACCTCGGAAACACCGTTAATCGCAACCAGTGCGGATATCGCGATGAGAGCCAATACCAAACCATATTCAACAGCCGTCGCACCTGATTCAGAGAGGCATAATTTTTTGATATAAGCAATCATGTCTCTCTCCACGGATAAAGTTCTGCTAAGTCGTGAACAAGACCGGTTTCACAGAAATGGATTAACAAAATCCTTACATCGCATAAAAAAATGGAAAAAAACCCGACATATCTGTTTGTCGCGGCTGCTGCACTCGTTGACGAAAAGGGCAGAATTCTGGTCCAGAAACGGCCGGAAGGCAAGCCGATGGCCGGTCTCTGGGAATTTCCTGGGGGCAAGGTCGAATCGGGGGAAACGCCGGAAATTGCTCTGATTCGCGAGTTGCGCGAAGAATTGAATATCAGTGTCGAACCGCAGGATATCGAGCCGCTGGCCTTTGCCAGCGAGCCATTGGCAGAGAAGCATCTGATCCTTCTTCTATATATATGCCGCAGGTGGACAGGGCAGGTAGAAAGCCCCGAAGCGCTCGATTTGCAATGGCTGCCCGTGACCGAGATCGATGGGCTTCCGATGCCTCCAGCGGACGGCCCGCTGGTTCAGATGCTGTCAAACCACCTTCTTGCTCCGGCTTAATTCTCCGTCTTCTTCCCCGGGTCTCCGGAAAGCGTCGTCTTCAGAGAGACCTGACCACTACCGCGTCGCGCTGGCTTCGGTTGGTCGGGATGAGGGGCCCAGGCGCAAAGATATATTAAAGTGACCGTCTCAGAGAATTTTCCGCTCGCTTCGGCTTGTGCTGAAAACAGGTTCTGCATGCGATTATAGACTTTCCGTCCGATGGCCGAATGGTTGCTGGCCATGATATTGCTGCCCCCGACATCCCTGATATCCGAGAGCAGCCGCCCGAGACTGGAATAGTTCAACTGCAAGTTGTCGCTGTCCGCTACCGGGATGGTAAGCCCGACACGCGACAGCAGATCACCCGCTGTCCGCACATCGACCTGGGGATGAATATGTGCGGATACCTTGTCACCCTCGGCTTCCATGATCAGGGATTTGAGGGATGGAAAACTCTCCGCACCGATCATCGCCGCCAACAACAATCCATCCGGAACCAATATCCGCCGGCACAGCACTAGCGCACCGGGCAAGTCGTTGACCGTGTCCAGCGAGCCAATATTGATGATCAGGTCGAAGCTGTGATCAGCGAAAGGCAAACGATCATCATCGCATATTACACCGCCCAGTGCCGTGGCAGCCCGCGCGCTGGAGTCCGCAAAAAAAACTTTCATCCCGCGTCTTTGCAGTTCTTGTCCCAGCCTGCCGGCAGCGATTCCGATTATCAGCGCTCGCCGGAATGTGCGTTTGACGACATCAAGGCGCTCCAGAATTTCCTCAAACATGATCTGTGAAAGGAAATCATCGCCACCCGCCCGTGTATAAGCGCGATCACGGACAATGCGTCTTTTGCTGCGGTCAAAAACTTCCGCGATATTGACTGTATCGGTCATGGGCCTTGCGGCTTTAGGAGCGCTCGACAAAAAGATCAAATGCCGTTGCCAACCATATTCCGGCCCCTGATCGATTTCGCCTTGCCGCCAAGATGTCCTGTCTGCGGAGTGACGGTTGAGGCGGACAACCGCTTCTGCCTGTCCTGCTGGCAGCGACTGGATTTTCTGGCTGAGCCGTGGTGCGCGGCTTGCGGCGTCCCGCTTGCCTTCGATGGCCCGGAAGACAGCCTTTGCGTTGCCTGCCTGACCAATCCGCCGGTTCACGACGGGGTGAGGGCGGTGGTGCGCTATGATGACCGGAGTTCGCTGATTGCAATGCGATTGAAATATGGCACCCGTCTGGGGCTCGCCAGACTGATTGCCGAACATCTGCAGAAATTTACCGGAGAATATTCCGGCGACGCGATCATCGTCCCGGTACCGCTTCACCGGTCACGCTTATGGAGTCGCGGGTTCAACCAGTCGGTGCTGATCGGGAGGGAGCTCTCTCGACGCTCCGGCATCAAGATGGACCATGATGTCATTCGCCGCTGCAAGGCCACCCCTCCGCTGCGAGGGATGACTGGCAAGCAGCGGGGACGAACCGTCGCAGCCGCCTTTGCGCTTGGCGCCGCTGCAGAATCAGTTCTGGCCGGCAAGTCGGTCCTGTTGGTCGATGACGTCTATACGAGTGGATCGACGAGCGGTGCTTGCGCCCGGCTGCTCAAAAAGGCCGGGGCGAAACAAGTTCTCGTTTTCTGCTGGGCCCGGGTTATAAGCGATGCTGAAAGTGGCAGGCTTCCAGTACCGCCCGGGATTGCTTGAATTCCGTACGCCGGGAGCCCATTTGCAGACTGAGGGTAGAAAGAGCTTAATATGTCGAAGATTGAAATATATACAAAATTCACCTGCGGCTTCTGCTTTCGGGCCAAGGCGCTGCTTGAGGGCAAGGACGTCAGTTTCGAGGAAACCGACATCACCATGGGTGGTGCGAAGCGTGAGGAAATGATCCAGCGATCCGGTGGTCGGACAACGGTTCCCCAGATATTCATCAACGACCGTCATATCGGCGGATCGGATGATCTTGCCGCACTGGACCGCTCCGGTGAACTTGATGCACTTCTGGCAGGCTGACCGATCTTGAAAGTCGCGGTAGCCCAGATGTGCAGCGGGATTGACCCGGATCAAAATGCCAGGCAGCTCGCTTCGCTGATCGCAGAAGCTGCCGCCGGAGGCGCAGAGATCATCTTTACGCCAGAGATGACCGGATTGCTGGACAGGGACCGGTCCCGCGCGGCTGCAGCGATCCGGGGTGAAGCGGATGACCTGGTTCTGTCCGCTGCCCGCTCCGAAGCAAGGGACGCGCGGATATGGGTGCAGCTGGGCTCGCTTGCTGTGAAGGATCTCGAACGGTCAGGGGATAAATGGGTCAATCGCTCCTATCTGATTGCTCCCGATGGCGAAATCGCCGCCCGATATGACAAAATTCATCTGTTCGATGTGGACCTCGGTCCCGATGACTCTGCGCGAGAATCTTCGGCCTATGCGGGCGGGCGGCAAGCTGTCGTGGCAGCGATCCCCGGCGCGACGCTGGGGATGTCGATTTGCTATGATGTCCGGTTTTCGGGGCTGTACGAAGCCTTGACCAATGCCGGTGCCGACCTGCTGTCCATTCCCGCAGCGTTCACTGTGCCGACCGGAAAAGCCCACTGGGAAATATTGCTGCGCGCACGTGCGATAGAGGCTGGGGCCTTCGTCGTCGCGGCGGCGCAATCCGGGCGGCATGAAGACGGTCGCACGACTCATGGGCATTCGATGGTCATCGATCCCTGGGGCAAGGTCTTGCTCTATATGGGCGAGGGGACCGGGCTTGGTTTCTGTGAGCTGGATTTGAAGCAGGTGCAGGAGGTGCGCTCCCGCATCCCTGCTGTCGCCAATCGGAAGAAATTCGCTCTGCCGGTGCATCCGGCATGATCGTCTTCGATCTGATGTGCGCCGACCAGGGGCATCGCTTCGAGGGCTGGTTCGGATCCTCCAGGGATTATGAAGACCAGCAGAATCGCGGGTTGCTGGATTGTCCTGTCTGCGGGAGCGCAAATGTCGGCAAGGCCGCAATGGCGCCGAATGTGGGTCGAAAAGGCAACCAGCTGCCGGCCTTTGCGAAACCGGCCGAAGACCAGTCTGGGACCAAGGCTCCGACGCCGGTGAGCAACAAGGCGCCCGTTCCCGCCGAATATCGGCAAATCATTGGCGAACTGGCCAAGGCGCAGGAAAAGCTTCTCGCCAGTTCCGAGTGGGTGGGTGACAAGTTCGCCGATCGCGCACGCGATATCCATTATGGCGAAGCGGACGAAAAAGCCATCCACGGGACCGCGTCAAAGGAAGAGGTCGCCGAATTGGTCGAAGAAGGAATCGCGGCACTGCCTCTGCCGTTGCCGGTTTTACCTCCCGATTCCAAAAATTGATTCTGGCATGCTCCTGCCAATGTGGCTAGACCCGCAACCACAACGCGCCCGTAGCTCAGTCGGATAGAGCATCAGATTCCTAATCTGGGGGCCACAGGTTCGAATCCTGTCGGGCGCACCATTCCTTTTTCACCATCCCAAAAGCTACCTAAGACCTTGAAAGGTATAGAAGTTTGGGGTGTTCGAAGTCCTCCATTTCTACTGTATTTAAGCCTACCAGAAAAGGCTAGTTTAAGGACATTCCTCTGGTCGGAAAATGTACCATTAGTCCATATTTTATAAGGGTTTGCGAGGAATGTGAGGGCGTGTTCGAACATTTCGTCAAAGCCCCTTACGGGCTTGCCGAGTTTTTCGATCTTTTCGGCTAGCAGAAGCTTTTCACTTTCCAATGCAGTGATACGCTTTTCTATTTGCTCACTGACAATGGCGTTGTCGGTGTCGAGCATCTTATCGACCAATTTGGTCATATTGCCCTCCAGTCGCGTCAGATCGCCCTTGAGACGTATTGCACGTTCTTGATTGCCAACGGCCATATGCTCCCACAAATCACGAAACATCTTTGAGGCGATGGTGAACAGGTTCTGGGTTGGCTGTAGCTGAGCCAGCAGTCCTTCAAATTCACCTTCTAGCTGATCGCGAGCTATCGATTTACGATAGCTGTCACAGTCTTTGTTGAAACAGAGGTAATAGGGGTAGCGCTTGTTCTTACCTTTGCTCCAGCAGGCAGTTAGCGGTTTATCGCAGTCGCCACAATCGACTGCACCGCGCAATACAAAATCTTCATGCAGATCGATTCTATTTTGAACGCGATCGCCTCCGCCTAGGCGATTCTGTATTTGGAGAAAGGTTTCCCAAGAAATTAATCCCTGATGTTTGCCTTCACGCATCGATATACCCCACGCAGGGGCTTCAATCATGCCTGCATAGATGGGTTGCTTCAAAAGGATGCTTGCGCGCTCATGGGTGACGCCGCCTTTACCGTTCTTTGGGAACTCTGGCTGTGCTTCCAAAAATTGTCTGACCTCGCCTTGTGTGGCAAAGCGGCCAGAGGCAAATCCCTCCAGCGCTTCTTGAACAATCGAGGCCATAGGCTCGTCTCTTACCAACTCTTTGCCGTGACCCTTGATGTATTTATAGCCAAGGGGCGGCCTCGCATTCACATAGTAGCCGTTTGTCAGACGCGCTTTCATACGGTTGATGGTTTGCTCTCTGTTCTTTTGGGCAAAATGTTGCGCGGAGCTTGCCAGCACATTTTCCAGAAACTGGGAATCGGAATCATCGCCAAAGACAACCGAGGGGCTTTCCAATATCCCGCCAGCTTGCGCGAGTTCGTCACGAAGCTCAATATGAGCCTTCAAACCGCGCGCTAGTCGAGAGATATCATCAATCAGGACAATATGCGGATTGGTTTTATGTTGCTTCAGGAAAGACAGCATCGCGTCCATGCCTGGACGGCGCGCCTTGCTACCTGTCATGTCATCGGTGAACATCGCGACCACTTCATAGCCGCGAGAAGTTGCATAGGCTCGGCAGCGTACCGCCTGCGATTCAATACCGCCGCCTTCCTTCACCTGCTTTCGGGAAGAAACACGCGCATAGATAATCGCAACTTTGGGTTGCCCTTCACTCATAGTCATAGCTTTCGTTGTCATCTTCCAACTCTAGCAGATCAGCAGGAGCATTTGCACAATTTTGAAACTCTTCGATGAGCTTATTCACAGGCTCCATGCCGTAGCCCAGCAGAACAAATGATTTCATGATTTGGAACAATATCTCGACGAGCTCTTGTTTTTGCGATTCCGTCAGACCTTCATCGTCAATTTCGCTCAAATAGTCGGAGGGCAACGGCTCTTTGCCTGCTGAAATCCCCAGATCGTCTCTTTCCATGCCAATCGCTCCCATGCTCGCACTCCCAGGCAAACGCGGTAGCTTGAACCGACTTTCGGTCATGCAGGTTCCGCGTCACTAATATCTGGTACGACGCACAGCAGCGCATTTTCGAGGGAACAAGTAAGAAACGGATGTCCTTCATAGTGGCAACCAGCCATATAAATGGCCGCCACAATTAGGCATCTGACATCCTTCGCAATTGAGCACGGAGGCTGGCTTCAATGTCCAACCTTGTCCGTTTTTCCCCACATTCTGTTCCACGCTAATTGAGCGAAACAGGCTGTTTTTACAAAGCCGTGTATTACTTTAGTAAAACACCTTAAGGTTAAGGAAATCTTAAAGGATTGCATTTTCTCAATTATTGAGAGCATGGAGTGCATCCGCAATCTATAGGCATGGAAGCATCTAAGAAAGATTGAAGAGATATTTCTGAATGATCGCGATGTCCGATCTTACGTGCGCCTTTTCAGCTTCATTCTCGGTAGCGTTCAGCCTTGCGAGATAGTTTGCAAGCAGAGCTGCCAAGTCAGATTTTGATAAATTTGCTAATGATGCATCGTTGAAATGTTCGTACATATCGACCTCCTATGGAGACCGCTCCTATCGCGGCCTTTTGTAAGACCGACTTCAGGAAACTGGAAATGCGATGCACCGATTGTTCCGGTCGCAACGAATGTGAAGAACCCGATAGGGTTGAACCTGCCTTTTTAGATTTCCGCAAAAAGACTACGAAAAGAGCCGCCAAGGGGCGATGATCTACTAGAAGCGAACATATCGTCAGATTTGGTGCCTCAGATCACCTCATGAATTTATTTCATAAAAACTCAAATGTTCACCTTGTGTTCTAATTTAAGTATGTTATTCTGGGAAAAATTGTGACATTGTGTCAAAAATATTCCCAGCGAGGTAACATGCAAGACCTATCAACTATTTCCGATTTCGCAATGCTACGTGAAAGAGCTGGACTCACTATAGACGAAGCGGCCAAAATTATTGGCAAATCAGACCGCACGGTCAGGCGTTATGAAACAAAGAATAGCACCTACGCGCCCCAACTAGCTGTAAATGCATTGAGAGATATCGCGGCCGCTCGCTCCAGAAAAATTTATGAGCGCGACCGGTCATTCCGGTTTGTCGATCTGTTTGCCGGGATCGGAGGCCTACGCATTCCATTTCAGGAAATTGGCGGACAATGTGTTTTTACTGCCGAATGGGACAGGTTTTCACACCAAACTTATTCTGCCAATTTTGCTGAAGATGAGGAGCATATTTTTGCAGGAGATATTCGCCCATATGCAGATAACCCCGGACTGGTACCCCGCCATGATGTCCTTTTAGCTGGATTTCCATGCCAGCCATTTTCCATTGCTGGTGTTTCAAAAAAGAACTCGCTTGGAAGACCGCACGGATTTTTGTGTGATACACAAGGAACTCTCTTTTATGACCTTGCCAAAATAATAAAGTTTCACGAGCCGTCTGTATTTCTTCTTGAGAATGTCAAAAACTTGGAGCGTCATGACGGAGGCAAGACCTTTGCGACGATCATGCATATTCTAGAGAAAGAGTTAGGATATGAAGTCCACAAGCGGGTCATAAGCTCAGAGCATTGGGTTCCCCAAAAGCGCGAGCGCATTTTCATTGTTGGTTTCAGGAAAGGCTCGACTTTCAATTTCGATGATCTTGTCATTCCGGAGCGGAAACCTGTTTTGGGCGATATTCTGGAAAATCAGGTTGACGAAAAATATACCCTTACCGAAAATCTTTGGAAATATCTGAAGGGTTACAAGGAAAAGCATCGCAAGGCAGGCAACGGATTTGGTTATTCCCTTTTTGGGCCAGAAGATACCGCCAGAACACTTTCTGCCAGATATTACAAGGATGGCTCGGAAATTCTAATTCACCAGGAAAGTAACCGTCCCAGAAGGCTAACACCTTCCGAGTGTGCTAGGCTTATGGGGTTTGATGAGTTTAATTCATCAAACTGGATAATCCCTGTGTCTGATACACAAGCTTACCGGCAATTTGGAAATGCAGTAGTCGTTCCTGTGGTTCGAGCTGTTGCAGAAATTATGGAGCCACATATACACGAGGCTGTCGCATCTCTTGAAACATCCAGAAAAGCAAACGGTTAAAAGCCTCTATTTGCCATGTCGGATATAGTCGACCAGCACACTCGTAGCCGCATGATGTCTGCCATTAAAGGCGCAAACACCAAGCCCGAATTGCTCCTTCGGAGTGCCCTGCACAGAAAGGGTTTCAGATTCCGCGTCAATTACAGGAAGCTTCCTGGAAAGCCCGATCTGGTGCTTCCGCGATATAACGCCGTTATATTCGTGAATGGCTGCTTCTGGCATAGGCATGGTTGTCATCTGTTCCAATGGCCCCGAACTCGTGAGAATTTCTGGAGGGAAAAAATCATGACGAATGTCGCAAGAGATATCCGAAATCAAAAAGAGTTAATTGAAAAGGATTGGCGAATAGCAGTCGTTTGGGAATGCGCTTTTAAAGGGAAAACAAGAAAACCGCTTGATCAAACAATCGCCCGGTGTGCAAAATGGCTAAAAGGAACCACCCAAAGACTGGATATATCTGGTAATGAATAAAGGCTATCTTTCTGGTTATTTCGAAGGAATTGGTTCGAAAATACTGACGCGTGTTGATGCCACTAGCAAATCAAATCAGCATGAAGTCGGGGATGTCGACCAAGGTAAGGCGTTAATGCGCATTCTCGGCAGTACACCAAGAAAGGGCGCAAATCGATTCCGTGCCCGATATATCTGGCTCGCTGATGAACAGGAATCCATTTGCGAGGAAGGCTATCTGTCTTGGTATGATACGCGCGCTAACCAGCCAAAGCGAAGCTCAGAATGGCGACTTTACTATCAAACCAACGCAGTTACCGAGTTGATGAAAGAAAGGGATCGTCTCTTCGTTGCGCGACAGAAAGATGATTATCTTCTTTTTATCGTTGTTCCCGAAAGCAGTTCGATAACCAATCAACTGGCATGGCTTTTTGGACTGGACATCCAGCAATCCTTTGAGGGGTTCTCTGTTCAAACGATTTCGGGATCACAAGATACTGAACTGGATTTTATATCCCGCTTCATTCTTGATGAACTAGGCATAGAATTTGAAGATCCGAACGCAAACTCCCTAGACACAATCATCGAGCGATTTGGTATGGCATTCCCCTCGACTGCGGATTTTTCCGATCTGGCGAGACTGACCTTGCCGGAAGTAAACTCTAGGGACGATCCGGATATTGCTTTGATGGCATGGCTTGATCACGAAGAGGCTATGTTCAGGAGGCTGGAAAACAAAATTGTAGCAAAGCGAGTATCTGAGGGTTTCCTTGATGGCGACCAAGTAGATGTTGATGGATTTATCAAATATTCGCTCTCCGTCCAAAACAGGCGAAAATCGAGAATGGGGAGGTCACTTGAAAATCACTTACGCGTAATTTTCGATGAGTTTGAAATCAATTATGATGCTCAGGTCATAACTGAAAAAGGGAAAAAACCAGACTTCATATTTCCAGGAAAGGTAGAATATTTCAATCCATCATTCTCCACAAGCTTGCTTACGATGCTTGCAGCCAAATCCACGTGCAAGGATAGATGGCCTCAAATTTTACCGGAAGCCGAAAGAATTTCGAAAAAGCATCTTTTGACGCTTGAACTGGGAATTTCCGAACCTCAAACGCAAATGATGATGGATTCGAATGTCCAATTGGTAATCCCTAAAAGAATCCATTCAAGCTACACAGAGAAACAGATCAATTCTCTTTGGTGCCTTCAAGATTTTCTTAGTGAAATCGAAACCAGACAGCGTCAGATTGAGAATCTCTAGCTAACTGGCTTTGAATGCACTGTGCGCTTCAATAAACTCTCGGTGGAAAATCTTGGATTGTTCCAGCAATTCCCGATAGGTTTTCACAAAAACCTCTCCAGATCGCATATATGTTTTTTCCTTCGCTCTAAAAACGCCTTCGCCGGATTTCTTTCCGCCGACGACGTAGCAAACTACATTCGAAAACCCGGATTCACTTGCATATTTATCCTTGAGAAAAACTCCGTACTCGTATGCCTGCTCAAGAGATTTTTTGTCTATTACGTACTGGCTTCGCTTAATTTCAATGACATACAGAATGCCGCCAAGCACGTTACTGCAAAGAAAATCGATACGTTTATCTTTCTCGTCAAGCTCGTCTTCGGGGTAGGTTTCCTTGAGAAGTTTCGAATAGGTTACTTCATCCTGAAATTCCAGCACGCGGGGGTCCAGTAACCACGAAAATTTTTTGAGGAAATTATGTAGAGTTGGCATTTCCTTCGTGTCGCCTTCCAACAATTCTTCAAATTTTGTGATCACCTCTATCCGTGCGGTAGCCAGTGCGCTTATTTCCCTTAGCTCGGTCACCTTCCATTGATTCATCAAGTCGATTATCTTTGGAAGCTCTGTCGCTGTAACAGTATCTGCTAATTGGGAAGCGTATTCCTTGAATGACTGATTATCAAATTGGTCCATTACGCCATGTATAAGCCTGACTGATTTATCTATGTCGATACTCGGATCATCCAAGACAGGGTCAATTATTTTTGAAGCCAAATCTCTTTCGTAGGGAACGAGGTCATCTTTCCATTTTCCTATACTTTTCCCCCCATGCTCAGAAACGCTTTTTTCCTTTTCAGCATTTCGCTTTTTTCTCCATTCAGTACCAATTTTGCGAACAACTGCTTGAAGATATTCCTTCAGTTCAGCAGCATGGTCATCTTCCCAGATAAGTGAATGTCTATCCGTACTAATAATGTCTTCAGGAAATTCATCGATGAAATCTATACACAGATATCCCGTCATATAATTATGAACAAGATCATTGTCGCGAGCGCCGTAAAACTCGGCTTCGTTAACATTCTTCCCTCTTGAAACGAGATAAATGCCCTTCATCGAGGTGTCCTTAAGCGGGGTATCAGGTGTAAGAATTTTACCTCTTATTTTCCCCCAATGCTCATAATCTGTTCCAAACTCCTTGCTTGGAAAATCCCATTCGTATTTAACGTCCAGATCAGAGAACTTCATTTCATTGGTCAGGATGACGCTGTCTTTTCCATTTAAGGAAATAGATGTTTCAAGTTCATCGAAAATAGTAAACTTTTTCGATAGACTGGTTACGATCGATTCTAGATTGAATGGGCTTTTACGTTTAACTTTTTTCAACCAGAGCTCTGTTCCGTCTTTCGCATCTGTTTTCTTGTTAAGTGAAGAAATTGAAGGGTGGTATTCACCCTTTAGTTTTTCGATCTCATGAAGGTCCATTGAGAACTGGTTTTCCAATCCGTTCTTGACTGTCTTGACCACAATTTCTGTACAGACTCCGAACACTGAGAGTTTACCCAGTCCCTTTTTTCCAATAACCTTGCGCTTCTTTTTGGGAGTTATTCCCGAGGAGCCTTCGTTTCGTCTGTTTCGGCCTACCATGAGATATTTTTCATTAATTTCGTCAAAGCTCATTCCGTGCCCATCATCACGGACATAGATTTCCTTGCCGCTGTTTTTTTCAATCAAATCAATGTAAATTGAGTCCGCATCAGCATCGTAAGCGTTAGAGATAAGTTCTGACAGGACGCTTGGAAGCTGGGAATATAGCGATACCCCCAAATGTTTTATTGTCATTGGATCGTATCTAAGCGTCAATTGATCTGTCATGTTACCCCTATATGTTCGTGATTTATTTGATAATTTATAGCACGTTTTTTACGAGTAAATAGCACTTTAGATTTTTTACCGTTGTCGTCCCGACCCGCGCTCTATGCGTGTTCCACACACCGAGCCAATAGTCTCGGCCCATTCGGGTAACGATCACTAACGGATTTTCTAAGGGGCCTTGCCCCTCGCGCCTGCAAGGCATCCAAACGTATCCACTTCAACTCTCGTTTTCGCGGAGCCTCGTTCAGAGCCTCCTTGCAGTTGCTAGCCCCACTTCTCGGCGAAGCACCAGGTTTGCATGAGCAAACCAGTTTCAAGGTGGGAAGGAGAAGTGATATGGAATTTACTCATGAAGGATATGGTGCAGGTCATCCTTGGTATTATGTTCTGGGAGGAAAACGACTGTCCCTTAAGGAAATCCAGCTATCAGCAAAGGCAAGCGGGTATCGCGGATATAGGGCTGACGAGATTGAAAAAGCTGACCAGATGAATGAGCCAAGGCGTTCTGAATCTTTGAGGTCATTGCGCGAGATTGCGAAACAGGAACTCGGGCAAGATGTTGTCCGCTACCGTGAATTGGCAAAGCAATTGGCTAGGCGAAGAGATGCAGGATTTGAGGATTCAGAGGAGGACGGATGCGCCGATATTCATACCAATATCAGCCTCAAACATAACCACATCTACAATGAATTAGCCCATATTTTGGTTATCGATGAGCTATTAAGCAAACAGGGGGATTTGTTCGCCTTTTGAAGCGCGGGGCAACGACTCCGCTAGGGCTTATTCGTCGGAATCAGCCAGTGATAATCCGCGAAGAATTTCCCAGACTGCGAGGAAATGATCATGCGCGATGTAGCCGAATTTAGGAAGATCATCTGAAAAGTAAATGTCGTCTATTCCGTTGGCATAGCAATACGTCATATATTCGGTAAATATCGTTCGTAGCAGACCTGAGAGTTTGATTTGCATATTGTGGCACACTACAGCTTCAACCATGCTGGTTTTAAACGAGCCCCAGTCAGGCAAGCCTATATCAGGACGCACGGCTATACCATTGGTGCTCATGAAAAACTCATCAAACGATTCCTGTATTATTCGAATTGCCTGACCCATGAAGGCTGAATGGAGGCTATCTAGCCAGAACTCGCTGTCTTCAATCTGGTCAATAATAGCTTGTACTGCGTTCAATCGATTTTCATCGGAATCGCCGAATACAACCCCTTCGTCTGAGGAGGTGCGATGTGGGCTAAACGGGTTGACCAAACAAAGTACGATGGTGTTTGGGTTCGGAAATGCTGGACAAACCTCGTGCCAATACTGGCGTGCATAGACGAAGCCGTGTAATCCTTCGGCTTCAAGCCGTTGCGAAATCAGGCCCGTCATCGTTTTGAATGCTTGTTGGGTATATGCGGGGGGCGAGCCTCCCGGCGCCCCCGCATCGATCCATCCTTCAATCAGCGGGAAGGAGGCAGTCACGACCGTTATTGAGCTATCATCTAAGATGTTGTTCTCGATCCAACGATAATAAAGATCGCTGGGATAAAATGGTTGGAGCGAGATAGTTTCTCCATCGATGTGCGGAATTAGCGCGACAATATTTTTGTCATTGATTGTTATCTCTTGAGCGAAGGCATCTCTAACGCCTCTCCCTTCCATAGGAGCAACTAGTATCGAATGCAGGCTTGATTCCGATAAAGGTGGAAACAAGGTGCAAAAATGATTGGCATAGGCGAGAAGCTCTGTGAATGCTTGGCGCTCAGTTTGGTCTGACTTTTTAAGTTCAATTATCGTGAGGTCGCCAGAGTCGGCAATGTGGCCAAGTAGGTCAATTCTAGTGGTCGAATCCGCGTCCCGAACCAACCTGACCTCTTTGCCATCTAGGTGAAGAGAACCAAGGTTTTCGAGCATTTTATTGATTTTAGCTTCAGTCCTTCGCTTCAACAGAGCAGATATATGAGGAAATTTACTATTATCAATTTGTGCAACCGTTTTGGAAGCCTCAAATAGAGAGCTAAGGTTGTCCTTGTGTTTTTCAAAGAGCCTGTCCCTTAATTCGTTTTCTTTCACATTTTCCCCGCACTAATTTTCAATATTCATCTGATTATTAGCAGATTTTTCTTGCAGAAGCCAAAATAGTCATGTGATCGGAAGTTTTCATTCGGCGGATCAACGGCCATTCACTGCCCGATAGAGCGTCCGAACGTTTACATGGTGCCGGTGAGCAATCACCGCCATATCCTCTCCCGCAGATTTACGACGCCGAGCGTCGAGGATCTGCTTGGCTGACAAAGCGCAGGGACGACCAAGTTTTACCCCGCGCTTCCGCGCAGCCGCTAGCCCTGCAACGGTACGTTCCGAAATGAGATTGCGCTCTAGTTCGCCGAACGCGTTGCGGATTTGAAAGAAGCAACGCCCCATAGGCGTTGTTGTGTCGATCCCCTCTGTCAGAACCAGAAAATCAATTCCATCGCGCTCGAAATGATCGAGCACATCAAGCGCATGGCGCAGGGATCGAAACGCCCTGTCCATTTTCCAGAGAACAAGACTGTCGCCATGTCTCAGACTGGATAACGCTTTTTCAAAGCCTGGGCGCGATTTGGCAATCGCTGAAATCCCTTTGTCAGTGAATATCCTATCGCAGTTTGCTGCCTTCAAAGCGTCAGTTTGCAAATCGAGCGTTTGTTCACAGGTGGAAACCCGCGCGTATCCTATACGAGCCATATCATAAAGCGCAGGTTTTCTGATGGTTTGCGAGAGGTTTGAAATGTCAAAAACGACCGTTTTTGTCACAGTCAATATTCGAGGCTGGTTGTCTCTCGCCTTGGCAGGTCATTCCTGCACTGCGCGTAGCGCATCTTATTACAATATTTGGATAATTTCAACAATTATACGATTCACTGCGTTTCGTTGTCCATCCGCCTTGACAAAAACGGTCGTTATTGTCGGTGGCGTGAAAGGGCATGAAGCCAATGAGAAACGTAGCGAATAAAATATTCGGAGCAGTGGCAGCAGGAGCTTTCGCTTTAACGCCAACAGCTACTTTTGCACAAGAAGCTCCCATACCTGCGAATGTAAATACATCAGCGGGAACTGCTGTTGAGGTTGAGACGCCTTTTGTAACATTCAATGACACGGATCGTTCAATACGATTTGTACAGTCTGGTGCTGCGGAAGCATCGCGCGATAAAATTGCTATCGTCGTATTCAGTGGAAATCGTGATTTGCAACGAGAAGCATATCAAGCCGCCCTGCAATTGCGTGACGAGCGTGTGCCTTTGGCGCTAATTCTTGGACCAAGCCTTGATCCAACCAATTCATCTGCGAGCATACAGGTTTATGCTGAGGGGGTACCCGTGTTTGATGGCACAGGCGCGATTATCGGTTCAAACAACGCCGATATGGTTCAACCGGAAACGGTTAGAATGGCAAGAATTGCATATGACCGCCATTTCCCGCAGAGAGTTGCTAGCCTAGACCTGGGACAGAATTAAATTCATTTCTCGGTGTGGCAGGCGTCGTGTCTCTGGCGTCAGCAAATTGTCCTTCACTTGCAACATCGCCAAAAATAGAAGCGAGTTCGTCACCGCTTTCAACAGTTCTCCTATCTGCAAGATCATCAATTTCTCTGTCTGCGTAACCTTGTGCTGCACGAGCATTGATCCAAACTTCATTGCTATCAATCTGAACAGCTACTGCATCCTGTTGTACTCTAGTGCCGCTAATTGCGGCTTCGACCACTTGCTCGGGTGCATCCATTGCGAGTTCACGCGCCTGAGCCACCTCGCCAACTGTAACCTCAGCTGTGCGTGTGCGATTTAGACCAATTTCTTCTGCATCTTCCATTAGGCCTTTCATTTCTGATGCACCTTCGGGACTGCTTTGTGCGCGCTCTGTCATCATTTTTGCTTGTTCTTCGGGCGGAGCAGCTCTCAATGCCATCAGGAATGTATAGTGAGATGCTCGCTCTGCTTCAGGAATGTTGTGGCGATCACAATAAGCGTCAAAATCTTCGAGTGCATCATCGATCGCAGTGCTCAAATCTTCCTCTTCCACCGTAATGCCGAACATTGTAAATTGACCGTTTGTGTAAGTTGCCGTTGTCATTGCTAGTAGCTCTTCACGTTGTAGAGCGCCTAATTCAGCAATAAGGCTCGCATCCATCGGATCATCTTTTTTGCGGTCTTCAGCTTCGAGTGCCATGCGCTCTTCAAGTGCTACATCGGAAATTCCAGCTCCAACACCGCCAAGTGCTTCGGCATTTCCGAACAACGCATCAAACATTGTTCCGCCAAAGTTGAAATCCTGAAAATAGATGGAGGGTTCGGGAAGAACGGCAGGATCAACCGCCAAGTGCGCTGCAATCCCTGCATCTCTAACTGAATCTGCTGTAACCATTATCTTATCCCAACCCTTATCTTTTGTTCTCGTGGATGAGGTAATTATGGCAGAGCTGATTTTACAGAATCTTAATATTACATAAAATTTGATATAAAAATCAATCTCGTGCGCCTGGTTTGACCAATTTATTATGAGTATGGGCATGTTGGTGATGAAACTAGAGCTTGCTAGTCACAATTTCGCCTGTGTAGAGAATTCGGCTTACCAATATTTGTTTGCGTTCTGAGGGGCTTGTTAAAGGAATGGGAAAAGGGGCTGGGGGAAAAGGCAATCAGTTGGCAGGGAGGAGGTTCGATGAGGATGGAGGCAAAGGTAAAGACGTTGCTGAATTCGAGGTGCCGGACCACCTCCTAACCGTTCAAAATCGACAGGTCCTTTCGCGAATAAACAAAGCGCGTCGGGGAAATAAGGGGCAGAGAGACTGGCTACTGTGGTCGGTTGACGCGTTCGCGTACGACGGCAGTGAGGACTTCGAGGAGTGGCTCTCGGCTCTTTTCCTCAAAGTGTTCCACCTGCTGCCCGAAGGTGGGTACAAACTTGCAGCCTCTGACATCATCACTGAGCCATTTTCCAATGGGTTTCAGGACGAGCGTGGAATCTATCACCATCATGTAGAGGGCGAGCATCGCATTATGGTGATGCCTTCGATTGGGATCGTCGGGTTTTACGGTGCATCGGGAGAGCTCCGAAAGCGGTTGGACCCTGATGGAGTGGCCACAGCATGGAATTGGACCATGGTTGGTGCACCTGCCTCGGAGCATGTCGGAACCATTGCCGCGCCCGAAGCAAGCGATAGCGAATGGCAACTGGCCCTAGAAAAACTCCGGAAAACGTTCGGCACAGGTAAGGGTGCAACCCTTTGCATCATCGACAGCGGGATTAGTCCCGCAACTAGAGAACTAGAAGGGCGTGTTATTCAGCAATGGTCGATCCAATTGGGTCACGATGGCCAATTGCATCCCGACTACATGAATGGCGATGACACGATCGGACATGGGACCTCGACTGCAACTATCGCTGCGGGCAAATCCGTCGGCGTCGCCTGCGATGCTCAGGTCATCTCAATCCGTATTGAAATGACACGGCACGGCAATGAGCTGAAATATGATTTTCGCGATTTGCTTGAGGCGTTCGACGTTCTTTTGTCTCCTCGTTCTCAGATTGTGAATGGTAGGGGGATCATGGAACAAATTGATACCCTGTTATTGCCGAATGGCATCTGTCGGTCGCCAAGAGATAACTCGGCAGTTTTCATGTCGGGTATAATGGCAAAATTGCCTGTCATGTTCGAGCTACATGACGTTGTGATCGTTGCGGCCATTGGCAATCAGTCCGGCAAAACCTCTTTCCCCGCAGATCAGCCGCAAGTGTTTTCTGTTGGCGCTCTGACCGAAGAAGGCCTCAGGTGGTCGAAATCTGGTTTCGGAAAGGGCGGCACAGGCTCAGACTTACCCACAGCTCACATTTGCGGATGCAATATGCCTTGTGAGGACTTGGATGGCCGCATCATATTGAGAACAGGGACTTCTATGGCGGCGGCATCTGTAGCGGGAATATTCACCGCCCTAGCACAGAAAAAACGGAATTCGCGGTCTCGCTGGACGAGAATGCTAAATTATATTAGAATTCTCAATGATGAAAATGGCGTATTGCCAATTATTAGTGCGGAGAATTGATTGAAAGAATTTTTTCCGGCCTCTGAATTATCTCAAACCCTAATACATATTTAGGGTTTAAATAGGAAATAAGATGGGGGCCTTAAAAGAGAATATGTTGATAATTATCTGCTCCAATGCTTTTGCTAGAAGTGTTGGAGGTAGTGAGCATGACCCCTTTCCAGATTCTGTTCTAAAAGGAATCTCGGATCATTTCCATTTTCAAGTGGTGTGCCGCTATCAGACTATGCCTATTGTCTACATAGAGGCACAAGACGGAGATCTTGAAGGGCTACCAGATTATATTGAGCGCGAATTTCAAGGCGGTGTACAAATTGGCACACCTGGTGGTCTTGAAATGACTATGACCTAAGCGGGTTTCCTTTTCCAAGTCGCCTTCAACTTGATTGTTGCCTTAGTATGTACCTTGGCCAAGCCAAAGAATCCCCCTTCCGCTCCTCCCTCAAGGCCAAACTCCAGTTCCACCTGGTCGGGGTCGCCGACTGACTTGAACTTTTCAATCGCGTCTTCAGCAAAGCGCGCCATAGGCTCGAGCGCTTCCTTTGCCGGCATCTTGATTTCGGCACTGTCTCCGTAAGCGCTACCATGAAGGCCACCCGAATTATCCACCAATTCGATTGTTGTTTTCCCATCTCCAACAAGATATTTCATGTGTAGCCCCTCAGTTTGCTGTTGTTCCCATCATTAACTATTTGATGGAGGGTGGCGATGCAAGTCGCGTGTAGAGTGTGAGCACGAATTCCCATTCCTCACGATTTGCGGTTTTTGTAGTTCCGGCCAGCCATGTGTGAATCTTGGTAGGGTTGAGGCTTGCAGGAGCGCTAAGTCGTGCATGACGCATGAGCGACACCGCTCCTAACCCAGTGCGTTGGGATTCTGCCACCAATTGCTCCCTCAATTCATCGGTGATGGTGATGCGCGAGGATTGCGCTTTTGGTGTTCCGAAATTCCGATATGCCGCAACAACCCAATCAACGTGCTCTTTTCTTGCGGACTTATGTGTTCCATTCAGCCAGTTATGGACGATTGAGGAAGATTTTAAACCTTCAGGGCGAACGTCATTGGTGCCACGAAACAATCGCTGAATACCCGCGCCTGTGCGCTCTTGCTCGGCTTTCAGATGCGCTCGTATCTCTTCCGTAATTTCAATCCTGTCTTTTGCCATTGTTGTAAATCATACGTGATTCCAAGAAACCAAGCGACGGATTCATGCGGGTTTATCCACTTGCAGGGTTAGCGTTGTTCGTCGGTGACCTGGCCTTTTCCTGTCTCATTGATGTGTTGTCCGCGACTTTGGCGGAGGCGGGGGCAAGTCAATAGGCTGCCCGCACCATCTGTTTCACAGACCGTGTTGCCCATTTCGCTTACGCTGACTTTGCCCCCTCATTCCTCCGCCTTTGTTTTTCGCGTCCTCAATAAAACATGAAAGGAGGCGAGGCACATGACTACATTTTTTGCTCAACCCTATAACATCGATGCAACCGGATTTTATTTCACCGACGTGGACGAATATCTGGAACGCTCAAGCACCAATCGTGACCGCTACGGCCAATTGGTCGAGGAATATGAAATTCAGTTTATTGACGGTGAGTCTATCGATGCAAAACTTGCTGAGGCGCACGGAATTAATCAGGCAAATTTGTCCGAGGTCATCGCATTTATGGATGTGGCTGATGCCCATGAGAAAGTGGCGTTCATCATCGCTGTGGACGAATGCGGATATGATGCTTCGTGCAATATCAGTGAAGTCGATATCGATATTTACGAGATGGACTCGCTGAATGAACTGGCTGAGCACTTCGTTGAAGAAGGTCTGTTTGGCTCAATTCCTGAGCGCATTCGACGCTATCTCGACATCGATGCCATTGCACGCGATCTGGGCTTTGATTATTCGGAAACCGAGATATCAGGCACAAGATATGTCTACCGATGTAGCTAAATTTCGTGGCGAAAATCCATGACTTCAGCTATAATTCTGTCATGATCAAAGACGGAAAAAACGACCCTTTTGCACATCTGCCCTCAATGATAACCGACGATACGCCGGAAGCACGCGCATGGCGAAGTGAGCAGGCAAATGTGGACGCAGATATCGAAGGGCTGGCGCAAAGCGCACCAGAGGACATTGCCTTCAATGATGCGCTCGATCAGCTTGATATTTCCGATGAGGAAAAGATGGAACGGCTCATAAACTATTTCAGAGAGAAATATGGTGCTGCTGATGACCCAATTTCAAGCGAATGAACTACACGCGCAGCGCAATCGAGCAGCGTGAGTTTGAACGTATCTTCGATACCAGCACACAGACACTGCGCAACAAGCTAGGCATTTCCAATCCTAAAACGCTTGAACAAGTCGAACGCCAGGTCACACGCAGGGCTGCACAATCGCCTTTGCCTTCAACCGGTCAGGCAATGACCTACGATGGCTTCAAAGCCATTCATGCGCATCTGTTTGGCGACATCTATGCCTGGGCGGGACAGGAGCGCAAATACACGACCGGAAGAGGGCCTTCCCCTTTTGCTCCGCCTGAGCAAATATCGTCATGGATGGAGAAGCAATTCACAGCGCTCAGGCAAGAGGGCTTCCTTCAAGGGCTGCCCAAGGGAGAGTTCGCCAAGCGTGCGGCGCACTATGTGAACGAGATGAATGCTGTACATCCGTTTGTCGACGGCAATGGCCGTGCTCAACGTATGTGGCTGCGTGTTCTTGCTGACCGCAACGGTCTTGAGTTTCGGCTTGGTTCGAAGGATCGCGAGGCATGGAACAAGGCCTCGATGATCGGCTTCAACAGCACGAACAAGCCTATGGCTGATTTGATCGCCGCCAACCTGCGCGAACGCGGAAAAAACCAGTCACAGAAAAAAACGTCCCTGCAACGAAAAGCAGGGCGCGCAGCAAAGAATTACAGGAAGCAGGCAGAGCCTGACAAAAATCCCGAGCGTGAACGCTGAAATCAGCATTTATCGTCTGTTTCCAGTGCCAAGCCCACTGTTGCCCCGCCCATTGCATTGAAGCTTCCATAAGATAGCTCCCAACCAGTCCCTCCATATTTTTTGGAAAGGACAAGACATGACAGATAATTCAAAACTCTTTGGTTTTCCCCGAGGCATTGACTTGGGAGGCAAAAACCAGTTGCTCGCAACTTCAAGCTGGCAAGGCAATCTCCAGCCATACCAATCTGGTATGATCTGGCTTGGACGTGATTTGAACGGCAACCCTGTTGGTGTTCAAGATGATCGCCATCTCTTTGCAGCAGCCTCAAACCGCAGTGGTAAGGGCACAGGGCTGATTATTCCCAATCTATGCCTCTGGCCTGGAAGCACCGTTATCATCGATCCCAAAGGCGAAAACGCTGCCATCACAGCCCAGCACCGTGCCAAAATGGCTGGGCATCAGGTTATCGCACTTGATCCCTTTGATGAAGCTGGTCTGCCCCCCGAGCTTGTTGGTCGTTTCAATCCGCTCGATATGATTGATATCGAAAGCGACGATGCCATCGATATTGCCGGCATGATTGCAGATGCAATGATCGTGAAAGCAAATGCTAAGGATATGCACTGGGATGAAAGCGCCCGCGATTTGATTACCGCGCTTATCCTTCATGTCTGCGATACCGAGGAAGAAGCGCGCCATCTCGGGCGTGTGCGCCAGCTTTTGACGCAAGGTGACTCCATTTTCCGTGACGCGATGATCATCGAAGATGAGGTATGAACGCCTTTGACGGACTTTGGGGTCATATGAGCGCCAGTGAGGCAATCAATGACAATGTGCGGGAATTTATTATCGGGGCTGCCGAAAGCATGATTGCGATGGGCAATAATGAGAGGGGCGGTGTTCTCAGCACAGCAAGGCGCAATACGCGCTTCCTCTCGACACCCAAGATCAGGGAAGTATTTTCGGCAACAAGCTTCGATATAGATGCAATCAAGACATCTGAAGGTGGCATGTCGATATACATTTGCCTGCCTGCACGTATGTTTCCAACCCATGCGCGATTCTTGCGCCTCATCATTTCGATGTTGCTCTACCGCATGGAAGAAATCGGCCTTGAAAAGCCTGCCAACGGTCATCCTGTGCTCTTCATCCTCGATGAGTTTTCTTCGCTAGGTCACATGGAAATGTTGGAGAAGGCAGCGGGCTTGATGGCAGGATATGGCGTGAAGCTTTTCCCGATTGTCCAGGACGTGACCCAAATGAAAAAGCATTACCGTGAAAGCTGGGAAACCTTTCTTGCAAACGCAGGCACGATGATGTTTTTTGCCAACAGCGACCTGACCACGCTCGATTGGCTTTCAAAACGTATGGGCGAAACTGAGGTCATTCGTGAAAGCAAGGGTAGTTCTGAATCAGTGACCCAAGGCTCAAGCGAGACCAATGGAATGAGCCAGCAGGAGGGGCAGAGCTATTCGGATAGTTCTTCTCAGTCGTTTCAGGACATGGCACCGCTCAGCCAGACGGCAACAATACAAGGCGGGCAATCCATCTTTGATGTCTTTACCCGCAGGTTTCAGCAATCCACTGCGCAAAGCCAATCAAGCAGCAGAACAGATGGCGGTTCGCAGCAAGAATCGCACTCGCAATCCACAACCGAGAATAATTCCACTACCACAGGGCGCTCAAAATCAGAGCAGATCATGAAAACGGCCTTGATGACACCCGATGAGATCGCGACCTACTTTGCGCGAGAAAGTGGTCTGATGCTGGGTTTTGTAAGCGGGAAAGGGCCATACGCGATCAAGCGGACACCCTATTTTGATGATGAAATGTTCGCAGATCTTTTGGACAAAGATTAGCGACTAGGCGACTGGCCTTTGTCCAAATCAGGAGAGGCGGCGCGGTATTCCCGCGCTGCCTTTTTTGCTTTTGAGGCTAGGTCTTTGGGAGGTTTCACCGCTTGCCTTTTTGGACCCTCTACTTGTTCGCGCATGGCATTGGCGCGGCTGATATGAGCCTGCCAGTTGACGCTATTTTCACCCATACCGCGAGGCTGCGGCGCTCGTGCAGGGGATGGCTGAAATTGCTGTTTGGCGTTGCGTGCCTTTTGGGCCAGCGACTTTGCCTTATTTCCCTCAAATGCGGGCCTTGCCGATGTCGGGGAAGGCGCGGCCTTCACAGATATAGATTTCGGTGTTGAATTTCCTGCCTTGGCGCGTTCAATCGGCGTGGTGAGCTTGGCTCGTGGCATCTTGTCAACTTTGGAAGCATACGAGCCATTGCGCGATGACATGAGGCTTTCTCCTGATAAAAAAGCCCCGCCATAAGGCGGGGCGAGTGAAGTTGGAATTATTGGAAGGTTGCGCGGGGCGGGAGCATAATACCTGACTGCAATTGAGCAGGATCAGGCATGCCTTGCAGATAGTCTCGGGAGACCTGACCCGCGCCCCTACGACCCGCATCTACCAGCTCATCCGACATCTTGTCGCGAATGCCATCACCAACCTTGCAAAGGTCAGGTACAAAGAAGCAGCCAACATCAGCGACATTCGCCACAAGCTCTTTACCGCCCTGCGAACTACGAATGGCCTGCTGTTTGTGCTGAAGGATGGTGCCTTCCATCTGGTACACTGCCTGCTGGATCAGGTTCGCTCGTTCATAGAGCGATTGATAGGCTGCAAGACCGCTTTGCAATTGCGTTTGTACGGTGACAAGCTTTTCCTGATAGGTAAATTCCAGTTCCTTGAGGTCTGTCTGGAAAGCAAGTTCGGCAACACGTTCGCCTTCGGCGCGTGCCTCGGCGATTTGTTTTTCTGCCTCAGCCTTATCCATCAGGGTTTCCTGAATAACCGTGACTTCATATTGTGCTATTGCCTTACCCACTAAGACAGTGGGTTTCCAATCATAGGGTGCAACGATCTGCGCGGCGCCTAGGCAAGCTACGATCACAAACCCTGGAGCACTAAGTGTCAGTAGCGTTCGCATCCAGCCCCGAGGCTGGAATACGGGTTGCATGGGTTGAATTTGTGGACGCGTTGCAGGTGGGCTAAAATTGCCAGACCGTGCCATCGGTTCAATTTTTTTGGTTTGGTTTTGCATGTGACATCTCCTGTTTAACCATCAGGGGATGTCTCACGTTGCCGTAGGAATTTTCTGTCCAATGCACTAGTAAGATGCGATCCATTGGCTGTGAGTGTGTTTGACGTGAGTGGTGAGTGGAGCGTAAAAGACGATATAGGAAAATCGGATATTTGATATGAAAGCTTCGCTGTGACTGGAACCAAGGAGGAAGAATTAGATAAGATCGCTGTGGCCCAAGGATTGACTGAACGATCAATCGATGAAGGTCGGACTTTAAAAAAAGGTGATGATTCTGTAATTCGTGCTCGTGAAGCATTCTCACGAGAGAAGGCCAAACTTCATAAGAACAATATGTTCTTGCTTCATCATTCACTGGCCAAGTCTGGTGTAGTTAATCATAGTTATTTAGAAAAAGCTTTGTCTTCGATTCTAGAGAGAGCCAGCATTTTTGAGTTCCAAAATGCGCACCCTAATTTTTGCCTCTCGCTCAAGCAAATTTCCGATCTGATGCAGGAGTTTGAAGGCTTCCGAGATTTGTTTAAAGCTAAATTGGATTCTTCGAATGCTAAGGAGAATAGAGAGGTTTACACATTATGTGAGGAGTATTTTCAGCGATGTGCGAGTGAAATTATTGATCAATCTGAATTTCAGCCAATAGTTTTTCAGCTACTTAAGTCCTGTTTGAAATCACTAGCTCAAGGAAACGAAATTGTTGGCGCTCGTGAGCATCACTTTGAAACTGCTCTGACCTCCAGTGTACCAGATAGTCTCCTCGCCAGGATGCGAAGCAAAAAGCGAATGCTTTCCGCAGAAGCAATAACAGCTGAAATTAAACAAATTCTTGACATAAAAGTTGAAAAAACAGATACTTATGAAAACAATCCCCAACCAGATGAAGCTGGGATGGAAGATGATAAAGGTGACATTGACGATCCTTTGTCTGCGTTAGCCAAGAGCATTAGCACAGACACTAACGTTCAAGCAGAGTTTGAACGACAGGCTCGTATGCTTATTTCCAAAGCACAGTTCCTCGAGAATGAAGCGAACCCACCGCCCATACCTGAACGGAAATATCATCCACGCAAAGACAACATCGTAGAGTTTTTGCAAGAGGTTTGGGGAGAGTGGAATGATCGCGATCTCCTTTCGCGTCGTGTATTACAAATCCATGATCGTCGTGCTCATGGCGCACTGATAAATTATTTGCGGACAGATACATTGCCCGAAGGTTTGAATGTCTGGACGACGAAAGATGAAACTGATCGTTGGCTTGAACACGGCCTTTTTACTGCTGATGAAGTCACACGCGCCTCCGGCGCCCTCCAAACTCGAAGACATTCATAAACCACAAAGTATTAATGGTTCATGTTTGGTTAATATAAAATGAGTCATTTTCTGACTGACAGTTGAGGTTTGGCAAATTTGCAGAACCGCTGTGAGTACGGAGAAGACTAATGAGCGCACCTCATAATTCCAGTGTCCTGACAAACGCACAATTGAGCGAGAATTATCGGTACTACGATAGGCAGCTGTTTAGCTGGATCAACATGGTCAATAGCGGAAATTTTTACGCTGGTTACTGATCTGAGAGCGGGCAGGTGATCCTGCCCGCCTCATACAATGGAGGTTCCGATGGAAAGACCACTTACATCGGCTAGGTCCGAAGTCGGACTAGCCATCGCAAGAAGATTAGAAAACCCGACTTTCATATTCATTGACGCTGGAAAGGAGCACACAGATGAACCCGATAACGATAAATAACGAAGTTACCACCGTCGAACGTGGGCAAATCCTTGCCGCCTTTTTAGCGCGCAAAGATGAACTCGATTACGGCATGCCCCTAATGTGTCGATTGATTCAGCAAAAAGTCGGTGCCGCTGGGGACAGGGTGCGATTGATTGACGGAAGGCGGATCAATACCGATAACATCACGCCCCGCGATCTTCAAAACTTTAAGGATGGACGCAAAACCACCTTGGATAAACTCTATGTTCTGGTCGCTTATTTGACACTTATTGACGAGGAACGGCCCAACAAAAAGGCTGCATAAGGTTCCAAACATTGACTAGCCCCGCTTCGAGTTTCGAGCGGGGCTTTTATTTTGTCTGGCATTCGTGATCATGAGATTGCCTGTCTCCCATTTCGCAATATTCATCTGTTCCTTCCTGCCACTCGTTTCTGTCTCTAGCTGACTGCTTCTGAGAACCCCTTCGGGTTTGCAACAAGCTGCCCGCACCATCTGCTTACGCAGACCGGGTTGCATGTTGGCAAATCAAAAGACGGCACAGGCTCATCGACTCCTCATCGGCTGGAAGGTCCAGTCGAACATCAAAACTGAAAAGGAGACGATCATGTCTAACACTAATGAAAATACACAAACCAAAAACCGCCCTACACACGTTGTGAAAAGCCGCGTTGGTTATGGAGAAAATGTCCGCTTCGAAAGATTGGGTGTTGCCTTCACTCGCCCGACCGAAGGTCTCTATGTCAAGCTGACTGGGAAACAGGTTATCAGTGGCGGTTTCTATCTCTTCCCAATTGAAGAAAAATCCGAAGGTCAAGATGCTGGAGCTGCTCAATGAGCGGCTCCACGCCTTTAACGCCCGATCAAAAACACGAAGCTTTTGAGGGGTAGCTTGCATCATATCCAATAATGTTCACTGATATGTGACATTATATATTGCATTTGTTCATCTATATGTGACATACTATGTTTATTAAGTTCACTCATAGGTGACATTATGAACATGGAAAACGCAAGAAAACAGCTTGAAAGACGACTTTCGCCGCTTCGTAAAATCGAAAGCGAACTCGCTACGCCGCCACGCGGATGGATAAAAGCCATCCGCGAAGCCTTGAACATGAGCGCTGTGCAAATGGCAAAGCGCCTTGGCGTCGTTCGCTCGCGCATAAACGCATTGGAAAAATCTGAGGTGACAGGCAACGTCACCATCAAAACTATGCGCGAAGCTGCCGAAGCCATGAATTGCAGGTTTGTCTATGCGATTGTGCCTGTCAAACCGATGGATGAAATCTTGCGTGACCGTGCAAAAATTGTCGCCAAGGAACGTCTGCAATTTATCGACCATACCATGCGCCTTGAAGATCAGGCGATGGATGAGGGCGACCGCAAGCAACAAGCGGACCGCATCATAGATGAGATTATCGAAAAAGAGGCACGGCGTTTGTGGAACGAAACATGAGCGACCCGCTATTTGATGGAGACGATGACGCAGCCACACCGCTCGACCCCGACGAGCGGGAGGGACTGATTCCCAACTACATCACGCTGCGCCGTGAACTCAATGAAGCCGAGGCTATCAATATTGCCGAGGCCGAGCGTTGGGCTTTTTCCCGAAAACGCGATGTTCTGGATGAGGGCACGTTAAAGGCGCTTCACAGACAAATGTTTGGGAAAGTGTGGAAGTGGGCAGGGGATATCCGCCAAACCGAAAAAACCATCGGAATTGATCCGGTACGCATTGGCGTTGAGCTGAAAACCTTGCTTGATGATGTGCGCTACTGGATTGCGAACGAAACCTACCCAGCAGATGAAATCGCGGTGCGTTTTCATCATCGGCTAGTCGCAATCCATCCTTTCCCCAATGGCAACGGACGACATGCACGTCTTGCCGCCGACGTTCTGATAAAGCAGCTTGGTGGTGATCGCTTCACCTGGGGCAGGAAAAATATGGTCGAGCCAAGTGCCACACGAAAGGCATATGTTGCGGCGCTACAAAAGGCAGATGCTCACGACATATCTGATTTGATCGAATTTGCGCGAAGCTGATTAATGGGTCTTTCTGGATATGTTTGTGGATATAGTACATAGAGTCCACGCTGGTATGACGGAAAAATGTGCTCCCGAAATAGTCCGGTGTTTTGTCTAAATGAAGGAATGCAAGGTGTGTTTTGTATTACAAAACTACCTTGGCAAGGGAGACGCTGCGCTCTCCCGTTGCATCCCTCTCGCGGTTGGCGCGGGACTTAGGCATCCAAGGATATGAAATATCAGATGTTGGAGCCATCCCACGCCAATTAGACCGTATCGCCGGTCAATCACTCGCAAGGAGACTTCGCTCTCCCTGCACCCATCGATCCTTTCAGGAAGATCAGGGGGCTATCGCGCCACCCTTGAAACCCACTCGCATCTTGTGAAAGCTGCACCATCATCAGGTGAGCGTTCCTGTCTCCCCTAAAACCCCAAGACCATTTCATGGAGACAATATCATTGTGACCAAAGGGAGATGTCACTCTGCCCTTTGGAAACCCATTGACCCATGGACGGAGCTAGACCTATGAAAGATACAACCTACAGCGTCAAAATTGTCCGCCGAAGGAACGAGAGCGGACGTGTCGCAGTTACGGTTGAAATGATCGCGAACGATTGGATATCATCTCTGGGGTTTGACTGGGCATTCTCCTTCCCGGGTGCCATGAGGGGAATCGTGTTCATGGAAGCGATCGCCTCCCTTGATAGGCTGGGACATGTTTCCCAAACGGGCGCGGGAAACATTCCAAAAATTCCGTACTTCCGAAGGTGAAGCCATGATCCTCAAGCACAACGCCTTCGTTGAGTAGGTGCTGCCCGGGTCGGTAATCAGGGGACTGACCGACGAGGAGATGCTGGAATATCGGCGCCCTTTGAAACAGCAGGAGAAAGCGGACGCCCAACACTGATGTGGCCACGGCAAATTCCCATCGGAGGCGCGCCTGAAAGTGTTCACAGATCGTTTCCAACTACAGCAAATGGCTGCGACAAACCGACTTTCGGAAGCTTTTGTGAACCTCGAGCAGGGAGCCATGACCAATGACTCGAGGCGGGATATTGTTCGGTTATGGAAGGCCGTATCTGAGGTTACGGTAAAAGGCCTTTACTTTGTTCAAGAAGATTCGCCGCCTGAGATCAGGCAAGCGGTGTCGACCTGGTTTTGGACTATTGCCGTCAGTCAAGAGTGCCTCTCTGGACTTCGGGACTGCCGCGTTCAGAGTCGATCATCGAAAGGACCAAGTCAGATACATTGGATGTAAATTCGGGGTTGGTGCGCAACAGTGCCACTACGCGACGTCCTTCTTCCAACTGCCGCACTTTGGCACGTAACTCGAGCAGCTTTCCCTGAGAGTCCTTGGCAAGCCCATATAAGGATTGTCCCCTAACGATACGCCCCAACGCCTCGGCCGATGCCACGCGCTTTTCGCAGCGGCAGGCCGCTTTCTCCGAAACGTTTCCGCAGGTTGAGAGAACGAAATTCTTTACCGCACCACGACCACGTCGCAGACGCTGGCGATAGGTTGCTGGCGTGATCTCCAGAACGGATGCCGCTTCGGTATCCGTCAGCTCAAAGACATCTCCTAATAGATATCGTCACGCAAATATGGCAGGGTTATTCTACAGTGAGAATGGCGCGCGGAAACTGTCAAATCCTCGGTCCTACAGACGCACAGATAGCGCTCTTTTGAACGCATCGACCTACAAAGCCGGCAGGCCGACTATCGCGCGTCCCTCATTTGTCTTCAGAGAGAAGTCACCGCCGGCGAACTCTTCGCCTTCGCGGCTCATTAAAAATGCGATTGCCTGAGCGACCCATTCAGGCGGAATATGGTGTGACCAATCGAGTTTGCTTACAGGATTGATACCGCTGTCACGGATCACACCTTGCATCTCTGTGGCGACCGTTCCCGGACTTAATCCAACGCAATGAATACCATGCTCTGCGTATTCTTTATGTGTGCAGCGAGTGAGGGAAAGAACAGCCGCCTTGGTCGAACAATAGTGGCTCCAACCTTCCATGGCGCCAGTTGCTGCACCAGAGCTGATATTGATGATCGTGCCCGATTTTGCGGCAATCATCTCAGGCAATGCGGCCCTAAGCCCATTGTAGACTCCTTTAAGATTGACATCGACGACCTGTGACCACGCTTCGGGATCACTGTCGGCAATACGCGAGACGGGATCGATGATCCCTGCGTTGTTCACAAGGACATCCAAACGTCCGGTGCGATCAACAGCCAGACGCACTGCGCTCTCGAGCGTTTGATAATCAGCGACACTGCCTGCGATGGTGACCGCGTAGCCTCCCTGAATCGCAATCGCATTGGCGACACGCTCAAGCTTTGACGCGCTGCGCGCGACAAGAATGACCGTTGCACCAAATGCTGCCAAATATCGAGCAGTTGCTGCGCCGATTCCCTGACTTGCGCCAGTTATGATTATTGATTTGTTTTCTATCGCATTCATGATTTGTTTCCCTTCAGTTGGTTGGATTGAACTCCGCGGCGATCTGCGCCTTGGTTCGATCGATGGCAGCTTGAACGGTTGCCTCGTCTGCGGTTAATAACTCAGCGCTGAAGAATTTGACCTGCTCAATCCCAAGAAATTCGAGAACGAAGCGCAAGTAAGGTTCTAAAAAATTCGCAGCGGCGAAGTCGCCGCCTTCGCCATACCGTCCGGCGCCATAGGCACAGCACACGTACGCCTTATTTACCCCGACAAGACCGGAAAACTTACCATCTTCGTAGCTGAAAGTGCGGTTGATCCGCACAACCTGATCGATCCACGCCTTCAGCGCCGACGGCGCTGAAAAATTGTACATAGGTGCCGTAATTAGAATCGTATCGGCCCATTGAACTTCAGCGATGAGCTTGTCGGACAGGGCTGTGGCTGCCCGCAGTTCGTCTGTCATCTGGTCCTCTGGCGTGTAAAAGCCAGCAATGGTCGATTGATGGATTTGCTCGACTGGCTCTGCGACCAAGTCTCGGGTGCGAACGGTCAAGCCTTTCGAGTATGCTTGTGCGCATTCAAGAAGATAGTCGCCGAGTGCTCGCGAATGTGAAGCTTCGGTCCTGGCACTTGAGTCCACGCGCAGTAAGTTTTTCATTTCTTGATCCTTTCTTGATTTCAAGCCTCAATTTTATTCTATATATTGAAGCAGATAATCATGGACTTTTTCATTATATTGATGCAAAATTTACATTAATGGATACAAGATACATTCATCACTTTTTGGAAGTCGCACGGGTAAGGAGTTTCGCCGCCGCCGCTCGCCATCTGGATATCGATCCGTCTGTAATTTCACGCTCAGTCAGCACTTTAGAGGCCTCACTCGGCGTCAGGCTTCTCCAACGCACCACACGCACGATTTCACTGACTGAAGCGGGTGAAGCCTATCTGGGCAAAATTTCACCGTTGTTGGATGAGCTTGAGGCGATCCATGGCAAAATGAGGGATAGTGATCGCGCGATTGGGGGCAGGCTTTGTATTAGTGCGTCGGTTGCCTTCGGCCACGCATGCATCGTGCCCCATCTTTCGGCATTCTCAGAACAGTTTCCCGAAATTGACCTGATCCTAAAATTTGATGACCGAAATGTAGACCTCGTCGAAGAGAGGGTCGATCTGGCTATCCGGCTAGCACCTTCTCTCGATATTGCTGTGATAGCCACAAAGCTGATGGATACGCGCTATCGGCTCTGTGCTAGCCCAAATTATGTTGACAAGAGTGGAGTTCTTAAAGGCCCATCAGAGCTAGAAGGGCATAGGCTTATCAGCTTTGATCTGCCTGGTTTTCGATCGCAATGGATGAGCCGAGATAAAGGCGGTGAGGTGCTGGAGATACCGATTAGCCCGTCGCTTTTGATCTCGAATGCTCTCGCTCTGAAGGAGGCGGTTATTTGCGGACTGGGGATCGGAATTATGGCTGATTGGCTGGTGAGGGACGAAATTGCTTCTGGCGAATTGATTGACGTTTTTCCAGATCAGCAATGGGCTGCGACAAGCTTCGAATCTGCGGCCTGGCTCCTCTATCCGAGCCGATCCTACCTTCCTAGAAAGACTCGTGTCGCGATCGATTTTTTCCGTCAGAAGATCGTTCCGAAATAGCGCTTTTCCGACTTTGCGAGATCACTTGCCTAAACGCAGATCAGATAAATCTAAGAAAAACTCTCGCGATTCCAAGCTTATAAGTTACAATTGCCTTATGAAGAAGACGGCATCACACCTGAAAACATTATTCAGACACTTTCCGAACGGTCTCCAGGAACGGTTGCTATTGACGCCTGGGGAAAAACCTCGCTGTTCTATAATCCAGAGGGATTGCTGCCGCGCGGGTTTTATTTTGCCACAGTAAAGCAGAAGGATGGTGAGAATGACCGTGCTTCTGATCTCATTCGTGGAGGGGTGTTCCGCTTCAATACTGGCACGGCGAAGCCACTATTCCTCGAACGCTTTGGACCACCTCCTGCACGCCCCGCAAAAGGCAAGGCCGTAGCTAGCCCTTGGGATTTTACCGAGCTAGACGTTATATCTCCTCATCCTGTCTATGGCTGGATGAGCTGGATATCCGTACTCAATCCTTCACCAGAGACTTTGCTGGAGCTCAAACCGATGATTGAGGCCGCTTTTTTGAAAGCAAGGGCAGCATTCGAGAAGAAGACTAAATGATACCCACTGCCTTGCAAGCTCCAAACGGAAGATTAGAGATCGTTTCCTCCCAATAAAGATTTGTTTTGTTGGTCAATGCAATTGGCGCGCATCACGGCGATCGGATCCTCGCCTCAAATTGACTGCAGCGCGGAGGTCGTTTTGCGATGCTTGTTTGGTTCGAGCCACTAATCCAGAGAGGGCAAGCACGTGAATTACCGACGCGCCTGTTTAGCAGGCAAGCGGTGTCGACCTGGTTTTGGACTATTGCCGTCAGTCAAGAGTGCCTCTCTGGACTTCGGGACTGCCGCGTTCAGAGTCGATCGTCGAAAGGACCAAGTCAGATACATTGGATGTAAATTCGGGGTTGGTGCGCAACAGTGCCACTACGCGACGTCCTTCTTCCAACTGCCGCACTTTGGCACGTAACTCGAGCAGCTTTCCCTGAGAGTCCTTGGCAAGCCCATATAAGGATTGTCCCCTAACGATACGCCCCAACGCCTCGGCCGATGCCACGCGCTTTTCGCAGCGGCAGGCCGCTTTCTCCGAAACGTTTCCGCAGGTTGAGAGAACGAAATTCTTTACCGCACCACGACCACGTCGCAGACGCTGGCGATAGGTTGCTGGCGTGATCTCCAGAACGGATGCCGCTTCGGTATCCGTCAGCTCAAAGACATCTCCTAATAGATATGCGATCCTGAGAGTGCGGTTCAGGCAGGTAAGCATGGCGAGCGTGCAGCCGACCTTAATCTCCTCAATGGCAAGTATCGTTTCGACATCCTTTGGTTCGCTTTCCGCATAATCACTCATCCCATTATCGAGATCTTCGGCGAACCCCTGGAAATTCATACGCATAGCTTCAACGCGGCTGCGCTTGCGGCTATTGACCAGATGCCTGCAAGCAATACGCATAGCCCATCCACCGGCCGCATTGATTTCACGAAGTGCCCCAAGATTGGTGATGATCTTTATCAGAATCTCCTGGGTTGCGTCCTCGGCATCTGCGGGATGGGCGAGCATGCGCATGGCAAGGTTGTATACGGGCCTCTCGGCTGCACGTATGACAGCCTCCAAAGCGGCGCGGTCTCCCTGCCGCGCCGCTTCAACTTCGATCGGATCGAACCTGATCATGCTTCCAAGTGCGCCTTCAACTCAGCCAACTCTCCAGCAAGGATGCCCATCTGCTCGGCAAGCGCCCCTTCAAGGGCTTCAAGCGGCACCGGTGGCGCCATTAGAACGAAGGAATATATTGAAGCGTCCATGCCGTCCGGTGTTATGCGGGAATAGGCGGCGCCGACCGAACCATCCGGGAAGGTCATCTTCCAGTCAACGGTTCCCTGATCGCTGTGCGCAATCGTTTCAAGGCGGATGGGAACAGCGCCATTCGGGGTGACCAGCTCTGCCGTCTCTCGGTCGGCCCGCTTGAAAGCGTTTGTCCATTTTGGTAGGTTTTTCGGGTCGGCAACATAATCGAACACGGCTTCATGCGGCCTGGCGATGGCGACTGATTGAACGTCATGGGTTTTCATCTTCTAATCTCCTTTTTTACGTGCCGCTCATGACGAGGGGCTATTTATAAAGAGGAAGCCCGGACGAAAAGTGTGACTCATTATTTTGCCGACAGGGTGAAACCTTAGAAAACCTCGGTGCTCGGACGCAGTTCGATTTCCCAGCTCCAAGCGCTCCTGTGCTGCCGTGCAGCGGCCAGATAGGTCTCCGCAATCCTGTCTGGGTGAAGTGATCTTTCAACGTTGTCATAGGGCGCGCCGCGGGCCGGTTCGTAAATGACGCCGTCGAGTACGAAATGTACGATATGAATGTTCCGGGGCGCCAATTCGCGCGCGAGGCTTTGACATAGTCCCCGCAAAGCGAACTTACCCATAGCGAACGGTGAGGAGTTGGCAAAACCCTTTACACCTGCTGTCGCACCTGTGAATTGGATAACGCCGCCAGAGCCCTGCATGCGAACAGCTGCGGCCTGAGCAACGAGGAATGCGCCAAAGGCGTTGGTTTCCAAGCTCTGGCGCACCGTGTCGGACGCAAGCTCCTCGATCGGACCTCTGGCGTAGTAACCGGTATTGAACACAACAAGATCTGCGACCTCTTCCCGCTCATCAAGGGCGGCAAACAGAGCGTTGACACTCTCTTCGTGAGTGACATCGCAAGCGAATGCGCTGGCATTCACCTCGTCACAGAGCGGCCCGAGCTTGGTTGCATCTCGGGCCGCTAAGGCGACCCTTATACCGTTCGCTGCGAACACACGGGCGAGCGAGGCGCTGAGGCCATGCCCGGCACCGACAATCAGTGCATTCTTGATCATCGGAACTGCCCCGCTGAAGTAGCGGACGACGCACTCAACTTGCGCACGTCGACGGGAGTGGTAAGCCAGCTTTCGTAATTCTGGAATACCGCCTCTGTATACGGTGCCTCATAGTGCCTTGCTAATGCGGATTCGTCCTCGAAGCATTCAAACAGGTGTAACGTGTCAGGCTCGTCACGGCTGACAAACACGCTGAAGACGTGACACGCTGGTTCGAGCAGAGTTAAAGGAACCAGTTCGTCCAGTGCTGCTCGGGCAACTTCAAAAAACTCAGGCTTCGGACGGATCGTCGCAAATAGATAGAGACGAGTGTCGGACATGATTTATTGCTCCTCGAACGCATAAACTTGTGACAATTGCTCGATGAGCCTCGTCTGGATTGGCGCTGTCGCCATGTTAATGGCGGAGACGCCCATATCATCGCCAATTTGCGTGCGGATAGGGCGCAGCCCTTCCATCTCGACGAGGGCCATTATGCTATCAGCCACATTCTGCGCGTCGTTGCCTGTCTGGTCTTGGGCAAACAGATCGCGAAACATTCCTAAAAGCTTTTCGCGCCCTTCATTGTGGGGACCATATTCTTGTAGAACGGCTGGAAGATCTGGCGCCGGGGCGGTTTTGACCAAGTCCGTTGCATGACCGCTGGGCTCAATAATCACTGACTGAATATTAAAGGGCGCCAGTTCATAATTCAAACTCTCGGCATAGGCTTCCATCGCCCATTTCGACGCGCAATAAATGCCAAAATATGGAATCGCCAAGCGCCCAGCCGCAGAACTTAAGTGAATGAGCAGGCCGCTGTGACGCTGACGCATGGCAGGCAAGGCCGCTTGGCTCATCTTGGCTAGCCCGAACATGTTCACATCGAAACAGGCTTGCGTCGCCTGTGGGGAATAAGCCTCAGTGACGCCAACGGGCATGACACCGGCATTGTTAACGAGCACATCGAGAGGGCGCTCCGCCTCAATTTTGGCAATTGCGCGCTGACAGTCTTCTTCAGATGTCACATCGAGGTCGATGATCAAAAGTGAAAGCCCTGATTGCATGGCGTAGTCAGTGAGAGCGCTAGCAGCTTTGGCGTTGGGCCCATCCCTATCTCTCATAGCCGCGTAAACGTGATGCCCCCCGGCGGCGAGTGTTTTTGCCGTAAGGTAACCGATACCCCGGCTCGCGCCGGTTACAAGAATCGTTTTTGGGGAATTTGCGTTCATTCGTTTTTCCTTGGTTTTTGAAGACTGATTTCATAAATAATTCGAGCGGGTCCGAATTTCCGGCGGCCTTCATCCGTGTCAGTGCCCCGCTCCAGGCGTTGAGCAACCAATCCGCTGCTTCTGCGGTGCTTAGGTGAGATAGGTTGATCGTCGTGAGATCTGAATCTTTAAGGCACTGAGCTATTTCGTCGGAAAGCTCCTGCCAATTTTGATTCAGCTCTGCTTGAAACGTCGGACTCTCATCCGCAAGTTCACTTGTAAGGTTGCACATCAGGCAGCCTTGGGAGAAACTACGATTTTCCATATCCACTGCCGCAGCTTCAAAAAAAGCCCTGAGTCGCAATATCGGCAGCTTACCATCATCGTTTAACACTTGGCGGGCGAATTCAACTTGCTGTTTGGAATATCGGCGCGCAATTTCGATACCGAAATCCTCTTTACTCTGAAAATAATGATAGAATGACCCTTTTGCGATTTCCGCATATTTTAGAACATCCATTACACCTGTGTCCGCAAAGCTCTTTTGACGAATAAGCTTTTCACCAACATCAAGCAGCCGCGTACGCGCCGCATCATAATTTTCCTGATTTCGCACCCGAGCCATGATGTGTTCCCTTGCATCTGTTGAATTAATAATAGACCGGTCAATTATAATGTCAATTGCTTTTTAGCCCGATGCAGATAGTGACAAGTCTTGCCATTTTACTCCCATAAAGTTTTTAAAACTGTGGCTTAGCTATCTCTCACATTATATGATCGGCAATGTTGAAATTCACGAACCTCATGATTAGCTTGACCTTGAAAGGTTCGACTGCGAGGTTCTGCTTGCCTTCAGCGAAGCTGATAAAGGTGTAAAATATGCAGTTCTAGGTAATAGGAGTTCAATCGGTCTCAAGTCGATATTTGAGAAACCGGGCTCCTGCATGCTCTACTTCCCCGGCAAGCTGGACCCCGAACCTTTTTAGCGCGCCTAGATTTTTGCGCGACGGCGGTAAAAGAAGAGTCACTGAGAAAATGCGTTCATCCGCAACTGCGAAGTCGATCATAAGTCTTGAAATACGTATGCCAAGTCCAAATGAGTCTGGCTTTAGAACCAAGCCGTAATCCCACTCGTTGCCCTCTTTTTGGAAGCCACCCCACCCGATATATCGATTATTTGACAGTATGGCCCAATGCCCCAGCCCATCTTGCTTCCACCGCTCTTCTTTTGTGGAAACAAATTTTGCGGTGAAGTGGCCTGCCCCCCGAAAAATGGTCCATATTGAAAGTTAGGATTTCGGCTATTTATGGCTTGAAAGGAGCTTTGAATGGCGCGGAAGAGATATACACCGGAGCAGATCATCGGGATGCTGCGAGAAGCCGAGGTTCGGCTGGCACACGGCGAGAGGGTTGGTGCGATATGCCGGTCGTTGAGCATATCGGAGCAGAGTTACTATCGCTGGCGGCGTGAATATGGCGGGTTGAAGGTGAGCCAGGCTCGGCGTTTGAAGGACCTTGAGAAGGAGAACCAGCGGCTCCGAAAGGCGGTGTCGAACCTGACGCTCGACGCTTTGATCCTGAAGGAGATTGTCGAGGGAAAGTACTGAGCCCCTCGCGGCGCCGTTCGGCGGTCGACCATGTGTGTAAGGCGCTCGGAGTATCCGAGCGTCGTGCCTGCAAGGTGACGGGCCAGCACCGTTCGACCCAGAGGAAGCCGGCGAGACCGCGGCCTGATGAGAAGTCGCTGACAGCCGAGATCATCCGGCTGGCCTCGCAATACGGCCGATATGGCTACCGCCGTATTACCGGCCTGCTGCGTAATGACGGCTGGACGGTTAACGCGAAGCGGGTCGAGCGCATCTGGCGCCGCGAGGGGCTCAAAGTTCCGAAGAAGCAACCGAAACGTGGTCGGTTATGGCTGAACGATGGCTCGTGCATGCGGCTCCGACCCCAATATCGTGGCCATGTCTGGAGCTACGACTTCGTCGCCGACCGCACCCATGACGGCAAGGCGTTCCGGATGCTGACGGTGATCGATGAACACAGCCGGGAGTGCCTGGCGATCCATGTCCAGCGACAGCTCAAGAGCGACGATGTGCTGGCGGTACTGACCGATCTGTTCCAGCGTCATGGTCCGCCAGCACATATAAGATCGGATAATGGCGCGGAGTTTACCTCCCATACCGTGCGCGACTGGCTCGGCAGGATTGGCGTGAAGACGCTCTACATCGAACCGGGCAGCCCTTGGGAAAATGGCTACAACGAGAGCTTCAACGGCAAGCTCAGGGACGAACTTCTCAATGGCGAAATATTTTACACGCTGAGGGAGGCCGAAATCCTGATTGGATGCTGGCGCCAGCATTACAACACACTCCGCCCGCACAGCTCGCTGGGCTACAAGCCGCCAGCTCCAGAAACTATCTTGCCTCGCCCTGCTGGTCTGCCCTACGCTACGCTCCGGGCCGCCCAGCAGGGCGACCTTAACCGCCGGAACTCTAACTTAGCCGGTGGACCACCCTAATGGGGCAGGCCAGAAGGCCTTATCCCAAATGCCTGTTAGCAGAGGCATGTGTTCTGCGACACGGGAATCGGACATGTGAACTATGATCTCGTTTAGGTTGATCTCGGGTAATCTGACGAAAGTGATCTCGGTTTTCAAAATGGCTTCCAGTATCTCCTTTTATCTATTTCTATCGTCCGAGTGTATCTATTATTTAAGGAAATGCCCATATCAAGATATGACTGGCTGACGGTTGCTACTGATGTTTTCTTATTGAGGCATATATCTGTGGTGGATTGTGCTCTAATCCTATTCAACACGGTTTTTTTATTAGGTTTGAAAGAGCAACAATACCTGTTGTCCAATCTTATGAAACACGGGCTGCCTGTTCATATGGCAACGAAGGGGGATTTACGGACGATGACCAGCCGTTTAAAACGGCCTCGCTGTTTAATGATAAGATGTATAGAATGACCGGCACTGACCGATATGGACGCACGATTGATGTAGATCTATCATTTCGTGAGGGACTTGTAGTCCTCCAACGTGAATTCAACCAATCAGTTCTCCGTTTGAAGAGCCAACTCGATCAACTCTACGATTTCCTGTGGGATGGTTTTGAAGATGGGTTTGGCCCAAGAATAGCCGCCGCAACTCATAACAAAAATGCGAACAGCAAAATCAAGAAATAGACCAAAAAACAACAACGTCATAATCTGTTGCTGGCTATTTTTAGCGCCCTAGGCCTTTTGGAGCATTTGATTTACTCGTTCGGGACGCTCTCAACCTTTCCAAATCAGCTTGAAGCCGTGAGGGAACTCTCCGTGATTTCTCCAAAAGCTCGGCACTGTGTAACGCCAATTGTCGTTTTTCGCCCATCTGCCGGAATATCAAGGCATCCCGCTGTTTCTGATCACGCTCGGCAGCGTCAAAGGCTTCCATCTCGTTCTGTCTTTTTACCTTGCTGTATGCTCCGGTTATGCGGTCAAAAAGTCCTCGCAAGCCCTTATTGAAGCGTTCTTGACGCGCCTGAGTTTCCTTGAGTGTCCGCTTTTCCTGTCTTGCGACCAGAGCCTTGCGTTCTTTGGTATGGCTATCGGCCATCTTCCACAGCAGTTTCTCATGCTGTTTGCTCATTGACGTATGTTTGTCAGCCTGCCTTCGTTCAAGTTTCTCAAGTGCGGGCATTACCGTTTTGGCAATTTGAGTCTGGGCATCGCCTATTGAAGGTAATGCCTCGTGATCGCCAAGCCTTGCCCGCACTTCCTTGGTTTTGACGCCAACCCATTTGGCAAGCGCATAGATCTCGCCATTTATATCTGTCGCAACAAACCCGCGTCTGTCACCTTGAGCGAGTATCAGCCCATGTTCCTGGAGGGAGTTCGCAAGAGATTTGAGGTTATCCGACTGCTTCCAGCATGACTGGAATATTGCTTTCAGTTCACGAGGGTTTTCTCCGATACGTTTGGCTTGTTGCCATTCAGCCAGCGTGAAATTTTTCGGATCGCGGAATAGAGGTTGGAGAAAGCCCTTTGGCATGTCCCAGCCATGTTCAAGATAGAGTTCTTTTGACAATTCCATCAGTTTTCGTTTTGGAAACGATAATGTGATGGCTTTCATGGCGTCTGCATCGATGCGGCTCCAGACAACATGGCAATGGCGACGGTTTTCCTTTTCATGAAAAACCACGGCTTTGGGTTGTCCTTCCAGTCCAAGCTTTGCCTCGACGCGCGAAATTGTGTCGAGAAAGACTTCTGTTGAAACGGATTCTTTGCAAGGCGGGTTGAGACTGAGAGAATAGAGGAATTTTTGGCACTTCGTACCTCTGGATATGGCCTCTGCTTCCTTGAACGCACCAGCAAGGTCATTGCTCGCAAATCCAGATATTTCATGCAGGGTGACATGCTCATTTTCCGAACTCATCAAATGACGAGCCAGATTCTGTCCGTTTCCACGCTCATTACCTACAAATATCATGGCTCAATATCCTGTAAGCCCAGGGCTTCGATGAGCGTCAGGCGGATACAAGCTATATCACAAGCCGCCTTCAGGATTGCTGCTTCCGAATCCTCCTGAAGGCCAAGCGTCCCGCTATGAGCAGCTTTCGCGAGCTGATTTAGATTATTGGAAAGCTGCGAACGACCCAATGCTCCTAATACGCGCCCAAGCGCCTCTTCGTCTTTTACAGGCCGCTTACCTTTTGTCCGATGAGGAGGCGCGACATCGCCGACGCATTGCGAACGGACATAGGCACTCAGGGTGAGATTGCCTGCCTTCCTCTCAAGTTCGGCACGCTCTTCATCGGTAAACCTCACAGATAGGGGCTTAGGATATTCCTTTTTTTCTTTTGGGGGAGAGGCGCTTGATGCGTCCAAAAAGGACTTTCTTACCGACTCCTTCATGGGGTCGGTCCATCAATTCCTTTCAGGTCTATGTGTTTGAGATGGTCATTCCACTCTGATAGAGTGTCAAACAGCGCGTTCGAAGAGTCTCCTTCTAGGCGCACCAGTATTTATCATTGAAATGCCATAATAACTGCTGGCGTAGCGAAGCCATGATGCTAGAAAATGCGTTATGCATGTAAATCACGACCCTGACGCGCCCGCCTGTGAGTTGATCAACTTCGAACAATTCCTTTCTGTGGATGTCCGGGTAGGACGGATTATCGAGGTGAAACCATTTCCGGAAGCGCGAAAGCCGGCTTATAAATTATTGATCGATTTCGGCCCTGCTATCGGAACAAAGCGGTCGTCGGCGCAGATCACCGAAAATTATCGGCTTGAGGAACTGCTGGATCGGCAAGTTGCTGCGGTCGTCAATTTTGCTCCCCGGCAGATCGGCAAATTCATGTCCGAGGTTCTCACGCTGGGATTCCCGGATGCGTCCGGTCATGTGGTCCTGTTCAAACCCGATATAGAGGTTCCGGTCGGCAGCCGGCTTTTCTGAGCGCGGCGCCCTCGTCGATGCATTTGGACCATAGCGCCAATGTCCTCCATGAACGAGGATAGAGACGGGACCAGGTTGACCAAATCTGTCGTCAATCGGCGACCTTGCCAGCCTTCAACAGTTGATATTCTGACATCAAGCCCTTGAACAGACTGTAACAGCAGACAAGCAATACGACTGTGAACGGCAGGCCGCTTGCGATCGCTCCGGCCTGCAGCGTGCCCAGGGCTGCCGCTCCGCCACCGACCAATAATGCCGCGGCTACCAGGCCTTGCAATACCGCCCAGAAAATACGCTGTGCCACGGGCGCATCGGTTCTGCCGCCGGCGGTTATCGCATCAATGACCAGCGAACCGGAATCCGAGGAGGTCACAAAAAATATGATCAACAGGACAATCGCGAGGCAGGAGGCGAAAAAGGGAAAGGGCATATTCTCGAGCATCTGGAAAAGCACAAGCGGTACTTCGTTTATACCGTCAGGCAATTGGCCGACGCCTTCCTTGACTTGCTCGATTGCCGTAACGCCGAATGTCGTAAACCATATGATGGCGACGATCACCGGCACTATGAGTACCACGGTCAAAAACTGTCGAATAGTGCGGCCTTTGGAAATACGGGCGATGAACATGCCGACAAAGGGTGACCAGCTTACCCACCAGGCCCAGTAGAAAATGGTCCAGCCGTGATACCAGATCCTGTCCGCCCGGTCGTTCCAGTTGCTCAACGGAATGGCATATTCGACATAGCTTGTGATCGCCGTCCCAAAGCCGCTGAATATTGCCATCGTCGGTCCTGCGATAAAAACAAAGGCGAGCAGCGATGCGGCGAGGACCATATTTATATTGCTCAGCAATTTTATGCCGCCGTCCATGCCGCGCATCACCGAAATGATCGCAAGGCCGGAAATGACGACGATCAGCAACAGCTGAGACGTCAGGCTCGCCTCGACGCCGAATAGAAAGGAGATGCCCGTCGCTGCTTGCTGCGCGCCGAAACCCAATGATGTCGCCAAACCGAACAGGGTGGCAATCACGGCAAGAATGTCGATGAAATGTCCGGGCCATCCCCATATTCTTTCACCCAATATCGGATAGAAAGCAGAGCGAATGGTTAGCGGCAGCCCTTTGTTGAAGAAGAAAAAGGCAAGCGCGAGGCCGATCACGGCATAGACCGCCCAAGGGGTCAGGCCCCAGTGAAAGACGGTGGCAGCCAGCGCCAGACGTTCTGCCTCAGGTGTCAGTGCCTCGACGTTCAGCGGTGTTCCGCCCCAATCGGTATAATAGGCCATCGGCTCGGCGGCACCGTAGAACAGCATGCCAATTCCGACACCGGCCGAAAACAACATCGCAATCCAGGAAGCTATCCCGAACTCCGGCTTGGCATCTGCCCCGCCCAAACGAATTTTACCCAACGGCGAGACCGCGAGGGCAACACAGAAAAGCAAAACGAAGTTGGTCGCTATGACAAAGAACCAGTCGAAATATTGCAGCGTCCAGGCTTTGGTGGCTTCGAGCCCCTTTTGAGAGATATGCGGGTATATCAAGGACAGGAGTACGAATGTGATAATCAGGAAGGCACTGACGAAGAAGACCGGATTGTGCATCTCCAGCCCGAACGTATTTACATTGTCCTGACCCGCTTCATAATCGGTCTCGTAACCACTGTCGATTTCGTCCGTAATTGCTGTCTCGGTTCCGCTCACGCTTGACGCTCCATTGCTGTATTTTCCAACGCATCTTTCAGCGGCTGTAAATGCGATTGATAATGGCGCCAAAGATCGACGCTCGTTTTGGTGATTGGTTGGCGCACCTGTTCCGAACTGGCCGTGCGAACGGCCCGTTCTGTCTGGTGGAAATCGATGCAGCCCTGCTCGAACGGAAGGCCCAGATACTCCAGCATCCGGTGGACTTGCCCTTCGAGGTCGTCGAGCACATCTTCATGCTGTACCCGCAACACTGCGCCAGGCAATACCGTGTCCCAATGTGCCATCAACTGCACATAGTCGCGGTAATAGCGGCCTATATCGTCCAGGCCGTAAGTGAATTCCTGCCCTTCGGCGAACAGCTGCTTGAAACCGGAAAAACAGCACGCCATCGGTTCCCGCCGTGCATCAATGATTTTCGCATTGGGTAATATGAGTTTGATCAGGCCGATATGCCGGAAATTATTCGGCATTTTATCAATGAAATACGGAGCGCCCTGCCGGTGGATGCGGGTGCTCTCGATAAAGTCACGCCCCATATCGCGCAACTGGCTGGCATCCAGATCATGCAGAACTTCGGGATATAGCGAGTCATTGCTCGCCTGTTTCCCTCTTCGCAGCCGGTGTGCCAATGACAATATGTTGGGCAGCTCGAGCGTCCCGTCGATCTGGCTATGCGATGCGAGTATCTGTTCCAGCAGGGTCGATCCGGCACGCGGCAGGCCCAATATGAAAATCGGATCGGGCGCCTCATGGCCCTTGCCCGCTTGCTTTTCGAACAGGGCCGGCGTGCAGACCTTGATCTGCGCTTGCAGCTCCGCGGTCATCTGATCCGCATCGTAGCGCGACTGCACGCGCTTCAGTTCATTTCCGCGATCATAATAGCCAAAGGACGTGTCATATTCCTTGCGGTCTTCATAAGCCTTGCCGAGCGCAAAGCAGATATGGATCCGGTTCTGATAGCTGAGACGATTGCCCTGTGCCTGTAATTCCATCAGGGCGAGCTCTTCATCGCTGAAGCGATAGGTCTTGAGATTTGCAAGTCCGTAATAGGCATCGCCATAGCCGGGATCCGATTCAAACGCTTTCTGATAGGACCGGACGGCCTCGTCATGACGGCCACAAGTCTTCAGCGCGTGTCCCTTGGAGGTCAATGTGACCGGATCGTCGGGAAGCTGTATCAAGACCTTCTCAAACAGGTCCAGGGCGCGATCATAGTCGCCTGTCTGCATGGATTCGATTGCAAAAAGCGATTGGAAAATCGCGTTTTCCGGGTCACGCTGATATAATATTTCGCTTTGCTTCAGGGCTTCGGAGAATTTCTGACGCTTGCGAAGTATCTGGATATAATCAATCCGGACCTGGATATTGTCCGGCTCAAATTCCAGCGCGCTTTCGAGCAGGAAATCCGCATCTTCCAATATGCCCAGACGCGATCCGATATCCGCCAGCAATCGCATCGCTTCGATATTATGGGGATTGGTTTGCAGGAAATGGCGGCAGGCATGCTCCGCTTTGACCAGTTTGCCCTCGTAGAGGAGATGGGACACCGCGACCAATGGCTTCGGGGTGCCGGCTATGCGTTGCGCTTGGCCCCGCGCTTCCCTTGCCGCATCGCCGCGACCTTGGCGATCAAATATGTCGCCTTGTGCTTTCCAGCTCGCTTCAAGCATCGGATTGCACTGACACGCCCGGCGATAGGCAGCCAGCGCGCTTTCATCGTCGCCCATGGCTTTGAAGATATGGCCTTCTTCTTGATACGCACGGCCAAAATCCGGTGACAGGCTTTTCAGCAACTCGACGCTTTCGAGCGCTTGATCAGCATGTCCGAGATACCGCTCGCAAACGGCCTTTATATAAAGCGCGTCGATATTCTTTGCGTCATGCCGCAAGACAGTCGCAGCAGATTGCATCGCAGCATCAAAACGCCCCTCATACATATGAGCGCGCGCCTGTTTTAGCTGTTCTTCTGTATCAAGACCGGGTTCAGTCATTCGCGCGCGTCTTGCTATCCTTCAATGCAAGGGAAAGCCAACCGGTCGGCAGGCTTTCCCTCGATTTGATTATTCTCAATATGAGAACGAAACCCGTGCGCCGACAGTAAGCGGACGATTGACCGTGATACGCGCACGATCATAGACAAAATTGCCGCTGATTTCAGCGCGTTCATCCGTCAAATTGTCACCGAATATCTCCAATGACCATGTGTCATCGCTGAGACCCGCGGACAAGCCGTATGTTGTCCAGCTATCCAATGTTATCCGGTTGATCTCGATAATATCGGTGGCCGAAGACGCAGAATAGTTAACCTGCGGCTGAACATGGGCTGTCCAGTCCCCGAAGACACCCCATTCGTAGCGGGCCCGGATATTGCCCTGGAAGCTCGGCGCATAAGCGAGGCTGCGTCCGGCTACAACATCGTCAGTCGGTGTGAGTACCTCGGTAATCTCCGTATCCAATATGGAGAAAGCCGCGCTTACCGTTAAGCCACTCAGCGAATAAGGAGCAACCGTAAGGTCTGCCTCGATACCCCTTATTTCTGCATTGGCTGCATTGTCCGAGAAAAACAGATTGGTGATGCTCGTATCAAAGATCGTCGTCTGCAAATTCTGCACATCCACGAAAAAGGCATTACCATTGAACCGCAACTGGTTGTCAAAGAGCGAAGTTTTCCAACCGAACTCGTAATTGGTGACGTCATCGGTTTCCAGCGCGAAGGGAACGGTAAATCCACCGGGACTTTGCGCTCCGCCTGGCCGGTTCAACAGACCAGGACGGAAGCCTTCCGAATAAGTCGCATAAAACAGCAGGTCTTCGGTCGGTGTCCACGTCAGGTTGGCCTTGAAGATAAAGCCGTCGGTCTTTGCCTTGTCCGGTGCGCTCAGCGAGTTGAACACTTGCTGCGCTTGCGCCGGACTCAATCCCGCGGCTTGAATCTCCGCTACGGTTTGGCCCTCGGTGAACGTCTGCCGCAAGGCGTCGTTGCAGCTGCCTATGAAAGTAAAGCTGCCGTCGCCATCATAAAGGTCGCTGATGTTCGTGCCAAAGGCATTTTCGTCAACGCCGCTTGAATTACAGAAAGAAGAGTTCGCGCTACCTTCGAGATCGACTTCCACATCATAATATCGCGCGCCCAGAGTGATCGCGAATTGATCCGAGATGTCATAGGTGGCCTCACCGAATATCCCGAACTGCTTGTCGGTACGACGCACATCGTTGCGGAAGATCACGCCTGCCGGATAAGCACCGCTGTCGGTGTTAAAGACGCCGGGTTGCGAAAAATTATCGGGGAAAGAGCCGCCAAAAAGATCGATCGCGGTGCTACCGGGATAGGTGAAGTCGTTACGTTCCGACAATTCCAGATCGCTGTAAAAACCGCCGGCGGTCAGGCGCAACGGTTGATATTCCGGAGTATTGAAACGCAACTCATGCGTCATCACTTCGGTTTCGGTGCGGGAATTGACGAGCAGATTTGGTGCCTGACATGTTCCTGATGGAGCGCCGCCCGGATAGGAGACCGACCCGTCACAGATATAATAAGGCAGATATTGCCCTACAAACAGATAGTCCGAATAATCTACCCGCTGGCTGGTTTCACGCTTGGTATATGCGCCGGTATAAACCAGTTCCAGTGCGCCGATCCGCCCTTCAAGGGTCCAGCTGGTGTTGCTGAAATCATCCTTGATTTCATCCTGTTCAAAACGTTCGATCTGCAAGTCATCAAGCGTCGGATCTTCAAAGAAGACGCCGTCGGAATCCAGCCCCTGACGGGCATGGGCCACGGTCAGGCTCCAGTCGTTTGAGAACTCGTATTTACCGCTTACCCGGAACCCGAGATATTGCGTATCGTTGAAGTTCTTTTCCGCCAGCGCCGAGTTATCAGCCAATAGGAAATTGACACCGCTCAGATCAGCGCCGGCCTGAAAGCCTGCGCGAGATCCACTCACGGGGACGCCATTGTCGCGCACCGTTCCAGCGGGACGGAAGCGTGCACTTTCGATGGTGCTACGTGTTCCGGCGACATTGTCGATATAGCCGCCCTTGTTGTCGTAATAGCCAACGGCACGAACGGCGAAGCGATCGGTAACCGGAATGTTGATCATGGCTTCGACATTGTAGCTCGGATCACCGCTTTTCGTGAAAGCGAGGCCAGACTTAACTTTCGCCTGCAACTGCCCGAGAACCGGCTTGTTCGTGATCAGGCGTACTGTACCCGCTTGCGAGCTGGCGCCGAACAATGTGCCTTGCGGCCCGGACAATACTTCCACGCGCTCAAGATCGGCTGCGTAAACGTCCAGATTGCGGCCCGGCTGCGATACCGGCTGCTCGTCAAGATAAAGTGCGACATTGGGCGCAAGACCGGCAACCCCGGCGGTTGTCAGATTGGGAGTGGTCGATGCAAGACCGCGAATATAGATGGTGCTTTGCCCAGGTCCGCCGCCGCCAGCGGTAACGCCGGGCAATTGCTGCAGATAATCGTCAAAAACCGCGACGCCCAATTGGTCGAGCGTTTCAGAGCCCAGGGCCTGAACCGCGACCGGAACATCCTGCAAATCCGCAGTGCGTTTGGTAGCCGTAACGACTATTTCCTGCACGCCCCGTTTCTGCGTTTGATTGTCTGTTTCCTGAGCTTGTGCCGTAGCACAGCCCAGCGCCGCGATAACCGCGAGCGATGCGCCCGTTTTCAAATAAATCAAATAAACCTCTGGTGTTTTTTCGTTACAACTATTGGGGAAAAACACGTCCGACTGGTGAAACCTATCGAACCCATTGCAAAGCCAAAAAAAATGCCCCCGGCGAGTTTGGCCTTCAATATGGAAGCTTTCTATAATGATTATTTGTGTTTTGTGAACCGTGGTGTTCAATTTTCAGCTGATGAAATTCCCGAATACGGAATTTAGATGTTCTTAAGTGACTGATTATCTTTATTTTTTGCAGAAATATCACAGGTAGTATAATTTATTGTCTCGGTACGACGCGGTCACGCGATATTAGGCGCAAAAACAGCTATTGCGGATAAATCGGGTAAAAATAGCACACATTCAGAGCATGCGCATCCGTCCGGGCCTCGTCCGATTGTGATGAGCCGAGCCTAGTCGAAATACGGGCTGGTATTTCGTTATTGCCACCCAATGGCACTTCTTGAATGCAGGCAAGATCAGCATCGAGATCACCGGTCACCGCCTCCGTCCTGGCAAAGCCAAGGCTGCTCCCGATCGGTTGTCGCTGCTCAGCCGGCCTTTTGCCGCTGCCGTTCTGCGTAAAGGCCGTAGGATGCGATGATCACATAACAAGTCACCGGAACGAGCAGGGCCGCCGTCAGGCTCGTGATATCGGCGACAAGCCCGTAGACAGCGGGGAGTATCGCACCGCCGACAATCGCGGTGGCCAATATGCCCGACGCCTGCGCTGCCTTGTCCGATTTCATGCCTTCGGTTGCGAGGCTGAAAATCGTCGGGAACATGATGGAATTGAACAAGCCGACCAGCGTCAATGTCCATCCCGAAATCGATCCGCTGCTGAAGGACGATATCGCGATCAGCGCGATAGCGGTCGCGGCGAAGGTCATCAGCACCTTGCCGGGTTTGAATATACGCAGGAGAAAGGCGCCGACAAAACGGCCAACCAGCGCGCCGCCCCAATAATAGCCGAGCAGGGCCGCCGCCGATTCATGGCTGAGGTTCATCACCCGCTCCTGGCCGAGATAGGTGACCAGATTGCTGCCGATGGTGACTTCTGCGCCAACGTATAAAAAGATGCAGAGCGCACCGAATTGCAGGCGCTTGTCGTTGACGAGCAGGCTCCAGGTGCCTTCGACTTTGACTTTTTCCGCTTCGGTCTTGTCCATGACATTGCGAAACAGGAAGAAAAATGCGGCAATCGCGATCATCGCCACCGCAACCGCGATATAGACATCGGTAATGACGCTGGCTTCCGAAACGCGAAATGCTTCGAGCGCCGGTGCCGACAGGGTGGTCGGATCAACGTCGGATTTCTCGCCCAATATATAGCGTGCGCCAAAGCTCACGATCAGGAATGCTCCGAGCGAGTTGAACATCTGGGCAAAGGTCAGCCGGCTGTGCGAGGTCTCCGGCGGGCCGAGCGTGGTCACCAGCGGGTTCATCGCCACCTGCAGCAAGGTAATCCCGCCCCCGATGAGGAACAATGCTCCCAGAAAATTCAGATAAACGCCGCTGTTGGCCGCCGGAATGAACAGCAGCGATGCCGCCGCGATAATCAGGAATCCGAGGATGAACCCTCGTATAAAACCTATTTTTCGCAAGAGCATGCCGGAAGGAATGGAGAATAGTGCATAGCTCATGAAGAAGGCGAATTGCACCAGATTGGCTTCAAAATTGGAAAGCTGGAACATCGCCTTGAACTTCGCGACCAGCGCGTCGTTGATATTGGTTACACCCGCCAGCAGGAAGAAGACCGCGAAAACGAGCAACAGCACCAGAGTGGTCTTGCCGCCGGCGCTGATATGATTGCCGGACGCAGGACTGTCCGATGCGTTTGGAATTGGTGTTGCCAATGTCTCTCTCCCGATTATGTTTTTTGAAAACATATCCTGACAAGGTTGTCATTGCAATATTATTCGCGTCGAGTTTCTCGAAAGATCGTCATCCCGGTCGAAACGAACGTCACGGAACCGGCATCCGGGTTTGGCCATCCGGGATCATCCCGGCCGGCGCGACGTTCGAGCGTTCACGGCGACCGCTGGATGCGTTCTGCTGCAATATCCTCATCAGCAAAATGACCGAAAATCATTGCAGGGGAGGTTGTTCTCAAATTATGTTATGACAAGGTTGTCCTGCACGGCCTAGCGGTTGACATGCTGCATGATAACTGGGCTATGGGCTACGGACCAAATTGGAGGGAAACATATGACGCAAACATCACGCCGATCGACGATGGTTGATGTTGCGCGCGAAGCCGGGGTTTCGCTGAAAACCGTTTCCCGGGTCCTGAACGAAGAGATTTACGTACGCGAGGAAACCCGGGTTGCGGTCCTCGAGGCCTCCGAAAAGCTCAATTACAAGCTCAATCAGGCGGCCCGTACCTTGCGGGCCGGCTCTGCACAGATAGTCGGTCTTCTCGTGAACAATCCGAGTCCCGGCTATCTCGAGAATGTTCACCTCGGGGCGCTCAAGCAATGCCACGAGCTCTCGATGCAGCTGGTGCTTGACGAATGTCCCGACGGCATCGAGGGCGTAAAGCGGATCTTGCAGAATCTGACGCCGGTGGGTTTGATCATCACGCCGCCGCTGTGCGATGATCCCGACGTCATCGCTCTGCTGGAATCGCAGAATGTCAGCTATGTGCTGATCGGCCCGAATGACCCTGATGCGGCTCGTCTGTCGGTGAATATCGATGATATCGCGGCCGCGCGGGACATTACCGAATATCTTTTGAACCTCGGTCATCGCCGGATCGGCTATATTCGCGGTCACCCCGATCACGGGGCGTCCAGCAAACGCTATCAGGGATATTGCGAGGCGCTGGCCAAATTCGGGCTCGAACCCGACGAGAACTTGATCCGACAGGGCTTTTTTGATTATGCCAGCGGACTGCAGTGTGCAGAGTCGCTGCTGGATATGGAAACGCCGCCGACCGCCATTTTCGCCAGCAACGACGATATGGCGGCAGCCACGATCGCGGCGGCCTATCGCCGGCATATCGATGTGCCCGGCGAACTGTCAATTGTCGGCTTTGACGATACATCAATCGCCGCGATCATCAGTCCGCAGCTGACCACCGTGCGTCAGCCGATGGCCGACCTCGCCGCGCGAGCGATCAGTCTTCTGTCCGACAATAGTTCGCGTCGGTTGAACGGTGACAAGACCGAGAATAATATTTTCCTCGATCATTCTGTTATCGTACGGGAATCTGCCGCGGCGCTGCCGGCGCAATAGGTCCATTTTCGATAATGTCTTAGGCTTGGGGTGAATCAGACCCTGCCTGGATCACGAACAGGCGACTGGCTTCATCTAGCGAAATCCGATGCCGCGAATCTTGAGCGGGATGCGCAGCAGAGTGTCGCTAGCCGTCATGTAAAGCGTTCGCCCATCGTCTCCAAAGGCGCAATTGGCGCAAGCCTTTCCTGTAAGAATTCGTCCGAGAAGCTGACCGCGGGGCGAAAGGATCAGCACGCCGCCTGGCCCGGTTGCGAATATATGACCGGTCTCCGCTATGCACATCCCGTCCGGCAATCCCGGCGACGCGTCGTCAGCCAGGCTTTGCGCGTCGAAGAAGACCCGTTCGTCGTTGATGCTTCCATCTCGTCCAATGGCATAGGATTTGATGATTTGATGCCCGGGATCAGACTGCGCAACATATAATATGCTCTGGTCCGGTGACAGGGCAATGCCATTGGGCCGGGTCAGGCTGGCGTTGATCAGGCGGACCGACCCCTTCTTGTCCAGTCGATAGACGCCATTATGCGCTTGCTGCTTCAGCGGCGACTGGTCGCCATCTTTCAGACCATAGGGCGGGTCGGTGAAATAGATATTTCCGTGCCGGTCTTCTATCAGGTCGTTCGGGCTGTTCAGCAGTTTGCCCCGATATTTGTCCGCGAGAATTGTTTCGACCTTGCTGTCAATGTCAATCCTGGTGACCGCGCGCTTGCCATGGCTGGCGGCGATCAGCCGTCCGTCCCTGCCAATCCACATGCCGTTGATGCCGGCGCTGTCAAACGGGGCAGGGTCCTCGCCATCCGGCAGGCCCGATGGCTTGAGATAGATCGCCAGACCCGTTTCCTCGCTCCACATGAAGACAATATTCTGGGGGACGTCGGAGAAATAGAGGCGGCTGCGCTTTTGATCCCACACCGGACCTTCGGACCAGGAGAAGCCGGTGGCGAGCATCTCCAACTGTGCCGCCGGATCAACAATAGCGGCGAGATCGGGCGAGAAGGATTCAACCGCGGGCGATGAAGTGGATTTGGTTTCGGCCGCGCGATCACGGGGCACGCAGCTGGCGATCGTGACGGCGGCGATACCACCGACAACTTCCCGCCGCCGCAAGCTCATTGAACCGTCACGCCGGTTGCGATTGCCGATGCCGGAACCTTGCTTTCGACAGTCTCGGTCAGCTCGAACGCACCGGTCAGCACGATGGTTTCGGCAGAGCTTCCCACCATGACATCGAACATTCCCGCTTCGCTGCGCCATTTGCCGTCCGGCCCGAAAAAGGCAAGCTGATCGCTGGTCGGCGTGAAGCTGACCGTCTTTTTCTCCTGAGGCTTGAGGCTCAGCCGCCTGAACCCGCGCAAAATTTTCTGCGGCTGGGCGATGGTGGAGTGACGATCACGCAAATATAGCTGCACCGTTTCGTCGCCTGCAAGCTTGCCGTTGTTGGTCAGTGTCGCGGATATCTCGATCGGGGTCGAGCCATCCATTGTCGGCGAACCCAGTTCAAGATTGCTGAGCTCGATATCGCCGTAGCTCAGGCCATGGCCGAAGGGATAGAGCGGCGTGATCGGCAGGTCGCTATATCGGTTGGTGTCCTTTGCCGGGTCGGGATCGGCCGGACGACCGGAGGGATATTCGCCGTAGGAATATGGAACTTGTCCAGTCGCGCGCGGAAAGCTGATCGGCAGCTTGCCGCCCGGAGCGGCCTTGCCGAAAATCACGTCGGCCAGCGCCGGACCGGCCTGGTTGCCCAGAAACCAGGTCATAAGGATAGCGTCCGCCTTCTCCGCGAGACCCGGAACTGCCAGGGGACGGCCGCCGGCCAGTGCGACGATAACCGGCTTGTCCACCGCCAATATGGCGTCAGCCAGTCTTTGCTGATCCCGGGGCAATGAAATATCCGACCTGCTACGCGCTTCGCCGCTCAAGTCATAATCTTCACCGGTCACCAGAATGACGATGTCGCTGTCATTCGCAAGTGCGACCGCACCTTTCAGGGCATCGGGATTGTCGGCGTCGATGCCGGCTGCATGGTTGACGACGGCGCCTTTACCGGCGCCTGCCTTGATCCCGTCCAGCAAGCTGATGACTTCGGCTTTATCCCCCCGTGCACGCCAAGAGCCCAGCTGGCTTTGCCTGTCCGTCGCGAGCGACCCGATAACCGCAATCCGTTTCTTCGTGCCGGCAAGCGGCAGAATGGCATTGTCGTTTTTCAGCATCACGATCGAGCGGACCGCTACCCGGCGGGCGGCATCGATATGATCTTGCGCGCGCAACATCGCCGCTTCTTTGGCGGTATCGTGATAGATGAAAGGATCGTCGAACAGTCCCAGCTTCTGCTTGGCTTTGAGCACGTTGCGAACGGCATTGTCGAGATGCTGCAACAGAACAGGGTTGCTGGCAACAGCAGCCGGCAGATCGTCGGCATAGACCAGACTCATCATGTCCATGTCGACGCCTGCGGAAATCGCGAGCGCTCCGGCTTCGCTCCGAGTGGTCGCTATGCCGTGATTCATCAGTTCCGCGATCGCGTTCCAGTCGCTGACGATCATGCCGTCAAAACCCCATTTCGATCTCAGCGTGCCATTGACCAGATCGGCATTGGCGGTGGTCGGTCGTCCGGCAATATCGTTGAATGCCGTCATATAGCTGCCGGTTCCGGCGGTCATTGCGGCGTGGAATGGCGGTAGATATGTTTCGTGCAGGCTGCGTTCGGAAATGTCCGCGCTGCCATAATCGCGACCGCCGGTTGGCGCGCCATAAGCGCCGAAATGCTTGGTTGCTGCCATTACAGTATCAGCTGCGGCCAGATCCTCGCCCTGATAGCCGCGGACCTGCGCCGCTGCCATGATGCTGCCGAGATAGGGGTCTTCGCCGGATCCTTCGACAACCCGCCCCCACCGTGGATCGCGGGTGATATCCACCATGGGGGCAAAGGTCCAGTGAAGGCCGCTCGACGCAGCCTCCCGGGCCGAAATTCGGGCAGTGGTTTCCCATTGTTCGGGGTCCCAGCTGGCGGTGATGGCCAGCGGAACCGGAAAAATCGTGCGGTAACCGTGGACCACATCCATCGCGAACAGCAAAGGAATTTTCAGCCGGCTTTCCTCCACCGCAACGCGTTGTAATTCGCGCAAAGGCTCCGCTCCGGCAACATGCAGATAAGAGCCAACCCGACCGGCGCGGACCCGGTCCAGTTCTTCCGCTGTCAGTTTGGAATTGAGATTCTTGGAACGACCGCCAGCGGCCTGGGTCAGCTGTCCGACCTTTTCTTCCAGCGTCATCTGGCGCAGCAATGATTCGATATGGTCGCCTCGGGCTGCAGGCTGTCGGATTTCCTCATCGGCGCTCGCTTCTGCGCCAGTAACAGCCAGGCAGCCCAGCAACAGACTCGCGAGGGCAAGCATGTGCTTGATCATCATCTTCTCTCCCTTGTGCCATCATCAATCATCAATGACAACCTTGTCAATAGTTGTTGTCAGCGATCATGCTCACCCTTTATGTGCCTTGCCATGTCGTGAATTTACACCTGCGCGATTGCCTTTTCCTGACAACGCTGTCATGAAGGCTTCTCGAGCAAGGCGGCAACGGTCCGTCTTGTTGTCAAAACAGGGGCCGGTTGAAAGAATATGAACAGTTCGGCGACATTATTGCTTTTCGGCGCAACCGGGGATCTGTCCAAGCGCATGCTTTTGCCGTCGCTCTATGCGCTGCACGAAGATGAGCTGATCGACGCCGATGTGAAGATCGTCGGCACGGCGCGCAGCGAACTGGACGATCGGGAATTCCGCGACATGGCGGAATCGGCTCTGGAACAATATCTGCCCGATGATCGTCAGACAAAGGACCAGATATCCGGTTTTCTGAAACGCCTTTCCTATCAGCAACTGGATGCGTCATCGACCAAGGGTTTCGGCGATCTGGCGAGCAAGATTGGTGACATTTCGGGCGGTCTCGCCATCTTCCTCTCGACCGCACCAACCTTGTTCGAAGCGACTATCGCGGGATTGAAGTCCGCTGGACTGACCGGCGAAAATGTCCGCATCGGTCTTGAAAAACCGCTGGGCAACGATCTGCAATCCTCTAATGCGATCAACGATGCAGTGGCCGAGGCATTTCCCGAGGGACGGATCTTCAGGATCGACCATTATCTCGGCAAGGAAACCGTCCAGAATCTGATGGCATTGCGTTTCGCCAACATGATGTTCGAGCCATTGTGGAATTCAAATGGTATCGACCATATCGAGATTACGGTTGCCGAAACCGTCGGACTGGAAGGGCGTCACAGCTTTTATGAGAAAACCGGCGCGTTGCGCGACATGGTGCAGAATCATATTCTGCAGCTTGTCGGGCTTATCGCAATGGAGCCGCCTGCAAATCTCGACGCCACCTCGGTTCGCGACGAGAAGGTCAAGGTGCTGCGTTCCTTGCGCCCGGTGATTGCCGAACATGTTGTTCGCGGGCAATATGGCAATGGCGCGGTCAAGGGCGAGGCGGTTTCGTCCTATCAGGATAATCTTGGCGACAGTTCGGAGACGGAAACCTTTGTCGCGCTGAAAGTCTTTGTCGATAACTGGCGCTGGCAGGGCGTGCCGTTCTACATCCGGACCGGCAAGCGGCTCGCCGAACGACGGAGCGAAATCGTTGTCCAGTTCAAAAGCGTGCCGCACAATATTTTTGCGCGCGGCGGGACCAGGCTGAACGCGAACCGGTTGGTCATCCGTCTGCAACCCGAAGAATATGTCCGGCTTCAGGTCATGGCGAAAGAGCCAGGGCTGGACCGCGACGGCATCGTGTTGCGCGAAGTCCCGCTTGATCTCTCGCTGACCCAGGCATTTTCAAAAACCCGCAAGCGGATCGCTTACGAAAGGCTGTTGATCGACCTGATTGAGGGTGACCCGACATTGTTCGTCCGCAGGGACGAGGTCGAGGCGCAATGGCATTGGATCGACGCCATCCGCAAGGTCTGGGAAGCAAATGACGTGGCCGTAAAATCATATGGTTCCGGAAGCTGGGGGCCGTCTGCCGCGATCGCGCTGACCGAACGGGACGGGGTGAGCTGGAATGACTGATATGCAATCTGAAATATCTGCATCGGCCCCGATCAGCTGGGCGGTCAAGACCGATGCGCTAGGCGTGGCGGACCATGTCGCCAAGATTGTCGAACAGCCCGGCCCGCATCGCATCGCGGTTCCCGGCGGCAACACGCCGATCGCAATTTTCGATATTCTCTCCCGTCAGACCTTGCCCTGGGGAACGGTGACAATCAGTTTGACCGACGACAGGATCGTGCCCATCAGGCACCCCGCCAGCAACCAGGCCAAGCTCGCCAGGGCCTTTGACGCTACAGCTGCGCATATAGAACCACTGGTTCGCGGAAATCAGGTTGCGCCGTTTGATCTGGTCTGGCTGGGCATGGGTGCAGACGGTCATATAGCCTCGCTTTTTCCGAACATGACCTGCGATGATCAGGACAGTCCGGCGGTCATCCACACGGTTCCTGATCCGTTGCCGGTCGAGGCGCCATTTGAGAGGCTCAGTCTGAACATGGCCGCGCTGACTGCGACCCGGGAAATCATCCTGGTGGTGCGCGGCTGCGACAAGAAAAACATTCTCGAAGCGGCCATAGCTGGCGATACGGACGTACCGGTTGCGCGGCTGTTCCGGCGAGCGAACTGTCCGATCACGATCTTTTGGAGCCGCTCATGACATTGCACCCGACAGTCGAAAAAGTCACCGGCAGGATCATCGAGCGATCGCGCCCGTCGCGTAGCGCCTATCTCGACCTGATCGACAGGCAGCGTGAAGCCGGGGTTCACAGGCCGACATTGTCCTGCGGAAATCTGGCCCATGGTTTCGCTGCCAGTGGCGACGACAAGGCCGCCATTCGTGGTGGCAAGACGATGAATATTGGCGTGGTCACCGCTTATAATGACATGCTGTCGGCCCACCAGCCTTATGGGCGCTATCCGGAACAGATAAAGATTTTCGCGCGTGAAAAAGGCGCGACGGCCCAGATCGCCGGTGGCGTGCCGGCGATGTGCGACGGCGTCACCCAGGGCCAGGACAGTATGGAGCTTTCGCTGTTCAGCCGCGACGTGATCGCGATGAGCACTGCGATTGCGCTCAGCCACGGAATGTTCGAGGGAGCGCTGCTGCTCGGAATCTGCGACAAGATTGTCCCCGGGCTGCTGATCGGCGCTTTGCGTTTCGGTCACCTGCCAACGATCTTGGTTCCGGCGGGGCCGATGCCTTCGGGTCTCGCCAACAAGGAAAAGATACGCGTTCGTCAGCTGTTTGCGGAAGGCAAGATCGGAAAGCAGGAATTGCTCGACGCCGAGAGCGCCAGCTATCACGGCGCCGGGACCTGCACCTTTTTCGGCACCGCCAACTCCAACCAGATGATGATGGAGATGATGGGCCTCCATGTTCCGGGCAGCAGTTTTGTCAATCCCGGCAACAAGCTCCGTCAGGAACTGACCCGGGCCGCAGTGCATCGGGTGACCGAGATCGGATGGGGTGTCGGCGAAGATTCCGCCACGGATTATCGACCACTGGGTCATTGCATTGATGAGAAGGCGATCGTCAACGCGGTCGTGGGTCTGCTCGCGACCGGCGGTTCGACCAACCATGTCCTGCATCTCCCCGCGATTGCAAGAGCGGCTGGGATCATCCTGGACTGGGATGATATGGACGAGCTTTCAAAAGCGGTGCCGCTGATCGCCGCCATTTATCCCAATGGTGCCGGTGACGTGAACTATTTTGCGGCGGCAGGCGGCATGCCCTTTGTCATTCGCGAGCTGGTCGATGCCGGACTCGCGCACGGCGATATCAAAACCGTCTATGGTGCATCGCTCAGGGACGGCGCGCAGGAGCCCTATATCGCCCAAGACAGGCTCGCGTTCAAGGCTGCCCCTGCAACCAGCCTGGACGAGAGCATATTAAAGCCCGTTAGCGACCCGTTCAAACCCGACGGCGGCCTGCGTCTCCTGAAGGGCAATCTCGGCAGGGCAACGATGAAAACCAGTGCGGTTGATCAATCCCGTTGGACCATCGAAGCGCCGGCCCTGGTCTTTGACGATCAAAATGATGTTATGGCCGCTTTCAAGGCAGGCGAGCTGGAAAGAGACGTGGTGGTCGTTGTCCGGTTCCAGGGCCCGGCGGCCAACGGGATGCCGGAACTTCACAAATTGAGTTCGCCGCTGGGTGTTTTGCAGGACCGGGGTTTCAAGGTTGCCTTCGTCACGGATGGCAGAATGTCGGGCGCCAGCGGTAAAATTCCGTCGGCCATTCATGTCTCTCCCGAAGCGTACAAGGGCGGACCACTGGGTAAATTACGGGACGGCGATTTGATAAGGGTTTGCGCGCAAGAGGGAGTCCTCGAGATATTGGCGGATGAGCTGGAGTGGGAAAGTCGCTCTGCGGCTCCGCCACCGCCGCGACCGCTCGGCACAGGGCGCGAGCTTTTTGCAATGCTGCGCCACCATTGTGACGAGGCTGAAATGGGCGGTTCTGCAATGTTGAGCGAGGCGGGCCTCTAATGATCCAGGAAATCATGGTTGCCGACATTGGCGGTACACACGCCAGATTTGCCATAGCCGTCGTAGAGGATGGTCATATCGCGCGCCTCGATCACCAGATCACCATGAACAGCGCGGATCATGCGAGCCTCCAGATCGCGTGGGAGGCTTATGGAGAGGAAGTAGGACGCAAGCTTCCATCCGATGGCGCCATAGCGGTGGCTGGACCGGTTGGCGGCGATGTGCTGCACCTGACCAACAACAGCTGGATGATCCGTCCCCACTTGATCAGGGAAAAACTGAGGCTGGAACGCTATAGTCTGGTCAATGATTTCGGTGCGGTCGGCCATGCCGTGGCGTTGCTGGAGAATGAGCATTTCAAGCATATTTGCGGACCCGATATTCCGCTCAATGAAAAAGGATTGATTACGGTTCTGGGTCCCGGAACCGGCATGGGTGTTGCGCATGTGATGCGGCAGGGGGGCGATTATCAGGTAACCGAAACCGAAGGCGGGCATATCGATTTTGCACCGCATGACGATGTCGAAGACCGATTGCTCAAGCATTTGCGCAGCGAACATGGTCGTGTCTCGGTTGAACGGGTGGTCTCGGGGCCGGCTCTCCAGACCATTTACCACGTGCTCGCCGAGGTTGAGGGGCAGGCGACCAGACGCATGGATGACAAGGCTCTCTGGCAGCTGGCTCTGTCCGGTGAAGACAGTCTCGCTTCCGCCGCATTCGACCGGTTCTGTTTGTGTTTTGGCGCATTTGCCGGTGACATCACGCTGGCGCAAGGCGCCGGTTCTGTGGTGATTGCTGGCGGCGTGGGAAGCCGGATCGGACATCGCCTGCCATCATCAGGCTTTCGCGAAAGATTCAAAGCGAAGGGGCGCTTCCAATCGTTGATGGAGCAAATTCCGGTCAGGCAACTGCTCCATGACCAACCCGGCCTGTTCGGCGCGGCCGGGGCCTTTATCAAGGAACACCGATGAAACCGATCGAGCGGATCATGCGAACGGCGCCTGTCATACCGGTGCTGGTCATCGATAATGTTGCGGGCGCCATTCCGATTGCGCGGGCACTGGTCGCTGGCGGTCTCAATGTTTTGGAAGTTACCTTGCGGACGGATGCCGCCCTGGAAGCAATTGAAGAAATGGCACAAGTAGACGGCGCGATCGTCGGTGCTGGGACAGTGACGAATGAAACCCAGCTCGACGCTGCGATGTCTGCGGGTGCCGAATTCATCGTATCGCCGGGCCTGACCAATAAACTGGGTCGAGCCGCAATTGCAGGGGGAATACCATTTCTTCCTGGGATCGCCACTGCCGGAGACATCATGCGCGGATTGGATCTCGGGCTCGAGCATTTCAAATTTTTCCCGGCAGTGGCTTCGGGGGGCATTGCGTCGCTGAAGGCGCTCGCGGGTCCCTTTGGTGGGTGCAAATTCTGTCCGACCGGCGGCATTACGGAGGATTTGATGGCTGGCTGGCTGGCATTGCCGCAGGTCCTGTGCGTTGGAGGAAGCTGGGTCGTGCCAGCCGGGCCGATCGATAGCGATTTGATAGCGGCGAATGCCAGGGCCGTTTCGCAAGCCAACTGACATATTTGACGCGCAACTGATCTCCGCCCTAGGTCAGCGCGACGATGCTCGCCAGAATCAGGCGCACCAGATCGGCCTGACCGCGCGTCCCGGTCTTGGCATATATCCGTTTTGAATAGAGCCTGGCGGTTTCGTGGGTCAGGCCGAGCAAGGTCGCGGCTTCCCTGATCGTGACGCCATGGCTTATATGCAGCGCAAGCCGCGCTTCCTGGATCGTGAGGCCGAAAAGATTGGCCAGATGGTCGCTGCGCTCGGCGCTGCTGGATCGCTCGCCATGGACAAAGGCGATGGCCACGGGCTGAATCGCGCCGGGCAGGTCTGCTGGTGGATTGGTGAGCAGCATATCCAGCCATGGCTCGTCCGACAGATGCACGGTCCGCACCACGCTTTCCCCAGCCTGACGCATTTTCAGAAATTGGCGCAAGACACCCTGGGCATCGGCGCGTTCGGCTACCAGCCGTCCATCGGGAGATTTGCGCAATGTCTGTGCCTCCTGCACGAGCGCTTCCGCCTGTTCGCTCATGTCGATGATCCGGCCGGAGCCGTCGAGCATGAACCAGCCGAAATTGAGCCGCATGATCGCGTCGGCAGAAATGCCCGCTTTCAGCCTCTGCCGCTCCAGCTCTGAATGGGTGCCGGCGGCGATCGCCAGATGGTTGGCGAGGGCGCCCAGCAATGCGCCGTCGCTGGCAGAGAAATTGCTATCCTTGCGGCCCAGCGAAATCCAGATTTGCCCGCCATTGGGTTCTGCAACCCGCATGATGCGGGCGAAGCGCACATTCGGGTCCCGCAGGAACAGCGCTTTGAACCGGCTCTGGCGCGGATCATCGGGGTCGAGAAATTCGTCGAGAGAATAGACCCGGTTGAGCCGCATCGCATAATGCGGCAACGCCGCGACCTTTCCGAAGTCTTTCTGGTAAATTTCGTTGATATCATCGGAACCCGGTCTGGCGGCCGGAATCTGGACGGATTGCAACCAGTCATGGTCACCCTGAAAAAACAGATTGGCGTAGTCAGCTGCGGTTCTGCGTTTCAATTGCGCGAGAAAATTCTCCCATGGCGGCGCGCCGAGCGTGCCGCGGTGCAGGGCCGCGATCAGGTCATGTTCTTCGCTCAATATCACCGACATTCGTCACGCATATCCCATATGGGAACTGCATGCGACTCAAAAGCGCCTATGACACATTCGAACGAACAGAACTGGACCCCCTAGTGACCCGTATCCTGACCCATTTAGAGCGGCTCGAAGCCGAAGCCATTCATATCATGCGCGAAGTCGTTGCCGAGGCGCAAAAGCCGGTGATGATGTACAGCGTCGGCAAGGATAGCGCGGTTCTGCTGCATCTCGCGAAAAAGGCCTTTTATCCATCTCCTCCCCCATTTCCGTTGCTCCACGTCGATACGACCTGGAAATTCAAGGACATGTACGCGCTGCGCGAAAAGGCGGCGGAGGATGCGGGTATGGAATTGATCGTCCATCACAATGCGGAAGCGAAAGAACGCGGCATCAACCCGTTTGATCACGGTCCGCTCCATACCGACATGTGGAAGACAGAGGGCCTGAAACAGGCGCTCGACCTCCATGGCTTTGATGTGGCCTTCGGTGGCGCGCGGCGCGACGAAGAGAAAAGCCGCGCGAAAGAGCGTGTCTTTTCATTCCGCACCGCCAGCCACGGCTGGGACCCAAAAAACCAGCGGCCGGAATTGTGGAACCTCTATAACGCCAGGAAAGCCAAGGGCGAAAGCATCCGTGTTTTTCCGATCAGCAACTGGACCGAGCTGGACATCTGGCAATATATCATGGCGGAAAATATTGAGATCGTGCCGCTTTATTTCGCCGCCATGCGCCCGACATACATGCACGAAGGCAGCCTGTTCATGGCCGATGATATCGGACGGCTGGAACAGGTGATGGGCCACAAGCCGGAAATCACCAACCGGTCCGTACGCTTTCGCACATTGGGATGTTTCCCGTTGACCGGAGCGGTCGAGAGCACCGCCTCGACTCTTGCCGAAGTGGTGCAGGAAATGCTGCTGACCACCACCAGCGAAAGGCAGGGGCGCGTGATCGACAAGGACGAAGGTGGCGCCGGCATGGAGAAGAAGAAGCAGGAGGGCTATTTCTGATGACCGATAGCAGCGGAAAAGACCCGATCTACAGAACCGACGCGCTGATCGGGGAGGATATTGACGCCTATCTCGCCCAGCACCAGAACAAGGAATTGCTCCGGTTCATCACTTGCGGCAGCGTCGACGATGGCAAGAGCACGCTGATCGGCCGGCTGCTCTACGACAGCAAGATGATCTTTGAGGACCAGCTGGCTGCGCTGGAAGCGGATAGCAGGAAATCGGGCACGCAGGGGCAGGAGATAGATTTTGCGCTGCTGGTGGACGGTCTTGCCGCCGAGCGCGAGCAGGGCATCACCATTGACGTCGCCTACCGGTTTTTCGCGACCGAGAAACGCAAGTTCATCGTCGCCGATACCCCGGGCCACGAACAATATACCCGCAATATGGTCACCGGCGCCTCGACCGCAGACGCCGCGGTCATCCTGATCGATGCGCGCAAAGGCGTGCTGGTCCAGACCCGCCGTCATTCCTATCTCGCCCATTTGCTCGGCATCAAGAATCTGGTTCTGGCCGTGAATAAGATGGATCTGGTTGATTATGATCAGGACATATTTGACAATATCGTCAGAGAATATGGCGAATTTGCTGCGGAAATCGGCATAGAAAGCTTCACCGCGATCCCGATTTCGGGCTTCCGGGGCGACAATATCACCGACGCGCCATCGGCCAATATGCCTTGGTACGGCGGGCGTGCGCTGATCGCCCATCTCGAGAATATCGAGATCGCGACCAATGCTGCGCAGGAGAAACCGTTCCGCATGCCGGTGCAATGGGTCAACCGCCCCAATCTCGATTTCCGCGGCTTCTCCGGACTGATTTCCACCGGTATTGTGAAGAAGGGCGATCCGGTCCGGATCGTCCCGTCCGGCAAGAACAGCACCGTCAAGAGTATCGTCACCCTCGATGGCGAACTCGATGAAGCGGTAGCTGGCCAGTCGGTTACCATTCTCCTTGATGACGAAATCGACTGCTCGCGCGGAGACGTCATTGCTTGTGCGGACGATCCGCCTGAGATTTCCGACCAGTTCGAATCCACCATCGTCTGGATGAGCGGTGAAGCGCTCAAACCGGGCCGCGGCTATTGGCTCAAGCTGGCCACCCAGACGGTCAGCGTCTCGGTGCAGGAACCGAAATATGAGATCAACATCAACACGATGGAGCGGCTTGCTGCCAAGACGCTGGAGCTCAACGCCATCGGTGTTGCCGAAGTCCATACCGACAAGCCGATCGTGTTCGAATCTTATGCTGACAGCCGCGCACTCGGCGGCTTCATTCTGGTCGACAAGATCACCAATGCTACGGTTGCCGCCGGTATGCTGCATTTCAGCCTGCGCCGCGCCGCCAACGTTCACTGGCAGGCAACGACAATAACCCGCGAAGAGCACGGGCTGCTCAAAAACCAGACCCCGCGGGTCCTGTGGTTCACCGGCCTCTCGGGCTCGGGCAAGTCGACCATCGCCAATGAGGTGGAAAAAAGCCTCAATCTGATGAACCGCCACACGTTCCTGCTCGACGGCGACAATGTCCGGCACGGTCTCAACAAGGATCTCGGCTTTACCGAAGCGGACCGGATCGAGAATATCCGGCGCGTCGGCGAAGTGGCAAAGCTGATGACCGACGCGGGATTGATCGTGTTGACCGCCTTCATCAGTCCGTTCCGCGCCGAGCGGAAAATGGTGCGTGAAATGCTGCCCGAGGATGAATTTATCGAGATTTTCGTCGATACGCCACTCGCTGTGGCCGAAGAGCGTGACGTGAAGGGGCTTTACAAGAAAGCCCGCAGCGGTCAGCTGAAAAACTTCACCGGTATCGACAGCCCCTACGAGCCCCCGGAAAACCCGGAAATCCGCGTGAATACCGTCGAGATGACACCGGCGGAAGCCGCCGATTATATCATCCGCCAGATCATGCCGTTGAAATGAGCGATATTATGACCGACGCCGATCTCGCCTCCGAACTCGCGCTATCAGCCGGACGGATTTTGCTGGAATTACGCGAAAGCGGCAAGTTCGAGGGCAAAGAACTTGGCAAGGCGGGGGACGAAGCGGCGAACGCGTTTCTGGTCCGCGCCTTGCGCGAGCAAAGGCCCGAGGACGGCCTGCTTTCCGAAGAAAGCAAGGACACCGCAGAACGGCTGGAAAAATCCCGTGTCTGGATCGTCGATCCGGTCGATGGCACAAGAGAATATGGGGAAGGGCGGCCGGACTGGGCTGTCCATGTCGCTCTGGCGATCGATGGCGTTGCAACCACCGGCGCCGTCGCGTTGCCGGGGCTGGATGGCGGGCTTGTTCTCCGTACCGACAAGATCGACAAATTCCCCGTTCATGACGGACCTCCGCGTCTGGTTGTCAGTCGCACGCGGCCTGCAGCGGAGGCGGTGTCCGTGGCCGGTCGGTTGGGCGGACAATTGGTGCCGATGGGTTCGGCGGGAGCAAAAGCCATGGCTGTTGTAAGGGGAGAAGCCGAAATATATCTTCATTCGGGCGGCCAGTTCGAATGGGACAGCTGCGCGCCGGTGGCGGTTGCGCTGGCTTATGGCCTGCATTGCTCGCGCATCGACGGTTCGCCGCTCGTCTATAATCAGGAAGACACCTATATGCCCGACCTGTTGATCTGCAGACCGGAATGGGCGGGCGAGGTTTTTGAATTGCTATAGAGCTGAATGAACGATCACCACATGTTGCCGGCCGGCATCCTTCTTCCAGCAGCGAGCCTGTGAAAGAGCTCAGATATTCGGGATCACAAGACTGTTTCCCCAGGCACTTGTGTGCGGCTTATTGAAGGCGATCGCTCGCAAGACGAATATATCATCAGACGCGACGCTCACGATGGGGCGGTCCTTTGGCTTGCCTATCCCTTCACGCGGCGTCGAGAAAACGCTTGGCAGCGAGTTGCATTTTCTGGGGCCGGTCGACAATTTTCCAATGCTTCAGCCCTTCTTCGATCAATCTCGCTTCTTTGCCCAGATTGGCTTCGCCAAACATCGCAGCAGTTCCGGCCAGTTTGTGCATTTGATCGGACACTTCCCGAATTTCCATCCCGGTGAAAGCACCCTTTCTCAAGAGGCTGGCGACGCTGTTGAGGGCTTCTTCCTTGCGCAAGCGATAGCGCCGGATCAGATCGGGGGACATGCAATTTGGCACTTCGTTCCGCGGCGGAATATTCTCTTCGACAAATTTCGGCTTCAGCCACTGCTGCAAAATGGAATCGAGATTGGCGATGTCGATCGGTTTCGCAATATGAGCCTGCATACCCGCTGCCAGGCAGTTTCTGATATCATCGCCGAATGCGTTTGCAGTAAGCGCAATTATCGGAAGCATTTCACCGGATATGCCGCTTGCCCGGATCATTCGCGTTGCTTCGTAGCCGTCCATCAAGGGCATCTGGATATCCATGAGCACAAGATCGAACGAATTGTTGTCGGCAATGGACTGGTCTATTCGCTCGACTGCCTCGATGCCGTCTGCCGCCAGTTCGGATTCATATCCCAGTCGCCTGGTCATGGCCTGGACTAGAATTTGGTTTACATCGTGGTCTTCGACCAACAGCAGGCGCGCCCTGGTCTCGGATGCATCTTCGTTTACGGTCTTGCCGCCAAGCTCGTGGCGCGCTGGCATCTGATCAAAGTCTCTAATCTGGCTCATGCTTCTTCCCCATCTCTGGCTCTCGCTGTCTGGGTTCTCGTTTAAAAACCACATTTCAATTGAGCCGATAGGAATGACGGTGATTTTGGCGGCCGGTTAAGGATAAAATATCAATGCGATCGCAGGCCGTGAGCTGAGTAATCCGCCGGGCTTGACATTCCCGAACCGGAATCCTGCTCGGTTTTGCCATGAGGGATCCGATTGCCTGCGCGGTCGATCAATATGAACAAGATCCTGAATTTTCCGGATTTTCGAGCCAGGTCGTTGCGATTGCCAACGGCTTCTCGAATAAATTGGTTAATCTGTTGCTGCTCGAGCCGTTAAATCATCGGGGCCAAGTGATCATCGGTGTGGCCAGAATGGACGTATCTGTTCTGTCATGCCGGCTTGGCGAGAAACTTGAATGTGAAGGAACTGGAAGTGGCGAAAATCTTGTTTGCGGATGACGATGCCTTGCTCGGGGACCTGGTCTTTCACAAGCTAGAGTCCTGCGGGCATCAGGTTACAGTAGTGGACAACGGATATAGCGTATTGTCCGCAGCGCTTCGCGTTTTTCCGGAAATTGTCATTCTCGATAACCTCATGCCCGGCCTGACCGGACCGGAGGTTATGCACAATCTGAAAAGGGATCCCAGAACAGCGGAAATACCGGTTCTGGTTCTAACCAGCCAGATCGGCAAAAACGACATGATCGACGCTTATCGATCGGGCGCAGCAGACTTTATGGAGAAACCGTTTTCTCCGCATGATCTGGCCAACCGGATATCCTCGCTGTTGGGCGCCCAACAATTCTTGCAGCAAGCCGGTCTCTGATCTTGAAGGCTATCTCCAAATATAGCGAACCGGGAGAGGATCGACGCGGGCTATTCGCTCTCGACCGGACAGCGGCCATCACTCTGTTTCTTGGGACCATTGTGCTGCTGGGCCTGACATTATTTTCATGGAACTCGACGAGAACCGCGACTTACGAGAGGAACCTGGCGGCCTTCAAGACCCTGTCCAAGGACAGCAAGCAGGCACTCACGCACAGGATTGATTCCTACAAACAGTCGCTGGACAGCGGAGCTGCATTATTCGCGGCGTCCGATCAGGTTACAATCCAGGACTGGAGGACCTTTGTCAGCATTTTGAACATCGACGAAACGCTGCCCGGTATCAATGGGATCGGCTATATCGAGCCGGTCCTGAGATCGCAGGAACGAGAATATCTGGCAGATATGGCAGCCCGCGGTGTCGACGGTATCGAGGTCCATCCACGAACCGAGTGGGACGAAATTCTGTCAATCTCCTACATCGAGCCGGTATCGACCAATCTGGAAGCCGTAGGCCTTGATATCGCCTTCGAAACCAATCGCCGATCGGCTGCATATCATTCAAGAGATACCGGCAACGCGACCATTACAAAGCGGATATTTCTGGTTCAGGAAAAAACCAAACGTGCCGGCTTCCTGCTACTACGACCAATCTACCAGCCAGGGCGATCTTTGACGTCCGTATCCCAGCGACGGGCTGCGTTTCGCGGATGGATATACGCGCCGTTTGTAGCTGCCCGCTTCATGAAGGATCTGACCGCGAGTCAGGGCAAGAATTTCAATATCACAGTCCATGATGGCAATTCTGCAGATCCATCCCGGTCGATTTTTGAAAGTGGCGCCATGTCCGGAGAATTCCGCTCGGCTCAATATTCGGTCACCGAAACTTTGCCGATCATGGGACAGCAATGGACGGTGACCTGGAATAGCACAGCCGAATTCGAGAGCAGCGTGGGAACGCAAGAGCCTATGTTCGTCCTGATTGGCGGATTGGCTCTCATGCTGGCTTTTTCGACGCTCGTGATATTTTATGCCCGCCGGGAGGCCTATGTAAAAGACGAAGTCAAAAGCAAAACCCAGATTCTCGTGGATAAGGAAAAAGAGATAGTCAATGCGCTCAATGTTGCCGAAGCGGCGACTGGCGCCAAGTCAAAATTTCTGGCGAATATGAGCCACGAGATCCGGACGCCGATGAACGGTGTTATCGGCTTCACCCAATTGCTGGACGACGGCACCCTCAACGACACCCAACAGAAATATGTCCGGCTGATAGCAGATTCCGGGTCCTCGATGATGACTCTGCTCAATGACATTCTGGATATTTCCAAAGTGGATTCCGGGGCGATGGCAATCACACCGGAACCGTCGGATGTCCGTCATTTGCTAAACAGCTGTGTGAAGCTGTTTTCTCCCAATGCGGAAGAAAAACATCTCACACTTTTGGCCGATCTGGACGAAAGCCTGCCTCATTTGGTGAAGATCGACGGGTTCCGGCTGCGTCAGGTTGTGATGAATCTCTTGGCAAATGCGATCAAATTTACCGATTCCGGAAATATAACGATATCGGCGAAAATTACTGACCGCGCCCAGGGAGATGGCCGACGTGCTGACATGCATATTTCGGTCGCGGATACCGGAAGAGGAATTGCTCCAGATCGTCAGGAGGCAATTTTCGAACCGTTCATTCAGGAGGATGATTCAACCGCACGAAAATATGGTGGCAGCGGATTGGGCTTGACGATCAGCAAACAGCTTATCGAATTGATGGGCGGGTCAATCCGGATGACAAGCCATCTGGGCCGCGGTTCGGAATTCACGGCAACGATCCCGGTGGAGAGGTTCGAGGAAGAAACACTCGACAACCTCATCCGCCTTCCGACCAATCTGACGGCAGGGCCGGAGCACGCCAAGGACGTGAAACGCATCCTGGTCGCGGAAGACCATGATGTTAATCAGGTCCTGATCGGGGAAATGCTTGCAAAGCTCGGTTATGACTACGAGCTCGCCGTCGATGGTGCCGAGGCGGTCACGATGATCCGGAGGGCGGACGTTGCGGAGAAGCAATATGATCTGGTCCTGATGGATTTGCAGATGCCTTTTGTCGACGGCATCAAGGCAACATATATGGTTCGAGGCCATGGAATCGACGCAAGCACTTTACCCATTGTCGCGCTGACCGCGAATGCGTTTGATCAGGATGTTGACCGCTGCATCAAGGCCGGAATGCAAGCGCATTTGTCCAAGCCACTGGCAATCGACGATTTGCGCACCGCGGTGCTGAAGTGGGCAGCCTGAGGGCATCGCAATTGCGTTGCGCTATTTGGAGCCGCGATTTTGTTATGGCCGTCATGAATTTGGCATGATCTGCCGCATTTGGGAGCATTCAGGATCTTTTTTTCCGGAATAGGGCTAAATCTGATCACAATTTGTCCGTTCATAGGAAAATCACTGGCCAGCGTGACGTTGGCCGAGCGTTCGGACGTCGTGAAGCATGGGGGACAGGATGTCCTCCGGCACCAGCGGCAAAGGAGACATTCTATGAGCATCACCGCAGCCATTCTACTCCCGATCTATCTGGCCAGTTCAGCGATAGCCCTTGGCGACAGCGGAAGCGGCTGGAGCGATCAGACCGAAGTTTCCGAGAGCGAATCTGCGCCGGATTGCTCGGAGACCGTCCTTCGATTTGTGGTTGGCGGTATTCCAGCAGAAACCGAGAGCGATTATTGTTCGTCATCTGCTGCCGGAGACAACCAGGTCGGCTCATAGATGCTTCCATGTCTTCCAATTGCATGGAAATCTGCGGCCTTGCTGCTTTCATTGTCCACCGCGGTAATGCTGCGATGAAGCATATTATTGTGGACCCAAAACAGGCTTTTCAATGCCGAAGACGACTTCAAGTTTCGTCCTGATCTTGAGAGATAAAATCAACTGACGCCGTGAACTGTAGCAATTCCTGCCATTTGCGCGGGCAGATAAATGTCTGTAATTTATCGCCACGCGACCGAGCCAATCCAGAGCGTTTCGGCAGCGACTTTGACAATCGGCGCGTTTTCGGATCAGTCCGGCGTCTTCTCGGTACCAAGCGCTTCCAAAGCTTCGACTATTTTTAAGGCGGGGAGGAAATGCCGCTTTTCGTCAAGCTCCGCCAACACCTCTTCCAGCGTGGCAATGACCGCGCTTCTCTGGTGATCTTTGCTTTTGTCGGTCAAGTTGAAATTCCTTGATGGTTCCACCTCATCATTATTTCGACGATTGCCCTGATGAGATAGGCAATTCTTACTTAACGGAAAATTGAGCTCAAACTTAAGTCTGCTCTTCCGAGCCGGATCGCGTCCGAACTCACGGTGTCGGTTGCGTTCGTGGTATCGCAAAGCTATGGTAAACAGGATATTTATGGGGCATTAACTTTGGAAGATATCGCGCTAGAAACATTGCGTGTGGCAAAACTTACGGCGAAGCAGCGGGAATGCCTGCATCTCGTTGTTCTACGAAAATCCTCGAAGGAAATCGCCCGGATACTGGATATCTCCAAGCCGGCGGTCGATCAGCGTCTGGTTGGCGCGCGCAGGGTTTTGGGAGCGGCTACACGGGATGAAGCTGCTTTGATCTACGCCCGGGCATCCGGGACCTATGATCGGATACTATACGATCCGGTGGGTGTTCCATCCGATGATGTTTTCGGTTCACAAGGGAACCGGGACGAGCGATCAACCTCTGTCATGCTCGAAGAAATACCAACCACCTATGACGTTGATATTTCGGATGAGACGGACTTTTGGTCGCAAATCCAGAAGGAACCGGGGCGCGCACTGGGAACCGGTCAAAGGATTGCCATCATAGTTGTTTTGACTATCGGAATTTTGGCAATTGTGTTGATCGGTTTGTCAGTCTCTCAGTCTCTTTCTAGTTTGTTGGCCGCTTAAGCAGCCCTCAGGCTCTCGTTTTTTTAACATCAAGAGTCCGCGATTTGCGGGAAGGAAAAACTATGTCTTATCAAATCAAGATTGCGTCCGATCAGATCAAGCAGGATGTTCCCCTGACAGAAGCCTCCATTGACGAAGCGCTGATTTCGGTGTCCAATCTGATGTCTACGTTGATCCGGGCTCGATTGGATACGGGTGTTCCTGCGGCGACAGGGCAAGGTGCCGTTCGCAGGTTGGCAAAAGCGCAGATGGCTCTCGTCGATGTCAGCAGTGACGTCTTGCGCGTGCATGGCGAACTGCTGAAAGTCGGCCAGGAATATGCGGGCATGGACGTGCACGAAAACTGTCCTCCTGCTCAAGCGACTGCAGGCGACGGTAAATTGGTTTCAGTGGCCGCCTGAGCGATCAAAGGTTGACTGAAATGCTTCAGGGTGTTCCAGCCGGACAATGCGAACTCTCGTTTTCCTCCTCTTCCTCGGTGCGATTTGCGCATATGCGCTGTATCGGGGAGGGGGGCCAGAACGTTGGGTTGCCTGCATCATTATCGGCATGGTGGTTTTGGACCCCGCGGTTCATATTGTTACCCCGCTCGAATATGCCAAACTGGATCCTGGACATCTTGTCATTGATTTGGCCGCGTGGATCGCTTTCCTCGCGATCGCGCTCCGGGCGAATAGATTGTGGCCGCTATGCGTAGTTTCGCTCCAAACGATAGCGCTGGTGGCTCATACCGCAAAGCTGCTCGACGTAACGATCCATCCAAAAGCCTATATGATCATGCAAATAGGTTCTTCCTATCCGTTGTTGATCGTGCTTCTGGCAGGCACATTTTACCACCAGAAAAGGCTGAAGAGCATCGGGACGGATATGTCCTGGCGCAGCTCATAGCCGTCGTTGCACCGGACGAAGCCCTCCGACTTTCGAACGAACTGCTCGATGAATTCGGTTCTATCGGTCGCATGCTGGGTGAATCGGAGGCCGCGCTTCTCAGAGTTCTGGGCACGCATGGAGCGGTGGCATGTCTGCTCAAGGCAACCGGAAAATTCATGCTTGCCAATTTGCATGATCAATTGCCCCGAAAATTGATTTCGGGAACCGATCGTGGTCTTATAGAATACCTTCAGGCTCGCATGGGTTCAAGAACCACAGAGATAATGCGTGTGATGTTCCTGGACAGCTCGAACCGTTTGTTGAGCGAGCAGGAGTTCGGCGCAGGCTCTCCCCAGCGCATATTTGTTCAACCCCGAAGCATATTGAAGCGCGCGTTGGAGCTTGATGCTAGCGGCATTATTTTAGCCCACAACCATCCTGGCGGAAACGTCACACCGAGCAAATCGGATATAGACTTTACCCGTTCCATCAAAACATTGTGCTTGGAACTCGAAATCCGGTTGCATGATCATCTTATTATCACCAACGATCGCTGGACCAGCTTTAGAAAGTTAAAGATAATATGACTCTGGAGGTGGAAGCAGAATATGCTGAGCTGGCGAAACTCGAGCTCCGGAAGCAACGGCAACGGGATCAGTATTTGTCGAAATCTGATATCTTTGGCGACCCTGCTTGGGAAGTGATGCTCGAAGCCTATGTCGCGGCAACCGAAAGCCGGTGTGTTCGCCTGACGGACCTCGGTCGCGACCTGGGCAAGCCTGTTGCAATCGTCACCCGATTGGCGTTGATCCTGGAATCGGAAGGATATGTGGAACGGTGCCGTTCGCATGACAACGGGGGACTTCGGTGTCTACAGCTGACCGTGGACGCATTTTCATGGTGCGAACAATGTTTGGACTTGAGATCCGATGATGGCGAATTTCAGAATAACTGATTGTCACAGCCCTTTTGCTGACCCAATATGGAGTTTTGATGTTCAGGTCTGAATATCTTGCTCAGCTTTGGGAATGACGATGGAATTTACGTATAAAGAAATTCAGGAAATTCTAACGCAGAAGCATGATATTGCCGATGCCAGCCGTACTGCTTTCCGCGGTAGAATTCAGCATATGCAGCGGCTGGGTTTTCCGACCGGCGTTAATACCGGCAAGGGGAAGCGTGTCTCCTATACCTGGCGGGAGCTGTTGCTTCTGGCACTGGCTTTCGAATATCTGGAAATAGGATCAACCCCTGATCGAACGATCGCGGAAATCATCAAGATTGAAGAAATGCTGTTGGCCGGGGTGTCCAGGGTGATTCTGGCGGCCGAAAACAACGACGGGTCCGAGCAAAGCAAGCATTTCCTTTTCGTGGAATTGTCGGCCCTGCTGACCCTCAAGGCCGAAGACAGTTGGCACCAGCAATGCAAGATATTGTCATTCGGAGACATCAAGCAGATTTTGTCTTCCGAGGGGGATGATGCATATCGTTCCCCTTATGCGATAATCGATTTGAGGCAATTTTTGGGTGGGATTTTCACCAGTGTGCTTAATGTCTGCGGCTTGAATAATCAGATAATCGCGACTGATATAAAAGCTTGGGCATCGAGACAATTGGCCGTCGCCTTATAGAATGCTTGCTTCTTTGCAATCATCATTGCTTGCAACCGGTGGACGCGTGACCAAATTAAATTTGAATTAGCGGGTTAGGAACGCCTTGTTCCGACCGTCAATGACTCTGAGTTTTTGAATTTTTTCAAACCCAGAGGAGTTGGTTGCCATCGAACGATATTTGGGTTCACATGCGCTAGTTTCCGCGCTTAGATTGTCGATGGTTTCTATTCTTTCGCTGGGGATTTGCCTGTACGGTCCAGGCGGTCGAAGCAACGCCGCCGGAGCGAAAAGCGACGTATCTGCCAGTGCCGAGGCCAAAGCTGTAATCCATCAACGGGTCGAGCTCCGGCAGGATGGATCGGTGAAATCTGACTTTCTGGATGGCGATCAGCAGATGCAGGTCAATGCGCATAAGTGTGATCCCGAGATCCGTATTATGGATGCGAGTTGCGTTTTTCTGATTTATGAAATTCAATAATGTTGAGAGCCATCAGTCTTTGGCAAAGAAGCAGCATCAGACGCCAGGTGGTATTGCGATTCTGTCAGTCGTGGTCCGTTTCCGGTGAATCATCCGCCGGAATATGCCTCAGGGCGTTGATCGCCTCTTCTACTTTTATGGCAGGAACCGCCAAATCATTCTCATCGAGATAATCCAAGGCGCCCTCCAGTTTTTCAATCAGCACATGCACAACAATATCCCCACCTGTCATGTCAGCCGACATTGCGCGTTTGGAACAACATTGAGCGACATCATGTATAGAGTCTCGATTGTAAAAGCTAAGATTTGGCTGAGCGGATAATTGACGGTCACGCATTACTGTCAAGTGGTTACAAACTCAACTTAAACTATTTCATTATGCGATTTTCTCTCAAGCTGTGTCACGTTGTTCCAAAGTGACACAGTCATATTATCCGCCGAAGTCGAGATCCTGAACCGGGTTTTGCCAAGCAGAGTCACTTTTGCCGCAACCGTCAGATTGGAAATACAATGTTCCTTTGCTTTAAGATTTTTTTGCTTCGCCGTTAACCACAAGGTGAAGGGAACACAGCATGGCTGATTATGATTATGACTTTGTGATAATTGGAGGAGGGCCGGCGGGACGCCGGGCCGCAATCCAGGCTTCAAAGCTCGGAAAATCAGTGGCCGTGGTTGACGATCAAAAACTAATTGGTGGTGTCTCGGTTCACACAGGTACCTTGCCATCAAAAACGATCCGGGAATCGGTCCTGTCGGTTACCGGGTGGCGAGATCAACATTTCAAGTCCCGGCAGCCCCGCAACGGCGTCCAGATGATGCAGGATTCAATCAACTCCCGACTTTCGACCACATTGGGAGATGAAGTCGAGGTCATCGACAATCAGCTCGCCCGAAATAATGTGGAAATTCTCAAGGGCAGGGCGAAGTTTGTCGACACGCACAAGCTGGTCATTCAGCAAAATTCACAAGGCAAGAAGACAAGTTTCTCGGTTACCGCCGACAAATTCCTGATCGCTGTAGGCACAAAGCCCTTTCGGCCGAAAAGCATCCCGTTCAACGGAACCACCGTGATCGACAGCGATAGCGTCGCTGCAAACTTGCCGATGCCCAGAAGCATAACGGTTGTTGGTGGTGGTGTGATCGGTCTCGAATATGCCACGATTTTCTCGACACTGGATATTCCCGTCACGGTGGTGGAAGCCCGGCACCAGATACTGGAATTTATTGATCGCGATATCGTCGCGAATTTCGTTCATCAACTGACGGAACGAGGTATCAGTCTCAGATTGGGCCGGACAATAGACAAGATCACGCTGGATGATAAAAACCACCCCACCATCATATTGGATGATGGTCGGCAACTGCGGTCTGAAATGTTGTTGTTTACAGCAGGTCGACTAGGTTCGGTGGACGGCCTTGGGCTGGAAAAAGTGGGAATAGAATGCGATAATCGTGGTCGGCTGGTGGTCGACAAAGATACATTGCAAACGAGCCAACCGAATATTTATGCGGCCGGCGATATCATCGGCTTTCCGGCCTTGGCATCCACATCCATGGAGCAGGGGCGTCAGGCCGCCTGCCATGCTTTTGGTGTACCTCTGTCCAACGGAGCCAATAGCTTCCCATTGGGCATATATTCAATTCCTGAAATTGCCAGTATCGGCCTGTCAGAGGACGATGCCCGGGCGCAGGGATATCAGGTGGAAATCGGCGTTGCGCGCTTTCAGGAGACGTCACGCGGGCATATTCTTGGCAATTGCAAAGGCATGCTCAAATGTATCTTCGATCTCAATGACCGGAAACTGCTTGGCGTCCACATCGTTGGAGAAGGTGCGACCGAACTGATCCATATCGGACAGGCGGTCATCAACCTGCACGGCGGGATTGACTATCTGTCGGATAATGTCTTCAATTTTCCGACGCTTGCCGAAGCGTATAAAGTGGCTGCCTTGGATGCCTACAATCGGCTTCCAAAACCCAGACTGAGGGCATGACGTGAAACTCGATATAAAGAATCTTTTTGAGACATATTTGCGCGAAAAGCGTGACGTGGAAACCTGTCCGGTCTGCACCGACCAGCAAAGCGAATATTCGCCGCTGGCCGAGATTACAAATTTTCTGGCACGATATAAGCTGTCATTGAACGCGAAGAATTTCGAGCTGGCATGGGAATATGTCTGCGGAAACAAGAACGAGCTTAAAGCCGAGCTGGATGAGACCGCCTCGGCTTCCCGAATGAATGATCAATCGGCATATGATCTGCATGAAAAATATTTCAATCCATCTATCGATGAGCAGATTGAAAGAATATTCTTGCAAGCGATCGAGCAAATTCGCAACACGACAAAAGTGCTCAACACCGGCAGCGAGAATGCGATCCGGCACGAAAACCAGTTGATTGAGCAAGCTGACAACATTCGGGGTGGAAAAGGTAGCCTCGATAGCGCGATTCAAAAGATGCTGGATCTTTCGACACTGATGGTCGAGTCTACTCGTGAAAACCAGAAGCAGATTTCGCATACCAATGAACGGCTTGAAGCACTTCAACAGGAACTTGAAGTTGCACGAAGCGAAGCCGATCATGACAAGTTGACGCGGCTTCCCAACCGCAGAAAATTTGACCGCGATCTCGACCTTGCCTTTCAACGGCTACAGGATGAACAACAACCGTTTGGGTTGGCATTTGTTGATGTTGATCATTTCAAGCGCATAAATGACACGTTCGGGCATGACTGCGGAGATCGCGTATTGCGCATGATCGCTGATCAATTGTCTCTACTGTCGACCAATCGCTGCAATATCTCCCGCTACGGCGGTGAAGAATTTGCCATATTATTTGAGGATGATTCGATTGACGATGTCTTTGAGGCGATCGATAGTTGTCGGCTTGGACTGTCGAAAAAGTCGCTGGTGGATGTGGGGTCCGGGAGACCTATCGGCAGAGTGACATTCTCCGTGGGCATGGCCCAGTGTTTACCAGGTGACACAAAACAGACGCTTTTGAGAAAGGCTGATGGTGCGCTGTACAACGCGAAATCAGAAGGCCGGAACATGGTGCGTAAATATTCGAACGACTTCGAGAACCGCAGGGCTTCGGACGGCTAATATTCATTCTGTGATGCTCTCTGTGGAGCTTCAAACTCTGATCACCACCCCATGCACATCCGTTTGAGTATCGGTTGCTGCGGTATAAAGGCGATATCCGTCGACCGACGAGCGCGGTAATTTCCTTTGGTCGGGCATCGCCTGCAGGAGATCCACACTTCGTAGTCCGCAAGTGGCCTCTGCCACGGATGGCCGCATTGTCGTTGTAGCAACCCTTAATAAGGTGATGGAACCTGCCGCGATTTGAATCGCCTGTCCCCCAAATGCAATTGGGTAGGACGATGAATCGTCCTACCCAATCCTGAAGAGCGCATACCAGGTGCACTGCATTCACCAAAACTGCGGCCTGCGGGGGCTGGGCAGCTCGGTAGAAAGTTTTCAACCTTTCTTGCGCCACATATCCAAACCAAAGTCGCCTAGATCAATTCATATCAAAACCGATTTGGCGAGATAGGTCGATATTATATCCATAATGGGGATGACGCGGGTGGGAGGTCAGAAGACTTGCAGCCGGTCAATTACATCCGATCGTTATGGAAACAGGCCGATTGCGTGGATTGATCCGGGTCTCTTGCTTGTCTGGCCTGGCATCAACCATGGCTTTGCTGTGCCGTGACGATCATCCATAATGGATAGAGTGCTAGACTCCTAGGGTTAGTCGCATCGCGTAGTGTAACCGGTCAATTGCGTTTCATTGTGATCGAAATGCGCCGATTGCGGTCATCCATGCGATCCGCCGGATTATAAGGCTCGGTGTCCGCGACACCTTCGATACGCGCCATCCGGGTCTTGCCGATGCCCTGACTGACCATCTCTTGGCGTGTGGCTTCCGCTCTCGCGGACGATAGTAGCCAGTTGTTCATGTTCTTCCCACTGGCATATGGCAGGCTGTCGGTATGGCCGCGGATCACGAGCAGATTGTCGACAGTATCGATAATTTTGGATACCTCGCCGATCAACGTCTTGGCTTTCGGGTTAAGACTGTCGGTGGCCAGCGCGAACATGCTGAAATTGGCCTCGTCAATCAGATCGATCCGCAGACCTTCCGCGGTATCTGTAAACCGTATGTTTTTCAGCAGCGCCAGTTTTTCGGGGTCTTTCTTCAGCTGTTCGCGGAGTTTCTTTTCGAATTCCTTGGCGTCCATTTTCTTGACACTGGTACTGTTCTTACCTTCGTCATTCGCGGTCCCGGTCGCATCGCGGGGAATAGTCATCGATTGAGTACCGGTTTGCGATGCTCCGTGAGGATAATTGTCTACGGCCGTCAATGAATCTCCGCCAAATATGCCGTCGGATCCCGCGCTTTCCTGGCGCATCTGGACAAGTGTCGGGGCAAAATAGTCCGCAAGTCCCTTGCGCTGTTTCTCGTCGGTGGCCCCTAGAAGCCACATAAGGAGGAAAAACGCCATCATCGCAGTCACGAAATCGGCATAGGCCACTTTCCAGGCACCGCCATGATGGCCGGCATGTTCCTCCATGATGATCTTTTTGACGATAATTGGTGGCTGGTTCGAACCGGCATCAGCTTTCTTTGCCATCGATCAACGCGCCCTGATCGCATCGAATACATCAGCAAAGCTGGGCTGGTTTGCATGTTGCAAACTGGTGCGCGCTGCTTCGATGATCAGCGGTTGTGGATGACCGTGTAGACTGGCTATGATGATCTGCTTTGCCACTTGATAGATGGTGCCATCGCTTTCGATTACCGAACGCGCGCGCAGCGCCATCGGTCCGACAAAACCATATGCCAGCAGAACGCCCAGAAAGGTTCCGACCAGGGCGGAACCGATCATCCCGCCAAGAATGGCTGGAGGCTGGTCAATCGCACCCATGGTTTTGACCACGCCGAGAACGGCTGCAACGATCCCCAGAGCCGGCAACGCATCGGCTAGGTTTTGCAGGTTGTCAGCAGGACCAATGGCCTCATGATGATGCGTCTTGATACTTTGATCCATCACATCTTCGACAGCATATGGATCGAGCGTTCCGGAAGATACCACGACGAGGCGCAGGCTGTCCGCGATCAGGTGCACCAGCGTCTGGTCCTTGAGCAGCTTTGGATATTCACTGAATATTGGCGAAGACTGAGGGTCCTCGATATGTGGCTCCAGCGCTACCGGGCCTTCGCTCTTGAGAATCTTGGTCAGTTTGGAAGTGAGCAGGATGCAATCAAGGAAGTCCTGCTTTACGTAGGTAGGGCCTTTGAATACTTTGCCGAAGCCACCGAGGAGCGCTTTCAACTGGGCGCCCGAATTACCGATAATCAGGGCCCCGACGGCGGATCCGCCGATGATGCCCATCTCGATTGGCAGAGCATGCAAAACCACGCCCATGTCCCCGCCCGACAACATGAATACGCCAAAAACCATGACGAGCAGAACAACTATACCAATTGCGGCAAACATAAATCAATTCCCCATCATCGTGCCCGGCCTCCGAGCTCTGCGCTCTTTTCAGCCGGTGAAAGGAGCAAACATTGTTATGATGAACGGAAAAAACGGTCAGTGGTTAAGGGCCTAATAACTCTGAATCTTCCGCTTTAGCCGATCAGTCGGATCAGCGACGTGCTGTTGGACTGGGCATAAAGCCTTTGCGCCGCTTCCAGATTGATCAACAGGGATTGAAAGCGCGAAATTGCCTCTGTAACGTCGGTGTTTTCGAGCACCGACCGTCGCTCGGTCGATGTCAACTGTGACTTTTGCAATTGGTCTTCCTGCTGATCAAGTCGATTGACTACCAGCCCCTGATTGGCGAGCAGGTCGGAAAAGTGCTTGATCACTGAATCAGCTCGGTCGAGCTGGGCCGCTCGGTCCACGCTAGTGCCCGACCGGACGGCGTTGATCATATCGTCCATGATTGTATCAAGATCATTGGTGCTGCCATCGACTTCGATAGACAGTGCAACGGATTGGAGATTGGGTGACGGCGTCACCAGAACATTCGTATCGATCCTCATTTTGATAGGATCACCGGAATGGAACAGGTCACCGCCATAGCTATCCTTGGCTTGTACCATCTGCTTGAACTGATCGCGAAGGCTTTCCAGTTCGAGCGCTATGACGCCTCGATCGGCTGGTGACAGCGTATCGTTATTGGCGAGAATGACCAATTCCTTGGCGCGAATGGCGCCACTGGCAATCGTGTCGAGCGAAGACTCTGCTTGCTGGGCCATGATGCCGGCGCGGCCAATATTGGTGAGCCAGGAATCTTCAATGGCGGTTTTGCGGCCGAGGCTGGATATCTCCAGCCAACTGGAAGGCGCCTCTGATGGCCGTGTGAAGCTTTTGCCACTCGCGATGGATTCCTGCAGCTTGCCGATAAGCGTCGACAGTTGCGATTGCTGTTGAATGCCATCATTGGGCCTGTTCCGGTTGATCGATTCCATGTCTGTTCCTTTGCGGCGATCAATTAGAAGATCGCCAGTACGGATTGCATCGTTTCCCGAGCGACTTGAATGACGCGCGCGGCCGCTTCATATGATTGTTGCAAGCGGATAAGGTCCGCTGCTTCGCGGTCGAGATCTACGACTGAAATATTGTCACGCGCTTCGCGGGTGGCGACGTCAAACGCCGTTGCAGCCTTGCTTTCACTGCGAGCGGTCAGCAGGGATTGCGCTTGACCGAGGGCTAGTTTTTCATAGCCTTGTTCGGTTCCTGTAGCTGTGCGCAAGTCCACGAACGCCAGGATATTGCCGTTTGCCACTCCTGCAGGCGAGGCCAGCGCAAGAGCATCTGCTGACAACCCGGTCGTTGAAAGGCTTGCAGCAGTGCCGCCGTGCGCTACGATCGCCGCGCCGGCTGCTCCTGCATCGGTCCGACCATTGGCTTGCCAGCCGTTGATTTCATTTGCGAATTGCACGGCCAGGCTGTCCAGATCATTGCTGACATTGACCAGTTTTGATTGCGCGCGATGCAGTCCGCCGAGGGTTCCGTTATTTGGGGCGGCCTGAATTGTTCCGCCGACATCGATATCGAAACTTCCACCCGCATTGGCGACAAAATTCACTGGGCTTACGGCGTTGAACGTCAACAGACTGGTTCCGTTGCGGGAAATATCGGCTGTACCGTTATTGCCAAAGTTGATCTCGACATCGAGCTTTTCGGTTATAACGGTCAAGGCAGCATCGCGGCGATCGAGCAAGGCCGCGTGCTGACCCGTGCCCGTTTGTGTCGGACGCAGTTTTTGGTTCACCTCTGCGAGTTCGGCCAATGCGTTGTTCAGCTCCGCGGCTTCCTGGGAAGCAGCGCCGTTGATCAGTGTGATTGTCGAAGTCAGATTGAGTGACGTCTGGTTGAATCTTTGAACAGTAGCTTCGACATCGCCGATGAACTGATTGCGTAGGGCAGGTTCAAACGGAATGGCGGAGAGCTCTTCTGCCGTACCAAATAGTTGAGTCAGCTGCGCACCAACGTCGAGATCATTATTGGAAAGCGCAATTTCGCCCTGGTTGAGCCACTGTTCAAGAACCTCGGCGCTGACACGGCTCGCCCCGGTTTGCCGCGTTGCCGCTTCGAGGAACTGGTCGCTGGACCGGCTCATGCTGTTGACCTGAACCCCGCCGAGACCGGTTTGGTTGCTATACAGCGGATTGATCGCACTGTAGCCCGCTGTGTCGCCGATATTGAGCGTCTTGCGCACATAATCGGGATTCTCCGCGTTTGCGACGTTTGCCCCAACGACTTCCAATGCACGAGCATTCACTTTCAGGGCGGCACGTCCGATATTCAGTAGGTCAGACATCCTTGTTCTCCACATGGCGAGAGAGCAGTTGGGCTATCCCGAATACGCCCTGTTGGGCCATCGATTCGGCGACTTTCGCATCCTGCATATCTCGGAACTGCTCGGTTCCCTGGCCATCGAACAGCCCTTCACCCAGAGAAGAGGTCCGCATTGTTTTCAACATTTGTCGGACAAATATCGCCTCAAAATCTGCGGCCATGGACTGGATTTCATCCTGTCGTTTGGCAGCGGCAGAACTAGTCGAGCCCAGAGAGTGGGATATGGTCTGAGATGGGGATGTAATTACGGTCATATTATGATCAATTCTGCTGACAGCGCGCCGGCTTGTTTCAAACCTTCCAATATTGCTGTTAAATCAGACGGTGGAACTCCCAGAGAATTAATAGTCTCCACAATTTCCGCGAGCGATGCACGTCGTCCTATTTCAAAAGCAAGGTTGGTAGGTTGGTCCACAGCGATATCACTATTCTGTTCAACGGCGGTCCGTCCGCGGCTCAATGGAGCCGGTTGCACTACCGTGGGATTCTCCTCAACACGGACGGTGAGTTTTCCATGGCTTACCGCTGCAGGCCCGATGCGAACCGCGCCGTTGATAACTACCGTCCCGGTACGCGCATTGACGATTATCCGCGCCGGTGCGTCGGCCGGCTTGACGATCAGGTTTTCTATCTTGCCCATCAGCATCACGCGCTCCTGCGCTCCAGGCGGCGCGGCTATCCGGACGGTTACGGCATCTGCGGCAATCGCCTGCTGTGACTGCAAGGCTTCGTTAATGGCATCCGCGACCCGCAAGGAAGTGGTCAGGTCGGCATCGGTCAGGTTGAAGCTGAGAAATGGGTCGCTTTCAAAACCGGTTGCAACGGTTCTTTCTATTGAAGCGCCGCCGGGAATACGACCGACCGAAGGAACATTGACGGTGAGCTTCGAGCCATCTGCAGCAGATACACCCAAACCTCCAACCGCCAGATTGCCTTGAGCCATGGCATAAATCTGCTGGTCGGCACCATAAAGCGGCATCAATATCAACGTGCCACCCCGCAGCGATTTTGCTTTGCCGATGGCCGAGACGGTTATGTCCAGGCGCTGACCGGGCTTCGCAAAGGCCGGCATTTCTGCCGTAACCAATACGGCGGCGGCATTTTTCGATGCCGGATTTACGCCGGGAGGCAAGGTCAGTCCAAACCGGTTTGCGACACCTTTGAGGCCTACCGTTGCATATTCCAGACTATCGTCGCCGGTTCCGGCAAGACCTACGACAACGCCATAGCCAACGAGCTGGTTGGAACGCAGGCCGGCAAAGGTGCCGATATCCTTGATACGTTCAGCCTGCACCGGCTGGGTGACAACCACAGCCGCCGAGACCAGTGCGAAAAAAGTCGCTAGCCATCTTATCGACCGGAAAATTCTTGATGATTGGGTCATGTGATTATTCCCTGGGGCTAAAATGGCGAGATGAAGGAAAAGAATTTCTGCAACCAGCCCTGTTTGCTCGCCGATGCGATCTCACCGGTTCCGCCATAAATGATTCGTGCGTCGGCCACTTTGGTCGACGGGATCGTATTGTCGGCGGAAACATCGATGGCGCGGATCAAGCCGCTAAACTGGGTATGTTCATCGCCTCGGTTCAACGATGTCAGTTTCTGACCCCGTACCAGCATCGTCCCGTTGGGATAGCTTTCGGCCACGGTTACGCTAATTTGTCCTTGCAGACTGTTGGATTGGCCAGCGCTGCCGCTACCTGAAAAATTCTGCGATCCGCTTGTCGCTACGTCGCTTGGTGAAAATAGCGAGAAAAGACCGGTTGTCGGCGGTGACAGAGAAAATCCGCCGTCGCGGTCCTTGGATGCGCTGTTGGATTTTGACGCGCTGGTCCTTTCGACGAGCAATATGCTGATGATATCACCCTTCCTGCTTGCCCTTGATCCGTTTGTCAGGGCGGAATAGCCAGAGGTCACCTGAAATATCGCCCCGTTGGCGGCGGCTGGTTCAGGCGGAGGTGCGGCGGTAACCGGCGCAAACTCCTGTGCCGAGATGCTGGAATTGGACCCCATGCAACTGACGAGCAGAAATGGTGCCATGCCGATCAGCAGGCTTCGGTTCGAAAACGCTCTATATGTCATGATGGATGGGTTTCTTTCTTGCGTTGAAATTAGAGTTGCTGGTTCACGAATTGCAGCATGTCGTCTGTCGCCGAGATCATTTTGGAATTGACCTCATAAGCGCGCTGCGTCTCGATCATGTTCACCAGTTCTTCGACAATATTGACGTTGGACCCTTCCAGAGCGCCTTGGCGGATATTGCCCAGGCCTTCCTGCCCGCCTTGCCCAACTTGTGGAGCGCCGCTTGCAGCCGTTTCGGTCAGGATGTTGTTACCAACCGACAGGAGACCCGCCGGATTGGTGAAATTGGCAAGCTCGATTTGTCCAAGTTCGCTGGCTTCACTTTGCCCCGGTATGGTTGCGGAAACGGTTCCGTTGGTACCGATAGTTATGGCCGTGGCGCCTTGCGGGACCTGGATGGCGGGAACCAGCGGCAAGCCGTCGCTGGTGACCATATTGCCTTCGGCGGTCAGGCTGAAGTTGCCCGCTCTGGTGTAGCCGGTTGTACCATCGGGTCTTTCAACCTGGAAATATCCCGGGCCTTCGATCGCCAGATCCATGGCATTCTCGGTATTCTGCAACGTACCCTGGGTGTCGATTTTGCCGATGCCTGACAGGCGGACGCCGGTCCCCAACTGGATGCCGCTGGCATAGCGGTTCTGTGCGTCTGAAGGCGCGCCGGGTGTTACGACATTCTGATATGCGAGCGTTGCAAAATCTGCCCGATCGCGTTTGAATCCGGTCGTGTTCACGTTCGCCAGGTTGTTGGCGATCACACGCATCTTGGTGTTCTGCGCATCCAGTCCGGTGCGCGCAACTTGTAGGGCTGCATTAGTCATCTAATCTTCTCCTGCATGCGGTTATCATTGCGGCAATGACATTATTCCTGCGCCGCCATCATCAAGCTCTTCAGCCGTTTTGAGCAACCGGGCCTGGGTTTCCCAGGCGCGGCTTGTCTCGATCATGTCGACCAGGGCGCTGGTCATGTTTACGTTCGAACTTTCCAGAGCTCCCGAAATCACTCGTGCATTCTCGTCAACCGGCAAGGTTCCATCATCCGCGACGTGGAATAGAGTATCTGCGCCCTTGGATATTTGACTGCCCGTGACGCTGACCAGTTTCAGCTTGCCCAGTTGTTGTGGCTGGGTCGGATCTCCACCGACCGGAACATAGGAAATTGTCCCATCGGAGCCGATGTCGACACGCTCGGAAGGGGGGAGGGTGACCGGCCCGCTTTCGCCCAAGACGGGGAAGCCATCGCCGGTAAGCATCGCGCCCGAGGGACTGATCTGCAAATCTCCCCGCTTCGTATATGCCTCTTTACCGTCGACGGCTTGGACCGCGAGCATTGCGTCGCCTTCGAGGGCGATGTCGAGGGGACGATCGGTCTTGGTGATCACCCCCCCGTTCATATTTGCCTGCATATCCCGGTCGACAGACATCGCCCGGCTATTGTGGCCCGGACCGTTCAAATATTGCGCCTTTGCCGAGACCATATCGGCTTTGAAACCGACCGTCTCGGAGTTGGCCATATTATTCGCGATGGCGGTTTGACGGTTCATAAGCGATTTCATCGCGTTGACCGTTGTATATGCAAGCTTATCCATGGTTCATTCCTTCAGTTGATCAGAAATTAGATCTGAAGATTTATGATCGTCTGGGTAAGGGTGTTGGATGTTTCGATAGCCTGGGCATTGGCCTGGAAATTGCGCTGGGCAGAAATCAGCGAAACCAGTTCTTCGGTGATATCAACGTTTGCAAGTTCCAGAGATCCCGAGCGAACCTGCCCGAGTGGACCGTTGGCTGCCTGGTTGATCTGTGCCGGACCGGAATCGCCGGTCGACTGCCAATGGGCGTCGCCCACCGGACGAAGACCTTCCATCGCTGAGAAGCTTGCCATGGCAAGGGCGCCAACATTCATCTGGTTGCCATTGGAAAATGTCGCTGAAACAACGCCTTCGTTATTGATCGATATGTTAGCCAGAAGTGCTGCCGGATCGGCGGGGTCGGAAGCCGGCAGGACAAAGTCGAACATGTCGGCGGCGTTTGTGCTAGTGGCAACACCATTGGCATCGACGGGCAGCAATTGCACTTTCGAGCCAATAGTATCAACGACCTCGCGATTGTTGTTCACCGAAAACGCGCCGTTACGGGTAAAGGTCGTATCCTGACGTGGGGGCTGGCCTTTCACGGCGAAAAAACCGTCGCCGGCGATTGCCAAATCCAGTGTTTTGTCGGTTGACTGCAAAGTGCCCTGCGTAAATTGCTGTGTTATTCCATTCAGTCGCGTGCCTTGGCCCGCAACGGACTTTGTCTGTTGGGTCGGCGCGGCTGCAAAAAGGTCGCCAAATTGTGCCCGGCTTTTCTTGAAACCGGTAGAATTTGTGTTGGCAACGTTATTGGAAATAACATTCAGATCAGTCTGGGCGGCTTTCAGGCCACTAAGCGAGGTAAAGAATGACATATTATCTTCTCCTGTGTTGAAATAAATTACGGATGGTTGGAATTATCCGATTTTGAGGGCTTCGGCGGGGAACACATTGCCGATAGGGGTGACGAGAATCGGAGGACCGTTGCCGTCGGTTGTTTTCACCGAGGCTACCGGCACCCACGTCGCCAGATTGGTCACCGACCCACCATTGACACGAACGCGCAAGCGTCCCTGATCAAGTGGGTTTCCGGCTTCATCCTTGCTGTCGAAATTGAACTCGACCGGGCCGGCTTCCTGCTGACCAAGTTCAACAAACATCACGATTTCGCCGGCTTCGTTGAGCAGATCGATAGAGAGATTATCGGTTGCCTGATCCAGTTCGAATTCGCCCGCATACTCACCATTTTTGCCTGCGACTGAAATATTGCCGGGCACCAGAACCGAATGCCCGATCCATTCTTTGGCTTCGGTGAGGCGATTGTTTCCCAATATGGAGGCAATATCCGATAGTGACTGTTTCATCTCCGAAATGCCGGCCACGCTGGAGAACTGAGCCAGCTGGGCCACCATCGCTTGGTTATCGAGCGGATCGAACGGGTCCTGGAATTTCAACTGGGTTGTCATGAGGCGCAGAAAGGAATCCTGGTCGAGGCTATTGTCACCTGTTGCGTTTTCCGGCTGTGCTTGAGACAGACCGGCAATATTTGATGCCGATGTCTGGAAAATCTCTGGCGCAATGTTCATTATTGGTTCCTCACTGTTTCAAGAATTAAAGATTTTGCGGTTTGCAGGACCTGCACGTTATTCTGGTAGTTTCTGGCGGTTTCGAGCATGTCGATGAGTTCGGCTGTCTCGTCGACCGCGGCCTCCCAGACATAACCTTCTTCATCCGCGATAGGATTGGTCGGATCGTGCCGCCTCTGCGGCGCGGCATCGGTTTTGACGATGCGCTCGACGTCGACCGTTGCGAGATTGTCTTCGACCACCGAGCGGAAAACCGGACGCATGGCGCGAAAGGCCTCGTCTTCGCTGGCGTAGTCAGTCCGGGCGTTGGCGAGATTGGATGCGGTGGTGTTCAGCCGGACCATCTGAGCAGACATTGCTCGGCCGGCTACATCAAAAACGTTCATGCTACCCATGTTCATTCTCCTTTCAAGGCGCGCCGAATTGAAGACACTTGCCCCTGCAGGAAGGACAGGGTCGTGCGATACTGAATGGCATTTTCAGCAAAGAGCGTTTGTTCTACGGATAGTTCCACCGTGTTTCCGTCCGCCGATGGTTGCAGCGGAACCCGATAACCGGAGTGATCATTCATCGCCTGATTGAGCGAGCCGCCATTTTGCGCCTGTTTCATAGCCAGGTCAAAATCGAGGTCTTTCGCTTTATATCCAGGCGTCGAGGCATTTGCGATATTTGACGCCAGCATATTGAGGCGCTGAGAGCGGAGCTGAAGCGCGTCGCCATTCAATGCAAATATCTGATCCAAACTAGGCATCTTGTCTAATCCCGTATTAAGAATCCGGTCCGACGACCGTTCTTGTTCATGAGATACACCGCTATTGGCGTACTCGAGGACTACGATGCAAAGGGTGTGCCAACTTGTAAGAATGGCTTGGACTGTCCCGGTTTTTCAGGAGTTGCCCCAAATATTTGCATGCGGTTTGTTTTGGGTTTTGCCAGACCGGCAAAATCCTGCCGCTGACCGGCAAGTTTTTGCCGGTCAATTCAGGATTGGGAATTATGGACATTCTGTTGACGAACATCTGGCGGTTTTTCGATCCGATATTATTTGGTGTCGTCCTTGGCTGCGTTTTGGCGATGGCCTGGGTTCAGAGTGGTCGTCACTCCATAGTCAGAGCCTTCGCGGCGCTCGCAAATTGCGGCAGAAATCCCTTTGAAGAAAGCGGTGAAAACGCCACTTACATGTGCCGGAGAATAGATTTCACATTACGGGAGCAGGGTCTTGTTGGTCTGGAGAACGTCCGGAGCCAGGATCCGTTTGTCCTCCGTATCCTCGGTTATCTGGTCAATGCGAAGGATTCGAAAGATTTCGAGGAATGGGTCCGTCTCGAAGAACATTCTGTAGCAACCAAAGAGAATATGTCTGCCCGCTTTTGGTTCTCGGCGGCTGAAATTGCGCCCGCGATCGGCCTCATTGGAACGATAACGGGTCTTATCCAGCTGTTCGCCACCGGTATAGATCCTTTGAAAATGGGGCCGGCGATGAGCTTCACATTGCTTACCAGCCTATATGGTCTCTTCATTTCCCATATCGTGGCATTCCCCATTCATGTCCGTCTGAATACGCGGGCTGAAATACTGAGCGCCTATCGAGCAAAGGTTGTTGAGCATGCGATCGAAATTGCAAATCATGAACTCTCTGCAGTTGCGCCTGTCCATTTTGTTCCGGCAAACCCGGCAAAGAAGGTTGCCTGACTTATGAATGCCGGTCGCACCACTTTGTCCTTTCTTGATCTGGCGCTTATGCTGCTCAGTGCCTTTGCCTATACGCATTTTGTAAATATCGCCGATTCCGAGACACAGAAAGAACTGTCCGAAGCAAGCGGACCGGGTGCCGCAATGCTCGGTTCCTACGATTACGCGGCCCAGGATTTTTTTGGTGATAGCAATGCTATGCTTACGGATTTTGCCAAAACAGAAATCCGGCAAATGCTGGTCGATCAGCCGCAGCAATTGCTGATCATTGAAGTCGCAGCCGCATCCGAATTACAAGATGGTGCGCGGTTGCGCCAATGGGAGACCGTTTCTGCACGATCAGCGGCTATCGCAGATGCGTTTGAAAAGGCGGGACAGGACGGAACGCAGATAGTTTTGAAGGTTCCCGACAAACTGGTTTCCAAGCCAGCCGATAAACAAGGCGTGAATTTGACTTTTCTCTCACTCGAAACCGAATGATTGCGGAGGTTGGGAATAAAGCTTGAAACTGGTATGATCTATGCATGGTTGGTTCGATTACAGAACAGGAACCCGTGAGATGCCCCATTATCATTTTCTACTGCCGATAGTATCCGTATTTTCGATGGGTGCTGCGGCACCGTTTGAAGACACTAGTCTATTGGACCGACAGGTTGCAGCCTATCTGGGAGCGGGTGTGGGCGATGCCGGTGGTGCCCATGCACCCATAGATCCGAGACTTAAACTCAAGCGTTGTCCAAATGCAGCAGAGATATCCGAGACAAACCGGAACGCGCTGCAGGTTAGCTGCCGCACTCTTGGATGGCGGATATTTGTTCCCATCCGGCTTGGCAATAATCGGAATAGTCAGGATAGCGGAAGTTCCGCAGAACCGTTGGTTCAACGCAACCAGCCGGTTACTCTTGTCATCCGGCGTTCCAATTTTAGCATCAGCTATGGCGTTATCGCGCAAGAAAGCGGTGCAATGGGAGACTATATTCCGGTCCGGTCCGACCGCAAATCCAAGGAATTAATGGCCAGGGTATCTGGTGCAGGCGAAGTGGAAATGACACCTTAAAAAAAATAATTGCTGAAGAACTTAATTTTCCCCCAACAGGCCGTAAATCAATATGAAAGAAGTTATGAAGTGCTTCCGGACATGAGACGGAAACTTCGAATTTGCCAATGTGGCGCTGTAAGGATGTAGTGATATGAAACCTGTTGATAGCTATTCAGCGATTAATACGCGGTTGGATCGTCCGACTCCAAACGAAGCTGCCGTAAAGTCTCTGGCGGACTCGGAGCCCCCGAAAGCTACGATCCCGAGTGCGATCTCGACGACGGCTTCAAAGCTGGCTGCGGAAAAGCCGCCATTTGATGCACAGAAGGTTTCGGATATCAAACAGCAAATCTCTGCAGGCAGCTATCAGGTCGACACTGACAACCTGGCAGCGAAGATGATTGATGCGGGCGTGCTTGGCGTGGAATCAAAAAAATGAATCAGAAAGTAGAAGCGTTTCGAAATTCGCAAAATAGTTTGGTGTCCGCATTGGATGGACATGACAGCGAAGCGATCTTTAAAGCCAGTAAAGAACTCGGCATGGCTGTGTCGGCGCTGGGCACATTGGCACCGAGCGACGTGGATCGATATTTGCGTCCGCTGATGGCTGATGTGGACGAATTGATGCAAGCATCAATTTACCGCCTTCGCTTCTTGCGTGACCATAGTTCGTCCCGGCTGCAGGCATTGTCCGGATGGCAAGCCAATCAGGCTGCGACCTATTCCAATGCCGCACGGGGTCGCTAATGGCGCCCGAACCGGATAATATTCCAGTGAATACTCAGAGAATCTGACTATTGGCATGATCATTGCTTCTCTCCTTGGAAGGAGAATTCGAGCAAGACATGTCAAATCTATCCATCACTCAAAGCCAGGACCGGCGCAGTTTGCCGGGCGTGATTGCGCAATCCGCGCAGCGGACGGGTGTGGATTTTCAATATTTGATGGCGCAGGCGCAGCTCGAAAGCGGAATGCGCCCCGATGCGAAAGCAAGCACATCTTCTGCTACCGGTCTCTATCAGTTTGTCGAACAAACATGGCTTGGCCTGGTTGACGAAAAAGGCGATGAATATGGTCTGGGGTGGGCGCAAGATGCGATTACCCGCAACCGCGATGGTAAATATGTCATTGCTGACCAGGCCCAGAAATCAAGCATTCTTGCACTAAGAAACGACCCCGCGCTTTCGGCCAGTCTAGCCGGAGAATTTGCGAAGGATAATGGCGCCTATCTTGCCAAGCGGATCGGACGGGAACCGGCTTCGGTCGACTTGTATCTCGCGCATTTCCTCGGGCCAGCAGGCGCCGGGAAATTTCTGAACGCGTTGGACGCTGATCCCCACGCACCAGCTGCGCCTTCATTTGCGAATGCCGCGCAATCCAATCGTACGATATTCTACAACAAATCGGGCGGTGCCAGAAGTTTTCAGGATATCCGGAACCTCTTCGCGCAAAAGCTGGAGGATGCATCCATGTCGGCAGGGAACGGCAATAGTTTTCCGACGGCCGGAAACAATTTGCCGCAGTCGCAAAAGCCGGCACCAATGGTTCAACCGGCGGATTATCTCCGCATCGCAAAAAACCACATCAATGATCAGAGCAATTCGGGAAAGTCCAAGCCGTTCGATGATCAGGCTCGGGTTGCTTATCTGATGCTCGCCTCACTGGGATTATAAATGAACATGATACAGAATATTTTCGCTCTGGACAAAATTGCCGGCAATCTGAAAGCGGGACTGCTGCCGATGGCCACGCTTTTGCTGGTCATCTTCATGGTGCTGCCACTGCCGACAATATTGCTCGATATCGGCTTCATCACCAACATCATGCTTTCGCTAGCGATCCTGATGGTCGCGCTCAATGCGACCAAGCCGCTCGATTTTTCAAGCTTTCCGACGGTTTTGCTTTTCGCGACACTTCTGCGTTTGGGACTAAACGTCGCCTCTACCCGGGTGGTGCTTATGGAGGGGCATGCCGGCGGCGATTCCGCTGGGCAGATTATCGAAGCTTTTGGCGGATTGTTACTCGGCGGCAATTATGTGGTCGGTATCTTCGTGTTCTGCATCGTGATGATCATCAACCTGATCGTGATTACCAAAGGTGCCGGTAGGGTTTCCGAAGTCTCCGCGCGTTTTACGCTGGATGCCTTGCCTGGCAAACAGATGGCGATTGATGCTGACTTGAACGCGGGTCTTATTGCTCCCGAAGAAGCGAAGACCCGTCGGTCTGAAGTCGCAACGGAAGCGGACTTTTACGGTTCGATGGATGGTGCCTCCAAATTCGTGAAAGGCGATGCTGTTGCCGGCGTCCTTATCCTCGCGGTCAACATCATCGGTGGTATCATATTGGGCCTGACAACCCACGGACTTTCTTTTGGTGAAGCGGCGAGCACTTATTCAATGCTCGCGATTGGTGACGCTCTGGTTGCACAGGTCCCGGCTTTGGTCCTGTCGATTGCTGCGGCAGCGATCGTGACGCGGGTCTCATCGGCTCAAAATCTGGCCGATCAGGTTACGGGCCAATTCAGTTCGGGGCAGGCGTGGGTTCCGGTTGCCGTCATTTTGACTATTCTTGGCGTTCTCCCCGGCATGCCGCATTTTATCGTGCTTTCCGCAGCGGCGGTTGCCGGCGGACTGGCATTTTATCTGATCCGCAAACCCAAGCCTGTGGAAACGGTTGTCGAACCCGTCAAAGAGAAAAACCCGGAGCAGATTGACTGGGAGGATGTGTCCGAAAAGGCGCGCCTTGGTATCGAAATCGGATATGGCCTTGTTCCGCTGGTTGAAGACCGCAAGGGCGCACCGTTGATGAAGCGGATTACCGGTATTCGCCGCCAGATTTCCAAGGAGCTGGGATTTGTTATCCCGCTTGTCCGGATCAAGGACGATCTGTCACTGGAACCCAATAGCTACCGGATAATGATGGGCGGCATGGTTCTTGGAGAAGACAGTGTCTGGCCCAATGATTTTATCGCGCTCGATGACGGCCATGTGGATTCGGTGATCGAAGGACGACCTTGCAAGGATCCGACGTTCGGAATGGATGCAATCTGGATCAGCGCAGACAAAAAATCCCAGGCGATTGCTGAAGGCTATACCGTCGTAGACGCCGCGACCGTGATCGCGACCCATCTTAACGATGTTGTTCGGCGCAATGCGGCGCAGCTATTCGGAATGGACGAGGCACAGAAGCTGCTCGACTTCCTCAAGGAATCTTCGCCGCAACTGGTCGACAGCCTTACGCCGCAACCCCTGTCGCTATATGCAATCACTGCGATATGTCGTGACCTTCTTGCGGACAAGGTGCCGGTAAAAGACTTCCAGCAAATTTGCCTCGCTATGCTGGAAGCATCCAGCCTGCACAGTGAAACGCCGCAAATGGTCGATGCGATCCGGCAAAAAATTGGCAATCTGATCGTGCAAACCATGGTCCCGATCAGCCTCCCGCTGCCGGTCGTGACTCTGGACGCCGAACTTGAAAACCTGTTGGTCAAGGCGCTGAAGGTCGGCGAAGACGCCAATTATCCGATCGAACCGCAGTTGGCACAGAAAATAATCGAAGCAGTCGATGAGGCTGCGCGCGTCTTGCCCCTCGAAGCGCGCAACGTGGCGTTGATCACTTCGCCAATCGTGCGAAGGCCACTTGGAGCTCTGCTGAAGCAGCGGTTCCCGGACCTGACTGTACTTTCTTACCAGGAACTACCGGATGATAAATCCATCGAAGTGCTGACCAAGATCGGCGTCCCCCAATCCAGCCAGACTATGGCTGTCACAGATGCAAACCAAAACTGATAATGATCGGGAATAGGATATGTTGAAAACCCAGAACCGCGCATCACAAGCCTATAGCGCGATGAAGATAAACGAGAATAGGTTGATCGAGGAAAATCAGTCACTCGTCACGAAAATTGCATGGCAGGTAAAATCCTTTGCACCTGATCAAATGGAAATCGAAGACCTCATCCAGGTCGGGCTGGTTGCAATGGTCGAGGCTGCCAAGAAATATGTCGATCAGGGACATAGTTTCAGCACCTATCTTTACGTCCGTGTGCGCGGTGCGATGATCGATGATTTGAGGTCAACCTGTAACCTGCGCCGAACGTCGGTCGATTGGCACAAGAAAGTGCGTCGATATCGGGACAAACTGGTTCAGGAGCTGGGCCGGGAACCGAATGAATCTGAACTGGCGGTTGCGATGGACATGGATCCTGCTGATTTTCGGAAGAATACAGACCGGGCGATCGATGTTAATCTGGGCTCACTGGACGAAGTCTATTGCGATTCCAGCAGCTGGTTCACGGATCAGGAAGACGATCAGCATGAAATATTGGAAAAGTCGCAGATGGCAGAAATGCTGTCTTCCCATCTGAAGCAATTGAACGAGCGTGAACAACTTGTGCTCAATTGCTATTTTGTCGAGGAAATGCAGCTTGATGAGATTGGAGCGATCCTCGACGTATCTTCTGTGCGAATTTGCCAGATCAAGAAGCGAGCATTGGAGAAGTTGCAAGCTGCGATGACCAGCAACTAAACGAAGCGCGTAAGATTTTTTGCCGCACATCGCCGCATGTATTGCAAAAAAAAAAGCCTCCTCCCGACGGGGAGAAGGCTTTCGTATTTTGGTGAAGTCCGATTTTACCGGAGCAGGCTGAGTACCGACTGCTGCGACTGATTGGCCTGCGACAACATCGCCGTCGAAGCCTGGCTCAGGATCTGGTTTTTGGCCAGCTCGGTCGTTTCGGCGGAGAAGTCCACGTCCATGATCCGTGAACGCGATTCCGAGATGTTGGCAATACGATCAGACAGGTTGGAAACAGTGGTCTGCAGACGGTTCTGGTCAGCACCCAATGAAGCCTGTGCGGTCGTGACCGTATCCAAAGCCGTGTCGAGAGCGGTCAACGCAGCGGTTGCGCCAGCTTCGGTGCTGATGTCGAGCGCGTTAACGGCCAGAGCGGTCGCATCGACATCGGTCAACGTGATTGCAACGGTCTGACTGGCGTCGCTGCCGGTCTGAATGTTGATGGTCGCGTTCGTGCCGTCAAGCAATGCCACGTCGTTGAAGCTCGTCCGGGATGCAACATCACCGATCTGGGCAATCAAGGCGGTAACTTCGGTCTGCAGGTTGGTACGGTCACCAGCAGCAAGCGTGCCGTTGGCAGATTGTACAGACAGTTCACGCATACGTTGCAGCATATTGGTGATTTCGTTCATGCCGCCTTCAGCGGTCTGTGCGAGCGAAATACCGTCGTTGGAGTTGCGGACAGCCATGTTCAGTCCACGGATTTCTGAGGTCATACGTGTGGCAATCGAATTACCCGCGGCGTCATCAGCCGCAGAGTTTACTCGGCTGCCGGTTGAAAGGCGTTCGATAGATTTTGCGAGACCCATTTCAGCCTGGTTAGAAGCATAGCTGGCGCGCATCGCGGTTACGTTGGTTCCGATTACAGTCATGGTGTTATCCTTTTCACAGTTCAAATATACGGTTCATCTAGCGGGTCACCTCGATAGATGAAGCGGCCTCGAGGGAGTTAACGGCGGACCATAATTTTAATTAAGCGACAAAAGTGTCGGGTTTCCGACAAGTCGCTTCGAGAGTGTCCACTTTTCGACACTAATGACGGATTTCCGACGGTTCGAGAGCGGCTGATCGGCAGATTTTTGCCGTTTAGGAAACTGGCACGGCCATTGCAAAGTAGTTGGCGAGCACTTGGAAATAGATCGAATGCTCGATTTACTAACGTGAGGGAATGGCCATGATCAACGATAAACTGAAGCCTAGCCTGGTCTCTAGGTTCCCAGAACTTGTCAATTTGCTAGCGAGTGCTGATACGATTCACTCGGCCTCCGACAATTCACCATCTGCCGCGCAACTACCCCACACAACCCGCGAAGCATCCAAAGGTGAACATCGAGGAGCAAAAGATCCGGTCGTGGTTTACCGCGACGGGCCATTCCACTTCGTTCCGGCTACCCTCAGCCAACCGCTGCGTATCGAATTCGGTAGTGCAGACAGAGAATTTGGTCTGTCCTGCATTGTTGAATCGATGCGTGGTGGCAAGGGCCCCGCGTTTGCCGACCCTAATTCAATAGCCCTATATAGATATGCCGCCCGTGTGGCGCGCAGCGATGCCAATGTCATGATCACCGGCGAAACCGGTACCGGCAAAGAAGGCATGGCTAGATTCATTCATGAAAACAGCGAACGGGCGAACAAGCCGTTTGTCACCGTAAACTGTGCAGCAATTACCGAGTCCATGATCGAGTCCATATTATTCGGACATAAGAAGGGAGCCTTCACCGGTGCATATAACGCTGCAGTAGGCTTGTTCAAAGAAGCCGACGGTGGCACGATCTTCCTCGACGAGATCACCGAGATGCCACTAGAAAGCCAATCCAAGCTGCTCCGCGTTCTCCAGGAAGGAGAGATTCTTCCGGTCGGTGCATCACGCCACGAGAAAATCGACGTTCGCGTATTTTGCGCGGCCAACCGCGATTTTGCCCTGGAGGTCGGAGCAGGGCGGTTTCGCGAAGATCTCTACTGGCGGCTGAATGTTATGCCGGTCGAGCTTACCCCTCTTGCCAGCCGGCCCGCCGATATCGTCGCCATCGCCGCGTTCATGATGATCGGTTTCCAAAAGCGGAGCAAAAAATTCATTTCGCTTTCCCGTGGCTGCATTCAACGTCTCAAAGAACATAAATGGCCGGGCAATGTACGGGAACTGTCCAATGTCCTCCAGCGCGCGCTCGTGATGTGTGATGGAGAACGGATTGAAGCCGATGATCTGATCTTTTCCGGAGCGCGGCTGACCGCGACACCAAAGCAGGATGACATTTCAAGCAAACCTTCCTCGCGTTTCATCCGCGGTCGCGATTTGCACTCGATTTCGAAAAATGTCGAATATGAAGCGATCAACCAGACATTAGAAAAAACCAACGGCAATCGCCGTGACGCTGCAAAAGAGCTCGGTATCTCGGAACGCACATTGCGTTACCGGATGGCCGACATGCGCGCGCTAGCCGCTTAAGGGGAGATAGAAAGTGTCTTCAGTCAATATGAACAGCCTGATGGCGGCTCGCAATGCCATCCTCAACCAGAATAACGCGCTGCAAGACATTGCAAAAAACGCGGGTGTCGCCGGGCCAGGACAAGCTTCTGCGCCCAAAGAAACCACGGGGCCGAACAGTTTCTCGACGCAACTGACAAGCGCGCTTCAGGAAGTGAATAAGCTTCAAGCAACCGCTGAAGAGGAAACCAAGGCCTATCAGATGGGCGAAAGCAATGACGTCGCAGCCGTAATGATGGCGAAACACAAGGCTTCCTTGGGCTTTGAATCCACTTTGCAGGTCCGCAATAAACTATTGTCGGCTTACAAAGACATTATGAATATGTCGGTATAATAGATGGTCGAGCAATCATCTTCCGGCCAGGCGCTAACGCCTGCTGCCAGCATTGACAATTCCGGTGGGCCGTTTGGCGGGTTGCTGGCCATTTTCAAGCAACCCGCTATCGCACGAGCGATGCCGCTGATAATATTGTCGGCAGTCGTATTGGCCGCGATATCTGTGTGGCTGGTTCTTCGCGAGCCTGCACAACGCGATCTTTTCCGCGGTTTGCCGGACAATGACAAATCGGCGGTGATGCAGGCCCTGCAGGTCGCCAATATTGCCTATGGTGTTGATGATGATACCGGGACGCTCACCGTTAGCAGGGAAGATTATCATTCAGCCAAGATCGAATTGGCGGGGCAGGGCTTGCCAAGAGCCGCTCCAAGCGGTGACACTATTATGTCGAGCATGCCGATGGGAGCAAGCCGCGCCGTCGAGTCCGAGAAACTGCGCAATGCCCGGGAAATGGATTTGGCCCGCTCGATCGAGGCGATCGACAGCGTATTGTCGGCACGGGTCCATCTGGCCGTCGAACAGCCCAGCATATTCTTGCGCGACCGCAATGAACCTTCCGCATCGGTGATATTGCATCTCGCCAGCTCAGCGCGACTGGACGAAAAAGAAACACAAGCGATCCTCAATCTGGTTGCCAGCTCGGTACCGGGGCTTTCAGCGTCCAATGTATCTGTGATTGATCAGAACGGCAGGCTCTTGTCGAGCAGTGGCGACGAAGCTTCCCCCGGAAGTGATGCGCAGCTCAAAGTGAAGGCGGCAATCGAAGATCGTTATCGCCAGTCATTGGCCAGCTTGCTTACGCCGCTCGTGGGACCAGGGAATTTTGTTGCCGAAGTCACCGCAGACGTAAATTTTGACGAAAAGCAGGCGACGAGTGAAACTTATCCGATCGATGGCTCGGTATTGCGTTCTGAACAGGGCCAGAAGTCGAACGAATTTGGCGGAGCTGGCGGACGTGCCGGCGGCATTCCCGGCGCGCTCTCCAATCGACCAGCCGAAGCTGCAGAGTTTGGTGATCAGCCTGAAGGCGGTGTCGAGCAAGCTGCCGAAGCTACCGAACCAAGAAGCACCAGTGAAGAATATCGCCGGAATTTCGAACTGGCCCGTGAAGTTGCCGTTACCAACCTGGCGACAGGTCAAGTGTCACGGCTTTCTGTCGCGGTAGCGATTGACGACCGGGCGTTGAAAAACAAAAAATCTCCAAAGGAAATCCAGGAGATTGAGAAGCTCATCAAGGGTACTGTTGGCTATAGTCTCGACCGAGGGGATCAGATTGCGGTCACCGCGCGCCGGTTTAACGCGGTCGCTGACGATCCAATATCTGAAAACTGGTACGAAACATCCTGGTTCAGCATGCTGATGCGGAATCTGTCTGCGCTCGTCGTCGCCCTGCTGATCATTTTCGGCATCGGTCGCCCGGTATTGAAACGGTGGCAGACGTCCGAAAAAGCCCGACTGCCCAGCCCAGATCAGTCAGCCGCTTTGGAAAATATCGATGCCGGTGCCACCTTCAGTCAAACTGGCGCGGTAGACGGTGGTTCACTGGAAAACCAGACTGCTGGAGCGCTAGGCCCACCGGTGACCATCGACATGATAACCGCGGCAAAAAGCTATCAGGAACGTGCAATTCTTACCCAGAATTTCGTCAAGCAAAACCCGGATCACGCGGCTCTGGTCGTGAAAGAATTGCTCAAGGAATCAGACGCATTGGAGGAAGCAGATGGCTGATGTTAAAGAAAAAGATGATACGGATTCCAACGAGCAAAGCGGACAGTTGGAGCTTATCACCGGCCGTCAGACTGCGGCCATATTGATGCTTTTGTTCAACGACGAGGAAGCCGCCCAGATACTGGAACGGCTCGAACCCGACGAAGTTGAAGCGCTTGGTGAAGCAATGTTCAGCGTCGCCAACGTCGATGAAACCCAAATCGACGGCTCTCTCGACCGGTTTCTTGTGTTGACGATGAATCAGTCGATGCTTTCCTATAAGTCCGATGAAAAAGTGAGCCGCGTATTCCGCCGTGCCCTCGGCACGTCCCGTGCAGAGACGATCATGAATCGTTTTGCGCCGAAACGGCCCAGCAACATCGCTGAAAAGCTGAAATGGATGCCGGCAAAGGACCTTGCCTTGCTGATGACGGAAGAGCCGCCACAGGTTTCTGCCGTGCTTATGTCGTTTCTGACTCCAGAAATTGCTGCGGTAATATTGGAGCTGTTACCGCCAGAGATGCAGTCCGATCTGATTTATCGAGTGGCTACGCTCGGTCCGGTCAGCGCGAAGGCGCTTGCTCACATCAACGGGCTCCTGGAAAATACGACGCCGTTGGAAGAAGAGGTCGCTCCGCCGATGCAGGTTGGCGGTGTCCTCGACAGTGCGACGATTATCAACAACCTTCCCAAGGAACGCGGACGGTCGCTGCTGAAAGAATTGATGAAGCGTGACAAGATCACCGCGAAGCTGATCGAGGATGAATTATTTGTCTTCGGCGATCTCATGAACCTGTCCAAGAAAGACATCGGTTCGGTGGTCCGGAAAGTCGACTCCAGCATCCTGGTCCCTGCATTGAGAGGGGCCTCTAGCGAGCTCAAGGCCAAAATCTTTGGCGCAATGTCCAAGCGGGCTGCCGAAACCATACAGGACGATATGGCCGAGGCACCGCCGCAACCGATGGATGCAGTCGTCGCCGCACAGAAAGCCGTTATCGCAGTGGCCAAGGCCATGCTCGACAGTGGTGAAATAAACATGGCCGGTGCAGGAGCTGATTATGTCTGAGTATAATTCAGTCGACAGCTCTGGTCATGGCGAAGTGGTCCCGTTGTGGCGAACGACCAGCGCGCAGAGACAATTTTCTTCCTGGGCAAGTGGACTGGGAACTGATGGAGCCGCGGCCGACAATGATAGTTTTTCGGGGCTTACCGGTCGAAACCTGTCTGAAAATGCGGGAGCTTCTGACGATCAGGATGCTGATATATTCAGCGTCGCCTATAAAAAGGGATGGGAAGACGGTCAGGCCGCATTCGGAGACGAACATGCCAAGGCGAACCAGCAAACCGACGCGTTGGCAGAAGCATTAAGCCAGTTGAACGATCTGTCGTCACGGGGCAGCTACAAGTTCATCCTCTCGGCTGTCGAATCCCTTTTCAGGCGTTGTGCTGAATTGGCGATCCCGGATCCGGACCTGCTAAAGGCCTGGGCGCTGCAACTGGCAGAGTCGGTCGACCAGGATCAGAAAGGGGTGACGCTCGTTCTGCATCCCGATGATGTCGGTCTGATCGATGGCGATATTTGCAAATTGGCTCTCCGCGGCGACCCGTCCATGCTGCGCGGAAATGTGAAGCTCAGTCATTCTGGCGGCTGGATCGAAAAGGGCTCCGAAGTCGTGCTGGACGAACTCCGGACTCTTATCGACGAGTTTGGCGACAAATCATCGGAGGTTGACCATGATTGATGATGCTGCGCCCGCCAAACATCCATCCGAATCTCCGTCGGCTGTCTGTGACGTACTGGCCCGGCTGGATGATATTGGAAATGAGCCAAGATATGTCGGCAAACTGTCCGCCCATGACAATGGCATGCTGGAGGTTACGGGATTTGCATATCCACTCGGCTATTCGGGCCGGGTCATCGCGACCGATGGCCGGGAAATCAGCGCCGAAGTTGTCGGCTTCAAGGGTGCGAGAACGCTGATGATTCCAATGGTGCAAGATGCACCATTGCGCAGCGGCAGCCGCGTATTGCCATATGTAAAGTCCAATCAGGCTGCGGTCGGAGAAGCGCTTTTTGGCCGGGTGATCGGGCCAATGGGCGAACCGATTGACGGCAAGGGCCCCATTTTAACCACGGAATCGGTTCCCCTGGCCGGGCAAGAAGGCAATGTTCTTCGCAGAGCTAGCGTTTCCAAGCGGCTTGATATCGGGATTCGTGCACTAAACGGTCTGCTGACGATCGGGCAGGGGCAACGCATCGCGATTATTGCGGGCTCGGGCGTCGGCAAGTCGATGTTGATAAACCAGATACTGGATGGCGTTGTTGCCGACGTCGTGGTTGTTGGCTTGATCGGCGAGCGTGGTCGGGAAGTGAACGATTTCGTCACCCGCCGTCGGGAGAAAAAGGATGCCGTGCCAACGGTGACCATTGCCGTGCCTGCCGATCATTCACCATCGTCCCGATTGAAAGCGGCGTACCGGGCGACAGCTATAGCGGAACATTTCAGATCAAAGGGACTGTCGGTGGTCCTGGTTCTCGACAGCCTGACCCGCGTGGCGCATGCCCAGAGAGAGATCGGTTTGGCTGCAGGTGAACCGCCTACAATGAAAGGTTATCCTCCCTCCGCTCTGTCCCTTATCCCGCGACTGGTCGAGCGAGCCGGTAATGACAGTGAAAGTGGTGGATCGATAACCGCGATTTATACCGTCTTGGCCGATGGCGATGACCTCGACGATCCAGTGGTTGATAGCGCTCGCGCAATTGCTGACGGTCATGTCATTTTATCAAGGTCGTTGGCAGAGCAGGGTATTTTTCCGGCGATTGACATCGGGAAATCAATCAGCCGTGTTGCGGTCGACATTATCGAACCCGAACATCTGGAGGTCCAGCTGCACTTTCGGCGGCTATGGTCCGTTTACGAGGAAAACCGGGATCTGGTCCTGATGGGAGCCTATCAGGCCGGCAATGATCCCAATATCGACGAGGCGTTGGCCAACTGGCCACGACTGATCGAATATATCAAACAAAAGCCGCGTGAACTTGTCGATATGCAGACGAGCGTGGCCCAACTTACAGATATGTTCTCACCATGAGGAGGCGCGTCCAGGGATTGCGACGCGTATTGAAAGTCCGCGACACGCAAAAGCGTTTGAAGGAACGGGCCTTGATGCAGGCGGGGAGCCATTATGCGCTTGTGGAGAATAATGCGCAGAGAATCAGGAACCTTCATTCTGAAACTCACCAGAGCGAGGTAGCGGTAACAGCCGGCCTCCTCGCGGCCAAAATGGAATTGTCGGACCGGTTATTGGATGCCTCGCACCTCGTCGATGCCTCCGTTCAGGCGGCAATGCAAAGTCTTGCCGCGGCAGAGCGGCAAAATTTTGCCGCTCAGGCAATCCATGACGGCACCGAAAAACTGTTGAACGCAAAAATTTCTCTCCTCCGCAAAGCAGATGCCCGGCAGCAGGATGTTTCTAGCAACATACTGTATAACATAGATAATCATAGAAAAAAGGAACGTTCTGATGATTGGTAAAATCATGTCTGAAGCGGCTCACTCCATAATTGGCATGTTTTCTGCAAAGCCCTTAGGCATGGAAAACAAGGTTTCACATTCTGATTTTGGATCATTTCTGCGGTCACCGGAGGAACAGCCTCAATTTGGTGGCGGTGCCGAGGCAATCGAGCGGTTTGATGACGAAAATCTTGGTGTCGCGGAAGCCGATACTGTTGCCGCTCATTGGGATACAAATAATATTCTCCCGTTTATCAACCAGAGCTTTGGCTGCAAAATTATCGGTCAGGAGATCGTTTCTCAAGAAGTCCGAAAGGATGGTTCTACTGTAGATACCGATCACTCTTTCTTGCCGTCGCAAGCAAAAGCCATTCTTGGCGATGGTCCGCAAATCAACATGGCTCCCGGTCTTGCGGGGCAGGATGTCGCTGATCGCCAATTGGCCGGTCACAAAATTCTCGGCGCGCAATCGGCAGAAGTGACCGTCGGAAAAGAACTTCGCAATCTGCAGGCGCAGAAAATTGAAGGCATCCAGTTGGGAACACAGATCGATGAAAAATCCGTCTCCTCCGAGATTTTCCCAAGCAGCGAAAAAGGTCTGTTGAAGCTGCAAGGACAACAAGGGGCAATGCGTAGCGAAATCGCTCAGCAAGCGACACTAATCGCAAAAACAGAAAAATCGATCGAACCGCAAGGATCAGATCTGCAGTTTAGCGATCGGTCGAACCAGCATGAGCCGGGTAAACAAGCGTCCGCCGTGCTTTCGCTCGTTGCCGATAGCGCAGAACAAAGGAATGCGCTTTCCAGGACGAACCAACTCGGGGTCCGTTTATCTCCAAGTGATGCGGCACCTGCCGCGCCGATCGATTTAAAGGCATCTGTTGTCGATGATACTGAATCAGTCGAAGCGGCCAAATTGGAAACGCAACCAGCGAACAAAGGCCTCGACAAATTGGTCGAGCAGCAACCGGTCACGAATTCTTCCGCCCAACTGGCGGTCCGGGAAACGCTTCAGAAACCAGTTCCTTTTGACATGTCCTCGCCACAAATTGCTGAGCGCCTTGCCACTGAAATCGCGGATATTTCGGTGAGCGGTGGGCCAAAGAAGTTCGAACTCAATCCGCGCAATCTAGGCCGGATGGAAATTACTTTCACCACTCGCGACGGCGCGGAAATCATCGAAATCCAGACCGAACATCGGGCGGCAAAAGACATGATTGTCCAGCATAGTCAGCTGCTTCAGGATATTCTGAAATCCCAGGGACGCGATGACCTGACGCTCCGCGTTGATGTAAAAGAAAATATGCCCGCGTCGGCAAGAAGCGATGGCGGCCAACTTGGCCAGCAGGAAAACCGCGACGCGCGGGAACAAGCAAGGCCGACACCGCGTCGTCCAGTCGCTTCGTCCTTCGACAACAGCGCCGATGATGATCCTGCATCCGACAATAGCCGTTACGCCTAAGCCCGATTTTCCCATTCCCAAATCAAACCAAACCAGAGGTCAAAATGTCAGAGTCGAAATCAGATGACGAAAATCCAAAAGCCAAGAAAAAGGGCAAGCTCAAACCTATAATCCTCGGCACTGTATTGATCTTGGTCCTTGGCGGAGGCGGCGCGGCCGGCGGTTTCTATGCGGCAGGAATGGTCGGTGGCGCTCATGAAGAGCCCGAAGATCCTAACAAGCCAAAGATCATCATGAAGGACGGCACGGCCGTTAGCGACAAGGAAGCAAACAAGGCGACGCCGAAACAGTCGAGCAGCGATTTCAAGGTCACTTACCACCAGATTGAACAGCCGTTTACCTCGAATCTTTCGAATTCACAAAGCTTTGCCCAAATGTCTCTGGCGGTGTCCACCTATTATGACGAGCGGGTTTTCGAGAATGTCACCAATCACGAAATTGCCATTCGGTCGGCGGTTCTGATGGAACTGGGGCAGCAGGATGCGCTCGAACTTGAGGCGCCCGAAGGCAAGCTCCAGCTGAAGAAAAGATTGCGCGATACTATCAATGACACGCTGGAAGAGAAAACCGGTTTTGGCGGGATTGAGGATGTCTACTTTACCAATCTTGTTGTTCAGTAAGACGTTTCGGAAAGTAGCAAGATCATGACCAATCCCCAATCATCTGCAGCCGATACCAGTGGCGCCCAGCCCGAAAATACCGATACCCCGATCAGTCACAGCCTGCTGAAAAAAGGTGGTCCGGACGACATTTTGTTGCTGGCCTATAAAAAGGTCGAGAAAAAACTGGAATCCGCGTTGAAAGTCCATCTTTCAAACGTTGTTGATTGTGATCTCAAAGTCGAGGTTGGCGATAGTGAAAAACTGCAATTCCAGAATTGGCTTTCCGGTCAGGAGGGCGCCTGTGTCTATCTCGAATTTCAGCTGGGTGCTTTGGAAAACCCGATATTGGTCCGGATCGCCAGGACATTCTTGGTCGCGTCGGTTGATTGCTTCTTTGGCGGGCAATTTGATGGCGAGGCGCAAAGCACAGGGCCGCTGAGAAAATCCGAAATTGCGATGATCGAACGCCTGGGCGCGGCAATTGCCAATGGCCTCGCTGTGTCCTGGTCAACGCTTCTTGAAACGACCGTCCGTTACAATCGCTGTCATTACGTCAAAGATGATATCGAACTGGAGCTGGAAGACGAAGATGTTCTGGTCTCCCCGGCGGCCGTTCATCTCTCGGGGCACCGGATCGCAGCGATTGATGTCATCCAGACACTGGACGGACTGATCGCTATCGAACCGCAGCTAAACCGTCCCCATCTCCAGAAGGTGAACCAGATTGATCCGGTCTGGAAGGACAATCTCAAGGATTCCGTCGAACAGATCTACTTGCCTGTCCGTTCCGTTCTCGCCCGTCCAACCATGCAGTTATCGGAATTGTCCCGGCTTGCAGTCGGAGATATTTTGCCGGTCGCACCAACCGACAATGTCCCGCTTATCGTCGGAGACCGGGTTTTTGCGCACGGCAGCATTGGCGAGCAAAATGGCGGCGTCGCCTTCAAAATCAAAAATTTTTTATAGGACCAGATAATGAATGATATGACTCATGATAGCGAATTGCTGGACGCCGCGACCCGCGCCGATATCGACGGCGCTTCATCGCAGGACCATTACCGTTTCCTGTCCGACATAAAGGTCAGGCTTTCGGTCGAAGTCGGCAATGTGTCGATGACGATTTCCGAAATCATGGACTTGCAGGAAGGTTCTGTTGTCGAACTCGACAGGCAGGTCGACCAATTGATCGACATCAATGTGAACGGCACGCTCGTCGCTCGCGGAGAGGTTGTTCCGGTCAAGAATAAATTTGGTGTGCGTATTGCGGAGATCGTGTCGAACGGCATGACGCGTGCGCGGGTGGAAAGGCGCAACTGATGACCTTCTACATCATCAAATTGTTCATCATGCTCCCGCTGATGGGCTTGCTCATCTACGGATGCCTTTGGCTCTATCGAAAATATCAGCCGCAGATGATGGTGGGTCAGAATTCGAACGTCCTGAACGTCGTCGAAACACTGCCTCTCGGTGTGCAGAGCAAACTGGCAGTGGTCGATTTTGGCGGTCGCAAGATTTTGCTCGCCGTGACCCGCAACGGTATCCAGAAGATAGATACTCATCATGCGGAATAGTCTGAAATTAGCTTTGGCTATCGGCCTGTTTTGCGCATCTGCTTGTGCCGCGGATCCCGCATTCGCACAGGAAGCGGCGCCAGGAGCATCTGTTGCCCTGGAACGGGCCCTGGATGATATCTCGGGCGATGGCCAGCCGCTGAGCACCACATTGCAGATCCTGATCGTCATGGGTCTGATGACGGTGCTGCCGTCTATCATATTGATGATGACCAGCTTTACCCGGATCATCATTGTCCTGTCGATCCTGCGCCACGCGCTGGGATTGCAGCAATCGCCGCCCAACCAGGTTCTGCTGGGTCTCGCATTATTCCTGTCGATGTTCGTAATGGCGCCGCAGATCGAGCAGATCAACGAACAGGCAATCGCTCCTTATTCTGCCGACGAAATCGGGCTCACCGAAGCTATCGAAAAATCCGGAACGATCATGCACGGTTTCATGGCCAAACAGACCCGTCAGAGCGATCTGAAACTGTTCATGGAACTGTCCAACAAGAAGGGCTTTGAATCAGCTGAAGATATTCCCTTTTCGATCATGCTGCCCGCTTTTGTAACCAGCGAGTTGAAAACGGCCTTCCAGATCGGATTTCTGGTTTTCCTTCCGTTCCTTATCATCGATCTCGTGGTGGCCGCTGTGTTGATGTCCCTCGGTATGATGATGTTGTCTCCCGTGATTATTTCCATGCCCTTCAAGCTGCTTCTGTTCGTGATGATTGACGGATGGGCGCTGACCATGGGTTCTCTCGCCGGCTCTTTTGCGACCTAGATCATGACAGATAATCCAGATTTCTTCATTGGCATCGCACAGCAGGCCCTGTGGATCACCGCTCTGGCAGCGGCACCGTTTCTGATACCCGCGCTGCTGGTCGGTCTTTTGCTGGGCATGGTGCAGGCAGCGACGTCGATCAACGAACAGACCTTGACCTTCGTTCCCAAGTTGATCGTTGTTGCCGGTGTCGTTGGTGTCTTTGGCGGCTCCATTCTTTTGCTGATCGCCGATTTTACCCGCGAAATTTACGCCCGGATCCCGGACCTCCTGCTATGATTGCTCCAGGATTTGCAGAGTTTGAAGGCCAGATGTGGATGTGGCTGATGGCGATGATCCGGCCGAGTGCCGCGATGGTTGTCGCTCCCATTTTCGGCGCTGCCAACGTTCCCGTGCAAGTCCGTATTCTCCTCGCTTTCATGATCGGAATGGTCGCAACGAGCAGCGTAAGCTTCGACCTTCCTACTGAAACGGCAATTACCTTGGGTAACAGTCTGTTCGTCTTGGGAGAGGTCATCACCGGCCTCGCGATCGGTTTTGCTCTGCAGCTCGGTTATTCCAGCGTATTGATTGCCGGTGAAACGATCAGCAATGCCATGGGTCTGGGTTTTGCGAGCATGTCAGATCCCCAGACCGGACAATCCACTCCAGTAATCGGTCAATTTCTGACAATCTTCGCAACGCTCCTGTTGCTCGCGATCGACGGGCACCTGATGTTGATTGCGATCATCGTCAAAAGCTATGCCGCGCTGCCTCCCGGCTTTGCGATGATGGGGCCTGAGATGCTCTACAGCATGGTCCAATTTGGCGGGACCTTGTTCTCGATGGGCCTGCTCATCGCTCTGCCGGTGGGCGGCGCACTCATCCTCGTCCAGGTGATGATGGGGTTCCTCGCGCGAACAGCGCCGGCGCTCAATCTCTTCGCGGTGGGTATACCCGTGACCATCACCTTCGGTCTGGTGGCCCTGGCTGCCACGGCACCGATCCTTGCCGATGCCGTGATCGAGGCACTGGGAATGGGACTAGACCAGGCGACTCTTGTCGCCGGAGGCGTCTAGTGGCTGAAGAATCCCCCGGTGGTGGAGAAAAAACCGAAGCACCAACCCCCAAAAAACTAACCGACAGTTCCAAAAAAGGTGATGTCCTTCAATCCCGCGACCTCGGCGGTGCGATGGTGATTTTCGTTGGTACGATAGGTTTTCTGATGTTCGGTGGCGTGCTGTTCGGCGCGTTGGCCGATATGGTTGCCGACGCGCTCATTATCCATCCCCAGGATATCGAGGATTTCGACGTCGGTGGCCGCAGCGTGGATATGATAACCAGTATTGTCCCGGCATTCATGAGCCTGTTTGCGCTGTTGATAGTCGCTGCAATTGCGACACCGGCGCTTCTCGGCTCGCTGGGATTCCGTTGGTCGGCGATGAAACCCAAGCCATCAAAACTCGACCCTATAAAGGGATTGAAGCGCATTTTCGGTTCGAACGGCGTGATGGAACTTGGCAAATCCCTGATGAAAGTCGTTCTGATCGGCGCTGTCGGCGGATCGATAATATATTTGCACCTCGAAGACCTCGCCCAACTTGCAGCGCAAGATATCAATAATGCGATTGCCAGCTACGCATCCCTGTTTTTGAAGTTGCTGCTCGGTATCTGCGTCTGTCTGGTGCTGATTGCGATGATTGATGTGCCGATCCAGCTATTTCAACGCGGCAAGCGGTTGAAAATGACGAAACAGGAAATCAAGGACGAGCATAAGGAAAGCGAAGGTTCTCCCGATGTTCGCGCGCTGCAACGTCAGCGCCGCGCCGAAATGCTCAATGACTCGACGCGGAAAGCGGTCGCGGATGCTACAGTGGTTCTGGTCAATCCAACCCACTTTGCCGTGGCACTGCGATATGACCGTGACAAGGACAGTGCTCCTGTTGTGCTCGGCAAGGGATCGGACGACATCGCTCTGGCGATGCGGGAAATGGCCGGGGAAGTCGGTACGCCGGTGATGGAATATCCGGAACTTACCCGGTCGATATATTATACATCGGATGTGGGCCAATTGATTGATGATCGTCTCTATGCTGCGGTCGCAATGCTGCTTAGCTTCCTGATCCAGCTCGATGCCAAATTGGTCAGCCCCGTTCACAAACCCAAGATTTCGCTTCCGGACGACGTCAAATATAATGTCGATGGCGAGCGAATGGCGTGATTGCCATTTGGATTGCACTATTAATTTATACCCAGCCCAGCCGTAATATGCCCAAAGGAAGTTTTTATGTTCTCAAATGTCGCTAATAGCCTGGGCGTTGGATCGGGACTTAACACAGCGCAGCTTGTTACCGATCTGCTGGCTGCTTCCCAAGGGGCCAAGCTTAGCCAGCTCAATCAGCGCTCCCAGCTCAATTCATCCCGAATTTCTGCGATGGCTGCAACGCAGTCCGCTATCACTACCTTTTCTGCAGCGGTCAAAGAGACATTGAACGGCCAGGGATTTGTCGGTGATTTGGTCTCCGGACGCCAGGACCTCGCAATCGCATCGGTTCTGGAAGGCTCCCGTCCGGAAGGCTTGCCTGCCTCGGTCGAGGTCGTGCAAGTCGCAGTTGCCCAACGTGAAATATCGGATGTTTTTGCTACTGCTTCCACCGCAGTAGGAGAACGAACGCTTACCATTAACAATAGCGGCGGCAGTTTCGATATTGTAATCGACAGCAGCAATAATAGCCTGGCCGGGATGCGCGATGCCATTAATGCCAGCAATAGTGGCGTAACCGCGATGATATTGACCGACAAGGCTGGATCGCGGCTGGTTATGGAAGCGCAAGAGGGCGTCGACAGTGCCTTTACCGTGACGCAATCGGGCGCCTCGCCAGCGATGAATCTTACAAATATCGCAACGGCCCTAGACAGCATTGTAAAAATTGATGGTATCGAGCTCAATAACAGCAGCAATACGGTCACCGGCGCGATACCGGGTGTGCAAATATCTCTTCTGGCTGCGCAGGCGGGTACAACATTCACGATCAACGGTGCTTCCGAACCATTGGATGTTCGCGGCCTGGTGACCGAATTTGTCACGGCCTATAATGAACTGCGAAAATCGCTGAACGAAGCCACCAAACCGGGGTTGGAGGGCGGTAGCGGTGGGCCGCTGGCTGGCGATCGCGGAGCTCGTGAAGTGATCCGCAAGCTTAGTCAAATGACGTCAACTCAGCTGACCGACGTCGGGGATTTCAAAACCCTTGCGGATATCGGCGTGCGGACAGAGAATGATGGCACATTAAGCATCGATAATACGCGCCTCGACGCTGCCCTTGCCTTGGATAGCGGCGCCATAAAATTAATGCTCGAACCGGCTGTGACGACCGAAACCCAGATTGGATTGTCTGGCGCGCTCGACGCCATAGCCACCGCCCTGAAGAGTGACAGTGGCGCTTTGACCGTAGCGCAACAGCGTCTGGAAACGATCCGTGAATCGATTGCGGAAGCCCGAGAAAAAATAAACGAAGACGGGGAGAAATTGCGCGAACAGCTGCAAACCACCTTCGCAGGGCTGGAGCGACAGCTCTCGATACTGCGTTCGACCCAATCTTATGTTGAACAACAATTCGCATCCTTCAACGACAATAATTGATCTGGGAAAGTACTAGAACATGACCTTTCAGTCCCGAATTCAACGCGCCTCTAGCTATCAATCCGTTGCAAAGGATAGCCGCGTATTGGCGGCGGATCCCTATGAGCTCGTCGCAATGCTATTTGAAGAACTACGCGAAACGCTGGATCTGATGATCGATAGTGCCCGGCGCGGTGACGACGCGCGTATTTTTCGCTATCGGGCGAAGGCTTTGGCTATTCTCGGCGGTCTGGATGAATCATTGAATTTTGAAGTGGCGGGAGATCTCGCGCAAACCTTGCATGTAATCTACAGCGAAGCTGCCAAACGGATACAGATGGACGGAGCGGATTCCCGCATCGAGCGCGTCGAGTCAGCGCGAGAAATGATCCACGAAATCGAGAAAGCCTGGACGGCAATCGCGCCTTTCCGTTAATCGATATTTATCGCCGCTAGACCGCAATCTTGTAGTCTGTGTGGTCTTCGACTTGCCAATCGATATTGTGCTTGCGCATCTTGTCGATCAGAGTGGTTCTTTTGATATTGATTGAGCGTGCCGCACGTGAGACGACGCCATGCGACCGGTCCAGTGCATTCATGATGATGCGGCGTTCTTCAGATTGCATGTGCGCGTTCAAATCTCTGACATTGTTTTCCCGATGTACAGTGTTTGGCGAACCCTGCGTCGATTGGGCGGCAGCCCATGCATCTGATGGCGCGGAGGCGGCCGTTTCGACATTCTGGTTCGCAGGAGCGATAACCGACTGAACCAGAATTGCGACGTCTTCTGCGAAAATCTCACGACCGGCAAAGAAAACCGATGCGCGTTCGACGACATTGCGCAATTCACGAACATTACCCGGCCACTCGTAGCGTTGCATCGCCGCCAATGCTTCTTCGGTGAAGACGGGAAGGGGGTTTGCTTCGCTCTGGTTCTTCAGAAAATGCGCGATCAAAGCCGGAATATCCTCGGCCCGCTCGTTGAGGGCCGGTACTTCGATTGGCACGACGCAGAGACGATAGTAGAGGTCCTCGCGAAATGCCTTAGCCTTGATGCTTTCGCCAAGATGTTTGTGAGTTGCCGCGATCACTCTGACGTCGATGCCGATATTGCGGTTGCCGCCCACCCGGTTGACGATCCGGGTTTCCAGAACCCGCAGCAGCTTGACCTGCATATTGATCGGCATGTCCCCGATTTCATCAAGGAAGATTGTGCCGTTGTCGGCTTGTTCAAAAAGGCCGACATGTTGATTTACGGCGCCTGTAAAGCTGCCTTTTTCATGACCGAAAAGTTCGGACTCGATCAGATGTTCTGGCAGTGCGCCGCAATTGACGGCGATATTGGCTGCGTTGCCACGATCCGAAATTGAATGGATGGCATCGGCGACAACTTCTTTACCGCTGCCCGAAGGACCGGTGATCATGATGGAGCTATTGCAGCGCCCGGCAAATTTGATGATGGTGCGCAACTGCTGCATTTTCGGACTGTCGCCGATCAGCTTCTCAGCAAGCAACGTCTCTAAATTTACATCGGTCATTAAACTACCCAGATAACAAATCCACACGCACTCCCGAATTGCCGGGGGTGGTTGGTTCGAAGATCCCGCAATCTCCGAACCGTCACCTGGTAACGTCAGAAATGGACATATATGGTTAAATATGGGTTAACGAAGTGACGTCAGTTTATCGGGGCAGGTCGATGCGTCGAATGTGCGAGAGAATGGTCAGGCGCTCACGGCGTCGCCCGAAGTCTGTATCTGCCTGAACATGTGAACCTGTCTACCGCTGCCAGATCCGGATTGCAGGCTGTTTCCCCAATTCTGGACAGATTAGCTGCTGGTCCGGGGGGCAATCAATGGTGTCTGGCGCTCAGAATGGAGCGCTGGCCAGCAGGCTTTCCAGCTTTTGCCTGCAATCAGCGGTAATCGAAACGAAAATCATGCGGTTATCTGCCGGGTTAGGGCTTTTCTCGATCAAATTCTGGTCGACCATGACATTAATATATCTCATTGCGGTGGTCATCGGGATGCCGGAGCTATGCGCTATGGCTGAAACTGTTACTCGCTCGTCTTTGAGCCCGCAAATGTAGATATCGAGACACATGTTCCAGCATGCGTCGGCAAATAGACCGTTTCCGGTATCCAGTGTCTGGGATCTCAAGCGTCCCCAATGAAGGTATTTTTCGGCGCGATCAATTAGATCGGGCCGGCACAGATCCGGGGTGAAAACAATCTTCTCGCTATTGGTGCCTTTTTTCGATTCCGTTATTCGTTCGTCGAGCATTCTGAATTTCTGGTTCGCCTGCTCGATCGTCAACCGCAGCTCTGCTAGCTCAGCCTCAACACTATCCATTGCCTTTACACTGCAATTCTAGAGCCCCCCAAGTTTGCCACACTACAAATATGTACGCAGTCGGATCTGTGTTCGCCTTTAATCATCTTCTGCCCAAGTAGCATTCTCGCTCTTATGCGAAAGACTTTGGCCGATTCCTACTCGGTTTCAAGTCCTAGGACAATCGCATATCGAGTTTTCAGGTGAAAAACGGAGCGCGGCATATGGTCTGTGCTAATCGACAGACGTTATGCAGGCCGATGTCCAATGTTCGGTTGCTGGGTTGAGGCGCAGGTCAAAGATTACGCCAATTGGTCAATTTTCACGAGCTTCATGATATTCAAAGGGGGGAGCGGGTGCGAGGAATTGCCATTCAGATCTTGATGCACCCGCATCACAGATGAATGGTGAGGCGTTTCAGTTTTTGCGAAGCACCGACACAATATGCGCGAGTACGGCTGGATGCAGAGGCGCGGTGAATTCGCAGCCATACTCCTGATAACGCGCCCATCGTATGTGCGCGCCGAGCGTTTGCAATCCGGGTATGGTTACAAATACCAATTTATCCTCGTCAAGGCTGGTGCAGCTCTGCATTTTGAAGCCATTGATGGATAGGTCCGACAATATAGTGCGGAAAGACTGGGTATTGGATTGACGAACCTTTATTTCTGAATTCACCGCCTCACGGTCGCTTGAACGCCTGCTGTCAGCCACAAGTTCGTCGTTTTGATCAAATTCGACGCTAACGCGGGTCGTCATCGTTCTATCCTCTGTCGGTGTACTCTTCGATATGAACGGCAAAAACCTCGGTCGGCTAAGGGTTGGGGCAGCATAGAATGGGCTCCGCCAGGCTATTCTGATGGTGTCCGATATGAGGCGAAGCGAGGCAGATATCTTCGCAGACCAGCCTCCTGCGTCTGGTGCATCATTGTTGGCCCCGGAAAATTTGATAGAACCAAAATGGGTTCAATTTTGGCGGGAAACCAAGAAAGGTGCACTTAGCTGAACGTCTGGATTACCGTCTCTCATCTTATGCTGTCGAAATCGAATAGAATAATGAAGCCAGATCTGGACCTCGAATATGAGGTTGAAGCAGCGCGTCAATTTGCGTTGGACCGATATGATGTACTGGATACGGGCGAGGAAACATGCTTCGACCATATCACCCAAGCGGTCAAAGCAGCCCTCGATGTTCCCATGGCCGCGATTTCATTCATGGATGGAACGCGCATGTGGTTCAAATCCAAAATCGGTTTTGAGGCGTCGGAAATGCCTAGAAATGCCGCATTTTGTGATCTTACAATTTGCCAGAATGGCGCGATGATTATCGAAGATGCTACACAGGACGCGCGTTTCGAGAACAATCCTTCGGTTATCGGCGAGCCGTTTTTGAGAAGCTATATCGGCGTGCCGCTCACGACCCCTGACGGCCATAATATCGGAACGCTATGTGCGCTGGATGTCGTGCCAAGACAGTTCCGGCATCCGAAGACCGAGCTAATCGAACAGCTGGCGGAACTGGTCATGTACGAGCTTGAATTGCGTCAGCAGGCGCATAACGACGCCCTAACCGGCGCTCTTACCCGCAGCGGGTTTTCGGTAAAGGTGCAGAATGCGATTTCGCTATATGACCGCCAGAAGACCAGAAGCACGCTTATTCTTTTCAACATCGATCAATATATGATGACTATTGATCGATCCGACGACCCTTCCAGCGGCAAATTGTTGAGAGTCATCATTCAATCTCTGATCAAGCGCCTTCGACCGACGGATTGGGTCGGCCGTATCGGTGGCTCTCAATTCGCGATTCTGCTCACCGGAATGGCTGGCCGGGAGGCCGTCGAAGTGACCGAGGAGTTTCTGGAATTGATCGACGGGATCAAATCCGGGGCCATGTTCGACCTGAAGTTGTCCGAGATTACAGCCGACATCGGCATATGCGACGACTGGATCAAGCAGGCGAACGCGGAAGCCTACGGGCCAGACCGATATGTCTGCGGCAGGTCTGGCAGCGATCCGGACGAGCGCCGGAATCTCCCATGCTGAGCAATTCGTAACCGGCTGATCAAGGCCGCCCGTCGCGGCGGTATTCACTCATCGGGAGGCGGGCCGAAAGGCGGGGAAGGGGGCTGGCCGCCGTTTCTCGACCAGACAATTGATGCTCGATATCCGCAGTTTTTGCAGGAATAATGTTGCCCGTAATGCTTGACATGGGGATGTAAAAGATAGTCTAGTTGAGATTATGCGCAATGCACGCTGATCTGCATTGACGAAGATATTTCAAGCAAAGGAACTGATCTTGGCAACCGCGATCCAAACCGACGATTCCGCAATGGCAGTCAGCCCCGGATTTTCGATCCCTGATCCTCATGAAATCGACAGCCTCAAGGGCAAGGTCTCCGCTGTGGAGTGGCAGTTGCGCTGTGACCTCGCGGCGACTTACCGGCTTTGCGCGATGCATGCCTGGACCGATCTGGTCTTCACCCATATTTCTGTCCGTTTGCCCGACGAAGACGGCGAGGAGCGGTTCCTGATCAATCCTTATGGTGTGCTGTTTGACGAGATGACGGCGTCGGCACTGGTGAAGATCGATCTCGACGGCAATATCAAGCAGGACACACCCTATTTCATCAACCCGGCCGGGTTCACGATCCATAGCGCGGTCCACAGCGCGCGCGAGGATGCCGGATGCGTCATTCATGTCCACACGCCTTACGGCATTGCCGTGTCGGTCCAGAAGGCCGGACTACGCCGCTACACGCAATTTTCGATGCAGGTCTATGATGACGTCGCCTATCATGGTTATGAAGGCATCGCGCTTGATCTGGAAGAACGTGACCGGCTGATCCACGACCTTGGCGAGAAGAACCTGCTGATCCTGCGCAACCACGGCACGCTTACGGTTGGCGAGAATTGTGCCATTGCTTTCCTGCGGATGTATTTCCTTGAAAATGCCTGCAAAACCCAGATTTTGGCGCAGTCGATCGGAGGAGAGGACCAACTCCACGAGGAGAGCGAGGAAATGGGCCATCGTGTCGCCGGGCAGAGTGCTGTGGCCTTCCAGAAAGGCTTTGGTGACAATCTGATCTGGCCCGGCCTGATGCGCAAATTGCAGCGCAGCAATCCGGGATATGATCACTAGAGATCAAACGGCTGGCGGGACAGGATTTCGACTTTCTTGTCGGTGAAGACGGCAGAGCCCAATTCCTGTTTCTTTTCCTTCAGCACGACATCTCGTTTGCGGATGATGTCGATGACAGGGTCATGAAAATGTTGCACCGCTGCGGTCAGCCAGTCGTTGACCAGGGGGTCGCCCGGTGCGCCGGTCATGTCGAAATCGCGTAGGCGCGAGGCAATGGCCTCGGCCGGCATCATATATTCGTAAGTGACCCAATAGTTGGTGGTGAACCAGCTGATCGGCATGCCGTCGACGCCAAAGCTCAGGGCGCCAAAATGGACGACGCCCTGTGTTTTCTTGCCATTGGGCAATCTGGCGGGAGGCTGATAATAAGGTTCGACATTGTCGAACATGTCGAGCGGCAGGAACATGTGGAAATGACCATGTTCGCCTTCTTCGCGTTCTTCCGGCTTGTGCGCATGGTAGAACCAGCGCGATTTGTTGCCGGGTGCGACGCAATCCCCTTGAGGATAATGCTGGTACTGAACGAAAGGGGCGTCTGCCGGTACCACTCTGGGTACTAGCGAGACGCCCTCTTTAGCTATCTGGCCGGTAAGCTCAAACAGCCTTTCTAATGCATTTTCCAATGCGAAATAAGCTAAGCTTACTCGGTAACAGCAGCGGCCGCATCTTCAGCAGCTTCGCCGGTTGCTTCTGCAGCTGCACAAACAGCTTCGCTAGCTGCACATGTTGCTTCTTCAGCAGCACAGGTAGCTTCTTCAGCTGCACATGTTGCTTCTTCAGCAGCTTCTTCAACTACAGCCGTTGCGTCTTCCGCTTGTTCTGCACATGCAGAAAGAGCTGGAACTGCAAGAGCAAGGCCGCCGGCTACAGCGAGCATTTTGCGAAAGTTGGTTTCGGTAGTCATTTAATATATCCCCTTTGGATGAACTAGACTTTCACCTTTATCTGGAAAGATACAGGCATGGCAAGTCAATTTCGTAAATTTTCCATTAATCCGGTCGTTTCCCTGCCGCTGATCCGCTTTGGGACAGTCATTGCTGTCGACCGGACTCTCCGCTGGCGCATCATCGGATTCTATCGTTCGACACCGCGAATTTTTCCCCATTGGCGGGTTATGGTATAGCCGAGATAGCCCGTCCCGAAGAGCGCGTAGAGCGGTTCCGGTATTCCCGCGAGATAGGCGTTCATACCGGCGGCAATATCGCGGGCGGCCTCTGGACGGAAGGCGGCGATCAGCCCCATCGGCACCGACCAGAGTAACAGAAAATACATGACATAAAGGAAACTGGGGCGCGCTCGACTCGTCCATGGATCGGTCGACTGGGCCTCTGCCAATATGGCCGACATCTGGACACGGATTTCTTCCAGTTCCCGGCTGCCTTCCAGTTTTACCAGTTCCAGCTTGGCCCGATCGCGCGCCTCCTTGTCGGGAATGATCTTGTCGATGATCCTGGAAACAGGGCCGATCAGCGTTGATATTATGGACATTCTTATGTTCCTTTCGGGTTTGTCGAATTTCAAAGTTTGTCAAAGTTGGGGCCAAGGACGGGTTTTTCAGCGCGCGGCCGTTAGGAAAATATCTGCAGAACGAGAGCGAAATTGACCAACTTTACACTGTTAAAGAAAAAACGGTTTCCGGCAGATTTCAGCCGATCCGGTTGGCGATCCAGCCATAGAGAAAGGCCTGGTTGGCGGGACGTTCTTCCGCCAGTTCGATATAGCGACTGCCCTGGAGCGCCTCGATGGCCTTGAGCAATACGGTCTCACCCTTCGCGCCCCGTTTGCGGACAAAGGATTCAAGAGCGCTCAGCGTCTTGCTGCCGATTATCCGGTCCACCGAGATGTTCTCATAGTCGCGACCGTTGCGGTTGAGCGCATTGAGTGCGCGCTGCAGGAAGCCGCTGGCCGTTGCGGTTCCCATGTTGATCCCGGTGTCGAACAGTTCAGCCGCGATATCCGGCGCATGAACGGCAATTCTGTCAAACCCCGGACGGAGCCAATATTTGCGTCGGTAAATTGAGACCGCCTCGTCGCGCGGAAAATGTCGCATATCGCCGGCATAGCCATGGGCCCGTGCCACGGCTTCCGTAACGCCCCATCGGGTAGGGCCGCCCCGGTCCGCGGGATGGTCGGAATAATCGCCTTCAAGTTTGATGACCTTGTCTATCATCATGTCGATATCGTGGGATTTGAGCATGGAGGAATCGCCTTTCCTGGTGCAATGAAATGGCGATATAACCTATTTGGTTATATGTAGGAAAGAGGTTGCTTGTTGCTCCGGGTGCGGACGTCGGACCGGGAAGATGGGGCCAGGTGATAGAAGTTCTGTCGGCCAATTCCGGTCACGATGTCCGTATTCACGCACTCCCTGCATGAATTTGTCATCCGACTACGCAATATTGCGTATCGCGCGGTTGGGCGCACTCGTTCAGACATCAGCCATGACCTGGAAAACAATCCGCCTTGAACTGGCCCGAACCGCTGACCATCCCAATGGTTCGTCAGCCCATGCCTATGTCTTTCGCGTTCCGCTGAACGACGAGGGCTTCATCGAACCGGAGGCGCTGAAGCAAGCTGAAAAACGGCCGGTCGTTCGCCGCTTCTGGCCCGGGGAGGCCGATCAAAGCGGCGTCGTGATTGCGTCGCCAAAGGGGTGGGCTTTTTCCTACCAGATCGGTGACGATGATGACGAAGTCATCTTCCGGCTCAAGGACCATCCACTCAAGGTTGGCGAATATCTGACGATTACGGAAGCGAACGGCAGCGAACTGCCGTTCCGCGTGATCAGCTGTCACGAATGAAGACCGCAGGCAGGTCTAGAGGAATTTTCATGTTGAAGCGAATGAACATCGCCGTCTTTCTTTCGGGCGCGGCTTTGGCGCTGGCCAGCAGCCCGGCGGCAGCAGAATGCGTGATTGGATCTGCGCCGCTGTTTGACCCGTTCGCGCCATATAAGGAACCAGGCGCTATCGTTCACAAGGACAGCGGCTTCATATTCCCTGCAAATATCGTCGGGTTTCGCCGGCAATGCGAGATGACAACCGATTTTTCGGGTAACAATTTCGAGATCGGCTATCTGCGCGACTTTGAAGATCATGAAATAGAAATCAAGATTGCGATCATCCATCTTGAGCAGCTGAATGCCGAGGATCATTACAAGATCGTAAAACCCGACCTGCTGTCCCGATATTCAAGCGCCGCCGTCGTTTCCGAGGGAGGATATTTTGTCTCGGGGAGGCCGGATATCACCGCCTATCAGGGCATTTTTGATGGCGATAAAGATAGCGTGCCATGGCATTTCAGCGTGACCGCGCTGGACTATGGATATTGGGATGCGCGGCTGAGCGCGTCCTATCCGCAGGAAATCGATGTTGCGGCGCAAGAGTCGATCATGGAAATGATCACGGCATTCCAGTGGCAAACGCCGACTGGTGATCAGGTGAAGGCAGCGATTCCGTAAACCGCAACGGAGGTGATTGACGGGAACCATCGAGCGCATAGTCGATCCGTATATCTCCTTATACTGGGCAGGGATTCAGCCATGCTACTCCTTTCCCGACGCCCGTTTCCGAGTGGAAGGGTGTGATCACAGGAGGGAATTTATGAAATCCGTGTTGCTTTATATTGCCGATGATGCGGGCCTCGAGGCCCGGCTTCAGGCGGCGCTTGATCTGACCCGTTCGCTGGGCGGGCATCTCCATTGCCTGCACGCAAATCCCTATAATGCGCAATTGGCGGTTGCCGGCGTTACGGGGATATCCGTGATGGCCGATATCAGGGAAATGTCTCGTGAACTGAGCTCGGAACTGCGTGATAAAATCGAAAAACGGCTGGCAGATGAAGATGTCTCCTGGGATTATCGCGAGGAAAATACCGAACCGTCTCGCGGACTTTCGAAAAACTCTGCCCTGGTCGATCTGATCGTGCTGAGCTCAGCCGGCGGCCAAAAAGATGCCGCTATGCCGCTTGGCATTTTGGGAGATGTCTTGTTCAATGCGACGGCTCCGATCGTGGTTCAGCCCGATGATGTGAAAAAATTCGATGCCTGCGGACCCGCCCTGGTGGCCTGGAACGGCAGTTTCGAGTCCGGAAATGCCTTGCGGGCTGCTGTTCCGCTTCTCAAAATGGCAAGCGATGTTCATATTCTGACGGTCGAGGAAGACAAGGACCACGATCTGCCGCAACTGGCAGCTTCCGAATATCTTGCCTATCATGGCATCAAATCCGAAATTCACAGCCCCCCGCCCGGCAAGGTCCGGGTGGATCAGGCGCTTCTGTCCGAGGCCCGGAATGTCCATGCGGAATATCTGGTCATGGGTGCCTATGGGCACAGCAGGGCAAGGGAGTTCCTGTTCGGTGGCGTGACGCGCAACTTGTTTAAAGACAGCCCCATTCCGCTGGTTGTTTCCCATTGAATGATGAAGCTTCTGTCAAAAGACAGTTTCGATTTCCTTTTGGCAATGCCCGTATTATGTGTAGGGTTCGCCTATTCGCTAGCGGCGATGGGGCAGCCGAGGAGTATATTTAGCAAGTGGGTAAAACCAACGCTTTCGATACGAAACGGCCACTCGGTCTGGAATCCGTTCTGTCCAGTCTGCCGAATTGTGTCATGATTGTGGATCGCGATCTCCAGGCGATCAACTGCAGTGTCGCAGGGTTGAACATCATGGGTGTCGCCAGCATCGCGGAGTTGCCCGAAGGCGCGCCGGCAACATGTGTTGCGGCATCCCACAAACCAATTTTTCAGGAATCCATGGCGCGTGCATTTGATGTCCGCCCAAACAGGAATATCGAGCCGTTCGAAGTGAAGCTGGAATTTCCGGACGGGCGGGCGATGCTAACACTTTGCAATCTGGCTCCTTTGGCCAATCCTGACGGCGATGTTGATGCGGTTCTGATTTCCTTTCAGGATATCACAGCGCATAAAAACACCGAGAAAAAACTCGAGCAGGCAGATTCGATACTGAAATCGATCCTGACGACAATTCCCGACGCGATGATCGTGATTGATGAAGCTGGACTGGTCAGCTCATTCAGCGCCACGGCCGAAAAAATGTTCGGATATCCGCAGGAAGAAATCATCGGTAAAAATGTAAAGATCCTGATGCCGGAGCCGTACAGGGCGGCGCATGACGGCTATATCGAGCGCTATATACGGACCGATGAAAAGCGGATTATCGGCATCGGTCGAACCGTTGTCGGATGCAGGAAAGACGGCACGACATTCCCGCTGCAACTGGAAGTTGGCGAAGCAAAAATTGGCAACGAGCGCTATTTTACCGGCTTCATCATCGATCTGACCGAAAAAAAGCAGACGGAAGCGGAACTGCAGTCATTGCAGGCGGATCTGGCCCATGCCTCTCGCCTGAGCGCGGTCGGAACATTGGCCTCTTCACTTGCCCATGAAATCAACCAGCCGCTGACCGCGATAGCCAATTATCTGTCGGCCGCGCGGGACATGATGGATGGTGACTTGTCCGAGAACCGGGAGTTTTTCCGGGAAGCGCTGCAGGAAAGCGTCTCCGAAAGCTTGCGGGCCGGAATCATAGTCCGGCGGCTGAGGGAATTTGTATCGCGCGGCGAGATCAACCGGGGGATATTGTCGATTGCCCAGGTGGTGGAAGATGCGACCGTCCTCGGTACGATCGGAGCCCAGGAAAAAGGCGTGGAATTCTCGATCGATATCGCGCCGGATACCAATCACGTGTTTGTCGATCGGGTGCAGATCCAGCAGGTGATGGTCAACCTGATGCGCAATGCGATCGAGGCGATGTCCGATAGCGCGGAGAAAAAGCTGCATATCGGGGTGACTTCGATAGATGACGAGCGGGTGGAGATTTCCGTCTCGGACACCGGTTCCGGCATTGATCAGGAACTGGGCGAAAGGATTTTCGATCCCTTTGCCAGTACCAAGGGAACGGGTATGGGCCTGGGGCTTTCGATATGCCGGACGATCCTCGAAGCGCATGGCGGGACTATCCGTGCGGAACCCAATCCGGGCGGGGGAACCATATTTCGGCTAACGTTGGAAAAAGCGGAAGAGGAGCAGGATGTTGACGAATGAGCGGCTGGTCTATGTTGTTGACGATGATGATAGCGTGCGGCGGTCGGCGGCTTTCATGTTGCGGCATGCCGGTTTTAAAGTTGAACCGGTAGTGTCCGGCGTTGATTTTCTGAAACTGGCCAAAGGCGCGGACCGGGGCTGTGTGCTGCTCGATGTGCGGATGCCTGAAATGGACGGTTTGCAGGTGCAGCAGCAGATGATCAAGGACGGCATTGACATGCCGGTAGTGATCCTCACCGGTCATGGCGATATCGAGATTGCCGTTCAGGCGATGCGGGCCGGAGCGGTCAACTTCCTTGAAAAGCCTTATGAGAAAGAAGCCCTGATCGCTGCGATGGAAGAGGCATTCGTGCGGCTGGAAGATAGCAATCTGAAGGAAATGGCAGCTTCCGAAGCGAAAGTCAGACTGGCCTGTCTGACTGGCAGGGAGCAGGATGTGCTTGACGGTTTGCTGGCCGGACTTCCCAACAAGACCATTGCCTATGATCTCGGTATTTCACCGCGTACGGTGGAGATATATCGCGCCAATATGATGGAGAAGCTGCGGGTGCGCAGTCTGGCCGAGGCGTTGCGGATCGGTTTCGCGGCGGAGAGCGGAGAAGATCCTGACGGGCAGCAAGCATAGCTGAAACCGGAAACTCAGTTTTTCGGATTTTTCTTTCGTGACAGGCATGCGTGGCATGGTTTGGCGCAATCCGTCTTGCCGTCCTCCTGCTCGACAGGAATGGAAATATTTCGCACGGCGCCATCGGCAGAGCATAGTTTGATTGTCATCATTTCCGATTTGGCTGACAGAGGCATTGCGGCAAGCGGCAGTGCTATTGCGGCGATCGCAAACCGGCTGAGCCGGGACTTCCTGATCCGGTCTATCATGACGGCTCGTCTTCCTCGTCGATCAACACCCGCTGGGCGGCGCCATCAAGGTCCTCGAACTGGTCGTGGCGCATTGCCCAGAAAAAGAAAGCAAGCCCGCATATCCCCATGAACAGGGCTACCGGTATCAGGATCACCAGGCCGCTCATTTGGCCGCTCCGTTCAGCCGCAACGCGTTGCCGACGACGATCAGCGACGATAGCGACATTGCAATGGCGGCGATCAGCGGGGTCACCATGCCGGTGAGCGCCAGCGGAACGGCGAAGATATTATAGCCGATGGCGAGGGCGAAATTCTGGTGGACGATCTGCATTGTGCGCCTCGCCACCCGGATCGAGAGAGCGACCGGCATCAGGGAGTCGCTGGTGAACACGGCGTCTGCGGCCTGCTGGCCGACATCGCTGGCGGTGCCGGGCGCGATCGAGACATGGGCGGCGGCCAGGGCAGGGCCGTCGTTCAGGCCATCGCCCACCATCAGAACCTTGTGGCCATTATCGGTCAGGCGGGTGATGGCTTCCACCTTTTCCTGGGGCGAGGCGCCGGCTTGGGCGGTCAGTCCCAAGGCGCTGGCGACGACGGACACGGAACGGTTGTTGTCGCCGGATATTATCGAGGACGGCAATCCCTGTATCCGCAGGCTTGCAATGGCCGCCGAAGCTTCGGGCCGGATTTCGTCGCGTAGCTGAATTACGACATTGTCGCTGCCGACGGTCAGCTGGGAGGACAGATGGTCCTCGGACCTTTCCGCTTTGCCGAGCATCACTTTGACATCGCCCCAGCGCGCCGCCATGCCTTCGCCGGGCAATTCCTGAATGTCCTCAAGCTCCGCCGGCTCGATATCTTGCGCCAGCAAAGCGGTGCGAATGCCCTTGCTGACCGGGTGGCGGCTGGCCTGGGCCAGAGCCAGAGCGATCTGTTTCTGGCCGGGATCGAGATCATCCAGATTGACCGGTACCGGACGGCCCAGAGTGAGGGTCCCGGTCTTGTCGAAAAGCGCATAGTCGACCTCCGCCAGCCGTTCCAGTGCACTGCCGTCCTTGACCATCACCCCCTTGCGGAGCAGCGCGCCCGAGGCAACGACCTGCGCGGCGGGGACCGCGAGGCCGAGGGCGCAGGGACAGGTGATGATCAGCACCGCGACCGCGATCAGCAACGATTGGTGCCAGCCCGCGCCGACGATCATCCAATAGGCAAAGGCGAGCAGAGCGAGGCTGTGCACGGCGGGGGCATAATAGCGCGCTGCCCGATCGGCGATGCGCACGTAGAAGGACCGGCGCTGGCCCGCTTCGTCCATCAGGCGGGCGATGTCCGACACGCTCGTGTCCTCCCCGGTGGCGGTGATCCGCACAACGACGGGCGACGTGAGGTTGAGCGTTCCGGCCAGGACCACATCGTCTTTTGCCCTGGGTTGGGGCGCGCTCTCGCCGGTCATCAACGAACAGTCGAAACTGCTGCTGCCCGAAACAATCACACCATCGGCAGCGAGGCTTTCACCGGCCGCAACCATCATCCGCATTTCCGGTACCAGATCCCTCGAAGCGACCCAGCGGGTGTTCCCGTCCGCCGCCAGCACCATCGCCCCCGGAGCGGTTTGCTTGAGCAGCGCGCCAATGCCTTCGCGCGCGCGGTCGCGCATCATCCCGTCGAGCACCCGTCCGGCCAGCAGGAAGAATAACAGCATCACCGCGCCGTCAAAATAGGCATGTTCGCCGCCGGTTGCGGTTTCGTATATGCTGAGACCGGTAGCCAGCAATATGCCGATCGAGATAGGAACGTCCATGTTGGTCCGCCCGTAGCGCAGGGCCATCGCGGCAGACGCGATGAATGGCCGACCGGAATAGGCGATTACCGGTATGGCGATAAGAGCCGATAGCCAGTGAAACAGATCGCGGGTGACACCGGTTGCGCCAGACCAGACGCTGACCGAAAGCAGCATGATATTCATCATCCCGAAACCGGCGACCGCGAGCGCACGGATCAACCTGTCGGTGCTGCCCCGCTCTTCGGATAGTGGATTATCGGCGAGAATCTGTGCTTCAAAACCCAGTGTCTCGATCGCGCGCCTGAGCTGGTCTTCGGCCAGTTCGGGGAGATGCGAGATCGCCACCTGTTTGGTCGAGAAATTGACCCGTGACGAAACGATGCCCGGCACGTCCATCAGGCCGTTCTCGATTTTGGAAATACAACCGGCGCAACGGATCGCCGGCACGGCGAATCGGGACACAATCAATTGCGACTGACCGTCACTTATGGGCGCAACAGCGTTCACCAGATATCCCGAACCACGCGCATATCCTTGTCATCCTGCGTGATGATGATTTTCAGTTTCCAGCGGCCTGCGGGCAGTGTCTCGACGCTTCGAAATTCCCCGGATGCGGTCTGGGCAAAGCTGATCTCGAACGGATCGGCCTGACCGATGGGGTGTTCGGCGACGCCGGACATCGTTGCTCCCAGCAACGGGACACCATCGGCGGTGGTGATGGTGATGCTGGCCCTGTCAGCCTTCCGGAGAGCAGGCGAGACGGTCCAGCCATGGGCCTGCTGGGTGCGGGCCTGCGCCAGCCAGTCATTATATTTCTGGCTCGCGACATAGCTATTGTCGACCACGGTGCCGCTGAAAGTCGAGAGAGCAAAGCGTGCCATGACCATGTTGACGCTGACAACGACCGCGAAAAAGGCGACGATTATTGCGGTGGCATGATAGCCGGTGAATTTCTTCACTGAGGTCGTTTCCCTGCTCATTCACCTGTCTCCGGTCGTTCGAAAAACACTTCGTCAATATCCTTGGCTTCTGCATCGTCAGCGGCGGTCACGGTGAGGGCAAATTCTTCCCGAACCGGTCCTGCGCCAGGTGCAGCAACATAGAGCCGCAGCCTTGCAATGCTATCGGGCGACACGGTGGTAACCAGCGTCTGTCCTGCTGTTTCCCTCGATCCGGCGTTAGACCACATGGCTCCGCCCTCGATTGCCGACATGCCGATAATCATCTCGCGCGGGCGGTTCTCCATATTGCGCAGATTGACGGTATAGCTGTTGCGAACATGGCCGTCGGCGAGCTGGACATAGACCGGATTACGGTCATGGTTGGCGCTGATGTCGATGCGGGTCCGGTTTCCGACCGCGAACAGCATCGCCAGCCCGATCGCTCCCCAGATCGAGGAATAGACGATCGTGCGCGGACGCAACAGGGTTTTCAGGATCGGATTATGCGGCTTGCCTGCCTTTTCGAGGTCGGCATCCTCGAGCGTCGCATAGTCGATCAGCCCGCGCGGGCGGCCGACCTGATCCATTACCTTGTCGCAGGCATCGATGCACAATGCGCAGGTGATGCAACCGATCTGCGGTCCTTCGCGGATGTCGATGCCGGTCGGGCAGACCGCGACGCACTGGTTGCAGTCGATGCAGTCGCCAAAGCTGCCCGGCTGGGCCTCCGCCTTTTTCACGCTGCCGCGCGGTTCGCCGCGCCAGTCCTTGTAAGTGACGGTCAGCGATTTTTCATCCATCATCGCGGTCTGGATACGCGGCCACGGGCACATATAGATGCACACCTGTTCGCGCATGAAACCGCCGAAGACGAAAGTGGTGAGGGTCAGCACGCCAACCGTGGCATAAGCAACGAAAGCCGCCTGACCGGTCCAGAAATCCACCACCAGCGTGGGCGCGTCGGCAAAATACATGATCCAGGCGCCGCCGGTCCAGAAGGCGATGAACAGCCAGACCGACCATTTTGCGAGGCGCTTGCCGATCTTCTTCGGCCCCCAGGGCGCATCCTGCAGCTTGAACTGGGCATTGCGGTCGCCGTCGATCGCCCGTTCGACATGCTGGAACAGATCGGTCCAGACTGTTTGCGGGCAGGAATAGCCACACCATGCGCGGCCGACGGCCGAGGTGACCAGGAACAATCCGATGCCGGCCATTACCAGCATGCCGGCGACATAATAAAATTCGTGCGGCCAGATTTCGATGCCGAACATGTAGAAGCGCCGGTTCGCGAGATCGACCAGCACTGCCTGATCAGGGGCGTAAGGGCCGCGATCCCAGCGGATCCAGGGGGTGACATAATAGATGGCGAGGGTGATCGCCATGATCACCCATTTCAACCGCCGGAACGTGCCATTGACCGCCTTGGGAAAGACATTCTTGCGCGCTTCGTAGAGTTTCAGCTCCGGATCGAGAATTTCCTCAGGACTGCTCATCGCCATCACCTTCGCTCAGCGTGTCAGCGACTTTTTCCAGCGCCGGCAGTTTTTCGCCGCCGCCCAGCGAATGGACATAGGCTGCCAGCATCCGGATGGTCGCGGCATCCAGCCGCTGTCCCCAGCGTGGCATCACGCCATAGCGGCTGTTGCTGATCGTGTCGGTCAGCGAAGCGCGATCCAGACCATAGAGGCTGATCGCATCGGTCAGATTGGGCGCGCCCTGCGTGCGGTCGCCGGTGCCGTCAGACGCGTGGCAGACCGCGCAATTCGCTTCGAACAAAGCGGCTCCGCGGGTGGCTGCCGCGCTCTGCTTTTCCCGGCCCGCCAATAGGCGGACGTGAGAAACCAGATCCTGAATCTCGGTCGCCTGCAATATCCCGTCGCGGCCAAAGGCCGGCATTTGCGAGAAGCGGGTCTCGTCATGATCCGGATTACGGATTCCGTGAATCAGCGTATATTCAATGGCCTCGAGATCGCCGCCCCACAGCCAGTCATCATCGTTGAGATTGGGATAGCCCGCAGAACCGGCAGCGCCGGAACCGTGGCACTGGACGCAGTGGACCTTGAACGCGGACCGGCCGCCTTCGACTGCCTGCTGCATCAGTTCCGGGCTGCCGTGAAGCTTGCGGATATCGGTCGATACCAATGCCTGCCGGATCGGCTCCAGCTCCGTTTCGCGTGCGGAAACCGCCTGTTCATATTCGCCGCGGCTGGTCCATCCAAGCAGGCCTTCGCTGGCCGAATTGAGCATCGGGATCGCCGGATAAAGGATGACATAGCCGATGCCCCAGATGATCGTGGCGTAAAGTGTCCACAGCCACCAGCGCGGCATTGGCGTGTCGAGTTCCTCGATGCCGTCCCATTCATGACCAACGGTTTCGGTGCCGGTCGGTTGATCGACGCGTTTGTTCTCAGACATCGTTTTTGTCCTCGTCAAAAATCATATGGGCGGCTTCTTCGTGCGTGCGTCCGGCGCCGGGACGGAAGGTCCATCCGATCAGCGTCAGGAACACCGCCGTCATGAACAACAGGCCCCAGCTGTCGGCAAAGTGGCGGAGAGCATCATAGTTCATCGTGGCTGCTCCAGCGCTTCGCCCGCCTCGAAATCGACCAGCGTGCCGATCATCTGCAGATAGGCAATCAGCGCGTCCATTTCGGTCAGGCGATCCGGGTTGCCATCAAAGTCGCGGATATGCACCTTGGGGTAGCGCTGCTCCAGCTCGGTCGAATTGGCAAACGGGTCTACCTGGGTCAGCAGATCCTCATTGGCCTTGGCGATTGCGTCCTCGGAATAGGGAACGCCAACCCGGGTCAGAGCGCGCAAATGGGTGCTCATATCGCCGGACTGGAGGTCCTTGGCGGCAAGAAACGCATAAGGAGGCATGTTCGATTCCGGTACCACCGCGCGGGGATCGGTCAGATGCTGGACATGCCATTCATCCGAATAGCGACCGCCGACACGGGCCAGGTCCGGGCCGGTGCGCTTGGAACCCCATTGGAACGGATGATCGTACATCGACTCCGCGGCCAGCGAATAATGGCCGTAGCGTTCCACTTCGTCGCGGAACGGCCGGATCATCTGACTGTGGCAGGAATAACAGCCTTCGCGGACATAGATGTTGCGGCCAGCCAGTTCGAGCGGGGTATAGGGACGGACTCCCTCGACTTCCTCTACCGTATTGTCGATCCAGAAAAGAGGAGCGATTTCCACGATGCCGCCGATCATCACCGTGACCAGTGCTAGTACGGCGAGCAGAGTGACGTTGCGCTCGATCTTCTTGTGCTTTTGCGTGAGTGTGGTCATTTTCCTGTCTCCCTCACTCTGCCGGAACCGCAACCAAAGGCTTGTCTGCCTCTGGGTCATGGGGTGTCTCGGTCATTGATTTTTCCTCGCGGATTTTGCCGGCAATCGTCATCCAGACATTATAGACCATCACCGCTGCACCAGCGAGATAGAGCAGTCCGCCAGCGGCCCGGATGACATACATCGGGAACATGGCCGAGACGACTTCGCTGAAGGCATAGACGAGATAGCCGTCGTCACCATATTCGCGCCACATCAGGCCCTGCATGATGCCGGCAACCCACATTGCGGCGGCGTAGAGAACGATCCCGATGGTGGCGAACCAGAAATGCCAGTTGACCATGCGCAGGCTGTAGAGCCGCTGGCGGCCCCAGAGACGCGGCACCATATAGTAGAGCGCGGCAAAGGTGATCATGCCGTTCCAGCCCAACGCGCCGCTGTGGACGTGGCCGACGGTCCAGTCGGTATAGTGCGACAGGCTGTTGACCGACTTGATCGACATCATCGGGCCTTCAAAGGTGCTCATGCCGTAAAAGGCGAGCGCCAGCACCATCATCCGGATGATCGGATCGGTGCGGATCTTGTCCCAAGCGCCGTTCAGCGTCATCAGGCCGTTGATCATGCCGCCCCAGCTAGGCATCCACAAGACGATGGAAAAGACCATGCCGAGCGTCTGCGCCCAGTCGGGCAGGGCGGTATAGTGAAGATGGTGCGGACCGGCCCAGATATAGAGGAAGATCAGCGACCAGAAGTGGATGATCGACAGGCGATAGCTGTAAACCGGCCGTTCCGCCTGTTTCGGCACGAAATAATACATCATGCCGAGGAAGCCGGCGGTCAGGAAAAATCCGACCGCATTATGGCCGTACCACCATTGGGTCAGCGCATCCTGCACGCCGGCAAAGGCGCTGTAGCTTTTTGCGCCGAGCAGGCTGACCGGCATGGCGAGGCCATTGACCAGGTGCAGCATGGCGACGGTCAGGATGAAGCTGAGGAAGAACCAGTTGGCGACATAGATATGCGGTTCCGACCGTTTGACGATCGTGCCGATATAGACGACCGCATAGCTGACCCAGACGATTGTGAGCCAGATATCTATATACCATTCCGGCTCGGCATATTCCTTCGACTGGGTGACGCCCATCAGATAGCCGGTGGCGGCCAGCACGATGAACAGCTGGTAACCCCAGAAAACAAAGCGGGCGAGACCGGGGAAGGCCAGCCTCGCCCTGCAAGTGCGCTGGACGATATAGAAACTCGTCGCGATCAGCGCATTGCCTCCGAAAGCAAAAATAACCGCAGAAGTGTGGAGCGGCCTGAGACGTCCGAATGTCGTATATTCCAGACCCAGATTGAGCACCGGAAAAGCCAGCTGCAGGGCGATATAGAGCCCGACAAAGAAACCCGCCATGCCCCAGAAAAGCGTGGCGATCACACCCCATCGGATCGGATCGTCGTCATATTTCCCGGGATCGGCAGGAGCCTTTAATATCCCGCGACCGATGGCGGCATAGTCAGCCTTGCTGATTGTCACCCACAGGGCGATCAGACAGGCAATCATTATGATAGCCATATGCACGGCAAAACCGCCGTCGACCGCCAGTACCATTGCCAAGAATGCAAGAAACACGAGTGCCAGCCATCCGCCAGCCTTCACCAGTAAATTGTCCATAACGTCCTTCCACGTTGTGTGGGAGTGGCGCTACCAGTCGGAAGTTGGGGGCAATATAGGTATAGGTACGTAGTGCCGTCAGGTGACAGGCCAAAGGTCTTCAGCCGATCGCGATTTTTGCCCAGACCGGCAGATGGTCGGACGCCTTGCGCGACGCGGGGCTGTCGTGGACGCCCGAGGCGGATGACCGGATACCATCGGAGTGCATGATCCGGTCGAGCGTGGCGATCGGACTGCGCGAATGAAAGCTCCGGCCGCATTCCACCATTTCGAAGGCCTTGCCGAAATCCTTCAGGCAGCCGCTGGCGGCGCTCCATTCGTTGAGATCGCCCATCAGCACGACCGGTACTTCGCGTTGCTTTTCCTGCGCGAGCTTGATGATCGCAGCCGCCTGTCGTCGGCGCCACAGGCCGGAGAGGTCAAGATGCATGCCGAAAATCGCCAGTTCTTTGCCCTCCCATTCGCAATGGGCCATGATCGCGCCGCGCGGTTCGAGGCAGGGGATATGCATGATGTCATGGGCCACCACCCTGGCGGATTTGCGGACCAGTATAGCGTTGCCGTGCCAGCCCATCGAATCGATCTGCACGTCGAGCGGAATCGCACGATAGTCGCTGTGCATCTCGAGCAGCTTCTCCGGGATAGCAGCGGCCCTGGCGCCAAAGCGGCGGTCGGCCTCCTGCAGCGCGATGATGTCGGCGTCGATCTCGTTGAGCACGTCGATGATCCGGCCGGGATTGCGGCGCCTGTCGGTGCCGACCCCCTTGTGAATATTGTAGCTAGCGACCTTCAGCATTATTTGCGGTTCACCGGATCAGAAGGGATTGATTGTGAAATCCTGCTGTTGCAGCAGGGCGTGGGCGGTCATCGCCGAGAGCGACATTTGCACGCCCGGCAAAAGATCAGCATTGCTGATGCCATGGGCCGCTGCGCTCTGGCCGCACAGGTAGAATGTGACGCCATGGTCCTGCAATTGCGCGATGGCAGAGGCGCTCGCATTTTTCGCCCCGTCCTTGTGCGCCGCGAAAAAAGCCTGATTGGTCAGGTCCAGGGACGCGCCGCCGTGGACGACGATGGCGAGCTGGATATTCTCCTCCGGAACGCCGGCGGCGACATGCATGTTGATGAAACGCGCGGCGCTTTCGATCGTGCGGTTGATCTTGTCCGGATCAGCAGCGGTGGCAACGTCGAAGCTGATCTTGAACATGGTGTTCTGCGCCAAAGGTTCGCTTTGCTGGACCGGAGCGGTCGGGCCGAAATCTTCGAAAACCGGTCCGGTGCTGAAATTCTCCATCTGGGCCGACGCGGGTTGAGTGATGGCCAGCAGCGGCAGCAGGGCGACGAGAAGGGGTTTGTGCATTTTCATTCCGTTTCATTCTGAGGATTGAGACAAAGCCGATGTGCGTTCAATAGCCAATTGCCTGACCGTCTTTGCGCATTTCGGTGGCACCGGTATAGACGCCGGTTTCCGCGTCGCGGGTGATAGCCTGATAACCGCCGAACATGGCGCCATTATCAACCACCTCCACAACATGCCCCATCGCCTTCAGCCTTTCGATCGTTTCGGCTGATATGCCCGGTTCTACATGGAGTATACCCAGAAGATCGGCGCCGGTTCCCGCGAGATCATCGGTCGGCTGGCGGCCGCCGTCATGGTTCAGGCGCGCGGCATCGCCGGCTTCCTGCAAATTCATGCCATAGTCGACCATGTTGATCATCACCTGGACATGACCCTGCGGCTGCATGCCGCCGCCCATCAGGCCAAAGGACATATACGGCTTGCCGTCTTTCTTCATGAAGGCGGGAATGATCGTCTGGAACGGGCGCTTGCCGGGCGCATAGGCATTGGGGTGACCGGCATCGAGGGAATAGAGCTCGCCGCGGTCCTGAAACATGAAGCCGAGGCCGTCGGCGACCAGGCCGCTGCCCATGCCGCGATAGTTGGATTGGATCAGCGACACCATCATGCCGTCCTTGTCGGCGACGGTGAGATAGGTCGTGTCGCCTTCGCCTTCCAGCTTTGGTTCGCCAGGCCCGAAGCCGGGCGTGGCCTTGGCTGGATCGATCAGCGCAAAACGCTGCTTGCCATAATCGTCGGACAACAGCCACTCCAGCGGGGCAGGGGATGCCTCCGGATCGGCGTAGAAACGGGCAACATCCTCAAAGGCCAGCCTTTTGGCTTCGGTGATATAATGCAGCACCTCGGCGCTGCCCCGCGGCCATTGTGCCAGATCGACATTTTTCAGGATATTGGCCATTTGCAGCGCGGCGAAACCCTGAGAATTGGGTGGCAGTTCGCACAGTTCATAGCCTTTGCGATAATCCACACAGCCCGGTTCGACCCACAGGCTGCTGTGCGCGGCAAAATCCTCGTAGCGGAGATTGCCGCCGATGCGTTTGAAATAGCTGTCGATAGTCCTGGCGATGTCGCCTTTGTAAAAGGCATCGCGGCCGCCGGCTGCGATTTTGCCAAGCGTATCGCCGAGATCAGGGTTTTTGAAAATCTCGCCCGCCTTGGGCGCGCCGTTTTTGAAATAGGTTTCGCGCGCATTTTCGAAATCACCAATCATATCGAGGCTTTGCTCGAATCTCTTGAGATTGCTGTCGAGATAATAGCCGATCACCGGCGCGACCGGATGGCCTTCCCGGGCATAAGCGATGGTCGGCGCCAGGATGTCGGCCATGCTCAGCTTGCCGAACTTGCCGTGCATTTCGAACCAGGCATCGACGGTTCCGGGAACGGTAATCGGCATCGGGCCGAAGGGCGGAATCGTCTTGCTGCCGTTGAGCTGCCGGATGAACTGCCTGTAGCTGGTCCCCATCGGGCTTTTGCCCGATCCGTTGAGGCCATAGAGCCTCTGTGTCTTCGGGTCCCAGATGATCGCGAACAGATCGCCGCCAATGCCGTTGCCGGTCGGCTCCATCAGGCCGAGCGCCGCATTGGCCGCAATCGCCGCATCGACCGCCGTGCCGCCTTGCTTGAGAATATCGATGGCAATCTGGCTGGCCAGCGGATGGGCCGTCGCCGCAATGCCATGCTGGGCATGGACCGGACTGCGCGACCAGGCTTCGCCCACCGGCCGCCCGCCACCGCCGATATCAAGCGCCGGTTTTTCGGGAGTCGCTGTTTCCTGCGCAGCGGCAGGGCTAATCGTGAAAGCGGCGAGGGCGATGGTGGAAAGAAGCAGGTTGCGCATGTTATCATCCGTCTTGAAAGGGCGTGTTTCCCGCGTTGTGCGGGATGTGAAACGCCCACTCTAACCAGTCTGCTTCCCGCATCAAGTGGGAACGATAGACAATGGCTCAGTTTGAATTTCCCCATTGGGAATTGGAAAAATATAATTTGAAAGTTCAACGCCCGCCAAGGGTGCAAAAATAGCGTTGGAAAGATTTGAACCGCCAGTTTTGACAGCTTTCCAACCAGTCTGCGAAAACGGTTTTTGCATCCATTTTGACTCAAATTTAGTTCGACGCAGTACCCCGGAAACATTAGTTTTCAATTCGAGGATTAAGAGGCCGCAAGTTTTTCCGTTGATAAAGGTATCGGTGACCTGATCGTCCCTTTCCGGACGCCCGTTCGGTCGTTTGAAAGTCATCGTTTTGGGGAATGTAGTTCTCCACAACTCGGAGATTCATAGATGATCAAATTCTGCATTCCGCTGTTGCCAATCAGATTGGCGCTGTCTCCGAGTTCAGTCGTGGACAAGGATAATGTGCAATTGGAACTGATCGAACGGTTCAATGAGATCAGCACGTCGGGCCACCGAATTCGTCCTGGCATTTGAGATTGGGGAAGTGAGCAATCAAACATAACGCGCATCCTGTGCAGACGACGTAGAGTCACTTGGTCGCGTAAATTGGTTAGTAATATGTTGAATTTATGAGATATTTTCTGTTATCCTTGGCTTCGCTATTTGCTTCAGTGCTTTTGACTGCAGCTGCTGAGGCGCAAACAACGACTTGCCACGGACGTCCCATCACCGTTCTGGATTTTCGCAATCCCGTTCTGATTTCCGGATCCTCTCTGAGCGCAGGAGCGATCTATCGGTTTTCCAATGTAGCCACAGGTGTTGATGCCCGGGTCTCGATCATCGCCCTGAATGGCGCGACACTCGCTACGATTGATCGCGACACCGGCCTTGTTAATAATTTTCAACCTGAACTCGGCGGCACGGATGCCAGAAGCGTGGATTTCAATATATCCTTTGTAACAGCTGGAGGATCAACGCCAGTCGCTCTTGATGTAGCGGCTTCCGGGATCGACATTGACGGCGACAGCGGTAGCTTGAGAGAATATGTCGAGTTTTCACGACCATTAGCCAGCTATGTTCTGGAAAACCCAACCAATCTGGATGTGAATTTTTCTGGTCCTTCCGTAGCGGCAAATATTCGCTTCGAATCGCGAACCAATTTCACGGCTCCAGGCATTGATCCAACCGCAACGCAAAACATCGTTTCGGTGCAGTACACGGGGACGAGCAGTTTCAACTACCGCATCGGGGCGCTCGGGACCGGTTCGACCACCAGGCTGACATCCCTGGATTTCAGTTGTCCGGTCCTTTCTTTTCCGTCCACTGCGCCTCAATCTCCTCAAGATTTTGGTGATGCGTTACTGGGTTATGGCAACCCCGCCCATGATATTGTTGCCGGTATTTTGCTCGGCTCCAACAATACCACCGAAGCTGGTTCCTACAATAGCACGACTGCCAGCGGCGATACCGGCGATGACGGAGTGACATTCTCCGCGATGACCCAGCGACAGACAGCAACCCATACCGCTACAGTGTCCGGATCCGGCGGCAGGCTTCAGGCTTGGATTGATTGGAACGGTGATGGCGATTTTGCAGATCCCGGAGAACAGATCGCAACTAATGTTCAAGACAATGGAACGGGTGATAGCAATTCCTCGATCGGCATTATCGGACTGGCGATTGATGTGCCGATCGATGCGACAACCAATCCGACTATCGCACGGTTCCGTTGGAGCACCCAGGATAATCTCGGTGCAACACAGATCGCATCGAACGGCGAGGTTGAGGACTATCAGGTGACAATTGCCGGCACGGCCATTTATCAAGTTGCAAAGTCAAGCACGGTATTGGATGTGTCCGGACTGGGCCGGTTTGCAATTCCGGGCAATGACGTCGTCTATACTATTACGGTAACGAACACTGGCACAGCGCCATCAAGTGCCGATAGCACCTTTGTGTTGGATAGTTTGCCCCCGGAAGTGGTGTTCTTCAACGGGGACATTGACGATGCAGGGCCAGCAACAGGTGCCGTCTATTTTACCCAAAATGGAGCCGGTCTGTCCTTTTCTAATGCGACGGATCTCAAGTTCTCGGATTCAGACTCGCCGCCAGCGGCGTTTTCCAGCTGCACTTATGTTCCCGCCGCTGGCTATGATCCAATGGTGCGACACGTGTGTCTAAATCCTAAGGGGGAGATGGCGTCCGGGAGCCCCGCGCCCAGCTTCAACTTGCAGCTGCGAGTCCGTATTCAATAAAATCGAAACCAGCGATCAACGGGAACGAAAGCCTGGCGAGGTTCGATCTGGAGGCAAACATGCCAAAAGCAGCACAACAGCGCGATATTTTGCCGGTCGAATGATGACTGCATCCCACCCAAATGCTGCCGCCAAGACCCGTTAAAGCCGATGTCAGCTTTCGGTTGCAATCCTACTCCGAATGGATCAATCCCGCCTCGCGCATCAGCATCTCCAGCTTGATCCCGCCAAAACCATAAACCTTTTTATAGGCTTCATATTGCTCGAGATATTTGGAGGACGGCTTGTTCTTCTTGATCGCCGTGATCAGGGTGTTCTTCTGAGTGTGCTCGGTCGAGACGAAATCGATGACATCGACCTGATAGCCCTGCGACCGGAGCAGCATCACCCGGGCATTGTCGGTGATCAGGTCCGCCTGCTTCTGCAGGAACAGGCCGTGGGAAATGAACTTTCGGTTTTCCGTCTCGCTCTTTTGCAAGTCGACCAATACTTCATGCTGGCAGCAGGGCGCACAGACGATCAGTTTGGATTTGGACCTGATGCCGTAGAAGAGAGCATCATCGGTCGCGGTGTCGCAGGCGTGCAGCGCGACGATCGCGTCATAATAGCCCTCAACGAAATCCTCGGCCTTCATATTGTGAAACGCGAGATTTTCAAATCCCGATGTCTGCGCCGCTGCGTTGCACAGATCGACCATTTCCGCGCGCGTATCGACGCCGTCAATCTTGGGGTTCAGTCCTGCCTTGGCGAGCTGGTCGTACATGGCGAAAGTCAGATAGCCCTTGCCCGAGCCGATATCCAATATCTTGACCCGTTTCTGTTTGACCGCCTGGGTCCGCTCGATCCGCTCGATGAATATCTCGACGAAGCGACAGATCTGGCGATATTTCGCATATTTATTGGGCTTGATCTCGGCGGCGTCGTTCGCAACGCCGAGCGCCTGCAGAAAGGGGCTGTCGCTTTTGATCCGGTAGTTCTTGTCGCGGTTGTGGGGCTTTGTCTCGGTCATGGGTCAGGCCATAAATATATCTGGCGGAATTGATAGCTTTTTGGTGGTGCTGTCGTTGTTCGAAGGCAGGTCGTCAGCTTACGCCCAGTTGCGGGCATGAGCTAGTTCTGCGATGCTGTTCAAATGATGAAACTTGTAACTGTTGCCCTCCTGCTGTCGCTCGGCGCATGCGGCGAACAGAGCGAAGAGACCTATGCCACTTGGGCGGAAGCTGACCGGGTAGGAGCGGTTAAAAGGGGGTGGGTTCCTGCCTTCGTGCCAATGAGCGCACACGACATTACGGATATTCACGATATCGATACCAACGAGCAGCGGCTTGAGTTTACCGTTTCTCCGGGTGATTTCTATAGTATGGTAGCGGCGCTTCGGGGAGTTTCAGCTAAGGACAAGGCCGCCGCCGTGGAACTCTCCCGTAAGCTTAATTTCACGGACGCAACCGACGTCTACATAGTGTGCTCCAACGTTCTGAATGGGGCAATGTTTATAAATCGTGAGAGCGGCCGCGCTGTCTATAAAACCCCCGTGGAGTGGGCAAACGACGACTGTTCTTGAGCTGCCCAGCGAGCTCGGAGAATGTCGGCTCCCCACCCAGTTATTGCCATCAAAATGTCGCGGTAGGCTAGTCTTGGCTGTCGAGGCGAAGCGGATATTGATATTTGAGAGGCCAAAGGTGAGTACCACGACTCAATGCAAAACCAAAACCGCGACAAACCCACACCACAACAACGCTTGACATAATCTCAAAAGCACCTATGTTGCATCGCAGCAAAGGCGGCAAGTTTCATTGACCGTCTGGCGAGAGTTCTGCGTGAGAGATGACAAGATCATCTCGAACCTATCGCCTTCATTGCTTCTTTCTTTCCGGCAGCCTGATCACGCGGGTCGTCTTAACAGACGGCGAACACGCGTATAGCTTCCATGCTGTGCGCTGGAAACTTGCTGCTATTACAAGGTATAAAAAATTGACTAAATTTTCTGATTTCGCATTGGCGGAACCTATTCAAAAACGCGTGGCCGAAGGCGGCTACACCACTCCATCCCCGATCCAGCAGCAAGCCATTCCCCCGGCGCTTGAAGGCAAGGACATTCTTGGTATCGCGCAAACCGGTACCGGCAAGACCGCGGCTTTCTCGCTGCCGTCGTTGCATCACCTGTTGAACGACAAGCGTCGCGCCGGACGCTTCGAATGCCGGATGCTGGTACTGGCCCCGACCCGCGAGCTTGCTCGCCAGATTGCCGACAGCATGACCGGATATTCCAAGGGTCTCGGCCTGTTCATCACCTCTGCCTTTGGCGGCGTGCCGATCAACCGGCAGAAGCGCATCCTGGAACGCGGTGTCGACGTATTGGTGGCAACGCCGGGTCGTCTGCTCGATCTGATCGACCAGCGCTATCTGACCCTGTCCAAGGTTGAAATCCTGGTGCTCGACGAAGCCGACCAGATGCTTGATCTCGGGTTCATTGTTCCCTTGAAGAAAATCGTTCCGATGCTGCCAAAACAGCGCCAGAGCCTGTTCTTCTCGGCGACCATGCCCAAGACCATTTCGCAGCTGGCCGACCAGTTCCTGACCAATCCGGTCCAGGTTTCGGTTGCGCCGCAGTCGACGACCGCCGAGCGGGTCGACCAGAAGGTCACCTATATCAACCAGGACGACAAGCAGCGCCTGCTGAAGGATTTCATCAACAAGGAAAATCCCGATCACATGCTGGTCTTCACCCAGACCAAACATGGCGCCGACAAGGTTGTGAAAAACCTGATGGCGGTCGGTATCCATTCCGCCGCGATCCACGGCAATAAGAGCCAGCCACAGCGCGAACGCGCTCTGGGGGACTTCAAGAAGGGCAAGATCAACATTCTGGTCGCCACCGATATTGCCGCGCGCGGCATCGATGTTGACGGCATTACCCATGTCATCAATTTCGACATGCCCAATGTGTCCGAACAATATGTCCACCGTATCGGCCGGACCGCACGGGCAGGGGCGAGCGGTATTTCCTACTCGCTGGTCGCTCCCGACGAGCGCCAGTTCCTGCGCGATGTGGTCAAGCTGACCGGTGTGAAGCCGGACGTTATCGCATTGCCGGAAGGCTATGACGAGCCGCCACGCGAGGAAGTTGCTGCGCGTATCTATGGCCAGAAGCCCAAGAAATACGGCGCAACGCCAACCCGCAGCGGACCGGCCAAGAACAAGCATAGCGCTCGCAAGGGTCGCCCCGGCGGCGGTGGTTCCGGACGCGGTGGTCCAGGCTCAGCTGCCAAGAGCGACGGACCGAAGCACTGGAACAACGGCGCGAAATCGTTCAAACGCCGTCAGGCGCGCAACGCCGACGCCTAGGGTTACTGGGAGACCAGCGCCTTGCTCTCGGCGAGCGCGCTGATTTCCTGTTCGTCCATATCCAGCCAATCCCGAAGCGCGGCGACATTATGTTCGCCGCGCTTTGCGGTTTTGCTGTCGGCGTCGATGCCGCTTTTCATATTGGCAAAGCGATAGGGCGACTGGATCGTGCGGCGTGGATTGCCCTCGTCATCGGTCACATCCACCACCACGCCATTGGCCCTCACGCTGGGCTGTTCATAGACTTCCGGCCCGAATGGAAAGACTTCGCCCCAGGCCAGGTTGAGCCGGTCCAGCGCGGCGGTCAGCGCGTCGAAGCTGTCATAGGAGCGAATATGCCGTTCCATGGCTTCCATGCGCAGCCGCACCTTGGTCGGCACGTCGGCGCCTTGCGGTGTCGGGTCCTGCAGACCGTCCTTGGTCGAAAACATGATCCACAGCCATTTCATATCGCCGGTAATCAGGATCTGGCGGGCTTCCGGCGCGTCCCAGACCAGGGTCTCGGGCGCTTTGGGCCAGATGTCATCGAGCGCAAAATGGGCGTAATCGTCGGCCGAATGGAGGACGTTGACCATCGCGAGATCGATATGCTGGCCTTCGCCGGTCTGATCGAGCACGCGCAAAGCGGTCAATATCGCGATGATGCCGTGCAGGGAACTGTAGCTGTCGGCCATCGCGAACTGCATGTCGGTCGGCTTGCCACCGCCCATTTCGGCCTGTCGCGCGATGATGCCGCCCTCGGCGTGCAGAACCGGCGCATAGGCCGCCCGTCCCCGTTCCGGGCTATTCTGGCCGTAGCCTGATATGGAGAGCATCACCAGGCGCGGGTTGCTCCTCGACAGGTCTGCCCAGCCGATGCCGAATTTGTCCATGACACCCGGCCGGAAATTTTCGACGACGATATCGGCCTGCTCCGCGAGCCTGTGGATCAGGTCGCGGGCGCCTTCGGCTCTCAGGTCGACGCAGATATTCTTCTTGCCGATATTGAGCTGCAGATAATAGCCGCTGACCCCCTGATCGATCTTGCCAAGCTTGCGCGTGACATCGCCTTCCGGCGGTTCGACCTTGAGCACCTCCGCGCCGAGGTCGGAAAGCATGCGGGTGGCATAAGGCCCCGCCACGACGCGCGAAAAGTCGAGGACCTTGAGGCCCGCTAAAGGGAAATCTGTCATTTTTTCCTGACGCTAGAGTTTCATCTGCTGCTTCATCGTCTTTTCCGTGCCCGCTCCATAAGGCGGCAGGAAGCCAGCGATTTTGGCGATGTTGATCTTCGGCTGGCGGTAGACCGCCTTGGCGTGGCTGAATTCCTTGAAGCCGTCGGGACCGGTATAGGCGCCCATGCCGGAAGGACCGACACCGCCGAACGGCAGATCATGCTGGGCGATATGGAAGATCACGTCATTGACGGTGACCCCGCCGGAAATGGTGCGATCGAGTATCTTGCGCTTGTCATTCTCGCTTTCGCCAAAATAATAAAGCCCCAGCGGCCGGTCATGGTCGTTCACATAGTCGACCACTTCGTCGAGATTGCGATAGGTCTTCACCGGCAGTACCGGGCCGAAAATCTCTTCCTGCATCACCCGCATGTCTTCATTGACGTTCTGCAATACGGTCAGCGGCATCTTGTTGCTGTTGGTGTTGGAAAAATCCTCCTCGCCGGGATTGACGATGGTCTGTTTCGCCCCTTTGGCAACCGCGTCGTCGATCAGTCCCTGCAGCCGTTCCTTGTGGCGGCCGTTGATCACTGACGTATAATCGTCATTGGCGATCAGGGTCGGATATTGCTCGGCGACGTTGGACTTGATGCCTTCGACGACGGCCTCCTCCTTGTCCTGCGGAACCAGCAGATAGTCGGGTGCCAGACAAATCTGGCCGGCGTTCATCATCTTGCCCATGGCAATCCGCTGGGTTGCCTTTTGCACATCGGCATCGGGCCCGAGAATCGTCGGCGACTTGCCGCCCAGTTCCAGCGTCACCGGCGTCAGGTTCTGTGCTGCCGCCGCCATGACATGTTTCGCGATCCCGCCGCCGCCGGTGAAGATCAGGTGATCCCAGGGAATTTCCGAGAAGGATTTTCCGGTTTCCGGACCGCCGGTGATGACGGTCATCTCCTCCGGCGCAAAATAATCGGCGACCAGTTTCTTGACCAGTTCGCCGGTCTCCGGGCAGAATTCGGAAAATTTGATGATCACCCGGTTGCCGGCGCCGAAGGCACCGATGGCAGGGTCAAAAGCGAGGTTGATCGGGAAGTTCCACGGCGCGATCACGCCGACCACGCCTTTGGGCTGATATTCCACCTGGCCGCTGGCACCGAGCAGGCCGAGCGGAAAATCCATCTTGCGTTTTTCCGGCCGCATCCATTTCTTGAGATTTTTCTTGTGGTCCTTGGCATGGCCGACGACCGACATCAGGTCGGTCATCACCGTCTGGACGCTGCTGCGATGGCCGAAGTCGCTGGATACAGCGTCGCAAAGCGCGTCCTTGTTTTCCACAATCATCCGTGCGGTACGATTGATCCGGTCCATCCGGGCTTCGTAGCTGACGGGCAACTCGGCATGAAATGCATCGCGCTGCGCCTGAAAAAGCTTCAGGATTTCTTCTTTGCTGACTTCGCCAGCGGCTGCTTCCAATGCTTCCATATCTGCTCTCCAAGGGGCAGGGCTTTGATGCCCTGTCAAATCCGATTTCAATTGACCACTTAAACGGATTTCCGGCGGCTTGTCGAGAGGGAAGCGGCTATTTCGCCAGCGCGGCAATCGCCTCGGCGGTCGCGACCAGCTGTTTGGCTTGTCTATAGTGCAGAAGCTCGGTCATCTTTCCGTCAACCACCAACACGCCTTTGCCGGCGTTGACCGGGTCCTTGAACGCCGCGATGATCGCCTGTGCCTCGCCAATTGCCTCCGGCTGGGGGGCGAAAATACGATTGGCGGTCTCGATCTGCGCGGGATGGATCAGCGACTTTCCATCGAAGCCCAGCTTGCCGGCCTCCCTACATTCCCGTTCAAGCCCGTCGGGATCATTGAAATCATTATAGACGCTGTCGATGATATTCAGCCCGTAAGCGCGGGCGGCAATCACCGCCTGGGTCATCACCGGGGCGAAAATGGTGCGGTCATGCTCGGCGTGCATTTCCTTTGCCAGATCATTGAAGCCCATGACAAAGCTGGTCAATCGCGTGTCGGGCCCCGTCGCCGCGATGGCGCCGAGGTTCACGATCGCCAGCGGCATCTCGATCATCGCCCAGAGACTGGTCTTGGCGTCCTTGTCATGCTCGTCCAGCAGGCTGCTGATCCGGCCGATATCACCGGCATTCAGTATTTTAGGGACCAGCACAGCATCGGCCCCGCTCAGGCAGGCCTGGCTGAGATCTTCGGCGAACCATGGCGTTTCCATCCCGTTGATCCGCACGACCAGCTCGCGCTTGCCATATTCGCCCGACCGCACCGCGTCACAGGCATTCGCGCGTGCCTCTTCCTTCGCGTCCGGGGCCACCGCATCTTCCAGATCGAAGATTATCGTGTCGGCCGGCAGGGATTTGGCCTTTTCCAGCGCACGCATATTGGATGCGGGCATGTAGAGGCAGGAACGGCGGGGGCGAGGCGATATGTTCAACATGTTCCACTCATAGCATTGCATTTAACTCTCACAAGTACCGCCGAACCTGACGCCAGCGTAAAACGGATGCTTGGATTGGGTCAGCAATGCAGGCGGCGTCTTTAAGAAAATTTCAATAACCTGCTGTTAACCATATGATTTGGTCATCGGAACCATGCATTTGGCCAAATTCTCTTGGAGTGATTTTCGTGAATCTTATGACGATCGATGAAGCCAAAATGGCAAGAAACCATCATGGCATGGCCGTTTTTGGGCTTCTCGCTCTATTACCTATTGCGTCGGTAATCATCCCTTGGGATTTCGGACCTTTGGAAAATCAATACCGTCAACTTATGGCAGGCCATTCCTTGTCACCCATTGTGATCGAACTGCTCATATTCATAGCGTTTTTCAAGAATGAGCATCTGGTTTCGGATTTTGTCAGACATTCTAACTGGATTGATAAAATTGTCGGAACAGTTTTTTTGTCGGCCATGCTGTATTCGTTTCTGTTCGTTTCCCATTCTCAGTTGTTATTCATTTTCGGTTTTCTGGCGGTCTTGATTCACCTTCTTTTCAGCCTCAGTCTTTTTGATAATATGAAACAGGTAGATCGGCATACGCAGGAATATTTCTGGATAATTCTTGGCGTTTCAGTGATCGGATACACCGCACTCTGGGCGGTCGATTTCCTTGTGCACCCTCCCACCGAACGTGATTGGATCGATCGAGTTCCGGGCGTTACAAATGTCAGGTGGGCCGGCTTTTTCTGGTTATCAATATTTTCGGCAGGGCTTGCTTTGGCACGACCGTCGTCGTTGAAGCGGTTGTTTCCGGCTCTAATTTTCGGTGCATTCGGACTGACGATGACTTTATGGACGGGAACTCGTGGGTCTCTGATTGCGATAGCGTTCGGTACGATCTGTGCTATTGTCCTGTCAGTCGGATATCGTAAATTCATAATCAAATATTGTCTGGCCAGCGCTATTATCGCCATCGCGATTAATGTTTATGCACCGGTACCTCATAACCAATACGGCATGGACCGTATTATTTCGAGATTGCAGCCGAATGATGTCGCTACCCGTGGCGGAAGCGGACGGACGGAGCTTTGGAAGCAGACCGCGCAACTTGCGCGAGCTCATCCGCTCGTTGGCCACGGAATCGATCAATTCCAAAAGATGGGACCGGAGAAAACCTTGGGATTCAAGGGGCCGCACAGTTTTCCCCTACAACTATTATTCTCGGTGGGCCTCGTAGGATTGTTCACACTATTATATGGAATTTGGCGATTTCTGGGAATGTTTCGGTTGCAGGTCGACAAGCCTCATGAAATTGCGGCGCTGACATTCTTTTCCGGAGGTTGCCTGTATTCGCTGTATGATAATTTTGCTTATTATCCTTACTCGATTGCCATTTTTACAGTGTCAGTCTTCATGGTGTTTAAGCCACGGAGACTGTTAAGTTCTATTTCAACCTAAGTAAAACGTTCCAGTGAAATGAGTGCGAATTGAGCAGACTTGTGAACGATAATTAATTTTTGCAACCTGACAGAGCTTAATTCGACAACGCTCAGTACCTGATCAAGTATTTCATGATAACGGGCGCTTGCGCAGGGCCACGTTTCGAGGTTATCCCGTACTTGTAATGCCCAAGCGACGGTGAAAAGCTTGATGGCTTAGGATCAGGTACCGCAAGTAACCAGAACCTTTAACTTTTCTGAATCTGATGTCGTTCGGGCTTCTTGTCCGTTTGTGGCTAAAAATTTCATAATGAAGCCCAGTGAAAAACATTGACCCTTCCGGCGGGCTAGACCAATCGGACTTTCATGCAATGGTTTGAACTGAAAAACTGGCTGGAACTGTCAACCGGGCTGGATCGCGACTCGCTGCATATCTATGCCGGCGTAGGGGTGCAATTGGCCGTTGCGGTCATTCTCCGCCGGTCGCTCGCCAGCCCGATACCCTGGTTCTTCGCGGTCTGCGTTGCGCTGGCGAATGAATATCATGATTATAGCTTCAGTTCTGCTGCCCCGAATGCCGCACAGCAGGTATTTGATGAAGCGGTTAGGGATATCTGGAACACCCTGCTATTGCCGTCCGTGCTGTTGCTGATTGCCCGGTTTTTTCCTGAGTGGCTGACCGGCAAGCGCGAGCAAGGGAACGCTCCCGATAGATCGGACGAGAATGCCTCGTTGAAGTGAGGAAAGGATATTACTCCTTTTCGGCAAGCTTCTGCGCGATATCCTTCACATTTTGCGATTGCCCGCGGGGCAGGATCACGACTCTGTTCTGATGGGTGACGATGATCAGATTTTCGACACCAAAAACCGCAACGTCGAGGTCGTGACTATGGATCAGAACATTGCTCGACCTGATCGTTTCCGCCTTGCCAAATATGACATTCGAATCATCATCCTTGTCGGAGATGTCGAATAGAGAATCCCAGCTTCCTACATCCGACCAGCCCGGGCTGACGGGGGTAACCGCGATTTTCTCCGCTCGCTCCATGATCGCATAGTCGATTGACTCAGAAGGCGCCGAAGCAAAGGCATCCGGATCGGGATAGTAAATTTCTCCCGCTGTCCTTCCCTTCGCCATCGCGGATTTGCAGGCGTCGAGCATTTCCGGGCAATTTTTTTCCATGGCTGCCAGGTAGGTATCCGCACGAAACAGGAAAATGCCGGCGTTCCAGGAATAGTCGCCATCCTTGAGCATTTTTTCCGCCTTTTCCAGGCTTGGTTTTTCGACGAATCTTTGCGCCGAGAGGCTTCTGCTGCTCCCGACAATCGCATCGCCTTGCTGGATATATCCGTAACCGGTTTCCGGGCCAGTCGGTTCGATACCAAATGTCACCAGCCAGCGGGATTGCGCGATCGATATCGATTCCTGAACAGCTTTTTGAAATGCCGAGACATTCTTGATCACATGATCGCTGGGCATGACCAACAGCAGGTCTGACGGATTTTCAGCGGCAAGCGCGGCCAGTGCGATCGCAGGCGCGGTATTGCGGGCGCAGGGTTCGAGAATGATGGCGCTGGGGTTCGCGCCCACTTCCCGTATCTGTTCCTGCAGGATTTCTTCGTGGCTGGATGAGCCGACAATCATCGGGTTCCTGAAAATCCGGTCGTCTGCGCAGCGCTGAAAGGTAAGCTGAAACATGCTGAGGGGGCCCAGCAGGTTCAGAAATTGCTTCGGCCGGTCGCGCGTGGAAAGGGGCCATAAGCGGGTTCCGGAGCCGCCAGACAATATGACGGGCGTGATCAATGTTTGCTGTGGCATGGTCCGTCTCTACGCGATTGTGCAGGCGATTAAAGATTTTTTGTTCTTCGCAAGGTCAATATCCGACAGGTGCGGGCATATGCCGCATTCACCGGGCCCAATCCGTTTGCCGCGGACCGTGACCGAGCCGTCCAAGGGGATAACCTGCCATTCACTGGCTTTGCTCTTCGACATTATCTCGTCATCACTACCCACGATCTGGAACAATTCGAACGGCGAGCCGGAGGAGAGACAGAGGGATTGATCGTCCGGGACCTCCTGACGGTATTTCATGTCATAAGGGGATAGTCTGGCTATCGCCATTGCTTCATCGAGATGAAGCTCGCGCGGACGTCCATAATCGTAAATGCGATAGGTGATATCGACATTCTGCTGGACTTCGACGATCGAAATATCGGCACCGATGGCGTGTATGGTGCCGGCAGGGATATAATAAAACTCGCCTTTCTTGACGGGTTTCCAGTCGATAAGCGGTTCGATCTCGCCCAATATGGCGGCGGTTTTGAGCTTGGTGGCGCTAACCGTATCCTTCAAGCCCAGACCCAGTAGCGCGCCAGGCTTTGCATCCAGAATATACCAGCATTCTTCCTTGCCGTGGGGCAAGCCTATTCTGCGGGCCTGCCTGTCATTGGGATGCACCTGGATGGACAGTTTTTCGCTCGTGAAAAGATATTTGGTCATCAGCTGAGGGGTTATTCCCTTTGGTGCCTGAAACCACACTTCACCTATTTTCTTTTTGCTCCGTCCATCAAAAACCTCGGGCAAGACATCTTGGCCCCACGGTTTTTCGACAAATTTTCGCTTCAGCTTCATGACTTGGTATCGGCCTTCACTAGTTACGTCCTATGCTCGTATAGGCCAGATTGGTTTGCGCCACTTCTGCCGGATTGTAGATATTCCGCAGATCAACAAGCACATTGCCTTTCATGACTTGCGAAAGCTTCTTCAGATCAAGGGCGCGAAAAGCGTCCCATTCGGTCACGATGACCACCGCATCGGCATCTTCGGCCGCTTTGTAACTGCTGCTCGCCATCTTGACTGTCGGCATGATCTCCTGCGCCAGTTCCATACCTTCCGGATCATAAGCCATCACCTCTGCACCCGCGTCGGTCAATGTCTGCGCGATGGCGATCGAGGGTGCGTCCCGCATGTCATCGGTATTGGGCTTGAACGTCAGGCCGAGCAAAGCCACTTTCTTGCCGCGCACTTCGCCCCCGAGCGCATGAATGACCTTGCGGCCCATGGCGCGTTTGCGCTGATCGTTCACCTGCACGACAGCTTCAACGATGCGAACCGGACTATCGTTATCTTGCGCGGTTTTCAACAGGGCGAGGGTGTCCTTGGGAAAACAGCTTCCGCCATAGCCGGGGCCGGCATGGAGGAATTTCGACCCGATCCGGTTGTCCAGGCCGATTCCGCGCGACACTTCCTGAACATCGGCACCCACTTTTTCGCAAAGATCGGCCATCTCGTTGATGAACGTGATCTTCGTCGCGAGAAAGGCATTGGCTGCATATTTGATCAGCTCGGCGGTGCGTCGACCGGTAAATAATATCGGCGATTCATTCAGGAAGAGCGGCCGGTAAATCTCGGTCATGACGTCTTTCGACCAGTCGTCCTCGGTGCCGATGACAATACGGTCGGGGCGTTTGAAGTCGCGGATGGCAGCGCCTTCCCGCAAGAATTCAGGATTGGACACGACCGAAAAGCGCTCGCGTGGCTGCTTTTGCTCAAGAATATGTTCAACTTCGTCGCCGGTTCCGACCGGAACGGTAGACTTGGTGACGATCACGGTCGGCTTGGTGATCGAGTCAGCAATTTCTTCCGTCGCCGCATAGACATAGCTCAGGTCGGCATGGCCATCGCCTCTGCGTGAGGGGGTTCCCACGGCGATAAAAATCGCATCACAATCCTTGACCGAAGCGGCGAGATCGGTGGAAAAGGACAAGCGCTCGGCCTCGACATTGCGTTTGACAAGATCGGCGAGGCCGGGTTCGAAGATCGGCATGATATTCTTGTCGAGATCCGAGATTTTTTTATCGTCCTTGTCGACGCAAACCACTTCATGACCGAAATCTGCGAAGCAAGCGCCTGACACCAGGCCAACATAGCCAGAACCTATCATTGCAAGTTTCATTGAATTCCCTCAAATATCTGGTGTCTTATCATGAAAATCTGGCGGCTTGTGACCTTTTGGCTATCACAGGTCAAGTTCGCAGAATACCGAATTTTGATTGCATGCCGCTTACCGTTGATTGTGTGAACGTCTGATTAAATGACATATGACAGGTTGATTGTCTGAAGGTTCGCGTCAAGGAAGAATGACCTTCTTCGCGGCGAGAAGGTGTTTTTAAAGTACTTGGCCAAATCGATTCCGGAAGGTAAATAGCCCCACCGGCGTCTCAGTAATGTAAATCGAATGCCAATGTTGAAAATTAAATGATTGAAAATATCACAGCCGTAGTCACTTCGTTTCTGGAATATATCGCCCGGCTGGCGCGATGGAAGAAGAAGCTGATCGTGTTCCTGCTCGACATTTTATTATGTGTGCAGTCGATCTGGATAGCCTATTCTCTTCGTATCGGCGTCTGGATTCTTTGGGATATTGCGGTCCAGAAGATCGTTCTGGCATGTCTCTTGATCATGGTGCCTGTTTTCGTCCTGACCGGCGTTTACCAGGCTATTTTCCGCTATGCGGGTACCGGGATGATGAAGATACTGGTTCGCGCTTTTGCTGCCTATTCGGTGCTGATCGCGCTTCTGTTCGCCGTTATCGGCGTCGACGGCGTGCCACGCACGATCGGCGTCATCCAACCGGTGATATTCTTCATTTTGGTCGGCTTCATGAGAGTTGCCGCACGATATCTGATGATCGATATTCTCGGTCGGAACCGGTTCGCCGGCGAGGTCAAGAACGTCTTGATCTACGGCGCCGGCAGTGCAGGGCAGCAACTGGCCGCTTCGATGCGGTCAGAACCTGCGATGCGGCTATGCGGTTATGTCGACGATGATAAGCGGCTAAATGGCCAGCGGCTGGACGGCGACAAAGTCTTCTGGAGCGGGGACCTTCCCGGATTGATCGAGAAAAAGAAGGTCACCGATATTCTTCTGGCGCTGCCGAGAATAAATCGCAAGAAGCGCCGCGACATCGTGGAGCAGATTCGAGAGTTCAAGGTCCATGTCCAGACCTTGCCGAAAATGCAGGAAATTTTCTCCGGTAGCGTTTCCTTCAGCGATATCCGTGAACTGGAAATCGAAGATCTGCTCGGGCGGGAGCCGGTTGTGCCGAACGAGTTGCTGTTCGGACGGACAATCGTTGGAAAGACAGTGCTTGTCACCGGAGCAGGAGGGTCTATCGGCGGAGAATTGTGCCGGCAGATCGCTGTGTCGGGAGCGCGCCGCCTGATCTTATTGGATCTGTCGGAATATTCTCTCTACCGGATTGAAAAAGAGCTGCAGGAATTGGCCGCAGCGCGAGACGGAGAAAGCCTTGAGCTTATCCCGATCCTGGGCTCCGTGGTCGATGCGGTCAGAGTGCGCGAAATATTCTCGCGATGGACTCCGGACACTGTTTTTCATGCGGCCGCTTACAAACATGTGCCGCTCGTCGAGGCCAATCCGGTGGAAGGCATTCGCAACAATATTTTGGGCACCCAGACGCTGGCTGCTGAGGCTGAAGCGGCTGCGGTAAAAGATTTCATTCTGATCAGCACCGATAAGGCGGTCCGTCCGACCAATGTGATGGGGGCATCAAAGCGGGCGGCCGAACAGGTGATCCAGAATTTTGCTGCCAAGGAAAGCCAGACCAAATTCTCGATGGTGCGATTTGGCAATGTGCTCGGCTCCAGTGGGTCGGTGGTGCCATTGTTCCGCCAGCAGATCGAACAGGGTGGCCCGATTACGCTGACCGATCGCAACGTCACGCGTTATTTCATGACCATACCGGAGGCGGCTCAGCTGGTCATTCAAGCCGCTGGCATGGCCAAAGGCGGTGAAGTCTTCGTGCTCGACATGGGGAAATCGGTTCGAATCCTGGACTTGGCGGAAACGATGGTACGGCTGTCAGGCTTGACGGTTCGTGACGAAAAAAATCCCGAGGGCGATATCGAAATTGTCGAAGTCGGACTGCGTGCGGGTGAGAAGCTCTATGAAGAGCTGATCATCGGAAATGATCCGCAACCGACATTGCACGCCCGGATAATGAAGGCTCATGAATCCTTCATCGCGCTGGATGCGCTCAATGGCTTGATTGCCAGCCTCATGGACTGTCGCGATCCGGAGGCGGCGGTCAATATGCTCCAGTCGCTGGTGCCGGAATTTGAACATGGCAGAGACAATGCTACGATGGAAAAAGCTTCCTGAACACGCCCTTGGCACCGTGTGGATAGGGCCGTCGACGGCCCTATCGATCAGCCTTTTAAAAGCCCGAACGGGACAACGCGGTTCTGGGCGTCATGTCCGATTTCCGCGCGCCCAAGATAGGCGATCCCGTATTGCTCAGACCATCTTCTGGTGATTGCTTCAGGGTCTTCGCCAAAGGGGCGGTCATTTTCGGGGACATCGCTGACGCGACCGAGACGGATGCCGGCCAGGCCATGGTTCGAAAGATTGCTGCAAAGGTGAAACATCGCGCGATCAAAGGCGTATAGATATTCGGATATCTCCTCGATGATGAGGATATGGTCGCGCAGGTCCGGCATCAGCTTCGTGCCAGTCATCATGGCGAGAGTCATGAGATTGAACGCGGCATATTTCCGTCCGCTAGCCAGGCCGGGATCGACCGCGTCGGGCCGTTGATGGACAATCCAGTCCAATGCTCTGCCGATCGCGTCCTCGCCGCCGATTCTGCCGATATCCGACGGCATGGGGCCATGGGCGACATGGCCGATCCCCGCGCGATAGAGCGCGCCTAGCAAATTCCCCGCATCGCTATAGCCGAGATAGGTCTTGCGTCCGGCATCGCCACCCAGCTGGCCGATAGCGGCATCCGCTATCCGTGCAGCACCATAGCCGCCGCGGGCGAACCATATCGCGTCAATGGCGGGATCGTTTGCCAACGCGACAAAAGTTGCGAGCCGCTGTTCATCATTTCCGGCAAAATGCCCGTGCTCGAGAAAACATTGCTCGTCGAATATCAATTCGGCCTGCGGGTGGCTCTCGGCGGCGAGCGCGACAACGCGGTCGGCTTCTTCCCGGTTGAAAGGGGTCGACGGAGCACAGATGCCGATGCGGACTGGTGAGGAGATAGATTTTGTTCCTTGCGCCATTGCCAAACAGATAGAGAAGCAATAGCGCGAAAAAATGAGCGAAGACAAATCCTATTATTTTTGTGGAATCGGCGGTTCGGGCATGTTGCCCCTGGCGATGATCGTCAAGGCAGCCGGCGCACGGGTCGCCGGATCCGATCGCGCCCTCGACCAAGGACGACTGGCAGACAAGTTCCAATGGCTTCAGGATCGAGGCATCGAGTTGTTTGATCAGGATGGCAGCGGTCTGGTCGACGGCAGCCAGATATTGATCGCTTCGGCTGCGATCGAAGACAGCGTCCCCGATGTTGCCCGAGCGATCGCATTGGGTTGCAAGCGGATGACCCGAGCGGAACTTCTGGCAGAACATTTCAATGCGGTAGAACACAGCATTGCGGTGGGCGGAACCAGCGGAAAATCCACGGTGACCGGAATGATCGGCTGGATCCTGACCGAGGCGGGTCGTGGCCCGACGATCATGAACGGTGCGGTGATGAAGAATTTCGTCGACAGTGATGCTCCGTTCGCAAGTTCCCGGGTCGGAGCAGGCGAACTGATGGTCAGCGAAGTGGACGAAAGCGACGGTTCCATCGCTTTGTTCGATCCGGAAATTGCTGTACTCAACAACGTCAGCCTCGATCACAAAAGCCTTGAAGAACTGAGAGTTTTGTTCGGCGATTTTATCGCCGATGCGCGATATGCGGTCTGGAATAATGATGACGAGGAATCGAAAGCGCTCGTTGCATCATGCGGACTGGAGAATGCGCGCAGTTTCGGATTTTCCGAAGGCGCGGATTATCAGGCCTTACAGGTCGAGGAAAAAGCGCTCGGCAGCAGCTTTACCATGCGGACCGGTGGCGTTGACTATCCGGTCACTTTGCAGATCCCGGGCCGGCATAATATCGCCAATGCGCTGGCGGCCATCGCGGCGTCTTGCGCGACCGGCGTGCCGGTCGACCGCGCGATAGCGGCGATTGAGGGCTTTGTCGGCCTTGCGCGCCGGTTCGATATTGTCGGAACCGCGAATGGGATCACCGTGATCGACGATTTCGGGCATAATCCCGACAAAATCGCGGCAACGCTTGCGACGCTGAAGGCTTTTCCGGGACGGATCATAGCTTTCTTCCAGCCGCACGGATTTGGTCCGATCAAGAAAATGGGTGCCGAGCTTGCCGAGGTTTTCTCAGAAAACCTCGACGGTGACGATCGGGTGATATTGTGCGATCCGGTCTATTTTGGCGGTACGGTTGATCGGACGCTTGGCAGCCAATCGATCGTCGATGCAATAACCGCTGCCGGTGGTTCCGCAGCCTATTTTGCCGAGAGGCAGGGTTGCGGTGATAATATTGTCGAAATCGCCAAGACCGGTGACCGTATCGTCATAATGGGCGCGCGTGATGATACATTGCATATCTTTGCCCACTCGATCCTGGCGGCGATCGCCAATGATCAACGCGGGACCGATGCCGTCTGAGGAGTCTTTTGCAATAAGGCCTCCGTCGGAATTGCCATATTTCCCGGACTGCGATCATTGCCTTCGAACGCGCCGACTAGCTCCCCGGTGACAGCATCGAGGGATGAATCGTTGAAAAGCGATGGCGCGCCAGCAGATGGTTACCTTTTCCCCAACAATCCAAGGTAAACAAGTCGGCAACCTTTATGAAGAAGGAGTTAACGCTCCGTGACACCCTTGGAGGGCAGTCAAAAATATCCCCTTAAATTCAACGGTCTGCATGTATTGAAACGTAACATACTGTAACATTAGCCGTGTCTAACTGCCTTTTCCCCCGCTGCGTCGCCACAAACGATGAGCAAGCGGGGCAATCCGGCTCTTGTCTGTGGCAACCCCTAACGCGCCACAGTTGTCCCGGCACCGGTTCGACATTCTGGTCCTTGTCGTGCCGACTGTTCTTGATGGAGCGGATAGCACAACTATCCGCTCCATCATCTGACAGATGCCCGTGCGCCTCCTGCTTGCCAAAGAATTGTGGGAAGAGTCATGCAGTCAATTGATATAATATTGCCCGACGAGGCAATCGGTCTTTCGCGCTCAGTGGGCTGCGTGACATCCGCAACTCTATGCGCCATTTTCGCAATGACGCCTGGCATTTTGCCGGCATCGGCATCCGAAACGCCAAGGTCACAGCAAGCAGGCTCTCTGGCAAGCGCCAACGGTCGCGGGGTCGCTGTGGCGAGCGCTCGCGTCCTCAAGCCGTTCTCCATGCAATCGACCGTCCGCACAGCAAACGGCATGGACGATTATGACACGAGTGTTTCGCGGCGCAGCAGTTTTCGGGATTGTTCGGTTCTGCTGGGTCTCGAGGCCAATTCAGGCACCGCAGAAACGTGCGAACTCCGGCTGACAGAATTGCAGTGAGCGGCGCAATAGAGGGAATGATCATGCAGATATTCAAGAAGACAGGCCGGATGGACACAAAATTTATGCGGGATCGGCAAGACATTATTGCACGACCCGGTATCCGGCTGTGTGGCATCGCTTCGATGCTGGCGGTTCTGCCAGCTCCGCTATCGGCTGAAGTCGGTCCCCGGGACAATATAGTGATCGCGTTATCCAACCGCATTGTCGCGAGCACGGTCGCAACCGGAGACAAGGCCCGGGCTGTGCCTGGCGCCATCGTCGATTTTTTTGTCACCGTGACGGGTCCGACCGAAAACGGATCGCCAGCCACATCATTTGCCGTCACCGATATGGTGCCCGCACATTTGTCCCTGTTCGTCGGTGATCTCGGGCAAGTCGGCACCGGACCGGCCGCGTTTGTGGACAATGACAGTGGCCTGGATTTTCGCTTCGACGGGCTTTCCAGTTCGACGGACTCGATCGAATTTTCCGATGATGGCGGAAAGACTTTTGAATATGTCCCGGTTGCCGACGGCGACGGTTTCGATCCGCATGTCACGCACGTCAAATTCCGACCCCGCGGCAGCTTGATGCCGGTCAGCGGGAAATATGATCGTTTTTCCTTACGTTATAGAATGAAGGTCAAGTAAATGAAAAATGCTATACAGAAAACGGTCGGCCCACCGGTGAATTTTGGCCATGTTTTGCCCGACCCGGAACGCCGGCAGCAGGAGCGGCATATAACGATGCTCCGGCTAGCCAAGATCAAGACGGAATCCGGAGAAGGATGGGGGTTTATCAAAAACCTCTCCGCCACCGGCATGATGGTCGAAGTGCAAATGAATTTCGATCTGGGAGATACGGTCTCCGCCATGCTGACCGAGGACAAGGAATTGACCGGTACCGTTCGCTGGCGTGAGGATTCATTTGCCGGCATCGAGTTTGCTGAGCCCGTCGATGTGGCCGAGCTACTGTCCAAACCTAGCCTGGCCAAGCAGGGACGGGTGCCCCGGTTGCCAAGAGTGGAAATGAAGCATCCCATCAATCTCTATCAGGGATCGAAGCTGATTCACGCCAATATTTGCGATATTTCGCCTGCCGGCCTCTGTGTGGAAACCGATTTTGAGTTCGAGATCGGAAAAAAATTGCGGCTGTTGGTGCCAGATTTGCTGGACATTAATGGCACGGTGCGGTGGCAAGTGGGCAATCGCGTGGGAATCGTTTTCTCCCAGAGGCTTCGGCTCGATGACCTGATGATCTGGCTGTCGACATTCTATCGGGCAGCGCGAATCTCCAGTGGCGAACTGTTAGCCCTCAACGAGAGCGCCCATCAGAGCTGCTGGACGGGCGAAGAACCGGTTTCACTTCCTTATCAGGTTATCGGGCACGATGATCTGGGACGTGAGATACTGATCGATCAAATGGATTCCGCGGTCGAAGCTCTCACTCAATTCAAGGCGACTTCGAAATTCTTTTACAAGGTGAGCATCCGAGATGCCGACAATGCAGAATTGTCGATCGGCGCTATCGTGTTGCGCGCGTTTGACGAAGAACGCGCACTGGCAAAGACGCAATTTAGCTGAAGACCTCAAGATTATTTTATCCTGTGGAGCAGTCGTTCTGACTGCAAGAACCGAAAACAGGCGGGAGTGCGATCAAATATGGATTCCCCCCCCCCCGGGTTGAACTGATGAACATTCCGTTGACGGCATATTCAAGGGAGAAAGGAGGTAGAAAAGAAATGGATAATTTTTATATCCTGCGGTCGGATGGGTAGAGCATGTCGCTGACATGACATTCCGAACGCATGGCCAGGTGATATTTGGAGGTAGATTTTGGATTTTGGTCCAACATTGATAACACGGGATTTTGCTTCTTCGCAAACATACCAGAAAATCACCCCCAAGTAGCGCTGTCGTTGTTGTAAAGCATCACTGTTGGTGACCCAACTTCAACGTTAAGAAATTGTCAATTGTCCTTACAATATATTGCGCCGTCCAGAAATGAAGTGGATCTATGCTAACTGCTGGGTAGTACAGCTGAGGCACGCAATTGTTTAGCCATCATACGGGCAACCAATTCCCGTCCAGATGCGAGGGTATATTGGTCGGATGTCTATAATTTATATCCAATTTTTCTGCGCGTTTGCTTTGATTGCCACGATTTTCTTTGTGGTACTATGGTTGCGAAAATCGCAGAGAGACTTGCAGGCGGTCACCCTGGAACTGGAACGATGTAAATTAACGCTTGAAATTTCTGAACATGTTGGCCGTTTTGGATCCTGGCACATGAATGCCGGGACAAGGGTTGTAAGATGGTCCGACTATATCTTTGATATGCATGAACGTAGACATTCTCTCGGGCATCCGCCGCTCGAAAATGCAATCGACTATTACCACCGGGCCGATCGTCTTATGGCGCAATCTGCTGTTGAAAAGGCTTTGAAGAAAGGAGAGGATTTTGAATTTCGAGCACGTATTATCACCGAACAGGGAAACGAAATTCCTGTTCTGTCTCGTGGAACCTGCCAGATCGACAAAGACGGCTCTGTGCTGGGTGTTTTTGGTTGCTTCATTGATTTAAGCGCACCTGAGGATCGATAATCCCTCTTGATTCGGGTATAGTAAGTGCGCATTTGGCGACTATTTTCGGTAAAACGGGTTGACGCAACACGGCCATCGCGCTTGTCCTAGGCAGTTTTTAATGCGGGGCAGGGCGCTGCTATTGACGAAAGGGCCTTGCCAGTTTTGAGCGAAGACGAGAAACTTCAACTATGTCTGGAACGTGATCGACTGCTTTGCGATCTTGAATTCGCGCGATCTCCAATCATGAGCAAACTTCTCCGGTTTCTCGTGGAGTATAAGTTGCGCGAGGTGGACAAGCCATTGACAGCCTATGTTATCGCTGTCGATGCGCTCGGCCGTGACGACGGGTTCGATACGCAGATAGACAGTTATCCGCGCGTTCAGATCGGTCGCCTGCGCAGGATGCTCGACCATTTCTACTTGCGCGAAAATAGCGAGATGCGGCTTTCTATTCCGTATAACCATTACGAGATTGTCCTGGGACCCAATGAACCGGCCGGCGTCAATCAGACGCTTCATGGAAAGGCCGATTCCGGCGTTGCGGAAGCCACCACCGAGGTGATCGCTTCGGGTCGGAAAAGAACAGCGTTTCTGGATCGACTGCTGAACTTCGCCAGCGACCATATTGGTCCCGTTCTTGCCACGGTCGTTCTGATCATATTGCTGGCTCTTGGAGCGCTTTTCTATCTGCAGCAGTCTGCAAAGGCAGAAGTAACCTCGATTGCCTATCCGGAAATCATCGTGAGAGGACCGGAGGGGGTGACCAATCCTGCCAAGCGTACCCAGGTCCAGATGACTCGCAGCTATCTTGTCAGCGCGCTGGAAAAGTTCGACCAGCTGCGAATTTTCGATGGGGATGCGGACACGCAGAGCGGGTCGCAATATCTGCTGGAAACCTCGGTCCTGTATCCACTGAACGACCGTATCCAGCTTCGCCTGATCGACCGTGACACCGGTGAGGTAATCTGGTCTGACGGTGTCAATGCGCAATCCAATGAAGCTCTGGAGGCTGACCTGGATCGGTCGGTTGTCATTGTCGCAAGCCCCCATGGGAAAATCGCCCAACATGAGCTTGCGAAATTTCGCGGCGATTACTCACCCGGTTACCCGTGCTTGCTCCAGTTCCACCAATTCATGCGTTATCGCGACGAAAGCCTGTTGAAACCCAATCTGGAATGTATGGAAGCATCTGCCGAACAATTTCCCGACGATCCCTATCTGATGAGCATGATGGTGATTGCCAAAAACGTATCGGAACAATTTGGCGATCGTCATGCCATTGATGGCCTGAGCAAGGATTTCGCATTGAAAGCTGCGCAGCTGGATCATGATAGCGCGGTCGCCACTTTTGCGGTGGCGCAAAGTGCCTTCTATGAAGGGGACTGCCGCAAGGGCGTTGCATGGGGGGAACGCGCCGTCCGCCTCAATCCGCTGAATTCGAGGATCATGGGATATCTGGGCCTATATATGCTTGCATGCAACTTGCCGGAAGGCGAAGCATATTCTGTCAGGGCATTGGAATTGGACCCTTATGCAGATCTGGTCGTCGCTGCGACATTGGCCATGCAAAAACTGCAGCGTGGCGATGCCATGGGAGCCCGGCAACTATCGTCGAAATATCTCGATTCAGCACCGGGCGCTGCTCCAGGTCTGGAAATAAGCTATATCCTGTCCACCGCTGCGCTCGGAGACAAAGCGGAGGCGCAACGCGCCTGGCGGAGCCTGATAGCCCGTTCCGGTCTGCCGAAAACGGCAACGCCGCGAGACGTGCTGTCCCGGTGGATCGCCAATCCTGTGCTGATCCGTGAGCTGGAGCAGGATTTTGAAAACGCGAATCTCGATTGATTTCTCGCACATGAAAAGTTCGACCATCTGGCCCCGGCCGATCGTCTAGGTAAAATCACCTAGGGGACACCACTGATTCAGTCTGCAATCGGCGAATATTATTCCTGAACAATGCCGGTCGGCGATCGGGTCGGCGGCCCGGCAACGGGTTATGGATCTGAAGGAAAGGCCAGAGCAATGGATCATAAAGCAATTCTGCTGGCGACCAACCTTTCGGCGCGTTGCGATCGGCCGCTGGACCGGGCGTTGATGCTCGCAAAGGAGTGGAACACGAAACTGATCCTGCTTCATATTCTCGATCCCGCTCGGGCGAAGGACGCGGCTACCAATATCCGCGAAATCGAGAAGCAAATTGCCGATGAACTGCCCAGGAACAAGGTCGACATCGAGATATTGGTCAAGATCGGCGATATTGCCGCGACCATCATCGAAACCGCACAAGACAGAAAATGCGATCTGATCGTGACCGGGGTCGCGCGCTATAACAGCATTGGCGATATCCTGCTTGGCGGGCCGGTGGATCAGCTGATCAGAAACGCGCCCGTTCCGGTCCTGGTGGTAAAGCGTCGACCCCAAAAGGCTTACAAGAATATCCTGATCGCCACCGATTTCTCGGAATGTTCGCTGCAGGCGCTGAACGCGGCCGCCGAATTATTTCCCGACCCCAGGCTTCACCTGGTCCACGCCTATCACGAACCCTATAGCGCCTGGCTGAGCTCCGATCAGGTCGCACAGGATGTAAAGTCCGAGGAGCAGACATCGTTGACCCGTTTTCTGGCGAGACGCGATATTTCGGACACCGTATTCGACCGGGTGAACGGATCAATCGAGAAGGGCGATCTGGGGGGCGTATTATATCGCAAGATCGAAGCGACGAAATCGGATCTGGTGGTATTGGGAACCCATGGGCGCGGAGCGCTTTCCCGTGCGACACTGGGGAGCAACGCCCAGCATGTGCTCGGCTGGGTCGGTCAGGACGTCCTGATGGTCCGCGAGAGGAAATAGCGCCCGCTTCAGTCGACGCTGTCCAGCGCCCGCTTCAGTGCCGCGAGCATTTTTTCGCGATCCTGATTGCTCTTCTGTCTGGATAGCTTGTCTTCCACCTCTGCGCGCAATGCGGCAAGCTTGGAAATCCAGTCGCGCGAAGCGGTCAGGTCCGCTGCATCGGGGCGCCCTGCGGACTCGCGGGTGGCTGGCTCTGCTGGCTGCAATGCCCAGGTTTCGCCGAGCGCCGGGACGATGGCGGAGGGTAAATCCGGTACGTCTTCTATCGTTTTGGCAAGGCTGGCCAGGGCGGTGGGGTCTCCGTGGACAAGAAACAGCGAGCCTCTGACCGGTGTGCGATCCTTGATCCATTCTATCAGTCCGCTGCGATCGGCGTGGTTGGAATAGCCGTCGAGCGTCGCAACCTGAGCCTTTACGTCGACATCATTGCCGGAAATACGGACACGTTTTGCGCCGTCCCGGAGCACCGAGCCCAGGGTCCCTGAAACCTGATAGCCCGACAACAGGAGCCGGGATTGCCGTTTGGGCAGGTTGCGGACAAGATGGTGCCTGATCCGTCCGCCCTCGCACATGCCGGAACCGGCAATGATGACGATCCCGGTCATCCGGTTGAGCTTCTTGGATTCCGCGGTATTCTGGATGAACCGTATATTGGATCGCTTCAGCATGTCGGTACCGCTGTCGCGGTAGCGCATCACCGCCATCGTGACTTTCTGGGCCAGCGGAGAGTCGAGAAAGACATTCACCGGCGCGAGACGTCTCGTTTCGAACAAGGCATCGAAGTCCTCGAGGATCGCCTGTGTACGTTCCAGCGCAAAGGCCGGGATCAGAAGATTCCCACCGGCTGCCATCACTTCCTCGACATGGCGGGCAAGCATCTCGCGGCGCTCGCTGACCAGCACCAGCTCGCGGTCCCGGTCACCATAAGTGGATTCGCAGAAGACATGGTCATAGCCGCCGATGTCCGATGCGGAGCAGTTGATTGCGCGGCCGGAACCGATGTCGCCCGAGAATAGCAGCCTTTGGCCGCCGATATTGATTTCGATCGAAGCCGATCCAACGATATGGCGGGCGTCCCAGAAACGGAAAGACACGCCATTGTCGAGATAATTTTCCTCACAATAGGTGACGGTACGAATATTCTTGTGCAGCCGGGTGATGTCCTTGCTGCCGTAGAGCGGAGTGAAGGGCGGCAGGCCGGCCCGGTCGGCCCGGCGGTTCCGGCGCTCGACATCCGCAGCCTGCAATTTGGCGGCATCCTGGAGGAGCGGTTTCAGAATATCGGCGGTTGGAGCCGTGCAATATGTCTTGGCCTTGCAGCCTCTGGCATAGAGATAGGCAAGCCTGCCGCTGTGATCGAGATGGGCATGGGTCAGCAGCACTGCGTCGATTTTTTTCGGATCAAATGGCAATTCCTCATGGTTCAGGGATTCGAGTGACCGGGTCCCCTGAAACATGCCGCAGTCGACCAATATCGTCTGACCCGCTCCGCTGACTTCAAAGCAGGATCCGGTCACTGTCCCTGCTGCTCCATGAAATTTTACGCTTGCACCACTCATTCAATTCTTCCTCTCGGAAAATATATTTCCAAGATCAATGGGCCACCACCAGCGGGACCGGGCAATCGTGGAACAGGCTTCGTGTAACGCCGCCCAGCAGAAACTCGCGCGCTCTGCTGTGGCCATAGGCGCCCATCACAAGATAGCTCGCGCCCAGGGTGGCGACGGATGACAGGAGCACATCCTGCACAGACGAGTTTTTTGCTTCCAGATCGTGGATTTTGGAACCGATCCCGTGTCCTGACAGATATTCCGACGCGTCGAGAGGCGGCAGATCATGATCCTTGTCTTCCTCGACCACAACAATATGCACCTCACTGGCCAGCTTGAGGAGAGGGACTGCGCCGCGCAGGGCGTTGCCCGCTTCAAAACTTCCATTCCAGGCGACCACCGCCGGACCCGCTACATCGAATTTCTTGACGCTGTCCGGCTGGACAACCACCGGAATATTGGTGCCGAGTACCACGTCTCCCAATATGCTGATCGGCGTCGTGTTGTCCTTGTCGCCGCTGGCCGAGCTCAACACCATCAGGTCGGCGAGCGCGGAGCTTCTCGCCAGTCCTCTTGCCGCCTCTGCATTCGCTTCCTGATAATCCCACGGCACGTCTTCTCCGGACAGCCGTTTTTCCATTTCTCCCTTCAGCGCGATGTCGGCTTCCCGCGCATATTTGCCGACGTCGTACATCACCGACATGCCGGTCACACCGTCGAAGGCCATTTGCGGATTATAGGGGTTGGCGCGCAGGCAATGGAGATGCCCGCTCAGCGCGCGGGTGATATCCAGCGCTGCCTGATATCGAGCATCAAGGCCGGAATCGTCATTCACATAGAGTAGCACGGATTTCATATGATCTCTCCTGATTGGGTAAAATTCCGGCGGATTTCATATCCTATCCGGACACCAATTCGCGCTGTATCAGGGATTATACGGATGCCGGGCCGGCGGTTGACGGAGTGCCGGAGCTGCCAGCTATTCCATGACGCCAGCGATCCCGCGCAAAATGCCCCGGGCGGGGCGGCTGGGCAGGCGCTCTAATGGAAAAGCTCTTCGCCAAGATACAGGCGGCGAACGGTCTTGTCCTGCAGCATGGCTTCCGGCGCACCGCTGAACAGGATCCGGCCTTCATGCAGGATATAGACCCGGTCGAGAAGATCGATCATCTCCCGCACATTCTGATCGGTAATCAGAATGCCCACGTCATGCCTCTCCAATTTGGAGATCATCCCCTTGATGTCCCTGACCGACATCGGATCAATCCCGGCAAAGGGTTCGTCAAACAGCATGACGGTCGGGTTGGCGGCCATCGCGCGGGCAATTTCGCAGCGGCGTCTTTCGCCGCCCGACAGCGCCCGAGCCGGCACTTTCCGGACATAGTCGATATGAAATTCGGCCAGCAGATCATCCAGTTTTTGCGCTCGGGCAACCGGGTCTTTTTCAAACAGCTCGAGCACGGTCATGATATTCTGTTCGACCGTCAGCCCGCGGAATATCGATGTTTCCTGGGGCAAATATCCAAGTCCGCGACGCGCACGCTGATCGAGTGGCAGACCGCTGATATCTTCTCCATCGAGAATGATCTGCCCCCCGTTGATCCGCAACAAGCCGAGTATCGAGTAAAAGGTTATGGTTTTTCCTGCTCCGTCCGGACCAAGCAGGCCAACGATCTCTGATCGCCCGACATTGAATGATACGTCGTGCAGGACCGTTTTCCTGCCGAATTTCTTGGTGACCGAAACAACCGAGAGGCCAGCGCTATCCACAGCCGGCGGGTTCGCGAGTTGTGGCAATGTGGGAAGATTGAAATGTTTCAATGATTTGCACCGCCTCGACCGGAAAACCGATATGATAATCGTCCCGGCATCCGCGCAATATCAGGGAGTTTACGTATATTTCGGTTCCCGCCTTCCGACTTATGGACCGATTATGGCCAATGTCCTGAAAGCCGGTGTCCTCTACTTTCTCGGTGTGTTCGCGCTGGGGTTCGTTCTGGGGGCGATGCGCATGTTCTTTCTGGTGCCGATTACCGGACCAGTGATGGCGGTGCTGATCGAAATTCCGCCGATGCTTTTATTCTCCTGGTTCTTTTGCCGGTTCCTGACCAGGCGATATAAAATTCCCGCAGAAGCCTATGATCGTCTGGCGATGGGCGGGATCGCCTTCGCATGGCTGATGGTCGGTGATATGCTGGTCAGGTTGCTGTTGCAGGAGGGGGATTTGGGCGGCGCTCTGGTGGCGTTTGATCTGCCGGAAAATCGTATCGGTCTTGGTGCCCAGATCGCTTTTGCGCTATTTCCGCTGGTCCAGTCCTACACCGGAAAGGAAAGCAGAAACGGGCTTTCATAATTGTTCAGTGATCGGTTCTACAGGCCGTTGGCCAGTTCATCCCTGAACCTGGGATGTGCGAGCCCGATGAGGGCGTCGGATCGCTGGTTCAGCGACTTTCCCCTCAGGTCGACTGCGCCATATTCGGTTACCACGATATGGGTGTCGTTGCGCGGCGTCGTCACCGGCCCGTCCAGCCGGGGAACGATGCGCGATACCGTGCCGTTGCGGGCAGTGGACTGGCATGCAATAATCGACTTGCCGCCCTTCGATGCGGTCGCACCGCGGACAAAATCGAGCTGGCCGCCGGAGCCACTATATTGCCGCCCCATCAGATGTTCCGAATTGCACGCCCCGCCCAGGTCGATTTGCAGCGTCGCATTGACCGAAACGACATTTCTGTTCTTCGCAATATGCCGGGGATCGTTGACGATATCGACCGGCGCGCTGTGCATCGCCGGATTATCGTCCAGGAAATCATAAAATGCCCTGTCGCCCATGGCAAAGGTAAAGACGCTGCGACCGCGATAGGTGGTCTTGGCCTGATTGGTGACCGCGCCGCACTGGATCAGGCTGGCGAGTGCAGGGGTCATCAGCTCGGTGTGGATGCCGAGATCGCGGCGGTCTTTCAGCAAAGCGCAAACCGCGCCGGGAAGCGCCCCTATACCCATTTGGAGACAGGAGCGGTCATCAATCATATCGGCGATGGTGGCTGCAACAATGGCTTCTTCTGCTGACGTACCGGGAGCGTCAACTTCCGCAAGGGGAGCGGTGTTTTCTACAATGGCATCGATTTCGGAAATATGGAGCAGGGAAGCGCCGAACACGCGCGGCATGTTCGGATTGACCTCAACGACCAGTTTTTTCGCGCTGCGGGCGGCGGTGGTGGAATAGTCATTGCTGGTGCCAAAGGTGAACCACCCGTGCTTGTCCATTGGCGATACAGTGGTCAAAAAGAGATCGAGCGGAACCTGCTCCTTGAACAGGCGGGGGGATTCGCTGAAAGCGACGGGCACAAATTCGATCGGACTTTTCTCTCCGGCGCCCTGCGCGCCGAGCAGCTTCCGTTCGATGGAGCTCAAAAACATGCAGCGCGGACGGATGCGACCGAGCAGTCCAGGCCGCAGAACCGTGTCACGGGCATGATCCATTGAATGGAAATACCATAGCTTGATGTCATCGACCCTGCCGTGCTCCGCCATGTCGGCCAGCGCGCCGAGCAGGGCAGGTGGCTCGGCCGTGGCCATACCCATTGCCAGATGCGCGCCGGACTTCAGTCCACTGATCGCCTCGGCGGCGGTACCCAGCCGGGCACGATATTCATCGATATGGGACATGGACATTGCCTCCGGCCGGGACGTTCGAGATCAACAGGCCAGCGACAGTCAAGCAATGAGAAATTGACGGTGGAATGGAGCAGGGAAGCGGGACATCACGCCTCATGTTTGGCGAGCATCTTTGCGAGCGGTTCGGCTGCGCCAGGTCCGAAATCCTTGGCAATCTCTGCCACCAGTCGGGCGCTTGTCTCGCTTTTCATCTGCTTGCGGATCACTCCCAGCGCTCGTGGCGCAGCGACCAGAATGACACCCGCTTTCGTGTCACCGACGATCTTTTCGATCCTTTGCGCGATATCGGTGACGAAGCGGTCTTCTTCCAGTTGCTGGAGGTCGGTAAGTTCATGCGCCCCGCGGCGCGGAGAGCCGCTTTGAAAGCTTCGCCCCGGTTTGTCGGTCCCGAGCTCCGACGTCCGCAGTGACGGGTTTTTATGCTCCTCGATCAGCTCCAGCACCGGTGCAAAAGCCTCTCCGACATTTCGGAACATCGCCATGCGGGAACCGTCAACCGCGATCACCTTGCTATCCTTGCGCACCAGCATTTCGTTCTCCCGTCAGCAGATTTGCCATTACACTTTTTAGGATCTGTGGAGATTGGCGGCGATAGGTATTGTTACGGACCGGGCGCAATGGTCTTACGAACAATTACGTAACGACAAATTCTCGGCATAATCCGAGAATGGGGGCTCTTCAGCCGCCGCAGCGGCAAAATCGGAAGGAGCGACAATGACAGATCACAGAAAATTTTCCAAAGCCGCTTCCAGGACAGCAGCAATGCTTATGACCTTGCTGCTGCTCGCCTGTGCCACGGCAACTCCCTATCAGCCGGAAATCGCCGGCCAGCGTGTCTCCGGCGGCTATTCGGAGACGCGGCTTGGCGAGACCCGCTATCGTGTCCGCTTTGCCGGCAATACGCTTACTTCGCGTAATACGGTCGAGGATTATCTGCTGTACCGCGCCGCGGAACTGACGGTCCAGAGCGGTTATGACTGGTTCCGGATTACCGACCATACTACCGAAGCGGATCGGCGAACCTATGTAGAGCGTTTCTCGCGCTACGACCCGTGGTACGGTTCGAGCTATGTCTACTGGCGGCCACACTGGCGCTACTATCGCGGCGGTGTCTGGTCGACCTGGCATCCATATGGCCGCGATCCCTTCTGGTCCTACAATAGCGATGTGAGGACGGTGGAGCGGTTCGAGGCGGAAGCGGAGATCATGATGCACCGCGGTCCGATGCGTACCGATACGGCGCGTGCTTTCGACGCCCGGAAGGTTCTCGATGATCTCCGGCCTTCGATCAAATGGCCGGAAGACGAATAGCGGCCGGATTGTTGACCTGCGCGAGAGGGGCCTCCGCCGGTGGTGTCTCTCGCGGCAGGCAGCGCTGTCAATTATCCGTTATATCTTGTCGGCATAGAGCAGGCGGCCCGGTCCCAGCCGTTCCAATATGACCGGAAGATCGCTTTCGGAAAAGGCAAAGCAGCCCTGGCTCCGGCCCAGTTTTCCGTGTGATTTGACCATTTCCGGTTCAGCATACCAGGCGCCGTGGATCACGATCGCTCGTGCTTCGGCCAGATTATTGCTCGGATCGAGGCCCTTGAGTCGTCGCGACGTACCATGTTTGCCGACATAGGTCTCGCTGACCACATAGCTGCCGCCGGACGAGGCCTCGGATCCCGGCACGTTGGAAAATTCCTGCAGCCAGCCGGTATGTCCGAGGTCGGAGCCCTTGCCATGCGCGACCAGGAAAGATTGTGTCGTTCCGTTTGTCAGGTCGACAATATGAAAACGCTCCTTGGCGCTGTGCAGCGAATAGTCGGCAATGCCGATCCTGTCGCTGTGCAACAGGGATGATTCATGCGTGGCCATCGCGGCCTTGGCGCGGTCGATCACAGTGGTTGGACCGGCCGCCAGAACCGGCTTGGGGCGGGCCGGCAATCGGGCAGCCGTCTTGCTTGCTGCTTGTGATCGGGAGCCGAGGCCATAGGCGGCACCAGTGATGCCCAGAAGGCCGGCGGTGATAAAATGTCTTCTCTTCATTACACTTCTATAGCAGCTCTTCCCTGTATGGAAGATTAAGTAACTCTACCTATTGCTGCGCCCGATGATCACCGGAATAACGACCGGATGAGAATTTTATCAGCAATTCTGGGCGGCCTGCTGCTTTCGGCTTCCGCCTCGGCCCAGGACCAAAACCACCTGATCTGGACCGAATCCCAACTTGCCGAGTTGCAGCAACTGGTCGAAGCAAGGCCCTCGGAAGGCTTGGAAAATTGCGTCATCACCGCTTTTGACCAGCCCAATTCCGCCACCGATCCGAACCGGCGCTCGCGCCTTGCGACGGTCGCGGCAAACGAATTGATGATGGCGCATCTGGAAGGATGCTCGCCGTCCGCCGCCCGGTCGCAATGGCGGATCGGCAGCGATGACGCGAAAATCGATACCCGGAGCCTGTTAATGCAGGCGCTGGTTCGCGACGACCTTACCGCCTATTTCAATGCACTCAGGCCGCGCAATCCCCATTATCGGGCCCTGCGCGAAGCCTATGCAACCGAAGCCGATGGAGAGAAACGCGCGACACTGGCGGTGAATCTGGAGCGATGGCGGTGGATGCCGCTGATCATGGGCGAGAAATATCTGCTGGTAAATGCGGCCAGTTTCGAGGCGACCTTGTGGGAGAATGGCGAGGCGGTGCGGACATGGCCGGTGATCGTGGGCAAGGCCCGGACTCCGACCCCGATATTCGATGCAACGGTAAGCGGGGCGATATTGAACCCGTGGTGGGAAATCCCGACTTCGATTGTCGCGGAAGGGATCGGATCGATGGTGCGCAACAATCCGGCGAGGGCGCGGAGCAGGGGCTATGTCTATCAGGATGGCCGTTACCGCCAGCGGCCCGGTCCCGGCAACGCGCTCGGGCAGATGAAACTGGTTATGCCCAACGCATATAGCGTCTATCTGCATGACACACCGAACAAGAATCTCTTCTCGGAAGAAGTGCGGACCTTCAGCCACGGCTGCATCCGGGTCGGCGGCGCGATCGATCTGGTCAAGACATTGCTCGCGGGATCGGCGACGGCAGAAGAGGTGGACGATATTCTGGCCAGCCGAAAGACGACGAGATTATCGACGACAAAACCGATCCCGATTTATATCGCCTATTTCACCGCAGAAGGCGCGAGCGACGGTACCGTAAGCTATTTCCCGGACGTCTACGGCAGGGACAATCTCGAGCTGGCGCAGAACGAGCGCGCGACCGCCTGCGCGGCCTGATCGATTCCGCTGTCTCGCGGAGAGAAGCATTGACAGGCGCAGGCCGCAAAGTCTCCGGTCAACCGCGCATGCGGAAGGCGTTGCGATGATCAGAAGCTGGATTGCCGTGATAACAGGGGCGTGCGGAGAGGGTCAGGATCCTTGGGACGCGGGCGTCAGATAGATCGAAAGATAGGCCTGCAGCGCCTTGACCGCTTCGACGACGGAAACGTGGTCCTGGCGGTCGCCATCCTGCTCGAAATAGCATTGCTCGACGAAGGTGAACAGTCGCGAAGCCATTCGTGAAACGTCGTCGACATCACCATCGTGGAACCCGTCGTGACCCGCGCGCCATCTCTCCGCCAGTTGCGTGGACAGGAGCGAAACGGTTTCGCGCTTGACCGTGTCCAGCCCCTGCGTGGCGTTCCCGAACAGCAATTTGCCATAAGCGGGGTTGTGCTGGAAAAAGACGATGCTGTTATTCAATATCTCCTGCAACAGCACGTCCCATGATTCCTCGCTGTCGGTCTTCGAGATCACAATCGCGATTTGTTCGCGCAGGCCGACGCTCAATTTCTCGAACAGGTTGCGATAGACGCTGTGGACGTTCGGAAAATATCGATAAATCGAGCCAACCGGAATCTGCGCCTGCGCCGCAATCGTGCTCGTGGTGACCTTCGCATCGGTCTCGAGCAGGGCCTGTGCGGCATCCAGAATATCCGCGACGCGTTGCCGGGCTCTCGCCTGTACCGGTGCAACGCGCGGGGTCAGTTTCACGGAATAGGTCAATCGAACTCCTTGTCAGTCCCAAATGGCAATCCTGTCTCGCGTCGTGAATATAGAGCATATCAGATGAATTTTGGACCGGGAAAGTGAGTTTCTTCTGCCGCCGGCCCTCGAGGTGGCAGATCGTCAATACCGGCATCAGCATCGCTTCGCAGTCATGAAATTTGGCCACGGCTTGCGGGAAGAGGCTCAGACCGGCGCTCGCTCGGAACGAAGCGCTCACCACGCGAGCGATGCGCACCATGTTATTGCCAAAGGATGGATATAATGGTGAGCCCTGCTGGGTTCGAACCAGCGACCTACTGATTAAAAGTCAGTTGCTCTACCGACTGAGCTAAGGGCCCCCGTAAACAGTTGGTGCAGCGCACAAAGCCGTTGGGAAGCGCCTCCCTAGGGATGCTTTGTTTCGTGGTCAAGACGCTTTGGCGCTTTTTCCGGACGTTTCTTGGGACGGCGGTTGCGGGCGTGCAACTGGGTGATCGTCCGGCTGGTCAGGGGATCGCGCCAATCGCCCGCAATTTCGGTCGCGGGGCCCAGAACGAAGCCGCGTTCGCGCATCAGCGGATGGGGTATGGTGAGCGCCGGATCGCTGCTGGCAAAGGCGCCGCCGCTCCACAGCAGAATGTCCAGATCAAGCACCCGCCGCGACCAGGCCTGGCCGCGACGCCGCCCGAATTCCGCTTCCGTCTGTTTCAGCGTGGCCAGCAAAGCTGCCGGTTCCTGCGCAGTTTCGACGATCGCCACGGCATTGGCGTAGGATCTTTGCGAAGGGCCGACCGGTCGCGAGCCGATGACAGCGGAGGTTGCGCTGATCGTCAGGCCCTGCACCGTCAGGCGCTGCAAGGCCGCTGCCAGAATGTCGCGCGGCAGGCCGAGGCGCTGGTGGCGCTGGTTGGAGCCGAGGGCAATCAGGTAAAGCATCTGCGGCAAGCTGGTTCCAGAACAACGGAGAGAGGAAACTGCCGGAACAACATGGTTCCAAGCGAGCGGATCGGCTGCTATCATGCAATCAATAGCGATAAAATCAAGGAGAAGCTTCGTGCGCCACCATCATGTCAGCCTGTCGGGCGTCGTCCTGTTATCCCTCATGGCCGCCGGATGCGCCCAGGAGGGCGAATCTCCCGGTGAAGTCAGCGGCAATGTCGCGCGTGCTGCTCTGATCGGAGCGGATCAGACGGAATATGGCGAAGTGATCATCGCCCAGGGCGACAATGGTCTGCTCGTCAATATCACCGGAAAGGGCCTGTCGCCGGGCCCGCATGGCGTCCATATTCACGAAACCGGCAAGTGCGAAGGTCCTGATTTCAAATCCGCCGGCGGCCACTGGAATCCTGCCGGGAAAGCCCACGGTCTGGATAATCCGCAGGGTGCCCATGCGGGTGATTTCTTCAATCTGGATATCGGCCCGGACGGAGCCGGTGCGCTCGAGGCGACGGTTGCTGGCGGGACGTTGCGTGACGGGGACAAGGCGCTGCTCGACGCAGACGGCGCCGCGTTTGTCGTGCACGAAGGCCCGGATGACCTGAAGACCGATCCTTCCGGTGACAGTGGCGGGCGGATCGCCTGCGGTATATTTGTTGGCGGCCGCTGAGCCTATCCGTGTGAGTTGTAACAGGTAGAACAAGATTATGAGCCAGTCCGTGCTGTTTGTCTGTCTCGGCAATATCTGTCGATCTCCGCTGGCCGAGGCCGCCCTGCGCGAGGAGTGCGCCTCGGCGGGGCTGAACGTCATAATCGATTCTGCCGGGACCGGCGACTGGCATGTCGGCCATCCCCCCGACGAGCGCGCGCAGGCGGTGGCGAGCAGGAATGGCGTTGATATCGGCCATCTGCGCGGGCGGCAGGTCACGACGTCTGACTTTCACGATTTTGATCATATCATCGCGCTGGACAATCAGAACCTGCGCGATTTGGAGGCGATGCGGCCGGATAGAGCGATCGTGAAACTGTCGCTGCTGTTCGACCATGTCGCGGGCAGGGCGGGCGAAGATGTTACCGATCCCTATTATGGGGCGGACGACGGTTTTGAGCAGACCTGGGCCGAAGTGACAGAGGCTGCAAGAAGCATCAGGCAATTGTTTGAAAGCGAATAGAATATCCCCGCCTTCGCGTTTCTGCGGTGATATACTGGCGTTCGGACGCGCCCATATTCCAAACCGCGCAATGGCCTGTTTGTCTGGTGATCGGAAAATTAACCGGAAATCGGGCGACCAGATAGATTTCATCTATGAAGTCTGGGGCCGATTTTTTTGTCATGCCCCGCCGGTTCTCCTTGAAAAACAACCGCTGTTACCCGATATTGAAACCAATCGGGCCCGTTTATCGGCTCGCCAAATTTGAGGAGTATGGAAATTATGGCTTGGCAAGACCCAAGAACAACCTTCGGGCGGCCCAATGTGGGCGCTGCGCCGCAGACGGAAGTCGCGTTTGACGCCGGCCTGCGCGCCTATATGCTCAAGGTTTATAATTACATGGCCAGCGGTGTTTTGCTGACCGGTCTGGTCGCGATGCTGTTTGCCAGCTCCGGACTCGCTCAGGATATCATGTTTGGCGGCGGTCCGCTGAAATGGCTGATCATCCTGTCACCACTCGCGATTGTCTTCGCGATGAGCTTCGGACAGAATAAATTCTCCACCTTCACCCTGCAGGCCATGTTCTGGGGTTTCGCAACCCTGATGGGCATGTCGATGTCGACGATCTTCCTGGTCTATACCGGCGCATCGATCGCACAGACATTCTTTGCAACCTCTGCGGCTTTCCTGGGGCTCAGCCTCTATGGTTACACGACCAAGAAGGACCTGTCCGGCATGGGCAGCTTCCTGATAATGGGTGTGGTCGGATTGCTGGTTGCGATGGTCATCAACATCTTCCTGCAGTCGACGATGATGCACTTTGTCATCAGCGCGATCGGTGTTCTGGTGTTTGCCGGTCTGACGGCCTATGACACGCAGCGGATCAAGAGCATGTACGCTTATGTCGCCGGAACCGACATGGTCGGCAAAACCATCGTGTTGAGCGCGCTCAGCCTCTATCTGGACTTCATCAACATGTTCCAGTTCCTGCTCACCTTCATGGGCAGCCAGGATTAGGCAAACGCCTCATTCAAGCATTTCAAAAAAGCCCGGCAGGAAACTGTCGGGCTTTTTTGTTTGGCAGTTCGTCGAGATTTGACCGCAAATGCTGGACAAGCGTCAGCGCGAATCATAAAGAAACCGCTGTTGTCCAGGGAGAGTGATACGATGCCGCGTTTGAAGGATTTACGTCTTGTTTTGGCTGCCAGCGGTCTGGCCTTGCTGGCTGCCTGTCAAACGGCGCCTCCTCCCCCACCGCCGGCCGCTCCGGTCGTGCAGCCGCAATATACGCCGCGTGCGCCGACCCCGCCATTCGGAGCGAGCAGCCTGTCGATTGTGCCGATGCTGCGGGCTGACGGCCTGCGCGACACGATCAATCGCGACATCGGACCGCTGGAAACCCTTTGGCACGTCCGGGCCGCGATGAATGTGGCGGCTCTGAGCTGCACCGGCCCCCTCTATGAGCGGCTGGTCGATGATTATAATGCGTTCATCAACAACAACAGCGCCTCGCTGCGCAACGCCAATAATGCGATCATTCGGAAATTTCAGCGCGAAATCGGTGCCGGTTACAAGACCGAGCATGATCGCCACCAGACCCAGCTCTACAATTACTGGTCCTTCTCGCCGCTACGCCGGCCCTTTTGCGATCAGGCGGTCCAGATCAGCCAGCGCGCAATCGTGACCAAGTCTGCTGATCTTGATGTCTTTGCTGCGCAAGCTCTGATGGAACTGGAAAAACCGTTCACCGATTTCTATCTCGCCTACGAGGAATATCAACGGGATCTCGAAGCCTGGAATGTTCAATATGGCCAGCCCGCCGCCACTGTTGCGGAGCCCAACCTCGGCTATGAGCAACCCGAAACCGGGGAATAGACGCTGGTTTGAATGGGCGGTCTGAATTGGCAAAAAAGGCCGGATGGGATGACCATCCGGCCTTTTGCGTTTCGGATCAGATGATCAGCCAATGGCCGCGATCAAGCCGTCATCGACCGCCTTGGCCGATTTGTAAGCGTCGCGGTCGGTCAGCCTTTTTGCATAAGCGAGGAAGGAATCGCGCCCGGGCAGGGTGCCGAATTGCGTTCCCCATATCAGCTGCGCGCCGACATAGACGTCGGCCATGGTAAAGCGGGCGCCGCAGACATAATCATCGGTCAGGAACTTGCTGTCCAGCGCCTCGACAACCTGGTCATAATTGCCATATCCGACCGTTTTCTCTTTGTCCGGTTCGACTTCGAAGCCCATCGACCGGTTGGTGATTGCCGATTCCAAAGGGCCGGCGGCAAAGAACAGCCAGCGATAATAATCTGCCCGCTCGTCAGCGGTCGGTGCGAGCCCGGCATCGGGGAAGGCGTCTGCCAGATAGGCACAGATGGCAGCCCCTTCGGTCACGATCTTGCCGTCATGATCAATCGCCGGCACCTTGCCCATCGGATTGACCGCGAGATAGGCGGCGGCCTTCATCGTGCTATCATATTCGAGCAGCACTTGATCATAGTCTGCGCCCGCTTCGTGCAGCGCCCAGCGGGCAATCTGGCCGCGCGACATCGGGTTGGTGTAGAATTTCAGGGTCATATCAATTGTCTCCTCGGTTTGTATCGCAATTTGTCTCTGCTAGATGTTTCTCGTATTTTGCCTTCTGCTGCCTCGAAAATTCGTCGAGCGATTTTTCCGGATTCACTTTGTAAACGCCGCCGGTCGGCACGAGATCGGAAATGCGGTCGAGCCGGAACATCCGGAAATCATCGCGCAATTCGCACCATCCCACCAGCGTCCAGACCTTGCCCCAGAACCACAGCCCCAGCGGCTGGACGGTCCGCCTGGTGGTGGCGCCATCCTCGTCACAATAATCCAGAGCCACGATTTCCCGCGCTTCGATTGCGTGCTCGCAGCGGTCGATCAATTCTCTGGCTTGTCCGGCCAGTCCTATGCTTGGCGAGAATATTTTCGTCTCACCAACCCGGCTGCGTTCGGCTTCCGGCAAAACCGCCTCGATCTTGACCAGCGCCTCTTCCGCCGCAGCGATCATCGCGGTTCCGCCCCATGCCTTGACCATCCGCGCGCCGGTGACCAGCGCGACGATCTCGTCGCGCGTGAACATCAACGGCGGCAGGTCGAAACCGCTGCGCATGATATAGCCGATGCCGGCTTCACCATCGATCGGCACGCCGGTCGACTGGAGATCTGCAATGTCGCGATAGATTGCACGCTCGGAAACTTCGAGGCGCCCGGCCAGATTGGCCGCCGTCACGAGCCGGCCACCGCGCAGATACTGGACAATCTGGAACAGGCGGTCGGCTCTGCGCATCAGTCGTTATATTTGAATATGGCTATTGAATTGCCTTCGGTGTCTTTGGCATAGAAAAAGGCCGCGGCAGGCAGGGGAATGGGTTCGGAAACCACTTCACCACCAGCGGCCTTGATCCGCTCCATTGCATCGGCAAGTTCACCTCCGGTGGAGAAATGCGGGGTAGATCCATCGCCGGATGTTGCAGGCTTTCCCTGGTAGATGTGCCCGCACAGCGTGTCTCCCCTGCTCGGGATCATGTAGATCTTTTGCGGTCCGTCATCATTCTCGATCAGCGATGTTTCCAGAACGCTGTCATAAAAGCCCTTCGCGCGGTCGAGGTCGGTTGCGGGAATTTCCACCCACACCAGCCTGTCTCTTGTCTCGGTCATCAGCTTGCTCCTCCTTTTTGATTGAACAAGCATCGAATATCATAACCCTCCTGACAGCATCATGTCAGGAGGGTTTCTAGATGTGAAGACGGTATCGCGAAAGGTCTACTTCCGCGCGCCGATCAATGCGAAGGCCGCACCCTGCGGGTCGACCGCGTTGAGCTGGAACTCGCCGCCCGGAATTTCCGTCGGTTCAAGCCTGATCTGGCCGCCCTTGGCCGTGATGGTTTTTACCGCTTGATCAATGTCAGCCACCCGGAAATAATAGGTCCACGCGGAAACCGGCATCTCGTCCGGCTTGTCCATCATCGCGCCGATCATGAAATCATGGCGGAGAAAATTATATGTGCCCATCGGGCCCATATCCATCTCTCCCTCCTTCTCCCAGCCGAACAGATCATGATAGAAGTTGAGCGCGGCGGCTGTGTCGCTGGTGGCGAGTTCGTTCCAGGCGCAATGACCGATCATCGGCTCGGTCGCCGCAAAGGCGAGGCTGGTTGCATTCGGCTTGTCGGCAGGCGGGTTCGGCGTCATCACATAGAATATCGCGCCTTGCTGATCTGCGACCATCGCGAACCGTCCGACACCGGGGATGTCCTGCGGCTGCACATGGACGCTGCCGCCAGCAGAGGATATCGCTTCCGCCATCCGGTCGACATCCTCGACAGTGACATAGCCGAGCCAGCAGGGCTGCGCGCCATTGGCCGTCATTTCCGGCGTCAGCGGCAACAGGCCGCCAATTCCTTCGCCCTTCATCGAAAATTCCCGATAGTCCATGTCAGCCTGGCCGCTACCGGCAAAGTCCCAGCCGAGCAACGCCCCATAGAAATCCTGCGCTGCGTCGGCATCGCTGGTCAGCAATTCATACCAGATGAAATCACCATGTTTGTTGGCCATGGGTTCTGCTCCTCATTTGCCGAGCGTGACGACGGGCTCAAAGCCGCCGAAGATCATCCGTTTTCCGTCGAAGGGCATCGGGTTCTTCACTGGATCCATCCGCGGGTCGGGGTTGTCCGGATCCTCCATCATCGCTTCCAGTTTCGCCATGCCGGCGTCGCGGGTCGCCTTGTCGGGCCATTCGATCCAGGAAAAGACGATGCTCTCGTCCGCGGTCGCCTTCACCGCCTTGCGGAAATCGGTGGTCTTGCCTTCTGAGATATCATCGCCCCAGCTTTCGATCACTCTCGTCGCACCCATGTCGATGAACATGCTGTCCGCCATGTTGGCATGATCGATAAATTTCTGCTTGTTGGCGGTGGGCACCGCGATCACAAATCCGTCAATATAGCTCATTTCTCTCTCCTTGGTTATGACCGGGTCAGGCCGGCTGTGGTTGGTGTTCGGCGAAGGGCTCTGTCTGTGCCTTCAATGCGCGCTGGAATGCCGGACGTTGCTCGCCGCGCAGCTGATAGGCAGCGAGCTTGGGGAAGCCCGCGACGATGTCCGTGTGTCTCAGATTGCGGAGCACCGTCACCATCATGATATCTGCGATAGTGAAGCGACCGGTCAGCCAGTTCTTGTCGCCCAGCGCATCAGAAACACTTTGCAAGCGCGCTTCGGCAAGTTCGACCGCTGCCGGCCGTGCTGCCTTGGCCCAATCCTTGTCGGCATGAAATATATCATAGCTGACAATCGTGGACAATATTGGCTCGACACTATTGAGTGCCGCGATCAGCCATGCCGTTGATTCCCACCGGTCCTGGAGCTTGACTGGCAACAGCCGGTCATCCTGCTCGCCGAGAAAAAGCAGGATCGCGCCACTTTCGAACATCCGGACATTGCCGTCGTCAAAGGCCGGAACCTGGCCAAAGGGCTGCCATTGCCGATAATCGGCATCGCGCGGTTGCGTTGCGTCGAACCGGCTGGTGTCATAGGGCCGTTCGATTTCCTCCAGCGCCCAGCGGATACGGATGTCGCGGACCATGCCCTGGGCAAAATCGGGCACCCACTGAAAGGCGGATATTGTGATATTCGAGCCGGGATTGGCGAGCATTTTATTCTCCTTTCCGTTTTACAGATTTGTTCCGTCATCTTTTGACCTGGCCTTGAAAACCGCCAATTGGGCGTCAAAAGCGCGCACGAAGGCCGGTCGCGCTTCGTCGGGCGAGCTTTCGAAGGCGGTAATGGTGGGAACCATCGGTCTCCTACTTCTGACTCAGGCTGGCCAACTGGTCTGCGCAGGCACCCCAGCCTTGCTCGAAACCCATTTCCATGTGCTGGGCTTGTGCGTCCTTTGTCCAGTGGCGTGCGGTGGCGGTGTAGCGGGTGCCGCCATCCTCCGCTTCGATCTCCCAAATCCCGATCATGAACGGGCCAGCCGGTTCGAGGTCGCCGACAATCGCGTCGGTCAGGGCGAACCGGCGACCCTCTTCCCAGGCCAGCACCAGACCGGGGTGGGGATGCACCTCGCCGTCAGGGCCATACATGGTGCAGTGCGAAGCCCCGCCAACGCGTCGCTCCAGCGTCTCGAATTCCGCCCGCCAGGGTTTCGGGCACCACCATTGCTCGATATGGTTTGTCATGACATCCCAGACCTTGTCCGGTGGCGCCGCGATATGGCGGGTTACCGATAGTTCATGGTGGCTCTCTTGGGTCGCGGTCATATTCTGTCTCCTTGATCAGTCGCGTTCCGGCGCACCGCCGGGGAAAAAATGTCTAAAGGGCCGTGCCTCGTCCACCGCCCGCTTGACCGTGGGCCGTGCCAGCAGGCGGGACCGATAGGCCCTGAGCCGTTCCAGCCCCTCCGGGATCGGATGCACCCAGTCGGAATAGAAAAGCGATGGTGCGGCGGCACAATCGGCCATCGTGAACGCGTCCCCGATCGCCCATTGATCGCCCAGTTGCGCTTCGAGCCAGGCATAGCTTTTGTCGAGCGTTGCACGACCCTTGTCGGTTTCGGATGGATCGGCGCGACCGAGCCGCACTTCGACGAAATGCTGCATCGCGTTCATCACATAATTGTCGAAAAACCGGTCGAACATCCGTGTTTCGACACCCGCCATCCCGTCCGGGATCAACCTTGGTTCGGGATGGATGAGCTCAAGATATTCGATAACTGCCGTCGCTTCGAAGATCGTCCGCTCGCCGTCCGCCAGCAGCGGAAACTTGCCGGTCGGCGAACGCCGCGCAAATTCTGCCCCATTGCTTTGATGGTCTTCGTCGAGTTGCCGGAATTCGAACGGGATGTCCTTCTCCCACAAGGGGATCAGCGCTTTCCATGTGTAAGAGGAGAAGGGGTGGCCAAATAATTTGATCATGATTTTACACCCCGCACCGCCGCCTCGATCATGGCAATGTCGATTTTCTGCATCGGCATCATCGCTTCAAAGGCGCGCTTGGCAACCTCTCCGCCTTGCGCCATCGCGTCGGTCAGCGCGCGCGGGGTGATCTGCCAGTTGATCCCCCATTTGTCCTTGCACCAGCCGCACTGGCTTTCAGCGCCACCATTGCCCACGATCGCGTTCCAGTAGCGGTCGGTCTCTTCCTGGGTGTCGGTATGGACCTGAAAGGAAAAGGCTTCGGTGTGCGGAAAGGCCGGACCACCGTTCAACCCGAGGCAGGAAACACCCAGCACGGTAAATTCAACCGTCAGCTCGTCGCCTTGCTTGCCGCCGGGAAAATCGCTGGGAGCGAGATGCACCGCATCGACCCGGCTGTCTGGAAAAGTCTCCGCGTAAAATTCGGCTGCTTCGCGGGCAGCGTGGTCGTACCAGATGCACATTGAAATCTTGCCGGTCATTATCCTCTCCTCCTTGCTCAGCTTGATATGTTGAAAATTGCCTCGATATATCTGCGCAAATGACGAACGCTTTCGCGCGCTTTTTCCGGATCTCCCGAAGCCTTCGCGATCACAAAGGCACCCTGCAAAACGGTTTGAACGTGCCAGGCCACGCTTTCCGCAGTTATATTGTCGCGAATTCCGTGGCGGTCTATCGCCGCCTGAACATCGACCGCCAGTGCCTCGCAATAGGCGGTGATGCTTTCGCTGCTGGCCTCGCGGAGCGCCTCGTTGCTCGCAAAAGTCTCCTGCGCCATCGTGCCGACAAAACAGGTAAAGCCTTCCGCCGGACCGTCGATCATCGCCATCCGCATGTCGATATGTCCGAGCAGGCGTTCGAGCGGGTCCTCCAGCCTGGTATAGGGCGGGAGTTCGAACAGCGGAGCCGCGCGCGCGGTCCATTGCGCTGCAGCGGCGACACCCAGATCCTCCTTGGAAGGGAAGTGGTGAAAAAAGGCGCCCTTGGTCACGCCGGCGGCGGCACAAATCTGGTCGACCGTGGTTGCGGCATAGCCCTGGCGACGGACAAGATCATGCGCGGCATCGATCAGCTTCGTCTTTGCTGTGATACGTGCGGGGGCAGGGGATCGACTCGCGTTCATAGCCACAACATACCAACTGGTTGGTATGTTGTCAATTCGAGAGTGGTCCCACCAGAGTTTGGCCGGACATTTTCGCTGGGCAGCAGGCATAAAAAAACGGCGTGTAACCAGACACGCCGTTTTTCAATTTATCGGGGTTTCCAGACCCTTGTCCGGGTCGTCATTCCGCTTCGGAAGGAGCTTTCTTCTTCGGCGGGGCCTTCTTTTTCTTTGCCTTGGGCGCAGCCGAGGTGACTTCGAAGGTCAGGTTGTTGTCCTTCAGGTGAACCTTGACCTCGCCGCCGTTCTTGAGCTTGCCGAACAATAGTTCTTCGGCGAGCGGCTGCTTGATCTTTTCCTGGATCAGGCGGCCCATCGGACGGGCGCCGTAGAGCTTGTCATAGCCGCGCTCGGTGAGCCATGCCTGGGCATCCTCGTCGAGCGTGATGTGGACATTCTGGTCGGCCAGCTGCAGCTCGAGTTCGAGAATGAATTTCTGAACCACGCGCGCAACCACTTCGGTCGGTAGATAGGCGAACGGAACGATCGCATCCAGACGGTTGCGGAATTCCGGGGTGAACATCTTCTTCACCGCTTCATCACCGGCATCTTCCTTGGACATATTGCCAAAGCCAATGCCTTCTCTCGCCATGTCGGACGCACCGGCATTGGTTGTCATGATCAGCACGACGTTGCGGAAGTCGACGGTCTTGCCGTGGTGATCGGTCAGCTTGCCGTTGTCCATCACCTGCAGCAAAATGTTGAACAGGTCGGGATGGGCTTTCTCGATCTCGTCGAGCAGCAACACGCAATGCGGGTTCTGGTCGATGGCATCGGTCAGCAAGCCGCCCTGATCATAGCCGACATAGCCCGGAGGCGCGCCGATCAGGCGGGAAACGCTGTGGCGTTCCATATATTCGGACATGTCGAAGCGCTTGAGCGGAATGCCCATGATCGATGACAATTGCTTGGCAACCTCGGTCTTGCCGACGCCGGTCGGACCGCTGAACAGGTAGTTGCCGATCGGCTTTTCCGGTTCGCGCAGGCCGGCGCGGGACAGCTTGATCGCGCTGGACAATTTGTTGATTGCCTCGTCCTGGCCAAAGACCACGCGCTTGAGATCCTTCTCCAGATTCTCGAGTGTCTTCTTGTCATCCTTGGACACGGATTTGGGCGGGATGCGCGCCATTGTCGCGATCACGGCTTCGATATCCTTGGCGGTGATCATCTTCTTGCGACGCGAAGGCGGCAACAGCATCTGCATCGCACCGACTTCGTCGATCACGTCGATCGCCTTGTCCGGCAGCTTGCGGTCGTTGATATAGCGGGTGGACAGTTCCACCGCTGATTTCAACGCATCCGGCGAATAGCGGACCTTGTGATGTTCCTCGAAAGCACCGCGCAAGCCGGAGAGAATCTTGATCGTATCCTCGACCGACGGCTCGTTGATGTCGATTTTCTGGAAGCGCCGCAGCAACGCGCGGTCCTTCTCGAAATGGTTGCGGAATTCCTTGTAAGTGGTTGATCCGATGCAGCGAATGACGCCGCCGGAAAGAGCCGGCTTCAGGAGGTTCGACGCATCCATCGCCCCGCCGCTGGTCGCGCCGGCACCGATCACGGTGTGAATTTCGTCGATGAACAGCACCGCATCGGGCATTTTTTCCAGCTCGGAAACGACCTGCTTCAGCCGTTCCTCGAAATCACCGCGATAGCGGGTTCCGGCCAGCAGGGAGCCCATGTCGAGCGAGTAGATGACCGCGGGAAGCAGGACTTCCGGCACATTGCCTTCGACGATGCGCAGCGCGAGGCCTTCGGCAATGGCGGTCTTGCCCACGCCGGGTTCACCGACATAAAGCGGATTATTCTTGGAACGGCGGCACAGGATCTGGACCGTCCGGTCGACCTCTGCCTGGCGTCCGATCAGCGGATCGATCCGTCCGTCGGAAGCTTTCTTGTTGAGATTGACGGTGAACTGGTCGAGCGCCGTCTCTTTCTTGTTCTTCTCTTTCTTGTCATCGTCGCTTTCATGACCGGACAGTTCTGCCGGTTCGACCGTCTGGCCGCCCTTGCCGACGCCGTGGCTGATGAAGCTGACCGCATCGAGCCGGCTCATGTCCTGCTGCTGCAGAAAATAGACGGCATAGCTTTCGCGCTCGGAGAACAGGGCAACCAGCACGTTGGCGCCGGTGACTTCATCCTTGCCCGATGACTGGACATGGAGGATCGCCCGCTGGACAACCCGCTGAAATCCGGAGGTGGGAGAGGGGTCGATTGCCTTTTCGACTTTCAGGGAATCGAGCTCGCTGTCGAGATAGAGAACGACGGCATCTTCCAGTTCGCCGAGATCGACGCCGCAGGCGTTCATCACTTGTGAAGCGTCGCCATCGTCGATCAATGCAAGAAGAAGATGCTCGAGGGTCGCATATTCATGACTCCGGTCGGACGCATTTTTCAGCGCCTGATGCAGGGTCTTCTCGAGCGATTCTGCGAAGGATGGCATATATATTACTCCAAAATTGGAACGTTGTTGACGCTCCTGTCGCCGACACGGATGCTGTTCCATCCGATGCGGGCTTTAACCAATTGCTTATCCTTTAGATCGTGCCCCGGTGCCTAAACGTCAAGGGTTCAGGGTCTCCGATCTCAAGCTATCTGGCCAAAGTCACCAGTTTCGTATCTCACTTCTCCTATACGGTCCAATTTGGAACGGTTGAAGCCGACTATTATTAAACAAGGTTAACAAATGCTTTAGGTTAAGCCAGCCTTTATCACTTTTTGAACAGATTTTCCGCGCTCGCACGATGGGTCACAGCGAAGCTTTTCTTGGCTTTACAGCGACTTATTTCTGATTCCAGCAATGAAATCCGCTGGTCCAGTTCATCGACAGATAATGGGTCGAGATCCTGTTTGACCAACAAGGCCACCGGATCATTGGCATTCCGCGGTAAATTTTCGTCATCGTCCATGAATCGACATTCCTCCTGCAGGGTAATGTTGACCGCTTGCGCTTTGCTGTCAATAAGGGGCCAAATTATGGGAGGTCGCAAATTTCCCGGGGGGTATAAAATGGCCGTATCTGAAGTGTTGCAAAAAGAAATGACCGCGATCGTTATCAGCGAGCCGGGCGGTCCGGAAGTCCTGAAATCCGAAACCGTCGCGGTGCCGCGGCCCGAAGCCGGGGAAGTACTGATCCGGGTCGCTGCTGCAGGGGTGAACCGGCCTGACGTTGTCCAGCGCATGGGCCTTTATCCGGTGCCGCCGGGCGCGTCGCCCTTGCCGGGCCTGGAAGTGTCCGGAACCGTGGTCGCGCTAGGGGCGGGCGTCGAGCCCGAATGGATCGGTCGCAAGATCTGCGCTCTGACCAACGGCGGCGGCTACGCCGAATATTGTGTGGCTCCGGTTGATCAATGTCTTCCGGTTCCGGAATGCCTCACCATGGCCGAAGCCGCGGCTCTGCCCGAGACGCTGTTCACCGTGTGGGGCAATATGTTCAATCGCGGCTTCGCCCGCGAAGGGGAAACGGTGCTGGTGCACGGCGGAACCAGCGGTATCGGGACGACCGCGATCAAGCTTGGCAAACTCTTCGGCCTCAATGTCATCGTGACTTGCGGCAGCGACCAGAAATGCACCGCGGCAAAGCAGATCGGCGCCGACCATGCGATCAATTACAAGAGCCAGGATTTTGTCGAGGAGATCAACAAGATCACCGACGGCAAGGGCGTGGAAATCGTGCTCGATATGGTCGCTGGCGACTATGTCGCTCGCAATCTGCAATGTCTGAAGGAAGACGGTCGTCACGTGACGATCGCGGTTCAGGGCGGACTGCAGGCCACGATCAACATGGCCCAGGTCATGATGAAACGGCTGATCCTCACCGGATCGACGCTCAGACCGCAATCGGCCGCGCGCAAGGCGCTGCTCGGTGATGAACTGCACCGCTATGTCTGGCCCGATGTCGAAGCGGGCAAGTTGAAGCCGGTGATGGATGAAAGCTTTCCGCTGGCCGATGCGGCCAAGGCCCACGCCCATATGGAGGCCGGTGATCATATCGGCAAGATTGTGCTGATCGTCGAATGACGGGATGAACGGGGAGCCCGACTTTCACGGCGCGAAAGTGGCATTTTTCATCGAAGACCATATCCTGGTCTATCGGCGGGACGACAAGCCGGACATCCCGTTCCCCAATCTGCTCGATCTGCCCGGTGGCGGGCGTGAAAATGACGAGAGCGGCGCGCAATGCGTCGCGCGCGAGACTTTTGAAGAATTCGGCATCCGCATCGCGGTCGATCAATTCGAACATGTCGAAACCTATCCCAACTGGCGCGGTGCCGGGAAAGTAGCGCTGTTCTTTGTCTGCCGGCTGTCACCGGACATGGTCGACGATATCGTGTTCGGCGACGAGGGGCAGCACTGGCAAACCATGCCGGTCTCCGCATTCCTCACCAGCGAAGAGGCCGTTCCGCATCTGCAAATCCGGGTCCGGGAATATCTCAAGGCATAGGCCTCCCGTCACCAAAACTTCATAAAACGGGAATCCGGTTGTCACAATCGGCCACTATGGCGGGGCCCAAGGATAGGTTTCCATGGGAGTTTTCAATGGCCAAACAATTTTCCCCGCTGACCAGAGCCGATATACCGCTGCTTGATGCCGATCGATACGAAGCGCGCCTCAAGCGCAAGCCACAGGTCGATGCCAGCGACCGCACGCGATACAGGACGATCTGGATATCCGACATCCATCTCGGCACGCGGGGCTGCAACGCCGACCTGCTGATCGATTTCCTCGACCATGTCGACAGCGACACGCTCTATCTGGTGGGCGATATCATCGACGGCTGGCGGATGAAAAAGCGGTTCTTCTGGCCCGATAGCCATAATGATATCATCTGGCGCATCCTGAAGCGCGCCCGGCGGGGCACGCGCATCGTCTATATCCCCGGCAATCATGACGAGATGTTCCGCCAGTTTACCGGCCTCAATTTCGGTGGCGTGGAAATCCGCCGGTCGGCGATCCACCAAACCGCTGATGGCCGGCGTCTGCTGGTCCTCCACGGCGACGAATTTGATACCGTCATGCTCGCCCATCGCTGGCTCGCCTTTGTCGGTGACGCCGCCTATGTGACGCTGATGCGGATCAACTGGCTGGTCAACAAGCTGCGCAACCGGCTGGGATTGCCTTATTGGTCGCTGTCCAAAATGGCCAAGAACAAGGTCAAGAACGCGGTCGAATTTATCGGCAGATACGAGGAACTGGTCGCCAAGGCGGCGGAAAGTCGCGGCGTCGATGGCGTAGTCTGTGGCCATATCCACACCGCCGAGCATCGGACGATCAAGGGTATCGAATATTATAACGACGGCGACTGGGTCGAGGGTTGCACCGCGCTGGTCGAAAAGGACGACGGCACGATGGAAATTCTCCACTGGGCCGACGAGATTGCAGCGCGAAACGCCAGGCAGCAGCAACCGGCGCAATTGGCCGAAGTCGAGGCCGGCATGGGGCAGGCGGCGTGAAGATCGCGCTGGTCACGGACGCGTGGCATCCGCAGGTTAACGGTGTGGTCCGCACGCTCGATACCGTGGTCGGGCTGTTGCGGGATCAGGGGCACGAGATATTGGTGATCTCGCCCGACCAGTATCGCTCCCTCCCGGCGCCCAGCTATCCCGAAATCCGTCTGGCCTTCACCCGGGCCCGGACGGTCGGTCGGCGAATAGAGGATTTCGGGGCAGATGCAGTGCATCTGGCCACGGAGGGCCCGCTATGCGTTCAGGCCCTGCGCTGGTGCGTGCGGAATGGCCGCCCCTTTACCAGCGCCTATCACACCCAGTTTCCGGAATATCTGGCGAAGCGGACCGGATTGTCGCCGCGGGCGTTCTGGCCCTATATCCGCTGGTTCCATCGCAAATCAGAAGCGATCATGGTCTCGACTGACAGCATCCGTAACCAGTTGCGGGCGGAGCGGCTGGACCATGTCCATCACTGGAGCCGCGGAGTCGATCTCGACAATTTCCGGCCGGATGCGCCATCGCCCGCGGTTTACGGGAAATTGCAAGGGCCGATCCAGCTCTACGTCGGCCGGGTGGCGGTCGAGAAAAATATCGAGGCCTTTCTGCGCAGCGAACAGCCCGGTTCGAAAGTCGTGGTCGGCGACGGGCCGGCGCTGGCGGGATTGCAATCGCGCTATCCCGATGTCCATTTTGCCGGAAGAAAATCGGGCCGCGAGCTGGCGGGCTATTATGCCGGAGCCGATGTGCTGGTATTTCCTAGCAGGACCGACACATTCGGCCTGGTGATCATCGAGGCTCTCGCCTGCGGAACGCCGGTCGCGGCCTATCCCGTGACCGGTCCGGTCGATATCCTGACCGATGCCAGCGGGGTGATGGACGAAGATCTGAACGGCGCGATTAAGCGTGCGATCGGTCTCGATCCAGCCGATTGTATCGCCCATGGCAAGCGTTTCAGCTGGGACGCGAGCGCCCGCCAGTTTCTCGATGGTCTGGTCGCGCAGGATCGGCGTCTCGACTTCCACATGTCCCGCCGGATCCTGGCAAAAGCGATTTTTGCGCGGGTTTAGCCAAATATCTTGCCGACTGCCTACAAAGAGCCTACATAAGCTTCCAACAGGCCGTCTCCGCAAGGGGGCGGCCCTTTATTTTTAAATTGTCGCTGGCGCAGAAATGCCAGCTATTGGAAGGAAGCCATCATGGCCGAACAAGCAACCCCACTCATGCAGCATGCAACCGCCAGCTGGCTGGTGGACAACACGGCGCTGAGCTTTGTCCAGATCGCCGAATTTTGCGGTATCCATATTCTCGAAGTCAATGCGATGGCCGATGACCTCGCCAGTTCCAAATATACCGGTCGCGATCCGATCCAGGCGCATGAATTGACTCATGAAGAAATCGAGAAAGCCGAAAAAGACCCGGACTACCGGATGGTCATCCAAAAGGGCCCTGAGCAGGTGCGCCGGACCAAGGGACCGCGCTACACGCCGGTTTCCAAGCGTCAGGACAAGCCCGACGGCATCGCATGGCTGCTGCGCAACCACCCGGAAATTTCCGATGCCCAGGTCGGCAAGCTGATCGGCACCACGCGGACCACGATCAACGCCATCCGCGAGCGCGAGCACTGGAATATCGCCAATATCGCCCCAAAGGACCCGGTCACTCTCGGCCTGTGTTCGCAGCGCGAGCTTGACGCCGTGGTCGCCAAGGCGGCGAAAAAAGCGGGTATCGAGCCCGAAGCGGAAGATGACAGCAAGCTGGGCGGCGACAAGGAAGCGCTGATTGCCGAGTTGCGGGAAGAACGCGCCCAGGCGGCACGCGATGCAGAAGCCGCTCTCTCTGGCGAAACCGGTGAGGAAGAATCTGCTCCGGTCGAGCATACCGCAGAGACGCTTTTCAAAGGCAGCTGATCGATTCCGGCCCGCGCCGGTTTCGATGATCTGGGAGCAAAACCGCCGGAGGCAACTCGGGCGGATGTTCGCTGCTGCGGTCATCGATCGTCAGTGTCGTTCGGCCATGTTTTTAACCAGCCAATTAAACCGGCTTGCGCATCGCGCGATCGACAGGCTATGACTCGTCCATGGATGCACCCAGAAAACCGCCTGCTCATGATGCCATGCTCGCCGATCACGGCTTCGATCCGGTTGAATCGGACGGCCTGACCTATCCGCTCGGTGACTATGAGCCAAAATATGGCGAATATTTCGAACTGATGCCCGGCATCGGCTGGACCCGGACACCGGTGCCCGGCCCGCTTGGCCACATCAACAACTGGATATTGGCCGACCGCCACGAAAACGGCAGCGCCGGCTTTGCGATCGCCGATACCGGACTGTTCATGCCGCAGGTGATCGACGCCTGGAAACATCTGTTTGACGAAGGCGCCCTGCACGGACAGAGCGCCACCAAGATCATCGTCACCCATTATCATCCCGATCATGTCGGTTGCGCCGGCTGGCTGGCAAAGCGGTTCAAGGCGCCTTTGCACATGAACCGCACCGAATGGATGCTGACCAAGATGCTGATCGCCGACAAACGCGACGGCGTGCCGCAGGAGGCGCTCGACGAATGGCGTTTCTGCGGCTGGGACCAGAATTTGATTGACGATTTCGCCGCCAAGGGATGGGGGCGATTTGCCCGCGCCGTGTCGGATCTGCCGATTGGCCATATCCGGATGGAAGAGGGCACCAGAGTGCGCACCGGCGACCACGAATGGCGGGTGATGATCGGCAATGGCCATACACCGGAACATGCCTGTCTGATCGACGACACGGCCAAGGTGATGATCTCCGGCGACCAGATATTGCCGCGGATCACCTCCAATATCTCCACCATGCTCAGCGAACCGACCAGCGATCCGCTCGGCGAATGGCTGGCCAGCATCGACCGGTTTCGCGCCGAGCTGGACAATGAATTGCTGATCCTGCCCGCCCATGGCCGGCCGTTTCTCGGCGCGCACCAGCGGCTCGACGCGCTGGCCGAACGGCATAATGAAGCGCTAGACGATCTCGAACAGGGCCTGCGCGAAAGCCCCAAGCGCGTGGTCGACAGCTTTCCCTATCTGTTCCGTCGTCCGATCACGCCCGATGTTATCGGCATGGCCAGCGGCGAGGCAATGGCAACGCTCCGGCATCTGGAATATACCGGACGCGCCCGCCTGGATATCAAGGACGGCACCGCCTGGTACAGCGCGGTCTAGCCGGCGATCGACTTGGCGTCGACCGGTGGCTCGACCCCGTCGCTGGTGCAGTGCAGCGCATAGCCGCGCAGGAATATGGTCAGCGCGACGAGGGAGATGATCCCGGCCAGACCAAAGGGTGCGCCCGGCATATAATAGCTGCTGCCTGCTACGGTAAAGGCTGCGAATACGGCAGCGAACAGGGGCGGACCGATCACCGAGGCAATGCTCTGCAGGCTGGCAACCGCGCCCTGCAACTCGCCCTGTGTCTCGTCGGATACGGCATTGCTCATAAGGCCGTTAAGCGAAGGCTGGAACAGGCCCTGCATCGCACCGACCGGGATTGCGACAAAGATCAGCCAGGGCTGTCCGGGCGCCGCCAGCACATAGATTATGCAACTGACCGCCATGGAGATCGCGCCGAGCACGGCAGAATTGCGCTCGCCGATGCGCGGCACCAGCACGCGGATCAGAAAGCCCTGAACAAAGGCCGCGCCAAGCCCGACGGCGGCGAAGGACAATCCGACAAGCAATTCGCTCCAGCCGAAGGACTCGATGAGATAGAAAGCATAGATGATCGGGAAGACGACATGCGCCGTCATCCAGACAGTCAGCGCGCCGGCATACCAGAACACAACCTTGTTCTGGCCGTTGAGCGCCTTTAGCGCCACCACCGCATTGGCGCGGGCCAGTCGGAAAGGTCGACGCTTCTCCAGCGGCAGGCTCTCCCGCAGCATGAAAAAACCGAAAAGCAGATTGAGCGCGGCGAGCGCGCTGGCTCCGAAAAAGGGCAAGCGCGTGCCATATTCACCCAATATGCCGCCAATCGCCGGGCCGATGATGAAACCCAGTCCGAAGGCCGCGCCGATCAGCCCGAAATTCTGGGCCCGTTTGTCGGGCGGCGAAATATCGGCGATATAGGCATAAGCGGTGCTGAAGCTGGCGCCCATGATCCCGGCGATGATCCGCGCGGCAAACAGCCACAATATCGAGGAAGCAAAACCCATCAGCATATAGGCGATGGCATAGCCTCCGAGCGCGCCGAGCAGCACCGGACGTCGCCCGAAGCGGTCGGACAGGTTGCCGATGACCGGACCGAAGACAAATTGCATCGCGGCATAGGCAAAGGCCAGCCATCCGGCATAGACCGCCGCGTCGGAGATCGTGTCGCCGGTGATGCTGGTAATCAGCTTCGGCAGGACCGGCATGATGATGCCAAAGCCGAGCATGTCGATGAACACGACCAGAAACACGAAAATCAGTGACGATTTGGCGCCAGTGGCAGGGACGGACTCGGACATGGTTTTGTTCCCTACACGCTGGTCCCGCGGAAAGGGACCCATTAACCCGCGATTATGCCGCCAATTTTGCCAGCAATTTTCATTGTCAGGCTAGACGCGTTCACTTACATGAATGTCAATGACTGAAAAAAAGCCCGACCAGCGGGTAATCTGGAACACCCGCTATAATCATCCCACTCCGTGGGACCAATATTATGCGCCCCTGTCGATGCCCGGAATGTTCTTCGCTTCGGCGGGACGGCGCGGTGATGCCAATCTGCTCGACTTCATGGGCCGCAAATATAGCTATGCACAAATGGCTGCGGAAATCGTCCGCGTGGCCAAGGGGCTCCAGGACATGGGCGTCCGCAAAGGCGACCGGATCGGCCTGTTCCTGCCCAATGTCCCGCATTATGTCAGCGCCTATTACGGCGCCATGGCGGTTGGCGCGACGCTGGTCAATTTCTCGCCGCTCTACACCGTCGATGAATTGAATCACCAGATCGAGGACAGCGGCACGAAGATATTGTTCACCCTGTCGGCGAAGGCGCTATTGCCCACCGCCTATCAGGTGCTTCAGCAATCGAGTCTCGAACATTTGATAGTCGGCAGCATCACCGAAGCGCTGCCAGCGGGCAAGGCGTTGCTCTATTCGCTGTTTCGCCGCAACGAGAGCAGCGCGATACCCGATGATGACCGGATCACTGCCTTTGCCGATCTGGTCAGGAATGATGGCAATTATAAAGCGCCGAAAATCCGCGCAGACCGGGATATCGCCCTGCTGCAATATACCGGCGGCACCACCGGCACGCCCAAGGGCGCGATGTGCACCCACCAGAACCTGACCGCCAACGCGCGTCAGATCAATGACATCGATCCCTTCATTGACGAGGTTGACCGGGTGATGGGCGTTTTGCCCTTCTTCCACGTTTTCGCGAACAGCGCGGTGCTCAACCGCACCGTCCAGCGCGGCGGGGAAATCGTCATGCTGCCCCGTTTCGATGCGAAGCAGACCTTGGCGGCGATTACACGCGCGAAAATTACCGCGATGCCCGGTGTGCCGACCATGTATCAGGCGCTGCTCGATCATCCCGATACCGACAAGACCGATTTTTCGTCGCTCAAAGTCTGCGTGTCTGGCGGCGCGCCGCTGTCGATGGAACTCAAGAACAGGTTCGAGGAAAAGACCGGTGCGAAGCTGGTCGAAGGCTATGGCCTGACCGAAAGCTGCGGCGTGGTCAGCGCCAATCCCTATATGGCGCTCAACAAGCCCGGGACGATCGGGCAACCGGTCCCCGGCACGATCGTGAAGCTGGTCGACAAGGGCGATCCGGCCAAACCTGCGCCAGAAGGCCAACCGGGAGAGCTGATCTTTTCTGGCCCGCAGGTGATGCAGGGCTACTGGAACCTGCCGGAGGAAGACAAGCAGGTGTTCGTCGACGGATTCCTGCGCACCGGCGATGTCGCGACGATCGACGAGGACGGTTATATCAAGATCGTCGACCGGCTGAAGGACATGATCGCCGTCGGCGGTTTCAAGGTTTTTCCGAGCCAGGTCGAGGAAGTGCTTTACAAGCATGAAGCGGTCAAGGAAGCGCTGGTTATCGGCGTGCCCGACGATTATCGCGGAGAGAGCCCCAAGGCCTATGTCGCGCTATATCCCGAAACGATGGCTACCGGCGATCAGATCATGGAGTGGCTCAACCCGCAACTTGGCAAACATGAGCGGGTGGTCGATGTTGTGGTGCGGGATAGTCTGCCCAAGACTATGATCGGCAAGCTTGATCGGAAAGCGCTCCGGATAGAGGAACTGGACTAGCGCCGGTCTCTCGCGACTAGCTGGATTTGGACCGCAGGCCTCTTCGCCGTGAAATATCACCGGCGTCGGTCTTTGACGCATAATTTTTGACCGCATATAGCTGGGTGTCCGCGACCTCGAACAGCGCTTCTGCGGTTTCGCCATCGACCGGCCATGTCGCGATGCCGATACTCGCGCGGACCCGGATGACGTGATTTTCCAGATTGCACGGAGGGACCAGCGCGGCGAGCATATGGTCGGCACAGGCCGAGCTCGATATGGTCGATTCCGGCGATAGCAGAATCGCGAATTCATCTCCGCCCATACGCGCGACAATCCCGTTCTCGCCGCAGGCGCGCTGCAGGCGACTGGCCACTTCGATCAGCAACTGGTCGCCGACAGCATGGCCAAACTGGTCGTTGACCGGCTTGAACCCGTCGAGATCGATCAGGGCGACGGTAAATCCGCTTTGTTCCTCGCCGGTCGCAATCTGGCGATCAAGCTGTTCCGCCAATGCCCGGCGGTTGAACACGCTGGTCAGCGGATCGGTATGCGCCAGTTCCCGCATCTCGTGGCGTAACACCAGCTGGTTGATATATTGGTCATTCTGCCAGGTGATTACGCGGTACAGGAAGGTCGTTACCATGATAAGGCTGCCCGCCGCAGACCAGCCGACAGGATCACCCGACAAAAGCATGATGATGGTGATCGGGACGATCCCGATGATGATATTGAGGATCGCCGCCAGCCGGATCGTGGCGAGATTATAGATGGTGGTGAGCGAACCGAGAGCGAGCGTGAACGGGTAGAAAAGGCGCATTTCGGGCGGTGCGCTGACCCAGCTCAACACGCACCAGATGCTGACCAGGACACAAAGAGCGGCGGAGAAGAAAGTCGATTCTGCGATGAACTTGCGCGCCAGATCGGCGCTGCCCGAGGCGTTGCGATCCTTGATCAGCGAAATATAGCCGAGCAGGCAGCAACCGGCCATCGCGAGCGGTATGCCATAGCGGATTGCAGGGTCGGCACCGGTGGAAGATGCATAGAGCACCAGAGGAATGGTAAGGAACATCGCCAGAAACAGCGCACGCGACTGGCTTTGCAGGCGGGTTGCGCTCAGAACGGCAAATTCATCCCGTACCGCTTCGGGGATCGGCGGGATCAGTTTTTCTAGGAATCGTTGCACGCTTGTCCGCATGGCGCATTGCTAGCAGCCAATGGTAAACGCCTGGTTAAACCTGTATCTTCCTGTATCATCCAGCTTTGATGGGGGTTGTAGAGCAGCGTGCGAAAATCTCTTTACCATTAATTAACCATGTTTCCACTAAATGCTCCGGTCGCAAAACCAGGTCAGGAGCTGTCATGTCCTTTGAAAATGCACCGTCGATTATCCCCCGGCAGAATATTGGTGGAGAAGATGTCAAGCGTGGAGCAAATCATCCAAGCTTGCCGCAAAATGACAGCCGGGAACAGCGCGCGCAGCGCCGGCAGCAGATTGCTGCCACCTCGGTCCATTATCAGTGGACCCGCGAGATACCCACCTTGCCCGGTGTGCCGCTAGCGACAAAAGTCCCTATCGACGACCAACCCTCGATCGAATGGTGGTTCAAGGTGCTCGAAGTGGGCCTGGAAATTCTCGCCAACATCGAGGCCGTCAACCTTCGGCCGATCTTTTCCGGTCTCGGCACGGCGGCCCGACAGATCATCGACGATGCGCTCGAACAGGCCAGGGAAGTAAAGGCGAATATTTGCGCGCTGCGTGAAAAACATGTCACAAATCTGGCGGACAACGGTCTCGAAAGCAGCATAGAGCAGGCAGAGCAGTCAGCGGGTATCGAGGCCCTGAAGGGCCATGAACAAATTCTTCGCGACATCATCACCGCCATCATTGATGTCCTGAAGGCCGAGAATGCCGCCGATACGCGCTCGATCGATTCCTATCGCGATCTCTATCAGACGATTCCCGCTCCGGGCATCGCTTATACCTTCCAGGACGATGACCAATTCGCCCGGCTCCGGGTCGCTGGTCCCAATCCGATGTTGATCCAGGGCATCGACCGGATACCCGACAATTTCCCGGTGACGGCCGCGCAATATGCAGCGGTAATCAGCGGCGACAAGCTGTCCGATGCGCTTTCGGACGGCAGGGTATATCTGTGCGATTACAAGCCTTTGAAAGTTCTTGTTGATGGTGTCTGGCAAGGGATTGCAAAATATATCTACCGCCCGATGGCCTTGTTCGCCGTACCGCCGGGCGGGTCGTCGCTGAAACCGGTCGCTATCCAGTGCGGGCAGGACAGCAGTCGCTATCCGGTGATGACGCCGTCGGTCTCGGCGTCGGAGAAATGGGGCTGGGAGATGGCGAAATTCGTCGTCCAGGTCGCCGACTGCAATTATCACGAACTGTTCGTCCACCTCGGCAGCACCCATTTGGTCAGCGAGGCCATCGCCGTCGCCACCCGCCGCAATCTTGCCAATGTCCATCCGCTCTGGTCGCTGCTGGTTCCACATTTCGAGGGCACCTTGTTCATCAACAATCTGGCGGTGGAAACATTGATCAACGAAGGCGGCCCGATCGACGCCTTTTTCGGCGGCACGATTAGCTCGAGCCAGCTCGCTGCGGTCAAGGCACGGCTGTCGTTTGACTTTGCCAAGAAAATGACCCCGGTCGACTTCGCCGAACGCCAGGTCGCCGATCCGGACAAATTGCCGGACTATCCCTATCGCGATGACGCTCTGCTGGTCTGGCAGGCGATCCAGGACTGGGCCAAACAATATATAGAAATCTACTATATCGACGACGAAGCGGTCGTAAATGATACAGAATTGGCACAATGGGCTATATCAATTGCCTTGGAAGGCCATATTGTCGGCTTCGAAACGATCACCACCCGCGCGCAGCTGATCGACGTCTGCACCATGATCATATTCACCGCCAGCGCCCAGCATGCCGCGGTCAATTTCCCGCAGCGCACGATGATGACCTTTGCTCCGGCGGTTACCGGGGCAGGCTGGGCCGCCGCGCCGGCCGAACAGAAGGGTCACGACAAAGGCGAATGGCTGGATTACATGCCGCCAATTGCGCTGGCGCTGGAACAATTGTCCTCCCTGTTCCTGCTGGGCTCGGTCTATTATCGCCCGCTCGGCGATTACCGGACCAACCGCTTTCCCTATGAAAGCTGGTTCCAGGACCCCGCGATCACTGGCAGCGAAGGCCCGCTGGCGCGGTTTCAGGCCGGATTGAGAGCGGTGGAAGCGCGGATTGTCGCACGAAATCAACGCCGGATGCATGTCTATGAATATCTGCAGCCCAGCCTGATTCCGACCAGTACCAACATCTAGCCGAAAAAATGCGATCGGGTGAGAGTCAGCGCGCGCTGCGGGCTGACAATATCCGCTTGTTGCGGGCCTCGACGGCGCGGAACGCCTTGAACACGCTCAACTGCGGATCGGTTTTGCCGTTCTGGCCGAGATTTTCGAGCTGTTCGTAAAACCAGTAGATGGTCGCAAAGCCGTCGATTGCTTTAACCACTTGGAAATTCTTGAGAAAACCGAGCCAATCAGGGATCAGCCGCAGTTCATTCTCGCAGCACGGCAATGCTTCCAACCCTTCCATCAATTGCTTCGGCGCGTCGGTCATCACGCACATCGGACGGCCAAGGCCGATCAGGTCTGCGGCGCCGCTTTCCAGCGCGGATTCCATCGCCGCTCTCGTCCGGAAACCGCCGGTCACCATCAACGGGACCGTGACCGCATCCTGCATCGCCTTGGCGAAATCGACGAAATAGGCTTCGCGGGCCCTGGTCGACGGCGCGACATTCTGCTCCTCTTTCTCCTCAATTCCGTCGGCACCCATCAGCGCCGGCTGTTCGTAGGTGCCCCCGGATATTTCGACCAGATCGACGCTCGCCACTTCCAGCCAGCGGACCACCTGCAGACTATCCTCGAAGTTGAACCCGCCTTTCTGGAAATCGGCGCTGTTGAGCTTGACCGAAATCGGAAAATCAGGGCCCACCGCCGCTCGGGCCTTTGACACCACCGCAAGCAGAAAACGTGCGCGGTTTTCAAGGCTTCCGCCATATTCGTCGGTTCGCTGGTTCGACCGCGGGCTGAGAAAACTGCTGAGCAGATAGCCGTGCGCGGCATGGATTTGCGCGCCGGTAAAGCCGGCATCCTGACAGGTTTTAGCAGCCAGTGCGAAGCGGTCGACCAGCTCTTCAATTTCTTCCACCGTCAGCGCCACCGGCTCGCCAAATTGCCCGCCGGGCAGGCCCAGTTTGACCGCTGACGGGGCCTTGGGATGCTTGTTGACATTGCTTTGCGTCTGCCGCCCGGCATGACTGATCTGGGCCCAGAAATGATTGCCATTGCGGGTCGCGGCTTGCGCCCAGTTTTTCAGCGCGGTCTTCATTTCCTCGCTCGCCGGTCGGTCGATAACGACGTTGCCGGGGCGTTCGAGATGATCACGATCAATCTGGATATTGCCGCTCAGCAGCATCCCCGCGCCACCATCGGACCAAAGCCCGTATAGTCGCTCCAGTTCTGCTGTCGGCACGCCGTCGGGACTGGCCATTCCTTCGGTCATTGCCGCCTTGCTCAGCCGATTGGGGAGGACGGCTCCGCAGGGCAGGGACAGCGGGTCGGAAAGCGATATGGTCATGCGGATGGTCCCCGAAATTGAATTGCGTTTGAAAACTGATTCTGGCTGATGTTGAAATTTTTGGCAAGCAGAACCGCGGTTCTTGACATATAATATGCTTAACAACGGGTATATTTTGCAATTGTGAAAATTTGAGTATAGTGTTTCAGATAATCGCACGGGAGAAAACTTCCGGCGACAGTCGAACGTAATTTTCTGAGGGGAATGAATATGGTTGCAGCAGCACCCCATAAATCGGTCAGCAAGCATAGCGCACGTCGTGACGTGCAGCATGGCGGTATCCGCTGGGACAAGAAAATGAGCAATAATTGTGCTGCGGCACTGCTCGTCTATACCATGATGCAGATATTCTTCGTCCTCAGCTTCATCGAAACCAAGGGCATGTCAATCGCGCCCTATTTCGGCCTGGTCCTGCTGGTTGCCGTCATCATCCCTTTCTGCCGCAAATTCGAGAAACGCTGGGTCGACATGGCGGGCAGCGGCCTGACCGAGCAGAGCATCGCCGCAAAATTCCGGTCCGACCAGATCGTGCTGTGGTTGCTGGCTATCGGTCTGCCATTTCTCTTTGTCGGACTGATCACCGCAGTCGGCCCGCTGCTCTGACAATCTGCCCCGCAATATCCAAAAATCCTTTCTAGCCCGATTGGCAGCAGATCGTTGACCTTATTGGGCAGCATGCCTATGTCCTGCGCATGCTAAAACCTACAGAAGCGCAGGATCGCGCCGACGCCCTGATATCCCAAGCCAAAAAAGCCGGAGCCGACGCCGCGGACGCCATCTATGTCTGCGATGCCGCGACCCAAGTGCAAATCCGTCTCGGCAATCTCGAAGATGTCGAGCGTTCCGAAGGCGAGGAAATTGGCCTCAGGGTATTCGTCGGCAAGCGTTCGGCAACCGTATCTTCCTCCGATATGGATACTAAGATCCTGTCCGCCCTCGTCGGTCGCGCGCTCGACATGGCCAGAGAAGCGCCGGAAGACGAATATGCCGGTCTTGCGCCCGAAGATCTGCTGCTCAAAGCGGAACCGCATCCGATCGAGGGCGATGACGGGCAGGACCCGGAGCCGGAACTCTTGCGCGAACTGGCGTTAAAGGCGGAAGATGCTGCGCGTGCGGTCAACGGCGTCACCAACAGCGAAGGCGGCGGCGCCAGCGCCGGACGCAGCATCGTTGCCCTGGCGACCAGCCACGGTTTTTCCGGCGCTTATTCCACCAGCGGTTACAGCCTGTCCGCCAGCGTGATCGCGGGCGACGGCGACGGCATGGAACGCGACTATGCCTATGACAGCGTCCGCTTTCTGGAGGATCTCGAGAATCCCGAAAATATCGGCAAGGAAGCGGGCGAACGCGCTGTTTCCCGCCTCAACCCGGTGGATTTCAAGTCGGGTGCGATGCCGGTCGTCTATGATCCGCGCGTCGGCAACAGCCTGCTCGGCCATTTTGTCGGCGCGATTGCCGGCGCTGCCATTGCGCGCAAGACCAGCTTTCTCCTGGAGGCGCTCGACACGCAGGTGTTCGACAGCGCCGTGAACATCATCGACTGTCCCCATCGCAAGCGCGGACTGCGGTCCAAGGCGTTCGACGGCGAAGGCCTTCCCACCGCGAAAACCAGATTGATCGACAACGGTCGCCTGACCCAGTGGCTGATGGAAAGCGCCTCTGCCCGCCAATTGGGTCTGCAGCCGACCGGCCACGCCTCGCGCGGGGTCGGCGGAGCGCCGGGCGTCAGCGTTACCAATCTTCACATGGGCAATGGCTCGGTCAGCAAGGCCGAACTGATCAAGGATATCAAACACGGCGTCTACATCACCGAGCTTATCGGCATGGGGGTCAATCCGGTCACCGGCGACTACAGTCGCGGCGCGGGCGGTTTCCTGATCGTCGATGGAGAAATCGGACCGCCGGTTTCCGAGATCACGATTGCTGGCAATCTGAAAGATATGTTCAAGAGCCTGATCGCGGCCGATGATCTGGAATATCGGTACAGCGTCAATACCCCGACCCTGCGCACAGACAGTATGACGGTGGCCGGTGGCTGACGTCGATTTCGATCGGGTTATCGCGATCGCCAAGCAAGGCGGGGCGCTGGCCATGCGCGACTGGCGACTGGGCCAGGGGGCCGCCAATATCTGGGAAAAAACGCCCGGTCATATTGTTTGCGACGCCGATCTTGCCGTCGACAAGTTTCTGAGGCTGGAACTTGAAAAGCTGCTACCAGAAGCCGGCTGGCTTTCGGAAGAGACCCATATCGATCATAGCGACGCGGGCGATGAACTGACCTGGGTCGTCGACCCGATTGACGGCACGAAAGATTATGTTGCGGGCAAGACCGGCTGGTGCGTTTCCGTCGCGCTGGTACTCAATGATTCACCGATTCTTGGCGTGCTGGTTGCTCCGGCGATGGAGGAGGTCTGGGTCGCCAAGGCGGGAAGCCACAGCGAAGTCAACGGCCGCGCGCTGGTCGCCAGCAGCCGAAAGCAATATGCCGGCTGCCGGATTCCGGCAGAAGAGCTGCCGCCCGAACTCGATCTGGTGGCGGTCCACAAACCCAACAGCATTGCACTCAGAATGGCGATGGTCGCCGATGACCGGGCGGATGTCGTTGCCTCGACCCGCTGGGGCCACGAGTGGGACATTGCAGCCGCCCATGTCATCGCCGCCGAAGCGGGAGCCAGCGTCACCGATGCGCTTGGTGAAACATTGGTCTACAACGGCACCCATGGCAAAGCGCTGGGGGTATTGTGCTGCTCGCGGAATCTGCGCGACGTCGCGGTTCAGCGGATCGGTAAATATGTCACCGAAAATGGTGCCAGCCACTAGGTTTTCAGGCGGTACGTGCTCTCGTCCACAATTGCTGCCGATCGCGACGCGGGCTCTTTACCAGCGCTTGCCCGAAGGCTTTGACGATCGACCCGAGCTTCCTGGCCTTGCTGGTATATATTCTTCGATCAAGCGAAGCGCCGTCGCTCTTCTTGATGGCCCGGCCGATATCACCATAAATGCCGGCGGCAGCCAATACCGCCCAGCGGGACCGGAACGGCAGGCTGGCCGCGCCGACGCGTGCGGATTCTTCATAGGCGCCAGCCAGATCGCACAGCCGGTTGACCAGCGGGATCAATGCGTCGCGGCGATCGGGAGCCATGATATTTTCGGGATCCAGCCGGGCCTCGGCGACCCAGGCTTGCGGCAAATAGCATCGTCCGGCTGCGGCATCCTCGGCCACGTCGCGGGCAATATTTGCTAGCTGGAACGCCAGACCGAGATCGCAGGCGCGGTCGAGTACTTCCTGATCGCGGGGCGAAACGCCCATCACGATCGCCATCATACAGCCGACCGCTCCCGCGACATGATAGCAATATTGAAATAGATCATCTTCTGTCTCCGGTCGCCATCCCCGGGCGTCAAGCGCGAAGCCGTCGATCATGTCGTTGGCGAAGTCTATCGGTATGCCGCATTCCTGCGCGACGACGCCAAAAGCATCAAATGGCGGATTGCCGGTCTGCTCACCGCCATGCGCGCGCCGTGTCATCATCCGCATCGCCGCAATCGTCTTTTGCGGATTGGCGACGACAGACATACCATGTCCATGATCCTGTCCGTCGGCAAGATCGTCGCAGGCGCGGCACCAGCTGTAAAGCAGCCAGGCACGCTCGCGCGTCTGGCGGGAAAAAAGCTTGGAGGCCCGGGAGAAGGATTTTGATCCGCGCTCGATGCTCAATCTGGCGTGAAGGACGAGATTATTGCGGTTCATCCGGCTTCTCCGAGATCCTCCAGCATCAGCTCCGCCGTCGCTTTCGCGCTCCCGACCACACCGGGGATGCCCGCACCCGGGTGGGTGCCGGCGCCGACGAAATAGAGATTGTTGATGATATCGTCACGATTGTGGACCCGGAACCATGCGCTCTGAGTGAGCAATGGCTCGAGGCTGAACGCGCTGCCGAGATGGGCGTTGAGATCGGTCCCGAAATCCTGCGGCGTATAGTGAAAGCTGGTGATGATCCGGTCATGGATATCGGGGATCAGCCGCTGGCCGATTTCGTCGAGAATGCGCTTCTTGTAGATGGGGCCCATCACCTCCCAGTCGATCGGCAGCTTGCCCTGATGCGGCACCGGTGCCAGCACGTAGAATGTGCTATGCCCTTCGGGCGCCATTTCCGGATCGGTGACGGTCGGATGATGCAGATAGAGCGAGAAATCGCTCGGCAGCACGCCATTGTCGTAGATATCTTCCAGCAGGCCTTTGTAGCGCGGCCCGAACAGGATCATGTGGTGCGGGATGCCTGGCCAGCTTCCCTTCACGCCGAAATGGACGACGAACAGCGAGGGCGAATATTTCTTCTTCTTGAGCTTTTCAGCGACCGTATGACTGCGATGCTTGTGACCGAGTAGATCGCGATAGCTATGCATCACGTCGGCGTTGGTGGCGACGGCATCAAAATTCTCGCTCCAGCCCGATTTGCAGGTGATGCCCGAAGCACGGTCGCCAATCGTGTCAATCCGGGTGACCGGATCGTCCAGCCGGATCACGCCGCCGATCCGTTCGAAATGTTTCACCATCGCGGCGACCAGCATATTGGTCCCGCCCTTGGCAAACCAGACGCCCCCAAGCCGTTCCAGCTTGTGGATCAGGCCGTAAATCGCACTGGTCTTCATAGGATTGCCGCCGACCAGCAGCGTCTGGAACGACAGGAACTCGCGCAGCTTCTCGTTCTTCACAAAACTGGAAACCTTGGCGTAAACAGAGCGATAGGCTTCAAATTTCATCAGGGCAGGGGCTGCCTTGATCATCGACTTGAAATCGAGAAACGCCTTGGTGCCCAGCTTGACATAGCCTTCCTCGTACAGCCCGCCGCTATATTCTAGGAATTTCTTGTAGCCTTCGACATCATCCGGTTCGATCGCCGCGATATTGGCATGCAGCTCTTCGGGATCATTGACATAGTCGAAGTTCGTGCCGTCGGGCCAGTTGAGCCGGTAGAAGGGCGATACCGGCAACAGCTCGATGTCTTTCGCCATATCATTGCCGGTCAGTTCCCACAGTTGCGACAGGCAATCGGGATCGGTGATAACCGTTGGTCCGCCGTCGAAGATAAAGCCTTCTTTTTCCCAGAAATAGGCGCGCCCGCCCGGCTTGTCGCGGCCTTCCAATATCGTCGTCTGGATGCCGGCCGACTGAAGCCGGATGGCGAGCGCCAGGCCGCCAAAGCCCGAGCCGATGACGGCGGCTTTTTTGAACAAGCTGTTCTGGGATTTTGCAACTTCATTCATGAAACAGGAATACTCATCAAAATTTTAACAAAAGCCAAATGGCGCGGGAGACGGATATCGGCGGCTTGCCGCTTAGCAGACGGATCTTGTCCATCAAGGTTGAATTGCCGGCGTAAAAACGGGCGAGTAAGGGTTCGCTCTTGCCATAGCTATGTTCCAGCGTCTTGTAACGCTTCTCGGGCTCGGCGCCCAGAAACAGGAAAGCACAGAGCAGACGGTAGAATTTACCTTTCCTCCAATGGTCCTTGGCCAGATCGCGCAGCATTGTGTCCAGTGTGTTCTGCGTGATCTCGGGCATTTCGGCTATCAGAAACGCGGTCCGGACCGCCATGGGTAGCGAATAGCTGGTAATCGGCTGGATCAGCGCCGCACGTGCTCCAGCGCGGGCTTCGACCCCCTGGTTGTCCTTCCAGAATGCTTCGAAGTCACCGCCATAAATCACTGGAAGCTGGCCTTTTTCTTCGCTCATGATCGATTCGATTGTCCACCCCCGGGACGATATATATTCTGCAATCCTGGAATGGGATGCCGCGCTGTCTAGCGCCGCCGTGTCGGCATAATAAGTGTCTTCGACGAAAATGTCCGTATCGCTGAACGGCAGGCAGTAGACGAAGCGATAGCCGTCAATCTGATCGACCGTCGCGTCCATGATGATTGGTCGCTCCAGTCCGTGCGGAGTTTTCAGTCTCAGCATCTGGCCGCAAAATTTCTGCCAACCGGTTTCGAGCGCAGAAATATCGCCGCCACCGCGGACATCGAGTACCGCGCGGGCGACGATTTCGGTGCCATCTGCGAGATGCACCCGGCCAGGCTCGGTCCTTGTCACCTTCTGTCCGGTTTTCAGCGCATCTGCGGGAAATCGTTTCCGCAATTCCCGATCGAGATTTTTCGATTCAATCGAATTATAACCGTTGTTCAACTTGCGACTATATTTGGGGAAATGGACATCATAGCTGTCCCAATGGCGGGAGATCAGCGGATCAACCAGCCAGCGATGCCCGGCTGCGACATCGCTGTCGAAAAAGGACCAGATATGGTTGCCGCCAAAGTGCGTCTCGGCCTCGATCAGCGCGATCGTCAGTTCGGGCCGCAATCTTGCCAGCGCCAGCGCCACCAGTCCACCCGCCAGCCCACCGCCCGCGATGGCCAGATCATAAGGCGGGGAAGGGGGCGTTTTACTCGGCATCACATAGCCTTAGACGATGGCGAACCGAGGCGAAAGCCTGTCTGAAAGCATGTATGCAATTGGCGCTTTAGTGCTTGCTCCGCAGAGACCGGCGCCATATTCAATCCCGATGGAATATGCCCTCGCTATCCTGTTCTCCGCCTTGGCGATGACCTTCATCGTCGGTGGGCGCTATCTGCTGACCAGCGGTTTCTTCGCCTGGCTGACGGGTCGGGTGCGACCGGGCTATTATGACCGGCTGAAACCCCAGATGGGCCGTGAAATCCGCTGGTCGCTGCTTTCCGCGGCAATTTACGGCGTGCCGGCGGGCATTGTCGCATGGGGCTGGCAGAACGCAGGCTGGACCAGAATTTACACCGATGCCGATCTCTATGGCTTTTGGTATCTGCCTCTGTCGTTTTTCCTCTATCTGATGCTGCACGATACATGGTTCTACTGGACCCATCGGCTGTTCCACCAGCCCAAATGGTTCAAGGTCGCGCACGCGGTTCACCACGGAAGCCGCCCGCCCACGGCCTGGGCGGCGATGAGCTTTCATCCGGTCGAAGGGATCAGCGGAGCGCTGGTCATCCCCGCTCTGGTCATCGCGATACCGATTCACGTCGGCGTTTTGGGTTTGGTATTGCTGACCATGACGGTTATGGGCGTGTCCAATCATATGGGGTGGGAGATGTTTCCGCGCTGGCTCGTTCAGGGTAGATTGGGCCGCTGGCTGATAACCGCGACGCACCATGAGAAACATCATGAATATTATAGAGGTAATTATGGGCTATATTTCCGTTTTTGGGACAAGATCTGCGGCACGGACATCGGTCTTGCCGATTCTGGGAGCCGTTTCGGTGGCGGTCCTCGGCGCGAGCGCGTCGGCGAGTGAAATACCGGTTGCGGTGGCACCGGTTCTCTCCGCTTCGGTCGATCTCGCCATCACGGGAATGCGGTCCGAGAAAGGCAATGTTCTGGTCTGCCTGAGCACCAATCCGGACTATTTTCCCGATTGCACCAAGGATAAAAAAGCCCGCAAACTGAAAGTCGCCGCCGCTCAAGCCGGGACGATCAAGATCAACGGCGTGAAGCCCGGCACCTACGCCGTAGCGCTCATTCACGATGAAAATGCCAACGGAAAGATGGACTTGCGGCTGTTCCTGCCGCGCGAAGGTTTTGGCTTCTCGCGCAACCCCAAGATCGGCATGGGTCCGCCAAAATTCAAATCGGCCCAGTTCAATCTTGGCAGCGCCGATGTCCATCATGCGGTGCAGATGAAATATATCCTGTAATCGGCGCGAAATTAACCGTTCACTAGCATTCACGCGGCATTCTGTCGTGACAGATCAGGAGCGGCGTAAATGTTTCAATCAAAGCATGTGTTTTTCGAGGCGAGCCAGGGTTCCGGTCAGTCGCGATTGTCCGAAATTCTCGGTGCCTTTTCCTATGCGCTGGACCTGACCGAAGGCCAGCCCGCGGGGCACAGTATTCGCGCCTGCTGGATCGGTACGCAAGTGGCGATGGCGCTGGGAATGAACGGAGAGGAATTGCGGGATATCTATTATGCAGTTCTGCTCAAGGACCTCGGCTGCAGCGCCAATGCCGCCCGGGTCTCCGAGATGTTTGCCGGCGATGATCGCGAGCTGAAACATGATTTCAAACTGATCGGCCCGCAACCCGAAGATTTCGGCGACTTTATCGCCAGCGGGGTTGGCGTGGGTGCGACACCGGCGGTGCGCGAACAGGCTTTGTGCAACCTTGTGCAAAATGGTGGTGAAATCATGACCGATATCATGGCAACACGCTGCTCGCGCGGCGCTGATATTGCCCGTCAATTGCGCTTTTCCGAAGATGTCGCCCAGGCCATCGCGCATCTCGACGAACATTGGGACGGTTCTGGCCTGCCACTCGGCATTGCCGGAAGGGATATCCATCTTGGCGGTCGCATCGCGCTACTGGCGCAGGTTGCCGATGTTTTCTACTCGGCCCGCGGCAAGGACGCAGCCCTTGCCGAGGTCCGCAACCGCGCCGGAAGCTGGCTCGATCCGGAACTTTGCGCGATATTCGAGAAACTGTCCGGTGCCAGCGGTTTCTGGGAAGAACTGGCGCTCGATGATTTGCCCGAACAATTGTGGGCGCTGGAGCCTGCGGCGCAATATGTCACGGTGGACGAAGATTATCTCGACGATATCAGCTTTGCCTTTGGTCGGGTCATCGATGCCAAGAGCCCCTATACAGCAGGTCATAGCGAACGGGTCGGGATGATCGCCGACAAGATAGCCGAACATCTCGCCATGGATGAACAAGGCCGCAGGGTGCTTCGCCGTGCAGCGATTCTGCATGATGTCGGGAAACTCGGCGTAAGCAGCGCGATCCTCGAAAAGCCGGGCAAACTGGATGCAGAGGAATGGCAGATCATGCAAAGCCATGCGGCGCATACAACCAATATTCTCGGCCAGATTGGCGTGATGAGCGATATGGCGATGATTGCCGGCTCGCATCACGAGCGGCTTGATGGAAAGGGCTATCCACTGGGTCTCGACGAGCGCAGTATCGCAATGGAATCGCGGATCATCACGGTCGCCGATATTTACGATGCCCTGACCACGGATCGACCTTATCGAAAGGCCATGTCTACCGAAAAGGCGATGGCAATTTTGCAAAGCGAAGTGGGTGTGGCGGTCGATCCGCGATGTTTTGAAGCGCTGCAGTTTGTGGTTGCCGGGGGATTGCTGGAATAGAAGTGCTTTTGCAATCTGCCGATCGGTCCCTATATCAGATTTGGAACCGATACGCGGAGCGTGCGTTTGACCGTTGCGAACCCAGATTGGAAATAGTCTTGAAAAATCCCGATATATTTTGCCGTGCCGTCCTGATCTCTCTGAGCTTTGGTATTTCATCCCCGCTTCTGGCGCAGGAAGAAACGGCAGCCATGCCGGTCGAAGACTCAGTATTTGACGGCGACTATGTGACCGCCGGGATCGGTGTTGCGCTCGGGCCGAGCTATGAAGGATCGGATGATTATACGGTCTCTCCGCTGCCCGTCGTTCTGGGAAGCTTCGGAGGTGTGGATTTCCAGCCGCGCGGTCCGGGCATCGCGCTCGATTTCATTCCCGACGAGGAGGGCGCGAAGCTCGACTTCATCTTTGGCCCGGTCGCCCGCGCCCGTTTTGACCGGCACAATTCAATCAAGGATCCGGTCGTGCGTTCTCTCGGAGAACTGGATTTCGCGATCGAAGTCGGTCCTTTTGCCGGGGTTCAGGTCAATCGTGTGCTCCATCCCTATGACTCCCTGACCGCGCAGGTCGATGTCCGCTGGGATGTCGCCGGCGCGCACAAGGGCATGGTGGTATTCCCCAGCCTGACCTATTTCACTCCGCTCAGCCGCGGTGTCATCACCAGCCTGGCGATCAGCGGTGAATATGTCGACGACGACTATGCCGATTATTATTTCAGCATCTCCCCCGCCGGATCAGCGGCTAGCGGATTGCCGACCTTCACCGCAGACAGCGACTGGAAGAATGTCGGCGCGACGATGCTGACCGCGGTCGATCTCGACGGCGACGCGACCAATGGCGGCTTCGGCCTGATCTTCCTCGGCAGCTATTCACGGTTGCTCGGTGACCCGAAACGCTCGCCGGTCACCGCAATCCGCGGCAGCGCGGACCAGTGGTTTGGTGCGATCGGGATAGGCTATACTTTTTAGGCGCCTCCCAGTCGGGTCAGCCCCTGATCCATCGCCCGGTCCTTCATCGCGTCTATGAATATGCGGGTGGCCGGCAAGCTGCGCCGCGCGCTTTCGAACAGCAGGTTGACCGGCAATAGCTGCGGATCGACCGGTTCCAGAACCTCTATCAATTTCCCCTGCCGGATCGGTTCCTCGACCTGATAGCTCAGCAAATTGGCTATTCCCAGTCCGGCTTCGGCGGCTGCAACCGTGGCATCCATCGTATTGAGCAACAGGCGGGGTTCGGTTTTCACCCGCTTGTCATCCAGTCGCCATTCGCCCATCGCGCGCGGTCCCGTCGTGCCGATGGTCTGATGCCGAGAGAGATCTGACGGCTTTTCGGGATGGCCGTGTCTGGCAAGATAGGCCGGGCTAGCGACCAGTTTCTTGCGCACAAAGCCGATCGGCACCGCCAGCAGGCTGCTGTCCGCAAGCGGTCCGATCCTGACGGCGACGTCGATACCCTCTTCAACCATCCGCACATTGCGATCGATCAGCATCATCCGGACGTCGAGCTGCGCATATTGTTCCAGCATCGCCGCGATGACTGGCAGGACATGCAGCCGTCCGAACATCACCGGCGCGGTGACATAGAACTGACCCCGGGGCTCGCTCTGTGCGCCGGAGACCCGTCGCTCGGCGTCCTGAATATCGGCCAGTATCTGTCGCGCCCTTGGAAGAAAGCTCGCGCCGTCGTCGGTCAGCGCCACAGCCCGCGTCGACCGGTGGAACAGCGACACGCCCAACCGTTCTTCCAGTGCGCTGATCGCGCGCGTGACCGTCGGCGGGGACACGTTCTGCGCCTTGGCCGCTGCGGCAAATCCGCCCCGGTCGGCGACCGCGACAAACATTTCGAGGGTCTGCAATCGATCCATGATTGTTACCAGATGTGAAACAGTGAAGTTCAAAATTAATATATTATCATGGCATACGCAATGGCCTATTTGCTGTCCTGCGCGGTCGGCAGGATCTCATCCCTCCCTCGACAGACCCCGGATCCTCCGGCTGCGCCAACCGGGAGAATGACCGTGGCACAAAATTATATCCGAACATTGTTCACCGATGCCGCGCGGGCGATGCAAGACCAGGCCGGATCGCGCTCCGCTTACGCCCGAATGGAAGCCGGAGGCGAAGGCAGCCCCGATTTGCTCGGCAAGAAGGAAGCGATGTTCCTTGCCGCCCGCGACAGTTTCTATATCGCCAGCGTGACCGCCGACGGCTGGCCCTATGTCCAGCATCGCGGTGGCCCTGCCGGGTTTCTGAAATTGCTCGATGGCAATCGCCTGGCCTTCGCCGATTATCGCGGCAACAAGCAATATATCAGCACCAGCAATCTGCAGGCAGAGCCGCGCGTGTCGCTGTTCCTGATGGACTATCCCAACCGGCGCCGCCTGAAGATCATCGGCAAGGCGAGAATTGTTGACGTGGATGATGATCCCGCGCTCGTCGCGTCGCTGACCAGTCCGGACGACAAGCCGGCGGTCGAACGCATCTATGTCATAGAGGTGGTCGGCTTTGACTGGAATTGCCCGCAATTTATCACAGCGCGCTTCACCGAAGCGGACGTCGCGACGGCGGTCGCGCCCCTGACCGCTGAACTGGAGCAGTTGAGATCCGAAGTGGCGCAATTGCGCGCCGCCGCAACGCCATCCAATCCCCAACAAGGAGAATGAACATGACCAATCCCCTGACCACCGGAGTGCACCATGTCGGGCTGGCGCTTCCCGACATTGATGCCGCGCGCGATTTCTTCTGCGATGCGCTGGGTTATGACGGGGTCGGCGGCGTGCCCGACTATCCGGCCCATTTCATATCCGATGGTTCGACCCTGATCACGCTCTGGCAAGTGAGCGATCCGGCAAGTGCGACGCCCTTCGACCGCAAGAAGAACATCGGTCTCCACCATCTCGCAATCGGTGTTGCCGACGAAGCCGCGCTGGCAACCGTGTTCGATCGGGTCAGCGCCTGGCCGGGCGTCGCAATCGAATTTGATCCCTGTCCGATCGGCGAAGGATCGACGGTCCGCCATTTCATCTGCGCCATCCCCGGCGGCGCGCGGGTGGAATTCGCGACGCCCTTCGCCTGAGGAAATGCAGCATGACCGAACACCGTCCTCCATTGTCGCCGTTCACCCGTGACAGCGCCATCCACAAGGTTCGCGCCGCCGAAGATGGCTGGAACAGCCGCGACCCTGAGAAGGTCGCGCTCGCATATACGGCCGACAGCATCTGGCGAAACCGCGACCACTTCCTCGCCGGGCGCGCGGAGATAGTCGCATTCCTGACCGAGAAATGGCAGCGGGAGCAAGACTACCGGCTGATCAAGGAACTCTGGACTTTTGGCGGAAACCGGATCGCGGTCCGCTTTGCCTATGAATGGCGTGATGCCGCCAGTCGGTGGTGGCGCTCTTACGGCAATGAAAACTGGGAGTTTCACGATGACGGTCTGATGCGCCGGCGCCACGCCAGCATCAACGATGTGTCGATTGACGCTTCCGACCGGCTGTTCCACTGGCCCCGGGGCCGCCGCCCCGACGACCATCCGGGATTGAGCGACCTCGGTCTGTAAACTTCACTGGACCTGCACTCGGCTTCGCCCTAACATCCTTCCATTCCCCGGGGAGTCGTTTGACTGAGAGGGGCGCGTAACGTCGCCCGACCCGCAGAACCTGATCCGGCACCGCTGATGCGGGCTTACCGGCGTAGGGAGGGAGCGGTTATTTGGGCATCCCGGATACGCTCTTTCTCCCTCAGGACAGAAGGAGAGACGCGATGGGCAGTGCAGGCAATATCACCGGTTGGATCACCCTTTTCTTTGGCCTTTACGGTCTGGCCGCTGGCGTCGGCGAATTTCGCAATCCCGGCTTCTGGAGCCGGATGGTGCGCGAAGTGCAGGCCAGCAGCGCGCTGCAATTTCTCACCGGCTTCATCACGCTGATCCTCGGCGCGACCATCTATCTCGTCAATCCCTATGACCCGGCCGACTGGCTGTCGATCCTGATCACCGTTATCGGCGCCTGGATCTTGATCGAAGGCATGCTGATCATGGCGGTCGGCGACTGGTTCATGGGCTTTGCCGCCCGCCTGATGGGCAAGGGCGGACGCGCCTGGGCGGTATTTGCCATCATATTCGGCCTCGCGGCCGCCTTCGCCGGCCTCGTCCGGCTCCAAGTTTAACCCGAAACAGAAAGCAATCCTCTATGGCTGACCTTCCCGCAAAAACCGAAATTGGCGTAACCACCGGCCCGATCAGCGGCTCGAAAAAAGTCCATGTCGCGGCGCATAGCGGCAGCGGCATCCGCGTCGCCATGCGCGAGATCCATCTGGAAGGCGGCGAAGCGCCGGTGCGGGTTTATGACACCAGCGGGCCGTACACCGACCCCGAGGCTCTGATCGATATCAACACCGGCCTCAACGAATTGCGCAGCCCCTGGATCCGCGCGCGCGGCGATGTCGAGGAAGTCGACCAGCGCGAGGTCAAGCCGGAAGACAATGGCCAGCTCGGCCCCGACCGCTCCGGCGGCGTCGCGCCATTTCCCAATGTCCGCCGCAAGGTGCTGCGGGCGAAAGCCGGCGCCAATGTCTCCCAGATGCATTATGCGCGTCAGGGTATCATCACCCCGGAAATGGAATATGTTGCCGAGCGCGAAAATCTCGGCCGCGAGCGGCTCAAGGAATATAAGCGCGACGGCGAAAGCTTCGGCGCGTCGATCCCCGATTATGTCACGCCGGAATTTGTCCGCGACGAGATTGCACGGGGCAGGGCGATCATCCCCAATAATATCAACCATCCGGAAAGCGAGCCGATGGCAATCGGTCGCAATTTCCTGGTCAAGATCAACGCCAATATCGGCAACAGCGCGGTCGCGTCCGATGTCGCATCGGAAGTCGACAAGATGGTCTGGTCGATCCGCTGGGGCGCCGACACGGTCATGGACCTCTCGACCGGTCGCAACATCCACGATACCCGCGAATGGATCATCCGCAACTCACCCGTCCCGATCGGCACCGTGCCGATTTATCAGGCGCTGGAGAAAGTCGGCGGCGTCGCCGAGGACCTGACCTGGGAAATCTTCCGCGACACGCTGATCGAACAGGCCGAACAGGGCGTCGACTATTTCACCATCCACGCCGGCGTCCGTCTGCCCTACGTCCCGATGGCGGCCAAGCGCGTCACCGGCATCGTCTCCCGCGGCGGCTCGATCATGGCGAAATGGTGCCTCGCCCATCACAAGGAAAGCTTCCTCTACGAACATTTCGACGACATCACCGAGATCATGAAGGCCTATGACATTGCCTACAGCCTCGGCGACGGCCTGCGCCCCGGCTCGATTGCCGACGCCAATGACGAGGCGCAATTTTCCGAGCTCTACACGCTCGGCGAACTGACCCACCGTGCGTGGAAGTCGGATGTGCAGGTGATGATCGAGGGGCCCGGCCATGTGCCGATGCACAAGATCAAGGAGAATATGGAAAAGCAGCTGGAAGTCTGCGGCGAGGCGCCTTTCTACACGCTCGGGCCGCTCACGACCGACATCGCGCCCGGCTACGACCATATCACCAGCGGCATCGGCGCCGCCCAGATCGGCTGGTATGGCACCGCGATGCTCTGCTATGTCACGCCCAAGGAACATCTCGGCCTGCCCGACCGCGACGATGTAAAAGTCGGCGTCGTCACCTACAAGCTCGCCGCTCACGCCGCCGACCTCGCCAAGGGCCATCCCGCCGCGCAGGTCCGCGACGATGCGCTGTCAAAGGCCCGTTTCGAATTCCGCTGGCGCGACCAGTTCAACCTGTCGCTCGACCCGGAAACCGCGATGCAATATCACGACCAGACGCTGCCGGCAGAGGGCGCGAAGACGGCCCATTTCTGCTCGATGTGCGGGCCGAAATTCTGCAGCATGAAAATCAGCCAGGAAGTCCGCGACTTCGCCAGCAAGCAGAACCAGAGCGCCGAAGGCTTTATCGTCTCGGAAAAACTGGGCGCCGATACGGCAGCAGCCAGCAAGGCGGCAGCGGAAGAAGGCATGCGCGAGATGGCCAAGGTCTACAAGGACAAGGGCGACCGGTTATATCTGCCCGAGGATGAGGCGAACGAGCCGGCGGAGTGAACAGGCGCACATGGGGGCTGGCTTTATGCTCCGTCGCACTGGCCGGCTGCGCCGCACAGACGGCTGAAGTAAACTGGAATCTTGCCGGGCGCGCCTTTACCGCCGGGGAAGTGGTTGCCCCGATGGTTTTTAACCGGAAGGACGCGTCCCGTTGTGCGGGCATCTGGATGCTGCACGGCGATGCGGTGGATGATGGCGCGTTTTCGTTAGAAGTCGCTCGCGCCTTTCCGGAAGAATTGCGGCTGCCCTACGCGATCAATGCCGTCCAGTTTTTCGGCGGGGACGGGTTGAACGAACTGGCCTATCGCGAGGCCGCCGATCTGGCCGAGTCCCAATTGCGCCAGGCTCTGGCTGGTGACAGGGAAGCGTTCCGGCTTTATTTCGAAGCCCTTGGCCGCTGTTCCACCAAACCGGAGGCGGTCGGTGACGGAGCCGGAGATGCGATAGATGCGCTTGCGGACGGCTAGCTTGGGCGTGCCATAAAACTGCTCGTCATCCCGAACCATTCCGCCGTCATCCTGACCTATCCCCCCGTCATCCTGAACTCGTTTCAGGATCCCTTAGGATTGTGCACTGCGGCCCGAGGTCCTGAGCCGAAGGCCACCGGAGGTAAACAAGTTCAGGATGACGGGGTGATGTTATGCCCCGCTCGACGCCCTCCCGCTTGACGACAGCCCTCAGGAGAGCGCAGGATAAGCCCCTGCAACGGCCAGCTTTTCCACCAGCGAGTCGCGCAAAACAGAGGGGAAACAACATGCACAAATTCCTGATAGTCCTGCCACTGCTGGCCATGGCCGCACCGCTGCAGGCGAAGGACGCGAAAGACGTGCTGATGCCGGAAGACCCGGAAGCAGCAGCCTTCCAGAGCGCGGTCGGCTATGCCGACGCGGTGATCGCCGGCGACAAAATCTATCTGTCCGGCGTAATCGTCACGCCTGAGCCCGGCGAAAGCGACCTCAAACCCGCCTTCACCCGCGCCTTCGAACGCATCGGCCGCACGCTGGAACGGGCCGGGGTCGGCTGGGACGAAGTCGTCGACCTGACCAGCTATCACACCGACCTGCAAGGCTCGATCAACGAAATGGTCGAGGTGAAGAGCCTCTATATCAGGGCGCCATTCCCGGCGTGGACCGCCATCGGGATCAGCGCGCTCTACGAGGCGGACGGGGTGGTCGAGATCAAGGTCGTGGCGCAGCGGGGGGAGTGAAGTGTCTAAGCCCCTCCTCTTCAGAGGAGGGGTTGGGGTGGTGCCTGTCATCTGACCACCATAGCCTCGTCATCCCGAACTTGTTTCAGGATCCGGTGAGATTGTGAATTGCCGTTCGAGATCCTGAAACGAGTTCAGGATGACGAATAGGCGGTGATGTTGGGAGACGCATTATGCCAAGTTCAGCCAAAATCACCGACGAACGCGCCGCTGATGTGCAATACAGCAATGACAGCCTGATCGACTAGTTACGGTGACAGTGCACTTTTCCCCACTGTTCCTTCAACCCACCGGCACCAACTTCTCCACCAGCGCCCTTAGCTCTCCCGCCGTCGTATGTCCCGCCACCACCTCGTGATAGCCAATCCCCGCCTTGCGCAGCGCCTCCTTCTTGACCGCGTCGCGGGCGGCAGCAGAGTTTCCAGTATGGTGGCCCGATCCCTGATATTCGAGCGCGTGGACCACGCGGCAACGGTCGTCCATCAGCGCGAAATCGACGCGCTTGCTATTGACGCTCAGAAAGGCCTGCTTGTCGGGGCTGGCGAGAAATTCGCCGAGCGAGACCTGCGCCATCACCTGCCAGCCTGGGTTGCGCGCGATCACTGCCTTGTCGAGCGCGGTGAAGACATTGGCCTCCGACTTGTTGAGCAGCGGCCGGGACGTGAATTTGGCGCGGCTGACCGTGCTGAGCTGGCCAGCGGCGAAATCGGCGCCGCTCTTCTTGCCGCCGCTGTGATATTTCGGGCCGTTCTTCGCCCGCCATTCCGCCCGCCGCACCTTGACGCGATATTGTTCGACCGCGCGGCCCAGCATGAAAGCGATGACCAGCGCCACCAGCCAGGGCAGGTTCAACAGGATCAAGGCGATCAGATCGTCCATTGCTCGGCTCCATTTCTCCGGTCCGCATCATGCCCGAAAACGGTTGAAAAACCGTGTACGGCGGGCTCTTCAGGAAAACCCCCTGTTTTGAACGCATTGCGACTGGATGAAATCGTCGGGACGGGCGCAACCTTTCCCCCACCCACGCGTAACCTCCAGATGAAGCAATCCCTAAGCCTCCTCCCGCTCGCGTTTCTGGCGGCCTGCTCATCGCAGTCCTCGTCCGATGCCGAACCGGCTGCGGACGAGACTGTTTCTGTAACACCCGCACCGCCGATGGCGCCGGAGAAGACAGCCCCCGCTTCCGATCCCGCGCCATCGGCAACCACGCTCACCCCCGCCGGGCTGGGTGATCTGCGGATCGGTCAGGCGGTTCCCGCCGGCAGCAGCTGGAGCGAGAAGGGCGCGCAGGCTTCGGATGTCTGCCGCGTGCTGTCCTCGCCCGACTATCCGGACACCTATGCGATTGTCGAAGAAGGCGAGGTCCGCCGCATCTCGATCAGCAAGGGATCGAAGGTCAGGCTGCCAGAGGGCATTGGCCCCGGCGCAACCGAAGCCGCGGTGAAAAAGCATTTCCCCTATCCCGCCACGCCGCACAAATATGTCGACGCCCCGGGCAAATATCTTACCGCCCCCGATGCCGCCGACGGCACCCCCGCGCTGCGCTTCGAAATCGGCAGCGACGGCACGGTCAGCCAGATCCACGCCGGCACGATGCCGGTGCTCGGCTATGTCGAGGCCTGTTCTTAAAGCGTTAGAGCACCAGAAACTCCGTTCGCCCTGAGCCTGTCGAGCCGAAGGCGAGCGCAGGTCAACAACCGGCGTCTACAGAGCAATGCCACCTCATCCCACCCGCGCTTCGACAAGCTCAGCACGAACGGCAAATATGTCCGCCAACAGCGCGCTCGCTATGCCACCAGCCGCGCGCCCTCGTCCTCCGGCCCATTCGCCCAGGCCAACAGCCCCGCCATCGCCACGGTCAGCGCCCAGAGCCCTATCTTCGGGTTCACCGTCCAGAAATTGACGAACAGGGCCGCGTGGCTGGCAAGATAGAGGATGATCAGCGCCATGCCCCACCGCTTGCGCCACAGCTGCCCGATGGCGCCGAGGCTGATCGTCACGCCCATGAAGGCGATGAAGGCGAAATAGGAGAGCGGGGTGAAGCCGGCGAGATTGGTTCCGCGCTCGGCGATGAACCGCTGCGTGTCGGCCAGCGCCACCACCGCCTCGCCATCGAACAGCCACCATCCCTGCGCCTGTCCGATCATCAGCGCGCTGACCCCGATGCGGATCAGGCCGGAGACGAGAAAGATCAGGCAGAGTGCGATGGCAAACTTGCGCTTCATCCTGTGTCGCTAGGTTAACACAGTTCGACTGTCAACGGGCGTTGCCGGGGCCCTTGTACCGCCCGCGCCCCGCCCGCTTGCTCTCCATACAAAAAAGCCGCCCCTTCCGGGACGGCTTCTTTGCCGGTGCTGCTCGCTTTGGGGGGCAGGGGGGATGGGGAGCGAGCAGCGCCGACGTTCAGGGAGGGGACTAGATATCGTCGCCCAGCGCGCCCTTGATGGCGCCCTTGGTTTGCTGGCCCTTGCCCTTGACTTCCTGCGCCTTGCCTTCGGCACGGGTTTCCGGGTCATTGCTTTGCTGTTTGGCCTTGCCAACGGCTTCGTTCACATTGCCTTTTACTTTGTCTACGAGTTCACCCATTTTGATGCTCCTTCTGTGTGGCCGGATTACCGGTCCGGGGGGGAAGCAGACGTCGCCGCCTGCACAAGTAACCAATGCGCGAAACCCGGGTTGGTTGCGGCAGGTCGGCGCTAAATTGCAACGGGCTGGCGCGCCGCTGGACGGGGCGGCAAAAAAGGTACAGGATGACCGCCAGCCAACCGGAGTATGAAGCGATGTCCCGTCTGATCAAAATGCCGCTCATCACCGCCGCGATCCTGGCGCTCGCCGCCTGCGGGGCCAGCGAGGCGCCCGCCGCCGGACCGGCTAGCGACAGCAGCGAAGGCGCGATGGATGCATCGAAACCCGATGAAGATGTCACACGGGCAGGGGCGGCCCAGCAGGTCATCATCAGGGGCTTTGAATGCGGCGACAATTGCTATCTCGACTACAGCCTCGCCGCTCCCGCACCGGACGCGGATACAGCCGGCGAAACCCGGAGCGCGCTCTGCAGCGTTGACGCCTGTATCGCATGGTTCGAGGAACAGGCCATGCCCCCCGCATTCATCGGCCGCAGCGCCACCGTGACGCTCGGCCTCGGCGAACAATATGACAATGAAGGCACTGTGATGAGCGATGACTTCCCGCTGATCACCAGCATCAAGGTCGACCCCGCGCCATAAACGGGCGGCCAGCCCCTCCGTTCGTCCTGAGCCTGTCGAAGGACAGCGTCCGTGAGGCCACAGCAGCGCCTACCACCCGTACTTCGACAAGCTCAGCACGAACGGGTGTCGGGGGCGATTGCAGACAGGATAAACCGGGACAATAAACGCCGTTCGTCCTGAGCCTGTCGAAGGACAGCCCCCACCACCATTGCCAAAAAAAAGCCGACCCGCGAGGGCCGGCTTTTGCTGTGGCGCTGCCCTTGGGGGGCAAGGGAGACCGGGCAGCGCCTTGGGGTAAATCTATTTCGTATCGCTGGACAGTTCGGCCTTCAGCGAGGCCTTGACCTGCTGGGCCTTGCCCTTGATTTCCTGCGCCGCGCCTTTGGCGCGGGTCTCGGGGTCGTCGCTGTCCCGCTTGGCCTTGCCGGCCGCCTCGTTCACATTGCCCTTCAACCTGTCCAGCAGTTCGCTCATGATATTCTCCTCGTTGGCCGGTCAGCCGGCCCGTTTATCTGGTTGCGGCACATCATGCCCGCTCATTCAACCAATGCACGAGCCGCCACATGGTTGCCTGCCCGCTCATCGTCTTCCTCCGCCGCTCGACATGGCCGCCGACATCAAATGCCTGCCGCTGGGTCCGAGCGCGTGAAACACAAGCATAATGCGGATCGGGATGGTCACCAATATGGCCCTTGGTGCATCGTCCGCCCGGGCGGCTGCGCGGAGCCTAGGGCTGCTGCCCCGCCTCGATCATCGCGAACAGTTCCGCCCCGGTCAGCATCTCGCTGTCCCCGGCAAAGCTGTAATAAGACGGCTTCTCGTCGATAAACACCTGCCGCCGCAGCGACAGGGACGCATCCTTGTCGGTCGCATCATCGAACAGCCCGGCGCAGACCATATGCTCGCCGCTGTCCTTCAGCCGGTAGAAGAGATGCGAGCCGCAGTCCGCGCAAAAGGCCCGCTCCGCCCATTCGGAGCTATGATAGACCGATATCCTGTCCGCCCCCTTGATCAGCACGTCGGTCCCGCAATCAATCTCGACAAACGGCCCGCCACCCCAGCGCCGGCACATCCGGCAATGACAGGCATCGACATGGCTGGCGGCGTTTTTCGCGGTGATGGTGACGGCACCGCAGAGGCAGTGGCCCTGGCGGGGGGTGTTTTGGGGGGTGGTCATGATGGGGCCTCCTGTTGTTGGTAGGTTGGGAGGAGGATATCATAAAGCGGATTGCTTTTGCATGGGGTAATGTTCGAATAGGGGCAATCAAGATTGGATTGAGACTCAGGCCTGAGCTTGTCCGAGGATGTTTACGCGCTCACAACCCCAACTCCTTCGCAATCATCCCCTCGCCAAAATAAGCCCGCTCGCAGATAATCCGGTCGGTCCCCGGCGCAAATTCAAAGCTCGCCGCCATCCGCACCCGAAAGCTTTTCCCGGTCGGCTCGATCACCGTCCCGTCCACGGTCAGCGGCCCGAGATGCGTGCCGGTCAGCCAGAATTCGACCAGCACGACATGCTCGCCCGCCGCGCCGATCGCGATCACTTCATTGGCCTGGTCGGGAAAGGGCGTCCGCGACATCGCGAAATATTTGCGCACCGCTTCCTCGCCGTCAAACACCGTGCCATTGCCGTATAATTCATAGCGCGGATGCGCGAACGTATCGATCACCGCATCCCATTCATGGGTGATCTCCAGCGCCATATGATCGCGCACGATTTTCACGCGCGCCTGTTCGAGGTCAGTCATTCTTCTCTCTCCCTTGTTTTGTCGGAGAGGGTTTCGCGCAGGGGCGAGGGGAATGCAATCGGGATTTGTAGCGGGTGGGGGGAGCACTCGTCATCCTGAACTTGGTTCAGGACCTCCCTCGATTGCGCGCTTGCCTTGCGGGATCCTGAAACAAATTCAGGATGAGAGTATCTAACTAAAGTTCTATGAATAAACAACAAAAACATATATAAACATCCACACAGAGCCTACACAGATACGGCAAATCAATGACTTACGCCGCCAATCTGCACGGATTCTGCACAGTGGAGCATGGCGATGGCGTTTATCACCGATAAGGAAGAACTCAAACCCGGACTTATTATCTTCCGGCGTGGCGATGTTGCGCATCGCAATTTCTACTGCCGGATAAAGCTGCCGAAGGACGACCGATACAAGACCATTGCATTGGGGACGCCCGAGCGGGATGCCGCGCGCGACCGCGCTTTCGATCACGACGCCGATGTTCGTTTTCGGCTCAAGCATGACGTGCCGGTATTCAACCGGCCCTTCCGCCAAGTCGCGGAAGAATTTATCGCTGTACAGCAGCGCCGCGCTGATACGGGCGAGATTTCCCAAGCGCGCGTCAAAAATCTCAAAAATGTGCTGTTGGGTGCGCTCGACCGCTATGTCGGCAGCACACAGATTCATTTAGTGGGTCAAGACCGCTGGGCAGCATATCCGACTTGGCGGCGCGAAAATGGCAAGGGACGGCATCGCGCACAGATCAGCGATTCCACTATCAGCTTTGAAATGGGCGCTTTCAACGCGGCCATGAACTTTGCCATTCGCAAACGCTACGTCCCAGCGAACCAGCGCTTCGAGAGCAAGCCCAAACTCAAAACCATGCGGCGTGATGAATTCACGCTGGAGGAATATCGCAAGCTGCATACTGCGGGACGCGCTTGGATCAAAAAGGCCACGACTGCGCCCGGCACATGGTCGCGCACCATGTGCTACAATTTCATGCTCATCATGTGCAACACCGGAATGCGCCCGCCCGAGGCCAAGAATTTGCGCTGGCGTGACATCATGCCCGCCAAGGATCGTGACGGCAAAGAAATCATTGTGCTGTTCGTCCAAGGCAAAGCCAAATCACGCAAGCTGGTCGCACCCAAGAGTGTGGGCGATTATCTTGATCGCATCCGCGCGATCTCAAAAGCTACGGAACCTGATGATCCGGTATTCACAATCATCAGCGGCAAGCCCGCCAAATATCTCTTTGAAGATGCCGTTGAGAAATTGCTCACTCACGCGGAACTCAAAATTGGACCAAACGGAACACCGCGTTCAACCTATTGCTTCCGGCACACCTATGCCACCTTCCGCCTTAGCGAAGGTGTCGACGTTTATATCCTCGCCGAGCAGATGGGCACTTCGGTCAAAATGATCGAGCAACACTATGGTCATGTGAATACCATCAAACATGCCGACCGCGTGTTGCAGGGCATGAGCGGATGGGAACCGATGATGACCGATATTGCTGACAGTGACAGCATAGCCCAAGCGTCGGCGGGGGCGAAGGCCCGGCTCGCAGCAAAGCCCGTTCGCCGGACGCGAACGCGGAGGGTATGATCATTTGCCTCGTATCGGTTCTCATAATAACAGCGTCGCGCTGGGATTTACAGCGTGGACTAAATAATACCATTCGCCGACATGCCGCTGGCATTCTTGTTCGAGTGAATCGGTGTAGCGCGCTTGGCAGACCTGTGGCGCATCAAGTTTGAATGCGCCCTGCTATGTAAGCCTTTTCGGCTATATCCCGATGCGCCGCTGGCGCACTTGATCGGGATATAGGCCAAGCAGGGTTGGGAAACAGGGGAGACGAGCCTCGATTCACCCCCAACTTAGCGCTCTACTGCGTTCAATTCCGCTTCGCCGCTGGCGAATAAAAAGTGGATAAGGACGTGACTTTTTACCGCGATATATCTGGGCTTCGGCCGTCGCGCTGGCCGTGAAAAGCTCGGAGAGCTTTTGTCCATTTCCATACAAACGACATTGCAACGATGATCTCGCTTCTACAATCCATCTCGCGCTGTTAGGTAAGGTCTCAACGCAATATCCAGAGTAAGTAATCTATGCCAAGAATTTTTGATAACATTGACAATACTTTGCTGCCTGAACTGAGTAAAGTTTTGTCGGTATCTGAACGCGCCGACTTCTGCGTTGGTTACTTCAATCTGCGAGGTTGGCGTCAAATTGATAAATATATTGAGTCATGGTCGGGCGAAAACGGCAGTGCTTGCAGGTTACTTGTTGGAATGCACAAATCTCCCGAAAGAGGAATTCGTGAAAAACTTGCGAAAGCCTATCATGATGAAGGTATAGACAATGCCCGTGCGCTAGAATTAAAAAAAGAATTGGCGGAAGAATTCAGGGCGCAGCTTGCCCTTGGCACTCCAACCAACAATGACGAAGCTGGATTGCGACGGCTTGCACGTCAAATCCGCAGTAAGAAGGTTGTCGTCAAACTTTTCCTCCGCCATCCACTTCACGCCAAACTCTATCTTCTTCATCGTCCCGATCCGGTGAATCCAAAAGTTGGTTTTGTAGGCAGCAGTAATCTTACTTTTGCGGGACTGGCATTTCAGGGCGAATTAAATGTTGATGTTATGGATCATGATGCTTGCGACAAGTTGGCAGATTGGTTTGACAATCGCTGGAATGATCGCTGGTGCATCGACATTTCAGATGAATTGGCGACAATTATAGAAGAAAGCTGGGCAAGTGAGACGCTCGTTCAGCCTTATCACGTCTATTTGAAGATCGCTTATCACCTCGCCCAAGAAGCGCGGCTTGGACAATCGGAGTTTAAGATACCAGCGATATTCGGCGACAAGTTGTTCGACTTTCAAACCAGCGCCGTAAAGGTGGCTGCGCATCATTTGAATAAACGCGGCGGTGTCGTGATTGGAGATGTTGTCGGTTTGGGCAAATCTATCATGGCGTCTGCGCTGTTGAAGATTTTGGAGGATAGCGACGGGCGAAGCCTCATACTATGCCCGAAAAATCTAGTCGAAATGTGGGATGATTATGTCGAAACCTACAACCTGTCGGCCAAGATCGTATCGCTTTCGCGGGTCGAAAGTGAATTGCCGGAACTACGCCGCTACCGAACCGTGCTTATCGACGAAAGCCACAATCTCCGCAATCGCGAAGGCAAGCGCTATAAGGTCATTGAGGATTATATCCGTTCGAATGACAGCCAGTGCATCCTTCTATCCGCTACACCCTACAATAAATCATTCATTGACTTGTCCTCACAGCTCCGGCTTTTCATTGAGGACGATCAAGATATAGGCGTTCGCCCAGAAGCGATGATACGGGCCATCGGAGGAGAAACTGAGTTCGTCCGCAAACATCAATGCGCGGTCCGCTCGATTCCGGCTTTCGAAAAAAGTGACCAGACAGACGACTGGCGAGAGCTAATGCGTCTTTATATGATCCGCCGGACGCGCGGCTTCATTCTGCAAAATTATGCGCAAACCGATGACACAAACGGTCGCAAGTTCATCACCTTCTCCGATGGAACTCGTTCTTACTTTCCGGTGCGCCAGCCCAAATCAGTCAAGTTTGAGATCAATGACGCTGACTCTAATGACCCTTACGCCAAAGCATATTCAGACGCCGTTGTATCGGCGGTCGATGGACTGACATTGCCGCGTTATGGGCTCGCGAATTATTTGAACCTCGACCCCGCGCATCCGCCGACGCCTGCCGAAGACACAATCATGGACGGCCTCGGAAGAGCGGGAACCCGGCTTATGGGGTTCTGCAAAACGAACCTTTTCAAAAGGCTCGAAAGCGGTGGCCCCGCCTTTATCCAATCGTTGCAACGACACATAATGCGCAATCTGGTTTATTTACACGCACTCGAAAATGATCTGCCGGTACCCATCGGATCGCAGGATGCTGAATTGCTGAATGGATCAGATGAAGACGCTGATTCTGAGGCCGCAGGAACGCTGTTTGCCGATGGAGAATATAGCGATAGCGAAGCCGAAGCCGTTATTGCAATTAACGAGCTTGAAAAATTACGGGAGCAGGCCGGTGCAATTTACGACGTTTATGCAAATACCAAGAAGCGTCGTTTCAAATGGCTAAACGCCTCGTTATTCAAACTTACCTTGCAAACCGACCTGCAAGCAGATGTCGATGCGTTACGTGAAGCGCTGCGTATCTGCGGCCCTTGGAATGAGGCGCGCGACACCAAACTCAAGGCGTTGATCGACCTTATTTGTGTGGATCACCCAACCGACAAACTACTTATTTTTACTCAGTTCGCAGACACGGCGCGCTACCTCGAAGAGGCGCTTGTCAAAGCCGGAATCACTTCAATTTCCGCTGTTACCGGGCAATCCGAAAACCCCACCCGACTGGCATGGCGTTTCAGCCCCAGATCGAACAAGAAGGAAAGATTGGCCCAAGCAGAGGGCGAATTACGCATTCTTGTGGCAACTGACGTATTATCTGAAGGCCAAAATCTTCAAGATTGCGCCACCATCGTCAATTTCGATTTGCCTTGGGCCATCATCCGGCTAATTCAACGCGCAGGCCGCGTTGATCGCATCGGGCAGCAGGCGGACACGATCAATTGCTATTCTTTCCTGCCCGCCGACGGTGTTGAGCGGATTATTCGCCTTCGGGCGCGAGTACGAGAACGATTAAAAGAAAATCAGGAAGTAGTGGGTTCTGACGAGGCCTTCTTTGAAGGCGATAGCAAAGACAACCCAATACAAGACCTTTACAGCGAAAAATCCGGTATTCTTGACGGAGATGACGATGGTGAGGTTGATCTCGCCTCACACGCTTTTCAGATTTGGCAGAACGCCATAAAAGCAAATCCAAAACTTAATAAACTTGTCGAGGACATGCCAGAAGTTGTTTTCGCTACCAAGGCAACCCCGCCCGTGCAAAATGCGAAAGAGGGCGCGCTTGTCTATATCCGCACCCCTGACGACAATGACTCATTGGCATGGATGGACCGGGAAGGCGAAATTCTTACCCAATCCCCACTTGCGATTCTTCGTGCTGCCGAGTGCACCCCTCAAGAACCAGCGCTTGAGCGCACCGACTTTCACCATGAAATTGTAGCCAAGGGCGTAGAGTATTTGATGAAGGAGGAGCGCACGACGCACGGTGCGCTTGGGCGACCATCGGGTGCGCGCTTTAAAACCTATGACCGTCTGAAACGATTCCTTGAAAATCAGGGGAACGAACGAACTTTGTTCGTGACCGATCACTTCGTTCGTGATGTCGAAAAGGCGATGGCCGATATTTACGAAACACCGCTGTTTCAATCCACTATTGACGCCCTCAATCGGCAACTGAAAACCGGAATCAGTGACTTTAAACTGGCGGAAATGGTTATCGCTTTTCGCGCTGACGGGAGGTTGAGCATGAAGCAAGACAAGGACGACAAGCACAATGAAATGCGGATTATCTGTTCAATGGGGTTGAAGGGCTGAATATGGCAATCGACAAGGCTCGCGCATCAACCCATCTAAAGGCGTTTGATTTTACAACGCTGTTCATTGACGAACTTGGCTGGGATCGCCCCGTTTCACGCCAAGCAGAAACGGTTGATGCTGCCGGTGAGCAATATACGTTGAACCCCGTTGCCGAAAAACGTGGCGTCCGCATATTTCATTGCGCGGCAATCCCCGAACGCAATACGCGCCAGCGGATAGAACGCGAGATAACCAAGCTCACCTTTGAGCATTTAATAATTTTTACCGACCCCGCGCAGACCAAGCAGATTTGGCAATGGGTCGCTCGCGAAAAAGGCAAGCCCGCTGCTTTCCGAGAACATACTTGGCTTGCCAGCAGCGCGCCAGATGCACTAATTCAAAAGCTCGACCACATCGCTTTCGCACTTAGTGAGGAGGAGGGCTTAACCCTCGCTGGAACCACATTGCGAATGCGCGATGCTTTTGACCGCGAGAAAATAACCAAACGTTTTTATGAAGCGTTCAAACAGCAGCATGACCAATTCCTTGGCTTCATTGAAGGGCTGGCCAGTGCGACCGACCGGCAATGGTATGCCTCATTAATGCTCAACCGGTTGATGTTTGTTTATTTCATTCAGAAAAAGCGGTTTCTGGACGGCGATATTGATTATCTGAAAAACCGGCTGGAACAGGTACGGGCTGCGAAAGGGGCAGATCAGTTCCACAGTTTCTACCGGGTATTCCTGCTGAAACTGTTTCACGGCGGATTGGCAACGGCGGTGGACGCACGGGATCCTGATACGGCGGCGATGCTGGGCAGTATTCCCTATCTCAATGGCGGTCTGTTTGAACCCCATGCGTTGGAAGCGGACGGCAACGACATTCAAATCGCGGATGCCGCGTTTGAAAGTGTATTCAATTTCTTCGATCAATATGAATGGACGCTCGACACCCGGCCTATCGAGCGGGTCGATGGCAAAGAGATCAACCCCGACGTTCTCGGCCATATATTTGAAAAATATATCAATCAGAAGCAGATGGGAGCCTACTACACCAAGGAAGACATCACCGATTATATTACCAAAAACACCGTTGTTCCTTGGTTGTTTCAGTCCGCAACCGGCCATGACAAAGTTGCGTTTGAACCGCACGGCTATGTCTGGCGGTTGCTGTCGGAAAATCCCGATGCCTATATCTATAAATCGGTGCGCTACGGCACTGAAACTGCCCTTCCCGACAACATTGCGGCGGGCATAGATGATGTCGCGCAACGCACCGACTGGAACAAAACCGCACCGCGAGAATTCGGTCTACCTACTGAAATCTGGCGGGAGGTTGTGGCGCGGCGCGAACGGTATGAAACCATTCGCGCCAAGGCGGCAGGAGGCGAGATAACGCGGATTGACAACTTCATTACCCACAATCTCGATATCCGCCAGTTTGCACGCGACGTAATCCAATATGCCGAAAGCCCCGATCTGGTGCGGGCATTTTGGAAAGGCATATCGGCGATCAAGATATTGGACCCCGCCTGTGGTTCCGGCGCGTTCCTTTTTGCGGCACTCAATATCCAATATGACCTTTATGACGCTTGCCTTGAGCGTATGGAGCAATTCGTTGCCTCTGCCCCAGATAGCGGCGGCGGGCGTGGTCAGCTTTATTCAGATTTCCGCGACGTGTTAAGACAAATTGCGCAGCATCCCAACCGAGACTATTTCATCTATAAATCGATTATCATCTCCAACCTCTATGGCGTCGATATTATGGACGAGGCCGTGGAGATTTGTAAGCTGCGTCTGTTCCTGAAACTGGCGTCACAGCTTGAAAGCCCGGACCAGATCGAACCGCTGCCCGATATTGATTTCAACATTCGAGCTGGCAATACGCTCATTGGCTATACTTCCATTGCCGACGTGAAAAAGGCAACTGAAGCCAATGGCTTAGATTTCGATGACCGCGCCGGCAAGATTGAAGCAGCAGCGCAAGACCTAGACCAAGCTTTCCGCTTATTCCGTGAACAGCAAACCAAATTGCATGGCGGAATAGAAGTCGATCATAAATCCGAATTGCGTAGCCGATTGACCGCATTGGAAAGCCAGCTCGACCGTTTTCTCGCTAAAGACTATGGCGTCGATGTCCCTGAAATCGGAGATGATGATCTTGCCGCCTCTGCAAATTTTCAGATTTGGAAAAATAGCCACAAGCCTTTCCATTGGCTGATTGAGTTTTACGGAATCATCAACGGCGGTGGGTTTGATGTGATCGTAGGAAACCCGCCATACATCGAGCTATCAAAGGTCAAAGCCGACTACATTCCAAGAGGCTACAAAACGGCCTCTGGCGGAAATCTTTACGGGTTATTTGTCGAACATGAACACAAAATTGCATCTGCAAATACTTATACAGGTCTAATTGTGCCGATCTCAGTCATGTGCACGAAACGAACGACAGATGTGCAGCGTCAACTGTTGGCTAACTCCCAAGTATGGGCTTCAACTTTCGACGTCTTCCCCGCCCGCGCATTTGAAGGCGCAGCCCAGCGTGTTAGTATTGTGATCGCTGCCAACCCTTCTGGAATTCAACCTACCCTTCATACGACACGCTACCTCCGTTGGTTTCAGCAAGAACGTCCTTCTCTGATTGAAGGACTCGAATATGCGGAAACCTCTGGTCTAGGAAAACTGGGTTGGTTGCCACGGCTCGGTTCATCGCGTGAAACTGCTATCTTGAAGCGTCTAACTGGCAAGCCATTGTCAGTTCAAACAACGCGTGCAGGTGGCACCCCAATCTATGCTCATCGGATCGTCAATAATTTTGTAAAAGCTGTTAAATTTCCTCCCTACTTCAAGAAAGCCGACGGAACCATCACAACTTCGGACGACTTCAAGATTCTTGGCCTAGATAAAACGATGATTGACCCTTTCGTTGCCGTCCTAAATTCGTCCTTATTTTATTGGTACTGGCGCGCACATGGCGACGGGTTTCATTGCGGGTATCGTGATATCGGGATGTTTCCATTCTCGCTGGATAAAATAGTTGAACCATTACGTTCAGAAATTGATCGACTGTCCGATGAGCTGAACGCCAGTCTTCGCGACAATTCGGAAATTCGCACAAGGAATCAAAAGGCAACTGGCCTGATACATTTACAAACTTTCTTCGTTGGAAAATCGAAAGATATTATTGATCAGATAGACATGGTACTTACAAAAATTGTTGGGATGTCGCACGAAGATACAGATTTCATCATCAACTACGATATCAAATACCGCATGGGCGCACATGAAGATGACCCCCATTGATCCGCCGTCCCACCTTGGCAGCGCCGTATTGCTCGCGCGCCAACCCATCGCCTTCTTTTGCTCGCAGTCCTGTCCCGGCGATGTGATCCTAAAAGCGCAAGATTGGGCCAATGCGCGCGGCCCGAATAATCCGCCGGTGATTAGCGGTTTTCACACCCAAGTCGAACGCGACGTGCTCCGCATTCTTTTGCGCGGAAAAGCACCTGTCATTCATACCCTTGCACGTGCGGTCGAAGGAGCACGTCTGCCTACTGCGCTGCGAATAGCAGAGAAGGAGGGCCGTGCCCTAATCCTGTCCCCTTTTGCGGCCAGCGTAAAACGAACTACTTCCAGCACGTCAGAACAGCGCAATCGCTATATCCTCACCCAAGTCAGCAGCGTCCTTTTCGCCCACGCATCAAACGGAGGCAAAACCGAAATCCTTGCTGCTGAAGCTTTAACAATGGGCCTCCCTATTTTCACCATGCAATCGCCAAGCAATGCCCATTTGATCATCATGGGCGCAAAGCCCATCAGCGTATTGGAAAACGAACGATGACCATCAATCCAAATTTTTCGGCGATTCCTGCCGAGGTGCTCTCGGAAATTCGGGAAGGTGCCAAAACCGAATGGCCCGATGATTCTGAGATGCAAGACTATTACATCGATGAAGAAGCCGGCGGTTATTTGGCTGTTCAATCCATTGAGTATGGTGCCGCGTTACCAGTCCAAACTAATATTTTGGCCGAGGCGATGGAATTTCATGACACATGGGAAAGCCGGGCAGGCTTCGTTCAAGAAGAAGTTGAAGCTTATTCTGAACTCCAAACGCTGCCCCCGGACGACATACCTTCTGATGCGTTCGACGGCTTCGTGAAGTCTGCCGCTGCCGAAAACGATTGGTACAGCCTACAATTAGACGAGGTGAAGCGGGCAATTGACGGTTATCGCTACATCCAGCGGACGCGAGAAAAAGTCGAGCCAATCCGCGACCTTCTCGTTCGGATGGAGGATATCATCGGACAGGAATGCTATAACGCCAACATCCAGAATTACAGCTCATGGGGTGAATGGGACGGCGAAGGTCGCTCATTTCGATACCCCGTCACATACATCCGCAAAGGTGAGGAAGAGAAAAGGCGAGCGCGAACCGCCGATTTGGAACATGAAGAACTTGTGACGGGCCACTACAAATTCGGCGCGAATGAACTGAGCATATACCGCGCGCTTTTAAAGGTCGTGGACATGCTGGAAGCCGAATATGGGTTTCAACGGCCTAAGTTAGATCGAGAGGCAGGAACAAATGATTGAAGGTGCACGTAAACTTCCGATGAAACACCTTTCAGTCCGCGTGCCTTGGCATGATTCCGGATGGAACGGCAAAGTCTGCTCTAACCCGCTTGGAAATACTTATTGCATCGCTCTACCCCGCATCGGCGATACCCGCGATGACGAATGGGAAAACGAGAACGCCGGTGAAATGTTTGATCCAGACGGCGTGCGTCTTCCTGCCTGCGCGGCGGAGCGCGGAGCATTCATGTCCGAAGCCGCCTATGAGCGGCGCTTTCCCCATCCCTATGCGCGGCAGAACAATGCGCTCTACACCCATTTTCGCACGACAACTTTTCGCCATGCCCCGCGCTCCGCATCCGCTGTCCCCTTCGCCTGGATGATGAAAGAAGCGAAGACTGGCATTCCAGCCATCGCGGACCGCTTGGGCCTCGGCTTTCGCCCGGAACGCGAACCAGACCTCGGCTTTCACAGTATCTGGGTGCAGGAGCGATCCAACCAACTCGTCATGCTTGATACGTTCTTCGAAGCGATCAATCCGCAAGAATCGTTGGTGTTCTTCTATGCCAAGCGGACCCCTTTGACCGATGACCCGCGCAGGGTGATCGTTGGCATAGGCCGGGTAACCGGGGTAAGCGGCCCAACGGAATATGCCTATGAAGACCGGCACGACGATGCTTTGCGGTCCATGGTTTGGGAACGCAATGTCAGTCATTCGATCCGGCCTGAAATCGGCGATGGCTTCCTGTTGCCCTATCAAGAGCTGTTAGAACTCGCTGCCGGTGATGCGGACTTTGATCCGTCGCTCTATGTGCTCCATGCCTCGGAGGAGCATTGGGATGCTTTCTCAATGGGTTCGGAGCATGTCAGCCACGACCAGGCTGTTTCGGTTCTTTTGTCCGCTGCAAATGTGGTCGCGCGCTATGAAGCCCTGTTGCCCGGAGCATGGGACAAAGCGCGAAGCTGGATCGACGCGGAACTCAATCGTCTATGGCGACTACGCGGGGCATTCCCCGGCCTCGGCTCGGCCCTGAGCGCGCTGGGTCTGGAAAATGGTACGCTCATCGCCCACGAAGTGGGTAGGCTGCTACATGCCGATGGCAAGGAAGAAGTGCGTGATCCTTGGCCACTCGTTGATTCTGTATTGCGTGACCCGCTGAAACTCCCTGCCGATCTCAGGAAATCCGTTGGTCCAGTCATCGTAAAACTGTGGGACAAACTTCAGCCCGAACGGCGCGCCCTCCTGAAATTGCTCGCCCGTTTTGAAATCTCTAAAGAACAGGCGCAACGATGGTGGATACATGAGGTTCGTAAGAAAGCAGGACTAAACATCGAAGATGGCCAGATACTGGCCAATCCTTATCTTTGCTATGAAATGGATCGCGGTCGGCTCGATGCCATTCCCTTGAGCACTATTGATAGGGGGGTATTCCCAGACCCCCAGATCGAAGTAGCTATTCCTATTCCGCATCCTTCAGCCTGCCCGGAACCGATCGACCCCAGACGTGGCAGAGCGTTTATTCTCAAAACTTTGGAAGAGGCCACGACCGAAGGGCACACGCTGTTGCCGCAAGAATGGATTGTGAACCGGATTCGCGACGCGGAATTAGCACCTGCATGTCCCATTGGCAGCGATTGGTTCGAAGCATTTGGTGACAAGCTTGCTCCCGTCCTTTCGGAAGCTGACGATGCTTCTGGAAGCCCAGCTTGGCAGCTTGATCGCTATGCAGACGCGCGGACGTTTATCAGCGCTCGTATCCGCAAGCGCCTCAAAGGGATGCGCCATGACATTAGCGAAAACTGGCGTGCACTGATCGATAAAGTCATCCCTGATCCTGCAAAAGCAGATGATGTTGAGGAACAGGCTGCCCGGAATGAGAAAGCTGTCGCCTTAGAAGAGGTCTTCCGGTCGCGCGTTGTCGCGTTGATCGGTCCAGCGGGTACAGGAAAAACCACTTTGTTGCAGGCGTTGTTATCCATTCCAACAGTCAAGCAAGGTGGTGTCTTATTACTCGCGCCAACGGGCAAGGCTCGCGTTCAAATGCAGAAAAAGGCTGGCGACGTGAAGGCCTATACGTTGGCACAGTTTTTGTCAGAATTTGGCCGCTATGACGGCAAATCTTTCCGTTATTTTGTAACGGGCCAACAACCACGCGAAAATGGTTATTCCACTGTCATTATTGACGAAGCCTCTATGCTCACAGAGGACCAACTGGCTGCGACACTCGATGCCCTTGACCCTGCCGCCGTGCAGCGGCTGGTGCTGGTCGGAGACCCCCGCCAGCTACCTCCAATCGGAGCGGGGCGTCCCTTTGTCGATATCATCACGCTCCTAAGCGAAAGTGACGCAAAGCCAGCCCCCGGTCTTGCTGAGCTTAGCATTGTCCGCCGCCAAACGGGTGGGGACGGTGTACTGCTCTCACGCTGGTTTTCCGGAGAAGCGCCTGACCCCGGAGCGGACGAAATTTGGGATAGGCTGTCTTCTGGACAAGCCGAAGGCGTTCGTGCGGTTCAATGGGATGGAGATGCGGACCTTCACAAAAAACTGCTGGTAGAATTAACTGCACATGTCCGACGCGATGCGGACCCATCTTGGTCCGATGAGACCGCGTTTGAAGTCAGTCTCGGCGGATCAGAGTTTAGAGGTCGAGTCTATTTTTCGCAGTCTCGCGCAGTTGACGGACAGCGAAATGGCGGCGGAGCGAATACTGAAAGTTGGCAAATTCTTGCACCTCTTCGTGGAGGGGAGACTGGCGTCGATGGGATGAATCGCTGGATAAAAAGGCTATTTCGGAATTCGGTGCGTTCTTGGGCGGAGCCAGAAAACCCAAGATATCGCAAGGTTGCAAAGGCAATGGGAAGCCAAGGCATCCTCTATGGTGACAAGGTCATCAATCTTTCTAACGGTAGGCGTTTCGACGTTTACCCAGAAGATCCAAACGCCTATCTTGCGAACGGCGAGATTGGTTTAGCCGTTGGTCAATACAAGGGGACCAAATGGAAGCCTAAGAAACTTCCATGGAAGCTTGAGGTCGAGTTTTCAACGCAGCTCGGCCAGAAATTTGGCTTTTCCGGATCAGACTTTTCTGAAGACGGCAACGACCGTCTTGAGCTTGCCTATGCTCTAACGATTCACAAGTCGCAAGGGAGCGAGTTTGGAACAACATTCGTGGTCATTCCAAACCCTTGTCGGCTTTTGTCACGCGAGCTTCTCTACACGGCGTTAACGCGTCAACAACAGGAAGTAGTTGTTTTTCATCAAGGCGAAATTCGCGAATTGATGAAAATGTCTGATGCCGCAAACTCAGATACGGCGCACCGCCTCACTAACCTGTTCACAAAGCCGTCGCTGGTTTCTCATGGAACCGCGTTTTTGGAACAAGGTTTGGTTCACCGAACCATTCGTGGTGAGCTTGTTCGATCAAAGTCAGAAGTCATCATCGCAAATTTGTTAGACAGTATGGGTGTTCCATATAGCTACGAGCAGCCCTTTGTCGGGCGCGATGGTACATTAAGATATCCTGATTTCACGGTGGAAGACGCCGAAAGCGGTCGCCGCCTGTTGATCGAGCATTTAGGTATGCTTGACCGGCCTGACTACAAAAGCCGTTGGGAAAAGAAGCTTCTTTGGTACCGAAAAATGGGTGTGTTGCCAGTTGAGGAAAGCCAATCAGCGATTGGACTGCTAACTACAACCGAGGTCACTGGCTTCGATGCTGCAGAAGTCAAAATTAGAATTGAAGCAGCTCTTGAAATCTGATTACGAATGCTTTTTGCGAACATATAGCTGAATTGTGATCGCTGCCTGACGGCAACCCGCTCTATTCGCCTACGCGAACCAAGCCTGTAGTCTTGGCCCTTCGGGTGACGATCAGGAGCGTGGGATAATGAGCGGGACTTTTTAAGGTCGCGCTCTGTCCCGCGCTACGCGCTCCTGAGGGCGTGGCTTTTTTGTCTAACCCGCTGGCACTCTCGCCTCTCTTCTTGCCCGATGGGCGCTGACGCACAATTGCGCGCGCACACCATCCGGCGGCGACGCGCCGTTGCGAGGGTGCCGTTCGTGTGCCGCGTTGCGGTTGTGGGAGCCTAACCGGCTCCGTTTTCTTTATTGTTGGGAACGCCAAGGGCTTCGCCCTCTCGTTTCCCAAAGCAGAATAGTCACCCCCGTGTGGCGGGCTTCGCCCGCTGGCCCGCGCCAAGGGCAACGATTCAGCTTTCCCTCCCCCTCCCATCCTCGCCGGAAGGCAGAGCCGCATGTCGCAAGGCGTTTGCGGCTTTCAGCCAAGAGGAGGCAGAAAATGTGTGATTTACAATTAATGTATCGTGAGTGCGGGGCGGAAACGCGGGACGATTATCTGCGCGGTATCGCCAACGAGAACGGTTTGCCGCTGGCCTGTGTGCGCAAGATTGCCGAGCGGCTTGGCGAACGCGAGGATTTCGGGGCGCTTGTTTTGATTTGCGAAACCCGCAGGGGGGTGGTCCGATGAGCGCCGCCCTTGAGAACAGTGCCGCAGCGCGGGAGCAAACGGCGCGGATTGCCCGATTGAACGACCTTGCACGGCAAGCAATGGGCGTTGCTTGCACTCCTGTTGCCACCGCCGGATTCCGGTCGCTGCCGGATGCAGACCAGTCACAGGTGCGCGAACTTATTGAAACCTTTGATGCTTTCACCGACGACAATGACCCGCACGGCGAGCGCGATTTCGGTTCGATTTACCAGCTTCGCGATAGAAGCTGGACGACCGAGCGCCCGCGAAGCCAAGAGGATGAGTGCGAACGGGTGTTCTGGAAACTGGATTATTACGACCGCAACTTGGAGTTTGCCAGCGAAGACGCTGCCAATCCAGCCATCACGCGGCGCGTTCTGACAATCATGCTGTCCGATGAATATTGAGCGGAGCCAGAGCCATGAAACGCAAAGACCTTGCCACCATCACACTTTCTGACCCTGACCAGATGATGTTGGGCGGCGTTGCGCCGGTTAGCATAGGTGAGCGGCTTGGTTGGCTTGCCGAGCAGCCGATGCAGCCCCACCGCGAGCAGAAGCCGCTCGACATCGGATTTTGGAATCCGATGCGTGACCAGATTGAAATGTTCTAACCGTGATTGCATCGCCAGCCATGTATTTTCGCGGCCCGTCCATGCGGGACGGGCCAAGGCCGACTGCCTTTGCATTCGGCCTCAATCGGCGCGTCAGCTTATGGCTGCCGCGCCGATGAGCGAAAAGATATGGATATTTATGGGTCGCATTACGGGTAGTGACGCATTTTCGGCTATGAGTTCGCGAAACTAGCAAATGCCCAAGACCCGCCGACAACGCGGCGCGCAAGTTTTTTGCTTGGCCAAAAATAGTTCAATGCGACTGATCGACTTTGTTAGTAATATCAGTGAAATTCGGCCAAGTTTTCGCATATTCGAGAAATTCTGGTGACGAGCTGATGATCGTTAAGCGGCTACCTAGGCTGCTATTTTTGAGTCGCGTTAGGCCGGTATAGATAAGCGCGATACTTCCAGCATCAGTCGTGGTTCCGACATGGATTACTAGTGATGGCGACTCCCATCCTTTGAAGCTGTGAAGCGTCGTGGCCTTTATGCGGGCGTCTCCCATATAAAAACCCACTTTTTGTCGCCGCCTCTCCTGTACGTCCTCGGCAAAAGTCGAAACGCTTTTGACGCCTCGATCATTTAGCATTTCAACGACACTGCTACCGCTAGCAACGTCGGCAGCGAGGTAGGTGATATCAGCATTGGCGAGATTTCCTGTTCCGGTGAAATGCATCATTCGTAGCAGTTCTTCTGTGCAGGCTTTGGCCGACTGCGGAGCCGCACATTGGACCCAACGCAATCGGCATGGAGCGAGATCGAATTCGCCCTGATTTTGCAGTGGTAGATCGATCTCCGTTCCTGGCAGAAAACGATCAGCGAAATTACGAATCAGAGGAACCGCTTCGGGAGGCAACCGGTAACTGACATCAAGCCTTGACCAGTTCCCTCGAAATCCCGCGCCAGTCATTGCATCGTCGGTCCAATCGTCCGCCGTACCGTAAATGTTTTGTGTGGCATCGGCAGCCATAAGCATTTCACCACCGGGCTTGAGGAAGCGGCGTAATGTATTCCACCACAGCGGCTGATAATCCTGCCCCTCATCGACAAGAATCGCATCGTAGGTAGGTGCTTGCATCTCATCGGCGATAGTAGAAACCAAGTTAGGTAACGACGTTTTCATAACGATGCTGGCGTCGCTACCTTTCCATAGGTCATCGTAGCGATCAGACCAACCTACATGCTCGCAAATGTCTCTGCACCAGCTATGAAAATTGGCAAAAACGATGTTTCGATAACTTTGCTTTTTCCGTAAATCGCGAACGATCAAATCACGCAGATAGTGCCATAAGGTGATATTGAAGGTCGCCACGAGAACCGACTTACCTTCGTCTGCAAGCCTTGCCGCTCGTGCAGCAAGAACAAGTGATTTCCCTGATCCTGCCGGACCTTTAATCCTCCGGAAGCCAGTATCTGTTCGGAAGTTAGCCAGTTGCCGCTGATGCGCGTTCATAACCAGCGGGCGGCGTTGAGTGACGGAGAAGTCAGGTTCCACTAGCCAACCACGCAAATCTTCGGCGAGTTCCGGCCGCATCAAAACCGAATGGCTGCGAGTTGAATCTGGAAACACATGGCTGATGTCCCTATTCCTGATCTCGCTCGCACCACTGATGGTCATGTACCGAGCAAGCTGCTCATTATCCTCGTGCTTGAGGAAAGGGTCAAAAAGCGAGCGCAAGCGCTTCCTGTCTGCAAAAGGAAAAATTACCCCAGCGGTAATTGCCCCGAAGCCCTTCTTTGCTGTTAGCCTTGGGCAATAGAGATTGAATATCGCTTCCCGGTAATATTCCGCTTTAGTGACGGGATTATCCATCTGCCGAGAAAACTCCTTGCCGTCTTTACGCGCCCAGAGTTTCGGCGGAGGACCTTGGCGAACGAAATATTCCATCGCATCAAGATCCCAGTCTTTCACCTCGAATACAGCAATACCTATCTGTGGATGCAGCAGCACAAAATCAGGTCGCAGACCATTTAGATGAGGCTGAATGTATATTTCCCATTCAGGATCAAGCGAACTCGAAAACAAGTCGAACACCATTTTTTCACCCGCTGTCAACGGTTGGCGTAACTTTGGTAGCTCCGACAATGGTGGAGAAATTATTCTTTCCAAGCGCCGTCCTTTTTCGCATTATGAAGTCAATATTTAACTCATCACTCTACTCTAACTGACGGCGAAACATTTCAAGCGATTTAGCAATCAGCGGCATCGCGCAGTGTCAGTTTCCCTAACTCGATAATTCGAGATACGTCACTACCTATTACATGCGCGATTGCATTTATGGATATTTATGAGTATAAATATGGATATGCCTATCAACATAGCCTCGTTGGCGATCACGCCGCAAATGCTCTCGCTGATTGCCGAGATCGATGAGTTCAAAGGCGCATGGCGCGCTTTGGGAACGCTTGCGCCTGATCGCCTGTCGGCGCTGCGGCGCGTGGCGACGATTGAAAGCATCGGCTCTTCGACGCGGATTGAGGGGAGTAAGCTGTCAGACAGCGATGTTGAGCGGCTGCTTTCCAATATTGAAATTCAAAACTTCGCCACCCGCGATGAGCAAGAAGTGGCGGGATATGCCGAAGTGATGGAAACCATCTTCGCATCGTTCGATGAAATTGCGCCGACCGAGAACCACATCAAACAATTGCACCGCGACTTGCTGGCGCACAGCAGCAAGGATGCGCGTCATCGCGGCAGTTACAAAACCAACACCAATCATGTCAGCGCCTTCGACGCCGAGGGCAAGGAAATCGGCGTTGTGTTCGAGACGGCTACGCCGTTCGATACACCGCGATTGATGGTGGAACTGGTCGAGTGGGTGAATAAGACGCTGGACCAAAAGCAGCTTCATCCGCTGCTTGTCACAGCGATTTTCATCGTCGTCTTCCTCGAAATCCATCCGTTTCAGGATGGCAATGGCCGCTTGTCGCGGGTGCTGACCACTTTGCTCTTGCTACGCAGCGGCTATGTCTATGTGCCGTATTCCTCACTCGAAAGCGTGATCGAGGCGAGCAAGGAAGGCTATTATCTGGGGCTTCGCCGGACGCAGGGCACAATCCGCAGCGACGCGCCAGTCTGGGAGCCGTGGATCATCTATTTCCTCCAGTCACTTCGGCAGCAGAAATCGCGACTTGAGGCTAAGATCAAACGCGAACGATTGATGACCCAGCGGTTGCCCGAACTCTCTGTGCAGATTCTCGAACTAGCGAAAGCGCACGGGCGGATCACCAACAGCCAGGTTGTGGAAGTGACGGGCGCAAACCGCAACACGGTCAAAAAGCATTTGCAGATGCTGGTATCGGATAACCACCTTGTCCAGCACGGTAGCGGCAAAGCGACATATTACAGCCGCGTCTGACCGGGCATCGGCATATCAAGTGCCAACGATAAGAATTCACACTCCACACAAAGCATCCCGACCGCGTATCAACACTTGTCCTTGATTGACGGAAATTGGCCGCTTGCACCGCCTTCATACGCGCAAGCAAAAAACCGGCGTTTCACGCCTACGGTTTCCATGAATGGAGCCTCCGTTTTTTGGCTTGCGCGCAGGCGGAGCGCGGCCTTTCTATGTCCGTCAGGACATTTCGCCTGACACTCAATCAGGAGAAAACCAGTGCAGAATATTGTAGAATTTCACATCATCGGACGGCTAGGCAAGATCGACGCAGCCGAGAAAGTCACCCACATCTCGGTAGCCGTTAATTACAACCGCCGCGAAGGCGAAACATGGAAGTCCGATCCGCAATGGCATCGCGTCACCCTGTTCGGCAAATTGCGCGATCGGCTCGCCAAAACCACCATCGGCGATCTTGTCCGAATCACTGGGCGCATCGGTCAGTCGAGCTACAAGGTCGAAGGCCAGACTCGTTACTCGGTTGACCTGATCGCGGACGGTTTTGCAATCCTCGCTAAAGCCAAGGGGAGGCCTGCCGACGGAGAAGCTGGCGAATGAGCATCCAGCGGGGCGGCTATGCCGCCCCGCATTTTCCATCACAGCCAAAAGAGACAAGTTGTGGAAAGCTGGCATTAGCGGATTACCATCGCTCCATCAGGCCAAAAAACCAGACGGTAAGCGCAATCGCAGCGAGCCAGATGAATACGACGGCAGCCAACCCCGCTTTTGACGTCGGTTTGCGGTGCTCAAGAGCCTTCGCACGAAGGTCGGCCATTATCGGTTCGGGGATGAGCTTGACCGCTGCCCATATGCCGAACGGCACAATCAATAGGTCATCGAGATAGCCAAGTATCGGTATAAAATCAGGAATAAGATCGATGGGGGAAAGCGCATAGGCGGCGACCGCAGCAGAGAGCGCCTTGGCATACCAAGGAACGCGAGGGTCGCGCGCGGCCAACCACAGCGCAATCACGTCACGCTTTAAGTTGCGTGCCCAAACTTTCAGGCGTTCCATCGTACCAAGCTCACTCATCTGTCTTGAGTGGCGCATACGGGTAATGTCCGCAATGTCCTCGACTAAGTTCATTACTTTCACGGCGCATCGAACATCCCCGCAAATTCCTTATCCGCGTAATATCGCAACTTCCTGACGATCAGCGGACTTTCACCAACGCGCATTAGCAAAAGCGTATCGGACGCAAGTTTCATTATCTCATTGGGGTCCATGAGATTGCGGGTGGCGAGGTGCTGGGTTTTACTCAACGACCGTTCAGGGTCTTTAAGCATCACATCCTTTTGGCTCTGCCCGCCGGTTTCATAGGTGATGGTTTCGCGTCCCATCGTCTTCGACAGCATATCGGCGGTATCAAAATCATTGACCCCGAACGCTTGCAGCACACCGGCATTGGACAGGAACGTCCCTGCGCGGGTTCCATAGAGGCTGCGCAATTGGTGGATGTCCTGCAATATGGGCCAGAGTTGCAGACCGTATCCAGCCATCAGACCCATAGCGCGCTCGATAGGTTGCAGCCGCCCGAGCGCGGCGAATTCATCAAGCAGGAACAAGACAGGGCGCTCCGGCTTGGCTGACGAGCGCGCCATTTCATTGATGGATTGCGCAATCAGCAAGCGCAGCCAGCGCGAATATGTATCGAGCCGGTCGGGCGGCAGGATCAGAAACACCGTCGCCACCTCGTCCTTGAGGTCGGCAAAGGCAAAGTCAGACCCGCCCACCACGGCTGCGATGCGCGGGCTATCAAGAAAATGGGTGTGCCGCTGCGCGCCCGACAACACGCCTGCCGCTTCGCGGTGCGATTTGCTGAGGTATCGGTTAGCAGCTCGCGCGATCAATCCGCTCGCGCGGTCGCTCGCCTGCATGATCGTTAGCAACGCCGTGAAGTCATCGGGAGCCAGCGTCAGATAATCCCGAACGCTGGTCAAATTTCGGTGCGCGGCATCATCATGGCAGACGACATAAAGGATGATGCCCGATATGAGCGCTTTGGCTTCCTCGTTCCAATGCGCTTCGGTTTCGGCCTCATCGAACACCAGCGCATCGGCAAGCGTCATCGCATCTTCGGCCAGATCAAGGCTTTTGGCGTCAAGCTGGTCGAGCGGATTGTAACGTGCGCTTGTCTGCCCCGAGATACCGAACGGATCGAGGCAATGCACCGGCCCGAACGCTTCACGCTGGCGCAGCGTCACAAGGGCATTCTCCCCCTTGGGATCAATGCAGACCACCGACCGATTGGCGGTGAGTAGATTGGGAATGATCGTGCCCACACCTTTGCCCGAGCGCGTCGGTGCGATGGTGATGAGATGGGCGGGGCCATCATAACGGAGCAACCGACCCGATGTGTCGCGGCCAATCAGCAGATCGCCTTTGTTTTTCGCCAGCGCGTTCACGTCACTGCGCGATCCGAACTGGGCGGAGCCAAGTGTGGTATCGGAGCGACCGAGCCGGACCTTGAGGTAAATGCCCCCGATCCAAACAGCAAGGCCACCGATCAGGATCAGCCAGAATGCGGTATGCGTTTTCGGCAACCACCAAGCGATAAGCAGCACTCCAGCGAACAGCAACAACGCGCATCCGTGAAGGCGGCTACTCACCGATCAATCCTCATCGCTTTGCGCATCAGCCAGCGGCTTATCTTGCGCAGCTTCGCTTTCGGAATCAAACGCCCGCTTGCCGCGACGCTTCCACAACGCCATCGCGTTAATGCCATCATCATCTTGTGCACGACCAGCAAGTTCAAGCATCGCGCCGTAAAGGGTAGCACGGTCATCATCGGTGAGTTCGACCAAGCCTGATTTCTGGACGAGGCCGCCCAGTTCGATCAGATGCCGTGTTCGTTCCCGTCGCTGCACCACCCACTCCCTTGTATCATATCGCCGCTGTCCAGCTTCAACCCGCCGCTTCGCCGCGAGGTTTCTAGTCAGCGCTCGATTGGTTATTACCAGCTTTGCGACGACCTTTGCGCCCGCGCTTGCCGAGAAAGGTCGCACCATCGGCGCGCCAGCTCTCCTTTACGGAATCGAGCTTGGCTTCCTGCACGCCTTGGCGAAGCATTCCAGCGATGACTTCAAGGTCAAGCGCGTCGGCTCCGGTCGCAACCACCAGCGCGCCAAGCTGTTCGACTTTTCGCGCCTTGAGCTTCTTCGCCTTGTCCGCGAGCGCTTTCAGTTCAGCATCATAGTCCCGGACTTTACGCATCGCGTGTCTCCGTATATTGCCATTTAGACTCGCAACATATGCGAAAACCGTCTTTCAGACAATCGCTTCATAAAATCCAAGAACCAAGTCACATCAGAATTTCGTAAGTAATTTTGAGTGCGCGCTTATACGTTGTTGCCAACGTCGCTTAAAAGTGAGAGGATATAAATAGATCGGAGGTGCTGATGCAGGTGCTCGCACTTGACCATGTTCAACTCGCAATGCCAGCGGGCGAAGAAGCAAGCGCTCGCGCCTTCTACGCAGGCATTCTTGGCATCCCAGAGACGCCCAAACCACCTAACCTAGCTAAGCGTGGAGGTTGCTGGTTCGAGCGCGGTCTCTTGAAGGCTCATCCGGCCTTGCTCGTTCAAGGTTTGCGCGAGTTGATTGTGAAACTGGAGCACGCGGGTTTCTCTCCACAATCAGACGAACCGCTTGAAGGCTATGATCGCGTCTATGTCGCCGACCCGTTCGGAAATCGGATCGAATTGATGGAGCCGCTTGCGGTCGGTTGATCTTATGGCAATCTACCATTTCTCTGCAAAAGTCGTGAGCCGCGCCAACGGATCAAGCGCGGTTGCCTCGGCTGCCTACCGTGCAGCTGAACGCCTTACCGATGACCGGCTTGGGCGCGATCATGACTTCACCAACAAGGCCGGTGTCGTCCACTCCGAGATCATGTTGCCCGAGGGTGCGCCGGAGCGACTCGGCGACCGCGAGACGCTTTGGAATGCCGTCGAGGCAGGCGAGGTCCGCAAGGACGCGCAGCTTGCGCGCGATGTCGAGTTTGCGATTCCACGGGAGATGAACGAGGCGGAGGGCGCACAGTTGGCGCGTGATTTTGTCGCACGGGAATTTGTAGCGCGCGGCATGATTGCCGACCTCAATGTCCATTGGGATAAGGAGGCAGATGGTAGTCCCAAGCCCCATGCCCATGTCATGCTCTCGATGCGCGAAGTTGGCCCCGAAGGCTTTGGCCAGAAGGAGCGAGACTGGAACAGCAAAGAGCTTTTGGGCAATTGGCGCGAGAGCTGGGCCGACCATGTGAACACCCGCATGGCCGAGCTGGGCCTTGATGCGCGCGTCGATCACCGGACATTGGAAGCACAGGGCATTCCGCTTGAACCGCAGCACAAGATTGGTGCGGTAGGATCACGGCGCGCCATCCACGGCGAGGACGCCGAACGCGCCGACGATCATATGCGGATCGCGCGCGAGAATGGCGACAAGATTATCGCCGATCCTGCCATCGCTTTGAATGCGATTACCCATTCCCAAGCCACATTCACAAAGCGCGACCTTGCCCAGTTTGCGTTCCGGCACAGCGACGGCAAGGATCAGTTCGATGCGGTCATGGCATCGGTGCGCGGCTCGCCTGAACTTGTCGCATTGGGAAAAGACGGCAAGGATCAGGAACGGTTTACCAGCGCCGATATGATTGCGGTGGAAGAGCGGCTTGGGCTTTCTGCGTCGATGCTGGTCACCAGCGAGCGACACGGTGTTGCGGATCGTAACCGCCATGCTGCGCTTGATGGCGCAGCCGGACGCGGGATGATTTTATCGGGCGAGCAGCGCGATGCGTTCGATCACGTCACTAGCGAGCGCGGTCTTTCCTCGGTCGTCGGATATGCCGGGAGCGGCAAGTCGGCAATGCTGGGTGTTGCGCGGGATGCTTGGGAGCGTGAAGGCTATAATGTGCGCGGTGCTTCGCTCTCTGGCATCGCTGCGGAAAATCTCGAAGCCGGTTCGGGCATTACGTCACGGACGATTGCTAGTCTGGAATATCAGTGGAAGCATGGCCGCGAGCAATTGAGCGAACGTGATGTGCTGGTCATCGACGAAGCGGGCCTGACCGGCACGCGTCAGATGGAGCGCGTCTTATCATCGGCGCGTGATGCAGGCGCGAAGGTTGTGCTGGTTGGCGATCCCGAGCAGTTGCAGGCAATAGAGGCTGGAGCGGCATTCCGCTCGCTCGCCGAAGCGCACGGCGCGGTTGAGATTACCGAGATTCGCCGCCAGCGCGATGACTGGCAGCGCGGCGCAACCCGTGCGCTTGCCACCGGAAGGACTGGCGAGGCGATCCATGCTTATGGTGAAAACAGCATGGTTCACAGCGCCGAGACGCGCGAGGATGCGCGCGCTGAGCTTGTTGAGGGCTGGAATGATGCTCGCACCAGCTACCCTGACAAAAGCCGGATCATATTGACCCATACCAATGCCGAAGTGCGCGACCTCAATATAGCTGCGCGTGACAAGCTGCGCGATCATGGCGAGCTTGGCGCTGATATTGGCGTCGAAACCGAACGCGGGACGCGCAATTTTGCCAGCGGTGACCGGATGATGTTCTTGCGCAACGAACGCGGCATGGGAGTCAAGAACGGGACGCTTGGCACGGTTGAGCAGGTGTCGCCCGGACATATGGCCGTTCGCACAGACGATGGGCGCAGTGTATCGTTCGACCTCAAGGACTATGACCATATCGATCATGGCTATGCGGCCACCTTCCACAAATCGCAGGGCGTGACGGTCGATCAGGCGCATATATTGGCAACGCCGGGTATGGACCGGCATTCGGCCTATGTTGGCCTCACGCGCCACCGTGACGAGGTGCAGCTTCATTATGGCCGCGATGATTTTGCCGACCAGAGCAAACTTGTCCGCACCCTGTCGCGCGAACGAGCAAAGGACATGGCGAGCGATTATCCGCTGCCCGATGCCGCAGCGCGCGGCTTTGCCGAGCGGCGCGAGTTCCGGTTTGGCGAAATGACCCGCGATATGGTCGTCGAGGCGCGTAACTTGATCGCTGACCCTGACCGGATTGAAGCTTTGCGGGGCCGTCTCGACAAGGCGCTAGGGCGTGAGCCGTCAATAGCGCCCGAAGCTAAGCGCGGCGCGGACAAAGAACCGGAGAAAGGTCGCGACACCAATGACGCTGCGAGCCGCCTGCACGCCCGCATGGCCGAACTGGGCAAACAGGTGCGAAAAGACGATGAGCGGGATCGTGACCGCACGAAAGACCGAGACCGTGGAGGGCCAGGACGATGAGCGACACGCAGGACGATCCACTGTTGGGGCTGTTGACCGATATTGCCGAAGGTGTGGCGGCGCTGTCCGCGCGGGTTGATGCAATTGAAGAAAGCGCTGCGGCGCATCAGGAACAGGTCAACGAGGCGCTTGCCACCATCGCTGAAATCGCCACCCGCACATATTATGTAAGCAAACCGACGAGCGCCTTGCCCGATGATGTCATCAATACAAGTGTGATGGCCGCTATTATCGAGCGTTGGCCGAATGATGCGGTTATCACCATGTCGAGGCAAGACCGAAAATTGCTGAATGAACTCGACCGCCAACCCGGCGAGATAATAGATAAGTTGATCGAGCGCGCACAAAATAATCCCGATCAGAGCAACGCCAGTCGCCTTCGCATGGCTACGTTTCTCGCCTTGCTCAATCAGGAGAGGGAGCGAAGGCTTAAAGCTAAGGAGCAAAAGCCTGAACGTGACGCGTTCGAGCGTGAGCGGTAAAGGACAATGGTACCAGCAAATCAACATTATGGAGTCATCCGGAACAGAATGAATCTAAACGATTATGTTGAATTTGACAGTTTGCTTCTGTTGAAATCCCCACAAACATTGTAAGCAAGAGCACATGACAACCCTTAATCTACATGCGAAACAGGATTTCCTAGAACGAGAAGCCAAAACTAGCGATCCCATCAGAGCTATCTCGGAACTGGTTTGGAATTCTTTGGATGCCGAAGCGACTAGTGTAAGCGTCGTTCTTGAAAAAAATGGATTAGGTGGACTTTCAGCAATCACCGTCACCGATAACGGCCACGGCATAAAATTCGAACAAGCTAATCACGATTTTGGTAATTTGGGAGATTCTTGGAAACGCAATGCACATCGAACGAGCGACCTAAAGCGAGCAATTCATGGCAAGGAAGGTCGCGGTCGGCTCCGATTTTATTCTCTGGCCCAGCGTTGTAAATGGCAAACCACTTTCGAATCTGACGAAGGTTTAAAATCATTCGACATTGAAATTTTTGCTAACGCATTGGAACGTTGTGAAGTTTCTAATGTTAAATCTCCGAGCAACGAACATACAGGAACGATTGTTCGGCTCCAAAATCTAAAAGATACCTTTGACAATCTCGACAGTGTCGATGCCTTTCGAGAATTCAGTTCAATCTTTGCACCATACATATTGCAATACACTGATGCTGAACTTTGGTATAATGGATACAAAATTGATCCCAATATAATCGTCGAGCGATGGCACGAATTACCGCAAGATGATATTCAGCTTCCGAACAGAACAGTCTCGGATTTACGGCTAAAAGTCATCGAATGGAAGAACTCCATCGACGCTAGACAAATTCATTTCGGTGGAGAAGATGGTATTGTATTGGGTTCGCAAGCGGCACACGTCACGGCACCCGGATTTGAATTCTCAGCATATGCATACAGCTCCTATTTTCAAGAGCTTGCAGATAAAAATCTACTGGAACTTGATGATCTTAATGATCCAGAATTTCTTATTGTTATCAATCACATTCGAGACGAGTTGGGTGACTATTTTCGACAGCGTCAAAGTGAAAAATCACTTGGTGTTATCCAAGAATTGAAAGATGCTGGTGCCTATCCATATGAAGGTGATCCGAAAGATGAAATTGAACGACGAGAGCGGCAAGTTTTTGACATAGCTACTTACGCTGTTTCATCATATTCGAAAGATTTCACAAAAGCGGAACCTTCATTGCAAAAAATGACACTAACGCTTTTGAAGGAGGCTATAAAGCACAATCCAGATGAGTTATCGACCATTCTTCAAGCTGTCGTAAACTTACCGAAAAAAAAGCAAACCGAGTTTTCAGCGCTTCTGAAGAAAACGGAACTTGGAAATATTATCAATGCATCAAGTTTAATATCAGAGCGTATTGTTGTTTTAGAAATTCTCAAAGGCATTGTTTTTAATCCCAAGTACAGGAACACTGTCAAGGAACGTGGCGAATTAGATGTTCTGATAAGGGACCACACTTGGCTTTTTGGAGAGCAATTTCACATAACCTTGTCCGAAGTTGGTCTCACACGGGTTATGGGAAGGGTTTCCGAAGAGGTGGCGTCAAAAAGAAAAGGGCGAAAAATTACAAAGAAGGATGGGAAAACGGGCAGGGTGGATAATTTTCTTGGACGCTTAGTTCCTAATCCAGACCCGGCAAAAAGGGAGTACTTATTGATCGAACTGAAAAGACCATCGCTTACAGTGGCTCGAAAAGAGTTGGATCAGGTGGAGGACTATATGAATGCCATTAAGGATGAAGATGATTTCGCCAGAACTGATACCACATGGCATTTTTACCTGATTTCCGGTTCACATGCCAATGAAATTGATAGTCGAGTAAATCAAAAGGATCGACCTCAAGGCTTGTTTTTGGAAGGCGAGAATTACAAAGTCTGGGTGAAAACATGGTCTGAAATTATTAGGGCGAATGAGGCCCGCCTAAAATTCGTTCAAGATCAACTGAAAATTGAGGTTTCTGACAGCGAAATTGAGGCTAGAATTCAAGAACTTCAGAAACTCGTGACGAAATAGGCGTATCTGTCGCCGACATTGACCGCGTCCCGACTTTCGATGTCGTTCAAGTCACCGATAAGGTTCAGTACAGTTTCCTCCAGCCCGTCGAGCCGCGCTCCATTCCGGTTGCGCATATCGGAAAGCGTGGTCTGCGATTGATTGAGCAGGGCTTGGTTATCTGCGCTGGCATGGAAACGGATGCTAACATGTAAGGCGCGGGGAATTTGGAGGTTTTTCATGAGATAGAGCGCCTTTAGCGTTGAAGCTAAAGGGATCGGCCAGCTTGGTGCGTAATTGTGTGGTTATTCCGAGATAATATACTAAGTCAAAGTTATTCTTCAACAATATAAAATTCTATATAGCAATTTAGAAAAATTTGGGTGCTACACCATCTTGCTCCCCAGTTCCTTGTTCCTGAGCGATTTCTAACCGTCCCTCCTGTCCAGCCAGACGTCTTAACTATTGCGCCCGGACGCCCCTCAGTTTGACCTTTTTTGAACCGATCAAATAACTCCTGCACTTTTCGGTCAGTTTTGCTTGAACAGCCGGAAACTCCGCGCCACAAATCCTCCAATGTTTTTTCGACTCTAAGAACCTTATAATTTTCAGGCACAGATTTATCGGATTTATGTTCTGTTAAAGCGATGTCCTCAGAATTGTCATTCTCCACAACAAAAACGTCATCTTCATTTACCAGACTTGCCAAGCTATCGTCTCCCCTTATTATTTTTAACCATTCGAAGCGTAGTATCACTTTCAGTTATTGTCAAAATTGCAATTAGCGTGAGCATTTATGTGAAGCGCGATTTTACCGAGAATAATATTCTGTTAATGTCGGACGGAGCGCGAACGCATTGGCTTTTCTGATTGCTTTCATCTGCAATTCAGATGGTACACTGATGCCAAAATTGGACAACATTTTCCCGAATATAATGATGCTAGCTGATCAGATGCCGCGAAGCCATCTTCAAACCCAAGGAAAGTGATTGGGGCACGAGCCGCGATACCTTGTAGGGCTGCTGTCGGATCATTGCATTCATTCGTCGGTATCGCTTGAAAGCAGCCGGTCCACTGTCGGCGCTACAAGCAACGAAATGATAGACAAAAGAGGCTCTTGCTGCCAAACGCAGATGCTCACTCAAACTTAAAAAACTGCACGGAACCCTAATTTATTCTACACAGTTCCTGCACAGGTAAAATATGTCGATTATTATCAAGCAAAATCAACATAATACAGAACTACCGTCCTTAGTTCAGGATGACGAAGGGAGGGAGCTTCGGGCAACATTCCAGCCCCTCCTCTTCAGAGGAGGGGATTCAAGGGGTGGTGGCGATGCGCAAGCATCGCTCGCGTCAGCGAACAAGGGGGCGTGCGGCGGATGGAAGCTTTGATTATCGGGAATTGCATTTCGCCGTGAGAAACCACCCCAACCCCTCCTTTGAAAAGGAGGGGCTTATTTGGAAGCGCCCCCTTCAAAAAACCGCTTTCCTACACCACCCCGAATATGCCTTAATCGGCCCCATGACCGACACCCGCCCCGACCCCCGCAGCGCCGCGGTCCAGAACCGCCGCGTCTCCCGTATCCCCGCTTTCACCCCCGTCCCGCTGCGCGCGCGCAGGGACGGCTGGACGCCGGTCCGGCAGGCGGAATTTCTCGGCCTGCTGGCGCAGACCCGCTCCGTCAGCAAGGCGGCGGCTTTTGTCGGGATGAGCAGAGACAGCGCATACCGCCTGCGCCGCAAGCCGGGGGCGGAGGAATTTGTTGCGGCCTGGGACGCGATATTGGGTGTGCCGGAGAGCCGGCAGCCAAAGATTACACTAGAGACGCTTTTCCAGCGGATCAGGCAGGGCCGCTACCGGCCGGTCCTGCGCGGCGGCCGCTATGTCGCAACGATCAAAAAACCGGACAATCATGCGCTTTTGACGCTGCTCGGGCGGCTCGACCGGCTGGTGCCGCCGGGGGAGGATTGGGGCGAGGAACCGGAAGGTTACAGAAAATAAAAGCGTGCGTCTGTGTAAAGTTCGGCGCGTGATTTGCTATCGCGGCCCAACAGGCGTAGCAATGCGCCACTCGCGGGTCGTAACGGGAGAATAATCATGATCGGACGTTATAGCTTTCTGCAAGTCGCCCTGGTTCTATTCGGAGCGATTTTCTGCCTCGTCTATCCGCTGGCGCTGGTCTGGCCCTCGGGCTGGATGTGGCACGAAGGACCGCCGGTTGCCTCCCATTATTATGTGATGATCCTCGGCATTTACCTGACCCTCGGCCTGATGCTGATCCGCGCGGCCGCCAATCCCGCGGCCAATCGCTCGCTGATCTGGTTCACCATCTGGTCGAGCGTGGTCCACGCCGGGATCATGGCGGTGCAGGCGATGCAGAATCCGGAGCATATCGGCCATATGCTCGGCGATGTGCCGGCACTGTTGCTGGTCGCCGTGGTGCTGGGCGTGCTGATGCCGAAAGCGGATATCGACGTCCGGGCGATGTAGATCGAAGGATAACAGCAGGAGAAGCGCGTTGCAGGACGTCATCACCGCAACCCTCTGGTTCGCAGCGATATCGGTCGGCCTGATGGCGGGGGTCTATTTCGCCTTCTCGGCCTTCGTCATGCAGTCGCTCGACGCGGCGGGGCGGGCGACCGGCATGGCCGCGATGCAATCCATCAACCGGATCATCGTCAGGTCGCTGTTCCTGCCGCTGTTCTTCGCCAGCAGTCTCGCCTGTCTGTTGCTGGCGGTCTTTGGCGTCATGCAGTGGGGCAGTGCCGGATCGTGGCAGATGGTGATCGGCGGGACGCTCTATCTGGCCGGGATGCTGGCGGTCACGGCGGCCGCGAATGTCCCGCTCAACAATGCGCTGGAAGCGACGGATGCCTGTGGCCCGGACGCCGAGGCGATGTGGCGCCGCTACATGCTGCGCTGGCTGCCGTGGAACCACGTCCGGACCGTGAGCTGCACGGTTTCGCTGGTCCTGCTGGTCGCTGCCATAGCTGTCCGGTGACCATCGTCATTCGCCCCGAACGGTCCGCCGATCACGCAGCAATATATGACATCACAAAGCGCGCCTTTGCGCCGATGCCCTTTGCCGACGGCAATGAACAGGATCTGATCGGCCGCTTCCGCGATGCCGGGGCACTGGCGCTTTCGCTGGTCGCGGAGCAGGACGGGATCGTGGTGGGGCAGGTGACCTTTACCAAGGCCTTTGCGGCGGATGGCAGTTCGGGATATTATGCGCTCGGTCCGGTTGCGGTGGAGCCGGAGCTGCAGGGGCAACATATCGGCAGCAAGCTGATCGATGCGGGGCTGGCGATGCTTCGCGAGCGCGATGCGGCGGGATGCGTGCTGGTCGGTGATCCGGCTTATTATCGCCGCTTTGGCTTCAGGCTCTTTCCGAACCTCTGCCCGGAAGGTGAACCGGCTGAATATTTCCAGCTATTGCCCTTGCGGGTGACGGAACCGCACAGCGTGATCGCGTTTCATCCGCTATTTCATGGTGCGGCGTGACAGCTATGTCCGCAGTGGCACTTCCTTGTTGCGCTCCACCGCAGCGACTTTGGCGACCAGGGGGTCGGCCTGTCGCTGCCACGCCGCGCTGGCACCGTCGGGCCAGTCCGCTCCGGCGCGGCTTGCCATCGTCTCGATCACCAGCGCGAACCAGGCGGCATAATCCTGCGGGGTGAAGTCGGCATAATCATGGTGGAGGTCGATGAAATTGGTCACCGCATGATCGACCCACGGCTCGTCCGCCGCGAGGCCGACCATCGCCTCGAGCGTCTCCCGGGTCATCCGCTCGCGCGCCGCTTCGGGGTTGACGAAGGCGTGGGCATATTGGGGGTGACCGGCGATGAACCGGTCGAACAGTTCCGCCGCCATGCCGTCATAGCGGTCGCCCAGCAGCTCCAGACTTTCCTCCATCACGGCATGGTCGGTCTGGTGCTCGGTCATCTCAGAATGATCCGGGCAGTTCGCGCTGGGCCGGGGTCGGCCGGGCTGGCATCAGCAGCTCCCGAGGCAGGGAGAGCGGTGTGCGCTGAGCTGCCGTCGCTCCGGCTGCCGCGCGGCTGATCGGGCTGCAGGCTGCTCCGGCGAGGAACCCGAGCGCGCGAGCGGTCGAGGCTTCGCCCGGGTCACCGAGCGGGAGGCTGATGTCGTCCGCTGCCTGACAGCTGTTGGCGACCGAACCGGCAAGGCCGCTGAAATAATTGGCATTGCCGTCGGCATTTTCGGTGGCGAAGGCGACGATCCTGATCCGGTCGTCGCACGCCGCCCGGTCCAGACCGACCTGGCCGACCGGCTTGCCAAAGGTGTTGCTGCCGACCAGCGCCATATTGGCGTCGAGATAGGGGATCATCGCGTTGATCACCAGCTCGCTGGCCGAGGCCGAGCCGCCGGTGGTGATGAAGGCGATGCGGGTCGGGGCGATCGATTGGGGCTGGGACTGGAAGGTGCGGGTCTCGTTATTGGCCGCCTTGCTGGCGCGGAAACGGGTAACACCCTGCACCTCGTTGGCAAAGCGGTTGCGGCCGAGCAGGTCGGCGAACAGCTCCGCGGTGCGGACCAGTCCGCCGCCATTATAGCGAAGGTCGATCACCAGATCGCTCACCCCTTCATCGCGAAACCGCTGGAAAGCGGCGCGCAATTGCGGTTCGGCGCTGTCGATGAAGGTGCGCAGATTGACATAGCCCGTCCTGGTGCCACCATTGTCGATAATCTGCACGCCATAGCGCGGCGAAACCGGCTGAAGCGCAAAATCAGCCTTGTTGACCGTGGTGGTGGTCTCGACCCCTGCAGCATTGCGAAAGCGCAAGACCCGGCTGGTGCCGGCGGTGGAGGGGCCAAGAGCGCTACTAACCGCACCGGCACCGCCTTGCGCGAACAAGGCGGCGACAGTCTGCAGATTGCCGCTGCTTGTCCCGATCGCCAGCAGCTCGCCGCCCCGATCGAGACCGGCGGCCAGACCAGGGGCGCCTTCGAACGCATCGAGAATGAACACCCGGGCGGCGGCACTGTCATAGCTCAGCCGGATTCCAAAGCCCGCTGTCGCGCCGGAATTAAGAAAAGCCTCTTCTTCCGCGATCGAGGTAATATAGGTGAAATAGCGATCGCGCCCCTGTCCCCGCGCGGTTGCGGTCAGCGCGTCGATATAGGCCTGGACCGACGCATAAGGCGATGGATTGAGGCTGGCCGGCAGGGTTTCCGGGAAGAGATACCATTCGTTGATCTGGGCAAAGGCCCAGTTCTGGCGGTTCTGCAGGGAACAGGTCGAGCTGACCGGCGCGGGCGACGGTGTCGGTGTTGATCCGCCCCCGGGCAGGCTGACCGTATTGTTGCTCGATCCTCCACCGCCCCCACAGGCCGAGAGCAGGGCCGCAAGTGCCAATATCGAACCGGATTTCCGCAACGCCATGCTGCCCCCTTTGCCAAGTGGAAGACTGCCGGACCGGACAGCCAGACTTCAGGTGAACGACACTGATGACCTTATGAGCAATTGTCCACACAGAAAAAATCCGCCGACATTGCTGCCGACGGATAGTTTTTTCCTCCCCAGGAAAACTGGTTGGACCGGGCGTCCCGCAAGGGGAAAGGAGACGCCCGATCTATCTGATATTAGCCGAACTGGTTCATCGTGTTGTGAGCACCGCCAGCTTTGAGCGCTGCGTCTCCGGCGAAATATTCCTTGTGGTCATCGCCAATGTCGCTGCCGGACATGTTCTGGTGCTTCACGCAAGCGATGCCTTCGCGGATTTCCTTGCGCTGTACTCCAAGAACATAACCCAGCATGCCCGCGTCGCCGAAATATTCCTTGGCCAGATTGTCGGTCGACAGGGCCGCGGTATGATAGGTTGGCAAGGTGATCAGGTGGTGGAAGATACCGGCACGCTTGGATCCATCGGCCTGGAAGGTGCGGATGCGCTTGTCAGCCGCTTCACCCAGTTCGGTGTCATCATATTTCGCGTCCATCAGGCCGTCACGATCATATTCGGAAACGTCGAGCCCTTCTGCGGCCATCGCATCATAGACCTGCTGACGGAAGTTCAGCGTCCAGTTGAACGAAGGCGAATTGTTGTAGACCAGCTTCGCATTCGGAACGACTTCGCGGACACGGTCCATCATGCCGGCGATCTGTTCAACGTGCGGCTTCTCGGTTTCGATCCACAGCAGATCGGCACCGTTCTGCAGGCTGGTGATGCTGTCGAGAACGCAGCGGTCTTCACCGGTACCGGGTTTGAACTGGAACAGGTTGGAAGGCAGACGCTTTGGACGCAGCAACTTGCCGTCGCGGTTGATGATGACATCGCCGTTCTTCGCGGTGGCCGGATCAATTTCTTCGCAATCGAGGAAGCTGTTATACTGGTCGCCGAGATCGCCGGGTTCGTTGGACACCGCGATCTGCTTGGTCAGGCCGGCGCCGAGCGAGTCGGTGCGGGTAACGATGATGCCGTCGGTTACGCCCAGCTCAAGGAAGGCATAGCGGCACGCACGGATTTTCGCGATGAAGTCTTCATGCGGCACGGTAACCTTGCCGTCCTGGTGACCGCATTGCTTTTCATCGGAAACCTGGTTTTCGATCTGCAAGGCGCAGGCACCCGCTTCGATCATTTTCTTGGCGAGCAGATAAGTCGCTTCGGCGTTACCGAAACCGGCATCGATATCGGCAATGATCGGAACAACATGGGTCTGGAAATTCTCGACCTTGTCCATTGCCGCTTTTTCAGCCGCGCTGTCACCGGCGTCGCGCGCCGCGTCGATATCGCGGAACAAGAGGTTGAGTTCGCGGGAGTCTGCCTGACGCAGGAAGGTGTAAAGCTCTTCGATCAGCGCAGGTACCGAGGTCTTCTCGTGCATCGACTGGTCGGGCAGGGGGCCGAATTCGCTGCGCAACGCTGCAACCATCCAGCCGGACAGATAGAGATAGCGGCGTTTGGTATCGCCGAAATGCTTCTTGATCGAAATCATCTTCTGCTGGGCGATGAACCCGTGCCAGCAACCCAGCGACTGGGTATATTTGGAACTGTCGGCGTCATAGGCCGCCATATCTTCGCGCATGATGGCCGCGGTATATTTGGCGATGTCGAGGCCGGTCTTGAACCGGTTTTGAAGCTGCATGCGGGCAACGGACTCGGCATCAATGCCGCTCCATGCGCCATTCTGGCTGCTGATCAGACTGTCAGCGGAATTTTTGAAATCTTGATAGGACATATACTTCTTCCTTAAACTGGGGAGGCGGTTACTGATTGTGCTGTAAAAATATTTTCAGCGTCTGACACGATATTTGGGCCAGTTTTCGGAACTAAGCCAGCGATTCTTGTCAATTTTCGTGTCGTGATGTCTAGGAGTTGCGCAAAACCTATGTAATGTTGTAAACAAATTGACAAGAACGGGTGCTCGCGTCGATGGCATCGACGACGGATATGTTTCGCGGACAATTGTCTCCGCAGAAGCCGGGGCATGCGATGGGGCAGCGGTTTGCGGGAGGCCTGTAAAGCAGAAAGGCCGGACATCATGCCCGGCCTTTCTCGTGTCAGAAGATGGTTGTCTTAGCGCTGTGGCTTGTAGCCTGCATTGCCCATTTCGTTGCGGCCAACGACCATATGGTGGACCTCGTCCGGACCATCGGCGAGACGCAAGGTTCTCTGGTTGGCGTACATGCGGGAAAGCGGCGTCCATTGCGACACGCCGGCGGCGCCGTGAATCTGGATCGCTTCATCAATGATCCGGCATGTGATTTCAGGCACATATGCTTTGACCATGGAGACCCAGACGCGGGCCTGCTTGTTGCCCATGACGTCCATTGCCTTGGCGGCTTTCAGAACCATCAGGCGCATCGCTTCGATATCGATACGGGCGCGTGAAATGACCTCGAGGTTTTTGCCGAGCAGCGCCAGAGGCTGTCCGAAAGCCTCGCGACTTCCGCCGCGATGGACCATCAGGTCCAGCGCTCTTTCGGCGACACCGACACTGCGCATGCAGTGGTGAATACGTCCGGGGCCGAGGCGCAGCTGCGAAATCTCGAAGCCGCGTCCTTCGCCGAGCAGGATATTCTCTTCGGGCACGCGCACATTGTTGAACTTGATGTGCATATGACCGTGCGGTGCATCGTCATCGCCAAAGACATGCATTGGTCCGACGATTTCAACGCCCGGCGTGTCGATGGGCACAAGGATTTGCGACTGCTGCGAGTGCGACGGGCCGTCGGGGTTGGTCCGGACCATCGTGATCATGACCTTGCAACGCGGATCGCCGGCGCCGGAGATGTAGAATTTTTCTCCGTTGATCACCCATTCGCCTTTTTCGAGGACGGCTTCGGTGCGAATATTCCGCGCATCCGAAGAAGGATGGCCCGGTTCGGTCATTGCGAAGGCCGAACGGATTTTTCCTTCGAGCAAAGGGACGAGCCATTCCTGCTTCTGTGCGGTCGTTCCGACGCGCTCGAGCACTTCCATATTGCCGGTATCCGGCGCGCTGCAGTTCATGCATTCGGATGCCAGCGAGTTCTGGCCGAGGACGCCGGCGATGAATGCATAGTCGAGATTCTTCAGGCCTTCGCCGGATTCAGCGTCGGGCAGGAAGAAGTTCCAGAGCCCTTGCGCGCGCGCCTTGTCTTTCACGCCTTCCAGCAATTCCAGCTGTCCGGGAGCATAGCTCCAGCGGTTTTCGCGGCCTTCGCCCATCGCATAGAATTTCTCGGTTATCGGATCGACTTCTTCGGCAACAAAGCGTTTTACCTTGTCGTAAAGAACCCGGCCGCTGTCTGACATTCTCAGGTCATTCATTTCAGAATCATTGGGATCGTGGGTCATTATTGTTCCTTTTCTAGGCGGTCTGGGCAGCCACATCCGGGGTTGTGGAGGTGATCGTGCGAGTCGTAATTTAGTTCATCATTAAACTATATCACAATCAATATGGATGGCAATATCACAGTAATGGTGACAAAGATAGGAGGCGATCGCCCTCATGAGGGCGAATTTGTGAAACATTATAATTCACCAGTGAACTTATAATTGTTCCAAAACAGGCGCGATTGCGCTATCGGGATGGCATGACGGCAAGAAAACAAAGATTCTACTCGCGACTCCAGATCGCCGCCCACACGCTCAAGAAAATTTCTGACCGTCAGCTGCTCGAAGTTGCGGGCGTCACGACCGCTCAGATGTCTGCTCTGGCAATTATCGAATCCGAAGAGGCGACAACCCAGACCCTGTTGGCGAAAGAGCTCGGTCTGAACGACAGCGCGATCACCGCGATGATGCGGCGGCTGATCGATCTCAATCTGGTCGAGCGGGTTCGCGATGACAATGATGGCCGCTCATGGTTGCTGAAGCTGACCAAATCCGGCTCCGAGGCCGTCAGGAAAACCGGCTCGATCGAGGACGAGGCCAGCGCCAAGATCGATGAGCTGCTGGGCGAGAAAACCATTGCCACCGTGGTGGCCGCGATGGAATTGATTATCAACGACCCTGACTGAAGGCCGGGCTGTACGCGACCGTTGATGGAGCCTGATCCTGGCGGCTCTTTCCTACAATGTACCAAATGGGTTATTATGTCGGCCATGACAGACAAAAAGCCCCCGCAAACCCCCGAATCTCCCGAAAATAAGGAGGTCGAATCTTCCCAACTTGATGCCCATGGCCATGACCCCAGGGCCTATGACTGGGTTCCGGTCCTGCGCAAGCGTCGCAAGGATGGCTGGACCCCTGAGCGACAGCGAGCCTTTGTCGGGGCGCTGGCCGATAGCGGTGTGGTTGCCACGGCGGCACGAAGCGTCGGAATGTCTGATACCGCGGCTTACAAGCTGCGTCGCTCGCCCGGGGCGGAGGGATTTGCCGCGGCCTGGGACGCAGCGCTGGCAGCGGCTTCGAGACGGCTCGTCGACATCGCCTTCGACCGGGCGATCAACGGGGTGGATGACGTGGTGCTAGACAGGGACGGCCATCACATATTCACCAAGCGCAAATATAACGACCGGCTGTTGATGTTTCTGATTCGCGCCCATGCTCCCGAACGCTATGGACATGCAAGTCAGGATGGCCGCGCAGCCGGGCAGGGAACAGTTTCCGCGACACCACCGGTCGCGGAGGCAATCAGGTTGCTGGGGCCCGAACCACCAATAGAGCCAGAGAAGCTGATGTCCCCGCAGGAACTGGATGATGCGCTGGAAATCGCCGATGTCATGGACGGGAAATTGCCGCACTGGCAGCGACAGGACCGGATTGGCGAAGGCGACGAGGCGGAAATTCCGCCAAATCTGACAAGTCTTCCCGCAAACGAGCTGCAAATATCTGAAGAAAAAGGAAAAGATGATGAGGTTAAGTGATCGGGCTTTGTCTGCAAAAACCGTCCTTGGCCCAAACTTTGACAAACTTTGGGCGTGAGACGAGGCCCATTCACCGTCGATCCTGAGCCTGTCTTTTCGCTAGACAGTCTCAGCACCAGCGGTGAATGCCGGGTTTGATCAACTCAATGCCGGGACGATCCAGACTATCGACAAAGTCACGATCGCCAGCAACAGAGATACGGCCAGAACTATTCTTACATTGTGGGATTTACGCGGTTTGTTGCTCGCTTCGCGCTCGGTTACTTCAATCTTGTCGCCATGCTTTTCCATGATGTGCTCCTTCACTTTTCGCAAAATAGCAGATCGGAGGATAACATACATACCCGATTTTGGTCAGGTTTACGGCTGATTTGGTCTGAACGGCCAGTTGATGACGCCTCCGGCAATCAGCGCCCACCAGATAAATACTGGCTGAAACGCGAGGCGCGGGGCGTGATAGAACCAGCTCGCCGTCGCCTCTCCGATCGCGAGATTGTTGACCGCATGGTTGATGTTTGCCGGATAGACGCACAACGCATAGAGGGCGAGCCCGATGCCGGCTGCATGACGCATGCGCGGTATCACGCGGGGCGGGACGAGCAACCCGATCGCGCCCGCGATTTCTGCTATCCCGGTCCACAGAATTACCTGTTCAGGATAAGGTACCCAATCCGGGGTTATTTGAAGAAATCCGCCCGGGGAGCGGATATGCGCGATTCCCGCAAGCAGATAAATGAGCGCCAGCAAAATACGGAAAAAGCGTTTCGTCCGTCCATCCCTTCCATCGATTTGCTCCATCACCGACGGCCCATGCGAGCGACCACGGTGACAAAGAAAGCCGTGGACCAGCCCAGTAGAATAAAACCGTTGAGGCCTTCTATGGCCGCAATCATCTGCCATTTGGCGTCGAGGCCTTCGCTATTATAGCCGGTGGTGGAATAGGTGATGGTCGAAAAATAGATGGCCTGTTCGAAGGTCGGAATGGCATCCACAATCCGGTAGACGACCGCATATGCCCAGATTTCGATGCCGTGGAGTGTGAAAAGGCCGAACACCAGCGCGAGGGTTACCATGATCCCGTGCGGCGACATCGGGTGAATATGTTCGGCGGCCTCTTCGCGCGCCTCTATCCGGAGAAATCGGCCGAGCCCGAAGATGCCGACGCCGTGGATAAGCACGGTCAACAAGACCATGAAACCGCCCACTGCCAGTTCAGCGAACATCTGGTTCTAGCTTCCCCAGGGAGCAGGTGGTGCGGGAACCGAGGAAGACAGATCGAACTCGACGCGGAAATGACGCCCGCCCGAGGTTTCCGGACGGCGCAGTTCGTAAGCGAACTTGGCATCCGACTGTCCCGGCGGGCTGATTTCGACCGCCCAGACATTGGTCACCGACTGATCGAGCCCGTTTGCCTTGAACGAGGCTATCGATTCGGCGTCTACCGGGAATTCCTGCCGGCCCGCTGTTCCTTCTCCAACGGTGTCGCCGCCATAGTTGGTGACATCGTCGAGACTGCCGTCTTCATGCCGGTGGCGGTGCTTCAGGCGCAGTCCCTCGTCGCTGCGGGTGATGAACCAGGTGCGCGACCGGTCCCACGAGTCCGGCCCTTCGGCGATATGGAAAGGAATCTGGATCTCGTTCAAATCGCAGGCCGCAGCGTGCATGATCATCGGCTTGCCCGCCATGTCAGCGTCGGCTTCCTGATCGGACACCAATATTCCGGCATAGGCTTTCCCGCAGAGCAGACTCATTCGTTCGAAAAACAGGTCCTGCGGCGATGGTTCTGGCGGCCCGTCCGGCGATGAATCGCAGGATGCGAGAGGGGTACAGAGAAGAATAGCTGCCGAGCAGGCCAGAATTGATTTGTTCATAAAGGCTATTGCTACACAGTTTCTGTGGTACTTGAAACCGTCGAAATACATCTGATTGCTTATTAGGGAATAGGGTGCTATACGAGCGATAGCTAATAAATCGCGTTACGACGAAATCATGGTTTCGCTACCCCTAAGGTTGCATACTCTTTTTCCCATTTCTCGAAGTTGGCCAATCCCGTCCGGTTTTGCATTTCGCATGATCGGGCATAATTAAGTTATGAATAGGAATAAGACTATGCCTACAGGCACCGTAAAATTTTTCAACACCGACAAGGGCTATGGTTTCATCGCTCCTGAAGACGGTGGCGATGACAGCTTCGTGCACATCACAGCAGTTCAGGCTGCCGGAATGCAGACGCTCGAAAAAGAACAGCGTCTCACATATGATGTTGAAACCGGAAATAACGGCAAGAAAGCCGCTGTAAACTTGCAGCAGGCTTAAGCCTAATACCGATTACGGGAAAGGGCGGGAGTGCACGGCATTCCCGCCCTTTTTTTGTCTTCAGCAGATCGCCGCTCTAGCCCCAGTCGAACGAAAGACTGCCGCGATTATATAATTCGGCGATCAGCGCCACGACCTCATCCGATCGTCGCCATTCGGGGTCTATGACAAACGCGTCCTGCGCGCAGACCATTTCGGCCAACTCGGCAGTTTTGCCGGCGCAAGGAAAGCATTCGCCATCCACGAATAGCATCAGCTTGCCCTGTTCTTCCCGAACGAAGGAAAACCGGCTCGCAGGATTGCGGATCAGCGGATGATCAGCGGTCAGCAATTCGCGCAGATGATCTGCCTCGATCGGTTCCTCGGGACGCCAGTCCGTTTCGGGATAACGCGGCGTGCTGCTATATTCTCCGAACCATTTTGCAAATTCCTTGCGATCAGTCAGTTTCTCGGTGATCATTGCGTGAAGCCGATCGATCGCATTCGCCGGTATCTCGCCGGGATTAGCCTGCGTCACCAAGTCCGGGTCGCAATAGCGATCGTCATCGGTCATTTGCGGCAGCAGATCGTCGCACCAGCTGCCGATCAGCTCCTTGCGTGACGGAGACCGAAAGCCGATGCTGTAGGTCATGCAATCGGGACCGACTGCGACGCCATTATGGGCGACGCCCGGCGGAATATAGAGCATGTCTCCGGGGTTCAGTATCCATTCGTCCAGCGCTTCAAACTCTGCAAGCAGCAGCAGGTCTTCATGCGAACGGAGCGGCGTCTGGTCGTTGCACATGCCCCCGATCTGCCAACGACGCTGGCCGAGGCCCTGAACCAGAAACACGTCATAATGATCAAAATGCGGCCCGACACCACCGCCATCGCTGGCATAGCTGACCATCACATCATCGATCCGCCAATTGGGGATGAAGCGAAACGGCTCGATCAGCGCGGCGACGTCCGCAACATGCTGGTCGACCGCCTGAACCAGCAGGGTCCACGGGCATTTGTCCAATTCGCCAAAGCGGGTCTCTGGCAGCGGGCCGTGTTCGGCGTTCCAGTCATCGCTCGACTGGGTGATCAGGCGTGACTCGACATGGTCCTCGCAGGCAAGGCCGGCAAGCTCGTCGGGTGAAAGCGGGTTGCGCCATGACTGCCATGGGTTTCTGATCAGCAGCGGCCGTTTCTGCCAATAGTCACGCAGGAAAGCCGCGGCATCGAAATTAGTAAATTGCATCATCATGCGCTACACAATTTCGCGCCGAACCGGTAACCCTATTGTTCAAGGCAATTGCTCCGCGACTTCCGAAAGAGCGATCAAAACCGTTGTTGCGTTGCTGAATTCTCCGACCGCTGCCAAAGGGGATGAATGTCAAAACTGATCCTGTTCAACAAACCATTCGGCGTATTGCCGCAATTCACCGATCGCGGGAGCGAAACCAAACGCGCGACTTTGTCCGACTATATCGATTTGCCCGGCGTCTATCCGGCCGGCAGGCTGGACCGCGACAGCGAGGGACTGATGATGCTGACCGGCGACGGTAAATTGCAGGCGCGGATCTCGGACCCCAAATATAAGATGCCCAAGACCTATCTTGTGCAGGTGGAGGGCGAGGTCAGCGATGAAAGTCTCGCCATGCTGCAGCGAGGCGTAGAATTGAAGGATGGTTTGACCAGACCTGCTGAAGTCGAGCGTCTCGAAGAACCCGATCTCTGGCCGCGCGATCCGCCGATCCGGGTGCGCAAAAGCATACCGGATTGCTGGCTCAAACTGACGATAAGCGAGGGACGCAACCGGCAGGTCCGCCGGATGACCGCGGCAGTCGGCCATCCCACCTTACGACTCGTGCGCTGGAGCGTGGGTGAATGGTCGCTGGACGGATTGCAGCCCGGAGAATGGCGGCACGCGGAATAATCCGTTGGCGGCCGCGGCGACATTCGATAGACTGATTTTTATCGGAAGAGGGGCAAGGCGATGAAAAAGACGATCCGCATCATTCTCGGGTTCCTGGTCCTGCTCGGCCTCGCATTTCTGCTAGTCCGGACGCCAGACACCGATCGCGCCGAGATGGTCGCCAAATATGGCAACGAGGCATCGCGTTTCGTCGATGACGGCCAAGGCGGCCAAATCCATTACCGCGAGGAGGGCAATAAGGACGGACCGGCAATTCTCCTGATTCACGGATCGAACAGCTTGCTCCAGACTTGGGAGCCGCTGGTCGCCTTGCTCGGCGACAAATATCGACTGGTTTCGCTCGATCTTTATGGCCATGGGCTGACCGGGCCGAGTCCGACCGACAACTATAGCGCCGACGCCAATATTGCCGCGGCGATCCTGGTTCTGGATACGGTCGGCATCGACGAAGCCTATTGGGTCGGCAACAGCATGGGCGGCTGGCTGACCTGGCGCGCCGGACTTTCGGTGCCGGAGCGCACCGCAGGTCTGGTTCTGATCGACGCTTCGGGCGCACAAGTGGAACAGAAAGGCGAGCTTTATCTGGGTGCTAGACTGGCGCGGTCATCGATTGGAAAAATGCTGCTTCCCGAAATCACGCCGCGCTTTCTGGTCAAATCATCGCTGGAAGAAAATTTCGCACAGCCCGAGCGGCTGACCGAAGCCCAGGTTGACCGCTATTGGGAATTGCTGCGCTTCCCCGGGAACCGCCATGCGTCTGTGGCGCGAGGCAACACGCCGCGCGAACCGGAGAAATGGGAGCAAGTCAAAAATCTGACAATGCCCGTGCTTCTGCTTTGGGGAGAGCAGGACAAAGTCATTCCCGTGTCCCACGGTCGTGCCTTCGAGGCCGCGATTCCGGGCAGCAAGCTGATCACCTACTCCGATGCCGGTCATCTTCCGATGGAGGAAACGCCGGAGCAGGTTGCTCGCGATATTGATAGATGGATCGAGGGGCTAGTGCCAGATTCCATCACGCCGGTCGAGGAGTGATGACGGTTTTGCGCTATTTGTCCCAATAGACATTCATGGGCAGGCTGGCGACCGGCAGGCTCCAGTCGATCGGTGCCATCCCGTTCTGCTCAAGAAAAGCATTGGTCTTGCTGAAATGCCTGCATCCGAAGAATCCATGACGCGCAGACAGCGGCGAGGGATGGGGGGCTTGCAGCACCAGATGCCGGCCACCTTGTTCGACGCTCTTTACGAAGGCTGCCTTTTTTTGTGCGTAGCTTCCCCATAACAGAAACACGACCGGCTCTGGCTTTGCAGCAACCAGACGCACGATCGCATCGGTAAACTGTTCCCAGCCTTTGCCACGATGGGAAGCGGCACGGCCCATCTCCACGGTCAGCACGCTGTTGAGCAGCAACACCCCTTGTTCGGCCCAATGTTCAAGAAACCCGTGAGCGGGGCGGGGCATCCCGAGATCGCGTTCCAGCTCCTTGTAGATATTAACCAGCGACGGCGGTGGCCGGACGCCCGGTTGTACGCTGAAGCACAGACCATGAGCCTGATCCGGACCGTGATAGGGGTCCTGCCCCAAAATGACGACACGAACCTGGTCGAGCGGTGTGAGGTTGAGCGCACGATAATATTGATGGCTTTCGGGAAATATCGATTTTCCCATGGCTTTCTCGCGCGTCAGAAACTCTTGCAGATTCGCCATATAATCGCTGGAAAGCTGGTCAGCGAGCGGTTCTTGCCAGTTATGATCTAGTTTTGCGCGGTCATCCATGAACGCTGCTGATAGCAAGGCGAAATTGATAGGCAAGGGAGGATTAACCCTCCTTGCCAGTTCCGCCCCAGAAGATTACCATCCCGCTCAAGCGCCATCAGAAAGCGCATTCGCAAAAGGAAATGCATCTTCACATGACCGACCACAATATTCCCGTTATCTCCGCCACCGGCCTGTTCACGCCGGAAGACAGTATCAGCAATGAAGAACTGGTTGCCAGTTTCAATGCCTATGTTGACCTCGCCAATCGCGAAAATGCCGAGGCGATTGCTGCCGGTGAAGCTGAAGAACTGCCGCATAGTTCGGTGGAGTTTATCGAGAAGGCATCGGGCATCAAATCGCGCTTTGTGCTCTCGAAGGAGCCTATCCTCGATCCTCAGGTCATGTGCCCGCGCCTGCCGGAACGCCCGAACGAGGAAATCTCGATACTTGCCGAAATTGGCGTGAAAGCGGCGCTACAGGCGCTGGAGCGGGCAGGGCGCAAGCCGGAAGATGTCGACGCCGTACTCTGTGCGTGCTCGAACCTGCAGCGCGCTTATCCCGCGATTGCGGTCGAGATTCAGGCGGCTTTGGGAATAGAGGACGGCTTTGGTTTCGATATGAATGTCGCCTGTTCCTCCGCAACATTCGGCATCCAGACCGCCGCCGACTATATCCGCTCGGGCAGCGCCAGATCGGTGCTGGTGATCAACCCGGAAATCTGTTCCGGCCATCTCAACTGGCGCGACCGCGACAGCCATTTCATCTTTGGCGATGTCGCCACAGCGATCCTTGTTGAATCCAGGGATATTGCGCCGGCGCAACATTGGGAAATCGTCGGAACGAAGCTCAAGACTCAATTTTCCAATAATATCCGCAACAATTTCGGTTTCCTCAATCGCACCAGTCCGGAAAGCCGGGACGACAAGGACAAATTGTTCGTTCAGGAGGGCCGAAAGGTGTTCAAGGAAGTCGTGCCGATGGTCGCGAACATGATCAACCAGCAGTCCGAGCGGCTGGGTATCGAACCTTCCGCGCTACGCCGTCTCTGGTTGCATCAGGCAAATGCCGGAATGAACCGCCTGATCGCCCAGCGCGTGCTCGGACACGAAGCCAGCGAGGATGAAAGCCCTACCGTTCTGGACACCTATGCGAACACATCATCCGCGGGCTCGATCATTGCCTTTCACAAGCATAGCAGCGATCTCGCCGACGGTGATTTGGGACTGATTTGCTCGTTCGGCGCGGGCTATTCGGCAGGCACGGTTTTTGTGCGCAAGGTTGCGTGATCCAGGGGAATTGAAATGACGATGACAGGCCAATGCCTCTGCGGCGCGATCAGCTATAAAATAGAAGGCGAATTGCAGATGTGCGGGGTCTGTCATTGCAAAAACTGCCAGCGCCAGGCCGGTAGTGCCTATTCGGTTCTTTTCGGTGTGGCCGACGACGATATTGAACTCAGCGGTGACCTCGCCTCCTATGAAGATCACGGCGATAGCGGCAATATTGTCTATCGCCATTTCTGCGGAACATGCGGGTCACCGGTAAAGACTTCGCTCCCGAGCCAGCCGGGCATGACCTATATCAAGGCCGGCACGCTGGATGATAGCAGCGTGGTTGATCCGCAAATTCACTTCTGGACCAGAAGCAAGCAGGCCTGGGTGGAAATTGATCCCGATGTTCTTCAGATGTCAGGGATGCCAGGGTGATCACCGAGCGAGTTCCAGTTGCCTCGCATTTTGCAATAGGCTGGAATACCCGCTTAGGGGCATGATATGATCAGTCTGAGAGCACGATTCCTGTTTTTTCTGGTCCGTATTTCCGGATTGAAAGATCGTCTTCTCAAACCGGGACGGGACGAAAAATTCATCGCTCGAGACCATGCGCGCGGTCCTGCCACTCCAGGGCGTTGGTTGCGCAAACATTGCGATATCGAGCAAGTCGAGGTCAACGGTCAGCCGCTATTCCGGCTCAACCCTCGCGCAAAAGGTAGCTCGCTGCATATTTTCTACCTGCATGGGGGCGGCTATGCGTTCAATATTGTTTCACTGCACTGGCATTTCATCAGGAAATTGATCCGGCGAACCGGAGCAAGCGTTACCGTTCCCATCTATCCGCTGTCGCCGGAGAACAAATGGGACGTCAGCTATGCGATGGTGATGGAGGCCTTTGAACAGGCTGTGTCGCTTCATGGTGCGGAAAATATTGTCGTGATGGGGGACAGTGCGGGTGGTGGCTTTTCGCTCGGCCTGACCCAGATGTTGCGGAATCAGCGCAAGACTTTACCCGATAAGCTGGTGCTGCTCAGCCCCTATCTCGACCAGACCGCTGCGGATTCAACGCAAGTGGAGCTGGAAAAGACCGATATATTGATCTCGATCGAGGGTATCCGCCGCCTCGGGTCATGGTGGATGCGCGATGGCGAGGACCCGGCAATGTTCCCGGCCAGTCCTCTGTTCGAAACGGTTGACGGATTGCCGCCGATGCTGGTCTTTGCGGGATCGGACGAAGTGCTGCTTGCTGACGCCTTGCGGCTGAAGCAAAAGGGTGATCAAGAGGGGGCTGAGATCGAGCTGAAGGTTTATGACCGGATGCAGCATGTCTGGATGCTGTTGCCTATTCCGGAGGCGAAAAGGGCACTGAACGAAATCGTGGATTTTCTGCTCACCGCGAAAGCCTAGCTGCAGCGACCGGTAACCTGTTTCACTGCAATCAGGAGCGCTGAGCCTGGCTTTATCCCTTCAGCTTGCGACCGCGCTCGATGATAGCGAGCCGCCGCTTCTCGACCTCGTCCATCGATACCTTGGCGTTATATGGCACCGATATCTCGTTCTCGTAAGCCATGCCCTCCGCAAGATTGCGGTCAAAGCCGGTCATGATCAAATTTTTGTAGACCTTCAGGAAGTCGCGGTCGATCGTCGTCATGTCGCGCGCCAACGCCAATGCAGCCGGCATCAGCTCATCAGGCTGATAGACGTGATTGACAAGGCCCCAGTCCCGAGCGGTTTGCGCATCCAGAAATTGCCCGGTGAAACTCAGTTCGCAGGCGCGAGACAGGCCGATGAAGCGCGGCAATTTCTGAGAAAGGCCCCAACCTGGCGTAATCCCGACGCGCGCGTGGGTGTCGGCAAAACGAGCATTGGTAGACGCGATCCGGATATCGCATGCCAGCGCGAGTTCGAAACCGCCGGTGATAGCAACTCCGTTGATCGCCCCAATCACGGGTATCGGCATTTCGGTCAGCGCAAAGACCGGATTGGTGCTGGCGTCGCGATCATTGGCCGGGCCAAGGCCGGATTCACCGAGTTCCTTGAGATCGAGACCGGCGGTAAACGCGCGTTCTCCTGCACCGGTGACAATCAGGGCGTGGATATCATTATCGCTGCTAACATCCTGACAGGCGGCAGAGAGTTCTGCGCGCAATGCCCTGGACAGCGCATTCATCGCTTCGGGCCGATTGAGGGTGATGGTGGCAACACCGTCTGTTTTGTCCAATAATACCAGAGCCATCAGTCATCGTCTCCCGCTTCGTATTTTTCGGCGATCTGCGCCCCCAGCGCAGCGGTCGTTGCGAAACATTGGTCGGGATCGCTCTGGCGCAAATTGGCGATCATCAGTTCCATTCCTTCGGCGATGATCAGCTCGGGTACATTGCTCGAAATCGCCTCCAGAATCTGCCGGGCGCATTCGGCGGGCTCCATCCCATTGTCGATAACAGCGTCCGACTTGCCCCGGCTCTCGCCTTTCCTGTTCAGCGCATTGCGTGATACATTGGTGCGGATCGATCCGGGCAAAATATTGGTGACATGGACATTATGCAGTTTCTCGGTCTCTGCGCGCAGGGCATCCATATAGCCGATCAGTCCGTGTTTCGCAGCGCAATAAGCGGTGCGAAGCGGGACGCCGACCCGGCCAGCGACCGAGCTGATCCCCACGATATGGCCGCCGCCAGCGTCGATCATATGCGGCAATAGCAATTGCGTCAGCCAGATCGGAGCGAGCAGATCGACATCGATGATCTTGCGATGCACATCGGGATGAGTGTCGAGCGCCAGACTGCGCTGGCTGATACCGGCATTGTTGACCAGAATGTCGACCTTGCCTTTCCAGCCATGCGCCTCTTCTACTTTCGCGGGCAGGGCGCCATAGTCAGTTGTTTCAAACGGCAGAACAAGCGTGTCGGTCGCGATATCAGCCGCTACTTGCTGCAGCGCATCCGTCCGGCGACCGGACAGGATGATATGCGCCCCCGCCTCGGCAAAGGCCTTTGCCAGTGCCTCGCCAATTCCAGACGATGCGCCGGTTATCCAGACGGTTTTATCGACAAATGTCATGAGAAGGCTCCCTGTTCTATCGCTTTGCATTTCTTCCAGCCGACATAACAAAGTGCGAGCATGATGATATTGCCGACAGCGTCGAGCAACCCGATGCTGGTGAACACCGGATCGTGGAAGGTGAAATAATAGTTGAATGCGAAAAAGGGCAGCAGCGCGATTCCGTAGACAAGAAATGTCAGCGAAGAGAATCGCGAGAAAGCCGCGAACAGTCCTGACAACAAAGCCTGCGCGCCGAAACACGCGATTGTGAACGGCAACAGGCGTCCGTGATCGCGATATTCCGGAAGGAATACCGTATCAATCACATGTTGGGGAAAGAAGGCGGCCCAGCCGCCAAGCACGAAGAACACCAGCGCAATGAAAAATTGAATGCGCTTTGGTGTCATCGGCTATTCCTGCTGTCTAAGCGCTTTTGCTCAACTTCGGCGCATCATCACCGAGGTCTTCGAACCAGGCTTCAACCTCGCCGTTGAGCTTGATCAGAAGGGGATTGCCCTTGCGATCCATGGTCTTGCCGGCCTGGACCTTAACCCAGCCCTCGGAAACGCTATATTCCTCGATATTATGCTTGCGATCTCCGCGGAAATTGATGCCGATACCGCGCGAGAGCAACTCGCCGCCATAATGCGGGCTGCGCGGGTTGATGGCGAGACGGTCGGGCGGAACATCCCCGCCGGATGCTGCGCTGTTGGCCTGCTCGGGTTGTTGGTCTTCGGTCATGATCGATACTCGTTTTCTGATGTTGCGAGCGCTTTGCCATAATCATCGCAAAAATCAAACAGATGTTATCTCGAGAATGAGGGTAAGAGACCGGCTAGCGAAAGACGTCGCCGATATTGTCCGCCATTTTGGGATCTTTGCCATATTGATTGTCACCCTTTTGGCCATCGATACACATGAAGATCAAAATCACGATGCCGGGCAGGGTGAGGATCAGAGTTCCTACATATAGCAATATTCCCACGATGCCCGAAATATTCTGGTCGTGAAAGCGCCTGACTATGACGGCCGCATTGGGGATCAGCACGCCGAGCCAGAACAAGCCCCATAATCCCATTATGACAAGAAGCGGAATCAGGTGGTCTGTTCCATCTATCTTCGGAATTGTGTCACTGGCGGAAACAATTTCGTCAGGCCCGTTCATCGCAACCACGATCATCAGACCGAAAAAAGCGATGTTCACGAGCAATTGGAACAGAAAGAACATCCAATATTCTTTTCGCCGTGATCGTCCGGAAAAATCCGCATAGCGTTTCAGCGGCAAAAGCATCCATTCCATATATTCTCACTCCAAAGCCGAAACAGATCCGAGCGTAGGACAATAATCCATATAATCAAGTCGCGTCCGTCGAGAGAGAAATCTCATGCTGTCGCCTCGCCGAGGCTGATACCGTTTGGAAATTCGGCATCAGAGCGTCGCAAACCCGATTGCCGTGTCTTGAATGTCACACCGCCGCATATTCCTCTTCGCGATGGAACCATAACAGCAGCCGTGCGCTTGATGGGTCTCTTAATTGTTAGAGTAAAAGAGGAGTTTAATATGTCCCCCACAAAACGCGCGCTAAGCGCAATGACAATGCTGACAGCGATCGTTGCTGTTCCGGCGCAGGCACAGGAAATTGAAAACAAGGAATTCGACGGCTTCTACGTTGGCGGATCATTCGGATTGGGTGCTCAATCCAATGACAGGAACGAAAGCGTCATATTTGACACCGATCGTGACGGCGCTTTCAACAATAGCGTTCGGACAGTGTCGGGCGCAGATGCTTTCTCGCCCGGTTTCTGTAACGGTGCCGCCAATGGCAACGCGCCAAACGCCGGATGCGCCAACGACAAAGATGATATTGATTATTACATCCGTGCTGGTGCAGACAAGCAATATGGCAACTTCGTTGTCGGCTTTCTTGTTGATGCCGGTCGCAGCGAATCTACAGATAGCGTGACCGCATTCAGCACGACGCCGGCGTCTTATACGCTCACCCGTCAACTGGACTATTCGATCGGCGCGCGTGGCCGGGTTGGCTATACTCCGGGCGGCGTGTTGTTTTATGCAACCGGCGGTGTCTCTTATGCCAAGATCGACAATAGCTTTACCACAACCAATGGCGCCAACAGTTTTACCGACAATGGCAAGACCGACAGCTTTGGCTGGAGCGCAGGCGGTGGCGCAGAAGCCAAGGTGACGAACAACATCACCATGGGTCTGGAATATCTGTACACCCGCTATACCGACGATGATTATGTCGTGAATGTAGGGCCGGGAACCGCGGGCGCGACAAACCCGTTTCTACTGGTATCCGGTGGAACCGACATGAAGCGCAGCGATCCGAATTTCGATCAGCACAGTGTAAGGCTGACAGCGGCACTCCGCTTCTAATCGCTACGGCAAATTGACAAGAAAAAGGCGGCCTTGATGGCCGCCTTTTTTGTAATGGTTGTTGCTTTACGCAGCCGCTGCCTGACGGGACGCTTTCTTGCGATCGTTCGGATCGAGATAGCGTTTACGCAGGCGGATGTTTTTCGGCGTGACCTCGACCAGTTCGTCATTGTCAATATAGGCAATCGCCTGCTCAAGCGTCATGACCTTTGGCGTCGTGAGGCGGATAGCGTCTTCCTTGCCCGAAACGCGGAAGTTGGTCAGCGCCTTTGATTTCATCGGATTGACATCCAGATCGCCTGGCTTGGCATTCTCGCCAATGATCATGCCTTCGTAAACCGGGGTTTGTGCGCCGACAAAAAGTACGCCGCGTTCTTCGAGCATATTCAGAGCATAGGCAGCCGTACTGCCGGTACCATTGGATACCAGAACGCCAACCGGGCGGCCTTCGATAACGCCCTTATAGTCGCCATATTTTTCGAACAGACGGTTCATCAGGCCGGTACCGCGCGTGTCGGACAGAAACTCGCCGTGATAGCCGATCAGCCCGCGAGAAGGTGCGGAGAAGGTGAGGCGGGTCTTGCCGGCGCCGGAGGGGCGCTGTTCGGTCAGTTCCGCTTTGCGGCGCTGCATCTTGGAAACGACCGTGCTGGAATATTCCTCGTCAACGTCGATAACCACGGTTTCATAGGGTTCCTCGCGTTTGCCGCCTTCTTCGCGATAGAGAACGCGGGGGCGGGAAATGCCAAGTTCAAAGCCTTCGCGGCGCATCGTCTCGATGAGAACGCCCAATTGCAATTCGCCGCGGCCCGCAACGTCAAAGCTGTCCTTGTCGTCGCTCTCGGTCACTTTGATCGCGACATTGGATTCGGCTTCGCGGAAAAGGCGCTCGCGGATCACACGACTGGTGACCTTGTCGCCTTCACGACCGGCAACCGGGCTGTCGTTGACGGCAAAACGCATCGATAGCGTTGGTGGATCAATCGGCTGGGCGGCAATAGGCTCGGTAACAGAAATATCGCATATCGTATTGGAAACGGTCGCTTTTGTAAGGCCCGCAAGCGAAATGATGTCACCTGCCTTGGCGCTTTCAACGGGAACGCGTTCCAGGCCATTAAACGCCATGATCTTCGTGGCGCGGCCAGCTTCGACAACCTTGCCGTCCATATCGATGGCGTGGATCGGCATGTTGATGTCGATCTTTCCGCTTTCGACCTTGCCCGTCAAAATGCGGCCAACAAAATTGTCGCGGTCGAGCAAGGTTACCAGGAACTTGAATTCGGCATCCGGGTCCACATCGGGTTCCGGTACGTGCTCGATAATTTTGTCGAACAAGGGAGAAAGGTCGCCTTCGCGAACGTCCGGTGTCTCGCCTGCATAGCCGTTGCGACCGCTGGCGAAGAGCGACGGGAAATCGAGCTGTTCGTCATTGGCGTCGAGATTGACGAAAAGGTCGAAGACTTCGTCGAGTACTTCTTCCGCACGGCCATCGGGACGGTCAATCTTGTTGACGACGACAATTGGCTTCAGGCCAAGCGCCAAGGCCTTGCCGGTTACGAATTTGGTCTGCGGCATAGCACCTTCGGCGCTGTCGACGAGCAGAATAACACCGTCGACCATCGAAAGAATGCGTTCCACTTCGCCACCAAAGTCGGCATGGCCCGGGGTATCGACAATATTGATCCGCGTGCCCTTCCACTCGACGCTGGTGCACTTGGCGAGAATCGTAATGCCGCGTTCTTTTTCCAGATCGTTCGAATCCATCGCCCGTTCCTCGACACGTTCATTGTCGCGGAAAGTACCGGATTGGCGGAAAAGCTGGTCAACCAGGGTGGTTTTGCCGTGATCAACGTGCGCAATGATTGCGATATTGCGAAGGGACATACTAGAATCTACCGTTAGAAGAGGAAGGGGCGGCCATAAGCACAGCCCCGATATTGCCGCGCCCTTAGCCTGTTTGGTGCTGCACCGCAACATCAGAAAGCTTGCCAAATCAACTTGGGCCATCCATTCGGCCCTGACACCATGCAAACCCTTCGTCTCATCCTCACCGACAAATTCATCTGGCTGCTCAGCGGAGCGGTGCTGCTGGCGACCTTGCTACCCGTACAGGGCCTGGCGAAAGATGTAGCTGGTGTCTTGTTCAATGCCGGGATCTTTGCGGTATTTCTTCTGCATGGCATCCGACTCGAACGCCACGAGGTGCGGGCAGGGCTTGGCAATATCAGACTGCAAGGAACGATATTCATCTGGGTCTTCGGGGTTATGCTGGCCATCGGGCTGCTTCTGTCGAAGGCGGTTGACCAGCTTCTTCCCGCCGATGTCGTCCTGGGCTTTTTGTTCCTCGGCGTATTGCCCTCCACTGTGCAGTCGGCAACCAGCTATTGCGCCATTGCCAGAGGCAATGTGGCAGCATCGGTGGTTGCCAGCGCCTTCATCAATCTGGTTGGAGTATTCCTGTCGCCGATCCTGTTCGCTTTGCTGGCCAGCGCAGCCGGAGTGGAGATAACATCGGAAACAATCATCAAGCTTGCCGCGATATTGCTTTTGCCATTCGTTCTGGGCCAGATTTTCCAGAAATGGCTGCGGCCCTGGGTGATGGCGCATAAGGATGTGACGGGCTGGATCGACAGGGGGGCGATTGCGCTGGCGGTCTACGTTTCTTTTTCCGCCGCGATTATCGCGGGGATGTGGAGCCGGGTCAGCGTCACGGAATTCATCTGGCTGGCAGCCGCATTGCTGCTTTGGCTGGGGATGGCTTTTGGCGGTACATGGCTGCTTGGCGGTATGATGGGCTTCGCGCGCGGAGATCGCAAAACATTGCTATTTTCGGGAGCGCAGAAAAGCATTGCGATCGGCGCCCCGCTGGCCGCTATCCTCTTTACCCCAGAGCGCGCGGGTCTGGTGATATTGCCGCTTATTTTCTACCATCTAGCGCAATTGTTTCTGTCCGCCCCGCTCGCTCTTAGGTTGGCCGAAGATGATAAACTAGAGCTCTCTTAGCGCTCTTGCTGGTTTGGCAGACAATACAGGGATAGAACCCAGCAAACCGATACCCAATGTCACGACCGCGCCAATAGCGAGGGTCAGCATTACAATCCCCCAGTCCGGCTGCCAGGTGAATTCAAAGACCTGGGTGATCACGAACCATCCGGCAAACAGGCCCAGGACAAGCGCCACAGCAGACAGCAGAAGCGCCAGAAGCGCATATTCAATAGCTTGAACGGTCAATATCTGTGCCCGGGTTGCACCAAGCAGCTTCAGGATCACGCTATCATAGACTCGGGTCTGGCGCGAAGCGGCGATAGCGCCAATCAGCACGGCGATGCCGGAGAAAATCGCGATCGAGGCCGCTGCAGCGATGGCGGTGGCCATCTGGTCCAATATGTCACCGATCTGGGAGGCGATCTCCTTGACCTTGACCATCGAAATCGACGGGAATTCCTGCGGCAATATTCCGAGCAGCTTGTCTTCCTTGGCGGTTTCCAGCTGGATCGTCGCAGCGACATTATGTGGCACATTGGCGAGCACGCTGGGCGGAAAGACCAGGACATAGTTGAAGCCGAAATTGCGCCAGTTGACCTTGCGGAAAGAGGCTACCTTGGCCGGAATTTCAACACCCAGCAGGCTGACGGTCAGACTGTCACCGATCTTGAGGCCCAACGCTGCGCCCTGTTCTTCGTCGACCGAAACCAACGGCGGTCCGTCATAATCGGCGGGCCACCATTCACCTGCCGCGATCTCGCTGCCTTCGGGAATGGCGGCGCTATAGGTAAGGCCGCGATCGCCGCGCAGCACCCATGCACCCTCTGGGAGCGTCTCGAGTTCGGAGACCCGCTGGCCGGCAAATTCGGTGATCGTCCCGCGCAGCGTCGGTACGATATTCACCTCTGCCGCGCTGGAGGTTTCTGCTACCCTAGAGCGGAACTCGTCCGCCCGTTCGACCGGAATGTCGAGGACGAAGAAGCTCGGAGCGTCACGCGGAACGGTGGAGCGTATCTCATTGGTCAGGCTGGTCTGGATGGCGGCCAGAGTGGCGAACAGGGTCAGGCCAAGGCCGAGCGCCACGACCAGCTGTCCGGTCTGGGCGCCGGGGCGATGGAGGCTGGTCAGCGCCAGTCGCAATAGTGGTTGTTTCGGGCGTGGTGCCTTGCTTGCGAGCCAGCGGATCAGCGCGCCCAAACCTGTCAGCAGCAGCAATATTGCCGTCGCAGCACCAATGAAAGAGGCAGAAAACAGCGGTTCATTGGCCGTGCCAAGGGCAAGAACCAATATCGCCACAATCGCCAAGCCGACACCGATCCAGCTTTGGCGATCAATCTGTCGCCATGACCGGCCTTCGCCGCGGATGATACCCGCAGCCGGGATTGTTTTTGCCCGTGACAACGGCGGCAGGGCGAAGATGACAGCGATCAGCAGCCCGTATAGGGCACTGACCACAAGCGGCAGCGGATAGATGGCGAATTCCGGCTTGATCGGCAGGACATCGCCCGCAATCTGGATTATTGCCAGCGGAGCCAAGGCACCGATCACGAGACCCAGCGCAATTGCGCCGATGGCTACCGCCATGATCTGGAACAGATAGATGCGGAAAATCATGGCGCTGTCCGCGCCCAGTATCTTGAGCGTCGCAATCGCGCCCTGTTTGCCGCGCAAGTAGGAGGCGACCCCATTGCCGACACCAATTCCGGCTATCACCAGAGACGCTAGACCGACCAGGGTCAGAAACTGCCCCATTCGCTCGATGAAACGTCTTGTGCTGGGTGCGCCGTCGTCGCGTGTCTTGATCTCCCATGCGGCGTTGGGGAACCGTTCTGCCAGTCCGTCACCGACCTCGCGAGGAATTGCTGTAACGGGCAGCTTGAGGCGATATTTGCTCTCGAACAGGCTGCCGGGCTGGATCAAATTTGTCGCGCGCAGGCCTTCGAGCGAGGTGATCGCCACTGGACCGAGCGACAAGCCTTCGCTGAGCCGGTCGGGTTCTTCGGCGATGATACCGGAGATGGTGAAGCTGGTCTCGCCAAAGGAAATCGTGCCACCGGTTTGCAGCGACAGGCGCTGCATCAGGGCGGGAGTGACGTAAATTTCCCGAGGTCCGGGAACAGGTGCGGTTTGGCCATTCTCAAGCGTGAATTCCCCATAGAGGGGATAGGCGCTATCGACGCCTTTTAGTTCGACCAGCTGGGTGTCGCTGCCGTCGGGCAGCCGCGCCATCGCCTGCATCCGGATGGTTTCGGACAATGTGCCTGCCTGACCAAGAGCGGCAAGTTCCGCGGTCGTTGCTTCGCGTTGGGCAACCGCGATTTCAAGGTCTCCGCCCAGAATGGCCTGGCCGCGATTGGCCAGCTCTTCGGTTATCGCGTTGGTCAGGCTGCCGATGGCGGCGAGGGTTGCGACGCCGAGAAACAGGCAGACGATCAGCAGCCGCAGTCCGACAAACCGGCCGCGCAGGTCGCGGCGGGCAATCGTCCATGCTTTGCCCAGTTCCGCGCTCACGCGGCGCTGTCCCGTTCGATCAGTCCGTCGCGCAACTCGATGATCCGGTCGCAGCGTTTTGCCAGTTCAGGGTCATGGGTAATGATCAGCAAGGTCGCAGCGGTGGCCTTCTGGCGATCGAACAAGAGGGCGATTACTTTCTCGCCGGTGGTGCCGTCGAGGTTGCCGGTCGGCTCGTCGGCGAAAATGATGGTAGGTCGGGAGGCCATCGCGCGGGCAATCGCCACCCGTTGCTGCTCGCCACCGGATAGCTGGGTCGGGTAATGACCGAGACGGTCGCCGAGGCCTACCGCCGTCAGCTCTTTCGCGGCAATCTCGAAAGGATCGGGCTGGCCATCCAGTTCCAGCGGCACGGCGACATTTTCGAGGGCCGTCATCGTCGGGAGCAGGTGAAAGGCTTGCAGAACGATGCCGACCCGGCCCCGCCGCGCGACCGCCAGTTGATCCTCGTTCATTGCGCCGAAGTCGGCTCCGGCAATATCCACTTCACCGCCGGTGGCTCGTTCGAGACCGGAAAGAATCGCCATAAGCGATGATTTGCCCGAACCCGATGGTCCAAGCAGCGCAACGGTCTTTCCCTCCTCGATAGAGAGATCGATGCCCCGCAGAATATCGACCCGCGCATCGCCTTCCCCCAAAGACAGGGTGACATTCCGGGCTGCAATGGCAATATGGGGTTCAACCGTGGCGGCGTCGCTCGATGCGGCGTTTTTCTGGATCATGGGGGTAAGGATATCCGATGTTGAAGAATTTATTCGTATATGGGTTCACGCTGGCGTTTCTGCAACTTTTGATCGCTTGTGGCCCCGCGCCGGACGAGCCGCAAGCTGTTCCCAAGGACGTAGAGACGGCTTCCACCGCTACAGAAAGCGATCAAACGGCCAGTACAAGAGAAGCGGAAATCCTGATTGTCGCTTTCGGTGACAGCCTTTATGCCGGCTATGGTCTGGACCAGAAACAAGGCTTTGCACCCGAACTGCAGGCAGCTCTCATCGCTGCCGGCAAGGATGTCCGGGTTCATAATGCCGGCGTGTCGGGCGATACGACCGCTGCGGGATTGCGGCGGATGGATTTTGTTCTCGATAGCCTGTCGCGCAAGCCGGATCTTGTGATATTGGGGCTCGGCGGCAATGATCTGCTGCGCGGTCTGAAGCCAGCGGATTCCCGCGCCAATCTGGATGCGATGGTTCGGAAACTGCAGGACCGCGATATTCCGGTCATGCTGACCGGCATGCTGGCGCCGCCCAATCTGGGCGCGGCATTCAGCAAGGAATTCAATGTCATTTATCCTGCACTGGCGAAAAAATATGATGTCGCGCTTTATCCGTTCTTCATGGACGGGGTAGTGGGGCGCCCGGATTTGTTCCTGCCCGACGGGCTGCACCCGACCGCGGAAGGCATTGATGTCATCGTCGGCAAAATCGCACCTCAGGTCGCGGAACTGCTTGAAAGCTGAGAGCCGGGCCCGCTGGAAGAATTGGAAGCATGTTGCACAGTTCCGGAAAAACTGTATTATTTTACTAATACAGCAGTTGAAACGCTTGAAAAGCGGGGCATTTGCATCCATTTATAGAGAAAGCCCCGCACTGGTGCCGGGGCAGGGAGGCTGAAGAACATGGCGACCGAAACAATCACCGCGACCGAAGACCTGAAACTCACTCCGCCCGATCCGGTGGCTGCCGTCGCGCCGGAAAAGGCCGCTGGCCTCGTGCCGGTCGGTGACGATATCCGGTCGAAACTGGAAGAAAAAGTCGACACTTTTATCGATGATTTGATCGCTCAGGACCAAAACAGCCCCGAATTTGGCAAAAAAGTGGACCAGATTACCAATATGGGCCGCAAGGAAATTGCCGAAGCGGCGGGCCAGTCCAACCGCTTTCTCGACCGGCCGATCCGGTCGATGGACGAGGAAAGCGGCATCGGAGCCGATCTCGCGGAACTGCGTCGCACGGTCGAGGACCTCGATCCGGGCAAGCGCGGCAATCTGACCGCCAAGAAGAAACTGTTCGGCATCATCCCGTTCGGCAACAAGCTGCGCAACTATTTTGACGGCTATAAAAGCGCTCAGGGCCATATCGGCTCGATCCTCGACCGGCTTCGTTCCGGCAAGGACGAATTGCTGATGGACAATGCGGCGATCGACGTCGAGCGCAAGAATCTCTGGGCGGCGATGGGCCGGCTCGAGCAGATGATCCATGTCTCCAAGGTCATGGATCAGCGGCTGGAAGACAAGGCCGCCGAGCTCGACGCCACCGACCCCGGCAAGGCCAAGGCGATCCGCGAAAGCGCGCTTTTCTATGTTCGTCAGCGGACCCAGGATCTGCTGACCCAGATGGCGGTGACAGTGCAGGGCTATCTCGCGCTCGATCTGGTCAAACGCAACAATGTGGAACTGGTCAAGGGTGTCGACCGGGCCAGCACGACGACGGTAGGCGCGTTGCGCACCGGCGTTACCGTCGCCCAGGCGCTGACCAACCAGAAGCTGGTTCTCGACCAGATTACCGCGCTCAACACCACCACCGCCGGCGTGATCGACAGCACCAGCGAGATGCTGAAAAACCAGACAGCGCAGATTCACGAGCAGGCCGCGTCGGCAACGATCCCGCTCGAGACGCTGCAGCGGGCCTTCCAGAATGTCTATGACACGATGGACAATATCGACACGTTCAAGCTCAAGGCGCTGGAGAATATGAAGGCGACGGTCAACAGCCTGTCCGGCGAAATCGAAAAGTCGAAAGGCTATATCGCCCGTTCGGAAGGGCAGGCCAAGGCGCAACTGGAAGCGCCGTCCGAAAATCCTCTTTCGGCGCTGGAGGGCTAGAAGCTGGTGTCGGAATCCAATCAGCAAATCCTGGACAGCGCGTCGCGGGCGCTGCGCGACTCCCAATTCCGTCGCTCGATCGGCAATCGCTCGCACAGGCTGAAGCAAGGTCATTTTTTCAAGAAGCTTGGTCGTGCGGCGATGTGGACCGCCGCCGTGCTGGTTGGTGCCAGCGTCATCGGCGGGATATTGAGCGGCATCGGTTTCTGGGGCGTGATGATCTCCGCCGGCTTGATCGCCGGCGGTATCTGGGCCTCGATGAAATTTCCAAAAATGAAAGTTCCGACACCCGAGACTATCATGAAGTCCGATCTGAAATCGCTGGCCGGCAAGACCGAAATCTGGCTGGAAAACCAGCGACCGGCTCTGCCAGCCCCGGCGGTGCAGATCGTCAACGGCATCGGAGTGCAGCTGGACATGCTGTCGCCGCAACTGAACAAGCTCAACGAAGGCGATGCGGCTGCCTATGAAGTGCGCAAGCTGGTCGGTGAGCATCTGCCCGAACTGATCAACGGCTATCGGGCGATCCCGGCATCGATGCGCGGCAAGGCGACGGATAGCGGCAAATCACCGGATGAGCAGCTGATCGGCGGCCTGTCGCTGATCGAGAAAGAAATTTCCGGCGTGACCCAGCAGATCGCCAAGGGTGATATCGACAATCTCTCGATCCGTGGCCGCTATCTCGAGCTCAAATATGACCAGAGTGCCGAAGCGGAATAACGGGTTCGAAAATATATCGGCCAATAGTCCCGCTTGCCTGCCGTCGTTCATGCCCTTGACCTATCCGGTTTTTGCGTTGCGGGCCGTTTCCTGCACGCCAGCAGCGCCGGAACCTTCTGGCCGACTGGCGGTATTACAAGAGATATGCAAATTTCATCCAGGCGGGCGACAAAGGTTGCGTTTGAAACCGGAAATGCGTTAGTCGCGCTGCTCGACCGGCGGATCAATATGATCGCTCCTGGTCTCGTTTCACCACGAATTTGAATCTGCAAATCGCCAACCAAGCCGGTAAATCTTGTTAGGAAGTCCTGGAATGATGAACACTCTGATTGATTATCGGGAAAAAATTCGCACGCATCATCGCACCGACGAAACCGAAATTCTGGATTATCTGATTTCGAATTACGGTCCGGACGAGCAGACGCGCAAGCGGATTCAGGATCGGGCGATCAAGGTCGTGCGCGAGGTTCGAAGCGCTTCCGGTCCGACATTGACCGAGAGTTTTCTCGGCGAATACGGGCTTTCCACCGACGAGGGCCTGGCGCTGATGACATTGGCCGAGGCGCTGTTGCGGGTGCCGGATAACCAGACCATCGATGCGCTGATCGAAGACAAGATCGGCCCTTCCAACTGGCGCGACCATATCGGCCAGTCGGAAAGCTCGCTGGTCAACGCCTCGACCTATGCTCTGGAGATGACACGCAGCGTAATCCATCGGCCCGAAAGCAGCGGCCCGCTGGACGCCTTGCGGGGCGCGATCAAGCGTCTGGGCGAGCCGGTCATCCGCGTCGCGGTGCGACAGGCGATGAAAGAGCTGGGCAACCAGTTCGTGCTTGGCGAGGACATGAAGCTGGCGTTGAAGCGGGCGGAGAAATGGAAAGCCAAGGGTGCCACCTATTCCTATGACATGCTGGGAGAGGCCGCGATTACGCAGGAAGGCGCGGATGAATATTTTGCCGCCTATGCCGATGCGATAAAGGAAATCGCGAAGGTCGCCGTTTCCGACGATCTGCGCGAGAACCCGGGCCTTTCGATCAAATTGTCGGCACTCTATCCGCGCTACGAGATGAGCCAGCAGGCCAAGGCCGTGCCCGAGCTTGCCGACCGCGTGGGTGAACTGGCACGCGCGGCGCGCGACGCCAATATCGGGCTGAATATCGATGCGGAGGAAGCCTATCGTCTCGGTCTCTCGCTCGACATGATCGAGATGGTGCTGAGCGATCCGCGACTGACCGGATGGGACGGCTTCGGCATTGTGGTCCAGGCATTCGGCAAGCGAGCCAGCTATGTGCTCGACTGGCTCTATTCGCTCGCGACCCAGCTTGATCGCAAGATCATGGTTCGCCTGGTCAAGGGTGCCTATTGGGACAGCGAGATCAAGCGCGCGCAAATGGATGGCGTCCCCGACTTTTCGGTATTCACGACAAAATCCGCGACCGACATCAGCTATATCTGTTGCGCGTCCCAGCTGCTGGACATGACCGACCGCATCTATCCCCAATTCGCCACCCACAACGCGCATAGCGTTGCTGCCATTCTCGAAATGGCGGGTGACAATCAGGATTTCGAATTCCAGCGCCTGCACGGCATGGGAGAGACGCTGCACGACGCCTTGCTGCGCAACGAGAAAGTGCGATCGCGCATCTATGCGCCGGTCGGCAAGCATCGCGAACTGCTCGCCTATCTCGTCCGGCGTCTGCTTGAAAACGGGGCGAACTCGTCCTTCGTGAACCAGCTCGCCAATCATGCGGTCGCCGCGGAGATGATCGCCACCGATCCGTTCGAGACCTTGGTGGCCGACCAGCAATCGAGCCAGTCGAAAATCATGAAGCCTGCGGACCTCTATCAGCCCGAACGCCTCAATTCGCGCGGATGGGATCTCGCCAACCGCACCGATCTGAATGAATATGTAGCGGAGCGCGCACCCTTTGCCGAAAAGCTCTGGCGTTCGTCGGCAATCACCGTTCGTCCGGTGACCAGCGGAACGGCGCACAAGATATTCAATCCGGCGATCAAGGACAGCCAGGTCGGCGAAGTGATTGAGGCGGACGAAAAACAAGCCGGTGAAGCAATCGAAGACGCCCGCATCTGGGACGCTCCGGTGGTCGAACGTGCCGCAGTTTTACGCCGCGCTGCCGATCTCTACGAGCAGCATCATGGCGAGATATTTGCGTTGCTGGCGCGGGAGGCGGGCAAGACCCAGTTCGATACGATCGCCGAACTGCGCGAGGCGGTCGACTTTCTCCGCTATTACGCCAAGGAAGCGGAGAAACATCCCGAGGGCAGGCCGCGTGGAATAATCAGCTGCATCTCGCCATGGAATTTCCCGCTGGCGATTTTCACCGGTCAGGTGGCTGCGGCTCTCGCTGCCGGCAACGGCGTGCTCGCCAAGCCTGCTGACCAGACACCGCTGATCGCCGCTCTCGCGACCAATTTGCTGCACGAGGCCGGTGTGCCATTGGCTGCGCTGCAATTGCTGCCCGGTGCGGGTGCCACCGTCGGTGCTGCAATCAGCGGCGACGCTCGGATCAACGGCGTGTGTTTCACCGGCTCTACCGCAACCGCGCAGACGATAAACCGCAACATCGCCGAAAATGGTCAGGCAGATTCGCTGCTGATCGCCGAGACCGGCGGCCTTAACTGCATGATCGTCGATTCGACCGCTTTGCCGGAACAATCGGTTCGCGACATTATCACTTCTGCGTTCCAGTCCGCCGGACAGCGCTGCTCGGCCCTGCGGGTCCTCTATCTGCAAGAGGATGTCGCCGAACCGTTTCTCAACATGTTATATGGCGCGATGGACGCGACCGAGATGGGCAATCCGTGGTGGCTGTCGACCGACATCGGACCGGTTATCGATCAGGCAGCGCATGACAAGATCAGCGGGCATATCGCGGCTGCCGAGAAAGAGGGCAGGTTGCTCAAGCAGCTGGACTGTCCGGATGATGGCTATTTCGTCGGACCAGCGGTGATCAAGGTCGATAATATCAATGATCTCGACGAAGAGATATTCGGACCGGTCCTGCATGTTGCCACCTTCAAGAGCGGCGGCCTCGACCAGGTGATCGCTGATATAAACGGTCGCGGATACGGGCTGACCTTCGGTTTGCAGACCCGCATCGAACGCCGCATCGACAAGCTGACCAGCGCGATGAAGGTCGGGAATATTTACGTCAACCGCAACCAGGTTGGCGCGGTGGTCGGTTCCCAGCCCTTTGGCGGCGAGGGGCTTTCCGGCACTGGTCCCAAGGCGGGCGGCCCGCATTATCTGCCGCGCTTTTTCGCAACTTCCAGACCGACAATGCCGGTGACTGACGGCACGGTTCAGATGGCGGAAACTGTTCAGGTGGCGCTCGACAATCTGCCTACGCCGGACAAACGGCCGCGCAGTTCGGAAATCATGCCCGGACCGACCGGCGAATCAAACGAGTTGTTCACTTATGCGCGGGGCACGATCCTGTGCCTCGGCCCAACGGCGGAAGATGCGACGAAACAGGCGGAGATCGCCCGGAAGCAGGGGTGTGAGACATTGATCTGCGCTCCCGGTGCCGGCGGCGATCATGCGCTCGACGGGTTCGTGCCGCGAGAAACCCTGGCTGGACTGACCGGCATCGATGCCGTGGTTTGCTGGAGCGAGATCGACGATATCCGCGCCATCCGCAAGGCGCTCGCCAGGCGCGACGGACCGCTGATCCCGATCATCACCGAGGAAGCATTTGATCACCAGTGCCTGGTAGAACGTCACGTCTGCATCGACACCACCGCCGCCGGCGGGAATGTGTCGCTGCTAACCTGACGAATGCTGCTGGATGGACGCTGTTCGTGGCGGAGATGTCGGGAAAAAACTGGATCCCCCGTGAGGATTCGAACCTCAATTAACGGAGTCAGAGTCCGTGGTATTACCATTATACGACAGGGGAGTGCCGGTGCGCGGCAATAGGCAGGGAGGGGGCTAGCGTCAAGCCTTTTGGTGGTGAAGTTTGACTAAGCTTTGATCTTGGATATCGGGCGGACAATCGAAGTGGGGCAAAACGGGGCCTGTTGCATCGAAATTCTCGGTTCTCCGGTCGCGATTGGCATTTTGCGACCGAATCCGCGTTTGTCGGAGATGTTTTCGATCGAACAGGGTTACCGGCACTTGCGTCATTGGCACCGCATCGTTATCTTCGCCCCCAAGTACCGGCGGTATTATCCGATCCGGAGAACATAAGAGTACGGTCATGGCGGATCAAGAATCCCCATCGCCGCAAGATGCAACAGGCGGGTCATCCGCAAGGAAATCCCGCCCGAACCCTGCGGCGACACATAATGGACAGAGTCGAGTTGCGCCTTCTGCCCCTCACGGACCCGGACGCTGGCCCAAATTGCGGTCCTATGCAGCGATAGATTTGGGCACCAACAACTGCCGGTTGCTGGTCGCCAAGCCTTCGTCGGACGGCTTCATCGTCACCGATGCTTTTTCGCGCGTCGTGCGTCTGGGGGAGGGGCTGGTGGAAACCGGCCGGATCAGCAATCGGGCGATGGACAGAGCGGTCGCCGCCCTGTCGATCTGCGCCGACAAGCTGCGCCGTCGCAACGTGACGCTTGCCCGCTCGGTGGCTACCGAGGCCTGCAGACGGGCCAGCAATGGTGACAAGTTCATCGAACGGGTGCGCCGCGAGACCGGTATCGCGCTCGATGTTATTACCGCCGAGGAAGAAGCGCGGCTCGCCGTGCTCGGCTGCCAGATACTGCTCGAGCCGGGCGCGGGTCCTGCGCTTATTTTCGATATCGGCGGAGGATCGACCGAGCTCGTGCTGGTCGACACGACCGGCTCGGCGCCGGAGATTGTCGACTGGCTGAGCGTGCCGTGGGGTGTCGTTTCGCTGACCGAAAGCGAGAAATTCAATGCCGACGACCCGATCGCACGTGCCGAGGCTTTCGCCTCGATGCGCGCGCGCGTGACCGACAGTTTTGCCAGTTTTGCCGAGCGGTTACCGCGGCTCGACCAGTGTGACTATCGTTTGCTGGGAACCAGCGGCACGGTAACCACATTGGCCAGCCTGCACCTGAAGCTGCCGCAATATGATCGCAAGGTCATCGACGGCCTGATCGTTCCGACCGAATCGATGCGCGAAATCAGCAATATGCTGGCCAATGCATCGCCGGACGAGCGGGCCGATATCCCGTGCATCGGCCGCGAACGCGCCGACCTTGTTGTCGGGGGCTGTGCGATACTGGAATCGATCCTCGATATCTGGCCTGCACCCCGGGTCGGCGTCGCCGATCGCGGTATCCGCGAGGGCATATTGCGCTCGCTAATGTCATCCTATGAACGGCGGTCAAGTCAATGAGTCGGGGCAGATCAGGAAGCAAGCAGCGGGTCAAGACCGCCAAGGGCCGCAAAATCGGCTCCACGCGCTGGCTGGAGCGTCAGTTGAACGATCCTTATGTCAAACAGGCGAAGGCCGAAGGCTATCGCTCGCGCGCGGCGTATAAATTGCTGGAACTGGACGAGCGGTTCAAGCTGGTGCGCAAAGCCAAGCTGGTTGTCGATCTCGGGATCGCGCCGGGTGGCTGGGCGCAGGTGGTACGCAAATATGCGCCCAAGGCCGCTATTGTCGGGATCGATCTGCTGGAAGTCGACGCGATTGAAGGGGTGACCATTTTCCAGATGGACTTCATGGATGATGCTGCGCCGGATCTGCTGATCGAAACCCTGGGCGACAAGCCGGATCTGATCCTGTCCGACATGGCGGCCAACACCGTCGGTCATCAGCAGACCGACCATTTGCGAACGATGGGTCTGGTCGAGGCTGCTGCCTATTTCGCGGTGGAAAATCTGCAGAAGGGCGGGAATTTCGTCGCCAAGGTGCTGGCCGGCGGAACCGACAACGAGCTGCTGACCTTGCTCAAGAAGCATTTCGAGGTCGTGAAACATGCCAAGCCGCCAGCCAGCCGCAAGGGCTCGTCGGAATGGTATGTGATTGCCCAGGGGTTCAAGGACAACGAGGAGCCGTCCTAATTGGCGGCGCGCGCCTTTGCGATCATTTCCTTCAGACCGTCATATCCCACAGCGCCGACTTCCGACTGATCACCGACCACCCAGGCCGGTGTCCCGGTGAACCGCATCTGTTGCGCAATCGCGATATTATTCTGGATTTCCTGCTTCGCTTCCGGCGATGCGATAAAGGCTCGCGCAGCAGCCATATCGAGACCGACCTCGTTCGCGGCAGCCTGGATCGTCGATGGCGTCGGGCGACCGGTGGCGAACATGGTTTTGTGGAAGGCATAATATTTGCCCTGTTTGGCAGCAGCCAGCGCCATCAACGCGGCGTCGTTGCTGGCCTCGCTGAGGATCGGCAGTTCGCGGAATACGACTTTCACATTCTTGTCTTCGGCAATCACCCGCGCGATGTCGCGCTCGGTCTGTTTGCAATAGGGGCAGTTGAAGTCGGAATATTCGACGACAACCACGTCACCATCGGGATTGCCGGCGAAGGCATTGCCGGCGAAAGGCTGCTCGATCTGCGCGCGCACGGCATCAATGGCGGAGGATTTCTGGCGGTTCTGCAATATTTCCACTGCTTCGGGGATGATCTCCGGATTGTTCAGGATATAGTCGCGTACGATTGCCTCGATGGCTTTCTGCTCCTTGGCATTGATGCCCGCAGCCAAGACCGCTGCGTTGACGTCTTCGGTCGAAGAGGCGCTGCCCGCTTGCCAGAACCAAACACCCAATGCCGCCGCTATGGCCAGACCGCCACCCGCCATAATCATCCACTTCCTATTTGAAACATTTTCCACAATCGGGTTCTTTCTTTGAACCATGCCCTTGGCAATGGCCGCATGGCTTGTCCAGCCTAAACGGCCTTGGCGAGGGGAGGGTGCGGCTTAGCGGCGCTTGCTGTCTCGCTCGAACTCAGCCTTGGCGATGAAGGAGATATCCTGCGCGCGAATCCAGTCGGGGGTATTTTCGGCGATACCGGACATGGCAATCTGCGAACTGCGGATGGCCGCAGCGTAATTGCGTTGGAGCAAGGAGCTTTCCGCCGTCGCCAGTTGCGCCCGCGGCATGTCGCCCTGCTGCGAATAGACCACGCCGAGTTGATACCAGGCGAAGGGATTGCGGTTGTCCTTGTTGACGGCGGCTTTGAGGACCTGTGTTGCCTCGTCGAAATATTGCGGGTCTTCGGTGGCGATCAGTGCGTGACCGAACAGGCTCGCGATCAGCGGCTGGTTGTTGGTTAGCTGGACGGCCCTGCGCAGCGATCTCAGGGCCTCGTCCGGCTTGCCGGATTCGAGCAGGATCTGGCCGTGCAGTTCGAGAAAATAGGGGTCGTTCGGTGCGGATTTCAGCAGGTTCGTGACCTCATAGAGGGCCCGGTCGGGGTAGGCGCTTTTGTGCCAGGCATAAGCGCGGGCATAGCGGCCCGGAACCGACTGGTCGCTTTCGGGATATTCGCGCAACGTCACGGTCGGATCGGCGGTAAAGCCGAGCAGCTTGGCCTTCACCCTCTGGAAGCGTGCCTCGATGTCGGGATCGGAAGGCTTGTTCCAAGCGGGATCTGCCTGATAGACGTCCCTCAGCAGTGTGACCCGTTCTCCGGACAACGGGTGGGTACGGCCGTAGCTATCCTCCTGTGGAATGCCGAGGCGGAATTCGTAGTTCTGAAGTTTCTTGAAAAAATCGATCGAGCCCTTGCCGGATATGCCGGCCTCGGAAAGATAGCGCGCGCCGGCGGAATCTGCCGACCGTTCCTGCACTCGGCTGAAGGCGAGGAACTTGCCCATCGCGGCCTGCTGACCCGCTGCCAATATTCCCATGCCGGCATCGCCGGCGCCCGCAGCAATGGCCGCAGCACCGAGGATAAGGCTGAGAATCGTGATTCCGGTCGCGGTTTTCACGCCTTCATCGAACCGGATTATATGTCCGCCGGTGATATGGCCGAGTTCATGGGCCATCACGCCTTGCACTTCATTGGCGCTATCCGCCGTCTCGATCAGGCCGGAGTAGAAAAACATCCGCTGTCCGCCCGCGACGAAGGCGTTGATCTGATTGTCGTTGATCAGCACGACCTCGACCTCTTCGGCATCCAGTTCGGATACCGCCACCAGCGGCGCCACCATGTCGGTAAACAACGCTTCGGTCTCGGCATCGCGCAAGATCGACTGGGCTGCAACCGGTTGGACGGTGATCGAGACGATCACCAGCAATGCCGCGATGAAGCGGGTCAACCGGCCAAGCGCTGGCAGATCAATGCGGGAAGGTGAAAAGGCAAATCTATTGCGCATGAATATCCTCAGCCTGGAAGTCCGGTTGGAGTTTCCTCCCCTGACATTCTTTGCCTGAACCGAGGATGAAAATGATACCGTTCCGCCTCGGAAAACCCAGGCGGAACGGTATCCATATCATTAGCCGAAGGTACGTTGCCACCAGCCGCTGCGCGGCGGTCCGTCGTTGGTTTCAGCGGTCACAGCCTCCGATTTGTCGGCGCTGTCGGGCGTTTTGGCAACGGCTTCATCTTTCGCTTTGGCAGGAGCCTTTGCTCTCGATTTCCGCGGTTTTGGTGGAGCCTTTTCCTTGACCTGCTTGTCCGCTTCAGGAGCGGCATTGTCAGACGCTTCCACGCTGTCGGCCTTTTTGGCGCGGGCTCTTGGAGCGCGTTTTGGCGGCGCTTTTTCCTCAGGCGTCGCATCAGCGGTTGCAGTCGCCGGTGCGTCGGCTGTCGCCTTGGGCTTGCGTGGAGCGCGGCGCCGTTTCGGCTTTTCTTCCGATGTTTCACCCTCTGGCGTAGCGCTTACCGCTGGCTGTTCTTCCGTGGCTTCGGTCTTGGCCGAACGGCGTCTGCCGCGCGGTTTTGCTTCGGCTTGCGGCTTGTCATCAGCATTGGCTTCCGCTGCGTCAACCGGTGCAGCATCCGCTTTGCGGGCGCTGCTACGGCGAGGACGCGGTTGAGGTTTCTCAGCCTGTTCGCCAGTTTCAGCATCATTTTGCTGAGCAGAAGCTTCACCGCTGTTTTCGCCGCCGTTTTCGGCATTGCCGGCTTCCGAACGGTCACCGCCACGGTTGCGTCTTCCACGACGGCGCCGTTTGCGTTTGGGCCGTTCCGCGCCATCATCGCGTTCCGCACGGTCTCCACGATCTGCACGGTCTTCCGATTCCGTCGCATCAGCTTCTTCGATGTGATCGTCGTCATCGTCTTCATCGACGATGGGTTCGAATTTCGGCATGTTCTTTGGCGGGCTTCCGGACGTCTGGATTTCCATCCGCGCGCCTTCGGTTTCACCATCCGGCACGATTTCGATCGAGACGCCGTAGCGCTTTTCGATATCCTCGATCTCGTGACGTTTGCTGTTCAGCACATAGATACACGCTTCCTGGCTGGTACGCAGACTGATCTGGCTGGCCTTGCCCTTTGCGGCTTCTTCTTCGAGCAGACGCAGAACCGACAGCGCGGCAGACGATGCCGTACGTACCAGTCCGGTGCCTTCGCAATGCGGGCAGACCTTGGTCGAGGCTTCGAGCACGCCGGTGCGCAGACGCTGGCGGCTCATTTCCATCAGGCCAAAGCTTGAAATCCGTCCGACCTGGATGCGCGCCCGGTCGTTCTTCAGCGCATCGCGCATCGCCCGTTCGACCTTGCGGACATTGCCGCTGCGGTCCATGTCGATGAAATCGATCACGACCAGTCCGGCCATGTCGCGCAGTCGCAACTGGCGGGCGATTTCTGCGGCGGCCTCCATATTGGTCTTGACCGCAGTCGCTTCGATACCGTGCTCGCGGGTGGAGCGTCCGGAGTTGATGTCGATCGAGACCAGAGCCTCGGTCGGGTTGATCACCAGATAGCCGCCGGACTTCAGTTGCACTTCCGGTGAATACATGGCGGACAGCTGATCCTCGACGCCATAGCGCTGGAACAGCGAAACCGGATCGGCATAGCTTTTCACCCGCTTGCTGTGGCTTGGCATCAGCAGCTTCATGAAGTTTTTCGCAGCCGTGTAGCCATTCGCGCCTTCGACCAGCACCTCCTCGATCTCGCGATTGTAAATGTCACGGATCGCGCGTTTTACGAGGTCGCTGTCGCTGTGGATCAGGCTTGGTGCGGTTGCCACCAGCGTCTTTTCGCGGATTTCGTCCCAAAGCCGGGCGAGATAGTCGAAATCACGCTTGATTTCAGGCTTGGTCCGCGAAAGTCCGGCGGTGCGAACGATACAGCCCATGCTGGTCGGCAACTTCAGATCGGCGATAATCGTCTTCAGTCGTTTGCGATCGCCCGCATTGTTGATTTTCCGGCTGATTCCGCCACCATGAGAGGTGTTGGGCATGAGCACGCAATAGCGGCCCGCCAGGCTGAGATAGGTGGTGAGCGCAGCGCCCTTGTTGCCGCGTTCTTCCTTGACGACCTGAACGAGGACAACTTGCCGCCGCTGGATGACGTCCTGGATCTTGTAACGTTTGCGCAATGCCATGCGCTTCTGACGCGCCTGATCACTGGCTTTGGGGATGCTGCCCTTGCCGCGACCACGCGTGTTGCGGCCACCGCGTCCGCGACGCGCTCCGCCTTTGCCTTTTGATTCGGCCTTGTCATCGGATGATTCATCGTCTGATTCGTCCGACTCATCACTGTCGTCGTCATCATCATCATCGTCGTCATCATTGCTTTCTTGAGGAACTTCGCCTTCGGTAACGTCGATCGTATCGACGCTGTCATCCTTGTCGACTTCAACCAACGCGGTGTCGAGCTCCTCGGTCGCTTCGCTGCGCACCATGTCGGCGGGAGAATCGTCTTCTTCCTCTTCCTGTGCGCGCAAGGCGGCTTCTTCTGCAGCATGCTCGGCTTCTTCAGCCAGCAGCGCTTCACGATCTTCTCTCGGGATCTGGTAATAGTCGGGATGAATTTCGGAAAAGGCGAGAAATCCGTGGCGGTTGCCACCGTAATCCACGAAGGCAGCCTGCAACGACGGTTCGACCCGGGTTACTTTTGCTAGATAGATATTGCCTTTAAGTTGTTTGTGCTCGGAAGATTCAAAATCGAATTCCTCAATTTTGTTCCCTTTTACGACCGCCACCCGGGTTTCTTCCTGGTGGCGCGCGTCGATTAGCATGCGCGTTTTCATTCAATAGTCTCCTGGCATGGCACAGGAAGGGGCCGGAGCCCGTTCGGGCCATGCGATATGGTAGGGATAACGGGTGTTCGCGCGCGGTCCTTTGATTAGGGGCGGGCGGCGTCATCCGGTTGATTTGAAATATTTCAGATAAAATTGCGTCTGCAACAACTGCATGGCCCTGGCCGTTGGCCAAGGTCGTTCCGCCTGTGGAAGCGCTTCCGAAACGGAAAGCTTCATAGCCGGAGATGTCATGCCTCATGTTGCGTCAACCTGGTAGATGCCGAATGATTTCCGGCATTTAGACGAACCGTGTCAGGATGTTTCCCGAAAGGTTCGATAGGTCTGCTAGCACCGCTCGGGTTAATCGGCAACATAAACTGTGAACTAGCGAAAAGGTTTCCGTGAATATCGCTGCTTGCCGATTCATGGATAACGCGCCGTTAACCGCGTCATTTTACGGCCCCTTACGAAAGCTTCCTTAATGGCTTCTTTACTCAATTGTTAGTTGCGATTTAGCCAGGAAGCCCGAGCCTATGAAAATTGACTGGACCAAAAAGGCCCGTGCGGGGCATAAGCGGGCCATGGCATATGCAACGATCATGGTCTCCGCCCTGTTGATGACCCAGCCCGCCGAGGCTGGCTCGATCAGCCGGATCGAGGCGAGCGGTTCGCAAATCACCGTTGCCTTTGATGACGTGGTCGAAGGGGCTTCGACCTTTTCCCTGATCGGGCCGGACCGGATCGCGATCGATGTTCGCGGCGGCAAGGCGGGGCAGGGCGGATATGCGTCCGGTATTGTCAAGTCTGTGCGCCAGGGGCAATATGATCCCAACACAGCGCGGATCGTGTTCGACCTCGACCGTCCGGCGGTGATCACCAATGGCGGTTTTTCTCAGGACGGAAAAAGCCTGAAGCTCAGCCTGCAAGCGGTAGGCGAGAAGCAGATCGCTCTGGGCCGCAAATCCTTCCTGCCGCCGCTGGAATTTCGCGCCGAACCGCCGAAAACCAAATATAGCGTCAAGGTTCCGCTCGGCAAGCCGCGCGACTCCGTGAGCTTGCCCATGATCCACGGGCCGAATGACCCGACCCGGCCGCTGGTCGTGATCGATGCCGGCCACGGCGGGCACGATCCGGGAGCGATCTCGCCCCACGGTGCTGCGCGCGAGAAAAATGTCACCCTCGCAATTGCACGCGCGATCCGCGACCGACTGGTCGAAGGCGGAAGAGTGCGGGTGGCCCTGACGCGCGACAGCGACGAGTATCTGGTTCTGGAAGAACGCTATGGCATTGCCCGCCGGCTCGACGCGGACCTGTTCATGTCGATCCATGCCGATGCGGCAGGGAACGAGACCGCATCCGGTGCAACCGTATATACATTGTCCGAAGTCGCTTCCGACAGGGAAGCTGCTAAACTGGCGGCACGCGAGAACAAGGCGAATATCATCAACGGCATCAATCTCGGGGGCGCGACCCGGGACGTTTCATCGATCCTGATCGATCTGACCCAGCGCGAGACCATGAACGTCTCTGCCGATTTTGCCAAATTGCTGCACCGCGAGAGCAGCCGCCAGATGAATTTCCGCAAGATACCGCACCGCTATGCATCCTTTGTCGTGCTCAAGGCCCCCGACACGCCGTCGGTATTGTTCGAAACCGGCTATCTGACCAACAAGGATGATGTCGCCTTTCTCAACTCCCGTGCAGGCCGCGCCAAAGTCGCTACCGGAGTTGCCAGCGCGATCGAGTCGCATTTCGCCCGCAAGCTGGCGATGCGCTAGCATAATTCCCCGGTGTAAATTTATCCGGTCGTACCGGCTTGAGGCAGTGCGCGATTTTCATCGATAATCGCTGGAAAATGCTCGCGAGGCGGTTTAGATAGCGCAGCCTATGGTAAATGATGCGTCTGATACGGCTGGAGAAAGTCTCGCCTACAAGCTCGAGCGGAGCACCGGCAGCTTTTTCGAGCGGATCGAAAATTTCTGGCAGAAGAAATGGTTCCGTTTGCTCGTGGCCTTTCTCGCCCTGTGCGTGCTGGGCTGGCTGCTGATCTGGCTGATCTTCGCCCGGGACTTGCCCGACGCAACCGCGCTGCGAACCTACGAGCCACCCTTGCCGACGATGGTCCGCGCCTATGATGGCGAACCGGTGCACAGCTATGCCCGCGAACGCCGCGTCCAGCTCGAGTTTTCCGAATATCCCGCGCTTCTGGTGCGCGCCTATCTGGCTGCGGAAGATCGTACTTTCTTCGAACATGGCGGACTGGACTATCCGGGCATCGCCACCGCGATAGTCAGCAATATCACCAACAGCGGCCGACCGATCGGCGCTTCGACGATTACCCAGCAGGTCGCCAAGAACCTCCTGCTGTCAGGTGAAATATCCTACCGCCGGAAAGTGCGCGAAGCGATCCTCGCCTACCGGATCGAGGACGCGCTGACCAAGGAAGAAATTCTCGAGCTCTATCTCAACCAGATATTCCTTGGCCGAAACGCTTACGGCGTCCAGGCAGCAGCACAGGCCTATTTCGGCAAGGATGTCGACGCGCTGGCGTTGCATGAAATCGCCTATCTGGCGATCCTTCCCAAGGGGCCGTCCAACTATCGCCCCGAAGCGCACGAACAGCGTGCGATCAGCCGGCGGAACTGGGTATTGGGTCGCATGCTCGACAATGGCTGGATCAACGACGCGCAACACCAGGCCGCTGTAGCGCAACCGCTGGGCACGATCTCCCGCTCCGGGCCACGTTTCGAACGGGTCGGCGGCTATTTTATCGAGGAAGTCCGGCGTCAGCTGATCGAGAAATTCGGCGATGACGAGAAAGCCGGGCCCTATAGCGTTTATTCTGGCGGTCTGTGGGTGCGAACATCGCTCAACCCCGAATTGCAGGAATATGCCAAGGACGCCCTGCGCGGCGGATTGCTGCGTTACAGCAGCGGCAAAGGCTGGAGCGGTCCGATCAACAAGATCGAGATTGACGAGCAATGGGCGCAACGGCTTTCTTCGACCTTCATCGGCACGGACTATGCCAACTGGCAGATCGCTGTTGCAATCCGGACCACCGGTGGCGGCGCCGAAATCGGCTTCTCCGATGGCACGACGGGCCGTATCAATTCGGTGCCCAGTGCGCTCAAGGCCGGCGACATTATCGCCGTCAGCCCTGCTGGCGGCAGTAGCTACCGGCTCGAAAATGTGCCCGAGGTTTCCGGCGGCATGGTCGTGCAAAATCCCCGCAACGGCAGAATATGGGCGATGCAGGGCGGTTTTGACGACCGGATGAGTTCGTTCAACCGCGCGACCCAGGCGGAACGCCAGCCGGGATCGACGATCAAGCCGTTCGTTTACGCAACCGCGCTGGATAATGGCATGACACCGGCAACGCTGATCGCCGACAGCCCGTTCTGCGTCTATCAGTCCGCATCTCTCGGGCGCAAATGTTTCCAGAATTTCGGCAATGCGCGCGGCGCTGGCGAGCAGACCCTGCGCTGGGGCGTCGAACAGTCGCGCAACCTGATGACCGTGCGCGCCGCCAATGACGCCGGCATGGACAATGTCGTCAAGACGATCAAGACCATGGGAATCGGCGAATATCAGCCTTATCTCGCTTTCGCGCTCGGCGCTGGCGATACCACGGTGATGAAGCTGACCAACGCCTATTCGATGCTCGCCAATCACGGTCGCGAACTCAACCCGACGGTGATCGACTTCGTGCAGGACCGCAACGGCAAGGTTATTTTCCGTGCCGACCAGAGAGTCTGTGACAATTGCAATCAGCGTGACTGGGACGGACAGCCGATGCCGCGTCCGCGTCCTGCCGGGAAACAGTTGATGGACCCGATCACTGCCTATCAGATGATCGACATCCTGCAGGGCGTGATCACCCGCGGTACCGCGCAGAATCTGAAAAGCCTCGAGCGGCCGCTGTTCGGCAAGACCGGTACGTCGAGCGGTCCGACCAATGTCTGGTTTGTCGGCGGTTCGCCCGACATGGTGGCCGGCGTCTATCTCGGCTTTGACCAGCCGCGCAACATGGGCGGCTATGCCCAGGGCGGCACACTGGCAGCGCCGGTATTCCGTCGCTTTGCCGAACGGGCGATGGCCGGCATGCCGAAAACCCCGTTTGTTGCGCCCAATGGCGTCCGCATGGTCCGCGTCGATCGCAAGTCGGGCAAGCGTGTCTATGGCGGATGGCCGACCGAAGATCCGAAATCTGCGGTCATCTGGGACGTGTTCAAGCCCGAAACCGAACCCCGCCGGTCGATCCGCAAGGACGAACTGCTGGCCCGGCTCGAAGCCCGCAAGGCCGAGCTGATCGCCGAGCGTGCGGCCGCACGAGCACGGGCTGCGGATGCCAATCGCAATCGCGGTCCGGCGCGGAATGACGATGAATTTCTGCAGGCCGAAGGCGGCATCTATTAGCGCCGACGGATCAGACGGCTGGTGCTGAAGCCGGCCGACATTGCGCCCGCGCAGGGCATCCGCACGGTCGGACCGGAGAGCGTCGACACGCTCGCTGCAATCACCGCCGACGCCTTTCGCGATGATCCGTTCAACCGCTGGCTGTTCGGCGGCTTCGATCCGATGGAGCGGACCTTCGCCAATCTCGCGCGGCATATTTACGCGCCCAACGGCTTTTGCCAGCTGCTCAATGAAAAAGGTGAAGACCGCGCTGCGGCGATGTGGCTGATGCCCGGCGATAGCGGCGATGCGAGTCTCGCCGGTACGCTGCAGACCTATTGGGGCCTGTTTGCAAGCGGCGGCCTCGGCGCGCTGAAACGGGGAAAGGCGGCGGGGGACGCGATGGCGAAACACCATCCGGCACAGCCGCACGCCTATCTGTTCACCGTTGGCGTCGCCAGCGCGGGCAGGGGGCGGGGCCTTGGCCGGCGGCTGGTCGGTCCCGTGCTCGATGCCTGCGACCGGTCCGGCACCATGGCCTATCTCGAGAACAGCAACCCGGCGAACCGGCGTTTCTACGCCAGCCTCGGCTTCGAGCGCGTAGACCTGTTCCACCCGATGGCAGACAGTCCTCCGCTCGAACCGATGCAGAGATTACCGCGCTAGGCTGTATTCCTTGCGCGGGCGACCGGTTCAGAAACTGATCTGAAAACGTCCGGCAAGGCTGTCGACGCTATAGTCGTTGCCGTTTGCCGCCGCGATGGCCGCGTCGCGATAGTCGAGCTTGGCATAAGACAGCATGAAACGGACATAATCGATCGGGGTCCAGATCAGGGAAGCCTGATAGGCGTCCTGCGTGCCGCCGACAAAGCCGGCGTCGGTCAGGTCGAGACGGTCATAGCGGACATTGACCTGCCACGCGCCAATACCGCCCGAGCCAACCGGATTGGATACCTTGACGCCCTTGAACACGCCTTCCTTGTAGCCGCGCGTGTCATCGGTCAGGAACAGCCCGGCCTCGACCGATCCGCCAAAGAAGCTCGGGTCGGCGAAATTGGCGTTGCGGTTCAGCGTCAGCCAGTGGCCCTCCGCCGCGGCGTGGAAGCGACCGGAAATGATTGCTGCTTCCAGCCCGATGCTGGATTCCGACTTGGCATTGTCGATATTGCCGGTGTTGAGAAAGCGCGTGTCGGTGAAATGCACCGCCGGCCGCTGGCGATAGCGCTGCGCGATGACCGTGTCGCCGAGATCGGCATAATGGTAGGACGCCCCGAAATGGGTCTGGGTATCGCCGAATTTCGGCATCGCCACCGCGCGCAGGTCAAAGCCGATGCTGTTGTTCACATCATCCCCGAGATCGGTGATATTGTCGGTAAAGACACCGCCTTGAAGCAGCAACATGCCCGCGCCATATTGCGCCGACAGTCCGACCCGCCGTTCAAAACCGAAGGCATCGGTATAGCCAGCCCGTTCGATGAAGCTGGTGTCGTTGCTGCTCGACAGTTCCTCGAGCCCCTGGAAATTATTATGCTGTCCGGCGGTGATCGTCAGCGGTCCGCGGTCATAGGACAGGAAGGCGTCGGTCATCTCGACCGTACCGCCGGTGAAATCCGCTTCCATCTTGTAGCCAAAGCCGCCCGGCATCGATCCCGAAACGCCGAGCCGGATGCGCCGCGCCTCGTTGGCAAAGCCGAGACCCGCGTCATTGATCGAATCCGGTGCGTTGACCGTGCCGAAATCATAAAGCATCCGCCCGCGCGGCTTGAAGCTCCAGCCCCCCGCACCATCAGTGGCGCCGTCCTTGATTTCCGGCGCGCCCTTGAAGGCGATCTGGACCGGTGGTTTCTGCTGCGCCAATTTCTCCTCGGTCGCGGCCAGTTTCGCGTCGGTCGCGGCAATCGCGCTGGTCGATGCCTGCTGCGTCTGCTGGACATTGCCAAGCTGGGCCTTCAGATCGGCGACTTCGCGCTCGAGCTGGTTCAGCCTGCTGAGCAGCGCCGCGGCCTGTTCATCGGAAATCGGGGCCGCCATCGCAGCGGCAGGGCAAAGCGCAATCGCGGCGGTGCCGGCCAGCAGGCCAATGGTCTTGAGCATAGGATTGGTCATGAAATGGCCTGTCTGTTGTGGATGATTTTTCAATTGATGAGCGATCTATGACGGTTGCGTTGCTCTTTCATGGCATATTTATTTCATGTTTGTGACAGGGGCTGCGGGGCGCGGAGTCGTCTCAATCGGCCACCGGCAGGCGCCGCTTGCCCCTGGTCCGGCCGGTCAGATGATAGCGGTGGCAGCGGTCACAGGAATAGGGGCGCAAGTCGATGCTGGCGGTTTGTGCCGCGGCAATAGCGTCCGCCTCGCTGGCATAGCGTTTTTTCTTGCGGCAGATGCTGAGGCGGGTGCGCATGGGGTGAATCTAGGCGCTTGTAGACAGACGGGCAACACCCACTTTCCTCCCCGCCGCGCAGCGGTGGGGAGGGGAGCATCCGCAGGATGGTGGAGGGGCCCCTCCGTCGTCCGCCTTCGCCAAGGCTACGGCGGACGCCACCTCCCCATTGCTTCGCAACGGGGAGGAAAATGTTTTGGGCTATTTTGGCCGCGATGGATAAATTTAGCGGCTTGCGGGGGGCAAGCGGACGATGGGAAGATATCCATATTCAGAAGATCATCAAAATCCTGACCGAAACCGACCGGATCATGAAGGAAATCAACCTGCCACTCGACAGACCATTGACTTTCCTCCCCACCGCGCAGCGATGGGGAGTGGGACCGTCCGGAGGATGGTGGAGGGATTGGTCGGGCTGGGCGCGGGTTTCCGGTGTTGGGGTAATCTTGAAGGGCTGTTCTTGCCGCAGCTGCCCCTCCGTCGTGCCTTTGGCACGCCACCTCCCCATCGCTGCGCGACGGGGAGGAAAATGTTTCGGATCATTTTTGCCGAGAGGGATAAAATTGGCGGCTTGCGGGGGGTAAGCGGACTATGGGAAGATATCCATTATCAGAAGAACCTCGAAACCCTGACCGAAACCGACTGGATCATGAAGGAAATCAACCTTCCGTTCGACTGACCATTGACTTTCCTCCCTGCCGCGCAGCGGTGGGGAGGGGGACCGTCCGGAGGATGGTGGAGGGGTTGGTCGGGCTGGGCGTTGGCTTTGGGTGTTGGGCGAATCTTGAAGGGTTGTTCTTGCCGCGCCTGCCCCTCCGTCGTGCCTTTGGCACGCCACCTCCCCGTCGCTGCGCGACGGGGAGGAAAGTTGGGTTTGCTTGCTGCACGCGCCCCTCCGTCAGTCGATACGGCTGCCACCTCCCCATTGCTTCGCAACGGGGAGGATAGTGGAGTCTCCAACAGTCTTTCCTACACTTGCCGCCTTATGTCATATTCACCAATGGCGCTTTGACAATCGAATCCCGATCCACTCCCTCGGCAGCAGCGGCAAGGGAGGGCGCGCGGCTGGGCGGTGCCTTATTGCTGGCTACTGGTTCAGCCTTTCTGATCCAAAGCTGAACAAACGGCTTCTGCGGGCCGGAAAGGCTGCGCAAATCCCGCCCGAAAAGCCCTGGAAGTTTTCAAATTCATAACAGTGTAAAGTTTGTAAAGTTCGATCGCGGCGAGCGCGGCCGGTGGCGGTGAAAATCTGCGGGGCGGGGCGGTCGTTTCCTGCTGACGTTTCCTGCTGACAAGGGCTTGCGCCCCTGCTAACGGCGGGCCATGACCGAACCATCCTCTGCCCGGGCCTATAAACAGTCCCATATCCGCAATTTCTCCATCATCGCCCATATCGATCATGGCAAATCGACTCTCGCCGACCGGCTGATCCAGCAGACCGGCGGGCTGACCGCGCGCGAGATGAGCGAGCAGGTGCTCGACAATATGGATATCGAGCGCGAGCGCGGGATCACGATCAAGGCGCAGACGGTGCGGCTCAACTATACCGCTAAGGATGGCGAGACCTATGAGCTCAGCCTGATGGACACGCCGGGTCATGTCGACTTTGCCTATGAAGTGTCGCGGAGCCTCGCGGCCTGCGAGGGCGCGTTGCTGGTGGTCGACGCGGCGCAGGGGGTCGAGGCGCAGACTTTGGCCAATGTCTACCAATCGATCGAGCATGATCACGAGATTATTCCGGTGCTCAACAAGATTGATCTGCCCGCCGCCGAGCCGGAGCGGGTACGCAACGAGATCGAGGAAATCATCGGGATTGATGCCTCCGAGGCGGTGATGGCGAGTGCCAAGTCGGGGATCGGCATCGAGGACATATTGGAGCAGATTGTCGCCAAGATTCCACCGCCGGGCGGCGACCGCAACAAGCCGCTGAAGGCGATGCTGGTCGACAGCTGGTACGACCCCTATCTCGGCGTGGTCATCCTCGTGCGGGTGATCGACGGGGTGCTGACCAAGGGGCTGAAGATCAAGTTCATGGCCCAGGGCACCGAGCATCTGGTCGACCGGGTCGGCTGTATGCGGCCGAAGATCGAGCAGCTGCCGGAACTGGCGGCGGGCGAGATCGGTTTCATCACCGCGCAGATCAAGGAAGTCAGCCAGACCGCGGTCGGCGACACAATCACCACGGTCAAGAACCCGGCACCGGAGGCTTTGCCGGGCTTCAAGGAAGTGCAGTCGGTGGTGTTCTGCGGGCTGTTCCCGGTCGATGCGGCGGATTTCGAGAAATTGCGCGAGAGCATCGGCAAGCTGCGGCTCAACGACGCCAGCTTCACCTTCGAGATGGAGACCAGCGCGGCGCTCGGGCAGGGCTTCCGCTGCGGCTTTCTGGGGTTGCTGCATCTGGAGATAGTCCAGGAACGGCTGACCCGCGAATATGATCTCGACCTGATCACCACGGCGCCGTCGGTGGTTTACCGGATCGAGATGAACGACGGCAGCGAGATGTTCCTGCACAATCCGGCAGACATGCCCGATATCGTCAAGATCCGCGAGATCGAGGAACCGTGGATCGAGGCGACCATCTATTGCCCGGACGAATATCTCGGCGGCATATTGAAGCTTTGCCAGGACCGGCGCGGGATACAGAAGAACCTGACCTATGTTAGCGACCGAGCGCAGGTGGTCTATGAACTGCCGCTCAACGAGGTGGTATTCGACTTTTACGACCGGCTGAAGAGTATTTCGCGCGGCTATGCCAGCTTTGACTATCACCAGATCGGGCTGCGCACCGGCCAGCTGGTCAAGATGAACATCATGGTCAACGGCGATCCGGTCGACGCGCTGAGCATGATCGTCCACCGCGACGCCGCCGAGGCGCGCGGCCGGCACATGTGCGAGCGGCTGAAGGACCTGATCCCGCGGCATCTGTTCAAGATCCCGGTGCAGGCAGCGATCGGCGGCAAGGTGATTGCCCGCGAGACGATCTCGGCGATGCGCAAGGACGTGACCGCGAAATGCTATGGCGGCGACATCAGCCGCAAGAAGAAGCTGCTCGACAAGCAGAAGAAGGGCAAGGCCAAGATGCGCGAATATGGCAATGTCAGCATCCCGCAGGAGGCCTTTATCGCAGCGCTCAAGATGGGTGATGAAGGTTAGTAATCATCGCCGGTGGTTACGCCCCCGTGTCGGAGCGATTTGTCACTATTGAAAGCCGGCCAATTATTGGTCCGTTCTCGGCGGTTAATGTTCCGCTGTCGCGCTGATAGGGGCATGGCGTTATCTCGCCGGGTAATTTTGCCGGACCTTTGGCCCGGAACCGGGCGAAATAGCCGCCCAGTTCGGGCCGCTCCATGAAGCCGACCAGTTCGTAACCGACCGCCTCAAATTCGCAGAACAGCTGCTTCGGCGGGATGCCGTGCTGTTCGAAATCCCGGTTGACGTCTACCACCACTACTTCCCCGGCACCGCGCTCTTTGCTCTTGTTGAGCAGGGCCGGACGCAGGCGCGAGAGGAAGGCATAGGGCTCGCGGACCTCGTGATACATGTGGACCAGAAAAATCCGGTCGAAGCTGCTTTCAGGCAGCCGCGGATCATCCGTCGCGCCCAGCTTGATCGAGACATTGTCGAGCGAGTCCCGGTTGACCCGCTCGGCCAGCCGCGAAATCGCCGCTTCGTCAATATCCTGCGCCAGCACCCGGCCCGTGCTACCGACTTTCTCAGCCAGCCGCACGGTATAATAGCCTTCGCCCGCACCGATGTCGGCGACCGTCATGCCGGGCTCGAGTCCAGCAGCCTTCATAATCTCTTCGGCTTCGCCCCGCTTGTCGCGCGCGGTCTCGGTAGACCATTGGTTGCCGGCCAGATCCGACACCGGACGTGACGCTGGCGGATAGGCGCGCGCGGTTTCGGCGCGGTTGGCGTCTGCATCGGGCACCCGCTTGCAGGCGGTCAAAGATGTGACCAGCAAGATGCCGGCCAGGGCGAATAGCGTGAAGCTGGGGTTATGCAGAGACATGCTGCGCTGAATAGGCGAGGCGTTCTGGAGGAGCAATGGCGTTTTTCCTAGTCCACATCCTCGACATCGACCGCTTCGCCGGTGACCTTCTGCGCCAGGGTCGCGGCGATGAAGTCGTCCAAGCCTCCGTCCAGCACATCGCTAGGCGCGCTGCTGGTGTGGCCGGTACGCAGGTCCTTGACCATCTGATAGGGCTGCAGGACATAGGAGCGGATCTGGTGGCCCCAGCCTATTTCGGTCTTGGCTTCATATTCGCCCGAGGCTTCTGCTTCCCGGCGTTGCAGCTCGGCTTCAAACAGGCGGGCCTTGAGCATGCCCATGGCGGTGGCGCGGTTCTTGTGCTGGCTGCGGTCATTCTGGCTGGCGACGACGATACCGGTCGGCTGGTGGGTGATACGGACGGCGCTGTCGGTGGTGTTGACATGCTGGCCGCCGGATCCGGAAGCGCGATAGGTGTCGATCTTGAGGTCGCTCTCGTTGATCTCGACCTCGAAACTGTCGTCGATCACCGGATAGACCCAGACACTGGAGAAGCTGGTGTGGCGCTTCGCGGCGCTGTCATAGGGCGAGATACGCACAAGCCGGTGGACGCCGCTTTCTGTCTTGGCATAGCCATAGGCATTGTCGCCCTTGACCTCGATGGTCGCGGATTTGATGCCCGCCTGGTCACCAGCCTGATAGTCGACCATCGAGACCTTGTAGCCACGCGCCTCGGCCCAGCGCTGATACATGCGGAGCAGCATTTCGGCCCAGTCCTGGCTCTCGGTACCGCCGGCGCCGGCGTGAATTTCGATATAGGTGTCGAGCCCGTCGGCTTCGCCGGACAGCAAGGCCTTGACCTTGTCGCGGTCGGCGCGGGTCGCGAGTTTTTCGAGCGTGGCAGCGCCCTCGTTGGCGAGTTCGGCGTCGCCTTCTTCCTCGGCCATTTCGATGAATTCTAGCGCGTCGTCGCGCTCCTGCTGGATTTCCTGTGCGGCGCTGATCGATTCATCGAGGCGGCGGCGCTCGGTCATCACGGCTTGTGCTGCTGCCTGATCGTCCCACAGGGTCGGATCCTCGACCCGGGCGTTAAGCTCGTCGAGACGGCGCAGGGCCACATCCCAGTTGAGGGCGGTCTTGATCAGGGAAAGAGCGGCGTCGATCCGGTCGACAAAGGCTTGCGCGTCGGCACGCATGATAATCTCCAAAACTAGTCGGAGCAGCGATTAGACGATATCGGCGGGAAGTAAAGTATTGTGGAATAGAGAGGAGCAAGCGCGCGAAGCCAGTGGCGCTTCATAATAGGTAGAATCAATGGATCTATCGATTTTGGATTTATCAGATCGTCGCTCCAGAGTGGCTGTCGGGCAGCCGAATTTGTGCCTGAGCGCGAATTTCTGTGATAGGAACGTGGCAACATCGGGAGACAGGCTGAATGGCGATCAGAGATTTCACAGACAAGGACGTGCCGGACCAGAGCGGGCGGGTCTTTCTTGTCACCGGAGCAAATAGCGGGCTTGGCTATGCCGCCGCCAAAGTGCTGGCGGGCCGGGGCGCCCGGGTGTTGATGGGTTGCCGCTCGAAGGACAAGGCCGAGGCGGCCATGGCGGATATTCGGGCTGTCTATCCAGACGCTGACTTGCGCTTTATCTCTCTGGATCTGGGCAATCTGAAATCCGTCCGCGCTGCGGCCAATCTGGTCGAAAAGGAACCGCGGCTGGATGTTCTGATCAATAATGCCGGGATCATGATGCCACCGCTGGAGCAGACTGATGACGGGTTTGAATCGCAATTCGGGGTCAATCATCTCGGCACTTTTGCGCTCACCGGTCTGCTGCTTGACAAGCTTTCGGAAGGTCGGGATCCGCGGATCGTGATAACCTCGAGCATGGCCCATCGCAGCGGCCGGATCGACTTTGACGATATCAATGCCGAGAAGAGTTACAGCCGCTGGGGCCGCTATGCGATGAGCAAGCTGGCCAATCTGTTGCACATGTACGAACTCGACCGCCGATTGCGTGCGGCGGGCTCTCCGGTTGTCGCGGTCGCATGTCATCCGGGAGTTGCCGATACCGAGTTGGCAAGGAATTTTCCCAGCTTCATGGTATCGCTGTTCCGGCCGGTGTCGAGCCTGTTCATGAACAGTGCTGCGCAAGGGGCCTGGCCAACTCTGGCGGCGGCTACTGCTGGCGAAGTCGAGAGTGGTCAATATTTCGGTCCGAGCCGCAAGGGCGAGTGGGTCGGCCCGGCCCGAGAGGTCCAGCCTCGTAAGATCGCACGGGCGATCGAGCCGGCGAAAAAATTGTGGAACCTGTCGGAAGAAATGACCGGAGTGCGCTATACGATTTAACGGCATATTGGGATTTTCCTTGGTTTTCTTTGACTTTCAAGCCCTGTCTCGCTAGTTTTTCAGGGAATGGGCGCACTGGTCGCTTACCTTGAAGGGAATATTGTTTGTTCGATGAAATGCTGGGCGGCGACGACAAGGTTCGCGAACCATATGCCGATTATAAAGGCTGGCTGGACAACGAAGATATCAAACGCCTGCATCGCAAATCTGACGACGCCGAAGCTTTTTTTCGCAGGACCGGGATCACGTTCAACGTTTACGGAGAGGATGATGGCGACGAGCGCCTGATCCCGTTCGATGTCATTCCGAGAATATTGTCCGGTAATGAATGGCGCAAGTTGTCGCGCGGGATCGAACAGCGCGTAAAGGCGATCAACGCCTTTCTTTACGACATATATCATCGCCAGGAGATATTGCGCGCCGGCCGTATCCCGGTTGACCTGATCGCCAACAATATTGCGTTTCTGCCGCAGATGATCGGCGTCGATCCGCCGGGCGGAATATACACCCATATCATCGGCACCGATATCGTGCGCACCGGACCGGATGAATTTTACGTTCTCGAGGATAACGCGCGTACCCCGTCCGGGGTCAGCTACATGTTGGAAAACCGGGAGACGATGCTCCACATGTTCCCGGAACTGTTCGCCAAGATCGGCGTGCAGGAAGTGAGCAGCTATCCGAACAAATTGCGCCGTTCGCTGGCTGCCTGTGCGCCGCCAAAATGCGACGGCAAGCCGGTGGTCGCTGTCCTGACGCCGGGCATCCACAACAGTGCCTATTTCGAGCATAGCTTTCTCGCCGATCAAATGGGCGCGGAACTGGTCGAGGGGCACGATTTGAAGATTGTTGACGGGCGCGTGGCAATGTGTACGACCCAAGGTTATACCGCAATCGACGTAATCTACCGGAGGATTGATGACGATTATCTTGATCCTCTGAATTTCCTGCCCAATTCGATGCTGGGCGTGCCGGGGATCCTGGATGTCTATCGTTCAGGCGGTATTACCATTGCCAATGCGCCGGGCACCGGCATTGCGGATGACAAGGCGCTCTATTCCTACATGCCGGAGATCGTCGAATTTTATACCGGCCAGAAACCGCTGCTACAAAACGTGCCGACATGGCGCTGTTCGGAGAAGGACCAGCTTGGCTATGTACTGGAGCATCTCGAGGAACTCGTGGTCAAGGAAGTGCACGGGTCCGGCGGCTATGGAATGCTGGTCGGCCCAGCGGCCTCCAAGAAAGAAGTCGAGGATTTTCGCGCCAAGCTGATCGGCAATGCGAGCAACTATATCGCACAGCCGACGCTGGCGCTTTCGTCGGTTCCGATTTTGGCAAAACAGGGGCTTTCTCCGCGCCATGTCGACCTGCGGCCGTTCGTTCTGGTGTCTCCGGATCGTATCGATATCACTCCAGGTGGCCTGACCCGCGTGGCGATGACCGAAGGATCTCTGGTGGTCAACAGCAGCCAGGGCGGGGGGACCAAGGATACATGGGTTCTGGAAGAATGAGAGGGCCGGGATCATGTTAGGAAAAACAGCAGCCAGTCTGTTCTGGATGGCGCGTCTGCTCGAGCGGACAGAGAATAGTGCCCGCCTGATCGAAGCCGGTTTTCGAATCGCGCTGACCCACTCGTCGTCGGCTGCCGATGAATGGGCATCTATCTTGGCCTCCTCCGGTGCGAAGAAGAACTATCTGGCGAAGCACGAGGATTATAGTTCTGCCAAAGTGATCGATTTCCTGTTGCGGGACAACAGCAACCCCGGAAGTGTCATTTCGTTGATCAAGCAAGCGCGAGACAGCGCCCGTACCGCACGGATCGCGCTGACCAGGGAGGTCTGGGAAGCAACCAACGAAGCCTGGATGAACCTGAAAAATGCTCTCGCCAATCCGGTTGACGAGCGGGATTTGCCAGATGTTCTGGCTGTGATACGCAAGCAAAGCTCGCTTGTGAGGGGCGCTGTGATGGGCACGATGTTGCGCAACGACGGCTTCAATTTTATCCGGCTCGGCACGTTCATCGAACGGGCCGACAGTACGGCTCGAATATTGGATGTGAAATATTATCTGTTGCTGCCCTCGATCGCGCAAATCGGTACGGCGGTGGATAATGTCCAGTGGGAAACGATTCTGCGGTCGGTCTCGGCGCAACGCTCTTACCGCTGGCTCAATGGTTCGGATATAACCGCCCTGAGTGTCGCCGAATATTTGATCCTGCACCGGCAGATGCCGCGTTCACTCGCTTTTTGCTATGCCCAGATATCGGATAATCTTGGCTATCTGGAGCATGAATATGGGAGCGAAGTAACGTCGCATCGGCTGGTATCGGATATCTGCGACCGTCTGCTCGGCCAACCGGTAAAATCGATATTTGAAAACGGTCTGCACGAATTCATCGTCGAATTTCTCGCGGCAAATAACAGTCTGGCCGCCCAGATCGAGACAGATTATAATTTTCAGGACAGGATAAACTGAATATGCTGCTGAAAATCCATCACGAAACCCGCTACAATTACGACAATCCTGTGCAATATGGGCTGCAACAATTGCGTCTTCGTCCAAAGGAAAGAGCCGGTCAGCGAATATTGGACTGGAATATCGAGATTGAAGGCGGCGCGATGGAGTTGTCATTCGAGGACCATCACTGCAATCACGTTGACCTGATCAATGTAGAACGCGGGCGCAGCGAAGTTATCATTCGTTGCACCGGTGAGGTCGAGAATACGGACGGCAGCGGCGTCATCGGCTCTCATGCTGGATTTGCTCCCTTATGGTATTTCAAACGGTCGACCGCGCTGACCAAGCCGGGGCCGGAGATTGCCAAGCTGATCAATTTGCTGGATCAAGATGACGGTGATGATATTGTCCGGCTGCACGCCTTGTCAGCGCTGGTCGCGGACAAGGTCACCTATAAATCCGGTGAGACCAATGCCCGAACAACTTCGGAACAGGCTCTCGAACTTGGCAGTGGCGTGTGTCAGGATCATGCGCATATTTTTTGTGCTGCCGCCCGATCCCTGGGCTTTCCAGCTCGTTATGTCTCGGGATATCTGATGATGAGCGATCGGGTCGATCAGGATGCCACGCACGCCTGGGCGGAAATACATGTTGAACATATCGGCTGGGTCGGTTTCGATGTGTCCAATGGCTATTCTCCCGATGAACGCTATGTCCGGGTCGCTACCGGCCTGGACTATCGCGATGCGTCGCCGATATCCGGGCTGCGCTACGGTGCGGGCAACGAGGATATGATTGTAAGCCTGCAGGTACAGCAGTAGAGAGACCGCGAATTCTAATCAGGGATAACCATTACAAATGACCTATTGCGTGGGCTTGCGGATGAAACGCGGTCTGGTATTCATGTCCGATACCCGGACCAATGCGGGCGTCGACGATATTGCCCAAGTAAAGAAACTGACCAGCTGGGAAGTGTCCGGCGACCGGGTGATCACGCTGCTTTCGGCAGGCAATCTGGCAACCACGCAGGCGGTTGTCAGCTTGCTCGACGAGCGCGGCAAACATCCCGATGATCGCAATCCTTCGATCCTGCAGGCACCCTCCATGTTTCAGGTCGCCACGATCATTGGCGACACATTGCGCGAGGTGGTCAAAACCTATTCCCATCAAGGCCAGGAAGCCAAGTCTCCCTTCGGCGCAACGCTGATTCTCGGCGGTCAGATCCGGGGCAGCGACCCGAGGTTGTTTCTCATCTATCCGGCCGGTAATTTCATCGAAGCCAGCGATGACAGTCCTTTTTTCCAAAGCGGCGAGACCAAATATGGTCGTCCAATCCTGGTTCGTGGTTTTGATCCGGAGATGTCTTTCGAGAATGCCGTGAAGCTATTGCTGGTTTCTTTCGACTCCACGATCCGCGCCAATCTTGCAGTAGACCTGCCGCTCGATATGCAGGTGTACGAAGCCGACAGTTTCGCAATCAAACAACAACAGCGGATCGAGAAAGACGATCCCTATTTTCAGTCGATCTCGGAAGGCTGGGGCGATGCGTTAAAAAATGCCTTTCAATCGCTGCCTGATTTCAGGTTCGAAGGCTAACCGAAACGCCGTTTTCCGGCCATTGCCCGATGGGCCATGGCCATCGTCGTCAGTTGCGCGTTGACGCGGATGCAGCTGGGCATCACGCTGGCGTCGGTGACATAGCAATTGGTGGTATTGTGAACGCGCTGGTTGAGATCGACCACGCCTTTCTCGGGATCGATGTTGATACCGTTGCCCCCGTGCGGATGAGAACTCGACAGGACCACGTCATCAGGTTCGATGATGGCTGTTTCGTAAAAGGCGTCGATCTGTTCATGGGTCATGTCGCTGGTGAGGGTCTGGCCGCGTAGCAGGGCAGGGTAAACCTCGACCGCGCCGTTGAGAAAGTGGACCTTGGTCATTGTCGCCAATGCGCGGCGCAGCAGCGCCAATTCTTTTTCACCGATCTTCAGCTTGAGCTTGCCATTGTCCATATAGCCAAGCCGGTCGGCCGGAAACAGCACGCCGGCGGATACAAGCCGGTTGTAATTTTTCATTCGCTCGTAATGATCTTCAAACCAGCCGGGTACCAGGGTCGCCATGCTCATCGGCGGCTGGAAATGACTTTCGATCAGGAAATCGCCACGATCGACATAGGTCGCCATTTGATCTTCGTTCCAGACTTTCATGTCCATCCCTTCAGGCATCAAGGCCACGACCGGGCAGGCAATGTTCAGTGATATATTGCTTCCGGACTGGAGGATGCCGCTTTCTTGCAGCAGATTGCTGGACGCCAGCGCACCGGCTGCCACGACCACGCCCTTGCGAGCCCGGATCGTGCACTTGCCGCCGCCGCGGAGGGTGATCTCGACGGCGCTGGCGATTTTCTTGCCGTTGGCGCCTTCCTCCCAGAGGATTTCGGTTGCTTCGGCTCGGTGCAAAATGCGGGCAGGCCTGTCGCGCTCGTCACTGGTTGAATGGGCAAGAAAACTCTCCGGCATGGCCTTTTTCCGGCCATAAGGGCAGCCGGTGTTGCAATAGCCGCAATAGACACATTCGCTATCATCGGTTTTGGGGCCGTAGTTTTTTCTGAACCACGCGGTGACCGCTTTATGATCCATCGGATCGCTGGATTGTGCGGCATATTTGTTCCAGCCGTCGATCAGGTGCGGACCATTGTTGCGGCCGGTGATCCGGTCGATTTCCGAGACCTCGAGAGCTTGTTCGACCGCATCATAGCTCAAAGCCAGTTCCGCTTCGCTGATCGGCGCGCCAAGCCTTGCCCAGCTATCGTAAACATCTTCTGCATCGGGATGGACAAGCCCGTCGTGTTTCATGCGCAGGCAGATGCCGTTGTTGATGACGGTCGAGCCGCCAACCACGCGGCCCTGAAACACGATAATATCGCGATCGGAGGTCGTTTGCAGCGCGCCGTCCTTGAACAGGCGTGCGGTCATCCGCGCTTCTTCATGGGTGATCCGGGCAGAGGGGTAATGACCACCGGCTTCAATGATCAGCGTTTCATGTCCTTCGTCGGCCACCGCAGCTGCTGCAACCGCGCCCCCGGCACCCGATCCGATGACGATCACGTCAGTTTCTTCCGGGATTGCCTGATGGCCGATGAATACCTCTGATGTGAGGTCGCGGTGTGTTTCCCGACGGACATGGCGTTCGCCCGGACCCGATCGGTCTCGCTGGGCGGGCAGTTCAAAATTCAGATCGGCGTAGATCGGGTTATCGAAGTTTTCGGCTTCATCGCCGTGCTGCCAATGACCGTAATAGCCAGCCAGAATGACGCCCTTGGTCCGCGCCATATCCTGCAACAGGTCGATCCCGGATTTTTGCAGCCGCCGGCTGATCCGTTTTTTGCGCGTTTCCGGCGACGCCGCCAGAAAAAACGGACCGCCGAGAACGAGCAGCAGGCCATAGAGAGCCATGCCGATTTCATCCGGCTTGTCGCCATCGATATTGGAGAAATGCTCTTGCAGGTTTTCCACCACCTGATCGGCGGAAATCGCCATTTGGCGGTTATGAAACAGGGCCTCTGTCATGGCCTTGATCATCAGCGCCTGCAGTCGATTAAATGGCTTTCGCACGCTTCGTCTCCCTCGGTGCGACCCAGGGCATCTTAAGGCTTCAAACTATTCCTTCGCGGCATCACTGTCGATGATGATTCCCAGTCCATCACCATCCGCTCCGACCTTGAAGCGGCGGCTGACCTTGGCCGCTGCCATGTCGATCTCGGCAATCATATCCGGTCCGGTTTCCGCGACATATAGCATCTTACCATCAGGCGCGAACAGGATTGTCACCTGACGGGCCTCGGCTGACCCGCTGACCATTATTTCGCCGGTGGATTTCCGCGTCGCCACGTCGAAAAGTCCAAGCGCGCCGTCGCCAAGATTGGATGTGACCGCAGTCCCGCCGTCGGGGCTGATCGCCACGCGGATCGGAAAGCTGCCGGTCTTTATCGTTGCAAGTTCTTCCAGACTTTGCGTGTCGAAAACCCGCAGCATGTCACCGCTACGGTCGGCAACCCAAACGGTTTCGCCGTCGGGCGTGACCGCCAGTCCTTCGGGCACCGCTCCGGCCGGAAGATCTTTGATCTTGGTCATTTGCTTCAGATCAAGGACGCTTACTGTCCCTGATTGCATATTGGTCACAAAGGCACGCGATTTGTCAGGGGCAACCGCGATCATATGGCTGCCCTTCTGACCTGTCGGGATCATCCGCGTCTGGCGTTGCTGCGCCTCCCCGCTGGGTGGCGAGACTATCGTCACACTGTCGCTGCCCTCGGTCGTCGCCATGATCCGTCCATCGTCGAGCCAAAGGATCCCGTGGGGACGGCGGGCGGGGGAAAGCGACACGGTCTCGATCTTTTCCATCGCCGCGATATCAAAAATATCGATGCTCTCTCCGCCATAGGACACGATCGCCGCAAGCTTTCCGTCGGGAGATATGGCGATTTCATGCGGCAGATGTCCGGTATCGCGCCTGGCGATTTCCTCACCTGTAGCAAGGTCGATGAAGCTCAGGCTGTCCTCGCCTTTGTTGCCAACCAGCAATGTTCCGGACATCGTGCCCGTTTCAGCGGCGATATTCTGGCCGGACAGGGAACAGGCGGCAAGCAGGACGATTGCCGATGAGGCTCGCAGATATTTTCCAATCATGGTTCGGTCTTTCCTTTATATGCAGAGGATAACAGCAAATTGCGGTTTTTCTATCCCCGATTGCCATCAACTGTGACTTGAGGCACTGCTTGTGACCGCGGGGGTGATAGGATATATATGTCTGAACAACATCGAGAGCTTATCATGCGAAACAAGATTGGCGGCTTCTATAGCAAATTGATCCTCGGGACAGTGATCGCGGCGCTCGCGGTGCCTGCTCCGGCCTCCGCGCAATTTGGCAGTTTGTTCAAAAAGCGCTCCTCCGCCCCGCAGGAGTCGAGCGACAACAGCAACTCCGATGATTGTACGACCGACCCGGGCAAGTCGATCGGAAAATCGATTCTGGGCAATATGATCGGCGACTTCACCCGGCGCGCCACCCGGAACATGGGCGTTGTCGGCTCCTATATTCCCCGCGCCGAAGTGGCGGACACGCTGACCAACTCTATCGCCTGCCGGCTCGACCAGGACGAACAATTGCAAGCAGCCGAGGCGACGCGAAATGTGACGCGGTCGGAAGCGGTGGGCAGCAGCGCGCAATGGAAGAGCGAGACTCGCGCCGATGTGTCGGGCAGCTCGACCGCTACCGCGAAAACACAGACGGCGGATGGCACAAGCTGCATGACGATCACCGATGTCATCATAGTTGATGGCGAGGAAACGCGCGCCTCCAAACAAATGTGCAAGGGCCGCGGTGAAACGCGTTATGTGGTAGTGGTCTAATCATGAACAGAAGACTCAAGGCCCTGATCGCTACGACCGCTCTGTTGACACTCGGCGCCGCCGACGTCGATCCCGGCATGGATCCGGACAACCCGACCTGCCCGCGCTATCCCAACTGGTCGTCCAACAAGAAGATGGAACTGACGCCGGTCGACCGCAAAGGCCGAAAAATATTGCTGGCCGAAGGGGCCGTCGATGCGGGCCTGCCGGACAGGCTTCGTAAAACGCTGGAAAAAAATCCCGATATTGCAGAAATCTGGCTGCGCTCTCCTGGCGGAAGTGCTCGCGCCGGTAACGAAGCGGGACAGGTCATCCGGCAATTTGCCAAGAAAATCGACGGACTTCTGATCACCCGCGTTCCGGCAGGGTGGACCTGCTTTAGCGCCTGCAATTTCGTCTTCATGGGCGGCCAGGGCCGGATCATCGACGAAGGCGGCCAGTTCATGGTTCACATGTTCACGATGACCAATGACCGGGACGCCATCAATTACAGTATCGAGATGGGCACCGATTCCACCGTCGGCCTGATCGGCGAGGTCGAACAGGAAAGCGCTCTGCTCGCCACCGAAGACAATGATTTTCTGATCCGCATGGGCGTGTCGCGCAAATTGCTGTCCGAAGTGATGTACAAGACAAAGGCGGTCAACAGCGGGGACGGGGACAAGTCCACCCGGCGTTGTCTGACTCAGGAGGAAGCGCTGCGTTACAATGTTGCCAATGTGACCGGCTAGCCCACCCCTAGCAGACAGACCTGCCGGTTATGGCGGCCATGCTTTTGCTTTTCTTTTGAAATTATGGCGTTAGCATAATCCCAAGTAAATCGGGGAGGCCGGACGATGCGTCATATTGCGATCATAGGATCGGGACCTGCGGGCTATTATTCAGCCGAAGCGGCGCAGAAGAAATTTGGCGATGATGTCGCCGTCGACATCATCGACCGCTTGCCCGTCCCCTTTGGTTTGATCCGCACTGGTGTTGCCCCCGACCATCAGTCGATCAAGGCCGTTTCGCGGCGCTACGAGAAAACCAATCTGGGTGACAATGTGCGCTTCGTCGGCAATGTCACGGTCGGCGAGGATGTCAGCGTCGCCGAACTGCAGCAGTTATATGATGCCGTCGTGCTGGCCACCGGCGCACCCAATGATCGCAAGCTGGACATTCCGGGCAGCGATCAGGATGGCGTGATTGGCAGTGCCGCGTTCGTCGGCTGGTATAATGGTCACCCAGACTTCAAGGACCTCGACCCGCCGCTAGACGGTCGGTCTGTCGCGGTCATCGGCAATGGCAATGTGGCGCTGGATGTTGCGCGCATATTGGCGAAGACCGAGAGTGAATTTGCCGGCAGCGATATTGTCGGCCATGCGCTCGATCAATTGAAAGCCAGCAAGGTCCAGAAGATTAGCTTGCTGGGAAGGCGCGGTCCGCACCAGATCGCAATGACCCCCAAGGAATTGGGCGAACTCGGCCATCTCGAACGGGCGCGGCCAATCGTCGATCCGCTCGATTTCCCCGACGAAGGCGCCGATGCGATGCTCGAGCCCGGGATGCGCAAATCGGTCACCCATCTGCGCAGCTTTTACGAACGGGCAGGTGAATTGCTCGACAAGCCGGTCAAGATTGATTTCGACTTTTTTGCGATGCCGGTCGAAATTGTGGGCGATGGCAAGGTCGAAAAAATCGTCGTCGAAAAGACCGAACTCGACAAGGATATGCGTTCGACCGGAACCGGCGAGCTTTACGAACTGGATTGCCAGATGGTGATCAGCTGCATCGGCTATCGCACGCCGCCGATCGAAGGCGTGCCCTACGAGCATGGCCGAGGCCGCTTCGCCAATACCGACGGACGGATTTTGCCGGGCCTTTATTGCGTTGGCTGGGCGAGGCGCGGGCCGTCGGGCACGATCGGAACCAACAAGCCCGACGGCTTCGCGATTGTTGATGCGATCGCGGAGGATATCGGCTCGGGTGACCGCAAGGAAGGGCGCCAGGGTCTGGACCGTCTGTTTGAAGAGCGCGGCGTGGAGACCGTCACTTTCCGTGACTGGAAGAGAATTGAAGAAGCCGAAATTGCGCGGGCGAGGGATGGTTCTCCACGCGAGAAATTCACCGATATCGCCGATATGATTGCGGCGCGGGACTAGTCGGGCAGCCACCCCCGCAATATCGCATTTACTTTTTCGGGTGCTTCCTGCTGAACCCAGTGCGATACACCGGGCAGGCGGTGCAGCTCCAGATCGGGCACCCATTCTTCGGTGCCGTCGGTACAGCGGATATCGATCGCCATATCCTCTTCTCCCCAGATCATCAGGGTCGGGATATCGACCATACCATCTCCGATTTCGCGTGCGTCCTTGGTGCGCAGCAGGGCGCGGTAATAGTTGATCATCGCGCGCAGGGCGCCGGGGCGGCTGGCGGCGTCGGCGTAGATTTGCAATTCACTATCCGGAAAGCGGCTTTTGTCGACCGCCATTTTCGAGAAAGCCCGTTTCACCGGCTCCGCTTCGTTCCGTCCAAACATTCTTTCCGGCAGCCATGGAATCTGGAAGAAGAAAATATACCAGCTTTTCCGGAGCTGATACCAGTGCCGCATTTCGCGCTGCGCGCATTTGGGATGCGGGACATTCATGATCACCAGGCGGGTCAGCGGTCGGATTTTCTTGATCGCAAAATGCCAGGCAATAATCGCGCCCCAGTCATGGGCGATCAGGGTGACTTCTTCCGCGCCGCTCGCGTCGACAAGGGCGGCGATGTCCTCGACCAATATGTTCAGGCGATAGGATTTGATACCCGCCGGTCTGCTCGAGCCGCCATAGCCGCGCAAATTGGGCGCCCACACGCGGTAGCCCATCTCGGCGAGCATCGGCATCTGGTGACGCCAGCTGTGGTTGAGTTCAGGGAAGCCGTGGAGGCACAGAGCCAGCTTCTTCCCTTCCCCTGCGGTTGCGACTTCGAAGATCTGGCCATTGGTTTCGATCCATTCCACGGCGATGCCGCTCGACGGCGGCGGATTCCATGAGACAATCTTTTCCATATTTTCATCTTGCACCAGAAGACTTTAACCAACCAGTTAAATCTGCTAAAGCATCAGAAAAATATAGGAGAGAGTCGATGCATGATCTGGTAATTCGTGGTGGAACTGTGGTTGACGGTACGGGGGGCGCACCGTTTGTCGCCGATGTTGCGATTGATGGTGACCGTGTTTCGCTGGTCGGGACCGTCACGGCGCAGGGTCGCGAGGAGATTGATGCCGCTGGAAAATTCGTCACCCCCGGCTTTGTCGACGTCCACACTCATTATGACGGGCAAGCGACCTGGGATGATGAGATGGCGCCCTCGAGCTGGCACGGTATTACCACAGTCGTGATGGGCAATTGCGGCGTCGGTTTTGCGCCGGCGCGGCCCGATCGTCACGAATGGCTGATCAACCTGATGGAAGGCGTGGAGGATATCCCCGGTACCGCTCTGGCCGAAGGTATGAGCTGGAACTGGGAAACCTTCCCGGAATATCTTGACGAGCTGGAAAGAATGCCGCGGACCGTTGATGTCGCGACCCATGTACCGCACGGTGCGGTACGCGCCTACGTGCTGGGCGACCGGGAAAAGCCGGGCGCAGTGCCTACCGACGACGAAATCGACCAGATGTCACAGATCGTCGAGGACGGTCTGAAAGCCGGCGCGCTCGGCTTCTCGACCTCGCGGACGATCCTGCATCGCAGCATTGATGGCGAGCTTGTGCCGGGTACGACGGCAACCAAGGAAGAGCTGATAGGAATTGGCCGGGCGATGGGCCGGGTCGGCTATGGTGTGTTCGAAATGGCGAGCGATCTCAACAAGGAATGGGACGAATTTGGCTGGATGGGCGATCTCAGCCGCGAAACCGGTCTGCCGGTGACCTTCGCGGCGCTGCAGTCAATCGCCAAGGAACAGTCGCTGGACGAGCAGATCAGCAATATGCGCGCGGAAAATGACAATGGTGCCAATATCGTCGCGCAGATTGCGCTGCGCGGCAACGGCATTGTCATGGCCTGGCAGGGCACGGTACATCCTTTCGTTCGCCACCCGAGCTGGATGGCGATGGAAGACCTGAGCTGGGATAAAAAATATGCCAGGCTGAAAGATCCGGCGTTCAAGGCACAATTGCTCGGCGAAAGTGCCGAGATGCCGGAACAGGTCGATATCGTCCCGGTCTTCATGATCATCACCCAGGGCTGGCCGGTGCAGTTCGAGATGGATCTGGATTTCAACTACGAACCACAAGCCGACGAAAGCATCGCCTCGCGTGCTGCCGCCGCTGGTAAATCGGGTGCGGAATATGCTTATGATCTGATGATGGCCGATGATGGCAAGGGCTTCATCTATCTGCCCTTGCTCAACTATATGGACGGCAATCTCGATTTTCTCGAAACATTGCAGCAGGCCGATGACACGGTGAACAGCCTGTCGGACGGCGGCGCGCATTGCGGCACGATCTGCGATGCCGCGAGCCCGACCTTCATGCTCGAATATTGGGTGAAGAATCGCGAGCGCGGTACGATCAGCATCGAGAACGCGATCAAGCGGCAATGTCTGGATACGTCACGGCTCTATGGCCTGAACGATCGCGGAGTGCTCAAGCCTGGCTATCTGGCGGACGTCAACGTGATCGATATGGAACGGATCAAGCTGGGCAAGCCATGGCTGGCATTCGATCTGCCAGCGGGCGGCAAGAGATTGCTGCAGAAAGCAGATGGTTATGATTATACGATCAAGTCGGGGCAGGTGACGTTCAAGGGCGGGGTCGTGACCGACAAGCGTCCCGGTGGTCTGATCCGTGGCCCGCAAATGGTCGAGATGCTCGAAGCGGCTGAATAGTATAAACCCCTCCCCCGACAAAGGGGGAGGGGCTTTTCAGACTAGAAAGCCTTCTGCCAGCCAACCGTCAGCATCCAGTCGCCGGTCAGCTGCGGGCCGTTGACATTTTGATAGATCGGCGCGCCAAGCTCGATGCCGAGCCGATGGCCGGCCAGTGCGCCATGGGTCGCGACGAAATTGACCCCGCCGAGCAAGTCCACTGTTTCTCCACCGGAAAAATCGGGATTTGCGGTCTGCACCGGTCCCATGACATTCGGGTTCAAACCCTCGATCCGGCCCGTCGATTGCGCACGGACGCGGCCGGACAGGCTGATCCATTGTGCGGGAAGGTAACTGGCCCAGAGTGACCCTTCATGGACATCGCCGAGACGATAGCTATTGTCATTGGTGCCGGTCCGGATGGTTCCGGCATATTGCGCGCCGAAGCTCCATTTCCCGGACCATTGTTTCAATGTCAGCGCCGGTTTCAAATCCCAAGTGCCAGAGCCGCTCTGCATCCCATAAGGCATGACCATTGTCGGTTGCGTGTTCATCGGAGACAGCGTCTGGCCGGTTTCATCGATTGATCCGGTGGGCATGCCGACCACCGCGCGGAGGTTCAGTTCGGTACCGGTATCGCTGGTGGCCGGCTTTTGGCCCAGTAACGGGAAGATCGCTCCCGCGCTGATGTCGCCAATGCCTTTGGGATTGGTCTGGAAGTCTCCCAGCACCGTGGTTCCGGTTGGCCCGGCATAGGTTGTGATGTTTGATTCCCGCTCGCTATAAGGAAGCATGGCGACCAGCGTGATCCAGTCGGCGGGCGAATACATGGCGCCCAGCATCACCATGTCCTTTGCCATCGACTGGGGCACCAGCCGCAAAGTGGGCGGCTGCATCGGCATGCCGGCAAAGCGGTTGGGAATGGTTGTCACGATAGCATCATTGCTGATGCCGTCGGTGCCGACCTGGTTGCCCGACATCGCCATATGCATGTAGCGCAGCGAGAACATGACCTCGCCTTTCTTGTGCGTATGGTCAGCCGATACGCCGATGGGCGCATGGTCATCGGCACGCACATTATGGGCGAAAGCCGGAGAGGCGAGGGTGCAAGACGCGATCATCGCGCCTGCAAAAGCTAGATTCTTCATGAAAATTTCCTGTAAATATCTGAACGCAGTGTCGCCGTGTGGCGCACTGCAAATTTAGGATGGGGTTCAGACGGTTACAGGCGGCCCGGTTGCTGGCGGTATATTAATCCGGTTGCGCAGCGCAAAGCGGCGCGGCTCGGATGGTTCGTGCGTGGCCGGAGCCAATGTAGAGGTTGCAAGTTCTGGTGCGGAAGCAGCAAGGCCAAAGGACGTGCCACCGGCGAAGGCGCAGGCAGGCGTCGATGGTTCTGGTTCGGGTTCCGGCGCGGTCTCGTCCTGCTGACCATAGACCAGCGAAAGTAGCTCAAAGTCGGGATTGTCCGGCGTGATCGACAGTTTGCTGTCGGCGTGGCCGGAGCAGAGCTTGATCGCAAAACCACCGGTAGTCTGGGTGGGCATAAAGCCTTGCGGCGCCAGCGCACCCACCAACATCGCGAGCAAGGCGAACGCGTGGATCGCCGGGTTGGTTTTCAGGAACCGGGAGAAGGGAAGAGGCCGAGTCATGGTGTTGCGGGCGCTATATTGTGCCGCGGGAGTAAATGCTAGTGTTCTCGGACGTGTCGGCTGCGAGAGGCCGAACATTCAATGCAATATGGTCTAGGTTCAAGGGTCGCTGCCTAGATTTCCGTCACCCCAGCGAAGGCTGGGGCCCAATCCGATCTGGCGATGACCAGCAAGTTTTGCACTTGGCGAGAACAAGCGAGAGATAGCTACATTGGTATAGGCTCCAGCCTTCGCTGGAGTGACAGGATTAAACGCAGTTGGATGAGAGTTGTGCAACGGTTTGTTGCTGTTCGTGGTGAGCTTGTCGAACCACGCCTGTAACCGAGCGCTGTCCTGCGACAGGCTCAGGACGAACGGAGCTCATTAAGTCTACGCAACCCTCTCCCTCAAGGGAGCGCTATCAAACCCGCATCGGCATCAGCACATAGAGCGCCGTGCTCTTGTCATTTTCGCGGATCAGCGTCGGGGCGCTGGCGTCGGCGAGATGGAGTTCGACGCTGTCGCCCTCGATTTCGCTCAGAATATCCATCAGATATTTCGAGTTGAAACCGATTTCGAAGACGTCGTCCTTGTAGGAGCCAGGCACTTCTTCTTCGGCCTTGCCATTTTCGGGCGAGGTGACGGAGAGGGTGATCTTGTCTTCGCCGAGCGCCATCTTGACGGCGCGGGTTTTTTCGGTGGCGATGGTCGAGACCCGGTCGACGCCCTGGGCAAAGCTCTTGGGATCGATCTTGAGCAGCTTGTCATTGCCGGTTGGAATGACGCGCGTATAATCGGGGAATGTTCCGTCGATCAGCTTGCTGGTCAGGATTGCGGTGCCCAAGGTGAAGCGGATCTTGCTCGCCGAAAGGTCGATCTGGACCGAGGATTCATTATTTTCGTCGAGCAACTTGCGCAGTTCGTTGACGCATTTGCGCGGGACGATCACGTCGGGCATGCCTTCTGCGCCTGCCGGACGGGGCAGGGTGACGCGGGCGAGGCGATGCCCATCGGTAGCAGCGGCCTTGAGCACGGGCGTCTCTTCATCCTGGACGTGCAGGAAGATGCCGTTGAGATAATAGCGGGTTTCTTCGGTCGAGATCGCGAAACGCGTCTTGTCGATGATCTGGATCAGCGAGCTTGCGGGCAATTCAAAGCTGGTCGGCAACTCGCCTTCGGCGATAACCGGAAAATCGTCGCGGGGGAGGGTTTGCAGATTGAAGCGCGCGCGGCCCGCATTGACCTTCATCTTGCCATCCGCTGCGTCGAGCTGGACCTGGGAACCGTCGGGCAGCTTGCGGGCGATATCGAACAATGTGTGGGCGGAGACGGTAGTCGATCCGGCGGTTTCGACCTGGGCTTCGACGGTTTCAACGACCTGAAGATCGAGATCGGTCGCCATCAGCTTGATGCTGCCGTCGCTGTTCGCTTCGATGAGCACGTTGGACAATATCGGAATAGTGTTGCGCCGCTCAACCACGGACTGGACATGGCCCAGGCTCTTTAGCAATGCCGCGCGTTCAATGGTCGCTTTCATAAACCGTCCTTCTTGTTCCCAATCAACCGTGATAATTGCGGTGCGAATGACTCCGCACGGGTTCACGGATAGTTACCCGCTTCATTAACAATAAAGAGCCGCAGGGCAAGCCTGATCGCCGTTTGATGTCCGATAATACCGTGAAAAACTGTGGAAAAAACTAGTGAGGCGGGTAAAGCCGCTGTTTCAGCCGATGGCATTGGCCATTTTGGAACGGGATAATGTGATTATGAGCGGCATCAGCACCAATGGTAAGCGCCTGTTTATCGCGCGGCACGGCGAGACGATCTTCAACCTCGCTGGCCGGATCCAGGGCGAGCATGTCCATACGCCGCTGACCCGCAGCGGCTTCGCTCAGGCCGATGCAATGGGCCGGGCCCTTGCCTTGCATCTGGCGCCGGACACACCGGCTCTGGACCTGATTGCTTCGGACACCGACCGGGCGCTGCAAACCCTGTCGGTGGTTGCGGAGCATGTCGGTGCCGACTGGCATCAGGCGCGTAGCGATGCGCGGTTGCGCGAGATCGATATGGGTGAATGGGGCGGCGTCATGTATCATGACCTCGACGGCAAGCTGGAGATCGACCATGAAGAACGCTTGTTTGTGACGGTTGCGCCCGGCGGCGAAGATTATCGAGACATTGAAAAACGACTGAAACACTGGCTCGACGAGCAGAACTTCACCCGGGACGCCGTTTTGATCAGCCACGGCATGACCAGCCGGGTTCTGCGGGGTTTGCTCGTCGGCGCCGATGCTCACCCTCGCTTTGGGGCACCGATTGCCGAAGGCTTGCCGCAAGGATCTATTGTGCAGATTTGCGACGGGCGCGAGGATGTCATCCATGTCGGTGGCGGAGAAGGGGAGAAAGCTTGAGAAAGCGCTTCATTCTTCTTTCACTGGCGCTGACTGCAATCTCCACGCCACTGGCCGCCAAGGAATCCCTCGGTATATTCAACAGTTGGGGAGCATTTCGCGATGCCGAAATCCCGCGTTGCTATGCGATCGCGGAATCTGAAGAAATCAACGGCAAGGCCGAGCGTAAATCCTTTGCCAGCATCGGTTTCTGGCCAAAGCGTAAGATCAGGCGGCAATTTCACGTTCGGTTGAGCCGGGACCGGTCGTCCAACAGCCGCGTAATTGTCAGCATCGCGGGTAGGCGATTTCAGCTCACTGCCAATCGCTCGGATGGCTGGTCGCAGGACAAGCGCATGGATGCTGCAATCATCGCGGCGATCCGTTCGTCGACCAGCATGACCGTGGAAAGCGTCGGGCGGGACGGCAAGTCGATCGTCGATGCCTACCGGCTGCGCGGGGCGGCGACCGCAATTGATGCGGCATCGCTCGGTTGTTCGCGGTTGCGGTAGATTTTACTGAAGACACGCACTATATGCCCAGCCATGCAGATACCTGGCCACATAGATCCCGTTCCCTTGCCCGCCAAGGTCACCCCCCGTGCCGACGGTCGCGTTGACCTCATAGGCCTTAGCGTGTCGCAAATCCGCGATGTGCTGATCGCCGCAGGACTTGAGGAAAAGCAGGGAAAACTGCGCTCCAAGCAGCTGTTCCACTGGATTTACCACCGCGGCATCAATGACTTCGCGATAATGACCGACATGAGCAAGACCTTGCGGCCCTGGTTGGCAGAACGTTTTGTGATCGGCCGACCGGAAATCGTCGAAGCGCATCTGTCGGAAGACGGGACCCGTAAATGGTTGCTGCGTTCCGCCGATGCGCAAGATTATGAAATGGTTTTCATTCCTGACGAAGATCGCGGGACGCTTTGCATCTCCAGTCAGGTCGGGTGCACGTTGAACTGCCGTTTCTGCCACACCGGAACGATGCGACTGGTGCGCAACCTGACGCCGGGCGAGATTGTCGGTCAGGTCATGCTCGCTCGTGACGCGCTTGGCGAGTGGCCAAAAGGCGTGATGGATTTTGCCGACGACGGCGAGACGGAAAATACCAAGGAATATAATCAGGCCTATAAATCTGATGGGCGCTTGCTGACCAATATCGTGCTGATGGGCATGGGCGAGCCTCTGTATAATTTCGAGAATGTCCGCGACGCGATGAAGATCGTGATGGATGGCGACGGGCTGGCTCTGTCACGCCGCCGGATCACGCTCTCCACTAGCGGAGTTGTGCCGATGATCGCCCGGGCAGGGGCTGAGATTAACGTCAATCTCGCGATTTCCCTGCACGCAGTGAACAAGGAAACCAGAGACGAGATCGTTCCGCTCAATCGCAAATATTCGATCGAGGAACTGCTGCAGGCCTGTGCCGATTATCCGGGCGCGAATAATGCGCGACGGATCACTTTTGAATATGTGATGCTGAAAGACAAGAATGACAGCGATCAGGATGCTCGCGAGCTTGTCAATCTGCTGCGCAACTATGACTTGCCCGCCAAGGTCAATCTGATCCCGTTCAACCCGTGGCCCGGTTCGGATTATGAATGTTCCACTCCGGAGCGTATCAAGTCATTCTCGAAGATCATTTTTGATGCCGGGATAAGCGCGCCGATCCGGACCCCGCGCGGGCGGGATATCATGGCCGCCTGCGGCCAGCTCAAATCGGCGAGCGAGAAGAAAAGTCGCGCGGAACTTGACCGGCTGGCCGAAGAGAAGCAGGCCGCGCTGGGCTAGGCCGCTGCGATTACGTCAATCTCGACCATCAGTTCCGGCAATGCCAAGGCGTTGACTTCGACGGTAGTATCGGCGGGATAGGGCGGTGCGAAATAGGTCTTTCTCGCCGCGACGATTTTCGGGAAATTTGACATGTCGGTCAGGTAGATGGTCACTTTGACAATCTGGTCCCGACTACTGCCGGCTGCACGGAGGACACGGTCGATATTTGCAAATACCTGCTTCAACTGGGCATCGAAGTCGTCGACGCCGACAATCTGACCCTGTTCGTCAATCGCAGCCTGGCCGGATAGAAAAATCAAGTCACCGACTTGCCAGCCCGGCGATATGGCGAAAGCTGCAAGCGGATCCGGATTCAGTTTGATGACCTGTTTATAAGCGCTCATAATATCCCCTCCCTCGAAATATAGTGCCATATTCTTAAGAATATTGGCCAAATTTGGAAGCAATAAAAAAAGGGCGAGCATTTCTGCCCGCCCGCGATATTATTTTGTTATGCTTATTGTTTAGAAGCGGAAGCCAACGCCGCCAACGACCTGATTGCGCGAAACGCCAGCTTCATAGTTGCTGTAACGATATTCACCGCGAACAAATGCATTGTCGCTCAGCTTATATTCGATACCTGCACCAACACGAACGCCGTCAGCGTTGCCGGCAACGCCGCCGAAGCCCGCACCAGACGCAGTATAGCGCGCATTGGTATAGCCGGCTTTTGCATAGAGCAACGCGCTATCACCTACAACGAAGCCCAGACGAGCACCGGCGTAGAGGTCACGGCTTGCATCGACGCTAGCGCCGCCGCCGGTAAGTTCTCCGGTCGATTCGGTGATTTCAGCTTCAACACCATAAACGATATTGTTGGACTGAATATCGTAGCCGAGCGATGCGCCATATAGAAAGCCGTCTGCATTATCAGTGCTACCGGCGCCATCGATACCAAAGTCGGTGTTGTCATATCCGGCGATAGCGGTTCCTTTTACGCCAGAAAAATCACCAGCTTCTTGAGCCAGTACGGGGGATGCAAGCGCAGATGCTGCAATAGCTGCTGCTATTGTTACATTTTTCATTTTTATTATTCCTTGGTTTTGTCATTAAATGACCACTACTTGATTTTGACTTTTGCTTTTTCTTTCGTGGTCGTTGGTCGATATAGGATCGCCAATATGAATAACAACTGCACGATCCCGTCAGAATTGCTCCGGACGAGATTTATTCGAAGTGTGTTGTCGATATGCCACAGTAGGCAATTGTAACGATAGGCTTGGCAATGCCGAACCAGCGGTTAGAGTGTAACAATGCCGAAGGACGCCCTCATATCCACCCAGTCTCGCCATCGCATGACCACCCGGATATGGCACTGGAGCAATGCCCTGTGTCTTCTCATACTCCTGATGAGCGGGCTCACCATATTCAATGCCCATCCCCGGCTTTACTGGGGCGAATATGGTGCCAATGACGACCATGCGTGGATGGCGGTGGGGTCGTCCCAGACGATGGGCTATCTGCGCTTGGGCGAGTTGCGCATTGAAACCACCGGTGCGCTGGGAAATTGGCAGGATAGTCAGGGTCGAACCCAGACATGGGCTTTTCCGGGCTGGGCTACTATTCCGTCCCATTACAGCCTGGCCGATGGTCGGCGCTGGCATTTCTTTTTCGCCTGGATATTCAGCGTCGGTCTGGCGCTTTTCATGGTCATGTCGCTCTGGAACCGGCACATCCAGCGAGACCTCCACATGCGTCGCGATCAATGGCGACCATCGCATATCTGGCGTTCGTTTCGCGCCCATCTGGACCTTCGTGTCATCCGGCAAACGGCGGGAGAAGACTATAACAGCATCCAGAAGATGAGTTATATTGGCGTGATCTTCCTGTTGCTGCCGCTTATGATTTTTTCGGGACTGGCCATGTCTCCGGCGATGGATGCCAATTGGCCGTTTCTGACCGATCTGTTCGGCGGTCGCCAGTCGGCACGTTCGCTCCACTTCATCGGAGCGTTCCTTCTGCTATTATTCTTTCTGGTTCATATGGTGATGGTGCTGCTTTCCGGCCCGTTTCGGCAAACCAGATCGATGATCACGGGTGGAGAAGGCAAGGAGCCTTTGGCATGACGATTATCACCCGAAGAAAGTTGATCACCGGTGCGGCAATCGGTGCCGGCTCTCTTTTGTCCGGCTGCGACGCGCTTAACCGGAGTGCGGCTTTTCAGGATGTTCTGGCGAGCGCCGAAACAGCCAATTTCACGGTCCAGCGGGCTCTTGGTGACCGGATGGAACTGGCCAGCGAATATCGTATCGCCGACCTTTCTCCCAAATTCCGCGCCAATGGCACCCGTGATCCCGGTACCGCTGATTATGCAGCCAGCGCGGCCCAGTCTTTTGCCAATTGGGAGCTGCGACTTACCGGTTTGTTCGCCAAGCCGCAGCAGTTCAGTCTGGCGGCTTTGCAGGCATTGCCTCAGCGAACCCAGATTACCCGGCATGACTGTGTCGAGGGCTGGAGTGCAATCGGGCAGTGGACCGGCGTTCCGCTCAATATTCTTCTCGATCTCGCGCAGCTGAAGAAGGAGGCGCAGTTTCTGGTTTTCCATTGCGCCGACCGTCTGGGTGGCAGACCTTATTACGAAAGTATCGATTTGCTGGATGGTTTTCATCCGCAGACCATCTTGGCCCACCGCTTGAACGGCGAGCCTTTGCCGATTGAAAACGGCGCGCCGTTGCGGCTCAGGGTCGAGCGGCAACTTGGCTATAAACATGCCAAATATGTTACCGGGATCGAAGCCGTGGCATCATTGGCAGGCATTGGCGAAGGCAAGGGTGGCTATTGGCAGGATGTAGCCAATTATGAATGGTATGCGGGCATCTGACATTTTGGGCGTTATGGGTTCGATCAGGAGCGAATGGATGACGATAATTGGCCGGTTTTTGGACAGCGTAGTCGAAAAGGGATCGATAAAGGTCATCCATCCCGATGGAGCGTGCGAATCCTTTGGAACACCGACGGCTGGCTATCCAGATGTCGGAATCCGCCTGGCTGACAAGAATGTCGTGCGGCAAATTCTGCTCGACCCGCGGCTTGGTGCGGCCGAGACATTCATGGACGGACGACTGATCGTCGAGCAGGGCGATATCATGGAACTGGTGCAGCTTTTGCGCGCCAACAAGCCCTTCGAGCGCGGCGGCAAGATCAAAGACCCGGGCCCATTCAAAAAATTCCGCAATCATGTGGCCGGCCGTCTCGATCGGATAAATTTCCTCGACCGGTCGAAAAGCAACGTCGCCCACCATTATGATATCGGTAATGATCTCTACGATCTGTTTCTGGATGACGATCTGCAATATAGCTGCGCCTATTGGGACTTCGAGCTGCGCGGACCGGATATGACCCTTGAACAAGCCCAAGCGGACAAGAAGGCGCATATCGCCGCCAAGCTGGATCTGAAACCGGGGCAGCGGGTGCTCGACATCGGCTGCGGCTGGGGCGGCATGGCGCTGTATCTGCATCGCACGACCGGCGTCGAGGTGCTTGGCATCACGCTCAGCGAAGAGCAGCTAAAGAAAGCGCGGGAACGGGCCAAGCAAGAAGGCGTCGCCGACAAGGTGAAATTCGAACTGATCGACTATCGCGATCTAGCGGCGCGCGATTCAGGTGGCTTTGACCGGATCGTCTCGGTCGGCATGTTCGAGCATGTCGGCACGCCGCAATTTCGCACCTTTTTCCGCAGTTGCGCCAATCTGATGACCGATGACGGCGTGATGCTGTTGCACACGATCGGCCGGATGGGCGGTCCTGGTACGACCGACGCCTTCACCCGCAAATATATCTTTCCGGGCGGTTATATACCGGCGCTGAGCGAAACGCTGGAGGCGAGCGAGCCCTATCGGCTGATCGCCACCGATGTCGAAAACCTCCGGCTCCATTACGCCTTCACCTTGCGCGAATGGTACAAGCGGACAGTGGACAATCGGGACAAGATCGTCGCGCTCTACGACGAGCGTTTCTACCGGATGTGGATATTCTATCTGGCGGGAGCGACGGCGGCGTTTGAAAATGGCGGGATGTGCAATTACCAGATACAGTTCAGCCGCAACCGGCGAACCTTGCCGCTGACGCGCGACTATATCGGCGAAACGGAGAAAGGGCTTCGTGAACGTTGATTGGGTAAGCGGTCTTCCCGCCAAGCGCTCTGACTATTGTGGGTAGCGTTCGTTCATTAAATCCCAGTTGTTGCGGATCAGTTGCTCCAATATGTCCATATCAACCTGTTCGAGCCGATTGATATACAGGCAGGACTTTCCGACACTATGTTTGCCCAGCAAACCGAATAGTCGTTCCTGCTCTGCCTGTGCTTCGGGCGTGCAATAGGCGCCCATAAGATAAAGGCTGAGCTTGGCTTTGCGCGGCGAAAAACCGGTGCGACACATGGTGCCCTCGCGCCCGCTGTCATATTTATAGTCATAGCTGCCGAAACCGATGATACTCGGTCCCCACATTCTCGGTTCTTCGCCCGTAATGCGCCGGAACAGGTCGACGAGCTGACGGGCCTCTTCCTGTCTGCGTTCTGGTTGCGCGGTGGCGATAAATGCATCGACATCCGCTTCGTTTGCCTTTGTCTTGAGTTCCGCTTTGGCCACAATGCTCTCCTGATTATTCGAGCATATCATATTGCGCGATAAATTCGAGCCTGTTAGGCGCGCTATCAAATCGACGGCACATATCCATTGAAAGCAAAGCAAATGAGCGAATCTGTAAAACGCGTGGTTTTGGCCTTTTCCGGCGGTCTCGATACCAGCGTCATCCTGAAATGGCTGCAGCAGGAATATCAGTGCGAGGTGGTGACCTTCACCGCCGATCTGGGGCAGGGTGAGGAATTGGGGCCTGCGCGCCGTGTTGCCGAAACGCTTGGCGTCAAACCGGAGCATATTTTCATCGACGATCTGCGCGAAGAATTCGTCAAGGATTTCGTCTTTCCGATGATGCGCGCCAATGCGCTCTATGAAGGCCTGTATCTGCTCGGCACTTCGATCGCGCGACCGCTGATTTCCAAGCGCCAGATCGAGATCGCCAAGCTGACCGGCGCTGACGCCGTGGCGCACGGTGCGACCGGCAAGGGCAATGACCAGATTCGTTTTGAACTCGGATATTATGGCCTTGACCCAGATGTGAAGGTGATTGCTCCGTGGCGGGAATGGGATCTGACCAGCCGCACACGGCTGATCGAGTTCGCCGAGAAGCACCAGATTCCGATTCCCAAGGACAAGCGCGGGGAATCGCCCTTTTCGTGCGATGCCAATATGCTTCACACATCTTCTGAAGGCAAAGTGCTGGAAGATCCGTGGGAAGAGGTTCCGGATTATGTCTATTCGCGGACCAACAATCCCGAGGATGCACCCGATACGCCTGAATATATCACAGTCGACTTCGAGCGCGGTGACGGCGTCGCGATCAATGGCGAGGGGATGAGCCCGGCGACTTTGCTCGAGAAACTCAACGATTATGGCCGCGAGCACGGCATCGGGCGGCTGGACCTGGTCGAAAACCGCTATATCGGGATGAAATCGCGCGGCATGTATGAAACGCCCGGCGGCACCATCTATCACGCAGCCCATCGCGGGATCGAGCAACTGACCCTGGACCGCGGCGCGGCACATCTGAAGGATGAACTGGCACCGCGCTATGCCGAGCTGGTTTATAACGGTTTCTGGTTCTCGCCGGAGCGCGAGATGCTGCAGGCGGCGATCGACCACAGTCAGGCGCGAGTCAACGGCACCGTGCGGCTGAAACTGTACAAAGGCTCCGTGAGCGTCGTTGGACGCAAGTCGCCCGATAGTCTTTACAGCGAAAAAGTGGTGACATTCGAGGATGATGCCGGTGCTTATGACCAGAAGGACGCGGAAGGGTTTATCAAGCTCAATGCGCTGCGGTTGAAATTGCTCGGCAAGCGTAATGGCTAGGACCTGCTGTCCTCCGCGCATGCCGCGGAATTGCTGCGCCGATCGGGTGACATGTCTCGTCGCGATCGCTGCCGCTGAGGTGCATGAACGGTGCTGATACCGCTTTTGCTTCTTCTCGCAGGATTTGTCGTCCTGATCCTTGGTGGTGAACTGCTGGTCCGCGGCGCCGTCCGTGTGGCGGAAAAGGCAGGGATGTCCGAGCTTTTGATCGGGTTGACAATTGTCGGGTTCGGTACCTCGGCACCCGAGTTGGTGGCGAGTGTCGAAGCGGCGCTTGCCGGGTCACCGGGCATTGCCTGGGGCAATATAGTTGGTTCCAATTTGGCAAACAGCCTGCTGATCCTCGGTGCCGCATCTCTCATCCTGCCGGTAGTCGTGCCACGAGGGCCATTATGGCGCGACGGTGGCCTGGCATTGGTCGCGACGGTCATTTTGTGGCTGGTGGCGAGCACTACGGGTATCACCGTCGCCATAGGAAGCGCTTTCCTGATCGTTTTGCTGGCCTATCTGGCTTATGCCTATCGGGCGGAGCAAACGCAGCCGGCAGGGGCAACAGCACTGCATGAAAAAGCCGAGGCTCTGGAGGTAACAGACACGCATCTGCACGACGTGCAGCCGCTTTGGCGCTCGATTTTGCTGCTCGTCCTGGGGATCGTCCTGATCGTGATGGGCGGCCGGTGGCTGGTTGAGGGCGCGATCGATCTGGCGCGACTGGTAGGCATGAGCGAGGCGGTGATAGGCCTGACCGTCATTGCCATCGGTACGTCGCTACCGGAGCTCGTGACCTCCGTGATCGCGGCCTATAAAGGCGCGAGTGCGGTCGCTCTGGGCAACGTTCTGGGTTCCAATATCTTCAATCTGCTGCTTATCGGGGGTGTCACTGCGGTCATAGCTCCCGGCACTATTCCGGGAGAAATTACCAATTTCGGACTGCCGGTTCTGATCGCGGCATCCGTCATGCTGCTGATATTTGCGGCGACCGGGCGAAAGATAACCCGGTGGGAAGGCGGGATATTGCTCATCGTCTATCTGATATTGCTGGTCTATAATGTCGTGATGGTTTGAATCAGGCGTTGCAATTTCGAAAATCTCTCTCTACATAGAGGCCATCCCAACATTGTGAGATTTGAAGGGGCTGGCGCCATAAGGGGCCGGCAGCCGACGCCTTGCTTTTTGAAATGGAATTGAATTGACCGATATAGCGACACTGACAGATCTGATTAAGCCGGAAGCGGATGCTTTGGGCTTTGATCTGGTGCGGGTGGAGTTCGTGTCCGGAGCGGAAGAACCCACGTTGCAGATCATGGCCGAGCGGCCGGAAACCGGACAGCTGGGTATCGATGACTGCGCGGCCTTGTCACGCCGCATTTCGGCAAAATTCGATGCTATGGAAGAAGAGGGGCGCGACCCGATCGAATATGCCTATCGTCTGGAAGTCAGTTCCCCCGGCATTGACCGGCCATTGACCCGGATAAAAGATTATGAAAACTGGGCCGGCCACGAAGCGCGGGTCAATCTGACCGAGGCCGTGGCGGGCAAGAAACAGCTGCGCGGTACGCTCGAAGGCATTGACGGCGACATAATAAAGATTGACGATCGCGAGACGGGAAGTCAGGAGACGCCCCTGACGAATGTCCATAGCGCGAAATTGATTCTGACCGACGCCCTGATCGCTGCAACCGTTCCGGTTTCGACAGCAGGTGCAGACGAAATTGAAGAACAGACTTTAGAAGAACAGGAAGACTAATCATGGGCAGTGCTATTTCAGCAAATAAAGCCGAGTTGCTCGCTATCGCGACCGCCGTTGCGACGGAAAAAATGATCGACAAGACGATCGTCATCGAAGCGCTGGAAGAAGCGATCCAGAAAGCGGCGCGCGCTCGCTATGGTGCGGAAAACGATATTCGTGCGAAGCTCGACGTCAAAACCGGCGATCTGCGCTTGTGGCGGGTTGTCGAAGTGGTCGACGAAGTCGAAGACTATTTCAAGCAGGTCGATATCAAGCAGGCCGAGAAGCTGGAGCCCGGTGCAAGCGTTGGCGACTTCATCGTCGACCCGCTGCCAGAGGTTGATCTCGGCCGCATCGATGCGCAGTCGGCCAAGCAGGTGATCTTCCAGAAGGTTCGCGATGCGGAACGCGAACGGCAATATGAGGAATTCAAGGAACGGGCCGGCGAGATCATCACCGGTGTCGTGAAATCCGTTGAATTCGGACATGTTGTCGTTGACCTTGGTCGCGCAGAAGGCGTTATTCGCCGCGACCAGCAGATTCCACGCGAAGCGGCACGGGTCGGTGACCGAGTCCGCGCGCTTATTCTCGATGTTCGCCGCGAAAACCGTGGACCACAGATTTTCCTTTCCCGCGCGCATCCCGATTTCATGCGGCATCTGTTCGCGCAGGAAGTACCGGAAATTTATGACGGTATCATCGAAATCAAGGCAGCGGCCCGCGATCCGGGCTCTCGTGCCAAGATCGGTGTGATCAGCCACGATAGTTCGATTGACCCGGTTGGCGCATGCGTCGGCATGAAGGGTAGCCGTGTTCAGGCCGTCGTGCAGGAAATGCAGGGCGAAAAAATCGACATCATCCCCTGGTCGGAAGATATTGCGACATTCGTGGTCAATGCATTGCAGCCAGCTACGGTTAGCCGCGTTGTTATCGATGAAGAAGAAGGTCGGATCGAAGTCGTTGTTCCCGATGATCAACTGAGCCTCGCCATTGGTCGTCGCGGACAGAATGTTCGCCTGGCCTCGCAGTTGACGGGTCTCGCCATCGATATCATGACCGAAGCGGACTCGAGCGAAAAGCGGCAAGCCGAATTCGCTGCGCGCACCGAGATGTTCCAGGAAGATCTCGACGTAGACGAAACATTGTCGCAACTTCTGGTCGCCGAAGGTTTCAGCGAGCTTGAAGAAGTTGCCTATGTCGCACCGGAAGAAATTTCCAACATCGAAGGCTTTGACGACGAGCTCGCTGCTGAATTGCAGAACCGTGCCATCGAGGCGCTGGACCGTCGTGAAGCGGTTGCTCGTGAAAAGCGCACCGAACTGGGCGTCGAGGATGCCATCGCCGAACTGCCGCACCTGACCGAAGCCATGTTGGTGACGCTCGGTGAAGCTGGTCTGAAAACGCTGGATGATGTTGCCGATCTGGCAACCGACGAACTGGTCCTGAAGCGCAAGTCAGAGCCGCGCCGCCGCAATGATACCCGCAAGCCCGAACCGGATGGTGTCTTGGCCCAATATGGCTTGACCGAAGAGCAAGGCAACGAGATCATCATGGCAGCGCGCGCGCACTGGTTCGACGATGAAGACGAGCCTGCAGCAGTTGCTGCGACGGAAGAAACCGGGGAGGACGCAAATGCGGAATCCACCCAATGAGACGCGGTCTAAACCTCTAGATCGCACGTCACACCGTAAATGCATTTTAACCGGAGAGAGCTTCTCTCCGGAGCAATTGGTGCGACTGGCGATGGGTCCCGACGGACAGATTGCACCGGATGTAAGGGCGAAGGCACCCGGCCGCGGAGCGTGGATTGGTGTCAATCGCGCTGCGCTCGAAATGGCCGTTGCCAAGGGGCAGCTTAAAGGTGCGCTATCGCGTGCTTTCAAGACCGGCCAGATTGATATTCCAGATAATCTGATGGAGCAGCTTGAAAAAGCGCTGAAACAGGCCACTTTAGACAGGCTGGGTCTCGAAGCCCGTGGCGGGACTTTGCTGACCGGTTCGGAAAAGATCGAGACTGCGGCGAGACGCGACGACTTGGCGATGTTGCTTCATGCGTCCGATGCTGGACAGGATGGAGCTTCAAAACTGGCCCAGGCCTGGCGTGTCGGCAGCGACCGTGAAGGCGATGATTTGCGCGGTATCACTTTGCCAGTGGACCGCCAGGGGCTTTCTGTGGCATTGGGCCGCCAGAATGTTGTTCATATCGGGATAATCGATAAGCGCGCGGCCGAACGGGTTTCGCATATGCTGGCGAGATGGATCCGCTTCATGGGCTCAGATGAGATGCCCGGTGCGGTAGAAGAAAAAGTTGCGTAGTTTGGCTTAGAAGAGCCAGGTAATACATTGATAATATCTATTTTTAGGGATTAAGTCTGTTCGATGAGTGAAGATACAAAAGATACGCCAAAACCTGCACGCAAGCCTTTGGGCTTGAAGCGTTCGGTCGAGCCTGGCGAAGTCAAGCAGACGTTCAGCCACGGCCGCACCAACAAAGTGGTGGTCGAAGTCAAGCGCAAGAAGCTTGTTGGCAAGCCCGGCGCGCCGGAAGTGGTCAAGGAAACCGTTGTGGAAGCACCCGCTCCCGCGCCGGCTCCGAAACCTGCTCCGAAGAAGGCCCCGGCGGCACCGAAAGTGGATGATGGTCTGACTCGTCAGGAGAAGCAGGCAAAGCTGCTCCGCGAGGCCGAAGAAGCGCGCCTCGACGCGATGCAGGAAGCGCGTAAACGCGACGCTCGCGAGAAGAAAGAACAGACCGCTGAAGAGAAGAAGCGTGCTGAAGAAAACCGCAAGGCTGAAGAAGAGCAGGCGCGCAAGGCGCAGGAAGAAATCGCCGCTGCTGAAAAAGCCGCTGCCGATTCCTCTGCTGTTTCCGAACCGGCCAGCGCCGATGCTCCTGCCGCGGCCCCGGCTGCGACGCCTGCCGCCAGCACGGCAACTCCCGCACGCCCACCGGCTCGCAAATTCACGCCAGTCGAAACACCAAAACGTCCCAAGCCGGAAAAAGAAAAGCAGAAGGTCGGACGCGACGATCGCAACGATCGCCGTCAGTCTGGCAAGCTAACCGTCAACCGTGCACTGCGCGGCGAAGATGGTGCAGCGCGGGCGCGTTCGCTCGCCGCGCTGAAACGTGCCCGGGAAAAGGAAAAAAGGGCTCAGCGGTCGGGTCGGCCATCCGAGCCACGCGAAAAGCAGATCCGTTCGGTTATCGTGCCGGAAGCCATTACCGTACAGGAACTGGCGAAGCGTATGGGCGAAAAAGGCGCGGACCTCGTAAAATCCCTGTTCAAAATGGGCTCGATGGTCACCGTCAACCAGACGATCGATCAGGATACCGCAGAATTGCTGGTCGAGGAATTCGGTCACAATATCCAGCGCGTCTCCGAGGCGGATGTTGAAATCAACACTCAGGCCGATGTCGATCCGGAAGAAACGCTGAAACCACGCGCTCCGGTTGTGACGATCATGGGCCATGTCGATCACGGCAAGACCTCATTGCTCGACGCCCTGCGCGGAACCGATGTGGTTGCCGGAGAAGCCGGAGGTATCACCCAGCATATCGGTGCTTATCAGGTGACGATGAAAAATGGCGACAAGGTCACCTTCCTCGATACGCCGGGCCATGAAGCATTTACCGAAATGCGGATGCGCGGCGCGAACGTGACGGATATCGTGATCCTGGTCGTAGCTGCCGATGACGGTTTGATGCCGCAGACGATCGAGGCGATCAACCATACCAAGGCAGCGGGCGTTCCGATGATTGTCGCGATCAACAAGATCGACAAGGAAGGTGCCGACCCGACGACGGTTCGGACGCGTTTGCTCGAACATGAAGTCATCGTCGAAGAAATGTCCGGCGATGTTCTTGATGCCGAGGTTTCGGCACTCAAGAAAATCGGTCTTGATGAACTGATGGAGAAAATCCACGTTCAGGCCGAATTGCTTGAGCTGAAAGCGCGCCCTGACCGTGCTGCAGAAGGCTCGGTTGTCGAAGCGAAGCTCGACAAGGGCCGCGGTCCGGTTGCTACTGTATTGATCGAACGCGGTACATTGAAACGCGGCGATGTCTTTGTTGTCGGTTCGCAGACCGGTAAAGTCCGCGCACTGATTGACGACAAGGGCAAGCAGGTCAAGGAAGCGGGACCATCGACACCGGTCGAAGTGCTCGGTATCTCTGGCGTTCCATCTGCCGGCGACAAGCTGACAGTGGTTGAAAATGAAGGCCGTGCCCGCGAAGTTGCCGCTTATCGTGCGGAACAGAACAAGCTGAAACGCACCACCCAGGTGCCGACCAGCCTGGAGAACATGTTCTCGGCAGCGGCGAATAGCGCCGTCGAATTCCCGGTACTGGTGAAAGCCGATGTCCAGGGGTCGACCGAAGCGATCGTCCAGGCGCTGAACAAGCTTTCGAACGATGATATCAAGGTCCGGATTCTGCATAGCGGAGTCGGCGCGATCACGGAATCGGATGTTACTCTGGCCGGAGCCAGCAAGGCGCCGATCATCGGTTTCAACGTTCGCCCGAACGCCAAGGCGCGCGAAATCGGCAAGCGCGACGGTGTCCGCTTCAAATATTTCGACATCATCTACGCTTTGACCGACGAGATTCGCGCGGAAATGGCTGGTGAGCTGGGTCCCGAGAAGATCGAGAATGTCATGGGGCGTGCCGAGGTCAAGGACGTGTTCAAGTCCGGCAAGAAAGACAAGGCTGCCGGTCTCCTGGTCACCGAAGGTTCCTTGCGCAAAGGTCTGTTCGCCCGTCTTACCCGCGACGATGTCATCGTCAGCGCAACGACCATCGCGTCGCTACGTAGGTTCAAGGATGATGTCGAGGAAGTCCGTGCCGGAATGGAATGTGGCGCGGTGCTTGAAGACACCAACGACATCAAGGCCGGTGATATGCTCGAAGTATTCGAAATCGAAGAGCGCGAGCGGATTATCTAGTTTCGCTCCCGTTTACGGGAGGGGCCCGGGGAGTGTCTTCGGGCACCCCCGATCTTCCCACCCCCGACCCCTCCCGCAAACGGGAGGGGGGAGATAGCAACCATGGCAAAATATAACGATACATCTCCTGAAGGCCGGTCGGTCCGCTTGTTGCGCGTGGGTGAACAGCTTCGGCATATTCTGTCGGAACTGCTGATGCGGGGCGAGGTGCATGATGAATTGCTGACCGCCACCAGCGTCAGCGTCACCGAGGTGCGCATGTCGCCTGACTTGCGTCATGCAACGGTGTTTGTGAAACCGTTGCTCGGCGCGAACGAAGCGGACGTGCTCAAGGCGCTCCGGACCAATACCGCTTTCTTCCAGAAGGAAGTCGCGAAGCGGGTGAAGATGAAATATGCGGCAAAGCTGAAATTTCTTTCGGACGAGAGCTTTGATACGGCGCAGCACATCGAGACCCTGCTCAGCAATCCCAAGGTGTCTCAGGATCTGTCGAAAGATGCCGACGAGGACTGACTCCGTTCGTCCTGAGCCTATCAGGACGCAAAAGTGCTTCGACAGGCTCAGCACGAACGGTTAAGGACCGACGCTGATGGCCAAGCTTTATTTCTATTATGCGTCGATGAACGCCGGCAAGTCGAGCAATCTGCTGCAGGCAGCGTTCAACTATGGCGAGCGCGGGATGAAGGTCATGCTGTGGACCGCGGCGATCGACAATCGGGCGAGCTTTGGTGCTATTGCCTCCCGGATTGGCCTGCACGCGGACGCCCATCGATTTAGCGAGGAAACGGACTTATTCGCTGCCGTCGAGGCGGAACAGGAAGCTGCCGATCTGGCATGCGTGATGATCGACGAAGCCCAGTTTCTGACCGAAGCACAGGTCTGGCAATGCGCGAGACTGGCCGACGAGATGGGCGTTCCTGTGCTCTGCTATGGTCTGCGGACGGATTTTCAGGGCAATCTGTTCCCCGGTTCGGCCAAGCTGCTGGGCCTGGCTGACAGTCTGGTCGAATTGAAGGCGGTCTGTGAATGCGGGCGCAAGGCGACGATGAATCTGCGTATCGACGAAGCGGGCAAGGCCATAGCCGCCGGCGCGCAGACGGAAATCGGCGGCAATGAAAGCTATATCGCGCTGTGCCGGAAACATTTCCGCGAGCGGCTCAATGGTTGAATTGTCGGCAACGCTGGAGCAGGGACCCGTGCGGCTCGAGCCGGTGGCCGAGCATCATCTCGAACCGCTGCGTGTGGCCTGCGCGGAAGATAAGGATATCTGGGATATTTACCCGGTTTCGATGCTCGACGAGAATTTCGACAAGGCGATCGAGGCTTTTCACGACACCACAAACTGGGTGCGCTTTGCGGTGATCAACAGCCAGACCGGAAAGCTAGTCGGCATGACCAACTATATCAATCCCGATCAGCATGGCGTGGTGGAAATCGGCGGCACCTATATCGCGCCATCGGTTCGGGGCAGTGGTTTCAACGATGCTATGAAAAAGCTGATGATCGATCACGCTTTTGCCCAGGGCTTCACCCGCATCGAATTTCGCGTCGATACCCGCAACAAACGCTCTATGGCGGCGGTAATGAAGCTCGGCGCGCAACATGAGGGCACGCTGCGCAAGAACCGGATTACCTGGACCGGCTATGTGCGGGATACTGCGGTGTTCGGGTTGCTCAAAGAGGAGTGGGGGGCGTGAAACCGCACGGTTGGATCATCCTCGATAAACCACTGGAGCTCGGCTCAACGCAGGCCGTCGGAGCGGTAAAGCGCAACCTGCGCGAGGCCGGGCTGCTCGGCAAGGGCAAGAACAAGCTGAAGGTCGGGCATGGCGGGACGCTGGATCCGCTGGCCACCGGGGTTTTGCCGATCGCGATTGGCGAAGCGACCAAGCTTTGCGGGCGGATGCTTGATGCTACCAAAATTTATGATTTTACGATCGGTTTTGGCAGCGAAACAGAAACGCTGGATGTTGAAGGGGAGGTAACGGAGATGTCCGACCACCGGCCGTCCCTGGCTGACGTTGAGGCGGTTCTGCCGCAATTCACAGGACCGATTGAGCAGATACCGCCGAAATATTCGGCGCTGAAGATCGATGGCAAGCGGGCCTATGATCTGGCGCGGGCAGGGGTGGATGTCGAGATGAAGCTCAGGGGGGTGACGATATACGCTCTTTCCATTTCCTCCCTGGAGCAAAGCTTCGGGGAGGGGGACCGCGCCGAAGGCGTGGTGGAGGGGTCGGATAGCGCCTTGGCCCCTCCACCAGCTGACGCTGGTCCCCCTCCCCATGCTTCGCACGGGGAGGAAATTCAGGAGGTCACTCTCTCCGCCACCGTTTCCAAGGGCACCTATATCCGCTCGCTCGCTCGCGACATTGCGCGGGCGCTTGGCACTTTTGGTCATGTGACCATGTTGCGCCGCACCAAGGCGGGTCCGTTCCACCTCGGACAGGCGATTTCGCTGGACAAACTCAACGAAATTGGTAAGGGCGCGGACATTAAAGAATACCTCTTGCCGCTTGAGGCGGGGCTGGACGACATCCCGGCTTTCGACCTCGACCCTGATCAGGCAAGAATGCTTCGGCAAGGCTTGACGCTGGACGAACAGGATTTGATCGGGAACCCCGCAGTCAACGGGCTTTTTCTTGCGACAGAGAATGAAGGTTCTCCGGTTGCACTGGCTGAGCTGGTTGATGGCACCGTAAAGGTCGTCCGCGGGTTCAATATGTAAAAGATGTTCGAAGGAATGAAATAAATGACGATTACCGCAGAAAAAAAACAAGAACTGATTACAAAATTCGCCCAGACGAAAGGCGATACCGGTTCTCCGGAAGTTCAGGTTGCTGTGCTCACAGAGCGTATCGTGAACCTGACCGAGCATTTCAAAGGTCACCACAAGGATAACCACTCTCGTCGCGGATTGCTGATGATGGTGAACAAGCGGCGCAGCCTGCTGGACTATCTTCGCAAGAAAGATGTCGAGCGTTACGCCAAGCTGATCAAGGACCTTGGTCTCCGGAAATAAGATTTCGAGAGCGGCCTCCATGCGGGGGCCGTTTTCATATTGGGTACCGCGGCAATAAGGCAGCGCTATCTATTGACAGGGGTACAATGACCCCGAACCGCTGTTCAGCCGGATTGCTGGACACATGAAAGCCCCCGCACTGCATAGGGCAGGCGGGACAAAGGAAAATACGAATGTTTGATGTAAAAAAAGTTGAAATGGAATGGGGCGGACAGACCCTCACCCTCGAAACGGGCCGTATTGCCCGCCAGGCTGACGGCGCGGTTCTCGCGACCCTCGGCGAAACGGTTGTGCTGTGCGCAGTTACCGCAGCCAAATCGGTACGTGAAGGACAGGATTTCTTCCCGCTGACCGTCCACTATCAGGAAAAATTCTCAGCCGCCGGACGTATCCCGGGCGGCTTCTTCAAGCGCGAAGGTCGCGCGACGGAAAAGGAAACGCTGACATCGCGTCTGATTGACCGTCCCTGCCGTCCGCTGTTCCCCGAAGGCTTCTACAACGAAATCAACGTCATCTGTCAGGTGATGAGCTATGACGGCGTCAACGAGCCGGACATTCTGGCAATGGTTGCAGCCTCTGCTGCGCTGACCATCTCCGGTGTTCCGTTCATGGGGCCGATCGGTGCGGCGCGCGTCGGTTACAAGGAAGGCGAATATCAGCTTAATCCGTCGATGGAAGAAGTTGCGACCGGCGAACTCGATCTGGTTGTAGCCGGAACGATGGGCGCTGTGATGATGGTTGAATCGGAAGCCCAAGAGCTTTCCGAAGAAGTCATGCTCGGCGCTGTGCAATTCGCTCATGACGCTTCCAAGCAGGTCGCCGGCCTGATCATCGATCTCGCTGAACAGGCTGCGAAAGAGCCCTGGCAGCTCGACGCCGGTGACGACAATAGCGGTATCAAGGAAGAACTGCGCAAGCTGGTCGGAAAAGATATTGCCGCGGCTTACAAGAAGACCGACAAGTCAGAGCGTTCGAATGCTCTGAATGCGGTTCGCGACAAAGCCAAAGAAAAATATGCCGATGCAGACGGCCAGACGCAGATGACCGCCGGCAAGATGGTCAAGAAGCTGGAAGCCGAAATCGTTCGCGGTGCCATCATCAAGGACGGCACCCGTATCGACGGCCGCAAGCTCGATCAGGTTCGCCCGATCGAAGCCATGGTCGGCCTGCTGCCACGGACCCACGGTTCGGCTCTGTTCACCCGCGGTGAAACACAGGCGATTGTGACCACGACTTTGGGCACCAAGGACGCGGAGCAGATGATCGACGGTCTCGACGGTCTGAGCTACACCAACTTCATGCTGCACTATAACTTCCCGCCTTATTCGGTTGGCGAAGTTGGTCGTTTCGGATTTACCAGCCGCCGCGAAACCGGCCACGGCAAGCTCGCTTTCCGCGCGCTTCGCCCGGTATTGCCGACAGTTGAAGAATTCCCGTACACGATCCGTGTTCTCTCGGACATTACCGAGTCCAACGGTTCGTCCTCGATGGCGACCGTCTGTGGCGGTTCGCTGGCGATGATGGATGCTGGTGTGCCTCTGGCGCGTCCGGTTTCCGGTATTGCGATGGGCCTGATCCTTGAAGGCGAAGAATTTGCGGTTCTTTCCGACATTCTCGGCGACGAAGATCATCTCGGCGACATGGACTTCAAGGTTGCCGGTACCGAAAAGGGTATCACGTCCTTGCAGATGGACATCAAGGTAGCCGGCATTACGCAGGAAATCATGAAGTCTGCTCTGGAACAGGCCAGCGGCGGTCGCGCTCACATTCTCGGTGAAATGAGCAAGGCGCTGTCTTCGGTTCGTACCGAAATGTCCGAACATGCTCCGCGCATCGAAACCTTGCAGATCAACAAAGAGAAGATCCGTGATGTTATCGGTACCGGCGGCAAGGTGATCCGCGAAATCGTTGCCGAAACCGGCGCGAAGGTCGACATCGACGACGAAGGTCTGATCAAGGTTTCCTCTTCCGACAAATCCCAGATCGATGCGGCAATCGCATGGATCAAGGGCATTGTTGAAGAAGCCGAAGTCGGCAAAGTCTATGACGGCAAGGTTGTGAACCTGGTCGACTTTGGCGCATTCGTGAATTTCATGGGCGGCAAGGACGGTCTCGTCCACGTTTCCGAAATCAAGAATGAGCGGGTCGAGAAGGTCTCCGACGAGCTGAGCGAAGGCCAGGAAGTCAAGGTCAAGGTTCTCGAAATCGACCAGCGTGGCAAGGTTCGCCTTTCGATGCGGGTTGTTGATCAGGAAACCGGTGAAGAGCTCGAGGATACCCGTCCAGCACGCGAACCACGCGGCGACAAGCCACGTGGGCCGCGCCGTGACGGCGCTGGTGGCGGCGGTGGTCGCGGACGCGACGGTGGCGGACGTGGCCGTGACGGCGGCGGACGTGGCCGGAACAATGATGGTCCGAAGAACGAAGGTGGCGGCGATATTCCATTGCCGTCCTCGATCACCGAAGACTAGATTTTCGCACAATAGTTTCAGAAAAGGCCCGGAGCGATCCGGGCCTTTTTTTATTTGCCATATTGTCGGCCGCATTGCGGGATTAATCTCTGGTAAAGCTGCAATCGAACAGGGAGTGTTGATCTCTTCCAGCGGTTTTTTTGCTTTATTCTTGGCTGGATGAAAACAAGCGGTTAAGAGGTTTGCCATATGACAAAACACATTATCAAATGGGCCGTATTGGGTCTCTCCGCTTCGCTTCTTTCCGGCTGTGCCATGCTAGGTGGAGGCGGTGGCGGCAGCGGCGCCGATACGCGTTACGTCGCCCGTGACGTGGATACGCTCTATAATGCTGCAAAAGACCGGCTAGACCGCGGTCAGTACAAGATTGCTGCCGCGCTGTTCGACGAAGTCGAACGCCAGCACCCCTATTCGCCCTGGGCTCGTCGCGCACAGCAGATGAGCGCATTCAGCTATTATATGGCTGCCGATTATAACAAGGCGATAGAATCATCGCGCCGTTTCCTGTCGATCCATCCGGGTAACAAGGACGCGCCATATGCCTATTATCTGATCGCGCTATGCTATTACGAGCAGATCAGTGACGTGACCCGCGACCAGAAGATCACCGAACAAGCGCTGGCCTCTCTCGGCGAGGTCGCCCGTCGTTATCCGAACACGCGCTACGCGGCCGATGCGACCTTGAAAATGGATCTGGTCAACGACCATCTGGCCGGCAAGGAAATGGAAATCGGCCGTTTCTACCAGCGCCGCGGCAAATGGCTCGCCGCCACGATCCGGTTCCGGACGGTGATCGAGAAATACCAGACCACCACCCATACGCCGGAAGCGTTGATGCGGCTGACCGAATCCTATCTGGCACTCGGCGTGCCGACAGAAGCAAAGAAAACCGCTGCCGTGCTGGGTGCCAACTATCCGGGTACCAAATGGTATGAGCGCGCGTTTGACCTCGTCAACAAGCACGGGGCGACCTAGAATCGCATGTCGCTGCAAGGCGTTGCAGCTAGAGTAAACGTGTTTTAAGAGGGCATTGTGCTGCAGTCCCTTTCCATTCGCGATATCGTGCTGATAGAGGCACTCGACCTGGAATTCGGGTCGGGCCTGACCGTGCTGACCGGAGAGACAGGCGCAGGCAAATCCATTTTGCTCGACAGTCTTGGACTGGCGCTTGGCAACCGGGCCGATAGCGGTCTCGTCCGGCAAGGCACGGAAAAGGCTCAGGTTACCGCCAGTTTTGCCTCTCCCGCCAAGGGCAGCAAGCTGGCCGCCACGCTCGCCGAAAATGATATTGAAATCGAACCCGGCGAGCCGCTGATCATCAAGCGGTCGGTCAAGGCCGATGGCGGCAGCCGCGCCTTCATCAATGACCAGCCTTGCTCGGCGACCCTGCTTCGTATGGTCGGCGGGCAACTTATTGAAATCCATGGACAGCATGATGATCGCGGTCTGATCAATCCCAAGGGACATAGGGCCTTGCTCGATGCTTTTGCCGGGGTTGAAGGCAGCGCGGTCCGCGATGCGTATGATGCGTGGCAGTCCGCGAAGACGGCGCTGGAGCAGGCGAAGCAGGATCAGGACAGCGCCGAACAGGATCGCGAATATCTCGAACATAGCGTTGCCGAACTCTCCAAATTTGCGCCGCAACCCGGCGAGGAGGAGGAACTGGCGCTCGAACGGGCGACGATGATGAAGGGCGAGAAGCTGACCGGCGATCTCGAGGCGATCCGTGCGGCTTTTGACGGGTCCAACGGGGGGCTGGCCTCGCTGCGGGCAGCGGCGCGGCGGCTCGATATGATTTCCGAGGAACATCCCTTGCTCGCCGAGGCGCTGGAGGCGCTCGACCGGTCGATTATCGATGCCGGTGAAGCCGAGGACAAGCTGCACGAAGCGGCGGCTGCGCTGAGCTTTGACCCGCAGCGACTCGACGACATGGAGACCCGCCTGTTCGATCTCAGGGGGCTGGCGCGCAAGCACCGGGTGGAACCTGGAAAGCTCTCGAACCTGCTCGTTGGACTGCAAAACAAGCTGGCGGCGATCAGCGATGGCGGCAGGTCGCTGGAAGAATTGGAAGCATGTTTGGCGCGTGCGAAAAAATCCTACATTGCGGCGGCGGAAGCTCTGAGGGCACAGCGGGCCAAAGCGGCGAAGGCGCTCGACAAAGCGGTGGCTGGCGAATTGGCGCCGCTCAAGCTGGATGCAGCAAGATTTGAGACTTTGCTTGAAGAATTATCTGAAGAGCATTGGAATAAAGGCGGAATGGACCGGATCGAGTTTTTGATCTCGACCAATCCGGGGGCGCCACTCGCACCCATGGGCAAAATTGCCTCGGGTGGCGAACTTTCGCGGTTCATTCTGGCCCTGAAAGTTGCATTGGCGGAAGAATATGGTCTGAAAACCATTATTTTCGACGAAGTTGACCGCGGCGTCGGCGGCGCGGTAGCCTCGGCGATCGGCGACCGCCTGTCGCGCCTGTCGAGCGGCGCGCAACTGCTGGTCGTGACCCACAGCCCGCAAGTTGCCTCCAAGGGTGACGCGCATATGCTGATCAACAAGTCGCTCAGCGGCACGGTTTCGCGCACCGACGTTCGCGCGCTGGACAATGAAGGCCGGCGGCAGGAAATTGCGCGGATGCTGTCGGGTGCGGATGTGACGGATGAGGCGCGGGCGCAGGCGGATCGGTTGCTGGAGGGGGTTTAGTGAAAGTTCGGGAACTGCCTCTCGAGCCCCTCCTTTGAAGAGGAGGGGCTAATATTGTGACGGACCGGGCCATTCTTCTTGCTCGGGCGAGGGAGATGCGGCGCAATCCTACCGAGCCGGAAAAGCGGCTTTGGCGGCATCTTTCGGCTTCTCAGCTGGCGGGCCATAAATTCCGGCGTCAGGCGGTGATTGAATATTTTATCGCCGATTTTTTCTGTCCGCATAAAATGCTGATTGTTGAGGTGGATGGTGATACGCATGACATCGATTCTGACTGCAAGCGCGATGATCGGTTGCGGAAAAAGGGATATCGGACGGTGCGGTATAGCAATTTGGATGTGATGGGGAATATGGATGGGGTTTTGGCGGATTTGTTGAAAAAATTGGAAGAGACTCCTGATCGGTGGGCTGGGAGTCAGGCCGGCACCACCCCAAACCCAGTTTCAGGTGAAACGGCCCCCGGCCGTTTCAGATCAGTCCGGGGGACTGATCGACCTGAAACTTCTGAAGAGGAGGGGCTTAAGTGAGTTCGATCCTAGCAAATGCAGGTTGCGATCAGGCAGCCCAGTCTGAGCCCCTCCTTTTCAAAGGAGGGGTTGGGGTGGTTCGGTGCCGCTTGTCGCTGCGCGAGCGATGTTCACACATCGCCACCACCCCAACCCCTCCTCTGAAGAGGAGGGGCTTTTTGTGAGCGTTACTCCCGTCGAAAATCTCTCCGAAGCCGATGCCGCGAACGAACTGATGCGCCTGGCGCGGAAGATTGCGAAGCATAACAAGCTTTACCATGCCGAAGACTCGCCGGAGATTTCCGATGCGGATTATGACGCGCTGGTGCGGCGGAATAATGCGCTGGAAGAGGCCTTTCCGCATCTGGTGCGCGACGACAGCCCCAACAAGCTGGTCGGCGCGGCGGTGGCGGCTTCGCCCTTGTCCAAGGTCAAGCACGAACAAAGGATGATGAGCCTCGATAACGGCTTTTCGGACGAGGATATCGCCGAATGGCTGGCGCGGGTGCGGCGGTTTCTGTATCTCGAGGAGGGTGCGCCGGTGGCGGTGACGGCGGAGGACAAGATTGACGGATTGTCCTGTTCGCTGCACTACGAGAAGGGCGAGCTGGTGCTGGCGGCGACGCGCGGTGACGGGCAGGTGGGCGAGGATGTGACCGCCAATGTGCGGATGATTGCGGATATTCCGCAATCTCTCCGTTCGTCTCGAGCGCAGTCGAGAGACGGTGATGCGGAGACCGGTGTCTCGACTTCGCTCGACACGAACGGCTATTCCCACACCATCCCCGATCTCTTCGAAATCCGCGGCGAGGTCTACATGGCCAAGGCCGATTTTGCCGGGCTGAACGAACGGCTGATGGACGAGGGCAGGGCCGATGCCGATGCCAAGGGGGTTGAGTTCGATCCCGAGAAAATCCGCCAGTTCGCCAATCCGCGCAACGCCGCCGCCGGCTCGCTGCGGCAGAAGGATCCCAATGTCACCGCCAAGCGGCCGCTGAAATTCTGGGCGCATGGATGGGGTGTGCACAGCGAAGTACCCGGCGAGACGGCTTTTGACGTCATGAAGGCGATTGAAAGCTGGGGCGTGCCGGTGTCGCCTTTGGTCAAAAGGTTTGAAACGCTGGAAGAGATGCTCGCCCATTATCGCCATATCGAGGCGGAGCGGGCGGACATGCCTTATGATATCGACGGGGTGGTCTACAAGGTCGACCGGCTCGACTGGCAGCAGCGGCTCGGTTTTGTCGCCAAGGCGCCGCGCTGGGCGATTGCGCATAAATTTCCCGCCGAGCAGGCGCAGACGACACTGGAGTCGATCGATATCCAGGTCGGACGCACCGGCAAGCTGACCCCGGTTGGCCGTCTGAAACCGGTGACGGTCGGCGGCGTGGTGGTGTCCAATGTGACGCTGCACAATCGCGACGAAGTCGAGCGGCTCGGCGTGCGGCCCGGTGACCGGGTGGTGATCCAGCGGGCCGGGGACGTGATCCCGCAGGTGGTCGACAATCTGACGCGCGATGAACAGCGCGAACCCTATCAATTCCCCGACCATTGCCCGGAATGCGGCAGCGAAGCCGTCGCCGAGGAAGGCGAAGTCGATGTGCGCTGCACCGGCGGCCTGATCTGCCCGGCGCAGCGGTTCCAGCGGCTGGTCCATTTTGTCTCGCGGGTGGCGCTGGATATCGATGGTCTGGGCGAGAAAAGCATTGCCGAATTTATCGAAGCAGGCTGGCTGGAAAGCCCCGCTGATATTTTCCGGTTGCGGGACCATCGCAAGGACATCCTGGCCCGCGAAGGCTGGCAGGAAAAGTCTGTGGATAATCTGTTGGCGGCTGTGGAAAAGAAGCGTCAGCCGGATGCGGCGCGGCTGCTGTTCGGGCTGGGCATCCGCCATATCGGCACGGTGACGGCCAAGGATCTGCTGAAGAATTTTGTGACCTTGCCGCGCTTGCGGGAGATTGCGGTGGCTGCGCAGGAATCCGCAGAATACCGTTCGTCTCGAGCGAAGTCGAGAGACGGGGATGGCGCGGAGCAGGGTGTCTCGACTTCGCTCGACACGAACGGAGAGGCTGCGCCCGATATCACCGGGACAGAAGCGGGCGATGCGGCCTGGGCGGAGATTACCTCGATCGACGGCGTCGGCCCGACCGTGGCGCAGGCGCTGGCCGATTTCTTCCACGAACCGCATAATTGCTCTGTCTGGGATGATCTGCTGAGCGAGGTCTCGCCGCCCGACTATATCGTCGAAACCCGCGACAGCGCGGTGGCTGGCAAGACCGTCGTCTTCACCGGCAAGCTGGAAACCATGAGCCGCGACGAAGCCAAGGCGCAGGCCGAGGCGCTGGGGGCCAAGGCGTCGGGCTCGGTGAGCGCGAAGACCGATCTGGTGGTCGCCGGACCGGGGGCGGGGTCGAAGGCCAAGAAGGCGGCTGAGCTGGGTATCGAGGTGATTGACGAGACGGCATGGGCCGAGATTGTGGCAGCGGCAAGTTAACGCCGCTTAGTCACAGCAAGTCATCGATCGACGCGTTCGGCGTTTTTCAATCCTTCGCTCATCGTGTGGATCATCGCGGAACGTTGCAGCGATGCTTTTACATTGGCCGGCACCTTGTACAGGCCCCGGAGAAGCAACAAATCTCCGCCGCTCAGTGAGGCGGGGTTCAGCGATTTGTCTTCGGTTTCCGAGAATAGCGATAAAATGGAGCCGTTTGGCACCTGTGTATCGTTCCCCACATCGATATCGATCAGCGTAACCATGGCAGCATAGTCAGCCAGCTGTGCAGCGGATATGCCGTCCAGAGCCTTGCTATCAATCAACAGATAGGAATAACCAATCCCTTCGACCGTCGATCGTGAAATTTTGGACTTAACCTGCGTCGTTTGGCCATTGACCGATGATCCGCCGAGCGCCACTCCTCCTCCGGGCCCGTTTGAGCCAGCCTGGAAGGCAAAACTGCCAGCATTAGCGCTATGCCGGGAATCGCTACCGAGTGTCTGGGTTGCCTTCCAGCTATAAACAGGTCCGCCACTTTGCTCGATCCGGTCTTTTTCACGGCCTGTCAGCGATCCGAACAAGCGGGCTTTCTTGCTCCGCAACAGCTTGATCTCAGAACCGCCATCTTCCACGATCGCCACGAAAATATTGGGTCTGCAATTTTCTTTTGCGACCTCTATTTCAGCCAATTCGGCGACCTGGCGGATCCGCTCTTCTATAGCCTTGCTTTGCCGTTCGGCCAGACCGGCCACGGAAGGACAAACGGCTTGCGCGAAACGGGCATATTGCCCGTTGTTCCTGCCACCTCCGGAAACCCGGAAATGATTGGCTATCAAATTCTGAAATTCGGCGAGTTTCTTTTTCTGACCGGTGACCACAATTTCCTCGTCCTGAGACGCGGATCGTGGCGCTTCCTGCGTGGCTTTTGCAGGGCTTGTCGTTGCAACAACAGATGCTGTAAAAAGCATCGTCAGTTTAATATATCGGGATTTAATTAAATACCGCATATTTGAAAAATACAGTAAAATGCCAGTTGAGTCAAATTAGATGGATCGCGGTTATGCGACGGCGGCGACCGTCATTCTTCAAGTGTTTATGTTCTGGCCGCCGCTTCGATCGCCGCCAGTTCCTTCACCCCATGGCCGTCTTCCTTGTTTTCCGGAAAGATCGGCCAGGCGAGTTGCTGACCCAAAGTCGCTGGTGCAAGATTTTCCACGCCATAGCTATCGGGATAGCGGCGCGTGATATGGGCGGTGCCGAACAGCACGTCCCAGAAGAACAGCAGGTTTCCGAAATTGCCCTTGTAATGGGTGACGCCGTCGCTTTTGTGGCGGCCGTGATGGGCGTGGTGGGTGGCCGGGGTCGAGATGGTGCGTTCCACGACCCACATCAGCGGCGACAGCCATTTGATCCGGTAGAGCTTTGCGTCCCAGGCGACATCGCTGTGCGCGCCGACGATTACCGCCATCTTGACGATGATATAGCCGACATAGACCCAGCCGAGGCCGAGATAGATCAGCGCGCCGGAGAACCAGATACTCGGCATGGTCAGATAATAGAAGATATTGTTCCGGTATACGAGACGGACGCTCATGTAGCGCGCATTATGGTGCGAGCGGTGGAGATTGTAGAGGAAGGGTACGCTGTGCGACAGCCGGTGCCAGAAATATTGCATCATGTCGTCAAACACCAGAAACAGGGCAATGGCGGCGATCAGCGGAATGCCGGCCAGCGCGCCTTGCCATTGTGGCGCTACATTGCCGAGGATGAACTGGGCGGCGAGAATGATGCCGGGCTGGGTGATGACCAGCAGCACGAACGACCCGATTATCTCGACCATCGCATCGTCGCGGGTCTGTTCCGGTTTGCTGAACAGACGGGTGCGGAAAAATTCCAGAAGTCCGAAGATGATGAAAATTCCGGTAATCGCCAGAAGTTCGGGTCGCATAATGTCTCTCCCAGAGGATTGCTTGCGGATTTTCATTAGCCGATGTAGTTGTCCAGAAATGCAAACTACTTATCATTTACGATATTGCCGATGAACGCGCCCGCTCCAATCGCCGGAACCGGTTTTGTGAAAGCGCTTCCCGAGGCGATCCGCAGCGATTTCCTCGCGCGGGGGCAGGTGCGGAAATTTGCAAAGGGCCAGATCATCCAGCAGCGCGGCGACGAGGCAAAGGAATTCTGGTTCATCGAAACGGGATCGGTGCAGGTCGGGCGCTATGGCATTGATGGCCGGTTGACTTTGTTTGCGCTGATTGGCGCGGGCGATACCTTTGGTGAACTGGCCTTCATGGGCGAATTTCCGCGGACGGTGGATGCGATTGCCGGCAGTGATTGCCGGCTGATCCGGATCGGGCAGAGCGAGCTGCAGAGCCTGATGGACTCCGATCCGGCGGTGATCGGGCTGCTGCTCAAGACGATGGCGCTGACCGTGCAGGAGTCGTTCAATCTGATCGAATATAGCCGCAGCCTGTCGGTGCCGCAAAGGCTGGCGCTGGCGCTGTTGCAGCTGTGCGGCGACCAGGAGGACGGCGCGCGGATCAGCGTCACTCAGCAGGAGCTGGCCGATCTGGTCGGCGTGTCGCGGGTATCACTGGGCAAGGCCGTGGCGAAACTGGAACAGGCGGGGATGATAGAGCCGGGCTATGCTTGGGTGATGATCAGGGACCGGGCGGGCTTGCAGGATATGGGTGGACGCTAGGGCCTGCCTTTCATTCCGCAGTGTCGATCAGACGCGAGCCGTGGTTCGACAGGCTCACCACGAACGGCCTCCGTCGTACCACCCATCGCAACGTCTCGCCCCACCCGTTCGTCCTGAGCTTGTCGAAGGACCGTTTGTGGCGATGGCGGTCGTTCAACGGGGGCGGCGCTGCACCTTCAATCCATGTCTTCAGGAAACCAGCGCATCACGCCGCCCTGGAACGGGGTCCAGCGTCCGGTTCGGATGCCGGCCTGCTGAAGGATGTCGCTGGTCCAGTTGTTGCAGCTGTTGAAGGCGCTGTAATAGCCATGGGCTTCGTAGAACAGGTCATCCTTGCCATAGCCGGGCGTTGGCTGAGGGCGATGCTGGTCGTCGAGCGCGAATTGCTCCTCGATGGCGGTCGCGATCTTGCGATATTCGGCTGCGCTGACCGTCAGGGGCCGGCGATAATAGGGATAAGCCTGTGGATATCTCAGGTGATAGACGTGGATAAGCACGTCGCTGCTGCCGACAACCGCGCTCAGGGCGTCGCCGGGCCGCAGGTCGGTCCATTCGCGGGTGTGGCGATAGACGCCCTCATGGCCCCAGCCGACCAGAATGTGGCTGCCATAATAAGACGGGTCGGAAAGATGTTCGGGGCGGACCAGATTGGTCCAGTCGTGAACATCGCTCCACAAGGGCATGATGATTCCGGTGTGCAAGCCATTGGTTTCGATGAATAATTCGACACCATCATCGGGGCTTTGCCAGTCCTGGTTGGCGGGCAGCAGGCTGCCGCCCAGCGCCGCCAGCAGATAGAGGGCGACGACCACGCCCAGCGCAACGACCGTCCGTTTCAGCCATTTGAGCGAGCTAGTTGCCATGGAAACCTTTTTTGCTGTAAGATGCGGTCATGCTAAGCACCCCCGAAACCGAAACCCATGTCTATGACAAGCCGCCACCGCACGCAAATGCCGACTGGACGATCGATCAGGACTGGCAGAGCTATTCGGCGGAAGACCATGAAACCTGGGACATATTGTTCGCGCGGCAGCAGAAGATGCTGCCGGGCCGGGCGGCGCAGGCATTTCTCGACGGCATCGATATATTGAATCTGTCGCGGCCCGGCATTCCCGATTTCGAGGAGCTCAACCGGATCTTGATGGATGCCACGGGATGGGAGGTTGTCGCGGTTCCCGGACTGGTACCCGATGACGTTTTTTTCGACCATCTCGCCAACCGGCGTTTTGTCTCGGGCAATTTCATCCGGCGGCGCGACCAGCTCGACTATCTGCAGGAACCTGATATTTTCCACGATGTCTTCGGCCATGTGCCGATGCTCGCCGACCAGCGGTTCGGGGACTATATGGCCGCTTACGGACGCGGGGGATTGCGGGCGCTGGAATATGGCACGCTCAAGCAGCTCGCCCGGCTTTACTGGTATACCGTGGAATTCGGTCTGATCCAGGAAGCGGAAGGTCTGCGCATCTATGGCGCGGGCATTGTTTCCAGCTATGGCGAGAGCGTGTTTGCGCTTGATGATCCCAGCCCCAACCGGATCATGTTCGACCTCGAACGGGTGCTGCGCACCGAATATCGGATCGACGATTATCAGCAGAATTATTTCGTCATTCCCAGCCTGGATGAATTGCTGCGAGTGACGGTGGAAACGGACTTCAAGCCGGTTTATGATCGGATCGCCAGCCTGCCGGACATCAAGATTGCCGAGATTGTGGAGGGCGATGTGGTGTTGACCGAGGGAACGCAGGACTATGCGCGGTCGCAATCGGGTGAAGCTGTGGTTGTTTGATTGTGTGTGTACCTGCGCAGGCAGGTATCCAACTCCCGGAATGATGTTTAGACGGACTGGTCCTGGATGGCCCCCTGCATTCGCAGGGGAACAGGTTTGGGATTGTTGCGCCGGTTAGCGCCTCCTACGCCATTAGGACTCACACAAAGCCACGAAGACGCTAAGCGGTGCCAAAATGCAGAGCGGTCACGCGCATAGTTCCAACCTTTGTGGCTTCGTGTCTTCGTGCGAGCGCTAACCATATCGCGTCACGCCGAAACTTTACAGCAAGGGCCGGTTTTATTTTCTGTGACCTTTGCCCTGGAGCCGCAGATTTCCTGCCTTTGCTGGACGGCAGCCGGGGGCATGATCATTTTTATCTCTGTCACCCCAGCGCAGGCTGGGGCCCAGCCCGATTGTGACTGAGGGAGAGTGTTCCACTCTGGCCGCCATTGGTTTGGATGCCAGCCTTCGCTGGCATGACGGGAGCTGGGAGGCGTTTTTCTGGTTCAAAATAATCCGGCTATCGGTGAACTATACCCGAACCACCTCCGACCGCAAATCTGGTAGATGGACCGCGTCGCGGGTCACGTGTCTCGCCTTGCCTTTCGCAGGAGAGTCCTAAATCTCCCCGAAATAATCCGGTGCCAGCGGGGATTTCTTGCGCATCGGCGTGCGGGCGTGGCCATATTTCCTGGCCTTGACCAGAGTCAGGCAGGGCCATTCATTCTCCAGTCTTGTCTGTCTCAGGCGGAAACCCTGGGAAAGATAGGCGCGGACGACTTCGGTTTTCTGACGGGCGAGCAGGCCGGCTAGAATGAGCACGGTTCCAGCGCTGGCGGCTGCAGCGATTTGCGGGGCGAGGGCGACCAGGGGACCGGCGAGGATGTTGGCGATGATCAGATCATAGGGCGCGCGTTGTTCGAGGGCAGGGTGATCCAGGCCGTTGCTTTGCAGGATGCGGATCTGGCCGCGGCCATTGCCCGGCACGATCGCGTTGAGCTCGCAATTTTCTTCGGTTATCGCGACCGCGATCGGGTCGATATCGCTGGCGATGATCTTTGCGTCGGGCCAGAGATGGTGCGCGGCAAAAGCGAGCAGGCCGGTGCCGGTGCCGACATCGGCGATGTTGCGGAAGCGGTGGCTGGTGCGCTTGAGCCGGTCGAGGCTGTGCAGGCATCCCATCGTCGTTTCATGATGGCCGGTGCCAAAGGCCTGTCCGGCGTCGATGCAGAGATTGGTCAGCCGGGGATCGTCAGACGGCTGATCGCTCGACGTATGAACGTGGAAACGGCCTGCGCGCAGCGGCTCGAGGCCTTGCTGGCTCAGCGTAACCCAGTCCTCGTCATCGAGCATCTCGACTAGCGGCTGGAAAGCGGCTGCCTCGGCGGACGGCGACAATTTGAGGAGATTGCCGATCAGCGCGGCGTCCGGCTCGACCTGGCAATAAACGTCGATCATCCACTCATCGGGGCGCTTGCTATCGCTCTCGCTGGCGACGATCGTCGGGGTGGAATCACTGCCCGCAATGAACAGCTGGTCCTCCGCGAGCAGGTCCGCTTCGGCGCGGGTGCAGGGGAGCGAGACTTTCCAGGTCGTGGTCAAAGCAGCGCCCGATCAGCCATTGCCATTATCCTGTTCGAGCTGGTCGCTGGCTTCCATCCATCTGGCTTCGGCTGCGTCGAGCTTGTCCTGGGTTTCGGCGCGCAGCTTCATCAGCTCGGTCATCGACAGGCTGGCGTGTTTCGGTTCGGCGGAGGCCGGATCGAACATCGCGCGGTCAATGGCGGAGACTTCCTCGCCGAGCAGTTTCATCTGCTTTTCTGAAGCAGCAACGGTCTTGCGCAATTCGCCCTGCTGTTTGCGCCGTTCGGCGGCGGCGCGGCGTTCTTCCTTGCGGTTGCCGCCGCTGGCCTTGCCCGAGGCGGATCCGGGCTGGTTCTTGCCGAGGACGAAGTCGGTATAGTCCTTGAGCGAGCCGGCAAATTCCTCTGCCTTGCCGCTGTCGACCATCATCAGGCGATCGGCGGTCAGTTCGAGCATATGGCGGTCATGGCTGACGAGGATGACGGCGCCGCTATATTCATTGAGCGCGTGGACCAGCGCTTCGCGGGCGTCGACGTCGAGATGGTTCGTTGGCTCATCGAGGATCAGCAGATGCGGTGCATCGCGGGTGATCATCGCCAGCGCGAGGCGGGCGCGTTCGCCGCCGGAAAGCTTGCCGACCAGGATTGTCGCCTTGTCGCCGGAAAAGCCGAAACGCCCCAGTTGCGCGCGCACAGCGCCCGGTTTGGCGCCCTTCATCAGCCGCGTCATATGTTCCAGCGGCGTGTCGTTTGTATCCAGTTCCTCGACCTGATATTGGGTAAAATAGCCGACGGTCAGCTTGGCCGATTTATTGATCGCGCCTTTCTTGGGTTCGAGCTGGCTGGCGAGTAGCCGGGCAAGGGTGGTCTTCCCGTTCCCGTTGCGACCGAGCAAAGCGGTGCGGTCATCGGGATCCAGCCGCATGTTGAGGCCGGACAGGATGATATTGTCGCCATAGCCGACGGCAGCGTCGTCGAGCGTGATCAGCGGCGGCTTCAGTTCCGCCGGGCTGGGGAAATGGAAAGTTAGCGAGGGATCGTCAATCGCGGCGGCTATGGGCTCCATGCGGGCGAGGGCCTTGACCCGGCTCTGCGCCTGTTTGGCGCTATGCGCCTTAGCACCCCAGCGGGATACGTAGGATTCCAGCTTCTCGCGCTGGGCGATCTGCTTTTCGCGCGCCGAAGCCTGCTGCGCCTGTCGCTCGGCCCGCTGCTTCTCGAACGCGTCATAGCCGCCGGGATAGAGGGTGGTGGTACCGTGTTGCAGATGGAGAATGTGGTCGACGACATTGTTGAGCAGGTCGCGCTCGTGGCTGATCACCAGAATGGTTGCCTGATAGCTGGTCAGGAAATTTTCCAGCCACAAGGTCGCTTCGAGGTCGAGGTGGTTGGACGGCTCGTCGAGCAGCAGCATTTCGGGCTGCGAGAATAGCAGCGCGGCGAGCGCGACGCGCATCCGCCAGCCGCCGGAAAAACTGTCCATCGGCTGCTGTTGCGCGGCTTCGTCGAAGCCAAGGCCGATCAGGATCTTCGCCGCGCGCGCCGGAGCGCTATGTGCCTCGATCATGTTCAGCCGTTCGTGAATTTCGCCAATCCGGTGCGGGTCGCTCGCGGTTTCGGCTTCGGCCAGCAGCGACGCGCGCTCGACATCGGCGGCGAGTACGGTGTCCAGAGGACTGTCCTGTCCGGCTGGCGCTTCCTGCGCAATATAGCCCATCCGGGCGTCCTTGGGCATGTCGACGCTGCCGTCATCGGGCTCCAGCATGCCGGCGATCACCTTCATCAGGGTCGATTTGCCGGCGCCATTGCGGCCGATCATCCCGACGCGCGCGCCAGGGGGTAGCGCAGCGGTCGCGCCATCAAGGATCACGGTGCCGCCGAGGCGCACGGTTATATTACTGAAATTAAGCATCGGCAGCCGTTAGCGGAGCAAGCGCGTTAGTGCAAAAGATAGCGTAAAAAACTTCACGTGCAAAAGCAGGCTGATAAGCTAATATTGGCCACCTTAGCGATTTTTCAGGAGTTTTTCATTGTCCCCAGGCCGCAAAGCTGCATTATTTTCCGCTACCGCCATGTTGATTTTATCTCCGGTCCAGGCCCAGTCTTCGGACCAGCCGATCGAGATAAGCGCGGAGGAAATTGCCCGGACGGTCAGGACCATGACGCTGGACCAGTTTGAAGGGCGCGCTCCGGGTACAGCGGGCGAAGAAAGGACAATCGGATATCTGATCGGACGGTTCGAGGCTTTGGGGCTCGAGCCCGGCGGTGTCGACGGGTCGTGGACACAGCCGGTGCCGCTGTTGCACACGACGTTGGGCAAGCCTGAGACATTGGCGATATCAAATGATGGTTCGACCAAAGAGTTGCAGGCGGGCAAGGATATCTATGTGTCAACGCTGCAGCCGAAGGATCAGGCGGTTGTTGCCGACGCTGAAATGGTGTTCGTCGGCTATGGCGTAACCGCGCCGGAACGCGGCTGGGACGATTATAAAAATGTCGATCTGACAGGAAAAGTCGCTGTCTTTCTGGTCAATGACCCCGATTTTGCCGCTGCGGCGAACGAGCCGGTGGCTGGCAAATTTGGTGGCCGGGCGATGACCTATTACGGCCGGTGGACCTACAAGTTCGAAGAAGCATCGCGGCGTGGTGCGGTAGCTGCGCTGATCGTTCACGAAACCGAAGCGGCGGGCTATGGCTGGAGCGTGGTCGAAAGTCCGCAAGGCGAAAATTACGGCACGGTCAAGCCGGATGGCCAGATGACGAGTCTGGCATTGCAGGGATGGATAAGCGGTGATGCCGCCGATCGCCTGTTCGAAGATGCGGGGCTGGATCTGGCAAAATTGCGGGTTGCGGCGCGCAGAAAGGATTTCAGTCCGGTGCCGCTCGGCGCGACATTGGCGGCGTCTTATCCAGTGAAACAGGAAATCGTGAAAAGCCAGAATGTATTCGGCAAGATCGCCGGCAGAACGCGGCCTGACGAAACGATCATATATGGCGCCCATTGGGATGCTTATGGCGAAGGGCCACCGGACGAGGACGGGAAAATATATCGGGCCGGAGCCAATGACGATGCATTGGGCATGGCCGGCATCATGGAGATTGCCCGCAAGTTCAAGTCCATGCCGCAGCCCGACCGTACCATCGTGATCGCGGCATGGACCGCCGAAGAGCGTGGTTTGCTGGGGTCCGAAGTCTATGCCCAGAATCCGATCTATCCGGTTGAAACTACCGTTGCCAATCTGGCAATCGATGTCCTGCAAACAGCGGGCAAGGCCAAGGACGTTATCCTGGTGGGCAAGGGGCAAGGGACGCTGGAAGACGATCTGGCCAAATTTGCAAAATTGCAGGGACGCGTGGTTACCGAAGAGAGCCTGCCCGAACGCGGATTGTTTTTTCGTGCGGATCATTTCTCCTTGGCAAAGCGCGGCGTGCCGGTCCTCCTGATGATGAGCCTTGCTGGCGCATCCGATCTGGTCGAGGGCGGCAGGAAAGCGGGCCAGAAGTGGATCGATGACTATACCGGAAAATGCTATCATGCGGCCTGCGATGCCTGGTCGCCGGACTGGGATCTGACCGGCGCGGTGCAGGATATCGATGTGATGTTCGACATCGGCAACAGCCTTGCTTATTCAGACGACTGGCCCGAATGGAAAGCCGGATCCGAGTTCAAGGAGTTGCGCGATGCGAGCGCAGAAGCGCGGCGATAGGCGGGTATCTTGCTCCGTTCCGGGGCAGATTATGGGACATTACGTATAGGCGATTGCTGTCACTAACCTAACGAACGACACATGAGCTTTGCCGAAACCGATATCCACGACGGGACATTATATTGGCAATGCTGACAGATTTCTCTGGCGAGTGGTTGATCTACCGCGACCTTGCAATTGCGTTGGCGACCGGGTTGCTGATCGGTGTCGAGCGCGGATGGACGATGCGGGGCGAGCGCAAGGGCGCCCGGGTCGCCGGCATTCGGACTTTTGGCCTGATTGCCGGCCTGGGCGGTCTGGTCGCGCTGATTGCGCAAAGCCTCAATCTGATAATGGCAGCGATCCTGCTTGCCGGCATAGTGATCATGTTGGGCTTCAGTCACGCCAAGACGATCCACGAACCGGACGGCCGCAGCATCACCAATTTTGTGGTCTCGCTTCTGACGCTCTGCCTCGGGCTTCTGGCGGGCAGCGGTTATCCGGCGCTGGCCATGGCCGGAGCGGCGATTACGACAGGACTGCTGTCGATGCGGTCGGAACTCCATGGATTTCTGGGTAAGCTCGGATCGACCGATATCAATGTGATGATCCGCTTTGCCTTGATCGCGCTCGCAGTTTTGCCATTTCTCCCGAACCGTGATTTCGGGCCATATGATGCGTTCAATCTCCAACAATTATGGTTCGTCGTCATATTGGTTACCGGCCTTTCCTTTGCCGGTTATGTCGCCAACCGGCTGTTTGGCGAGTCCCACGGGACAGTCGTGACCGCGGTTATCGGTGGCGCCTATAGTTCCACCGCGGTCACCGCATCGCTGGCCCAGAGATTGCGCGGTGAAGACAGCAATAGGCGCACTTTGTCGGCGGGTATCGCTCTGGCTTCGGCGGTGATGTATGTCCGGGTGTTGCTGCTGACCTTCATACTCGCGCGTTTTGCCTTTGTGCCGCTGGCGATGATCCTGACACCGGCTGCGCTGGTGGCCGCTGTCATCGGGTTGTTGCAGCTGCGCCGTAGCGGGGCTGCGAAAACTGACAAGAGCGTCGAGACGCGCAATCCCGTGCGGTTGCTGCCGGCTTTCTTCTTTGCGCTGACGGTTGCGGCAATGTCGCTGGCCGCGCGCTGGGCGGAGGCTGAATTCGGGACCAGCGGGATTGCCTATCTGGTTCTGATCATGGGGTCGTTCGATGTTGATGCCGCAATCATAACGCTCGGGGCGCTGCCGCCCGAGACGATATTATCCAATCTTGCCGGCTTCGTGCTGGCGATGACGGTATTGGCCAATATGCTGTTCAAGGCCGGTGTGGCCGGTTTTACCGCTGGCTGGAAGAACGGACGGTCGGCGGTAGCCGCGCTGGTTGCGAGCAGCATTGTTCTGGCGATCGCCGGTCTGGTAAGTTTTGTGGCATTAGATATCCACTTTTGAGGGCTGGCATTTCGGCTAGCGGTTCGACGCCAGCCAGATCGTATGTTTGGCGCCTTTGCCATTGCTGCGGGCGGGGACGCTATTCACATCGACTGCAAAGCCGGACTTGTGAAGGCGCGCGGTGAATCTGCTATCGCCTTCGCTCGACCAGATTGCCAATATACCGTTGGAGCGCAGTGCCTTCTTGGCGCTGGCGAGGCCGGCGATGCTGTAGAGCCGGTCATTGGCTTCGTGGGTGAGGCCATCGGGGCCGTTGTCGACATCCAGCAATATGGCATCATATTCCCGGTCTGCCTTGCTGATGACATCGCAGACATCACCGTTCGTGATGGTCACGCGGCTGTCGTCGAGACATTTCTGAGACAGGTCGGCCATCGGCCCGCGCGCCCATTTGACGATGGCGGGGATCAGTTCGACCACTTCGACATGCGCCTGCGGCGGCAGGACCGACAAAGCGGCGCGCAAGGTAAAGCCCATGCCGTAGCCGCCGATCAATATCCGTGGGTTTTTCACCCCGAGGCGATTGCAGGCGAGGGTGGCCAGCGCTTCTTCCGATCCGCTGAGCCGGCTGTTCATCAGTTCGATCCGACCGAGCATGATCGAATATTCGTCGGCACCTTTTAGTTCGCGGCGGAACAGGCGGAGTTCGCCGCCGCCCGGAATGGCCGCCGTGTCGAGTAGTTCGCGCTGGATCATCTTACAAAGCTCGCGCCATTGGCGTCGAGCACCGCACCGGTCATGCTGGGCGGAGCATCCAATGCGCACCATCGCGCGATTTCGGCAATTTCTTCCGGCTGGGCGACCCGGCCGAGCGGGATGTCGGCGAGCAATTTGTCACCGCCGCGGCTTTCCAGATATTCTTCCGCCATGCCGGTCATGGTGAAGCCGGGGCAAATTGCGAAGGCCAGTATCTCGTCCTTGGCATAGGCTCGGGCGATGGTCTTGGTCATCGCGACCATGCCAGCCTTCGACGCGGCATAATGCCAATGGTCGGGACTGTCGCCGCGATAGGCGGCGCGGCTGGCGATATTGATGATCCGGCCCGGGGTTTCTCGCTGCTGGTAATGGAGAACCGCAAGGCGGCACAGTTCCGCCGAAGCCGTCAGGTTGATGGTCATGGTGCGGTTCCAGCTTTCGAGCCAGTCATCGCTTGTGACCGGATTGGGTTCGAACAGGCCTGCGTTGTTTATCAGCACATCGATGCGGCCGTCCAGCCGGTCGAGCGCTTGCTGCCAGAGATGCGACGCTGCGCCATCTTCGGAGAAATCGGCGGCAATCCGGCCATCGCCGCCCGTGGTGCTCTGGCCAACGACCGTGACCCTGTCCGGATCGAGCGAGTCGACGATAGCCTTGCCAATGCCGCGGCTGGCACCGGTTACCAATATATGTGTGTTTGTCTTGCTCATCGTCGACGGACTAGAACGACAATGCGCCCGCGTCCATGGGAGATGCAGATTTCGTGATCTGGCCTCCGGCTTGACATAGCGCAACGAAAAAAGTGCCAAATAAGCCAGCATCAGGTTTGCATGATACGCGCTTTTCGCTAAAGCCTTGGTTTGATTTCAAAGACTCCGGCATGACCCGGAGAGATTGTTCAGGGGAATACCATGGCCGGCGCATCAGGCTCAGAATCAAACAGACCACTTTCACCGCATCTGCAGGTTTATAAATGGGGGCCGCATATGCTGGTCTCCATTCTCCATCGGGCAACCGGCGACGGCATGGCTTTGGTCGGCGTACCCTTGCTGGTATGGTGGCTTTACGCCATTTCCGCCGGTCCGGAGAGCTACGAATATTTCCTCAGCTGGTTCAACTGGGGCTATCTGGGTTATATTGTTCTGGTCGGCATGAGCTTTGCCTTTTTCGAGCATATGTATAGCGGATTGCGCCACTTCGTGCTGGATGCCGGCGCGGGCTATGAATTGCAGACCAACAAGATGTGGTCGATCGCCGTGCCTCTGGCCGCGATCATCACCACTGGCGCGATGTGGCTCTACATCGCTTCCAAGAATATTTTATAGAACAGGAATCGGAACATGGGTTCAGGAACCAATATCGGCCGGGTACGCGGTCTCGGATCGGCGCAAGAAGGCGCGCATCACTGGGTGATGCAGCGGGTCACCGCGGTGGGCAATCTGTTGCTGGTGCTGTGGCTGGTCTTCTCTCTTATCCGTTTGCCGAATTTTGAACATGAGCTGATGATCGAATGGCTGTCATCGCCGCTGGTTGCGGTCCCGATGATGCTGATGCTGGTCAGCATCTTCTGGCATCTGCGGATCGGGTTGCAGGTGTTGATCGAGGATTATGTTCCCGACCACGGCGTCAGGTTCGGCCTGATTCTCCTGCTCAACTTTTTCGCCATTGGCGGCGCGGCTCTGGGAATTTTCTCGGTCGCGAAAATAGCCTTTACCGGAGTGGTAGCATAATGAACGACACATCCACCCAGTCTGCTTACAAGATCATCGATCATACCTATGACACCGTGGTTGTCGGTGCCGGAGGCTCCGGCCTGCGCGCCACCATGGGGTCTGCGGAATCGGGCCTGAAAACAGCCTGCATCACCAAGGTATTCCCGACCCGCTCGCACACGGTCGCGGCGCAGGGCGGTATCGCCGCTTCGCTGGGCAATAACACACCCGACCACTGGCAGTGGCATATGTATGACACGGTCAAAGGCTCCGACTGGCTCGGTGACCAGGACGCGATCGAATATCTGGTGCGCGAAGCACCGCAGGCGGTTTACGAGCTGGAGCATGCCGGCGTGCCATTCTCGCGCAACGAGGACGGCACCATCTACCAGCGTCCGTTTGGTGGCCATATGCAGAATATGGGCGAGGGACCTCCGGTACAGCGCACCTGCGCCGCTGCCGACCGGACCGGCCACGCGATGCTGCACGCGCTTTATCAGCAGAGCCTGAAATATGACGCGGATTTCTTCATCGAATATTTCGCCATCGACCTGATCATGGAAGACGGCGAGTGCCGGGGCGTGATCGCCCTGTGCCTCGAGGACGGTTCGATCCATCGCTTCCGCAGCCACGCCGTGGTGCTGGCCACCGGCGGTTCCGGCCGCTGCTATTTCAGCGCCACATCCGCCCATACCTGCACCGGTGACGGCGGCGGCATGGTGCTGCGCGCGGGTCTGCCCCTGCAGGACATGGAATTTGTCCAGTTCCACCCGACCGGTATTTACGGCGCGGGCGTGCTGATCACCGAAGGCGCGCGCGGCGAGGGCGGCTATCTGACCAACAGCGAAGGCGAGCGGTTCATGGAACGCTATGCGCCGAGCGCCAAGGATCTGGCCAGCCGCGACGTGGTTTCGCGCTGCATGGCGACCGAAATCCGCGAAGGCCGTGGCGTCGGACCGGAGAAGGATCATATCTATCTCCATCTCGACCATATCGCGCCGGAAGTGCTGGCCGAACGGCTGCCGGGTATCACCGAAACCGGCAAGATTTTCGCCGGCGTCGACCTGACCCGCGAAGCTTTGCCGGTGGTGCCGACGGTCCATTACAACATGGGCGGCATACCCTGTAACTATCATGGCGAAGTGATCAATCCGACCAAGGATGATCCGGACGCGATTGTCCCGGGTCTCTATTCGGTTGGCGAAGCGGCCTGTGTTTCCGTCCACGGCGCAAACCGTCTCGGCTCCAACTCGCTGATCGATCTGGTGGTCTTTGGCCGCGCGACCGGTCTGCGGCTCAAGGAAAAGCTGGTGCCGAACGCGTCGCACAAGCCGCTGCCGAAGGACAGCGCCGATCTGGCACTGCAGCGGCTTGACCATTTCCGCAACGCCAAGGGTTCTATCCCGACCGCCGACCTGCGCCTCGAAATGCAGAAGACGATGCAGGCGCACGCCGCCGTATTCCGCGACAACAAGCTGCTCGAAGAGGGCGTCGCGGCGATGGACAAGGTCAATGCCAAGCTCGCCGATGTCGGCGTGTCCGACCGCTCGCTGATCTGGAACACCGATCTGGTCGAGACGCTCGAGCTCGACAATCTGATGAGCCAGGCGATGGTGACGATCAAGGCTGCCGCCAACCGTAAGGAAAGCCGCGGCGCGCACATGCACGAGGATTATGAAGACCGGAATGACACGGAATGGATGAAGCACACTGTCATCACCTTCGAAGGCTGGGGCGGCAAGGGCGGCAAGAGCGAAATCAGCTATCGCCCCGTGCATGATTATACGCTGACCGACGAAGCGACCTATGTGAAGCCGAAGAAGCGGGTTTATTAGGTTCCGGCGACGTTTGAAGTGTCTCCACCGTTAACCGTCGCCCCAGCGGAGGCTGGGGCCTAAACCAGATGTGAATGGGGGACGGCTGTTTCCTCACCGCACCATTGGTTTGGGTGCCAGCCTTCGCTGGCCTGACGAGCTTGCCTCGATGTTTTCCACTTGGTCGCCCCAGCGCAGGCTGGGGCCTAACCCGGTTTTGAATGAGGGACGGCTGTTTCCTCATTGCACCATTGGTTTGGATGCCAGCCTTCGCTGGCATGACGAGCTTGCCTCGATGTTTCCTCTATGTCGCCCCAGCGCAGGCTGGGGCCCAAACCGGTTTTGAATGGGGGACGACTGTTTCCTCACCGCACCATTGGATTGGGTGCCAGCCTTCGCTGGCACGACGAGCTGACCTCCATGTTACCGCTCTGTCGCCCCAGCGCAGGCTGGGGCCTAACCCGGTCTTGAATGAGGGACGACTGTTTCCTCACCGCACCATTGGGTTGGATGCCAGCCTTCGCTGGCACGACGGGTTTGCCTCGATGTTTTCTCTCTGTCGCCCCAGCGCAGGCCGGGGCCTAAACCGGTTTTGAATGAGGGACGGCTGTTTCCTCATTGCACCATTGGTTTGGGTGCCAGCCTTCGCTGGCATGACGGTTAAGGAACATGAGCGAGAGATTACGCATTCAGGTCATCCCACAAATCGCGCCATTCGGGATTGGCCTTGATTATCAGATCGGTTTTCCAGCGCCGCTTCCACGCTTTCATCGCCTTCTCGCGAGTGATGGCTTCGTAAGGAGAAGAATATTCTTCGATATAGACAAGCTGATCTAGGCCATTTTTCCGACAGTAATCCGAACCAGTCCCGTTCTTGTGCTGGAATATGCGCGCCGGAAGACTGGTGGTCATGCCAATGTACAGCGTACCGAAGGGTCTGTTGGTCATGATGTAGACATACGCACGTTTCACCAGTCTGGGGGTAAAGTGAGATTGGTTTGGATGCCAGCCTGAGCTAGCATGATGGGCTGGAACTGTTAAATATTTGTTCCAAAAGCTTTCAATCCCTTTCCGGCACTTGCCAATCCCGATAGAAGCAACGTCATGCTCGCGCCGATGCTCCCTTCCTTCCTGCTTGTCGTCCTGCTGGTCGAACTGACTCCCGGTCCGAACATGGGCTGGCTGGCCTTGCTTAGTGCCGGGGAAGGGCGGCGCGCGGGTTTTGCGGCGACGGCGGGGATTGCCTTGGGGCTGGCGATTGTGGCGGCGGCCTCGGCGCTGGGACTGGCGCAGCTGGCCCATGCTTCGCCGTTGATATTCGAGCTGCTGCGTTATGCCGGGGCGGGGTTCCTGTTCTGGCTGGCGTGGGAGGCCTGGGTTGACGAGCGGGAAGTCTCACCGTCGGCGATCCATAAAAATGGTACGGCTGCGAAGCATTTCCGGCGCGGGCTTGTTATCAATCTGCTCAATCCGAAGGCCGCGGTATTTTTTGTCGCGGTCCTGCCGGTCCATGTTGTCGCAAACGGATCGGTCGCGATGCAGACCCTGCAATTGTCCGTAGCCTATGTCGCGGTCGCCACGCTGATCCATATTGCCATCGTATTGCTGGCAGGTCGCGCCCATGGCTGGCTCACCACCGGGCCTTATGCACGACTGGTGCGACGGGGCTTTGCGGTGATGCTTGCCGCCATTGCGCTATGGTTTCTTGTTGATAGTTTCCGGTGAGTTTTGCCGACGGTTTCAGGGACGCGCCGGTGCCTTGCATCCTTTCTGCAGGCCGACGCCTTTCAGGAATCCGCGTCTGACCGTTCCCGCATAGACTGCCTTGTTATAGCGGCGGCGTTCGGCATTGGCGCCGGTCACTTCGCCGATAAGTCCGCCAAAGGGGATGATCGATCCGACGGCGCTGCCAGCAACGCGCGCCGCGGTTTCTTCCCGTTTCTTCGCGAGGCTCTTGTCGACTTCCTCATTCACATCGGGACCAAGCACGGCATTGAGTTCGCGGACCTCGGCAATGATCGCGGCACAACGGCGTAGGCCGCTCAGCGAATAGGGATCATCCTGAATATCCAACAATTTCTGCGGGACTTCCTTGCCATCAAATGGCTCGGTGACCTTGTTGCCCGCCTGTTCCAGCGTTGAGTCCTGTCTGGCGCCTTCTTGCGCAAGAGCGGCTGTCGCCAGCCCGCCGGCAGCCAACATAATGCCTGTCCAATATTTCATATATGTCATATCAATCCCCTGGGCGCGCCGGTCAGCGATATCGCAGATTGTCGCGGTTCAACTGATCAACCGCCGTGACGCCCATTAGTTTCATGTCGCGTTCAATTTCATTTTGCAGCAAAGACAATATCCGTTCAACACCTTCCTGTCCGGCGGCGGCGAGAGCGTAAAGATAGAGGCGCCCGCCCGAGCAGGCCTTGGCGCCGACGCTCAGCGCCTTGAGCACATGACTGCCGCGGGTGATGCCGCCATCGCAAATCACATCCAGCTTGTCCCCGACCGCATCGCAGATCTCGGCCAGCTGGTCGAACGGTGCGCGGCTGCCGTCCAGTTGCCGTCCGCCATGATTGGAGACCATGATAGCGGTTGCGCCGATATCGACTGCCCGTTTCGCATCGGCGACCGACATGATCCCTTTCAGGCAGAATTCACCACCCCAGTCCTTGCCGATTTCCTCGGCCATCTTCCAGTCGAGCGACTGGTCGAGCATGTTGGTGAAATAGTCGGCGACGGAATTGGGTACGCTGGTGCCTTCCGAGACATGATCCTTGAGGTTCGACAGTTCGAACTTGTCGCGGAACATGTAGTTCAGGCCCCAGGCCGGTTTGGCGGCGTAGCTCCAGAAGCTGGTCGGGGTGATCCGGGGCGGGCTGGTGAAGCCGGAGCGCAGGCAACGCTCGCGATTGCCGCCGACGATCGTATCGACGGTCAGGGTCAGCGCGTCGAATTTCGCCGCCTTGCAGCGCTCGACCATTGACCGGTTCAGGCTCTTGTCCTTGTGCACGTAGAGCTGAAACATCTTTGGCGTGCTGATGCTGGAGCCGATTTCCTCGATGCTGACGGTGGCCAGAGAAGAGATACCGAAAAAAGTGCCGAACTTATCGGCGGCCCGGGCGACGGCCCGTTCGCCCTGCCAGTGGAACAGGCGCTGCAGGGCAGTGGGGGACAGGAAGAGCGGCATCGCCAGCTTCTGTCCCATTACCGTGGTGCTCATGTCGATATTCTCGACGCCGGTAAGGACATTGGGCACCAGATCGCAGCGCTCATAGGCTTCGGTGTTCCGCCGCCGCGTCACTTCGTCGTCTGCCGCGCCGTCAATATAGTCAAATATCGGAAAAGGCAGGCGTTTCCGGGCGAGCGCACGGAAGTCGTTCACATTGTGGCAATCCAAAATATTCATAACGGCCTTTCGATTCGGCGCTCGTGCGCCTCTGCTCGTCGCAGCATATGCGTTGGTTTGGCGGGCAGTCTAGTGGAAGCGGGGATTATCGCAATCAACCTTTGTTGCGATTGGAGAGGGAGACAAGATGATGACAGTTGTTGAGGACCGATATGATCCGGTCAAGCCGGAGCGATCGCCCGGCAGAAAATTCCTGATGGTGGTACTGATGGGATTTCTGATCACCATCCCCCTGTTCACCGTCTGGTTGCTCAACTATGATCGCCAGAGCCAGAGCGAGACGGCGCAGCAGTCGATCGTTTCGGGATGGGGCGGCCAGCAGGTCTTTGCCGGCCCCCAGATCGTGCTGCCCTATCAGGCGAAGACCACTGAATCCGTCGAGCAGAATGGCAAGACCGTGACCCGGACCAATATTGTGACGCGCGAACTGTTCGTCGCGCCGGAACTGGTGAAACTGGACAGCAGGCTGAACACCGAAACCAAAAAGCGCGCGATTTACGAGGTCATTGTCTATGATACGGCAATTACCGGATCTGCGGTGTTCAAGCTTCCGGACGACCTGGATCGTTACGGCGTGACCCGCGACCAGATTGATTTCAGTCGCGCTGAATTGCGCTTTGGACTTTCGGACGCCCGCGGCCTGGCGGGCGACAATAAGGTGACCGTCAACGGCGAGGCACTCGAACTGCAGCCGGGCAAGGGACTGGGTGCTACCGGGAACAGCGGCTTTTTCGCCTTTGTCGACGGCAGCGCGCTGGAAAGCGGTATGGTTGAGGCGACATTCGATGTACGTTTCAAAGGCAATCAAAGTCTTACAATCGCACCCAACGCCGGTCAGACCGAATGGACCGTGCAGTCCAAATGGCCGCATCCCAGTTTTGCCGGAAGTTTTCTTCCCGAAAGCAGGACGATCAATGCCGATGGTTTTGAGGCGAAATATGTGATCACCAATCTGGCTCTTGGCACGTCGCTGATCGCGACGGATGCAGGCCAGCAGGTTCAGCCGATGCGCGCGAAAGACATGTCTTATAGCGGGTCGGAATATGGCAATGCTTCCGCTGCAAGCGCGACGGTGGATCTGATCCAGCCGGTTGATCTTTACGGGCAGGTTGATCGCGCGGCCAAATATGGCTTCCTGATCATCGGTTTCACCTTTGTCGCGTTCCTGCTGTTTGACCTGATCGGCGGGGTCCGGATTTCCTCGGTGCAATATATATTGGTCGGCGTTGCGCTGGTGTTGTTCTTCGTGCTGCTGCTGGCCTTTGCCGAGATCATCGGTTTTGCCCTGGCCTATATCGCAGCATCGGTGGCGACGATCGGGCTGATCACGGCCTATTCGGCATCAGTATTGTCGAGTTGGCGACGCGCCTCGATCATCGGCGGGTTGCTCGCCGGTCTCTATGGCGCGATCTATATCCTGCTCAGCCTCGAGGCTTATTCGCTGCTGATCGGATCGTTGCTGATATTCGTGGCACTGGCCGGGGTGATGTTCGTTACCCGCCGGCTTGACTGGTCCGCCACGATCAGCCGACCCAGGGCTTAAAGGAATGCGGGCTCCGGCGCAGCGCCGGAGCCCGATTGTTTCTAGACCGCGCCGGCTGCGAAAGTATCGCACGAGGACGGGTTGCCGGTCTGCATACCCTTGCGCAGCCAGGCCATGCGCTGCTCGGAGGACCCGTGGGTGAACATGCTCTCGACCGGTTGCTGGCCGGCACCGCGCATCAGCGTATCATCGCCGATCGCATGCGCCGCATTCAGGCCTTCCTCGACATCGCCCGGTTCCATCCGGTCGGCATTTTGGGCTGCCCAGACGCCGGCATAGCAGTCCGCCTGCAATTCCATCCGGACCTGCAGCGCATTGCCTTCGGCCTTGCTCGCCCGGCCTTGCGCGTTGCGGACCTGGCTCGCAACACCGGACAGATTCTGGATATGGTGGCCGACTTCATGTGCGATTACATAGGCTTGGGCAAAATCGCCCTTGGCACCCATCCGCGTCGACATTTCGCGGAAGAAGCTGGTGTCGAGATAGACGCCCTGATCCGCCGGACAATAAAATGGACCCATGGCGGCCTGCGCCGCGCCGCAGCCCGACTGGCCGCTCTGGTCATAAAAGGTGAGGGTGGTCGGACGGTAGGTCTGGCCCTGCTGCCGGAACAGCTTGTCCCATGTCTGTTCGGTCGAGGCGAGTACCTGACAGGCGAACAGTTCCTCTTCCGTATCGCACGCCACATTGGCGCCGGAACGTTCCGACTGGAATCCGCCGCTCCCGGTGTCTCCGGCCAGTTGCAGGCCGCCACCGCTGAAATACATGAACGCAAGTGCCGCGCCACCGATCAGCAATATCGTGCCGCAGCCCATTTTCCGGCCGAGCAGCATGGGCAGAAAGCCGAGCAGCAAACCCAGGCCACCACCGCCCCCGCCGCCAAAGCTGCCGCCGCCTCCGCGGCCCTGATCGCGTACATTCTTGCTGGGATCCAGATCGTCCAAACGCATTGATAGTCTCCTCGTTGCTTTTCAATTCGCCTGATTTGGAAAAAAGCGCAAGTGGCGCTGATTTCTTTTACAAAAGCATTGCAGTCCGGTGCGACAGTTTTAAGGTCGCCACAAAGGAGAATATCGATGTTTTTGAAGGGTAAGACAGCACTGATCACGGGCAGCACGTCGGGCATTGGCGCCGGCTATGCTAAGGCGCTGGCGGCAGAAGGCGCTTCGGTGATGGTCAATGGCTTTGGCGACGCGGAAGAGATCGAATCGCTGCGCCAGGAACTCGAGGCGCTGAGCGGGGCGAAAGCGGCCTATAGCGATGCCGACATGACCAAGCCGGAAGAAATCCGCCAGATGTGCAGCGATTGCGCGGAGCAACTGGGTACGGTCGACATATTGATCAACAATGCCGGTATCCAGTTTGTCGCGCCGGTCGACGAGTTCCCCGAGGACAAGTGGAACGCGATCATGGATATCATCATGAACAGCGCCTTTCACGCAACCAAGGCGGTGGTGCCGGGAATGAAGGACAAGGGATGGGGCCGCATCATCAACACCGGTTCGATGCACAGCAAGGTCGCGAGCCCTTTTAAATCGGCCTATAATGCGGCCAAGCACGGGCTCGACGGCTTTGGCAAAACGGTTGCTCTGGAAGTGGCAACCCATGGCATCACGGTCAATACGATTTCGCCCGGCTATACATGGACACCTCTGGTCGAGGGGCAGATCCCCAATACAATGGAAGTGCGCGGATTGACTCGTGAGCAGGTGATCAACGATGTCCTGCTCGCTCCGCAACCGACCAAGGAGTTTGTCCAGATCGAGCAGATCGCCGCCCTGGCAATATTCCTGTGCAAGGATGAAGCCCGCTCCATTACCGGCTCGAATATCTCGATCGACGGGGGATGGACCGCGCAATGATGGCAGGGGTTCTGATACTGGCGGCCGCAGCTGCCGGGCCTCAGGCCGACAGCAATTGGCCCGAGCAGGCCACGGCGGCCGATGCTGGGCGGCTGGATCGATGGGAAGAGGCGCTGGAAATTGGCCGGGCGGGTGTTGAAGGAGCGGGAGAAGGCGCGGCGCTCGCTGCCCGTTCCCCGCTGTTTGAAACCGGTGCGGCGCTGAGCAACAGCGATATCCCGCAGGGCCTCTACCATTGTTCGATCACCAAACTGGACGGCGACCCGGACGGCGGGCTGCCCTATATCGCTTACAGCCCGTTCAAATGCCGGGTGGTGGACCAGAACGGTCGCAAGCATTTCACCAAATTGACGGGCTCCCAGCGCACGATAGGCTGGATCGACAAGACGGGGCAGGACCAGTCTGTCTATCTCGGGACGCTCATCTATCATTATGAGGATGCTCTGGTGCCTTACGGGCAAAGCGTGAAACGCGATCAGGCCGCGGTTGTCCAGCGGATCGGTATCAACCGGTGGCGCATGATCTTTCCGTTCCCGGCTTATGAAAGCAAGGTCGATGTGATGGAGCTGACGCCGGTGAAATGAATTTTGGACCTGACAAGCGGCCTTGGCCGGATTAGTCAGGTCGACGATAAGCAGAATGTGGACATATGAAATGGGGATGATGATGCGGAAATTTACGAAATTTGCTTTGCTGGCGGCAGCCTCGGCACTGACGGCTTCACCGGCATTTGCCGACGACCTGACAGACGCCATCTCGGCCGACCTTCCGTCGCTGATGGAAATTTACCGCGATCTGCACAGCAATCCCGAACTCAGCGGCGAGGAAGTGCGCACGGCTGCGAAACTGGCTGCCGAAGCGCGGCGTCTCGGCTTTACCGTCACCGAAAAGGTCGGCGGTACCGGCGTGGTTGCCGTCATGGGAAACGGCGAGGGGCCGACCGTGTTGATCCGCGCCGATATGGATGGATTGCCGCTGGAGGAAAAAACCGGGCTGGCCTTCGCATCTAAGGCGATGGCCAAGACCCGTCAGGGCAATGATACCTATGTCATGCACGCCTGCGGTCACGACACGCATATGACCGGCTGGGTTGCGACGGCGCGGCAACTGGTGGCGCGCAAGGACCAGTGGGCGGGCACATTGGTGATGATCCTGCAGCCGGCGGAAGAGACCGGCGAGGGGGCGCTGGCGATGCTGGAAGACGGGCTTTACACCCGCTTTCCGAAACCGGAATATGCGCTTGCCTTCCATGATGCCGCCGGCGCGCCTGCGGGCTATATCGGATATGCGCCCGGCTTTGCCCTGGCCAATGTCGACAGCGTCGATATCCAGGTCAAGGGTGTTGGCGGCCATGGCGCCTATCCCCACACGACCAAGGATCCGGTAGTCCTGGCCAGCCGTATCGTCGGTTCCCTGCAGACGCTGGTCAGCCGCGAAATCGACCCGCAGGATCCGGCGGTCGTGACCGTGGGCAGTTTCCAGGCCGGCTCCAAACATAATATCATATCGGACGAAGCCTTGCTGCTGATCACCGTGCGGAGCTACGGCGATGATACGCGGGCCAAGCTGCTCGACGGGATCAAGCGCATTGCGCGCGGCGAAGCAATTGCCGCAGGCATGCCAGAGGACCACATGCCGGTGGTCACGCTACGCGAAACGGAGTTTACGCCTGCAGCCTATAACAGTCCGGAATTTACGCTGGATATGGCGAAGCTGTTTGAAACACGCTTTGGCAAGGAACGGGTCGTGCAGTCGAAACCGGTGATGGGTGGAGAAGATTTCAGCCGTTACCGCCGTGCCGATGAAAATATCAAAAGCATGATTTTCTGGGTCGGCGGTGTGCCGATGGCGGAATATCAGGCGTCGCTCACGGAGGGCACAAAACTGCCCTCGCTCCACAGTTCGACCTGGGCGCCGGAGGCAGAGAAGGTGATCACCACCGGGGCAGAGGCGCTGACTGCTGCCGCTCTGGATATCATGAAAAAATAGATGGACTGGCGCTATTTCCTGTTTGCGGTGCTGGCAGTGCCGATCGCGCCGGTCGCCGCGCAGGATGTCAGTGAAATTGATCCTGGCTATTTCGAGGGGCGCTGGGCCTTGCTGGATGAAAGCTGCGAGGCACCGACCAACTGGACGATGATCGGTGGTGGCAATTTCGTTTCGGAAGACCTGGTCGGCACCTGGATCTGGCTGGACGGAAAGCTGGTGTTGAGCCTTGACGATCTAGCGATTGACGAGGAAACCGGCGAAGCAGGCGGGCGGTTCCGGATGGATGGTCCGGTATCTGTCGTTGACAGCAATCGATTTGATTTTACGATTGAACCAGATATCTACCAGTTGAAACGGTGTCCGGAATGATAGATCGTTATTGCGAATAAGTCGCAACTAACTGATTGATTTTTCCGATCGTCACCGATCAAAAAATTCAATGGAATCAGTCTTCAAGCACGGCTAGTCGTCAAGCAATCCGATTCTTCAGATCGGTATTCATTTCAATCACGCCATAGGAGAAGAACATGGGACTAGCGGGAAGCAAAACCGAACAGAATTTGAAAGACGCCTTTGCCGGAGAAAGCCAGGCCAACCGTCGCTATCTCTATTTCGCCCAGAAAGCGGACATCGAAGGCTATAATGATGTTGCTGCTGTTTTCCGTTCTACCGCAGAAGGTGAAACCGGCCACGCCCATGGTCATCTTGAATTTCTTGAAGAAGTTGGCGATCCTGCAACCGGTCTCGCGATCGGCGGAACGTCCGACAATCTGAAATCGGCTATCGCTGGTGAAACCCACGAATATACCGACATGTATCCGGGCATGGCGAAATCGGCACGTGAAGAAGGTTTTGACGAAATTGCGGACTGGTTCGAAACGCTTGCAAAAGCGGAAAAGAGCCACGCCGGCAAATTCCAGAAAACTCTCGACACGATGGACGCCTAGACCGTCGATCCGAAGGATCATGCCGTCGCACATCTGGACGACGGCATGATCCTTTCATCTTTGGATTCCGTCCTTAAGGCGACAGGAAGCATATCATGACTGAAGGCAGCTTGGGCGCGCCGACGCGGCACCCGATTCCCTGGCAGGAGGAATCCTATTATGACGAGGAAGCTCTCGATCTGGAATTGCGCCGGGTGTTTGATATCTGCCATGGTTGCCGCCGCTGCTTCAACCTGTGCGACAGCTTTCCACAGCTTTTTGATCTCATCGACGAAAGCCCGAACGAAGAAGTCGAGGACCTGAGCGCTGGCGACATCAAGAATGTCGTCGATTCCTGTACGCTGTGCGACATGTGCTTCATGGTCAAATGCCCTTATGTGCCACCCCATGAATTCGATCTGGATTTCCCGCATCTCATGCTGCGGCACAGGGCGGTAGAAAACCGCAACGGCAAGACCGGTTTTGTTGACAAGCAACTTGCTGAAATTGATCGCAATGCCGCGGTTGCGGGAACATTGTCCGGGGCCGCCAATTGGGCGAGCAAAGGAAGCAATGGCGTTACGCGCGGCATTCTGGAGAGCGTTGCCGGAATCGACAAGCGCGCCCATCTGCCCCCGTTTCAGGAGGTGCCGTTGACCCACAAGCATGTCGGTCACGGTCCGGTGGCCAACGCCGCGGCACCTGCCTTCGGTCGCAAGGCTGCGATATATGCGACCTGCTACGGCAATTTCAATGACCAGACGGCCGGCAAGGCCGCCCTCGATGTGCTGTCGCATAATGGTGTGCAGACGCGGGTCGAATATCCGGCCTGCTGCGGCATGCCGAAGCTGGAGAACGGCGATCTGCCTGCGGTGGCTTCATCCGCCGAACAGGTCGCTGCCTTTTTTGAACCCATTATTGACGAAGGATTTGACATTGTCGCGCTGACCCCGAGTTGCGCGCTGATGATGAAGTTCGAATGGCCGTTGATCCTGCCCGACAATGCAGTTGTGAAAAAACTGGCGCTGGCGACCCGTGATCTCAGCGAATATATTGTCGAGATTGCCAAGGAAAAAGGTCTGGTTCCAATCGACGAGATGAAGGCCGAGATAGGCATCCATTTCGCGTGCCATAGCCGGGCCCAGAACATGGGGCCCAAGGCGATGGAGATGCTCAAGCTGATCCCCGGCGCCAAACCATCGATCACCGAGCGGTGTTCCGGTCACGGTGGCAAATGGGGAATATTCAAGGAAAATTTCGACAAGGCGGTCAAGGTAGGCCGTCCGGCTGCCCGCGCTGTTTCAAAGGGCGATCCCGATTATATGGTCAGCGAATGCCCGCTTGCCGGACCGCATCTCAGACAAATCATGGAGAGCGGCGGCCAGAAGGATCTGCCGGCCAGGATCGGCCACCCGATAGAATTGCTGGCCAAGGCTTACGGGTTTTGATGCCAGGCCTTGTCGACGTCCGTCGGCCACCCCAACAGGAATTTAAGGATTGATATGCCCCGCGACACGCATGAGATTACCAGAGAAGATATAATTTCGCTCGCGGATTATGAGTTGATCCGCAAGGACAAGCGACAGGAATCAATTTTGCGCAAGAAATTCCGGCGGATTGCCATTGGTCCCTATGCGACGATCCAGTTCGAAAGCTGGGAGAGCATGTGGCTGCAAATCCAGGAAATGCTGCGGATCGAAAAGGGTGGTGAGGAGCAGCTGGCCGACGAGCTGGCTGCCTATAATCCGATGGTGCCGAACGGAGCGGAATTCACCGGAACGCTGATGTTCGAAATAGACGAGGAAGAACGACGCACCGCTTTTCTCAAGACTCTGGGCGGGGTTGATCAGCATATTCATCTGGTCATCGGCAATGACAAAATTACCGCGGAGCCCGAGCAGGATATCGACCGCACCCGTTCCGATGGCAAGGCCAGTGCGGTTCAATTTGTCCATTTCGCGCTAAATGCCGAGCAGGTGAAAAATTGGGAGAGCATGGACGGGCAGGTGATGGTCCAGATAGATCATCCCAATTACGGCCATGCAGCGATCATCAGCGACGAATGCCGTCGCGATATGGCCAGAGACCTCGACTAGTCGTCAACCGGGTTCGCAGGGTTGTTCGATTTCAAGATGATCGGGTTGTCTGCGCTGCCCAGCGAACCTGATGATGGTCCATTTTGAGCAGGCGGGTTTCTGGTGGAAGCATAACCTGCATCGCTGGATTTGTTGCTGGCTGATTGTTCCTCGCGAGCGGAAGGCTTTTCTTCATCCTGGGCCGGTTCGCTTGGCTCGCTGTCTGATCCGGTCATCGGTTCTCCGAAGACAAAGCCCTCTCCGTTTTCTTCCACTTCATCGTCATATCCCCAAGCATCATCAGGAGACGGACTGGATGGCGCTGGCGTTTCCTGCGTCTGCTCGTCGACGGGTTTTGCCTCGTCAGACTTGTCGGTCGGGGTCATAAAAAAGATCAGAAGCCCGGTGGCCCCCACGAACAGGACGGATTCTTTGAGCATATCAGAGCACCAATTTCTTATAAATTCCCGTCGAGGATAGATTGGTGCGGTTAAGAAATATTTACCCCCGGTAAATCGCGGCGCAAAACTCCTCTGGCATGATCGTGGTGCCATTGGCCATTCACAGGTCCACTTCGACCGCAAGCGATGCCAAATGGGCTTGAGTTTTTGTAAATAAATTTACATAGACCACTGATGACAAATCCCAAACTTTTTGCCGGCGCGGCGATCAAGCGACTGCGGCGGAGCGCTGCCATGACGCAGGTTGCTCTGGCCGAGGCCCTCGATATTTCGCCCAGTTATCTCAATCTCATCGAACGCAATCAACGGCCTTTAAGCGCCCGTTTGATGCTGTTGCTGGCCGAACGTTTCGACTTCGATCCGCGACAATTGATCGCGGCGGAGCCCGGTGGCGGTATCGACGCTATTCGTCAAAGGCTGACAGATCCCTTGTTCGAGGACCTGTCGATCGATCGCGCCGAACTGGAGGAGTGGCTGATAGCCTCGCCGAATAGTGCGGAAGCTTTTGTACGACTATTTGACAACCGCAAGGCTGCGGGAGATTCCGGGGAAAGCGCTGCACCTGACCCGATCCAGTTGGTTCGCCGGGAAATAGAGCGCTGGCGCAATCATTTCGCCGATCTCGATGCGATGGCGGAAGAGCTTGCGGATGAACTGCGCCTTGGCGCCGGCGATCTATATGGTGCGATCGCCGAGCGACTGCGCGTGAAACATCAGCTGATGATCCGTATCCTGCCGGAGACGGTGCTTTCGGACAAGCTCCGGCGCCTCGATCTCCACGCGCGGCAGCTTCAGCTCTCGGAAATGCTCGACCCCGCTTCCCGGACCTTTCAAGCCGCTCTGCTGCTCGGCCAGATCGAAGCAAAAGGAGAAATCGACGCGCTGGCGTCCGGGGGGCATTTTACCGACCGTGCCGCTGAAAAGCTGTTCCGGCGCCATTTGTCGGGCTATTTTGCCGCTGCATTGATGATGCCCTATGAGCGGTTTCTCAAGGCCTGCGAGCAGACAGGCTATCGCATCCAGCTGCTCCAGCGCCGTTTCGGAGCGGGATTCGAGCAGGTCGCCCATCGGCTGACCACCTTGCAGCGCGTGGGATCGCGCGGCTTGCCGTTTTTCATGGTCCGTATCGATCGCGCCGGGATGATCTCGAAACGCTATGCCGGTGCCAGCAATGCTCCGCTGGTAGAAAGCGCGCATCGCTGCCCGCTCTGGGATATCCATCGGGTTTTTGAGCAACCGGCGGAAATCCGGTCCCAGCTGGTGGCGCTGGAAGACGGTAGCACCTGGTTCACCCTGTCCCGTGCCGTGCAGGGTATTGGTTCCGGCGCGGGTGGTTATACGCCGGCATTCGCTATCGGACTGGGGGTTTCGGCGGAGGTCGGCTCGGCACTCCATTATGCGCGTGGTCAAGACCTGAGCATCGACCATGCCACGCCGATCGGCCTGGGTTGTCCTGCCTGTACCCGTCCCCAATGCTCGCAGCGGTCGGCGCCGCCGCGCAGCCGGCCTCTTACATTTAACGAACGCGAGCGCGGATTGACGCCATTTGACTTTGTGAACGACTAGATTGGCGCGTCAGATTTCTTGCCGTGCAGCGGCAAACTGTCGGTAGATTGAACAATTTTGACGATGGTCAGCGATTTCTTGCAGTTCTTCTTGTAAAATTTACCGACAGCTAACCAATTTTCCTTATGGGCGATAGCAGCCAAGGAAAGATCGCGCGCAAAATGATCCGATTGTTCAAGCATTATATCCCTTACCCCGTTTTGTTTCTGGGTTTGATAGACTTTTTGCTGCTGCTGATGGCGGCAGAAGCCGGCTGGATATTGCGTGCGCTTCAGATCGATATGGCAGTAGACTCGGTATACGATCGCCCGGGGCCGATATTCAGCTTTGCCTTTGCTCTTCAGCTGGCGTTGGTTGCGGTGGGTGTATACGGATCCGAAGCCCTGCAATCGCTGCGTTTCGCAGCTGCGCGGATTCTGGTGGCGATTTCCCTTGGGGTAATCTTCCTGTCGTTGCTTGCCTTCGTGATGCCCGGCATCACTTTGTGGCGGTCGAATTCCCTATACGCGATGGCTTTGGCGATCACGTTCCTTATGGCCGTCCGTGTTCTGCTCGGGACGATATTGGACAGCGACAGTTTCAAGCGCCGATTGTTGATTCTCGGTGCCGGTCCGCGGGCAGGGCGGATCGCAGCGCTGGAAAAGCGGCAGGAAAGTGGTTTCATCATCGCCGGCTATGTCGACATGAACGAAGGTCCGAGCAAGATCGACGGTGCGATCCGGCGTCAGGATATCGGCGACCTACCGCAACATGTCATCGACCTTGAGGTCAGCGAAGTCGTTCTGGCGCTCGAAGAGCGGCGCAATTCGCTGCCGGTGGCAGACCTGCTGACGATCAAGACGACCGGCGTCCACGTCAATGACATGTCGAGTTTTCTCGAGCGCGAGACCGGCCGCGTCGACCTCGACAGCGTCAATCCCAGCTGGTTCATTTTCTCCGACGGTTTCTCGTCGGGGCGGCGTCTGTCGACCGCCTTCAAACGCGGGTTCGATATATTCCTGAGCTTCCTGCTGCTGTTGCTGACCGGGCCGGTGATCCTGCTATTTGCCTTGCTGATCAAGCTGGAAAGCCGCGGCGGATCCTTTTTCAAACAGGAGCGGGTCGGCCTGTACGGCCAGAAGTTCAGCATCCTCAAATTGCGCTCGATGCGCGAAGATGCGGAAATCGGTGGCAAAGCGATCTGGGCGGCTGAAAATGATCCGCGGATCACCCGCATCGGTCGGTTCATTCGCAAAGTACGGATTGACGAGTTGCCTCAGGCTTGGAGCGTGTTGAAGGGGGAAATGAGTTTTGTCGGGCCTCGCCCCGAACGGCCGCAATTCGTAGACGATCTGCAAACCAAAATGCCTTTCTATGCCGAGCGGCATATCGTCAAGCCGGGCATAACCGGCTGGGCGCAGATCAACTATCCTTATGGTGCGTCGATCGAAGATGCCCGGCACAAGCTGGAATATGATCTTTATTACGCCAAAAACTATACGCCATTTCTGGATTTGCTGATCATTTTGCAGACGATCAGGGTGGTACTCTGGCCAGAGGGCGTGCGCTGAGATGGGATCGTTTCTCGATCATATCAGTACTTTCGGGCACGGCGGTGCAGCCGTGCTTTTCGGTGCTCTGGCAATCTGGCAATTTCAGCGCAAGGTCGAACGCAACCGCCGGCAGATTTGGTTGGTTATTGCGATAGCATTGACCAGTTTCTGGGCCCTGTCGATTGCTGTCGAAGGCTTCCAGTCACCGATTTCCCACTTTGCCGAAACATTGCGCAACTTTGGCTGGCTGGCGTTCATGTTCATTCTGTTGCGATCCGGGGAAGGGCGTGACGAGCCGACAACCGTTAACGGAATTTATTTTGCGCTGACATTTGTGCTGGTTGGCCAGATGATCGTTGATACGCTGTTGCCGGTCTTTGCGGGAAGTCCGCGCCTCGAAGGTGTCACGCTATATACTTCGCTGGTTTTGCGGATGATATTTGCCGTGGGCGCGCTGGTTCTGGTGCACAATCTATATTCGATTTCCGCACCGGAGTCCCGTTGGGGCATCCGGCTTCCAATGGCCTCGCTCGCGGCGATCTGGACCTTTGATCTGAACCTCTACACGATCACCTATCTGACCCAGCAATTTCCGTTTGAACTGCATGCGATGCGTGGCCCGACTATGGCGATCGTCGCGCCGATCCTGGCGCTCGCATCGGTTCGCAACACCGACTGGAATCTGACCCTGTCCCGCAGCGTGGCATTCCGTTCTCTGTCGCTAGTGGCGATAGCATCCTATCTCCTGATGATGGTCGTGATTTCGGCGGCACTGCAAATCATTGGCGGCGACTATGCGCGTCTGGCCCAGATCAGCTTCCTGTTCGGTACATCGGTTGGCGCGCTTTTGCTGCTGCCGTCGGGCAAGTTCCGTTCCTGGCTGAAGGTCAAGATGGCCAAGAATTTTTTCCAGCACCGCTATGATTATCGATCAGAGTGGATCCGCTTCACCGATACGATCGGTCGACCCGGTGCCGATAGCGCGCCTTTCCATGAACGGGTGATAAAGGCGATTGCCGATATAACCGATTCGCCGGCGGGTATTCTGCTGATGCAGGACGAGGCCGGTCAATTGGTGCTGCAATCCCGCTGGAACTGGTCCTCGATAGAAGTGCCTGCGCGCGCTTGTTCAAACCGCACCGTCGCTTTTTTTGAAGATTCCAGTCACATTGTGGAATTTGATGCGCTGCGTGCCGATAAGGATGACAAATGCGACCCTGCCGCCATCCCGGACTGGATGAGCAGAGACGAGCAAGCATGGGTAGCGGTGCCACTGGTTCATTTCGACCGTCTCACCGGCCTGATGCTGCTGGCTCGTCCACGTGTCAATCGTACGCTGGACTGGGAGGATCTCGATATGCTGCGTGTGGTCGGGCGTCAGGTCGCAAGCTATCTGGCGGAAGCCCGTAGCCAGGAATCGCTTTCCGAAGCGCAGCGTTTCGATGAGTTCAACCGCCGGATGGCGTTCATCATGCACGATATCAAGAATCTGGTCAGCCAGTTGAGTCTGCTGGCACGCAATGCCAAGCGCCACGCCGAAAACCCGGAGTTCAGGGCAGATATGATCGAGACGCTTCAGGATTCTGCGGACAAGATGAACGGCCTGCTCGAACGATTGTCGCAGCACAACAAGGCCAAGCAGGAAGAGCCCAAGCCGGTAAAAGTGCGCGAGCTGGTTCAGTCGATCATAGAGAAAAAGCGTATATTGCACGACATGCAAACCACCCAGATCGACGATCTGACTGTGATGGCGGATCCCGTGCGGGTGGATCAAATTCTCGGGCATCTGATCCAGAATGCGATCGATGCCAGCACGGAAGGCCAGCCGATCTTCATCAATGCGCGCCGGCGTGACCTGTCCGTGGCCATCGAGGTGCGTGATCAGGGGGTGGGCATGTCGAGCGAGTTTGTCCGTAGCCAGCTATTCAAACCTTTTGCGTCCAGCAAACAGGGAGGGTTCGGAATTGGTGCCTATGAAGCACGAGAACTTGCCCGCGCGATGAAGGGGCGTCTCGAAGTCGAAAGTACGGAAGGGACCGGGAGCCGGTTCACGTTGATCCTGCCCCTCGCCACACGCTTGTCGGATGAAAATTCAGCAGATGAAAGGGCCGCTTGATGCCAGATAGTAATCAACCGAAAAGAGAGAAGCTGCTGATCGTCGAAGATGATCCCGGCCTGCAAAAGCAGCTCAAATGGGCTTATGATGACTTTGATGTCATTGTCGCGGGCGACCGTGAATCCGCGATTGAGATGCTGCGAGCCGAAGAGCCCGATGTCGTGACCCTCGATCTCGGCCTGCCACCGGATCCCGACGGTACCACCGAAGGGTTTGCGACAATGGACGAGATATTGAGCTTGAAACCGGATACCAAGGTTATTGTTGCCTCGGGCCATGGTGAAAAAGCCAGTGCCCTGCGTGCCATTTCGGGTGGCGCATGGGACTTTTATCACAAGCCGGTGGATATCGACGAACTGGGGCTGATTGTCCGGCGCGCCTTTCACGTCCACAGGCTCGAACAGGAAAACGCCACACTTGCTGCGCGGGGCAATGGCGATGGATATATTCTGGGCCAGATCATCACCGGGGCACCGGAAATGCTGAAAATCGCCCGGATGATCGAGCGGGTGGCCAATACTAATGCTTCGGTCATGCTGCTTGGCGCCAGCGGGACGGGCAAGGAATTGCTGGCGAAAGGTCTGCACGAAGCGAGCGATCGGCGCGACCAGGCATTTGTCGCGATAAACTGCGCTGCGATACCGGAGAATCTGCTCGAATCCGAACTGTTCGGACATGAAAAAGGGGCCTTCACCGGAGCGATCAAGACAACGGAAGGCAAGATCGAGCAAGCCGATGGCGGTACGCTCTTTCTCGACGAAGTGGGGGATATCCCGCTGCCGCTGCAGGTCAAACTTCTGCGCTTCCTGCAGGAGCGGGTGATCGAGAGAATAGGTGGTCGCAAAGCGATCGCGGTCGACACCAGGATCGTTTGCGCCACGCATCAGAATCTCGAGAAGATGATCAAGGAAAATTCGTTCCGCGAAGACCTTTATTATCGTTTCGCCGAGATCGTGATCAAGATTCCCCCGCTATCTGGTCGATCGGGTGATGCCAGCCTGCTAGCCCGTCATTTCCAGAAAAAATTTGCTGCGGAAATCAATCCGGCGGTGAAGGGGCTCGCTCCGGATGCCCTGGCCGCGCTGGAAGCATGGCACTGGCCGGGCAATGTCCGTGAACTGGAAAACCGGATCAAGCGGGCCGTAATCATGGCCGATGGCAAGATGATCGGCGCAAATGACCTCGACCTGGAAGTGGATGAAAATGCAGCGACCGATCTGCTCAATTTGAAAGCGGCCCGCGAAGCCGCAGACCGTTCGGCGATATTGCGGGCGATTTCACAGACGAGCGGCAATATTTCCAATGCAGCCAAATTGCTCGGTATCAGTCGCCCGACACTTTACGATCTGCTCAAGCAATATAAGTTGCAGCAAGCCAGCTAAGCGATGATGATCTCCCGTTTCCAGCAATGGCGATTGTTCAGCAAGCCGGTCGTTCTCGCGACTATGCTGGCGGTCAGCGTGGTCGGCATTCCCAGCGCCATTTTCGCGGCTAGCGAAGGCAATGGCGAGGCCCGGGAGGCTTTTGCCAAGGCCGAGCAGTTTCGCGCGCAGCGTGATATAAGATCGGCGCGGATCGAGTTGATGAACGCGATCAAGGCCGACCCGGAGTGGATTGACGCACGGGTGGCGCAAGCCGAAGTCCTGCTGGGCCTTTATGACGGTATCGCTGCCGAAGCGGAGATCGATCGCGCCATCAGTCTGGGGCTTGATCCGGCTCGGGTGCGGCATCTTTTGGGCCATGCGTTATTCCTGCAGGGCAAGCCGCAAAAGGCGCGTGATCAGTTGATGGCCGATGATATCCCGGCAAGGCATCAGGGCTATGCGGCGCGGATCATGGGTAAGCTGGCGCTACAAATGGGTGATGGGCAATTGGCGAGCCAGTCGTTCAACCGGGCGATGGAACTGGATCGACAAAATCCCGACCTGTGGGTCGATATCGCCCGGTTCCGAGCAGACTCGGGCGATCAGGCCGGCGCGACGAACGCGGTTGACGAGGCCGTGAAACTGGATCCCGACAATATTCGCGCCCTGCAATATCGCGGCGAGTTGCTCCGCTTTCAATTCGGTCTGGGAGCATCTTTGCCCTGGTTCGAACGTGCGCTGGAGATCGATCCCAATGATGTCCCGCTGTTGACCGAATATGCGGCCACTCTCGGCGACATGGGCCGGATGACCGAAATGCTGGCGATCGCGCGCAAGATCATTTCACTGGACAGTCGTAATCCACGGGCCTTTTTCATGCAGGCGGTTCTTGCTGCGCGGGCGGGTAAATATGGACTGGCGCGAAGATTGATGCACCAGACCGGAGGCGCGATGGACAATGTGCCAGCGGTCCTGCTGGTGCAGGGAATAATCGAGCATGGCGAAGGCAACTACAATGCCGCCGTCGACAAGTTCGGCCGCCTGGTGTCGATCCAGCCGAGCAACCGGCAAGCGCAAAATCTGCTCGCGCGTTCGCTGTATCTGGCCGGTAGTGCTCTCGATGCGGTGGAAGTGCTGAAACCGCAGGTCAACCGCACCGGGGCGGACCCCTACGCCTTGTGGCTGGCGGGACGCGGGCTTGAGGCGATCGACGAACGCGTCCAGGCGGCCGGCGTTCTCAATCGGGCAGCGGTCCATGATAGCGGCAAGGAAAGCGCGATCGCCGCCGCGGTGCCGCTCGGCATATTGTCGGGCGAGGCGCAACGGAACCCGAATGATGCACGGGCGGTGGTTCCCTATATTCGCGCGCTATACGATGCGGGCGACCTTGCCACGGCCTATGCGGAAGCCAAGCGGTTGCAGAACGGTAATCCGGGAGCGAGCGACGCGCATATATTGGTTGCCGATGTCGCTGCGGCGATGGGCAATTATGACGAGGCGCTAGACGCGCTGGGGCAGGCGCGCAGCATCCGCTTTTCCGAACCGGTGATGCTGCGACTGGTCGAGGTCACACGTGCGAAGGGCGCGTTGCAGCAATCGGGCGAAACGGTGGCGCAGTTCCTCAATTACAATCCGAGCAACATCGCGGGCTTGCGCTGGATGGCTTATGCCCATCTCGAGACCGGAAGCTGGTCGGTTGCTGTCCATTTGCTCGAAAATCTCCGCAAGCGACTGGGCGAAAATGATGCCTTGATCATGGCTGGTCTGACACAGGCCTATACCGGACTGGGAGAGACGGAAAAAGCGATTGCAGCGGGCAGGATCGCGTATCGCGTCCAGCCCTCCAGTCCGGTGGTATCTCATCTTTACGGTCTGGCACTGCTGGCGGATGAAGGGCGCATTGGAGATGCGACAAGCCTGCTTGAAAAGGCTGTCACCATCATGCCTGAAAATCCCGCCTATCGCGCAAGCCTCAGGCGCGCGCGGGCTATTTGAGGCCAAGCGTCGGCTAATCCAAAGTCGAAACGCCGTTCAGGCTTCGCTTTTCACCAAGTCGTCGATCGACAGGTCGAGCCGCTTCATCTGGCGCTCGACGGGTGGCCAGACATTCTTGATGAAATTTTCTCGCTGTGATTGGCGCAGGCGATCCTTTGCGCCCGCTGCGACAAACATTCCCACGCCGCGTTTCACCGTGACCAGGCCATCCTCCTGAAATCCCTGATAGGCTTTCGCCACGGTAAGGGGGTTGGCGCCCTGGTCGGCTGCAAATACGCGGACCGAGGGGAGCATGTCACCCTCGCGATATTCGCCGTCCAATATGGATTCTGCGATAATGTCCCGCAATTTCAGATAGACGGGTTTGCTTGCATTGTTCATGCTGCATCACTGCCATAATACAGCCATGCACGCAAGGTGCTAGTTGAGGAAATACCGACATTTGGTCGGGATTGCGGCCATTCATTCTGACAGGGCAGGGGTCCAGCGGGACAAGACGTCCTCCAATGCCGGTCGCGGTCGCTCTACCAGTTCCGCATTGGACGTGCCAAAATAGAGAAATCCCGCGATTCTCTCCGGCGCCGAACCAAACAGATCCCGCACGTCATCGTTAAACGCCGGCCAGCCGGTGATCCAGCCGCCGACAAATCCCATCGCGTGAGCCGCGTGGAGAATGTTCATCACAAAGGCACCGCAACTCAGTTCCTGTTCCCAGAGGGGAATCTTGGTCGATGTGACGGGGGAGCACATCACGACCAGCAGGGTCGGCGCCAGGCAGGCCATCGACTCCAGCGATTCGAGTTCCATCCGCCCGGCTTCCGGCCGTTCTTTCAGATAGGCATTGTGGATGCCATTGGCGAAAAGGCTGCGCTGATCATCGCCAACCGCAATCACGCGCCAGGGCGCCAGCTTGCCGTGATCCGGCGTCCGCAGGGCAATCGTAACAATCTCTTCGATCTGAGCTTCGCTCGGACCAGGGGCGATCATATCGCGCGGTCGCCCGGATCGGCGGGATGGGAGATAGCTGGCGAGGCTGCTGAGGTCGTTAAATTGCTTTTCGGTCATATCCGTCACTTCGGAAGAGACGGGGCCAATTGCAAGGCGAATATGAGATAAACCGGTCTCGCTTGTAACAATCTGCTTCACTTGCGCATTTTTTTCATTAGGGTGCGGGGCAATCGGGCTGCATTGGACAGCCCACCTAGTATATCGGGGAGTTCATAAATGGCTGGTGAGTATCTGGAATCGGGCGACGCTAGAGGAACATTCCTCGGTCATCCCAAGGGACTTTTTGTTCTGTTTTTTGCCGAAATGTGGGAACGTTTTTCCTATTACGGCATGCGGGCCCTGTTGATATTCTATCTCGTTCAACACTGGATGTTCTCGGATAGCGAAGCGGGCGTGATTTACGGTGCCTATACCGCTCTGGTCTATATCACGCCGGTGGTTGGTGGCTATCTGGCCGACAAATATCTGGGGCAGCGCAAAGCGGTTGCCTTTGGTGCCTTGCTTTTGACTTTCGGCCATTTCCTGATGGCTTTCGAAGGAGACGGTCTTGGTCAGGCAGATCCGGCGATAAACATCTTCTGGCTGGCACTTGCCTTCATCATCGTCGGTTCGGGCTTTTTGAAAGCCAATATTTCGGTCATCGTCGGGCAACTCTATACCCGCACTGACATTCGCCGCGACCCAGCCTATACGATTTTCTACATGGGTATCAATCTTGGTGCCGCGCTGGGAGCGATCATCGCCGGCTGGCTGGGTCAGACCTATGGCTGGTCCTACGGTTTCGGAGTAGCCGGACTGGGCATGTTGCTCGGCCTGGTCGTGTTCGTCTGGGGCAAGCCATTGCTGGTAGGTCGCGGTGAAGCCAATGATCCCAAGCTGCTCGAAAGCAAAGTCGGTGGCATCAAGTTCGAATGGCTGCTTTATCTTCTCAGCTTTGCGACCGTCGGCCTCGTCTGGATATTGATCCAGTATCAGGCTCTGGTTGGCTCATTGCTGGGAATCGCCGGTGCAATATTGGTGATTTATGTTCTCTATACCGCCGTCGCCAAGCTCGCTCCGGAGGATCGTGATCGCATCTTTGCGGCAATGTTCCTGATTTTCGGTTCGATCCTGTTCTGGGCCCTGTTCGAGCAGGCCGGATCGTCGCTGAACCTGTTTACCGACCGCAGCGTTGACCGGAATATTCTCGGCATTGAAGTTCCTGCGTCCGTGTTCCAGTCGATCAATGCGATCTATATCGTGCTGCTGGCACCGGTATTTGCGTTGCTCTGGACCATGCTCGGCCGCAGGGGGCTGGAGCCTTCCGCGCCAGCGAAATTTGGTCTGGGATTGATCCAGCTCGGTGCAGGCTTCCTGGTGCTGGTAGCCGGTGCTTTGGCGGCAGGAACCGGTAACCTTACGCCGGTTCTGTTCATCTTCCTGATCTACCTGCTGCATACGACCGGTGAGCTTTGCCTTTCTCCGGTTGGCCTGAGCGCGATGAACCGTCTGGCGCCTTCGCATATGGCGAGCCTGATCATGGGTACATGGTTCTTTGCTTCTGCAACCGGCAATTTTGCTGCCGGACTGATTGCTTCGGCAGTCGGTGCCGAAGGGGCCGGGCCGGATCGTGTGCTGGAAGTCTATTCAACCGTTGGTTGGGTTGCTGTCGGTGTCGGCGTTGCGGTGATCGTGATATCGCCGCTGATCAAGAAGCTGATGCATCTGGATACGCTTGCTGACGACAATGTCGGTGACGATCTGGAAGGCCAGGCGGAATTTGGTGATCCCCAGTCTGCCGGCATTCATCCTACAACCAAGCCATAATCTAAAAGGGACTTGCTATGAGAATTCGGGCTTTGCTGGCATTGGCGGCTGGCGGATCGTTGATGGCCGGTTGCGCGGCTACCGCTGCGAACACAAATTCGGCCAGCAGCGCGCCGCCGGTCAAAGCGAGCAAGTCTGACGTTCCGGCGTTTCCGTCGACTTACAAAGCCTATCCTTCGGTTCCCACCGCGATTACCGGTGTGACTATCTTCGATGGTGAAGGCGGACGGATCGACAAGGGTACCGTGTTCATGGCGGGCGGAAAGATCACGTCGGTCGGTGGTCCGGATACGGCCATTCCGGCAGAGGTCACGATTGTCGACGGCTCCGGCAAATATGTCACGCCCGGTATTATCGATGTGCACAGCCATCTCGGCGACTATCCGACGCCCAGCGTATCGGCGCACAGTGACGGCAATGAAGCGACCTCTCCGGTGACCCCGGAAGTCTGGGCGGAACATAGTGTCTGGCCGCAAGACCCCGGTTTTTCGCGGGCATTGGCTAACGGCGGCATTACCTCGCTGCAAATTCTTCCCGGTTCGGCCAACCTCTTCGGAGGGCGGTCGGTTACGCTGAAAAATGTTTCGGCGCGGACGGTGCAGGCGATGAAATTCCCCGGTGCGCGTTATGGCATGAAAATGGCCTGCGGCGAAAATCCCAAGCGGGTTTACGGTGGCCGCAACCGGATGCCATCGACCCGGATGGGCAATCTCGCGCTAAACCGGCAAACCTGGATCGACGCACAGGAATATCGCAGCAAGCGGAATGATGCCAAGCCGCCGAAACGAGACCTCGCCAAGGAAACCTTGGTCGGCGTGCTGGACGGAGAAATTCTGGTCCACAATCACTGCTATCGGGCGGACGAGCTAAATCAGATTATCGATATGTCGAAGGAATTCGGCTACAAGGTGACCGCATTTCATCACGCGATCGAGAGCTACAAGATTGCCGACATTCTGGCCAAGGAAGATATATGTTCGGCGGTATGGGCGGACTGGTGGGGCTTCAAGATGGAGGCCTATGACGGCATTCCGGAAAATGCCGCACTGCTGCAAAATGCCGGGGCCTGTGTCATCATCCACAGCGATGACGAAAACCAGATACAGCGGCTCAACCAGGAAGCGAGCAAGGCATTGTCCAATGGTCGGGCTATGGGAATTGAAATCAGCGATGCCCAGGCGATCCAGTGGATCACGCTCAATCCGGCGAAAGCAATGGGTATCGATAGCATGACAGGCAGTTTGAAGCCGGGCAAGATGGCCGATCTGGTTTTGTGGAACGGCAATCCCCTGAGCGTCTACTCGCGACCGGAAAAGGTCTGGATCGACGGGGCGCTGCTGTTTGACAGCGGTGATCCGAAGCGTCGTCCCGTCAGCGATTTCGAGCTCGGCCAGCCCGGTGAAGGAGACGTCAAATGAAGCGTTTTTCCTTATTGCTAGCGTCCGCCGCAGCGATGATCGCAGCGCCACTTGCGGCCGAGACCATCGCGATTACCGGCGGCAAGCTGGTGATCGGCGATGGCAGCGCGCCGATTGAAGGCGGGACCGTGGTGATCAGCAATGATCGCGTGGTTGCAGCCGGAGCCAACGTGTCAATTCCCTCCAATGCACGACGGATAGACGCGACCGGGAAATGGGTCACGCCAGGTGTCTTCGCCGGGTTCAGCCGGATAGGTCTTGTCGAGGTCGGTGCGGTCAGCCAGACCAATGACATGAACTCGAGCGGTTCGCCGTTTTCGGCCGCGCTCGACGTGCAATATGCCATCAATCCCTTTGCATCCGCAGTCGCCGTCAACCGCGCTGCGGGTGTTACCCGCGCGGTCGTATCGCCGAGTACATCCGGTTCGATCTTTGGCGGCTATGGCGCGATCGTCGATCTCGGCCAGGATGAAGATGCGATCACCCAGGCGCGGTCGTTCCAGTTTGTCGAACTGGGAGAGACGGGCCACAGCCGGGCAGGGGGCAGCCGTTCAGCCTCGCATGTCCAGTTCCGGGCGATGCTAGAGGAAGCGCGGACCTATGCGCGCAATCCGGCGGCTTTTGACAGCGATCTGCTGAAGGCGTCGGATGCAAAGGCGTTGCTGCCGGTGATCAATGGCAGCACCAAGCTGCTGGTTCACGTCGAAAGCGCCAACGATATCCTGAAGGTCCTCGACCTGCGCGAGGATTTTCCGGCCCTGAAAATGATTTTGGTCGGCGTCAACGAAGGCTGGCGGGTTGCCGGTCATATCGCAGCAGCGGGTGTACCGGTGCTGGCTTCCGCGCTCAGCGATCTGCCTTACGGGTTCGAGGATCTGGCTGCGACCCAGTCCAATATCGGTCGCATGAAAGCAGCTGGCGTGAAGGTGGCGATCGGCATGATCAATGACCGGGATGCCCATCAGCTGCGCTATTCCACGCAATATGCCGGTAATCTGGTTGCCTTGAACAAGGTACCCCGGGCCACCGGTCTGAGCTGGAACGAGGCGTTTGCGGCGATCAGTTCGGTGCCTGCCGAGATCATGGGTGTGGGCGGCAAGCTGGGATCGCTGAAATCCGGTCGCCAGGCGGATGTGGTGATCTGGGACGGCGATCCGCTGGAGCTTTCGACGCAGGTCGAGAATGTATTGATCGACGGGGTCGAACAATCACTGAGCAACCGCCAGATCCGTTTGCGGGACCGTTATCGCAATCCTGCTCCCGGCGCTTTGCCGAAGGCATATGATTACTAGTCCCTAAAGGCGGACCATCGACATCATTCGCTCGCCATAGCGAAGACCAGCGGTGCCGCCGACCGGCGCTGCGGCTTCCAGCTGGTCGAGATCGGCATCGGACAGGGTGATATCGACCGCCGCCATGCTGTCTTCCAGCGTTGCCCGTCTTTTTGACCCTGGGATCGGCACGATGAAGTCACCCTGCGCCAGCAGCCATGCCAGGGCGATTTGCGCGGGGGAGCAATGATGGCGACCGGCGACTTCCTTGACGACGTCGACCAGTTTCATATTCTGGTCAAAATTCTCTTCCGAATAGCGGGGGTCGTTGCGGCGATAGTCATCCTCGGGCAAATCATCCCGGCTGCTGATCTGTCCGGTCAGAAAGCCGCGGCCCAGTGGACTGTAGGGGACGAAGCCAATGCCGAGATCCTGGCAAATCGGCAGGATTTCTTCCTCGATGCCGCGTTCCCATAGCGAATATTCTGACTGCAATGCCGCGATCGGATGGGTCGCGTGCGCTTTCTCCAGCGTGTCGGCTCCGGCTTCCGAGAGACCGAGAAAGCGGACCTTGCCTTCGTTTACGAGATCGGCCATCGCGCCGACGGTTTCCTCGATCGGCACATTGGGATCGACCCGGTGCTGGTAGAACAGGTCAATCACATCGACACCGAGCCGGCGCAATGATCCTTCGCAGGCGCGGCGCACATTGGCCGGGCTTGAGTCGACACCGGTCACTTGCCCGTCGTTGAACGCAAAACCGAATTTGGTCGCAATCACCAGCCGGTCGCGGCGACCGCGGATCGCGTGACCGAGCAATTCTTCATTGACCAGCGGCCCGTAAACCTCGGCGGTATCGAAAAAGGTCACGCCCAGTTCGATTGCGCGGTCGATGGTCGCCAGGCTTTCGGCCCTGCTGGCGGTGCCGTACATGGCGGTGCCGATTCCTGCCATCGGCATGCAGCCGAGGCCAAGCGCCGAGACCTCCAGTTCAGGGCCGAGTTTGCGATATTTCATGTCATGTCTCCTTCGCTGCGAGCGAGCGTCGCGGTCACGCTCATATCCGCGCTGACATTCGCCACGGTTCGCATGATATCAGGAAATGTCTCGATCGCCAAAAGCAGCACCAGCGGTTCGATTGGAATGCCCATGGCGATGCAGATCGGTGCGATCGAGGTTATGAAGCTGATCGACCCGGGCAGGCTGACCGCTCCCATGGTGGTGATCGCTGCGACGACCACGCCGATCGCCAGGATGCCGAGCGACAATTCGATACCCATCAGGTGCGCGACATATATGGCGACCGCCAGGTTCATGCAGGGGCCGGTGGCGCGAAACAGGGCGACCGCAATTGGCAGGACGACATCGGCGGACCGGTCGCCGACACCCATTGCCTTGACGCCGCTGACCATCGCCGGAAGCGAAGCGAGAGAGCTTTGGGTGGAAATGGCCACGGCCTGAGCCGGGGCGGAGGCTTTGAAAAAGGCGACCGGACTGCGTTTGCCACCGACGAAGGTGAGAATGTAGCTGAATATCCAGACCACCGCGCCGACGCTGCTTACGATCAGCACATAATGGAGCAGGGCTCCGAATGCCGCCAGCCCTGCATTCGCGCCGACGCCCAGAGCCAGAGCAAAGACACCGAGTGGTGCCAGCGCCAATACCCACTGGATGAGGATCAGCAACGCGTTGGCAATCGAATTGAAAAACTGGTCGAGCATCGTGCGCTGGGAATCGGGCAGCCGGGTGATCGCAAAGGCGAAGGCCAGCGCGAAGATCATCAGGGGGAGCACCGCATCTTCCGCTGCCGCCGCAATTGCGTTTGTGGGAATCAGCGCGCGCAGAAATTCGCTGAACGGTGGTACATCGCCCGGCGGTGCCGCGTCTCCCAGCGCCGAACGTAGCGCGGCTGCCGCGTCGATATTGAGCGGGAACAGTTCGAGAAGGGCGGGTGTTACCAAGGCCGCCATCGCTGAAGAACACCAGAGGATGAATATCATGAAAAATATCGCCCGGGCGGTCATCCGTCCGGCGCGGGCCATCGATGCGGCTTTGCCAATGCCGACGATAAGCAGGGTGAAAACCAGCGGGATGACCGTCATCCGCAAGGCGTTGAGCCACATATTGCCGACGACATCGGCTGCTTCGACGAGCAACGGGCTGCGGGGGCCGAAAAACAACCCGACGAGAATTCCGAACACCAGGGCAAGAAGTATGATTAGCGCTTTTTTCAATATTCTATCCCTTGCCGTCCATCAGGGCTTCATCAACCATGGCGACCAGCATCTGGCAAGAGATGATTATCTGTAAAATTTGCTTAAAGCGTCATTCGTTCTTGGTCTCGAGAGGGTCCATCGGCTAGAGATATGCGCAACGAGGCACGCTGATTTTGGGATGTAAACGGATATGGCGAAGAAATTTTTTGGTACCGACGGCATTCGCGGCCTGACCAACAAGCATCCGATGACGGCAGAGATTGCGATGAAAGTCGGGCAGGCAGCCGGACGGCATTTCCTGCGCGGGGACCACAAGCATCGTGTGGTGATCGGCAAGGACACGCGGCTTTCGGGATATATGATGGAAAACGCGCTGGTGGCCGGATTTACCAGCGTCGGCATGGATGTCGTGCAGGTCGGTCCGATGCCGACCCCGGCGGTAGCCTTGCTGACCCGGTCAATGCGCGCCGATCTCGGTGTCATGATCTCCGCCAGCCATAATCCGTATCATGACAATGGCATAAAATTATTCGGTCCCGACGGGTTCAAGCTGTCCGACGAGGACGAGTTCAAGATCGAGGCTTATCTTGAAGAAGAGACAATATTGGCACCGGCAGCCGATATCGGCCGCGCCAAGCGGTTCGAAGATGCCCGCGGACGCTATATCCACGCTGTCAAAATGTCGCTGCCTGACCATATCCGTCTGGACGGTCTTAAGATCGTCTGTGACTGCGCCAATGGCGCCGCCTATCAGGTGGCGCCTTCCGCTTTCTGGGAACTGGGCGCAGAGGTTGTCACGCTGGGGATCAATCCCAACGGATTGAACATAAATGACAAATGTGGTTCGACCGATCTGGCGATTTTGCAGGAAACCGTGGTCTCGTCCGGTGCCGATATTGGGGTTGCACTGGATGGAGATGCTGACCGCCTGATCGTTGTCGACGAAAAAGGGCGGGTGGTTGACGGTGACCAGCTGATGGCCCTGATCGGATCGAGCTGGAGCCGCAACGGCTTGCTGCGCGGCGACGGTATCGTTGCTACGGTGATGTCCAATCTCGGACTGGAACGCTTTCTGAAAACCCAGAATCTCGACCTGATCCGCGCGAATGTCGGCGACCGCTATGTTCTCGAGGAGATGAAAAAGGGCGGCTACAATGTCGGTGGCGAGCAATCCGGTCATATGATCCTGCTCGATCATGGCACCACCGGAGACGGCACCGTGGCCGCCTTGCAGGTGCTCGGGGAACTGGTCGAGAGTGGCAAGCCCGCGAGCGAATTGCTGCATCTGTTCGATCCGGTGCCGCAATTGCTCAAGAATGTTCGTTATGGCAGTGGTCAGCCGCTCGAGAGCGAGAAGGTCAAGGCGGTAATCGCTGAGGCCGAGAAGGAACTGGAAGGCAGCGGCAGGCTGCTGATCCGCAAATCCGGCACCGAGCCGCTGATAAGAGTGATGGCAGAGGGTGACGACGAAGGGCAAGTGCATGCGGTGGTCGACCGGATTTGTGCCGTGGTAGAGGAGGTCGCCAACTGATGCTGGAAATGCGCCCCGATTGCGAAAGCTGCGGCAAGGATCTTTCCGCCGAGCAGACTGTCGCGCTGATCTGCAGTTTTGAATGCACATTTTGTGACGACTGCAATAGCGATAAGCACAAGGGAATATGCCCCAATTGCGGAGGCAGATTGATGCCCAGGCCAACCCGTTCGAAGGAATTGCTGGCACAATTTCCCGCCTCGACATTGCGTAAATATAAATGCTGAGTTTTCTCGATGCGATGGATGCCCGAACCATCGTGGTCATCGGCCTGATCCTGCCGCTTCTCGTGACGCTGGGGCTGTTCTTCTTTGCGCGAGGCTTTTTCCGCCGGTTCTGGGTTCTGATTCTCTTGCTGGCGGGGGCGCTTGAATGGTTCCTGATCGTTCAGGTCGGGCCGCTGTTCCTGTGACCGGGACATGTCCGCGGATTTTGTCGATCGCCGGTTCCGATAGCGGCGGCGGAGCGGGGATTCAGGCGGATATCAAGACGATCACCATGCTGGGCGGTCACGCGATGACGGCGATAACCGCGATCACCGCGCAGAACACACTGGGCGTCCAGTCTGTTCATCAAATACCGACCGCGACGATATTGGAGCAGATCGAGTCCGTAGTCAGCGACATCGGCGTCGATGCCGTGAAGATCGGCATGATCGGAAGCGCCGAGGCGGCGCGGGCGGTCGCGCAATATCTGGAGAAGCTCAGCGTGGCTGTCGTCTTTGATCCGGTGATGGTCGCAACCAGCGGCAGCGCACTGGCCGATGCCGCTACGGTTGCCGCTTTCGGCGAATTGATGAGCATTGCATCGGTCGTAACCCCCAACCTTCCGGAACTGGCGGCATTGGGCGGCAAGGACGAGATTCTGGGCCATGGCTGCCATCTCGTGATCAAGGGCGGTCATGGTGACGGTGCTGTGGTTGTCGACGAACTATATTCGCCCGGTGGCCTGGTCAGAAGGATCGAAGGCAAGAGACTGGATTCAGAGGAAACCCACGGCACCGGCTGCTCTTTTGCCAGCGCGCTGGCGCTCGGACTGGGCAACGGGATGGATTTGACCGCGGCCTTTGAGCAGGCAATATCCTTCACCCGTATCGCGATCTTGGAAGCACCGGGGCTCGGTGAGGGAAGCGGGCCGCTGGGGCATCAATATGTCACCGACTTTCAGGACGAAGATCGGTGATCGTCGGCGTCGACGAAGTGGGAAGGGGCCCGCTCGCTGGCCCCGTGGTGGCCGCTGCGGTGATATTACCCAATAATCACGGGATCGCCGGGCTGGATGACAGCAAGAAACTGACGGCCCGGAAACGAGCGCTGCTCGAGCAGGAAATTATCGGTTGCTCGCGCTTTTCGATAGCCCAATGCTCCGAGGCCGAGGTTGACGAGATCAATATATTGCAGGCGACGATGCTCGCCATGACGCGGGCGGTGGAGGGCCTTGATGTCGAGCCGGACCATGTGCTGGTCGATGGCAATCGCTTGCCCCGATGGTCCTATTCAGCCGAAGCAGTCGTTGGCGGAGACGCTATCCATCCCTGCATTTCTGCGGCGTCGATCCTTGCGAAAGAATTCCGCGACCAGTTGATGATCGCAGCCGCCAGAGAATATCCGCAATATGGATGGGACCGCAACAAGGGCTATGGCACGGCGGAGCATTTGGCCGCTCTCAGACAATATGGGCCGACGCCGCTCCACCGGCGCAGCTTCGCGCCCGTGTCCCAGATGGCCCTGATCTAGGCTTCCGCTTCGGCCCGTTTCGGCGCAATTTTGCGGTTGGCCAAAATCCATTCGCCGCTTTCGCTTTTGATATATTTGGGCTGGCGGGTGACATTCCAGACCAGGCCCATTTTCTCGAGCAGCAGCAGGACATAGCCCGCGATATCGATTTCCCACCATGCCATGCCCTGAAAACTGGCGCGGGGATGTTTGTGATGGTTGTTGTGCCAGCCCTCGCCGAAGGTGAGCAGCGAGAAGATGAAGCTGTTCCTGGCCGTGCCGACGCCCTTGGTGTGTCGCTGAGAGCCGACGACATGGGCATAGCTGGAAATGCCCAGCGTGATCTGCAGGACGACGAAGGTGCGGAAATAGCCGCCGATCAGGATCGTGCTGACGACATGGTCCCAGCCGCCAAAGGCAAGACCCCAGATGCCCGGAAAGATGATCAGCGAGAAGACCAGCCAGTACCAGCGTGTCTTGTGCAGCCAGAGCACGACATCATTGTCGGCAAGACCCTTGCCGTAGATGCTGGTGTCGGTGACGCAATCGTCCATGAACCAGCCGAAATGGGAGTGGAACATGCCTTTCAGGCGGCTTGTCTTGCGACCGCGGCCATCGAGCCACGGGCTGTGGACGTCGCCAATCTCATCGGCGTGCGCATGGTGACGCCGATGGTCGGTGGCCCAGCGCAATACCGAAGACTGGATCGACATTTGCGCCATTGCGCCGAGAATATATTGCATCGGTTTCGACGTCTCGAACGACTTGTGCGAAAAATAGCGGTGGAAGCCGAGGACGATGCCGAGCATCAATATGATATATCCGGCGATAAATGCCGACCATTCCACCCAGCCGGTATCATAGGTGAACATCCACCAGACTGCGGCGATCGAGCCGAAAATCTTCGAGCCGAACACGATCGCATATTCGCGGCGTTTCTCGCGCCCTGCCTCGCCGCCGACAATGACGCCGGGATGCGGACGGGGTTCGTCGCTCTCCTGAGAAATGCCGTTTTCCTGCTGATATTTATCGCGAAAATTGCGCGCCATCTGTTTACTGACCCCCGGAATGTTACGCTCTGGATCTATTCTGCTGACCGAACATATAGCTTGAACAGCAGATTTTGTGAACCAGAATTGAAATTGGACGATTTGGGCCGCCAGATCAAAATAAATATTCGCCAGCGAGTCTTTTGCGCCACACCACTAGGGATTGAGTCTGGCGCTCGGGCCCTGACTCCATATCTGGATAAGGACTCGTTTCGTTCTCCTGCCGCGATTCGCGTTAACCATTAAGATACGCCTTTAACCTATGTTAACGGCCTTGACCGCCGGACGTTTCGGACTCACCGTTAACCCCGTTGGAAAAAGGAATTGAGTTACATGGGGATTATCGAGCGCATTCACGCACCTGAAGCACGCACCGCAAACAAGCCTGTCGCAAAGGCTGAGGCGTTGCCATTGGGGCAAATATTGAAGATGGATTGTGTCGCGGCGATGGCATCGCTGCCCGACGCGTCGGTCGATATGATCTTCGCCGACCCGCCCTATAATCTCCAGCTTGGCGGTGATCTTTACCGTCCCGAAGGCGGACAGGTCGACGCAGTCGATGACGCCTGGGACCATTTTGACAGCTTTGCCGCCTATGATGCCTTCACCAAGGCCTGGCTGGCGGAAGCGCGCCGTATTCTCAAGCCCGATGGATCTCTCTGGGTGATCGGCAGCTATCACAATATCTTCCGGGTCGGCGCTTCGCTGCAGGATCTTGGCTACTGGATCCTCAACGACATCATCTGGCGCAAGGCCAATCCGATGCCCAATTTCAAGGGAACCCGCTTCACCAATGCGCACGAGACGCTGATCTGGGCGTCGAAATCGGAAAAATCGAAATATACGTTCAACTATCGTGCGATGAAGAATCTCAACGACGAATTGCAGATGCGCAGCGACTGGGTGATGCCGATATGCGGCGGTCAGGAACGGCTGAAACGCAACGGAACCAAGGCGCATCCGACCCAGAAACCCGAGGCACTGCTCTACCGGATCATGCTGGCGACCACCAATCCCGGAGATGTTGTGCTCGATCCGTTTTTCGGTACCGGCACGACCGGTGCGGTGGCGAAGCGACTGGGTCGCGAATGGATCGGCTGCGAGAAGGAAGACAGCTATTGCGAAGTCGCCGAACAGCGGATCGCCGAAGCGCTGCCGCTCGACGAAAGCTCTTTGAAGACGATGCAGTCGCCCAAGGCCAAGCCGCGGGTTGCCTTCGGGACTTTGGTGGAAACCGGCTATCTCAAGCCCGGTGACGAATTGTGCAGCAAGAACCGCAAGTTCAAGGTGAAGGTGCGGGCCGACGGTTCGATCATCTGGGATGGGCAGGAAGGCTCGATCCACAAGATTGGCGCAACGGTGCAGGATGCACCAAGCTGCAATGGCTGGACCTATTGGTATTATGATGACGGCAAATCGCTGAAGCCGATCGACAATCTTCGCCAGACCTATTTGCTGGCTACCGAACCCTGATATGGGCGCGTCGCTGGAAGAATTGGAAGCATGTGGAGCAGATGCGCGGCTCTATCTCAAGCCGGTCGGACTGGTTGATAGTCCGCAATGGCATGAGGATAAAAACCAAATATTAAACAATAGCTTAATTTGGTTTTCTCAGATTGAATATCAGGTGATAGAAGCCGGGAAACCGAATCTGAGGGGGCTGGTCAACCTTACCCAGTGGCCGGAATGGTCGGCAGCCCTTCCGGAGCCGTTGGCGGTTCGGGCCGCTGCCCTGTTCGGCAATATGACGAGACATCACGAACCATTGCAATGCGGCGAGCGGATCATCCGGTTCGACCAGCCGCACGTGATGGGCATTCTCAATATCACGCCCGACAGCTTTTCCGACGGCGGCAAGCATCAGGATGATCCGGACAAGGCGGCCGAGGCAGGCCTGGCAATGGCTGCGTCGGGCGCTTCGATCCTGGATATCGGCGGGGAAAGCACCCGGCCCGGTGCCGAGCCGGTCTGGGAAGGCGACGAGATCAAGCGCGTGGTACCGGTGATCGAACGGCTTGCCCATTGCGGGGCCGCCATATCCATCGACACCCGCAAGGCAGCGGTGATGGAAGCAGCCATTGCTGCCGGCGCGGAACTGATCAACGACGTCTCCGCTCTGTTACACGACCAACGGTCGCTCGAAGTGGCAGGAGTGTCCGGTCGTCCGGTTGTGCTGATGCATGCACCATCCAGTGGCAAAAATCCCCATAAAAGTGACGGATATGGCAATATCGTGACGGATACGCTCGATTGGCTGGAACAGCGGATCGCCGATGTTGTCGCTGCGGGCTTCGAGCGCGAGAAGATCATTATCGATCCCGGCCTCGGCTTCGGCAAATCGCTGGCAGACAATCTCGCCCTGATGAACAATATCGCAATGTTCCATACGCTCGGCCAGCCGCTGCTGATCGGCGCCAGTCGCAAACGGATGATCGGGGCCTTGTCGAAGGAAGCACCGGTCGATCAGCGTCTCGGCGGTTCGATCGCCTTTGCGCATCATGCGATCCAGCAGGGGTCGCAAATCGTTCGCGTGCATGATGTGCCCGAAACGGTTCAGGCCCTGCAGATCTGGCGCGGGATGCGCGACGCCGGGTTGACCGCGCCCGTTTGAACAGCGGTGCATGCTGATCGGTATCAAATAGAATATCTGTTTGGCCAAAGCGCGTCGATGGCGCTAGCATATATCCGCGTCGAAGATCCAAGCTGCGGGGAAATGCATTGAAAGGCCAGTCCGACCGAGTGGTTCGACAGATTGTCATCGTCGGTGGTGGCACCGCAGGCTGGATGACCGCTGCCGCGCTTGCCCGCAAGCTGTCCGGAACCAGAGCGAATATCCGCCTGATTGAATCCGCCGAAATCGGTACCGTTGGCGTGGGCGAGGCGACGTTGCCGCAAATTCGCGAATTCAACCGGATGCTGGATATTGATGAAGCCGATCTGATGGCGCAGACCAGCGCGACGATCAAATTGGGTATCGAGTTTCGCGACTGGGGCAAGGCGGGGGATCATTATGTCCATCCCTTTGGTGTGCATGGCGAGCCAATCGGCCCCGTCGATTTTCATCACCACTGGGTCAGGGAAAATGCCCGGGGACGGGCGGAGGATTTTGGCAGCTATTGCCTTGCTATCGAGGCGGCGCGCCATCAGCGGTTTGATTTGCCGCCGGAAAATCCGGCGTCGTTATTGCACGCCTATACATATGCCTTCCAGTTTGACGCCAGCCTCTACGCCGCCTTTCTTGCGGACTATGCGACAGCGCGCGGTGTTGACCGGATCGAGGGCAAGGTCATCGCGGTCGACAGCGATGGCGAGACCGGCTTCATCCAGTCAGTCATGCTGGAGTCCGGACAGCAGATATCCGGCGAGCTGTTCATCGACTGTTCCGGCTTTCGCGGGCTATTGATCGAACAGGAAATGGCGACCGGCTTTGCAGACTGGAGCGACTATCTGCCGTGCAACCGGGCCTTTGCGGTGCCGTGCAAAATTGCCGATCCTGTGGGACCTTTTACACGCTCTACTGCGCGTTCTGCCGGATGGCAGTGGCGGATCCCGTTGCAGCACAGGATCGGCAACGGCCATGTCTATTGCGACCGCTATATCAGCGATCAGGACGCGGTCGACTTGCTGATGAAGAATCTCGAGGGCGACCCGATTGCCGAACCCAAGCAGCTGTTTTTCAGGACCGGCAAGCGCGAAAAATTGTGGAACCGAAATTGCGTGGCGATCGGGCTGTCCGGCGGCTTTCTCGAGCCGCTTGAATCGACCAGCATCGATCTGATCCAGAGCGGTATATTGAACCTGATCGCGCTCTTCCCGGAGAAGCAGTGCGCAGCGTCGGATGTTGACGAATATAACCGGTTGATGGATCTGGAATATGATCGCGTCCGTGACTTTCTGATGCTGCATTATGTGCTCAACCAGCGCGACGAACCGTTCTGGCGGGACATGCGGGAGATGGAATGGCCGACTAGTCTGGGCGAGAAGATAGAGGCTTTCAAACGGCGCGGGATTGTTCCGCAATATGATCACGGTCTGTTTCAGCCGGCGAGCTGGCTCTCCGTATTCATCGGCCAAAATCTGTTGCCCGAGACCTGTGACCCAAGGGTCGATGCGATATCTGTTGCTGATCGTACCAACCAGCTCGAACATATCCGGAGAACGATAGATAATAGAGTCGGGCAGATGAGCGGTCATCTGGCATTTCTCGAGAAATATCGGGCTACCTATTCCGGCGCAGCGGAAGATGCAGCGTGAGCGGCCTTGCACAGCGGGTCAGGCGGATCGCCATTTGCGGCAAGAGTCACGAATTATGGCCGGTCGCGACGCAGATCGCGAACGATTTGCCCGCAGGTATCGAGCTAGTGCTTGTGGAAGACGGTGGGTCTGTTGCACCGGCGGCTGTCGCTGTTCGTCTGGATGACCCGTTTTTCGCGTATATGGGGATTAGCGCCGAAAAACTGGCGACGGCAGATAGCGCGCTTTTCTCTCTCGGCGCCGAATTGCGGGATTGGCAGGGTGAAGGAAGCGGGTTTTTCCTGACCGGTTCAGGGAGCCTGCCCGCTATCGACGATGTGGCCATTCACCAGATCATGTTGCGTGCCGCCATGTCCTATGATCAGCCGGAGCGGCTGTCCTATCTTTATCAGCCGTTTCGTTTGCCAGCGCGGGCGATGGAAGTAGGAAAATTTGCGTTTCAATCCGCTGATCCCCGCTCACCGCTGAGCATGCTGCGTCCGGTCATCCAGATGGATCGCGCGCATTATACGGCATTGCTCAAAGACAATGCCGGTTCCGGGCCGATGAAGATTGTGGATGCAAGGCCAAAGGTCGTGCAAACATCGCCGGATGGCGGGCCGATAGACCGGATCGAACTGGACAATGGAGAGACGGTCGAGGCCGACCTGTATATCGATGCGTCCGGAGCGATCAGCCGGTTGATCGGCGGGTCTTTTCTTTCCGACTGGCGGTCGGTTTCCGAGGGATTCTCCTTTGATCGCATCGGGTCGGCCCGGGTCACCGATCCACCGGCAGGGCCAGCTAGCCACACCGTGGTTCAGGCGATCAAGGGCGGACTGATGATCACCACGCCGCTGCGAGACCGATCAATCGGGCAATTTATCTATGCATCGGACCTTTTGACCGGCGAAGAGGAAAAATATCTCGTCGGGCCCGAAGCGGAGGTTGCGTCGTTTGAACCGGGATATATCGATAAGCCCTGGCTTGGCAATTTGCTGAGAATGGGTAGTGCATCGGCGCGCTTCGGACCGTTTCTCTCGGCTGACATGACATTATTGCAGCGTCAGGCGATGATATTGGCGGATCACCTGCCGACGCGTCTCGACATGACGGTCGAGGCAAGGGAATATAATCGGCGCCATCTGATAGCGGCGGAACAGTTGCGTGATTTCATGTTGCTGCCATTCGCGCTCAACCGCCGGGAAGACCTGCCGTGGTCCGATATTGGGGAAAGAAAAATACCCGAAAGCCTGGTCCGGAGAATTGACCAGTTTCGCAGCAGAGGGCGGGTCGTCGTTTATGATGGTGAAATCTTTGACGAACAGAGCTGGATAGATATTATGATCGGATTTGGTGTCGTGCCGGAACGCTGCGATCCGCTGGCGCAGGGGCTTGATATGACCATCATGGCGCGCCGATTAAAAAGCCTCGCGGGCGCCTTTGACCGCTCGCTTCTGGAAATGGGGCCCTGTGACGGCGCCGTCGGCAATCTCGACATGAACGTGCCGTGACAGGCTAGTCTGCCAGTTCCACCTGCCGGACATCATAGCCGGACTTGTTGAGGTCGGCGATCAGGCCTTCGAGTTGCTCGCGATCCTTGGCTTCGCACTCGATATCGGTGATCAGCCCTTTTGCCGGCAAGTTGGTAAACACGCGCTGGTGATAGATTTCGATGATATTGACCTCATGGTCGGCGAATTGCCTCACGACATTGTAGAGCGCGCCGGGCTGATCGCGGAGATGCAGGCGGAGACGCGCGAGACGGCCCGACCTGGCGAGGTCGCGCAACAGGACATTGGCGAGCAGGCGGGTGTCGATATTGCCGCCGCAGAGTACAAGACCGACTTTCTCGCCCTTGAACTTTTCCTTGTTTCCCAAGAGTGCGGCCAGTCCCGCAGCTCCTGCGCCTTCGACGACGGTTTTCTCGATTTGCAGCAGCAGGCTTACCGCGCCTTCCAGCTGCGCTTCGCTGACCAGCAGGATTTCGTCCATATGCTTCTGGATGATCGCGGCGGTGAATTCGGAGGGATTACGGACCGCGATGCCTTCCGCCAAAGTATCGCCACCGGCGGTAACGGTCTTGCCGGTCAGTCTGCCATACATGCTTGGATAAAGCGCGGCTTGCACGCCGGTCATCTTGATCTCCGGCCTGATTGCGCGGGCTGCGGTGGCCATACCGGAGAATAATCCGCCGCCGCCGATCGGAATGATCAGCCGGTCGAGATCGGGCACGGCTTCGAGCATCTCGACCGCAACCGTTCCCTGACCGGCCGCGACATGCGGATCATCAAAGGCGTGGATATAGGTGAGGCCGCGTTGCTCGGCCAGCGTCATTGCGTGGGCATAGGCTTCGTCATAGCTGCTGCCGAAAATCACGATTTCGGCGCCATGGCCGCGGGTCTGTTCGACCTTCACCATCGGCGTGGTGCTGGGCATCACGATGGTCGCCGGGATGCCCAGGTTCCTGGCGTTATAGGCAAGCCCCTGAGCGTGATTGCCGGCAGAGGCGGCGATAACCCCGGCCTTGCGTTTGCTCTCGTCCATCAGCAGCAGCGCATTGAGCGCGCCGCGTTCCTTGTAGGCAGCTGTAAATTGCAGATTCTCGAATTTGAGAAATACTTCTGCGCCGCTAAGCTGGGAAAGGGTGATGCTTTTCAGCGTCGGCGTATTGACGACCCGGCCTTTGATCCGGTCGTGCGCTGCTTTCACATCCTCGAAGTCGAAGGTGGGAAGGGCGGATGGCTGCATATCATTCATATCGCCTGAGGCCCTAACGCATCTGGTCATCGAGGGAAACAATGATTATGGCCATGAAAGGGGATAAAGGAATCTATGGCGAAAATTGCATTTATCGGGATCGGCGTGATGGGCGGGCCCATGGCGGGTCATCTGGTCAAGGCCGGGCACGAACTGACGGTCTATAACCGGACGCGGTCCAAGGCCGAGGCATGGGTGGCCGAATATGGCGGCTCACTGGCCGAAAATCCGGCGGTTGCAGCACGGGACAAGCAGATCGTGATCACTTGTGTCGGCAATGATGACGACCTTTCCTCGGTCACCATGGGGCGTGACGGCGCCTTTTCGACGATGGCGTCGGGCGCCCTGTTCATTGACCATACGACGGTGTCGGCGCGGATCGCCCGCCAGCTGTCGGTCGAAGCGGAGGGGCGCGGAATCCATGTGGTTGATGCTCCGGTTTCGGGCGGTCAGGCCGGTGCCGAAAATGGCAAATTGTCGATCATGTGCGGCGGCAGCAAGGAAGCCTTCGCGGCGGCCGAGCTGATCATGGATGCTTATGCCGGGCGGATCGTTCATGTCGGACGGACTGGCGCAGGACAGACGACGAAGATGTGCAACCAGATCGCGATTGCCGGTGTCCTCGAAGGGCTGTCCGAGGCGCTGCGCTTTGCCCAGGCCAGCCAGCTTGATCTGGACAAGGTCCATGAAGCGATCTCCGGCGGAGCGGCGCAGAGCTGGCAGATGGACAATCGCTGGGCGACGATGGCGCAGGACAAGTTCGATTTCGGCTTTGCCGTCGACTGGATGCGCAAGGATCTCGGACTGGCGCTCGAGGAGGCGCGGACCAACGGCGCGGCTCTTCCGGTGGCGGCGCTGGTCGACCAGTTTTATGCCGAAGTGCAGGCCGCAGGGGGCGGACGCAATGACACGAGCTCACTGGTTTCGCGTCTTCCCAAAAGAAAATAATCCAAGGAAATTGATATGGACGGTTGGCTGAAAAATTGTGGCACAGCGTTGGGTGCGATGGCTGCGGCGGTTTTTCTGACGCCCGCGCCGGCTCTTGCCGACAGCCTGATCGAGAATGTCAACGGGATGACGCTCGACAGCGAAGGAAAGGTCATCCGTTTCGCGGCGATGGTCATCGATGATGACGGCAAGGTAAAACAGTTGCTCGACCGCCGTGACAAGCGTCCGCGCGAGGTCGACTTCCAGTTCGATGGCAAGGGCCAGACGGTGATCCCTGGATTTTTCGATGCCCATGGTCATGTCATGGGCATGGGCTTTGGCGCACTGACGCTGGACCTGTCCGATACCAGTTCGCTGGCCGAAGCGCTCGCCAAGATCTCTCAATATGCAGCCGACAATCCGGGGCGGCAATGGATCATCGGCAATGGCTGGAATCAGGAGGCCTGGGGGCTGGGCCGATTTCCAACCGCTGCAGAGCTCGACGCGGTGGTTGCCGACCGTCCGGTGTTTCTGTCCCGCGTCGATGGCCATGCAGTCTGGGTCAATGGAGCGGCGATGGCGGCAGCCGGCATTTCATCCGCGACCAAATCACCCGGCGGCGGCAGTATCGAAAAGAGCGGCGGCAAACCGACCGGTATATTCGTCGATACAGCGATGGATTTGTTCGACGCCGCAATTCCTGCCCCCAAGCCGGTCGACCGCGACGTCGCCCTGAGCAAGGCGCAGGACATATTGCTGGCCAGCGGGGTCACTTCGATTGCCGACATGGGGACGACGATGCAGGACTGGCAGAGTTTCCGCAGGGCGGGAGACAAGGGCCGGTTGAAGGTGCGGATCATCTCTTATGCGGCCGAGATCGAGAATATGATCGCGATTGCCGGCCCAGGGCCGTCACCCTGGCTGTATGACGATCATCTCAGGCTTGCCGGGGTCAAGCTCTATATCGATGGCGCTCTGGGGTCACGCGGCGCCCTGCTCAAGAAGCCTTATGCCGACAAGGCGGGGGAAAGCGGATTGGCGATGCTGAGCTCGGCACAGCTGAAGAACAAGATGAGCCGGGCAGCGATGGACGGTTTCCAGACCGCCGTCCATGCGATCGGTGACCAGGCCAATGACGATATATTGTCGGCCATCGAGGAACTGAGATATACGTACAAGGGCGACCGGAGATGGCGGGTCGAGCATGCGCAGATCGTCGATCCGGCCGATATCGGCCGTTTCGCTGCCACCGGCACCATCGCCTCGATGCAGCCGGTGCACCAGACGTCCGACCGGCTGATGGCGGAAGCGCGTCTGGGGACGGATCGTCTGGTTGGGGCTTATGCATGGCAATCGTTGCTTGCGTCGGGTGCGAAGCTTGCGTTCGGCACGGACGTGCCGGTGGAATCGCCCAATCCTTTCGCTGGCCTGGCCGCTGCGATGACCCGCGAGGATGCCGCAGGGCAGCCGTTCGGAGGGTGGATGCCGAAGGAGAAGCTGAGCCGAGAGCAAGCCTGGAACGCCTATACCAACGGCGCCGCATATGCCGCTTTTGCCGAAGATCGCCTCGGCAGTCTGCAACCCGGGAGAAGGGCGGACTTTCTGATCATTGACCAGGATATCCTGCTGGCGACACCCGAACAGATTCGCAATGCACAGGTGCTGCAGACCTGGATCGCCGGTCGGCCAGCATTTGTCCGGAGCAGGTAGGACGGGGCTAAGCGGTTTGTTATCGGGTTGACCGGAGAAAATTATTCTGGGTTTTGCGGTTGTTAAGAATCGCAAATTGCTATAAATAGTTTTTCAGAAGGGATGGATGTAAAGATAACCCTTCAAGAAGCAGTGGGGCGCAAGAGAGTCCCGATGTGGACTTTCTCTCTTTGTTAAATACCTATTGGAGCATTATTATGAATCTCGGTAAACTAACGGCTGCTATCTCGGTAGCTTCTTTGGCTGTTGCACCTGTGGCAGCCCAGGCAGCTAACAGCGTTGCGCCAGCGGTAGAACGCATCGGTGCGACCTCGACTTCTTCGGAAGAACTTGAAGGCGGAAACGGCATCCTGATTGCTCTGCTCGCAGCAGCAGCAGTAATTGCCGGCATCATCATCATCGCTGATGATGATGATCCAACAAGCCCCTGAGGTTTGACAAATCAATTTGAAAACGGGGCGATTTTCGCCCCGTTTTTTTTGGTCTCGGTCCGGATTAATGTCGAAAATCTTGGTAAACCACCTTTTCATTTTCTCCCCTGCATTGCATATTGCCCCTGTCGACTCTGAACCATTTGAGAAAAGGCTGGCATTGTGACTGCACCCGTTCGCTTTCCACGATTTTTCGTAACCAATCCCAGCCCGTGCCCCTATTTGCCCGGCAAAAGCGAGCGCAAGGTCTTTACCGAGCTCAATGGCCCGCACACCGAGGAATTGAACGACGCGCTCGGGCGGATCGGATTCCGCCGCAGCCAGAATGTCGCCTATCGTCCCAGCTGTCTGGATTGCAAAGCTTGCGTTTCGGTCCGGGTGCTGGCTGACGAATTCCGGCCGAGCAGCACCCAGAGAAAATTGATCCGGCGCAATCAGGACCTCGTTGTCGAAGCCTGCGAACCCTGGGCCACCGACGAACAATATCAACTGCTGCAAAAATATCTGGCAAAACGGCATCCCGGCGGCGGCATGGCGGAGATGGACGAGATGGACTATAGCGACATGGTCGAGCAATCGCCGGTCAAAAGCTTTGTCATCGAATATCGCGAGCCAACCCAGGACGGCAGCAAGGGGCGTCTGGTCGGTGCCTGCCTGACCGATCAGCAAGGCGATGGCCTGTCGATGATCTACAGCTTCTTCGATGCCGAGCATGGAGAACGGGCCGGACTCGGCAACTATATTATCATGGATCACATCATGCGCGCCAGGAAGGCCGGATTGCCCTATGTCTATCTTGGCTATTGGGTCGATGGGTCACCGCAGATGGAATACAAGGTCCGCTATCGCCCTATCGAGCGACTGGGCCCGGATGGCTGGAGCCGATTTGACCCGACCGCCTTGCTCAAGCTGCAATAGCCGAGTTAATTCCGTCGAACTGAATCCAGAGCAATAGGCCAGAAAAAAGGCCTGCCAATCGAACCGGATTGGCAGGCCTTTTTCTTTCTGTCAGCCTATCAGTCGTACATGCAGCGCGCCTGCTGGCATCCCTTCAACGGGGCAGCTTTCGGCGCTGGCTTCCACGTTTTCTTGGCGGCAGGTTTCCACCGCTTCTTGTGGGCCGGTTTTGCATATACCACTTCCTCTTCGACATAGGTCGTTGTGGTTGTGGTGGTAACCGGCGCGGACTGTATGACGATCGTCGTCACCATCGGCTGTGCCTGCGGATAATAATAAGCCTGACCATATTGTCCGTTCCAGCCGCTCGGATAGGTGGGATGGCTCTGCGGCGGTTGCTGGTGATGATAGCGGACCGGCGGATGAGCGGGGTAGCGTCGACCGTCATGCTGCTGGTCATAGCCATATTGCTTGAGCAGCTTGCGGCAGCGATCGGTTCCCTGATCTATTGCCGCTCCTGCCACCGCGCCAAGGCCGCCGCCGATAAGCGATCCGCCCAGTCGGTTGCCGCGACCCGCGATACGGTTGCCGGCGAGCGCTCCGATCGCTCCGCCAACGACAACGCCGCCGATGCCGCTGCTTTTCTTGCACCGTTCGAGATAGGCCAGCTCTTCAGAGCGCGGATCGTCGTAACCGCGATTATCCGGATAGGGTTCATGATGCCGGGGTGGCGGATTCTGCGCTTGGCCGGATCCCCAATGCGGGGTCATCCCGCCATCACCGATGAACGTGCCGGAATATTCGCCTTCATAGATACGGCCTTCGGCATCCCGATAGGTGCCTTGCCAGTCTCCCTGATAGCTGCCGTCTTCCTGATAGGCGCCCTGCCAGTCGCCCTGATAGGTCGAGCGCGCGTCATTATAGGCGGATGGTGTGGATACGACACGGTCATCGTCGTAAAATACTGCAGGATCATAGGTCGCCTGACCGGCGCGATAACCGTCCTGATAGCCCTGATTATAACGATCCCAGTCGAGATTGTAGCGCGCGTCTTGAACCACACCATAGCGGTCGGTCAGTACGGCGTCGTCATAATAGCGCGACCAGCCGTAGCCGACATTGGGCTGGGACAGCCCGTAATAGCCGAAATTCCCGATAAAATAGCTGGGCTGAACATAGGTTTGCGGAAGGCGGAAGCCGCGATGGGGCTTGCGATAGCCCTGACCATAGCCCACGCGGCCCTGGCGAACGTAGCTGCCACCGTGACTGCGGCTGTTCATGCGATGGTTGCTGCCCACGTTTTTCATGCGGCGCATGTTCTTTGCGTGGTGCATGTTACCCATGTTCTTCATCTGGCGCATATTGCCCCTGTTCGGCATGGTTTTGGCCCCGGATGCGGGGTTGGCCAGTGCTGCCGAAGAAGCAAAGGAGAGGTCGATGAGAGAATTCGAGGTGTCGTCCGACACCGAGTCGACAGCGGCATATGCCGATGCTGGCGCCATCGCGAAAACACCGGCAATGCCAGCAAGTAAAAGGGTCTTCATGGTTAACAACTCCCTAGTTTCGGGCATGCACCGAGCATGTCCGACCGAATATTGGTTAACGTTCATTTACCATTTTTCGGGCGCTTTGGCCATTAGGGGGTTGTAAAATAGAGTAGATTTACGCCGTTGTATCGAAATGGGGCACACTGGTTACCGTGTGGTTAACCAAGATTATCGGCAATTGCGTCGATCAGTTTGACCAGACCGCTCTCGTCTTCCGGGTCGAAATGGTCGGGCAGGGGGCTGTCGAGGTCGAGCACGGCAATCACGCTCCCGTTTTTCATCACCGGTATCACCAGCTCGCTGCGGCTTTCGGCATCGCAGGCAATATGTCCGGGGAATGCGTGCACATCTGCCACCCGCTGGACAAGGCCCGAGGCCGCCGCAGCGCCGCATACGCCGGAACCAATGGCAATCCTGATACAGGCCGTCTTGCCCTGGAAGGGACCGAGTAACAACTCGTTATCGATGACCCGATAGAAGCCGGCCCAGTTTAGACCGGGGACATATTGCCAGATCAAAGCCGCGACATTGGCCATATTGGCAATCGCGTCCGGTTCGCCGTCCACCAGAGCGGCAGCGAAGGATGTCAGTTCGGCATATAGTGCCGCCTTCGGTTGATCTTTGTCGATCGCAATTTCCAACATGGGGGAGTCGTCCGCCTTTCCTTTTAATCTTCGGCTTCCGGTTTTTTGACCGGATCATATTTGGCAAACCAGCCCATGATATTGTCGACCTTGGCGATTAGCTGGCTCGGCCTGCGAGCAATAAGGTGGGACGCACCGGGCACTCTTACAAGCACCGTATCGACTTTCTGGACCTTGAGCGCGGTATAGAATTGTTCGGCTTCCCAGGCGGGTGTCCGCCAGTCTGCTTCGCCGACCATGACCATCGTCGGCGTCTTCACGTTATTGACGATGGAAAGCGGCGAACGGCGCCAATATTCCTCCGGTTGCTCCCAGGGCTGGGCGCGGAACCAGTGGCGGCTGACGAAGCGGGCGATATCACCGGCCAGTGCCATGCTGGTCCAGTTGATTACCGGCTTGATCGTTGCCGCCGCTGCGAAGCGATCGGTTTTTCCGACGGCCCATGCGGTCAGCACCCCGCCGCCCGATCCGCCGGTGATGAACAGCCGGTCCTTGCTGACGTAATTTTTGGCGATCAGGGCGTCGACGACGCTCATCAGGTCGTCATGATCATTGCCGGGGTAATTCAGATCGATCAGCTGCGCAAAATCTTCGCCATATCCGGTCGAACCTCGTGGATTGGCATAGACCGTGACATAGCCTTGTGCAGCATAGCGTTGAATTTCAGCGGAAAAATAAGGACCATACATGGTCGCCGGGCCGCCATGAATTTCCAATATCATCGGAAAGCTGCCGTCGGGGCGAAAATTCGGGGGCAGGGCAACCCACGCTTCTATTTCTCTGCCGTCGTGGCTCGACGAAATCTTGATCTCCTCGATCCGGGCTAGGTCCAGATGGCCAAGTGCATCGTCGTTCAGACGGGTCAATTGGCGGCCGTCTCGCCCGCCCCGGCTGATCGCGACTTCGGCGGGGCGATTGGTGCTGCCCTTGGTATAGGCAATGATCGGCGAACTTCCGCCGGCATTGCTGGCAACCGAAAAACTGCCGGCGGCATAAGGACGACCGAGCGATGTGCCGCCAATATCCTCGACCAGAGTGCGAACATTGCCGGACAGATCGATCGAGACCAAAGTCAATATACCCTCGACCTCGACCTGACCGATCAGTGCCTTGCCGTCTGGTCGCCATGCGATATTGTCGACCGAGCGGTCATAATTGACCGTCAGATTTGTTGCGCCGCCGCCGTCGGATCCCATCAGATAGACATTATTCTGTTGGTAGGATCTGAGCTCGTCGTCATATCCGAGATAGGCGATACGCGCGCCATTGGGGGCAATTTTGGGCGCGAAATCGGGGCCGTCGCGCTGGGTCAGCGGGGTGACAGCCTCGCTGGACAGGTCCACGCGGTATATTTCGCTTTCGATGGGATCGAGATCAGCGTCTTCGGCTTCGTTGCCGGTGACCAGCAACGCGCCGTTGCCCAGCCATTGCGGGCTATCAAAGCCATTTTTCCCGTCGGTCACCTGCCGCGGCGTGCCGCCCTCGGTGCCGAGGACGAATATCTGGGTTTTGCCCTTGGGCAGATAGCCGGCGCCGTCAAAGCGGAACACGAGATCATCGACAACCCGGACCGGCTTTGCCCATTCGGCCCCCTCAGGGCTTTTTGGCGGCTTGGCAAAACCTGGACGCTCATCGGGTACCAACATGGTGAAAGCGATGCTCTTGCCATCCGGGGACCAGACCGGCGCGCCCGGGCTCTGTTCCAACTGCGCGAGTGAAAAGCTGTCGCCCGTGTCCTTGAAACGCAGACGCAGTTCCTGTTTGCCGTTGTTCGACGCCATATAGATCAGGCGGTCGCCGCTCGGGGACCAGCGGACAGAGCTGCTGGAGCCTTGGCCGCTTACCAGTGGCCGGTGGGTGCCCTCGCGGGTGTCGATTGACCATAGATCGCTGACGACCTGATCGACGAACTTGTCCATCGACTTGCGGGCGTAGACTATGGTGCTGCCGTCCGGCGATATTTGCGGATCATCGGCATATTCCAGATCGAACACGCGTTCTGCAGTAAAGCGCCGGCTGTCGTCGGCGTCGGAGGCGAAAGCGGCGGTCGCCAAGGATGGCAGGCTGCAGATGGCGAGCAAATAACGCGTTTTCATCGAAATCCCCTAAATTCTCTACATTTCTTATGCGGAAAAACACCGCTTTGCCAACCGCAAACAACGGGTTTGGCCGGCTCGAATTTCAGGCTATGATATATATGACTCAGTCGAGCCCCGGTTTTCCACGCATCTTTTTGACGTTGGATTTCTTTTTCTTGGTGTCGACCCGACGGGCCTTGGCGGCTTTGCTCGGCCGGGTTTTGATCCGGCGGGCGTCGCGTTCGTAGGCCAGTTCGATCATTTCGCTAACCCGCCGCCGTGCTTCGGCCCGGTTGGCTTCGCGGGTCCGGTAGGCGCGGACGGTCATGATCAGTTCGCCTCCGCTTGTCATCTTTCGGCCCGCGAGCGTCTTCAACTTGCGGAAGGCATAAGGCTCCAGTCCCAGAGCGTAGATATTGACGCGCATCTGGACTGCGGTCGCCACCTTGTTGACATTTTGCCCGCCGGGACCGCTGGCGGCAAGAAAAGTCTCGGTGATCGCGCTTTCGGGTAATTCAACCATTTGCCGTTCCTAGCGCGATGAGCGCCATCGCGACAGGACTTGTTAACCGGGGATGAGCTTTGCTGTATATTGTCGGTCGCTTTGATGCCGATATGGCGCACAATTCGATCTGGTTCGCTCGAAAATGACGAATTTTGATCCAAGATTGGCAAAAAGTTAATTTTTTTTCCGGCGGGGCCGAGAGTCCTGAAACGACTCATTCCTGCGGGTTTCAGAGTCATTGACATGCCCGCGACTCATGCTGAATCCTGCGTTAGGGGAAAATTAACCTTTTACGTTCATTGATCTTATGGTTAATAAATGATCCATCGGGTCGGCACAGTGGTCGATCTGGAGCGAGTAATTAAGAAAAGGGGCTGCCTCATGCGCGTGCTGCTGATTGAAGACGAACCAACGACCGCAAAAGCGATTGAGCTGATGCTGACAACCGAAGGTTTCAACGTTTACACCACAGACCTGGGCGAAGAGGGGCTCGATCTCGGCAAGCTCTATGATTATGACATCATATTGCTCGATCTCAACCTGCCAGACATGCATGGATATGATGTCCTCAAAAAGCTGCGTGTTGCGAAAGTACAGACACCGGTGCTCATCCTTTCCGGAATCAGCGAAATGGACAGCAAGGTCCGTTCCTTTGGTTTTGGTGCCGATGACTATGTTACCAAGCCATTCCATCGCGACGAACTGGTTGCCCGCATTCATGCGGTTGTTCGCCGTTCGAAAGGCCATTCGCAGAGCGTTATCCGGACCGGCAAGCTGGCGGTTAACCTGGATGCCAAAACCGTCGAAGTCGATGGCAATCGTGTCCATCTGACCGGCAAGGAATATGCGATGCTCGAACTGCTGTCGCTGCGCAAGGGAACCACCCTGACCAAGGAGATGTTCCTCAACCATCTCTATGGCGGGATGGACGAACCGGAACTCAAGATCATCGACGTGTTTATTTGCAAGCTCCGCAAAAAGCTGGCTCTGGCCTGCGGCGGAGACAATTATATCGAGACGGTCTGGGGCCGCGGCTATGTTCTGCGTGATATGGAAGAAGAAACCGCGCCAACCGCACAAGTTGCCTAGAAGACAGAATTACTACCCAGAACTGGCCTGACTGTTGGGCCTCAAATCGGTGGAGCCATGCTGGTTCCGCCGATTTTTTTATGTGCTGGTGTCGAGATACCAGCGTTCGGAGCCTTGCAGCGCCAGCGCGGTCAGCTTTTCCGAATAATAGGCGCCGGTGTCGATGCCGATGCGGGTGCCCGTTTCCACGACATCGTCATTGATCGTGTGGCCATAGACGATGACTTTTTCATGGGCTTCCGAAGCGGAAAGAAAATCCTCGCGGATCCAGCGCAGGTCTTTCTGGCGCTGTTCCGACAGCGGAACGCCGGGGCGGATTCCGGCGTGGACAAATGCATAGTCGCCGACAATGATCTGGTCCTCGAAACCCGAGATAAAATCGACATGTTCCCTGGGAAACAGTTCCGGAATGCGCAGGGCCAGTTGCGTCATATCCAGTTCCATATATTCCTTCATTGTAATGTCGTAACTCAATATCGTCTCGCGCCCGCCAATCCGGTTGAAAAACCGCACGGATTTTTCGTCACCGGAGGCTGCCGCGAGATAGACTTCTTCGTGATTGCCCATCAGGAAACGGACGTTTCCGAGTGTCTCCCTGGCTTGCATCGCGGTGTCGATAACCCCGGCGCTGTCCGGTCCCCGGTCCACCAGATCGCCGAGAAAGATTATTTCACTCTCGACTGCACCACGTTCGCCATCATCCTTGACGATCTTGTCCAGCAACCGCTGTAAAAGGTCATTGCGGCCATGGACATCGCCAATCGCGTATACCCTTCGCCCGTCGGGGATGGTCGCGCTGTCGAGCGGCCGAGATGGCTTGTTCTTGCGTAAGAAACGTTTCAACATGATGCTAAGAAATCTGTCCTGAGAAACGAAGTTTCAAGGGTGGTTCGATATATTTCTGTTCCAGGCGGTTTTATAGCCCGCAATGACCTGAACCGTTGCTGAAAATCGTCAGCTTTCGACGGTGAAGCTCAGGCCGGCTTTGTCCTCCAGCCGTTTGACCAGCTTCTTGCCCATCAATGCGCCGGGGGTCCAGACGCCACCGCCACCGGTGATCTTGTCCTGGGCGAGGCAAAGCGCGGATTCGGCGATCATCTTGCTGGTCGAGCCGTAACCGGGGTCCTTGTCGCCCTTGACGCAGAGGCTTGCGGTGTCGCCGTCGGCGGTCTCTCCGAGGAACAGGAGATCATAATATCCATTTTCCCGCTGTTCCTTGGTCGGTCCTTCGCCCGGCTTGGGCGCATCGCTGTCACCGAAAGGATTGGCCTTGGCGACCATTTCAGCGGCCTGCTTGCCGAGATCACCCGGGCTGGTGACAACCATTTCGTCATATTTGAAATCTTCACCATAGGTAAAGTCGAGCAGCACATTGGTCCGGTGGACATTCTTGGTGTTGATCGGTGCCATGATGAATGGCGCGACCCAGCTGTCGATCGTCTTGTCATATTTCGGGATCAGCATATTGGGCTGGTCCGGTCCTTCAAAACCGGGAGTCAGACCGAAACTGCTCGCGAGGACTTTGACGAGACCGGGATTTTTGGCGATCGCCTTCATCGTTTCCTTGAGGCTGGCAGCGGTGCCGCCCGAGAACGTGCCTTCCATCGCGCGAACCCGGCCGCGAACGCGGGTCGCCGGCTTGCCGAAGCGCTTTTGCATGTCTTTCTGAAGCATCAGCACGCCGAGGTCGAAGGGGATGGAGTCAAAACCGCAAGAAAAACAGATCTGTGCGCCGGACTTTTCAGCCGCATCCTGATGCTTGTCGATCATTTCGCGCATCCATCCGGGCTCGCCGCACAGGTCGACATAATGGGTGCCGTTCTTGACACAGGCGGCGACCAGTTCGTCGCCGTATAGTTGATAGGGACCGACTGTGGTCAGCACGACCTTGGTGCGGCTCGCCATCATGTCGATCGATGCGGCATCATCGGAATCGGCGACGACCAGCGGTGTGTCCTTGGGCGCACCGATGAGGTCACGGACCTCTTCCAGCTTGTCGAGGCTTCGTCCTGCCATTGCCCATTTCGGGGCGTCCTTGCCGACACCATATTGCTGCGCCATATATTCGGCGACCAGGCGACCGGTATAGCCGGTTGAACCATAGATGATGACATCAAATTCGCGTGTATCGGACATGGCGAGCGCTCCTGCAGATTGTTTAATCGGTGGGTTAATTTCTGTATCTATGGCCTAGAGCTTGGCCAGAGTCACACCTTTTTGCCGCATATATTTGCCAGAACGGTCGGCATAGCTGGTCTCGCAAGGCTCGTTGCCCTTGAGGAACAGGAACTGGCAGGCGCCTTCGTTGGCATAGATTTTGGCGGGCAGGGGGCTGGTGTTGGAAAATTCCAGGGTCACATGGCCTTCCCATTCGGGTTCCAGCGGCGTGACGTTGACGATGATCCCGCAACGGGCATAGGTCGACTTGCCGAGGCAGATGACCAGCACGTCGCGCGGAATCCGGAAATATTCGACGGTCCGGGCGAGCGCGAAGCTGTTGGGGGGAATGATGCAGCAGTCGGTCTTGCGGTCGACGAAGCTGTTCTCGGCAAAATTCTTCGGATCGACGACGGCGTTGTTCACGTTGGTGAAAATCTTGAACTCGTCCGACACCCGCGCGTCATATCCGTAGGATGACAGGCCGTAGCTGATGCATCCCTCGCGCTTCTGGGCTTCGACAAAAGGTTCGATCATGCCGGAATGTTTCGCTTCGTTGCGGATCCAGCGGTCGGATAATATGCTCATATCAAATTCCTGTTGATGATCATGGTCGCACTACGTTCCAGTTAATCGGGCCGTCAACCCCGCTGATCCGGCGCATGTCGGAAGCGCGCCACATCACCCAGGGCTTGGTGGCATAGTCGGGCGGGAAAAAATTGGCTTCGAGCCAGAAGGTCCGGTCCATGCCGCTGCTGATATTGTACATTTCCTCGAACTCGCGCGATACCGCGAGAATGGCGGGTTTTTCGCTATGGGCCTCGATCTGGTTGAGAAACATGTTCAGCTCGCTGAGCACAAGCGCGCGGCCGGGGCGGTCGCCGCACCCATTGTCAAAGGCGAGGCGGACCGCGGGCGGCAACATATTGTCACCGCGCGGGACGGTGGTGACAAACATCGTCGCCTGATCCGTTGCCAGACGGCAAAGCGAATAATTGTGGAGTGCGCCATAGCGGATTCCCGATTCCCGTGCGCCTTCGATATTGGCGGCAAATCTCGCATCACGCTTTTCGGCGCCGCTGGTCGCCTGGATATAGGCGAAATCGACGCCGGTTGCGCCGGCGACATGCCAGATGATCTCGCCATGGCTCTGGTCGACGGATATGCCCTGCACCGGATATTGGTCGCGAGCCGGTGCCCAGCTGACCGCAATATTGCGCAGAATGAAGGCGATTACGAGCAGTACCACGGCAATCGTGGCAAGGCTGATCAGTGTTTTTCTAATGTCTCGGTCGGCCACCCTGTTTCCCTGATACGCAGCGGAGGAATTACTCAATTCTTGATATGCAAAACGCAGATCAATGTGAAGAGCCGCCGCGCGGTCTTGAAGTCAACCTCGATCTTGCCCTCCAGTCGCTCGACCAGAAGTTCCGCGCCCTGATCATGAACGCCGCGCCGCGCCATGTCGATGGTTTCGATTTCGGCAGCGCTGGCTTTGCGGATCGCCTGATAATAGCTGTCGCAAATGGCAAAATAATCGCGGATCGGACGGCGAAACCGGCCCAGCGCAAGGATCAGTGTTTCCAGCGGTTCGCCATTTTCGCGTCCGATGGAAATCACCAGCCGGCCTTCCTCGACGCTGAGCTGGAGCTGATAGGGGCCAGCATAGCCGTCGTCATGCGGTTTGAGCGGCTTGAAATAATTCTCCTCGATCAGGTCGAAGATCGCGATCCGTCGCTCCTGTTCGATATCGGCATTGCGCCACAGGATTGTGGCCTCGTCGAGTTCAACGGATATGATGCGCGGATCGGACATTGCGCCCTGTTGCCGCAGCGCCGGTCTCAGGACAAGGGTTTTTGCAGTGCAGCATGAAGGCGGAGGTTTTTTCCACAGGACTGTCCCCCGAACTTTACGAAATTTTTCGCCGGCCCCCTTGCCCTGAATCGATTCAGGGTCAATGAAGCGCCATGGCCGAATTAATGCGTTTCCAAAATGATGAGCATGAAGAGCAGCGCCTGCCGCGCAATGTCGAGGCAGAGGCGACTTTTCTCGGCGCGCTGCTGATCGACAACCGAGTCGCAGAAGATGTGCAGATCCGGCTGCGACCGGAGCATTTTTACGAACCGCTGCATGGCCGGATTTACGAGCAGGCACTCAAGCTGCTCGACAAGAATATGGTCGCTACTCCGGTTACCCTGAAGCCTTATTTCGAGTCGGACGAAGCGATGCGGGCGCTGGGCGGTCCATCCTATCTCGCGAAACTGACCGGGGACGGCGCCGGACTGATCGGTGCTCGCGATTTTGCCAACCAGATTTACGATCTCGCCTTGCTGCGCGAACTGGTCAGCGTCGGGCGGACCCTGGTCGAAAGCGCGCTCGACACCAGCGAGACGGTCGACCCGAAAGAGCAGATCGAGGAAGCGGAAACCGCCCTCTACCGCGTTTCCGAAGGCGAAGCGCAAGAGGGGGGCGTCAGCTCGTTCCTGCAGGCATCGACCGAGGCCCTGACCAATGTCGAGCGGGCTTTCAACAGTGGCGGCAAGGTTTCGGGTATCACTACTGGTCTGAGCGACGTGAACGCGAAAATGGGCGGCCTGCACCGAAGCGATCTGCTGATCCTGGCGGGGCGTCCGGGCATGGGCAAGACCTCGCTCGCGACCAATATCGCGTTCAATGCGGCGCACCGCTATCTCCGTGACATGGAAGACGGGATCGCACCGGCAGATTCGCTGGGCGCAAAAACGGTATTTTTCAGCCTGGAAATGTCGGCGGATCAGCTGGCCACCAGAATCCTGTCCGAACAGGCGGAAATCAGTTCGGAAAAACTGCGGATGGGCGCGATCAGTCGCGACGACATGCACCGTCTGGCGCTGGCTTCACGGGAATTGCAGGATCTGCCGCTGTTCATCGATGATACGCCGGCGCTGACCATTGCGGCATTGCGGACCCGCGCCCGGCGGTTGCAGCGGCGCCAGGGCATCGGGCTGATCGTTGTCGATTATCTCCAGCTGCTGCAGGGCTCTGGCCGGGCCAATGACAACCGGGTCAACGAAATCTCTGAAATCAGCCGTGGCCTGAAGACGCTGGCGAAAGAGCTGCAAGTGCCGGTGATAGCACTGTCGCAATTGAGTCGGCAGGTGGAAAGTCGCGAGGACAAGCGGCCACAGCTTTCCGATCTGCGCGAATCCGGTTCGATCGAGCAGGATGCCGATATCGTCATGTTCATTTTCCGCGACGAATATTATCATCTCGCGATCAGGCCGGACCAGCCCGACGGCAATTCGACGCCGGAACAGATTGCCAAATATTCTGCATGGGAAGCCGATCACCAGAGCAAGGTCAACAAGGCGACCGTGATCGTCGCGAAGAACCGGCAGGGTTCGACCGGCAATATCAACCTCAGCTTTATCGCCGAATTCACAAAATTTGGCGATCTGGCTCCAGAAGACATGCCGGAGGAATATTAGAGCGGCTTTGTTTCATTAGCATATCGTGCCGGTGACCGGATTGCCGAACGCCTGGCAGGGGAAAGGGGGATAGCATCAAGGAAATCTGGATGCGTATCATCATATTGCCACCTATTTCGCTCTTCCTGTTCGTCGGTATCGCTATCGGTGTCGACACCTGGCAATTTCGTAACAACAGCGCAGCCGGGACCGCAGAGATAATATCGCTGCGGGGAGAGCAAAAGAGCACATCAGGCTCGGACGGTCCTTCGAGAGATTATGTCACATATTACCCGACGGTTCGCTTCACGACCGGTCAGGGGATGGAATATGAAATGGAAACGACGCAAGGCCTTCAGCCGCCGATAGCCGCAATTGGCGACCGCGTACCCGTTCGCTATTCTGTCAACGGCAATCGAGCGCAGGTTCGGCTTGAATTTGGCGCCTGGTGGGATTGGCTTCTCGCTGGCTCGATCACGATTATCAGCTTGGTCTTTTTCCTGTGCGCATTGTTTCTGACCAAGCGCGATGTTCCGGAAATCTGACGAATGAACTGGTGATGCGGGCGGGTCGCCCGCCAAGCTGCGATCAGAAAATCGGATCGTTGGCTCCGCTATCATCCGCATCGGGCAATGGCGTCACATCTTCGTGAATACCGCATTCGGACTTGTCCCAGCCTCTCCAGCGACCCGCGCGGGGGTCTTCGCCGGGCTTTACCTTCGAGGTGCAGGGCGCGCAGCCGACCGAGAGATAGCCTTCGGCCTCGAGCGGGTGGCGCGGCAGGTCATGCTCTTCGAAATAGGCTTCGAGATCATCCTTGATCCAGTCGCCGAGCGGATTGATCTTCAGGCGGCCATCGTCGATCTCGAAGCGCGGGATATTGTTGCGAGTCACCGACTGGAATGCCTTGCGTCCGGAAATCCAGCTGTTGAGACCGGCCTTTGCACGGGCCAGCGGCTCGACCTTGCGGATTTCACAGCAGCCGTCGGGATCATAGGACCAGCGCAGTCCGTTTTCGTCCTTCTCGGCCAGCACGGCGGCCGAGGGCTCGACAACATTGCTGTTCTTGATGCCCAGGGTCCGGACCAGTGTGTCACGATATTCCAGCGTCTCCGGAAACATCTTGAGCGTATCGACAAAGGTAACCGGAATGGTCGGGTCGACCGCCGCGACCAGGTGGAGCAGGACCGCGCTCTCGGTGCCGAAGGATGATACGACAGCGACTTCACCCAGCTGGCGTTCGTCGAACAATGTCTTGAGCATTTCGGACGTACCTATGCCTTCGAAACGCTGGTTCAGCGCATCCGCATCGGCCTGGGTGAAATCCGGGCGAACATCGATCGTGTCGATTTTGCGTGCTGGTTCACCCATGGCGATGTCTCCATATTGGTACGCGCTGGTCGGAGGTTGCCTGATAGACATGCTCAAAGCGCTTGAAGGCTTCTTCCATCCTTTGCGGGTTGATCGGTGAATTGGGCGCGAAGGCGTCAAAGCCGCACCGCCGCATGTGCGAGATCTGGTCGAGCAGAACATCGCCGCTGGCGCGCAATTCACCGGCATAGCCGGATTCGCGCAATATTTGCGCCGCCGAATAGCCGCGGCCATCGCCGAACGCGGGGAAATCGATTTCGATCAGCGACACGCGGTCGAGATAGGGCAGCAGCAGGCGCGCATCCTCGCCCGCCTCTATGCGGACGGCAGTGGCATTGGACTGGTCCAGAAAGGAGTCGAGCGAAACCGCCGGTTCTTCATGGACTTCGTCATCGCGTAAACGGATTGCTTCAACCATAGATAGCCTCCTTGAACCGCGCCATGCCGACACGGCGATAGGTGTCGATGAACCGCTCACCCTCCTCGCGCTGTTCGAGATAGAGATCGGTCACTGTTTCGATAGCGTCGATTACGCCGTCTTCGGTAAAACCGGGGCCGGTAATCTTGGCCAGACTGGCGTCTTCCGCACCCGAACCGCCGAGCAGAAGCTGGTAGTTTTCGGTGCCTTTCCGGTCGACACCCAATATGCCGATATGCCCGGCATGATGGTGACCGCAGGCGTTGATGCAGCCGGAAATCTTGAGCTTCAGTTCGCCCAGTTCCCGCTGACGACCAAGGTCCGCGAAACGTTCGCTGATCTTCTGGGCGAGGGGGATGGAGCGGGCGTTGGCCAGGCTGCAATAATCGAGACCGGGGCAGGCGATGCTGTCGGTGATCAGGTCGAGATTGGCGGGAGCCAGGCCGGCTTCGTCCAGTTTCTGCCACATCGCGTAGAGATTGCTCTTCCTGACATGGGGCAGCACGATATTCTGGCTGTGGGTGACGCGCAGTTCGTCGAAACTATATTGTTCGGCCAGCTCCGCCATCAGATCGATCTGGGCGGACGATGCGTCGCCCGGAATGCCCCCGCGCGGTTTCAGGCTGATCGTGGCAATCGCATAGCCGGGCTGCTTGTGCGCGGAGATATTCTGGTCGACCCACAAGGCAAAGTCCGGATCGGACAGGTCGAGATCATCGCTGGCCTGCGTGTCAAATGGCGGGTCCTGGAAAAATTCACTGATCCGCGCCAGTTCCTCGACCGGTGGATTGAGGCCCAGCTGCTTCATATGGGCGAATTCTTCTTCGACCTGGCGGGTATATTCCTCCTTGCCGAGTTCGTGGACGAGGATCTTGATCCGCGCCTTATATTTATTGTCGCGCCGGCCGTAGCGGTTGTACACGCGCAGGCAGGCTTCGGCATAGCTGATCAATTCGTCCGCCGGGACAAAGTCGCGGATTTCAGGGGCGATCATCGGGGTCCGGCCCATGCCGCCGCCGACAAAGAATTTCGCGCCCAGTTCGCCGGCATCATTATGCACCAGCTGGATACCGATATCGTGCAGGCGCATGGCCGCGCGGTCGGTGTCGCTGGCGATAACGGCAAATTTGAACTTGCGCGGCAGATAGGAAAATTCGGGGTGGAAGCTCGACCATTGCCGCAGGATTTCTGCCCACGGGCGCGGATCGGCAATTTCATCGGCGGTCGCGCCGGCGAACTGGTCGGACGAGATATTGCGGATGCAATTGCCGCTGGTCTGGATCGCGTGCATTTCAACCGATGCGAGATCGGCGAGAATGTCCGGCGCGTCTTCCAGCTTGATCCAGTTATACTGAATATTCTGGCGGGTGGTGAAGTGGCCGTAGTCGCGGTCATATTTGCGCGCGATATGGCCGAGCATCCGCATCTGCTTGCTGCTCAACGTGCCATAGGGAACCGCAACGCGCAGCATATAGGCATGGAGTTGCAGATAGAGGCCGTTCATCAGGCGCAGCGGCTTGAACTGGTCTTCGGTCAGATCACCGGCGATGCGCCGGTCAACCTGATCGCGAAACTCTTCAACGCGTGCGTCGACCATTTTCTGGTCATATTGGTCATATTGATACATATTAGATCACCCATTCGGCGGCGTCGGGATCCGCCGGTTTCAATGTCAGGTCGGGACGAACCGTGGGGCCGAGTGCCCGCACGCGGTCCTTGATGTGACCGGGCCTCGGACCGTCTTCGGTCTGCTCGGCGTCGATAATATAGGGCGAGTTGACGCGGCGGGCGGCTTCTTCCCGGTGGAGGATCGCTTCGCCCTGATCGCCGACATCCGCGGCATCCTTGACAAGCCGCGACCAGTCGAGGCCGGTCCACCAGATGACGTCGCCGGTCTTGAGGTCATTTCCGGTCAATATTTTCATGCGACAACTCCCGCCATTTGAGCAAATTCCCGAAACTTGTCTTCGGCGTCGCCATATCGCGCGACTTCTCCGACGACGAGCAATGCGGGGCTACGAATATCTTCGCGGCGGACAAGATCGCCAAGGTCGGTCAGCAATGTCCGGAGCGCACGGAAATTGTCGCGCGTACCATTTTCGAGCACAGCTACCGGAAGATCGGGTGCGGCGCCGTCGGCGATCAGCTTTTCGACGATCGCTTCGGCATTGGCCACGCCCATATAGATGACCAGGGTCCGGCCCTTGCCTGCCAGACCGGACCAGTTCTGGTCGGAAAGGCCCTTGCACTGGCCAGCGACGAAGGAAACGGCGCTGGAGGCGTCACGGTGGGTTAGCGGCATCCGCGCCTGTGCGGCGCAGCCGAGCGCGGCGCTGATGCCGGGAACGACTTCCACAGCAACGCCCGCGGCGATGCAATCGTCCGCCTCTTCGCCGCCGCGTCCGAAAATGAAGGGGTCACCGCCCTTGAGGCGAACGACCAGGTGGCCCTTGCCCGCTTCGCTTACGAGGATGTTGTTGATCTGGTCCTGGGACACGCTGTGCATGGACCGTTTCTTGGCCACCGAAATGCGGCGCGCTGCGGGTGAGGAAAGAGCGAGTATCTCGCGGCTGACCAGACCGTCATGGACGATCACGTCGGCGGTCTCCAGCAGTCTTGCGGCTTTCAGGGTCAGCAGATCGGGGTCACCGGGACCGGCGCCGACCAGATAGACTTTGCCCGCCTGTGCGGTCTTTTGTGGGATATTTTCCATGCAAGCGATATGCCTGCATCGACCGGATTGTTCAAAACAGAAGTTTTTGGGGACGCCTAAGCTAAGCTATTTTGCGTGTGCCCGTTGCTTGTGGTCGACATTTCACTCGTCTTTGAGGCCGATGCCGATCGAGGCCTTGAGTTGCTCTGCTTCCAGGGAAACGACCGGATAGGCGCAATAATCGGCGGCATAATAAGCGCTGGGCCGGTGGTTGCCCGACAATCCAATACCGCCAAAGGGCGCTTCGGAAGAAGCGCCGACTGTCATCTTGTTCCAGTTCACGATACCGGCGCGGCTGTTGGACCAATATTGGTCATATTGCTGTGCGGTTCCGCCGATTAGCGCGGAGGACAGCCCGTAGCGGGTATTGTTTGCCTCGGCGATGGCTTCTTCGAAGTCGTTGACCCGGATGACCTGTAAAATCGGTCCGAACAATTCGATATCCGGCCGTTCGGGAAGATCGGTCACGTCGATGATGCCTGGGGTCAGGAAGGGGCGGCCTTCAATCGGTCGCGCCATATGTTTGATCGGCTTGCCACCATGGCTCATCAGGGCGAGAAAACTCTCGGTCAGGCCGTCCGCGGTTTCATTGTCGATAACCGGGCCCATGAAGGGGGCAGGGCTGGCAAAGGGTTCGTCAATGATCAGGCGATCGGCGATTCGCTTCACTTCGCGAACGATCCCGTCATAGATCGTGTCTTTGACGATCAGACGGCTCGCGGCCGAGCAACGCTGTCCCGCGGTCAGGAAAGCGGATTGTACGATCAGGATGGCGGCGCTGTGCGTGTCCTGGGTATCCCAGGCAATGATCGGGTTGTTACCACCCATTTCCAGCGCCAGAATCTTGTCGGGCCGGGAGGCGAACTGGCGGTTGAGCGCGATTCCGGTGCGGGCCGATCCGGTGAACAAAACACCATCCAGATCGTCGTTGGCGGTCAGCTGCTTGCCGGTTTCCGGACCGCCGTGCAAAATATTGACCACGCCGGGCGGCATGCCGATCTTGGTGAATGCATCAACGAGATACTGGCCTACCGCGGGTGTCTTCTCGGACGGTTTGAATATGATTGTGTTGCCCGCAATCAGGGCGGGAACAATATGTCCATTGGGCAAATGGGCCGGGAAATTATAGGGGCCAAGCACGGCAAGTACGCCGTGCGGCTTATGTCGCAAGGCCGCTCGCATATTGGGCTGGCTTGGTAATTGCCGTTGCGGGGTCCGCTCGGCAAAAGCTTTTACCGAAATATCGATTTTCTTGACCACTGAATCGACTTCGGTCCGGGATTCCCAGATCGGTTTGCCGGTTTCGCGTGAAATGAGTTCGGCTAGCTCGTCGCCATGGGAACGGATGCGATTTGCATAGCGCCGGACGACCTCGATGCGCTTGACGACCGCCATGGAGGCCCAGCCGGGCCATGCTTCGCGCGCCCGGGCAACCGCTGCATCCGCGTCTCCACTGGTGCCGGTCCACAAAGTAGCTCCGGTTGCTGGTTCGGTCGATATCAGGTCGGTCAAAATTGCCTCGGTTTTCTAAGCTTATCTTGTTCAAAAGACGGGTATATGATCATTCTCCAAGATAGATCATAGCGCCAAAAAATCCAGAAGCCCCATGGTTAATGTTTTTGCCATGCTCTTTTTACAAAATATCCTTGTCATCCTTTGCGCAAGGCTTGGCCCATTTCACGAATATCATTGATTTTTCCTGACAATGCAGACCAGTCATCCTGTTGTGCAATGTCGGTCCAGATCGCTTCGACTTCCTCGATATGCATCGAACAGGGGGAGGCTTTGCGCCAATATTCGCTGACAGGCTCTCGGGAGCGCTCGCGATCGGCCATCAACGACTGAAAGTCCGAAAATTCGGATGCATTCTTGTCCGGTTTGGCAAGATTCGCGGCTCCGCCCCAATCGAAGAAGAATTGATCAATCTCTATTGTCTTTTCCGCCAGTCCCTTTTCCGCGGCGACAACCAGATCGCGATCCGCTTCAAAACCCTCTGACCGGACGCCAAGACGCCAGCAGAAATGTTCGGTGAAGGCTTTGCCATAGGCCTTGGGAAAGCCTTCAAGCGTTGCAACAAGCGGTTCGCTGTCCGAGATCAGGCGGAGAGCGCTGGCGAGTTGCGCGAGGTTCCAATGCAGCGCTTCCGGTTGCCGGGCAAAGCAATATAATCCTTCGTGGTCGAAATAGGCGGCGGTAAATCCGGGCTCCCAGTAAGGCGTGAAGCGCCAGGGGCCGTAATCGAAGCTTTCGCCGGTGATATTGATATTGTCCGTGTTGAGGACGCCGTGGACAAATCCCGCAGTCATGTAGGCACCCGCCAGCTTCGCGACTTCCTGTGCGACTTTTCCGAACAACTCCGCTGCCGGGTCGTCGGTCTGTACCCCGCCATAATATTGTTCGAGACAATATTCGACGAGTTGCCTCATCAGCGCTTCATTCTTCTCATAAGCGATCCGCTGGAACGTGCCGAACCGTATGTGGCTGTGACTCAACCGCGTCATCACCGCCGACCGGGTGGGAGAGGGCTCGTCGCCGCGGGACAATTTTTCTCCGGTCTCGACAACTGAAAAGGTCTCTGAAGTATAGACGCCCAGAGCTTCTAGCATTTCGGTTGCCAGAATCTCGCGGACCGCACCTTTCAGCGTCAGTCGACCGTCGCCGGATCTGCTCCACGGCGTGGTGCCGGATCCCTTGGTCGCCAGATCCATGAGCCGTTGCTCGTGATCGCGAAGCTGTGCGAACAGGAATCCACGGCCATCGCCGATGTCGGGATTGTAATTGCGGAACTGATGTCCGTGATAGCGGAGTGCCAGCGGAGGATCGAGATTGTCGGGCAGCGGTTCGAACCGGCCGAAATGGGATAGCCACTCCTGCTCGTCGAGCGTGTCCAGTCCGACGCTCTGGTCCCAGCGGTCATTTCTGAACCGCAGAATATGCTCGGGAAAATCGGCGGCGGCGACCGGATCGCCGATCTTTTCTCCCAATTTGGTGATCTGGACATCCGGCTGATAGACGCTCTTGCCGGGTTCGGATTGCGGTTTATATGGCATTTCCCTTCAGTGGCGGCTAATCGGTTTTGCAGCAAGTGGGAAGACGGGATCAAATTGGTATGAACCAGAAAAAATCTTATCAGGACCTTTACTGGGAAGCCGATGACGGGTTGAAACTGCACGCCTATGACTATCCGTCGGACAGCGGTAAAACCCCCGTTATCTGCGTACCCGGACTGACCCGCAATGCCCGTGATTTCCAGCATCTTGGCGCGGAGTTTCCCGGGTCGCGCCGGATCATCATGCTCGACCTTCGCGGTCGCGGCATGAGCGAATATTCCAAGGACAGCAGCACCTATAACCCCAGGCAATATGCTTCCGATATCATCATGTTGATGGACGAGCTGAAAATAGAGAAGGCGATTTTCTTCGGTACGTCACTGGGTGGAGTCGTGACCATGGTCATGTCCAAAATGCATCCGGAGCGGGTGGCTGGCGCGTTGCTGAACGATATTGGTCCCGAGCTTGACCAGCGGGGTCTCGACCGGATTGCCTCCCATGTAGGGCAGGGACGCAGCTTTGATACATGGGCCCATGCCGCACGCGACATGGCGGAAAACAACGGGGACATTTTTCCCGACTTCACCCTGAAGGACTGGATCGCCTTCGCCAAGAAACTGTACCAGATGAACAGCTCCGGCCGGATCAAGCTGGACTATGACATGAAAATTGCCGAGCCGTTTGACAGCAAGGGCGGTGGTAGCGGTGCATTGTGGAATGCGCTGGAGAATATGAAGGATGTTCCAACGCTTATATTGCGCGGAGAACTGTCAGACCTGTTCAGCGAGCGGGTCGCCGGGCAGATGCTCGAGAAACTGGACAAGGGCGAACTGGTCACGGTCCCGCGCGTGGGCCACGCTCCGACGCTCGAGGAACCCGCCTCGCTTGACGCGATCCATCAATTGCTCCACCGCATAGACTGAATATTTGTCAGCTAGCCGAACATGAAAATGACATGAAACCTGCAAAAATCCTGCATCTCCACAGCACGTTCAATCTGGGCGGCAAGGAAGCGCGCGCCGTCAGATTGATGAACCATTTCGGTGCCGCTGCCGAACATGTGATATTGTCGGCAGAACCCGAGAGTCTGTCCGCTCGCGATGCGATCGATGCCGGGATAAAGGTCGCATTTCCCAAGGATGCGCCTTCGCTGGCGGGGAAACCATCGCTGAAGCGATACCGCGAATTTGTCAGCTATTTCCGGCAGTTTGATCTGATCCTGTCCTATAATTGGGGCTCGATGGACGGCGTGATGGCGCGAACCATATTCTCGCGTGTCGGCGGCTTGCCTCCGCTGATCCATCATGAAGACGGATTTAACGAAGACGAGCAACAGAAGCTCAACTGGAAGCGAAACTGGTTCCGCAAATTTGCTCTGGGTGACGCGCGCGCGCTTGTCGTGCCGTCGGAACAACTGGCAGCGATCGCGAGGGATGTCTGGAAACAGCCCGAACAGAAAATCCAGCGTATTCCCAACGGCATCGATGTGAAGCGCTTTGCCAAAAAACCGCAGCGCGGTGCCTTGCCGGGTTTCATCAAGCGCGACGGAGAAGTGGTCGTCGGTACGGTGGCCGGGCTGCGCGCGATCAAGAATTTGCCGCGTCTGGTACGTGCCTGTGCCGCTGCGGGCGACAATGTCCGGCTGGTGATAGTCGGTGAAGGGCCGGAAAAGGAAGCGATTCTGGCCGAGGCCAGGCGTGTCGGGCTGGATGACCGCTTGCTGATGCCGGGCTTCATGGCTGATCCGGCGCGCTATATCGGCCTGTTTGATGTGTTTGCGCTGTCATCGGATAGCGAACAATTCCCGATTTCGCTGATCGAGGCGATGGCCGCCGGTTTGCCGGTTGCGGCGACCGATGTCGGTGATATAAAATCGATGGTCTCGCAGGCCAATCATGGATTTATCAAACCGCTTGCCGATGAAGCAAAATTCCAGGAGTCGCTGACGACCCTGATCCAGCATCAGCAATTACGCGAGGACCTGGGCATGCAGAACCAGCTTAAGGCGGAGGCCGAATATAACGAGAGCAAGATGCTGGGGCGCTACGGACTGCTTTACGGTCATGCACTCGGACGCGCTGAATTTGGCGCGGTTAAATAACGCAATTCATAACAGAGTTTTTGCGAGCATTTTTGTCTGCCGCCGTCTATATCGACTTGGGGAAAATAGGAGATTTCATTGTTCAAAGGCTTAAAACCCATCCAGTATAACGGTCACGAAGTATGGCCTTTGATCGAGGGTGGAAAAGGCGTCGCAGCCACCAATCACGCCAGTTCGGGAGCCTGGGCGGCTGCCGGCGGCATCGGCACGGTCTCCGCAGTCAATGCGGACAGCTATGACGAACATGGCAATGTCATCCCGCAAATCTATCACGGCCGGAAACGCGAAGAGCGGCACCAGGAACTGATCGAATATGCGATCGACGGTGCTGTCACGCAGGTCAAGCAGGCCTATGAAATTTCCGAAGGCAGGGGCGCGATCAACATCAACGTCCTGTGGGAAATGGGCGGCGCGCAGCAGGTCCTCGAAGGCGTGCTGGAGCAGACCAAAGGCATGGTCGCGGGTGTTACCTGCGGCGCGGGCATGCCCTATAAATTGTCCGAAATTGCCCAGCAATATGGCGTGAACTATCTGCCGATCATCAGTTCCGCCCGTGCTTTCCGCGCGCTGTGGAAGCGGGCCTATAAAAAGGTCCCGGATTTGATGGCGGCAGTGGTCTATGAAGACCCCTGGCTGGCGGGTGGCCATAACGGCCTGTCCAATGCAGAAGATCCGCGAAAGCCGGAAGATCCCTATCCACGGGTCAGGGACCTGCGCGACACGATGCGCGCCGAAGGAATCCCGGACAGCGTACCGATCATCATGGCCGGCGGCGTCTGGCATTTGCGGGACTGGCAGGACTGGATCGACAGCGACGAGCTTGGCCAGATTGCCTTTCAGTTCGGCACCCGGCCCCTGCTCACCAAGGAAAGCCCGATTCCGCAAAGCTGGAAGAGCGAGCTGACCAAGATCAAGGAAGGCGATATCCTGCTGCACAAATTCTCGCCGACCGGGTTCTACAGTTCCGCGGTCCGCAACGAATTTCTCCGCAGTCTGGAATCGCGGTCTGAACGCCAGATTCCCTATTCGACAGAGAAGGCTGGCGAACATACACATCAGCTGGATGTCGGGATCAAGGGCAAGAATTTCTGGGTCACGCGCAACGATCTGCTGCGGGCGCGCGAATGGGACGGGCTCGGCTTTACCATGGCGATGAAGACACCGGACAACACGCTGATATTTGCAACGCCGGAAGAGTCGAAAATGATCCGCAAGGATCAGGCCGACTGCATGGGTTGTCTGTCGCATTGCGGTTTCTCGGCGTGGAAGGATCATGACAATTTCAGCACCGGGCGGCTCGCTGATCCGCGCAGTTTCTGTATCCAGAAAAGCCTGCAGGAAATCGTTCATGGCGCGCCGGTCGAGGAACATCTGATGTTTGCCGGCCATGGCGCGTATAATTTCGGTACCGATCCATTCTACTCCAACGGCTTCGTCCCGACGGTGCAGCAACTGGTGGATCGCATTCTAACCGGCGACTAAAGTGGAAATCCGGCTTGATGATTTGAGCGGCCGGCAGGTTCAGGACCTGCTGGCCGCGCATCTCGCCGGAATGCAGGAAAACTCGCCGCCGGAGAGCGTCTATGCGCTCGATCTTTCGGGTTTGCTGGCACCTGATGTCTCTGTCTGGACCGCATGGGACAGCGAAGAGTTGATGGGCATTGGCGCGCTGAAACAGCTTTCGTCATCAACCGGCGAGATCAAGTCGATGCGCACCGATCCCAGGCATCTGCGCAAGGGCGTTGGCCTCGCTCTTCTTGACCATGTCATCGCTCTAGCAAGGGAACGCGGTTACCGGCGTCTGAGTCTCGAGACCGGTTCCGGCGCAGAATTTGAACCGGCGCTGACCCTGTATCGCAAGCGCGGGTTTGCCAATGGCGAGCCGTTCGGCGACTATAAGCCGACGGACTTCAACCAGTTTCTGCATTTGGATATGTGATGAGCTGCGCGCTGTCTCCCGTGAGGGAGAAGGCTTATAGTCTCAATCCAGATCCCAGGCCCGTTCGCCGTGGTTGGAAATATCCAGACCATCGCGCTCGTCGTCTTCGCTGACCCGCATCGGCAGGATGAAGCTGATACCGAAGCCGAGGATTGCCGTGGCGACCGCCGACCAGATGGCAACCGCGCCAACGCCGATCAGCTGGGCGACAAACTGGCTGCCAAAGGCCATGCCCTCGCCATAGCCGGTGCCGCCAAAACCTTCGGAGATGAACAGCGCCAGCATCAGGCTGCCGAGGATGCCGCCGACGCCATGGACCGCGAACACGTCGAGGCTATCGTCGATCTTGAAGCCGTTCTTGACCAGACCAACCGCCATGAAGCAGACAATCGACGCCACCGCGCCGATGATGATCGAGGCGCCGGGGCCGACGAATCCGGCCGCTGGCGTGATCGTCGCCAGTCCGGCAATCGCGCCGGTGGCGACGCCGACGGCGGTTGATTTACCGACCTTGAATTTCTCGATCAGGATCCACACCAATGCGGCCGTGGATGCGGCAATATGGGTGTTGATGATCGCAGCCGACGCATCGTCGGTCGCGGTCAGGGCCGAGCCGCCGTTAAAGCCGAACCAGCCTACCCAGAGCATCGCAGCGCCAGCAACGGTCAGGGCAGGGCTGTGCGGCAGCATCAGGGTTCTGGGCCAGCCCATGCGCTTGCCGAGCATGATCGCGACGACCAGTGCGGAAACGCCCGCTGTGGTGTGCACCACGATACCACCGGCAAAGTCGAGCACGCCGAGATTGCTCAGCCATCCGCCGCCCCAGATCCAGTGTGTCACCGGAGCATAGACAACGAGCAGCCAGAGGGCGGAAAAAGCCACAACCCAGCCAAAGCGCGCGCGTTCGACCCATGCGCCGATCATCAGCGCGGGGGTGATCACCGCGAAGGTCATCTGGAACAGGGCAAAGGTGGATTCGGGGATCGCCGTGCCTTCCCGGACATTGCCGAGATTGCCGAACATCCAGTTGAGGCCGTTGCCGAGAAACCCGTTGGTGACCTGACCGAAAGCCAGTGTGTAGCCGACGATTATCCAGAGAACCGAGCATATGCCAGCCACCGCCATGCACTGGATCAGCACAGAGAGGAAATTCTTGGAGCGGACCAGCCCGCCATAGAACAAGGCGAGGCCGGGCAGGGTCATGAACAGGACCAGAGCGCTGGAGGTCAATATCCAGGCGGTGTCGCCGCTGTTGGCGACATCGGTCGTCGCGGGATCGATGACCTGCTGCGCTAGAAGCGGGGAAGCGGCGTATCCGGCCGCGAGTAAAGTGCCCAATGACTTGACCAGATGTTTCATGACATTCCCCGTAACCTTAATCTTTTCATGTCCGTTCGCTGTTGCGAATCGGATTGTGCAGAATTCCTAGTCGAGACCCTCAGCCGACTCAACGGAAAGCTTATACCCAGCCGTCGAGCACCTGATCCGGCGGACGGTGTCCGTCGGCCCAGACGCGGATATTGGTAATGACCCTTTCGCCCGAGGCCTCGCGGCCCTCGAATGTCGCGCTGCCCATGTGGGGGAGCAATACGGTATTCTTGAGTTGCAGGAACCGCGGATCGATATCCGGCTCTCTTTGATAGACATCGAGTCCGGCGCCGCCGATCCGTTGATTTTCAAGAGCGTTGATCAAAGCATCCTCGTCGACCAGGTCTCCGCGGGCGGTGTTGATCAGATAGGTCGAAGGCTTCATTTGGCTGATCCGCTCGGCGTTGATCATTTCATGGGTCTCCGCGGTGTGCGGGCAGTGGAGCGAGATAATGTCGCATTCGCGGATCAGCTGCTCGAGATCGGCGACATAACTGGCGCGCAGAGTTTCCTCGACAGCCGGCGGGAGTTGCCGGCGGTTATGGTAGACAATCGACATGCCAAATCCGGAAGCGCGCCGGGCTACGGCCTGCCCGATGCGGCCCATGCCGATAATGCCGAGCTTTTTCCCACCAATGCAATGGCCGAGCATGCCGGATGGTTTCCAGCCCTCCCATTGGCCGGAACGCATCAGCTTCTCGCCCTCGGAAAGACGGCGTGGCACCGATAATATCAGGGCCATGGTCATGTCCGCCGTATCTTCGGTGAACACACCCGGCGTATTGGTGACGATGATTTTCTTCGCCCGCGCGGCAGCAAGGTCAATATGGTCGACGCCGGCGCCGAAGCTGGCGATCATCCGCAGCCGGTCCGGGGCATTGGCGATCATTTCCGCATCGATATGATCGGTCACGGTCGGGACCAAAACGTCGCAATCTGCCATCGCGGCGATCAGGTCGTCGCGGGAGAAAGGCGTGTCTGCGTGGTTGGGTACGGCATCAAACAGTTCGCACATGCGATCCTGATTGGCATCCGCCAATTCGCGGGTGATGATGACACGGGGATTCGCGGGGCGTGATGAGTCTGGCATAGGCCATCGCTATGCCCGAATTTTGCTACAGGTCAAGCAGGCGGCGCTTGAAGCGGACCTTGGTTTCGGGCTATGCTGACATCAATCGGGGAATGAGTAACCTATCATCATGCGTATTCTGGCTTTCATTCTTGTTATGGCGGCGGGCCTGTCCCTGTCAGACGCAGCGGCGGCGCAGCAGCAGCCACCCTATTGGGCTTCGGTCGACGAACCGGAGGCGCGGATGCGCACCGGGCCGAGCACCGAATATCCCACCATGTGGATATACAAGCGCGAAAAGCTGCCGGTGAAGGTGCTTGCCCGCTACAAATCGTGGCGGAAAGTCGAGGACCATGAAGGCACGCAGGGCTGGATGCACGCGCGTCTGCTCAGCGCTTCGCGCACGGGTCTGGTGCTCGCGACCAGCGGAAAGCCGGTCGCGATGCGCGCCTTGCCCAATGACGGTGCGAAAATTGTCTGGATGGCCGAACCGGATGTGGTCGGCAGCCTGACCCAATGCGAAAAAGGCTGGTGCCTGTTCGACGTAACCGGCCGTCGGGGCTATATCAGCACCGACGACGTCTGGGGCGACGAACCGCTGAAATAGTTCAGTCGGTCAGTTCGATCGCCACCGCTGTCGCCTCGCCGCCGCCGATGCACAATGCCGCGACGCCCTTTTTGAGGCCGCGCTTTTTCAGAGCTGCTATCAACGTCACCATGATGCGCGCGCCGCTGGCGCCGATCGGGTGTCCGAGAGCGGTCGCGCCGCCGTTGACGTTCAGCTTGTCGCGGTCGATGCCGATGTCCTGCATCGCGAACATGGCAACACAGGCAAACGCCTCGTTCACTTCCCAGAGATCGACATCGGCGACCGACCATCCGGCCTTGTCGAGGAGCTTCTTGATCGCGCTGACCGGTGCGGTGGTGAATTTCGAGGGAGCATGGGCATGGGCGGCATGGGCGACAATCCGCGCGACCGGCTTCAGACCCTTGGCTTCGGCAACGCTGGCACGGGAAAGGACCATCGCGGCTGCACCGTCCGAAATGGAGGATGCATTGGCAGCGGTAATCGTTCCGTCTTTGGCAAAAGCAGCGCGGAGTTGGGGGATTTTATCGGGATTGCCCTTGAGCGGCTGCTCGTCCTTGTCGACCGTGACGCTGCCCTTGCGGGTCTTGACTTCGACCGCGACGACTTCGTCGTCAAAGCCATCGCCTTCGACAGCCGCTTTGGCGCGGGCGAGGGATTCAATCGAATATTCGTCCTGCGCTTCGCGGGTCAGCTGATATTCGCCAACGGTTTCCTCGGCGAAGCTGCCCATTGCCCGGCCTGGCTCATAGGCATCTTCCAGACCATCGAGAAACATATGGTCCTTGGCTTCGGTGTGACCGAGGCGGGCGCCGCTGCGCATCTTGGGCAGCAGATAGGGCGCGTTGGTCATGCTTTCCATGCCACCGGCAACAATGATGTCGATCGAGCCAGCCGCGAGCGCCTCTGCGCCCATGATCGCGGCCTGCATGCCCGAACCGCACATCTTGTTGACGGTCGTGGCTTCGACCGATTGTGGCAGGCCGGCGAAAATCGCAGCCTGACGGGCAGGGGCCTGGCCCTGGCCGGCGGAGAGAACATTGCCCATATAGATGCGCTCGACATCCGCGCCTTCAACCCCGGCACGCTCGACCGCAGCCTTGACCGCGACAGCACCGAGATGGGATGCGCTCACTTCGCCCAGCGCGCCCTGCATGCCGCCCATCGGCGTACGGGCATAGGAAAGTATGACGATCGGATCGGAGTTGGACATGGGTTGGCCTTTCTGTGTTTCGAGCGCAATATCAGCAATGCGCGAATCTTGAGACGCACATAGGCGCGCCATCCGGTTTTTTCAATTGCGCCATTGAACGGCAGGGCCTGCCGTGGCAATCGAAGGTTCAATCTTCATGGGAGCGCCCGTTGCCCGCTTTTCTCTTGCCGACAGCCGGTATCCTTATGGGCCTGATCATCGGGAGCTTTCTCGCGACGCTGATCGTCCGGTGGCCGGAGGGGCGTTCGGTCATCGCGGGGCGCTCTTCTTGCGACGATTGCGGACACCGGTTGCACGCCTGGGAGCTGATCCCCGTGGTCAGCTTCATTCTGCAATCGGGCAAATGCCGCATATGCGGTGCGCCCATTGCCCCGGACCATATCGCGACAGAACTGGCAGCCGGCATGATCGGGGGACTTGCGCTGTTCGCGGCGCCGGGCGCGGAAGGAATCGCGGGGGCGCTGTTCGGTTGGCTGTTGCTCGCACTCGCAGCCCTTGACGTAAAGCATCACTGGCTGCCCGACCGGTTGACCGCAATTCTCGCGGTTTCGGGGCTGGCAGCTGGCTTTCTTTCGATGTCTCCACCGATTTATGACCGCCTGATCGGCGGAGTAGTAGGATTTGTCTCGCTGACTGTCGTGGCCAGCGCCTATAAAATGATCAGGGGACGAGAGGGGCTTGGCGGGGGTGATCCCAAGATGCTGGCCGCAATCGGCTGCTGGCTGGGCTGGGCGGCCCTGCCGCTGGTCATCCTGGGCGCCGGTCTGACCGGTTTGCTGGTGGCACTATCGTGGAAAATCCGGGGCAAAAATGTCGCAGCCGACAGCCTGTTGCCGCTCGGCAGTCTGATGGCCATCGCTGCTTTTCCGCTCTGGCTTTATCAAACGGCAGCGAACGGGGTCCTGTACTGATTTTCCGGTGGTTGCGATATGATTGGAAAAAGCCGTTGCCAGCGCAAAGGCGGTTCGCTAACAGAGCCTCGATTTCGCTGATCGTCAATCGACGCAGCTTAGGAGCCCCTGTGGTGGAATTGGTAGACGCGCTGCACTCAAAATTGCATTCTACCTTAAAAAATTAGCTAAAAACCCTTAAATACCAACAGTTTGAGCAAAGACGAGACTTCCAAAAAGACTTACACATGTCTTACACATTTTGGAGTTTCGTTATGACTGCTGAAAGCTACGCTTTGATGGATGGCGCGCTTCACGTTTATCGGCGTGAGAATAGTCGCTTCTGGCAATGCTCAACCTATCTGGGCAGCCGGAACCATCGGCAGACAACAAAAGAGATGAACCTTGCGGCCGCCAAGGATTTCGCGCGCGACTGGTATATGGAAAAATGCGTCGAGGATCGTCAGCGCCGACGTGGCGGACTGGCCTTACTGGCGAATCCTCTCCAGCCGCAAATCACCGAACCTGTACCCGGACTTGGCCAAGCGACCGATGGCCGCCTGCGCCGAACGCCAACTGGTCCCAGTTTCGAGGATGCCGCCAAAGCATTTCTCGATGAGTTCGAGGTTATCACGCAAGGCGAGCGCAATGAGGGATATGTAGAATCGAAGTCGATTCACGTCCGCGTCCACCTCTTGCCATTCTTTGGCGATACCGCGCTCAAAGACATTAACGCGGGCAAGGTGCAAGACTATCGGGTCCACCGTCAGACGTCCCGTGTCGATGCGAAAACCGGTAAGCCAAAGAAACCGGCCCGCGCGACCCTGCACGGCGAGATTGTCACGCTCCGTCAGGTATTGAAGACCGCCAATCGCAAGGGCTGGATTTCCGCAATTCCGGATATGTCAGCGCCATATAAGACATCAGGCAAACTGGAGCATCGCGCTTGGTTCTCACCCGAAGAATATAAATTGCTTTACGAAGCTACACGCGAGCGGGCCAAAAATCCTCCCAAGCCGCGCTGGCGCGAAGTCTGCGAGACTTTTCACGACTATGTTCTGTTTATGGGAAACACCGGGCTTCGCCCCGATGAGTCGGCACGGATTCAGCTTCGCGACGTCAAGATAGTGGATGATGAATCGACGGGCGAGCGCATATTGGAGATAGAGGTGCGCGGGAAGCGGGGTGTCGGTTTCTGCAAATCGATGCCCGGCGCAATCTTGCCCTTTGAGCGTGTCCGTGATCGCAAGGAGCTTAAACCGACCGATCCTATATTTGGGAAGACGCCACGCGAATTGATGAACACCGTCCTTGACGAGCTCAATCTGAAATTCGACCGCGATGGCCATGTCCGCACATGCTACAGCTTGCGGCATACCTATATCTGTCTACGATTGCTCGAAGGCGCGGATATTTATCAGGTTGCCAAGAACTGCCGAACCAGCGTCGAGATGATCGAGAAATATTACGGGCGGCATTTGAAGAACAACATTGATGCTTCAGCAGTCAATGTTCGCAGAGCGCGTCCTAAGTCAGTTGCCGCCTCAAAGAAGTCTTTGAAGCCAAAGGTATAATATGGGTTCTTGATGTTTTTCGTTGCGTCTCGTGACGACCGCGTTATATGGCTCTCCCAACGCGGGCGTGGTGGAATTGGTAGACGCGCGGGATTCAAAATCCCGTTCCGCAAGGAGTGTGGGTTCGATTCCCACCGCCCGCACCATCTAAATTAGCAGGCTCCGATAAGCCGACCGCACGGTGGGTAGGAGCCTGCATTAGCGGATCGCTTGGGGACGCACGTCCCGCGCTCCGCTTTCGCGAAATGACAATCGAAGGGTATTGTCATGTTGGCCTCAGAAATCCCGGACGGGATTTGGCCATCGCCGATGATTCACGCTGCGAAGCGCAGCTTCGCCTTTGGTAATCTATACAAGAAATGAGCGTGAGCCTGTTAAACTGTCACCGTAGGATATCAGCGCCTGCGTGGCGACCTATCGAGGGCTTAGCTTGAACGAGTATGCTCCAAATCCTATATTTAAAGTCAATCAAAACAAGTAGGATAGGAAATGCAATGGCTCCGGGCCGGAACGAAGATTGCTGGTGCGGCAGCAAACGCAAATACAAGCATTGCCACCATGATATCGACAACGCGCCAGACGATCAAAAGTACGAGACGGCGCAACGGGTCTATTCAACAAATTGGACAGTGACGGCTCGGAAGCATTCCGAGAATGGTGTCTATGATTGGCTCGCTTCTCAACTCGTGAGCCGTGCTCCTAAGCGCATTTTGGATATCGGTTGTGGCAGCGGTCATGGTCTTGTTGCGATGCGAGAAGTGCTAGGAAATGACGTTCGTATTGTCGCAGTTGATGAGAACCGGGCCTGCCTAGATTCCGCGCGCGACACGTTGCATCGGCAAGGCGTGGCGGCCCAAGTTGTGCATCGCATGACAGTTTCGCAGACTCCGACAGGGTTCAATCATGTTGCGGGACCGTTGTCATTCGATGCCGATTCCGCCTGCACGCTTATCGAGTCGGACATTTGCAATGATCCTTTCCTGACAAGCGCATTACTGGACTCTGGCCAATTCGATGCTGTGACCATCTGGTTGACGGGCGTCCACATGCTCAGGCAGTTCAATGTCAATGTTATGGAAAACGATATAAATAGCGATGCCACGCATCGCCTCTATGTTCAGAACGCAGCATATGAACTGGCGGACGCAGTTTTACACCCGGGTGGTATATTGCAGGTTGGCGACCGTGGTCAAACGCCCGATACACCGCTTCTGGAAGCAGACTTGCTCCAAGCTCATTCTCACCAAGCATCGGTAACATCTCTGGAGGTGAAGTCTCTCGCACATTGTCCCTATAATGAGCCCGGCCAGCGACGAACCCCGATGGTATTTACCCCCGGATCGGCGGGTTTGATTCCGGACAAGTTGGAGCTTGCGATCATTTCGGTCGTCTCGGAGAAGCCGCAATGAATAGCGCTGCAGAAACCCACGGACTTAAGAGGTTAGACGATACACGAATATTGCCCGGTGACATCATCTTGGTCACCTCTTCGTCTAAGCTGAGCGCTATGATCCGGCTAGCAACCCGGAGCGACATTTCGCACGCTATGGTATGTGTTGAAGACCGCTCGGTGATCGACGCTACCGGCGAAGGAGTTCAGGCTAGGAATTTGCAGCGTCTGTTTCTGGAAGAGGCTTGCCCGGTCCATGTCCTTCGATTGCGGGAAGGGCTGTCGCCTTCGCAGCTCGATTCTTTGCGGAATTTTGTGCGAAGCCATATTGGCACGCGTTATTCGAAGCGCCAAGCCGCGATGTCTGCATTAAGCGGTGCGCACCAATGGGATCGTAAGCAATTCTGCTCGCGGCTCATCGCCCAGGCATACGAGGCCGCAGGCATCCAACTGGTACGCGACCCCAACTTCTGTTCGCCCGGTGATATTCAGTCGAGTCAATTACTCGAAGCCGTTAGTAACGCTACGATCCCGGTTTCACCCTCTGAAGCGGCTTTGTGGGCAGACCGCGACGATATTCCCCAAAAAATGCGTGATGCTATCAACGTTGTGCTTAGCGGCGCGCGCCGAGTCGATTCTACAATTGAAACATTCGACGACCTTCACCGCCACCTTGTCGCTCATCCCGAACGGGACGGCGAGATGTGTCGATTGCTCGAAAAATCCGGCTATCTTTCTCTTTGGAAAATCGAACAGGCAAAGAACCCTTGGCAGTACGACCTTGCGCCAATGAATGCTGCTCCCGACGCGGAGATTGAAGATTATTGCTGGAGCGTAGTGGCAAATGAGTCAGGGGGCCCCAACCGTTATGCCGTAAACCGGGGTGCTTACACACTGTTCGCCCGCCAACATGATTTGCAATTCTTTCATGTTATGGCCGATCTCTACGAATTGCTTGCGACTTTGCATCATCGGCGTGTCGATGTCGCGGCGCAATGGCTCCAGTCGCGCGGGCATCTGACGGGAATCTCTTCTCCAGCGCTGATCCCGCATAGTGAGGGGTGGTTCGAAAGGCTCACCGTTTGGAACCCGGCCCAAGCGCAGATGGCGCGCGCTGTGATCGGCGCAGCCGGCCATATTGATGTTTGTACAGTGTGCGGAGACGAGCCTGTAAATGATTACCGGCTGGAAAAGCCTGCTCGGCCCGCTGGAGGTACAGATACGCTGAGACTATGCGAAGACTGTGTGCGAATTCGGCGTAAGAACGGTGAACCTTTCGTGCTTTTGGATGCAGGGCAAGAACCAGGCAGCAATTAGGCGCGAGCTAGACCTCAATATGTACAAAATAAATGACTGAGAAGAATTCTCGCTGTGTCGCTCATATCCATCATTTTTTCTGAGCACCCCCAAGGACAAGATCATCCAATGTAGGCATCGGATCTTCGATGTTTTGTATCAATGTTTGAGACCATAACACCGAAGTCTCGTAATAAGATTCGGAGACTATCTCGCCATCTTTTTCGAACCAGTGTGTCGCCTCAGGCAACAGATCTTTCCTTACGGTATTGCGCGCATGTGGATTGTGGAAGACTTCAAGTTCTGCTGTCCAAGGTTCATAGCCCAAAGGCCACAAATACCGATACTCTTCGCTCGTAACATCAAGGCAAAACGGGATGCCTTTCAGCGCTCCCGGTGTTCTATCGAAGAAATTACCAATCCGCGTGTAGCGAAGTCCTTGGGTGTCGGCACCTGCCGATGCGCCCACGCGATTGAGCTTCGCGACCGAACACGCATTTGAAAACAGGACTGCTGATAGCTCGCTGCTATCAGCATTTGTGAAGAGGCCTGCAGGAAAGGCCGAGGCACCCAGCAAATGCGTCGCTGCCATTGGTACTGCCGTTTGTTTTCCATTAATGTTACGCACATGCGCCCCGGTGCCGTAAAGATAGCCCATCAACGCTTCGCGGCTCCAAACCATTGATGCCGGCGCGTGGAAATCTGCTATAGCAATCATGAACGGATCGCCTGCCACATGATCCAATTCATGATATTTCTTTTGAATCTTGTTACCCAATGTCTTTGCGTATCGGACCGCCGCCGCACCAAAAAACAACTCTTCTTGGGACTCCGGCTGACTGCTTTGCTTGGCGTTTACGTGGTCATACGGCACTTTTGGATTGGCAGTGACCGCCTCTACCCAACCCACACCGCCAAGTCGGTTCTCGATCCGAAAATCGGGAGACGTTTTTGGCTGCGTCACGAGTTAGCCTTGTTCTCGAAAACTCGCCAAGAGCTGGGCTTCCCAAAGTCGCGTATGAAAATTTCGCGTCTGACAATCCCCCGCCCAGTTTTTGTCCGGCGCAGGTAGCGAAAGATAAAGCTGGTTGAGCATCCACGCCGCAATATGGTGAGACCGGTTTGTTAGTAGAGAAAACACATCGCTTGGTTGGCGCTTGCCAAGATCATACAATGCTGGACGACGCGCGGTATTCGCAGGCATCGGGACAGCCGGAATTCCGCTGCTCAAACCCCGCTCCAACTGAAGTCGAGCTTCTTCCTCCGTCGCTAGGTCGGTCATTTCTTCGATTTTCGACCACACGTGGTCAACACGTCTCCCCATCACCAAAATGCCAAATGTACTGCTTTTAACATGGCGCGTGATAACCCCAAACGCATGCCCATCGTCACTTTGCCATGCGCCAATTGGAGGTTGTTCTCCAAATCCATGCCCACGGGGAAGTGCTAGCGCATAAACATCAAAAATCGTCTGAGGCAGCTCCTTCATGGAATCGTATAGTCAGTTTGCGGGCACTGATATCTCATCGCGGAAGCTTCACCCGGAGGCGCCGAGCTCGTTCTTGGAATGCGCCTTCACCGCCTTCAAGGATGTCGCAGACTGCCTTGCGAATGTCTGCATTCTCCAGTCCGCCCGAGATATACGTAATCGGCGGCAGCGCTCCGTGTGGATGGGGGCCAGCCTCTGCGATAATGATCTGATCGGCATCAGTGTTGATCACTAGATTTGCATTATGGGTCACCATGATGACTTGCCGATTTGACTTGGCTTCGATGAACAGGCCGACTAACTCGTCGAACACAGATTTTGGATCAAGATTTTCTTCTGGTTGATCAATTACCAGAGGTCGACCGTCACCATCGTCAAGGGCCAAATAAAGTAGCAGCAGAACGATGCCGCGTGTCCCTGGCGACAGCTTGCGGATATCCACCCCATCATACTCGATACCGTACCGGATATCGATATGGTCCGTACTGAAGAGCCACTGCGCGAACCGTTTTGACCATGCTCTGAATTCGTCTTGCTCCGAGTGCGCGACAGGAGAATGATCAAGCAAGGCTTTTTGGTATAGCCTTCGAAACTCCTTCATTGCCGTCACGACGTCGGCTGATCCACCCGTTTCCCATGATTTACTAAGCACTTCGTTCGCTCTCTGGCGAAGCGTGCCTTTACCTCTAAAATCACCCCCTTTTCGCAGATCAATGAGGTCTTCCTCCGCTTCATTTGCCCACGACTGTACGTTCGCAACACGAGCTACTGTGAATGATAATTTCCTGAGTGTTCCCGGCGCAGCAGCAAGACGAGTCATCAAAGGGCGGTACAGCTCCTCAAGAACGGCTTGTTCGGACACCAGAGCATCAAATGCTCGACCATAGGCGTCTTCGCGTTCAACCTGTAGTTTACGCGCACGCTCCTTGGCTCCTTTGCTGTCTTCAAGTCTTTGCTTGAGCGTTTGTAACCCTGCAGTTTCAGTGGTGATCCGCTGCGAGAGCGCTGCATACTTGCGCTGCGTTTCCTTATCGGCGCTGACGAGCTTTTCGAGGCGGGTCATCTCGGCTTCCAAGACAGCTTGGGGTAACTTTGTCAGATCTGCATCATCGGGAAAGTGCGGAGTTTTTGAATCATCAAGTGTTGCCGGGGGCATGCCTTTCAGCTCAGCAATCTTTCCGTCAGCCCACTTGATAAATTCTTCCAAATCGTCATCGACATCACCTGTGTAGTCGAGAATGAAGGCTGCCCATTGCTCTTCCGACATTCCACTGTTGGTGTGGCGAGCTTGGCTTTGGCGCAACAACTCGGGCGCCTGATTGCGCCGCAAGTCCTTGGTTTCGTCCTGCAGCGCGATAAACGTTCGGCGTTGATTGGAAAAGCGACGAACATTGACCTTGATAGCGTCTGCAGCCGCTGAAACTTCAATGTGACGTTGGGCACGGTTCTCGCTGCCCGCTGCAACCAGTTTTGTCCGGTCTGCCGTGTAGCCATCGAGGACTTTTGTTTTCTGTGCTACTTGTGCATCAAGGCTGGTTACAAGTTTCTCTTTTTCCAGCTCGGTACTAATCCGATCAGAAATTTGAGAAACCGCTTCTGCTTCGCGCTCCCGTGCCAACCGATGGCGTGTCGCACGTTGTTCAAGCAATTCCTCGAAATCGAGAGCTTCATCACGATCCTCAGGCGGATGCGCCTCGAAGATAACGCGTTCAATCTCTCGCATAAGTTCATCTGTCACACCGCTAGATGAGCACAAATCTTCGACAAATTGCTGCGATAGGTAGCGCACTCTAGGATAACTCGTTGGATCACCTGAATCAGAACCATCCAACGCCCGAATGTCGGACGCACCAGCAGCCCAGCTCACCTTGACCTTGCCGTTCCCCAGCAGCGGGCGTGCTCGGATCAAAAAGGACGGATTAGCGTCTTCATCTGCTGACCAGTCTTCGTCAGGGATCGAGTCACATCCAGCTGCAATCATGTCCGCAAGTGCCGTCTTTCCAGACCCTCTTGCGCCGATAATCGTCACGAGGCCGGAGTTCAGAGGGATTACGGGCGTTTCCATCCAAGGAGCATCTTGGATTCTTATTTCCGATATGACTTGTGAGGGGGTCGCCGATCCTGGAGCTTCAGAACCGACAAATGCCCGGCCGCGCGGGTCGATGCAGGCCTGTCGCAATGCGTCGAACTCAAGCCCTCCCTTGATCCAAGAGAACCGATCTCCAAATGGCGTCGCGACATCCTCTATCTTGTGCGCGTCGCTTCCGTGAAGGCAGGGTTTCAATCCCCGATATGTCTTGCAAATGTCTTCAGCTGACATTGCGCGATCACCCAGCCAAAACTCGCGTTGAGCGACACTGCTGGCGAAAATCACGTCGGCAAATCGCTCGATTTCTCGGCGCATCGTCTGATCAGCGGCCTCGCGCACACCCGAAGTCCCATCGGTTGCTCCGCCAGCCACGCCTACGAGAATGTTAGCACGTGCCCATGCGCTCTCTTCAAGCACTTCGCGAAACTCGCGGAAATTTACTTTGAATTGGTTAGCACCGTAGGCAAGCGCGGCATTATCTTCGACAATGTCAGGGTCTGCTGCCTTTCCGAGACGGATCAGTTCCGATCGCGTGCAATCATAGCGATCTGCTTGAACTGTAAAATGCACGCGAGACAGTAATCGTTCTAGCTGCTCAATATGATCGTCATCGTCGGGGCACACAAACAAATGCAGATTTACGAAGCCACCCTTGGATGTGGCGACATCCAATCTAACCTCGACGTTAGGAAAAATGAGGTTCACGCCTGGCAGCCGACCGGCTTCCTTGAAATCGACAACGCGTTTGTAGGTGTCCGTAACATAATAGTCTGTGACGGCCAGCGCCCCAATGCGCGGCGATGCTGCCTCAAGCGCAGCGATATAATCTTCCCAAGCCGTCAGACCCTTGAATTGATCGTTCATCACGGTTCCTGGCGCGTGAATGTGGGGCTCCCACCGCCGCCATACAGATCCTTTGCTTAGCATATAGATGGGTTCCTTTTCTTCTTCTCCGGGACTGGTTCCGGGTTATCTTCTTTACCTTCAGATGCGCTCCAAACACTCGGTACCGCGATTTTCTAACTCCTATGTCGCTGCAGCGATTTCAGCGGCGTGAGCCGCCGCTGGCATCAAAAATCTCGCAAGATCCTCAATCACCTTTGACAGCGGTCCAGGATCAATGGAGACGTCACGAGCAAAGGCCTCCCACTGGCCCTGCTTGGCTGGGTCTTCGCCAAATGCCGCTGTCAGACCGTCTGGTGTTTCTGCAGGTATCTCCGTTTCGCGCCGAGAAAATGTGGCGGCTATGGCCTTCGGCAACCTGCCATCTTCAAATGTGAACGACTGGCTCAAAATCCAAATGTCGTAATAGTCTTTCAATCGGGTGTTGGCGTGACCGAGTGCAACCATCGCCTGAAACTTTTCTGCAATCACGGTTTCACGCGCATAACCTTGCAGTTTTGGCGGAGACATTTCCAGCATGACCGGGAAGTCCAGATTTTCGGCACCAGGTTCCGTCGCATCGCCAAAGCCGATATCGACAGAGACCGGTACTTTTGCGCCGCCGATCTCGGCAATCGTGCGAACGCGCACGCCGCCATATTCTACTTCTTCACGAATACGGTCGATGCGCGCGGCGGCAGCGTCGAAATGTACCCCGTCCTGATCGTCGATAGCGAGGATTTCGCGGAAAAGGTCGAGCACTGCGTCTGGGTCAGGGTCGCCATAACCGAGCAGATCAAGGTCTTGTGTGCCTCGGAATGGTTCGTCGAACCATGTCATCAAAAGCGTTGCTCCCTTCAGAACGAAGCGATCTGCATGTTTTGACTGGCTGAGCCGGTACAGCAGCCGCTCAATCGCATAACGATTGAGAACGAAGTTGAAGGTTTGATTTTGGTCACGCGCAATGTTCAAAAGCCGCGCGCGCACCGAAGCGCCGATGTTTTTCATTTCCTTAGCCATTGGCCGTTAGCGCCTCAAGATAAGGCCGGATCACCGTGGCCACGCCGCCGCGCTCAGCATGATGCGCGATTTCAGACGCTGTTGCTTTGCGCTGCCGGATTGCCTCTTGCAGCCCTTCTAACGCTACCGATTGCCCAACGGTGCGGCGATGGCGGAAACAATCTGCGATGGTTTTCGCAACGCCGAAAACTTTTACCGGAACGCCCTCGATTGAGACGTCTATGACATCATCGTTGAGCAGGGCCTCTGTGAAACGCACGGTTTTGAGTGGCGGATTGCCATCCTTTGGCGTCCAATCATTGGCGCCGATTGCCATCCACACAGATCGGGGCAGCTGATCGGTCAGTTCATGATAGGCGAGGGCGGACACAAGGCAAATGACTCCCTTCGGAACACGTTTTGCCGCTTCCGCTAGGCTATGATTAGCATCGATCGGTGCGTCCGGCAGCTGGTACATGCCCCTTGAGAGGCGAACGACCTCGCCATCGTCCAGCATACGGCCAATGGTCGCTGCTGTGATTCCTGCTGCCTTAAACTCGGACAGACGGACGATCCCCTGCTTACCAAGGACTGTTTTTGCTAGATCGCGCTGTGTACCGGTTGTCGGCATTGATATAAAACCACCAATCTCTGGGTCTGGACTGTGAGGTTTTGTATCACTAAGGTATGCGCAGGTAAAGTGCGCGTTTTTAGAAGGCCTTTAGATTATAGATGGGAAATCATTGATCCTGTTTCCTCGAATTGGCAAAAACCTGTTTCATTCCTCCAGACTGGAATATTATGAGCAACGATTGGCATCCGACACAAGCGATTGGACCTGATGGTCATCGAGCAGACGTCCAGGATGTAGCAAATGGTCTAAAATGTCGCTGTGTTTGCTTCGAATGCGAACAGCATGTCATTGCCAAGCAAGGGCTGAAGGTAAAATGGCATTTTGCGCATCATGCACCAACCAACTGTCGTCCTAGCCCTGAGTCAGAACTGCATTTTTATGCAAAATCCTTGTTAGCCGAACGCCTTTGGTGCTGGATTCCCGAAGTTGACGCAAACGCAGTGGAAATGACGAAGCGCATTTCAGCGCGAAGAAAATTCCAATTTGCCGAAGTCAAAGTTGAAAAGGCGGACGGAAACGTCCGCCCCGATCTGCTTTTGATCGCCAAAGGCGGGAAAATCTTGCACGTCGAGATTTATGTCCGGCACAAGGTTGATCCCATCAAGCTCGAAAAGCTCAGGACGCGCGGCATCTCGTCCATGGAGATCGATCTTTCGAAGCTCGATTGGGATGACCGAGCAGTATGGGATTTGGCGATCCTTGAAACTGCACCTCGGGAATGGTTACACAATGTGAAGGCATCCGAAGCCGAGCGCGTAATGGTTGTAACAGCTACGCGGCAAGCTGAAAAAAGAGCCGCCGAATTAGAAGCCGAGTTCACCAGGATTTCAAATGTCTGGAAAGCAATTCCCAAATCCTACAGCGCCCCAAGCGCGAAACTGCTCGCCGAACAGGCGCTTGCGAGGAAGCGCGGATTTCAACCCATGATAGCCCATACTCAGAACGGAGAGGGATGCTTTCAAGTTGCACCGGAGTTTTGGCAATCCCGCCTTGTGAACCACTTCTTGTGGGATGGTGTCGCCGGAACACCGCATGCATTCGAGACAAAAGACGCACTTGCATATGTTAAGGATCTGGTGCGCCCCGGTTTGAACAGAATACCAATCGAGGTCGCGGCTCGATTGGAAAAGGAATTTCCTGAATTCCAGTCTCCTTGGTTTGCCGTCCACAATTATCTGAAATGGCTCAAAGCTCACCATTGGATGTTCGGCAAGCGTGTGGTTGGCAAGCACTGGCTGCCGTCTGGAAGCGCAATCCATCTCCGGAAAGAGCAAGAAACTGCATGGGATCGTGAGCGTGAGCGCAAGGCTGATCTCGCCGAATGGGTCAATTATATATTATCAAATATCCCGGATGACGAGCATCGCGAATTTGATCGCGGCAGTTGGGTTGATATGTTCGTTACCCGATATGAGTACGATGAAGCTCCGGCCCTGCTTGAAGAGATTCACGAAATGGTGGTCGGTGGACGAGGGCTTGCCGACGATCTCCTCGAATTGCCATTGCTGGCCGAATATGAGCGACAAGAGCAGTCACAAGCCAAGCGGCGGATCGAAAAGGAACAAAGGCGCCTGGCTGAATTGGAGCGGTCCCAACGCGAAAGCAGAATTCTATCGTTGCGCCAGAAGGCTGAACTGGTTTTTGGAACCGAAGCCCAGCTCTGGCTTGAAACCGCATGTAAACATTTTGAAGATCAGACACCGCTCGCGGTAGCAGAGGCTTCAGATGATGGACTTGCAAAGGCCTGCACAGAGTTACGGCGCCTACATCAGCAACGGAAAGACGCCGCCGACCGCAATGCCGCGGAAGCACGGCAAAAAACGATGCTGGAAAAGAATTGCGCGGAACTGGCGGAATTAGCAAGCAAGCGCACTAGCGATCCAGCCAGGGCAAACCTGTGGTGCAGATCATCCCATCCTAAATTGGGTGGTCAACGACCATTTGATTTTTGCGTGGATGAACGGGCTTTGCGAATATGCAAAGATATCATGCCATCAAAACTGTAATACCTACAGGCGCTTGAACGCCCATAAATGCTCATAAAGTTCCGAAAGATAATCCGCTTTCTCTGCCGAAAAGCCAGCTTGGCGCAGAGCAACTCTGAGCTCGCCTAGAGGGATCTCCTGCCGACCTTCCCGCACCAGCGCGTAGAATCTTCTCCAATCCAATGGATGCAATGATGACGTGTTTGCCAACACCGTAAAACTACCAAGGAGCGAGGCGGTGCGTTTCGTCATGGTAAATCGGTGATGGTCGTTTGAAACTATGCGCAGGCGAAGCCGAGCGCCGTAAGTCTTGTTGTAAACTTTGAGCAATTCGCCAGTAAGGTGCTTGGCAGCCTCGCAATACACGCTGCGCGTAGGCGGGTTGGGAGACCAATCGCTGGCTCTGACTTCAACAGATATGCGATGTGGATCGTCTTTGTGCGCTATCAGCTGGAAACCTAGCCCGTCATGCGGACTTTTTTTCTTGAACCGGAAATTGGTAATCTCAAGGTCCGGGCCTCCCGCACTTTCTCGCATATCCTCTACATCAAAATGATCTGATTTCCGTCCTATTTCGGCCATCCTGCCGAGGAAATCAGAAGGTTCAATAGCTACAGCTATGTCAATCGCGGGAAGTAGTTCAGGCATGACAATTCTTAGCATGACCTACATGTCGATCAAAAGTTGATTTTGAAGGATCAGCCGATCCGTTTTTTTGAATCTGTGCTTTCGTCCAATATAACAGATGTTGAACACTCATAGATATTAGATTTTGTTGGATTTGAGCATATACCGGTGTTCGGTAATGAGCGTGAATTGTCAATTCATGCTGGCTACGGGCGCTGCCTGACGGCGACCCGCTCTATTCGCTGCGCGAACCAAGCCTGAGGTCTTGGCCCATACGGGTGACGATCAGGAGCGTGGGATAATGAGCGGGATTTTTTAAGGACGCACTCTTTCCCGCTGCGCTCCTTGAGGGTGCGGCTTTTTTGTTCTGACCCGCAGGCACTCTTGCCTCTCTCCTTGCCCGGTGGGCGCTGGCGCACTTTGCGCGCGCACACCACCGCGCTGCGTCGCGCCGTGCAAGGGTGCCGTCTTTATTGGGCCGCTTCGCGGATGGGATAATCGCGATTGCTAGCGATTGGCATGGACGGCGCGGACGCGCCGGCGTTGTTTTCCGGCTCCGACGAGTCGGGGTGGGCGGCGCTCCCGGCTAGGCCCGCCGCGCTCAGGCGCAACCCGGCCTTTCAGGACCGGGTATTTCTCTTTGTTTCATCCCTTCGGGTGCGCCTGACCGCTTGATGCGGGCCTTTCTGGTCGCTCTTGCCGCCCACCCCGCCTCTCCGGGGCCGGTTGCGGCAGTTTTGGGGTGATGGAGGCGGTTATGTTGCATGAAAATTCTAGGGTTTTGGATAGCGGTACGGGCAGGGCAGGGAAGGCCAAGCGTGCTTCGCGCGCGGCGCGCAAGAGCCGCCGTGGCGGCAGGGTCGCGCCTAAAGTGTCACTTTATGATGAAGTGACCGCGCAGATTATCGCGCAGCTGGAGGAAGGGGTTTTTCCTTGGGTAAAGCCTTGGGATGCTGGCAACGCCGTGACCGGCTTGCCGCGCAACGCGATTTCGGGGCGGCATTATTCGGGCATCAATATACTAATTCTTTGGGGCGCGGTCATTGATGGCGGCTATCCCTCGCAGGATTGGCTGACATTTCGGCAAGCCTTGGCCGCTGGCGGATGCGTCCGCAAGGGCGAGAAGGGCCGGACGATTTTCTATGCCGACAGTTTCACGCCCGACGACGACAAGAAACATGAAGGCGAGGGCGGCGCTGGAAATGGCGATGCGCCCCGCTCGATTCCGTTTCTCAAACGATTTACTGTTTTCAACGCCGCGCAATGCGATGGCTTGCCGGAGCGGTTGACCGCTGAACCCGCGCCCTTGCCGGAGCGCGAGTTGCACGATCAGGCCGAGGCTTTGATTGACGCCACCGAAGCAGATTTTCGGATGGGCGGGACCAAGGCATTTTACAATGTGGGCGCGGATTTTGTGCAGGTTCCCCCGCAACCCGCATTCACTCACCAGATTGATTATTACCGCACCGCCTTACACGAACTGGGTCACTGGACGGGCCACAAGACCCGCCTTGGACGTGACCAATCGGGTGGTTTCGGGACCGCGCTTTATGCACGGGAAGAATTGTGCGCCGAACTGGCTTCGGCTTTTCTCTGCGCTGCGCTCGGTATCGTGCCGACCGTGCGCCATGCCGATTATCTCGGTTCTTGGCTGGCGGTATTGCGGCAGGACAATCGCGCCATTTTCAAAGCCGCAAGTCAGGCCAGCAAGGCGGCGGATTATCTGCTGGCGTTTACCGACCAAGTGCCGTTCCGGTCGGAGTGTGCGGCATGAGCAGGGAAGCGCCAGATGATGCCGCCGCGCCGCTTGAAGCGGAGCAGACGGCAATTGGTGTCCAGACTTTGGTGTCCGGCGTTGCGCCGATCACGCCAGCCCAGCGGCTGGCGATGCGCGCCAACGCGCCGATGGAACCCAAGAAGGCCCAGCGACCCGCCGATCACGGCCTGTTCGATACCAATAGCCGCAACCAGATCGAGATGTTCTGAAAGGAGTTTTTGCCATGATGCTGCTGACCCAAGATCACAAAAAGCGCCTGATCGCCAACGGCCAAAATCGCGGCGACCATGTGCCAGTTGTCAAATTGTTCAATCCGGTGGGCGCAGCCACTTGGCTGCTGTCTGAACTCGACGAAGATGGCGACACGCTATTTGGTCTGGCCGATCTGGGGTTTGGTTGTCCCGAACTTGGCTCGGTGAGCCTGTCAGAGATTGCATCACTGACCTTGCCGCTTGGTCTGTCCATCGAGCGCGATCTGCATTTTGAAGCGTGTTTTCCGCTCACCGTTTACGCCGATGCCGCCCGAATAATCGGGCGCATCATCGAGGATGAAGCGCGGCTTGAAGCCGCTGCCTTGGCGCAAACGCAAGAGCGCCGCGCATGACCGCGCATTCCCCTTTCACAGCTTCCGCCGTCTTGACCACCCCTCCGGTCAAGGCGCGGCAGACCCCGCACGGCAATTCCGCCGCGCGGACCACCGGCCCTGCTTCCACCGCCACCCCCGTATGCATCGGGAGCGGGGCCGATCACTTGAAACTCACTTAGGAGAAAACCAATGCAACTCGAAAATATAGACCTCGCCAAACTCTCGGTATCACCGGCCAATATGCGAAACGCCAAGAAGCCGCCCGACATTAGCGATATATTGCCCTCGGTGCGGGTGCGCGGCGTTCTTGTGCCGCTCTTGGTTCGCCCGAACGGCAGCGCCGACACGTTCGAGATTGTCGCGGGACGGCGGCGCTATCATGCGGCAACCACCGTTGCCGAAGAAGGCGGCAGCGATGGACCGCTGCCATGCGCGATACTCGAAGAAGGCGACGATGCCGCTGCCTTGGAAGCGTCCTTGATTGAGAATCTTGTCCGCGAAAATCCCGACGAGGTAACGCAGTGGGAACAGTTTACCCAATTGGTCAAGAAAGGCCGCAAGGCGAGTGAGATTGCCGATACATTCGGGATGGATGAAAAGATGGTCGGGCGCATCCTTGCGCTTGGCAATCTCTTGCCGCCCATCCGCAACGCCTATCGCCGCGAAGAGATTGATGCCGCTACGGTGCGCCATCTGACCTTGGCCAGCAAGGCGCAGCAAAAGGCGTGGCTGGCATTGTTCAGGGATGAAGAAGACTATGCGCCGCGCGGCAGCCAACTCAAGGCATGGCTATTTGGCGGCGCGTCAATTTCTACGTCCGCTGCGATCTTCGATATGGCGGAGTTCAAGGGGCAGGTTGTTTCTGACCTGTTTGCCGAAGACGGCTATTTTGCTGATGCAGATCAATTCTGGGAAGCGCAGACTGCCGCCATCGAAGCGAAGAAGGCGGAATATCTCGAAGCTGGCTGGAGTGATGTGCAGATCATCCCGCAAGACAGCTATTTCCAGACGTGGGACCATGAAAAGACGACCAAGCGCAAAGGTGGGCGGGTTTACATCGATGTGAGCGCCAAGGGCGAGGTGACGTTCCACGAAGGCTATCTGACCGCCAAGGAATCGCGGGTGCGGGAAACCGGACAGGTGGATAGCAAGGCCGACAAGCCCACCCGTCCCGAGATTACGGGGCCAATGAGCGAATATATCGATCTGCACCGCCATGCTGCCGTGCGCTGCGAACTTGCCGCCAGCCCTTATGTCGCGCTGCGCGTCATGGTGGCCCATGCGATTTCCGGTTCGCCATTATGGAATGTGAAAGTGCAGGAGCAGCGCAGCCGCAAGGAGGCGATTAGCGAAAGCATCGAGACCAGTGTGGCGGAGGCCCGTTTTGACGAGCGCCGTCGTGCGGTGCTGGCGGTGCTTGGCTTTGATGCCGACGAAGCCACGGTTACGCTTGGCCACGAGACGCGCAACGGTATGAGCGGCTTGCTGCTGCGCTTGCTCGATGTGCCGGATTCTGTCGTCATGGAGATATTGGGCGTGGTCATGGCCGAAACGCTGGCAGCGGGAAGCGACCTTATCGAGACACTGGGTGTCCATCTTGACGTCGAGATGGCTGATTACTGGACGGCGGACGAAGCGTTCTTTGATCTGGTTCGTGACCGTGAAGTCCTGACCGCGCTTTTGGGCGAAGTTGGCGGGGCCAGCATTGCTGCTGCCAACGCCAGCGAAAAGACCAAGACGGTGAAGGGCATCACCAGTGACCACCTCACTGGCGAGAATGACCGCGAGAAAAAGGAAGATTGGGTTCCGCGCTGGATGGCGTTTCCGCCTTCGGCTTATACGACACGCGGCGGGGTCGGAACCGTTGCTGCCGCCGAAAGAGCCAAGTGGCTTATGGAAGAGGACGAGCCATCGGAGCCGGAGCCGCAGGATGCCTCCGAAGCCGTGTCAGCAAAAGACGAGGACGAGCGAATTGCCGCTTGAAACATAGGCGGGCGGCTTTTCAGCCGCCCGCTCCAAAATCACCGTAAAGCCTCGACCGGCAAAGCCGGTCGGGACAGCGGCGTGGGTGCAGCCGCCATTGGGCGAGGCTGCGCTTTGTCTGTTGGTGGCAGAATCATCTTCACCGGCAAACAGTCTTTTAAAAGCATTGCGCTAGGAACTTCTTGATGCCCGAAATGGTCGCTGCGGTTGCTGCGGTCATTGACAGAATGCCCGATTAGCCATGTCCATCGTGGCCTAGCGCGTCATCACGTTTTCATGTGATCGGTTGGTGTCGGCATAGGAAATCGCTCCGTTCCGCAAACAGACAGCACCATATCGACCGGAGCCTATGAGCCAGACATTGAATGCAGGCGGATATTAGCCAAATCTCCTTGGCATTATTGGCCAGCCGCACTCATTCACGTCCTCGTCAATGGCTTTGATTGGCAGGGGACGGCTGCGCCTCTTGCCCCTAGCTGCAACGGTGCAGCCTAAAGTTTCTTCCCCTGCGCTACGCGCATTCCTCGCGGAAACAAGAAACCCCGGTCTGCACCGTCCTCCACTCCGTTTCGGCCCTGCGGATGCATCGGTTCAAGCCCCTGCCTGTAATCAGCCATCGAGGCCGCGAATGAGCGCGGGTTCGACCAAACCAAGGAGAAGTATCATGGCAAATATCGGAACATTCAAAAAGACAGGCAACGACTATCGCGGCGAAATCGTCACTGTGATGTTGCAGAAGAAGAACGTCACCATCGTCGCCGAAGAACCAAGCGAGAATGAAAACGCACCGACCCACCGGGTGTTCGTGGCAAAGGCAGAAATCGGTGCAGCCTGGGCAAAGACCAGCAAGGAAGATCGCGACTATCTTTCGATCAAGCTCGACGATCCCAGCTTCAACGCACCGATCTTCGCCAGCCTGTTCGCCGATGAAGATGGCAAGACCTTCAACCTCATCTGGTCTCGCGCCCGCACATCGAACGGCAACTGATCCAAACGCCTACGCCCCGACCGGCTCTGCCGGTCGGGGCTTTGCTGTGTTTGTTTGGCATCAAGCAGGTTTTGCTTTTGAGGCTGAGTGGAAGTTTCACTATTTTTATTCGGCTGCTATTAACGACCCAATCCCCGCCGCAGTTAAAAAGCTTTAAGGTTTCCGAAAGCGGACTACCAAGGGGTCGTCACGAGTTTGAGATTCGACACTCCTAAATCGAAGATGCGATCAATGGGCATGTAAACTGAAACTGCTGTATTCCCGCTGCCGGAACCTGCGACGTGAATGCCTGTCGCTGAAATGTCCCTAGTAGCGTTTGGATTGACATAGGCAAAAACCGGCGCACCGCTATCACCACCTTGACTGAGGTCTCCCTGAGCGGTGTTAGTCAATCTTACGAAAGACGAAGATCCCGTCCCCCTCCAATCATAAGTGGCGCTGGAGATCTTGCCGCATGCAAGGCCAGTAACCGATCCGCTAATGCAATTCGACATGCCTTGCCATTGGTTCGAACCGCGGATAAAATTCTTAGTGTTTAACCAGCCTGACGAAGAGAACTCCGGTATTCCATAGGTGTTTTTGTAGTAAAGTTGGTAATCGGTATTCAACCCATCGGTCCGGTAGATGGCCACGTCGAAATTGCCGGTCGTCCGTTCGATATAGGCGGCGTTGAAGGTTACCGTATGATCACCATAATTTATATATTTTGGCTCTGTACAGTGACCAGCAGTAAGAATTCCGCGAAGGTTGGTTCCAAATGTCACCGAAAAAGCAAGCGTGCATGGTGCTCCCGGATTGGTGCTTCCGGCTGTGCTGGTGCTGCGCCATCCTGGCGCTACCCAATCGCCAGCTCTTACACCCACGGCGTCGCTGTCGTCGAAGCGCTTTGTTCCGGCATCGGCGCTACTCCAACATTTATTCTGACGCGATTGGCAAGTCCTGGGGGAATTGCGTTCGCAACCAGCGCGCGCGTGCTTTCATCTGGAACGTCAACGAAATACTGCTCATCGACTGCGTCGTAGCCAATGGGATAAGCCGACCCAGTTGCCGTGATGGCTTTTGATAAGGCATTGAAGCCGGCTGATCGCGCTCCTTTGTCATCCTTCGCTTTACGAATTTTAATATAACGCCGAAGTTGCGGCGGCACTTCCTTCAACAAATTGCTTTTATTTGAATTATCAGCGAAATTTAGCCAAACTTGATAAACAGGCTGATGCTGTACCGCTAAATCGACAAACCCTGGATCTTCAAGAAGCGTAGAACTCTGGAGTAACGCAAGTATATCAGCTTGTAGAGCGATCCGGTTTTGCGCCTCAGATCGTGAAATATTTTCACTTTGCATCAAAGATTCAACGGCAGCGTTGCCAACTCCCGTCTGATCGCCCTGAACTGCCGGTGTTGGTGGTGCAGGCACTACAGGGGCGTTTTGGGCAGAAGCCGAGCCTGAAGTGATGAGTGCCGATGTTACGAGGGCACATTTAAATGATAAATTCATTGTAAATCTCCAATTAAAAGTGATTTTTTAGGGCAGTTTGCAGGTAGGTCGGCAGGCAAACCATATGATCCTTCTGCACCCTTTACGGTAACCGTCTTGCCGAGCGTCACACGAGCACCGGAATGGAACACTACGGTATTGGGGGGCTCGAACTTGCTTCCTTGCTGCATAACCACACGCAAAAATTCTCCGGAAACCGCAAACACAAGACACGCGTCTTTGATTTCGAAGGAACCTGTAGTGAAAGTATCCGGTGTCGGATAATCAGGTTCGGCAAATGTCTGAATGAAAGCTGTTGGCACCATACCTGCTAGCGGATTTTTCTGAGTTTCAGACGGGTCGTTCACATCTGTTTCCGTCGGAACGCATGCTCCGACAGATAGAGCCAACACCAAGATCAGCACCAAACGGATCATTTGTAACTCCTCATAATATAACTCAACGCTGTTGCGGTATTTTAGTTCCCAGCTTCACAAAATTTTTTGTACGATTAAATGATACCCGCTCTATTACTGATTTACAAACAGATGTTTTCCAATAATCATGTAAATAACGGATCGTCGCCAAACGCCCCCAAAAGCAGAAATCGGATATAAGGCCAGTTAGGGTTACGATCAAACGGCCACGACCACCCTGCAAAGATATTTGCGCGCTGGACGATTGTGCCAGCATCTGCACCGGCTGCGGTCGCTCCGTCGCTGAGATCGCCGAATGGGGGAGCGCGACCGCCAGCCGCCAGCACGAAATCGTGCGGCGATCTTCGGCTCGCATGGGAAGCCCCGCTTCACAGGAGCACTCAAAAACCTAACCCCCAAGAGCATCCAAGGCGGCCTTCATCTTTGATGAAGATTTCCGCTTTGGATGCGCTTTTCTTAGGGGGTTTTAGGGTATTTGTCTTAATTGCAGGATATGCCTAGCGGCGCGTGTTGTATTACAATGCCCGTGTTTCACGAGGCAATTTTAATGGCGACAAATACCCCACCGACGACTGCGATGCTCAGCATAAGGCTCGATACGGGCGCACTTGCGGCGCTCGATAGCTTCGCGGTAGGGCGAGGCGGTCGAAGCGCAGTCTTGCGCCAATTGATCGAACGGATGTTGGCGGAGAATACCCGTCGCCCACTGATCGAACGTCCCTATGGCGTGGCGCGGAATCGTGTCTCGCTGCGCTTTACCGATGCCGAGATTGCGGTGATCGAATATCGCGCGTCACTGCGTTCGACAGATCGAGCAGGATGGATCAAGGCATTGGTCCGCCGCCATCTAGCTTTGAAATCGCGCGTCGATGATGGTTTGCTGGCTGAGCTCGCACCGATACGAATGCAGTTGCTCCGTATTGGCCGCAATCTCAATCAGGCAATGAAGGCTGCCAATTTGCGTATGATGGAAGATGGCGACAAGCAGATTGGAAACGACCTGCGCCGTATCGCTGACATGCGTATGGAAATTTCCGAGCAGGTAGCAGCCGTCGGCGAAGCCATGCGCGGTGATGCCAGCTATTGGGCGGTTGCGGATTGATGGGGTTGGAATCGGCCCTAGAATCAGCATTGTGGGAAGCGACCCGTCCCGCATTCCGGGTGCGCTATATCCATGACCTGAATGGCCAGCCGCTTATCCCGCTCTATGCCAGCTATGGGTCTGCCAGCGGTAAAACAGCTCGGGCCAAGCTGGCGCGGATTGTGCGCCGCGCGCCCGAAGTGTTGGTCAAAGTGACGGGGCGGCAGAAGGGCGGTCGTCATGTCAAAGCCCATCTTGAATATATCGGACGCAAGGGTGACGTCGAGATCGAAAGCCGCGACGGTGAAATCCTCACGAGCAAGGAAGATATTGCAGAGCGTGCGGCGGAGTGGAGCGACACGCTCCAATGGCGGTCACGGCCAACTGTGTCATCGGTGTCGCTAGTTTTTTCGATGCCTGCGCGCACCGACCCCGACAAGGTGTTGGGATCGGTGCGCGCGCTGGCTCATGCCGAATTTAGCGACAATCACGACTATGTCATGGCGCTTCACACCGATACGCCGCGCCCGCATGTTCATTTGACAGTGCAAGCAGAGGGGCTTGATCGAACCCGATTCAATCCACGCCCAGTCCAGCTTAGTCGCTTGCGAGAGAGGTTTGCGCGAGAACTCCGCGCACGCGGTGTGGTTGCGGAAGCAACGCCAAGACGCGCGCGCGGGCAGGGGATCGCAGGGTCAAGCATGGCGCTGGTCAAATTGCGGGCGCGGCTGCGGGCCGGATCAAGCGGTCAGATGACCGATGCGGATCGTCTCACCAACGAACAGGCTATTGCCGTCGCGCGGGGGCAGGCGGCGCTGCCAGCATTTGTCGCCAATGGTACAGAAAAGTGGCAGGAAATACGTAAGGCATATCGTCATGCTGCCTCTGCGCTGGACGCGACTGGATCAACCGAAGACCGGGAAATTGCCAGCGACGTGAGCGGCTTCCTCGACAAGCATCAAGGCATGAATGCTACCCCGGAAGTGTTTGCTGCGCATCATTCACGACTGTTGAACCGCGCATCGCTACTCAAGGATGTCATTGCCCCCGACCAACCGCCGCCAGAAAAAGAGAGAAGTCGCTAACAATCGAATGTCTTCCGAGATACTTTGTTCCGGTCAGATACCTCATGTTTTCGCGTAGGGTTCTGAGTAGTTAGGCCAGAGTAGAGAGGTGGCTCGGTTTGTTTGCACAGCGATTGGCAAAAGATAAGTGGATCGTCTGCCGTTTGTTTCCTCAATATTCCGATATGGTGTGTTATGCAGGGAGGGCGTAGCCCGACCGGAATGACACACCATATCGGTTGCCAAATTCATGCTGCCATTTTCACAGGCAGGTTGTCAAAATATGTTTGATCGGGCGTCTTGGCGGCAAGGCTCGAATGCGGTCTTCTCCCATTGTAAAAGCCCAGATACCTACCGATTGAACCGCCCCGGTATTGCCGGAGGCTATTTGGTTTAAGTTAAGCTGCCATGTGGGTTTCGTCCAGCATGGCGTAATAGTTTTTCTCGGCTTCAGCAGGCGGGATGTTTCCTATGGGCTCAAG
>NZ_JABWMH010000002.1 GCF_013371215.1 Parasphingorhabdus flavimaris
TCAGCACTCGCTTTGGGTTTTGAGGATTTGGGTCTCATCTTCGTTCCTTCGTCACTACGACGAGACCCAAATCCTCCTTAACTTACAACATCAAATTTGTGCCACAGGTGCTGACGGGGAACAGGCAGCCGTTGCACAGAGAAGCGCTATAGCTGCTGGAATGAGGTAATCGGATGCGCGGCGGTTTGTTTGGGTAGTATTGATCATGGAAAATCACTTTCGCTTGAGAAACATGAAACAGCATATGTTCGCTGTATGTTCTATGTGCGTCAGTGACCCGCCTGTAGGAAAACAGGAAATGCCAAATTGGATGTATCCCAAGCTAAAAGCGACAATTTGGAAGGAAAATGGGCATAGCCGAACAGCGATTGCGCTAATCTGCCCGGAACTGTTCAGGCCAGCACAGCAGTTGTTCTCATTTAAACAGAAGCTGTTTTTAACAGAACAGGAAACCCGGATCAGTTGATTCGTAATTTCCTATTTGTTCTATTTATGTTCTTTTTGTTTTCCTACAGGTGCGCCTTCAAGATATAAGGTGATTCGTTCTCTTAAAGACAGGATGAATAACATGACCGAAACCAATGGAATTTCCGAAGCGCATATTAAGGCCGGTGTATCTAAGCTGCTCAATCAGGCAGCATCGACATCAGGCCGTTCTCAAGTGCGCATTGCTAGCGAGGCTCAAATAGACCGGGGCACGATGCGCCGTATTCTGGCAGGCAAGCGCGAAGCTACCGTAAGTGAAGCCTTGCGTATATTATATGGTAGCGGCGCATCGCCGCATGCCCATTTGCTTCTTTATCTGGCTTCAGATCAGGACAAGGCATCACGCTGGATGCAAACGGACCTAGCCTTGTTTTTTGAAGAACTGGTTCGCCATTTGCCAGATGTCCTAGAAACCCAGCTTGGTGATCACCTCCACGGTGTCAAACCGCATTGGGCGAAGGGGACTGCTCAACGCGTCGCGCGACTGCTCGCTGAGCACATGGACGACCTCGCCCGGAAGGATACGCTTCTGGGCGATGGCTTCGATCGCGCACATGGAGGCGGATATGCTTGATATTGAGCCAAATAAACTGCCAGATCCGCCTGCGGCACGTTTGCTCCGTCTGAAAGAAGTCCAGCACCGTGTCGGACTAGGACGATCAACCATCTATCGCTGGATGGACGATGGGAAATTTCCTAGGCCTCATTCAATAGGCGGTTACAGCGTCAGGTGGCTAGAAAGCGATATTAACGGATGGATCACCTCAAAGACATCGCTCGACGCTACAAGCTAGAGCTTTCGGAATTCCACAAATTTTTTTCCGTCGGATACTAAACGCGTTGTGTCGCTCACAAATAAACGGGATGGAGCAAACAGCGTGAACGATACAGTTGCTATAACATGTTTTGAGCACGCTGCCATTCACAGCAGTGACGCGTGCTGTCAAACTGATGGAACAGGCCTTCAATCGCTCCCGCTTTGACCAGCGCCTTGCGGTACAGCCATAGCGTCTTGGCATTGGGCACCGCGTCCTCAAGGCCAAGGCCAACAAACCGTATGAAGGAGAGCCGGTCCCGCAGCTGATATTCCATCGCATCGTCCGACAAATTGTAGAGCGCCTGCAACACCAAGGCCTTGAAGATCAGCACTTCATCCCAAGGCTTGCGGCCCGCCGCATTCTTGCGATCATCCGCCGTTTTGGGTAGACCGCTTTTCACCAGCGCCGCCTTCAGCTTCACGCGGAACAGCTCAAACGGCACCGCTGCCAATATCGCCACCAAAGGATCAGACTTTGCGTCCAGACCTTAATGCCGCTGCTGCAAATCAAAAAATCCCAGCTGGCCCATGATCCAAGTTCCCTCGCTGCCTCAGCATCCTTGAACCGGATTTTAATCCCCAAGGGAAGGGCCTGGTTTTCGAGGTGGCCCTCAAATGTCGAACCACCGTCTGCACGCACGGCTAAAACTGGTCCGGTCGGTATAGCCCAATGCTTCCGATATGGCCTCTTTCGACATTTTATCTTGCCCCAACATTTTTGTTGCTCGTTCTTTCAGATGATCATCCAACATCGTTCGAAATGAAGTTTGATTTGCCGTGAGCTTCGTTCCTTCGTCACTACGATGAAACCAAAACACTCCTTAAATCACAACATCAATTTGGTGACATAAGTGCTGACGGGGAACAACTCACAGACTATTCGGTGTCAGTACGAGCTCGGGATACGATAAGCGAGGCGAACTCGTTCTGCCGCATTGGGAGATTGATTGTTTCGGTCGCGACGAGTTGGCCGTTCTCGAAATGATGATATTCGCCGGCATCCTCGCTCTCCCCATGTTGCTCCTCGATCACTTCCGAATCGGAGCGAATGCCGAGACCCTGAAGCTTCATGCCAGCAAGGTCGGACCAAAAACGCGGCACGGCCGGAGCGGGAGCGGGTTTATCACACAGGCTGGCGGCCGCCAATTTCGCCTGATGCATAGCGTTATGGATCGTCTCGATCCGGACTTTGCCTCGCGCGAATTCATTCGGCCCCCGCGCGCAATCACCAATTGCATAAATGTGCTCATCCGACGTGCGCATTTCCTCATCCACCAGTATACCGTCATCGCACGTAAGTCCAGCCTTGAGTGCAAGGCTTTCCTGTGGCACCGCTCCAATTCCAATGATAACCAGCTGGGCGGGCAATCGAGTTCCATCGGCTAGCTCCAAAGCTTTTACCGAACCGGACTCGCCTTCGATCCGGGCGACCGCCTTTTCAAACAGGAAGTGTATGCCCGCCTTTTCCAGTCGTTGCGTCACTTGCGCCGCGACCGAAACCGATGCGACCCGAGCAAGGACGCGTGCACCCGCCTCGACCACCGTCACGGGTCTATTAAGGGTGGTAAATGCCGAGGCGACTTCAAGGCCAATCACCCCAGCGCCTACAACGACCGCTTCGGCCGACAAATTATCGCGCATCGCGCGCCGCAGCGCCGCAGCATCATCCAGGCTGCGCAAATAGAAAACACCTTTCAGATCCGCCCCCGGCACGTCGAGCCGACGCGGCGCGGCACCCGTGGCGAATACTAACCTATCATAAGGAATTTCCTCGCCAGTTTCGGTCACAATCACAGCACGTTTGCGGTCGATCAGGGCAACCTCCTGGCCCAGCCTGAGCACGATTTCATTTTCCTCAAGAGCGCTCGCTGGACGCAACGGAATGGGGCTGGGATCGTTATCGGATAGCAACCAGTTCTTCGAAAGCGGCGGACGTTGATAGGGATCGTGATGCTCGGTACCAAATACCGTGACATTCCCTGCGAAACCGTTCTGGCGCAGATTTAGCGCTAGATTGATCCCAGCAGTCCCGCTCCCAATGATTACAATTCTCTTAATTGATTGCATGAAGTATTTTCCTTGTACCTATAGTAAGTTTTTTGCCTGCGCGGTGGCGACCAACTGACTCCGCTTAGAGACACCGAAGCGTTCGAACAGCCGCTTGACATGCCATTTCGCGCCGCTTTCGCTGATCGAGAGTTGTGCTGCGATTTCCTTGTTCGTCATGCCCCGGGCAATATATTGGAGGACAAGATATTGCTTGCGGGTAAGCCGCCCTGCCAGAACCGGCACGAGGCCCTTATCTGAGGAGCCGACGCTCGGCTCCATCGAATGAAGCGCTTCGCCCTTACGCCCGATTGTATCGAAGAACTGTATCGTTTCTGGCACGATGCGAAGGAGCAGTGCCATCATCCACTCACGTGTCGTGCGGCAGCCATTCAGTGCTACGAGTTCTTCCGCTTCGCGAAAAGCACGTTCCGCGTCCCTAGTCGAACCCAGCAGGACAAGCGCCGTAGCGAGACAATATTGGGCGGCGGCCGCCGCACGCAAGTCGCCCATTGTGCCCGCCTCGCGCAACGCGAGACGGGCGTGCTGTTCAGCAAGCCCGAAACGCGACTTGCCGATCTCGATGAGCGCTCGCACACGGGCGAGGCGCGCATCCAACGCCTGGAGCTGGTTGGCCGAAAGGATCGCAGCGTTGGGCTTGGGCAGATTAACGTCTGCGTCCGCTCCGTCCTCCAGCAAGTGAAATTCGGCGAGATTGATTTCCGCCAGATAACGTAAGCGGGGCAATTGGCGGCGGTGAGCCGTGGCGCGGACCTTTTCCATCAGGGCAAATGCCTCAGTTGTTAGTCCCTTCAACGCCATCCGCCTTGCCGCAGCCTGGGTCACTCCGGCGAGCACATCCACCACCCCATATTCCATTGCGAAATTAATGGCGTCGTGTTCGAGCCCCTCTGGCATGACACCTTCTTTGATCTCCTCGCAAAGTTGATATTCGAACGCCTGCAGGAGATTTGACGCGAAAGGCGAACGTTCAACAGCGATATCAGAGCTCTCGCGCGATTGTTTTACGAGTGTACGAGCCCGTAGCATCTCGCCGCTCCGCATCGCCGCGAGCACGTTGGTGGCCGAAAGCCAACCCGAAGCGTAACGCTGACGCGCGTATCGATTGATTGAGAAAGCCTTCCGAGAAAGCTTCGACAGATCTTCGAATTGCCGCTCGCTCGCAGCGATAAATGCTAAGCAGGTATAAGCCGCGCCTGCGCCAACCTCGTTATCCTCTCCAAAACTATCGATCCATTGGTGGCATAGTCTGGTGCTTTCATCCAATTCATCATGTGTCGCCTTGCCAATAGCGAATACGAGTTCGGGCCAACCCCTGGGTTGGCCGTAGAGGTTCTGGCCGGCGTATTCAGTTGCGGCCATGCCTTCGAGCACTTCGTCTGACACCTGCGCCTGCTGGCTGAAATACATCGTCCAGGCATAGCCGAATGCCAAGGCTGGCAGGCGATTCAACTGGTCACGAGGAACCGAAGCGAACCATTCTCGTAGACCCGCAATTTCTCCCTGTCGTAATGCAATATCGATAAGCACGCCTGCGCTTACCCGGTGCGCCCAGCGATGGTCGTGGGCATCCAAAGCAGCAGTTATCGTCTCGCGGTATTCGCCTTGTCGCCAATGCCAGTAGGCGATGCGCTTCAACAAATAGGAAATTCGGTCTGGCATGAGTACGCGCAACTCCTCGCGCAGAAAATCGCGGAGCACCGGGAGCATTACTAACTTCTCCCCATCATTCGCCAGCCCTGCAACCAGCACACCATGGACAGCGCTCAGGCGCTTGAGCCAATGTTCTAGGTCCGAATTCGCTTTAAAAACATAGCGATAGCTTTCCGGTGTAACCGTTTGCAAGATTGAGGCGTTACGCAGAACTTCCCGTTCTTCGACGGTCAATTTGGCAAACACGTCGTTATGCAAGAAGTTCTGCACTTCTGGCCACTGTATGGGCGAAGATAATGGCTCGGCTCGGTCGACAGCGAAACGCAGCAATGCGGGCCAGCCGCCAGTCAGTTCCAAAGCGCGTTCAGTGGACCATGGCGCCCCCGATAGAAGGGCAAGTTCATCTATCTCGGCTTCGTTGAATGCTAAGCTTTCCGACCGCATTCTTACGACCCCGGGCAAAAGAGCGAGCCGTGACAAAAACTCCACGCCAATGGGGGCGAAGGCAAGTTTGACGCTGGAAGGCGTCTCGCAGATAATCCGCTCCGCCAAGTCAGCAAAAGCCGGTATAAATTCGTCGAAACACAACAAGATTGGCTGCTCGGTTTTCCAAAGCCGGGCGAACAGTACAGCCTCTCCCTCGTGCACGCCCTTTGTTTGCGGCGCATCCGGTCCCGACAACTGATCGAGGATGGCCTGCATCACACGTTCTACACACGAACCATCGCTGCCCTCCGCAGTTTCGAACTCAGCGAGGCTAAGGTAAGCTGCGTTCCCGGAACCTGCATCTTCTGCCATGATCGCCAACTGCGTCGATTTCCCAAAGCCGCTGGGTGCGCAGTAGACGAGCGCCTTCGCACCTTGATGGGCCTCATGCGAGAGGCGCTCGCGCCGGATGGCAGACTGAGCAAAAACGTGCCTGCGCTGGGCCATGCGTCTGTTGTATAACTGCAAGGTGGGGTCGAGCCCTTCTTGCCCGAGCGGCGTTTTCCCGTCGACCCCACCCGCTGTCATCATAATGATTCCTCTTAACTTCGGCGGCACCGACCGCTGCTTATCTGTCCCGGCAATTGAATTTGCCGTACCGGGAATGCGGATCAGGAGTGTCGTCAGAAGCGATAGGCAAGGCCAATATTGACGACAATTGGGTCCACGCCGACCTTGGCCTTGACTCGCGCGGGGCCAAGATTACCGCTGATATTTCCATTGAAAGGAATATAGCGGGTATCGAGGTTGAGCAATAGGCTCGAATTCAGAGCTACACGCGTTCCGACCTGCAGCGCGGGAGCCCAAGTGTCGCGCACATCGAATTCGGCAATTGCGCCGTCTTTCTCGTTTAGGAATAGCAGGCGCGCTACGCCTCCCCCTGCATAAAGAGAGACGTTACTCCCGATCGGCTGATGATATTGAAGCGACAACACCGCAGGTCCATAATCAGTCGAGCCGAGCGCAAGACCTCCGATAGAGCCGGTTCCTTGCAGCCTCGCGCTAGCAGGGATACCGCCGAACAGATTCACCGCAATCCGGTCAGACAGAAAATAGGATAGGTCGAAAGTGACCGTTTCGTCATTATTGATGGTGACGCCTGCTCCCGGCAGGTCACCCCCGCCAACCGAAACCTCGTCCAACTGCTCACTGGTCAAAACCTCTGACGCGGAAACAGCGACTACGAAATCCCCGCGTTTATACATGCCGCCATCTTGGGCTGAAGCCGCACTCCCCCACATGAGAGCCAGACCCAGAACACAACAGGATGTCGGGAATTTTACATTGAATGGATTCATTTCTTCTCTCCCAGATACAGTTATCTTGTCCGGGCCAGGCCCAGCTTCACTAATTTCTCCGGGCACCGCCGGAGTTTTCTTGAGACCGAGCGGCCTCAGGCAGCATTTGCGTCCAACGTACCGACCTTGCCCAAAATCATGTCGGCGGCGTTCTCTGCAATCATCATGGTCGGCGCATTGGTATTACCGGCCACGAGGCTGGGCATGATCGAGGCGTCCACGACCCGGAGGCCTGAGATACCCCGGACACGAAGCGAGGCGTCGACTACGGACTCCGCATCCGCACCCATTCGGCAGGTGCCCGTGGGATGGTAAATTGTTTCGGCAGTGTCGCGGATAAACGCGGCAATTTCATCGTCTGTCTGGACCGACGGCCCGGGATGCACCTCAGCAGCACTATGAGCGGCCATCGCCGGCGCATCCAGAATGCGCCGACCGATCTTGAATGCCGCGATTATTGTCTTGAGATCATCAGGATCGGCTAGGTATCCAGGCTGGATCAGCGGGTCGGCCATTGGATCAGATGATTTCAAGGAAATGTAACCGCGGCTTTTCGGCAGCAGATCGCAGATATGAAGCGTGTAACCATATCCGAAGGCAACTTTTCGCCCGTGATCTTTGAGATAAGTAGGCAGAAAGTGGAACTGAACATTAGGCCGATCTCGGTCAGGCGAAGACTGGACAAAACCACCTGCTTCCGCAACGTTGCTGGTAAGAAAGCCCCGCCGTGAAAAAATATACGACCACAGCCCCCCGAGGGCTCTTGGTATGAAGCTGGCTGCCACCCCGATCGGCTTGCGCGAATTTGCTGCGTTCATGATGGTGACGTCGAGGTGATCAGCCATGTTCTGACCGACCTCGGGTAAATCGTGTACGATCGGAATGCCATTATGGCGCAACACAGCACTATCCCCGATCCCCGACAGCATCAGCAATTGTGGAGAATTCACGGTGCCACCAGACAGTAGGACTTCACCACCCGGTTTGAGCTTCAACTTTTTCGACTCGCGCGCCTGGCGGTAAGCGACGCCAACGGTCGATTTGCCATTCATCAACACGCGCTCGGCGCGCGCATCGGTAATAATGTCCAAGTTCGCCCGCTCCTCGACCTGGCGCAAAAAGGCCTGCGCTGAACTCCATCGCCGACCGTTGCGCTGTGTCACTTGGTAATATCCGAGGCCTTCTTGGCTGTCCGCGTTGAAATCCGGATTGACCGGGAACTGGAGTTCCCGCCCCGCTTCGACGAAATCATCGCTGAGCGGGTTTACCGTGCGCAAATCGCCGACGCTCAATTCACCGCCCTGTCCGTGAAAACCTCCAGCCGGGTGACGTTCGTTGTCCTCCATGCGCCGGAAAAGTTCGCTCGCACGGTCCCACCCCCACAAAGCCGATCCTGCCGCTTCCTGCCAATATTGATAATCGTCTGGATGACCGCGAATATAGATCATCGCATTGATCGAGGACGAGCCACCAAGTGTCTTTCCTCTGGGCCAGAACAAGCGCCGCTTATTAAGATGATCCTGCGGCTCGGTTTCGAAAGCCCAGTTGAGTTTTTTGTTGTTGGCGAGAAGCGCGATTCCAATCGGCATGTGGATCAGCGGGCTTTTGTCCCTTGGGCCAGCCTCTAGCAGAGCCACCCGTTTCTTGCCATCGGCGGACAATCGGTTGGCGAGGACGCAACCGGCCGAACCGGCCCCGATTATTATGTAGTCATACATGGTTCGCTTGTTCCTTGCAGAATGTACGCATCAGCCCAGCACCCGGACTACGAGGTCGATCAAACGGCGTACGCGCGGCGTGTAGGGAGGATAGAGCCAAGAAAGGATTGAAAACCGATCTTCCAGGATGGCCCGCTCATGTGAGAATGAACGAAAGCCATACTCGCCGTGCGCGGCCCCTATCCCGGAATTGTTCACTCCGCCGAAAGGGAGGTTTGGATGGAGAAATTGGGCGACCGTGACATTGATTCCAATCCCGCCAGTCGAGGTGTTCGCGATCACGCGGTCGATTAATCCCCGGTCCTTCTCGAAGATATAGAGTGCCAGAGGTTTCGGCTGCGAATTGATCCTTGCAATGACGTCATCCAGATTATCGAACGGAATGAGCGGGAGCAGGGGTCCAAACAATTCCTTTTCGGCGATGTCCATGTCAGGGTTCATGCCTCTCAACACGGTCGGTGAAATGTAGTTTTCACTCGAGTCGAATTCGCCGCCGAAAGCGATCTCCCCGCCCTTCGTGCGTGCATCCTTTACGAGGGCGTGCAGCCGCTTGAAATGGCGGGCGTTGACGATCCGGCAATAGTCGGGGTTAGCCTTCAGATTACGATTGTCGTTCCCGTAGACCCTGCAGATTTCTGTGATGACAGCGTGCTCGAATTCTTGGGCAATACTGCTATGAACATAAACATGGTCGGGCGCGATGCAGGTCTGCCCGTTGTTTGCGAATTTACCCCAAACGATACTCTGTACCGCCTTGCGCATATTCGCCCCGGGGCCGACAATGGTCGGCGACTTCCCACCCAATTCAAGCGTTACCGAAGAAAGATTGCGCGCTGCTGCTGCCATCACAACCTTGCCAACTGCCGGACTACCGGTGAAGAAGATATGATCGAACGGCTGCTCTAAAAGGCTCTGGGAGGTTTCAATTCCGCCCTGGACGACAGCTACATGCAATGGTGAAAAGACCTCGCGCACGATGTCGGCGATTACGCCCGACGTGTGCGGTGTCAGTTCTGAGGGCTTGATCACGACGCTGTTTCCGGCCGCGATCGCTGAAACCAAAGGGGCTAGCGAAAGATTGACCGGGTAATTCCAGGGCGCGATAATGAGGCACACACCCTTGGCTTCCGGGCGAACCCGCGCCCGCGTGCCGACCATGCTCAATGTCAACGACGCGCGACGGGGTTTCATCCACTGCCTGAGATGTCGTTTCGCGTGCCGTATTTCTTGCAGGACCGGGAATATTTCGGTCAGCTTGACTTCCGATGCAGGCTTGCGGAAATCACGTTCGCAGGCCTCAGTGATCTGCGTTTCGTGCGCAAGCATAGCCTTACGCAACCTTTCAAGATCATCAAGCCGCGCATTTCGATTATACTGTGTCCGATGCGCCAGCTGGGTAGCCTTCATTTGTGCTAAAAGGTTGTCATATTCTCTAATCGCATTGCCCGGAGATCCAGCTGGTTTCAGAATTTCGGCAATTCCCATTAAATTAAGCTTTCATCTGAATTGTCGTCATTTAATCGCGCACAAGGACATAATCGCCCTTGGATGCTCCGCAATCGGGACAGCACCAGTCGTCTGGTATTTCTTCGAACCGAGTTCCCACCGCAAATCCCTCGTGCTGATCGCCTGTTGCCTCGTCATAGATATGCCCGCAGGTGATGCAGACCCACTTTCGAAATGGGGCCCCTGGAGCGGCGCTGGTCGTCGTGGAACCATCTGGGGTGATGGGCGTGCTTGCGCCAACTTCGGCGGCCTGCGATCCTCCATCAATCGGAGTAAAATCGATCTTGTCGCGCACAGCGCAGTCGGGACATGACCAGCTTTCCGGCACCTCGCTCCACGGCGTTCCAGGTCCGAAACCTTCATGAGGGTCGCCATCGGCCTCGTCATAAATATAACCGCAATCAGGGCACTGATATTTCGCCATCGATAAACCTCGTAATTTGTTCTGGAGAGCCATGGTGCGGATTGCACCGCTCGGTGGGACACCGCAGTGACCTTGGGCACAAAGCTTTCACAGCGTTCGACCCTACAAACCTGCACCGCCACTCGGTTGGGAAGAACGGCGCAGGGTGGGTGTGGGAAGAGACTCTACCCTGCGCCGAAAAGTTTTACGCAGCGTCCGCGAACTTTCTTTCGTAATATGCCCGTTTGCCCTTGCGTATCTGGATTTTACTCAGATCGCCGCCGGCCCAAGCGACGGTACGCTTGTCCATCACGGCCCGGTATGCAGCTGGGAATAGTGCGAGAAAAAACATCCCTGAATAGCCGAGCGGAAGCGCCGGCAAATCCTCAAAATTACGCAGCGACTGATAGGACCGCGTCGGATGCGCATGGTGATCCGAATGGCGCTGCAAATGAAACAGGATCAGGTTTGACATGATATGGTTCGCGTTCCACGAGTGCCGCGGCTGCTGGTGCTCATACCGGCCATTCGGCAACTTCTCGCGCAGCAGGCCGTAATGCTCGATATAATTCGCGCTCGTCAGCTGCCACCAGCCATACGCCATTTGAATCGGTAGGAAGACTAGCATGATCGTGCCAAATGCGGCGATCAGCGCACCATAAAGCAGGACGGTGACGACCATCGGCTGGAGAATCTCGTTTTTGAGAGTCCAGGGGCTACTGCCACAACGGGCGAGGCGTTCCTTTTCCAGATGCCAAGCGCGTTTGAATGCACCCGGAATTTCGCGCAGCGAGAAAATGTAAATATTCTCGCCCATTTGCGAAGTTGCGGGATCTAGCGGCGTCGCTACGTCGCGGTGATGCCCTTTGTTATGTTCGATGAAGAAGTGTCCGTAGCCGACAACGGCAAGCACAAGCTTTGCCATCCAGCGACTGAACGAAGATTTCTTATGTCCAAGTTCGTGGCCGGTGTTGAGTGCCAATCCGTTGACGACACCCAACGAGAGGGCCAGCGCAATAAATTCAAGCGCGCTGAGATCCTGGGTGGCAACCCACCATGCGCAGCCGATCAGCGCGGCGAAGTGTATTGGCACCGTAAGGTAGAGAAGCACGCGATAATATGTACTTTTTTCAAGTTTTTCTACCGCGCTTTCGGGCGGATTGGAGTAATCCTGACCAAATACAAAATCAAGCGCTGGAATAATTAAATACCACAGGATCAGAACCAGTCCATACCAGATGCTCCAGCCCGTTTCCGAAACGAGATAAAGGCCTACCAGAGGCGTTGCTGGCCAAAGAACGGAGAGTATCCATAGTGCTTTTTTCTTGTCGACATAGTTCAGTGCCGCATCGCCATCTAGATGCGACTTATTCAATGCGTGGCTCACCATCCGTTCTACCTTTCAAATGCATCCCTAGTCCATAAATGGATCGGACTTTTTCGAATTTCGTGTCCGATTCCTATCTGCAACAAGTAGACAGGCATATGAGGGGTATTCAACTACCTGATCGGGTAGTTTTAGGCGTTTTTCGATTGGATAGGCCGTTAAGGAGCGCCTCTGAGGAGCCGCGGGATAGGATTGTACCGGCTTAGGAGGCGCAAATAAGAATGAGGCGAGCGCGACGAAGCCGAGACAAGAGTCTTTGGTTTTGCCAAACGCCCTATGAAGCGCTTCGGGAAAGGCTATAATCGCAGGTAGAGAGTGTCTCCCCAGACACCCGATGTACACACCGCGCGCATATGGCATCGACGCAACGGTGAATATCTAATGCGCGACGCGCGCAACGCTGCCTACGCCTCTCAACGTTGCCCTGCTAGTTTAACATGACCAAATGACAAAGGGGATGTTGGCCAGAATTGTAAAAGCAATCATCGGACCTCATTCCCCAAGATCATGATGACCTTGCACCGTTCGGGTTTTGCGGGCATCAATTTTCGCGTCTCCGGCGAACGGAGTCGTTTGTTTGCAATTTACGCCTAACTAAGGAATTTTGAGTATGCCTTATTGGAAGTTAAATGGATGACTGCGCAATCAAGCCAGATGGACAGACGGGTGAGAAAATGCGGGTTCGACTTGTAACCCCCTATCAATTGACGCTCGGCATGGAGTTGCTGGAATGCAGCAGCGGGCGTTCGATCAGTCGAATGAAAGCCAATAGGCGGATTGCCAAAGCACCGGGAAATCCAAACCTTGATCCGCTGGCACTCATGGGCTTTATCGATCAAGGATTGTCCCAATCGTTGAAAGGACTGATTGCGGCTGAAATCGGAATTTCAACTTTTGATTTGCGGATCGGACTTTTATCAGGATCTTCGATGGGGGATGAATTGACGTTGACCGCCGAAGCGGTGATGGTTGGGAAAACATCTGCCACTGTAACAGGCAGTGTAACCAACTCGTCCAAAGATATCGTCGGAACAGCAACAGGCCTGTTTCGTTTGGGGAGCTTCCCGGGGGGCGCTCCGGCCGACTATAATTTGATCGGTGATTTCAGTCCTCAAGCAATGCCCGGACCAATGAGCACCAGTTTGGGTTTATCGGGCGCACCAGACTCTCCACAAATTGCAGCAGGAAATCGGGCCGTTTTGGGATGGGAAAGCGGAAATATTGTCCATGGCGGCGCCGTTGCTGCGGCGCTGATGTCTGCATGCCAGGGCCGTGTGGCAGGCGGTGAAAGTTCGATCGGCCAGCAGCTAGAGTCAATTGACATTCGTTATTTGCGTCCAGCCGTAGGTTCGCGCGATCTATTCACGAACAGTTGTTTTGAACGTGAAGGCAAAGCCGCGAGCTTTGTCCGCGCCAGCTGTTTCCATGAACCAGAGAAACCGCTAGCCACAGCGATAGCAACTTTTGTGCGCTAGCGGCATTTGAGCGCGCGCCTGAGCTTGTCCCCCGCATAGCCGCCATCGGCGAACACATGGCGCAGCCATAGGAAGCGATAGCGGATAGCTTTGAGGACATCGACGGCCCCGTCGCGGTCCTGAATATCGGCGGCATGGACCAGGATGAAGATCAGATAGCCACAAGTGTCAGTAACGATATGCCGTTTGCGGCCTTTGACCTTCTTGCCCGCGTCATAGCCGCAAACTCCTCCACTTTCCGTGGTTTTGACGCTCTGGCTGTCGATGACACCGCCACTGGGCGAGGCTTCGCGACCCTCGATTTCGCGCAGGTTCATAACCAGCACCATGTTGATCGCATCAAACAAACCCGTATCACGCCAGGCGTAGAAATAGCGCCGCACCGTCGACACCGGCGCAAAGCATTTTGGCAACAGTCGCCACGAACAACCGCTCGCCGCAATATAGAGCAACGCATTCACAACTTCGCGCATATCGGTCGTGCGAGGGCGGCCCCCGCTCTTGGCGGACGGGATAAACGGTGCTGTCAGTAGCCATTCCCGGTCCGTCATATCGCTTGGATATCGTAACCCTTCCCGGCTATGCTCACGCCGGGCAATACCAGTCCATGTCATCGTTCACTCCATCTCTTCGTAAAGACGGACTGAATCACAACATCCTGGTATTGCTCAACTACTTTCGGATCGGGCTCTAAACCCGCTGGTGGCAATCCGTTTACCGTCTCGGGAGTCGCAGGAATTCCCAGTCCCAATTTACGAGAGAGCTTGAACCAGAGCGTACCGATATTGGTGCGTCGATTAACCGGTTTCAGCATCTGGCAGCTAATGAACGGCGCAGATTCAGAAAGGGAATGGAATATCCATTTCACCCGGGGCTCGACGTTCCCTTGAGAGCCCGGCTGATCTTCACCTGCGTCGTGGCTGTAACCGCGATATGTCGAAGTTCGCTGATTTCCTGCGACACGATGCGCGTATCCGTTTGAAGTCTGAGTTCCGCAAGTTCGGCCAGCATAATCAATGACGGATTAATAGAAGGTTCCTTGACCCAATCCTCGCCGCCGTCGTATACTTAGGTGGATTGTCAAAGCAGCCTTGATGCTGCAGATACGGCTATCAGCACATGTAATGTCAACGCGTTTCGCCACTAAAGCGATAAGCGGTCCGAAGAACGAAACTTTCGAACTGGATCGTAAAATTAGGGAATTCCATGTCCGAAGCTAATAACGGATCGAAAAAACGGGTCAGGCTGTCAAAGGACATCTGGTTAAAGCACACGCTCAGTAAAATAGGTGAAGTTGGTGTCGCCGGTATTCAGATAGAATCATTAGCCAAGGAGCTGAATGTAACTAAAGGAAGCTTTTATTGGCATTTCCAGGACAGAGAGACGCTTCTCTGCGAGACGCTGTCATATTGGTATAACTCGGCGACCAAGGCCATTGGACTTGCGGGCAAACGCGACTTCGACGATCCATTGGATCGGCTGCGATATTTTTACACCCTTGCCCTGAACCGACGGCACGATGTTCCGGGCGGCTCCGTCGAACGGGCGCTGCAAGAATGGGCGCGGGTTTCCGAGATTGCTGCCGAAACCACCCGGCGCGTCAATCAGGACCGGATCAGCTTAATTTCCGATGCCTATATCGAACTGGGCAAGCGCGAGCATCAGGCGCGCCAGACGGCGACAATGGCGCTGGCTCAAATCATCGGACTGAACATCCTGTCACGCTCCCAGACGAAGCGGTGCCATGCCGAAGATACCAAGGCATTCCTCGCAGTATTCCTTCCGGTAACAGTAGGGCGGGAACCGCCCAAAACGGATTCCACCAGCACCACCGGAGCGACTGCTTCGACTGCGGGTTGAACCTTCGCCGAGCCCGGCCGGAGCCTTATTCGGGGGCACCGCGTGTCTGTTGCTGCGATGTGGAAGCTCCAAAAATCTAGGGGCCTCGCTACCCGCAAGAGTACGAGGCCCCAAAGGCATGGCGACGCAGGGCATGTTCATGCTCGTGCCCTGCGTCGACCGTTAGATCAGAACCTGAGTTCTACGCTTGCACCTACTTCACGCGGGCGTTCGTAGATGATGTAGGCGGCGAGCGGTCCAGGCGAGATTTGCTGGGCCACCGCTGCGTTGGTGAGATTCTTCGAGAAGATGCGGAAAGTAAGATCGTCATCCGGGCTAGTCCAACCGATCTCTGCCGACAGAAGTTCATAAGAATCCTGGCTGAAGATGTTGAGGTAATCGTAATATACCGCACTCGAATGGAAGAGGTTGCCACCGATGAAGGCTTCTCCATCGAACGCATCGAATGTGTAGCGTCCGCCCAGCGTCAGAGTGAACTCCGGGGTGCGGACTAGCTGATTACCAGAGACATCGGTGGATGAAACCATGTTTCCGCCGCCCGCCTGGGGAATGAATACCTGCGCGTTGGAAAATTCATCATATTTGGCATGAGTGTAGGCGATGGCCGCACGCAGATCCAAGCCGTCAATAGGTTCTGCCGTAAGCTCGAGCTCTCCACCATAGATCTCTGCGCTGGCCGCGTTCTGCAGAACGAACGAATTATTGGCCGCCCGCGCGGTCACTTGCAAGTTGTCATAGGTGTAATAGAAGGTCGCAAGGTTCGCCCGCAGCCACGGCAGTGGATCGGATTTTATGCCAAACTCGATCGCCTCGATCGTTTCCGGCTCGACCGCCACGTTCGAAGTGCCGAAAGTGTTGAAGGTGCCGCTTTTGAACCCGGTGCCATAGGTGGCGTAGATGTTCAGATCAGGCGAAGCTTCGTACTGGACGGCCACGCGGTAAGTGAATTTGTCGAAATCCTCCTCCGCATCCGTGAACAGCTGGTTGCCGTTGATACGCTGCGAGAACTTTCGCGTCTCCGTGGTGTAACGTCCGCCCAGCGTTACCGAGAGGCTCGGCGTCAGATCATAGGTGCCTTCGACAAAGGCCGCGATTGACGAATTCTCCACTTCCGGCTCGATCGTGATCGGCGTGACCGGGGTAGCGACGTCCCGGCGATTGATCAGGATAAGCGGCTGCTCACCCTCCAGCTGGTAATAATAGGCGCCAGCAGTCCAGCTGAGGGGACTACCATTGTCCGAAATAAGCCGCAGTTCCTGTGTGAACGTATCGGGTTTGACCCGCATGTTCGTTTCGCCGAGAAGAATATTGGTGCCATCGGAATCGGCGATCTGGTGCACGCGCGTACGCATGTAAGAGCTGGTCGATTCCAGAATGACCCCGCCCAGATCGAGCTGTCCCTTCAGCGCGATGTCCAGTCGGGTGAAGTCAGACAGGCCAGCCGTTCCGAAGGCGAAATTGGAGATTTCCCAGGGTTCGTCGGGAATGATCGCGCCGGCGAACTGCGCGCCCAGCGAGTTCCCCTCGAACGGCTGGGCAGTGGCCGCAATTTCTTCGTGCGTATCGACATATGCGACCGTCAGAATGAACTCGGCCTGGTCGCTCGGCTGGAACAGCAGCTTGGACCGGATCGACGCAATTTCGGTATCGCCGACAGCGCCGCCATTGAGCAGGTTCGTCGCGTATCCATCCTGATTGCGATAGAGAACGGCGAGATCGGCAGCGATTGTGTCGGTCAAGCCGCCGGTAACGTAGGCACGAATGTCGAAATTGTTTGCATCCTCGCGCAGGCGACCCCAGCTTCCCTTGATACGGGCGCGCGGTGTGAACTGAGGATCCGGGGTCACGACGTTGACCAGACCACCAGTGGCGTTGCGGCCGAACACCGTGCCCTGCGGCCCACGAAGAACCTCGACGCGGGAGATTTCGACAAGGTCGATCTGTGTCGAATAGGGATCGCCCTGGTAAACGCCGTCCACATAGACCGCGACGTTTGATTCATCGCCGACCGAAGTACCGCTCGAACCGACACCGCGAATGCTGGGCTGCATTACGTTCTGGTTGCGGCCGCCGTTGAACCCTGGCACGACCTGGTTGAGAGACCGGACCTGTTCAACGCCCGAGGTCGTCAGCACCTCAGTCGACAGGGCGGTTACTGCCACGGGGACTTTCTGCAGGCTTTCTTCCCGGCGCGTGGCGGTGACGATGATCATGCCGCCCGCGCCGTCAGCTTGCGCATCCGCCTTTAGCTGGGCCTCGCCCGCCTGGTCGGCCTCATCCGAGGTGGCACTCTGGGCATTGGCCGCAGCCGGACAGAGCAGGAAAGGCAGTATGGCTGCCGTTGTTAACAATGATTTCTTCATTTTTATCTCCCAGGTATAATAATATTTCGACTGTCTGTTTCTACGTTATTTTATTTGGAACTAACTTATTTCGAAGCATTTCGTTTCTGCATGAACTGCTTGGCCATCTCTCCCAGTCGTCTCTTGTCCGGCTTGCGGGCAGGAGTTTTCGGAAGTTCGTCAAGCACGACGACGGCTTGAGGAATCTTGTAACTGGTGAGACGTTCGGCGCAGTGGCTCAGCAAGACTTCTTCCGTCATGCCGGAGTCCGGCCCGGTGGCCACGAAGGCGATAGGCACCTCGCCCTTGCGATCGTCCGCCACGGAAACCACCGCAGCGTCCGAAACCTCGGGAAGCAGCGAAAGCACTTCCTCGATTTCGCTCGGATAGACATTGAACCCGGCGACGATCAGCATGTCTTTTTTGCGATCAACGACCGCCAGAAAGCCGTCCGGTGTCGTGAAACCGATATCACCGGTGGGGAGCCAGCCGTCTTCAGCCACGGGAGGTAGCCCCATGTAGCGGTCGATCACCCGTTCGCCCCGGATCAGTATCTCGCCATTCTCGTTTGCGGGCAGCCGCTTGCCGCTGCCGTCGAGCGCGGCGATGGCTACTTCTATGCCTGGCAGGGGAAGCCCGGTGGTGCCGTATTGATGCGTGCCGTCGAGTGGCTGCGCGGTGAGTGGGCCGCCTTCGGTCATGCCGAACGCCTCAAGGATCGGTAGGCCGGTCTTGGCCTCCCACCGCGACAGGGTTTGCCGGGAAAAGACCGAACCGCCTCCCGGGCACAGCCACAGGGCGGAAAGATCAGCTTCCGGGGCCGCAAGCAGGCCCTGATAGATCGCTGCCGGACCGCCGCTGAACACGCTGACCCGATGTTCCTCCATCAAACGCGCGACCAGATCCGGCTGAAAGCGGGGTACGATGATGAGGGGCGAGCGGCCATAGACCGGGTTGAAGCAGCCCATGTGTGTCCCCCACACATGGCTGATCGGGGCGACATTGAGCCACACCTCTTCCTGATCGCGCGTCGGCCATGCCGTATGCATCGCCTTGATGATGCTCATTTCCGATCGGTGGCTGCGCTGCACGCCCTTCGGCGTGCCAGTCGATCCGCCGGTGAACATGATGATGCAGGGACTGTCGCCCGTGATTTTCACCTCAGGCCGAGTGGGCTGGGTGTCGAGCAATTGCTCGATTGCAATGCCACCTTCGCCCACGGTAATCAGCTGCGCATGGGCATTGTCGGCGGCTTCCCCGGCAACGTTGGAGTTACGCTCACCAGCTAGGACCAGACCGGGCGGCGCTATCTCGAACAGTGCACCCAGTTCGCGCGGGGTATAGTCGGCGTTGACCGTCGAAATTTCCGCGCCGGCGCTTAGCGCGGCGTAGATGGCGACATTGGCCTCGATCGAATTCGGAATGCAGATCGCGACGCGCCCTGAAGGCGGGACAATCTGACTGATCCGCGCCGCGAGACCAGCCACCGCGGCGCCAAACTGCGCGTAAGAAAGGCTTCTGCCGCCTTCGACCAAGGCAAGCTGGTCCGGGCACGCCTCTACGGTGTCCCAGAACATGGTTACGACATCGGAATATTCTTTCCGCGTAAAAACAGGATCGCCTTCACTGAGGCGACGAAGTATCTCGGATCTGGTTTTCGATTTCTGCATAAAGTACCATCTTAGGAGGAAGCTGAGTTGAGGGCGGATTGAAACGCGCTTGCGAGTTTGCTAGGCGTTCAGTTGTTGCGGAAAAAACCCCGGACCTGTTCAAGGAACTGTTCCTCGCGTTCCAGTTGCACCCAATGGCCGCACTGACCAAATACGTGCATTTCCGAACGCTTGAGGTGCTCGTGCATACGTACCGCCACCTGCAGCGGGATCATCTTGTCTTCCCGCCCGTGAAGGATCAGCACCGGCACGGTGATCGCATCAAGCTGCTGCAGCGGGATGCCTTTCACGATGCGCGACCCCTTGGCATTCTGTTCCTCGCCGGGCTGCAGTTTGCGGATGGTTTCTTTACCGCTGGCGATCTCGGCGACGCGCAACCGCGCGGCGACGGCCTCGTCGGTGACGATCGACGGATCGTAGGGAAAGGCCTGCATCATTGCGCGCATGGCATCCATGCTGGGTTCGAAGGTCCGGCTGTTCGCCAGACCTTGGGTCTGCTCGAACTCGCCCGCTGGGGTCCCCATGAGAACGAGCGAGCGCACCTTGTCGGAGTGATTAGCCATCATCCCAAGCGCCAGCGCGCCGCCGAAACTGTTGCCAACTAGTATCACTCGATTGAGGCCCATGGCGTCGATGAAGCCCGCCAGATGCCGGGTCCACAGCTTGATCCCCGGTTTTTCGCCTTCGGGCAAAGGGCTGAAGCCAAATCCCACGATATCAGGGGCCAGAACCCTGTGCGTTTCGCCAAGGCGAGGCAGGATTCCTTGCCAATTCTGCCATGCCGTGACGCCCGGACCCGAACCGTGAAGGAGGATCACTGGATCGCCTTCACCGTGTTCATGATAATTCGTCTGGATACCGTCGACGTCTATCGAAGCCCCGATATCGGGGAGCCTCAGATTACTGGACATATCTCTCTCCACACCACGCAATTTGTCAAATTCTTGTGAAATATCTGTTGCGAGACCTTCGCAGAAATGTCAATACGTAAGAGTATGGTTTGCCAAAATGGGCATGAGCCAAAAATCAGAGGGTGAGAAATGGTGGAGATTCTATCGGGACAGACTGCGGTGATCACAGGGGCTGCTTCGGGCATCGGAGAAGCGGTGGCCCTGCGCTTCGTAGAAGAGGGGGCGAATGTGGTAGCCTTGGATCGCAATGCGGATGCGCTTGCCGACCTGGCGGATCGTTTAGGCGATCGGTGTGCGGTCGTGGCAGGCGATTGCACTGAGGCCGAGATCTGCAGACGCGGGGTCGCGCTCGCGCTGCAAAAATTCGGCAAGCTGGACTGCGTGGTCGCGAATGCAGGCGTGTACGATTGGTACAAGCGAATAGATCGGATGGGCACGGCCGATGTGGAGACCGCGTTCGAGGAACTGTTCCGCATCAATGTACTTTCGACCTTATTGATCGCACGATCCTCCGTCGAGGCGCTGCGGGAATCGGGTGGCTCCCTGATAGTGACCTGTTCGAACGCCAGTTTCAGGGCTGGCGGCGGCGGGACGCTCTATACCGCAAGTAAGTTTGCGCTGCGCGGCGTGGTCTATCAGCTGGCCTATGAATGGGCGCCGCATGTGCGCGTCAATGGAGTCGCTCCGGGCGGGACGGTGACCGGCCTGTCGGGTCTCGCAGCGCTGGAGAGTTCTTCGCGTCGGCTCGATTCTGAAGAACGGACCGTTGAAATGGTAGCGAAGGCATCGCCGCTAGGAAGAGCCGCCGCGGCAGATGATCATGCAGGGTGTTACGTGCTGCTTGCGTCCCGACGCGACGGCAAGAACCTCAACGGAACGATCCTAGTCAGCGACGGCGGGCTCAGTTCGAGAATGGGATAGGTGCATTGGCCAAGTTCAGAGCCCGTTTTCCAGCGCAGCGACCCTACGAAGCCCGCAGCATGACGGAGATTGCCTCCGCCGCCTCGACGATGCTCGGCAGGAGCGTGAGCAGCCTCTCCTCCGCCTCTTCGAAATTTTCGTCGGTGCACACCTCGGTGACCGAAACTGCCGCCATCAGCCGCCCGGTCCGATCCTCTATCGGCACCGCAAGACAGCGCAATTCGGAATATATCTCACCCCGGTCCATCGCCCAGCCTTGCCTGCGCACGTCGCCGATCTCCTTCCGCAAGGCATCGGCCTGCGAAATGGTGTTCTGCGTCAGAGGGACGAAATCGTCTGGAGCCAGATACTCCTCCAGCTGATCGTGAGCGAGCTGGGCAAGCAGCATCTTGCCGACCCCGGTGCAATAGGCCTCGAGTTCGGTCATCTCCTGCGAGGGGGTACGCGAATATCCAGCATCGGCCTTGACCAGGTAACGGACCAGATTGTTCCGGAAAACACCCAGATGCACCGTGTGCTTGCAGGTCTTGGCAAGATCCGCGATGATCGGACGGGTAGCGCTGGTGATGATGGAATCGAGATCCACGCGCGCTCCAAGTTCCAAGCTGGCGATGCCGAGCAGGTAGCGCCCCCGCCCGTGCCGCAGCACGTATTTGCGCGCCACCAGTGGCCGCAGCAACCGATGAGCGGTCGAAAGAGGTATTCCGGAAGTTTCGGATATTTCCCTCACCGTCAAAGGTGACGATGAAAGGCACTCAAGCAAGTCGAGCAATCGCTCGGCAACCGATGTACCCGCCTCTTCATTCATCTCGGCTCTTCCTCTCACAGGGTGAGGCTCTAGACCAAAAGGCACGGTTGTCAAGGCTGGTAGAATGGGGAAAGTTGGCCCAATGTTCTGATGAATGATCAATCCGAAAGCTTTCAGTAAACGGTAGATTTGCGAACTCATCCAATTTGTGGCTGATGATGCAATAGATCGTGGCTGGAAGGGGTGAGCCGATAAGTAACAGCTGCGCAATTTTGCGTTCATTTGGGAGAGTTTTAGGCAATGACAATTGAACCTTCGATCATCACTTCACTGGGCGATGAGCTTTACGATGCCCTGATCGCCGGTGAGACGATCCCCAATCTTCGGGACCGGAATCCGGATATAGATATCGTCGATGCTTACCGCGTTCAGGAACGCTTGATTGCGCGGCGGCTGGAGACCGGTGAGGAAATCATCGGCAAGAAGATCGGGGTTACGTCCAAGGTGGTCCAGGAGATGATCGGGGTATTTGAACCTGATTTCGGCCAGTTGACCGATGCCATGTTGGTTGCCGATGATGCCACAGTAGAGCGCAAGTCTCTCATCCAGCCAAAGGCCGAGGGAGAGATCGCCTTTATCCTGAAGCATGACCTGACAGGGCCCGGCGTGACGGCGGCAGATGTTCTTGAGGCGACCGAATATGTCACCGCCTGTTTCGAGATCGTCGACAGCCGCATTTGCGACTGGGACATCCGGATTCAGGATACTGTCGCCGACAATGCTTCATGCGGGATTTTCGCAATCGGCACGCAGCAGGTCGATCCGCGCGACATTGATCTTGCCAGCGTGAGCATGAAAATCGACTGCAATGGAACCGAGGTTGCGAGCGGCGTCGGGGCCGCGGTCCAGGGTTCGCCGCTCAACTCGGTCGCGTGGCTCGCCAATACGCTGGGTCGTCTCGGCATGCCGTTCAGGGCAGGCGAAATTATCCTTTCCGGGGCGCTTGGCCCGATGGTCGAAATCTCCGCCGGCGACACGCTGCTGCTCAGCCTTAGCGATGGTCTCGGAACCTGCCGCCTGACCTTCACCTAGGCCGCCCCTGGCGGGGGTAGAGGCCGACCGCAAGCGTTCAAGTACTCGCGAACAAGCTCAATTCAACTGAAAGAGGAAGAGATGGATAAAATCAAATGTGCAATAATCGGGCCGGGAAATATCGGCACCGATCTTCTATACAAACTGCTGCGTTCCGAGGTTCTCGAACCGGTCTGGATGGTGGGCATCGAACCCGGGTCCGAAGGTCTGGCCCGCGCGAAAGAACTGGGGCTCAAGACCACCGCAGAAGGGGTCGACGGGTTGGTTTCCCATGTGATTGAGGATGGGGTTCAGATCGCGTTCGATGCGACCTCGGCCTATGTTCATGCGGACAACAGTCGCAAGCTCAATGAACTTGGTGTCCTGATGATCGATCTGACGCCCGCTGCCATCGGCCCGCTGTGCGTCCCGCCGATTAATCTGAAAGACCTTGCGGGGCGCAAGACCATGAACGTCAACATGGTCACCTGCGCCGGGCAAGCCACGATCCCGATGGTCGCCGCGGTCAGCGGTGTGCAGGAGGTGGAGTATGCCGAAATCATCGCCACCGTCGCTTCGAAGTCGATTGGCATGGGCACGCGCAAGAATATCGACGAGTTCACCCGCACGACCTCGGCTGCGGTAGCAGAGGTTGGAGGGGCGGCGAAAGGCAAGGCGATCGTGATCGTGAACCCGGCGGAACCACCGCTTATGATGCGCGATACCGTCTATTGCGAAACCGTCGACGAACCCGACCAGGAAGCTATCACCGCCTCCGTCCACGAGATGATCGCGGCGGTACAGCAATACGTGCCCGGCTACCAGTTGAAAAACGGGCCGACTTTCGAAGGTCGCAAGGTGTCGATCTTCCTCAAGGTGGAGGGACTTGGCGATTTCCTTCCCAAATATGCCGGAAATCTCGACATCATGACAGCGGCCTCTGTCCGCACCGCCGAAATGTTCGCTCAGGACATTCTGGATGGCCAGCTTGAACTAGAACCCGTGATGGAGAACGCATAATGACGCTGGATGATCAGGTCAGAGGCCGCAAACTGAAGCTGCATGACATGTGCCTGCGCGATGGCATGCATTCGATGCGCCATCAAATCACCCTGGACCAGATGGTCGACATCGCTTCGGGACTCGACGATGCCGGAGTGCCCCTGATCCAGGTCACTCATGGTGACGGGCTGGGGGGATCGTCTCTCAACTACGGGCGCGGCCTGCATACGGATCGCGAGTATATTTCGGCAGTGGCCAAGGTCGTGAAGAATGCGACAATTTCGGTCCTTCACGTCCCGGGCATCGGCACACTGGATGAATTGCGGATGGCCGCCGATTGCGGGGCAGGGTGCGTCCATGTGGCCTCGCATTGCACCGAGGCCAACGTCACCGAACAACATATCGGCCTGGGGCGCGAACTCGGTCTTGATACGGTCGGCTTCCTGATGATGGCCCATATGACCTCGATAGATCATCTGTTCGAACAGGCATTGTTGATGGAAGGATACGGGGCGACGACGATCTATTGCGTGGATTCGGCCGGCTACATGCTGCCCGATGACGTGACGGCTCGCATAGGCGGGCTGCGCACAGCCTTGAAGGATGCGACAGAGATCGGTTTTCATGCCCATCACAATCTCGGCATGGGTGTGGCAAATTCGCTGGCGGCCGTGGCGGCGGGCGCGGATCGTATCGACGGTTCGGCGGCCGGGCTGGGTGCCGGGGCGGGCAATACGCCGCTGGAACTAATGGCCGCAGTCAGCGAACGGATGGGTATCAAGACTGGCGTCGACCTGTTCAAACTCATGGACGTAGCCGAAGACCGGGTGCTGCCGATTATGCCGCAGCCGCCCCGTGCAGACCGGGATTCTATCACCCTCGGCTTTGCGGGAGTCTATTCGACCTTCTTGTATCAGGCCAAGGAAGCAGAGCGGAAATACGGCCTGTCCGCGCGCGACATCCTAATTGAATTGGCTCGCAAGAAGATGATCGGCGGACAGGAAGACATGATCGAGGACACGGCGCTGTCGATGGCCAAGGAACGCGACTTGGTCTAGCCTTGGTTCGGTGATGAAAGGGGCCGGGTGGCGGCGCAATTCCGCCGCCCGGTCACTTCGCCCCGTTCCGCGCGGGGCGAGGCCTTCGCGCTTGCGCAGGCCCTGCCGCGAAATCTTCATTTTCTCATTGCGCGGAATTTCGGTTGCGATCGACAGGATCGTGGGAATTTCCATCGGGGAAAGCCGCCCGGAGAGAAACTCCTTGAGATGCTTGAGATCAAGCTGCTCGCCTCGTCGCAGACTAACGATCATCCTTGCAGTCTCATCTCGGTAATCCTCGGGCACGCCGATGACCGCCGCCTCCCGAACGGCGGGATGGCCCAGCATCGCGCGCTCCACGTCGGCAGGGTAGATATTGAAGCCGCCAGCGATGATCATGTCCTTCAGCCTGCCGTTAACGGCGGCAGGCCCGTCTTCGCTCATCGAACCGAGAACGCCGCTGCGGAAGAAACCGTCGACGAATTCCTACTCGCTCGCTTCCGGATTACGCGAGTATTCCTTCATCACCAGCGGGCCGCGCAGACAGATTTCGCTAACCGCCGCCCGCTGACGGGGATCGTCTGTCTTGCGGGTTTCCAATTCGGTGAAGGGCAGGCGAACATCGGTGCATTGCGCATGCGTGCGTTCGGGCGGCGAATAGTCGACCGCCCGAGCGGTTTCGCTCATGCCGTATAGGGTCGTGATCCAGTGGTCGGTCGCCTCCAGGAACCTCTCCTTCAGTTCTCCTGGTACCGGTCGCGCGCCGCACTGGACGCATTTCATGCCCGACCAGTCGATCGGCCGCTCACGGGGCACCTTCAGCAGGGCGATGGCCATGGTAGGGGCCAGCAGAAGGATGGTGATCTGTCGTTCTTCGACCAGTTCCAGGGCATTCATTGGATCGAAGTGCGGTAGAGAGACCAGTTCTTCGGCCGGTTGCATTGTGAAATTCTGGACCGGCTCGATCCCGCCCGCGTGGGTCGCCGGGGCTGCCGAAAGCATAACTTCCCTGCCGTGTTTGAGCTAAGGATACCAGCTGACCATTTAGGCCGAATTGTACTGCAGATTGTAAGGGGTGAGGACTGCGGCCTTGGGCGTGCCGGTGGTACCGCCCGTGAATTGGAGCAGGGCGGGCTGTGCGACGGGGTCGAACGTGATCCGATTCACTGATCCACCGGCCGTCAGTAGGTCGGCTATGGTCTGCAGGAACGATGCCATCTCAGATTCTTGCAGCGCGATTGCCTCGCGCGGACCCTGTGTGAAGGAACCGACCAGCAGGGGCACGGGACGGCTGATGCGTTCGCGTATCTGGAGAGACTTGGCGAGCGGCCCGGGCTCATCGAAGGTCACGATGGCTTTCAGGCCCCTATCGACACATTGCCTGGCTAGCCGATCGGCACTGTATAACGGATTGCGCCCGACATAGACCGCGCCGATATGGCATATCGCGAAACAGCTGAGCGTGAACACGGTATGGGGCAGACCCATATAATCTTTGCGTTCCCCCGGCTCGATACCCATTCGAGCGAGTACGGCCTCGATGCTTGACGCAAGTTCGACGACCTCGCCGTAAGAAAGCGACTACACCGCCAGCGCGAGACATGGCCGATGCGGCATTGCTGGCTGACATGATTAAATTCCACCTTTTGCCGATTGGGCTTGTCAGATAACAGTCATTTCCATACTTATGCGAATGGATATTTTGTAAGGGGTAATTGATTTGAAGAAGATGCTGGCTTGGGTCGTGAAGGAATATGGCAAGCCGGAGGATTTGGTGTTCGATCGGATTCCCGTTCCCTCGTTGGAACAAGGCGGTCCGAATCCGGTTGATACCCTGGTGAAGGTGGAGGCCGCAGCGCTCAATTTTGCTGACGAAATTGCTATCGCGGGCCGCTATCAGGACCGTATCGAGCCGCCGTTTGTCCCCGGTAACGAGCTTGCTGGAACAGTCGTGGAGACCAGCGCAGGCTCGCGGTTTCAGCCTGGAGACAGGGTTGCTTGTCAGGTTCGCAGCGGTGCCTTCGCGGAATATTGCGCGGTTGCATCAGACCGATTGATGGCGATCGGAGACATCGATGCTCGTGCCGCCGCTGCGCTTCCGGTTTCTTACACCACGGCGCATGTCGCCTTGTTTCAGAAAGGCAATCTGACTGCGGGCCAGACGGTCCTGATCCACGCTGCGAGTGGCGGTCTCGGGGTCGCAGCGACCCAGCTTGCCCGGTCCGCCGGAGCCCGCATCATTGCCACGGCTGGGTCGGAGGAAAAGCGCCGTTTCGCAATCGAAAATGGCGCGGACCATGTTATCGATTATCGCAAGCCGGATTGGTACAAAGAGGTCAAATCATTGTCTCCAAATGGCGTCGACATCGTGGTTGATCCGGTCGGCGGCGCAACTTCGGAACAGAGTTTGCGGCTGCTCGCCTGGCAGGGAAAACTGCTCATATGCGGCTTCGCGAGCGGCGAGATACCAGCGCTGAAGGCGAATTACATGCTGGTAAAATCAGCCAGCGTGCACGGCGTCTACTGGAGCTTTGACCGCGATCCCGACGAAATCCGCGCGATCCAGCAAGAACTGGTCGAGCTTTGTGCCGCAGGTGGGATTCGCCCGCTGATTCGAGATGTCTATCCAATGGGTGAAGTGGTCGCGGCGATGAAGGCGCTACGGTCGCGAGAGACAGTCGGCAAAGTTGTGCTGTCCTGGTAGCGCCATAGCCGCAGGAAAGCGCAAAAAAATAGGTAAGTCGGCGGCCCTAAATTGCCAAACCATACGCAAGGGTATTGACTCATTCCTGCCAATGCCTAAAAAGACACTGGGGATTATCCCCGTCGTCGCAATGCAAAAAGAAAGCGAATGGGATGAGCTACGGGGCTGTCGAGCAATTGTTTTATGACGTGAGTACTTCACGTAACCGGAAGGAAGCATTTCGCGAAGATGCCGGAGAAGTCGCGGGCAAATATGCACTCAGCGAGACCGAACGCGAGATGGTTATTTCTATGCAGGTAGAAAACCTGTTCGAATACGGAATCAATCCGATGCTCTTGATGGGCTTTTGGACCAGCGTCCGCGGGCCGCAATCAATGCCCGAATATCTTGCCCGGGTTCCCAAGCTTGCATCACGGTTGGAAGCGTCGAGCGGCGGTAAGGATAGTTTGTAGTTTGCGCGACATCACGTCGCCGAGTTTTCGACACACAGGAGAGAGTTGTTAAATGGCGAATATCGTTGGCGGCTATATAATGCCGCATGACCCCTTGCTGTTCGTAAATCCGCAGAAGAAGGAGCGCGATCACCTTCTCGCGGCCTATTCCCGGATATGCGATAAGGTTCGCGCATCGGGCGCGACCAAGGCGATAATTTTCGGCGCCGACCATTACATTCTGTTCGGCCCGCGTTGCCTGCCGCAATTCCTCATTGCTACCGGCGAGCTGCATGGTCCGATTGATCGGCTGCCAGGCGTAGCTAATGCACCGATTGCGAGCGATCCGGACTTCGCCAACTACCTTGTCAATCACGCCCATAACAATGGGTTCGACGTATCCGTCGCGCGCGATCTGGGCGTGGATCATGCAATCGGCGTTCCGGCCCAACTTGCCCTTCCGACCGACGGATCGGTTCAGACCGTTCCCGTTTACATGGCCAGCGGCGTCGAGCCATATGTTCGCCTTCAGCGGGCGTATGAGTTCGGGCAGATGGTGCGCGATGCGGTTGGAGGCATGCCGGGTGACGAACGCGTTGTGCTGATCGGTAGCGGTGGGATCAGCCACTGGGTCGGCACAGGAGAAATGGGCCGAATCAACCCCGAGTTCGACAAGAAGGTCCTCGATGCCATCGTGTCCGGCGACCCGTCCACGCTGCTTTCGATGACCGACGAAGAGATCATGCGCGACGGGGGCAATGGGGGCATGGAAATCCGCCATTATCTAGCGGTGATGGGAGCCCTTCCGGCTGGCCGGGGGGAAGTGTTTATTTACGAAGCCTGGTCGGGCGGTGTCACTGGCCTAGGCTTTGCCGAAATCCTACCGGCCTGATGGCGGCAGGAAAACCAATTTCAATAGGAGAATGGGGTGACAAACCTATCCACAAAAACGGACGATAAAGCGGAACTCGCCTCCAAGGTCAACGACTGGGTTGATGCGGAAGAAGGTTACATTGATCGCCGGATATTCTGGGACGATGCGATCTACTCGCTCGAGCTCGAGCGAGTTTTTGCACGCTGCTGGATTTTCGTTGCGCACGATTCGCAACTGCCAGAGGTCGGGGACTTCCTAACTACTACAATAGGGGAGGATGCGGTCATCGTTTCGCGCGGCGAAGACGGCAAGATTCACACTTTCCTCAATTCCTGTTCCCACCGCGGCAACCGCGTGTGTTTTGCCGAAGTTGGCAAGGCCCGCCGTTTCACATGTAATTTCCACGGCTGGTCATACGGCCTCGACGGCAGTCTGAAGAGCGTCAGCCGACCAAAGTCCTACGATGGTAAGTCCAATTTCGATAAGTCTCGGCTCGGCCTCCACCAGGCGCGGGTGGAGAGCTACAAGGGCATGCATTTTGCCTGCTTCGATCCGGACGCACCCTCGCTAGAGGAATATCTGGGCGACTTTCGCTGGTATCTCGACGTCATTCTCGACAATGACGAAGGCGGCATCGAATTTATCGACGGCAACATCAAGTCCCGCCTCAAGTGCAACTGGAAGTTCCCAGCAGAAAACTTCGTAGGCGATTCCTACCACGCTCCATGGACGCACAGTTCGGCTCTCATCGCCATGTTCGGCAAACAGCCGACGATGCGGCCCGATCGTTCCTATCACGCCAACGCCAATGGCCACGGGTGGGAGTTCGGCCTGGATTTCATCGGCAACGCGGCCACGCTCAATTCGCCGCAAATCCTCGAATATCTGCGTGAACACGAGGCGAAGTTTGCCGAACGGCTGGGGAAGGTCCGCAGCAGGATGGTCGCCTCGCTCAGTTCGGCCAATGTTTTTCCGAACCTGTCCTTCCTGGCCGGGCACAACACCTTCCGCACGTGGAACCCAAAAGGTCCGAGAGAAACGGAGCTTCATACCTGGGTATTTCTGAACGCCAATGCCCCGGAGGAACTAAAGAAAGAATATCGCCGCGGCGTGATGCTGACTTTCTCTCCAGCAGGGGTCTTCGAGATGGACGACGGTGAGAATTTCGAAAATTGCACCGCTGTCAATGCAGGTGTCGTCACGCGGCGACAGAAACTCCATGCTGGAATGGGCCTCGATTCGCGTATCGAACACGAGGAACTGAAGGGCAATGTCCATCAGAGCCAGATCAACGAAGCGAACCAGCGGGCGTTCTACCAACGCTGGGCCGATCTAATGAATGCAGAAACCTGGGCCGACGTACCAGTCCGCTAAATACCAGTTTGAGGTGACCGTGAACCAAGCCGAAAAAATCGAAACCCGCGAACATCGTGCAGTTTCCGTCGATCTAATTATCGAAATTCAGCAATTTCTCTATCGCGAAGCCCGCCTACTCGACGGCGAGCATTTGCATGAATGGCTGGAATTGCTGGCAGACGACATCCACTATTGGATTCCAGGGGTGCAAACACGCTACCGGAATGACGACGCCAAGTTCAGTCCCACAAGGATGGCCTTTTTCGACGACGATCTCGAATATCTCAAGATTCGCGTAGCCCGCGCCAAGCAGCCCTCCGCATGGGCTGAAGACCCGCCGACCCGGCACTTTCATCTTGTGAGCAATATCGAGGTCGAACTGACCGATACCCCCACCGAATGGACCGTTCATTCACTAGTCATCAACAATCGCCACCACGCGGAGGATGACGAGATGGAGCTGAAGGCCAGACGCGTCGATCTGATCAGGCGGGATACGGACGGCTCGCTGAAACTGGCCCGTCGTAAAGTGATCCTGCAGCAGACCGTTTTGCAAGCGAAGAATATTAACACATTCCTTTGATTTGCATAGCTCGCAATTCGCATGCTGTATCGTTGCCTTTGGGTACCGATCCTGAAGAGCGTTATTAAGGATCGGGGTAGCTTCTTCAGACACGGCTCTTGTATGGCATGGGCCGACGACTTTCGCGAACCGACTGAACACTCAATGCATGCTTGCCGCTGTGGGGTCATGATTATTCTGTAGGAGGAGGGTTAACAGATGGAGAAATACGATGTTCTGATCGTCGGCAGCGGACATGGCGGTGCTCAGACTGCCATTGGGCTGCGTAAGCAGGGTTTCCACGGAAGCATCGGATTGCTCGACCGCAGTCGTGCCCTCCCCTATGAAAGACCGCCACTTTCGAAGGAGTATCTCTCCGGAGAGAAAACCTTCGAAAGGATACTCATTCGACCCGAGAAATTCTGGCGGGATAGGGATGTACATCTGCTAGGCGGGAGCAATGTTTCTTCACTCGATCCTCTGGTGAAAACAATTTCCTGTGGCAACGGTCAGGAATATGCATACGAGCAGCTTGTTTGGTCAGCGGGTGGAGATGCCAAGCGCCTTATCTGCGATGGATCGGACCTACGGGGCGTACACACGGTGCGCTCCAAGGAGGATGTGGATGCTTTGATCGATGACATGAAAGCAGGAACAGAGCGGTGTACGATAATAGGAGGTGGCTACATTGGCCTGGAAGCGGCAGCAGTATTTCGAAAACTTGGCCATGAAGTCGTCTTAGTAGAAGCTTTCAATCGTGTGCTTTCCAGAGTCACTGGTCCCGAAGTTTCCCGCTTTATTCAAAATGAGCACGTGAGCAGAGAAGTAAAAATACACCTCGAATCGGGCGTCCGCTGCATCGAGGGAGACGGGGGACTTCTGACTGGCGTTGTGCTCGAAACAGGCGAGGTGATTCAGACCGATATCGTTCTCGTCGGCATCGGGATCGAACCATGCATTGATGCATTGGCCAAGGCAGGCGCGGAAACCGCGAACGGTGTCGTAGTCGACGAATACTGCCAAACTACACTACCCGGTGTGTATGCAATCGGGGATTGTGCTGCACACATAAATCCGTTTGCGGACGGCCAGCGCATTCGGCTCGAAAGTGTCCAGAATGCCAACGACATGGCGAGCGTCGTCGCGAGTGTGATTTGCGGCAACTTTGAACCATATCACGCAACACCTTGGTTCTGGTCCGATCAGTATGACTTGAAAATTCAGACGGTAGGACTGAGTGCGGGATACGATGACTCCGTGACACGTGGTGATCCATCCAATCGGTCCTTTTCCATTGTATATCTGAAGAATGGAAAAGTCGTGGCGCTCGATTGCGTTAATTCCATGAAGGACTATGTGCAGGGTAGAAGGCTTGTCGAGACGGGATTGGTAGCGGCACGTGAAGACCTTGCCGATACTTCGCGCCAGCTTAAGGAATTGCTTTGAAGTCCGGCGGATAGCCGATTCAACATGTCCACTATGATCGAGACCGCGCGAAAGTTCGAACCAATGGCGATACCTTCGACATTAGGAAGCGTAAGAAGGTCAAACTCCTTGCGGTACATCGTCTGCCAATGATCGTCAAAGAGGCCAGTGATCGGTCCGTCGCCCGGCGTGAAGAAATTATCGGATAGCGCCGACATCACGAGAGGGTCGGTGTCCTGATATGTGGCCGAACATTGTGGCGCTGTTTGGCAGAAAGTCGATTCTCTAACGGAAACTACAACCCGTCACGATCATGTGTCATGGCCAGCGATCGGCAGTGAGCGGCAAGGAGGCGCTCGATATTGTGCGGACGTGATTCCCTATGAACGGCCGCCGCTCGCGGGAGTGTCAGTAATTTCGTGTGTGGTGGGGCGGTTGAACATTATGCCGTCTTGGCTTTGATGAAGCGTTCGCCGAAGATAACTGCGAACTGTGCTTTTGCCATGGTCCACTCACGAAGTGGCATCTTCCACTCTTTTTCTGGTCTGTTCAAGACCAGATAGAGCAATTTTGTTGCCGCCTCGTCATTGGGAAAATGACCTCTGGCTCTGATCGCTCGCCTGAGCTTTGAGTTCAGGGCCTCGATAGCATTCGTGGTATAAATAATTTTGCGCACCGCCTCGGGAAAGGCGAAAAATGGAACCACCTCATTCCATGCTCGCCGCCAGCTCTGGGCAATGGCGACATAGCGCAGGCCCCATTCGCTTGCTTCGAAGGCAATCAGCGCGTCTTCGGCAGCCTTGGCATCGACGGCGCGATAAATGGCCTTGAGGGCCGTTGCCAGTGGCTTGCGGTCTTTCCACGACACAAAATCCATGCTGTTGCGTAGCAAATGGACGATGCATGTCTGCACGACGGCTTCGGGAAATACCGCCGTTATCGCATCGGGAAAGCCCTTGAGACCATCAACGACTGCCAGCATGATATCCTCGGTGCCCCGGTTTTTAAGCTCGTTCATAACGCGCAACCAGAATTTGGCACCTTCATTTTGTTCAATCCACAGGCCGAGAACCTCTTTGCGGCCATCAGCGCGGACGCCAAGCGCGATATGAATAGCTTTGCTGCGAACCATGCCTTCATCGCGGATCTTGACGCGAATGGCGTCGAAAAACACCAGTGGATAGGCCGGATCAAGCGGCCGCTGCTGCCAGGCGGTAACTTCTTCCAGCGCTGCGCGTCTTCCCGTGCCCCCGGCACGGAGCGATGCTCGCCGTCGGTGACGGTCGAGATCAGGTCAGGCGATACGTCGATGCCGTATAGTTCGCGCAGATGCCCGGTGATCTCCCTCGTGCTCATCCCGCGCGCATACATTGAGATAATCTTGTCATCAAAGCCAGGGAACCGGCGCTGATATTTAGCAATCAACTGCGGATCAAAGCTGCCCTCGCGGTCGCGCGGCACCTCAATCTCGATTTTGCTGCTATCGGTGATGACACGCTTGCGGCCATAGCCATTGCGGCTGTTGCCTACCTGTTCATCGCCACCCAGATGATAATCCATCTCGGCATTCAACGCCCGTTCGGCGAGCGCCTTCTTCAACGAATCCAGCAATCCGCCTGATCCAGCGCAGAAGCTGCATCCGATCATGCCAATAGTTGATCCAGTAACTCTGCCGGGATCGTCGGCTCTTTGCGTCGTCACATAGTGGGACTCCTTTTACCCATTATGCCCCACCGCGGCTGTTTCCCGGAAAATTCCATGTGCTCGGCGGGCGGTTGTCAGCGCTGGACGGCGTGCGACCCGAAGACATTGCGATCGACAAGCTGATCAAGCGCGTCGAGCAGGGCGGGATTGACGAAGTCGTTCTGGCGATGAATGCCACTTTGGAGGGTCAGACGACGGCCCATTATATCGCCGAGCGATTGGAAAATTATCCCGTGAGACTCAGTCAGCTGTCGCACGGGATACCGGTGGGCGGTGAGCTGGACTATCTCGATGAGGGGACTCTGGCGCAGGCGTTGCGCTCTCGACGGCCGATAAATAGTGATTGACCCGGTTTCGGTCCAAGCAGTGTTTGGGACGGCCAAAAATTTGCCTGGAAACCATCCAAAATGCGGGGAGATCAGGCCGCGCCAGCTATGACGCTACGTCATCCTGCTCTTATTAATTATTCTCTGTTTCCAGAAGATGCGGGCCATTGGATGTTGGAAGCAAATCGGCTGCTCATTTGTTGCGCCAAAAGTGCCGCATAGGCTGACAATAAAGCCACAGTTTGCAGAAAACGGTGCATTGATGCGAGATTTGGCTATCAAATGTGACGGGCTAGGCTATCATTAATGAGGATAAAAAATAAATTTTCAGGAGAGCATGTTATGAAATTAGCGTTGAATCTATCTGCGTGCGCATTTGCACTTGCAGCAATCACCACCGCCCCCGTTTATGCACAGACGCAATCGGATGCCGCCGACCAAGTTGACGGAAGTGATGAGGGTGCCGTCGATAATAATGTGATCGTGGTGACCGCACAGGGCCGGTCGCAAGCTTTGTCCGATGTTCCTATTGCTGTTTCGGCCATTAACGCGGAACAATTGCAGAAGAGTGGGGCAACCGACATTCGTGAGCTCAACCAGCTTGCGCCTTCATTGCTTGTGTCATCGACCGGAAACGAAGCCAATGGCTCTGCCCGTATTCGCGGTATCGGTACCGTGGGTGACAACCCCGGACTGGAAAGCTCCGTGGCCGTGTTCATCGATGGTGTCTATCGTTCGCGTAGTGGTAATGCGCTCAGCGAACTTGGCCCGATTGATCGGATCGAAGTTCTGCGGGGTCCGCAAGGAACATTGGGTGGCCGCAACTCTTCTGCCGGTATGATCAGCATTACCACTGCCGCCCCTGAATTTACATTCTCAGGACATGCCGTAGCATCCTACGGCAATTACAACCAGATACGTCTGGAAGGGGGCATTAATGGCCCGTTGAGCGATACGATTGCTGCGCGCGTCGACGGCGTTTATTTGAAGCGCGACGGCTTTTACAATGATGTTGTAAACGGAACCGACGTCAATAACAAAGACCGGTTTCTTGTGCGTGGCCAGCTGTTGTTTGAGCCAAAGGATGGACTGACGGTCCGGGTGATTGGTGACTATTCAAAGAAAGACGAATCCTGCTGTGCAGCGACGTTCGTCCAGCCTGAATTTGCGCAGCGGGCAAGAGTAAGCCCGGGACTTGATCCTTTCGCTCTTCCACAGCCTGGTGCGCCCGCTCTTACCGACACGGCGAATCCGATCATACCGGTGCTGTTGGCGCTCGGTCAAAACAGCAACGCGCTTACGCAAAGTACGTTCAACCGGGATATCTATGTCACACCCGGTCGTTCATATGCCGGTGAGACGGAGGATTTTGGCGCTTCGGTTGAACTCAATGCCGAACTGGGTGAGATGAACTTCACGTCGATCACCGGATATCGTGAATATTCCAACTTTCAGGGTAATGATACCGATTACACACAGGTAGATATCCTTTATCGCGAGCCGAATGAAAATGCCGGTGCTCGTGAGTTTAAAACCTTTACGCAAGAACTGCGACTGCAGGGTTCGGCGTTCGACGACAAGCTGGATTGGTTGGTCGGCGGTTTTTACGCCAACGAAAAGCTTGAGGTACGAGATAATCTGCGCTTTGGTTCGCAATATGGTGCCTTCGCACCATGCCGCATCGTCAATGCCATCAATCCGGCTTTAGCATCTCCAACCAGCTCCGGTTGCCTGAGTGCAGGCGGCAGAGCGGCACTGGCAGGTGCGTTCGGACCAGCGACACCGTTGATTTTTGCCGGTCTCGATAATCTGGCACAGATTAATGACAAGGGAACGGTGCTCGACACGTATAATCAGAAAAGCGAAAACTTTGCTTTTTTCACCCACAATATCTTCCACGTTACCGACAAACTCGATCTGACGTTGGGGCTGCGCTACACCAATGAAACAAAGGATTTTAACGCGGCCTTTACCAACGACAATACGATGTGTCCGATTCAACGCGCGTTGTTCACGCCGTTACTCAGTACTGGGGTTGCTCCTTTGGCAGCCGGTCTGATCGGCCTGTCATGTCAGGGCAATTCAACTTCCGAACTGGATGGTGTAACCTTGGCTGATAGTCGGAGCGAGAATGAATTCACGGGTACGGCTATCCTGTCTTACAAGCCGGTTGACGATTTGATGCTGTATGCCAGCTATTCGCGCGGCTACAAGGCTGGCGGTTTCAACCTCGACCGGTCTGCGTTGACCAGTTCAACGCTGGCCAATCCGGCATTGGCGGGCAGCACCGCCAATCTCCAATTTGACCAGGAGACGGTGAACGCCTTTGAAATTGGCGGAAAATACTCGACCCGGGAATTTTCGCTGAGCGTTGCTGCGTTCCGTCAGCAGTTTGACAGTTTTCAGCTCAATACATTCAATGGCTCCACTTATGTGGTTCAGAATGTAAACGCGTGTAGCGATGATCTCGGTGGTGCGGATCGCGATGCCAGCGGCGCAACGGGCAATTGTACCCCGGATAACGTCAAATATGGCGCTGTCGCGCAGGGTGTCGAACTGGAAGCGTCCATCAATCCCGTCAGACATGTAAATGTCTCTATGGGGCTGACATATACCGATACCAGCTATGAAAATAATCTGGTTGGCCGTGATACTGGCTCTCCACTCGATCCGGCTTTGCGCCTGCTGCCAGGCGACAATCTGTCGAACGCGCCTGAAATCACAGCGACCGCATCGCTGTCCTACACGCCGCCAATCGGCAACAGCGGATTGACCGGGTTGTTTTACATCAACGCCCGTACCACCAGTGACTATAACACCGGTTCGGATTTGCTTTACGGCAAGGAACAGGACGGGTTTACGCTGGTAAATGCGCGTATTGGTATCCGTGGTCCTGACGATAAATGGGCGATCGAAGGCTGGGCACAAAATGTCTTCAATGTTGGTTATTCGCAGGTTGCGTTCAACACGCCATTTGTCGCATCGCAGCAGACCTATTCGGCCTTCCTTGCGGAACCAAGAACCTATGGCATCACATTGCGTGGCCAGTTCTAACACTACTTTGGCAGATTTGTGAGCGAGCGATGAGAGATGCAGTGTCCGCACTGTGGGCACGTCAGATCAGGAGGTTTGGCGAGGCGTTCAATGATGGTCTGCCTGATCGTCGGCAGGCTCGGCTGTGGTGGCGACCCGGCGATTCTTTTTTCCCCCTTGGCCTGCTTGAGGAGGCGGGATTGCAGGAAGGCCAAGGCAATCATCGACATCAGCGCATGTCGGTGAAGCCCCTTCCATGATCGGCCTTCGAAGTGATCGAGGCCGAGCTCTTCCTTGAGTTGCTGATGTCCCTGTTCGCAGACCCAACGGGCCTTGATGGCTCCGGCAAGCGGCTTGATCGGCGTGTCGGAGGACAGGTTGGGGAGGTAGTATTTGCGCTCGCCGGTTGAGCGATGTGCGCCGACCAGCCACACTTCCTCGCCGGGCAGATGTTGCGCGCCACTGTTCCGGATGCGTTGAGGCGGGCCATCGGCAACTCGCACGCGAACGGCGGCGAAGCGTGCCGAGAGCAGCCCCTTGGTTCCGCGCCGCCAACTGACCTTGCGCCACTTTGCTACCTCCAACATCGCCTTTGCCGATACCGATGTAGCGTCGGGAATGTGCCGCTTGCGGGGGCGACCACGCCCGGCGACGGGAAAAATCATCGCCACGTCGGCGGGATAGACTTTCTGCTTGTACGGGATGCCGACGGCCCATGTGAGGCCGCGTGCACTTGCCCAACATTGATACGTATTGAGGGGCCACACCCACGTAAGCGTGGCGAGGACCTTCCAATTACCCACAAGTCTTACGGATGGCGTTGGCACCGATTTTGATGTCCATGAGGCGGGTCCATCCTCGCCAGATCACAATGTTACCTGGAGACGGGTCATTGGCGCGAGCGAGATAGCCGCCGAGCCGCGCGATTTCGTACAGGTAATCGGATATGGTTCTGAGCCTGGGCACCTTCTTTCTGGAAGCCACAAGATGATCGATCAGGACGATTTCGTCATCGGTCAGCGCGAGCCTGGGTGATGCGGAAGGCGCGGCGCGATTGATCATGGTCATCCAGAAGATGCGCCATGACAGGATGCAGAATATTGCGATCAGATTGACAAGTCGATCGGCAGTCCGGAGCCGTGCATCCTCAGCCCGACAGCCGGATTTTAGTATCTTGTGGAAAAGCTCGATCTTCCAGCGTTGGGCGTACCAGTCGAGCTTTTCAATCGCTTCGGCAGGCGTTGTTACCGGCAGATCAGTGATAAGCCTCCAATCGATAGGGGGCCCGCCCTTCAGGTGCTCTACACTCACGGGCATGCAGGATGGTAAGGTTGAGAGACGGATAGCGCTTTTGCTTGCCGATCGGTGGCAACACCTGGATCCGTCTATAGCGTAACTCAATGTCGGCATGATCGTCCTTGTCGATGACGACCCGTTGCATGCCCTGCACGGAAACCTCGCTCATTTCGTCGGCAATGGTGTGGTCACCGTCACCGGCCAGACGATCGACACAGGTGCGGACCAGAAAATGTGTGCCGAGTGCCTGCGCTTCGCAAAAGAATTCGTAAATGTCGTTCTCCCGGTCGCCGATGTGGACCAGTCGCTCGGACTCGCCCAGCATAGCGGTCGACTGACGCATGTTCTCGAGCCAGCGGTAGCTTTCCTTCTCCTCGTTCGGCACACGCGTAGGATTGATCCTTCGTTTCAGCGCGTTGGTGCCCTTGAATTTGGTGCGGGTCCAGAATTTCGCTGCTGTCAGACCCAGCGGCAATCCCTCGGTCGTGATCGCAAGGCTAGAATGCATGAGCAGGCCACAGACCGTATGAAGTCGCAGCCTGCCATTTTCATCGCGTCGGCTGGGTGCCAGGCCGATTGCACCGATTTTTTCCGGCGCGCGGCGTTGATAGGAGAATTCAGTGGTGTCCTGTAGAACGAGGATTGGCCCTTCAAGCGTTCCAACACGCGCTCGCGTTGCTTGAAAATGGCCGGCGAGGATTTCGCCTTCGTTCACTGAGCCGTTAGACAGGAAGCGGTAAGCTGCCTTGGTATTGGCCCAGTCCTGACAGGCCATCGGGATCGGTGCGCCAATCGCTCCTGCCATCTGCGCAAGCATCGTTCTAAGCCGCTCGCCCAGACGCTTGTCGCGAAATGCGCCGATATCAACTTCCCCATCGGCCCATCTCACTGCGTCGAAACCAGAATTCCCCCTTGTGCACCCCGTCAGCTATTTCAGGTGCCAGAGGATGAATCATACCCGATTCCACGTGAGCAAGGTCCGCGCGGCCAATGGAATCACACGTGCGACGACTTGTGGGTAATTGGAAGGTCCTTGCCACGCTTACAGCACGCCTCGCCCTTGGGAGTTAGTCTCCATGCACGGCTTTCCTGATCGCAAAATGGCTGCCAATTTCGAGATATATCTAAAATCCGGATCAGGTCGCGCTTTCGCCAAAAGGCATCTTAGATGATCAAAAAAAGCCCCGCCGGTTTCCCGGCAGGGCTTTCTTCATATCATGGTCGCTTCAGATCAGAACTTGAAGCCAGCTCCAATACCATAGCGGCGTGGCTCAAGTGAGAAGATATTCGTGTACAAGCCCGACGACTGATCGGTGACATATAGTCCGGTCTCCGAGTTGCTGTCGAAAATATTCTGGACAAATCCACGAACATACCAGCGGTCATCCGTACCGTTCAACTGAATCTGGGCGTTTGCTTGCGCATAACCTTTGATCCGGTTGACATTGCCGTTGAAGATACTGCCGAAACTTTCACCGGTATAAGCAAGGTCAACACGCGGGACCAGACTCATGCCATTGTCAAAGTTCATGGTATATTGCACGCCAGTGGAGAATTTCAGCTGAGGTGCCTGTGGCAACTGGTTCCCACGAATGTTCTTGGGAACACCGGCAGAGAAATACTCGATCCCGCCAAAGGCTGCCGGAACAACGCCTGCACCAGCAAAAGCTCCTTGGGCCGCTGCGTCCAGCACAGCGCAAATACCAAAGGCACCGGTTGAAGCAATGCCACCATCAGCAGGGAATGCCGTGGTTGGTTGCAGGCCTGCTCCAGGTGCAAGTCCCGGCACCAGACCGGCATTGATCGCACCATTTATCGTGTTGACAAAAGCATTTACACCAGCTGCATTTCCGGACGTGGAAGCCACCGCACAATTGGATGCATTGGTAATATCCTGGATGATGACCGCATCCGACCGGCCTCCGCCAAAATCGCGCGGATCGCTGTTAAACGTATCGCCCTTGACCTTGGTGTGCAGATAGCTGAAGCCCATGTTGATCATCCAGTCCGGATCAGGACGAATGACTGCCTCGACTTCCGCACCGTAAATATCGGCATCGATATTTTCGTTTACAGCGGTCCGAGCAACAATCTTGCTGAGCTGCAAACCCTTATATTTATAGTAGAATGCAGTCAGGTTGAGTTGCAGAGCCCCATCGCCAAATGTATTTTTCGATCCGATTTCAAACGCATCGACCTGCTCGGGCCGGAAGGATTCCGGAGCTGCGAAAATTGGCTGCAGTGGCGGATTTATACCACCTGACTTATAACCGCGAGAATAGGATGCATAGATCAGATTGTCGTCGGTGATTTTATAATCAAGCACCGCACGGCCAGTGATTTCATTGAACTTGACCTCCCGATTCTGGAAAAGTTGATTACCGGGTATACCTGGATCGGCATCCAAAGATCCGACGAATGGTGATTCAAACGCATCGGTTGTTTGACTATATGGCACAAGGAAGTCTGCCAGCGTTGTACGCGCTCTAACTTTTTTCTTGTCGTTGTTGTAACGCAGTCCACCCGTCAGTTTCAGCTTGTCGCTGATATCGAAATAGACTTCGCCGAACAGGCCATAGGATTTGACCGTCAGATCATCCGAATGGTTGCGATAATATGGCGTGCCGAGGAATGAAGGCGGCAAGCCATCGGCAAGCGAAATGAAGCTACCGAGCAAACCTGCCCCATAATCGAGCCCGAAGGCGTTCACATAATAGCTGTTCTCGGTCAGATGAGAGTCGGCATAAATACCGCCGACCAGGAAGTTGAACGGACCATCCAGATCGCTTGAGATGATCGCCTCGACGGACCAACTGCTGTTATCCAGATTCGACCGGTCAAATTGAAGCGGTGTTGCGTCGCAAATGCTGTTGCCCCCAAATACCCCGAGACCGGTGGTATCAGTATCTGAAGTACAAAGCACGCCGTTCGGTCCATCCGGAATGATCGCAGAAGCAAGAGGTGCAAAATAAGCTGCAGGAAGACCTGGGATCGCACCAGCTGCAGCTGCAGCAAGCGTGTTTAATCCAGTTGCATAAATATCCCTACGGCCAATATTGTTGTTATAGTCCTGCCGAGAATCCAGCTTGACCTTCTGGTAGGTACCGGAAAGTTGCGCGCTGATCGGCCCGAAGTCATGTTCGATCTTGCCCTGGAACGTCAACTCGCTGGCAAAATATTCCGGCGTGAAGGCCGTGTTGACCGTCCGCGGATCCGCGGGAACGGAAACACCTGCATATTGGTCTGGACCGTAAAGACTACCGAGAGCAAAAGCCGTTGGAATACCCTGAGTTGCAAGGAATTCGCGCGACGATAATGTAGCCGCAATAGTCGAGTTCGCGTTGAACGATTCTGCATTGCGAGAACTGTTCAGACAACCCAAAATACCTGTAGGGTCACGTTGACAATATTGCTTCTGAATCCGCATACGATTGTCATCTTCGCGGAAATATGAAGCATAAAGGTCAATCGTCGTATCCGCAGTTGGTTCGAAACGCAGCGAACCACGCACCGAATACATATCCCGGTCATCAAGATCAGGGCCGCCGTTAAGATTGGTGGTATAACCATCGCGTTTTACATAAACGCCGGCACCACGGAATGCGATATTGTCACCGATGGGAATGTTGACCATGCCCTTGACTTTGATCGCGTTATAATTGCCATATTCGGCATCGCCGGATGCCTTGAACTCTCCCATTTGTGGCTTGGCAGTGACAACATTGACCACACCCGCGGTCGCATTGCGTCCGAACAACGTGCCTTGCGGACCGCGCAGCACTTCGACGCGTTCGAGATCGAAAAATTCTGTTTCAAAAAGTCGCGTCGCGAAAAGAGGCGAATCGTTCAGGTGAATGGCGGTTGCCTGATCACACGACGCGCCGACACAAAGATCGCCGATCCCGCGAATTGTAAAACTGGAACTGACAAAATTGGTTTTGGTAAAGGTGATGTTCGGGAGCGTTAGCTGGAGATCGGAACTGTTCTCGATCTGTTGGGCTTCCAAGGCTGCCCCGGAAAATGCGGAAACCGCAATCGGTACATCCTGAGCACTTTGTGCCTGCCTCTGCGCGGTCACGATAATGACATTGCTATCAATGGTACCATCATCACGGTCCTGCGCCATGGCAGGTACGGACATTGTAGATATAGCTGTGGCGGCTAATAATAACGATTTACGCATTTCTCTCTCCCAAATCCCAACATTTTATCGGAGAGTGATATTTTTACGCACCCCCCCCCCCATTCCGTTATTACTTAACTAATCGCTCGATTAAGTCCAGGCTCAAATCGTGAAACATCTAGTTTTGCTCCATTTTAGCACGATACACAGGCAAATTGATGCAATTTTGCTACAAAAAAGCCCTGCCGATTTCTCGGCAGGGCCATATTTTGTAATTTTAATGTCTCACCTTTGAAGGAAACTCACCAGCTTATAGCTGGTAGAAGACTTCAGCCGTTATTGTTTGCTCAGCACTATCCTCCAGAAAATGACCGGCTCGCAGGCGAAGTCATTTTCTGGAGGATAGTGCTTATGCCATATTCACGCGTGAGAACGGCGGTGCAAAAGTCGGCCACGGTAGCGGCGGGATGAGCTTGCTGCGGGCGGTGTAAAAGTCGTCCACCTTTACCCTTTCTGGCGACAGGGAGGGCGGGAGGATTTTTACTGTGGATTTATATCGGAAGGTTCGGCTGGCCTGTGCTGAGGGCATGAGCCAGCGGGAGGCAGCGCGGCATTTCAACATCTCGCGCGACAGTGTAGCCAAGATGATGGCGTTCTCGGTTCCGCCGGGTTACCGGCGATCGGCACCGGTCAAGCGACCGAAGCTGGATGGCTTCACTGGGATTATCGACGGCTGGCTGGACGGCGATCTGGGGGTTCATCGCAAGCAGCGGCACACAGCGAAGCGGGTGTTCGACCGGCTCCGCGATGAACACGGGTTCACCGGCGGCTACACGATCGTGAAGGACTACATGCGGGAGCGCGAACGGCGCGGTCGCGAGATGTTCGTGCCGCTGGTCCATCGGCCCGGCCATGCCCAGGCCGATTTCGGCGAGGCGGTTGTCATCATTGGCGGTGTCGAGCAGAAGGCGCATTTCTTCGTCATGGACCTGCCGCACAGTGATGCCTGCTTTGTGCGGGCCTATCCGGCGGCAACGGCGGAAGCCTGGGTTGATGGCCACGTCCACGCCTTCGCGTTCTTCGGCAAGGTGCCGATATCGATCCTCTACGACAACGACCGCTGCCTGGTTGCGAAGATTCTTCCGAACGGAACGCGTAAGCGGGCCACGCTCTTCAGCGGGTTCCTGTCGCACTACCTGTTCCGCGATCGCTACGGCCGCCCCGGCAAGGGCAACGACAAGGGTAACGCGGAAGGGCTGGTCGGCTATTCCCGCCGCAACTTCATGGTACCGATCCCGCGGTTTGCGAGCTGGGAGGCGTTCAACGCCTATTTGGAGGAGCAGTGCCGCGAACGTCAGGCGGATGTCCTGCGGGGCCAGTCCGAGACGATCGGTCAACGCCTCGCGCGGGATCTGGCGGCGATGACCGGCCTTCCTGCGGCACCGTTCGATGCCTGTGACCAGGCAACCGGAAGGGTCAGTTCGCAGGCGCTGGTGCGCTACAAAACCAACGATTACTCGGTACCGGTCGCTTACGGCCACCGCGACGTCTGGATCAGGGGCTATGTCGACGAGGTGGTTATTGGCTGCAGCGGCGAAGTCATCACACGCCATCCCCGCTGCTACGACCGCGAGGACATGGTCTTCGATCCGCTGCATTACCTTCCGCTGATCGAGCGCAAGATCAACGCCCTGGACCAAGCAGCTCCCTTGGCTGAATGGAGCCTGCCGCCCGAGTTCGCAACACTGCGCCGCCTGATGGAGGCGCGGATGATCAAGGCCGGACGCCGCGAGTACGTGCAGGTTTTGCGCCTGCTCGAGACCTTCGACATCGACGATCTGCATGCCGCCGTGAAGAAGGCCCTGCAATTGGGGGCAATTGGCTTTGATGCCGTCAAGCACCTTGTTCTCTGCCATGTCGAGAAACGGCCGCCGAAGCTCGACCTCGATGTCTATCCCTACCTGCCGCGCGCCAATGTCGAGACCACATCGGCCGCCAGCTACATGGCCCTGATGACGGAGGCGGCGGAATGACCGACGCGCCGAAGATCCTGCTGGCCGATCATCTGAAGACGCTGAAGCTGCCGACATTCCTGCGCGAGTATGAAAAGCTCGCGCGCCAGTGCGCCGCCGAGGGGCTGGATCATGTCCAGTTCCTGGGACGTCTGGTCGAGCTGGAGCTGATCGATCGCGAGCGCAGAATGATCGAACGCCGTATCAAGGCCGCGAAATTCCCGGCCACCAAGAGCCTCGACAGCTTCGACTTCAAGGCGATCCCAAAGCTGAACAAGATGCAGGTGCTGGAACTGGCCCGCTGCGAATGGATCGACCGGCGCGAGAATGTCATCGCCCTTGGCCCGAGCGGCACAGGCAAGACCCATGTCGCCCTCGGACTTGGGCTGGCTGCCTGCCAGAAGGGCCTCTCGGTCAGCTTCACCACCGCCGCGACGCTGGTCAACGAGATGATGGAAGCCCGAGACGAGCGCCGTCTGCTCCGCCTGCAAAAGCAGCTGGCCGCGGTCAAGCTGCTCATCATCGACGAGTTGGGCTTTGTGCCATTGTCCAAGACCGGTGCAGAGCTCTTGTTCGAACTGATCTCGCAGCGCTATGAGCGCGGCTCCACGATGATAACCAGCAATTTGCCATTCGACGAATGGACCGAAACCTTCGGCACCGAACGTCTGACCGGAGCACTGCTCGATCGGCTGACCCACCACGTCAACATCCTCGAGATGAATGGCGACAGCTATCGACTCGGCCAAAGCCGTGCCCGGAAGGCAAAAGCCGCCACCTGATCCAGCCAATCCAGATTTGGCCCTGACGGGCCAAAGCGGCCAGTCAACCGCCAGCTATTTGGGGAGCGCGGCTGACTGGCCGCCGCCATTTTGCACCCATCACGCTCAACCAAAAACTGGTCTACTTTTGCGCCGCCATATGGCCTGATTTTACTCCGCCGTTGACAATTATGACAGCCATGCCCAGCTGACCGCGCATCTCAACGACTTCATTGACGCCTACAATTATGGTCGGCGGCTGAAGACCCTCAAGAGACTCACACCCTTCGAATACATCTGCAAAATGTGGACAACTGAACCAAACAGATTTACACTTAATCCAACTCATCAAATGCCTAGACTAAACACCTAGCTTCAAATCAAGGTATCAAAATTCATATTTGGTATTCTCGACCACCCAATTCATCGAAGATATGACAGGTCATTCTAACATTGCGGTTAGCGTTCGTGGGAGCTTTTCCAAAAAGAAAGAACGCTCCTGAGAGCTGCGACAAAGGCCAATGGCTGATCGAGCATCAGGTGGTGGCGGGCTTCCGGTATGGCTATTATCGGGATGTCGTTTCCACCCATCTCGCGGATGTAATCGGCAGAATCCTGTGAGAAGAGCAGACTGTTACCGCCGTGCACGATTGCTTTGCGGCCCGGCGCTTGCACCAGCCGCTTACCCATGTTCAGCCACTCCTCGGGCCTATTGCTCCGCCGGAAAACCTCTGGTGAGAATTTCCACGTCCAACTGCCTCTTTTATGCTTCAGCGAATGATACGCAATATAATCTAGCAGGAATGGCTCCTCGGCGGGCTGAGGCGGCGATAGGATGTAGCGCGCACGCGCTGCTTCATAGCTGGGATAGCGCTTGTTGGGCTTGTCCGGATTCCCTGATCCCGGGCTCGACCGATCGTTCTTCCAGTATTTTTCAAGCAATTCAGGGCGCATGATCATAAGGTCGCATACGACCACTCCAGCAAAGGCGTCGGGCGACTGGGTCACGGCTGTCAGCGCGGCACCCGAACCGAAGCTGTGCGCGATGATCGTTGGCTTTTGGCCATCCGCAAACATGTTCAGGGCCTCGGCAACCTCGGTGAATTCCCTCCCGCGGGCCGCCGTGTCAGCTGCCCCCCGCATTTCGCTGTCCCCCATACCCGCCAAATCGAATGCCACGACATCATATTCTTCCGCGAAGAACGGCGCAATAAAAGCGAAGCAGCGGGCATGGGCGAGGAAGCCATGTGTCATTAGCAATTTGGGCTTATCGGGGCTGCCCCAGCGGAGATAGTGCACCTTGGCACCGGAAATCTCTACATAAGCTTCTTCGCGCGGCACGTTCAGTGCTGCTATGAACCATTCGGGCAGGTGCGAACCGTCCCCGGCCCACAAGGAATCGATGTCAGTCGGAAGGTTGTTTACAGGGGTCATTTCATTCATTGCGCGAAAGGTTCCTTGTTGGTGAGTTTTTAGGTGGCGAATCCGCGATAGGCATTTTGCGCTACGTCGTCGCATACGGCGGCATAGCCAACCACGCTTGGGAAATTGATAAGCTGGCGCTTCTTGCTCGGGATGTTTGCGCCCATGTACCAGGAGTCCGCTTCGGGAAAGAGTGTCATCGCGCCAGCTTGGGCGACTATTTCGGTCCAGGTCGTCTCGGCCTGCGGTTCGGCATCGAAGAGCTTGATCCCGCCTTGCCTCAGCCATATCAGAAAGTCGCAAATCCAGTCGCCTTGTATCTCAGCGCTCGTTGGGCCGTTCGCAAAACCTGATGGGCTCAGGGGACCGTAAGAAAACAGCATATTGGGAAAGCCCGTCACGGACATGCCCAGATAGGCGCGCAAGCCATCGTTCCAGGCCTGTGCCAAACCGAGCCCGCCCAGCCCGGTTATATTCATGTCGATCAGTCCGCCGCGTCCGGCATCGAAGCCTGTTGCAAAGACGATCAGATCGCAGTCAAACGCCCCATCCTGAGTTTCGATACGGTCCGCGCTGATCCGGACGATCGGCGTTTCCTTCAGATCGACGAGCGCGACATTTTCCTGCGCAAAAATCTCGTAATAATTCTGTTCCAGCGATGGCCGCTTGGTGCCGAAGGGGTGGGGCGGCTCGGCAGGAGCAAGTTTTTCCGCAAGCGCCGGATCGACGATCCGCTCCCGGACTTTGTCGCGCCAGAAATCATAAGCGTAGCGGTTTGCTTCGCGGTTGGTGAGCATATCCGCAAAATTGTGATACCAAAATTTTAGACCGCCGCGCTGCCAGAGATGCTCGAAATGTGCGGTGCGCTCCTCATCGCTAACCTCAAGTGCCGATTTTTCCAGCGACTGGTATTCAAAACCCCCGCTGGTCTGCTTGCGTTGTTCGAAAATGGCCGGATACCCCTGCTTTTCGCACACCTGCCCTTCCTCGGTCATTGTCTCCTGGCGCATGGGAAGGGCCAGGATCGGCGTCCTCTGAAACAGTGTCAGCCGGTCTGCTGATTTTGCTGCCTCCTGTGCCACCTGCACACCGCTGGCGCCGGTGCCGATCAGGCAAATCTTGCGGCCTGCCAGATCAATGCCTTCCTGAGGCCAGCGCGCGGTGTGGCACCATTCGCCAGCGAAGGTGTCGAGGCCGGGAATGTCGGGGACATAAGGCTTCGACGCGAAGCCGAGAGCCGGCAGGAGAAACCGCGCTGTCACCGTGTCCCCACCGTCCAGATGCAGGCGCCAGAGCGATGCCTTTTCGGCGAAGCGCGCGCTTTCGACCCTCGTGCCCAAACGCATGTGCGGCCACAGATCGAGGGTATCGCAGACATGACGAAAATAGGTGCGCAGCTCTTCCCATCCGGGAAAGCGCTCGGTCCAAGACCATGTCTGCCATATATCTGGGAGTGAGAATTCGTAAAGCGGAACCTGCGAATCGACCCGCGCGCCCGGATAGCGGTTCCAGTACCAGATGCCGCCGGGCTGGGCGGCAGCATCGACCAGCAGGATATTGAACCCGGCCTCGCGCAGTTTGTGAAGCAGGTAGATGCCGCTGAAACCGGCACCGACGATCACCGCGTCATAGTCTGGCGTGGTCTTGCCGCTCACGCTGCCGCCCTGCTGCCTTCCGCAATTTTCTTTGCCGCTGCGTAATCCGCCTTTCCGTTCGAGGCGCGCAGAGGCGTGTCGGTAGGATGGATCGCCTTGGGCGTTTTATATCCCGCCAGCTGCTGGCGGACGTGATCCTTTACAGCTTGCTCATCAAATTCAGCCTGCTTGTCGAGATGAACCACGGCGGTTACCGCTTGACCCCATTTTTCGTCCGGCACGCCGACCACCAGCGCATCGGCGATGGCGGGGTGGGTCTTCAGCACTTCTTCGACTTCTTCGGGATAGACCTTTTCACCAGCGGTGTTGATGCACACGCTGCCCCGGCCGAGCAGGGTCAGGCTGCCATCGGTCTCCACGTGGCACCAGTCGCCCGGTATCGAGTAACGCACACCGTCGATTGTCTTGAAAGTCTTGGCCGACTTTTCGGGGTCCTTGTAATAGCCGACCGGGATCGCACCCTTGCGCGCGATAAAGCCGGGCACGCCGCTGCCCGGTTCGACCGTCTGGTCGTTCTCGTCGAACACGTCGCAGAACTCGCCGATGCCGAATTTGGCGGTGTTGGTGCCGCCTTGCGCGGTGGTGACCGAAAGGCCGTAGCCGAGGCCTTCGGAAGCGCCGAAACTGTCCATCAGGATGACTTGAGAAATGTGCTTGCAAAGACCGGCCTTGACCTCCTTGCTCCACATCACGCCGGACGAGATGATCGACACGAGGCTGCTGGTATCCCAGCGGCCGGGATGTTCGTCGAGGGCGCGAAGCATCGGCTTGGCGAAAGCGTCACCCACGATTGCGATACTCTCGACCTTGTGTTTCTCGACCGTCTCCCACAACTCTTCGGCATCGAATGACGGGTCGGAGAGTGTAACGATTGCACCGCCCGACATCAGCGCGCCGATCCCGGTGATAAAGCCTGTGCCGTGCATCAGCGGGCAGGAGGGGAGGGTGCGGCGTCCCGGCCCCTGGCTCTTGATCAGCGCGACGTTTTCTTCGTGCGACTGCGGCACCGGGCCGAGCAGCTTTTGCGCGTCGAGCTGCGCCTTGCGCATGTCGTCGTGCCGCCACATCACGCCCTTGGGCATGCCGGTGGTGCCGCCGGTATAGATGAACAGCAGATCGCCTGGTGAGCGCTCGATGCCTAGAGGCGAACCGTCTCCCTGCGTCGTGAGATGTTCATAGGGAACGGCGAAAGGGGCGATTTCCGACGCATCACCGATCTCGACGAAAGTGTGGACCTTCTCAAGCCGGTCCTTCAGCTCAAGGATATAGTCGCGAAATTCGGAGCTGTAGACGATCACCTCGCTGTCGGAATCGTCGAAGATGTAGAATACTTCTTCGGGCACGTAGCGATAATTGATGTTCACATGCGTGAGCCGACCCTTGAAGCAGGCCGCCATCAGCTCGCCGTATTCGGGACGGTTTCGCATGTAGAACGCCACCTTCGCTCCGTCGACGGCACCGCGTTCCCGCAGGTTGCGCGCGAGATTGTTCGAACGGACTGACATTTCCGGCCATGTGATGATCCGGTCGCCATGGATCAGCGCGGGCGCATCCTTCGGCATGGCCGGTTCGATAGCATCAAGAATGTCGCCAAGGTTCCAGTCGATCACGTTTCCATCTCATCTCTTGGCGGGGCGCCGCTTGTCTCGCGGCGTCCCCGCAGCTACTTAAATCACGCTGCCCGGGTCCACCCCTGCCGCGCTGCTGCTTCGGCTCTCACCGCTTCGGGGCCGCCAAGAACCTGGCGATCGAAACCGATCCGCTTGAACCAATAATGGAGCCCAAGCAGGTCGGTGAAGCCCATCCCGCCATGCACTTCGGTGGAAGTGCGCGCGACGAAGCGATACACCTCGCCGGTATGCGATTTCGCATGGCACGCGGCGAGCGTGGCTTCATCCGACGCCGCGTCGAAAGCATGCGCTGCGTACCAAATCAGGGAGCGGCATGGTTCGTGACGGGCTGCCATTTCCGCGCACATATGCTTGACCGCCTGAAAGCTGCCAATGATCCGCCCGAATTGTTCGCGCTGTCCGGCATAATCGACCGCCTTCTCAATCATGGCCTGACCCGCGCCGAGGCTGTCAGCGGCCAGGATCACCCGGCCCGCATCGCGCAGCCGTGCCGCAGTCGCTCCGCCATCGTTGGCCAGTGGTTCGGCCGCAACGGTCTCGAACCGCATTTCCCCTACGCTGCGGGTGCGGTCGATCGTCGTCAGCGGGATTTTCTCCAGCCCCGGTGCATCGGCGGGGACGAAGTGCATCCGCCCCGCGGTATCGGCCACCAGGAAGGCCTCGGCGCCGGTGAAATCGAGTGCGAACAGCGCCGTGCCGTCCAGCTTGCCGCTGTTGCAGGTTACGCCCGCCCCGTCGCGCGCCTCAATAGTCTCGGCAATGGCAACGGCGATCTGCGCTTTGCCGCTGGCGATCTGAGGCAACCACTCAGCCTGCTGCTGCTCGTTGCCGGCTTGCGCCAGCGCGATGGGTGCAAGCACATGGCTGGCGAGAAACGGCACCGGAGCGACCGCATAGGCAAGCTGTTCGGCCACAATAGCTGCATCTAGCAAGGTCATACCGAGGCCGCCATGCTGTTCGGGAACCATCATTCCTGTGATGCCCAGTTCGCTCAGTGCAGACTGCACCTTTTCGCTGTAAGAAGCTTCGCCTTCGGCGCACTCACGCACATGGTCGAGCGGGCAGGTGTCGGCGAGGCATCGCGCGACTGTATCGCGCAGCATCTGCTGGTCTTGCGACAGTCCGAAATCCATCAGGCGGCTCCCTGTTTCTGGCGGGCCGCGACGGCGGCGCCCTGTTCGGCCGGCGCAGGTTTGGCCAGCTTAGGTTCGCGCGGCATATCGAGACCGCGTTCGGCGATGATGTTCTTCTGGATCTGCGCGGTACCTCCACCGATGATAAGGCCCAGCTGGAACATGTAGTTCCACTGCCACGCGCCTCCTTCGCGCTCGCGATTGCTACCGTGATAAAGGATGCCGATCTCGCCCATGGCGTCGATCGCCAGAGCCGATATCTGATGCGCCAGTTCGCAGCTTTGCAGCTTGACAATCAGCTTGGCCATGCCGCCGGGTTCGCCCTTCAGATTGTCCGAAAGGATACGCATTCCGTTGTATTTCATCGCTGCAACTTCGGCCTGAAGCGCCGCCAACCGGTCGCGCAGCACGGCATTGTCGATCGCGCGGCCTTGGCCGACACGTTCTTTCTGCATTAGCTTGACCAGTGCCTGAAATCGGTTTTCCAGCGCATCGGGATCGCCCAGCATGCCGCGTTCGTGACCCAGTGTCGCATTGGCGACGAACCAGCCTTGACCACGCTGGCCGACGATCTGGTCCATCGGCACCCGCACGTCGGTGAAGAACGTCTCGTTAAATTCGGCGTGACCGGTCATGGTCTTGAGCGGACGCACCTCAATCCCCGGCGTATCCATCGAGAATATCAGATAGGAAATGCCGCCGTGCTTGGGCGCGTCAGGTTCGGTCCTGACCAGGCAGAAGATCATGTCCGCCTGCTTGGCCGTGCTGGTCCAGATCTTCTGGCCGTTGATCACGAATTCGCCGTTTTCGATCCGCGCGCTGGTTTTCAGGCTGGCAAGGTCCGATCCCGCGCCGGGCTCGGAATAGCCCTGGCACCATACGACCTCGCCTTTCAGCGTCGGCTCGACCCACTGGCGTTTCTGTGCCTCAGTTCCCAGTTCCAGCAGTGTAGGGACCAGCATCGATATGCCTTGGTTGGCAAGTCCGCCGGGAATGCCGGCGCGCGCGAATTCCTCGGCGATGATTCGCGATTTGAGAATGTCGGGCTCGGCCCCGTAACCCCCGTATTCCGTGGGGATCGTGCGCGCGGTATAGCCATGTTCGATCAGCAGCTTTTGCCACTCGACCGCCTCGGGACAGGGGCGGGCGGCCCGGCCCTGCTCGGCTGGCGCACGATTCCCGTACGTCTTTAAGAATTGTCGCACTTCCTCGCAGAAAGCGTCATATTCGGGTCCATATTCGAGATCCATTTCGTGCTTATCCTTCGTGGGGTAGGTTCGTATCGGGGCGGAAAACCGGCAGGCGGAAATCCGCGCCGATCAGTTCGAAATCGAGCGTTACCGGAAGGTCCAGCTCTAGCTTGTCGCGGTCGCAATCGATCAGACGCGTGGCCATGCGGACGCCTTCTTCCAGTTCCACCACCGCCGAGACGAACGGAATGTCAGCGGCAAAGGCAGGGTGCAGAGCCTGATGTGTGACCGTCCAGGAAAACAGCGTACCTTTTCCGCTGCTTTGCTCCCAAGAAAAGTCGGGCGAGCCGCATTTTGCGCACATGTAGCGCGGCAGGTGGCGGAAGGTGCCACATTCGCCGCAGCGCTGGAAATAGAGATTGCCGTCCTGGCAACGGTTCCAGAATTCCTGTTCCACCGGATCCTGCGGGCGCGGTTGCGGCTTTGGCGGCGCCTTCTGCGCCGAGGCACGCATTTTGGGCGGAAGATTCTTCTCGTCGCTCATGCAAACCTCCTCAGGATAGCGATACTGCCATCGCCCAAGTCGCCCCAGCCGGTGACCAGCCCGGTCTGCGCGCCTTCGACCTGGCGTTCGCCGCAATCGTGGCGCAGTTGACGCACCGCCTCGACCACGTGGTTGAGGCCCCAGACATGCGCTTCGCTCAGCAGGCCGCCATGGGTGTTGACCGGATAGCGCCCGCCCAGCTCGATCTGCCCGTCGGCGACAAATTCACCCTGTCCGCCCGGTTCGCAATAACCCAGCGCTTCGAGCTGTAGCAGGACGACATAAGTAAAGCAGTCGTAGATCTGCAGGAAATCCATGTCCTCGCGGCGAACGCCCGCCATGTCGAAGGCGCGCGGGGCGGCATAGCTGAGGCCGATTTTGAACGGATCGGGCCGGGAAGGAATGTCGTCGGCCGGATAGGGATGTCCCTCGGCTGCGCCCGCAATGCTGACGGGGACATGCGGCATGTCTTTTGCCCGGTCCATCCGCGAGACGACGACCGCGCAGGCTCCGTCGGTTTCCAGGCAGCAATCGTAAAGGCGGAAAGGTTCGGAAATCAACCGCGCCGAGTGATAGGTTTCCGCGTCCAGCTCGCGCCCATAGGTAAAGGCCTGCGGATTCATCTGCGCATGGCGGCGGCAGGCCAGCGCGACGGCCGCCATTGCGTCAGGCCCGACGCCGTAAAGCTTTGAATGGCGGGTCGCGAGCCAGGCATACATTTGCACCGGCAAAAACACGCCATAGGGACTGTAATAGCCTTTGACCGTGTTGGTCAGCGTGTTCATGTTCATCGGCCGCGTCGGCGGCGCACCTGGCTTGGGCCTGAGCGCCGAATATCCGTTCCAGCCCAGCGTTATGAGCACATGGTCGCACAGGCCGCTGGCGATCGCCATTGCCGCGTTTTGCAGCGCCGTAGTCGGGCTGGCCCCGCCCATATGCACTGTGGCGGCATAGCGCAGCACATCGATACCCAGATTGGCGGCCATTTCCTCTGACGTCGTATAGATCGGCGGCGGCACCATGCCATCGATATCGGAAGGTTTCAGCCCGGCATCCGCGATGGCGCGGCGCGATGCTTCCAGCATCATGTCCACTGCGGTGCGTTCGGTGCCTTTGACGAAAGCGGTTTCGCCAACGCCAGTGATAGCGGACCTGTCGCTGAAGCTTAGGGCGGCGGGACCGTTCATGCCTGCAGCTCGCCTTGCCGGCGCGCCTGAAACTCACGCTCCAGTCGCTGTGAAAGATCACGCACGCCTACATATACTGCCGGGGGCTGGAGGTTCAGATCGCGGCGCACTTCCTCAAGCGGGTGATCGAGGTACCTTTCCCAATAGAAAGTGGTCAGGTCCGCTGCCTTGCGACCCAGTCGCCACGCCTCAAACGCGGCGCGCGCGACGGGGAGCTGCCATTGCTCCGCCAGCAGTTTGGGAATACCGACCGCAACGATGAAGGTGATGCCGTGATTGTAGAATTGTGCATTGCCAAAAGAGAGTACGCACAATTCGCCCAATGCATCGCGGCCATAACCGGTCACCACATGGAACAGATCGTGCGAATCGCGCAGACGTTGGCGATAGAGCGTGACCGCAGGATCGCTGAATTCTGCCATGCCGCTTGCCTCGCTCGCCTCGGCCAAGCCCTGAGCGGTCAGTCCCTCGCCATAGACGAAATCGAGATAAGCGCGGCCAAGCGTCCCCGGCGCGCAGCGCGCCAGACGCTCCCGGTCGCTGAGCGTGCCGAGCAAATCGGCCCGTTCCGTCAGGATCGTCTGCCCTTGCGGCGAGGCGGCGAAGCGGCGGAAGTTGCGGTAGTAGGAATTGCCCGATAGCGCCTGGACGATGCGAAATACCTGCGAAGTGTCTTCCTTGTCCGCTATCAGCCGGCGCATTGCCGAAAAGGCTTCTCCAGGGCGAATGCCGCGGCGCAATTCGTGCCCTTGCGGCAAGTTTGGTACTTCGTTCATGACAATACCTCCGTCGCGGTTCACGAGTAGGACTTGGCGGATGAAAGCGCCTCTTCGGCCCCCGTGACGAGATCCTGCATGACCTCGGAGGCGGGACGGATCGCGTCGATCAGTCCGATCCCCTGACCTGCGAAACCGGGAATAACGTCTTTTCGCTCCGCCTTGATGCCGGAGGCCATTACCGGCCCGGAAATCATCGATTGGTACGGCATGGGGAGGGGCTCTTTGCCCGCCTCAACCCATGCATCGGCCCATCTGTTGCGAATCATGCGCGCAGGCTTGCCGGTAAGAGAGCGGCTGACCACCGTGTCGTCCTCGCCGCTTTCGGTGATCGCTTCTTTCTGGAAGTGTTCGATACCCGCTTCCTCGGTCGCGAGGAACGCCGTTCCGATCCATGCGCCCTCGGCGCCCAGCATCATCGCGGCAGCAACGCCGCGGCCATCCGAAATGCCGCCGGCACCGATGACGGGAACGCGATCGCCTACCGCATCGACCACTTGCGGGATGAGCGAGATGGTGCCGATCGGCGAATTGTGACCGCCACCATCGTGACCCTGCGCCACAATCATGTCGATGCCCGAACCGACCACTTGCTCGGCATGTTTAACCTTGCCGATCACCGCCATGACCTTGGTGCCATTGGCATGCAGGCGGTCCATCCACGGTTCGGGATTGCCAAGACCCGCAGCATAGACGGACACTTTTTCCTCGATCACCACTTCCATCTGCGCTTCAAAGAACTCCTTCGAGAAGAGCTGAGGCCCGCCTTTCCCCATTTCGGGGGCGCCAGCCGCCCGCATGGCCGCCTCAGTATCAACTTGAGGAAGGCCTTCGCGGTCCATGAAATCGCGGGTGAACTGCTGGTATTCGCCCAGCAGTTCCATCGGATTTTCGGGTGCGCCACCGCTCTGCGGTGCGGATCCGCGCGTGACCGAGGCGGGCAGCAGCGTATCGACGCCGAAGGGCTTGTCGGTCAGCTCGCGGGTCTGACGAATCCAGTCGCGCAGCTGTTCAGGCGAACACGCCGCCGCACCCAGCACGCCCAACCCGCCCGCATTCGATACTGCCGCGGCCAGTGCCGGAACGCTTGCACCGCCCATGCCGGCCAGCAGGATCGGATATTCGATTCCCAGCATTTCACAAATTCGGCTTCTCAGTGCCATTTTCTCTTCCTCTCCGCATGGATGCCTTTTGGCACGCTTCAATTGGTTACAACTGCTAAATTTGCCCCCATTTGACCCGTTGGGACACCAGTTCCGGGCTGCGTTCCGCAAGATAGGATGCCGAGCCCGAGACGAGGCGGCTCATCGCCTGCCGCGCAGCTGCCTGGTCGCCAGTGCGCACCGATTCGAGAACGCTGCGCAAAAATCGTAGTTGGACCGCTCGCTCTTGTGCCGAATACCCCAGCGAGTTCGAGAATTCGCGGGTCAGCAAATGCATCGTCGAGGTTAGCAAGCCAAAGAGCGGATTGCCGCTTGCCCAGCCAAGCAGGTCGTGAAAACGGCGGTTCAGTTCCTCGAAATTATTGTCGGCTTCATTGCGCTCCAGTTCTTTGAAGCAATCGGCAAGTGCACTCAGGTCGCCCGTGGTCGCGCGCAGCGCGGCATAGGCAGCGACATCGGGCGCAATCGCCTCGCGCAGTTCCAGCAATCCGCGCAGGTCCGCTTCCATGAAATGCAGGATCAGCGACAGGCTATTGGCGAAATCACCAGTCTGCGGGCGTGCCACCACCGGCCCGCCTCCGCGCCCCAGTTGCAGGTGGATCACGCCCTGGAGTTCCAGGAAGCGCAAGGCTTCGCGCAAGGTCGCACGGGCAACCTCGTAGCGCGCCAGCATCTCGTCCTCGTGCGGCAGCCGGTCCCCAGGAGAATGCGCCCCCGCCTCGATGTCGCGCACGATGTTCTGGGCGAGCGATAAGGCGCGCTTGGTTTTCTTCACTGTTTCGACCTGCGGCTGCATCGTTGCCCCTTGGCTAAAGTCGTATAACATTTAAAAGCGTTCAATGCCCGCTGTCAATGGCCTTGAAACGATAGGGTGGGGTAAAAAGTAGAAAATATTATAAGCTTTCTTGACAAGAATCGGCTAGACCATTATTTTTGTAAGATTAGGGCAGGATTGCTTGCGGGAGAGGAAGACAGGATATGAATACCCAGATCATGGAAATGGATACTGCAGACAAGATCGCCGCGATTCCGATTGAAGAGATCGACGTTGCCCGGCCAAGCCTGTTCCAGAACGATACCATCGGATTGTTCTTTGATCGGCTGCGCAAGGAAGATCCGGTTCATTACTGCCGCGACAGCTATGTCGGCCCTTATTGGTCGATCACCAAGTTCGACGACATCATGGCGGTCGATACCAACCACAAGGTGTTCTCGTCCGAGGCGAAGCTTGGCGGTATCGCGATTCAGGACATGCATTCGGTTGAGGGTGCGCTTGACCTGGAAATGTTCATTGCCATGGATCCACCCAAGCACGATCAGCAGCGAAAGGCTGTGACGCCCTCGGTCGCGCCGTCCAACTTGCAGCAGCTGGAACCGATCATTCGCCAACGTGCCGCCAAGATTCTCGACGACCTGCCGGTCGGTGAGGAGATTGACTGGGTCGACAAGGTTTCGATCGAATTGACCACTATGACGCTCGCGACGCTGTTCGACTTTCCCTGGGAAGAACGGCGCAAGCTCACCCGCTGGTCGGACATCACAACGGCTGCGCCGGAAACTGGCATCGTCGAATCCTACGAGGCGAGGCGCGAAGAGCTCATCGAGTGCGCAATGTATTTCAAGGGGCTGTGGGAACAGCGCATCAATGAGGAGCCAAAGAACGACCTGATCTCCATTATGGCGCACTCCCCGGCGACAAGGGACATGCCCTTCCTGGAATTTCTGGGTAACCTTCTGCTGCTCATCGTGGGCGGCAACGACACGACCCGCAATTCGATCAGCGGAGGCGTGCTGGCTCTTAATGAGAACCCCGATCAATATCGCAGGCTGTCGGACGACCCTTCGCTCATTGGCAGCATGGTGCCGGAAATCATCCGGTGGCAGACGCCGCTGACCCATATGCGCCGCACTGCGCTCCAGGATTGGGAGATCGGCGGCAAACAGATTAAAAAGGGCGACAAGGTCGTGATGTGGTATCTCTCCGGCAACCGCGACGGCAGCGTCATCGACCGAGCGGACGAATTCATTATCGACCGCAAAAATCCGCGCCATCACCTCTCTTTTGGCTATGGAATTCATCGCTGCATGGGCAGCCGCCTCGCCGAACTGCAACTGCGTATCATCTGGGAAGAGATTCACAAGCGTTTCTCAAGGGTCGAAGTGACCGGCGAGCCTGAGCGCCTGTTTTCAAATCTGGTGCGGGGAATCACCAATCTGCCGGTGCGTTTGCATGCCCGCTGATTGTCCGAACCAAATATTGCGGAGATAGAAATGGTAAAGGTAACGTTCGTCGCGAGCGACGGAGAGCGCCGGGAAGTCGAGATCGACAAAGGCGAAACCGCGCGCGAAGCGGCATTGTTCAACGACGTGCCGGGTATCGACGGCGATTGCGGAGGCGTTTGCGCCTGCGCGACCTGTCACGTTCATGTCGACCCCGAATGGATCGACAAGGTCGGTCGGCTGCAGGAAGACGGGATGGAAGCCGAACTGCTGCAGTTCGCCGAAGGCACTACAGAATACAGCCGCCTCGCGTGCCAGATTCCGATGAAGCCGATGCTGGACGGCCTAGTGCTTCACGTGCCCGAACAGCAATATTGATCCATCGAGATAGATCTCGCAATCCTCGCCCAATCGATGGAGAAGCAACCCTGATCCTCAGATGGAGACCATGATGGCGACCCAGCTGAAAGAGAACACCCACGCGGACGACGACGCGTTTCGCACAGAAGTACACGAATTCCTTAGCGAAAAATTCCCGCAAGAACTCAAGAGCAAGGTCAACCTTGCTAGCAGGCCTGAAAATTCCGACAAACGAAACGCCTCTTCATACAAAATGGCGTGAGTCATATTGGTGCTCGGGGCTGGGCACGCCCACTGGACCCAAGGCATATGGAGGCAGTGGCAGGCTGCTGCCGAGATGCTCGATTTGGCGCAGGCATTGTTCGACAGCACGCTTGACTACCTGAAGCAGCACGTGCGGTTCAACCAGATGCTCGCTTCTTAGCGCTTCAATACCGCGCTGAGCTTTCGCCTGCCGCTAGCTGCGCGAGGAAGGCTAGCTAAGCGGCATGTGGGCACGCAACTCTCGCGCCCACGATCCGAGCGGTCGTCTCATCCGCCCGATCATTTTTCGCAGGTGCTGAGACTGTCCGTCGAACAGCACAGTGGAGGTTTAAATGCATTCGGGCCTACTTCTTTCGTAAGCGAGTTCGGCACCGACTTGCTGCCAACCTCTGCCTTCCTCTCAGCAGGTTGATTCTTCCCCCGTCAATTCTGTCCGCCCCCGAGTCCAATCAGAACAGCCCGGGCTGGACGGCCTGCGAATAGGCGGAACTGTTTGCCCTTCATTCGAACACCCATTCGTTCAGGAGCTATCGGGAATGCAATCTCGTCAACCTACTACTTCACTGGCTGCCCCATAACCCGCACTCTCGGGAATGGTGAGAATGTTCTTCCCGTCACGCTGAACGATTTTCGGGAGGACTGGCGCGATCAAGCGCGCTTCGGCACGTTCGACGCAGTCCTGCGCACTGCTGGCCTGGGCCAGCAGTTCCAGGTTCAGCCTGGTGGGAAAGATAATCGTCCGCTCCCCGGCTTCGCCCATAGCCAGTGCGCCGCCAGGTGATAACCATTCGGCATCCACGGTTTCGTAGCCATCGCACGCCGCGATCTGGCGTTCGGGAGCGCGGGCGACGTAGAACCAAGTGTCGAAGCGCTTGTTCATGAAGGTGGGTGTGATTCACCGAGCGAAATCGCTAAGCCTGTCCAGCCGCAATTGCACATCGGCCTCACGAACCACGTCGAGGAACGCGAGTTCGCCTTGTTCGACCGCCTTGCGGCTTGCCGGGTCGCAGGAACCCTCGAAAGCGCTGCCATCGCTTTTATCGGCCAGCAGGATGCCCGCTTCCTCATAGGCTTCGCGAACTGCGGCGATCCGCAGGGTCCGCTGTGTCGGTTCAAGTGTGTCCCAGCCGGCGCAATGGTCGGCCCATTGCGCAGCATCATCACCCGTAGCTGGTTTCCCACCCGGAAAGACCAGCGCGCCGGAGGCAAAGTCGATCTGGTGGTGCCGCTTTACCATCAGCACTTGGAATTCCGGCTCGTCGCGCAGCAACAACATGGTGGCTGCGGGGACGGGATCGACGGGTTGCGGGCTGGTCATATTTCTCTCTCCGGTTTGATCTTCGCTTATTTGTGTTGGCTTTAAGACATGGGCAGTCGGCTGGTTCAATTCCATTTCCGGACCAATGCGATCAGTGCGAGCGCTAGGGTGATCCCTGCCAGCACCCACGACTGGTCGGGTCGATGGTCACGGGAATCGAGCCAGATCGGGCGATAATGGTGGCATTGCCGATTAGGTCTGGCAGGGAAGCCGAAAGACCGAACAGTCGGCGGCGCAGCTTGGTGAGCTGGCTGCGGGTCGCACCGAACGAGAACCGTTCCGACAGCAGTTCAATAAGGATGGGTCTGGTCTCTTCGGCAATGTTGTAGTCTGGCGCGAACGCGAGGACAGGGCCTTCGGTCGTCAGCAGTGTGCGCAGCAGGATGGCAAGATCGGGCGGCAGGACGAGGCTGTATTCGCGCAGAAGGCCGAAAACCCGGTCGAAAAGCGCCGATAATTCGATCCCCGACAGCACCGTGCCGCGAAATTCTTCGATGATATGGTCCAGATCGAGGGCGAGCTGGTCGCGATCCACCGCCGGATTGCCGGCCCAGTCGAGCAGCAGATCGGCAACGTCCTCCGCCTGTTCGTCGGCGATTGCGAGGATCAGACGGACGATTTCCTGCCGACTCGCTCCGCTGAGAAAACCGACCGCGCCGAAATCGATGAAGCCAACCTGGTCAGCATCCATCCGGAAAATATTACCGGGATGGGGGTCGCCATGGAATTTGCCATTGAGGATCATCATCCGCAGCACAGCATCGGCATAGCGTTTGGCAAATACGATGTTTCGCGCCTTCTCCGCCACACGGTCGATCTGCGATGCGGTACGATCTCAACCGGTCGATGCAACACAGGCGTTCCAGCACATTCACCCGCAGGCCGGTGAGATGCCAGTGTATCGCCGGGGACTTCGCTCCCAGCGTTTCAAGGTAGCCGCCGATCCGCTCGCAGGCCCGCGCTTCTGCAGCGAGGTCCATCTAGCGGGCCAGGTTCTTGCCGAAGGTCTGGAGGAACTCGACTGGACGATAGCGGGCGATGTCGCTCGACCGCCGCTCGGATAGCTTCGCCAGCCGCACCAGTATGCGCATGTCTGCTTCCAGTCTGGCCGCAGTGCCCGACCGTCGAACCTTCACGATCACGTCACTGCTATTCAGCAAGGTTGCCGTATAGGTTTGGGCGATAGAGGCGGAGGCCATCGGATCGCGCTCGAATGCCGTGAAATCTTCCTCCCACTTCTCGCCCCAACTGGCGACGAGAACAGGCTCGATCGCGTCAAACGGCAGGGGCTCGACCCGGTCCTGAAGACTGGCCAAGGCGTCTATCCACTCGTCAGAGAACACATCGCCGCGCGTTGCGAGAAGTTGGCCGAGTTTCACACCGATCGGGCCAATATCGCGCAGCAAGGCAACCATTGATTTCGGTCGCAAGTGCTCTGGACTGACATCTTCTTCCGGAAAAGGTGCAATTCCAAGGGCATTACCCAGATTCATTGCACCGTGACGGGCAAAAATTCGACCGAGTTCCGCCAATCGCGAAAGGTCGCCTATGAGTTTTTCCGAATCTCCGGGCATCTGGCTCAGTCCGTTGCGTCCGGGAGTTTTTCAAGGTTCTTGGATATCCGATCATCGTCAGTGATTATCTCCCGACGGTCTTTCGATTCGCGCACTTGGAGTTCATAGATGGCCATGGGATTGCTTTAGCCAACTTGGTATGAAACACCAAACAAATATAATAAAGTGCTTTACGATCTGTAGGGCTATCTCTAACTCACCCGTTAAATGAATCGGGATCGATAGAGTGAGCGGACAAATGAAGGATATTTCCGAAGCTGTAGAGGGCGACAATGAACCGGCTGCGGGATCGCGTTCCAACAGGAAACTACGCCTGTTCATCCTCGCGGCGGTGATCGTGGCCGTTCTTGCAGGTGCCTGGTGGTATTATCGTTATGTTACCTACGGGCAATACATGCAGTCAACCGACAATGCCTACGTTGCAGCGGACAGTGTGGTGGTCTCTTCCAAGGTGGCCGGATACGTCGATGCGGTGCTGGTTTCGGAAAACCAACAGGTTGCCCGCGGCGAAGCACTGGTCCAGCTCGACCTGCGTGATTACCGCGCCCAAGCCGCTCAGGCACGCGCCCAGATCGCGGCCACGGTGGCCGGTGCCGACACGATCCGCTCGCAGGTGAGCGAACAGAACGCCGCGATCCGCCAGGCGCGCGCGCAATTGGCCGTCGCGCGCGCGACGCTAGACCTTGCCAACAAACAGGTGAACCGCTATCGCCCGCTCGCCGCCAGCGGGGCGGAACCGCGCGAAAAACTCGACCAGTACGTGACACAAGCGCAGCAGGCTCGGGCCGAACTTGCCTCCGCGCAGGCTGCGGTCGCGGCCGCCACAGGGCGCCGCGCCACGTTGTTTGAGCAGATCGAGCAGACCCGGGCACAGGCCGATGCTGCTCGCGCGCAGCTCGATGTTGCCGACCTCAATGTCTCTTCGACCCGGCTGGAAGCGAGCAGGGCAGGGCGCATTGGTGACCTGTCGGTCCGGGTCGGGCAGTTCGTCCAGCCCGGCCAGCGGCTCATGACTCTGGTGCCGGTGAGCCAGATCTACGTTACCGCCAATTTCAAGGAAACGCAGGTCGGTCTCGTGCGACCGGGTCAGCCGGTCAGACTCGAAGTGGATGCATTGCCAGATGGCAAGATTGCTGGAACGGTGGACAGCATCTCGCCCGGAACCGGGGCCGAATTTTCGATTTTGCCACCAGAAAACGCGACCGGGAACTTCACCAAGATCGTCCAGCGTATCCCGGTCCGCATATCCATCGACGCAGCACCCGAAGTGCGCCGCCTGCTCGTGCCCGGCATGTCGGTCGTCGCTACCATCGACACCCGCGGTGCCGTCGGCGAACTCGAAGAGATTTCGAGCGCTGCCGAATGACCGAGGCAGCGCCTGCCCAAGCTGGCCCGACCGGTGCTCCAACCAAGCCGCAGAATGCCGACGTCACTGCCTGGGTCGCGGTGGTGGCGGGCGCGCTCGGCGCTATGCTGGCGACCTTGGACATCTCAATCGTCAATTCCGCGCTTCCCGTCATTCAGGGCGAAATCGGGGCGACCGGTACCGAGGGCACCTGGATCGCTACCTCCTTTCTCGTCGCCGAGATTGTCGTCATCCCGCTCAGCGCCTGGCTGGAGCGCCTGTTTGGCTTGCGTACGCTGCTCATCATCGCCGTGACTGCGTTTACAGGCTTCTCGATACTATGCGGGATCGCGACCGATCTGACGACTATGATTATCGGTCGTACAGGTCAGGGATTTATGGGCGGCGTACTGATTCCGACTGCGATGACGATCGTGGCGAAGCGGCTGCCTCCCCACCAGCAACCCATCGGTATGGCGCTGTTCGGCATGACCGTCGTCTTAGGTCCGGTCATGGGGCCGCTGATCGGCGGATGGTTGACTGAGAATCTTAGTTGGCACTACGCCTTCTTTGTCAATGTCCCGGTCTGCGCGACCCTCCTCTTGCTCCTATTCGTAGGTTTGCCACACGAAAAGCCGAACTGGGAATATCTGACCCAGGCAGACTGGGCCGGTATCCTTGGCATGATTCTCGGGCTTGGTGGACTGACGGTCGTGCTGGAGGAAGGCCACCGCGAGGAATGGTTCGATTCCTCTCTCATCCGATGGCTTACCCTGATCACTGTAATCGGGTTCGCGTCCCTCATCTACGGTCAATTGTACGCCTCCAAACCCGTTCTTAAACTCCGGCTACTCTTAAGTCGGCAATTCGGGAGCGTCGCTGTGATGGCGCTCGCGTTGGGGATGGTGATGTATGGCTCGATCTACGTTATCCCACAGTTCCTGGCGATTATATCTGATTACAACGCCTTCCAGACCGGGCTGGTAATCTTCTGGATGGGTGTGCCGGCGTTCCTGTTGATGCCGGTTCTACCCTTCATGATCCGTCGCGTTGATATCCGCATCGCAGTAGGGGCTGGTATGCTCTTGATGGCCCTTAGCTGTTTTGTGAGCACCAGCCTTACAGCCGAATCCGGTGGCGCAGTGTTTACCGAAAGCCAGCTAATACGCGGGGTGGGTATGATCCTGGCGATGATGTTCCTCAACCAGGCGACTGTTGCCTCGGTGGCGAAGGACGAAGCCGGCGATGCTTCGGGCATCTTCAATGCCGCGCGCAATCTGGGGGGGTCATTCGCATTAGCGGGCCTCGCCTCGTTCCAGGACCAGCGCACCTGGCATCACAGCCGCCGGATGGAAGAAACTCTGAATGCAAACAGCGTCTCGCTGCAGAGCTACCTGGATTCGCTGGCGCGGACCTTCGGCGGTATGGATGAAGCAATGGCCGTGCTGGACCGGACCATCCAACGTGAAGCCTTTGTTATGACCTATAACGACGTGTTCTTCGTGATGGGTCTGTTGACGGTGATAACGGTGCCGCTTGTCGTGTTCCTCAAGCCGCTGCCCAAGAACGTTTCCCTCTCGATGCACTGATACCGACATGATCCGAAAATCAATTCCTTTTCTTCTTATTGCCGCCACTCTGGCAGGATGCACCGCCGGCCCAGACTATGCGGGGCCGCCCGAGTTGGCTGCCGCCGGCGGAGCCGGGGGTTTCATCCGGGCCGGCGACAAAGTGAGCAGCACAGTGCCGGAACTCGCCGAGTGGTGGATTCTACTCGACGATCCCGGACTCGATCGACTGATCGAGGCGGCGCTCGCCGATAATCCTTCGCTGGAGGCGGTGGGTGCGCGCATCGCGCAGTCCCGCGCATCCCTCGCGCAGGAAAATGCAGGCCGTCTGCCATCGCTTGGCACCCAAGCAACGGTCGTGCAGGGCCGTCTGCCGGGTTTAGACATTCAGGGCGGTCCGCCACTTCCTCCAGGGACGCCCGGAATGCCGCCAGAAGAGGAAGACGATACCATCAGTTTTTATAATGCCGGCCTCAACGCCAATTGGGAGATCGATTTTGGTGGCGGGACCGGGCGGCGGATCGAGGCAGCCAATGCACAGTTGGCCGCTGCCGTAGCGAATGCCGAGGATGCGCGAGTCCAGCTAACTGCAGACGTCGCCAACGCCTATGTGAACCTGCGCGAGGCACAGCAGCGGGTCGTGCGGTACCGCCTGCAAAGCGAGTTGCAGGAGCAGATACTCGTTCTGACCTATCAGCGTTATCAGCAAGGTACCCTACCGCTGTTTCCGGTCGGAAATGCTAATGCAGAACTGGAGTTGCTCAAGTCGCAACTGGCCGAGGCCGAAGCAGATGAGGCCGTGTTGCTCGATGCGCTCGCCGTTCTGACCGGGCGCGCTCCGGGAGCGCCTTCTCTCGAAGTTGCACCGATTGGCGAGATCCCCCTGCCGCCCGAAAGAGTGGCGGTAGGTGATCCCGCTAGTCTCATCGCGCGGCGGCCCGATATCCGCGCCGCTGAACGCACCTTGGCCGCCGCGACGGCGCGGGTCGGTGTGGCCGAGGCTGCGAAGTTTCCGAAACTCTCGTTCATGGGCATCCTCGGGCTGGGGGGAACCTCGCCGGAAGATATCTTCGACGTAGGCGAGTTTTCTGCCATTGCGATTCCGCGCCTGCAATGGAATTTCCTTGATTTCGGAAGGGTCGACGCGTCGATCGACCGGGCAGGTGCGGCTCGCCGCGAGGCTGCTGCAAATTACCGGCAGACCGTGCTTGCAGCTTTGCAGGATGCCGAGCGCGCCTTAGCCCGTTTCGCGCAGCAGCGCGCTGCGCTGGCGGCTTTGATCCAGGTCAAGCGACATGCCGATAAATCGGCGGATCTCAACCGGCAGCGCTTTGAGTCGGGGGCGATCTCGCGCATCGATCTCAACCGGACTTTGCGCGAGCAGGAGAAGGCCAATACGGACTTGGCCCGGGGCAGAGCTGCCCTTACTCTTGCGTGGATTGCGGTGCAAAAATCGCTCGGCCTGGGATGGCAGGCGCCATCCTAGATGCCGACCCTACAGGTCACCGCATATATAGGCACCGCGCCCGCTAGCGAGCAATTTTTCATTCGGCCCGGTAACGCTGGTTTCGGCCACTGAAATTTGCTGACCGACTTTCACAATCAAACCGGTTGCGACGAGCGGGCCTGAGGTTGCCGGGCGATGATAATCGACCCGCAGATCGGCAGTAGCCTTTACTTTCGTGCCCTGTGCAATGAGGGCGTAGAAACCGGTCAGGTCGATCAGAGACGCAAGTACGCCGCCATGGGCCGATCCGATTATAGGATTGGAAACGATTTCGTCGCGCCATGGCATTTCGAGCTCCAGCCGCTGCGGAGTCAGCGACCTAACCTTCAGATCGAGCCACGCATGGAAAGGCGCGATACGGAGAATTTCCTCTATGCGTGCCCGATCTATTCGCGCTGGCGCCTCGCTCATGTTTCTCGCCCCCGCATGGAGTGATGTCGTTTCAGGAAATCGAGAATGGCGTGAGAAAACGAATCGTTCGCATCGCCCACAACCATGTGAGTGGCGCCGGCGATGTCGGTATATTCCGCATGCGGCGCAAGTTCGCGTAGATGCTCCACCGCGTCTTCGGAAACGAGGTCGCTCGAACCGCCGCGAATGAGATGGACCGGCAAGGTGAGGTTCTGGGTCGCCTGGCTTAATGCTTCAAATTGGCGTTGATGGCGCCCTTCATCGCGTTTGCTGACCGTCCTGCTGCTAAGGATAAAGGCTGGATCCCAATGCCAGTAATACCGCCCATCGGCTTTGTGTCGTAGATAGTTACGCAGCCCTTCGCCGCTCGACCGCTTGCGTCGAAGGGGCATATAACGCGCGATCGCTTCCGACGCCTCTTCGGGCGAGGCGAAACCGGTTTCGATATGCTCTTCCATAAATCCGACAATGCGGTTGACCCCGCTTACTTCCATCTGCGGTGCGATGTCGACAAGTGTCAGGGAAGCGAAGCTGCCGGGCGCCAAATCCCCTTCGGCGAGTATACCGGCCATTCCGCCCAGCGACGCCCCGACCAGCGCAAGCTTGCGCTCCATCCGTGATACGATGGCGACCAGATCGGACGCGAAATCGTGTGTTTCGTAAGCGCCATCGGCTGCCCATTCGCTGTCGCCGTGGCCCCGCATGTCGATGGCGATTGCGTGGAAACCCGCCTCCGCAAGGTCGCCGACCACGTTCTTCCATGCACGACGTGTTTGCCCACCACCATGAGCGAGCAGGACGGGCATCGCACCACTCTCGCCGTTGGCTTCGGCTGTGAGGGTCAAGCCTCCAGCTCCTTCAATGCTGACTGTTTCGCAATACATGGGACTACCCCCTAGCTTCCGGCGCCCCAAACAGTAAAGTTATTTAATGTCTCGCCTTTGAAGGAAACTCACCAGCTTATAGCTGGTAGAAGGCTTCAGCCGTTATTGTTTGCTCAGAACTATCCTCCAGAAAATGACCCGCTCGCAGACGAAGTCATTTTCTCGAGGGTTGTGCTCATGCCATATTCATGCGGGAGCCACACGGCTTTTCATCATCATTATCATATTGTCCGGACTCCAAAATACCGCTTCAAGGTGCTGCATGGGGAGGTCCGCCTGCGGGTGCGGGAGATCATCCGGCAGGTCTGCAGCGAACTGGGCGTGAAGATCATCCATGGCGTTCTGTCACGCGATCATGTGCATATGTTTGTCGAGATCCCGCCCCATATTGCAGTCAGCGACTTCGTGCGCCGGGCAAAGGGACGCTCATCGCGCAAGATACAGCAGGAGTTCGAGCATATCCGCAAACGCTACTGGGGCCAGCGCTTCTGGCAACGAGGCTATTTCTCGACCACCTCAGGCAATATCACCGACGACGTGATCCTCAATTATCTCGACAAGCATACTAACCCAAACAAAGCTGGCTTCAGCCCCAACCCGTGAACCTACATGGAGTAATCGCGGGAGCGTGTCGCCTTGACGGCATTTATGCAGTAAAGGGCTTTATATTATATTGAATTTACGATATGGTCACTATCATGACAACCGAAACAGCTACAATGAGCGCAAACGCGCAAGACGGCTTCCTGAATGAGACCGATGAGTTTGCGTTTTTGCTGGAGGAAGTACCGCGAGTCCTGCGCAAGTCATTTGATGAATCGATTGCCCAGTTCGGCTTGTCCCGCACCCAGTGGAGAACATTGGCCTATCTGATCAAGACCGAGGGAATGACGCAAACCGAGCTGGCAGTTTGCCTAGAACTGGAACGAGCTACGATCGGATTGACGATTGATCATCTTGAAAAACTGGAATTTGTCGAACGTCGGTCCGCAGAAGATGACCGGCGTGTCTGGCGGATATTCCTGCGTCCAAAGGCAATCGACATTATTCCGGAACTTCGGAAAGAAGCCAACGCCGTTTATCAGAAGATGTTCAAAGGCATTTCCAAAGCAGACTTGACCATCATACGAACCGCGATGGAAAAAATGGTTGGGAATCTAAGGGTGTGCTGAACACGTCAGATCCCAAAATCTAACTGGTTCTGATCCTTCTCTCCCATAGGATCAGCTGGAGCGAGTGGCTGGGGCCACTCGCTCCCTTTTTTGGTATAAGCCAGTTATTGGCGTTGCTAGCGATCGACTCCTGCCGGAGCATAAATCAGGCAGTCATCCGCGGCTAGAAGTTGCTTAACGGGATGTACGACGTGGATAGAGTAGATATCCTCATCCTTATATACAGCGGATATGATCTACACTGCGCCATGTAGCCGTTGGACGGCATAGCGCCCGAGACTACCGAGAATCTCCCAGCGCGGATTGTGTTTGCTTGTAAGAATACCGAAGAGGTGGTCGACCGACCGACAAGAGGGCGGGTTGTGTTGAAAAACTCGGTCTTGTCAGCATTGTAGAGATGCGATTCAGCATTCCTGTAGAGGCGGGAGATGCTGCGATGATGGGCGAGCGGACGGTGATGCAGGAGGCGCTGTTTTTCGGGTCGATGGTCCGGCAACCAATTTGCTCGCTGTTTTCGGTGACTGGCAAGTGGTTCAGCCGAGCGTTGCCAAAGCACTTGATCGCCTTTTTTCGGGGGAAGGTGAAGAGTTTGCGACCACCGACTGTGCTGCGCTGATGCCGCGCAGCTGGCAATGGCTCGACGGCTCTGCCTTTTCAACTCATGGAGACCTTATGCAAGTCGCGTTTGGTCTGGATCCAATCAATACCGACAAACCGCTCATGTATCAGGGTGTTCGGATCGGTTTTTCGGCCCGACCGAAGGTGTGTCGTTGCCCACTATCGAACATGGTATTGATTTTGAAGGCGAGTTCGGTGTTATTGTAGATCATGTTCCAATGGGAACATGCGCTACGGACGCAACGAAACACATCAGACTAATCGTCAAAATCAACGACTGCTCTTTGCGCGCGATTGCTCCGATAGAAATGGCAACCGGCTTTGGTTGGGTGCAGGCAAAACCGGCCTGTTCGATGGTGCCCTTTGCGGTGACACCCGATGAACTGGGTGAAGTCTAGAAAGATGGCGTGTTTGACACGACTTATAAATTGACTTGTACGGTGAACGTTTTGGTGCAGCCATGGATTTTGGTTTCCAGGGACTGGTTGCTCATGCTGCATTGACGCGCGATCTGGTAGCGGCAACGATTATTGAGTCGGGTACCGTTTCCGATTCAAACTATACAGAAGTCGGATCAAGCTGTATTTCAGAGGTTCGTGCGATCGAGGTGATCCGCGACAAGGGCCTAGCCACAACGCCGTTCCTGTCTTTTGGTGACCCTATTCGCATCGAAGGGCGCGGAATTGACGGCTCATCCCCATGTGGTGTGATCGACCAGCAGGTCGTTCAAGCCTGACGTGCGACTGCCACTTTCTGAAAATAGTATAGGAAAGCCTGATTTGTCATGCCAAGATCGCTCAATTGAAATTGTTTTCAATTGAACCTATTTGGTTGATCTTTTTGACCATGTTCTAGAATGAGCGTGAAATCCATAGGGTGCGATGAGAACAAAAAGAGAGTATCCGCACTTACATTGCACTTACAGCGGTGATATAAGAATTCAGCATTTTGAAAAAATGGCTGAAAACTGGCCGGGACGAGAGGATTCGAACCTCCGATCCCCCCCAGCATCGACTGCTCAGGATAACGCGATCATCTTTAGCCAGGATTGTTCAATCAGTGTTTATTTTTGTCAGAAAAAAAGATTACCATGACACATCTTATTCGTCTGCCCTCTGGTGTTGTTTCGCTGAACACCTAAAGCTCTTGTTCGCATCGCAATTTGAATCGTGATACAACGCAACTATGACCAAGCCAGATCCAGCAACATTGAAAATTGTGGCGGCGCTAATTCGAACCCGCATGGACCGCCTTTCCGGCGATCAGCGACTTGATGGTCTAGAGCGCCTTGGAGCATATCGTGAGTTCAATCAATTGGCGAAAGATCTTGACGCGACCGCAGTCGAGTTTACTCGCGACGAGAAATGGTAGCAGGCGCCGCTACCGGAAATCGTTTTTACATTTATCACTGTTTTGGGTTGGATGGTTCGTTGGTTTAGCAATCAACGCTGTTGTATTCCCTACCTTTGAAAGAACTGGTCCATCATCAGTTCTTCGAATATTGGAATTTCTTCCATTTGCTACCCAAAATGCTACCCAAGTTGCAAATATTGCAACTTCGAATATCATTCTGTCAGAAAATCGTTTATCTTCAACGTATTATGGTGAGCCCTGCTGGGTTCGAACCAGCGACCTACTGATTAAAAGTTAGTATTTGCGGCAAGTGTCCGGATGGTGATGTTTGGCACTATTCCAATTCAGGCGATCTCATATTTGAAGAACCTATCTGGTTGGCGCAAATATTCCTCCGATGATGATCCCCGGGATGATGGTGATGCTTTGGAGAACAAAAACAGAAAATCTGCACTTACATTGCACTTACAGCAGTGATATAAGAATTCAGCATTTTAAAAAATGGCTGAAAACTGGTCGGGACGAGAGGATTCGAACCTCCGACCCCCACACCCCCAGTGTGATGCGCTACCAGGCTGCGCTACGTCCCGACCGAGGCTGCGCATATATGGAGGTCGGTGGGGCTTGGCAAGTCGTTTGCGTCGCTAATCCAACCTTTCCCGAATACGGATTTCGTTGCACCTGTGACAAGCGCGTGATAGGCGCGCGCATCATCCGGGCTGGCTGTTCGGGGGCTTGAAATATCAGCCGGGCCAGCACACATCACAATTTGCAATTATCGGGACGGTTTCATGACAAGTATTTCTATTTTATCTGCAGCAGCGGGCGCGGGTGGTGCCGGTGGTTTTCTGATTTCGGTCATGCCGCTCGTGCTGATTTTCGCGGTCTTCTATTTCCTGCTGATCCGTCCGCAGCAAAAGAAGATGAAAGAACATCAGGGCAAGATCGGCGCGGTCAAGAAAAATGACCAGGTCGTCACCGGCGGCGGACTGGTCGGCAAAGCGGTCAAGGTCGACGATGAATTCGTCGAAGTGGAGATTGCAACCGGCGTTCGGGTCAAAGCGGTCAAGGCAACCTTGTCGGATGTCATGCCACGCGGTGGCGCCAAACCCGCCAACGACTGATCGTGGTGATATAGAAAGTTAATTTCGATGCTCGATTTCCCGCGCTGGAAAGTCATTTCCATTTCCCTGTTGCTGATCTTCGGGGTGATGATGTCATTGCCAAGCCTGATCGGCGAGGGCGGTCAAAAATACTGGCCCGGCTTTTTACCCAATGAAACCATCAATCTGGGGCTCGACCTTCAGGGCGGCAGCCATATATTGCTGGAAGCCGATCCAGCCGACGTCGCGAGCATGCGTCTCGAGACGATGGAAGAATCGGTACGGGCGGAAATGCGCCGGGCGGAACCACGGATCGGCATTGGCGATATTTCGCGGCGCAATGGCGTGCTCAGCTTCATGGTGCGCGACAGCACCCAGGTCGATGCGGCGCGCGAAGTCATTCTTCCACTGACCAGCGGTGCCGGCCTGACCGGCCAGCGCGACTGGGATATCGAAGTGCGCGACGATACGCGCTTCGTCCTGACGCCGACCGCGGCGGGCCTGGAAAATGCGGTGACCAATGCAATGGATACGGCAACCGACGTGATCCGCCGCCGGATCGATGAAATGGGTACCCGCGAGCCGACCATCATCCGTCAGGGTGATACGCGGATCGTGGTGCAGGTGCCGGGACTCGATGATCCCGAAGCGCTGAAGGCCTTGCTCGGTCAGACCGCCAAGCTGGAATTCAAACTGGTTGATTTTGACGCCGATCCCAACGCGCTGGCAGAAGGACGGGCGCCGATCGGCAGCCAGATTTTCCCCTATCCCGACAATCCGACCGGATTGCCCAATATCGCGGTCAAGCGCCTCGGCGGGATCAGCGGCGACAAGCTGACCGATGCCGGGCAGGGCTTTGCCCCGGAAACCAACGCGCCGGTCGTCAATATCACCTTCGACAGCGAGGGCGGCTCGAAATTTGCCCGTCTGACCCAGAATAATGTCGGCCGGCCCTTCGCCATCATCCTCGATGGCCAGGTGCTGTCCGCTCCCAATATCAACGAACCGATCCTTGGCGGCTCGGCTCAGATTTCGGGGAACTTTACCGTCGAAAGCGCGAACCAGCTGGCCATTGCGCTGCGATCCGGTGCGCTGCCCGTGGAATTGAAGATCGTGGAAGAGCGCACGGTCGGCCCCGATCTTGGCAAGGATTCGATCGACAAGGGGATGATCGCCGCGATCATCGCCACCGTGGCGGTTCTGACCTTCATGGTCGTGACCTACGGTCGCTTTGGCATGTACGCCAATATCGCGCTGGCCCTGAACCTGTTCATCATTGTCGGGGTCATGGCGATATTCAACGCAACGTTGACGCTGCCTGGTATCGCGGGATTTGTCCTCACCGTCGGTTCCGCCGTCGATGCCAATGTGCTGATCAACGAACGAATACGCGAAGAACGCAGGCGAGGGCGACGTGTGATCCAGGCGATCGAAGTCGGCTATAAGGAAGCCTCGCGCGCTATTTTCGATGCGAATATTACCAATATCATCGCCGGCGTGTTGCTGTTCATGTTCGGCTCCGGTCCGGTCAAGGGCTTCGCGGTCGTTCTGATGATCGGTATCGCGTCTTCCGTCTTTACCGCCGTCGTCGTGACCCGGATGTTTGTAGCGCTGTGGGTCAGAAGAGCCCGCCCGCAGGAGTTGGTGATATGAGATTGCTCAAGCTCGTCCCGGACGATACCAATATCGGCTTTCTGAAATGGCGTAATATCGCCATGGCCTTCAGTATATTGACGATCATTGCCTCGATCGCGCTGGTCGGCGCCAGGGGATTGAATTTCGGCGTCGATTTCATCGGTGGCCAGATGATCCAGGCGACTTTCACCGAGACCGAGACCGCGCCAATTCCGGAATTGCGCGAAAGCATCGGCGGGCTTGGTTATGGCGAAGCGACGATCCAGCGATTTGGCGATGCCAATGAAGTGTCGATCCGGATGCGGCTGCCGACCGAAGCGGAAGCACGCCCGGAAGCGGCCAGCGAGATGACGGCGAAGATCGTGTCGACGCTGAAGGCTGATCATCCCGATGTCCGCATCGATGGCGTGGAATCGGTTTCCGGCAAGGTGTCGGAGGAGCTTTTCGAAACTGGCGCCTATTCGCTCCTGTTCGCGATGATCGCGATATCCATCTATATCTGGATCCGTTTCGAGTGGCAGTTCGGTGTCGGCGCCCTGTTTGCGCTGGTCCACGACGTCGCGCTGACCTTTGGCCTGTTCGCCCTGACCCAGATGGAGTTCAATCTCAACATTGTCGCGGCGCTGCTGACTATCATCGGCTATTCGCTCAATGATACGATCGTCGTGTTTGACCGTATTCGCGAGAATTTGAAGAAATATCGCAAGATGGACATCATCGCTTTGCTCGACCTTTCGGTGAACGAGACTCTGGCGCGGACCGTGATGACCAGCTTGACCATGTTGATTGCGCTTGGTGCGTTGATCCTCTGGGGCCCCGATGTGATTTTCGGTTTCTCCGTTGCGATGTTCTTCGGCGTATTCGTTGGTACCTACAGCTCGGTCTATATGGCTGCTCCAATCCTGATCTGGCTGAAAGTCGGCCCGGACACATTCGTGCCGGCCGATTCAGCGGACGAGAAGCCGGGACAGACGGGCGGACCAGAGCAGATTGGCTGACCCTTGGTAGAACTGCGCAAGGATGTAGAATTCACCGGTCCTGTGGTTACCGGCTTTACCGCGCAGGGCTATAAAATAGGTGACCAGCGGTTCGAGCAAGGACTGTTGATATCGCCGGAGCAGGTGCTGGACTGGTCCGGTTCGAGCCTGGATCAGATGAACCTTGGCGAGATATTGTCGCGCCTGAACCTGTCTCCCGTTCCCGAATTCCTGTTACTGGGCAGCGGTGCGTCGATGCAGCAGCCGCCAGCGGCGTTCCGGCGGGAAGTCGAGGCGGCCGGCATGGGGCTGGAAGTCATGGACAGCCGGGCCGCAGCGCGGACATGGGGCGTATTGCGTGCAGAAGAACGATGGATCGTCGGTGCCTTCCTGCCGATCGCCTAGGCTGTGCTCGCAGCCTCGCTCAATATGGCTAGCAATTGATCGCCGTTATTTGTCCAGCTGAATTGGCTGACCGATGCCCGCACAAGCTCTTGAGCCGGGGGTTCGGCAAGGATTGCCTTCGCGGCCTCGATGATCGCTTTGACGGTCTGATCGACGACTCGCCCGCCAGACTTGCTGCCCACCAGTTCCCGCGCGCCACCGGCTTCGCTGATGATCACGGGCGTGCCACAGGCAAGCGCCTCTACCCACGCATTGGCGAGACCTTCGGATTTTGATACGAGAATGGCGATATCGGCGGCGGCCGTAAGATGCGGCAGTTGATCATGCGGGACGCTGCCGAGAAAGCGGACCCGGTCGGCAACGCCCGATTGTCTGGCAAGGGCACGGTAGGCATGCTCTTCTTCACCCATGCCAGCGAGCATCAGCGTGGCATCCGGCAGCCTTGCCAGCGCCCGGATAACCAGATCCTGGTTCTTGCGGGCGATCAGCGCGCCGGTGGTTATGAACAAAGGCCCGCTAACGCCGAGCGCCTGCTTCGCGGCCAGCCGGTCAATGGGACGGAATTTTTCCTGATCCAGCCCGGTATAATGAACCGAAATCTTGCTTCCATCCATTCCAATGGCAATCATATCCTGCTTGAGCGCTTCGGATACTGCCAATAAGGCGTTGGCCTGTTCCGCTGCCTGCAATATCTGTTCGCGGCATTTGCGATCGTCGCCCCAATGGTGGATATCCGCTCCGCGGGCCTTGATCGTGAACGGGATGCCCAGCGCTGACGCCAGCCGCATCGCGGCGGGGCCATCGGGGTAGAAAAATTCCGCGTCGATTATGTCGAACGGGGCCTGCCGGTGCAATTTTCTGACCAGCGGCAGCAACGCGTCTGCAATCCGTCTCGGGTTGCTGGCGCCGCCGATTTTGGGGATCAGCCTGAACCGCGGCCGATACACGTCAAGCCCGCGCCATTCTTCATGTTCGGGCAGGGCGTTCAAGGCCTGATATTGGCCAAGTCTGCTCAGTGGCCAGGGCGGAACGCCTACGGGATTGATGACCGTCACGTCGGCCTCCGGTCTGATCGCGAGTTCCGCCGTCTGCCGCTCGACAAATATCCCGAAATTGGGCGCTGCGCCATGGGGGAATAGGGTCGACAGGGTCAGGACGCGAAGCTTTTGGGTCATGGCGATGGTCCTAGCACGGAGCCCCTAAAGCTCCCTTACCAGCCGGACGGCGACGCCGATCCATTCCGGGTCGCTGACAATCTGCTGTCGTGCGCCGCTGCCGAGCGGCAGTATCTGGAGGCGATTGCTCTCGCGTCCGATCAAGCGGCCGAAAAGATAGCGCCCGGCTGGGCGAGGCACCAATATGTCGCGATTGAGCGCGCTGCCGAACTGTTCGGGCGTCCGTCGCGAAAGCCAGACATCGTCGCCGGATCGATAATCGCCAATGCTGCTTTTGACCCGCAGTGCGACCATCTCCGGTTCGATGGCGGGTTGGTAGATATATTCGGTCTTGTCGAGCGCGTGGGCGCCCTTGTGATCCAGAATTGCGGCAACAGGGAGCTCTTCCTGGTCGGGCAGGGACAGAAGCGTAGCGCTATCGACGCCGAGCGCATCGGCAATCCGGTTCAACCAGCCGAGCGACAAGGTGCGCATGCCTGTCTCCAGCCGTCCGATGGTTTGCGCGGTGGTCGGAGGATCGCATCGTCCGGCTACTTCCTCCAGCGTCAATCCCTTGGCCTTGCGAACGTCTCTGATGCGGCTGATCATATCTGTCTCCAAACCTATATGGTTTATTCTTTCCTACAATATCGCCAAAATGGCAAGAGTGGAATATCACCAATGGGGATATTTTATATTGACGAGGGCCACCAGATTCCAATCCGATCCACGGTTGCTTGGCGAACGCGCATTGCCGCAGGACGGTGAGGAGCGCCATGACCGCAAACCGAAGAGGAGGCGTGCGCGCAGCGTCACCGTCAATCTGTCGGAATCGCCCCTGGGCTGGCTTCACGCGCGAGGCCATTTGTCCGACCGCCAGTTCGACGCGGGCGAAAAGCTGCGGGCAGATTGTGAGCGGGCCAATCTGGCTCCCAGAATCACGATGCGCTGGGATGCTGCGCCGGTCGCGAATGGAAGACGCAATGCGCCTGCGCTCCTGGACGAGACCGAGGCGCAGCTTGCCGCCAAATTGCGCTTTGAGAAAGCGATAGATTATCTGGGCAGGGATCTTTCCGATATCGCCTGGCGGATCATTTGCGGCGGCGAGGGAACACCGGTTGCCGAAAAAAATCTCGGCTGGCCTGCCCGGTCGGGGAAGCTGGTGCTGAAAATCGCGCTGGACCGGTTGGCAATCTTCTATCGATTGCCCGGCTGATCAGGGATTGAGCAGTTGCTCTACTTCTTCCGCCAGCTCCAGCCAGCGCATCTCGGCGGCGTCCTTTTCCTCGATCAGCGCACTATTTTCCTTGGTCAGAGCTTCGAATTTCGGGAAGTCCCTGACATATAGTTTGGGATCGGCGAGCGCCTGTTCGATTTCGCCCATACGCTGGTCAATCGCCTCGATCCGTTCGGGCAACTGGTCGTAATCGCGCTGATCCTTGTAGCTGAGCTTCTTGCTCGGGCTGCTCGAACGAGCGGCAGGCTTGCTTGATGCTTGCGCTGGTTTGGACGAGCTTTTCTGGTTCGAGCCACTTTGTTTGCGTTGGGCTTCCCATTCGGCGTAACCGCCAGCGATGACGTCGACATTGCCGCTACCATCGAGCCCCAGGGTGACGGTTACCGTGCGGTCGAGGAAGTCACGATCATGGCTGACCAGCAGGACGGTGCCTTCATAATCGGCGATCACTTCCTGAAGCAGATCGAGCGTTTCCAGATCGAGGTCGTTGGTCGGTTCGTCAAGCACCAGCAGGTTGGACATGCGGGCGAATTCGCGCGCGAGCAGGAGGCGGGACTGTTCGCCTCCGGACAGCGTGCCGACCCTTGCGTCGATCAGGCTGGGCGCGAACAGAAATTCCTTGAGATAGCCCTGAACATGTTTCTTGGTGCCGCGAACGTCGATCCAGTCGCTGCCGTCGGCAAGCACATCGCGGACCCGCTTGTCGGGGGTTAGCAGGCTGCGCTGCTGGTCAATGAAGACGCCGTTCAGCGTCTGGGCCAGGACCACGCTGCCGGTATCGGACTCCAGTTCCCCGGTCAGCATCTTGAGCAAGGTGGTTTTGCCGGCGCCATTGGAGCCGACGATCCCGATCCGGTCGCCGCGCTGGATGCGCAGGGAGAAATCCCGGATGATGACGCGCTTGGCATCGCCCTCACCAAATGACTTGGAAATATTGGTCGCCGTTATCACCGATTTGGTTCGGCTGTCATCACTTTCGGCCTGCAGCTTGGCAGCGCCGGCCGGACCGATCATGGCAGCGCGCTGGGCCCGCATTTCCCATAGTTTCGCGAGCCGGCCCTGATTGCGCTTGCGCCGCGCGGTCACGCCGCGTTCGAGCCAATGCGCTTCGAGTTTCAGCTTCGCGTCGAGCTTCTCCGCCGAACGGGTCTCGTCGGCATAGATTTTTTCCATCCACGCATCATAGCCGCCAAAGCCGACCTCGAGCCGCCGGATCGTGCCGCGGTCTAGCCACAATGTCTGTTTGGTCAGCCGGGTCAGAAAGGTCCGGTCATGCGAGATGGTAATGAACGCGCCCTTGTAGCGCCCCAGCCATTCTTCCAGCCAGTCGATAGCGCCAAGGTCGAGATGGTTGGTCGGCTCGTCCAGCAACAGCAAATCCGGTTCCGACGCCAATGCGCGGCAAATCGCGGCGCGGCGCTTTTCTCCGCCGCTGGCCTTGTCGGCCCGTGTCGAAAGATCGGTACCCAATTGGTCGGCGATCGCTTCGACGTCATGCTGCGCGGGTCCCATCGGCCCGGACAGGGCATAGTCGCGCAATGTCTCGAATGGCGTAAAGTCCGGTTCCTGTTCCAGCATCACGATATTGACGCCGGGCTGAATAACCCGCTTGCCCTTGTCGGATTCTATCTCGTCGGTGATCAACCGCAAAAGCGTGGTCTTGCCCGCGCCATTGCGTCCGATCAGCGCCAGCCGGTCACGCGGCCCCACGTGCAGGTCGAGATCGCGGAACAGCCATCCCTCGCCCTGGTGGAGCGAGAGATTTTCATACGAAAAAATGGGTGGTTGTGACATGGTTCCCGCGCGTTAGGGGCAAGCGGGCTTTCGCTCAAGCATTCTCTTTTGCACAAAGGCCATTGACCCGCCGCAGCTTATCGGATTGTTAGGGGCGAAATTGCCATTTTTGATGTTAGGGGCGGGCTTTGGACTTAGTATATCTGAATGGCGAATATGTGCCGAAGTCGTCGGCTAATATTTCGATATTTGACCGGGGCCTGCTGTTTTCCGACGCGGTCTATGAAGTAATTTCGGTGATAGACGACCGACTGATCGACATGGACCGACATGTCAGCCGGCTTGAACGGTCGCTTGGCGAACTTTCGATCAACGCTTTCGCCGACTGGACCGCGATATCGCAATATCTGGTCGCGGAAAACAAGCTGAAGGAAGGCCTGATCTATCTGCAGGTGTCGCGCGGAGTGATGGACGAGCGCGAATATCGCTGGCCGGCACCGGACACCCCGCCGACAATATTCGCCTTTGCCCAGGAACGGGCGCTGCTCGAAAATCCGATGGCCAATCGGGGAATGCGCATCATCACCCGGCCCGACCTGCGCTGGCAGCGCTGCGATATCAAGACGACCCAATTGCTTTATGCATCGCTGATGAAGATGGAGGCGGTGGCAGCCGGAGTAGACGATGTCTGGATGACGCGGGATGATATGATCACCGAAGGCACATCCCAGAACGCGCATATCATCAGCAGTGACGGCGTGCTGATCTCGCACCAGCTCGATCGCCGGATCCTGCCCGGTGTCACCCGCATCGAGATGCTCGCGCAGGCAAGTGCGATGGAACTAATGGTCGAGGAACGCGCTTTCTCGATAGACGAGGCAAAAAACGCGGCTGAAGCGTTTGTTACGTCATCGACATTGCTGGTCATGCCGGTCGTCGAGATTGACGGCCACAGGATTGGTGATGGCAAACCGGGCGACCAAACAGGAAAAATCCGCCAAAACTATTTAGCTGCCGTTCAGAGAGCTTCGTCTACAACGAACTGAATCAATGGAGATAAATATGAAATATTCGATCCTACTCGCCGGAGCAGCCTTGGCATTTGCGCCGATGAATATCGCGCAAGCCGCGAATGTCGAGATTGTCGCCCAGAATCCGGTCATCGAACTCAGCGTCTCCGAGCAGGTCGACAGCGCACCGGACACCGCCACCTTTAGCACCGGCGTGGAAACCAGAGCGCCGACCGCAACCCAGGCGCTGCGTGACAATTCGGTGCAGGCCCGCGCTGTAATCGACCGTCTCAAGTCGCTCGGCATTGCCGAAAAGGATATTCAGACCACCGGCATCAATCTGCGGGCGGACTATGATTATGATCAGGAAAGCCGCCAGAACCGATTCGTCGGCTATGTCGTTTCCAACCAGGTATCGGCGACCGTGAATGAGATTTCCAAGCTCGGCCAGATACTCGACGCGATCGTCAGCAGTGGTGCCACCAATTTGAACGGTCCTTCTTTCTCGATCAGCGATGACAGCAAGTTGAAGGATGTGGCGCGGGAGCGCGCGCTTGCCAACGCAAAATCACGGGCGATGAGCTATGCCCGGGCAGAGGGATATAGCGGTGTCCGCGTGCTTTCCATCAGCGAAGGCATGTCCCACCAGTCGGATGCACCCATGATGCGGATGGAGGCATCCGCGTCGAATTCTGCTCCGCCTGTCGCTCCGGGGCAGGTCGGAACGGTGGTGTCGCTCAACATAACATATGAAATGACTCGTTAATCGAATCGTCTCTAGCCTGAACCCGCCATTCACCTGATGTTAAAACCGTCGAGCCTAGAAGGATGAGGATGTTTAAGAAAACCACCTTTTTGACCCTTCTGGCGCTCGGCGTAGCCGCTGTAGCGCCGCAAATGGCGTCGTCCAAGGATCGTCGCGGCGAGCAGAACGAGGCGCGGGCACAAATGATGGCGGGCAAGGTGAAGTCGATCCGGTCGATAGAGAACCAGATTTTGCCGAGAATGGCAGGCAGCGAATATATCGGTCCGGAATTCGACCCGAACGCACTGGTTTATCGCCTGAAATTCATCCGCGACGGTCGGGTCCTGTTTGTCGACGTTGACGGCCGGACCGGTGCGATCCTGCGTCAGACCCGCTGATTCCTGTCGGCTATTCCCAATTTCTAAATCATTGTGCGTTTTCGCCATGGTGATATAGGCTATCCCAGATAAAACTGCACTATTTCGGAGGACAAGCATGCGCGTCTTGATCGTTGAAGACGAACCCACGCTGGGGCAACAGCTCAAAGCGACACTGGAAGCCAACGGCTACGCCATTGATCTGTCGACGGACGGCGAGGACGGCCATTTCATGGGCTCGACCGAAGACTATGACGCGGTGATCCTCGATCTCGGCCTGCCCGAGATTGACGGGCTGACCGTGCTCGATCGCTGGCGCAAGGAAGAGCGCAATTTTCCGGTGCTGGTGCTGACCGCCCGGGACAGCTGGTCCGACAAGGTTGCCGGTCTTGATGCCGGTGCCGATGATTATCTCGCAAAACCTTTCCAGACCGAAGAGCTGATCGCCCGCCTGCGCGCGCTCATCCGCCGCGCGTCGGGCAATGCTTCGTCGGAACTCACCGCGGGGGCCGTGCGCCTCGATACGCGGTCGGGCAAGGTTACGCTTGACGGCAGTCCGGTCAAGCTGACGGCACAGGAATATAAGCTTCTGTCCTATCTGATGCACCACAAGGGCAAGGTGGTTTCGCGGACCGAACTGATCGAGCATATTTACGATCAGGATTTCGACCGCGATTCCAACACGATCGAAGTATTCGTCACCCGTATCCGCAAGAAACTCGGCGCGGATGTCATTTCAACCATTCGCGGGCTTGGCTATAGTCTAGAGGATCCTGAAGCCTGAATGAGCCAGCCCAGATAGATCTTCCGGTCGATGACAAGGCGCCGACAACCCGTGATCGACTAGGTACCCGGACCACTGGCTCCCTCGGTCGCCGGATGATCGGGATAGCAGCAGCATGGATTGTGATCCTGCTGTTCGGCGGCGGCTTCGCGCTCGACCGGGTGCTCAACGATGCGGTAACCCGCAATTTCGACAATCAGCTGGAATATGTGCTGACCGCGATGATCGCCTCGGCCGAGATCGGCCCCGATGGAGAGGTATTCCTCAATCGGCCGCTCGGAGACCAACGCTTTCTCGAGCCCAACAGCGGGCTGTACTGGCAGATTAGCGGCAGAGGCCATGACGATTTCCCCTCCCGGTCCCTGTGGGACCGCACGCTGGAATCGAACATTACCCATGATGATCGCGAAACGCATATCTATGACAGCAATCAGTTTGCCGACGAACCGTTGCGGTTGCTCGAGCGCACGATCATTCTGCCCGACTCCGAAACCAAATGGCTGTTTCAGGTCGCGCAAAGCCGCGATGGTCTTGATGCCCAGATCGCCAATATTCGATCGATCCTGATCAACAGCTTTCTGATCCTCGCACTGGGACTGATCGGCATGGCCGCGCTGCAGACGCTCTATGGTCTTTGGCCATTGCGCAAAATCCGGATTGCCATCGCCGCCATGCGGACGGGCCAGCAGCGCCGGGTGGTCGAACCGATGCCCAACGAAGTCACCCCGATGGTCGACGAACTCAACGCCTTGCTCGACCATAATGAAAAACAGGCAGAAGAAGCGCGGCGGCACGCCGGCAATCTGGCCCATGCGTTGAAAACCCCGCTGACGGTGATCATGAACAGCGCGACCGCCAAGGCCGACGACCTGGCCGACACGGTAATCCGCGAAGCCGGCGTGATGCGGCGGCAGGTCGACCATCATCTCGCCCGGGCACGCGCCGTGGGCCGACGCGGCCATGCCCACAGCCGCGCCAAGGTCTGGCAGAGCCTGCAGGCTGTCGAACGCGCAGTCGGACGGCTCTATTCGCACGTCCGGATCGATATTGACGGCGACAAGGATGCGTTTGTCGCGGTCGAGCGGCAGGACCTGGACGAAATGATCGGCAATCTGGTCGAAAATGCCGCGAAATATGGAGGCGGCAGCGTCTTTGTCACGGTTGAAACCGGTGACAGTTTTGTCGAATTGCTGATCGAGGATGACGGCAACGGTATTCCCGAAAAGGATCGCCAGCGCATATTCGACCGCGGCGCGCGTTTGGACAGTGGAAAGCCGGGTACCGGCCTCGGCCTCGCAATCGTCCGGGACGTCGCAGAAATTTACGAGGGATCGGTATCGCTCGAAGAGAGCGAAGATCTTGGTGGGTTGCTGGTGCGGTTGAGATTGCCCAAATGCGAAAGCGTTGAGTCCTAGTCGGCTTCGGCCTTGATCCGTTCGTGATGGCGGATCACTTCATCGATGATGAAGCGCAGGAATTTCTCCGAAAATTCGGGATCGAGATTGGCGTCGCTGGCAAGCTGTCGCAAGCGGGCTATCTGTTCCTGTTCCCGGCCGGCGTCCGCCGGCGGGAGATTATTCTTCGCCTTATACTCGCCAACCGCCTGGGTTACCTTGAATCGCTCGGCCAGCATGAACACCAGTGCTGCGTCGATATTGTTGATGCTTTCGCGAAATTGTTGCAGCTTTTCGTCCATGTCTCGTCGCCTGATTGTCGCCCGCCGCGGATTTGATCCCGGATGTGTGGGATGCAACCGGACTGGTCCTGATTTCACTTGCCTTATCCCTAGTGACTTGCCACATCCGGTGCAACATGTCAGCAACGGTCCATCATCTCGGGCGGGACTCCGCACCTTCGCTAGAACCCATCATGTCACTGGTCGCCAGCGACATGAATCAGGTCAACAGCGTGATTCTGGACCGCATGCAGTCCGAAATTCCTCTTATCCCGGAACTGGCAGGTCATCTGATTGCCGGTGGCGGCAAGCGCATGCGCCCGATGCTGACACTGGCTGCTGCCAAGCTGATCGGCTATGCGGGCACTCGTCACTTCAAGCTCGCGGCGGCGGTCGAGTTTATCCATACCGCGACCCTGCTGCACGATGATGTTGTTGACGGCTCAGACTTGCGGCGCGGCAAGGCTGCTGCAAATCTGATTTTCGGCAATCCCGCCACTGTATTGGTCGGCGATTTCCTGTTCAGCCGTGCCTTTGAACTGATGGTCGAAGACGGCTCCCTCAAGGTATTGAAAATATTATCAAATGCGTCGGCCGTTATCGCCGAAGGGGAGGTCAATCAACTGACCGCCCAGCGCAAGATCGATACCAGCGAAGACCGCTATCTCGATATTATCGGCGCGAAAACCGCCGCATTATTTGCCGCCGCCAGCCGGATATCGGCGGTTGTCGCAGAATGCGATGAAGAGGTCGAGCTGGCGCTGGACAGCTATGGCCGCAATCTCGGCATTGCGTTTCAACTGGTTGACGACGCGATCGACTATAGTTCCGATCGGGAGACCATGGGCAAGGATGCCGGTGACGATTTCCGCGAAGGCAAGGTCACCCTGCCGGTCATTCTGGCTTATGCACGCGGCAGCGAGGAAGATCGCAAATTCTGGAAAGATGCGATCATCGGCCACAAATCCTCGGACGAGGATCTGGGCCGTGCAACCGGATTGCTGCGTTCGACCGGCGCAATTGACGATACAATGTCGCGGGCCCGCCATTACGGCCAGCGGGCGATTGATGCTCTGGGTATTTTTCCTTCCGGCAAAGCCCGGGAAGCAATGACCGAAGCAGTTGAATTTGCCATTTCCCGCGCCTATTGAGGCGTTTCAGGACAGGAACGAAACATGGCTGCACGAATCTATCAAATTCCCAGAAACGCAATGCAGTCGGGCAGGGCCCTGACCGACAAATGGGTATTGGAGTTTGAACCGTCAGAGCCCCGCAAGCCCGACCCTCTGACCGGTTGGGCCGGGTCTGGCGATACCCAGCGGCAGGTTGAGCTGCACTTCGACAGCTGCGATGCTGCAAAGGCTTATGCCGACAAGCACGCGATTGCCTATGCGATCATTCCAACGCCGCACAAGACCTTGAAGATTCAGGCTTACGCGGACAATTTCCGCTAATCAGGCGTTTCCCTCGCGTGGCGCCTCCAGGTTGCCTATGAAAATGGGAAAAACAACAGGAGTTTGACGTCGATCGCAAGACCGGCCTGGCGTTTGGTTGCGATGAAATCACCCAGTTCGGTCAATGCCACGCGGTGAACGGTGATATCCTCTCCGTCAGTTCCGCCGCCATCGCCGACTTTTGTCAGTCCGCTGGCCTTGAACAGCGAAAAGCTTTCCGACACCATTCCCGGTGATGAATAAAATTCTCCGCAATTCTCGATTGTTGCAGCGCGATAGCCGGTTTCTTCTTCCAGCTCGCGAACCGCAGCAAGCGAGGCGTCTTCATCGGGATTATCATCATGGTCGCCGACCAGTCCGGCCGGGAGCTCGATGCAGGATTTGCCAAGCGGCACGCGATATTGCTCGACCAGAAGCACATGCCCTTCGTCGATCGCCAGAATCACCGCAGCCCGGATACCGCGACTGCGGGACACATATTCCCACTTGCCTTCGCGCTTGGCCGTGATGAAGCGGCCTTCCCACATGATCTCGGTCTTTGCGGCCTTTTCGGTGCTCAAAGTTCAATCAGCCGGTCGGGTAGCTCGTTCGGGTTCTGATCGGTCTTGGGGAAATGCTCGGCCAGTACAAGACCCATTTGCCGTACCGCTTCGGCCATGCCTTCGCCCGGCGTGCCGGCTCGCACCAGATCAATCATCGCAACCATTGCATCGCCCCAGATGACGGGCTCTACTTTCGCGACAATGGCTTCGTCGGCCACGATTTCCGCCCGATGTTCGCGCATCGATAGATAAAGCAGGATGCCGGTGCGACCGACGGTCCGGTGATCGGTCGACACCCGGAACAGGGATATCGCACGTTTGCGTACCCGCGCTTTTTTGATCGGGGGTGGAATCAGTAGGAAAAGCAAAGGCTTCCACACCAGAATCAGCCGCGTGCCGAAAAATTTCAGCGCGGTAAATATAAACAGGGTCCAATAGGGGAGGGCAGTGATCCCGCTCCAGCCGTCGGCCAGCCAGTCAATTATGCCCAGATAGATTTCCGGGAACAGGCTGATGACCAGCAAGGCCGTCAGCGCCACCAGACCGGATATGGCCCAGGCGACATCGCCATAATGGTCGGATTCACCGGTCACGATGGTGACGATCTCTCCGTCGGTGCTCTTTTCAGCGAGCGAAACGGCGGACGTGACGATCTTGTGATCGTCCGGTGTAAACTGATTCACTTTGCTCATTACCAGCCCCCCGATGCGCCGCCGCCGCCAAAGCTGCCGCCGCCTCCGCCGAAACTGCCGCCCCCGAAACCGCCACCGCCGCCGAAGCCGCTGCTACCGCTGCTGCCACCGCCCCAACCGGATCCGCCGCCCCAGATAACCACGGGACCGGCTCCGTGGCGATAGCGTTTGCCACCGCGGTTGGAGAACATCGGAATGAGAACAAAGAAAACCAAAACGAAAATCCAGAAAACCGCCAGGCCGATATTATCGCCATCACCCTTTCCGGCATGCTGGCTGGCCTGCTGGGCAATTGCGCGTGCCTCTTCTTCCGGCAGAACCAGCTGGTTCGATATCCGGTCCACGCCGGCAATAATGCCGCCGGCCATATCGTTGTTGCGAAACTGGGGCAGGATGTCATTCTGGATGATCATGCTCGACAGCGCATCGGTCATGATGCCTTCCAGCCCATAGCCGACCTCGACGCGCACCTTGCGTTCGTTGGGCGCGACCAGAAGGACTAGGCCATTATCCTTCTCGGTCTCGCCTTTCCCGTCCTGTCCGATGCCCCATGTGCGACCAAGCTGATAGCCATAGTCGGCGATATCATAGCCTTCGAGGCTGTTGACCGTCGCAACCACAAGCTGGCGGTTCGACTGGGTCTCCAGCGCCGCAAGCTTCGCGGTGAGCTCAGATTCCTGTGCAGGATTGAGCAGATCCGCCTGGTCGACCACGCGGCCGGTCAGTTCCGGAAAGCTTTGGGCAAAAGCCGGGCTGGTGACCGCCAGAAAGGCGATCACCAGGCCGACAATGACCGTCTTGACGGGCCGCATGGATATAGGAGCAGCCACTTCTAGAATTTCACTTCAGGAGCTTCGTCCGCGCCTTCTGTGGTTGCGGCAAAAGGTTCCATCGGCTCGGCACCGTGGATGATCTTTGCGCCGATGATATCGGGGAAGGTGCGGATCGTCGTATTATATTCGCGGACCGCTTCGTTATAATCGCGGCGGGCGACATTGATCCGGTTTTCCGTGCCTTCCAGCTGGCTTTGCAGCGCGAGGAAATTCTGATTGGATTTAAGATCGGGATAAGCTTCGACCGTCGCCATCAAGCGTCCCAGGCCCTGTGACAGCGCGCCTTGCGCAGCTGCAAATTCCTGAACCTTCGCGGGATCGCCAAGATCATCGGCACTAAGCTGGATGGACGTTGCTTTTGCCCGGGCTTCGACCACGGCGGTCAGGGTATCCTGTTCCTGGGTCGCAAAGCCTTTCACGGTTTCGACAAGATTGGGGATGAGATCGGCACGGCGCTGATAGGTGCTTTCGACGTCCGCCCATTTGGCTTTCGCATTTTCTTCCGCCGTCGGCACGCTGTTGATTCCGCAGGCGCTCAGCGACAGGGCCACGGCCGGCACCACCAGAATTTTGATCAGTTTATTCAGCATGTTTGAAATCCCTCCATCCACACGGCGAAACGCCGTTATAGTTTGTAAAAATAGGTATCAATCGACGCTTTTGCAACGACTTCGCTCGACTATTGCGAATTTTTCACCCATTTACACGCCTTTATAAATGGATGGGAAGTGATATGTTAAACGAGTTTAGGGACTTTATTTTGAAGGGCAACGTGCTCGATCTGGCGGTGGCGGTGATTATCGGAGCGGCTTTCGCGACGATTACCACGTCCCTGACCGAAGATGTCATCATGCCGATAGTTAGCGCCATTTTCGGCGCTCCCGATTTCTCCACGATGTTTCTGCTGCTTGGTTCTCCGCCTGCTGATTATGCCGGTACGATGACCGACTATGCTGCGCTGAAGGAAGCGGGCGTACCGATGCTAGGCTGGGGCCAGTTCCTGACCGTGGTGATCAACTTCGTCATTCTGGCGTTCATTATCTTCATGATCGTCCGCTACGCGACAAGGGTGATGAAAAAATCGGAAGCCGAAGCAGAAGCGGTTGATACCGGCCCCAGCGAAATTGATCTGTTGATCGAAATCCGGGACAGCCTCAAAAAATAACAACAAAATCAGCCATTCGGGATGGCGATTATCGCCCCTTTTGCCGCGTGATTTGCCTGGTGCAAAACATGCTGTGCGAGAGGGGCGATTTTCTTTGCCCCGAGAATCGCCGAATTCGCATCGAAAAACCGCTGAAAACCCCCGCGATCTAAAAAATAATCGTTATATTATAATAGGATAATCGCGGTCATCATTTTTTAAGATACAAGAATATTTTTCGCTCTTATAGGCCCGCTCAGCTGGTTTGATTCTCAGCTGATTTGAACGACTATAGGGGACTAATTATTATGCGTAAATTCGCTGTTTTGGCTGCATCTGCAGCCGTATTCGCTTTGAGTGCCTGCAATGCTCCAGCTGAAGAAGCTGCAGTAACTGAAGAAGTTGCGACCGAAGAAGTTGTACCTGCTGAAGACGCTATGGTTGCTGAAGAAGTTGCACCGGTAGCTGAAGAAGCAACCGCTGAAGCTGCTCCTGCAGACGAAGCTGCTGCACCTGCAGAAGTTACCGAGTAAGCCTAGACTATCTGAAATTCCCTTGGGGGAACTAGAGGAGGGTCAACCGGGAAACCGGTTGGCCCTTTTTTTGTTGGACGATCGGGAACCATTTCATCGCAGGCTAGTTGATGTCCTCGAGGGGCCTTTTTTGCTCCTTCTAATTGACGAGGGAATAATATGCGTAAGATGATGATTTTGACCGCTACTTCGGCTGCCTTGGCGCTCAGCGCCTGTGCACAGGAAGACACCAGCGGCGCGGAAACCGAAACCGAAGTTCAGGCTCAGGAAGCTGAAATGGAAGCAGACCGTCTCGACGAAGCTGCTGACAACGCGACCACCGAAGCCGGCGAAGAAATGATGGAAGACAAGGCTGAAGCCATGGAAGACAAGGCTGATGCCCTGGAAGACAAAGCTGACGCTGAAGAAGGCGTTCTCGCCCAGTAATCACGAATTCCCTTTGGGGAACTAGAGGAGGGTCAACCGGGAGACCGGTTGGCCCTTTTTCTTGTCTGTGCACTGTTCATTCAGAATTATCTCCCTATATAGGCACTGTCCGTTTCGGCGGACTATGGTGATAAATGATGGCGTGTAATAGACACTACGGACCCGGGGGCAGTACCCGGCGGCTCCACCATTTCAGGCGATTTGCAGCGATGCGGGACGCCTTTGTTGATGGGGCCGAATTAGGATCGACGGGTGTTCAAAGGCGTTGTTTTTGCCCGGCCTGAGTATGCCGTGATTGCTCAAAACCTATAAGTGCAAACGATAATGAAGCACTCGCTATCGCTGCCTAACCCAATGACCTCACGGTCATAAGTTAGAAAGCTACGCGCGGTTGAACCCACCGGGCAACAGAAGGGAATTCAGCGGTTTGGAAGGCACCGGGCAACAGAAGCCTTCCACCTTTTCTGACAGCGAATGAAAATAATCGGGATGTGCCGGGAAGCTTGCGCCAGCGTTGCGGGCTGTCTGCCCCGCGATCAATATTCGGTGCCGTAAACCCGGTGCAGTTCGATGGCTTCGATCATTTTCGCGCCCGCCATGAAAACAGCGCCGGTCGCCGCGAGAAACAGCATTTTTCCGCCCCAGCCGGGATATTGGATCAAATAGTCCTGACCACGGGCAACGGCGCCGGTGGCAAGGGCATAGGTGATGAGGAACGCCTCGAACTTGGTCTTGATGATGAACAGGCGTTTGAATTTTTTCCACATGCCATATCAGTAGCAAACCCCGTGCCAATCGCAGAAATGCGACGTTTCTTCAGGTATAATATAGTAAACTGTAAGTTAATCCGACAATTGAAGGAATTTGCTAGTCGTCGAGCGCTGACAATCCGCAAATCTCGAGCAGTCTGGTTCGGGCTGTAGTCACCGTTGTGACCAGCGCCGGATCGGACAGCTGATCCGGACTGATGGCCTCTGGCCAGTTTTTTTCCACCACTGCAGCAATCTGGTCGAGCTTTTCGGGTGTAGCCATGAAGCGCCGGTCCACGGTCGCGGGGTCGGCGACGACCCGCAGCCGCAGGCAGGCAGGTCCGCCGCCATTGGCCATAGACTGCCTGACATCCACCGGGCAGAGCTGGCGGATCGGGCCGTTGCCGGCGACCAGCTCGGTCAGATAGTTCCAGACCGCATCATTGTCGCGTGCTTCGGTCGGCAGGATCAGCGCCATCCCGTCCCCGCCCGGAAGTGTCACCAGTTGGGCATTGAAAAGATAGGATTTAATCGCGTCTTCCAGGCCGATGTTGCTGGCCGGAACGATGACAATTTCTGCGTCAGGCATGCGTTTGCGGATCGCGTCATAAACCGCCTCGGGCTGTTCGAAGGCCTGTTCATGGGTGAACAGAACCCGCTCGTTGGCCACCGCCACGACATCATTGTGAAACGCACCCGCCGCTATGGCGATTTCGGCCTGCTGCGCGAAAATCACGCGATCCAGGCCCAGGCCATGGATCCGCGCTACCGCCTTGCTCGCCTCGATATGCTGGCGGGCGGGAAAGGGGCCGCCGCTCTTGCCGTAGACAAATATCTCGACACCGGCCGCATCATGGGTGGAGCACAAGCGCATATGATTGGCAGCGCCTTCATCGCCGAAGGGCGATGGGACCGGCGCGTGGACCGCGAAATATTCGCGATTGGCAAAGGCCATCTGCAATTGCGCCAGTGTCCCGGGCCATTCGTGGCTGCGGTGCGGCATGGTTTGCAGATTGGCGACGGTGAGATGGCATTTTCCGTCGGGAGCATCGGGCGCGGGCGAAACGGTTGCGGCATTGGCGGCCCACATCGAGGATGCGGAAAAGGACGCGGCGCGCAGATGCGGTTCGGAGCCATCGATGGTCGTGCCCAGGCTTTCAAGCCAGCCGATATTCGGCCGGCCCAGCGGCATGAAAAACCCCTGTGCCAGCCCCAGACCGAGGTTGTGGCGCATCTTGGCGATGCCCTGCAAGGCCGCTTCGCGTGGATAGGCCGTTTCACCGGCATTGGTCGAGGAAGCGATATTGCCGACGCTCAGGCCGGCATAATTGTGGCTCGGCCCGATAATGCCGTCAAAATTGATCTCGACCAGCTTGCTCATCGCGGAATATACCCGATTTCGTCCCCGACCGAGAGGCCGATATTGGCCGCGGCCTGTTCGTCGATCATGACGCCGTCGTCTTGCTCGCTCAACATGGCATAGGTCGCCTGAAAGTCGCTGAGCTTGCCGTGTGAAATGATCACCTTCGTGTCGCCTTTGCCGAGAGCGCTGATCCTGGCCGATTTCGCATTGCGGACGCTGGTCACATCATCGGTCTTGGCGATCATCGTCGGGCCACCGTCAAAAATATCGACATAGCCGTCATAGGAGAAGTTCTCGTTCTCCAGCATTCGCATGGCGGCACGGCCATTGGGATGAGGGACACCGATGGCGGCCCGCGCGGATTCGCTGAGCATGGCGGTATAGATCGGGTGCTTGGGCATCAGATCGGCGATGAACTGGTTGCCGTGAATGGCATTGAAATAGTCGGCTTCCTGAAAACTCATGCCGAAGAAGCGACCGGCGAGACCGTCCCAGAAGGGCGAACCGCCGGCTTCGTCGATAATCCCGCGCAGCTCGGCAAAAATCTTGTCGCCGAAGCGGTCGCGATGTTCCTTGATGAACAGGTAGCGGCTGCGGGCCAGCAACATGCCAAGGCCACCGGCGCGTTCGCCCGGGTGCAGGAAAAGACCGCCGACTTCGCTTGCCCCCTCCAGATCGGTGACCAGGCTGAGCATCTGGGCGCTGAACGTCCGGTCGAGTTCCTTGCTGGTCTGCGAAAGGGTGCTGAGGCGATAGGAATAGAAGGGCCAGGTCTGTCCGACCTTGGTGAACAGTTGCGAGGTACCGCGCACCGCGCCGGTTTCGACATTTTCCAGCACCATGACAAACAGATCATCGCCCTGCACATTGCTGTTGCTCTGATAGGCACGATCCGACCGCTCGAGCTTTTTGGTGAGTGAATCCCGGTCGGCCGGCAGGTTGGTAAATCCGCCGCCGGTCAGTTTCGCCATTTCGTAAAGATGCTGCAGATCGTCGACCCGCGCTGCGCGTATCCGGAAACTCATAATCCTCCCTTTTCGGCAATCCGCATGATCGTCAGTGCCGATAATTGTGTCCGTTCGACCAGACTTTCTATTATCATATATTCGTCGGAACTGTGAATTGCTCCGCCTCTGACGCCCATAGTATCCACGACCGGAACACCGCAAGCGGCGATATTATTGCCGTCGCAAACCCCGCCGGTGCCGCGCCAGTTGATATCAAGACCCAGATCCGCGCCGCATTGTTTGACCAGACCGAAAAGCTTCTGCGCCTGGGCATCAATCGGTTTCGGCGGGCGGCCAAAACCGCCGTGGCAATGGACGTCGAGATCATGCTCCTGGGCGATATCTGCGACCATCTGGTCCAGTGCCTGTTGTGCCATGGCCTGATCTTCCAGTGTTTTGGGCCGGAAGTTAACCCGCAATATAGCGTGTTCGGGAACCGAATTATTCGGCCCGCCACCATCGATTTTTGCCGGATTGACGCTCAGCCCCTCGCGGTGCAGCTCTTTCAGTCGCACAGCCATATCCGCCGCTGCGACCAGTGCGTTGCGTCCCTCATCCGGATTGCGTCCGGCATGCGCGCTCTTGCCGGTAAAGATGACCGAGAAATTGCCGCTGCCGCCGCGTTCGCCGGCCAGTGTGCCGTCGGGCAGGGCGGGTTCATAGGTCAGCGCGGCGGTCTTGCCTTCCGCCAGCCGCCTGATCAGCGCTGCGGACGATCCGGAGCCCACTTCCTCGTCGCTGTTGATCATCACTTCATAGCCGATCCGGCTGGTATATTCGCTCTGCTCGAGCAATTGCAGCGCGCCGAGCATGACCGATATCCCGCCTTTCATATCGGCAAGACCGGGGCCGTTCAACACGCCGCTTTCCAGTTCGACAATCTGCTGGAACGGGTGATCCGCCGCAAATACGGTATCCATATGACCGGTCAGCAGAAGGCGGACCGGCGCGTCCGGACGAACCGAAGTCACCAGATGTTGGCCGCGCCGGATCTGATCAACATGGCCGTCAGCGCGGACCGCTTCGACCGTTTCAGCATCGATCAGCCTTGTATCGCCCGGCAAAACGGAAAAGGCGTCTGCCAGCATGGCTGCGACGCTTGCCAGACCGTCGAGATTGGTTGTGCCGCTATTGACCTTCGCCCATTCGAGCGTGCGCGGCAAAAGCGGCAAGTCGTTTGCTTTTTCCAATATTGCTTTCACGGAGGAGGAATCTGCTTTCATTTGAAACCGATAGCATTTGTCGTGAGTCCATGCCAGTCGCTCTGTCACAGGAAAATGCTGTCTTACAAGGGGCGAGGCTATTATCATCGCGATATGAGCCAGCAGTGGTCACAGGCCCTCGTTACCAATGGAGTATACCCTATGGACAAAAGCAGCAGCCGAACCGAACCGTCATTTGTGATCAATCGACAAGATAGAAGAAAAACTGTGGAATTACAGTATAATTTTACAGATTGCTCATAAAAATTCTGCGAAGAATAAAAAATTTTCATAACTGTGTAAAGTTTGTAAAGTTCATCTCCGGGAATATCCTTTTTCGCCGCTCTGGTTGTCCATCCCATTTACAGGGCGAAAAAGAGCCGTCATAGACGGCAGCGATTCCTCCCCGGAACAATTTGAACGGCCCCGGCGTAGATTCTATGCTGCGGGTAAATGCATTTGAACGAGGAATTATCATGTCCGAATATGTCAGTCAGAACCAAATCCAGATCGCGCGGGAGCTGTTTGACTTTGTCAACGATCGCGCCTTGTCGGGAACCGGAGTGGATCCGGCAGAATTCTGGGCCGGATTTGCCGAACTGCTGGGCAAGTTTGCGCCGCGTAATGCGGAATTGCTCGCCAAGCGCGAAGATATTCAGGCGCAAATTGACAGCTGGCATATTGACCACAAGGGTCAGCCGATTGATCAGACCGAATATCAAGAGTTTCTGAAAAACATCGGCTATCTTGTTGAGGAACCAGCCGCTTTTTCGATCACTACGGAGAATGTCGATCCCGAAATCGCGACCATGGCCGGACCGCAACTGGTGGTGCCCTCGCTCAACGATCGTTTTGTCCTGAACGCGGCAAACGCGCGCTGGGGCAGCCTTTATGATGCATTTTACGGCACCGATGCTCTCGACGCGCCGCCGGCAAAGCCCGGCGGCTATGATCCGGAACGCGGCGCTGCTGTTATCAAGGCGGCCAAGGCCTTTCTGGACGAAACCTTTCCGCTGTCGAGCGGATCATGGACCGACTATGCCGGCGGTGAAATCGGTCTGGCCGAACCTTCGCAGCTGGTTGGCCGCAATGGCCAGTCGCTTCTGCTCAAGCATAACGGACTGCACGCGGAAGTTGTCATCGATCCTGCCCACCCCATCGGCAAGGATGATCCCGCCAATATTGCCGATGTTCTGATGGAAGCGGCATTGACCACGATCATCGACATGGAAGATTCAGTCGCGGCGGTGGATGCCGAAGACAAGACACTGGCCTATGCAAACTGGCTCGGCCTGATGCGCGGCGATCTCGATGCGTCCTTCGAAAAGGGCGGCAAGTTGGTCGAACGCAAGGCCAATCCGGATCGCGACTATGTCGATCCCGACGGCAAGCCATTCACTCTGCCGGGCCGCAGCCTGATGTTTGTCCGCAATGTCGGGCATCTGATGACCAACCCCGCGGTGTTGCTTGCTGACGGTTCGGAAGCGCCGGAAGGCCTGCTCGACGGTGTGTTCACCAGCCTGATCGCGATGCACGATATCAAGGGACTGGGCGAATTGCGCAACAGCCGCGCCGGTTCCATCTACATCGTGAAGCCGAAGATGCACGGGCCGGAAGAATGCGGCTTCACCAATGATCTGTTCGATGCCGTCGAAGATCTGCTGGGCCTCGACCGCAATACGCTGAAGGTTGGCGTGATGGACGAGGAACGCCGTACGTCCGCCAATCTCGCGGCCTGTATCCATGCGGTGAAGGACAGGGTCGTGTTCATCAACACCGGTTTCCTCGACCGGACAGGTGACGAAATCCACACCTCCATGCAGGCGGGCGCGATGCTGGCCAAGGGTGATATCAAGAAAAGCGACTGGATCACCGCCTATGAACAGCGCAACGTCGCCATCGGCCTGGCTTGCGGCATGTCCGGCAAAGCGCAGATCGGCAAGGGCATGTGGGCCGCGCCCGACATGATGGCCGACATGATGGAGCAGAAAATCGGCCATCCGATGACCGGCGCCAACACCGCCTGGGTACCCAGCCCGACGGCTGCGACGTTGCACGCGATCCACTATCACCGGGTCAATGTGTTCGACCGGCAGAAAGAGGTCACAGCGGACGGCATAGCGCCGCTCGACAAATTGCTGAGCGTGCCGCTGGCGGACGGCCACAACTGGTCGGACGCGGAAATCGAGCATGAGCTGGACAACAACGCACAGGGCATCTTGGGCTATGTCGTGCGCTGGATCGATCAGGGAATCGGCTGTTCCAAGGTGCCCGACATCAATGATGTCGGCCTGATGGAAGACCGCGCCACCCTGCGGATATCATCCCAGCATATGGCCAATTGGATGCTGCACGGCGTCTGTTCGGCCGAACAGGTCGATGCGGCCCTGTTACGGATGGCGGCCAAGGTGGACGCGCAGAATGCGGGCGATCCGCTCTACCGTCCCATGGCCCCCGATCCCGATAGCAGTCTGGCGTTTCAGGCAGCGCGTGATCTGGTGTTCAAGGGCGTCGAGCAGCCGAGCGGCTATACCGAGCCGTTGCTGCATGCCTATCGGCGGAAGCTGAAGGCGGCCGGCTAGGAGAGCAGTCTGGCGAGTTCGACGAACTCGGATACCGCGAGTGTTTCGGGCCGGCGCTGGCTGTCGATGCCGGCCTGCTCGAGCGCTTCGAGACCGCCGGGCAGTTTCTTGAGGCTTTGCCGGAGCATCTTGCGTCTCTGGCTGAATGCGGTTTGCGTCAGGATCTCGAGCTTGGCGAAATCGACCCCTTCGGGCTGGGCCGTAGGAACGATATGGACCACCGCCGACATGACCTTCGGCGGCGGCGTGAAGGCCGAGCGGTGGACGGTCATCGCGAGCTTCGCGGTGCTGCGCCACTGGGCGAGGATCGACAGGCGGCCATAGGCGCTGGACCCCGGCTGGGCGACGATCCGGTCGGCGACCTCGCGCTGGAACATCAGGGTGAGCGACTGCCACTGCGGCGGCCATTGCGGTGCCGACAGCCATTTGACCAGCAGCGCCGACCCGACATTATAGGGCAGGTTGGACAGGATATGGAACGGACCGTCGAACAGGCTGCCATGGTCCAGCGCCAGCGCATCCTCGTTGATCAGCGTCAGCTTGCCGGGGAAATGGTCTGCAAGTTCGGACAGGGCGGGCAGGCAGCGTTCATCCCGTTCCACTGCGGTCACCTTCGCACCGGCCTGTAACAGGGCGCGGGTCAGGCCACCGGGACCGGGGCCGACTTCGAAGACGGACTGGTCGTCGAGACTACCGGGGACGGCAGCGATCCGGTCGAGAAGCTGCATGTCGAACAGGAAATTCTGGCCCAGCGCCTTGCTCGCGGTCAGACCATGTTTCTTGATCACCTCCCGCAGCGGGGGCAGGGCAACAGGCTGATTCAATGGTCGTGGATCTGTCGGTTGGCGACGGCGGTGGCAGCCATCTGGATTGCCGCCATCATCGATCGCGGGTCGGCGATGCCTTGTCCCGCAATATTGAACGCGGTGCCGTGATCGGGAGAGGTCCTGACTATCGGAAGGCCGAGGGTTATATTGACCCCGTCAAAGAAATGCAGGGTCTTCAAGGGTATCAATGCCTGATCATGATATGGGCAGAGCGCCACGTCATATTTGATCCGTGCCTCTTCGTGGAACATTGTGTCGGCCGGCATCGGATCGGTGATGTCCATTCCATCCAGACGAAGCTCGTCAATCGCCGGCTGCATGATCCGTTGTTCTTCATCGCCCAGATTGCCGTTCTCGCCCGCATGCGGGTTGAGTCCGGAGATCGCGATGCGCGGTTTCTCGATACCGAAATTGCGGATCATGGCCTTCTCCGCTGCGCGGGCGCGGGCAATGATGAGCGGTGCGGTCAAATGTTCGGCGACCTCTTTCAGTGCGATATGGGTGGTCATTGGGACGACCCGCAAGGATGGCCCCGCTAGCATCATCACGGCATTTTCCCTGGCTATCCCACAGCGCTCGGAAACAAACTCCGTCTGGCCCGGATAGCGGAAGCCGACCTTGTAAAGCTGGGTTTTGGAGACAGGCGCGGTGATGATCGCCCCGGCGTCTCCGGAACGTGCCAGCCCGCAGGCAATCTCCAGCGCGTGCAGAGAACATTGCGCACCGTCCATGGTAGTTTCGCCGGGAATCGCGGCAGCTGCTTCATGGATATGGAATACCGGCAATGCTTCATCAAAAACATCGCTTGCCTGCATCGGCTGTTCGATTTTCCGAACCGGAATCCCGGCAAGATTATCAAAGTCGGCAAAATTCCCGATGGCAAAAAATGGCTTCAGCCCGGCTTCTGCGCGCCGTTGCCAGCTTTTACCGATAATTTCCGGCCCCACTCCAGCCGGGTCGCCACAGGATATGGCAAATGGTTTGGCGGTCCACTCCGCCATTAATTATATTCGATGATGGCATCGCGTCGCAGATCACGCAGATAAATCTGGGCGCGTTTGTTGACACGGTCATTTTCCAAACGGGACATGATTGCATCAAAAGATGGCGCGGAAGCCGACTGCGGATCATCGCGTCCGCATAGAATGAGCACGCGAACGCCGTCTTCTACCGAACCAAATGGCTGGCTTGCCTGACCGATTTGCAGTTCCGCAATCGTTCCCTGCAAGGCGGCAGGAAGGTCGCGAAGCCGCACTTGATCGTTGTCGACTACGCTGGCACCCAGTTGCGCGGCAACTTCATTGGCGGCACCGCAGCCCTTGATGCTTTGTGTAGCCGTAGCAAATTTTTCTGCTCGTGCAGCTGCTTGTGACTCCGTCGTACCGGGTGGAAAGCTTATCGCAAGTTGCTTGAGGCTGAGCAGTGCGTTGCGAGGGTCAGCCGTCAACACCTGACGAGAGTCGATCAGGTAAAGGATCGAAAAGCCGCCTGGAACATCGATTGGTCCCACGACCTGTCCAACCTGCATCTGCTCGGCAGCATCAGCGAGGGTTTGCGGCAACTGGGCCGGGCGAACCCAACCGAGATCGCCGCCGGTCGCTGCGGTAGATGCTTCTGAAAACTGTCGGGCATAGGCAACAAAGGATCCGCCGGCGCGAATCTGTTCCAGTATCTTGCGCATATTCTCGGCCACTTGCGGCGCGGTTTCCTGAGACGCCGACATGTAGATTTCACCGATACGAAACTCGCTGGTCCCCTTGGAGGCGTTCAAGCGCTCGATGATGGCGTTGACCTCTTCATCGCCGACATTGATGAACGGCTGGATGTTGCGGCGAAGCAAGCGGTTCCAAGCCAATTCACCTTTGATCTGGCGTTTCAGCGTATCGGTGGAAGAACCTTGAGTCCGGAGATATTGATCGAATGCGTCGATATCCTGTTTGAAATTCTGCTGGGCTACCTGGCGGAAGGTCGATTCGACTTCCTCTGCACTGATGGAAATTTCATTGGCCTCGGCCTCCTGAATTTGTAGCGTCTCATCGATCAGGTTTCTCAACACCTGAAGCCGCAGCCGCTGCTTTTCCTCGTCGGATACTTCGCCGCCATTGGCAGCGACGATCAAGGCGAGACGGTGGCTGACATCGGTGCCGGTGATGATGTCCCCGTTGACGATCGCCGTCGCACGGCGAACATTGGGGTCATTCTTGCCGAATATTGTCAATTCGTCGGGTATGTTCAGGCCTGTCTGCGGCACCGAAGCGTCCGGGACCGTTTGGCTGACCGAAGGCGATGCTCCCGCAACGGCAAGCGCCGCAATCAACGTCGTCTTGGTCTTGAAACCCTGAATTCTCATATTCAATAAGTTCATTTCTTGTATCTTCTCAACTACTAAGAGTAAATTTCATGCATCAGATACCAATTATCTGCTGAACCCAATATGAGCGGGTTAACCCGTTAGGAAATCCTCTACACGCCCAGATTGCGCAAGGCCAGCCGGAACAGAAAAGTACTGCCGCGCCGCGCGTCTCCCGTGTCTTCATAGTCGTAACGCCATGTCACGCCCATGGAAAGACAGCCGTCGTCATAGGCCACACCGAGCCGGTGTCTTACCGGTTCATAACCGTCAGCCACCGAGATTGGGTCCTCGCTACGATCGGTCAAGTCGATGATCGCTGAGCCAAAAACGGACCAGTATTGATCGATCTGATAGCGGCCGCCCAAGCGTATTTCTTCTCGGTCCCTGAGGTCCTCCAGCTCTGCGCCGATATTGCGGTTCAGGCGCAAATAACCGATTTGCGCATAAGTGCCCTTGGTGCCAATAGTCGCGTCGATTTCGTTGCGCCGTGCGGCAAGATTATCCTTGTCCAGCCGGAATCGGTGGGTAAATTTTACGATATCCTTGAACCGCACATTGGTACGACCGACGATATCGGAAAAACGATCGGAAAGGCCTGTGCCCTCCGGAACGATATTATTGTTATTCTCCAGCCGATAGCTCTGGCCGACGATCATGTTTACCTGCAGGTCGGGACGGTTGATTTCCCATTCCAGTCCATAGGTGGCGCGAACATTATCCTCATAACGATCGTAACCGGGAAAACGGTTGAGCGCGAAAAGGTTGCTGTCTTCCAGATCAACCGCGCGTGCGTCCTCGTTGGGAACCGACAGATTGGCAAGGCCCGGGGATGCCACAACCTGGAAGCGCGGCGTGATCGTCTGTGTGCCACCAAAGGCTTCCCCGATGAATGGCCATTTGACATCGACCGCAGCCGTCGCAATGGCGCGTGTCTGCCAGCCGGACTGGCCGCGATAAATGGCGGTCTCGTTGAGCGCATTGTCATCACTATGATAAACGTCGCCGCGCACGTAACCGGTGAGGGTGATTTCCTGTCCCCAGTCGGTGAGCTTTCTCAAATCCCATCGTGCCGATCCGAATGCACGTTGCGTATCCTGACCTTCGCTTCGCCCGATCGCGAGACTGTTGGCCTGGAGTTGCAGTCGTCCGCCAAGGATCGGGTCGTTGAACCGTTTGCGATAGTCGATCACCGGCAGTGCGACCGGAACGCGGTTTTGCGGATCGTTCACCCGCAATGTCTGAAAGGCCCATCCGGCCAGGGAGAAATAGCTGCTATCGCTGATCCGCTCCAGATTGATCGTCGAACGGAGGCTGTCATCGTCGCTTATATCGTAACGCCTCAGAAACGTCCGATCTGACGCGATGCGGGCCGATTGTGAGACAGACCATTTGTCGTCGAGCCGAAATCGCCCGTTGGTTGCAAAATAGCCACGAAAGTCACTCTCGGCATCCGGCGAAATCTGAGAGGCCCCCGTCGGAATGCGCGAGCCATAAGTTGCATATCCGGTCAGCTGGAATGCGCCTTTATCGTCAAGACTGCGAAAATTGCCGCTGAACAGCGGTGCGACGTCCGTGAATATCTGTGCGGTAACCGTGGCATCCTGATTGGGTGCAATGCTAAAATAATAAGGTACAGTCACGCCAAGGCCATTTACCGTATCCAGTTTCACGTCTGGAACCAGAAGGCCACTGCGATTTTCGTCACTGATCGGATGGGACAGTCCGGGCAGGGGAATGACAGGCAGTCCGAATATCTCGATCCTGGCGCCTTCGTATTTCACGCGCTTCTGAACCGGATCATAGATCACTTTCACGGCCTTGATCTGCCAGCTTGGACTCTTGGGGCACCCGTCCTCTGTGGTGACCGCACAAGCGGTATAGGCTGCATTATGCAAGGCCAGCGAACCGTCGGCAAACCGTTCGCTTCTGTTTGCGGCCAATCGGCTGCCATCTTCGAGCACGAGCAGCAGATTGTCCACGGCACCATCGCGCAGGCTATCGGTCAGTTCGATCCGGTCGCCATAAGCCACGTCACCATCGGGACTGGTAGACCGGATATTGCCTTCCGCCACAACCATGCCGGTTTTCCGGTTCCACACAACTTCATTGGCGCGCAATTTATAGCCATCGCGATTGAGGATTACATCTCCCGATGCGGTGACAATATCGTTCTCGAAATCATAGTCGATCGTATCGGCCTTGAATTCGATCTCATCCCGTTGCTGGTCCGGCGCGGCGGCGGCATCGTTTTGTGATTGAGCCGTCGCCGCAGTCGGCATCGCAGCAGCCAGAAATAAGGTAAAAAGGGCGGGGGAAGATTTCATCGACTGGGTTAACCTACTATTTAGCCCCACATTGGACAGTTGTTATTGTCGCTCCGTCCAGCTTTCCAATGCCTATTGCACCAGTTCGCCTCGTCTGCAAATTTTCTTTGCCAGTTTCTGATGAACAGTGACTTGACCAGAAAACCCATACCGTGCAGCAACGTGCCCAATCGTGATAAACGCTGGTCCATCGACCGACGAGTCGGACTGACCAGCGATCCATTGAGGCTATCGACCTCTCACAACAGAAAATAGGGACAGTTTCCAGATGAATTTCAATTTTGCCGATGAACGACCCGCAGACGCTGATGCGATCATATTTGCTATCAATACGGACGGGCTAAACGATTTTGAGCTTAAGCTGGAGCAAGCTAAGACGGTTAAAGCGGCAGCAAAAGCGGCGCGGTTCGACGGAAAGCCGGGCGAGGTATTTGAAATCTTTGTAACCGAGGCGGGTAATGTCTTGCGGGTGGTTTTGGCGGGCCTGGGCAAAGGCAAAGCGAAGGACGCAGAGACTGCCGGTGGTTCGGCGATCGCCAAAATCCTCGCATCCGGTGCCAAACATGTCGCCGTAGATCCTTCCGGTCTGAACAAGGAGCATCTGGCTCGGCTGCTCTTCGGTGCAAAATTGCGCAGCTGGCGGCATGATAAATATCGGACGACCATGCCGGAAAAGCAGAAGGTAACCCTGACCAAGATCACTGTGCTTGATCAGGATCTGGAAACCGCCAAGGCTTGGCAGGATCTTTCTGCCGTGGCTGACGGGGTTGCACTGACTCGCGAACTCGTCGCGGAACCGGCAAACGCTATCTATCCTGAAAGCTTTGTGGCCCGTTGCGAAGAATTGAAAGAGCTGGGTGTTGAATTCACGGTTCTTGGCTGGGACGAAATGGAAAAACTCGGCATGGGCGCTTTGCTTGGCGTATCCCAGGGCTCCGAGCGTCCTCCGCGGTTGCTCGCGATGCGCTGGGACGGCACCAATGGTGCCCAGAAGACACCGCTTGCCCTAGTCGGCAAGGGTGTCACCTTCGACACCGGCGGTATTTCGCTCAAACCAGGCGCCGGTATGGAAGAAATGAAATGGGACATGGGCGGCGCTGGTGCCGTTGCCGGAACCATGAAAGCACTGGCTGGTCGCAAGGCCAAGGCGCATGTCGTCGGCGTTTGCGGACTGGTTGAAAATATGCCGGACGGCAAGGCACAGCGCCCCGGTGACGTTGTCACCAGCATGAATGGGCAGACCATCGAAGTAATCAACACCGACGCAGAAGGCCGGCTGGTGTTGTGCGACGCGATGCACTGGACACAAGAAACATTCAAACCGGAAGTGCTGATAGATCTCGCAACGCTGACCGGTGCGATGATTATCGCGCTGGGTAATGAACATGCCGGCTGCTTCAGCAATGATGATGATCTGGCTGAAGATTTGATCGACGCAGGCAAGGATTCGGGCGACCCCCTGTGGCGGCTCCCCGTTGGCCCGGCTTATGACAAGCTGATCAATTCGCCGATTGCCGACATGAAAAATGTCGGACCGCGCGGTGCCGGATCGATAACCGCAGCGCAATTCCTGAAGCGGTTCGTCAAGGATGGCGTGAAATGGGCGCATCTTGATATTGCGGGCATGGTCTGGGCGGACAAGCCCAGCGCGGTCTGGGACAAAGGCGCAACCGGCTATGGCGTGCGTCTGCTCAACCAATATGTCGCAGACCATTTCGAGGATTGATCTTGTTGCAATCGAGCGGAACTCTCAACCGAAGGTGCCGCGGTGCGTGTTGACTTTTATCACCTGACCCGTGATCCGGCGGAAAAGCTGGTGCCGATGCTGGCTAGCAAGTCGCTGGACGTTGGCAAAAGAATATTGCTGCTGGCTTCGGACGAGAGAAGTTGTGTCGCGCTCGGTAACGCTTTGTGGAGCGACGAGCCGGCCAGCTTCCTCGCGCATGACTTCTCCGGATCAGAGCGGCAGGCAGATCAGCCGATCCTGATTTCCGATCAGTGCGAACCTTTTAATGGAGCGACCTATATCATTCTGTCCGACGGCATGTGGCGAGACGAGGCGCTGGATTTTGAACGCGCATTTTTCCTGTTTTCGGCCGAGCAGATCGATCATGCACGTTCGGTCTGGCGACAATTGATGGCCAATGATGTCGTTACCCCGCGCTACTGGAAGCAGGACGGCGGCCGCTGGGTCGAAGGCCCCTGAATGTAGCACTGGGGCATGGATCGCAGGCTTCCTTTAACAAGCGCGCAATCGATCATCGAAAACTTGCCATGCTGCAGTGCAGCGGCTAAGGGCTGCGCGACCTCACAATATCCCCGATCTATGGAGTATTATCATGGCCGTGACACGGACATTTTCAATCATTAAACCTGACGCCACCCGTCGCAATATCACTGGTGCTGTCACCAAGATGCTGGAAGAAGCCGGACTGCGCGTCGTCGCGTCCAAGCGTATCCACATGAGCAAAGAACAAGCCGAAGGCTTTTACGCGGTTCACAAGGAACGTCCTTTCTTCGGCGAACTGGTCGACTTCATGATCAGCGGCCCTTGCGTCGTGCAAGTTCTCGAAGGCGAGAATGCAATGCAGGCCAACCGCGACATCATGGGCGCGACCAATCCTGCTGATGCTGCTCCGGGTACGATCCGCAAGGAACTGGCCGAAAGCCTCGAAGCCAACACCGTCCACGGCAGCGACAGCGAAGAAAATGCGGCGATCGAAATCGCCTATTTCTTCAATGACGACGAAATCGTCGGCTAATCCCGACGCTATTTTGGACGCCTCAAGACGCCCGGTTGCAAATATCGCGACCGGGCGTTTTTTGTTGGGTAATAGCGGTTTCGTTGGCAGGAATGCGTCTCCCAACGCCACTTCCGATATATTCAAGAACTGTCGCAGCCAACGCGCCCTCCGGCCCCTCATCGAACAGAAGTCATGCCGGCCTGTTCAGGCTGGTGAATATTGCCTTAATCATATTGAAACCGTGTCCGGATAAGATGTGCTTCTTTGGCAGGATGTGTGGACATGCAAGTAGCCGGGTCGTTCGATTTAAATTCAGAGCACAAACCAAATGTGCTGAATATTGTTGCGCTATGTGGTGCCATTGCGGTGTTTGTTGGTTTGAGTAGTTGGCTGTTGCCGATCGCGACCGCAAAAATATTCGGTGCGCCGATCATTCTGGATAATAGCCTCAGCGCGGCGCTTCTCCTCAACATCGCTCTGATATTGCTTATCTGGCGAGGATCGCACGCGCTCTCGCGGCAGACACAGGCCGCTGTTGAAGCGCAGCGCACAGTCGATATCGTTGCGGTCAGGGATTATGCTACCGGCCTTTTGAACCGCCCGGGCATATCCACCAAAATTGGACAGAAATTGCGGCTGGGTGAGAATATTTCCCTGATAAATCTGGATCTCGACAATTTCAAAAAGGTCAATGATCTGTACGGGCACTTGGCCGGAGACGAATTGCTCACGGCTGTGGCCGAGCGCCTTGTGCGGGCTACACCTGATGATGCGGAGTGCGCGCGGCTTGGAGGGGACGAGTTTGCAATATTGCTTTGCGGAGAAGCGGCCAACCGGAAAAAGGCAATCGCGATAGCCAAGAAAATCCGGAAAGCCCTCTGGAAAACCACATCGGTTGGGGCAGGCACAACGAAGATCAGTGCTTCCATGGGCATCTATGCAGAAATCGAGGGCGGCTCGAGCATTGCGGATGTATTCCGGCGCAGCGATATCGCAATGTACCAAGCGAAAAAGGCGGGAGGCGAGCGAATTTTCTGCTTCGAGGCCAATATGGAAGCCGAAGTCAAGCATCGCTACAAAATGGAATCCGAAATCAGGGCAGGCATCCCCAGGCAGGAATTCGTTCCGTTCTATCAACCACAATATGGTATCCGGGAATCCAACCTCGTCGGATTTGAAGTTTTGGCGCGATGGAAACACCCGAGCGGCATATTGATCGAACCGACGGATTTTATACCGCTCGCCGAAGACACCGGATTGATTTCGGCGCTGTCTTTTTCGGTTATGCGTCAGGCATTCATCGACGCGAAGGATTGGGACCATTCGCTCGTTTTGGCGGTAAACATATCACCTGTGCAGTTGATTGATCCAACGCTGGACAAGCGGATCATGAAGCTTCTGGCCGAGACCGGTTTCCCGGCTCAACGGCTCGAACTGGAGATCACGGAAAGCAGCCTGCTGGAAGATACGCCGCAAGTGCTCAGCACGATTACAAGCCTGAAGGCATTGGGCGTCAGAATTTCGCTCGACGATTTCGGAACGGGCTATTCCGCGATGACTCAGTTGAAAGCCTTCCCGTTCGACCGGATCAAAATTGACCGTAGCTTCGTATACTCGATGCTCGACAATGGCGAAAGTGCCGCGATTGTGAATTCGATTACATCTCTTGCGGCATCATTGGACGTTCCGATCACGGCTGAAGGGATCGAGTCTGACGAAATGAGAGCCTATCTCGATAATATCGGCTGCACCGACGGACAGGGCTGGCTCTACGGACATCCGACATCCAAGGAAGACTTGATGAAGTTGCTCCCGCAGATCACCTTGCCCGCCCGCGAAGCGGAAGACGATCGCAGCGAAAAAAGCACAAAAGCCGTCCCGAGCCAGAATAGTCTCGAGAAGTTAGAGAGAAAAGCGGGCTGACAGGGCTTCCACGCGACGCCACAACGAATATGCGGTTGATCTGCAAACCAGTTTTCGTCTGGCCGACAAGACTCCTTATGATGCGAAGAAGTCCGCTCGGAACCAACTGCGTTTTGCCTCACCCATCAAGCCAGACCAGACCGCTGCGTGAATTTCTCTGCGCAGTCTGGCCCTTTCGTCGCCATTCGCCAGATTTGGCAATGGAATGCGTCATTTTATCCGACCACTATTAGCCCGCTGGTTGCTCGAGACCAAAGATATGAAACGGGTCGTCTCTACTGCTTGCCTTGAACCGTGAAAGTCGAGTAGCTTGGCCGGATGGATCGCGAGAAAAATGACAGCATTGAAAGCCAGCTAGAGGTCTCCGCGTCGGAATTGCCGAAGGCTTCGGTCATGGCTCTGATCGAGAATAGCCCGATAGCCTCGGTCGTTAGCAATCCTCGTTTGCCTGATAATCCGATTGTCGCTGTAAATGAGGCTTTTATCCAGCTAACCGGATATGACAGCGAGTTCATTGTCGGTCGCAATTGCCGGTTTCTCGCGGGCGAGGCGACCGAGCCGTGGCTGACCGAAGAAATCCGGCGCGGCGTGCAGCAACGCAAGTCGGTATTGGTCGAGATACTGAATTACAAGAAAGACGGCACGCCATTCCAGAATGCAGTGCTGGTAGCTCCCTTGTTTGACGAGGAAGGCGAGCTGGAATATTTTCTCGGATCGCAGGTGGAAATCGATGCCGATTCGCCGAGCCTTGCCAAGGCCCGGCGAATGCGGGCGGTTGCGATTGTCAAAGACCTGTCGAAGCGGCAGCGCGAAGTGCTGCAATATATCGCCAAGGGCCTGCTCAACAAGCAGATCGCTTATGAACTCGGTCTCAGCGAGCGGACGATCAAAATGCATCGTTCGATTCTGATGCAGCGGCTCGAGGTGCCGAGCGCCGCCGACATGGTGCGTTTGGCGGTCGAAGCGGGAATGTAGGCCCTACCAGCATACGGTCCAAGGGCCGTATCGCTCTGGCGCCAGACCCGGGCTAATCACAAAATTGTATTGCGGGTTGGGGCTTTTTTTTAATCTCAAACCGGGTCGCACTTATTTTTGGGCAGCAGATACTCCCTCCTCTCTGTTGTCCAAGAGTTCCAGCCCGTGATACACTTCTTTCTAGAATTGATCAGCAATCGCGGCCATTTTGGTCAGCCGTTTCGGCGCGACCCGCTGCCAGCTTTTGCGGAGCCAGTCGGCAATATGATCCCAGTCGGTGTTCCCTGTGTCGAGGCGGATCGCAATCCACCCGGATTTGCCCAGAAATTTCGGCGAATAATAAAGTTCGGGATCGGCGTCGATCAGCGCTGCCTGTTCATCGAGTCCGGAGGTTTTGACCAGCAGCCCGATGCTTTCCTCGCCATATAATCTCTGGGTGAAATAGGCGAAATATTTGCCATTTTTCTCTCCGCCGACGCGCCAGCCGGGCGATCCGAAGCTCAATCGCTCCGAGCTTTCCTCCAGCGCCAATGCGCGGTCGCGGATCTGTTGCAATATCCAGTCGGGATTGCTCTCGCGGGTGACATAATGCGCGACCGTTGCCGGATAGAGTTGATGCTCGGCGATCAAGGTTCGGCTGGCAAGGCTGTCGGCGTCGTCATCCGGCAAGATCGCGACCTCGGTCTGAGCGAGCACCGGTCCGTCATCGAGTTCCGGGGTGACCAGATGGACACTGCAGCCGGCAACATTGTCACGCGCATCAATCGCGCGTTGGTAGGTGTCGAGGCCTTTGTATTTTGGCAGCAGGCTAGGGTGGATGTTGAGCATCCTGTCCGACCATTTCTTGACGAAACCGTCGCTCAGAATCCGCATATAACCGGCCAGGACGACATATTCGGCGCCGGAACGGAGGATCGCGTCGTGCATGATGTCATCATGATCTTCGCGGGCCATCCCTTTGTGCGGATGGGCGAAGGTCGCGATGCTCTCTGCCTCGGCCAGTCGCAAGCCCGGGGCCTCGGGATCATTGGATGCCACCAGCACGATGTCATAAGGACAGTTGGGTGATTTGGCGGCATAGACAAAGGCTGCCATGTTGGAGCCGCGACCGGAAATTAATATCGCGATTTTGGCTTTTTCAGCCATTGTGGGTTGCGGTCCAATCGGCGGTGGCCGACCATGTTCCGCGATTGCCGTTCACCGAACATCCCTTGGTGCCATCCCGGACATCACCGACCCGGTGGACTTTTTCACCGGCGGCTTCGAGGTCCGATGTTATCGCATCCGCTTCATCGGGCGAGACCGCCAATATCATGCCGATTCCACAGTTGAATGTGCGCGCCATTTCCTCGGGCTCGATATTGCCCTGGGCTTGCAGGAAGGCCATCAGACGGGGCTGTTCCCAGCTCGCAGCATCGACATGGGCGTGCAGTCCGTCGGGCATCACGCGCGGAATATTCTCCAGCAAGCCGCCGCCGGTAATATGGGCAAGGGCCTTGATCCGGCCGGATTGCATCAGCGGCAGCAGCGATTTCACATAGATGCGGGTCGGTGCGATCAGGGCCTCGACCAGCAATATATCGGGATTGAAAAGAGCGGGGCGGTCCATTTTCCAGCCCTTGTCCGCCGCGAGTCGGCGTACCAGTGAAAATCCGTTGGAATGAACGCCGGAAGATTCGAGGCCAAGCAGGATATCGCCGGCCGCGACATTTGCTCCGGTGACAACCTTTTCACGTTCGACCGCGCCAACGCAGAAGCCGGCCAGATCATAGTCGCCTTCGGCATACATGCCGGGCATTTCCGCGGTTTCGCCGCCGATCAGCGCGCATCCGGACATTTTGCAGCCCTCGGCGATTCCAGCGACAACCCGTTCGGCAATACCGTTTTCGAGCTTGCCGGTGGCAAAATAGTCGAGGAAGAACAGGGGCTCTGCGCCCTGGACGATCAGATCGTTGACGCACATCGCGACAAGATCGATTCCTACCGTATCATGCCGGTTATAGTCGATTGCCAGCTTGAGTTTGGTTCCCACGCCATCATTGGCGGCAACCAGAAGCGGGTCATCATAGCCGGCGGCCTTGAGATCAAAAAAGCCCCCGAAGCCCCCGAGTTCCGCATTGGCACCGGCGCGTGCAGTGGCTTTGGCCAGCGGGGCAATAGCCTTTATAAGGGCATTGCCCGCGTCGATGGACACACCGGCTTTCGCATAGGTGTAAGAATCCGGCTCATTTTGCTTTTCACTCATAACTTGAGCGATTAGACAACTCGCGGCTGGATTTCCACGCCATAATCGTCAAAAGGGCGCAAATGAGTATTTTGACTGACTTCAGGATCAAGATTGCTGCGATCGTCGCTGTTGTGATGATGCTCGCGGGGACGGTAGTCTATGCCCAGCTTGAGGGTACGGAACGCGGCGTTGCGCCGCTCGCAAGCAGCGGCGATTTTGAAGTCATGGGCGTAAAGGTTGATGTCAAAGGCGACAACGCTTTCGATGCGCGCAAAAAAGGCTGGGAAGAGGCGCAGCGCAAAGCGTGGAAGATGCTCTACAAGCGCACCCAGGGCAGCGAGACCAGCGGACTGCCGGATTCCACGCTCAACACGATCGTCTACGCGATCATTGTCGAGCAGGAGCAGATTGGTCCCAAACGCTATATTGCTACACTTGGCGTGATGTTTGATCGCGCCAGAACAGGGTCCATTCTTGGCGTGGGAGGACGACGTTTGCGGTCTCCGCCCTTGCTGGTCCTGCCGGTTATGTGGAGCGGCGGTTCTCCTCAGGTGTTTGAAAACAGGACAGAATGGCAAAAGGCCTGGGCCCGGTTCCGCTCCGGCGAAAGCCCCATTGATTATGTTCGTCCCTATGGATCGGACAGCGAATCGCTGGTTCTGACCGCGGGGCAGGCCAACCGCCCGAGCCGTCGCTGGTGGCGCAATATATTGGACCAGTTCAGCGCAGCGGACGTTATTATCCCGATGGTCCGGCTGACTTATGCCTATCCGGGCGGTCCGGTCAGAGCGCGGTTCACCGCGCGCTATGGACCCGACAATAAATATATCGACAGTTTCACGCTGAAAGTGGCGCGCAGTGAAGATATTCCCAAAATGCTGGATCAGGGAATTACGCGCCTGGACAGCATTTATTCGAGCGCCCTGTCGCGCGGCATATTGAAAACCGACCGGTCGCTGATCATCGAGGACCCGTTCAATATGGATGATCTGAACCTTGAGGATTTTGATATTGGTGCTGATACGGTGACCGACACTGGTGAGAGCGATGCTACCGAAAGCGCTGCTGGAAATGGTGCAACGGAAGCCGGCGGCGAAACGCCAACGGCGGCTCCTGCTGCCGCCACCAGCATATCCTTGCAGTTCGACACGCCGGACGTCGGTGCCGTAGGCCGCGGAGAATCTTCGGTGCGCTCAATTTCGGGCGTGACCTCTGCTTCGACATCAAGCCTCGCGCTTGGCGGGGTTTCTGTCATGAACGTGACCTATAGGGGCGATATAGCGACTCTGGCTCAAGCGCTTCGGGCGCAGGGCTGGCAGGTCCAGCAAGGAGCGGGCGCCTTGCGTATCAGTCGTCCCGGACAGTAAGGCAACGAGGCAGTGAGTCAGATAGCCCTACCTCTCGAACAAATTCCTTCGCCGGAGCATGACGGATATCTGGTTACTGCGGCCAACGCCGAAGTGCATCAGCATTTGCAGAATTGGCGCGACTGGTCGCATTATACGATGATTCTGATCGGTCCGGCAGCCTCTGGAAAGACAACAATGGCAACGGCCTTCGCAAGCGAGAGCGGCGGTCTTCATCTGGAGGATGCTTCCGAGGCCGAAGATACTCAGATATTCCATCTGTGGAATCGCGCTAATGGTGAAAAGAGACCGCTATTGTTAATGTCGGAAAAGCCTGTTTCCGAATGGGGAATCCTGCTTCCAGATCTCAAATCCCGGCTCGCTGCATCATTGCATCTGCAAATCGGTCCGCCTGATCAGGCGATGATTGACGGGCTTTTTCAGAAATATTTCACGTCTCGCGGGCTAACCATATCGGAAGACGCGCTTCGTTATCTGGAGAAGCGTATGATCCGGTCCTACGCAATGGTCCGGCAATTGGCGCAGAAAATGGACTCGCTCGCGATCGAGAGCCGAAAGCCGATCAATCTGGCGGTTGCCAAATCCGCGCTCAGGTTTTTTGACGCCGGCGATAAAAAGGTGGATAGTTAGTTGATGGATACTCCTGCTCCAGAGTCGCTCGATGCGAACCTTTCGCTCGAGGATAATGGCATTGGCGCTTTTTCCGAAGACGGTGGCAAACGCTATTTCAATCGGGAGATAAGTTGGCTGGGCTTTAACGAGCGGGTGATCGAGGAGGCCGAGAATAGCGCTCATCCCTTGCTGGAGCGGCTGCGCTTTCTTTCTATTTCCGGGAACAATCTCGACGAATTCTATATGGTCCGCTTTGCCGGTCTGGTCGGCCAATATCGCCAGAAGATCGAGGAGCGGTCGGCCGACGGGCTGACCCCTACACAGCAGCTTGAGGCGATCGCAATCCGTGCGGATGCGTTGATCGAGCATCAGCAGCAAGTCTGGTCGGCGCTGTCCAAGAGCTTGGCCAAGCAGGATATTTTTGTTTCGGCGGTGGCCGAACTGTCCGATTCTTCAAAAACCTGGCTGCGGCAGCATTTTCTCGACCAGATTTTCCCGGTCCTGACTCCCCAAGCGCTGGATCCGGCCCATCCCTTTCCGTTCATTCCCAACAAGGGGTTGAGTCTGGTTTTCGATCTGGTGAGACAATCGGACAAGCTGGGCATTCGGGAACTGGTGATGATTCCTTCGGGTCTGCCGCGGTTCATCCGATTGCCTGGCGAATCTGCCACCTATGTTTCGGTCGAGACCACGATCCAGGAATTTTCCGATATATTGTTTCCCGGCTATTCGGTGATCAGCAGCGGCCTGTTCCGGGTCATCCGCGACAGCGATATCGAAGTGGAAGAGGAAGCAGAAGACCTGGTCCGCTATTTCCGCAGCGCGATCAAACGTCGCCGTCGCGGCGATGTGATCCGGCTTGAAATGGGGCCGAAGCTCGCCGAGCCGGTGGTCGCCATGTTGCGGGAAAATCTGTTGCATGATGGCGCCACCGAAAGCCGGATCAACGGTCTGGTCGGTGTGGGGGATCTCGACATATTGGTTGACGAAGATCGCCCGGATTTGAAATTCACGCCCTATAGCCCGCGCTTTCCCGAACGTATCCGCGATCACGGCGGCGACTGTTTTGCTGCCATCCGCGACAAGGATATATTGGTTCATCATCCCTATGAATCTTTCGAGGTTGTGATCGAATTCCTGCGCCAGGCCGCTGTCGATCCCGACGTCGTGGCAATCAAGCAGACGCTCTACCGTGCCGGCAAGCAGTCCGCGATCATACGGGCGCTGATCGATGCTGCCGAAGCGGGCAAATCGGTCACTGCAATCGTCGAGCTAAAGGCACGTTTTGACGAAGAGCAGAATCTGCTTTGGGCAAGCGCACTGGAACGTGCCGGGGTGCAGGTCGTCTACGGGTTTATCGAATGGAAAACCCACGCGAAAATATCGATGGTCGTCCGCAAGGAACAGGAAGGTTATCGCACTTACTGTCATTTCGGCACCGGCAATTATCATCCGGTTACCGCCAAAATCTATACAGACCTCAGCTTCTTTACCGCTGATCCGAGAGCCGCACGCGATGCGGCGCAATTGTTCAACTATATTACCGGCTATGTCGAGCCCAAGGAACTGGAACTCATATCCATGTCGCCGCGCAATATGCGCAAGGACCTGATGGGGCTGATCGATCAGGAGATTGCCAATGTCCGCGCAGGTCAGCCCGGCATGGTGTGGGCCAAGATGAATTCGCTGGTCGACCCGGCGCTGATCGAAAAATTATACCAGGCGAGCAACGCCGGTGTCGAGATTGATCTGGTGGTCCGCGGAATCTGTTGCCTGCGGCCGGATGTACCGGGCCTGTCGGACCATATCCGTGTGAAATCGGTGGTTGGGCGCTTTCTCGAACACAGCCGGATTTGGGCCTTTGGCAACGGCAAGGAATTACCGAATGACGGGGCCCAGCTCTATATTTCTTCGGCCGACTGGATGCCGCGGAATCTCGACCGCCGGGTGGAATATATGCTGCCGATCACCAACAAGACCGTCCATGACCAGATACTGGATCAGGTGATGGTAGCCAATCTGATCGATGACGAGCAGAGCTGGGAATTAAATGCAGATGGCAGTTACACCAGAGTGGAACCCTCCGACAAACCGTTCAACCTGCATCGCTATTTCATGACCAATCCGTCGCTCTCCGGGCGCGGCAAGGCGCTCAAGAAAAGCAACGCGGTTCCGCGTCTCAGCCTGCGTCGTCGCAAGAAAAAAGCGTGACCGGGGTGCTCTCAGGCAAAGCTGCATCGCCAATTTCCGCGCGAACGAAAAAGCGGCAATCCTGTCGACGAACGGCGATTGTCGATATCGGGTCCAATTCGATCCGGCTGGTCGTCTATCAGGGACCGGCGAGAGTCCCCGCGATCCTGTTCAACGAAAAGGTCATGGCCGGGCTGGGACGGGAATTGTCGACCACCGGGGCGATTGGCAAGGATGCAATGGAATTTGCAATACGCGGCCTGAAGCGTTTTCATCGCCTGTGCACCGATATGGAGGTCGATAGCATATTGGCCTTTGCTACCGCTGCAGTGCGTGATGCCAGCAATGGCGATGACCTGCTGAAAGCAGCGCACGAAATCGGTTATGATGTCGCGGTGCTGCAGGGAGAGGAAGAAGCGGAGCTGGCCGCGCTGGGCATTATTTCAGGAATACCGGATGCGAGCGGTATCGTCGGTGATCTTGGTGGCGGCAGCCTTGAACTGGCGATGATCGACAAAGGCAAGGTGCTGGACCGCTTTTCTTTTCCGCTAGGCGTGCTCAGGGTCGCCGATTTGCGCGCCAAGGATACCGACGGCCTGAAGACGAAAATACGCAAGATGCTCAAGAAGACCGGGTGGGACAAGAAGGGGCAGCAGTTGCCCTTTTATCTCGTCGGCGGTTCCTGGCGCTCGCTGGCGCGGCTTGACATGTATGACAGCAAATATCCGCTGCCGGTCATCCACAATTATGAAATGGAACCGCAGCGCGCCCGGCGGCTGGTCAGCCGCTTGGCCCGCCTGAACAAGGACAAGCTTAAAAATGTGCCCGGGCTGTCGTCGTCGCGGATACCGACGTTGAACGATGCCGCATGGCTTCTGTCGATGCTGGTACGCTATCTCGATAGTACCAAGATGGTGGTTTCCGCCTATGGCGTGCGGGAAGGCATGCTGTTCAAGAATATCAGCAAACAGGAAGCCGCGCGCGACCCGCTGCTGCTGGCCACGGATGATACGGGCACTGCCCAGTCACGTTTTCCCGCGAACAGCAAATTGCTCGGCGAATGGATAAGCGAGATTTTCTCCGACGACCCGGTCGAGTGGCACCGTATTCGTCAGGCCGCCTGCAATCTGGGCGATGTTGCCTGGCGCGCAAACCCCAATTTCAGGGCCGAGCGGGGGCTGGAAATCGGACTGCACGGAAACTGGGTGGGTATCACCGGGCCGGAACGCGAGATGCTGGGGCAGGCGCTGTTCACCAGTTTCGGCGGTGGCAATAATATATTCCCCGGGGGCGGACGGCTAGCCGACGAACAGGCTACAAAACGCGCGATTTGCTGGGGATTGGCGATGCGTCTGGGGCAAAGGCTCAGCGGTGGCACCCGCAATCCTCTGGAGCAGACGCGAGTCCGGAAATCAGGCAAAAAACTGGAACTGACAATTTCCTGTGATCTGATCGATCTTTACGGCGATGCGGTTGCCAAGCGGCACGGGCATCTGGCAAGCATCATGGGACTGGAGCCGGTAGTGACCTCCGAATAGTCCGATATCCTGCCTAATCGCTGGCCGGTTCATCGCCTTCTTGCTGATGGGTCATTTTCAATTTGCCATCCTTGACCGTGAAGCTCACCCGGCCTTCAACCAGATCCAGAGCATCCCGACCAAATTCCTCATAGCGCCAGCCTTCCAGCAGCCCGACGCCTTCGCGTTCTCCGGCGACGATGCTCTCCAGGTCATCAGCGCGAGCCAACAGACGTGATGCAACGTTCATCTCGGCCGAGCGGATTTTGAGCAGCAGTTTGAGCAGGTCGGTAACGAGCGCATTGGACTTGCCATTCTTGGGACGACGACCAATTTTCAGCGGCAGGTCATCGCGCGACAATGGTTCTGCCTGCTCGATGATATCCATCAGACGCGCGCCGATATCGTTGTTCTTCCAGCCGGCGGACAGGCCACGAACCTGTCCCAGCTTGTTTTGATCCTTCGGCGGGTGCGCGGCAATATCGGCCAGAGTTTCATCGCGCATGATCCGTCCGCGTGGCAGATCCTTCGACTGGGCTTCGCGCTCCCGCCAGGCGGCAAGCGCCTTCAGCCGACCGAGCATCTCGAGATTGCGCCCCTGAGACTTGACCCGCAGCCATGACATTTCCGGATCATTGACATAATTGTCGGGATCGGCGAGCTTTTCCATCTCGGCGTTGATCCACATGCCGCGACCGGTTTCGCGCAATTTTTCCAGCATCATCGGGAAAATCTTGGCGAGATGGGTGACATCGGCCACCGCATATTCCAGTTGCCGCGCATTGAGCGGGCGGCGCGACCAGTCGGTAAACCGTGCGCCTTTGTCCAATGTGATCCCTAGCCAGCTGTCGACCAGATTGGCATAGCCGATCTGTTCGCTCTGGCCGATCGCCATAGCCGCGATCTGGGTATCAAAAATCGGATGCGGGGTCTTGCCGGTAATATTGTGGATGATTTCGACATCCTGCCCGCCGGCGTGGAAAATCTTTAGGACATTTTCATTGTTGACCAGAAGCTCCATGAGCGGCCCGAGATCAACGCCCTTGGCGAGCGGGTCGATCGCGGCGGCTTCCTTGCCGTCTGATATCTGGATGAGGCAGAGAATGGGCCAATAGGTATTCTCGCGCATGAACTCGGTATCAACGGTGACGAAATCTGCCGTCGAAAAACGGGCGCAAATATCGGCGATGTCCTGATTGTCGGTCAGCAAATTATGGATGTGCATTTTTATCCTATACAGCGGGCGGCTCATCCCGCAAACATTTCGTGAATGCAGGATAAAAATGGGGGGAAACCATGGCATTTTGGTCACTGATTCTGATCGCCATATTGGCACTGCTGTTGCTGGGGCAGATTATGGCGCAGTGGGGGGATGCCTGTCTGGCGGTTGCCGATCCGCGACCGATTGGCGGCAAGACCATCGAGATCACGATAATGGCCTGGGGCTTTGCTGCGCGAAGAGGGCGGGCTCTGCAGGTAGACGACTGCTATCAGCTCGGCATCAACGACATGCGGTTTTTCATGACCGGCAAGGCCGTACTGGTCTGTCTGATCACCTTCGGCTTCGTGCGGAAGGTCAGCATCGCCTATCGCTGCTATGCCGGGGACCATGACGTGGGAGAAGCCTGATGGCGCGGATCGTGAATCTCGGCCAGCAGGTCTGGACCAACTATCATCAGACCGCGGAATGCAATCTCAAGGGCCGGATCGAGCTGGTCAATGGCGACGAGGAAAATGGCCGGGCGCATCTGAAAGGCGTGGCGGAAACCGTCTTGGAACTGCTCAGGGAAGCCAGACAATATCAGATACCGGTGCGGCCGATCGGAGCGGGCTGGTCGCCGTCGCCGATCAATGTCGTGGAAGACGGCTGGCTGGTGGAGACCTTGCGGCTCAACCGGACTTACAAGCTGTCCGCAGAGAATCTGCACGCAGATTGTGATGTCGACGCCGAATCGCTGCTGCTGGTACAGGCCGGTGCGACGGTAGACGAGGTCTATGAAAGCGCGGAAGAAATCGGCCGGTCGCTGCGTACCGGCGGGGCCAGCAATGGCCAGAGCTTTGCCGGCGCCTGCGCGACCGGAACTCATGGCAGCGTCTGGCAGGCGGGCGGCATCCAGGACCATGTCCGGGCGGTGCAACTGGTCACGCCCGACCGGATATTGTGGATTGAACCGGAAAAGGGCGTGCTGTCCGATGCGTTTATCGCCCAGACGGGCTCGGAGATCATCCGCGATGACCGGATATTCGCCGCCGCCCAGCTGCATGTCGGCGCGATGGGCTTTGTCACGGCGATGCTGATCGAGACCGACCCGATCTATATGGTGCAGAATATCCAGAAAGCAGCCAGGATAAAGCGCGAGCATATAGACTGGCTGTGCCGTGGCGAATTCAAAAGATTCTCCTGCGAATTCGGACTCCATGAAGAGCCATATTTCCAACAACTTATAATGAATCCTTTTGACCCGTTCGACAAAAAGAGCCTGCTGCGCTTCCTCTACAAGCGCCCGTATGATCCCGGTATCCCGCCACCGCCGCCGGGCGACATGGGGGCTGGCTATGACGCCCTGACCCTGCTCGGCAAGGCGATGGCGGAAAGTGATTTATTCAAGGCGGAGATCCTGCAACTGGCGATGGAGCAGGCCTATCCCGACAACCGCAATGTCGATGACCCGCCGGCGATTGCGACCTGGGGCCACACGACCGAAGAACATGCGCCGATCGCCAGCCTTTTCAACGGATCGGTAACTTTGGACCGCAGCAAGTTGAGCGAAGCCTTTGACTTGATTATCGACAGCTTCCGGCGCGGTGGCGGCGGCACGGTCGTCACCCTGCGCTTCGTCCGCAAGGCCAAGGGCCTGCTCGCGCCCGCGCACTGGCCGGACAATGTCGTGATCGACTTTGACGGGCCGAACGTCGAATCCAGTCATCAAGGCTACAAGAAAGTGGTCGAGGCGCTCGATGATGCGGGGATCGCCTTCACGCGACACTGGGGCAAGACCAACAATCTCGACGAGCATCGAGTGATGCGGGACTATGAGCAGAACTTCGCCGACTGGAAATGGGCCCAGGCGCAGGTGATGCCGGATGCGGCGGATCGGCAGGTGTTTGCCAATGATGAGCTGGTGAAACTGGGGTTGATCTAGGTTGTTCGATAAAAAATATGCTGAAGCTGCCATTCCGCTTCCGCCCCAGTTGGCGTCGTTCAGGTCACCACTAGCTGTTCCCAATTGCGGACGTCTAAAATATAGGTAGAAGTCACGAATGAAGAGTCACAAACTACCAATCAATCCCGTTGATGTCTTTGTCGCTCCTATGCTCAACCTACCTGCTTGGGGAGTCAAGAAGGGCCATGGTAGTTTTCTCACATTTGAGTTTGGCGAACCAAAACTGGAAGTTGTTGAGTCCAAATTGGCGGACGGAAAGTTTCGAAGAAATGCACATGTTCATGGCGATTGGCATCTTTGGATTTACTGCTGTAATTGGCGCATTTTTCAACTTGATGAGCAAATCGCATGGAGCGAAAGTGATGACAAGTTAATCGGAAAGGCAACTGCGATTCTAAATGGTCAAAAGCTGACCTCTGTAACCGTCGAACCTCAGCAGGGTAGTTCCGCATTCATCTTTGATTTAGGCGGGAAACTGGAAACTTGGTCATACGGCGACGATCCAACCGACGAACAATGGATGTTCTATGGTCCGGCCAAGGTATTGGGATATCGGGCGGATGGCAAATTCAGTTTAAATCGTGCGGATGCACAAGCAGACTATGAGGGATGACCTCAGTCCTTGAAGCGGCTAATATTAAGCACATCGTCTACGCAGCCGTCCCGCCGATGACTGTTATGGGCCACAAAGAAGGCTTTGCGGATGCGAAAGCTGCCTGTTCGCTCCCCACCCAATTTTTGCCGTTCACGAAAGCTAAAGCTAGAGGCCGATTTCGGAATACACCTGACATCCAAAACTCCGCATCTACTGCCAAGCACAGCCTCTTCCACCAATCTCAAGCCTTGACAAATGGCGCGCAGACCTGTGTTACGCCTGCAATCTTTCCATCGAGGAAAGCACCCAATTCCAAAGGTCCATCATGCACGCATATCGCACCCATAATTGTTCCGCGCTTCGCTCTTCGCACGTCGGCGAGGAAGTCCGTCTGTCCGGCTGGGTCCACCGCAAGCGCGACCACGGCAATCTGCTGTTCGTCGATCTGCGCGACCATTTCGGTCTGACCCAGATCGTCAGCGAAACCGGCAGCGAGGCGTTCAAGATTCTCGATGGTGCGCGCGTGGAGTCGGTCGTCACGGTGACCGGCAAGGTTGTCGCCCGCGATGATGAAACGGTGAACAAGAACCTGCCGACCGGCGAAGTCGAACTGGTCGCCGATACGGTCAGCATGCAGGGCCCGGCCGACGAATTGCCGATGCCGGTGTTCGGCGAGCAGGAATATCCCGAGGATATCCGTCTGCGCTATCGATTCCTCGATTTGCGTCGGGAGAGCGTGCACGCCAATATGATGCTGCGCTCCAAGGTGATTGCAAGCCTGCGCAACCGGATGACGGAGCAGGGCTTTACCGAATTCCAGACGCCGATCCTGACCGCATCGTCACCGGAAGGTGCACGCGACTATCTCGTGCCGAGCCGCGTTCATCCCGGAAAATTCTATGCGCTGCCGCAGGCGCCGCAGATGTTCAAGCAGATGCTGATGGTCGCCGGTTTCGACCGCTATTTCCAGATCGCCCCCTGTTTCCGCGACGAGGACGCCCGCGCCGACCGTTCGCCGGGCGAATTTTACCAGCTCGATTTCGAAATGAGCTTCGTCACCCAGGAAGATGTGTTCCAGACGCTGGAACCGGTTCTGGCCGGTGTGTTCGAGGAATTTGCCAATGGCCGCTCGGTGACGCCGGCTGGCGAGTTTCCGCGCATTCCCTACAAGGAATCGATGCTGAAATATGGCAATGACAAGCCAGATTTGCGCAACCCGATCATCATCCAGGACGTCAGCGAGCATTTCAAGGGCTCCGGTTTCGGCCTGTTCGACAAGATCACCTCGACCGGCGGCACCGTGCGCGCCTTTGTCGCGCCGGAAGCGGGCAAGAACAGCCGCAAGTTCTTTGACGCGATGAACGACTGGGCGCGCGGCGAAGGTTTCGCCGGGCTCGGCTATATCAATATGAAAGAGGGCTCGGCTGGCGGGCCGATTGCCAAGAACCATGGCGAGGAAGGCACGGCGAAGCTGCTCGCCGATCTCGGTTGTGGTCCTGACGATGGTGTATTCTTTGCCGCCGGCAAGGAAGCCGATGCAGCCAAGCTTGCAGGTGTTGCACGGACCCGCACTGCGGAGCAACTCGACCTGATCGACAAGAATGCGTTCAAATTCTGCTGGATCGTCGACTATCCGATGTTCGAATATGATGACGAGCTGAAGAAAATGGATTTCTCGCACAATCCCTTCTCGATGCCGCAGGGCGAGCTGGAAGCGCTGGAAAGCAAGGACCCGCTCGACATTCTCGCGTGGCAATATGATATTGTCTGCAACGGCATCGAACTGTCCTCCGGGGCGATCCGGAACCACCGGCCCGACATCATGTACAAGGCGTTCGAGATCGCCGGTTACACCAAGGAGCAGGTCGACACGGAATTTTCCGGCATGATCAACGCGCTCAAATATGGCGCGCCGCCGCATGGTGGCTCGGCGCCGGGCGTCGACCGGATCGTGATGATGCTGGCCAACGAGCCGAACATCCGCGAGGTCGTACTCTTCCCGATGAACCAGAAGGCCGAAGACCTGATGATGAGCGCGCCGAGCCCGGTGGCGGCGAAACAGCTGCGCGAATTGCACATCCGGGTGGTGGAACCGCCGAAGGAAGGCTAGCGTCGGCGATAAAATCAGTTCTGTTCCTGTCGAGCGCTGTCGAGACATGCGGGTCGGAAAAAATGTCTCTCGACCTCGCTCGAGACGAACGGAGTTATTGCATTGACCGGTAATCAACCGACCGAACATCGCTTCTCGTCCACCCGCGGCGACATCTGCTATTTCGAATGGGGCAGGGCAGGAGACGCCCAGTCGGTCTTGCTGCTCCACGCCACGGGATTCCATGCGCGGTGCTGGGACCAGGTTGTCGGCGCCTTTCCGGATGGTACACATGTTGTCGTAGTAGACCAACTGGGTCATGGACGCAGCGCCAGTCCGCCGATCAGCGACTGGGGAATGATCGCCGGTGCCACTGCCGAACTGGTCGAATCGCTCGATACCAGGTTCACCGTCGGCGCGGGGCACAGCATGGGCGGCAACTGTCTGGTGCAGGTTGTCGCGCGACAGCCCGATCTGTTCGAACGGCTGGTGCTGATCGACCCGGTAATCATGGAGCGTGCGGCCTATGAAAGCTCGGCGGATTTTAGCGCCACCTACGAGATGGTCGCCAAGCGCCGCAACAGCTGGGCCGGTCCGGACGAGATGATCGAACGGTTCAAGGACCGTCATCCCTACAAGCTGTGGGACCCGGCGGTGTTGCGCGACTATTGTGAATATGGTCTGCTACCGGACGGCGAGGGCGGCTTCGAACTGGCCTGTCCGCCGGCGACAGAGGCCTCGATCTATGCCTCCAGCACATCGATCGATCCCTGGCCGATGATCGACGGAATCGACCAGCCGGTAACGATATTGCGCGCGCCGCAGATCAAGCAGGATGGTATCTTCGACTTTGCCTCCTCACCGACACCGCCGGGACTGGCGGACAGTTTTGCCCGGGGTAGCGACCATTATCTGCCCGACCTTACCCATTTCATGCCGATGCAGGATCCGGAGCGGATTGCAGGCTTGATCCTCGCAGGCTAATAGTCCATTCATATTGCGTCCGATATTTGTGAACGAATAGACCTTGGGAGGGGATGGACATGAACAGATTATTCACTGCAACTGTCGTCGGCACGCTGATGCTGTGCAGCCTGTCGCATGTCGCGCAGGCCGAGGTGCTCACGATCGAGGGGCTGACGCCTGCCGGTGCTCCCGAATTTGCCGAAATCCAGACCGTTGCGATTGACGATTTTGGCGGCAGCGACGGTCGGGCGCTGGCCTTTGAACTGGAAGATCGGCTCTCTGCCGTGACGGTATTTGGCCAGCCCTATTTTGATGTCATCGGCGGGCGATCTGCAGTGGAATCCGACGCCAGTCTTTCGGGCCATGTTACTGCAGGCATTGAAGAATATGAAACGGTCGCCAAGCGGCGGCGCTGCGTGAAGCGCGGCGAAAAGGACAAATGCATCACCTACAAGAATCTCGAGGTCGACTGTCTGAGCCGCAGGATTGATTTTCGCGCCCAGGTGCGTGCGACGCGCTACAGCGATGGTCGCAGCATCTATACGGAATCCTTTCCGGCCAAGGACGAGCAGACCGTCTGTTTCGGCGATGACGAGGAATTCAGGAGCAGCGAAACCGTGATCCGGTCGATGGTCTCGGATGCTGCCACGGCTGTCCGCGATGATCTGGCCCCGAAAGAGTATCGGTCGGACGTCAGAATATTGGAAAGCCGCAAGGGCATGTCCAAGGCGGAGGGGCAATATTTCAAGGCGGCAATCAAGATGACCAAATCCGACGCCGCAGAAGCCTGCCGGATGTGGGACGAAGCCGCAGAAAACGGGCTGATCCACCTGTCGCTGGCGTTCAATCGCGGCCTTTGTGCAGAACAGCGCGGCGACCTTGACTCGGCGCTGGCTCATTATGATGAGGCAATAAGTCTGTCGCCGGGAAAGCTTGAAGTGACCCAGTCGATAAATCGCGTCAGCGCCCACCAGCGCGCGCTGGATGAATGGGATTTGCGTCAATCCGGCAGCGCTGAAAATTAAAGCTGATGAACAGGGTTAACCGGTTGGCCCCATTGCGTAGACTATAGTATATCGTCCGGCTGAACGGGCGCTTTGGCCAGAGCGTCTGGTAGCGACGGGAGTGACCACTGACCCTGGGCCCCGGCGGAAACATGGGGGTGACGGAGCACAAATGACCATAGATCTGTCTGATTATGAATCCGGGGACAAATATGACGGCGATTATGACGAGGCGCTGAAGGCGCTGCAGGACCGGCTGGCGCATGTTCATTTCAAACATATCATCCATGGCAGCCGGTCGATCCTGGTATTCGAAGGCTGGGACGCCGCAGGCAAGGGCGGGGCGATCCGCCGAATGACCGGCGAATGGGACCCGCGCTATTTTGATGTCTGGCCGATCGGTGCCCCGACCAGGGAAGAGAAAGACCGCCATTTTCTCTGGCGGTTCTGGCAGAAACTGCCGGGAAGTCGGGAGATCGGCGTGTTCGATCGCAGCTGGTACGGTCGCGTGCTGGTCGAACGGGTCGAGAATTTCTGCACCAAGGCCGACTGGAAGCGCGGCTATGACGAGATCAACGAATTTGAAGCCCAGCAGATCGATGGCGGCACCAATCTGGTGAAGCTGTTCTTCCACACCACGCAGGAAGAGCAGGACGAGCGACTGGCCAAGCGGCTGGACACGCCGCACAAGCGCTGGAAGATTACCGCCGAGGATTTTCGCAACCGGGAAAAGCGAGATGAATATCTCGAGGCGATCCACGACATGTTCGAAAATACCGACACCCGCTGGGCGCCGTGGAAGGTGATCGACGGCAATGACAAGAAATCGGCGCGGATCGCGGCAATGACCCATGTCGCCGAGACGCTGGAAGCGGCGCTGCCGGATGATTTGCCCGAGGCCGACCCGGAAATGGTCAAACTGGCCGAGGATGCTTTCGGCTATGAGGCCCGGGACTGACGCCAAAACGCGGCTGGTCGGGACCTGTTTTCTGCGCATATCTTCCAGATAGTCGAGACCCGAAACGGTGATGCAGTCTGCTGTCACTGGAAGAGTTGGAAGCATGTTTTTCTCTCCGGGACAGAAATGGCGCGGGCCCTGGTCAATGATATTTCTACAATAGTCGAAATGTCATTGACCCCGTGATCATGATTCTATATTTCGACGATTATCGAATCGTTGGAGTCTTTCATGCACCCCGATCAAGCCGTAACCGCTTTGGCCTCGCTCGCCCAAGAGCATAGATTGTCGATATTCCGCTTGCTGGTGCAGGCCGGAAACGACGGCCTTGCGGCTGGCGCGATTGCCGAGAAGCTCGGCGTTCCGCCGAGTTCCTTGTCCTTCCATCTGGCTCACCTGACCCGGGCGGACCTGATCAGTCAGGAAAGGCAATCGCGGACACTGATCTACCGCGCCGACTATGCGGTCATGAACCGGCTTGTTGCCTATCTACTCGAAAATTGCTGCGCAGGGGATGCCTGCGCGGTTGACCTTCTTACATCCAAAGGAGCTTGCAAATGAACAGAATGCATATTCACCTTTCCGTCGAAAGCCTTGAAAAATCAGTGGCTTTCTATTCGAAACTTTTCGGCACCGAACCCAGCGTGCTGAAGGCTGACTATGCCAAATGGATGCTCGAAGATCCGCGCGTCAATTTTGCGATGTCGAGCAATCCGGGCACCAAGCGCGGTATCGAGCATATTGGCATCCAGTCGGAAAATGCCGAAGAACTGGCCGGCGTTTACGGCCGGATCAAGGACGCTGGCGGTGCGATTTTCGACGAAGGTGCGACGACCTGCTGCTATGCCCAGTCGGAGAAAAACTGGACGGTTGATCCCGATGGTATTGCCTGGGAGGCGTTTCTGACCAACGGCGAAGTGACCGAATATGGCAATCGCGTCGATCTCGACCAGCTCACTTCGGCCAATGCGTCGGATGGAGCATGCTGCACGCCGCAAATGGCGCCGCAACCCGCCACCTCTTCCTCCTGTTGCGGATAATCCTAATGTCAGACAAGATCTACAACGTGCTGTTTCTCTGCACGGGAAATTCGGCGCGCTCGATATTGGGCGAGGCATTGCTCAACCGCGATGGTGCGGGTCGCTTTCGCGCCTATAGCGCGGGTAGTTTTCCAAAGGGCGAGCCCCATCCCATGGCGATTGAAATTCTGGAACAGCTGGAATTTGATACCGACGGGCTGCGGTCGAAAAGCTGGGATGAATTTTCGGCACCGGACGCCCCCCAGATGGATTTCATCATAACCGTCTGTGACAATGCCGCGGGCGAAACCTGCCCGATATGGCCGGGCCACCCGATGACAGCCCATTGGGGCATTGAAGACCCGGCCGCTGTCGAGGGCGACGGCCAGCGCGAGGCCTTTCTGACGGCGTTGCGCTATATGCGCAACCGGATCAGCCTGCTGCTCAATCTGCCGATCGATGCTCTCGACGAGCTCAGCCTGAAGACCCGTCTGGCCGCCATCGGCGCTGACGAAAGCGCCAAGGAACGGAATATATAATGGGACTATTCGAACGCTGGCTTTCTCTGTGGGTCGGCCTTGCCATATTGGCAGGCCTGTTGCTCGGCAATATGGCACCCGGGCTGTTCAACCTGATCGCCGGCCTTGAATATGCCTCGGTCAATCTGGTGGTCGCGGTCCTGATCTGGGCGATGATCTACCCGATGATGGTCGCGGTCGATTTCGGAAGCTTGCGCGACATTGGCGGCAAGCCGAAGGGGCTGATCATCACCGTCGTGGTGAACTGGCTGATCAAGCCGTTCACCATGGCTGCGCTTGCGGTCCTGTTCTTCGACTATATCTACAGCGGGATCATATCCGGCGAGGATGCCCAGCAATATATTGCCGGCCTGATCCTGCTCGGTGCAGCCCCCTGCACGGCGATGGTCTTTGTCTGGTCGCAGATGACCAAGGGTGACCCTGCCTATACACTGGTGCAGGTATCGGTGAACGACCTTATCATGATCGTCGCCTTTGCGCCGATCGTGGCCTTGCTGCTGGGAGTCACGGACATCGCTATTCCGTGGCAGACCTTGCTGCTGTCGGTGGGACTTTATGTGGTCGTGCCGCTGGCCGCCGGCGCGTTGACCCGGCGCGCTGTCATTGCCGGCCATGCTGGCGATATCGGGGCGGTCGACCGCTTCACTGCACGCCTGAAGCCTGCATCGATGATCGGTCTTCTGGCAACGGTGGTTCTGCTGTTCGCGTTCCAGGCCGAGACGATCGTCTCGCAACCGGTGCTGATCGTGTTGATCGCTATTCCGATCATATTGCAATCCTACGGCATATTCGCGGTTGCCTATGCAGCGGCGTGGGCGTGGAAATTGCCGCATAATATCGCTGCGCCTTGCGCACTGATCGGTACGTCCAACTTTTTCGAGCTTGCGGTTGCGGTGGCAATCGGCCTGTTCGGTCTGTCCAGCGGCGCGGCACTGGCCACCGTGGTCGGCGTTCTGGTCGAGGTTCCGGTCATGCTGTCGCTGGTGGCAATCGCCAACCGCACGAACAAGAGCTTCGGGGATTCAACAAGATGACCGAAGCTCTTCCGACTGGATCAGATCGTCAAATGTCTCGATAGCAATCGACTCATTCGGGCTGGCGGGAGGATAGCCAGATGGCCCAGCCTGCCAGAAATGTTGCAATCGCGCCGCTTGCACCGGAGAAGGGCACCGAACCCAGTCCCAGATTGACCGCGGTGAGGTTCAGGGCGATTGCAACCGCACCGGCTACCACGCTGGCCAAACCGACCACCCGGGCGACGGATTGGCCTTCGCGAAACAGCGACAGGCCGAAAATCAGCGCGGCCAGTCCGATGATCGCCTTTGCCAGATTGTAGAAGAGAAACGAACCTGCAAGCACAGTGCCCATAAGCGGCGCGAAATCGGCACCGGCTTTGGTCGCAGGGACAAACATGGACAGGCCGATGCCCGACTGGATCATGTTGATCAGCCCGGCCACGACCAGAGCAGCCCATCCCAATTGCAAGTTGGGTGACCGGACCAGGCCGACCAGCGAAACCATTGCAATGCCGGTGAACAGCAGAAGTTCTGCGGTCCAGATTGTCGACCGCAGCGGCCAGCCCTCGATAACTCCGACTCCGCTGAGGGTCGCGACATATAATATTTGCGTGGCTACCGTGAGTATCAGCATGATCGCTAGTGATGCAGCTATGGTGCGCGTTGTCTGGGGCATGAACTCTCCGGTATTTCTGATCCTATGATCTTCATTCTAACAGAGCCGGACGATTGTTACACCCGCGATCAAAAAAAGCCGATTGCCATCTGAAACGAAAACCGATTTCGCCGTTAATGGGAGTTAACTAGAAACGGGGACTACAGGAATTGGCAGATGCTGCGTAAAATCCAGGCTAGCCAACTCGAGCCGGGAATGTTCATTCATTCGATGGAAGGCTCGTGGTTTGACCACCCGTTCTGGCGATCACGGTTCTTGCTCAACGACGAGAGCCAGATCGAGCAGATCCTGTCCAGCGACGTAACCCGGGTAACCATCGATGAATCGCGGGGCAAGAAATTATCCGCCTCGTCCAAGCCGTTGGCGGTGCTCGCAGCGGAGGAGGCCAAGGTCTACACGCCAAAGCTGGCGAAGGTGCTGAAGCAATCGGCCCAGGAACGGCCCCGCTCCTATCTGCGGGAGGTTGCGGAACCGGTCTTCAACCGCCTGACGCCGCGCGAGCGTGCAGCAGAGGTTCGCAAGGCATCCGGCACGATAAAACGGTCACGAGCAGCGGTTATGGCGATGTTTGAGGACGCTCGCCATGGCAAGGCGGTCAAGCCGCGCAAACTGGCACCGCTCGTCAAGCAGATATCCAGATCGGTGAATATCGATCCGACGATCATCCTCAATATCGCCCGGATCAAAACCAAGGACGAATATACCTATTTGCATTCGGTTTCGGTATGCGCGCTGATGATCAACCTGGCCCGTAAAATGGGTTTTCCCGAGAGACAGATGCACGATATCGGCCTGGCCGGTCTCCTGCACGACATCGGCAAGACATGCATTCCCGACAGCATATTGTCAAAGCCGGGCAAGCTCGATGCAAGTGAATGGGATGTGATCCGCAACCATCCGCAGCGGGGACATGAAATATTGACGGAGTCGGAGGGCATCAGCGACGTCGTGCTCGAGGTCTGCCTGAGGCATCACGAGAAAATGGACGGAACCGGCTATCCGGGAAAATTATTCGCCGACAATCTCAGCATCTTTACGCGTATGGCGAGCATCTGCGATGTCTACGACGCGATCACCTCCCAGCGGCCCTATAACGCGCCGCTGTCTGCCTCGGAGGCGCTTGCCGAAATGATGTCCTGGTCGGGTCACTTCGACCAGCTGATCTTCTGTGACTTTGTCGATAGCCTTGGCATATTGCCGGTGGGAACGCTGGTGCGCCTGAACCAGGATGAACTGGCCATCGTCATCGGAGAATCTCCCTCCAACTATTCCGTACCGATTGTGCGAAGCTTTCACTCTCTGGAGACAGACCTTCCCATTTCCGGGAAGGATATCGACCTCGGCCGGGAGCGGTCAAGAAAGCTGGTGGCGGTCGAAGACCCCGCAGACTGGGGTTTCCCGGACTGGTCAGGGACTTCCGCGCTCGTGCTGAGCAAGTCGCCTGCCGGATAGCCGTTTCCAGAATTGTTGGACAGAGCGGTCGTGACCAGTCGATCGGAAACGACCGGGATGGAGACGCGATGCTATACGATCTGACATTGCTCTGACCGCTATCCCCGGCTGTTTTTCCCAATATAGCGCGACAAGGGCGTCTCGCTGCGGATCGTCGGGCCGCGCGGGTTTTTCGTGTCGTAGACCACCGCATTTTCGAGCACCCGTTTGACATAGTTGCGGGTCTCGGAGATCGGGATCTCCTCGATCCACTGAATCCAGTCGATCCCGCCCATGCGCGGGTCGCCGTTGGCGCGGATCCATTTGTTCACATTGCCCGGGCCAGCGTTATAGGCCGCGACCGCGAGCGGGTAGCTGCCACCGTAATAGTCCATCATCCGCTGGATATAGCCGCTGCCGAGCTTGATATTATATTGCGGATCGTCGGTCAGCGACGAGAGATTATAGGACAGGTTCGCCTTGCCGGACTGTTCGCGCGCGGTGCCGGGCATCAGCTGCATCAGACCGCGAGCGCCGGCATGGCTGATCGCGCCTTCGGCAAACTGGCTTTCCTGACGGGTGATCGCGTGGATCAGGGTCCAGGTGCTTTCATGACCGAATGGGACGGGCATGGTCGGGAAGGCGGTTTCATCAATCGCGCCAATTCCGGACCCGAGCGCGCTGATCCCCTTGATCACGCCAAGATCGCGGGCGCCGATGCGGGTGGAAAGATCGCTGATCAGCATATAGTCTTTCGCGGTCTTTGCGTTGCTGGCCAGGGCGCGGTGAAAGCGGATTTGTTCGCGCCACGGACCGGTGCGCACCGAGGCCTTTACGGCAACAACCAGCGGGTCGACGTCATAGGCGGCGCGGTCGGCCGCGGTAATTTCGACATCCGGCTTGCGGTTGAACACCGGCAGCGGACGGCCGAGCCGTTCCAGCGACAATTGGCCATAGAAATAGTCGGGGAATTTGGCCGCTTTCTCGAAATAGGCATTGGCCTGTTCGGTCTGGCCCGCATCTGCTGCGGCACGGCCGGCCCAATAATAGCCTTTCGAGGTGATATTGGGCGAATCATAGGATTGCGCATAGAGATCGAACATGCGGATCGCCTTGGCGGGCTGGCGCATGCCGTTGAGCGCGGAGGTTCCCGCTACCCAGGCGAGATCGGAATATTTGTCGCGTACACGGCTGTTCTGCTCGGCTATCCGGGTTGGCGTGTCGTAGGCATCCTCGATTTTCGAGGCGATGTCATAAGCCGTCGTCCATTGCCGGTCATTGGCGGCCGCTTCGGCGTTGATCAGCATGGCTTCGAACCATGTTTCCGGCATCGCCGGTTTGACCCGCAGCGGCAGTCTGCTGGCGAGCAGTTGCCGTGCGGCATGGCTCTGGCCACTGTTGCGCAGATAGCGGGCACGATCCGCAAGATAGCCGGCATCATCGCGCGCGATGGCGCCGACTGCGCTGGCCTGTGTGTTGGCGTCCGACGATTCGGTCAGTTGCGCCAGCCGGGCAGCGAAGACCGCGCGCCGGGCAGGGGAAGTGAAGGCAAGCTGGCCTGCCGCATCGCGCGTCGCCCGCGCCCACAGAAGGGCATCCATCCGGGCATCGTGATCGTCGATCGAGAGGACCGAACTGAATCGCGATATCAGGGCGGTTTCATCGTCCTCGGTCAGCGTGCCGCCACGCCATGCCTGCCGCGCCATGGCCGTGGCTTTGTCGCTCTGACCCGACGCCTGCAGCGCTACCGCATATTTTGCGGCACCGGCGTTGGTGGTCGGTGGAAATTTTTCAAAAAAGGCGAGAACCCGGCTCGGCGAGAAGCTGTTGATGTTGATCGCCTGCTCCGCGTTGCGCCGCATCCGCGTGTCTTCCGGCCAGCCTGGATAGGTCACCAGAAAGCCTGCATAATCCTCGAAGGAATAATTGTCGGACTGGGTGAGCACCCGCCAACGCTGCAGGCCGAGAACGGCGTTGCCGCCGGTCGGATCGGACAATCCGCTTTCGCTTCCCTGCCAGCTGATCTGTTCGGCTGCCATGCATGTAGCAGGGGATAAAAGCAGCGCCGCGATGACAATTCTTGATACCATGCTGGACATTTTGGGGGTAGGCTCCTTATCAGGCGCTGAACGGCGAACTATATCACCGTTAATGTTAAAAATAACTTGGTGGTGGCTTTGGCAATTTCCAAGGTAAATATAAAGGATTATTCCATGTTTTCCGGCTCCATCCCGGCTCTGGCGACCCCCTTTCGCGACGGATCGTTTGCCGAAGACCAGTTTCGTGCACTTGTCGACTGGCAGATTGACCAGGGCAGCAGCGCTCTTGTGCCCTGCGGGACCACCGGCGAAGCGTCGACATTGTCCAATGCCGAGCATCATCGGGTTATCGAAGTGTGCGTCGAGCAGGCCGCTGGCCGGGTGCCGATCATTGCCGGTTGCGGCTCGAACGATACCACCAACGCACTGCTGCATCTGACCTTTTCAAAAAAATGCGGAGCGGCCGCCGGTCTGGTTGTTGCGCCCTATTATAATCGCCCGAATCAGGAAGGCATCACCGCCCATTTCACCACCCTGACCGAGAGCATCGACCTGCCTCTGGTGCTCTATAATGTACCGGCGCGCACTGTCACCGATATCCAGCCGGAAACCGTTGCTGCCCTGTCGCAGTTGCCCGGCATCGTGGCGATCAAGGATGCCAGCGGCGTTCTCGACCGGGTCACCGAACATCGCCTCGATTGTGCCGATGATTTTGTCATGCTGTCCGGCGTCGACGAGCTGTCGCTGGCGTTCAATGCGGCTGGCGGCATCGGCTGTATTTCGGTTACCGCCAATGTGGCTCCGAAATTATGCGCGGAGTTTCAGGCAGCCTGTGCGGCCGGCGATTATGCCAAGGCGCGCGAGTTGAACGATGTCCTCTATCCTCTGCACAAATCATTATTCTCCGACGCTTCGCCCGGGCCGATCAAATATGCTTTGTCCCGCGTGTTGCCGGACTTCTCGACCGACCTGCGGTTGCCGATGACGCCGCCGTCGGAAGCCAGTCGCAAGGCCGTGGATGCAGCCCTGGAAGGGGCAGGTCTGATCTGATGGCAAAACCGCGGCCGGTGGAATTCGACAAGCAAAAGATCGTCGCCGAGAACCGGCGCGCCCGCTATGACTATTTTCTCGAGGAGCATTTCGAGGCGGGGATCATGCTGACCGGTACAGAGGTGAAGTCGTTGCGTTTCGGTTCGGGGGCAATCGCGGAAAGCTATGCCGAGGTGAAGGACGGCGAAGCCTGGCTGATCAACTCCAATATTCCCGAATGGAGCCACGGCAACCGTCACAATCACACGCAGACCCGTCCCCGCAAGCTGCTGCTGAGCCGCCGCGAGATCAACAAATTATATGCGGCCGTGATGCGCAAGGGGATGACGGTTGTGCCGCTGTCGATCTATTTCAACAGCAAGGGCAAGGCGAAGCTGGAACTGGCGCTGGCGAAGGGCAAGAAAGCACCGGACAAGCGCCAGACCGAAAAGGATCGTGACTGGAAACGGCAACAGGGCCGGCTGATGCGCGAACATGGATGACCACAAGCCCAATATCCGCGACAAGGATTTTGCTGCCCGGTTGATCATGGCGATATTCCACTGGGTACAGAGGAAAATGCCGACCCGCGCAGCGATGGAACGCAGCAAATATCTCAAGCCGATCGCCCACCGCATATTGGTTTCGGAGCTGTGGCGATTCACCCGCCGGTCGGTGCCGCGCGGCGTCGCCTTGGGCATGCTGGCCGCTTTTCTGGTCCCCGTCGGGCAAATATTCGCGGCGGTTTTCCTTGCGCTGCCGGTCCGTGCCAACGTTCCGATCGCGGCGGTCACCACCTTTATCACCAATCCGTTGACCTATCCGTTCTGGATCGCAGCAGCGAACCATATCGGAAAATTCATATTGCAGATGGATGCGATGACCGCCGGCCAGCCGATCAACACGCAAATGCAAAGCGAATTTGGTCAATGGCTGACCTGGCTGGTGCGCGAGGCGGGAGTGACCGCCTTCGGCTTTTTCGTGTTCGCAATATTTTTTGCCGCCATCGGCTATCTGATCAGCAGCTGGGGATGGCGCTGGTGGATCGGACGAAAACGCCGGGACCGGCTCAACAAGATTCTCGGGGAAAGATCTGGCGATGGCCAGTAAGGCTAAAATCGATAGCGGGTTGTTGAACCCGAGTACGCGCAAGGCGCAGACAGGCGTCCGGATAAGAGCGGCTTTGCTGGTTGTGGCGATGGTGGCTTCGGCCGGGCTGCTCTACTGGCAGGTGCAGAATATTGCCGTGATCAGCGCCTTTGTCGCTCTGGTTATGAGCATGACGGCGATCGCTTATTTTCTGAGGCCACAGGCGGCCTCGGCCGATCGAGACTATGCCGAACCGGGGGATTGGGCGGTCACCCGGATGGTCGCCGATCAGTCGGAAATCGGTCTGGCAATCACCGATCGGGCCGGCCGGCTGGTCTGCGCCAACGAGCTTTTCACCAAATGGTTCAATGGTCCGGCGGTTCCGCCAGAATTGCCGCTGCAGGCCGGCGGTAACGAACTGCTCGCGACCGCTGGCCGCACCGCCTGGCGGGATGGTCGCGGCTATGCTGAAGGCCTGAAGCGGGGGATCGCGGAATATAACGCCAAGGTCGTAAGGGCCGGGCAGGGCGACGAATATCTGCTGTGGCAGATGATCCCGCAAATTCAGGCGGACATACTCGACGACATGACCCGCCTGGTCAGTGGCGGCGGGGGCCGGGCCTTTTCGGAATCCGGAATTCTGGCAAGTGTCATAGGCGGCGAAGGACGGATACGGGCTTCCAACCAGGCCTTTGCGCTGCGCGCGACCGGCCGGGTGGATGCCAATATTGCCGGGCGCAATTTCATCAATTTCCTGCGTTCGGACGACAAGGGCACGATCTTTTTCGAACGGGAAGGGCGGCATGGCACGCCGGTCCGGCTTTTCCATATCCCGCTTGACCGGGAAAAGGAGAAAGCCCCCGCGTTGATCCTGCTGATCGATGACGATGGCGGGATGGTCGAACGCGGCAAGGCACTGGAGCAAGTTGAGTCAATGCTCTCTCTGCTGCCTCTGGGACTGGCGCTGACCGACCGTGACGGACGGTTCCTGTTCCTCAACGAGGCCTTTGCCAAAACCGCAGGCATTGGCGAGAAGGAGCAGCCGCTCTATCCTGGTGACCTGATGATCCGCGACGACAAGTCGGCGGTCGCCGATGCCGTGCGTCGCTACGCCAGCGGTCCGCCAAAGGCGGGCGATCTCGCGGTACGATTGCGCAATGGCGGCGAAGAACCGGTTGCGCTCGGCATTGCCGGCGTTCGCGGGCTCGGCGAAGCGGCGGTGCTGCTGTCCATTCGCGACAATAGCGAAGAATCGAAATTGAAGAGCCAGGTCGCGCAGGCGACCAAAATGCAGGCCGTCGGGCAGCTGGCCGGGGGCGTGGCGCATGATTTCAACAATATTCTGACCGCGATCATCGGCCATTGCGACCTCATGCTCCTGCGCCACGCGCCGGGTGACAGCGATTATGACGATATCCAGCAGGTCAAGAATAACAGCAACCGGGCGGCCGGGCTGACTCGCCAGTTGCTCGCTTTTTCGCGCCAGCAGACGTTGCGGCCGCAAGTGCTGCAACTGCCCGACGTGGTGGCGGATGTTTCGAATCTGCTCAAGCGTCTGCTCGACGAGACGATCGAACTGGAGGTGCGGCATGGTCGTAATCTCGGTCTGGTGCGTGCAGATCCGGGGCAGCTCGAGCAGGTGATCATCAATCTCGGTGTCAACGCCCGCGATGCGATGCCAAAGGGCGGCAAGATTTCGATTTCGACCCGGTCGATCGGAGCCACCGATGTCCGGGCGCTAAAGAGCGATATTCTGCCGGTCGGCGACTATACCGCGTTGATCTTCACCGATTCCGGCAACGGCATTCCCCCGCATGTCATCGGCAAGATTTTCGAACCGTTTTTCACCACCAAGGCCGTTGGCAAGGGCACTGGACTGGGGCTATCGACGGTATACGGGATCATCAAGCAGTCCGGCGGCTATATTTTCGCCGATTCCACTCCCGGCCAAGGGACAACTTTCTCGATCTATTTCCCGGTCCACGTCCCGACGCAGGAAGATGTTGCGCGCGCCACTTTGAGTTCGCCGCCGGTCAAGGCCACGGCCCGAAAGGAACTGTGGGGCAATGGTCATATCCTGCTGGTCGAGGACGAGGACATGGTGCGGGCGGTCGCGGAACGTGCGCTGATCCGTCAGGGCTATACGGTGGAAACCGCCAGCGAGGGCGAGGAAGCCCTGGGCTTGCTCTCCGCCCGCGGAGACGCGGACCAGCCGTTCGATATCATCGTTTCGGATGTGGTGATGCCGAACATGGATGGGCCGACCATGGCCAAGCATGTTCGCAAACATTATCCCGACCTGCCGATCCTGTTCATGTCAGGCTATGCCGAGGAGCAATTGCGCAAATCGATCGATCTCGACAAGGTCAATTTCCTTCCCAAGCCGTTTTCAGTGGCGCAGATAGCCGAGGCGGTGGGAGAGACATTGGCCGAACATGCCAAGTCATAGCAAAGATATGTCTTTTTGTCGTTATCTTTCAGTAGAATAGACGCGAAGCAAAAAATTCATGTTCTCCCCTTGTTCTATGAGAACAAATGCGGTACATCATCACAATCATTGATTGATGATGGTTAAGCATTTAGCGAAGGGGACAGGCAAATGGCCGGCAATTTAAAAGTCGTAGAATCGGATAATCAGTTGAACTCATCAGACAGACAAAAAGCATTGGACGCCGCATTGGCGCAAATCGATCGTGCCTTCGGCAAAGGCTCGGCGATGAAGCTCGGACAGCGCAAGGCGCTCGAAGTGGAGGCTATCTCTACCGGTAGCCTGGGACTGGATATTGCGCTTGGCATCGGGGGATTGCCGAAAGGACGCGTGATCGAAGTCTATGGGCCGGAAAGCTCCGGTAAGACCACGCTCGCCTTGCACGTCATCGCCGAAGCGCAGAAAAACGGCGGCACCGCTGCCTTTGTCGACGCGGAACATGCGCTCGACCCCGTTTATGCCAAGGCGCTGGGTGTCAATACCGACGAACTCATCATCTCCCAGCCCGATACCGGCGAGCAGGCGCTGGAGATTGTCGATACACTGGTCCGATCCAATGCGATCGACATATTGGTGGTCGACTCGGTCGCTGCTCTGGTGCCGCGCGCGGAAATCGAAGGCGAAATGGGCGATACCCATGTCGGCCTGCAAGCCCGCTTGATGAGTCAGGCGCTGCGCAAGTTGACCGGCTCGATCAGTCGATCCAAGTGTATGGTGATCTTCATCAACCAGATCCGCATGAAAATCGGCGTGATGTACGGCAATCCGGAAACCACCTCGGGCGGCAATGCGCTGAAATTCTATGCATCGGTCCGGCTCGACATCCGGCGCACCGGCCAGATCAAGGAACGCGACGATATCGTCGGCAACTCGACCCGGGTCAAAGTGGTCAAGAACAAGGTCGCTCCGCCGTTCAAGCAGGTCGAATTCGACATCATGTACGGCCAGGGCATTTCCAAGGTTGGCGAGATTATCGATCTCGGCGTGAAAGCCGGGGTTGTCGAGAAATCCGGCGCCTGGTTCTCCTATGACTCGGTCCGCATCGGGCAGGGGCGTGAGAATTCCAAACGCTTCCTTCTGGAAAATCCCGAGATGATGGCCAAGCTGGAAAATCAGATCCGCGGCAAGCAGGAAGAAGTGGCCGAGGAAATGATGACCGGTCCGATTGGCAAGGCCGATGACGGCGATGACGAGAAATAGGTGACTGGATCATCAAGACGGATAGCCGTCTTGATGGTCGCGCCTACCGGTCGAAGATCTTTCCGGTGGGTCGGCTTGCGCCGAAACCGTGAAATCAGAATATTACCAGTTTTGCCGGATCACTCTCCCCCGAGGCGATCCCTGGCATAGGGCCGTCCTTCTGTCCCCCGACTGTAGGACGGCCCATTTTATTGGCATTTCCTATCGGCAATAATGTTCCGAAATGTTGGAAAAGATTGACAACTGGCCGTTTACAACGCTTGCTTGGCCCCAACTTTGGCAAACTTTGCGCATTCCGGAAGGGCCTAATTGCAATGACAATCATTCTGCATCATCTCGAAAACAGCCGCTCGCAACGCATAATCTGGCTGTTGGAGGAGCTTGGCCTCGACTATGAAATCAAGCGTTACGAACGCGACCCCAAAACCCAGAAGGCGCCGGCAAGTCTGAAGGCCATTCATCCGCTCGGCAAGTCGCCGATGATCGAGGATGATGGCGAAGTGATTATCGAAACCGCCGTGATCGCCGAATATCTGGTCGAGAAGGCCGGTGGAAAACTGGGTGCACCTGCCGACAAAAAGGGAGCGCGGCTTTACAACCAGTATCTCCATTTTGCCGAAGGTTCGATGATGCCGCCGCTCTATGGCCTGCTGGTGGTGGGACGTCTCGGCCCGCTCGGATGGCCGGCCCGCAAGCCGGTTGGCCAGATGGTCACGGACCTGCTCGTCTGGCTGGAAAGCGAACTGGCGGGCCGCGACTATTTTGCCGGTAGCCAGCTCACCGCGGCGGATATCATGATGAGCTTCCCGCTCGAGGCCTGCCAGGTTCGCGCGGGACTGGACGAACGCTATCCCAATCTGCTGGCCTGGCTGGAGCGTATCCATGCCCGCCCGCAATATCGCACGGCGCTCGAAAAGGGCGGCCCTTACGCTTATGCGTGACGTTTGATCCATTCTCGGGATTGTCAACGGCAGATCGCTCGCCTAAGTCGAAACGATGCAAACCACCAATGATATCAGACGGTCTTTTCTAGACTATTTTGCCGCTCAGGGTCACGAGATCGTCCCCTCTTCGCCGCTCATTCCCTATAATGATCCGACGTTGATGTTCATCAATGCGGGGATGGTCCCGTTCAAGAATATCTTCACCGGAGCGGAGAAAAGCCCTTATTCGACGGCCACTTCCAGCCAGAAGTGCGTTCGCGCCGGCGGCAAGCACAATGATCTCGACAATGTCGGCTATACGGCGCGGCATCACACGTTCTTCGAGATGCTCGGCAATTTTTCGTTCGGCGATTATTTCAAGGAACAGGCGATCCATCAGGCGTGGGACCTGATCACCAGAAACTGGGGCATTTCGCCCGACCGGCTGACCGTGACCGTCTATCATGATGATGATGAGGCCTTTGACCTGTGGAAGAAAATCGCCGGCCTGCCGGACGAGCGGATCATTCGCATCGCCACCGACGACAATTTCTGGTCGATGGGCGATACCGGACCCTGTGGTCCGTGCAGCGAGATTTTCTATGATCACGGCGAACATATTCCCGGCGGCCCTCCGGGCAGTCCGGATGAAGACGGCGACCGTTTCGTAGAAATCTGGAATCTGGTGTTCATGCAATATGACCAGCGCGGTGAAGGCGATCGCGTTGATCTGCCCAAGCCGTCGATCGATACCGGCATGGGGCTGGAACGTGTGGCCGCTGTCATGCAGGGCGTGCACGACAATTACGACATCGACCTGTTCAAGGCGCTGATCGCGGAATCGGGATCGCTGACCGGCACGGCCACCACCGGCGACAACCAGGCCAGCCACCGGGTGATCGCCGATCATCTGCGCGCCTCTTCCTTCCTGGTTGCCGATGGCGTCCTGCCGTCCAACGAGGGTCGTGGCTACGTGCTGCGCCGTATCATGCGGCGGGCCATGCGCCACGCCCATTTGCTGGGTGCTGCCGATCCGCTGATGCACCGGATGGTCGGTTCGCTGACCGGTGAAATGGGCAATGCCTTTCCCGAGCTGATCCGCGCGCAACCGCTGATCGAGGAAACCTTGCTGCGTGAGGAAACCAATTTCCGGCAGACATTGGCCAATGGCCTGAAGCTGCTCGACGCGGAAATCGTTGATATGGGCGAGGGCGATGTCCTGCCCGGGGCAACGGCGTTCAAGCTCTACGACACTTATGGCTTCCCCTATGATCTCACCGAAGATGCGCTGCGCGCCAAGTCACTGGGTGTCGATCGCGAAGGCTTCGACAAGGCAATGGCCGAGCAGAAGGCAGCCGCCCGCGCCGCATGGAAAGGCTCCGGCGACCAGGCTTCCGACACGGTCTGGTTCGACATTGCCGAGCGCGAAGGCAGTACCGAATTTACCGGCTATACGTCAGAGGAAGGCGAGGGCGTTGTCGTGGCTCTGGTCAGGGATGGTAGCGAAATTGAAACCGCGCAGAGCGGTGACACGGTCACGCTGCTGACCAATCAGACGCCATTTTACGGCGAAAGCGGCGGCCAGATGGGAGATGCCGGCAAGATATCCGGTGAAGACGGTTTCGCCGCGAGCGTGACCGACACTCGAAAGCCGCTAGGACGGCTCCATGCCCATCAGATCGAAATCAAGTCGGGTTCGGTGTCGGTCGGCGACCTGGTTCATCTGAAAGTGGATGAAGACCGGCGTAGCGCGCTGCGTGCCAATCACAGCGCCACCCATTTGCTGCACAAGGCGTTGCGGCATCATCTTGGCGACCATGTGACCCAGAAGGGCAGTCTGGTCGCAGCCGACCGCCTGCGGTTCGACTTTTCGCACCCCTCTGCCCTGACCGAATCCCAGATCAAGGCGGTCGAAGCGGATGTGAACGCGCAGATTCGCGGCAACAGCCCGGTCACCACCCGGCTGATGAGTCCCGACGAGGCGGTCGAAGCCGGCGCGCTAGCGCTTTTCGGCGAGAAATATGGCGAGGAAGTGCGTGTGCTTTCGATGGGCCGCGAGGCCGATCTCGATTATTCAGTAGAGCTGTGTGGTGGGACGCATGTCCACGCGCTCGGTGATATCGGGCTGATGGTGATCGTCTCTGAATCGGCGGTTGCCAGCGGAGTCAGAAGGATCGAAGCGCTTACCGGCGAAGCGGCACGGCTGTGGTTTGCCGATCGTGACGCCAAGCTCAAATCGATCGCAGCGACGCTGAAATCCTCACCCGAAGAAGCGGCTGACCGTGTCGCCATTCTGATGGAAGAGCGCAAGAAGCTCGACCGGGAACTGACCGAGGCGAAAACCGCGCTGGCGCTGGCCGGCGACGGTGGCGGCGGCGCGCAGGCGACCGAGACAGAAACGATCGGCGATGTCGCGTTCAGCGGCAAGGTCATTCAGGGCCTGAACCCCAAGGAACTGCGCGGTCTGGTCGACCAGGCCAAGCAGCAACTGGGTAGCGGCGTCAGTGCTATGGTAGCCGTCAATGACGGCCGCGCGACGGTTGCGGTTGGTGTGACCGATGACCTGACCGAGCGACTGAGCGCTGTCGATCTGGTTCAGGCGGGCGTTGCAGCGGTCGGCGGCAAGGGCGGCGGCGGTCGTCCGGACATGGCGCAGGGAGGCGGTCCCGACGGGGCCAAGGCCGACGATGCGATTGCGGCTATCAGGTCTGTTCTTGCGGGCTGAGTCCGTCGGGCACCAGATCGTCGGCGGTCGCCTGACCGGTAGATGTCGACATGGATTTCAGCTTGGGTTCGTGTTCCAGATCGCCTTCTTCCTGAATCTGCTTGCGGTAGATATCGCGCAATTCATGGATCGAGGCGATGACGGGTCCCATGGCAACGCCGTTTTCGACCAGCACGGCCTCTGACAATTGCAGGGATCCCTCGAGCGCTTCTGGCACGGCATTGGTTGCGCCGGCCTGATAGAGTTCGGCGGCATGTTCAATGTCCCGCGCCCTCGCAATGATCGGCAAGTCGGGTACCCAGGCCCGGACCTTTTTGACAATCTGTACCGAGAGCACCGGCTCGTCCATCGTCAGGACCAGAGCCTTTGCATGGCCAAGCCGCAAACGGTCGAGCATTTCGTTGCGGGACACATTGCCGAACATGATCGGATAGCCCTCGCGGCGGGCTCTGGCGACGGTGTCGATATTGGTCTCCACCGCGAGATATTTCTGATTATGGGTGGTCAGCAGGTCGGCGATCAGCTTGCCCACCCGGCCAAAGCCGATGATGATGGTCTGCTGCGCTTCCACCGGCAATTCATCGGAGGCTGTGCCACCGCCGCTGCGCATTTCCATACGCCGCGCGATGTCATGGCCGAAACGGGCCAGCAGCGGCGTGATGGTCAGGCCGATGGCGGTGACAATCTGCCAGAAGGCCGCGGTCTGTGGCTGGATCAGCTGCGCTTGCGTGGCGGCCGCCAGGACAATCAATGTGGTTTCGGAGGGACTGGCCATCAGGACGCCGGCTTCGGTGGCGGTGCCGGCCCGGGCACCGGCGAAGCGGAGCAGGCTGCCGGTGACCACCGCTTTTACCAGCACGACGCCGACGACGGCGGTAACCAGGCTGGCCCAGTTTTCAATCACCACGCGAATATCGACCTGCATACCGACGGTGATCAGGAATACGCCCAGCGCCAGTCCCTTGAACGGCTGCGTGATGACCTCGACTTCGCCGTGATATTCGGTTTCTGCGATCAGCAGACCCGCGAGCAGGGCGCCGACGATCGGTGACAATCCGGTTGCGGCGGTCGCCAGACTGGCGAGGATGATGACGAGCAGGCTTACCGCCAGAAACAGTTCGGGGCTCTTGGTCCGTGCCGCCTGGGCAAAAATTCGCGGAAGAACGAGCCGTCCGAGAACAAGCATGCCGACAATGACCGCACCGCCCAGCAGCAATGTTCGTCCCAGATCATCCCAGCCGCCATCGGCGGTGATCGCGGGAGAGATCGCGCCGAGCAGGAAAATGATCGGAACAATGGCGACGTCCTCGAACAGAAGCATCGCCAGCGCCGCGCGGCCAACCGGGCTTTTCGTGCCGGACATGGGAAGCACCAGAGCTGTCGACGACAGCGCCAGCGCCAGCCCCAGCCCGAGCGCGCCGGGGGCATTCTGGCCGAGAAGATAGAGAACAGACGCAATGATCAATCCGGATGCCAGCAACTCCGCCGCGCCGACGCGGAAAACGAGCCGGCGGAGCGACCAGAGGCGTTTGAACGACAGTTCCAGTCCGATCGAGAAGAGCAGCAATATGATCCCCATTTCGGCGAACGGCTCGATTGCCTCGCGATCGCTAATGGTGACGAATTGCAGCCAGGAATATTGGTTCTGCAACGATCCCAGTCCCGAGGGACCGAGCAGGATGCCGACCAGAATGAATCCGATGATCGGCGTGATCCTGAACCGGGCAAATGCGGGAATTATGATTCCTGCCGCACCGAGAATCACGATGGCGTCAATGAAGGCTGGGTTTTCGAGCGGACTGTGCATGGGGCGACTCTATACGCGAACGATGCTATTTGTCAGCAGCTTACGTGATGGAAGGCGCGAATGATGGAAATGGATCGGGATATTGTGGTCGTCGGCGGCGGTCCGGCGGGGATGATGGCGGGATTGCTGTTCGCTCGCGCCGGATTGAAAGTGGCTGTGCTGGAGAAACATGCCGACTTTCTTCGGGATTTCCGCGGGGACACGGTTCACCCGTCGACGCTCGAGCTGTTCCATCAGCTGGGCATGCTGGATGAATTGCTGCAATTGCCACATAGCAGGCTGGAGCAAGCCTCGATCGATATCGCCGGTCGCCGGATGAAGGCCGTCGACTTTCGCCATTTGCCGGTGGCGGCGCCCTATATAGCGATGATGCCGCAATGGGATTTGCTCGATTTCATCGCGCGCAAGGCAAGGCATTATCGCGGCTTTGACTTGCGGATGGAGACCGAAGCGGTGGACCTTCTCTACGACAAGACCGACCGGGTTTGCGGGGTCAAGACGCGCGACGGGCAGAGCCTGAATGCCGGGCTGGTCATCGCTGCCGATGGCAGAAGGTCGGTGTTGCGCGGCAAAGCCGAACTGCCGTTGCGGAATATCGGCGCGCCAATGGATGTTCTGTGGTTCCGCATCAACAAGCCGGAGGGGCAGGGCGGTGACGTCTTCGGAACCGTGCAAGCGGGCAGGTTCATGGTGCTGATCGACCGCAATGATTATTATCAATGCGCCTATATCGTCAACAAGGGACAGGCCGATCAGGTGAAGGCCGCAGGGCTGGACGCGTTTCGCGCGGGATTGCGCTCGCTTGTCCCGGATCTGACTGCGGCGTTCAATCAAATCATCAGCTGGGACCAGGTCAAGATGCTGGAAGTGGCGCTTGATCGCCTTGAGCGCTGGCATCGTCCGGGATTGCTGGCGATTGGCGATGCAGCGCACGCAATGTCGCCGATTGGCGGTGTCGGGATCAATATGGCGGTGCAGGACGCCGTCTCAGCGGCTAATATTCTGGCCGGCCCAATGGCGGCGGGAGAGGATCCCGATCCGCTGCTGGAGCAGGTCTGCGCGCGCCGGATAAAGCCGGTGCGGCGGATGCAGACGCTGCAGAAACTTGCTCAGGACAGGGTGATTGCGCCGCTGTTGCGACGGGCAAAGCCGATCGAGAGGCCGCTATTTGCATTGAGGTTGCTAAACCGGGTGCCGTTGCTGCGACGGATTCCCGGGCGGGTCATCGGATTGGGATTCGGGCGAGAGGATATCCAATCGCCCGAAGCTCCCACCATTCCGGAATGACTATTTCCAGTTTTCCATTTCTTTTTCGAGATTGGAACGAACCGCTTCAAAAAACTGCTCGGTCGTCATCCACGACTGGTCTGGTCCGATGAGGATCGCGAGATCTTTGGTCATGTGACCATTTTCGACGGTCTGGATGCAGACGCGCTCCAGTGTTTCGGCAAAGCGCGTGACATCAGGTGTATCATCAAATTTGCCGCGATAGATCAGGCCGCGTGTCCAAGCGAAGATCGACGCGATCGGATTGGTTGATGTCGCCTTGCCTTGCTGATGCTGGCGGTAGTGGCGGGTAACCGTGCCGTGCGCTGCTTCCGCTTCGACGCAGTCGCCGGTCGGTGTCATCAACACCGAGGTCATCAGGCCGAGCGAACCGAAGCCCTGTGCAACCGTGTCCGACTGGACGTCGCCATCATAGTTTTTGCAGGCCCAGACAAATTTGCCGCTCCATTTCAGAGCCGAAGCAACCATGTCATCGATGAGACGATGTTCGTAAGTGATTCCGGCCTTGTCGAACTTGTCCTTGAATTCTGCCTGAAAAATTTCCTCGAACAGATCCTTGAAGCGGCCGTCATAGGCCTTCATGATCGTGTTCTTGGTCGACAGATAGACCGGCCATTCGCGGTTGAGGCCATAGTTCATCGAGGCGCGGGCAAAATCGCGAATCGAATCGTCGAGATTGTACATCGCCATGGCAATGCCGGGTGACGGGAACTGGAACACTTCTTCGTCAATTTTCGTGCCATCGTCACCGTCGAAGACCAGCCGAAGCTTGCCGGGGCCCGGTACCTTGAAGTCTGTGCAACGATATTGGTCGCCGAATGCGTGACGGCCGACAACGATTGGATCGGTCCAGCCCGGTACCAGACGCGGGACATTGTCGATCACGATTGGCTCGCGGAAGACAACCCCGCCAAGAATGTTGCGAATGGTGCCGTTCGGCGATTTCCACATCCGCTTCAGACCAAATTCCTCGACCCGGTCTTCGTCAGGGGTGATCGTCGCGCATTTGACGCCAACGCCGTGCTTCTTGATCGCATTGGCCGCATCGACGGTGATTTTGTCATTGGTGTCGTCGCGCACTTCGATCGAGAGATCGTAATAATGAAGATCGATGTCGAGATAAGGTTCAATCAGCCGTTCACGGATCCATTGCCAGATGATCCGTGTCATTTCGTCGCCATCAATTTCGATGACCGGGTTTTTGACCTTAATTTTCGACATATCGCTTAGACTTTCCTGCAACGGGAGCAAAAGGGAGGAATAGATGTTGCGAGCCTCTTAGCAAAGATTGTCATTTGTTCAACCTCGAGTTGCGGACGCTCGCGCAAAAGCCTGATGACCGTCTTCTCGATAAATCAACGGGAGTGTTGTCAGATTAATGGGCCGTCCCTAAGTAGCGTTCATGGCAATTGAGAAATATTCGAACAAGGGGCTGGGAGAAGCCAAGTGGGCTTTTCCGCCGATCCATCCTGAAGGTCGCAAATTTGCGGTTATCGCAGGGCTGGTCACTGCGTTTTTTGCCGTCATGGCATGGGAAACCCTGGCCTGGCCGATGGCCGGCATTACCATATGGGTGTTGGCGTTTTTCCGCGATCCCAAGCGGGTTACGCCGCTTGACGAAAAATATATCGTTGCGCCGGCCGATGGCCTCGTGAATCTCATCATGCCGGTAAAGCCACCTGTCGAATTGCAGGGCGAAGGCGGCCTCGGTAATGAGGAACTCATCCGGGTGTCTATATTCATGAGCGTGTTTGATGTTCACATCAACCGCACGCCCATCGAAGGAACGGTAAGGCGACAGGCCTATATTTCGGGCAAGTTCCTTAACGCCGACCTGGATAAGGCGAGCGAAGAAAACGAGCGGCAGCATTTTCTGGTCGAGCGCAATGATGGTCTGAAGGTCGGTTTTACGCAGATCGCTGGCCTTGTGGCACGCCGGATCATGTCCTTTGTCAAGGAAGGCGATTTCGTAGCTGTCGGACAACGAATAGGGCTGATTCGATTTGGTAGCCGGGTTGACGTCTATTTGCCCAAGGGGACAGAGCCCAATGTCGTCCTCGGTCAACGGACCATCGCCGGAGAAACGGTGATCGCGGTCACCGGCCAGATGAAAGAGATTGAAGGCGTCGGCCAATGATCAGCAGGCTGACCGGCTTTCGATCGGAGCAAATTTGATGGCTGACAAAGGTTCGATGAAAAGGCCCGAGAGAGGCATCCCGTTGCGGGCCTTTGTGCCCAATGCGGTCACTGCGCTCGCGCTTTGCGTCGGTTTGAGCAGCGTCCGGTTTGCCTATATGGAAAATTGGGTGCTGGCAGCGTCAGCGATTGTGCTGGCAGGCATATTGGATGGTCTTGATGGCCGCATTGCCCGATTGCTGAATGCACAGAGCCGTTTTGGCGCGGAACTAGACTCGCTGTCGGATGTTATCGCTTTTGGCGTGTCCCCGGCGCTGGTCATGTTCTTCTGGTCGACTCAATATATGCCGCAATTCGGGTGGGTGTTGGCGCTGACCATGGCCGTCGGTTGTGCGCTCAGGCTGGCGCGCTTCAATGCGTTGATCGATGATGAAGACCAGCCTCACAAATCAGCAGGCTTCCTGACCGGTATTCCGGCGCCCGTCGGCGCGGGTCTGGCGATGCTACCGTTATATTTGTGGTTGATAACCGATCAGGAAATCTTCCGCCATTATGCGCTGGTATCTCCGTGGATCGTGATCATCGCTTTTCTGATGATTTCCAATACCGCGACCTACAGCTGGTCGTCGCTGCGGCTCCGCAAGAATATCAGACTGGAGGGCATAGCGGTGATCGGGCTGCTCGGCGTTGCCCTGATCAGCGCGCCGTGGATCATGCTGACGGCGATAAGCATCGCCTATCTGTCGATGATCCCGTTCAGCGTCAGAAGCTATGCCAAGGTCAAGCGGCAGCGCGCAGCGGAGCGGACTGCAGCGAGCGGTGGCGCGTAGCCAGCTGCTGCGTTTTTACCGTCCGATGACGATAGGTCGGCGAATGCGATGCTGCTGACGTTTGATTGGTCGCAATTCCGCTCTCAATGACGCTGCGGATTTTTCCGTGATATTGAACAAACATCAGGCCGATGACCAACAGGGCGCCGGCAAAGGCGAGCGCAAAAAAAGTGGCGATAGCGATAGTGAGCATGATACGACCTCGTTTGTTCTTTCAATGAGCGCTTAATGTTCTATTTCTGTTCTCATTGTCAAGCGCTTTATCAAATCATGACAAAAATACGAATCGGGAATCAAAAGGTTGCATGATGCCATTTAGACGCGGTCAGTCGTTGGTTATCGGCGACGGACGCACTGGTACCGCTGGTTTCCGACCATGACTTCTATCTCCGCAAGTTCTTTAGTGTTCGGAAGGGCTTGTGATACCGGCCGGTGAAATGGTTGGCGCAGCAAGAGGGCGCAAACATGTTCGCCTGAACCCAATTTAGGGTTGCATTCTACTCCGCTTCGCCTTAACGGCACGCTCATTCCACATGGAAAGCACTCATACCGGTGCCGATAGCGGTCTTTCAGGTCGTTTGAGGTTCTCAGCTTTCCAGAGGCATAACCGGATAAGGAGAAATATTATGGCGGCCCCTGTCGTCACCCTACAGCAATTGATTGAAGCCGGAGCGCATTTCGGCCACCAGACCCACCGCTGGAACCCGAAGATGAAGCCATATATCTTCGGCGCCCGCAACAGCGTCCACATTCTTGACCTTTCGCAGAGCGTGCCCTTGTTCGCACGGGCACTTGATTTTATCGCCAACGCCACATCGGCTGGCGGCAAGGTCCTGTTCGTCGGTACCAAGCGTCAGGCGCAAGAGCCGATTGCCGAAGCAGCGCGCGCAAGCGGCCAGCATTTTGTCAACCATCGTTGGCTCGGCGGCATGCTGACCAACTGGAAGACAATTTCCAACTCGATCCGCCGGATGAAGACTTTGGAAGAGCAGCTCGGTGGTGACACCGCTGGCTTTACCAAGAAGGAAGTCCTGCAGATGACGCGCGAGCACATCAAGCTGGAACTGTCGCTTGGCGGTATCCGTGACATGGGCGGCATTCCCGATGTCATGTTCGTGATCGATGCCAACAAGGAAGAGCTCGCCATCAAGGAAGCCAATGTTCTGGGTATTCCGGTTGTCGCGATTCTCGATTCGAACGTTGATCCCAGCAACATCGCTTTCCCGGTTCCGGGTAATGACGATGCCGCACGGGCCATTCGCCTCTATTGCGAATCGGTTGCTGCAGCAGCCACCAAGGGCGGCCAGGACGCTTCGGTTGCAGCTGGCACAGATCTCGGAGCAGCGGTTGCTCCTCCGGTCGAGCAAATTGTTTCGAGCGAAGCCAATGCAAGTGCGATGACTTCCGGAGAGGAAGCAGCTATTGCCGATATTGCTGAGATTGCAGCAGAAATGGCACCGGCTGAAGCAGCTCCTGCTGAAGCTCCGAAAGCGGAAGAAAAAGCGGCTCCCAAGAAAGCTGCCGCGAAAAAAGATGACAAAAAGGCAGACGAAAAAGCCTGAGCTTGAAGCATCTTTTTGCAGCCATATATTGGCTGCTACGAAAAATAAGCGGGGCGACATTTTTGTCGCCCCAATTTCACATTTCCCGATCAAGAAATTGAGGAACAGATTATGGCTATTACAGCAGCAGCAGTGAAAGAACTGCGCGAGCGCACCGGCGCTGGCATGATGGATTGCAAGAAAGCGCTGAACGAAACCAATGGCGACGTCGAAGCAGCGGTTGATCTGTTGCGGACCAAAGGTCTCGCCGCAGCTCAGAAAAAATCTAGCCGTACGGCAGCAGAAGGCCTCGTCGGCGTCTCGGTCGAAGGCACCAAGGGTGTTGCTGTCGAAGTGAACAGCGAGACCGATTTCGTTGCCAAGAATGACCAGTTCCAGGATTTTGTTGCCAAGGTAACAACCGTTGCACTGGGTCTGAACAATGACGATGTCGAAGCTCTGGCTGCGGCAGATTATCCTGCTGGCGGCACCGTAAAAGACGTGCTGACCAACAATGTTGCGACAATTGGTGAAAACCAGACGATCCGCCGCATGAAGACGGTCGCCGTCTCGAGCGGGCTGGTCGTTCCTTATGTCCACAACGCTGTCACACCCACGATGGGCAAGATCGGTGTCCTGGTTGCGCTGGAAAGCACGGCTGGCGCTGACGTTCTCGAGCCACTCGGCAAGCAGATTGCGATGCATATCGCTGCTGCCTTCCCGCTGGCGCTGAACGCTGACGGCCTCGACCAGGAAATGCTCGCACGCGAGCGCGCAATCGCGACGGAAAAGGCAGCTGAATCAGGCAAGCCGGAAAATATTGTCGAGAAGATGGTCGACGGTGCGATGGCAAAATTCGCCAAGGAAAATGCATTGCTCAGCCAGGCTTTCGTGATGGACAATAAAACTCCTATCGCGCAAGTCGTCGAGCAAGCCGGTAAAGAAGCCGGTGTTGAAATCAAGCTCACCGAATATGTCCGGTTCCAGCTTGGTGAAGGCATTGAGAAGAAAGAAGAAGATTTTGCAGCGGAAGTTGCTGCTGCGGTTGCCGGCTAATCGGGCTGCAGTTTGAATATTTCAGGCGGTAACGCTTGGCAGCATGGCGCGGACTATCTATGGTCTGCGCCATTGTTGTATTTGGGGCCGGGCATTGATTCCGGCGGGATAGGATTTGCATGAAACGACCGGCGTTCAAACGGATATTGCTGAAGCTTTCCGGTGAAGTCTTGATGGGCTCAAGCGAATTCGGGATCGATCCGGAAACGGTCAATCGCATCGCGGCAGAAGTGAAGTCGGCCAAAGAGGCGGGTTTTGAATTATGTCTGGTGGTCGGGGGAGGCAATATCTTCCGCGGACTGGCTGCAGCTGCCAAGGGTTTCGAGCGGACCAGCGCGGATTATATGGGCATGCTGGCGACGGTGATGAATGCGCTGGCTGTCCAGAATGCGCTCGAGCAAATGGGCTGTGATACCCGCGTGCTGTCGGCAATCCCGATGGCGAGCGTGTGCGAACCCTATATCCGCCGCAAGGCCGTCCGCCATCTCGAAAAAGGCCGCATCGTCATTTTTGCTGCGGGAACCGGCAATCCCTATTTCACCACCGATACGGCAGCGGCGCTGCGCGCTGCAGAAATGGGCTGCGAGGCGCTTTTCAAGGGCACCAGCGTCGACGGCGTCTATAATGCCGATCCGAAGAAGGATCCCTCCGCAACGCGTTATGATGAACTGGGTTTTGATCAGGTGCTCAAAGACAATCTGAAGGTCATGGACGCCAGCGCCGTGGCACTCTGCCGCGAAAACAAGATACCGATTGTCGTATTCTCGATCCGCGAGCAGGGCAATCTGGCGACCGTCTTGAGTGGCGGCGGTACCGCAACCATGGTCGGAACAACCGAATAATATTTAGGGGAAACAGCAATGGCAAAATATGACAAAGCCGATCTGCAAAAAAGAATGAACAGCACGCTGGAAGCGCTCAAGCATGATCTGAGCGGTCTGCGTACAGGACGGGCCAACATAGCACTTCTGGATACGATAACGGTAGAGGTTTACGGCTCGAAAATGCCCCTTAACCAGGTCGCTACGGTGTCGGTGCCTGAGTCGCGCATGCTGTCGGTGCAGGTCTGGGACAAAAGCAATATTCAGCCGGTAGAAAAGGCAATCCGGTCAGCCGGTCTTGGCCTTAATCCGATGACGGATGGCCCCAATATCAGGCTTCCGATCCCCGATCTGACCGAAGAGCGCCGCAAGGACCTTGCGAAACTGACCGGTCAATTTGCCGAAAAGGCACGCATCGCTATCCGCAATGTCCGGCGCGATGGCATGGATGATCTGAAGGCCGACGAGAACAAGAAGGAAATCAGCGAGGATGACCGCAAGCGGCTCGAAACCGAAGTGCAGAAGCTGACCGACGAGATGATTGCGGAGGCCGACAAGCTGGCTGACGCAAAAGAACAGGAAATCCTCACCCAGTGAAGCTTACGCGTTCCAAGGGTGGCTCTGGAGATGCAGCGCAAAGCGTTAGCGCAATAGCAGACCCGACACATGGTGTCCGTCACATAGCGATCATCATGGATGGCAACGGACGCTGGGCGAAGCGCAAGCATCTGCCGCGCGCCCTGGGCCACAAGAAAGGCGTCGAGGCGGTACGCAATATTGTCCGCGTAGCCGGCGAAATGGGCGTCGAAGTGATGACCCTTTATGCCTTCTCATCCGAAAACTGGAATCGCCCAGAGGATGAAATCAGCGATCTCATGGGGTTGCTGCGCCAGTATATCCAGTCGGATATCAATGAATTTGTTGAAAATGGCGTGCGTCTCAAGGTCATCGGCAATTACCAGGCGCTTGAGCCGGATATTGTCGTGATGATCGACAGTGCGATCGAGAAAACGGCCGGGAATGACAGGATGACGCTCGCGGTCGCGCTCAACTATGGTGCGCAGGACGAAATGCTCAGGGCAGTCAAGCAAATCGCAACCACCGTCAAGCGGGGCGACGTCGAACCGGACGGGATCACTCTCGACCATATATCCGGTGGGCTGGATACCGCGGACTTGCCGCCGCTCGATCTGCTGGTCAGGACTTCGGGAGAGTTGCGCCTGTCCAATTTTCTCTTGTGGCAGGCGGCTTATGCCGAACTCTATTTTACCGACACGCTCTGGCCCGATTTCGACAAACAGGAGCTTGAGAAGGCTCTGAAATCATTCGGCGACCGCGAGCGACGGTTCGGTGGACGCTGAGCATGGATGAGCCCGCTGCTCCGAAACCCGGCAAGTCGAACGAATTGCAGACCCGCATCATTGTCGGCGTGCTGCTGATCGCGGCGGCTTTGCTGGCGGGATATTTTGCCGGGATGTTCTTGTGGCTGCTGGTTGTGCTCATGGCGCTCGGCATCATGAGTGAATGGGCAGGGCTGACGGGGCGTCACGAAAACCGGCGGCTGGCGATGTACGCGCTGTCGGTTCCCCTGGCGATCATGTCTCCGTGGGCGGCCGGACCATCGTTCCTGGGGCTTGGCCTGATCCTCGGTGCAGCGATGTTCGTTGCAATATTCGACCGCTCGTTCAAACTTGCGGCGGGTGTCCTCTATGCTGGATTTCCGGCTCTGGCGATTCTGTATCTGCGCGGTATCGACAATGGCATATTGATCATGCTCTGGACGCTGGCCCTGGTCTGGGCGACCGATATCGGCGCCTATTTTTCCGGTCGGGCCATCGGCGGACCGAAACTGGCTCCGCAATTCAGCCCCAATAAAACCTGGGCTGGTTTGATCGGCGGTGTAATACTGACAGCAGCGGTGAGCTTCATATTGCACGTCTATTGGGCGCTGCCCTTCCATCTTGTGCTGCTCAGCATCCCTCTTGCGGTTCTCGCGCAGATGGGTGACTTGTTCGAAAGCTGGCTCAAACGAAAGGCCGGCGCGAAGGATAGCGGGACTATCTTCCCCGGCCACGGCGGCGTGATGGATCGTCTTGACGGTCTGATTCCGGTCGCTCCGGTTGTGGCGCTGATCATGGCTGCCGACAGTCTGGGCGCGCTGTGATGACGAAATCGGTGTCCATATTTGGCGCGACGGGATCGGTTGGTCAGTCGACGCTGGACCTTGTTCGCCAGCATCCGGAACAATATAAAATCGTCGCGCTGACCGCCAATGGCAATGCTTCGCAGCTTGCCGCCCTGGCCAGGGAATTTTCTGCGGAAATCGCGGTTGTTGCCGATGACAATGCCTATGAGGAGCTGAAACTGCAGCTGGAAGGAACCTCGACCGAGGCAGCAAGCGGGAAAGAAGCGCTGATTGCGGCCGCCTCCAGGGGTGTCGACTGGACCATGGCCGCGATTGTCGGTTGTGCCGGTCTGCCGCCGACGCTTGCCGCCTTGCGCTGCGGGAAGACAGTTGCATTGGCCAACAAGGAAGCGCTGGTTTCTGCCGGTGCGTTGATGATCACCGAGGCCCGGAAGGCAGGAGCGACCCTGCTGCCCGTCGATTCCGAGCATAATGCGATATTCCAGGCCCTGCAGGGCGGGAAGATCGATCAGGTCCGCAAGATTACGTTGACCGCAAGCGGCGGCCCGTTCCGCACATGGACGCGGGAGCAGATGGCGGGTGTTACGCCAGAGCAGGCGGTAGCCCATCCCAACTGGGATATGGGCGCGAAGATCTCGGTCGACAGCGCAACCATGATGAACAAGGGGCTCGAACTGATTGAGGCCCATCACCTGTTCCCGGTCGGTCTTGAGAATATCGAGATATTGGTACACCCCCAGTCGGTTATTCATTCGATGGTCGAATATCATGACCGCTCGACGCTGGCGCAGCTGGGTTCGCCGGATATGCGGATACCGATTGCCAGCGCTCTGGCCTGGCCGGAACGGATGATGACCAATTGCGCGCCACTCGATCTCGCTGAAATCGGCAGGCTCGATTTCGAGCGGCCCGACGAGGACCGTTTCCCGGCCACCAAGATTGCCAGAGCTGCAATTACGGCGGGCGGCGCAAAGCCGGCGATGCTCAATGCTGCCAATGAAGTCGCCGTCGCCGCATTTCTCAATCGTGCGGTTCAGTTTCTGGACATCACGGAGATTGTAACGCGGCTGTTAGATAGTTATAGCCCGCCGGAACCGAGCGTGTTGGCGGACATTTTTGCGATAGACAAAGAGACGCGCGTTCGGACCGAGCAACTGGTCGAGGAATTCAAGGTTTGACGGACAACCCCGGTATATTGCTGACGCTTCTGGCGTTTCTCATTGTCATTGGCGTACTCGTGTTTGTGCACGAGATGGGACATTATCTGGTTGGCCGCTGGTGCGGTGTGAAGGCAGAAACTTTTTCCATCGGTTTTGGCAAGGAAATCGCCGGATGGACGGACAAGCGGGGAACCCGCTGGAAAGTCTGTATGCTGCCGCTGGGCGGTTACGTCCAGTTCGCTGGCGATATGGATCCGTCGGGCATGAAGAGCAAGGAATGGCTCAGCCTGCCCGCGGCAGAACGAAACCAGACCTTCCAGTCCAAATCACTATGGCAGCGCGCCGCAATCGTGATTGCCGGACCAGCGATCAATTTTATCTTCGCAATACTGATCATCATGGGTTTTGTTATCGCTTATGGCACGAGCGCCGCTCTGCCGATCGCGCAACAAATTTCGGAAAATTCGACCGCAGCGGCAATCGGTATGCAACCCGGGGACAGAGTCATATCCGTTGCCGGCGAGAAAATTGACCTGTTCGAAGATCTTCAGCAGAAAATTATAATGATACCCGATCAGAACGTCGAGATTGTCTACGAGCGGGATGGTCAGCTTATCGCCGGGCAGGGCAAGATTGGCGTCAATATCATGAAAGACCGGTTCGGAAACGAATATCGGCTCGGTTTGCTGGGAATGTCATCCAGTCAGGTGGAGTGGCGGGAAGTCAGCCCTATCGAGGCTCCGGTAGTGGCAGTGGAAAAGACCGCTGCGATTGTGGACCAAATCACCACCACTCTCGGTCAGGTCATCACCGGCAAGCGCTCGATCAAGGAACTGGGCGGGCCGCTTAAAATTGCTCAGGTTTCCGGCGAGCAGTTCAAGATGGGGCTTGAAACCTTCGTTCTGTTTGTCGCCCTGATCTCAATTAACTTGGGGTTCATCAACCTGCTGCCAATCCCCATGCTGGATGGAGGGCATCTGATGTTCTATGCGATTGAGGCGGTTCGGCGGAAGCCAGCCAGTCCAAAGGTGCAGGAGTGGGCTTTCAAGTCCGGATTTGCATTGGTCATGGTGTTCATGCTGGTGGTGACATTTAATGATTTGTCCTCATTTGGTCTGTTCCGGGCGCTGTCCGGCTGATTGACCATTGATTGACTCGCTGCATTGGGGCAGGGGGTTCGCGAAGTTGGTGCACTGGTGCCAGTTTTATTTTGTTTTGGGTTTATGGTGTGAAAGCGAGTTGGTCTGTGAATCATAAAAAGCGGATTCTACCCTTATTGATGTGCGGCACCATTTTGGGTGGTACGGCTGTTCCTTTGCAAGCACAGGAAGCAGCGCAAGCTGCACCGGTGGTGCCGGCTGAGGACACCATTAAATCCATCGTGGTCAGCGGTGCCCAGCGATTGGAGCCGACCACCGTTTTGTCCTACATGCAATTACGCGTCGGACAGACTTACACACAGGAATCGGCTGACCAGGCTTTGAAGGACCTGTTCGAGACAGAATTGTTCAAGGACGTCAGCATCCGCAACAACGATGGTGCGGTTGTAATCGACGTGGTCGAGAACCCGGTGATCAACCGCATTTTGCTGGAAGGCAACAAGCGGATCAAGGAAGACAAGATCTATCCCGAAATCCGCCTGGCTCCCCGACAGATATTTACCCGTTCAAAGGTTCGGGCCGATGTGGCTAGAATCATCGAACTATATAAGCGCAAAGGCCGGTTTGCGGCCAATGTCGAGCCGAAGATGGTACAGTTGGACCAGAATCGCGTCGATATTGTCTTCGAGATCAATGAAGGACCGAAGTCGAAGGTTCAGCAGATTAATATCATTGGCAACGAAGAGTTTTCCGACGGCAAGTTGCGCGGTGAAATGGTCACGAAACAATCGCGTTTCTACCGTTTTTTCAGTTCAAGCGACACTTATGATCCGGATCGTCTGGCATTTGACCAGCAGAAGCTCCGCCAGTTCTACCTGACCGAGGGCTATGCGGATTTTCGCGTCATTTCCGCGATCGCCGAGCTCACACCTGACAAGCGTGATTTCATCATCACCTATGTGGTCGAAGAAGGCGATCGCTATCAGTTCGGTGAAGTATCCGTGGAAAGCGACATCCGTGATTTCACGCCGGAATTCCTGACCCCTCAGCTTCCCATGAAAACGGGAGACTTCTATAACGCCAAGCAGGTTGAAGACACGGTCGAACGCCTGTCGGAAACTGCCGGCCTGTTCGGCTACGCTTTCGCCGATGTCCGGCCCGAATTCACGCGGAACAAAGACACGCTGACCATGGACATTCTGTTCCAGGTGGCGGAAAGCGACCGGGTTTATGTCGAGCGGATCGACATAAACGGAAATACGCTGACCCAGGACAAGGTCGTGCGCCGCGAATTCCGTCTCAACGAAGGCGATGCGTTTAACAGTTTCCAGGTCAAGCGGTCTGCCAACAGGATTAAATCTTTAGGCTTTTTCCAAGACGAACTGGAAATCGAGCAGAGGCAGGGCAGCGCTCCCGACCGCATCATATTGGAAGCCAATGTTGAAGAAAGGGCGACCGGCGAACTGCAGCTTTCTGCTGGCTTCTCCAGTGTTGAAAACTTTATTCTGCAGGCATCTATCCGGCAGCGGAACTTCCGTGGGAAAGGCCAGGAACTGCGAGCCAGTGCCAGCTATTCTAGCTACTCCCAATCGATCGAGCTGGGTTTTACCGAACCTTATCTGTTTGACCGGAATATTGCAGTGGGCGCCGACATTTTTCGCCGTGACACGAACAGCTTCAACTTTGTGAATAACAATCGTGAAACCACCTTTGAACAGCTTACCACAGGTTTCCAAATCCGGGCTGGTGTCCCGATTACCGAATATCTGTCCGCTTCGCTGCGCTACGGCCTCAGCCACGATGACGTGACGCTCGAACCAAGCCTGTTCTTTCAGGACAGCAATGGCGATGGGATAAGGGGGAATAGTCCGGGCGATCAGTGTGACCCGCTTGTAGCCGGACGCTTTCTTTGCGATGCTTTGGGCAGTCGCACAACCTCGTCGCTCGGCGCATCGTTAATCTATGACGATCGCGACAATCGTATCCGGCCGACCCGTGGCCAATCAATAGTCGGCAGTGTAGATTTTGCCGGTTTGGGCGGTAGCGTAAAATATCTCCGTGGCCGTCTGAATGCTTCCAAACATTGGCGTGTCCTGGGCGACTTTATCTTTACGGCCAGTGCCGAGGGTGGATATATCCACCCGCTTGAAGATCGAGGCAGTGCAGCGGACGGTATCGATGATGTTCGGCTGACTGACCGCTTTTTCCTGGGTGAACCGCAGATTCGGGGTTTTGACATCCGGGGTGTTGGTCCACGCGTCGTGCGCTCAACGACAATCCCGGGACTGGATACCAACGGCAATCCGATCAATCAGCTTGTGGAAGTAACCAATGGTACCCAGACTGACGATGCTATCGGCGGTCGAGCCTATTATTTGGCACGGGCAGAGCTTGAAATCCCGCTTGGTTCCGGTGCGCGCGAACTTGGTCTGCGCCCATCCATCTTCGTCGATGTCGGGGCCGTGTTCAATGTCGTCCAGCCTTTGCTGTTGACCGATGCCCAAACCCAGAGCTTCGGCTCGCGCCAGGTTTTTGATGCGGCCGGTGATCCGGTTCTCGATGCCAACGGGAACGCCACGTTTGAATCAGCGCCGCAATATTTGACCGTCAATGCCGCTGGTGAAGCGGTGACGACATTTGATGCGATGACCGGTGGCGTCGCAAATCCGATCGCGACCAGTTTCACGGAAAGATTCTTCGGCGACTCGATAAACCCGCGATTGTCGGTGGGTATTGGCGTGAACTGGAATTCACCATTTGGTCCATTCAGGATCGACGTCGCCAAGGCTCTGTTGAAAGAGCCGGGTGATGATACTAAACTATTCACATTTAACGTAGGAACCCAATTCTGATGACCATTATTTCAAAGACGATTCTGAAATCAGCCGCAGTTGCTATGGTAGCATTGACAGCACCGGCATTGGTGTCCGCGCCCGCGATGGCACAATCGAAGTCGAGCATAGCCATGGCCAATTACGAAGCAGCGATGGCGAAATCGCAGGCTTATACGGTGGCGATGACGCAGATGCAGACCACCTATAAGACTGACATTGATGCAATCAATGCTCGTGCGGCGGCGCTGCAAACGGAACTCAAGCCAGTCGTAGAAGCTTATAATGCAGCGGTTCAAAAACCTGGCGCAACCCCGCAATCGGTACAGCCTCAGGCTCAGGCATTGCAGGCAAAGCAGCAATCTGCCCAGCAGGAACTCGCCGGGCTTCGGCAGAGAATCAATCTTGCAACAGCATATGTCGAAGAACAGATCGCCTTGAAGCTGGAAGCGGCGGTTAAAGCGACGATGAAAGCAAAGAATGTCGATCTGGTTCTGTCGCCGCAAGCCGTTATCGCGCGCGAGCCCCATGTTGATATCACCGATGCGATTGTTATCGAACTGAACAAGCTGGTGCCATCGGTATCGATTACGCCACCTGCCGGATGGGAGCCAGGCAAAGCAAATCAGCAGCAGCCACCTGCGGCCCAGCCAGCAAGCCGCTAGTTGAGTATTGATGACCGAACTTCTCAACTATGATGTGACCAAGGTGATGGCGGTGTTACCGCACCGCTATCCCATGTTGCTGGTCGATCGGGTGGAAGAGCTCATCAAGGATGAATCCATCCGGGCGATCAAGGCCGTCACAATAAACGAAGGCTTTTTCCAGGGGCATTTTCCGGGTCGTCCGATCATGCCGGGTGTCCTGATTGTCGAGGCGCTGGCGCAAGCCGCCGGCGTTCTGGCAATGGAGAGCTTCGACATGGTTGGATCGGGCAAGCTGGTCTATTTTATGGCCATCGACGGGGCGAAGTTTCGCCAACCGGTCGAGCCTGGTTGCTTGCTGTCCTTGAACGTGAAATTTGAACAGAAGCGTGCGCGTGTCTGCAAATTCTCCGGGCAGGCGATGATCGGCGACAAACTGGCTGCCGAAGCGAACTTCACCGCGATGATCGCCGATCCGCCTTCGACGTAAGCTTTTGCAAAAGAATCTTGCCCTTTTGCCATGCCGCGGTTAATGCGCCGCTTCCGTTAAATTTATTCGCTTTGGGTCTGGTCGGTAACCAGCCTGTTTAGGAGCCGAAAATGAAATCCGATACGCATCCAGATTATCACATGATCACCGTTCAGATGACCGATGGCACGACTTTTGAAACCCGTTCGACATGGGGCAAAGAAGGCGACACGCTTCAACTCGACATTGATCCGTCATCGCACCCTGCATGGACAGGCGGCAACCAGCGTCTTCTCGACCAGGGTGGCCAGGTGGCTCGCTTCAACAAGCGCTTTGGTGGTTTGTCGCTCAAAAAGAGCTAATACATGGTTGAGGCTATTGATTAGCCTCAACTTTTACCACAATTTGATCTGGCCCAGCCAGGAAGATAGCAGGGAAAGCTTTTCCCGGTATATTTCTGTGGCCCGCTCAGCTGTGGTTTGGACAAACTGGATCCGCGATCCCGAACCCAGCTGCCCGATCAAGTGACGGTCGGCGCGAATGACCTGCGCTATCCGGGGGTAGCCTCCGGTTGTCTGAGCGTCAGGGCCGAGCAGATAGGGCTGTCCGCTGGGCGGCAATTGGATTGTTCCCGGAAACACGGCTGCGCTTGGCATGTTGGATGTTTCGCTGGCGATCAGCGATATTCCCTCGAGGACCAGCCCCATTCTATTGGCGCGGGCTCCGACGGTGTAGGGATCCAGACACAGGTTATCCAAAATCGGCATGTTCGGTCCGGTTGCTTCCGGACCGGCGGTAATCCTCAGAACATGGTCATCGCTGTAATATGGCCGCAGATTTTCTGGTGTGGTTCGCGCCGACTCGACGCTGGACTCGCTATCGGCGAACGCGATCACGTCCTCGGCTCTGAGCGCACGTCCATGAAAGCCACCGAGGCCAGCGGCCAGACAGGTTGACTGGCCGCCCAGCAGAGGTTCTGCCTCGATTTCTGCCGATATGGCAAGATATGTTCGACATCCGGGTCGGCTGGGGCCGATATGGATATTGTCTCCCGCAACCAGTCTCAATCTATGATGCTGGGGATGGTCGTGGCCGTTAATCCGGACATAGGCAGCAGCGCCAACGACGGCGATCGAACATGGGGCGTTCAACTGGAAAATGGCATCCGTCAGCGTGATTTCCAGGCCGATCGCGCCAAAGGACTTGCCGACGAGGAAATTTGCCAGCGCAAGTGACAGGCAATCGGCCGCGCCTGCCGCGGGCATCCCGAGATGCCGATGACCGGTGAATGGAGCGCCTTGCAAGCTGGTTTGCAACCCGGCTTTTATAACCGTGATGCTCATCCATCCGCCTCCGGTTGCCAGTGTTCGAATGTTTCCTTTGAAATGGACTCGAAACGAATATTCTGTCCGGCCGAGAGCAAAGCCGGCTGGTCTCTCGAAGGATCAAACAAGCGGAGCGGCGTCCGGCCGATGATCGGCCAACCGCCGGGACTGTCGAAGGAGTAGATGCAGCTTTGCTGGCCGATAATACCGATTGAACCCGCGGCAACCAATTGTCGCGGATTGTCGAGCCGGCCAATTGCTGGACTGTTTTCGTTGCTCTCGAGATAGGCAAAGCCGGGCATGAACCCGAGCATGGCGACGCGGTGCAGTTGTGCAACGTGCCAGGATGGCAGGTCTTTGGCCGCGATCCCGAGTCTATTGGCAATATAGTCGCGATCCGGGGCGAATTCCGGCTCGTAGCAGACGGGAATTGTTACGGCTGGGAGTGCGCCGGGGGTGACGACGGTCCGGTCGGCGAGCTGTTTGGAAACCATTCTGGCAGCTTCGTCGGGCGCGGTGAGAGCGGGGTCAAATTGCACAGCTATGCTGTCGATACCCGGAACGATCTCGGTCCAGTATCGACTGGCTGAAAAGGCTATCTGAGCGGCAATGATGGCTTCCCAGTCGGGCAGCTTGATATTGATCCAGTCATCACAGATGTGGATAGCAGCATCGTCCATGGTCACTATCTACCGGACCCGATCAATATACCCGCTTGTTCCAGAGCCGTGCGCATCCGCCTGGCGGTTTCCAGGGCACCGTCGCTGTCCGAATGGAGGCAAAGCGTCTGTGCTCCAATCGTCAGAGAAGTGCCGTCTTGTGCCGGCAAGGGCGTGGCTTTCGCCAGGCTCAGGCCTTGCCGAATCCGGTCGTCTTCATCTGCAATTACCGCGCCGGCTTCGCTGCGCGGAACCAGCCTGCCGTTGCTGCTATATTGGCGATCGATGAATGCCTCGGCGATGAAGGAAATCCCTTTGTCGCTGGCTTTCCGCTCGACCAGCGAGCCAGGCATGCCGACAAGAGCGAGGTTGGCGCGCGCTGCCATATCGACCAGAAGGGTCGACAGGCCGGGGTCGTCCTGCGCATCGTTATAAAGTGCGCCGTGCGGCTTGATATGGGTCAGGTTTACGCGGACTTCTGCCGCAATCTCTGTGATGTCCTGCAGTTGCCGTGTCAGGCTGGCTTCGAGATCTGCCGGCGAGATGTCCATGGAGGTCCGGCCGAAACCGGCCCGATCGGGATAAGAGGGATGGGCGCCTGGGGCGATTGAACCGGATTTTGCGGCCATCAACATGGTCCGCATGACATCTGGCGACCCCGCATGACCGCCACAGGCGATATTGCAGCTGGAGACAATGTCCATGATTGCAATATCGCGGGCGATGCCATCCGGGCTATCGGTCTCGCCGAGGTCCGCATTCAGATCGATCATCGACGTCACGGCCAGAAGCCCAATGCACGGGCAATCAAGCGGAAACCCAGTCCGGTAGTGACCAGCAATATGGCGACACCCAGAATATTGGCCTTGAGGCCATTGGCATATTGGCCGAGCAAATTCCGGTCATTGGCCAGCTTGAGCAGAAACAGCGCGACAATAGGGAGCAGCAGTCCATTGGCAATCTGGGCGACAAATATCAGTTCAACCGGACGATATCCTGAGAGCGCCGCGACCGTGCCGGAGATGATCACTATCAGGGCACCGATCTGGAACGGCCTGCGCGAGCCGGAGGATTTGAAAATCTCTTGCACGATATAGCCGGTCGCCAACGGGGCGGTGATGGCGGAGGTCAGGCCCGCCGCGAATAGCCCCGCGCCCAGCGTGAAGGTCGCCATGCTGCCGAACAGAGGTGTAAGCTGCTGGGCCATATCCACGGCATTTTCGATCGTCTTGCCACTGCCGAACAGGCTGGCCGCTGCCGTTGCCAATATGGTCATCGATACCAGTCCGCCAATGCCGATCGAGAGCGTCGTGTCCAGCTGTGCGTCGGGCAATTGCTTTGCATCCCAGCGCTCCCGGACACTCGCCGCGTGAAGAAACAGATTATAGGGGACGATAGTGGTGCCGATGAGGGCAATTGCGGTCATCAGGCCGCCATCGGGGACCGAGGGAATGAAGCCTCGCAACAGAGCGCCCAGATCCGGCCTGATAAGCAGAAAGGTCAGAAGAAAGGCCAGGCTCATCAGCATCACCAGAGCGATCAGGATATTCTCTATCCATTTAGGCTTTGTGAAAACCAGCATCAACGACGCGAACAGGGCAATGGAGATGATCACCGGCGCTATGCCAAATGCCAGTGGGCCTCCATTGATGGCTTCCAGACCCAGCGCAGCTCCCGACATGTTGCCCGCTTCATATGCTGCGTTGCCGAGCACAAGCGCGGAAATCAGAAGCAGGGAGGCAAGAATGCGGCCAATTGGCGATGCAATGGTTTTCAGCATGGCTTCGGCCAGGCCGAGCTGCGTGACCAGCGCGATGCGGACCGCGAAGCTTTGCAGAATGATCGTCGTGATGGTGGCAAATACCAGAGCCCACAGCAGCGCGAAGCCGAAATTGGCGCCTGCCAGGGTACAGGCCGTGACGGTTCCCGGGCCGATGAATGCAGCGGAAACCATCATGCCGGGACCGGGGCGATAGCGACTGAGTTTCATTATTATTGCGCCATTTCTTCAACGGTTCCAGGGCCAGGGCTTTTTGCGGTACCATTTGGTAATCACATATTTGGTGCCGCTCCGGACCTTCATCCCATGGTGCAGGGTCCGGTCGTTGACGCTACCATCGCGATTGCGGTTATTCCAGCATAGCATCGTTCCGGACACGGGAGTGAAGCTCTTCTTGAACTGCGGAAAGCGGGTTGCTCCGCCGGCGACCGGTTCGTTGAGATAGATCATGAATGTCCAGGTTCTCTGGCCGGAGATGGAGCAATATTTTGCAAAATCTCCGCCGCCCGGATCGAAGAAATCCGTATGGGCCTTGAATTCCTGACCAACCGCATAGCGTTGGCCCTGCAAGGGCTCGCCATATGCTTTGTCGATGCCGGAAAAACCGCAGATTTTCCGGTCAATCCCTGCGACGAAGCCATCCGAATGATCGAGATCGCAGGTTTCGCTGGTACGGAAATAGTTGTCGCCATTGGGATCCGCGATGGTCGAAGGGCGACGTTGCTGGTCGATCAGCGTAACGAGCTTTTCGCATTCCGCCTGATCGAGGAAGTTTTTCACAATGCATAGTTCGATTCCCTCGCGTGGAAAGCGCTGCACCTTTCCCGAGGCCACGAGATAGTCAGCCGATGTGTCATTGGAATCTGTCATGCGAACGTTCGGACCGGCTCCTGCTTAGTCGGTAGGACGATAAATGAATCGCCGTTGATCGCAACCGCTCTTTGCGGCTTCGGTCATTTTGCATATAAGCGCGATCAATGGTGAAAAGTTCCTCTGATTCCTGCGATCGCAACGGTTTCACTCTGGTCGAGATGATGGTGGCGCTGTTCATTTTTGCGATGCTGTCGGTGGCGGGCGTGATCATGTTGCGCTCCGCGGTCGACAGCGATGCGGTCACCGCCGACAATCTTGGTCAAATGGCGGAGATGCAGCGTTTCGTTTCCTTGATGGAAGCCGATTTGAGCCAGGCTTTGCCACGAACCTATCGCGATGAAGCCGGCGACCAGATGCCTGCGTTTGACAGCGAACAGGGCGGGAGCGAGGCAGGCTTCCTCAAATTCACCCGGGGCGGCCAGAGCAATATCAATGGCGAGGCACGATCCAATCTCGAGCGGGTCGAATATCGGCTTACCGACGGCAATCTGGAGCGGTGGCGATACCGGATGACCGATGGCGGTTCAATCGATCAACCAGCTGTCCTGATCTCCGATCTCGGAGATCTGACCGTGCGATTCCGCGACCGGCGCGGCCAGTGGTCCGCTGGCTGGCAAACCGAAAGGCTGGCCGATCTGCCGCGGGCGATCGAAATCCGGTTCGAACGGGCAGGGCGCTCCTATCGCCACCTCTTCCTCGTTGGGACAGGCTATTTGTGAGCCCGCCAAAGCATATCATATCCGGCGGAGAACGCGGCGCGGCGCTGTTGACGGTGTTGTTGCTCGTGGCCGTGATTGCGATACTGGCGGCTCACGGAATCGACCGTCTGGCTGGCGCAACCAAGCTGGCCTCCAATGCGCGCGAACTGTCACAGGCGAAAGCCTATCTGATTGCTGCCGAAGCAATCGGGATCCAGTCGGCAGGGCAGATCGTATCTGCTTCTCCCGGGCGGACCATCAATGCCGGTGGCTGGAACGGCCGGGAGCAGACATTTCCGGTACCCGGCGGAATGATCACGGCATCGCTTGCCGACGGGGGGAACTGCTTCAACATCAACAGCCTCGTGACGCAACAGCAAGCGACCTTGTCAGCCAGGCCGGAAGGACTCGCACAATTTTCGCGGCTGATGGTCATGCTCGGCATATTGGATGGCGATGCCGCCGATATTGCGGCATCGGTTTCCGACTGGATCGATAGCGATATGGTCGCTGCCCCGCGCGGGGCCGAGGATCAATATTATCTGCAGCAGGAGCAACCCTATCGCACCGCCAACGCGTTGATCGTCGATGTCAGCGAATTGCGGACGATCAAGGGGGTGACAGATGATGTTTTCGTTCGCCTGGCACCGTGGATATGCGCATTGCCGACCACCGACCTTTCCCCGATCAATATCAATACCTTGCGGCCCGAACAGGCGATATTGCTGGCGATGCTGGGGGCTGTTCCGTCGGACCTAACGCCTGCGCGGCAGTTTCTGGGGCGCAGACCGGAACTGGGATATGCGAGCCTCAATGATTTCTGGGCCCAGTCCTATCCCGCCAGCCTGGGGGCCGCGCCCGAGGTCCAGAGCCAGACAAAATTGACCACGCGCTGGTTCCGTGCCGACCTGACCGTCGAGATGCAAAGCGCACTGGTCGAGGAGCGCGCTTTGATCGATGCCGCGCGGCAACCGGCCCGTCTTGTCCATCGCCAGCGCGGGGATGCGCTTTAATTCAAAATTGCGCCGCTAAATGCTTGACGATTGCCACTGCCTATCCCTATGCACCCCATCGCAATGCGGCTATATAGTGCGCGGCTTGTGGCGATCGTAGCTCAGTTGGTTAGAGCGCCGGTTTGTGGTACCGGAGGTCGGGGGTTCAAGACCCCTCGATCGCCCCATTTTTCCCCGAGAAGTAAAGCAGCACAAGGCCATCACCACCTGGCCATGCGGGGAAAGTCTCTCTTTATTTGTAATTAAATTACAGCTATGGGACATTTAATTACACCAATTTGCTAGGAATTACCGCCATGAGCGTGATGTGGGATTTGCCGGATTTTGACGACCATGAAGCGGTCCATTTTTTCCATGATGTCGAAACCGGTCTCAGCGCGATTGTCGCCCTGCATAGCACGCATCGCGGCCCCGGGGCCGGTGGCACCCGATTCTGGCATTACGAGAATCGCGAAACCGCGGTAACCGACGTGCTGCGCCTTTCGCGCGGCATGAGTTTCAAGAACGCGATGGCCGGTCTGCCGCTGGGTGGCGGCAAAGCGGTGATTCTCGCCGACCGCAATCGTACCAAGACGCCGGAAATGCTTGCCGCATTCGGTCGGATGATCGAGTCGCTCGGCGGGCGATATGTCACGGCGGAAGACGTCGGAATTACCGCAGCAGACATGGTCGCTCTGACCAAGGAGACCAAATATGTCTCCGGCCTGCCGGTCAGCAACAGCGGCGAAGCCGGCGGCGATCCGGGTCCGTTCACGGCAATGGGCGTCTATCTGGGCGTGAAGGCCGCGGTGGCTCACAAGCTCGGTCGCGATAATATGGACGGCGTCCATGTCGCGATCCAGGGCGTCGGCAGCGTCGGCGGCGGTCTCGCCCGTTTGCTGGCCAGGGATGGCGCGAAGCTGAGCATCGCCGATATCAACAAGGATCATGCAGCGGCGCTGGCCAAGGAAATCGGCGCCACCGTCGTCGGCCTCGACGAGGTCATGCGGATCGAGGCAGATGTGTTCAGTCCCAATGCCTTGGGCGCGATACTGGACAAGGTTTCCATCGCCCATCTCAATGTTCCGATCGTTGCGGGCGGTGCCAATAACCAGCTGGCGACGCCTGAAGACGGGCAGCGAATCTTTGACCGTAACATCCTGTTTGCGCCGGATTATGTGATCAACTCAGGTGGCATCATCAGCGTTGGTCTGGAATATTTGGGCGATGACGATGTCAACGAAGTCAACCGGAGGGTCGCGATGATCCCGCAGCGTCTGACCGAAATCTGGGAACAGAGCGCGGCGCAGAAATTGCCGGATTCCGATGTTGCCGATAATATGGCAATGGCGCTGATCGGACGCGGCTAAACCTATTCCGAACCCGACAGAGATTGACGATTTTATTTTCTGTGACTTTTGACCAGAAAGCTCTGATTTCTAGCGTTCCCCGACCGTTAATAGCGTTTCTAGTGTGACCTTTCAATCTGTTCAATTATCAAAGAGCCGGTCCTGCGCATAGCGAAGGACAGGGCAGAGAATAGGAGATTGGCACAGCTGTAGGAAAGCAGTTTAGGTGGAATGACGGAAGAGAGACGCGGCAAAAGCGCTCTCTTCCGTTCCAGGTTTCGCGATTATGGCGCAACCGCAGCCTTGATCTTTGACCAGCTGACCAGCTTGAAATTTTGCGTGCCGCCTTCATTGGCGCCATCCTGCATCACCATCAGGCCTTCGGGATAGGCCGGACCAAAATCACCCAATATGACTTCGATGCCGTCGGTTTCCGAGGTGCCGTCGATGACGCCGTCGACGAGGCGAAAGCGGTTCACATAGGTGCCGGTGATCAGATCATAGAGAACATAGGCATTGTCGCCCTGACTGGAGGCAACCAGATAGCCGCCATTTGCGCCTTCGGGGGCAAGCGCCAGACCTTCGACATCGGCGACCAGCTCGCTGCCATTGATATTGGCGAAGCGTTGCGGGACGAAATTGTCCGCGTTCAGATCGAACAACCAGATGCCGGCATTTTCCTCGCCGACGTAGAGTCGTCCGGTGCGGTCATCGACGACGCAGCCCTCCGGCTGGGTTGCCAGCTTGTGCTCCCGGCCGATGGTTGCGGCTGGCGTGCCGCCATCAAAGGACAGGGTGATTTCGCGGACAAAACCGCTCTTTTCGATCATATAAGCGAAGGTCTCTCCGCCGCTGTCCTGTCCGAAGCAGAAGCCATAGGCTTCGCCGGGACCGGCCGGATATTTGCCCAGCAGCGACAGTTCCGCGGTTTCCGTGTCGAGCTTGTAGAGGCCGACTTGGGCATTGGCGCGATCGTTGCGGATGCTGGCCCCGACCAGCACGGTCTTTTCGCCGCCGATCATGACTTCGCGCAGATCGACATTGTTGAGTTCGCCTTCGGGAAGGAAGGATTTTTTCGATCCGTCCAGCCCGTAGACATAGAGACCCGCGCGCTTGTCGGTGCCGATGATCAGGCTGTTCGCCGGATCTGCGGCATTGCGCCAGATTGCCGGATCATCGGCCGCGTCGCGGTTGACCGTACCGACCGGAACCGTTTCCGAGTCAGCGGTCAGGTCCAGAGTCGGTGCCGAAGAGACTGTTGCGGCGGTGGTCATGCAGCCGGACAGCATCAGGCTGCCAAGCAGGAGAGGTGAGACTATATTTCTCATCACATCGTTATCTTTGCGCCAAATTTGAAGGTCGAGCCATATTCTTCATATTGCAGCAAGCGCTGGGTCGATTGAAAATTCTGATAGGCGAAATATTTGGCATTGTTGATGTTGATCCATTCCGCAAACAGCCGCACATTCTTGTTCAGCTTGAATTTGACACTGGCGTCGAGCTGGAAGTGATTGTCGACATAGCGGTCCTCGCTGGCTTCCGCGCCGAGTTCATCCAGATAGCGATCCCGATAGGTGCCTGCCAGACGGAAATCGAACGGGCCCTTCTCGTAACCCAGAACCGCGTTGAACGTGTGCTTGGAACTGCTTGGCAGAGTGATGCTGCGCAAGTCGGTGATGTCGCCGTCGGTCGGTACGGTACCGGTGGCATCGGTATAAGTATAGTTGAAATTCACCAGAAAGCCGTCGAGCGGATCGGGCAGGAAATTGAGCGCTTGCGCAAAGCCCAGCTCGATACCGAAGACTTCGGCGCTTGGTCCGTTGATCGGGATGGTGGCCTCGTCAAAATCAATGCCGAAGCGGGTGCCGTCTTCCTCCAGGGAATCGACGATGAAATTCTTGATATCCTTGTAAAAGACATTGGCCGTGAGGGCGCCGTTCGAGCTGAAGTATAATTCGGCCGAAGCGTCGAAATTCCAGGCCTCGTAAGGCTGCAGATTCGGGTTGCCGAATTCGCCTTCGCGTTCATCGTCGTCATTTTGCTCGACCGCAAAGCGGGGGGCAAGGTTGGACAGGTTGGGGCGCACAACGCTGCGATAGCCGGCAGCGCGCAAGACAAGGTTCCGCTGTGGTTCGAAGCGAATGTTGAGGCTTGGCAACCAGTCATCATAGCTGCGCGAGAAGCTGTTGGGCGCGACCACAACCGTGTCTTCGGTAAACAGCACGCCACCGAAGGTTGCGTCCTCCTCAACCAGGGTCACCGTGTTGGCCGAAATGACATTTTCGGTGCGTTCGAAGCGAACCCCGCCGATGACGCGAAGCTTGTCGCTGTCCCAGCGGCCGAGCAGATAGCCGGCGTAAATATCTTCCTGGTTCACATAGTCGGAGACGGCCGAATCAAACTGGCTGTCGGTTTCCTGCAGCTCGAAATCGCCGAAATTGGCCCGGAAATATTCGGTCGGGCCGGTGTGGCTGGCAACCGGGCCGAGGTCGGTGATGCGATAGGTTTGTGTGCCGAGAACATCGGCCAATGTGTAATTGCCGGTACCATCTTCGTAGAATTCCACGTTGTTATCGTGGCTTTTCTCGCGCCAGCGCCCCTTGAAGCCGCCCTGTACGGTGAAATCGCCGCCGTTCATGGCAAAGATATGGGACACATCAAGACGCGCCGAATATTCCTCGTCCCGGGCATCCGACAGGGTTGTCAGCTCGACATCGTCAAGCTCGTAGACGCTGGCATCATTGGCCAGCGCGCCACCCGAGGCGAAGCTGTAAAGCGGGATACGGGGATCGCTATAGTCGAACAGGACGCTGACACCGTCATTTTCGAACGCGTTGGAGAAGGTAGTGGGATCGAGAGAGCCATTTTCATATTCGCTCGATTTTGACCAGCTGCCCGAATATTCGATTTTCCAGGGGCCGGTTTCGGTCTTGCCGCCGAGCACGACGGAGCGGATTTTCTGGCTTTCCATACGGTCCTTGATGTCCCGTTCGATCTCGATTTCGCCGTCGGCGTCATCGAACAATGCGCTATTGGCATCGCCGCTGCTCGCTTCCTCGTCGAGCTTGAAGGTCGTGCGTCCGCGGAATTCCTGGTCGTCAAACTGGCTGTAGATACCGCGGGCATAAAGTTCGGTGCTGTCGCTGGCGCGGAAATCGAAAGAGAGCGAAGCGCTGATCCGTTCGCGCTCGACATCATAGTCGCGATACTGGACTTCCTCGGCATAGACGACGCCATCATCGTTGACGTCCCAGCCTTCGGCCTCGATATTGTCGGTTTCAAACTTGCGCTTGTAATAGGACAGGCCGCCGGCGACGCCGATATCGTCGGTCAGACGGGTGGAGAAATCGATGCTGCCCTTTGGCGAGATATGGTCGGCATAATCATTGTAGCTGCCCTCGATCTTTCCGGTCAGCAGGTCTTTCTTGCGGTCAAAGGCGCTGACGGTCTTGATCTCGATCGAAGCGCCAATGGTATCGCCGTCCATGTCAGGAGTCAGAGACTTCTTGATCTCGATCGATTCGATAAGGTCGCTGGAGATCACGTCCAGCGCCACCGAACGGACATCGCTTTCGGGTGAGGGGATACGCACCCCGTTGAGCGAGGAGGCATTGAGATTGGGATCAAGTCCGCGGACCGAGACGAAACGGCCTTCGCCCTGGTCATTGAGGATGTTCACGCCCGAGACGCGACGCAGCGATTCTGCGACATTCTGATCGGGAAACTGGCCAATCGCATCGCGGGTCAGGACCGAGGATACGCCGTCGGCTTCGCGCTTGCGGGACAGGGAACTCGCCTGATTGGCGCTCTGGCCAATAACAAGGATTTCTTCGCCATTACCGGTCTTCAGGATAATATCGGCGGTGGTTATTCCCGTTTCGGTAACGGTTATGCTGGTCTGGCTGGTGTCTGCGCCGATATAGCGGGCCTCCAGCGTATAGGTGCCAGCCGGTACATCGGGAAAACGATAGCTGCCATCGCGGTCCGTGGTGACCACCCGGTCCAGCTCGACGATGCGGACCTGGGCGGATTGCAATCCTCTGGTGTCGCTGGGGTCGCTGACCACGCCGTTTACCGTGCCGGCCCATGCAGTACCGGGAAGTGCGAGCAGAACAGCCGCCGATCCAATTAGTAACTCTTTGCGAAAATTAGATATTCTAGCCATTTTGCCCTCCGATAAATCTGATGTATCGGGCCTCTAGCCGTGAGGTGTGACGGGAATCGTCTATTTGGACGACTCCTGGATGAATTTTTGATGACGCTTTGGTTACGGCATGCAAATCCTGCACATGTTGCGACGCCGTCGATGGAATATCAGCCTGCCTGCATAGCCCGGAGCGCGGTGGGGCGGACGATCGGCTGGAGCTTCAGTCGGAGCGACCGTCAAACGCTCATGGAAGTTTTTGTGACCTGTCCTGTGACTGGTCTTTTGCAGGGCGCATGGGCTTTTCGAAATCATCCAACCCCATCCACCATTGCATGGCAATGATCGCGCCTTTTGCCGGCTGCAAAAGAGCAGCGATAAGCGTGAGTGCCATGACGATGATAATCGCCAGATTGGTCCACATTGTATAATCGGTTTCGTTGATCATGAAAATGATGACCGGTGCCAGTATATGGCCGGTCAAAATGATCGCCACATAGGCAGGAAAATCATCTGCCTGCTGGGCGGTCCAGTCCTGATCACAGGTCAGGCAATGGTCCACCGGCTTGAGCAGTCGCGGAAACAGGCGGCCAACGCCGCAACTGGGGCAGCGACCGCGAATGCCGCGGACGGCCGCCTGAAAAGCCGTTTTTGGCAAGTGATGCTCGCCAGGTCGGCTTGTTTTTGCTGTGTCGCCGCCGGGCAAATCGTCGAACAATCTATCCAGCAATGTCTCAAATCCACTCATCAAAATTCGCCTGTCGCGGTGTCGGGATTGCAGGCCCCGAATAATGATCAAAGCCAAAAGTTGACTATACAGACTTAGAATAAATTGTTAATACTGATATTTGATGTTTCATATATCAAAGGGAGCTTGTAGATGATCACGGCGCAACAAATGCGGGCTTCGCGGGCCCTGTTGGGTATTGACCAGCGGCAGCTGGCCGGGCTGGCCGGGTTGTCGCTGCCGACCATTCAGCGCATGGAATCGTCGGACGGACAGGTGCGCGGCGTCATCGATACATTGGTCAAGGTTATCGGCGCTCTGGAAAGCGCCGGCATCGAGCTGATTGGTGAAAATGCGCCGAGTACGGGAATTGGCCGCGGTGTACGATTGCGGGATACGATGGACGGCAAGGCCGCGAATCCGGTGGGCTCGATCCTGTTCGACCAGACGAAGGCGGAAGCGGAATAAGAAGTCGATCGGTGGATAGCTTCACTCCCAAAATCCTCACAACCATGCGTGAGGGCTATGATTTCAGCCTGTATAAAGCCGATGCGATTGCCGGGCTGACCGTTGCCATTGTCGCGCTGCCCCTGTCCATGGCGCTTGCCATCGCCAGCGGAGCGTCGCCGGACAAGGGACTGGTCACCGCCATCATAGCCGGATTTTTGATTTCCTTTTTCGGAGGTTCGCGGGTTCAGGTCGGCGGCCCAACCGGCGCCTTTGTCGTGGTGGTGTTCAACGTCATCGCCCAGCACGGCTATGACGGCTTGCTGATCGCCACGTTGATGGCCGGACTGATCCTTATCGCCGCCGGGGTTTTCAGGATCGGGCGCCTGATCAAATTCATCCCCCATCCGGTGGTGACCGGCTTTACCGCCGGGATCGCGGTGATCATCGCCTCCAGCCAGGTGAAGGATTTTCTCGGTCTTTCGCTCGAAAATGTCCCGTCCGAATTTGTGCCCAAATGGCAGGCTTATGCCGGGGCGATAGCATCGGTGCATATTGCAACGGTGCTGGTCGGGCTGGGCGCTCTGGCGGTGATCGTGGCGCTGAGACGATTTGCGCCGAAACTACCGGGTTTTCTGATCGCCCTGATATTGACGGCGGCGGTCGTCGCGTTTCTTGGGCTTCCCGTCGATACCATCGGGACGCGTTTCCCGGATATGGCATCGACCATTCCAATGCCGTCGCTACCGGCCATATCATGGGCAAGGATGGTTGAGCTGCTGCCCTCGGCCTTCACCATCGCCTTTCTCGCCGGGATCGAGGCGCTTCTGTCCGCCGTCGTCGCGGACGGCATGACCGGCAGCCGCCATCGTTCCAATCAGGAGCTGATCGGGCAGGGGATCGCCAACCTCGGCTCGGTGGCGTTCGGCGGCTTGCCCGCAACCGGGGCGATTGCGCGGACCGCGACCAACATCAAGGCCGGCGCCAAGACACCGGTAGCGGGCATGATGCACGCTCTGTTCATTCTGATCTTCGTTTTGTTCGCCAGCGATCTGATGGCCTATGTACCAATGGCGGCACTGGCCGCGATTCTGTTCGTCGTCGCATGGGGCATGTGCGAAATCGACCGGTTCATAGCCTTGCTGCGCATGCCCAATAGCGACCGGGCGGTTTTGTTGCTGACCTTCGGGCTGACCATATTGGTTGATCTGACGGTGGCGATTGGCGTCGGGGTCACTCTGGCGTCGCTATTATTCATGGCGCGGATGAGCGAGACTGTACTGCTCGACAATGGCAATGCTGCGGACGATGATGACGAATTCCATCGCGACGAGCTGGACCAGCGTGACGATCTTCCCAAAGGCGTCGAAGTCTTCCGTATCAGCGGACCGGTGTTCTTCGGCGTGGCGGGCGAGCTGCTGGATGCGATGCGCAAGATCGGACGCACGCCGAAGGTCATCATCCTGCGCATGCGGCTGGTGCCGATGCTCGATGCCAGCGGGGTGACGATGATCGAGGAATTTATCGAGCAGGCCCGGGTTTCCGGTGCCAAGATAATCCTGTCGGGTGTGCAGCATCAGCCGAAGGAAATGTTGGTGCGGGTGGGCCTGTCCGGAGATCATGCCGGGGTGTTTTTCGAAACGGATTATGTCGCCGCGCTGAATCTCGCCAGACAATTGTCCACGATCACATTGCACTAGTCCGACCAGCAAAGTTGAAATGTGATTGTCGAGCGATGGTCACACGCAGGACTTCGCCGAGGTCACCACCGATTGAAAATAGCAAAAACACTTGTCGCTGGGCCGTGCTTCTGCCATCGAAATGGCCAATGACACTGGACGCGATCTAGCTCGAGGCAATCACCGCTTAATCCATGCACGCATTTGCAAATCCTACCCGTTTCCTGGCGCTAGCCAAGCCGTTGACACCATTTCTGCTGTTAGGCGGCATTGCGATGGTATTGGTCGCGTGCATCTGGGGGCTTTGGGCCACGCCGGCCGAACGGCTGCAGGGTGATACGGTGAAGATTATTTTCGTGCATGTGCCGATGGCCTGGCTCGGCATGGCCGGATGGACCGGAATAGCGGTCGCCAGCGTGACCGAACTGATCTGGCGCCATCCATTGGCCTCGCACGCGGCCCGTGCGATTGCGGTGCCGGGGGCTTTGTTTTCTCTTCTATGTCTGGTCACGGGCTCGATCTGGGGTCGACCTGCATGGGGAACCTGGTGGGTCTGGGATGGTCGCCTGACCTCCATGCTGGTGCTGTTTTTCCTTTATCTCGCCTATATCGTGCTCGCCAACGAAACGAGCAAGAATAATGGCCAGAGCCGGATTGCCGCTATTTTCGGTGTGGTAGGCATCGTCAATCTGCCGATCATCCGTTTTTCGGTCGAATGGTGGGAGACCCAGCATCAGGGCACGAGCATCAGCATCATGGGAAAGTCGACGATCGATGCGCTCTATTTATGGCCTCTATTGGTTTCGGCGACAGGTTTCTCTCTCCTGTTCGGTGCGATCGTGCTTATGCGGATGCGCGCCACTCTGGCGCAAACCAAAGTCGATGCCCGGCTGAAAAGGATGGCAGCTGAATGAACCACTGGTCTTTCGTCTATGCAGCTTATGCCATAGTGCTGCTGGGCACAGCTGCGGTTGTCGTGAACAGCTATGTCTCGATGCGCAGGGCCGAGCGCAAGGCAGATCAATTGGGTAAGCGCAAATGAAGGCAAAACATCAAAGACTCACTCTTGTGCTGCTGGCGGTGGTCGCGCTGGTCGGTGCCGGTGTGCTGGGCGCCTATGCGCTTCAGGATCAGGCAAGCTATTTCTATACGCCATCCGATATTGCAGCCAAGAACCCGGAAGCGGGCACCGCCATCCGTCTGGGCGGCATGGTCGAGGAAGGTTCGATCCAGCGTTCGGCTGACGGTGTGACCGTAGAGTTTATCGTGCAAGACGGTAGTGCGCAGCAAAAGGTCACTTTTACGGGGATCACCCCGGATCTGTTCGTCGAAGGTTCCGGTGTCGTCGCCGATGGGCGGCTCGACGCAAAGGGCATGTTTGTCGCCGAGACCTTGCTCGCCAAACATGATGAAAATTACATTCCGCGCGAGCTAGAAGGCATTGATATGACCGCCGGCAAACGCAAGACGGAGACGCTGGTCCAATGATCGCCGAAACAGGACTGATCGCGCTCTGGCTCGCCGGCGCGCTGACATTATTGCAATTCATTCTCGGGGCAGTTGGCCTGCGGACCGATCGCGAGGCCTATTTTGCCGCGATCCGTCCGGTGGCGATTGCTCAGGGGCTGTTTGTAGCCCTGTCCTTTCTGCTGCTGATCTGGCTGTTCCTGCGCTCCGACATGTCGGTCAAGCTGGTGGCGATGAACAGCGCTTCGGTAAAACCTTTGCTCTACAAATTTGCCGGCACCTGGGGCAATCATGAAGGGTCGATGCTGCTGTGGGTGACCGTGATGGGACTGGCCGGTGCCTTCATCGCGCTGTTCGAGCGCTCGCTTAAAACCAGAACGCTGGTTGCGACCTTGGCCGCGCAGGCCTTTATCAGCCTCGGTTTTTACGCCTTCCTGTTGATATCCTCCAACCCGTTCGAGCGGATGTTTCCGGTACCGGCAGACGGGCAGGGGCTCAATCCATTGCTTCAGGACCCCGGTCTCGCTTTCCACCCGCCGACGCTCTATTTCGGCTATGTCGGACTTTCGGTCGCTTTTTCCTTCGCCGTAGGCGCGATGATTACCCGCGATGTCGGCGCAGCCTTTGCCAAGGCGATGCGGCCATGGGTATTGGGCGCGTGGATATTCCTGACCCTCGGCATTACCGCAGGCAGCTACTGGGCATATTATGAGCTCGGCTGGGGCGGCTGGTGGTTCTGGGACCCGGTCGAAAATGCGTCGCTGATGCCATGGCTGGCGGCGACCGCCCTGCTCCATTCGGTGACCGTGCTGGCGACCCGCGACGGATTGCGCGCTTGGACATTGATGCTGGCAGTGGTTGCTTTCTCGATGTCGATGATCGGGACATTTCTGGTTCGCTCCGGCATATTGACGAGCGTGCATGCCTTTGCCGTCGATCCGGAACGAGGCAGTTTCATTCTCGCCCTGCTCGCCCTGTACATCGGGGGAGCCATGGCCTTGTTCGCGCTACGCGTCGGCACGGTGAAAGAAGGTTCGCGGTTTGAGCTGGTCAGCCGTGAAGGCGCCCTGGTTGCCAATAATCTGCTGCTCTCGGTCATTTTGGCGCTGGTGTTCATCGGCACGCTTTATCCCCTGTTCGTCGAAGCGATTACCGGCGACAAACTGTCGGTCGGGCCACCCTATTTCAATCTCGCGACCGGTCCGCTGGCTCTGATGCTGGTGGCGGTCATGGCGGCGGGACCGCTGCTGCGCTGGCGCCGCGACAATCCCAGAACATTGCTGAACCGCATTTCCATCCCGATATTGATCACCGCCGCATCGCTGTTTGCGCTGGCCCTGTTCACCACCGGAATGTCGATCCTATCGTTGCTGGGCATGGGGCTCGCGGCCGGTGTCGCTATTGCCAGTTTCGCGCCGTTGTGGAAACGCAACCTGCGCCGCACACCGATGCACACCTACGGTATGGTGATCGCACATTTCGGTATTGCTGTGGCACTGGTTGGTATGGCCTCCGAAGCCAGTTTCACCGAAGAAAAACTGGTGGCGGCGACGCCGGGTGACGAAATTGTCGTGAACAACTGGAAGCTCAAGTTCGAGGCGATCGAGCCGGTAGCCGGACCCAACTGGACCGCGCTTGAAAGCCGGATTACGGCGCAATATGGTGATGGTGCGCTGCATCCGATCAATCCGCAGAACCGGATGTTTGCCGCGGCACAAACCCAAACCAGCGAAGCCGCGTTGCTGACCCGCTGGAACGGTCAACTCTATGTCGTGCTCGGCGACGGTGACAGCGAGGGCCGCTGGCAGATACGGGTCTGGTGGAAGCCGTTCGTGACGCTGATCTGGTATGGCGGGATATTGGTTGCGCTCGGCGGCTTGCTGGCAATGGTCGGTCGTTTGCGGCGTGGCTATAAGCAGCGTAAACAACGGGAATTTGCTGAGGCTATGTTATGAACCGCTGGTTGCTCTGGTTGCCGCTCGCGCTCTTCGGCCTGTTCTTCGCTGCCTTCGCGACCGGCCTGATCATGCCGAAGGATAATATTATCGAGAGCAAGATGGTCGGCAAGCCGATGCCGGCATTTTCCTTGCCGGGAGCGGTCGAGCAACGGCCTGCCTTGAGCAGCGCCGATCTGGCCGAGGGCAAGCCGACACTGCTCAATATTTTTGCCAGCTGGTGCGTGCCCTGTATCGCGGAAGCACCGCATCTGCTGGCCCTGCAGCAGGCGGGCGCCGAAATAAATGCGATCGCCAGCCGCGACACACCTCAAGATATCGCTAATTTCCTCAATCGGTGGGGCAATCCCTATAGCCGGATCGGAACCGACACGACGAGCAAGGTGCAGCTGGAACTGGGATCGTCCGGCGTGCCCGAGACGTTCGTGATCGATGGCAATGGTATTATCGTGCACCAGCATATCGGCGACATTCGCGAAGAAGATGTCCCCAAGATACTGAAATTGCTTGAGGATGCGAAGTGAAGCGTCTCCTCATCCTTGTTAGCATATGTCTTGTTGCCCCCGTTGCGGCGCAGACCAGCCTGCCGCCCGCGCCTTATGCCGACCGCCAGCTCGACGATCCGCAGCAGGAAGCCGCCGCGCGCGACCTGATGGAAGAATTGCGCTGTCTGAAATGCCAGAGCCAGTCGATCGCCGACAGCAATGCGCCGATGGCGGGCGACATGCGCAGTCAGGTGCGGGAAAAAATTGCCGCCGGTGAATCGCCGGAGGCGGTCAGAAGCTGGCTGGTCGAGCGCTATGGCAATTGGGTGTCTTATGATCCGCCGATCGCCTCGGTCGTGACCTGGCCTCTGTGGATTGCACCGATCGTCCTGCTGCTTGCCGCCCTGTGGCTGGCGCGCGGACGTTTCCGTAAGCCAAAGGATGGTGAATGATGGGCTGGATCATAATTTTCGTACTGGTGCTGATTTGCGCTGCTGCCCTGATCTGGCTCGGGAAGCTGAGCCGTACCACTTATGAGATCACTGCCGCTGCGCTGTTGCTCGGGGTTGCCGGTTACGCATGGCAGGGCAATCCGGGCATGGCCGGCGTTTCGGTGGAACCGAAGGAAGCTCCCAATAGCTTTGATGACACGACGATTGATGCACGCAACGACCTGGGCGAGCGATTTGGCACCGCTCAGGAATGGCTCGTTTTCTCTGATTCACTCAACCGTTCAGGCAAGCACGGGGCTGCTGCCAACTATCTCCGCAACGGTGTGAAGGAACATCCCGAAGACCCCGATCTCTGGGTCGGACTGGGCAACGCCTTGGTGGTTCATGCCAACGGCGTGATTACACCCGCCGCACAATTTGCTTTCCAGAAGGCGGCCGATCTGTCGCCCGAACATCCCGGACCACCGTTTTTCCTCGGACTGGCCTATGCCCAGTCGGGCAAAATCGATCAGGCGAGGGCGATCTGGACCGAATTGCTCGCCAGAAGCAGCAAAGATGCTCCGTGGCGCGAAGATCTCGAGTCGCGGCTGGCGACTATGGAGCAGATACAGCCGACACTCCCGGTTCAGCCGGAATTGCCGGCAGAACAGTAAAAGCCTAGCATTTTGAATGAGTTGATATTCGCCGTCAGTCGTTTTGTTGCACCTGCTAAATGCTCGTGCTAAGCGCCCGCGCTTGCTGACACGAATGCCAGTAAACAGTATGTTGTGTCCAAATTGATCGGGGTATAGCCTTAACGGCCAATCAATGTCCGCAGAACCAACCGAAGGTGCAGAAACGCCAGGCAATACCGTGCAAACACACGGTTCGCCGCAGCGCAACACAGCTATTGCCAAGCTCGCCGCAGGCGCGATCGGGATCGTGTTCGGCGACATCGGCACGAGTCCGCTTTACGCATTTCGCGAAACATTCATCGGCGCTCATCCGCTCGAGCTTGATCGTGTGCATGTCCTCGGCGTGGTCAGCCTGATCTTCTGGTCAATGACTCTGGTGGTGACAATCCAATATGTCAGCATCACCATGCGGGCCGATAACAAAGGGCAGGGCGGCAGTCTGGCGCTGGTTGCGCTGTTGTCCGGAGTGATGCGACGATCAAAATATGGCTGGCTGGCTGTATTGCTTGGGGTCTTCGCAACTGCGTTGTTTTACGGCGACAGCATGATCACGCCTGCCATTTCGGTATTGTCAGCCGTGGAAGGGCTTGCCGTTGTGCAGCCCGCATTGGGCCATCTTGTTATTCCGATCGCGCTAACCCTGCTCGTGTTTCTGTTCCTGATCCAGTCTCGGGGCACCGCCAAAATCGGCGCATTGTTCGCGCCGGTGATGTTCGTCTATTTTACCGTTATCGGGACACTTGGAATCATCCAGATCGTCGGGCATCCGTCGGTTCTTTATGCATTTAACCCCTGGTATGCCGTACAGTTTTTCATAACCGACGGGTTCAAGGCCTTCCTGGCGCTGGGTTCCGTGGTGTTGGCGGTAACCGGTTCCGAAGCGCTGTTCGCCGACATGGGGCATTTCGGCAAGAAACCTATGCGGATTGCCTGGTACGGTTTCGTGATGCCGGCGCTGCTGTGCAACTATTTCGGGCAGGGCGCGATGATCCTGTCCCTGGATGCTGCGGGCGCTGCAGCAGCGATCGAAAGTCCGTTCTTCATCATGGCACCGGAAGTGCTTCGTTTGCCTCTCGTCATATTGGCGACAATGGCGACCTTCATTGCCAGCCAGGCGGTGATCTCCGGTTCTTTCTCGGTGACCCATCAGGCGATCCAGCTCGGCTTTATCCCCCGATTGACGATCAAGCACACCAGCGCCTCGGAAGCCGGTCAAATCTATATTCCCTTCGTCAACTGGGCGATCATGATTTCGGTAATCCTGCTGGTGCTGACCTTCCAGACCTCGAGCAATCTTGCTTCGGCGTACGGCATCGCTGTCACCGGCGCGATGTTCATCGACACCTGCTTGCTGGCCATCGTGATGGTGGTGCTCTGGAAATGGAAGTTGTGGTTCACAATTCCGTTGCTGGCAGTCTTCTTCATCGTCGACGGTGCCTATTTCGCGGCCAACCTGACCAAGGTTCCCGATGGCGGCTGGTTCCCGTTGGCGGTCGGCGGCGTGGCGTTCGTGATCCTGACGACCTGGGCCAAGGGCCGCCAGATCATGCGCAAAAACATGGCAGAATCGGCGATGCCAATCGAGATTTTTACCAAATCCGCGGCCAATAGCGCCACAAGGGTGCCCGGCACCGCCATTTTCATGGCATCGTCCTCGGCTGGCGTTCCCTCGGCGCTGCTCCACAACATCAAGCATAACAAGGTCATCCACGAACGGGTCGTCATCCTGACGGTCAACATCAACGATGTGCCGACGATAGCCGCAGAGAAACGCTGCGAGGTGAAGGATATCGGTCATGGTTTCTACCGGCTTATTCTCCATTTCGGATTCATGCAGGAAACCAATGTGCCGGAGGCCCTGAAAGAGGTGACCGGCTGTGGCATGGAATTCGATATGATGACCACCAGCTTCTTCCTGTCGCGCCAGACCCTGCTGCCGTCGAAAAAGCCCGAGATGATGGTCTGGCGAGAGAAGCTCTTTGCATGGATGCTGCGCAACGCGGCGACCGCGATGGAGTTTTTCAAACTTCCCACCAACCGGGTTGTGGAACTCGGTAGCCAGATGGAAATCTGACGGCCCGGGACATCCGACAGGTCGATTTGAACGTAACATGATATCCTCGACTGATATGGCTGAGAAATCCTTATGAAATCGAGTGGGACCCCGGCCTTCGCCGAGGTTGACGCTTCGTCACGCTTGGCATGACGTGGCGCGTCAAATATTCGGTGGCCTATCGCGGGACTCTCTACTAAATAGCGGCCATCCGATTCTCGACACAGGAATTGCCCATGCGCATCGCCATCGCCTCCGATCACGCCGCTCTCGATATGAAGGCCGCGCTGGTGGATTGGTTGCAGGAGGCAGGCCACGAAGTCAGCGATCTCGGGCCGATGACTGCAGACAGCGTCGACTATCCCGATTTTGGCTATAAGCTGGCCGAGGAAGTGGCCTCCGGGCGCGCCGAACGCGGCGTGGCGCTGTGCGGCTCCGGTATCGGCATCTCGATGGCGGTCAACCGCAATCCGGCCTGCCGCTGCGCGCTGGTCTCGGAAGGCCTGTCGGCGAAACTGGCGCGGGAACATAATGACGCCAATGTCATCGCCATGGGCGCGCGGCTGGTCGGCATCGAAATCGCGAAAGACTGTCTCGACGTCTTTCTGAAAACCCCATTTGGCGGCGACCGGCATCAGCGCCGGGTCGATAAATTGTCTGCCCCCCAAGTTGAAGGAACAAGCGCATGAGCAACGTCGCAGATATACAGGATATCCGTCAGACCGGATTTTTCGACTTTTCGGTCGATGAAAGCGATCCGGCGGTTGCCGGTGCGATCAACTCGGAACTGGCGCGCCAGCAGAACCAGATCGAACTGATAGCGTCGGAGAATATCGTTTCCAGGGCCGTGCTGCAGGCGCAGGGTTCGGTTTTTACCAACAAATATGCCGAAGGCTATCCCGGTCGCCGCTATTATCAGGGCTGCGCGCCCTCGGATGATGTCGAGAATCTGGCGATCGAACGCGCCAAGCAATTGTTCGATTGCGGCTTTGTCAATGTCCAGCCGCACTCAGGCGCGCAGGCCAATGGCGCGGTGATGCTGGCGCTGGTCAAGCCGGGCGATACGATCCTCGGCATGTCGCTGGACGCCGGCGGACATCTCACCCATGGCGCGAAACCGGCGCAGTCGGGGAAATGGTTCAACGCGATCCAATATGGCGTCAACGACGACGATCATCTGATCAATTATGAAGAAGTCGAGGCGCTGGCCAAGGAACATCAGCCGAAGCTGATCATTGCCGGTGGTTCTGCCTATCCGCGCCAGATCGATTTCGCCAAATTCCGTGCGATTGCCGATTCCGTCGGTGCCTTGTTCATGGTCGACATGGCGCATTTCGCCGGACTGGTTGCTGCCGGACTGCATCCGAGCCCGCTCGGCTATGCCGATGTCGTGACCACCACGACCCACAAGACCCTGCGCGGTCCCCGGGGCGGCATGATATTGACCAATGACGAGGCGATTGCGAAAAAGATCAACTCTGCGGTTTTCCCTGGCCTCCAGGGCGGTCCGCTGATGCACGTGATTGCGGCCAAGGCCGTCGCCTTTGGCGAAGCGCTGCGTCCGGAGTTCAAAAGCTATTCTGCTGCTGTCATCGAAAATGCCAAAGTCCTTGCGGCAACGCTCAAGGAACGCGGCGCCGATGTGGTCGCCGGTGGCACCGATACCCATCTGGCGCTGATCGATCTGTCGCCGCTCGGCATCACCGGGCGTGACGCCGACGAAGCGCTCGAACGGGCCGGGATTACCTGCAACAAGAACAGCATCCCCAATGATCCGCAGCCACCGATGAAAACCAGCGGTATCCGCGTCGGATCGCCCGCCGGTACCACCCGTGGCTTTGGCCCTGCCGAGTTCAAGATGATCGGCGACATGGTCGCGGATGTGCTCGACGGTTTGCGCCAGAAAGGCGAGGCGGGGGACCCGGATATCGAAGCCGATGTACGCGAACGGGTCCAGGCGCTCTGCGACCGGTTCCCGATTTACCAGGATTGATCGGAAAGCGATAAGATGCGTTGCCCCTTTTGCGCCCATGACGACAGTCAGGTCAAAGACAGCCGTCCCACCGAGGACAATACGACGATCAGACGCCGGCGTCAGTGCGAGGGCTGTGGCGCGCGGTTCACGACTTTCGAGCGCGTGCAATTGCGGGAAATAACCGTGGTCAAGAGCGAGGACCGCAAGGAACCGTTTGACCGGACGAAGATCGACCTCTCGGTAGCGCTCGCTTGCCGCAAGCGCGGGCTTGCACAGGAGCAGATGGATCAGCTGGTCTCGGGCATCCAGCGCCAGCTGGAAACCAGTGGCGAGACCGAAATCCCTTCGCAAAAAATCGGCGAGATGGTGATGGACGGCCTGAAGACGCTCGACAGCGTGGCCTATATCCGCTTCGCTTCGGTCTACAAGGATTTCACCGAAGCCAAGGATTTCAAGGAATTTGCCGGCAGCGTGAAAGACGTCGGCGGCGCGTGAGCAACCAGCCCGCCATCATATTGGTCAATCCGCAACTCGGGCAGAATATCGGCAAGGCCGCACGGGCGATGCTCAACTTCGGCCTGACCGAGATGCGCATTGTCAAACCGCGGGACGGATGGCCCAATCCCGATGCCGGTCCATCGGCGTCGGGCGCGGATATGGTGCTTGAACGTGCTCAGGTATTTGAAACCACCGCCGAGGCGGTTGCCGACTGCGCCCATGTTTATGCCACGACGGTACGTAAGCGGGCGATGACCAAGACAGTGCTGACGCCTTGGGAGGCTGCCGAGGACATGGCGCAAGCGAGCGGTAAATGCGCGATCCTGTTCGGGCCAGAGCGAGCCGGTTTGGAAATCGTCGATGTCGAATTGGCGCGCAAGATCATTACCGTGCCGATCAATCCGGAATTCGGGTCGCTCAACTTGGCCCAGGCTGTCATCCTTGTAGCCTATGAAATATCTAAAATGGATAGCGTCGGTAATGTCCAGCCAACGCTCGAAAAAATAGCAGCCGAACCGGCTCCGCAGAGAGAACTGGATATGTTTTACGAGCATCTTGAACGGGCGCTGGATAAAAACGGCTATTTCTACCCGGCGGAGCGGGCGATGGCGACAAAAGTGACGCTTCGCAATATGCTGACCAAGCCGGCTTGGACCAATGAAGAGGTCAAGACATGGCGCGGGGTTATCTCGTCGCTCGAACGGCCGCCCCGCAAGGACAAGGCCGAAAAATAGCCCGTAAGCGGACTATTTGCGCAGCTGATCCCATTTCTGTAATTCGTAGCTGATCGATGTTTCGACCAGCATTTCCCAGATCGCCGCCATCGTTGGCACCGGAACGCCTGCTTCTTCCGCCAGAGTTTTGACATTCTGCAAAACGGCCGCCTTGCGCACTTCATCGCGGACGACGTTGCGATCCTGCTTGATCCGGGCGGCGGCATCCATGCAGGCAAAACGCTGGGCCATCAAGGCGATGAGCTCCCCATCGATACGGTCCACTTGTTCGCGGACATCGGTCATGGTTTCCATGGGCGGCAGTGGCTCGGGATCATTCATGCCAGCCCATTAATCGCCAGCCATCAGAGAGTCGAGAGCCGGTGACTATATTCGCAAGATAATCGCCGGCTAATCCTGTTGACAATGGCGGCTTTGCTCGCCATAGGCGCGCTCTTGCAATTGGCTCCGCACCCCGGTGAAGCGGTAGCCGCATCAGAATGACTGTTCTGATGGTGCGCTCCGGGAAGACGATAAACAGCAAATGAGGAGTCATTGATATGACCAAACGTACAAGTTCGAAATATAAGCTCGATCGCCGCATGGGCGAGAATATCTGGGGCCGTCCCAAATCTCCCGTCAATCGTCGCGATTATGGCCCGGGCCAGCACGGTCAGCGCCGCAAGGGCAAGCTGTCCGACTTCGGTATTCAGTTGCGCGCCAAGCAGAAGCTCAAGGGCTATTATGGCGACGTGACGGAAAAGCAGTTCCGCCGCGCCTATAAAGAAGCCGCAGCGATGAAGGGCGATACCAGCCAGAACCTGATCGGCCTGCTCGAACAGCGCCTCGACATGGTTGTCTATCGCGCCAAGTTCACCCCGACCATCTTTGCTGCCCGTCAGCTCGTCAGCCACGGCCATATCCGCGTCAACGGCGTCAAATGTAATGTTGCTTCGCGCAAGGTTGTACCGGGCGACGTGATTTCGCTGAGCGCCAAGGCCCAGGAAATGCTGCTCGTTATCGAAGCGCAGAGCCTGCCAGAGCGTGATATTCCTGAATATGTCACGCCAGACGGTACCGACAAGGTAACCTACGTCCGCATCCCGACCCTGGACGAAGTGCCTTATCCGGTGACGATGGAACCCAATCTGGTCGTCGAATTCTATTCGCGCTGATTGTTTCAAAGAAATTCACAAAAAAGGGCGGCCCGTTGGAGTCGCCCTTTTTTTGTCTGTATTTTCGTCGCCCTCGGCAATGAAGTGTGGGTTGGGGGTCTGTGGCCCGCAACGCTTCTTGCCTTGCTGAAATGTGTCTGGCATTGAGCCTCTAACGCTTTTCGAGACACAGAATTTTAGAAGGATAGCTATATGTTGAAACGGTCGCTTTGGGTGCTGCTGGCACCATCGCTGATACTGGCTGGCTGCACGAAGATAGATGACGATGCTACGGGCGCCAAAATCCCCGAAATCGCGGCACCGGAATTGTCGGTGGAAACGATGAAATCGATCACCGAGCAGTTGTCTTCCGATGCTTTTGAAGGCCGCGCGCCTGGTACGCCGGGCGAGGAAAAAACGCTCGCGCTGCTGACCGAAAAATTTGCTGCCGCGGGCCTCGAGCCGGGCAATGGCGACAGCTGGTTCCAGGATGTGCCGCTCGTTTCGATTGAAGCGAAAAATGTTTCGCCGCTGACCGTAACCGGCGGGTCCGAGAAGCTCAGCTTTGCTTACGGCCCTGAAATGGTGGTCACCAGCTATCGGGAACAGCCGAAGATCGATGTCGCCAACAGCGACATGGTCTTTGTCGGCTATGGCGTGAACGCGCCGGAGCGCGGCTGGAACGATTATGAAGGCGTCGATGTCAAAGGCAAGACGGTGGTCATATTGGTCAATGACCCCGATTTCGGCACCGAAAGCCTGGAAGGCGATTTTGGTGGCCGGGCGATGACCTATTATGGTCGCTGGACATATAAATATGAGGAAGCGGCGCGTCAGGGTGCTGCGGCGGCATTGATCATTCATGATACCGATCCCGCCGCCTATGGCTGGAATGTCGTAGAATCGAGCTGGAGCGGACCGCAATTTTACGCGCAGACGGCCAACGGCGGAGCCGATAATACCAAGGCAAATGGCTGGATCCAGAAAGACGTTGCAGCGAAAATATTTGCCGCAGCGGGCAAGGATCTTGAAACGCAGATGAAAGCGGCCAAGAAGAAGGGCTTCAAGGCCGTTGATCTCGGGCTGAAGGCATCGGCTTCGTTTGAAAACACGATCGGCAAGATGGACAGCAAGAATGTTGTCGGTATTCTCAAGGGCAAGACGCGTCCGGACGAATATGTGATCTATACCGCGCACTGGGATCATCTCGGACGCTGCAAGCCTGCGGCGGACGGGGACGATATCTGCAACGGCGCGGTCGACAATGCGACCGGCACGGCGGCGCTGGTCGCTCTGGCAGAAGCGCATGTCAAAGCCGGTGCACCAGATCGCAGCATTATATTCCTTGCCGTTACCGCTGAGGAGTCCGGACTATTGGGTTCGAAATATTATGCGGAAAATCCGGTCTACCCGCTCAGCCAGACTGTCGGGGGCGTGAACATGGATGCGTTCGGCATGGCCGGACCTGCGAAGAACGTGATCGTGGTTGGCAAGGGCAAATCCGGTCTCGACCGCTATCTTGAGGCAGCACTCACCGGTGATGGCCGCGTGGCCGAAGCCGAGCCGACACCGGAGAAGGGCTATTATTACCGCTCCGATCATTTCAGCTTCGCCAAGCTGGGCGTGCCGATGATCTATTTCGAAGGTGGCGAAGATCTGGTCGACGGTGGCCGGGAGGCCGGTGAAGCGATTTCGAAAGACTATACCGAAAATCGCTATCATGGTCCGAAGGACGAATATGATCCGAACTGGAACTGGGACGGCGTGATGGGTGACCTGAAGGTTTATTATACCGTTGCCCGGATGCTGGCGATGACCGAGGACTGGCCCAACTGGAACGAAGGCGACGAATTCCGCGCCACGCGGGATGAAAGCCGCGCCGGTAGCTGATTACGATCACTGACCGGGTGATGAGATGGCCAGCAGAATGGGAACCGCATCAGGCGGTTTGGATCGGCTTTCCCGGCGATCCGGCGGAATGGCCGGCGGGACGGGAAGCCGCCCAGCGCGAAGTTGCGGCCTTTGCCGATGCGATTGCCGATGACGGCGCTGGCGAGGCGGTTGTTCTGGTGTGCCGCGATGCGGCTGATCAGGATATCGCCCGATCGCTGGTTCAGCCCTGCGTAAATCTTGTTGTTGAACCCTTCGGCGATATCTGGTTGCGCGACAGCGCGCCGGTTTTTGTCGCGGGTCCCAGCGGGCTTGATGGCCGGAACTTTCGCTTCAACGGCTGGGGCGGCAAATATGAAATGGCCGGTGATCAGGATATCGGTCAGCGGCTGGCACAGCGGTTTGACCTGCCGGTCAGCGAGCAGGACTGGATATTGGAAGGCGGCGCTATCGATGGCGATGGCGCAGGCCGGCTGATCACCACCGCGCAATGCGTCCTCAACCCCAACCGCAACGACGGGCTGGACAGGGAGCAGGTCGCCGGGCGGTTGCGCGATGCTCTGGCGGTGCAGGATATCTGCTGGCTGGGAGACGGGCTGGCGGCCGACCATACCGATGGCCATGTCGACAATCTCGCACGTTTTGTGGCTCCGAATAGGGTTGCCATTCCGCAAGCAGATAATGCTGACGATCCCAATGAAGCGATATTCGACGATGCCGCAGCGCGCGCCGCTGCATCGGGATTGCAGGTCGTTCGCCTGCCTTCCGCCGGACGATATGAAGTCGACGGAGATATCGCGCCGGCCAGCTATATGAATTTCTATATCGGCAACAGGGTGGTGGCTGTGCCGCAATATGGGGCGGCAAATGATGCCAAGGCGGTCGACCAGATCTCCGCGCTGTTTCCGGACCACAAGGTGATCGGGCTGTCCAGCCAGGCGCTGCTTCGCGGCGGCGGCAGTTTTCACTGCATATCGCAGCAGATCCCGCAGACAGATTAGTCCTTTATTACATATTGTCTCCCCGTGAACACAGGGTAGAGATGGGGGCAGAGAATATTAATCGAGAGGAAAATATCATGAAAAATCTACTGATGGCGAGCGCTTCGCTGGCACTGCTGGCAATGGCCGCTCCCGTTACCGCCAAACATCATGCAAAAGACGGCGCGGAAATGACCGACGCCAGCCTGCAATCGGTTCTGTCGCATGAGCGCCGCGCCGGGGACAAGGCCCGTGACATGTATCGCCATCCAGCCGAAACGCTGAGCTTCTTCGGTGTCAAACCGGAGCATACAGTCGTCGAATATGGACCAGGCGGCGGCTGGTACACGCGCGTGCTGGCGCCTTATCTTGCCGCAAGCGGACGATATATCGCGATCAATGCCGACAGCTCGTCCAGCAGCTTTGCGGATCGCGCGCGCGAAGCGCGGACAAAGGGCTGGCCCGAAAGCTTTCCGGAAACGGCGGCCAAGTGGACCGGTGTTGACGCCGGCAAGATACTTGCCTTCGAAAGCGACGAGATGCCGGATGACATGAAGGGCAAGGTTGACCGGATTTTGATATTCCGCTCGTTGCACGGTATGCTCAACGGAAACCGGGCGGACTCCGAACTGCGCGCCCTGCGTGATATGCTCGCCGATGAAGGGATGGTCGGCGTCGTCCAGCACCGGGCCAAGAAGGACGCATCCTATGCCATGTCCAACGGCACCAAAGGATATCTGAAACAGTCGTCGGTCATCGCCCTGTTCGAGTTGAACGGCTTTGAACTGGTCAGCCAATCCGAAATCAACGCCAATGCCAAGGACAAGTCCGACTATGACCGCGGCGTCTGGACATTGCCTCCGGTTCTGGCGCTGGGCGACAGCGACAAGGCCAAATATGAAGCGATTGGCGAATCCGACCGCATGACATTATTGTTTAAGAAGCGTCCTTAAGCCGCTAATGGGGCTGCTATGACCAATTTATCCGTAGCAGCCCTGCAGCTGCCCCTGAGCGGCGATGAACAGGCCAATATCTTCGCCGTCAGCGGCCTGATCGCCGAAGCGGCGGAGCAGGGTGCCCAGATCATCCTGCCTCCCGAACTGTTTGCCGGACCCTATTTCTGCAAGACCGAAGACGAGGCGCTTTTTGCGCTGGCGCAGCCGGTGAATGAAAGCACGCCGGTTTTGGCCATGCAGAAGCTGGCCAAGCAATATGGCGTCGCCATTCCGGCGAGCTTTTTCGAACGGGACGGCCAGCATTATTATAACAGCCTCGCGATGATCGATGCCGGTGGCGAGATCATGGGCGTCTATCGCAAAAGCCATATTCCCGACGGACCCGGCTATGAGGAGAAATTTTATTTCCGCCCGGGCAATACGGGTTTCAAGGTCTGGGATGTATTCGGCACGCGGGTCGGCGTCGGCATTTGCTGGGACCAATGGTATCCGGAAACGGCGCGGGCCATGGCGCTGATGGGCGCGGAAGTCCTCTTCTATCCCACCGCAATCGGCTCCGAACCCTATGACGCCGACCTCGACACCAGCCGCATGTGGCGCCGGGCGATGCAGGGCCATGCGGTGAGCAACTGCATGCCGGTGGTCGCCAGCAACCGCATCGGCGTCGAAGCGGAGCAGGCCTTTTACGGCCACAGTTTCATCACCAATGAATGGGGCGATCTGGTGACGGAATATGGCTCGCAGGAAACCGGCGTGCTGACGGCGTCACTCGATCTCGAACAGGCGCGCAAGCATCGTGCCGGCATGGGCTTTTTCCGGGACCGGCGGCCGGAGCTTTATGGGCGGCTGGCCGAGGACAAATAGACCGCCTGCTCGAACACTTGTTCAAACATCGCCACCGTGAGCCGCCCCGTATTCAGATTATAGCGGCTGCAGTGGTAGCTATCGATCAGAACACGGCCGTCAGGGAGGGCGTGGTGCGCGCCGTGGGCGAACTTGTTATCCGCCAATCTGAGTCCTTCCATCCGGATGATGCTGTCATGGGCGATTTTGCCCAGCGCCACTATGACCCGCAACCGGGGCAGGGCGCGGATCGGTTTCTTGAGATAATCGCGGCAATTGTTGATCTCGGCCCCGGTCGGCTTGTTTTCCGGCGGCAGGCATTTGACAGCGTTGAGGATGATGGCACCGTTGAGAGTGATGCCGTCGGCTGGATCATTGGCGAATTGACCATTCACAAATCCATATTTGGAGAGGGTGGCAAACAGCGTTTCGCCCGACGCGTCGCCGGTAAACGGTCTGCCGGTCCGGTTGGCGCCTTCGGTGCCCGGCGCGAGGCCCACGATGGCCAGCCATGCCTCGGGGTCACCGAAAGCAGGGACGGGCGCGTTCCACCAGTCCGGATGTTTCCTGCGCAGGCTTTTGCGCAGGCCGACCAGTCGCGGACAGCGGCGGCAGCCTCTTGGCGCTTCCGCAGCGGGAAGTGGGGCAAAAGCAAGGGGGCCATGATCGCTCACAGCCCCCCGCCTAAATTCAATCGGACTGGTCGTCCAGATGATTAGTCTTTCAGTTCAGCCGGAACGATGCCGCCGGCGGCCGCGATCTTGTTCATGACCTGCTTGTGCAGCAAGATATTGTCTTCGGCGGACCCGCTATAATCGCTGTTGCCGAGTTCCTGCGCCAGTTCCTTGCGGTTGCCATAGCTGGCGTCGATCTGGATCAGCTTCATCAGGTCTACGATCGAGGTGCGCCAGTTTAGCTTGTCCGATCCCGGGATGCTGTCGAGCCGCGAGGCCACGTCGACTTCGCTGATCGCTGCACGCTCGACCGGTGCTGCTGCCGGTGCTGCGGTTTTCGCTTCGGGTTCCGCTGCCTTGGCTTCGCCGCCAAAGATCGCGTTCTTGATTTTTCCGAAAATGCTCATGTCTTGCTCCTTTTTGAATTGGGGCTTCCTCGTCCGGCTTTTGCCAGGCTACGCCCTTGGCTTATCATTTCGATGTTCACGGTCGTGGAGTCAATTGCCCTTGTCTCCTGATGACGGCGATGTGCCGTCAAATCGTTGTAAACACTCGTAACACTGCGGATTAGCCGGTTTCTGGCCCGAAAATATGCTAGGGGCTGGGCAAGCAATGATTCAACACATGCCGTTAGGGCCAAGTAGGAGAGCGACGATGAATATTATGGACATGTTGCAGCAGTCGGGTGGCATCGGCACGATGGCCAAGGAACTGGGCGTCAACGAAAGCGTCGCGCAAGCGGGCGCCGCAGCCCTGTTGCCCGCCATATTGGGCGGCTTCAAGAAGACGACCCAGGCGCAACCAAGCGGCCTCGACGGGCTCGGCGGATTGCTGGGCCAGCTCGGCGGTGGCGGACTGCTCGACAGCGTGCTTGGCACCCAGCCGACTCCGGTAAGCAAGGGCAATGAAGTGCTCGGCCAGATTTTCGGTTCCAAGGAAGTTAGCCGGACCGTTGCCGCGGGCGCGGAACAGCAGACCGGAATCAGCAGCGATCTGCTCAAGAAAATGCTGCCGGTTGTTGCCATGATGGTGGCCGGATATATGGCCAAGGAAAGCTCTGGCAGCGCCGGGAATGGCGGCGGACTGGGAGGCTTGATCGGTGGTCTGCTCGGCGGCGGCAGCAAGACATCTGGAGGCGGTCTCGGCGGTGTCGCCTCGATGCTCGACCTGAACGGCGATGGCAATCCTCTGGATGACATCATCGGCATGGCCGGAAAACTGGTCCGCTGAACCAACTTCTACTGAAGGATATAGACTATGAATATGCTTGAAAAAATCATGGATATGCTGCCCGAAAATTTCAGCATCGACGATATTGCGGAAAAAGCCGGAATGACGGCTGACGAAGCGAAAAAGGGCGGTGAAGCCCTGTTCGCAAAATTGCGCGACGGCAGCACCGACCAGGTGACCGCAATCAGGGAAGCGGCCGCTGAAGCCGGTGTTGATGCTGAAAAGCTCAAGGGCCTGTTGCCTGCTCTGGCGGAAAAAGCCGGTCTCGATGGCGAGGGCAGCCTGATGGACAAGCTCACCGGAGATGAAGGCCTGCTCGGCAAGGCGACCAGTTTTCTGGATCGCGATGGCGACGGAAATCCGATCAACGACATCACCAATATGGCGAAGGGTTTCTTCAAGAAATAGGTTTGGATTCCAGTATTGCGGTGTCTTCCAGCGCTTCCAGCCGGAGGACACCGCCCTCGACCGCTGCGACCCTCGCAACGGTCCCTTTTTCCATATTCGGACCCTTGGCTTTCCATTCGCCATCCGCGACTTTCACTCGTCCGCTGGTGGACGAAATCGCCTCTACGACGGTGACGGTCCGTCCGACCAGTTGCGCCGAACGGTTGTTGAGCAACGGGCTTTCGCTCTTGACATTGTGGGTCAGGTACCACCGGCGCCCGCCGAGCACAGCGGCTATGGTGGATAGTCCGAATACGGTAAGCTGACCGGCAAAGGTCATGTCGATGAACAGCGACAGGACTCCGGTCACCGCTGCTGCTGCTGCCACCCAGATCAGGAATACGCCGGGCACGAACAGCTCCGCCAGCGCTAACAGTGCAGCTATGCTAAGCCAGACATATTCCGGATTGTTGATCGAGAAATCATCCATGGCTCATACTCCGCTCGATACCGGGATCATCCGTCCTGATTGTCAAAGGGTCCCTTGCGCCGGGGCGGTGGCGTGATGGCATGACCATCTTCGCCCAGTGCCGCTTTGGCGAGCGCGCCGATGCCGCCGAGCGATCCGATCAGCTGGGTGGCCTCTACCGGGAATAATATGGTTTTCGCGTTGGGCGAGGTGGCGAATTTTTCGACCGCCTTCACGTAATCCTGCGCGACGAAATAATTGATCGCCTGCGCGTTGCCGCCGGCAATCGCTTCGGACACCATCTCGGTCGCTTTCGCTTCGGCCTGGGCCTCACGTTCGCGGGCTTCCGCGTCGAGGAAGGCGGCTTCCTTGCGGCCCTCGGCCTGCAAAATCTGGCCCTGTTTTTCGCCTTCGGAACGAAGGATTTCGGAAGCGCGTGCGCCTTCCGCATCGAGGATGTTGGCGCGTTTCTCGCGTTCGGCCTTCATCTGGCGCGCCATCGCGTTGACGATATCCTGAGGCGGGCGAATATCCTTGATCTCGACCCGGGTAATCTTGATCCCCCAAGGCGTCGTAGCATCGTCGATCACGGTCAGCAGCCGTGCGTTGATCTCGTCGCGCTTGGACAATGTTTCGTCAAGGTCCATCGATCCCATGACGGTGCGCAGGTTGGTGGTGACGAGGTTGAGGATCGCATTGTAGAGATCATTGACCTCATAAGCCGCCTTGGCGGCATCGAGGACCTGGAAGAATACCACGCCGTCGGTGGAGATCATCGCATTGTCCTTGGTGATGATTTCCTGTCCGGGAATGTCCAGCACCTGTTCCATCATGTTGACCTTGCGGCCGACGCGATAGAGAAATGCCGGATAGAAATTGAACCCCGGTTGTGCCGTGGTCGTGAACCGGCCAAAATATTCGATTGTATAATGATAGCCCTGCCGGACGATCTTGATGCTCGCAAAAAGATAGATGATGGTGACCAATAGCACCAATAATAATAGCGAAACGCCCATTTCCATTCTCCCTTGCGAACCGTCTCATTATCATTGATTATTTGCGCGATAATGCCAAGGGAAAAGCGAATTATTAGGGTTAGAAAAAGGGTGCTTGTTGCAATGCGTATCATTGCCGGTTTGTTTTTATCGAGTCTGGTCTTTTCCGCCAGTCTGCGCGCCGAGCCGATTGGCGAAGCGGATTTGCTTCGCCATATCGAGATATTGGCTGGCGATGCATTCGAGGGACGAAAGCCCGGCACGACCGGCGAGAACAAGTCCGTCCATTACATCGCCAGTCAATGGTTGGCGGCGGGGCTGAAGCCCGCTGGCGTTCAGGGTTCTTGGTACGCGCCGGTTTCCCTGGTGGAGCGTATTCCGGAACGTTCGCAGATATATTTTTCGGACAATTCGCGCGGCAGGAATATCCGGTTGCGCGAGGACGAGATCATCTTGCGGAGCGGTGATCCATCCTTCCGGCAATCCCGCATGGCGGTCGTTTTTGCTGGCTATGCCGATTACGGGCAAGGGCAGGACGCTCTGCCGATGGCCGGAAAGCTTGTGCTGCTGCCAGTCGAGCCACCCGAGGGCGGAGACGGTAGCGAGAGCTACAGAGATCGCAAGCTCGAGCTGATCCGCAACGGTGCGGTCGGTGTGATTGGTGTGGTTGACGATCAGAAGCGCTGGTCCCGATTTCGGCGCTCTTATCAGCGGGGCGCAACTGCCCTGGCGGGTCCGCAGGAACATGCCGCGCTCGAAGGGTTGATCAGTCTCGACCAATTCAGCCGGTTGGCGAGAAAATCCGGTCTGGATGCGAAGAGCCTGCTCGCCGATCAAGCGGCTATCTCTTATGTTGATCTTGGTTTGAATGCGGACGCAGTGGCAGAAACGCAGGTTCGCACCTATACATCCCACAATGTCATCGGGAAAATAGCAGGCACCAATCCGAAGCGCGGGGCCTTGCTGTTCATGGGGCATTGGGACCATTTTGGCGAATGCCGTATCGAAGACCCTCTGACGCCGGAAGCGGACCGTGTCTGCAATGGTGCAATCGACAATGCGAGCGGGATATCGCTGCTGATAGAGACCGCCAAAAGGCTTTCGCCCGATGATCATGACCGGGACGTCTATTTCCTCGCGACCACCGCCGAGGAAAAGGGCCTGCTGGGCGCGCGGGCGTTTGTCCGGAATCCGGCTGTAGCGCTCGAAAATCTGGTTGCGGTGTTCAACGCCGACACGGTCGCGCTGTCGGACGACAGGAAAATGATCGCGGTCATCGGTCTCGGACAGTCAGGCCTGGACGAAGATATCGAAATCGTCGCCGCGCAGGAAGGGCGGGAGATTGACCGCAGCGGCAAGCCGGACGTTTATCTGCGGCGTCAGGATGGCTATGTTTTTCTTGAACGCGATATTCCTGCCTTCATGATTACCAGCGCATTTGCCGACGAGGTACGGCTGCAAGCCTATATCAACGGGCCATATCATGATGTCAGCGATGAAGTGAATGACGACTTGCTGCTCGGTGGAGCGGCTGCGGACGCCAATTTCCATGTCGCATTGGGCCGTTATTTTGCCTCGACCATCACTTATCCCGGATTAGCCCCTAGCGGCGGGGCCGATAACTGATTACATGGGCCGCCACAGAATCACATTCAGCATATCGGAAAGTGGCAATCATGAGCACGCCAGGCAAGCATAAAGAAATTCGGTTGGGACTGACCTTTGACGATGTCCTGCTGCAACCTGCCGCGTCCGAGATCGTGCCAAGCCAGGCCAATACCAAAACCAATCTGACCAAGCTGATCGGGCTGAATATCCCGGTTCTATCGTCCGCGATGGATACGGTGACCGAGTCGGACATGGCGATCGTCATGGCGCAAATGGGCGGCATCGGCGTGCTCCATCGCAATCTTACGATAGAACAGCAGACCGCTGCGGTGCGGCAGGTGAAGCGGTTTGAATCCGGCATGGTCGTCAATCCGATTACCATCGCGCCTGACGCAACGCTGGCCGAAGCCCAGGCGACGATGGAGCAAAACCGGATATCGGGCATTCCCGTGGTCGAGAAATCCGGAAAACTGGTCGGCATTTTGACCAACCGCGATGTCCGCTTTGCGGAAAACCCCAAGCAGCTGGTTTCGGAACTGATGACGAAGGACAATCTTGCCACGGTTCCGGCTGGCGTGAGTCAGGAAGATGCACGGCGCACCTTGCACCAGCGCCGCATCGAGAAATTGCTGGTGGTGGACAATGACTATCGCTGTGTTGGCCTGATAACGGTCAAGGATATCGAAAAAGCGGTCACCTATCCCAACGCCACCAAGGACGGCACCGGTCGCCTGCGCGTGGCTGCGGCGTCTACCGTAGGCGAGGCCGGGCTAGAGCGGACCCAGGCGCTGATCGATGCGGAATGCGATCTGATCATTGTCGACACTGCTCACGGTCATAGCGCAATGGTGGCGCGCGCCGTGGAAGATATCAAGAAACGTTCGAACGGTGCCCAGATCATCGCCGGAAATGTTGCAACCGCCGCCGCGACCCGCGCGCTGATCGATGCAGGGGCTGACGGCATCAAGGTCGGTATCGGTCCGGGCTCGATCTGCACGACGCGGGTTGTCGCCGGTGTCGGTGTGCCCCAGTTGACCGCGATCATAGATTGTGCGGAAGAAGCGGCAAAATCCGGCATTCCGGTGATCGCCGATGGCGGATTGCGCACGTCTGGCGATGTCGCGAAGGCTTTGGCGGCCGGCGCGTCTGCGGTGATGATCGGCTCGCTGCTGGCCGGGACCGAAGAAGCGCCGGGCGAGACGTTCCTTTATCAGGGGCGTGCCTACAAGAGCTATCGCGGAATGGGTTCGGTCGGCGCGATGGCGCGCGGATCGGCAGACCGCTATTTCCAGCAGGATATCAAAGACCAGATGAAACTGGTGCCGGAAGGTATTGAAGGACAGGTGCCGTTCAAGGGGCCGGCGCGCGATGTCATCCACCAGCTCGTCGGCGGCGTGAAGGCTGCGATGGGCTATACGGGATCCGCGACGCTGGAAGATCTGCGCGAGCGGGCTGAATTTGTCCGGATCACCAATGCCGGATTGCAGGAGAGCCACGTCCATGACGTCGCGATTACCAGAGAAGCGCCCAACTACCCCACCCGTTAGGAGCTTTGAATGAATTTCGTGATCGAAGCGAAAATATTGTTGCTGATGTTTGTCTGGCCTGCGGGTCAGGCGGAAAGCACTCCGCTCTGGATAAACGACGTCTATGCGACGGTCGAAAGCTGCGAACAGGGCGCTTCCGAGCGGAAGGCAATGATCGAGACGGAATATGGTGCGGACGCGCGCGTCGACCATTATTGTTTTGATGCCGACGATCGCATGGACAAGTGACCCCCTCGGCACGGCTGCAGGCCGCGATAGAGATGCTGGACTGGATCATTGCCGCAGCACGGGACAATGGCGCGTCTGCGGACAATATCGCGAAGAAATTCTTCAAGGAACGGCGCTACGCCGGATCGGGTGATCGGCGCGCCATTCGCGAGCTGGTCTATTCCGCCATCCGGCGCTGGGGAGACCGGCCGGAAAGCGGCAGGCAGGCGATGCTTGGCCTGATCGACGAACAGCCCGAATTGCGAGAGCTTTTTACCGGCACGGCCTATGGGCCTGCTGCAATCGAAGCGGATGAAGCCGTCGCCGGCGGCGCGCAAATTCCTGAATGGCTGGCCGACCGGTTTGCCGGTCTGATCGACGAGACCGAACGCAGGGCGCTGTTTGACCGCGCGCCGTTGCACGTGCGGGTCAACGGCCAGCGTTCGACGGATCTGGAAGTGAAGTCGGCATGGCCGGACGCCGTCGCGCTGGCGCTGCCCCATGCTTATGAGCTTCCGACCGGTACACAGCTGGAAGACAAGACATTGTTCCGCGAAGGCGCAATCGAGATTCAGGACCTCGGTAGTCAGGCCATCGCCATGGCTGGCGCCGCCGCCAAGCCGGAACTGGTCCTCGATATGTGCGCGGGAGCGGGCGGCAAGACGCTGGCCCTGTCTGCGATGCTTCCTCCGGAGAGCAGGATTATCGCTGCGGACACCGATCGCGGTCGGCTGAGCCGGATAGAGCCGCGGAAGCGGCGGGCCAGTGCGCGAAATATCGAAACAATCTTGCTCGCGCCCGGCAAGGAAATCGAAGCGCTGGACCATCTGAAGGCCAAATGTGATCTTGTGTTGATCGATGCGCCCTGCAGCGGGACGGGCACCTGGCGGCGCAACCCCGAATTGCGCTGGCGAATGACGCCCAAACGGCTAGACCATACGACAGAATTGCAGCAGAGGCTGATGGAGCTGGGCAGCGAGATGGTCAGGCCCGGCGGGCGGCTGGTCTATGCTGTCTGTTCGCTGCTTGACGCGGAAGGTGGCGACCAGACCGACCGGTTTCTCGAAAACCATCCGCAATGGCGGGAAATATCGATTGATTTGCCGATTGGCCGCCCATATCGTAAAGGTTCTCTTCTTTCACCGTATCATGACGGAACGGATGGCTTTTATTTTACGTGCCTCGAAAAATTGTGATAGCAAATCATGTTAAGCCAGCATGCAGATGAGCCTGGCTATGGTCGCGAGAGTCTATTGGAGCTGATTATGCGTTTTTCACCGGCCGTTGTTGCCTTGTCCCTTGTTTTTGCCACCGTTTCCAGCGCCGGTTTCGGCCAGTCTGCCGATATCGATATCAAGCAGCGTTCGGTCGAATATATGCAATTGGGTGAGGCGGCGCAGAAGCGCGACGAGCTCGATCTGGCTGCGGATCTTTACGAAACGTCGCTGGCCGTCGATCCGCGCAATGGTTCGGCCTTCATCGCCCTGGCGCAGATCGCCCGGGTACAGGGCCTGCCCGGAAAAGCAATCCGCTTGTATCGCGAAGCGCTGATCCTGGACCCGAATAATCTTGATGCACTGGCCGGGCAGGGCGAGGCCCTGATCCAGCGCGGTGCAACCGAAAAAGCGCGCGTCAACTTGTCGCGGATCGAAACATTGTGCCGGTCGCGCTGTGCGCAAACCGATCAACTGGCCTCGGCGATCAAGCTAGCGGACAAGAAGCCCGTGCTGTCTGCGGAAGCGGTCACGCCAAAACCGCAGATCGGTGACGAAGAGCCGACGACAGAAACGCCCTGACAGGCCGTCCTTCGGGATGTTCAGAAATCGTAGACCAGAGACGCGCGGCTGAGCGTATCGGTTTTCGCGCGACCAGCCTGCGGGTTGGTTTCATGCTCGATCGTATAGGACAGGCGCGTCGACAGGCTGCCGATCAATTTTGCATCAAGCGCCGAGGTGGCGGTAAATGTCGTGTTGTCGCTGTCAATGACGGCAACCGCCGAGGTAAATCCCTGCGCATCGCTGGCATAGGTTCCGCCAGCGTCCTGCGAAAATTTGAGATGGTCGGTAATCTTCCAGTCGAAATCCAGTCCGACCAGCGCGGCAAGGCTGCTTTTTGTGTCTCCGCCTGCGAAATCGGTAACCCGGATTGCCGGGCCGGCCTTGATGGAGAGCCGAATATCGTCGGTACTGACCAGTTCGTAACCCAAGCCGCCTGACAATGTGTAGCGGGCGGAAAAGCCCTGGAAACGATCCCGTTCAAACTGGGCAAGACCGTAAGCGTAAAGCCGTTTGTTGAACTTGTAATTCGGCTCGAGGGTCGCGCTCAGCTGATCGCGGGTGGTTTTTCCCCCGTTGGTTTCATAATCGGCGCGAGCCTTGAAATTCATCCGCCATTTGACCGCATCCTTTACCAGCTTGATGCCACCGGTGACCCCTAAATTGCGCGTGTTTCCGGTCGAGCGGAATCCGCCCAGTTCGCCTTGGCCTTCCCAGTTTGCAAACAGGCCTGCCTCTTGTTTTTCCAACAGGGCGGCCGCCGCCTGTTCCGCCCGTTTATTATTGTATTCGGCGAGGAGAGCATCGATCTCGGCCTGATCATCGGGGTTTGTTGCCTTGGCAATCTTGACGATCGCGAGCACGTCCTGATTGTTTCCGGAAGCGATGGCGGCGTCGATCATCGCTTTTACGGGATCGGGGAGCGCAGCCGAAGCAGGCGTGGAAATGCTCGCTGCCGCGAGAATTGCGGTCGCTATCGCAGGTCTAGACATAAATATATCCCGGATAATATTGATTAAATCAGCGGTCCGAATTCTTTGAGAACCGCGCGATACAGGTCCCTTTTGAACGGAACGATGATATCTGGCAAGCCCGCGGGGTCGGTCCATTTCCAGTCGACAAATTCCGGATGCTCGGTCTGGATATCAATATGGCCGTCGTCGCCTGTGAAACGCATCAGAAACCAGCTTTGCCGCTGGCCGCGATATTTGCCCTTCCAGACCTTGCCGAGCAGTTCGTCGGGAAGGTCGTAGAGATATTCCTCCCTGGTCCGGCCAATGACCTGGACATGGTCTTCAACCACGCCGGTTTCCTCACGAAGTTCGCGCAAGGCAGCGGCTTCGGCCTCCTCGCCTTTGTCAATCCCGCCCTGAGGCATCTGCCATGCATCGGGATAGAGGCTGTCGGCCGCGTCCAGCCTCTGGCCGACGAACACCTGACCTTCGCGGTTGGCGAGCATGATACCGGCGCACGGGCGGTACGGGAGTTTGCTGTAATCCTTCACAGGCTGGCGAGCAGCGTCTTCCAAGCTGCTATCATCTTGTCGACATCCTGCTGGGCTGAGGGCACCGCCTTGCGGATATTGATGAAGCCGTGAACGTTTCCGGCCATTTCGATGAAATGCGTATTCACGCCGTGGCGGATCAGATCGGCGGCATAATCGCGTCCCTGGTCGCGCAGCGGATCGAGGCCGGCAGTGACCAGAACCGTTGGCGGGGTCGTCGCGAGATTACCAAGATAGGGCGATACGTTGATATCGTCATCCTCTGGCGCATAATGACTGTCGAAATATTCCATTGTCGCCTTGGTAAGCAGGAAACCCTCGGCAAATTCGTCCATCGAGCCGCCTTCTGCGTCCATGCGGGTGGCGGGATAAATGGGGAATTGGGCGATGACGGGAACGGCAGCGGGCGAGGCCGCAAATTCTTGTGCGACCACCAAGGCGAGGTTGCCGCCCGCGCTATCGCCGCAGGGAACCAGGCCGCTGATATCAAGCTTCAACTGTTCCTGATGGTCGGCAACCCACCGGGTTGCAGCGAGACTGTCCTGTGGTGCTGCCGGGAAGGGCGCTTCCGGAGCCAGGCGATAGTCGACCGCGATGACCGGAATATCCATTTCGTGTGCGATATAGGTGCAGAAACTGTGGTGGGATTCGAGGTCGCCGATCACAAAACCGCCGCCATGGTAGAACATGATGACGGGTGTTTCCGCGCTTCGATCGGCCTGACTGTCGTACAGCCGCAACGCTATGTCGCCGGCGGGGCCGGGGCAGGCAATATCTTCGATCCGCGCCAGTTCGACCGGATCGGCTTCGAGCATCGCCCCCATCATATTGTACATTTCGCGGGCTGCAGCGGGTTCCAGTTCCGACATCAGCGGCTGGTCGGACTGCGCCATCATCGTCAAAATCATTTGCACATCTGGGCGTACATAAGCGTCAGTCATCTATCATCTCCAACCTGTTAACCGACCGATTAGATCAGCCTGTGTTCACTAGGCAAGCGCTAATCGGGTGCTCCGCCCCAAACAAATGCTTTATCCCTATTAGTTTTTGTGGTTTGAAGCGGACAGCATTGCTGCTCTAGAGCGGGTTGCGTAATAATAAGCAAAGGCACGGAAAATCTATCATGGCCACCGCAGTGAAGCAGGAAGAACCCAATAGTCCCCACCCGGACGGCGCAGAAAATGTCGTCGTCCGCTTTGCCGGCGACAGCGGCGACGGTATGCAGCTGACCGGAGGGCAGTTCACCCTCTCGACGGCACTGGCCGGCAACGATCTGGCGACTTTCCCGGATTTTCCGGCAGAAATCCGCGCGCCTCAAGGGACGCTGTTCGGTGTTTCCGCGTTCCAGATCAACTTTGGCTCGCGCGCGATCGAAACCGCCGGTGACCAACCGGATGTGCTGATCGCGATGAACCCGGCTGCGCTGAAGACCAATGTTCAGGCGGTCCGCGCCGGTGGACTGGTGATCGCCGATGAAGGTGAATTCGGAAAGCGCAATCTCGACAAGGCGCATTACGAGACCAACCCGCTGGAAGATGGCTCGCTCGCCAAATGGCAGTTACTCAAGCTCAATATTTCCCAGCTGACGCTCGACGCCGTGAAACCCTTCGGCCTTGGTAACAAGGAAGCCTTGCGCTGCAAGAATATGTGGACGCTGGGTCTGGCCCTGTGGATGTTCGAGCGTGATCGCGAACCGATTATCCAGTGGCTGAAAAGCAAATTTGCCAAATTGCCGGATATTGCAGAGGCGAATATTGCCGCGCTCAACGCCGGACATGCTTATGGCGAAACCGCCGAAATTTCCGGCGACGGACTGGGTGGCGGGCATATCACGCCGCACAAGGTGGACCGCGCTCCCGCCGACGCGGGGACATACCGGACGGTAACCGGAGCGGAATCGCTTTCTCTCGGACTGGTTGCGGGCGCGCAGCTGGCCGGTTTGCCGATGTTCTTCGGTGGCTATCCGATAACGCCGGCCTCGGCGATCCTCCACCATCTCTCCCGACTGAAGGAATTCGGGGTGACAACCTTTCAGGCGGAAGACGAAATCGCCGCGATCTGCGCCGCCATTGGTGCAAGCTATGCCGGCCTGCTCGGGATCACCTCGTCGTCCGGTCCCGGTATCGCGCTGAAAGGCGAAGCCATGGGACTGGCGATCATGACCGAACTGCCGCTGGTGATCGTCAATTCGCAACGCGGCGGCCCATCGACCGGCCTGCCGACGAAGACCGAACAATCCGACCTCTATCAGGCGGTCTATGGCCGCAATGGCGATGCGCCGATGCCGGTCATCGCCGCACGTTCACCCGAAGACGCTTTCTACTGCGCCATCGAAGCGGTGCGGATCGCGGTGCAATATATGACTCCGGTGATGCTGTTGACCGATGGCTATATCGCCAATGCGGCGGAGCCCTGGAAGATTCCCGACGTCGATACGCTCGAGCGTTTTCCGGTCAGCTTCATGACCGAGAAGCCCGATGATGGGCCGTTGCTGCCTTACAGCCGTGACGAAAATCTCAAGCGCCCCTGGATCAAGCCGGGAACGCAGGGCCTGATGCACCGGATTGGGGGGATCGAGAAGGGTGTGGATACCGGCCATATCGAATATGGTCCGGCCAACCACCAGACCATGACCGAAATCCGGCGGGACAAGATACTCGGTGTCGCGGACAGTATTGGTGATCAGGATCTTGCTTACGGCAAGGCGGGTGCCAAGCTGGCGGTCGTCGGCTGGGGTTCGACCTACGGACCGATCCATCAGGCCGTGGCGCGCGCAGGCGCGGCGGGTGAGGATGTGGCCCATGTCCATATCCGCAACATCTGGCCATTGCCGAAAAATCTCGGCGAATTGCTCAAGAGCTTTGACCGGATCATTGTTCCGGAAATGAACACCGGACAGTTGAAGACGATCTTGCGCGACCAATATCTGGTCGATGCGAAGCCGGTCAACAAGGTGTCCGGTCAGCCATTTACCATCGCCGAAATTGCTGCGGTGATTGAGGAGAATCTGTCATGAACGAGATGACGAAAATCACGACCACGCTGAAAGACTGGGAAACCGACCAGGAAGTACGCTGGTGCCCGGGCTGTGGCGATTACGCCATATTAAAGGCCGTACAGCGGACCATGCCCGATCTGGGGGCTGATCCGTCCAATACGGTCTTCATCAGCGGTATCGGCTGCTCCTCGCGCTTTCCCTATTATATGGAGACTTATGGTTTCCATACCATCCATGGTCGCGCGCCAGCCGTAGCGACCGGCGTCAAGCTGGCCAATCCGGAGCTCGACGTCTGGATCATCACCGGTGACGGCGATGCGCTGTCGATCGGCGGCAATCACACGATGCATTTGCTGCGCCGCAATCTCGACTGCCAGCTGATGCTGTTCAATAATGAAATTTACGGGCTGACCAAGGGCCAATATTCGCCGACCAGCCGTCAGGGCACCAACAGCCCCTCGACCCCTTATGGTTCGGTCGACAGGCCGGCATCGCCCTGCGCGTTCGCGCTCGGCGCTGGCGCACGTTTCGTTGCCCGCGGGATCGACATCCACAAGGGACTTCCCGATGTGCTGAAAGCCGCGCATGCCCACAAGGGTACGTCCTTCATCGAGATTTTCCAGAATTGCATCGTCTATAACAAAGATGTGTTCGAGGAATTTGCGGCCAAGAAAACCGCAGCCGACACCCAGCTGCATCTGGTAAACGGCGAACCGATGCTGTTCTCCAAGGGTGAAAAGGGCATCACGCTTAACCGCAAGACGCTGCAACTGGAAGTTGTCGATGTTGTCGATGGCGACTGGGCAGCGGCTGACGTGATTGTCCATGATGTCACCAACCGCTCGGTCGCGCATATGCTGATCGAGATGCAGTTCGGCGAATTCCCGATGGCACTGGGCGTGCTCTATGACGATCCGCGGCCGACTTTCGAGGCGGCTGTTGTGGCACAGAACGCTGCCGCAGCGGCTGGCAAGAAGCCGGATTTGCAGGCGTTGCTGAACAAGGGGCAGACCTGGACGGTGACGGAGGACGGGCCGGAACTGTAAAGATTCGGGACTCGCACGAAGACACGAAGGCACTAAGATGTCGGCGTGGAACGTATTGAAGAATTCGCCAAAGTCTGTGTTGATTGTGGTTTCTGGCTGCACAAGGAGTTGGGCCCGGGACTGCTTGAATCTGCCTATGAAATATTGCTTTGCGAGAGTTTGAAAGAGAAAGGTCTTTCTGTCGAAAGACAGAGGATCATTCCTATCGTCTTCAAGGGACGAGTATTGGACGAGGCCTTTCGGGCTGACTTGATCGTTGAAAATCGACTGTTGATAGAGTTGAAGTCTACCGAACGCTACGCCCCTGTTCACGCCAAGCAGCTGTTGACCTATCTGCGTCTGATGGATTTGCCGCTCGGTTTCCTGATGAATTTTGGCGCAGCCACTTTCAAAGAAGGCGTAAAACGGATAGCCAATGATTATTATGCAATCTAAGCACTTCTTTCTTTGTGACTTTGTGTCTTCGTGTGAGCAAAAAATTTGGACAATCTGACCCACAGCCTTGCCGGTGCCGTTCTCGGCCAGATGGGGCTCAAGAAAAAAACCGGCCTCGGCATGGCGACGCTAATCATCGCCGCCAATATTCCGGATATCGACGCGGTGGCGACCTTGCTCGACGGGGTGCAGCATCTGGCGATTCGGCGCGGGATCACCCACGGGCCGATCGCGATGTTGTTGCTGCCGCTGCTGCTGACCGGGATCATGATCGGCTTTGACCGCTGGCAAGGGATGCGGGGGAAGCGGCCTGCTGATCGCCTGCCGATCCACAGGGGCTGGTTGCTGGCGCTGGCCTATATCGGCTGTCTCAGCCATCCGGCGCTCGACTGGCTCAACAGCTATGGCATCCGCCTGCTAGAGCCCTTTTCATCGCAATGGTTTTATGGCGACAGCATCTTCATCATCGATATCTGGATCTGGGCGGCGCTGATCGCGGGCCTGTGGCTTTCGCGGCGGCGCGAGAAGAAGCGGGCTGGCAACTGGCAGCGACCCGCGTGGATCAGCTTTGCTGCGGTCTGCGCCTATATCTTTGCCAATGGCATGATCACCGGCAAGGCAGAAGCGGAGACTGCGAAAGCGGTCGAACAAATGATCGGGGCGGCGCCTGAACTTGTGGTGGCCAATCCGATACCGGTGATGTTCTGGAAACGGGATATGCTCTGGCAGATGCCGATTGCTCCCGATTCGGACGTTCCCGGAGAAAATCAATATGGTGCGGGAGCCTATAGTCTCTTCAATCGAGAACAGCCGATGCCCGATGGCGCGATCGTGAAAAACTTGATGATCAATGAGATAATTCGCTATTCGCGGGACACCGACAAAAATGTCGATGCGTTTCTATTCTGGTCCCGGCTACCTGTAATCCGGGAAAATGTAGAGCTGGAGTCCGAGCAAGGGGTGTCGATACAATTTGGTGATATGCGGTTTCTTGATCCGATCGTCGCCGATAGGTTTTCCGTGCGGCTTGTTGTTCCATGGAATATCTTCATGGAGACAGCTAATGAAAGGGGTATAAAGGAAGGCTCTGTTGTCGAATGACAAAACCCAAAATTATCTGGTTCCGCCGCGATCTGCGCCTTTCTGACCAGGCGGCTGTGGCCGCCGCGTCCGACAGCCCCGTCATCCCGGTCTATATTCTCGACGATGAAACGCCGAAACACCGCATCATGGGCGGGGCTTCGCGCTGGTGGCTACACCGGTCACTGGAAGAATTGGAAGCATGTTTGCAGAGTCTGGGGTCGCGGCTGATCCTGCGGCAGGGGCCGGCTGCAGAGCATTTGGCCGAAATTGTCAAATCGAGTGGCGCGGATGAAATCCATGCGTTGCACCATTACGAGCCGTGGTGGATCAATGCCGAGAGGATGTTGGAAAAATCTCTCGGCGACGAGGCCCGGCTGATCCTGCACGACGGCAATTATCTGCTGCCGCCTGGGACGGTGACGACCGGAGCCGGTACGCCCTATAAAATCTACACGCCGTTCTGGAAGGCGCTGCGCCAGCATATGCCGCCGGGGGAAGCCGCTCCCGCGCCTGAAAGCCTCGATGCACCGGACAACTGGCCGGACAGCGATGCTCTGGACGACTGGGGGCTCTTGCCGACCAAGCCGAACTGGGCCGCCGCTTTTGGTGACCATTGGCAACCCGGGTCGGCGGGCGCGGAGGATAATCTCGAGGATTTTGCCGACAAGGCGGCGGACTATGACGAGGGCCGCAACCTGCCGTCTGAGGAACTGGTCTCCCGCCTGTCGCCGCATCTGCATTTCGGCGAGATCAGCCCGGCGACGGTCTGGAACCGGCTGGCGGGGCAGGGGAGCAAGGTCGAGACCTATCTTAAGGAGCTGGTCTGGCGCGACTATGCGCAAAATGTGATCGACCAGTTCCCGCAATATGGCGGCGAGAGCTATCGCGAGAAAATGCGCGCGCTACCGTGGCGGGATTTGGGCGATGATGCGGTGAAGGCCGATTTCGGGGCCTGGTGTCAGGGCCGGACCGGCTATCCGATCGTCGATGCCGGGATGCGGGAATTGTGGGCGACCGGCTGGATGCACAATCGTGTCAGGATGATTGCGGCGAGCTTCCTGATCAAGCATCTGCTGATCGACTGGCGCGAGGGCGAGAAATGGTTCTGGGACACTCTGGTCGACGCCGATTACGCCTCCAACAGCGTCAACTGGCAATGGGTGTCGGGCACCGGCGTCGACAGCAACATGTTCGTGCGGATCATGGCGCCGCTGACGCAGTCGGAAAAGTTCGATGCGGGCGATTATATCCGCCAATGGGTGCCGGAACTGGCGGAAATTGATGATCCTTATATTCACGATCCGGAGGATCATGGTTGCAGGCCGGCGGATTATCCCGCCAAGATCATCGGCCACAAGGAGGCGAGACAACGCGCCCTCGGCGCTTATGCAAAGGTCAAATGAGCCGGGGAATTGAAATCTGCGCGCCGGGCAGCTATCACTGGAGCGCAGATCACAAGGATATCGGGTCGATGAACGAGTAGGTCGCCGTCAGGCACTATCAAAATATGCGCGCTCCAGTCCGCCGGGCTGGACATTTTGACACCTATATTCAGGATCTATCATGCACAGATTATCAGGAAAATTTTGCCTTATCACCGGTGCTGCCCGCGGCATCGGCAAGGCGATTGCCAGGGCCTTTGTCGACGAAGGCGCGACGGTTCTGCTTACCGACTGCGATGCCGAGATGCTGCAGGCCGCCGGGGAAGAACTGGGCTGCGACACATTGCCGCTGGACGTGGAGCAGGAGGCGGACTGGGAACGACTTGCCGCCTTGCACCCGAGGGCCGATGTTGTGGTCAATAATGCGGGCGTCACCGGCTTTGAAAAGGGCGTGGGGCCGCATGACCCGGAAAATGCCTCGCTCGAAGACTGGCGCGCTGTCCACCGGGTCAATCTGGACGGGACCTTTCTCGGCTGTCGCTATGCGATCAGGGCGATGAAGGACAAGGGAACGGGATCGATCATCAACATCTCGTCGCGCTCCGGGCTGGTCGGCATACCCGGCGCAGCGGCTTATGCCTCGTCCAAGGCCGCCATCCGCAACCACAGCAAGTCGGTTGCGCTTTATTGTGCGCAGCAGGGCTGGCAGATTCGCTGCAATTCGATCCATCCCGCCGCGATCATGACGCCGATGTGGGAAACGATGCTGGGCGAGGGCGAAGCGCGGGCAGAATCGGAAAAGGCTTTGGTCCGCGATACGCCGCTGCAGCGGTTCGGCAAGGACAGCGAAGTGGCGGCGATCGCGGTGCTGCTGGCATCGGACGAAGCGACCTATATCACCGGCTCGGAACTCAATATCGATGGCGGCATTCTTGCCGGGTCGGCAGCGGCCCCGGGAAGCTGACCGGTCACCGGGAACTAAGGGATAGTTCTACGTTGCCAAGCGGTTAACGCTGGTCCATATTTGCGCCATGAACGTCGAAACTCCCAAACGCGGGCAGCATCTGCTGGATGCGCGCAAACGCTTTGCCACCGGCAGCGGTTTTTTCGCGCGCCTGTTCGCGCCGGGCTTTCACCATATTCTCGACCGGATCGATGCGGGCATGGATCATGGCACGTTCGAGGGCAAATTGCCCGACGGGACCACTAGAATATTGGGCGGCCGCGGCGACGGGCCGATGGTGACGGTCGATCTGCACAGCTGGAATGCCCTGCTGCGGCTGATCAACGGCGGATCGGTCGGCTGGTATCGGGCATGGGAACTGGGCGAGTGGGAAAGTGACGATCTGGTGTCGGTGTTCGACCTGTTCACCCGCAACCGCGAGGGGCTGAAAAGCACCGGTCGGGCTTCCGGTTTTTTCAACTGGGTGGTCAAGCGTCATCACAAGAAACGTGGCAATGACAAACGGCGCGCACGGCAGAATATTCAATATCATTATGACCTCGGTAACGATTTCTACCGCCTTTGGCTTGACGAGAGCATGAGCTATTCCAGTGCGATTTTTTCTAATAAAAACAATAGCCTGGCTGATGCACAGCATGACAAGATCGCGTCCATTGCGGAGCGGTTGTTGGCCAGTCCAGGCGACAGCGTGCTGGAAATCGGCTGTGGCTGGGGCTCGCTTTCCGGCAGTCTGGCGCGCGATCATGGTCTTGACGTGACCGGCATTTCGCTGTCCGACGAGCAGACCGCCTGGGCGCGGGAACATCATCCCGAGGCCCAGTTCCTGATACAGGATTACCGCGACGTGGAGGGGCAATATGATGCCATCGCCAGCGTCGAGATGGTCGAGGCGGTCGGTCAGCAATATTGGCCCGATTTTCTCGATTGCATCGCGCGAAACCTGAAGCCCGGCGGCCGGGCGGCGGTGCAATATATCTCGATTGCCGATGATATTTTCGAACAATATGCCTCCAGCGCCGACTTTATCCAGACCTATATATTCCCCGGCGGCATGCTGCTTTCGGAAAGCCGCTTCCGGGCACTGGCCGAGGAGCGCGGGCTGCAATGGAGCGACCAGCAGAATTTCGGCCTCGACTATGCGGAGACGCTGAGAATCTGGCGCGAGCGTTTCGACGATGCGGTCGAACGCGGGGCACTGCCGACCGGTTTCGACGAGCGGTTCGTCCGGCTCTGGCGTTTCTATCTCGCTTATTGCGAAGGTGGTTTTCGCGGCGGCGGCATCGATGTCGCACAGGTTACATTGATAAAATAAACATAATAGCGGGAGAACGGATGATGAGGATTTTGGGGACATTGGCATTGCTGGGCGCAACCTGCCTGAGCCTGACGGCGTGCGAGCAGGTGCAGAAAGCGGCGGCCGACGTTGCCGGTCTGCCGACCGACAAGAATATCCTGTTCTGGACCGATGCACAGCGCGACAAGGCTTTCCGGATGATGGACACATTGGCCCCGTCCAACACGATTGAAGCTGGTGATAATCCACGGAAACTGGAGGCCGGAAATCCGCTGCCGGACAGTTTCGAAATTGCCGGCAAACCGCTGTCGATCAGCGAATATATGGAGCAGCAAAGGCTGGCCGGGATGGTCATTTTGCAGGATGGCAAGATCCGCAAGGAAGAATATCGCCGCGATTTCGAACAGGACGACCGCTGGACCTCTTTCTCGGTTGCCAAGTCGCTGGTCTCGACGCTGGTCGGTGCGGCGATCAAGGACGGGCATATCAAGTCGATCGACGATCCGCTGACCGCCTATATCCCGGAGCTCAAGGGCAGCGGCTATGACGGGGTCACGGTATTGCAGCTGCTGACCATGACCTCGGGGGTGAAGTGGAACGAGGATTATGCCGATCCGAAATCCGATGTGGCGCTGTTCAACGAAACCAAGCCGGTCGACGGCATGGATCCGATCATCGTCTACATGAAGACGCTGGAGAACGAAGCGACGCCGGGCACGCGCTGGCAGTATAATACCGGCGAGACCAATCTGATCGGGGTGCTGGTGGCAAAGGCAACCGGCAAGACATTATCTGAATATCTGTCCGAAAAGGTCTGGAAGCCTTATGGCATGGGGCAGGATGCGGAATGGCTGCTCAACGAAGGCGGCAAGGAAATCGGCGGTTGCTGCATTTCCGCGACGGTTCGCGACTATGCGCTGTTCGGACAGTTTGCGATGGACGGCGGCAAGATCGGCGGGACTTCGGTCGTGCCCGACGGCTGGTTTGCCAAGGCCGGCAAGAAACAGGCGGACATTGGCGCACCGGGACGCGGCTATGGCTATCAGTGGTGGACCTTTGATGACGGCAGCTTTGCCGGTCAGGGCATTTTCGGCCAGGGGATCTTTATCGATCCGGCGCACAAGCTGGTAATTGCCACCAACGGCAACTGGCCGAGCGCGTCACCCGACGAGCAGAAGAACCAGCGGAACGCCTTTTACGAAGCGGTGCAGAAATATGTGGCGGCAGAGCCGCCGGTCAGCTGACCTGGAAATGCTCGCCGGTTTCGAAATCGCTGGCGAGTATTTCCACCAGCCGGTCGGCGACCGCCGAGGGTGGCTTGAGACTGGCCGGATCTTCGCCCGGATAGGCGCTGGCGCGCATTTCGGTGCGGGTCTTGCCGGGATCGACAATCGCCGTGCGAATCTTGCCCAGATTGCGCATTTCTTCACCATAACTGAGCACAAGTGTCTCAAGAGCGGCTTTTGATGCACCATATGCGCCCCAAAATGCACGCGGCTTGCGACCGACGCTGCTGGTGATTGCCAGCAGGCGGGCGTTTTCGCTTTTGCGGAGCATCGGATCAAATCCGGCAATCAGGGCCTGCTGTGCGATCAGATTGAGCGTCAGGACCTTGTTGAATTCCTTGCCATCAATGGCGGGAACCGGTCCCAGCGATCCGAGCATGGCGGCGTTGAGCACGAGGATATCGAGCCCGTCCCATCGACCGGAGATTGCGGTGGCGAGACGCCCGATGCTGTCGCCGTCGGTCAGGTCGAGCGGCGCGATGGTCGCGTTGCCGCCGGCCTGATGGATCTGCTCTTCGATCTTTTCGAGATCGTCGGCGCTGCGCGCGGTGATGACGACATGGGCGCCTTCTTTCGCCAGGGCGAGGGCGGTCGCCGCACCGATACCGCGGCTTGCACCCGTAACGAGCGCCAGTTGACCTTCAAACTTCATAGTCAGTTCGCGGATTGCTTGAGGCGGGGCAGGTCGCCGGATGGTTCATGGTCCCGCGCCGTGCCGGATGAATCCGATCGCTCGTTGAGCATCGTCAGCTGGTCCGTTTCCTCCTCGCCATCGCGGTCGGTGAGAACGGTCGGATAGGCGCCGGTGAAACAGGCGTCGCAATATTGCGGCTGGAGATCGTGGCGGGTGTCTTCACCCGCAGCGCGGTAGAGACCGTCGATCGAGACAAATGCCAGGCTGTCGGCCTGGATGAATTCGCGCATTTCCTCGATCGATTTGCGGGCGGCGAGCAGCTTTTCCCGCTTCGGCGTGTTCACACCATAGAAGCAGCTGTGCATCGTCGGCGGGCTGGCGATCCGCATATGGACTTCGGCAGCACCGGCTTCGCGCATCATCTGGACGATCTTGAGGCTGGTGGTGCCGCGCACAATCGAGTCGTCGACCAGCACGATTTTCTTGCCGTTGACCAATGGCCGGTTGGCATTGTGCTTCAGTTTGACTCCGAGATGGCGAACGCCGTCGCCCGGCTGGATGAAGGTCCGACCGACATAATGCGACCGGATGATGCCCAGTTCGAACGGGATGCCCGATTGTTCGGAAAAGCCGAGCGCGGCAGGCGTGCCGCTGTCCGGCACCGGGATGACATAATCCGCATCGACCGGGCTTTCGATCGCCAGCTGCGCGCCGATCCCCTTGCGCACGCTGTAAACCGAGCTGCCATCGACAATCGAATCGGGGCGCGAGAAATAGACATGTTCGAAAATGCAGGGCCGGGCCTGATTGTTCGGGAAGGGACGATGGGAGCGCAGTTCACCGTTGGTAACCACGATCAGTTCGCCGGGTTCGACGCTGCGGACATATTCGGCGCCGACCAGATCGAGCGCAACGGTTTCGGAAGCGAAGACATAGGCTTCGCCAATCCGGCCCATCACCAGCGGACGGATGCCGAGCGGATCGCGGCAGGCAATCATGCCTTCGGCGGTCATGCAGATCAGAGAATAAGCGCCTTCGACCTGCTTCAGGGCATCGATGAACTTGTCGAGCAGGGTGCGATATTTGGATGTGGCGACGAGATGGATAATGACCTCGGTGTCACTGGTCGACTGGAAAATCGAGCCATGGCGGACCAGTTCGTCCCGCAGTGCCAGGGCATTGGAAATATTGCCATTATGGGCGATGGCGAAGCCGCCGGACGCGAGGTCGGCTTCGAGCGGCTGGACGTTGCGCAACGTGCCCGCGCCGGTGGTCGAATAGCGGACATGGCCGCAGGCGGAATCGCCGCGCAGCCGGTTGATTATTTCTTCGCTGTCGAAATTACCGGCGACCGGGCCGAGCGCGCGGTGGCTGTAAAATTCCTTGCCGTTGCGGCAGGTGATGCCGGCGGCTTCCTGACCACGGTGCTGGAGGGCGTGGAGGCCGAGCGCAACCATGGCGGCGGCGTCGTCAATGCCGGCGATCCCGAACACGCCACACTCTTCCCGTAGCTTGTCGTCATCAAACGGGTGGGTTGTCAGCATATCTCACCTGGCTTCTAAGTGGTCGGGCGGGGAATGCCTGCCATATAGGTTTGAAACAGGGCTTTGTCTGCCCCCAATGTCATAAAATCATCATATCGGGCGATTGAGCAAGCCGCTACGGCATCAATAGCGCCATTAGCCGTTGCGCATAGGCCGATCGGGTCTTAATTCACCGCTATGACAGACAGAAAAAATGATCCCGAAACCGGCACTATGCTCCAGCCGAAATATGATTCGAACGGTCTGGTCACCGCGGTGGTCACCGATGATTCGTCCGGCGAGCTGCTGATGCTGGCGCACATGAATGCCGAGGCGCTGCAATTGACGCAGGATAGCGGGGTCGCCCATTTCTACTCCCGCAGCCGCCAGTGTCTGTGGAAGAAGGGCGAAACATCGGGCAATATATTGTCGGTCACCGAGATGCGGATCGATTGCGATCAGGATGCGCTGTGGATCAAGGCTGTACCGGCCGGCCCCGCCTGCCATACCGGCCAGACCAGTTGCTTCTATCGCAAGATTGTTGCCGGAAAGCTGGAACCGGTCGCGTGAGACTTGCCGTTGCGCTGCTGTTGACAATGTCTCTGGCAGGTTGTGGCGCCGGTGAGTCCGGGCCAGACGAGCAGGCTGCGGAAGTTTCCTCGCTGGAACAGGCGGCGATCGATGCCGGCGTCATACCCGATGTCCGCAAAGTCACCTTGTCTGGCGCTTTCGAGCGGCAAAGCGATCTCGGCACCGACAGTTTCTGCGCGGTCGGCAATGACGAGAATGGCTATCAGGTCGGGATGATCGCCGTTTTCGGGCCGGACAGCAAATGCGAGGGCATGGGCGAAGCGGAGCGCGATGGCGAAAATGTCCGGATCACCCTCAACAGCGAAGAAAAATGCAGCTTTACGGCGCGTTTCGATGGTGTCGAGCTGAAAATGCCGGGCGCGCTGCCCGATAGCTGTGCGAGCTATTGCAGCCCGCGGGCGGGTTTCAACGGAGTCAGCTTCTACATGATCGGGGAGGGTGACGCGGTCGCCCGTTCTACCAGCGGTCGTGATTTCGACAATCTGTGCCCGGCTCCCTAGGCTTGACGTTTACGTTAGCGTAAGCTATGAAGCGGGCATGTCGCAATCGCCAAGCCATGCTGAAATTGACACGCCCGACCTGCAAAACCGGGAGGCCTTTACCATTTCCGACCTGTCGGAAGAATTTGGTGTAACCGCGCGGGCTTTGCGTTTCTATGAGGATGAGGGGCTGATCGCTCCGAACCGCAAGGGACTGTCGCGCGTATATACCAAACGTGACCGGGCGCGCCTTGCCTGGATCATGCGCGCCAAGAATGTCGGTTTCAGCCTGATCGAAATTCGCGAGATGATCGACCTTTATGACGTTGGTGACGGTCGCAAGACGCAGATGCAGGTCACCGTCGAAAAATGTCAGGAAAAGGTCGATACGCTGAAAAAGCAGCGCGCCGACATCGACAGTTCGATCAAGGAACTGACCGGCTTTATAAAGACTGTGCAGGACGCCATGGCGGACGCAAAAGCCCAGCATCAATAGAGGATTGACGCCGGTACCATCCGGTTGCCCCATTTGAGTAGAAAGTATTATTTATGCCTAGCTATACCGCGCCTGTTGGCGAAGTCCGTTTCATCCTCAACGAAGTTCTCAATCTGGAGAGCTATGCGAACCTGCCCGGGTTCGAAAATGCGACGCCGGAAATGGTCGACGCGATCCTGACCGAGGCCGGCAGATTTTCCAGCGAGGTCCTGCATCCGCTCAACCAGTCCGGCGACGAAGAAGGCTGCACCCGTCATGAAGACGGATCGGTCACGACGCCAAAGGGTTTCAAGGAAGCCTATCAGCAGCTTACCGACGGTGGCTGGACGACCCTGTCATCGCCGGAAGAATTCGGCGGCCAGGGCCTGCCCCGGGTGATCGGCAATGCGGTGATGGAGTTCATGGTCTCGGCCAACCAGGCGCTGGAAATGTACACCGGCCTGACCCAGGGCGCGATTGCATCCATTCTCACCGAGGGCAGTGAAGAGCAGAAGCAGACTTACGCGACCCAGATGATCTCCGGCAAATGGACCGGAACGATGAATCTGACCGAAGCGCATTGCGGTACCGATCTCGGCCTGATCCGCACCAAGGCGGAACCGATGCCCGGCGGCAGCTACGCGATCACCGGCCAGAAGATTTTTATCTCTGCCGGCGAGCATGACATGGCGGAAAATATCATTCACCTCGTGCTGGCCAAGACCCCGGGCGCGCCCGACAGCTCCAAGGGCATTTCGCTCTTCATCGTGCCGAAATTCCTCGTCAACGATGACGGCTCGCTGGGCGAACGCAATGGTGTCAGCTGTGGTTCGATCGAGGAAAAAATGGGCATCCACGGCAATGCAACCTGCGTGATGAACTATGACGGTGCCACCGGCTATATGGTCGGCGAAGAGAATAAGGGTCTGCGGGCGATGTTCATCATGATGAACGCGGCGCGTCTGGGCGTTGGCCTGCAGGGGCTGGCGCAGGGCGAAATCGCCTATCAGAATGCGGTGATCTATGCCGGTGACCGTCGCCAGGGCAGGGCGCTGACCGGTGCCCAGGATCCGGAAGAGAAAGCGGATACGCTGTTCGTCCACCCGGACGTGCGCCGGATGCTGATGGACGGCAAGGCGTTTACCGAATCCATGCGCGCGCTGGTTCTGTGGGGCGCTTTGCAGGTCGATCTGGCGGACAAGGCCGAAAGCGAAGACGAGCGGCAAATGGCCGACGATCTGGTCAGCCTGCTGACGCCGGTGATCAAGGGCTATGGTACGGCCAAGGGCTATGACATCTGCACGGAATCGCAGCAGGTCTATGGCGGACACGGCTATATCAAGGAATGGGGCATGGAACAGTTCGTGCGCGATGCGCGGATTGCCATGATCTATGAAGGCACCAACGGCATCCAGGCGATGGATCTGGTCGGTCGCAAGCTCGGCCAGAATGGTGGCCGCGCCGTCCAGGCCTTCTTCAAGGTGGTTGCCGACGAGATTGCGGAAGCCAAGGGTCACGAAAAACTCTCCGGATTTGCCGAAGCCCTCGAAAAGGCCAACGGCGAGCTGCAGAAAGCGACGATGTGGTTCATGCAGCACGGCATGGCCAATCCGAACAACGCCGGCGCCGGCGCTTATCATTACATGCACATCATGGGCATCGTATCGCTCGGACTGATGTGGCTGCGGATGAGCAAGGCGGCGCAGGCCACACTTGACGCGGGTACGGACAATCCGAAATATTACGAAGCCAAGCTGGTGACCGCGCAATATTTTGCCGAGCGCTTCCTGCCCGACACCGGATCGCTGCGTCGCAAGATCGAAGGCGGTGCCGACGCGATCATGGCACTCGACCCTGAAATGTTCGGGGTCGCCTGATCCGATCGGTCAAGCGGCTTCATTCTGTTCTGCTTGTCGATAGGCTTCTTCCCAATGACCCAGGTTTCGCCGGGCATCCTGCACAAAGGGTGACCGGCGAATGCCCCATATTGCCAGATCATTGGCAAGCCTGCCGAGAAACCGCATCGGGCGTTTGACCTGGATCAGCAGGATGACCCGGCGCTGATCCGTCCGGTTGTGGACTTCGTGATATTGGCTGTCATCAAAGACCAGCCACTTGCCCGTTTCCCAGAAACAGTCGGTATCTTCGATCTGTATCACGCAATCCTCAGGCCTGTCGGGAATGATCAGACCCAGATGACAGGTCACCAGACCGTGGGTCACCCCGCGATGGCGTGGGATGACGGCTCCGGGCTCGAGGATCGAAAAAAAGGCCGAATTGAGATCGGGAATTTGGCGGACCAGTTCCGCCGTCGCCGGAGCGCGGGCGCAATTTTCCGGCACTTCATAGCCATAGCCGACCAGAAAGAACGAGCGCCAGTTGCCATCACCGGCAATTCGCGCGTGATCGGGAGAAATATCGTTGAGCGGCGGCACGGCATCGCGATGCCGCAGGATCGCGGCTGCTTCCTGGGCGATGGTTTGCCAGTTCTCGGCCAGATGATCGGTCCACGGAAACGCGCTGGCCTCGATGATCGATCCGTTGGGAATTTTTGACTGGGCCGCGGATATTCTGTTCATCGACCCGCGCAGGCGCTTGCCGAGCCTTATGATCAACGGTCTACCGCTTCCCGCCGCCGCCGTGGATATCTGCGGAACCTTCTTCGTGGACATGGCTCACAACCTTTTCGTTGATTTGGCCCAGACCCGTTCTTCTGAATTATATCCGGAATTGTGACCATTTTTCGACAAACTGGTGCCGACAATCTGTCAAAGCCGCTCTTCCGCAGCCGGTCCCGACAGATTGTGCAAATTTGCCGATGAATTGCAGAAAACAGCCGTTTAGCGCCGCTGTGAACCATATGGTCGAAGGGTGATGGACCCGGCATCGGAAATCGGCCAGCAAGGGGGTGACAGGGGAATGATATGCATAAGGAGTATATGCAATGCATTCCAAAAAAGCCGCAAACCACCTCCGCCGGATGGTGCCTTTTCTGATTACCGCATCCCTGGGATTATCGGTTACAGCCAGTGCCGCAGAGCCCGAACTTTCGGACGAAGTGCCGTCCGAAATCCCGGCCCCGACTCTGGATACCGACGGTGATGGCGTCATGGACGCATGGGATCGCAGCGGAGACGGACAACCGGACGCATGGGACACCGATGGCGACGGACAGCCCGATGCGCTCGACAATGATGGCGATGGAAAGCCTGACTAGGCCAGATATTCGATTATTATTGAAACACCGGGCCTGATTCTGGCCCGGTGTTCTACTGATACTGGCCGGGCGTCTTGTTGGTTTCGAACACTTCCTCGAACATGCTGAGCATTGCTGCCTTGCTCTGCCGGTCCGCCGATGCGTCATATTTGACTGCGTCCATCGACCGGGAGCTGCTGTTGATATCGGTAAATCCGTGGAGCACGCCGGAATAGATGTGAACGTGGCAATCGGCGCCGGAAATATCCATTTCCTCCTGAAAAGAGCGAACCTGTTTCGGCGGTACCAGCGGGTCGGCGCGGCCCTGAAACACCAATATCCTGCTTTTTATCGTCCCGCGCTTGGCTGGCAACGGTGTTGCCAGCAAGCCGTGAAAGCTAACCACTATCGCGATGTCCTCGCCGCCGCGGGCCATTTCCAGCACGATTTCTCCGCCCATGCCATAGCCGATCGCGCCGATCCGGTGGTTGCCGAGCTTTGACCGTTCGCGCAATTCGGTGAGCGCGCAGCGGAACCGCTCGCGGTAATATTCGGCATCCGCGCGCAGCTCGTTCGCCAGCGTGCGGGCTTCGCGCATGTCCTCGACGAATCCCTTGCCGTAAATATCACAGACCATCGCGCTATAGCCGAGCGCGGCCAGCCATCTCGCCCGATCATACATCTGCTTGGTCGGACCGGTGATGGTTGGCACGATCAAGATCGCCCCGCGCGGATAACGGCTGGGTTGAGCCATATATCCGGCCAATTCTACGTCACCGTGTCGATAGGTGAACTGCTGGACCTCGATGGAGCTCATTCTTCGGGCAAGAACTCTGGAACCGACAGATAGCGTTCGCCGGTGTCATAATTGAAGCCGAGGATTCTGGCCTCAGGGCCGAGATCCGGAAGCTTTTGCGCAATCGCCGCCAGCGTCGCGCCGGATGATATGCCGACCAGCATTCCCTCTTCCCTCGCGGCTTTCAGCGCCATGGCCTTGGCGTCGGCCGGTTCGACCTTGATTGCGCCGTCGATGGACTGGGTGTGGAGATTGCCCGGGATGAAGCCGGCACCAATGCCCTGGATCGGATGGGGACCCGGCTGGCCGCCGCTGATCACGGGAGAGGCAGAGGGTTCGACGGCATAGACTTTCAAATGGCTCCAATGTTCCTTCAGCACTTCTGCAACACCGGTGATATGACCGCCCGTTCCGACGCCGGTGATGATCGCGTCGAGCGGATCATCCTTGAAATCATTGAGAATCTCTATGGCGGTGGTGCGCTTGTGGACTTCGAAATTGGCGGGATTTTCGAATTGCTGCGGCATCCATGCGCCGGGAGTCTGGTCGATCAGCTCCTGTGCCCGTTCGATCGCGCCCTTCATGCCTTTTTCTTTCGGGCTGAGATCAAAGCTCGCGCCATAGGCGAGCATCAGGCGCCGGCGTTCGAGCGACATCGACTCGGGCATGACCAATATCAGTCTGTAACCCTTGACCGCCGCCACCATCGCCAGCCCGACGCCGGTATTGCCCGATGTCGGCTCGATGATTGTGCCGCCGGGCTTGAGCGCGCCGGATTTTTCCGCATCTTCGATCATCGCAAGACCGATCCGGTCCTTGATCGATCCGCCCGGGTTGGAGCGTTCCGACTTGATCCAGACATTGGCGTCGCCGAACAGGCGCTGCATCTTGATATGGGGAGTATTTCCGATTGTTTCGAGAATGTTATTGGCAATCATTATCCTGCACTCCTGTTATCTTTTCATTCCTGCTGCCGGTTCGGATTCGAGATCTTCCGGCGGATCAAATGTCTTGGCAGCACCGAGTTGGGGGAACAGGCGCGACCATAGTCCGGTGACCACTATAGCACCGGCACCGCCCGCGACAATGGCCGCAATCGGTCCGACCAGAACCGCGAGGCCTCCGGACAGTGCGTCGCCAAGTTCGTTTGATGCGCTGATCGTCATCTGGCTGACCGCGCCGACGCGTCCGCGCTTGGCGTCCGGCGTGTGCAGCTGGATCAGGGAACTGCGGACATAGACCCCGAACATGTCGGCGGCACCGCATATTCCGAGGCAGGCCATCGAGAGATAGAGGTTGGTGCTGAGACCGAAGCCGATTGTGCCCAGACCAAATACGGCCATGGCAACCAGCATGCTGTTGCCGACATTCTTGCTCAGCGGGGCGAAGGAAAAGATCAGCGCGACGATCACCGCGCCCACGGCCGGCGAGGCCGCCAGCAGCGACAGGCCGATTTCACCGGCGTTTAATATATCCTTGGCAAATACCGGGATCATGGCGGTTGCACCGGCGAGGAACATGACCAGCAGGTCAAGCGTGATTGCTCCCAGCACCAGCTTGTTGGTCCAGACATAGGCCATGCCGTCGCCGACCTGTTGCAGCGGGCTTTTGGTCTTGTCGGCTGCAGCCCGCGGCACCGGGCCGATCAGGAAAATCGCCAGCGTCGCCAGCGTATAAAGCGCTGCGCAGACAAAATAGGGCAGGGCCGCATCGACCTTGTAGAGCGGGCCGGCCATGCCGGGACCGGCTATGACGCCGACTTGCCAGGCGATGGTCGAGAGCGCAATCGCGCGGGGCAACGATGCCTTCGGAACAAGATTGGGCGCCAGTGACGTGATTGCGGGTCCCAGAAAGGCACGGCAAATGCCGAGCAATACGGCAATCACGTAGATCGACCCGAGCGTGATTCCGCCCGACGCGGTCATCAGGCCGAGCGCAAGCGCAATCAGGGCCTGCGCCGCGAGCACGATGCGGGCGATCCAGCGGCGATCCATATGGTCGGCGACCCAGCCGACCAGCGGGGTCAGGATGAACAGTGGCACGAACTGGAGCAATCCGAGCAGACCCAATATGCCGGCCGACGCGCTTATGCCCATGTCCTCACGCGCCAGATTATAGGCCTGCCAGCCGAGGATCAGCATCATCGCATAAAGCGCGAACATCGACGCCAGGCGCGAGAACCAGAGATAGCGATAATTGGCTATGGTAAAGGGATGTGGTGCGGGGCTGATCACGAGATGACTGCTAGCGATTCCCGTAACTTGCTGCAATCAATTCATGCCCGCACGGAAAGATTCGGACGCCCCGCAGTTCGTCGAATATGGCTGGCCAAGCGACCGGCGACTATGCCAATCAACAGGTACGATAATAATCGAATGGAATATTCCCCGGGGAGATGAAAATGAAAATGCGCAATCTATTGCTGGCGGTATCGCTGGCCGCCTTGACCGTGAGCGGATGCAAGAAAATCGAGGCCGAACCGGTCGCGGCGATGAAGATTGATCAATCGAGCGCCTGGGGCAGCTATCTCTCCGGCTTTCTGGACGGTTATTTCCCGGTAAATCCGAATTTCGCCGTCTATCAGGGCAAGCATGAATTTGACGGCCAGCTTCCCGACTGGAGCGCTGAAGGCCTCAAAAAGGCCGTCGACATCCGCAAACAGGCGATTGCCGACGCGCTGGCGATCGACGCTGCCGACCTGAGCGAAGCGGAAAAATTTGAACGGGATTATCTGGTCAACGTGATGGAGGGCGAGCTTTTCTGGCTGGAAACCGCTGACTCTCCACACAAGAATCCGGCTTATTATGTCGGCGCGCTCGATCCCAATGTCTATATCGCCCGGCCCTATGCGGATGCGGCAACGCGGATGAAGGCGTTTATCAAATATGCCAATGCGGTCCCGGTGGCGGCCCAGCAGATCAAGGACAATCTGAAGCTGCCGCTGCCCGAAACCTATCTCAAATTCGGGCAAGCCGGCTTCGGCGGTTTTGCCGACTATTTTACCGGGGACGCAAAGGCCGCCTTTGCCGAGGTGAAGGATCCCGAACTCCAGCGACAGTTTGATGTTGCCGCGGCGGCGGCGGCTGCGGCGATGAAGGACCTGGCGGGTCATATCGGCTCGGTTCCGGCGACCAGCGACGGCTTTGCACTGGGCGCCGAAAAATTTGCCGCGATGGTGAGCAAGACCGAGGGCGTCAATGTCTCGCTCGACGAACTGGAAGCCATCGGTCGGGCCGATCTCAAGCGCAACCAGGCGGCTCTGGCCAAGGCTTGCGGCAAATTTGCGCCGGGCGCGAGCATCGTTGACTGTTTTGCGAAAATGGCAGCCAACAAGCCGGAGAAGGGGCCGGTGCAGGAAGCCCGCGACCAGTTGCCGCCATTGCGCGAATTTTTGATCGAGAAAGATCTCGTGAGCATCCCCGGCACCGAAGTCGCGCAAGTCGAGGAATCGCCGCCCTACAACCGGCAGAACAGCGCCTATATCGACATTCCCGGACCATATGAAAAAGGCCTGCCGAGCGTCTATTATATCTCGCCACCGGACCCGTCCTGGGACGAGGCAACCCGCGCCGCCTATATTCCCGGCAAGATGGATCTGCTCGGCACCACGATCCACGAGGTCTGGCCCGGCCATTTTCTGAACTTCCTCCACGCCAACCGCGCCGAATCGATCTTTGGCAAATTGTTCGTCGGCTATGCCTTTGCCGAAGGCTGGGCCCATTATACCGAAGAGATGATGGTCGAAGCCGGCCTGCACGATGGTGATCCGGAAACCAAAATCGGGCAATTGTCCAACGCGCTGCTGCGCAACTGCCGCTATCTCTCGGCCATCGGCCTGCACGCCCGCGGGATGACGGTCGAGCAGAGCCTCGATATGTTCCGGAAGCAATGCTATCAGGACCTTGGCAACGCCACCCAGCAGGCAGCGCGCGGAACCTATGATCCGGCCTATCTCAACTATACAATGGGCAAGCTGATGATCCGCAAGCTGCGCGAAGACTGGACCGGCGGTGATCGTGGCAAATGGAAGGCCTTCCACGACGAATTCCTCAGCTACGGTGGACCGCCGATTCCGATGGTCCGCAAGGCGATGATGAAGGAAGCCGAAGCCAGGGCGGTCTTCTAGCGATTATGGCAACCAGGGGTGCCTGCCGGCGCAGGCGCCCCGTTGCGCCCGTTAAGGCTGGTCCTTAACATTCCCGCCACCGCCGTACCGCTGCGGGACGGCCCGAAAAACGGCGGTTTCTTGCCCGCATATCCATGGTAAATACTCCCTTAACGAATGGAGTATTCAGTGATGGTCGAAAAAATCGCATATCGGGTGAGCGCGTCGATCCTGCTGCTGACGGGCCTGGCAATTGTCGCGATGCTGGTCATGGGACTGACCCGCGCCGATGCCGGCTCTTCTTCCCAGCGGACGACCGAAGCCGTTGCCGACAGCGCGGCACCCGAAGCGGTCGTGGAGAATGTCTCCGTGGCCGGGCCGATTGCGGAGCAACCAGCTGAAATTGTGGATAAACTCCCGCTGAGTGACAAATTTGTGGTTAAGCGCATCCTCCAGATCGACGAGCCTTTTGTGCACGGCTATTTCAAATGGGACGACGAGGGCGTGCCAGCGGGTGAGCTGGTGGTGACGGTCGATCTTAAGGCCGAGAGCATTTCGGTCTTTCGCGGCGGCTATGAAATCGGAGCTGCGGTGATCACTTTCGGCGACTCGCTCAAGCCCACACCGACCGGCGTCTTCCCGATCACCCAGAAGAACAAGGACCATGTCTCCAATATCTACGGTTCGCCCATGCCCTATATGATGCGACTGACCAATGACGGGATTGCGATCCACGCCTCGGACGTCAAATGGGGCTGGGGCACACGCGGCTGCATCGGCGTACCACTGGAATTTGCACGGCTTTTGTTCGAGCAGGCCAGCCTCGGTGACCGGGTGATTGTCACCAACGGCAAGATGATGGGTGTGGGCGACTCCATATTGTAGGACTGGATCCCCGCGATACCAATCGATGAACGCTAGATTTCAACCGGTTTCTGATAATCGTTGATTGCCTCGAAAATGGTGGTCAGTGCACGGCGTTCGTCTTCGGAGATTTCCGGACGCCAGATTTCGAACAGCAAGATCACCCGTCGCTGATCGCTGCGGTTCCAGGCTTCATGCTCGAAACTGTCGTCAAAAATAAGTGCTTCTCCCGCTTTCCAGGGACGGGTTTCTCCGCCGACACGCAAGGCACAATCGGGCGGCAGCACCAACGGGATGTGGCAGATCAGCCGGGTGTTGAGCATGCCATAATGTGGCGCAATGTGGGTCCCCGGTTCAAGCACAGAATAAAGGGCCATGGGAGAACGATCCTGAATAACCGGGATCGGCGCGCCTGCCAACGCAGCCATGGTCTTCGGGCAATGAACCGAGTTTTCCGTAACTTCGATGCCGTCTTTCCAGAAATAATGGGCACCCCAACTGGGATCGTCGAGCAGCGGGTTATTGGGCCGGGGCCGGTTGGGCTGGCCCTGTACATAGGGTTCGAATTCCTGCGTCCGCGTAATCACGCCTTGCAATTCTTCCTGCATGTCCGGAATGGCAGCTTCCAGTTCGACCAGCCACGGAAATTCCGATCTTTCGTAAAATTCCCGCTGTGGCATGCCAGGGTAATAGAACACCGAAGGCTTCTGGTAGAATATTTCCTTGCGACCCATAAGCAGGTCGATGGCCTGGCGAACCGGGATCGGTGTGTCGTTGCCGGCCAGTCCGGATTCATCCAGTTTGCGGAACAAAAAGGCTTCAAAACGGCCATGGGCCCCGGCCAGAAATTCTTCCGCCTGCTTGATCTTGGGCCGTAAGTCATCTGAAACCGCCGCACCCACGCTGACCATATTCAATGCCGCCTTGTAAAAACCGTTTGCCGCGCGGTCATCATTGGTCCTGGCCTTGAGTTCGCCCATCATGAACAGGGCCGTCAGATGGCGCTTGTCGATCGACAGCAGTCTTTGTAATGCCTTTTCTTCGCCGGTAACATCGCCGCTGTGCAATGCGGCTTCCGCCTCTCCAAGCAAGGATTCGATAGTTTCAGGATGTATGCTCATGGCCGGTTTATAGCGCAGTCCCTCGAGTAGACAAGCGGGTCCACAGATAGATTTGCCGACCCTGTTCATGGTGGCAAAAGGGCCACTTAAGATGATCCGGACGTGGCAAGCGTTGTTGATTTGTGCTGATTTCTAGAGCAACTGGCTGACGAGAATATTATGTCGGCAAGCAAGGCTCAAGCCTTACAAAAGCCTTTTGACTTCCTATATGTTCAATAGGCCTTCGTGATTGCCAATCTGCAATCCCCACCGGCATTGTCTCTTCACGCTCAAAAATTCCTTTGATCGGCTTTCCTGAGGCAGGACATCATTCGCAGCACTATCGTTTGAGTTTGTTCGCCGTCTGCCGATCCGGTCGCTTGTTTTCTTTGCAATGACCCGCTGGCTGCCGCGCGAAAACCACCCCTGGAAGGAAATATCATGGCCAAGTCACAGAAGAAATCCAATCGCGAGGTCCGCAAACCCAAGGCTGAGAAGAAAAAGACCAATGCGTCCAATCCTTCGGCCAAGCCGGGCGTAGTGGCGGGCCTTGAAAACATGAAAAACAATCGCGGGTCCTAGGATGACAATCCGGACGCCAAATACAGGACAAAGATAATGCGCGTAAAAGCCGCTACATGCCGCGAACAGGAAGCGCGGCAACTCGATCTCGCTGCCAATGACCCTCTAGAGACCCGTCGCATCGTCGCTGCGGCTGCCGCCAAGGCATGGGGTCTCGAAGCGATCCAGGCCGAAAGGCGAGAAGCCGGCCATCTCAGCCCGCGCGACAAGCTCGACGCGGAGATCACGTCCGAATTTGCCGATGAAGACGCCGCAAACGCGTTGCAGGGCGGCTCCTGACATGGAGCTTCGGCTGATAGTTGCCTATAGCCTGATCGTGCTGCTGGTTGGCGGTCTGAGCGCGGTCGTGATCGTTATCCGCAAGAAAAACAAAAGGAAACGCGGGGAATATTGAGGGATGATGTCCCGGGTCCGCCGATCAAGGACGCGTTTGGTGATTGACAGTTGCGGTCGATATGTGCACTATGGTGGACAATTGAGATGTGTAGCGTCATGATTGCTGGATGGTTCAGATCGTTCGCACCGGGGTTTATGAGCGTTGGGTCCGGAAACTCAAGGACCGTCATGCAGTGGCTCGCATTTCGGTTGCTATCCGCAAGATTTCGCTGGGCAATTTGGGAGACGTCAAGCCGGTCGGCGGAGGCGTAAGCGAGGTCAGGATTGATTATGGTCCAGGATATCGGCTCTATTTTGTACAACGCTCGAGTGGCCATATCGTCATCTTGCTGTGCGGCGGCACAAAGAAACGGCAGGGTGCCGATATCGCGCGGGCGAAGGAAATGGCAGAAAACCTGTGAGTATCGTGATGGCTGATAAACTGGAATTGAAACCCTGGGATGTTACCGAATATCTCGACAGCGAAGAGATGATCGCGGAATATCTGGCGGTTGCCTTCGAGGAGGGTGATTCCGAACTGATTCGCGTCGCGCTGAATGATGTCGCGCGCGCGCGCGGGATGACCGATCTGCAAAAGCAGACCGGCCTGTCGCGATCCGCGCTCTACAAGGCGCTGGGCGAGGGCGGTAATCCGACGCTCGACACGCTGCTGGCGATATTGAAGGCGCTGGGGGTGAAGATGTCGGTGGTGGGGTGAAGGCTCAAGCCCCTCCTCTTCAGAGGAGGGGGTGGGGTGGTGGCGAGGCAAAGCCGAGCTTGCGCGAAAAAGCCACTCACCGGCATCGACCCGGTTCGCGGTTATTCCATTCCATGAAAGTGAGAGATTGATAGAGGTCTGCCTGCGTTCGCAAAATTCAGAAATTGGCATCAAACCAATTTCCTCATAAACCACCCCTATCCCCTCCTTTGAAAAGGAGGGGGTGAGAGCAGAACCGTTCGTGGTGAGCCTGTCGAACCACTGCTTCTCGCCGCTAGAGGTCGTTGAGCTGCGCTCGCCCTTCGGGTCGACAAGCTCAGGACGAACGGACGTGTAGCCTTAATATTACCGGTAGCCCTCAAGCCACCTCGACAAAACTATCCAGCACCCGCTTGTCGCCTGACTTCTCGAACGCAATCTCCAGCTTGTTGCCTTCCTTCACCTTCACTTCGCCATAGCCGAATTTGGTGTGGAAGACGCGCATGCCGACCGTTACGTCGTCGCGGCCCTTGCTGCCGAGCGAGACGGCGCTGCGGCGGGCTTCCTTTATGTTTTTCGGGGTCTTGTCGAAGCCCGATGATGCGGCGCGCTGCCAGCCGGGGCCGCGTTTTCCGGCGCGGGTGGCATTGGCCGAGGCGAGGTGGGCGAACGGGTCGCTGTTCTCGCTCCAGTTGGCGCGCCACAGGCTTTCGCCGCCGCTCATGCTGCTTTCCTGATCGATATGGTCCTCGGGCAATTCGCCGATGAAGCGTGAGGGGATCGCGCTGTTCCACTGGCCGTAGATCCGCCGGTTGGCGGCGTGGAAGATCGTGCATTTCTTGCGGGCGCGGGTGATCGCGACATAGGCGAGGCGGCGTTCTTCCTCGAGGCTGGCTATGCCGCCCTCGTCAAGGCTGCGCTGCGAGGGAAACACGCCTTCTTCCCAGCCGGCGCAAAAGACATATTCATATTCGAGGCCTTTTGCGCCGTGCATGGTCAATATCGTGACCTTGGCCTCGTCGTCGCGTGCGTCATTGTCCATGACGAGGCTGACATGTTCGAGAAAATCGCCGAGCGTTTCATATTCCTCCATCGCGCGGGCGAGTTCGGTGAGATTCTCGAGGCGACCGGCGGCTTCGGTGGAACGGTCGGCCTGGAGCATCGTCGTATAGCCGCATTCGTCGAGCACGATCCGGGTCAGTTCGGCGTGATCGGTGACGCTGGCCAGTTCCCGCCATCGCCCGAAATTGCGCATCAGTGCGAGCAAGGTGCTGCGCGCGCGGGTCGGCAGTTCGTCGGTATCGCAGATAGTGAGCGCGGCGGCGGCCATGGAGATACCCTGGGCCCGGGCAAGGCGGTGGACCTTTTCCACAGTTTTATCCCCAAGGCCGCGCTTGGGCGTGTTGACGATCCGTTCGAAGGCGAGATCGTCGGCGGGCTGGGCGATTACCCGCAGATAGGCGAGGGCATCGCGGATTTCCTGACGCTCGTAAAAACGGAAGCCACCAATGATCTTGTAGGGCATGCCAATCGAGATGAAGCGGTCCTCGAACTCGCGGGTCTGGAACTGGGCGCGGACGAGGATCGCGACATCGTTGAGCGATGCCTGCTTGATCTGCTGCAGCGCCTCGATCTCGTCGCCGGTACGCCGGGCCTCCTCGGGACCGTCCCAGACGCCGACAACCTGTACTTTTTCGCCTTCGGTTTCCTCGGTCCACAATGTCTTGCCGAGACGACCCGAGTTGTGGTTGATCAGCCCCGATGCGGCGGCCAGAATATGCGGGGTGGATCGGTAATTCTGCTCCAGCTTGACCACCTTTGCTTCGGGAAAATCCTTCTCGAAGCGCAGGATGTTCGCGACCTCCGCGCCGCGCCACGAATAGATCGACTGGTCATCATCGCCGACGCAGCAGATATTCTGATGGCTCTGGGCGAGCAGTCGCAGCCAGAGATATTGCGAGCTGTTGGTGTCCTGATATTCGTCGACGAGAATATATTTGAACCGCTCCTGATAGCGTTTCAATATCTGCCGGTCGGTTTTCAGCAGGTTGAGAATATGGAGCAGAAGATCGCCGAAGTCGCATGCGTTGAGCGCGATCAGTCTGGCCTGATAGGCAGCGTAAAATTCCTGGCCGCGGCCATTGGCGTAGCGTTCGTTTTCACTGGCATCGAGGTCCTGGGGATTGAGCCCCCGGTTCTTCCACTGGTCGATCAGGCCGGCCAGCATCCGTGGGGGCCAGCGTTTCTCGTCAATCTCGGCGGCGCGGATCAGCTGCTTGAGCAGGCGAAGCTGGTCATCGGTATCGAGAATGGTAAAATTGCTCTGCAGGCCGACCAGCTCGGCATGCTGCCGCAGCATTTTCGCGCCGATGCTGTGGAAGGTGCCGAGCCACGGCATGCCTTCGAAACTCTCGCCGACGATTGACCCGATCCGTTCCTTCATCTCGCGGGCGGCCTTGTTGGTGAAGGTCACCGCGAGAATCTCGCTCGGCCAGGCCTTGCGCGAAAAGACGATATGCGCCAGCCGCCGGGTGAGGGCAGCGGTTTTGCCGGTGCCTGCGCCAGCCAGCACCAGTACCGGGCCTTCGGTCGTGAGAACGGCTTCGCGCTGCGGCGCGTTCAATCCCTTCACATAAGGCGGATCGGATTCTTGCGGATGTTTGACAGGTTCGGACACGCGTGAACAGTTAGGGAACATCGGCGACGGCGGCAAGTGGATTAGGGCCTTTTGGGGAACTTTTCACCATCAGGATCATTATCTCCCTACCGGATTGGCCGGGTATGAAGGAGATTGAAATGAGCAAGCGATTGATATGGAGCGCCGTTGCGGCAACCGGATTGATGATCGGTGGCGTGGCAAATGCAAATCAGCCTGAAGACGCTACACAGGCGGCGAAGCCGGCGGCTGCGAAAGCCGGGCAGACTGTCACCGTTGACGGGAAAGAAGTCGCGGTCTGCACAAAGGATGTGCAGGATAGCTGCATCAATCCGCGCGCGGCCGGACTGAACTGGGGCAATCGGCCGCTGGATTATTGGCCCGGCAAACCCGCGAGCGAGAAAGACCCGGTGAGTCAGGAGCAGCCCGAGCCGATGGACGAGCCATCTAACGACGACCAGCCATCTACCTAAGATCAGTCTGTTATATCCGGCGGGGCCTGGTCGAACGGCCTCGCCGCTTTTCATGCTCCTGACCCAAAGGACAGGTTGAATAAAATGTTGCGGCGCACCATTTGTTAACTAATGGACGCCAAAGCACCCCCACGGAGTTTGAAATGAGCAAAAGACTGACCACGAGCGCGATTGTAGCTACATTGATGATGGTTGCGACCAGCTTTTACAGCACGGCGCAGCACAATCAGACCGAAACCGCTTCACGCACGGTGCTAATGGGCGGTTAATCCGTCTCCGGGCGCAGGATGTGAAGCCGCGCCTTGCTGCTGTTGCGCATAATATCCAGACCAAAGCCCTTTACGACAACCTCTTCATCCCTGCCGGTCTCGACCGCGATCCAGCTTGATGGTGCGAACCATCCGTGACGACCGAGCTTGTCCAGAGCGACCGCTCCGGCGCCCGAATCATAGGGTGGATCCATCAGGATCAGGTCATAGGGCTTGCGGGCCTGACCAAGATGCAGAACCGAACCGATCCGGACATCGCTAACGGCACCGGCATCAAGTTTTTCGATATTCTTCTCCAGTGCCCTGATCGCGTCACGATCCTGTTCGACAAAGGTGCAATGGGCAGCGCCGCGCGACAAAGCCTCGAGACCCAGCGCACCGGATCCGGAAAACAGGTCGAGTATCTGCAAGTCTTCGAAATCACCGAGCCGGCTGGTCAGCATCGAAAATAACCGTTCGCGGGTGCGGTCGGCGGTTGGACGGGTTATCTCGCCTTTGGGGGCAACGATGGTCCGGCCCCGCCATTTACCAGCAATTATGCGCATCTCGTTCCGTCCGTCCTGAGCCTGGTCTTATTTCAACGACTTGCGAAATTGCACCAGATCATGCTGCCGCACGACCTCGATCTCGCCTTTTTGCAGATCACCAAGGACGAACGGGCCGTAACGGGTCCGGATCAGGCGCGATACTTCGAGTCCGAAATGTTCCAGCACCCGGCGCACTTCGCGGTTCTTGCCTTCGGTCAGGGTCATTTCGATCCACTGGTTGCGGCCGGTGCGCCGTTCGAGATTGGCGGTAATCGGGCCATAATGCATGCCCTCGATCGTGATGCCGCGATAGAGTTCCTCGAGCTGGTTCTGGCTTATGTCGCCGAACGTCCGCGCCCGGTAGGTGCGTTCGATACCGTTTTTGGGCAATTCCATCTCGCGCTTGAACTCGCCGTCTGTGGTCATCAGCAACAGACCCTCGGTGTTCATGTCGAGGCGACCGATCGGCATCACCCGTTCCATGTCGGGCAGGACATCGTAAATTGTCTTCTTGCCGGAAAAATCGCGTTCCGCGGTCAGATAGCCATTGGGCTTGTGAAAACGGTAGAGCTTGGCGGGCGCCGGTTCGGCAACCGGGTTGCCATCGACGGTTATTCCGGTCAGGTTCTTGAGCAACAGCGAGGGATGTTCGACAAGATTGCCGTTCAGTTCAATCCGCCCGGCTTCGATCATCCGCTCGATTTCGCGCCGCGATGCGACTCCGGCACGGGCGAGAAGCTTGGCAATGCGCTGCCCTTCGCGGGCCTCGCTCGGCGCTGGTGCCGGTTTGGCCGCCGATTTTGCTCCGGGGGTCGGTTTTGCGCGATATATCTTGGGTTTTTTATCTTCGGTCATGGCCGAGACGCATGGCCGAAAAAAGCTCTGGCTGCAATCTGTAACCTGTGGTGCAGTGCCTGCGAATATCGATTGTCGGCCTAACGGAGTTGGAAATGAGCAAGATTATCACAAGCCTGTTGATCGGAGGTGCGGCTGTTGCCGGATTTGTCGGTATTCAACTGGCTCCGACATCGGCCGTCAGTTCCGCTCAGCTAACGACACCCGCCAGCCCTCCCGATGCCACCGGAACCCCCCGTCCGGTGGTCATCGAGCTGTTCACCAGCCAGGGATGTTCGTCCTGTCCCCCCGCAGATTTGCTGGCCAGTCGGCTGGCGAAAGACGACTCCCTGCTGGTGATCACGCGGCCTGTGACCTACTGGGACCGGCTCGGCTGGAAGGACACGCTGGCGCGCGAAGACAATAGCGCGCTGCAACGCGCCTATGCGGCCAAGGGCCATGAAGGGGCAGGGGTCTATACTCCTCAGATGGTGGTCAATGGCGGCGGTGGAGCAGTGGGGTCTCGCGAAAATGACATCCGCTCGCTGGTTCGCCGCGCGGATGCAACCGGTCCTTCGATCTCAACGTCCGTCAATGTCGATGGCGCGGTGACGGTATCGATCAAAGGCAAATCGGATTATCTCGCCGGGATTTCGCTGATCGCGCTGAGTTCTTCCGAAAGCGTTCGGATCGGACGCGGCGAAAATGGCGGACGAACGATGCATTATACCAATGTCGTCAAGGCCGAGCAGAATCTGGGCAGCTGGCGCGGGCGGCCGATGGAATTTGTTGTCTCTCCGGAAAATTTCAGGATCAGCGGCGCGGACAAATATGCAATCATCTTGCAGCGCCCCGGTGCGGGGCCAATTGTCGCGGCCAGGCTGCTGGATATCTGACCCGCGACAAAATCAAGCTGGCATTCAGGTGAATAGGCGCTAATGATTCCCGCAGTTCGAGGGAGAATCTGGCGTGAGTGAGCAGGTAGAAAAATTGGGATGGCGCAAAGTACTCGCGTCGCTGGGCAATCGCAAAACCCTGTTCATGACAATCTTCGGTTTCGCCGCGGGCCTGCCTTATGCGCTGCTCCTGGGAACCCTCTATGCATGGCTCTCTGATGCCGAGGTCGATCTGGAGACGATGGGCGTGTTTTCGCTGATCGGACTGGCTTACGCGTTCAAGTTTCTCTGGTCGCCTGCGCTGGATCGCATAGACGTCCCGATCCTGAAAAGGCTGGGAAAGCGCAAGCAGTGGATCGTGACCGCGCAATTGTTGCTCGGCTTCATTCTGGTTGTGCTGGCCACGCTCAATCCGGTTTCGGCGCTAGGATTATTTTCCCTGTTGGCAGGGATAGGCGCTTTTGCTTCGGCCACGCAGGATGTCGTCATCGATGCATGGCGGGTCGATGTCGCCGACGAAGTGGCCACCATCGATATTCTTTCTACTGTTTATCAGATGGGCTACCGGATCGCCGCGCTGGTTGGCGGCGCACTGGCGCTATTTCTCGCCGAACGGACCGACTGGCCAACAGTCTATCTGACCATGGGAGCGATCATGCTGCTGATCGGTTTTGCCGGTCTGTTTGCGCCCGACGCAGAGACAACCGTCCAGACCGCCACCGAAATGGCCGACGAGCACGGCCTGCGGAAAACCGGCCAGCTTGATCCGCGGGTGCGGGGATGGGCGCTGCTGGCCGTTGCGATGCTGTGGGGCTGGGCCTTGTTGACGGTCGGGACATTCATGGTCCGGTCGCTGGGCAGCGATGCGGAGACGCGTCCTGATTCCGTCGCATTCATCTCGACGATGGGGCCGCTGATTGTCGTGGCAACGGTTGTCATTCCGGTTCTGATTTCGGCATTTCTGGTGCGCCTGGAGCGCAAGGGGCAATATCTTCTGACCAGGGATGTGCCCGCTGAATCCACCGCCGGACGGTTTCTTGATCATGGCTATCGCGCGCTCGTGCTTCCCCTCACCGAATTTGTCGGACGGCTGGGCTGGGCGCTGATCGTCATATTGGGTCTGGTTCTGACCTATCGGATCACGGACTCAATCTGGGGTAGCTTTGCCTATCCATTCTATCTGGGCGAGCTTCAATATACCAAGGACGAAGTGGCCGTGGCGTCGAAGTTCTTCGGAATCGGCGCGTTGATGATCGGTCTTGCGGCGGGCGGCTATATGCTCACCACTCTGGGTCGGATGTTGACGCTTACCCTGGGTGCTGTTCTCGCGGCTGCGACCAACCTGCTCTATGCCGATCTGGCGAGAGGCGGGGCAGTGGTGCAATCGGTCAGCGATCTGACCGGCTTTACCTGGCTGGTTGCCAACCTCGGCGGGGATGCCGGGCTTGCGAAGCTGATGATGGCGATTGCCGGCGAGAATATTGCGGTCGGCATCGCCGGAGCGGCCTTCGTCGCCTATCTGTCGTCGATTGTCGCCAAGGGCTATAGCGCGGTCCAATATGCGCTGCTTTCATCGCTTACGATGCTGGTCGGGACATTGGGCCGCGGAGCACTGGGCCAGATGATCGAGGAGCAGGGCTATTTCCAGGTCTTCATCCTGACCACGCTCATGGGCGGAATCGCGGTGATAATCTGCATCGTCGAATGGATACGCATTTCGCGTCTCGGGGCCCGGTCGGGAGTCGATCAGACCGCCTTGAAGGGCGTCTAGTCCGGGACCTGCTCGTTCGCTTTCAGCACATCGCCGACCAGATAGAGTGAACCGGCAATCAGCACGGTCCTGCCCGCATCTGGCGACAGGCCGGTTAACGCCGCGGTCACGTCGCTGGCTTCGTTCAACGGCGCATCCATTTCGGGATAGTTTTCACGACCATGTGATTCATGCCCCGGAACCGGAACCACGGTCACGCTCGCCAGCTTGTCCTGCAGCGGCGTGATGATCGCGGCGGGGTCCTTGTTCGCCAGCATTCCGATCACCAGATCGATCGACCCCGCTTCATGGTCCGCGAAATATCTGGCGAGGGCGAGACCGGCGCTGGCATTGTGCCCGCCGTCGACCCAGATCCCGGCATCGGCTGGCAGAAGGCGCGTCACCGGACCGGCGACCAGATGTTGCATCCGGCCGGGCCATTGCGCCCAGCCCATCGCGGCCCTGAGCGCGGCGTCCGAAATGGCGAGCGCGTCCTGATGGCGCAGCATGGCGATGGCGAGCGCTGCATTGTCCGTCTGATGGGCACCGGCGAGGGCCGGCTGGGGCAGATCGATCCTGCCTTTCCGGTCGATATAGTGAAGCTGGCCTTCGTAAATGGCCGCATCCCATTCGCCGCCGCGCGGAAAATGCTGCGCCCCGACCGCTGCAGCATGATCGGCGATCACCTGCAGCATTTCCGCAGCATATTTTTGCGTCAGCAGCGGCGCGCCCTTCTTGGCGATACCGGCTTTTTCCCACGCGATCCGGACGATCGGTTCGTCCGGTGTGCCCGCTTCGGGGGAGAGCAGAAAGCCTTCATGATCGATGCCGAGCGCCGCGATTCCGGTCGCGACCGGGCGGGCGATGACGTTGGTTGCATCGAGCCGGCCGCCGAGACCGACCTCCAGGATGCAGGCATCGGCGGGGGTTTCGGAGAAGGCGAGGAAGGCTGCCGCTGTCGTCGCCTCGAAAAAGCTCGGATTGATATCCTCGCTGATGTCGAGCACCCTTGCGAGCAGTTCGGCTAGATAGTCGTCCTCGACCAGCTGGCCCGCCAGCCGGATGCGCTCGTTGAAGCGAACCAGATGCGGGCTGGTATAGACATGGGCCTTGAGTCCTTCCGCCTCGATTGCGGCGCGCAGGAAGGCGCAGGTCGAACCCTTGCCGTTGGTGCCGGCGACGTGGAAGACGGGGGGCAGTTTTTCATGCGGATTGCCGAGACGGTTTAGGACTTCGCTGATCCGCTCCAGCCCGAGCACATCGCGGCCAGGCGAGAGCATCTCGAGCCGGTCGAGCTGTTTCTGGACCGCCGGATCATCGGAACGCGCGCCGTCAGCCATCTACTCCCCTCCCGCTCGCGGGAGGGGCCGGGGGTGGGCCTGAATAATGAAATCGGCGGTTCTGATCATGGATGATATTCCCACCCCTAACCCCTCCCGCAAGCGGGAGGGGGGAATCAAGCGGCGGTTTTCCATGCCATCAAATAGCCCATGATCTGCGCCAGTGTCGCGCGCAGTTCCTTGCGGTGTACGACCATGTCGACCATGCCGTGCTCGAGCAGATATTCTGCGGTCTGGAAACCCTCGGGCAGTTTTTCGCGGATCGTATTCTCGATCACCCGCTGTCCGGCAAAGCCGATCATCGCGCCCGGTTCGGAAATATGCACGTCGCCGAGCATCGCATAGCTTGCGGTAACGCCGCCGGTGGTCGGGTCGGTCAGCACGACGATGAACGGGATACCCGCCTCGCGCAGCATCGAGATCGCCACCGTGGTCTTGGGCATTTGCATCAGCGACAAAATGCCCTCCTGCATCCGCGCACCACCGGCGGCGGTGAAGATGATATAGGGGCACTGGTCCTTGAGCGCGCGCTTGGCGCCATCGACAAAGGCCTGACCCACGGCCAGTCCCATCGAACCGCCCATGAAGGCAAAATCCTGTACCCCGACAACGCAGGGGATATTCTCGATGGTGCCCTGGGCGTTGATCAGCGCATCCTGTTCGCCGGTCTTGTTCCGCGCATCTTTCAGCCGGTCGCTATATTTCTTCTGGTCCTTGAACTTGAGCGGATCTTCCTGGACCGCTGCCCAGGGAATCATTTTCCAGCTATTCTCGTCCATGATCTGGGCGAAGCGGGTCATCGGACCAATGCGGCCGTGATGCTCGCATTTCGGGCAGATGTGCATATTTTCCTCATATTCCTTGAGGAACACCATCGCTTCGCATTTCTTGCACTTGTGCCAGAGATTATCGGGCGTTTCGCGTTTGGTGATCGACGCGATCTTGTTGCGGACATTGCTTAGCCAGCTCATATTATCATTCCTCTATTCCGTTCGCATCGAGCGAAGTCGAGATGCCTGCGCGTGCGGCCTGTGTCTCGACTGCGCTCGACACGAACGGTGTACGATTTCAAATCTCTCTGGCCGTCCTGATAGCATCGGACAGCGACTTTACATAGTCCCTGACATAAGGCGCGGCGTCTTTTCCGTGTTCGCCGACAATTTCGACGATCGCCGAGCCGACAACCACGCCATCGGCGACCTTCGCGATATCGGCGGCCTGTTCGGGTGTGCGGACGCCAAAGCCGACCGCGACCGGCAGGTCGGTGCCCGCTTTCAGGCGTGTGACCGCTTCCTCGATGCTCGCCTGTGCCGCCTGTTGCTGGCCGGTGATGCCGGCGACCGAGACATAATAGAGAAAGCCGCTGGCGTTGTTGAGAATTTGCGGCAGACGCTCGGCATCGGTGGTCGGGGTAGCGAGGCGGATCACCGCGACATCCTTTGCGCGCAGGGCGTCGCCGAGGCTTTCGTCTTCCTCGACCGGGATATCGACGCAGATCACCGCATCGACACCGGCGTCGACGCAGGCATTGGCGAACCAGTCGGAGCCGCGGATGGTCATCGGATTGGCATAGCCCATCAGCACCAGCGGCGTATCGGGATGGCGCTGGCGGAATTCTCTGGCCATGTTGAAGATGTCAGCGGTTTTCGTGCCCGCGGCGAGACTGCGGATATCCGCTTCCTGGATCGAGGGGCCATCGGCCATCGGGTCGGTGAACGGCATGCCGAGTTCGATCACATCGGCACCGCCCTCGACGAGGGCGTCGAGGATCGCGCCGGTGTCGGCAGGGGTCGGATCGCCCGCGGTGACGAAGGCGACGAGGGCCGCGCGGTCGGCGGGGAAGGATTGGGAGAGACGATCAGTCATTGTGAAAAACCCATAAGCTCGTCACCCTGAACTTGATTCAGGGTCCATTTCTGTTCTTGAGGCAGGCTCTGCGATGGCTTGATGGATGCTGAAACAAGTTCAGCATGACGAGCGTATATTTTCATATCTCCGTCCCCAGCGCCTCGGCGACGGTGAAAATATCCTTGTCGCCGCGACCGCAGAGGTTCGCGAGAATGATCTTGTCGCGGTCCATCTTCACCGCTTCGCGCGTCACCGCGGCGATTGCGTGGCTCGGCTCGAGCGCGGGGATGATGCCTTCGGTGCGGCAGAGCAGCTGGAAGGCGTCGAGCGCTTCTTTGTCGGTGGCGCTGTCATAATCGACGCGGCCGGATTCTTTCAGCCAGCTGTGCTCGGGGCCGATGCCGGGATAGTCGAGGCCGGCACTGATCGAATGGGCTTCGGTGATCTGGCCGTCTTCGTCCTGCAGCAAATAGGTCTTGTTGCCGTGCAATATGCCGGGGCCGCCGCCGGCGAGGCTTGCTGCATGTTCCTTGTCGAGACCATGGCCGGCCGCCTCGATGCCGAGCATCTTCACGTCCGGATCATCAAGAAACGGGTGGAACAGGCCGATGGCATTGGAGCCGCCGCCGATCGCCGCGACCAGCATATCGGGCAGACGCCCGACGCGCTCCAGCATCTGGGCGCGGGCTTCCTTGCCGATCACGCTTTGAAAATCGCGGACCAGTTCGGGATAGGGATGGGGACCGGCAGCGGTGCCGATGATGTAGAATGTGTCGTGGACATTGGCGACCCAGTCGCGCAGCGCCTCGTTCATCGCGTCCTTCAGCGTCGCCGCGCCGCTGGTCACCGGGACCACTTCGGCGCCGAGCAATTTCATCCGGAACAGATTGGGTTTCTGCCGCGCGACATCGGTCGCGCCCATGAAGATGGTGCAGGGGAGGCCAAAGCGGGCGCAGACGGTTGCCGTGGCCACGCCATGCTGGCCGGCGCCGGTTTCGGCGATGATCCGGGTCTTGCCCATGCGCATGGCGAGCAATATCTGGCCGATGCAATTGTTGATCTTGTGCGCACCGGTATGGTTGAGCTCGTCACGCTTGAACCAGATTTGCGCGCCTTTTCCTTCCGGCGCATCCTTGCGGACTTCCTCGGTCAGGCTCTCGGCATAATAGAGCGGCGAGGGACGGCCGACATAATTTTGCAGCAGGTCGTTGAACTCTTCCTCGAACGCCGGGTCGGCCTGCGCCGCGCGATAATGTTTTTCCAGGTCGAGGATCAGCGGCATCAAGGTTTCGGCGACATAGCGGCCGCCGAATTCGCCGAAATGGCCACGGTCATCAGGCTGGTTGCGGAAGCTGTTGGGTGTGTCGTTCATGGGTCTGAAATTTCCGTTCGCATCGAGCGAAGTCGAGATGCATCTGTGACCGGCCTGTGTCTCGACTGCGCTCGACACGAACGGATGCTATCCGGCTTCATCAAATTCCCGCACCGCTTGGCAAAAGGCGGCGATTCTGTCCACCTGTTTGACGCCGGGCGCGGATTCGACGCCGGAGGAGACATCGACCAGCGGCGCGTGGGTCGCGTGCAGGGCATCGGCGACATTGTCGGGATCAAGGCCTCCTGCGAGGCCCCAGTCGAGCTTGTGGTCGTGATCCGCCAGCAAAGACCAGTCGAAGCTCGTGCCTGTGCCGCCGGGCAAGGCCTTGGCAGGAGCGTCGAACAGAAGCCGGTCGGCAGCACCGACATAGCGCGCGCTTTTTGCCAGCGTCGGCTTGTCCTTCACGCCAAGAGCCTTCCAGATTTCCAGTCCGCTATTGTCGGCCACCAGCTTCAGCCAGTCCGGCGTTTCGCTGCCGTGAAACTGGATGACATCGGGTTTGACGTCGCCGATCGCCTTGCCGGTCGATTTCGGATCGGCGTTGACCAGCAGCAGCACCGTCTTGACCCGCTGTGCGGCATAGGTGCGCAGCTCGGCCGCGCGTTCCAGCGACACATGGCGCGGGCTTTTCGGGAAATGGACGAGGCCGATATAGTCGGCGCCAGCGTCGATGGCTGCATCGATGGCGGCTTCGGTGGACAGGCCGCAGATCTTGATTTGGGTTTTTGTCATGGGAGGGCTAATAGCGAGGCAAGCCATGTTCGTCATCCTGAACTTGTTTCAGGATCCCGCGAGACTGTGTTGTGCCGGTGGAGGTCCTGAAACGAGTTCAGGATGACGTCTCCTCATTCAGGATGACGTTTCTAAGTTCAGGAAGACGACTCTATCGGAGTCGGGCCGCGCTGGTTTTAAAGCGTCGCCTCGATCGCCCGCGCTGCCGCGTTAGGGTCCTCCGCTCCGGTAATCGGCCTGCCGATTACCAACAGGCTGGCGCCATTGTTGCGCGCCTGTTGCGGGGTCACCGCGCGTTTCTGGTCGCCCATCGCGCCGCCCTTGGGGCGCAGGCCGGGGACGACGAAAAAGCCGTCCTTCCAGATCTTGTGCGCCGCGCCGACTTCGTTGCCGGAACAGACGATGCCGTCCAGTCCCGCTTCGCGTGCGAGATCGGCGAGCCGTTCGACCTGATCATGGGGTGTGCCCTGATAGCCGATCTTGCCCATGTCATTCTGGTCGAGAGAGGTCAGCAATGTCACACCGACCACCTTTGTATGTTCGTTGGCGGCGGCCTTGGCATCTTCCATCATCGCGCGCCCACCCGAAGCGTGGACCGTGACCACCGCCGGTTCGAGCATGTTGATCGCCTGCATCGCCTTGGCGACGGTATTGGGGATGTCGTGCAACTTGAGATCGAGAAAGATCGGCAGATCGAGCTTCTGGATTTCGTGCACCCCGTGATGGCCATGGGCGCAGAAAAATTCGAGGCCCAGCTTGAGGCCACCGACATGGCCTCTGACCGATTTTGCGATCGTGATGGCCTGTTCGAGGTCGGGCGTGTCGAGAGCGACAAAGACGGGATTGCTCATAACCCGGTCGCCTTGTCGGCGCCGACAGACGACACAGCCGGGGCGGGTTCGGCTACCGGCGATGGCGTGGGTGCCCGGCTGGGCGCGGTTGGCGGTGCCACGGGCGGCCTTGCTGCGTCCTCCAGCGTCTTGATCCGGCGCTGGAGCCGCCATTTGGAGCCTCTCAGAAGCAGCCAGGTCGGCAGGAAGCCAAGCAGGAAGGCGCCGACGACGAAAGTCGAGACCCGCGCCTCGATGACCGCGGCGACGATATCGAGCGAAGCCCGCGCTTCATTCGTCCACCAGAAAATGAAGGTCGCCACCAGCAGGAGAACCCAGAACAGGATTTTGATAAATTGCATGACTCACCTTTTTTCGTTCCGGGACTATCCTAGTCCCAAAAAAGACAAGTGACCAGAAGCTATGCAATTGTTACGAAAACGGTTCTACTTTCCGAAGACGCGATCGAAAATCGTGTCGACATGTTTGAAATGATAATCGAGGTTGAACCGCTCTTCCAGTTCTGCGTCGGAGAGTTTTGCGCTGACGTCCGGATCGGCCTTGAGCAGATCGAGCAGGGCGATTGCGCCGTCCGATTCCCAGACCTTCATCGCGTTGCGCTGGACGATGCGATAGCTGTCCTCGCGGCTTATGCCGGCCTGGGTGAGCGCCAGCAATACCCGCTGCGAGTGGACCAGACCGCCCATCCGGTCGAGGTTTTTCTGCATCCGCTCCGGATAGATGAGCAGCTTGTCGATCACGCCGGTCAGGCGCACCAGCGAAAAGTCGAGCGTGATCGTCGCATCCGGTCCGATCATCCGCTCGACCGAACTGTGCGAAATATCGCGTTCGTGCCAGAGCGCGACATTTTCCATCGCCGGCAGGGCGTAGCTGCGGACCATGCGGGCGAGGCCGGTGAGATTTTCGGTGAGGATCGGGTTGCGCTTGTGCGGCATCGCGCTCGAACCCTTCTGGCCCGGCGAGAAATATTCTTCCGCTTCGAGCACTTCGGTGCGCTGCAGATGGCGGACCTCGACGGCGAGTCGTTCGACCGAGGACGCGATCACACCAAGCGTGGCGAAAAATTGCGCGTGACGGTCGCGCGGGATCACCTGGGTCGAGATCGGTTCGACCGTGAGGCCGAGTTTCCCGGCGACATGTTCCTCGACCTTGGGATCGATATTGGCGAAGGTGCCGACGGCGCCGGAAATTGCGCAGGTGGCGATTTCCTTGCGCGCGGCGACCAGCCGTTCGCGGTTGCGTTCGAACTCGGCATAGGCCTGAGCAAGCTTCAGGCCGAAGGTGACCGGCTCTCCGTGGATGCCATGGCTGCGACCGATGGTCGGGGTGAATTTATGTTCATAGGCCCGCTTCTTGATCGCCGCGAGCAGGTCGTCGATATCGGCCAGCAAGATGTCGGAGGCGCGCGCCAGCTGCACCGCAAGGCAGGTGTCGAGAACATCGCTCGAGGTCATTCCCTGATGCATGAAGCGGGCTTCATCACCGACATTTTCTGCGACATTGGTCAGGAAGGCGATCACGTCATGCTTCACCTCGCGCTCGATCTCGTCGATCCGCGCGACATCGAACTTGCCCTTGGCCCAGATCGCCGCTGCCGCTTCTTTTGGCACCACGCCGAGCTCCGCGAGGGCGTCGGTCGCGTGCGCTTCGATTTCGAACCAGATCTGGAATTTCGATTCGGGTTCCCAGATGGCAACCATTTCGGGACGGGAATAGCGTGGAATCATTTTTGGTCCTTGGACAAAGAGGATGATTGCGGCAATGAAGTGCCTTGATTTGCCGCTCCGCTAGCAGCTACGAATTGAGTCGGCAATGCGGCCGCGGAAACAGGGAGAATAAAATGCGATTGGCAGTGCTCACCGGCGGCGGGGATGTCCCGGGCCTCAATCCCTGCATCCAGTCGATTGCGACTTCCGCCTGGCAGCGCGGCTGGGACGTGGTCGGGTTGCGTCGCGGCTGGGAAGGGGTGCTGGAAATCGACCCTTCTGATCCCTGGGCCAATGAAAATAGCGTGATGATGCTCGACAAGGACCGGGTCCGCGGCATCGACCGCCAGGGCGGTACGATATTGCACAGTTCCCGCTGTGATCCGCGGGTGACCGACGAAGGTGACCAGACGCAAAAGGTGCTCGATACCCTTGACGCTCTCGAGGTCGATGTCCTGATCACCATGGGGGGAGACGGTACGCTGCGCTTCTCCGCCTATCTGTCCAGCCTCGGTCGCAACGTCATCTCGATCCCCAAGACGATGGACAATGATGTCTATGGCACCGACTATTGCATCGGCTTCTCGACCGCCGTCACCCGCTCGGTGCAGGCGATCAACTCGCTGCGGACCACGGCGGCCAGCCACGAACGAATTGCTGTGATAGAATTGTTTGGCCGCCGGTCGGGGGAAACCGCGCTGCTGTCCGGCTTTCTCTCGCAGGCGGACCGGACGGTGATTGCCGAAGTGCCGGCAGACATGGACGTGCTGCTGCCCTTGCTGCTCGGCGACAAGCAGGCCAATCCCGAGTCCTACGCAATCTGTCTGGTGTCCGAAGGCGCCAAGCTGTCCGGCGCGACCGATTTCGCCGACGAGATCAACAAGTCGAACACCAGCCGCACCGGCCTCAATATCGGTACCCAGCTGGCGCGGGAAATCGAGGCGCGCAGCGACGAGCGGACGATCGTGCAGGAACTGGCTTATCTGATGCGGGCCGGGGAACCGGACGCGATGGATCGGATGGTGGGCTTTGCCTTCGGCGCACTGGCGGTGCAGCTGATCGAGCAGGACAGGATGGCCAATATGGTCTGCCTGACCGATGGCAATTACGGCGTCGTGCCGATCGGAACGCTGCTCGAAGATAGCAAGGGCGTCAATGTTTCGGGGCTTTATGACGCGAACCAGTATCGGCCCAATCTGATCCAGGTCGAAGGCATGCCGATGTTCCTTTATTGAGGGCTGGCCGGTTCTCTAGATCAGCCCCTTCGACCGGAAGGATGTATGCCCGTCGCGGCCGATGACGATATGATCGTGAACGGCGATGCCCAATGTGGCCCCGGCGGCGCAAATGTCGCGGGTGATTGCAATATCCTGCCGGCTCGGCGTGCTGTCACCGCTCGGGTGGTTGTGCACCAGGATGATCGCGGCTGATCCCAGAGCCAGCGCGCGCTTGATCACCTCGCGGGTATAGATGGCCGCCTGGTCTATCGATCCTTCGCTGACCAGTTCATCCCGGATCAGCCGGTTCTTGCTGTCGAGATGCAGCACCCGCACCCGTTCGTGGGCGAGATGCGTCATGTCGGCGCGCAGATAATCGAGCAAGGCCTGCCAGCTCGCCAGGATCGGTTGCTGGCGGACGGGTTCGGAGATCAGCCGCAGGGCCGCCATCTGGACCACTTTCAGCGCAGCGACGCTGGTGTCTCCCATGCCGGGGAAATTTCCCAGCATGTCGGCGTCGGCGACCAGCAGCCTTGCAAAACTGCCGAATTCGTCGATCAGCCGGTTGGCGAGCGGTTTTGTGTCGCGGCGCGGGATGGCCAGCGCGAGCAGATATTCGACCAGTTCATGATCGTGCAGTCCGTCCGACCGACCGGTCAATATGCGTCGTCGCAGCCGGGCGCGATGACCGCCGCGATGCCTTGACCGTTCGGACCTGTTTCCCTGTGGTTCAACCATGGGATTCCTATAATCAGAACAAATAGAGAACTTGTCACATAAGCAGAAAACAGGCCGAATATGTCCAATGTTCAAAATCCGGTTGCAAAAACTGGTCTGCCCAGACACTTGTACATTGCATCTTAAGGAAGACTTCTGCATTTCACCTGCGATGGAGGAAGAAATCGTCAATGACCCAATCGGTCGCCGCTCCCGGTTTCGACTGTTCGGCGGGATATTGCTTGTTCTGATTCTTCTCGCGCTGATCGTTCTTTGGATCAGCCGGACGACCCTCGCCGACAATGTCATCCAGTCCGAACTGGATCAGATGAATGTCGAAGCCACTTATGAAATCGACGATATCGGGCTCCGTAAACAGGTCATTCGCAATCTGGTGATCGGCGACCCCGATCGCCCGGACCTGACCGCCGAACTCGTGGAAGTCGGCAATTCGCTGTCGATCGGCGGCGTCGGCATCAACTGGGTGCGCGCGAGTGGCGTGAAGCTGTTCGGGCGACTGGAAAATGGCAAGCTCAGCTTTGGCGAACTCGACAAGTTTACCGATCCCGAAGATGACAGCCCGCTGGCGCTTCCCGATATGTGGCTGGGCCTGACCGATGCGAAGCTTCGCATCGACAGCGAATATGGGATCATCGGGCTGGCGCTGAACGGGCAGGGCGAACTACACGACGGGTTCAGCGGAGAAATTGCGGCGATCAGCGAAAATTTGACCGCTGGCGGATGCCGCCTCGGCAAACCGACTTTCTTTGGCGAGATCGCTATTCGCGACAAGAAGCCGCATTTGCAGGGGCCACTGCGGTTGCCAGCGGTGAGCTGCGGCGATCTTGATCTGAGCGCGGAAGATTTCGCGGCGCGGCTCTCGGTCGACCTTGGCGAGGATCTGGCCAGCTGGTCGGGCAACGTCGGCCTGATCGGCGGACCGCTTCGCTACGCGGATTATTCCGGGCAGGAAATCAAGGCGACCGTGAACTTTGCCGGTGATTTCAGCCAGAGCGAAGGCGATGTGGATCTGACCGCCAGTGGATTGCAATCCCCTTATGGCCGCGCAAATTCCTCGCGGATCGAAGGGCCGTTCGCGCTTGGCTACGGACCCGGGCCGATGACCGCCAGCTTCACCGGACAGCCGGAAATGCGTGGCGTCCAGGTGGCGCAAAACCTGTTGCGGCAGGCTGGCAGCCTGGCGGCATCGACAGCGGGTACGCCGGTTGGCCCCATTGCCGACAAGCTCGCAAAAGCGGTTCAGCTGGCCGGAAACGGACTGGATATTTCCAGCGACATCAAATTTTCCAAGGGGTCGGGGCGGACCACGCTGGCGCTCAATGCGATGGCAGCCCGATCGCGATCCGGTGCCAGGCTGACGCTGAGCGACCCGTTGCTGCTGGCCTTCACCGACAAGAATATCCGGATGCTGGCCGATGGAAATATCCGGCTGGCTGGCGGCGGTTTTCCTGATGCCAAGTTCGTCCTCGATGATGGCAGCCTTTCCCGCGGATTTTCGGGTCGGCTGGAAATGGCGGCCTATCAGGCCGGTTCGGCAAATCTGAAAATTCCGACGCTGGTATTTTCGCCGACCCGCCAGGGCGGAACGGACATCGACGGGCGGATCATGTTGACCGGCCCGCTCGCTGACGGACAGATCACCGGCCTGCAGGTGCCGATAAGTGGCAATATCGCGCGCAATGGTAATTTCGCGCTGTTCCGCCAGTGTATCAACCTGCAATTTGCCAGCCTGCGCACCGCATCCTTGCGGGCCGGGCCGACCAGCGCGCGATTATGCCCGCAGGGCAATGCTATCGTCTCGGGCAACCGGTCGGGTGTCAATATTGCGGCCAATGCACCGTCGCTCAATCTGGACGGCACGCTCGGCAATACGCCCTTGTCGATCTCGAGCGGGATGCTCGGATTTTCCATGGCGAACGGCCTCCAGGCGCAAAATGTCGGGATCAGGCTGGGAACCGAAGACAGCATGACCCGGCTGGACATGGCGGTGCTCAGCGCCGCGTTCGGGCGCAACCTATCCGGCCGGATAGAGGGCGCGTCCGGCAAGGTGGCGAATGTTCCGCTGTTGATGGAAAATATCGACGGCGACTGGCGCTATGAAAATGGAAAGTTTCTGGCCGATGCCAGCCTGCTGGTCCGCGACGAGCAGCAGGTCGAGCGCTTCCGGCCTTTGATCAGCAACGATGTCGAGATCGCTTTCGATGGCAATGACCTGACGGCCACCGGCTTGCTCCGTGAGCCGGAAAGCCTGGTCTCCATTGCCGCGGTCGACATTGTTCATGCCATGGGCAGCAGCAAGGGAAGGGCGCTGATCGACATTCCCTCGCTGATGTTCGACGAACGGCTCCAGCCGGAACAGCTGACCCCGCTGACCCTGGGTGTGATCGCCAATGTCGAAGGCGAAATCTCGGGAGCGGGTCGGATCGACTGGGACAGTTCGGACGACGGTATAAGAAGCGGCGGAACATTCCGCACCAACGGCATCAATCTCGCTGCTGCCTTCGGTCCGGTAACCGGCCTGGCAGGGGAGATTACATTTTCCGATCTGCTGGCGCTCGAGACCGGTCCGGGTCAGACGGTGAGCCTGTCAGAGGTCAATCCCGGTGTCGCGGTTTTCAACGGCCAGATCCGCTATCGTCTGCTCCCCGACTTCAAGGTCGAGGTCGAGGGCGGAGAATGGCCCTTTGCAGGCGGCAGATTATATCTCGAGCCAACCATATTGGACCTGAGCGAAGAAGCCGAGCGGCGGCTGCAATTCACCGTCGAGGGCATTGATGCGGCGCAGTTCCTGACCCAGTTCGACTTCGAGAATATGACCGCGACCGGCGTGTTCGACGGCAAACTGCCGATGGTGTTCGATCAGGACGGCGGCCGGGTGGTCGGCGGTTATCTGGTGGCGCGCGAGGGCGGCGGCACGGTCGCCTATGTTGGCGAGCTGACCTATGAAGACATGGGGACGATGGCCAATTATGCCTTCAACGCGCTCAAATCTATCAAATATCGCAATCTGACCATCGGTATGGACGGTGATATCGCTGGCGAGATTGTGACCGAAGTGAAATTCGACGGGTTGCAGCAAGGCGAGGATGCGAGTCGGAATTTCATCACCAGGCAGCTCGCCCGTATTCCGATCCAGTTCAACGTCCGTATCGAGGCGCCCTTCATGCAATTGATGAGCAGCGCCAAATCCTATTACGAGCCGGAATTGCTGGTCGGGCAGAATCTGCCCGCCCTGTTGCGTGCGCAGGAAGCCCGCGCCAAGGCCGCGGTAGAGGCTCTGAAAGAAGATGAATAATCCATTCAGCGAGGGGAAAGCGACGATGCTTTATCAGACAAGGCAATTGACGGATCGACCATATGGTGCGATTCGTTTTAAAATGAGGAGTTTAACCACCAGCGGCCTGATCTTGGGAGCAATGATGACACTTTCCGCCTGTGTGCAGGTTTCTGCGCCGGACAAGCCGATCGTCATCAACCTCAATATCAATATCAAGCAGGAAGTGGTGTATCGCCTCGACGGTGATGCGAAAGATTTAATCAACGAGGAAGCGGATATTTTCTGATGTTTGACTATGTAAAGAAAAACAAGGCCTTGGCTGTAATCGCTGGACTGGCGCTGACCGCCGTCGTCGCCGTTCCGGTCATGGCACAACGCGACCCCGCCTATGAAGCTGCGCGCTCGTCGGGAAAGATTGGCGAGAAGCCTGACGGCTATCTCGGTTTTGTGACCGCGCCGTCACCGGCGATCAAGGCGCTAGTCGAGGATATCAATATCAAGCGCAAGGCGGCCTATACCCGCAAGGCGCAGGAAACCAATTCGACGGTCGAGCAATTTGCCTTCACTTCGGGCTGCAACCTGATCATGCGGACAGCGCAGGGCGAGAAATACCAGACACCGGCCGGCACCTGGAATACGCGGGACGCGAGCGAACCGGTCCGGGATTCGCGCTGCCCCTGAGCGGGTTTGAAGCGGAATGACAAAAAAGCGCGCCGATCCGATCGGCGCGCTTTTTTTTGGTCGTCAGACTGCGAAGAACTGCTGCAAAATGAAGATTTTCGCTCCCAGGCCGATCAGTATCAGCCCACCCAGCACCTCGGCCCATTTTCCGACCCTTGTGCCCATCAGCGCGCCCAGAAAGACACCGGGATAGGTCATCAGCGATGTGGTCAGTCCGATCACCAGGCATGCCAGCAGGATCGGGGCGCCAAAGCTGGGGAGGGTGATCCCGGCGACAGCGGCGTCAATACTCGTGGCGACCGCCATGACTAGCAAGGGCCAGATCGCCAAATCCTTGCTGGGCATTCCCGGATCGCGATCAAAACCTTCCCGGATCATCCGCAGACCCAATATGCCGAGGAGGAGGAAGGCAATCCAGTGAGCCACCGATTGCATGACAGCGGCAAAAGCCATCCCGAGAGTCCAGCCGAGCAGGGGCATGACGGCCTGGGCCAGCCCGAAAGCAAAGCTCATTCGCAAGGCGGCGGAGCGGCTGGGGCGAGCGGATGCACCGTGGGCGACTGCTGCGGCAAAGGCATCCATTGCCAGGCCCAGTGACAGTAGGACAAGGGTTGCGAAAATCATCGTCGCGGCCTGAAGTTTTTTGATCGGGAATTCAATAGCCCTGTCATGTAATTCTTCTCGGGCGGCACGCATCCTGAGGCCGTTTCTTTGCGTGACCGCTAGCTGGCCGCTTTCGCAGCGGAATTGTCATTTGTCATCTGCGACAGGCACGGAACATATGCGCAGGATCGGATCAGGGTGCTTCTATCTGGCCGTATGGCAGAACCACCCTTGATGTCGAACGGCTTCTCCAATACCTTTGTCAGGCAGAGATGCGGGGGATTGCCGATGTTCAGACTAAAGTCGCTATTCGGGCTGGGTGATGCCATTGGCCGTTTTCGTTTCTGTCTGCTCGCTGCGTTGCTGGTCGCCGCCTTTTCTGATTTTTCCGCAGAAGCCATCATTGTCGCGCAGAAAAACCCCAATCTGGTCGAAGGCAAGATCGCAATCGGTCTGCGCGAGGAATTGGGCGAGAATAGCGCGGAAATCGAGCGTATATTGCGCGAAAATCCGAAGGTCCGGATCGGCTGGCCGAGCGAGTTTGAAATCGGTGCCGATCCCGAATGGCCCGATAATTTCTACCTGATCGACATGAACCATCCGGGTGCCAGTTCGACCTACCGGAGCTGGAAGCAAGTTGGCGGTTCCAGCGAAACATCGGAGAAGGAGCCCATATTTGTAGGTCGGCTGGATGACGGGAGCTTCGCAACCGGACTGGACGGGGAATTGCAGAAAATCATCCGGCGCAAGGCACTGCTTGCAATGGATAATCCCGCGGATTTTTTGAAAGATACCGATATTTGCGTCAGTCATGCGGACGATTATGCCTGTTCGCCACCGGCGGATCCAAGGGGGCTGGAAACAGGTCGGCCGCTCGGGCTGGAAATTCGGCTCAGCCGGAAAAATGAGCGGGCACAATTTGTCTATGTGCTCATGGTCAAGCCGGACCACGAGATCGAATGGATATTCCGGAGCGACAAGGACGAGCCTATTGCCCCCGGTGTTGTCGTTCTGGCAAATTTCAATCGCCAGCCGTTCAAGTTTGAAGAAGCGGGAGTTCATAGATTTCTGGTCATCACCTCTGAAAATCCGGTCAACGAGGCCATTTTTTCTTCCGGGAGCGAAGGCCGGATTGAAAGCAGTCAATGTCAGAGTGTTCTGGAACGTATCCTCTGCCAGGCGCTGACCGGTGCGGCGGACCCTCTGCTCACGCAAGAGATGTTTCTGGCAAGCAGCGGGAGCTGGAGCACAAGTTATGTCAATTACCGGGGCTTTGAACTCATGGCTGAATATGTCGGCGGCGGGGTGGCCGTGCCGCCCGGTTTTGCGCCCTGGCAGGTTCAGATCCGGTCGACGGTCAAATATACGCCGGAGCAGATTGAGAAGGACAAGGCGCTCGGCAGGGCAGGCAAGTTTCTCTGGAAACAGACGGAATATCAGCGCTACCATCGCTGCGGCGGATCGCTGATCGCACCGGACATCGTGCTGACGGCCGCCCATTGCGTAGCCAAACCGCCGGTCGATGGCGACAAGGTGCTGACCGCACGCGAAGTGCTCGCGGGGACACAGAGCCTTGTTCGCGGTGGACAGCCCTACAGGATTGTGTCGGTAGTCTTTCACCAGGGCTACAGGCCGGGCAACCCCCGGGATGACATCGCCATCTTGCGGATTGCGCCGAAAGGCAGGAGAGTAGCGCCGACACCGATACGGTTGGCAGATAGCCGATCCAGTCTGGCACCGGTCGATCCCGGAAGCCTGATCCAGGTCCTGGGATGGGGCTTTACCGAAGTCGTGCAACGGGGCGAACGCCATGAAATGACCCAGGCAGGACCGCAATTTGCCGAACCGGACCTCAGAATCGCCAACATGGCCGTACTCGACCCGCAAAAATGCCGTGCGGTCCGCGGCTATCGCAATGTCGTCGTCGACAAGATTTGCGCGGTGACACCGACCAACCGCGGGCCGGATGGAACGACCTACAGCTGTCGGGGCGACAGCGGCGGGCCGGTGATCCGGCAGGTCAACGGGAAAAAGGTGCAGGTTGGTCTCGTCGCCTGGGGCAAGGGCTGCGGAGCGGTTGAGGACGGGCAACAGAATCCGTCGCTCTTTGTCGATCTGGCGAAATATTCCGGATGGATAGGCCGGGCAATGGAGCTGGCGCGCACCACCAAAAACAGATCGGTGCCGCTACGTTGATTCGCAAGGCAGACACAAAAAAGGCCTGAAAAGTCAGGCCTTTTTCGATAATTATTACGACAAAATTCTACTGGTCGTCGGAACCCTGGTCGTCCGATCCCTGGTCATCGGAACCTTGATCGTCGGAACCCTGATCATCAGAACCCTGTTCATCCGATCCCATCTCGTCTGACATCGCATCGCCAGCCATCGCATCGCCAGCCATCGCATCGTCAGCCATCGCGTCTTCAGCCATGGCGTCTTCTGCTACAACTTCTTCCGTTGCAGCTTCATCGGCTGGCGCACCGCATGCCGTTACACCGATCGAAAGTGCAACGACGGCTACACTTGTGAATATCTTGCGCATATTATCATCCCCCTGAAATTTGGTGTCGCAATCATATAAAACCCAGTTGCAATAGCAAGGCCTTAAATTGCGGGTCCTTCCTGACCGGATCGAGCAATGGATCGTTGAGAAGATAGACCAGGCCCGAATCCCTGGCATCAAGCGCTTGCTTCAACGTGGAAAATGTCTTGTCCGCATCGCGCCATTGGGCCCAGATCTGGGCCTGCTGATACAGGCCATTGTCACCATGTTCTGCAATCAGGCGGTCAAGATATTGGCGAGCGGTTGCGTCGTCGCCGGTCCGGATACTGATAATCGCCTGAGAAGGTAGCGTGATCATGTCGTTAGACTCGCGGGCAAAGGCCTCGCTGGCCTTGTCCAATTCACCCATCGCCAGATAGGCGCGCCCGATATCGCCATTGACGCTGTTTCTCTTCGGATTTATTTTGAGTGCCTGCCGGGCAGAGCGGATCGCTTCCTCATATTGCCCGCCGGCATATTTGATGATGCCCTTGGAGCGGAACACCGATGCATTGAGCGGATCAAGCGACGCCGCCCGGTCGATGGCCTGATAGGCTTCTCCGAATCGTCCGGTTCTCGCGCAATAGATTGCGAAACGGCTGAACACATCGATATTGCTTTTTGCCAGGGCATAGGCCCGGTCGTACGGCTTGCGGGCGCCTTTCACATCAAGCCGACCGTAAAACAGAGCATAGCCCAGTGCGTTGAAGCCGGCTGCGAATTCAGGGGCAATTTCGGTGGCCTTTACCGCCTCGTCAATGGCCTCATCATAGACACGAATGCGTTCGCTGCCGGCCAAATACTGGTTGGCGATAACCGCAAGCACCCGTGACCGTGCCGCGCGTGCTGCTGCATATTCCGGATCATGGGCAATGGCATCGTCAAATTTTGCCAGGGCCGCGCGCTCGCTGGCTTCATCAATATGCAGCTCGAACAGGTCCTGACCGCGCAGAAAGGCATCAAAGGCGGCCAGATTTTCGGTGCTGCCGATTTCCTTCTTGCTGCTGTCCTTGCCGCTATCGCTGATCGCCACGGCCAATGCGGATGCAACCGCCGTGGCTATTTCTGACTGGACGGCAAAAATATCGGCAATTGGCCGCTCGAAACTGTCAGCCCACTGGCTCAGGCCGGTTCGCCCGTCGATGAGATCGGCTGCAATCTTGAACTGGTTGGCGGATTTCTGGACATTGCCGTCGAGCAGATAGGAAACGCCCAGTTGCCGGGCGATGGTTTTTGCATCGGCCTTGTGATCGCGAAAATTGTTCGAAGAGGTCTGGCCGACAATCTGCAGAAGTGCGTTGCGTGATAGCTGCGACCGGATTTCCGAGGTCAGGCCATCGGAAAAATAGCTCTGCGCCGGATCACCGCTCAGATTTGCGAAGGGCAGGACGACCACGCTATTTTCCCCGGCACCATTCCCGAATAGACCGGTAGCCCAAGCGACCAGCCCACCGCCCATTACGCTGGTGACACCCGCTCCGATCAACATATTACGGCGACTGGATATCAGTCTTGATCCAGATGGCTGTGGCCCGGCGGTTTGCCGATGGCCGTCGACCAGCGCCGTTTTCTGAATAGTGGCACCCGATTGTTGACCTTCCGGTTGCAAGTCCGGGTGATCATCATGAAGATTGTCGGATGCGTCATCATTTTGCGGATTTGGGAATTGTTCGGGATCGGTCAGTTGCTGTTTTGCGCCCGGCTGCTGATCGGCAGAGGCCGGTAGTGCGGCCAGATCGGCGACAAGGCGATAGCCGCGCTTGGGTATGGTCTCGATCAGGCTGCCGGAACCTTCCCCGTTCTGCAGGGCTTTGCGCAACAGCGATATCGCGCGCGTAATGCTTTCATCGGCACCAAATTCCACCTGCCAGATCCGATCGATCAAATCGCTTCGGGAGACGACCTCGCGGTTATGCTCCGCCAGACAGCACAGAACGTCCATCACCTTTGGTTCGAGATGAACGTCATCCTTGCCGTTGTTGATCATATTGCGGCTTGGATAGACACTGATTGCGCCAAAGCTGAAGCCATCGGACAGATCGAATTCCTGGCGACTCACGATCGGTTGCCTTGCGCTTGAATGGGCAGGGACATGATCGCTGCATGGCAATCTGCCGACGCGACAACAGGAGTCAATATGTCCATTAATGTTTCTCCCCGAGGTTCCCGCAACTCACTATCTGTCGTTCGTTCCTGCATTCCGGCAATAATGCTACGGCTATATTAGCCGCGATCCGGCCTGCCGTATAGCAGCTTGGCCTGAATTTGTTGATAAAAAAATCAATAAAAACAAAGCATAAGATTTCCTTCACAACAACATCAGGTCATCATCGGAACAACATCATGAAGCCGTCAGGACATTGCCGGCCGGTTCGACGATTGAGGGGTCAGGCAGAATGACCTGCTCAACACCACCAAGGAGAACCAACATGTTCAATACCAACAAAGCTCTTATCGCCGCTTCGCTTTTTCTTTCCGCCGGTGCATTTTCTACCGCCGCCGCTGCAGAGGATCGCACAATCGAAGTCAGCTATAGCGACCTGAATCTGGACCATGTATCTGGCCAGCGCGTCCTCGCCTCGCGGATCAGCAATGCCGCCGAGAAAGTCTGCGGTCGCACAGCTGGTCGCACATCGCTGAGAGAATCGTCCCGGCTGCGCCACTGCATCAAGGGTGCGACCAAAATTGCCATGGCCTCTATCAATGAAAGCGGCCAGGTTCAGGTTGCTGCACGAGCGGACTGAGACAGCGTAGCTCGCTGAACCACTCACCCCAATGCAGCGCCACCCTTGGAAAGGGCAGTCAGGAAACTGGCTGCCCTTTTTCTATTGGGTCCGCCCCTCTTTGATGTCCAGCGAACCCAAATCCGGGTAGTTCCGATCGATTCATTTCTGGAGCAAGGCGAAATAATCGTCCCAGCTCTGGTGTGGCCGTCCGGCCGCTTTTTCATAATCGCTGTCGGTGTCGAGCGCGCCCATCCGGATGCCTTCGTAGATGCCCGCGATGATCGTGCCCATGAACTCACCAAGCGTGTCGATCCGCTCGGCGCGATAATCCGCCACGCTCATCGGTTGATAATGCAATTCGGTCCCAAAGGCGCGGTTGAAATAGGCCGCCAGCTCGGCCTGGCTGATCGGTTCGCCGTGCAGCCTGTAGGTCTGGCCTTGATGCGCGGGTTCCAGCAACATTCTGGCATAAGCGAAGGCAAGCTCGTCGCGGGTGGTATAGCCGCATTTGCCATCGCCTGCGCAATTGGCGATCGCACCGCTTTTCCTGTAATGTCCGAGATAGTCGATATCCGGTTCGATATAGATGCCGTTGCGGCCGATCGCCCAGTCAAGACCGCTGGCGCGGATATCGGCTTCGGTCTGGCGGTTGCTTTGCACGACAGGGGAAAAGGCGGTGCCGCTCTCGACTCCCTGAATGCTGGTATAGACGATCTTTTTGACGCCGCTGCTGCGCGCCGCCTCGATGACATTTTGATGTTGCCCGACCCGCTCGTCGGGATCGGCCATGCCGGAAACCAGCAGCAATGTGTCGACGCCGGCCAGCGAAGCCGTCATTTGCTCGCGGTCGGCATAGTCGCCGGGGCGGATCTCGACGCCGAGCGCGGAGGCCTTTTCCGGGGAACGGGCCAGTCCGACAATCGGTTCATCCGTCATCTGCGACAGGGCGCGAATGATGGCGCTGCCCAATTGTCCGGATGCTGCGGTTACGGCGATGGTCATGGCGTTTTTCCTCAGCTTGGCTGAATTTGGTTGGGGCCCCAGTTCACGATATTTTTGTTCCGTTGCTCAGATTCTGCAGAATTGCATCGATGCTTTGCATCAGTTGCTCACATTTCTCCGGGTCGAGTGCGTCGGCGTGCGGGCGGGCAAACTGGCCGCTGTCATTGTCGAAATAAAGGCCGGATGCGTCGGCGAACTCTTCGGACAAGGCCGCGCGGACCAGAATATCGACGCCGATGCCGACATCATTTCCGCTGGGCCCATAAGCGTCTCTGACCATTTTCGTGTTCAGGAGCGAGCCCGGATTCACCGCGACAATCACCGGGCCATTGGGCCCCAGTTCCTGTGCCAGGCTGCGTGACCATATCGTCAGGGCGAGCTTGCTCTGCGCATAGGCAGCGCCATCGGAAAGGTTCGTCTCGCCAGTGAGCGCATCGAGTTCCACCGGTGACTGCGCCGCAGAGGACAGGTTCACCACGCGCGCGGACTGGTCCAGCAGGGGCATCAGGCGCCGCGTCAGCAGATAGGGGGCAATGGTGTTGACGGCAAATCGCACGTCGAGACCAGCCGCTGTCCTTGTGTCGGCAACGGCAAAGACCCCCGCATTGTTGATCAGCACATCGATCCGCTTGTGCCGCGCCGCAACCGCTTCGGACAGTGTTTCGACAGCAGCCATGTCGGACAGGTCGGCGACATAGGTCCCGACGGCTCCGTGATCCGGCATAGCGTCGAGTTCGGCTTTCGCGGCAGCCAGTTTGTGCTCGCTTCGCCCGTGCAGCAAAATATTGTGTCCCGCCGCGCTCAGCGCCCTGGCGGTTTCAAGACCGATGCCGTCGGTCGACCCGGTTATCAGAATCGTTTTCGTCATGGGATATCCTTGTTGCTGGCAATAGAAGCGCGGGTTCAGGTCGAATTGTCAACGGACGGTGAAGGCACCTCTGCTGCGTATATAGATGATGCTTTCGCCGTCGGTCCTGTTCGTGACCTTGTGAATCGTCGAGACCGTTGACCCGAAATAACTGCCGGACGGCAAGGCTTTCACTTCGTTGCTTCCCGTCTGGCTGTGGCCGACTGCCCCTTGGATGACGACGGCGCGCAAGGGCGATCCGTTGCCGTCGATTTCCCCGGAATAGCCGGCGGGCAGTTTGAGCAAGGTCCCGCTCAACTCGCCAGGATGCGGGTTTCCCCAGAGAAAGGCCATCTGCGGGGTGCTTCCGATTTCTGCGCTGTCCGGCAGTTTCAGCCAGTCAATGTCCGAAGCATCGAGCCAGACAAAATTGGAAGGATCGACGTTGATCGGCCGTTCGCCATTGTCGAAGGCCTCGTCGGCCGGTTTGACCAGATAGGGGCCGTCCTGGATTTCGATATAGGCGAGATTGCTGGTGCCTTTGGCCGCGGTAATATGCGATTCACCGGCGGGCTGGGTCCAGAAGGAACCGGCGGGCAGCCACATATTGGCGGCGGCGGGATCGTCATTGTGGACCAGCCCCTCGATGACGAGGCCGCGGTAGGTGACATTGTGGATATGCGGTGGCGAGGCAAAGCCCTCGTCGAATTTGACGAGGAAACCGGACGCGCCCGGGGCGGTGCGATCGCCCCAGAGATTGCCGGCCCGGGGGCTGGCATCGCCACGGGCGGCGTTAAGCGGTCCCCACTGCACGTCGTCCGGAACGACGGTTTCGGCAGCGGATACCGCCACAGCCGAGGGAGCCGCGTCTCGCGCGACCGCCGGTGGACAGGCCACGACGGTCGCGGAGAGTGCGGTAGCGATCGATACCAGGGTTTTCTTTGTCATTGTGCGGGTGTCCTTTGACTGTTGATTATCGATCGCCCGGGCTCAGGCCTCGATCAATATTTCGGAGAGCGGCAGGCGCGATTTGGGCAGCTTGGCATTATAGTCGGCTTCTTCGTCGCTATAGCCCAAGGCAACCACGACGAGGCTGTTATAGCCTTGCTCGCGCAGACCGAATTGCTCGTCCAGCACCCTGGTATCAATGCCTTCCATCGGGGTTGCGTCAATGCCGAGCGTCGATACTCCGAGCAGGAACTGGCCGATGTTGAGATAGACCTGCTTGTCCATCCAGTGCTGTGCGTCCTTCATGTCCTGCTTGTGGAGATTGACGAACAGGCTGCGGCCGCCATGCATCTGGGCGCGGAAGGTTTCCGGATCGCTGTCGAACCGGCCGTCCTGTTCTTCCTGGTCGAGGACCTTCAGCAGAAAATCTTCCTCGATCGCGAGGCGGCTGGCGAACACGACTACATGCGAGGCGTTGCGGATGCTCGGGCTGTTGAACGGATAGCGTTCGTCGGTCGATTTGGCGACCCGTTCCTTGCCTTCGTCGGTCGTGGCGAGGATGAATTTCCATGGCTGGGCATTGGTGCTCGACGGACTGAAGCGGAGCAGGCCACGAATCTTCTCGACATGTTCCGGTGCAATCTTGCGGTCGGGGGCAAAGGCCTTCACGGTGTGGCGGTGCTTGGCGAAATAGGTGATGTCCTGACCGTCGTTCAGTCTGGCCGGGTTGCGGTCGCCATCGGCGGGGATGATGCGCCGGCTGTCTGCCGCATCGTTCATATTGTCGGCGGCTGGGGTCTGGGTTGCGGATAATTGCGTCATGATTAGGTGCTCCTTGTTGTTGGGCACGATCATAACAATTCCAATTATTGGGGCTATCGGCTAAAAATGAAAATGATTATTTGCAAATATAAAATAATAGATCAAGCCAGCCCGCCATAACGTTCGCGGTTGGTTTCGATGATCCGCCTTTGCATGAAGTCGAGAAACGCCTTGACCCGCGCCGGAATCACCCGGCCCGGCGGGCGCACCGCCCAGATATTGGTCTCCCGCGCCACTCGATATTCCGGCAGCACATGGACCAGCCGGCCCGCCCTTATATCCGGTCCGACATGCCACAGAGCAGCCATGCCGATGCCCACTCCGGCCCGGACCAGCACGCTCATCGCCTCGCCATGATTGACGTTGACCGGGCCGGAGGCGGCGATATCGTGCAGCTTGCCGTCGGGACCGCAAAGCTGCCAGTTGCGCATGGTGCCAAGCGGCAGGCAGGCGTGGCCCAACAGATCGGCGGGTTTTTGTGGCCGTCCCGCGCGTTCGAGATAGGCGGGCGAAGCCACCAGCCATTCGGGATTGGCATCGATTTTCTGCGCCAGCAGCGAGGAGGGAGCGAGATCGCCGATCCGGAAGGCCAGCTCATAGCCCTGTTCGACAATATCGACGATCGCATCGGTCAGGTTGAGGTCGAGCGTCACATCGGGATGCTGGGCGAGAAACTCGGCCAGAAACGGCACGATATGCGCCCGCCCGAATGTTGCCGAGGCGGTAACCCTGAGCAGCCCCGAAGCCGATTTTGTTGACCGGGTGAGAACCTGTCTGGCCTCTTCGGCGGCGTCGAGCACGCGTTTGGCATGATCGACGAAGACCTCACCGTCGGGAGTCAGGGATATCGAGCGCGTCGTCCGGTTGAGCAGCTTGACGCCAAGATCGGTTTCGAGCGCCTGGATCCGCTGCGTAGCATTTGTCGGTGAAAGATTGAACTCGGCGCCGGCTTTGCCAATCGCGCCCAGCGCCGCCACGCGCACGAACAGATCGAGATTTTTCAGATCAAATGCCACATGTCTTCCCCGGCTTTCGCTTCATGATGGCGCTAGCATATAGTGCCATCAAATGGGCGTTAAAACAGACCTGGGCGTCAAAAGGGCAGTGGGCCTGGGGAGAATCCGGTGGAGATGCCGGGGCGGCGGCGAACAGGAACATGGAGTGCAAGCATGCTCGACGGCCCTGTTGCGGGCCACTATACCGGGGGGTAGCCCGTCAAAATATGGCGGATAACCAGCCGCGAAAACGCCCAATTTTCCGCATCGCAGCATCGCTGTTGACTTGGGCACGCTGCTTTCCTAAACGGACCGCGCCTTGGCGGGTCGGCCTGCTGTTATTCATGGCTCTTTTTGGCGCTCTTCGGGGCTTTTGAAAGGATCATTATGGCAGCGAGCGAATCTGATCGGGATCCCCTCGAAGAGGATGTGCGGGTATCATCGCTGGAAGAGCGACTGGTATCGGCACAGACGAGAGAGCGGATCAAAGCAGGGCACCGAAACAAAGGGCCGGACGAAAGTCAGCGGCTCGGAGCGAGGGTGCTGAGCTATTTGATCGGAGGCGTGGCTGCAGGTTTCGTACTCGGGTGGATTTTTGACACCTGGTTGGGCACAACGCCAATGTTCCTGTTGCTATTCTTCTTCCTCGGAACGGGAGTGGCCTTCAGGAAGATATATATGATTTCGAGCCAACCGGTGGATGACATCGGGACGGCATTGACAGATGATGATGATTGACGATCAGGGGTTATATTAGTGGCTACCGAAGGCAAAATTGATCCTATGCACCAGTTTGAAGTGCAGCCCATCTTTGATGGCTTCACTCTTTTTGGTCAGCAGATTAGCTTCACCAATAGTGCATTGTGGATGTTCGTCGTCCTGGGGCTTCTGTATGTTTTCATGATCGGCGGAATGAAGCGCGAGCTGGTTCCCGGTCGCTGGCAGGTGATGGTTGAGGGCGTGGTCGGTTTCATCGACAATATCATTGCCAACAGCATTGGCCCCAATGGCAAGAAATATATGCCTTGGGTCTTCACCTTGTTCATGTTCATCCTGTTTTCCAATCTTCTCGGCATGATGCCGTTCGGGATCATCCCCGGCATCCACCCGTTCACCGTGACCAGCCAGTTCACCGTAACCGGCCTGCTCGCGGCAATCAGCTTCTCGATCGTTTTGGTCGTCGGTTTCTGGAAGCACGGCTTCAAGTTCTTCAGCCTGTTCATCCCGCACGGTACGCCGCTGTGGATGATGCCGCTGATTTTCTCGGTAGAGCTTCTGTCCTTCCTCGTTCGTCCGTTCAGCCTCGCGCTGCGGCTGTTCGTGGCGATGATCGCCGGCCATATCCTGATCAAGGTGTTCGCAAGCTTCGTGGTTCAGGCCATCGATGCCGGCGGTGCCAGCTGGGGCATTGCGTTGCTCAGCATTCTCTTCATCGCATTTGTCAGCGCGCTGGAACTTCTGGTATGCGCAATTCAGGCCTATGTTTTCGCTCTTCTGACATCTCTGTACATCAGCGATGCGGAAAATCTTCACTAAGTCACTTTCAATCCTAGTTTCATAATACGGAGTTTACAAAATGGATCTCGCTTCTGCACAAGTAATCGGCGCTGGTATCGCTGCAATTGGTATCGGTGTTGCTGCATCCGGTGTTGGTAATGTTTTCGCATCCTTCCTCGAAGGCGCACTGCGTAACCCATCGGCGGCTGACGGCCAGCAGGGACGTCTGTTCATCGGCTTTGCTGCTGCTGAATTGCTCGGCCTGATCGCCTTCGCTGTTGCGATGATGATTCTCTACGCTCCACCAGAAGCAGCTCCGGTTGAAGTCGTTGCTGCTGCTGTTGAAGCACCAGCTGTTGACACGCCGGTAGCTGAAGAAGCTCCTGCTGTAGCAGAATAATCGTTTGGACGGGCTGGCTTTGCCAGCCCGTCTGACTTGCCTATTTAGCGTTTCGAACTGTCAGGTGAATAATGCCTCAAATTAGTCAGCTCATGGAAGTCTATGGCAGCCAGTTTTTCTGGTTGTTGATCGTCATTGGCATCATTTATTTCGGTATCGCCAAGAATATGGTGCCGAAAATCAGCAAGACCGTTGATGATCGTCAAAAACGGATTTCCGATGATCTTGCTGCGGCTCAGGCCGGGCAGGACAAGGCCGAGCAGATCGAAGCGGATTATCGCACCAGCATCAACGGCGCACGAAACGATGCTGCCGCTATCGTCAACGATGCCAAGGCGAAGGTAGCGAAAAAGAACGAGGCAGCCATCAAACGTGCCGAAACCGCTCTTGCGAAAAAAGCGGACGAAGCCGATGCTGCGCTGAAGACGGCGCAGAGCGCTGCCTTGAAAGAAATTGAAGCCGTGGCTGCGGAAGCCGCTCAGGCGATCGTGAAAACGGTTTCCGGTGCCAAGGTTACCGCGACCGATGCAAAGAAGGCGGTCAAGGCCGCTTTCTAAGCGCCTGCTGAAGGAGATAGAATATGCTATTGACCATTTTGGCTGAAGGCGCCGGCGCTGTCGGACCGTTGCAGGACCCAACATTCTGGGTTGCTGTCGGCGTTCTGATCGTATTTGCAATCATGTTGTGGACGAAAGTCCCCAAGATCGTTGGCGGTATGCTGGACAACAAGATTGCCGAAATCAGGAAGACGCTCGACGAAGCGGCTGGTCTGCGCAAGGAAGCAGAAGCACTGAAAGCCGAATATGAAGCGAAAACCGCTGGCGCTCAGGCAGAAGTCGAAGCGCTGATGGACAGTGCCGAGAAAGAAGCGGCGCTTCTGGTAAAGCAGGCAGAGGCTGACACGAAAGCCTTGCTCGCCCGCCGCAAGAAAATGGCCGAAGAAAAAATCGGCGCGGCAGAACGTTCTGCCATTGCCGCCGTGCGCGCCAAGGCTGCTACCGCAGCGACCCAAGCAGCACAGGCTCTGATCGCGGCGCGTCATGATGCAGCTGCGGACAAGGCTCTGATCGACAAAGCCATTGGCGATATCGGCAAAACGCTGAACTGAACCAATCCGTCTGCGCTCGGGCGGAGACCGGTTCCCACTTTCTGTTTTCCCATCATCATTCCGGATTTCCGCGTTCGCGGGAATGCCGGAACGATTGATTCTGGCATTGCGCCCGATGCCGCCCTAGATATGCTCCATGTCCAAAGCCGACCGTCCTGACCAACCCAATGCCGCGTCCCGTTTCAACGAGGACAAGGCGGCCTATGCGGTGCGCGGGGAGGGCGACACGCCCGATCTAGAGGCCGGCATGGCGGCGATCCGCGAGGTATTGAATACACTGCCGACAAGGCCCGGTGTCTACCGGATGCAGGACAAGCGCGGCGACGTCCTCTATGTCGGCAAGGCGCGCTCGCTGAAGTCCCGGGTCGGCGCTTATGTCCAGATCAACCGCTTGCCCCAGCGCCTGATGCGGATGGTCGCGCAAACCCGCTCGATGACAATCGTCACCACCGGCAGCGAAGCCGAGGCGTTGCTGCTCGAAGCGCAGCTGATCAAGAAATTCCGGCCCGCCTATAATGTGCTGTTGAGGGACGACAAGAGCTTCCCCTTCATTCTGCTCCGCGACGACCATGATTTCCCGCGGATCACCAAGCATCGCGGCGCGCAGCGGATCAAGGGCCAATATTTCGGTCCATTCGCCAGCGCCGGTTCGGTCAACCGGACGCTCAACGCGCTGCAGAAACTGTTCCTGCTCCGCTCCTGCACCGACAGCTTTTTCAACAATCGCTCGCGTCCCTGCCTGCTCTACCAGATCAAGCGCTGCTCGGCGCCCTGTGTCGACCGGATCGGCAAGGAGGATTATGCCGAACTGGTCAAGGATGCGCGCGATTTTCTCTCCGGCAAGTCCACCGAGGTGCAGCAAAAGCTGGGCGGCGCGATGGAGAGGGCTTCGGAAGGCCTCGATTTTGAAATGGCGGCGGTTTATCGCGACCGGCTGAAGGCCCTGACCTTCATCCAGGGCAGCCAGGCGATCAACGCACAGGGTCTGCCGGACGCCGATATTTTTGCACTGGCGGCCAGGGGCTCGACCGTCTGTATCCAGGCTTTCTTCATTCGCGGCGGCCAGAACTGGGGCCATCGCAGCTTCTTTCCTGCCCACACGACCAGCGTCGAGATCGAAGAGGTGTTTTCCAGCTTCCTGATGCAATTTTACGAACAGATGCCACCGCCGAAGCTGGTCCTGCTCGACCGGGAATTGCCGGACGCGGAGCTGCTGGCCGAGGCGCTGAGCACCAAGGCCGACTATAAGGTCAGCGTCTCGAAACCGCAGCGCGGGGATCGCCGGAAATTGCTGACGCAGGCCAGTCGCAATGCCGAGGACGCGCTAGACCGACGTCTCGCCGAAACCTCGACCCAGGCCAAGATTATGCGCGAGATGGTCGATCTGCTCGAACTGGACGCGGTGCCGGACCGAATAGAAATCTATGACAACAGTCATATTCAGGGAACCAATATGGTCGGCGGCATGGTCGTCGCCGGACCCGAGGGTTTCCGCAAAAACGCCTATCGCAAGTTCAATATCAAAAACCCCGACACTGCGCCGGGCGACGATTTCGCGATGATGCGCGAAGTGCTCGAACGGCGTTTTGCACGCGCGCAGAAAGAGGACCCCGATCGCGACAAGGGCGAATGGCCCGATCTGGTGTTGATCGACGGTGGCAAGGGGCAGATGAGCGCGGCGCGCGCTGCGCTGGCCGAGATTGGCGTCGAGGACGTGGTGATGATCGGCGTCTCCAAGGGACCCGACCGGAACGCAGGGCGCGAGACATTCCACCTACCCGACGGCCGCCAGATCAACCTGCCGATGAACAGTCCGGTGCTTTTCTATCTCCAGCGCCTGCGTGACGAAGCGCACCGCTTTGCGATCGGCGCGCACCGGACGCGGCGCGCCAAATCCGTCGGCCATAGTTCGCTGGACGACGTGCCGGGCATAGGTCCGGCCCGGAAAAAGGCGCTGCTGCTGCATTTCGGCACAGCGCGGGCGGTGAAAAATGCCTCGCTGGATGATCTGCAGGGCGCCCCCGGCGTGTCGGCGACCGTGGCGCAGAAGATTTACTATTATTTTCATGGGTAGCGAGTTTATTGCCACAGTCCGTATGCCGTGATATTCTCTGATGATGAACCAGGAACCCAAAGCCGAAGCTGCAAAGGTCGCTATCACCGGTGAAAAGCCGGATGCTGGATATGAGGACTGGTTCCGGACAAAAGTCAAAAAGTCGATCGACGATACCGACAAGGGCGCTAAAATCTATCCAGCGGAAGAAGTATGGAATGCACTTGGCCTAGATGATTGAATTCTCATCCGGCGCAGTCAGAGACCTCACCGATATATTTGACTGGATAGCGCAAGACAGCCCTGCGGTTGCCTTGGGCATCGTCGGCCGCTTGCGACAAAATATCGAGATTCTGGCTGACTTCCCTCGGTTGGGAAAGATCGGCAGGATTGAAAACACATTTGAATTGTCGGTGTCCGGACTGCCCTATGTGGTGGTATATCGTCTTGGGGTTGGCGGTGAATCGGACAATATTCTGATTGATGCGATCTTGCACACCAGTCGAAACTATCCATCGGTAGAATGAATTGCCCAACCTTCGTACTTTAGCCATCATCTGCTCGGTCCGGTCCCATGGCGAACATGGCGCGGTGGTCCGTTCGCTGACCCCCGAAAACGGGCTGGTCTCCGGCTATGTTCGCGGCGCACACTCCCGGACGATGCGTCCGGTGCTGATCCCGTCCAATATCGTGCAGGCCGATTATCGCGCCCGGACCGAGGATCAATTGGCCTCGATGACGGCGGAATTGCAGATGAGCCGCGGACCGTTTCTAGGCGAGCCCCTGGCCAGCGCGGCGCTGGACTGGGTGACCGCCTTGACCGCGGCGACCTTGCCGGAAGAACATAGCTATCCGCAAATTCATTCCGCCCTGTCGGCCCTGCTGGACGCGATTTGCAGTGCGCCGTCCGCCAAGGGCTGGGCTGCGGCTCTTGTGCGCTATGAGTTGTTGTTGCTCTCGGAACTGGGCTTTGGCCTGGCGCTGGACCGGTGCGCGGTGACCGGTTCGGAAGACGATCTGGTCTATATCAGCCCGAAAAGTGCGACCGCCGTCAGCGCCTTTGCCGGACGGGAATATAAGGAGCGGCTCTTGCCGCTGCCGCCGTTCCTCAAACAGCCACTTTCGCCGGAATGGGATGATATTTTCGACGGCCTCAGGGTCACCGGGTTCTTCCTGAAACGCCATTTTTTCGAAGACCGCCGCAGGGATGTGATGGCGGCGCGAACCGTATTGGTCGATCGCCTGAAAAGGATGGTTGCCTAAGCGCGTGATTCTCGGCAGGAACGGCGCGCTTACAAGAAGGAAATCTCATGCATATTGCGGTACTCGCCGGCGACGGCATTGGTCAGGAAATCATGGTCGAGGCGCTGCGCGTGCTCGGCGCTATGGACTTGCCCAACCTGTGCCTCGATCACGCGGATGTCGGCGGTGTCGCCTATCACAAGCACGGTCATCCCTTGCCACCGGAAACGCTCGAGCTGGTGCAATCGGCCGACGCTGTCCTGTTCGGCGCGGTCGGCGATCCGTCGTGCGACAATCTCGAACGCCATTTGCGCCCCGAACAGGCGGTGCTCGGCCTGCGCAAGCAAATGCAGACCTTTGCCAATTTGCGGCCCGCGAAAATGTTTCCGGGGATGGAGGATGCCTCCGGCCTGAAACCGGAAATCGCCCGCAGCATCGATGTTGTGATCGTCCGCGAACTGAATGGGGACGTCTATTTCGGCGAAAAGGGCATGCGCAAAACCGCCGATGGCCTGCGCGAAGGCTATGATGTCATGTCCTATGACGAGAGCGAAGTCCGGCGGATCGCCCATGTCGCTTTCAAGACCGCCATGGGCCGCGACAAGCGGCTCTGCTCCGTCGACAAGGCCAATGTGCTGGAAACATCGCAATTGTGGCGCGACGTGGTGACCGAGCTGTCGAGCGAATATCCGGAAGTCGAGCTCAGCCATATGTATGTCGACAATGCCGCGATGCAGCTGGTGCGCAACCCGGGCCAGTTTGACGTCGTCGTGACCGGCAATCTGTTCGGCGACATATTGTCCGACCAGGCGAGCATGTGTGTCGGGTCGATTGGCCTGCTCGCCTCGGCCTCTCTTGGCGACGGCACCAAGGGCCTTTACGAGCCGATCCACGGCAGCGCGCCGGATATTGCCGGGCAGGGGATTGCCAATCCTTCGGCGATGATATTATCCGCCGCGATGATGTTGCGGCACAGTTTCGGCATGGACGCCGAGGCTGACCGGATCGAAGCCGCAGTGGCTGCCGTACTGGCACAAGGCGTTCTCGGCCACGATCTTGGCGGCACAGCGTCGACCAGTGAAATCGGCGACGCTATTGTCGCGCAACTGACGGGCGGCTAGGGAAGCGATATGAAAAGAAACACCGGCCAAAACCGCAATGTCACCAAGAACTGGCGTCCGGCTACCCAGGCGATTCGCAGTGGTACGATGCGCAGCGAATTTGGCGAGACATCCGAAGCGCTGTTCCTGACATCCGGTTATAGCTACGACTGCGCCGAAGACGCGGCTGCCCGCTTTGCCGGCGAACAGGACGGCATGACCTACAGCCGCCTGCAAAACCCCACGGTGCGGATGCTGGAAGAGCGGATCGCAATCATGGAGGGCGCAGAGGCGTGCCGGGCCACCGCATCTGGCATGGCCGCCATGACCGCTGCCTTGCTGTGCCAGTTGGAGGCGGGCGATCATGTTGTTGCCAGCCGCGCCCTGTTCGGGTCCTGCCGCTGGCTGACCGACAGTCTGCTGCCCAAATTCGGCATCGAGACCACCGTGATCGACGGCCGCGAGATCGAGAATTGGGAACAGGCGATTACGCCGAAGACCAAGGTTTTCTTTTTCGAAACCCCGGCCAACCCGACCATGGAAGTGATCGACCTGCGCAGCGTCTGTTCGCTGGCGCGGGCCAAGGGTATCGTCAGCGTTGTCGACAATGCCTTCGCCACCAACATGCTCCAGCGGCCAATGGAATATGGCGCCGACGTGGTCGCCTATAGCGCCACCAAGATGATGGACGGGCAGGGACGTGTGCTGGCCGGCGCCGTCTGTGGCACCGAGGAATTTATCGAAGGTCCGCTGCTTGCTTTCATCCGCAACACCGGCCCCACATTGAGTGCGTTTAACGCGTGGGTCGTGCTCAAGGGGCTCGAAACGCTCGACCTGCGTATCCGCCGGCAGAGCGGCAACGCGCTCGAAGTGGGCAAGTTTCTCGAGCAACGGGTCGAGAAAGTCCTGCTTCCGGGCCTGCCCAGTCATCCGCAGCACAATCTGGCAATGAGCCAGATGGAGGCCGCCGGACCGATCTTCTCGCTCTATGTCGGCGGTGGTCGGGCAAGGGCGCATGCTCTGCTCAATGCGTTGAACCTGATCGATATTTCGAACAATATCGGGGATAGCCGTTCGCTGATGTGTCATCCCGCCTCAACCACGCATTACGGGTTGGCAGAGGATTCGAGGCTGGAAATCGGGATTACCGAGGACATGCTGCGGATCAACGTCGGCCTCGAGGATCCGATCGATTTGATCGAAGATCTGGATCAGGCCCTTTCGTCAGTGGGGCTTTGACACTATAACATGCTGATGGAATCATTCTTTCCGTTTGCCGAAACCACCGACGGGGTCACCGTCCGCGTTTCCGTGACCTTCCTGCCCGAGCAATCGGACATAGATAGCAAGCGCTGGTTCTGGGCCTATCATGTCCGGATCGAAAACCACCGCGACACGGCGGTGCAATTGCTGACCAGGCACTGGCGGATCAACGACGAGCGTGGCGGCCTGCAAATGGTCGACGGCGATGGCGTGGTCGGCGAGCAGCCGATTATCCAGCCGGGCAAAGCGCATGACTATGTATCCGGTTGCCCGCTCAATACCCAGCGCGGTTCGATGGAAGGCCATTTTGTCATGGTCGGCAGCACGCCACCGGCCTTCGAAGTCCGTATCCCCCGTTTCGTTCTTGCCGAACCCACGGTCGAGCAATGAAGCGCACCCATTTGCCACTGAACGGGCTGCGCGTGCTCGATGCTGCGGCACGGCACCTGAGCTTCACCAAAGCCGCCGATGAACTGGCGGTAACGCCCGCTGCGGTCGGGCAGCAAATCCGTGCGCTCGAGGACATGCTCGGCGTGGTGATGTTCCGGCGCACGCCCAAAGGTCTCGAGCTGACCGACGAAGCAGCGGCAGGTCTCGATGCGCTCCGCTCCGGTTTCCTGCAATTTGAAGAGGCTGTCCGTGCGATGCAGTCGGGCCAGTCCTCGCACAAGCTGACCATCGCGGCACCGCGTGACTTCACCCAGAAATGGCTGAACGAGAGACTGGCAAGCTTTTCCGCCGACCATCCCGATACCAGCTTCGCGCTGGTCGCGGCGGATGACGAGATCGATTTTACCGAAGCCAATCTCGATGTCGCAATCTGGCTGGGCGACGGGCCGGGACAGCATGAAGGCAAGATGCTGGGCGATACGGTGTTCGTGAAGGTTTCGGCTCCGGGCCAGAAGGGCGGCAACAAGATTGACTGGCCGGGCTGCCCGATTTCCGAAGGCGAGGAAACCCTGATGCGCGTCGCCGATGGCGGTCTTGCGATAGAGGCGGCGGTCAATGGCTTCGGCTATGCCTGGGTTCCCAAAATGCTGGCCCAGCGCGATCTTGCCGCCGGGCGGATCGAGATCATCGGCGAAGACAGCGTTTCGTCGCGCGGCTATTGGCTGATGGCACCGCTCCCGCAATGGCGGCAGCAGAAGGTCAAGGCGCTGGTCGAGGCGCTAGCGGGCGCATAGCCTGGTCTCGCATTCGCCTATTGCTCCGCGAGCAAATTTATCAGGCGTGTGGTCAAGGCCAGCAGCTCGCTCTCCTGCAGCGATTGTTCTTCATTATTCCAGTTGACCGAGACGGCGTATTCTTTTCCCGTCTTTGACCGCAGCAAGAAATTATAGGACAACACCCCGGGTTCCGATCCGCCCTTATAGCCGAAATAGTCCCATTTATCGGCAGCATCCTGACCAATGCCGGGATTGATTGCCAGGATCGCACGGCTTTCAGCGCTCATGTTCCGATGCAGATAGGCGAGCAATCTGACCATGTCGGTGACACTGGCAAACCATTCCAGCTGATCGATATGGCGAGGCTTGCTGGTCAATATGCGCGGATCGATGCTGTCGATTGTCAAAGCGCTATCATATCCCGCCAGCAGATCTTCGCGTTCGGCTGGACCGGCAGCGAGAAACGCTGCTCTCCGGCTCGCGTGTACCGGCATTTTCAGGGCGGAGGCCTGGCGTGTCATCAGAAAGGGGCGCAGTTCTTCAGGCTCGTGATGGCCTGTCGCTTTCACAATCCCGGCCAGTCTGTCCTGGCCGATGACGCGGATCAATGTGTCGGTGGCGCTATTGTCGCTGATCGAGATCATCAGGGTTGCGAGCGTGTGCAGCGTCGCCGGTGACCCGTCGGGCCAGTTCTGGCTGATCCCCGAGGGATGTGATTTCGGGCCCAGTCGCACGACATCGGACCACTGGCGTTCACCGGCCCGCACCGCCCGGTCCAGCTCTGCCAGAATATAGAGTTTTACGCTTGAGGCGATGGCATGGCGCCCGTCGGGATCGAGCGCCGCCAACGGCGGACGGTCGCTGCCGTCCAGTTGCTGCACCAGCACGCCCTGACGGCCCGGCAGCGCGTCGATCGCCGCCATCACCTCGTCGAGCGAATTACCTCCCGCTTCGAACCCCGTCAGGAGCAGACCGGACAAGCGGTGGGGCGGCGCATTTTCAAGATCAATATTGATCGTGCCGATCGACTTTTCGAAGCGGACCTTGATGACCGCGGAATTGGGAGAGCGAGGAGCGATGGACGCGATTTCGAGCGGCTGCCCTTGCTGGGTCACCACTTGCCGGGTGAGCGCGCGAAATTGTTCGGGCGGCACGGCGTTGCGGAAATTCTCGTCAAATGCCTGCTCTTCGATCATCTCGCCTTGCAGCAGGCGCAGCACGTCATTGGCGCGTTGGGAAAGCTGCGGCGAGACGCTTGCCCCGGCCTGCGCGAAAGCCTGTTCCCGTGCAAAGGGGCTCGAACCGAACAGCAGGGCGAGAGCGAAAATATATAGAAGCCGCACCGAAATCTCCCGAAAGCTGCTTCCGGTTTAGGCGTCGATAACCTCTTCATCAAGGCTGGCGGCATTTTGCTGGATGAAGTTGAACCGATGCTCGGGATTCTTGCCCATCAGCCGGTCGACCAGATCCTTGACGCTGGCGCGCTGCTCATATTCCTGCGGCAGGGTCACCTTGAACAGGGACCGGGTTTCGGGGTCCATCGTCGTTTCGCGCAGCTGCGACGGGTTCATTTCGCCAAGACCCTTGAACCGGCTGACATCGACCTTCTTGCCCTTGAACGGACCATTTTCGATTTCCCGACGGGCTGCGTCATCCTGCGCATAGAGGCTCTTGCCGCCTGCGGACAGGCGATAGAGCGGTGGCCGGGCGAGATAGAGATGGCCCTGCCGGACCAGCTCGGGCATTTCCTGGAAGAAAAAGGTCATCAGCAGCGTCGCGATATGGGCGCCGTCGACATCGGCGTCGGTCATGATGATCACCCGCTCGTAGCGCAGATTATCGGGCTGGCAATCCTTGCGCGTGCCGCAGCCGAGCGCGAGGATCAGGTCGGCGATTTCGCTGTTGGCCATGATCTTGGCGTTATTGGCCGAAGCCACGTTGAGAATCTTGCCGCGGATCGGCAGGATCGCCTGGGTCTTGCGTTCGCGGGCCTGCTTGGCAGAACCGCCAGCGCTGTCGCCTTCGACGATGAACAATTCGGTGCCTTCAGGATCGCCGATCGAACAATCGGTCAGTTTGCCGGGCAGACGGACCTTGCGGCCCGAGGTCGCGGTCTTGCGCTTGACCTCGCGTTCGGCCTTGCGCTTCAGACGTTCGTCCATCCTTTCCATGACGAATCCGAGCAAGGCCTTGCCGCGATCCATATTGTCGGTGAGGAAATGGTCGAAATGGTCGCGTATCGCATTTTCGACCAGTTTGGATGCCTCGGGTGAGGTCAGCCGGTCCTTGGTCTGGCTCTGGAATTGCGGATCGCGGATGAACACCGACAGCATCATTTCGCCACCCGAGATGATGTCATCGGCGGTCAGCTGGGATGCCTTCTTGATCTGGACCAGTTCGCCGAAAGCGCGCAATCCCTTGACCAGGGAGTTGCGCAGACCGGTTTCGTGAGTGCCGCCATTGGGCGTCGGAATGGTGTTGCAATACCAGCTGTAGCTGCCGTCGGTCCAGATCGGCCAGGTGATCGCCCATTCGACACGGCCTTGGCTGTCGGGGAAATCCTGATTGCCGGCAAAGAAATCGGTGGTGACGCACTCGCGTCCCGACAATTGCTCGCGCAGATGGTCGGAAAGGCCGCCGGGGAACTGGAACACCGCTTCGGTGGGAACATCGTCGCTGGCCTGGCTCTCGTCGCATTTCCAGCGAATTTCGACGCCGGCGTAAAGATAGGCCTTGGAACGGGCCAGCTTGAACAGCCGCGATGGCTTGAACCGGTTTCCTTCGCCGAAAATCTCGACATCGGGAACAAAGGATATGCTGGTGCCGCGACGGTTGGGTGCTGTACCGACTTCCTCGAGACCGGATGTAGCGAGACCTTGCGAAAAGGTCTGGCGATAGATGGTCTTGTTGCGGGCCACTTCGACGACCGTGTCGGAGGACAGGGCGTTGACGACCGAGACACCGACACCGTGCAGGCCGCCGGATGTCGCATAAGCCTTGTCGGAAAACTTGCCGCCCGAGTGTAGCGTCGTCATGATCACTTCGAGCGCCGATTTTCCTGGAAATTTCGGGTGCGGATCGACCGGAATGCCGCGACCATTGTCGGTCACGGTCAGACGATTGTCGGAATCCAGCGTGATTTCTATCCGGCTGGCATGGCCGGCAACCGCCTCGTCCATACTGTTGTCGATGACTTCGGCAGCAAGATGGTGAAGCGCGCGTTCATCGACGCCGCCGATATACATGCCGGGCCGCTTGCGGACAGGTTCAAGACCTTCCAGAACCTCGATTGCCGAGGCGTCATAGTCACCGGTTTTGGATTGGGTTGGCGGGTTAGAGCCGAACAGATCATCAGACATGTTCGACTCTATAAGAGCGCAAGAGTCACACTGGCAAGCGCCTTATGACCTCGTCTCGCAATCGTTTGAAAAATCACGATATCCCGTGCGTTTCGCCTATCGGACTCGCGGACCGCCAAATGGCAGCGGTGGCGGAGGGCGGCGGGTGCCGCGCGGCAATTGGGCCTGGAACGCGCGACCGCAATGTTCGACGCAATAGGGAAATCCCGGGTTCACTTCTTCGCCGCAGAAATGGAAGTCCGGTTCGCCGGGGTGATTGATCGGCCAGCGGCAGATCTTGTCGCTGAGATCAAGCAGGCTTGTCTTGTCGGCAATTTCGTCGCTCGGCTTGGCCGGAACCAGGCGGCGTGGAGGCGCTGGCGGAATCGGAGCCTGCTGGTCACCGGGACCCTGGCGCAAAAAGCCGCCGGGGCCGACAGAAACGATCTTCGGTCCATCATTCTTGGGCTGACGGGCCTGCTGGGCAGCATGGGTCCGTGCAGCCGGTGTTGGTGGCGGCATTGCACGCCGTGCGACATGTTCTTCCTTGGGCTTGGGAGTCGTCGCGGATTTCGCCGGCGGCTTTTTCGCTTTGGCTGCCGGTTTCGGATCTTTTTTGGCCTTGGGCTTTGCCTTGACCGGAGACGGGCGTGACTTCAGGCCAAGGCGATGCGCCTTGCCGATCACGGCATTACGGCTGACGCCGCCCAGTTCTTCCGCGATCTGGCTGGCAGTCAGGCCTTTTTCCCACATATTCTTCAGCGAATCGATCCGCTCATCTGTCCAAGCCATGCAAAGTCCTAATCTTCTCGAGTTCGGGGGCGATATAGGGATGCCGGGGGCATTATACAACCACGATAATGTGGCGTTCCCGGCGCGAAGGGAGCGCGAAATGGGGTTGTGATTGGAAGAGCGAGCCGATAGGCGGAAGGAATATGCCCGACCAATCCGAAAAAGATCCGAAAATGAAACAACCGTCAAAAGCCATGCACTTCTCGGAGCCGGGCGTGCCGGTCATCCGCGGCGTCAACTGGGGCGGGTTTTCGGCGCTTTACTGGAAAGAGGTCCGGCGGTTTTTCAAGGTCCAGCTGCAGACGGTCTGGGCTCCTTCGATTACCACCCTGATGTTCCTGATCATATTCACCGTAGCCCTCGGGCGCGGTGACCGTACGATATTGGGCGCTCCGTTCGCCGACTTTATCGCGCCGGGCCTGATCTGCATGGGCATGTTGCAAAATGCCTTTGCCAACAGTAGTTTCTCGATGCTGGTCGGCAAGATCCAGGGCACGATTGTCGACTATCTGACCCCGCCATTGTCAGTGGGCGAATTGCTCGCGGCGCTGGTCGGCGCCTCGATGACCAGAGCGGCGCTGGTCGGTTTCGCGGTCTGGCTGGCGATGTTCATCTGGCCCGGTGTCGACGTCGGCGTAACCCATTGGTGGGCGGTGCTGTGGTTCGGAATCATGGGCGCCGCGATGCTGTCCTTCCTCGGCGTGCTGACATCGATCTGGGCGGAAAAATTCGACCATGCCGCCGCGGTCACAAATTTCGTGGTCGCGCCGCTGGCTCTGCTGTCGGGAACCTTTTATTCGATCGACCGCCTGTCGCCGGCCTTTCAGGCGGTGAGCCACATCAATCCGTTCTTCTACGCAATATCCGGGTTCCGTTATGGCTTCCTCGGACAGGCGGATTCCCCGGTCGGACAGGGCGCGCTGATATTGCTGGCGATCAACATCGGCCTGGCAACATTATGCTATTTTCTGTTGAAATCGGGCTGGAAGATCAAGTCCTGACCGCCCGAATGCAGCGGCCCTAGTGCCGGTGGATGCCGTGTAGCAGATATTGACCGCTCTCGGTTGCCTGAAACAGTCTGGCAACGTCGGGATGGCTGATCGGTTCGCCGCTGTCGTCGGGCAACAGATTCTGCTGGCTGACATAGGCGACATAGCTGCTGTCGGTATTTTCAGCGAACAGATGATAAAAAGGCTGGTCTTTCGGCGGCTGCAGATCCTGCGGAATCGCGTCATACCATTCGTCGCTATTGGCGAAAACCGGGTCGATATCATAGATCACGCCGCGAAAATCGAATATCCGATGGCGGACGACATCGCCAATGGCAAAGCGCGCATCGAGGATGTCGGGCGTGTTCGCCGGCAGGGGATTTCCTGACTTGAATGGGTCTAGTGGATGCATGGTCACAATTTAGGCGTTTTGAAATCAGATGCAAGCGTCGCAAGCGCGGCCATGTCCGATGGGACGCATTGCCGAACGGGGATATATTCGCAATCGCCTGTTATCGGTGTGACAGCGCAAGTAGCTGTCGTGATCTTTGTCGCTGCCAGCCGACCGGCTTGTGTAACCAGCCGACAATATCCTCCGAACCAGTGGGGCAGGATCGATTGGAAGAGAATAAAATGGACAGAAACGCCAAAGCTCAGGAGATTGTCGACTCTCTGGGAAAGATATTGGTCGAGTTGGACGAGATGCGCGAGGATATGGTGGCAATAAAAATCGCGGAAGCGATATCCGGTTTGTCAAGTTTCGATCCGGCAAGTCTATCCGTTCAGGAAATCCAGCGCACCGGCTAGCCGCTCTAGATTTTGTCGAGTTCGAGCAGCGTCTTGCGCATGATGGAATGGCCTTCGTCGGTTAGCTGCAGATGGTCGGCTCCCTGGTCTGTAGGGTGCCGTAACCGGACTATATGTCCATTGGTTTCCAGGATATTCACATATCGAACGGCGATTGTTTCGGGAAGGGATATCCGACCGGATATGTCAAGAAGCGACATGCTTTTGCCTTCTTCGGTCGCGATAACCAGCTGGACCAGAATCTTCCAGGCGGTTTCGCCCAGGCCCGCCAATCCATCACCGAGATTTTCTTCCCTGATATGTTGCAGCCGCTCTATCTTTCTGGCCACTGATACCAGTTCGGAAACAGGAATGGTTGGCGTCACATAATTGATCGCCCAGTCGGGGGTTCGCTGCCAATCATTGGCGTTTCCTGTTGAATCCGGGGACTGATATTTGCCCTCACTCTCGTCTCGGTTGGATCCCTTGCGCTTGCGGACGCGTTTATTCTCGTTATTTTTTTTCAACATCTATGCCCATTCATCTGTTGCGCTGATTAACACCGGGGCGGCTTGTCGTTTCACGTTAGTCCTTCGGTTTTATTGAACTCCCGATTCAAATTGCCTAATTTTAATTTTGAATGGAGCTATTTGATTTGGTTATACTCCTGTTAAATCTATGATAATAAGTGAGTATAATCTGATCTCTTCGATCAGAAACAAGGGGCACCTGCGATTTTGCATGCGAGCATTCAGCTTTCGGTAAAATGGGCGCCAAGGAAAATTGGAACATATGCACTTCCGTCAGTTTGATATTAGCATTCAGGATTTACAGGTGTTTTTGGCCGTTTCCGAATGCGCGAGTTTCAGCGGTGCCGCAAAACTGGTGGGTAAATCGCAGCCATCGGTCAGCAGCCGAATCAAAAGACTCGAAGAAAGATTGCAGATTCGATTATTTGTTCGTGATGCCAAATCTGTTCGACTGAGCGAGGAGGGAGAGAAATTTCACGGCGATGCTCTGAAACTGGTCGATGAAATGGCGATGCTGCACGACAAATTTCACCGGAAGAGCGAGAGGCGGAAGTCTGTTGTAAGAGTCTGTTCTCCGATCATGGTCGGATCAGCCCTCGTAACCATTAGCGCCGATCAATTTCAGGAACGTAATCCGGGGATCATGCTCAAGTTTGCAGACGACACACCGGACAATTGTGTTCAGCGCGTTCTTGACGGCAAAAGCGATGTTGCGATTATCCCGATTATCGAGCTGCCGCCAGAAGCCGATTTCAGGCTGGTATTTACCGACCTCTGCAAGGTCATATCATCCTCCGACCATCCGCTCACGCAAAACAAGTCCGCGGACATCGCGGAGATTTTGAAATATCCCATATTATGCCCGAATACGCATATAGAGATCCGCAAAAAACTGCAGCTTGAAGCCGACAAACGGAACATCAAGATTTCATTTGTGGCCGCAGCTTCCGAGGTGACCAATTACATGTCCCTGGTCGCGATGGCCTCGTCCAATCTGGGGGTCGCGATCACCTCGGCCAAATTCATTCCCGAGTCCTTTCAGCAAGGTATCGGCATCACCAGGATCGCCGACTGCAAACTCACGCGTGCTTTCGGACTGGTCACTGCGAAGGGCAAGAACCAGTCGGTAGCGGTGCAGCGCTTTTGCGATTATCTGGCGAATATCGGCTCGCTGATGGAGATTGCCAGAGGTCCGATATAGGGCGTTCTTGTCAGTCGGGGGATAGCGCGTTGTGCCTCAGGATTCTCAAGGTCGAATCTATATTGTGAGAATCCGCTGCGCCCTTGCTCTGCTCGGCCAGAGCCGAGGCCATTCGCAACAAAATTTCCTACATCGGCAATAAACCATCCAACATCGCGGAAAACAACCCCGCCTTGGCCCAAACTTTGACAAACTTTGGCCTGTGCTGACCGCTGACCATCACAGGAGAACCCATTCGCGACACCCGCATTTGTGGGACAGAAAAGAGTCAGGAAGCGCACCGATAAAATTATCGAGATTGGCGGTAGAATGGAGCAATGTGCCGTAAATCATGCCGCGACGGGTTGCGATTATCGCCCGTCTGTCTGTGGAGGTGCGTTAGGGATTCGAACCCTAGATACCATTGCTGGCATACCGCATTTCGAGTGCGGCGCTTTCGACCACTCAGCCAACGCACCTCATAGACGGGGCAGCATCTAGCGATGATAGTCGTGGCCTGCAACCCATATCAGGGCATGAAATTCATTCGTGCCGCCATTCGGGCTTTGGAGCGGGAAAAATGGCTGGTTTTTGCCGTTTGAATTCCCTTTCCGGCAGCGGGTTTCGAAAATCGTCCGGTCATGATTTTTCGCCGGGCGGCGCGGAATCTCTCTTGAATTCCGGTCGCGTCGGGTGCAATTCGAATTCCTGCCCGTGACCGTGTGAGTGAGAGTTTTCGGATTTGTCCAATTTTGTCCTGGAGACGGCCCATCGGGGGCATCCGCACTGGATGATCAGGCTGTTGATGAGCGGCCTACTGGTCATTGCGAGCTTGTCGCTCGCTGCGCAGCAGCCCGGTTCCGGCGCGCACGGCTCGGAAGCAGGCGATAGCCAGTTCCTGCTGGCAGCCACTTCAGGCTCCGCTCCAGTCGTCATCGGGAAAACTTCCCGGACCATACAGCTTGCTCGTAAGCAGGTCGGCAAGGACGGCGGTCCCGACGAGCCTTCCGAAATACCCGCAATTGGCTATTTTCCGATTTCGGCCAACGCGAGCGGACGGGCCGCCCGCTCCGCACATTCCGGCTATGAACCGGAGCATATTTTGTTCCGGAGCGGAACCCGCTCCATATCGCCACGCGCGCCGCCGACGCATGTTTCAGTCTAGAAAATAACCGGGCTCGAACGAGCCTCCTGACAACTCACTCGACAGCCTGCTTTTGCAGAATGCTGGCGATGACTGAAATTGAAATGCACTGACATGAACGAAATGACCAATAAGACCGCCGTGGGATCGGCGGATAGCGGGCGTCTGTATGTAGAGGACTTGCTGTCACGATATCCTGCGATAACCGATGCTGAAAAGCTGGCGATACTCGACTTCCTGAATAAATCATCCGCCCTCGATAGCGCGCTGCTGACCTGTAACGAGGCGATCGCGGAGAATCTGAAAGCGTTCAGGCAGGACAACCGCAAACAGCTCGGCTTCACGCCGGTAAACTGGCTGATTATGGCCTCCATTCTGGTTTCTGTCGCGTTCGCGATCTATTATATGTGGGACGCCGGAACCTAGAGGAGGGTTGAACTGCGGTAGCCACAGGGCAGGCGGGGCCTGTCCTGTGGCTACTGGCCGCGCCAAAACGGGAAAAGAGCCAAAAATCGAATTTATCGGGATGAAATAGCGGGGCTGAATCGTTCTCTTGCCATCAACCCAAGCAAGGAGACATGACAATGCGTATTTCATCACTGTTCTTAGGTCTGGCCGCCGTGGCCGCTACAACCGTTCCCGCGGCAGCCCATGTCGGCGAAGCAGAACATCCCGTGGTCCGGTCCGAACCGATCGCGGGTTTCTACAACCGGTTCTGGTATAATTATCTGACCGACGTTCTGGAGGCCGACAAGGAGCTGAAAAGCGACCTGCGCCGCGCGACGGACGAGGAAGACAAGCGCGATGCCTGGGAAGAATATAGGCACGAGCTGGTCGACGCCGACAAGGATTATGTCGAGGAAATGCGGGACCGCAATTACCGCGTTGGCCGGGTCACCATCGGCAATTAGGTAATTTCTCGGGAACGAAAGAAAGGCGGGATATTCTCCCGCCTTTTTTATGTCTCCTCTATCGGTCAGTCGTGGCCCGGAACACTATTTCCAGCCCGATTCCAGCAACTGGCGTTCGGTGTCGGCGTCGACTGGCTGATCCGCCATCATCTCTGCGGCGACAGCATTGATCTCGCTGCTGGATGCCTGCCGATAGTCGCCCTGAGTCCCGCCGGGCAGGGTGCTGTGCATCTTCCACTGCTGTCCCTCGCGACAGCCGATGCCCGAGACCGCTTCGCCGCTGAAGCTGCGGCAGATATTGCCGCCCTTGGCGCGGAAGGTCATGCCGATGCGATAATCGCTGTCATCACCTTGCGCCGAGGCGAGCCGGGTTTCGAGCGCGTCCTCGAGCGGTCCACTGGCGACCAGCGCGCCGCCTTGCTCGACAAAGGGAGCGTCCGATCCGCCGCCCAGTCCATATTGACCGACCACGATACCCAAAGCCAGGGTCGCTGCCATAGCGCCCCATTGAGCGATGCCCATGCTGCGGCGTCGTTGCTTGCCGAGGTCCTTGTCGGCTTTCCGCGCGCCAAAGCTGCTATCGACGCTGGACGCAGCAGAGGCGGTCAGCATCGCGGTCAGGCGGTCGGGAACCGCTTCTTCGACCACGGGATCATAATGGGCGGACAGCTTGTTGCACAGCGCTTGCGCCTGTTCGATCCGCTTGGCCAGCGCTGCGTCGGTCTCGATCGCCTTCTCTATGCGCTTGACGGTCACGGCATCGCATTCGCCATCGACATAGGCCATGATCGTTGCTTCATCAAAACTCATGCCGCTTCTCCAAGTTCGCGTTGCAGGGCTTCGCGGCCCCGCACCAGGCGGGAGGTCAATGTTCCTATCGGGATGTCGAGCAGGGCCGCTGCTTCCTTGTAGGCAAAGCCCTCGACCAGAACGAGAGACACTGCCTCGCGCTGCTCGACCGGCAGGCGATCCATCGCGCGGTCGACGTCAGTCAATTCCATTCGGCTTTCCATCCGGCGGTGATCGTCTCCGGCCACATTTTCCATCGCGTCATCATCATTGGCCACATGTTCGCGGCGGCCTGCGGCGCGTACCGTATCAATCCATATATTGCGGGTAATTCTGTACATCCAGCTATCCAGTCTTGTTCCAACCTGCCACTGGTCGCGCTTGTTGAGAGCGCGCTCAAGGGCCATCTGACACAGGTCATCTGCGTCATTGATATCGCGCGTCAGGCTGCGGGCAAAGCGTCGCAGTCGCGGGAGTAGCTCCAGCAGATCCTGTTCAAAGGCCATTCAGCGCTGATATCCTTTATTCACTGTCTGTGGATGAAACGACGGACCTGGTGCGTTTAATCCACGAATGCGAAAATAAATGCAATCGTCTTGGGATTGCCAAACCGCAAACGGTGGATAAGGAAGCAGATATGAGAAGCACAGCCAAATGGGTCGCCGCGACATTGTTGCTGCTTACGCCCGCCGCTGCCTTGCCGCAGCTGGCCTTGCCGGGTGTCGGGCCTGCGTTGCCGGTTCCCGACCGTTCGTTGCGCGATCTCGCCGAGCCACTGATTGATCCGGTGAACGGCGTGGTGGACAGCGGAATATTCGACCGTTTGAGCAAGTCTGAACTCGGGACATTGCTTAAGCGGCTGCGGACTGGCCGGGTCAACCAGTTCCTGCGGCAGAACCGCGACTATGTAGAACGCGACCGCAACGGTGATCCTGCGGTTCGCGGTGTGCTGATCGCCACCGGCATATCCGCTGCATCTCTCGAACTTGCCCGCAATGAGGGTTTTCAGATATTGGAGCGCGCCGAAATCGAGGGTCTCGACCTCAGCTATGTGAAATTCGCAACCCGGCCGGGCAAGCAGCTCAAGTCGGAAGAGAAACGGCTGCAAAAGCTTGCACGCGAAGCAGAGGTCAGCGCCGACAATATCTATTTCACCAGCACTGCGGTCACGATGGCGGTCAGCTCCGCAACACTGGCCAGTGGTAAGGCGGCGGCCGGAGCAATGGGGCTGATCGATGGTGGCGTCGCCCGTCATAGCGCGATTGCCATGCCCGTGGAGCAGCGCGGCTTTGCCAGAGGGGGGGCTGTGGCAAGCAGTCACGGTACCGCGATAGCCTCGCTCATCTCCGGAAGCCTCGGGTCCCGTTCCCGGGGCCTGCTCGCCGCCGATATCTATGGCAGCGATCCGGCTGGTGGCAATGCAACCGCTATTGCTCGCGCGCTGGGCTGGATGGCGCAACGGGATGTGCCGGTGGTGACGATCAGTCTGGTTGGCCCGAACAATGGCCTGCTCGGTCGCGCGGTCAAGGCGGCGCAGCAGAAAGGCATGCTGGTCGTTGCCGCAGTCGGGAATGACGGGCCCGCCGCGCCGGCCCGCTATCCGGCAGCCTATAAGGGGGTGATCGGAGTGACTGGCGTCGATCACCGCGAGCGCGCGTTACCGGAAGCCGGCAGCGCAACGCCGATCGATTTCGCCGCACCCGGTACAGGGATAAAAGGCGCATCGCCCGACGGCAATCTGGTCCCGCTGCGTGGAACCTCTTTTGCCGCGCCGCTGGTAGCCGCGCGTCTGCTCTCTCATTATCCCGCCGCGAATATCGGCAAGATCGACGCGGCGGTCAGAGGCTTGATCCGCGAAGCAAAGGACCTCGGGAAAAAGGGCGCGGATAAAGTCTATGGCCATGGCCTGGTCTGCGGAAATTGTGGGCTCCGCTAGTTTTATTCAAAATGATTTGCGGATCATGGATTAAATCCGGAAGCCGCATCGTTCTCCATACAGACGGCGAAAATATCATCGTCCTGCAAGGAGAAAGAACATGAAGAAACTTATTATCAGCACAATGACTCTCGCATTGATCACTGCAGCACCAGCCTCGGCACAATTGCTCGGCGGCAGCGGCGGACTGGGTGGTGGCCTCGGTGGCGGACTTGGCGGCTCCATGGGCAGCACGCTAGGTACCGATACGATCGGCCGGACGACCGGCACACTCACCGGCAATGGCGACGTCACCAGCTCGACCCGGATCGACCGTTCGGTCGATACCCGCTCCGGTCAGGTCGCTGCCGATACCGACAGCAGCTCAAGCGCCAATGGTTCGTTGATCGGTGCTGCCGATCTACCCACCAGTGCAGTTGCTGGTTCGGCTGACGGCTCCGCTTCGGGTTCTGCCAATGGCAGCGCGAACGCCAGCCTGATCGGAACCGACGCGGTTCGCTCGACCACCGGTCAGCTGGTTGGCACCGCTCGCAACGCGGCAGGCAGCGCAAAGTCGGCCGCAGGTGGCGTCGCATCAGGCGCGGCTAACCGTGCATCGGGCCTCGGTTCGATCACCGGCAGCGCGGCTGGCAGCGGGAACGGCATGGCAATGGGCAACCTCGGTCAGCTCGCCGCTTCGGGAAGCTCGGCCGCCAATGCCGGTGGAATGTTCGCGGTAGCGCCGGGCATGCCGATTGAAGACCCCAAAGGACGGGTGGTCGGCTATGTTCAGTCGGTCAAGCAGTCGGGCGGCGGCGTCGTGCAATCCGTGATTGTCGAAAGCGGCAACCGCACCGCAGAATTGCCAGCTGCCAATTTCGCGGGATCCGGTGATGTTCTGGTCACGGGCATGACAAAGGGCGAAGTGAAAAAAATGTCGAAAGAGCAAGCCCGCGCACCCGAGGGTGACGCAGGCCAATAAGCCACTCGTGGAACTGGCGGCGTTGATCTAGTCGCGTAACCCCCGATCATCGCCCGGTTTCACCCAAGAGGCGCGCTGGAACATTATCCAGCGCGCCTTTTTGTTTGTCCGGATCGTTCCCGCGCTGCGTGAATCAAACTTATCTCCAATATTCGCTGGGAAATTGTCCGGTTTTTTGGCACGATGGCATTTAAGCGAAGGACGTTTGAATGACCGGAAACAAAATGACCGAATATCAATCCCATTTGCAAGACGTTCTAGACGCTCCGGAAGGCCCGCATATCGGGGCTCTGTTTGATTTCGACGGCACCATCATCGCCGGCTATTCGGCGACATCGATGTTGTGGGAAAAAATCAGGCGAGGGGAAATGACCGCCGAACAGCTGGTCGAAACGATCAACGTGATGGCGCAATATAGCACCGGAAATATGGGTTTTTCCGGGCTGATGACCGGTGCGGCGAAGTTCATGAAAGGCGTGACCGAGGAAAGCTATTTCGAATTTGGCGAGGAGCTTTACGAAAAATATATCGCGCGAAAGGTCTATCCCGAGGCGCGGGCCCTGATCGAGGCGCATCGTGCCAAGGGTCACACCATTGCCATCATATCTTCCGCGACGATCTACCAGATCGAACCGACCGCTCGCGATCTCGATATCGAGCATGTTCTTTGCTCGCAATATGAAGTCAAAAATGGCGAGTTCACCGGCGATATCATCCGGCCATTATGCTTCGGCGAAGGCAAGGTTATCGCGGCAGAAAATCTGGCCGCAGATTTTGGTCTGGATCTCGACAACAGCTATTTCTATTCGGACAGCTATGATGACATCGAACTGCTTGAACGGGTTGGCAAGCCGCGGCCATTGAACCCCAATGGCAAGTTGCGCGAGGCGGCGCAGAAAAATGGCTGGCCGCTCGAGAAATATGACAGCCGCGGGCAGGGCAAGCCGGTCGATTATGTCCGGACCATATACGCTACCGGCTCGCTGATCGGTTCTGCCATTGCTTCGTTGCCGATCTGGGCGCTGACGGGGTCGCAGCGCGAGGCGATGAACTTTTCGACCGGTCTTTTTGGTGATCTGGCAACCGCGCTGACCGGCTGCGAGCTGGAAGTGACCGGCGAAGAAAATCTGTGGACTTCGCGTCCCTGTATCTTTGTCTTCAACCATCAGAGCAAAGCGGACGTGATGATCCTCGCCAAGCTGATCCGCAAGGACATGGGCGGGGTGGCAAAAAAGGAAGTGCGCGATACGCCGGTGATCGGCAAGCTGATGGAGCTGGCCGGTACGGTCTTCGTTGACCGCGCCAATGCGGGGAGCGCGATCAAGGCGATGGCGCCACTGATCGATGCGGTAAAGATCGATGGCAAGTCGATTGTTATCGCGCCGGAAGGCACACGAACCCTGTCGCCGAAACTCGGCCCTTTCAAAAAGGGTGCTTTTCACATGGCGATCCAGGCAGGCGTGCCGATGGTACCGATCGTCATCCACAATGCTGGCGATGTTGCGCCCAAGAACGAATTTCTGATGCGCCCCGCGAAAGTCAGGGTTGATATCCTGCCTGCCGTAGATACCAGCAAATGGTCGACCCGGACGATGACCAAGCATGTTGCCGAGGTGCGCGGGATGTTTCTCGAGGCGCTCGGTCAGGCGGAGGAAGAAGAAGCCCTCGCTGCGCTGGTCGAAGAGGACGCGGAGGCGGTCAAAAAGCCGGTCGCATCGAAACGTCCCCGCAAACCATCTGCCGCCGGCAAGAAGTCGGCGCCGGTGAAAATCACGACGCCCAGCAAGACTACCGCGCGGAAAACCGGCGTTAAAAAAGCGGCGACGAAGAAACCCGTTGCCAAAAAGCCGGCAAGTCGATCTACGAGACCGAAGAAGCCGACCGCGGAAACGCCGAAAAAAGTACAAGCGGCCGAATAGGCTAAAAGCAAGGGGCGAGGATGGACGAAGCGATACAGATAGCAAATGCCGGATCGCTGTTGGCGAAAGGGCCCAAGCTATTTGTGATTGATGCACGCAATGGTGTCGAGCGGCGCTATCTGCTCGACTGGTTGCATAGTTCCATCGCCGAGGGCGGCCCGGGCGGAAAGCTGAACTGGGTAGCCTTGCCGATATCGGATGAACGTGCGAATTTGCGCCTGGGTCCGCTGGAAGAGAAGCTCAAGGAACATCCTGATACTTTGGTCGTGCCGGTACGTATCGCCTGGCGGATCCCCAATTTCGAAAAAAGCCGCGCCGTCAAAATGCGCCACGTCATCTTCGGCGATCCGCGCAATCCGGGCAGTTTTCGCGCCCGGTCAATCCTGTGGCGCGACAAGCGCCGCGCCCATTGTCTGACCGGACAGCCCGCGACGATCGGCGAACTCAAGCAAAGATTTTCCGAACTCAGCAAGGATTACGACCAGACCGACAATACGGAACTGGCTGCCTTTGTTGTCAGACAAGCGGGCCTCGTCCTCGATATCGCCGAGCGCGGATTGCGCGGGCGGCGCTACAAGGTCCCCCGGCATGTGGCAGACGGTCTGCGCAGCGATGCGCGTTTCCGCGCTGCGATGACCAAGCTGTCCGTCGATCTCGGCAAGAGCGAGGTGGAGCTTTACGAACAAGCTACCAAATATATGAAGGAGCTGATCGCTCGCCCGAGCCCGATGTTTATCGACATGAAGGCCAAGCTTGACCGCTTCATGCTGTCGCAGGGTTATGAGAATGAAGTGGTCTTCGATCGCAAGGAGCTGGCCCGTTTGCGCCAGACGATGCGCGAGCATCCGACCTTGCTGCTGTTTACCCACAAAACCTATATCGACGGCGTGACCGCCACCGATCTGGCCTATCAGAACGATTTGCCCCTGATCCATCTGTTCGGCGGTATCAATCTCGATTTTTTCGGTCTCGGCTTCATGCTGCGCCGCGCCGGTACGATCTTCATCCGCCGAAGCTTCGAGAACAACCCCGTCTACAAGCTCGTTCTCCGCTATTATGTCAGCTATCTGCTGGAAAAACGATTTCCGATGACCTGGGCGTTCGAAGGCACGCGGTCGCGGCTCGGGAAACTGATGCCGCCGCGCTACGGCCTGCTCAAATATGTCATGGACAGCGCGCACGCCAATGACGTTGAAAATGTCCATATCATTCCGGTCGTGACCAGTTTCGACCTGATCCGGGATGTCGAAGAATATGCCAGCGAACAGACCGGCCGGATCAAGAAGCCGGAGTCCCTGAGCTGGTTCATCGGCTATCTCCGCAGTCTGCGCGAGCCGATGGGCAAGGTCTATGTTGATTTCGGCGAGCCGGTCATTGTCAAAAAGGCACCCGACCCGAACAACCGTCTGGCCCTGTCCAAAATGGCTTTCGAAGTCGCTGTTGAGGCCAACCGGGCAACGCCACTGACGCTGACTTCGCTGATGTGCCTCTGCCTGCTCAGCACGGCCCCGCGGGCAATGACGGAAGACGAACTGCGCGCGATAATTAACTATCTGACCGGCTGGGCGCGGGAGCGCAACATCCGGATGAGCGAGGATCTGACCGACCGGAATCTCGAGGGTGTTCAGCGCGTCATCGAAACCTTGGTAAACAACGGGCTTCTGGTTCGCTATGACAAGGGACCGGCGCTGGTCTACGCGATCGAGCCCGACCAGCATCCGATCGCAAGCTATTATCGCAATTCGATCATCCATCATTTTCTCGACAAGGCCATCATCGAATTGTCGATCTTGAAGGCGCGGGAAGTGAGTGACCGGAAAGCGGAAGATGTTTTCTGGGAAGAAACCGACCGGCTTCGCGACCTGTTCAAGTTCGAGTTTTTCTACCCGGAAAAGCAGCAATATCGGGAAAATATCGAAGCAGAATTGCAGAGGGTCGATCCGAACTGGAAGGTTAAGCTGGAAGAAGGGGGTGGTATGCTGGCCAGTCTCACCAATCGCTTCCAGCCACTGATTGGCCACGCCGTATTCCTGCCTTTCGTCGAGGCTTATACGATCGTTCTGGATATCTTGTCGCGGCTCGAGCCCGGGCAGGCGGTTGACAAGAAAAGTTGCGTCGCCCTGGCGTTGAAAGAGGGGCGGCAGGCATACCTTCTCCGGCGGATCACGAGCGAATCCTCGATCGGCAAGATTCTGTTTGAAAATGGATTCAAAATGGCCACGGGCCTCGGCTTGACCGGTGAAACAACAGCCGAAATCATAGTCGAGCGCAAGGCTCTGCTGCGCAAGTTCAGGGCGCTTTCGAGACGGATGGAAAAATCCCGCCTCGAAGTGCTCGCGCTCGCCGACAGGATATTTGAATGAACCGCGCCGCCGAAAGGGCATCCAGATGACCGAAGAAAAAAATATCAGTCAGTTGAGCGCTCAGGATGCCCAATTTCTCTATATCCAGTCTGCCACCAATCTGACCCATGTGATGGCGGTCTATATCTATGATCCATCGACCGCTCCCGGCGGAAAGGTGCGCTTCAAGGATATTATCGAACATATGCGCAAGCGATTGGACATCTCGCCGATGTTCAAGCGCAAATTATATCGCCTGCCGATGGATATCGATCACCCATATTGGGTCAAGGACGAGCATTTCGATCTCGAGGCGCACATAACCCATGGCCGACTGCCCGCGCCGGGGGACTGGCGACAGTTTTGCATTCACGTGGCTCGTCATCACAGCAAGCCAATGGATATGACCCGGCCGCTCTGGGACATGTATGTGCTCGAGGGGCTTGATAATGTTCCCGGCTTTGCCAAAGGCAGCTATGCCATTTTGACCCGGATACATCATTCTACCATCGACGGGGCGTCCGGAGCCCATTTTTTTGCCGCGGTTTCGGACAAGGACGCGAAAGGAACGCCGGCCATACCGCTGCCGAAAGGCAAACCGGCGGACAATGACTTGCCGTCAGTATCCGATATTATGAATCGCGCGATCAACAGCACGGTAACTTCTCCCGTCAAGCTGGCTCAGGCATTCATGAAATTCGCGCCTGCTCTGCTGTCATCGGCGCAACAGAATCTGGCAGGCAGCGGGGAAAAAACGGAAGCCGGTGTTCCGGAAACCAGATTCAACGGACCGGTGACGCCGCACAAGATGTTTGACGCGATCACCTTTGATCTCGACGAACTGAAGAAAATGCGTCTCAAAGTGGCAGACGCGACGATCAATGATGTTGTGCTCGCGATCTGCAGCGGCGGATTGCGTCATTATCTGACCAAACATAAGGAACTGCCGAAAGAATCGTTAATCGCGGTGGCTCCGGTCAATGCGCGCAGCCATACGGGTGACGAGACCAAGCCTGGCAATAATATATCGGCAATGACCATCAAAATCTGGTCGAACATTGCCGATCCGGTCGAGCGTCTCGAGGCAATCAGAGATACCACCCGGGACACCAAGGCAGCAAAGTCCGGGCTTAGCGCACGGATCATGACCGATCTGACCAAACATATTCCGGGTGTCACCATGGCCGGCGTCGCGAGAATTCTGACCGACGAACGTTTTGCGCCGAAAATGAGCAATTTGATGGTTTCCAACGTTCCCGGCCCGCAAATGCAGCTGTTCATGAACGGCGCGAAGCTGACCCATCAATATGCTTTGGCGCCTCTCGCGCACGGAATGGGCCTGTTCATCGCGACCCCGAGCTATAATGGAAAGATATCCTTCAACATCATCTCGGACCGAAAAATGATGCCGGATGTTGAGTTTTTCCGTGAATGCCTGCAAAGGGCGTTCAATGAACTGCGCGATGCCAAGCCAGGTGCCGCTAAAAGTCAGGCTGTAAAAGCGGCTGAGGTATCGACAAAACCGGCGAGGTCCAGCGACGGTTCGGTTATGTATCGACGGGTTGCCAGAAAACCGAGAACGGTTGCGTCAAAAGCGACCGGCGGTGGCAGGCCGAAAGAGAAATAGGAGGCGGATAGATTGCACGCCGCCCGATTCCCGTGCGGCGGCCGGCATTTTGCGCAATTTTGGTGAAAGAGTGTACCGAAGATGATCCTGAACACGACGTTGAAGATGGAAAAGGAAATGGCGCAAGCCAAAAGCTATTCCGAATGGTCGAAAGCCGCGAAAGCGCACGACAAATCGACCGGAGTCGACAAGTGGAAGGCCTCTGACGAGAGCAAGCATTTCGACCACACTTCCATCCGCCGCCGTCTCAAACGTCTCTCCGGGCTGTGGAAGTCTCAGGACAACGCGGGACTTTTATACGCGCTGAATGAAGGCATTCACGGAAATATGGACGGCATGGGCCATGCTCGCCTGCACCAGAAGGCGAAATTCGGGACCAAGCAACTTATCCAGGACTATGTAGACGCGATCGTCAACTCACTGGAATATCTGGCCAGCGACAAGGTCACCGATATCCCGTTCGAGGAAAAACTCGATTTCTTTCGCCGGGCACAGCATTGCTACGGACGTTCGGCGTTCCTGATGAGCGGTTCGGGCGCCTATCTCTATTTCCACGTTGGTGTTGCCAAGGCATTATGGGAAGAAGGCCTGCTGCCCGATATCATGTCCGGCTCCAGCGGGGGATCGGTTGTCGGTGCTTTGATCAGCACGCATAGCGACAAGGACATACCGCCCTTTTTCAAACCCGAAAATCTTGTCGTCGGAGCCGATGATGCGAGTGAAGAGGAGAGCGGGTTCCTGGGCGGTAGCAGGCGGTTGCGAGCCGATGAAATACGTCAGCGTCTGACAGAATTGCTCCCGGATCTGACCTTTCAGGAAGCCTATGAGCTTACCGGACGTCATCTCAACGTTTCGATCGCGCCGGCGGAAAAGCACCAGACATCGCGGCTGCTGAACGCGATTGCTTCGCCCAACGTCTATATTCGTGAAGCGGTTCTGGCTTCTTGTGCGGTTCCGGGCATCTATCCACCGGTCACATTGGCAGCCAAGGATCATCGCGGCGAGCGCGTGCCTTATTTGCCCAATCGCAAATGGGTGGATGGTTCGGTAACCCATGACCTGCCGGTCAAACGTCTTGCCCGGCTCTACGGGGTCAACCACCATATTGTCAGTCAGGCGAATCCGCTGGTCACTCCATTTGCCACCGATTTCAGCCAGAAGCGCAATCCGCTTTCCTCCATCCGCAACGCGTCGACGGCAACCATGAAAGCGTGGTTCAACGCCAATGTCGAAATGATGCAGAAGCCCTTGTCCTATTTCCCGCGTCTGAACAGCATGGCCAATATGGCGCTTTCGGTGATCAATCAGGACTATACCGGTGATATCAACATCATCCGCCCGACGATGTTCTGGGGACCGTCCAAGATATTGAGCAACTTGCCGGTTGAAGATGTTGCCGAACTGATCGCGCTCGGCGAGCGTACAGCATGGCCGAAAATCGAGATGGTTCGCACCCAGACCAAGATCAGCCAGACGCTGGACCGGATTCTGTTTAGATTCGAAAATGAACTGGCGCATGACCACGAACTGGTCGTCAAAAGGAAAATCGCTTGAAGCACCAAGAAGCAACTCTCTTGCTTCCGCCGGGATCAAAAGCGGCGGGTGCGAAATTATTCTGGCAGAGATGGTCGCCCGATGGAGACCCCAAGGCCGTGATATTGTTGGTTCATGGCTATGCCGAACATTCTGGCCGATACCATTATTTCGCCGAACATTGTCTGAGCAAGGACTACGCGGTCTATGCGATGGACCATTGGGGACATGGTCAATCGGATGGCACGCCGGGGTTCGTCCCGGACTTTTCGGTATTCCACGATGGCGTTGACCAGCTGCTCGCCCGCGCGAAGCAGGATTTTCCCGATCTGCCGGTGATCCTCGTCGGGCATAGTATGGGCGGGTTGATCAGCGCCACCTATCTGATCGGGAATCAGGACCGGTTCGCCGCCTGCGTACTCTCGGGCCCGGCGGTAAAAGCGGCGGAGGAACCCTCGGCTTTCCTGAAGATGATCAGCGGCTTCCTGTCGCGATTCTTCCCCAAACTGGGGGTGCTGGAGCTTGATCCGAACGGCGTTAGCCGCGATCCCGAGGTGGTTTCGGATTATCTTGCCGATCCGCTGGTCTATAATGGCAAGATGGGCGCAAGGCTTGCTGCCGAAATGCTGGGCAACATGTCGAGCGTCCAGCAAAATGCCGGACGGATTTCGCTGCCATTGATGATGCTCCACGGCGGGAAAGACAGCCTTGCCGCCGCAGAAGGTTCGAGATTTCTGGATGACCATGTGTCGTCGACCACCAGGATGTTGAAGATCTATCCGGAACTCTACCACGAAATTTTCAACGAACCGGAGAGAGACCAGGTATTGAACGACATGACCGACTGGTTGGACGACCGGCTGACGGCAGGAAGAGGATAGCGCGAGCCATGGAGATATTCATTACGGTCCTGGGGATTATCATGGTGGGGCTGATTGCCCTCTATGTTCTGTTCCCGCGGACCCTTTTCGGGTTTTTTCGCGATACTCTGCGCAAGAGGGGCAAGTTGACGGTTAAGTCGATCCGTGTTGGAGATATGATCTGGCCCTATCTTGAAGGCGGTTCACCCGATGCGGAGCCTCTGGTTCTGCTGCACGGTTTTGGCGGCGACAAGGATAATTGGGCGGCCTATGCGCCCGAGATCGTGGGCAAGTATCGACTGATTTCGCCCGACCTTCCAGGGTTCGGCGAAAATGTCAGGGATATTGACCGCGACTATGACATGGCCACACAAGCAGCACGCGTCCGCGACTTTCTCGATGCCATGGGCATCGAGAAATGTCATATCGGGGGCAACAGCATGGGCGGGTTTGTATCGCTTCGCTTTGCGCTGGACTTTCCGGAGCGGTTGATCTCGATGACCCTGTTCAACAACGCCGGGGTTGTCGGAGCCAATGAAAGCAAGCTGCAGCAGGAAGCGCAGGGCGGGAAAAATCCGCTGGAGATACACAGCCCTGACGATGTGAAGCGGATGCTTGCCTTCGTCGCCCATAAGCCCATGAAAGTTCCGGGACAGTTTCGGAAGATTTTCTACGAGGATTTTGCGGTGCACCGCGACTTGCTCGACAAGATATTCTGGACGCTGGTCGAAGATGGTACGGTGAAACCGTTGAATGACCAGCTTGGTCAGGTGAAGACGCCGACTCTCATTATATGGGGACGCCACGACCAGTTGATTGATGTCAGCTGTGTCGATGTCCTGAAGAACGGGATCGCCAACGCAGAATCGGTGGTATTTGAAGACGTTGGCCATATTCCGATGATCGAAAACCCCAAAGGAACTGCCAGGCATCATCTCGAGTTCCTTGCCAAACACTGAGAATCTCTCCAGTTTGCTCAGGACCGGCTTCCGCCAGAGGAGTCGCTTTAAAAGGGGTGTTTATGGAGTTGAAAGTTGGATTGCTCGGCGGCGGGTCATGGGGAACCACGGTGGCCTCTTTGGTGTCCCGGAACGCCCCGATAAAGCTCTGGGCGCGGGATCCGGAAACCGTCATCGACATCAATGATAATCACTGCAACAGCAAATATCTACCCGACATAAAATTACCACCGGCTCTGACCGCGACATCGGAAATAGGCGAGGCTGTATCCGGTGCAGACGTGCTGGTCATGGCCATTCCTTCCAGCAATTTCCGCAACGTGCTGGAGCAAGCCAAGCCGCATCTGCGGCCGTGGGTTCCAGTGATCAGCCTGACGAAAGGGTTGGAGCTGGCGACCAGCAAACGGATGACGGAAGTGATCGAGGAAGTCCTCCCCGGCCATCCCGTAGGCGTCTTGACCGGCCCTAATCTGGCGCGCGAAATCATGGCAGGGCAGGCCGCTGCGAGCGTGATCTCGATGGAAGACGAGATTATCGTGAAGCAGCTCCAGCAGCTTTTCCACTCGGGCCTGTTTCGGGTTTATACCAATACCGATTTGCTTGGGTGCGAGCTGGGCGGCGTTCTCAAAAATATCATCGCGATCGCGGTTGGCATGGGTGACGGGCTTGGCGCGGGAGACAATACCCGATCGGCATTGATCACCCGGGGGCTCGCCGAAATCACCCGTCTCGGTGTCGCGATGGGTGGCAAGCCGGAAACATTCTCCGGCCTGACCGGTATGGGCGATATGATAGCCACTTGTACCAGTCCGCTGAGCCGCAATCGTCACGTCGGTGTCGAGCTAGGCAAGGGGCGTCATATCGACGAAATCATAGACGAGATGCTGATGGTCGCGGAGGGCGTAAAAAGCGCACCCACGGTGATGGCGCTGGCCAAAAAATACGGGGTGGAAATGCCGATTGCCGAGGATGTTTTTGAAGTCACGAAGGGCAATCGTTCTGCCGTCCGGGCATTCCGTGGATTGGTAAATCAATCGGCAGGAGCGGAGTCCGACGCAGGATGATGACGCGCGTTTTCAGGCGCCTCAACTACCCGCAACCCGTTTATGGTTAAACAAACAATGTGAAAAAACTGTGACATTTTGTGGCATTACGGATGAATTTTGTTGAACTGTTTGGACCCAAGGGATTCAAATATCAGCAGATTTCCGAGTCAATTAAGCATGTTAGGAAAACTTCTTTGTTTTACTTGCTTTGAAATGGGGCATATCATAAAACTCGATACCTTAGGCGAGGGAATTTGTTAGATTGAGTTTTGTCAAAACCTTTGCCAGCCAGGGAGTAGAGTATGGATTTTCGCAGCCGAGCGGCCAATGATCCGAAAGAGAGCTTGCGGATCGAGGAAAGTGATCTGCTAGCCGAGGCTGCGTCCATTCCCGATCCTGATATTTTCCAGAAGCAGTTCCGAGAAATCGATCTCCGTTTTGACCGTTCTGACGAGATTTTCTGGTGCTACATGAACCAGAAGTCGCGCCCGAGCTACACCTATGAACTGGGAGACGAAATCCAGCAGGTCCAGGACTGGATTCATTCCAACTATGCCATGGACGGGTCAAAGGCGGCGGATCCCTTGCGTTATTTTGTCTGCGGATCGCGTACTCCCGGCATTTATAATCTTGGTGGGGATCTGAAGCATTTCGCGGCTTGTATCCGGCGCCGTGATCTCGGAGCGTTGAAGAAATACGCGCGTACTTGCGTTCACATGCAGTATGAAAACAGTACCGGTTTTGGCGCACCCATTATAACCATGGCTCTGGTGCAGGGAGACGCGCTGGGTGGTGGTTTCGAACATGCACTGGCTTTTGACATTCTGGTCGCCGAAAAAAGCGCGCGACTGGGGCTGCCTGAAATATTGTTCAATCTCTTCCCGGGCATGGGAGCCTATAGCTTCCTGCGGCAGCGTCTGGGACGGAAAGATACCGAGCGCTTCATTCTCGACGGCAAGCTTTTCACCGCTAGCGAGCTGTATGACATGGGTGTGGTCGACATTCTCGCTGAAGATGGCATGGGCGAGGCTGCGATTATCGAATATACCAAGGAAAACCGCAAACGGTTCCACGCCGAACGTGCCGTCTATCGTGCCAGGAAAATCGCTAGCCCGGTCAGTCTTGAAGAGTTGCTGGAGATTACCGATACATGGGCGGAGACCGCACTGTATCTGGAAGAAGCAGATGTCCGGAAGATGGAGCGGCTGGCAACAGCGCAGGATCGCCGCATTCAGCGGTCGTTGCGAGCAGTCTGACGGTCAAGCGGCTCAACGGTCGTCTCGTCCTGATTTTCTGTTGAAGAACGATCGAGGCAATTGCGTATGTCGGCAACCAGTTGTTCAACTTTCGCCAGATAGGCAAACCGGCGGCTTTTGAACTCTGGTTCGCTAATGACTTCCAGCTTTGCACAAGTCTCGACGAGGTAGGTTGCGCCGACATTTGCGGCCCCGCTCTTGAACGCGTGAGCGTGGAAGCGGAAATCTTCGACCGATTCCTCATCGACTGATTTTTTGAACGCGATCAGGATTGCGCTGGCATCTTCGAGATAGGTTTCGATAATCGATTGGACGAAAGCCTCGTCTCCGATCGAGAGAAGATAATCGAGCTGGGTCTGGTCAATCGCGGGTAATTCCAGCAGGTGCTTTTTGCCGTCGAGATTGCTGACCACGCCCAGCGGATCGGATGCGACAGTCTCGTCTGGCTGTCCGTCGAGATTGGCCGTTTGGGACGCTATGACCTCGATAAGCTCTTGCGCCTCGATCGGTTTTGTCATCCGAAGGTCCATGCCGGCATCAAGGCATTTTTTCTCGGTTTCCTCGGTGGAGTCAGCGGTCAATCCGATGATCGGAATATGTTGTCTGGGACCTTCAATCTGACGCCATAGCTGGCAACACTCGACGCCTCCCATGATCGGCATGTTGACGTCCAGAAATACGATATCAAAGGATTTTTGCTCGAGTTCTGCGAGCGCTCTCTCGCCGTCCGCGACCACGGTGACTTCGTGGCCGGCATTGGCCAGGATCGTTTCCAGTACCATCTGGTTTGTGCGATTGTCGTCAGCGATCAGTACGCGGACCGGCGACATTTGCACCGACGGGCTTTCATCTATCGGATTCTGTTTCGGTTGTGAGCCTGCGTCCGCAAAGGAACAGCCAATCTGGACGGCGCTACGAATGGTGCCAAAGTCCGAACCTGCCGGGAGAAGCGTGGCGAAGGCGGCCCGAAGTTGCAGGTCGTTAAGGTTTTTCTCCTTGCCCTGGGCTAACAGAACGGGCGGAAGTTTGGCTTCCCGGAATGCGGACCATAACGGAGATGCGTCATCATGATCATCCGCGATCGCCTCATCCAGCAGCGCAATATCATAATCTCGACAATTGCGTTGCGAGAGTATCTTCTCGATATTGTCGGATGGACGGCATTGAATATGGTCGATTACAATTGACTGATTGTCGTCGTTGCAAATGACTGGTGCATCTTCGTCCCGTGTCAGCGACAATATTCTTACGGCGTCGACCTCCGCATCATGGTCATCGACGTCCGGAAGTCCGGTCGGGAATGAAAGGGTGAACGTGCTGCCCGCGCCAAGTTCGCTTTCCACCGCAATATCCCCACCCATCTGAATGGCGAGCTTTTGGCAAATCGCCAGTCCCAGTCCGGTGCCACCGAACTCGTTGGCGATCGTGTCATCCGCCTGATGGAAAACATCAAAAATTTTCTGGTGTGCTTCCTCTGCAATTCCAGGACCCGTGTCGGTGACCGACATCCACATCCAGTCACGGTCAGGGTCGTTCTCCGCGCCCAATCCGCACCGCAAGGTGATTGATCCGGATTTGGTGAATTTTACTGCGTTGCTGGTCAGATTGATGAGAATATTGCGGACAAAATCCAGCTGGCCGGAGATGATCCGGTCGCTGTGCGGATCCGCCTGGAGGACGATCTTGAGATCTTTCTCGTCAGCTGCAATCTGCATGATCTCGCGGACTTCGGAAAGTACATTGACTAGAGAAAAGTCTTTCGGTGCAGGTAGTTCATCGCGGGAATCGGATTGCGCGAAACTCAACAGCTGGTTGATCAGATGAAGCAAATGGCGACCCGCAGATACGCTGGTCGCGATCATCTGATGCTGCTTGTCCGGCATTTTCATTTCCAGAAGGTGCGTGCCATAGCCGATGATCGCGTTCAACGGCGTGCGCAATTCATGGCTGATGCTCGCGAGAAAGAGGCTTTTGGCCTTGTTCGCTTCCTCTGCTTGTTCCTTGGCCTGCGAGATTTTTGTTATCAGCGTCGAGCAATATGCCGGGATCACCAGCAGCCCTACAAGAAGGCCGATCGACAGTGAGGGGCTGTCGCGCCAGAAGTCGACGGTATAGATGGTCCATCCAAATGCGATCGCGGCCATGGCCGAAGCCAGAAAGAGCCAGGTCACTCCAAATCGGAAACCATTGCCGAGAATGACCCAGAGCATTAGTGGATAGAGGGCGGCGACGCTTGCCCCGCCGATATGGAATATAAAAGCCGCAGCACCAAAATCGGTACAAAGGCCTATGAAACGCCTCAAATTCGAAGCTTTGTGATCCACATGATATGCGATTGCAATGGTGATGCCGACGACGAAGTAGACGCTGAAGCCGATAATCAGATCGGACGGTGCATCCAGAATTGCGCAGGCTGACCAGGCAAGAATGATTAAAATGATCCGGTTCTTGATCATTTCATGTTCGCGATCGCGATCGCGCGGTTGGCCATCCATGCCATAGGGTGTGTTTATGTGATGGTCATGCGGCTTTGGCGAAGCACGGGACGGTCGAGGCGACATGATGTTTAGCCTTCAGCCGAACGGCTGGGTTGATCAACCTTTCGCCCATCAAATAATTTGCGAAGATTTTCGGCGCGTTGGGGGCGGGCGATCTGGAACCCCTGAATCTCGTCGCAACCGGAAATCCGCAACAGATCCAGCTGCGCATCATTTTCGACGCCTTCTGCGACGACACGCATGCCCAGAGCATGGGCCAAATGCGCGATAGTGCCGATGATGGCACGGTCCGCGGCGCTATGTTCGATCCGGGAGATGAATGTGCGATCGATTTTGAGGCAATTGGCTGGCAGGTCCCGCAAATATTGCAGCGATGAATAGCCGGTGCCAAAATCGTCAATCGAGATGCCGACTCCATGGCTGCGGATTCGATCGAGCGTGGCTCTTACTTCATCGTTATTGTCGATCAGCAATTCTTCGGTAATCTCGATGGTGATCTTGGACGGATCAATCCCGTTGGCTTCGATGCTGGCCAACAGTTCGTCACAAAGATTGTGATTCTGGAATTGTCGCGGCGAAACGTTGATAGCGACGCGGGGCAGATCAATGCCCTCGTCGGCATGGGCCTTGATCTCGCGGCAGACCTCGCCAATCACCCAATTGCCCAACAGGTCCATAAGTCCGCTGTCATCGGCAACCCGGATGAACTGGATCGGCAGCAGCCGTCCCCTGATGGGGTGATCCCATCGGATGAGAGCCTCAAGGCCAACATATTCGAGTGTCTGGGCATCAACAATGGGCTGATATTCCAGCGAGAATTGATTTTCGCTCAGCGCGTCGCGCAATTCATTTTCAAGAGCGGCGTCGGCTTGCGCGATGTCATTCATGTCTTCGGAGAAGAACCGGTGACAATTCCGGCCATTGGCCTTGGCGTCATACATGGCAAGGTCTGCCATGCGCAGAACTTCCTCATATTCATCCCCGTCGTCAGGTATAAGGCTGACACCAATAGATGCACTGATAACCTGACCCACGCCACTGATTGCGTAAGGCTCATTGATCGCATTGAGTATTTTGGTGCAGCGAGAGTTGAGGGAATCGACGCTGTCAAATTTGTTCAGGATAATGGCAAACTCGTCACCGCCGATGCGCGCCGCGAAATCCTCGGAACCGATGACCCTTGAAATGCGGTCGGCAACCTCTCGCAATAGTGCATCGCCGCTGTGATGGCCGCGCGTATCGTTGATGATTTTGAAACGATCAAGGTCGAGCAGCAAAAGGGCTGCTTTGCCATTCGATTTCTTGCAATGATCAATGGTGGATTTGACATTCTCGGCAAGCAGCACACGGTTGGGCAAGCCTGTCAACATGTCATGCAGGGCCAGATGTGTTCTGTGTTCTTCTGCAAATTTCCGGGCAGTGATATCAACTGCCGTCGTGAGAACCCCAATGGCTTCACCCTTGTGGTTGAGCAGAGGCGATTTGTTGCAGTGGAAAATCAGGTCGACCCCATCGCTGGTGATCTTTTCTTCATAATGCGGAATCGCAAGCCCGGATTTGAGTACTAGCTCATTCCTGCGCCGCGAATTGGCGGCCAGAGCGGGCTCGAAAAAGCTCGCAAAATCCGCGCCCACCATCTCGTCGGGGTCTTTGTCGAACAAGGCCGATTGGTAAGCATTTGTAAAAAGGCAGTTTCCGGAACGATCGGTGGCGTTGATCATGATCGGGATCGTGTCGATTATCTGTTCGAGCATGCTTTTGCCCGAAGGACCCTCGATAGATGTCGTTTCACCGATCTTTGCATGTTTGCGTTCGGTTTCCGATGCACGTTGGCGCAGCGTCACGCTTTTCTTGCTTTTTGTCAGCAACGACAGCGCGCGACTACAGAATTCAACATGCGAAACAGGGCTCTGCAGGAAATCTGTGGCACCGGCATCAAGGGCAGCAAGCCGGCATTCACGGTCTTGATGCGCGGTGATGACGATTGCCGGCACCTCGCTTGTACCGGGCATCATCCGGACTTTTCGGATAAATTCCGCGCCGTTCATTTGCGGCATCCGATAATCTACCACCATCAAATCGACCTGGTTGTCGCGCAGCCAATGCAGAGCCTCTACCGGGTCAGCGTATGTGACAGCGGAATATCGTTCCCCCATTAGGGTCACAAACTGAGCATAGATTCTCAGATTAGTTGGTCGGTCATCGACTATCAAAACGCACGTGGTCATGTTGTTATGCACTACAGGTCGATGTTCAAGATAAGGTTAACGCCCAATTACGAATTTATAACGATAGATAACAGTATGTTACAAAGTTTACATCGGCTTCGAAATCTGCCTGAGACGCCAGATCTGGATGCATGCCGATGCGTTGTGGCGATTTTCGATATTTTGGCGGGCTCCAAACGAATCGCAAGCCTGATTCCCGGTCGTCAGCATTTGATTGAACAGCCTCGCTTTCGTGACCCGGCATCGCGTTCCTCGTTTACAATCGTGATCAGCGTTGCCGGCCCCGGATCACGAGCAACAAGGGCCAGCCCGTTCTCGGTCATGGACGTTGCATTATTTTGTGATCTTTGGTTAAAGCGGTGTAGCAATTGCGGAGGAGGGGAGCAGCCTTCGCACTGGCCTTTCATCGTCGCGCCTTGGGCGAATGCCCGTTTGTTTGTTACGTTGGAACCACAGGGGGTATTCGATCATCCGACTTGGAATATTGATAGTCATATTTGCGGCATTGCTTTTCCCGGCAACGGTTCAAGCCAAACGGGTTGCGCTGGTCATCGGCAATTCGGCCTATGTCAACACCCGCTCCTTGGCCACTCCCGTCAATGACGCCAATATTATTGCTGATTCAGCACGAGAAGCCGGCTTTGATGATGTGACAGTCGCGCTTGATCTGACGATGAGCAGCTTCCAGCGCGAGCTTCTTGCATTTCGGGAGAAGGCGGACGGTGCAGAAGTTGCCATGATCTATTATGCCGGTCACGGCCTGGAGGCCGAGGGGAAGAACTGGCTTCTTCCGATCGATGCCGAACTTGTCGCACTGGCCGATCTCGCCGCTGAATCGGTCAGTCTTGGCGGATTGATCGAGTCGGCTTCCGGCGCCACGATCACCATGGTCATAGTTGATGCCTCGCGGACAAACCAGTTTGGCCAGGGGTGGGCTCCGAACAGCCGCTCTGTTCCACAAGGCTTGGCGAAATTTGATGCCAATGATGTCCTGCTCATCTACGCGGCCGGCCCGGGTCAAGTATCAACCGACGGTAGCGGGTTTAATTCTCCGTTTGCGTCATCGCTGGCCAAGCGGTTGCAACAATCCGACCTGCCCCTTCAGATGTTGGGGGGAATAGTCCGTGATGATGTCGAGGCGTTCACTGGCGGAGTCCAGCGCCCATTCGCGAGCGTTGGTATCACGGGTACGCCGGTCTATCTTGTTCGGGCGACGCCCAAGGAACCCAAGCCGCCGGCGGTAATAGCGGCGGCTGGTCCTTCCGACTCTGCTGAACCCTCTTACCCGGAGCCGGATTCTCCCCGCCTGAGCGAGCCGGAAGCTTCAACGCCGTCAACCGCTCCTGTCGAGAGGACGGAGGCCGAGCTGGCTTACGTGCCACCGTCAACGGCAGAGCCGGATTTGCCAAGCCTGCCTGCGACACCGGAACTGCCCAAAGAGGGCTATCCGGACTGCCGTGAGAGCCACGAAGTGTTCCAAATGCCGTTCGACAGAGCGGAGGACATCAACCAGTGCACCGTCAAGCTCGATCAATATTATAGCGAAACCCTCACTCCGTTTCGCGAACGGATGATCGAGCATCAGAAAGCCATCTCCCAGCTCTATGTCGATAAAGTCGGCGGTAATATGCAATATTCGCCCAAGAGCCAGGACGGCTTTTATGCGATGATGATGCAGGAACATGCCGACTCCGACCCGGAAGGGATCAATCTGGCAGACTATCGGGCAGCCGAGGCGCGATATCAAAAGGATCGCGAATATCTGCAAGATCGCTTCTGTTTCAATACCGGGTGCGGTGGCTATCCTGTGCCGGAATTCGACGTCGAACTGGCACTCGCTCGGCCCAAGCTGAGGATGGACCGATCTGCCGGAGAAATGGAAAATGGAACGGTATTGGCCAGTGAGGCCGCCAACTCCGGCAAGACCACGAAAAAGAAGAAAAAAACCGGTTCAAAAGAATGCAAGGGCGCAAGAAGCGGTGGCGGCCTGATCGGCGGACTGCTTGGCGGTGCGCTGGGAAATGCAGCTGGTCTGGGCAAGGTCGGAACATTGATCGCCGGTGGCCTTGGCGGCGTTATCGGCGCAGAAATTGCCTGCCAGCTTGACGAAAAAGAACAGGAAAAGGCAGCCGAAGCGACATTGGCGATCGTTGAAAAAGAAGAGGTCGGCGCCGTCGCGACATGGCAGAGTCCGACCCGTGCCGATGTTTCCGGTTCGTCGACAATCACCGCATTGACCGCCGAACCCGATGGTCGGAAATGCCTGAATATAACGGATGTGGCGATTATCGACGGCGAGGAAACAAGAATAGCCAAGCAGATGTGCCGCGGTGCTGGCGAGAAAAATTACACGCTGATGGCCTAGTTGTAGTCCGGATTGCCTTTTCGAAAAAGCGGTGGTCGGGAAGAGAGGATTTGAACCTCCGGCCCTTGCGTCCCGAACGCAATACTCTACCAGACTGAGCTACTTCCCGATCCGTTGTCCTGTTTCCGCTCGAACGGCTGCGACCAGCCGATAATATTCGAAACCCGATTCCGGTTCAAGCCATCACCATTGCCCGAGAAGATTCTCGATCTTGATCTTGGTTCAACCGGATTTGGTTGAGGATATGGCCAGAGCGGTCTAGCGTTTGCCGGACAACTGGTTGGAGATTGATGGTTTGATTCCCGGGCAACATTATGAGCAGCAATATCTCGACCTGATGCGGCAAATTTGGGCGCAGGGGGATGAACGTGTCGACCGGACCGGTATCGGCACGCGTGCGACATTCGGCGTCACAATGCGCTTTGACCTCGCCGACGACGCTATACCGCTGCTGACGACCAAGCGGGTATTCTGGAAAACTGCGGCGCGGGAAATGCTCTGGTTCCTCACCGGGAACACGAATATTCGCGAGCTGGTGAAGCAGAAAGTGCATATCTGGACAGACTGGCCGCTCGACAAATATCGCAAGGAAAGCGGCGAGCAAATTGACCGGGATGCTTTCGAACAGCGGATCATCGAGGATGATATGTTCGCGGCAAAATGGGGCGACCTGGGGCCGGTCTATGGCAAACAATGGGTCGACTGGCCGCGTTATACGCCAGCAGGTGAGGGGCTGTTTCGTCGGGAAGAGAAGGGTATCAACCAGATCGAGCTGCTGATTGACGGGATCAAGAATAACCCTGGCTCCCGGCGTCATATTTTTACCGGCTGGAATGTCGCGGAACTGGACCAGATGGCGTTGCCGCCCTGCCACAAGACCTACCAGTTTTACGTTGCCGGCGGAAAATTGTCCGCGATCCTCTATCAGCGGAGCTGCGACCTGGGTCTCGGCTTTGCGTTCAACGTGTTTTCCGCGGCGCTGCTGATCCGGATGATCGCGCAGCAATGTGATCTGGAACCCGGAGAGCTGGTGTGGAACGGTGGTGATGTGCATCTTTACCTCAATCATGCCGATCTGGTAGAAGAACAGATCGCGCGCGAGCCTTCCGGGGCCCCGAAATTGAAAATATTGCGCAAGCCCGATTCGATTTTTGACTATGAGATCGGTGATTTCGAGGTGCAGGACTATGCGCCCCAATCGCATATTTCCGCGCCGGTAGCTGTTTAATCCATTAAAAGGGCAGGGAGATTGACCTAAATTGGGTTTTGTAATATTATAACAGCTTGTTGAATTAATATTGCAGCGCAACAAATGCGCGACTCTTGCTGGAGAGGCTCGATGGCTGACGAAAAACCCAAAAGCAATTTGCCCCCCCTGTCTCTGCACGTGCCAGAGCCGAATTTTCGCCCGGGCGACACGGTCGACTATAGCGGTCTCGAGATTCCTGCGGCGGGCGCGCAGGCGCGGCCGGATATAAACACCAAGCCCAAAGACATGCGGGACATGGTCGATGACATGATCCGTGTGCTCGATGACGATCATGCTGCCGTTGGTCCCTGGGATCCGAAGCTGGACGACGAGACGCTGCTCAAGATGCTCCGCACGATGGTTCAGGTGCGCACATTTGATGACCGGTTGCATCGACAGCAACGTCAGGGAAAGACCAGCTTTTACATGAAATGTACCGGCGAGGAAGCGACGTCGGTTGCCGCTGCCATGGCATTGCACGCGGATGACATGTGCTTTCCGAGCTATCGTCAACAAGGCATATTGTTTGTTCGTGGCTATCCATTGACCGAGATGGTCAACCAGATTTTCTCGAACAAGGCGGACAAGCTCAAGGGGCGCCAGCTGCCGATCATGTATAGTTCGCGCGAGCTCAACTTCTTCACCGTGTCGGGCAATCTGACCACCCAATATCCGCAGGCCGTGGGCTGGGCGATGGCCAGTGCCAGCAAGGGCGACAGCCGGATTGCCGCGGTCTGGTGCGGCGAGGGCTCGACCGCCGAGGGCGACTTTCACGCAGCGATGACATTTGCCGCAGTCTATAATGCGCCGGTGATCATGAATATCGTCAACAACCAGTGGGCAATATCGTCCTTCTCCGGGTTCGCCGGTGCCGAACGGGCGACATTTGCCGCCCGCGGCGCTGGCTATGGCATCGCCGCCTTGCGGGTCGATGGCAATGACCCGCTGGCGGTCTATGCCGCAACCCGCTGGGCCGCAGAACGGGCACGGACCAATCAGGGGCCGACCCTGATCGAGCATTTCACCTATCGCGCGGAAGCACACAGCACTTCCGATGATCCCACCGCCTATCGCAGCGCGCAGGAGCGCGAGGAATGGCCACTCGGTGATCCGATCAATCGGCTTAACAAGCATCTGATCCAGCGCGGCGTGTGGAGCGATGAACAACAGGAAGCGCTGGACGCCGAATGTCTCGAAGCGGTCAAGGAAGCGGTCAAGGAGGCGGCCAAGAACGGCATATTGGGCCACGGTCTGCACCAGCCGTTTGAAACCATGTTTCAGGATGTGTTTGAAGAAATGCCCTGGCATCTCAAGGAACAGGCTGCACAGGCCAACAAAGAGCGGGAAATCAAATGGCCGTCATGAACATGATAGAGGCCATCAACAGCGGCCTCGAGACGATGATGGAACGCGACGACAATGTCGTGATCATGGGCGAGGATGTCGGCTATTTCGGTGGCGTGTTCCGCGCGACTGCCGGGCTTCAGGAGAAATTCGGCAAGACCCGCTGCTTTGACACGCCGATATCCGAATGCGGGATCATCGGCGCTGCGGTCGGCATGTGTGCTTATGGTCTGCGACCGGTGCCGGAAATCCAGTTTGCCGACTACATTTATCCCGGCATGGACCAGCTGATTTCCGAAGCTGCCCGGCTGCGCTATCGCTCGGCAGGCGAATACACGGCGCCGATGACCGTCCGGTCTCCTGTTGGTGGCGGTATCTTTGGCGGGCAGACGCACAGCCAGTCGCCGGAAGCGATGTTTACCCATGTTTCGGGTCTGAAAACTGTCATTCCGTCAACGCCTTATGACGCAAAGGGACTGTTGATCGCCTCGATCGAGGATAATGACCCGGTACTCTTCCTCGAGCCCAAGCGGATCTATAACGGTCCGTTCACCGGCTATTATGACAACCCGGTTTCGCCCTGGTCCAAATTTGCCGAGTCAGAAGTGCCGGAGGGTCATTATACGGTTCCGCTGGGCAAGGCGAAGATCGTGCGCGAAGGCGATGCGGTGACGGTCCTTGCTTACGGCACGATGGTCCATGTCGCCAAGGCGGTGGTCGAGGAACATGGTATCGACGCCGAGGTCATCGATCTGCGGACCCTGGTTCCGGTCGACATCGAGACAATCGAAGCTTCGGTCAGGAAAACCGGACGCTGCCTGATTGTGCACGAAGCGACGCGGACCAGCGGCTTTGGCGCCGAGCTGTCGGCTCTGGTACAGGAACGCTGCTTCTATCACCTCGAAGCACCGATTGAACGGGTGACGGGATTTGACACGCCCTATCCGCACAGTCTGGAATGGGCCTATTTCCCCGGACCGGTCCGGATCGGCGAAGCGCTGGAAAAAATTGTCAGGGACTTGAAATCATGAGCAAATATATATTCAATCTGCCTGATATTGGCGAAGGTATTGCCGAAGCGGAAATCGTCAAATGGCATGTCGGGGTCGGCGATGTCGTGGCCGAGGATGACCAGATTGCCGATGTCATGACCGACAAGGCGACGGTCGAGATGGAAGCCCCGGTTTCGGGCAAGATCGTTGGTCTCGCCGGTGAGGAAGGCGACATTGTCGCGATCGGTTCGATGCTGGTCGAGATCGAAGTCGACGGTGATGTTGACGTCGAGGAAATGGAAGAGTTGGAAGCATCCAGCACGGATGCCGACACGGCCGCGGATGATGTCTTGCCGCCAGAGGAAGTTATTGAAAACAAAGAGGATAGTGCGGATACTTCGACGGACTCATCTCTTATGAAAGAGTCTGAAGTTTCGTCTGTAAAGGCACCCGAAACTGACGTCACTGCCGCACCAACCAATCAGCCAAAGCCACTCGCGACACCCGCCGTTCGCAAGCGGGCGGCCGATCTCGGGGTCGACCTCAGCCAGGTAAAGGCGCAGGGCGAGCATATCCGTCACAGCGACCTCGACGCCTATCTGAACTATGGTTCGGGGCAGGGATATCGCCCGGCAGGAACCGTGCAAAAACGTGACGATGAAGTGATAAAAGTTATCGGAATGCGCCGCAAAATTGCACAGAATATGGCAGAATCGAAGCGGAATATTCCGCATTTTTCCTATGTCGACGAAATCGACATGACCGAGTTGGAAGATATGCGAGCCGATCTGAACGCCAATCGCGGTGACCGTCCGAAGCTGACGATGCTGCCTTTGATGATCGTGGCGATCTGCAAATCGCTGCCGCAATTTCCGATGCTCAACGCGACCTATGATGATGAAGCCGGCTTTGTCACGCGGCATGGATCGGTGCATCTGGGCATGGCAACGCAAACCGACCAGGGACTCATGGTGCCGGTGCTGCGCGATGCGCAGGATCTCAATGTCTGGCAACTGGCTTCGGAGATCGCCCGCCTCGCCGCCGCAGCGCGCGATGGCAGTGCGACTGCAAAGGAGTTGTCGGGTTCTACACTGACCCTAACGTCGCTCGGTCCGTTGGGCGGTATCGCCACAACGCCGGTGATCAACCGTCCCGAAGTCGCGATTATCGGACCGAACAAGATTGTCGAACGCCCGATGATCATCGACGGCGAGATCGAGGCGCGCAAGCTGATGAACCTGTCGATTTCCTGCGATCACCGTGTGGTCGATGGTTATGACGCCGCCAGCTATGTGCAGGCGCTCAAGCATTTTCTGGAAACGCCGGTGCTGCTGTTCGCTGATTGAGGCGGGCAATATTTCTCCCGTGAGGGAGAAGGATGCAGAGCCTTATGAGCGAAGCGAATTAGGCGGCGTTGGATGAGGGTGCTCTGCCCTCTGAAGCGCAGAACGCCCTCATCCAGCTGCGACTAGGCAAACAAGCTGCCAAGTCTTCGCATCCTTCTCCCTCACGGGAGAAGGGGGGCGGAACACCTTAGGCCCTTATAGCCCCAGACTTCCGAGCGTTTCCTGATCGAATTTCAGGCGGAAGGTGATGAACGGCCCGTCTCTTGTATAGCGGCTTTCTTCAAAGTCGCGATCGGCAAAGCCGACGACATTATAGCCGACCGAGATATAGCCGTTCTTGAACGGGGTGATCCCGACGCTCGGTCCGCCGGAATAGGCGATGCTGTCAAAGTCATTGCCGATCCGCGCGGTGGCCTGGCCGCCGACATCGATCGTGTCGGAAAGGTCGAACTTGATATCGGCACCGACGACATTGCTCCAGCCTTCGACATCATCCGGTCCGAAGCGATCGAAAACATAGCGGCTGCCCCAGAAGAAACCATATTCGCCCGCTTCGGTGAAGATACCGTCATCGGCATCAATAGGCGTGTAATTTACGCTCAAGCTATTGATAATACGACGGGAAGTGACATTGCCATCGACCAGCAGAGGCGCTCCGCCGATCGGGGCGGATGCACCGGCGACGGCGTTGCGGACGCGATCCTCGCGGAATTCCAGCTTTTCGAGCCACGACCACTGGCTGTCGGCCGGACGATGCGCCCAGCTGGCTTCGGCTTCGAGGACCCGTGTGCTGATTCCCGTGTTGTCTTTGGCAACAAAGACACTCGCCAGCGCGCCCACGGCGCTGCCTTCGCCAATCTGCTTGAGAGCCGCGGTGGTAAATCCATAACGTTCGGTGACGTCGCCGTCGCGATATTCGGCGCGGCCATTCCAGCTCCAGTCATCGGTGCGATAGGTGAAGCCCGCAGTCAGTGCCAAAAAGTCTTCGGTCAGTGTCGTATCATTGCCCAGAAAGCCGCCCGAAGCGACCGGCTGCTGTTCGTTGATGACATCGCCGCGATCAAATCCGCCGAGGGTTTCATTGCCGTCGAGCGAGAAATCGATCGTCCACTTGTCGTCCAGCGGAATGCTCTGGGTCAGGCCGTAAGCGGCAAAGGTGCGAGGGCCAAATTCGGTGATTTCCTGCTGGTTCATGCTGCTGACGATGCGTGCGCCATCCCACGGTGACACGTCGACGCCGATCCGGGCGGTCCGGGCATCGACATTCTCGCCGTCGGCAATCTCGTAGGTGCCGATGACCTTGATGTCCTTGGTAACCGCATAGCGCGCCGAGAAGCTGTGCCGGGCAGGGAAGTCGATGCTTTCATCCTGGCCACCCAGGGCAAATTCGGTCTGGGCATCCAGTTCCAGCTTGCCGTCGAACAGCCGCTGGGTCGCGCCCAGCCGGACGAGCCTGGACTCGTTGACCGTGCCGTCGGACAGCCGGTCATTGGCATAGACGATACCGGCGCGGAACGAGGTGTCCTTGGCGCGATATTCGAGCTCGGCAGTCCCGGCCCGGCGGCGAGCGCCCGATGTCAGGAAATTTTCCTGATAGCTGGTGACTGCCAGGGACAGATTCTCGCGAACCCTTAGCCGTGCGTCGATACCGAATTTCCGGGTGCCGGTCTCGGCCGCATTGAGCTGGCCCAGACCATAGCCGGTCGCCTGACGACGGACATAGGCGAGAATGTCAAATTTCGAACCGTGATGCTCTGCTTCGACCAGCCACGCGGTTGCCGCACGTCCATTTCCGTTTGCCGCGGCGGTTTTTGCTTCATTGTCGGTCACCGCGAGTTCCGCGCGGATTTCGGTTTTGAGGTCGGGGCGATAGCGGACATCGACGCCGAGCAAGTCGGTCTTGACGCTTTCATTCTCGTCATGAACCGCCGTCGCGCCGATTTTAAGCTTCTCGTCGCTGGTCTGATAGGTGGCACGGCCGCCGACGTTGATATTGCGGTCGCCAATGCCGAGCACTTCATATTCGGCGATGATGAATTGCGGGTCGAGGCCACTGCTGCGGCTCAGGATCGGTTCGCGGAAGCGCAACGTGCCGGCCAGATAATCGATATCATAATCGATATGCCGGGTCAGCTCGCGCTGTTCGACGATCCGGTCGGAGCGGAAGCGGTCGCGGGTTTCCAGCGTGATCCGTTCGCTGTTGGCGAGGATGTCGCGGGTGGCGAGGGCATAGGGACCCGAAAGGCCATTGCCCTGGATTTCCTCGCGGCGGAAACGGTTGGGCGAATCCGCGCCAAAGGCGTTGAGATGCACCTGGTCATTTTTATATTCCGCCTTGATGCCGTTGAAGGCGCGCTGGTAACGGGCCAGTTCTGGTTCGTTGATGCCCGTTTCATAGTCGCCGAAAAGCGCGTAAAACTGCGGACGTTCCAGCTTGAGATAGAGGCGGCGTACCGAGGCTGCATCATAGCGCTGCTCGCTACGGTCTGCGTAAACCGTATAATAGCGGCGCGGATCGATCACGCCCTGGAAGCGGGTTTCATCTTCTTCCTTGTCGCTGTCATAGGCGAGGGTCATCAGCCATTTTCCGGTCACGCGGCCCTTGGCGTAAAGCGCGATGCGCCCGTCGACGTTGAGATTGTCATCATCTTCGACGAGGTCTTCCAGCCGTTCGTCCAGCGTGTTGAAGCCGAGCGTACCGGCGGCAAAGCCGACCACGGTCCACGGGCGGTCGCCCGGATCAAGCCAGGTTTCAACGCGCTGCGAACGTTCTACTTCGCCATCGCGGAAGGGAAAGGATATGCTCAGCGATCCGGAAGCGGTTGTCGGTGCCAGCTCGATATAGGCAATGCCATCCTCGCCCTCGACCCGCCATACCGGCGCGCCCCGTTCGAGGCCGGCGAGCTGGTTGGCTTGCTGGGCATCGATTTCAATCGCCGGTGCATAAGGGGCCGGGACGCTGAAGTCGCCGACCATGCCGTTGCGGGCAGGCTTGCCAGCACGGTCCGTGAGCCGCACTGCGATCACCGGACGGGTTACGCCGTCGGCGATCAGGATCGAACGGTCCTTGAGCAATTCCGCGTGTAGCGGGCTGCCGGCATAGTGCACTTTCCGTTCGAGTTCCTGCACCAGCTTGCCGCTGCGATCGACAACCCGTGCGACGAAGACATTGGTCCGGTCGTCGATTTCGATACCGCGCCACGTGCTGACCCGTATTTTGCCATTGGCGCTTTTCTTGGTCCCGTCAAAGGCCAGCGGGTTGACCGCTTTGCCGTTGATCGTCAATTCGACGCTCTGCCCGGCGTGATGCTTGATCGCGACGCGCAGCGCTTTGACGCGCGGGTTATGGTCCTCTTCGGGGAACAGCCATGCGATGCCGGGTTCCTGATTCGATACCCAGTCGCGGCCCGCTCCGGCGGCTTCCGGATCCGACAGGACGTCGGGTTTCTGGTAGATATTCTGCTCGCGCAACTCTCTCGGAGCAACCTTGTGGGCCCGGAAATCCGCGCGTTTCAGCGCGCCGCCGCGGCCTTCGACGAAGCGGGAAATATTGCTGCCGGCGGTCCGTGTATTTTGTCCACAATCTACCGGCGCGAGATCGGCGGGGAAGGTCGAAGGGTCGATCTGGACCACGTGCAGACCGGGGCGCCGGCCCTCGAAATGATAGCGGCCGTCGCGATCGGTGACCGTGTAGGTGCCGTCCTGCAGCATCACGCGAACACCCGCGATTCCTGCGGCTTCCCGCGGGTCGACATTGCAGCCGCCGTCGGTAATCCGGCCGATAATCGTGAATCGTTCGGAAATCCCGTCGCGTTCGATGGTCACCAGAGCGTCGATGGTCGCGCTGGATGCGCCGCGATCATCGCGGGCCGAAGCGAGGTTGAGCGCGTCTCCGGGCTGCGCATCCTGGCGCACTTCCGCGATATAGGTCAGCAATCCGCTTCCGCCAGCAAGCAGGGGCGGGACCTCGACGCTGAAATCCTGGCCATTGGGCTCGATATTGGGCGTGACCAGGTTACCATTGTAGCGGACGGTGCCGGTTTTCAGGCGCATCGCGCCGGGTAATTGATCCGAAACCGTAATCTGGCCGGTGTTTCGAAGCGGATCGGTGTTCTGCACCGTGATCCGATATTGAATGGCGTCTCCCGGAGCGGCTAGCGCAACCGAAGCCGCCTTGGTGAGCACCAGAGGCGTCCCGGGCCGGTCGAGCGGCACATCCACGCGCACCGGGGCCGGATTCTCCAGGACGATAATTCCGCCATAGGACCCGTCGACAATGGTGAACGGAAGGCCGTCTGTCCGCCGGAAGTCGGCCAGTTGCGCGGGCGTCGCCGCTGACGGCGCGCTATAGGGCTGTGGCGGCTCGATGAGCAGGCGGTAACGCCCCTGTCTGGCGAACGGGAAACGATAAAAGCCGTCGGTGAAGTCATAAACGTTGCCACCGCTATCGGTAACGGTTCCGCCCGAGATCACCGTGCTTGGATAGCTTGAAACGCCATCATCACCGAACACTTCTGCCGGCAGGCCGGTCGCGTCGTCGATCAGGGTCACGCGTGTACCGGAAACCGGGGCGCCGTCGCCGCTGTCGAAGGTCTCGCCGAACGGGTCCACGAGGATCCCGACATTCGCGGTACCGAGAGGGGCTCCGCCGACTTCATAGATCGTGATGTCGACAGTGTCGCCGCGTCTGACCGACAATATGCAATCGCCCTGCACAGGGGCGGGCGGCACAGCCGCAGTATTGATCATGCCGACAAACCGCCCGCTATCGGGCGCGGTTTCGACGATGTTGATCTGCTCCCGGTCACCGCTGGGCATCGTCAGGACGATGTCGAAATTGTCGATCGCCAGCGGATTCCGGTTCCTGCCGGGAGCAAGAATCGACATGATCAGCGGCTCGCCGGCCCTGATGCTGTCGGTCGGCATGACCGGAGCGGGATTGGGCGTGCCGGAGAATACGCCGCCGAGCTCGACCATGACATTGCCGCCTGAACCACGGCACGTCGTGCCCAGGATGGGAAGCTTTTCGGCCCCTGGCGGGTCGGATAGGTGAAAAATCGTGATTTCGGGCGGTATATCGGGCGGCGGAACAACCTGGATATCGATCCGGTTGGACGGTTTCCGCAGCCTCTGGCCACCAATATCCCATTCTGCCTGGGCAATATTGGTGATCAGCGGAAGATTATGGGTTTGCGGCTGTTCCTCGGCAAACTCGGGTTGCGCGAGTGCCATAGAGGCAGGCGCGGTTAATGCGCTTGCAGCAAATGCCAGGCCGATTGGCCTAAGAAAGTTGGGGAGCAGACCCACAGAAAATGACAAAAAGCGGCGGCAAACCGGCAAATATCGCCGGTTTGCCAACAGCTTTCAAGTCCTCTAGTCGACCGTGACGCGGAAGATCAGGGTCTCTGTGTCGCCCGAAGCCACTGTGCCGAGATTGCCGGACACGGCTCCGCCCGATTCCGTACCGGTGCCACCGCCATCAAGATTGCAGACGGCTCCGGTTACGGTACCTTCGGTTACGACGCCAATGACCGCCGGAACAGTGGCAGGTCCTGTGACCAGCGAGCTGTAATAGGTCAGATTGGCAGGGATCGTATCCGAAATGGCAACGCTGGTTGCTGCGGCACCGCCGGAAGCGTTGGCTACGGCGATACAATATTCCACAACCGCGCCAGGAATGGCTTTCGGATTGGTGCTTCCGTTGATCGGATCCCACAGCACGTTGCTGGTCTTGGTAACCGTAATGTCAGCGGCAGCCACTTCATAAGTGTCTGTATCACTGTGATAACCGTCGCCTGCGACATCACCGGTTGCTGTACCAGCGCCGTCGGCAAAGACGTTTTGGACAACGGCGGCATCATCCGCATCGCCCGCGTTGTTGACAAAGGCCACGCCGGTTGTCGAATCAGCGGCCTGACCGATCAGTACAAGATCGGCAACATCGCCGGTTACAACCGTAGCCGGGATATTGGCGACCGCGTGAACGGTCACCGTTTCGTCTTCTGCAAGATCGTTGACGAATGTTATCAGCGTATCGCCGGCGTCATAGACCCCGTCGCCATCGTCGAGATAGTAAGTGACAGCGCCGGTGACGTTGAAATCGTCTCCGCCGAGCTGCTCGGAAGTCAGCAACACGTCGATCGTGTCATTGGTCTGGTTGCTAACCGTGTAGGTCACGGCTTGTTGTGTTGAACCCGGGGCAACGGAGGTGTTCACCGCGTCGCTTTTGGTCACAACAAGATTTACTTCCCTGTCGACGACAAATGTGTCGCTGTCGGTTTCTGCGGTCTGCGCGGTCCCCCCCACATTGAAGGCTACGCTAACGTTGTTGGTAATACTCGTGCCGGCATCGGTACCCAAATCTGCGGCAAACGCCGGGTTTACACCCAGCGCCGTCACAGAAAGGGCACTTGTAGCAACGAGAAGTTTCAGTTTACTGGTCATAACTGTCTCCTGTTTACTCTTTTTTGGATCGCCTAACCCCGCGGCGATCCGGTACGGTTTTTGGTCACTTCACAGTGCCACGAAAAACCAATTTCCCCTCCGATCCTGCCGAAAGGGAGCGACTGAATTTCCATTTTACATGAGTCACATCGGTCATGAGCGCGGGGCGGACTTCGCCATTCGCGCTCGGGTAGGTAAGGACCGATAGCGGCCCCCATGTTTTGCCTCCGTCAACGGAGACAATTTCGGTGCCATCGGACGTTCCATTGAACGCCACCGCCTTTGGAAGCGGGTTGGTGACAGAGAAATCCGATGCCGGCGCGCTGCCGACATTCTTATATTTGACGACGAATACGAGATTGTCGCCGGGAATGACTGTTTTTGGCTGCTCGAGAACCACAGCGGTGGTGCCGTTGGGCTTTGCCACCTTGCGTTCGATGAACACGTCACTCGACAGGCTGACATTATTGGCCGCCATGGCGGTGCCCGGCAGCAGAAGCGTCATTGCGACAAAAAGTCTTTTCAACATGGTCTGGTCCCCCCGTTAATGTTCAGTCGATGATTACTTGAAATGTGATGGTGCGCGTCTGTCCGCCCGGAACCGTGCCCAGGGCCACGGCGATCGCGCTGCCATCGAAAGAGCCGGCGTCGGCGTCGCCCGCATTATCGGTCTGCGCGGCGCCCTCGAGGGTGATGCTCTCGGCAATATATGTGGTGTCGGCCGGGATATCGTCGGAGATCGCCAGATTGGTCATGCTGCCGCTGCCGGCAACGGTTGTGACGAGCTGGTATGAAATGACCGAACCCGGTACCGCGGTCGTTCCGCCGAACGGATCGAGGATGGTTGCGCTTTTTACCAGGGTGACTTCTGCGGACTGTATCACGAAGAAACCGCTGTCTTCATCGCTGGCCCCGGTTGAACCGACCACCGCATCGCCGCCGCCGTCGCCTTGCCCTGCGAATATGTCGCCGGGGGTGCCGCTGCCGGTATTGGCTACCGCAGAAAGTTCGATTTCGGCGCGATCACCGTCGCTGGCGGCGGCCGGAATAGTGGAAAGGATGAAGACGGTGACGCTTTCATCAGGTGCCAGCACCGGATCATTGGTGCCCGGCGTATATATCGTGTCGACGCCCGGATCGTAAATGCCGTTGCCATTGGTATCGAGAATGATCTGTTCGAATGTCGTATCAAATTCGTCGCCGGGCTTTGTCGTATCCGCAGACAGGGTGAAAGCCTCGGAACCGTTGCCGGTGTTGGTGACCTGATAGGTTGTGACCTGTGCGGTGGCTCCCGGTGACGTCGCGACGTCGCCAGGATCGCTGGACACGACCGTGACATCGAGCAATTCGTCGACCTTGATCGTGACGGTGTTCGAATCGATCGTGACTGGAGGGTCGCCGGGAGGCCCGTCATACGTGGCTTGCGCGACGTTGATGATATCCGTGCCGGCAACCGTGCCCGCCGCAAGGGCAGATGTTGACGTCATGAAGAGAGCTGCAGCGCCTAGCGCCATCGACCAGCGTCGGCCGATGGAGATGGCCGCAAGTGGACGCGGTGCATGTTCGCAAGTCTGTGTTTCTGGACTGTTCATGCGATGTATATGACGAATAAAGGAAAATATTTCGTAAACGGGCGCACAATGACGTCATGCCTTTTTCACCGTCAAAAACCGCACATATCAGCCAAAAATTTTGGTTAATTAAGAAGTCGTTTCGTGGGATTAAACCACTTGTTAAGCGTAATATCGTGTAACAAGCTGCTATCGTCGGCAGATCGGTCGTGGCTTGCCAACGGGCCGGCCGGCTGCAGGCGTCATGGCAGAAGTGCGTCAAAAGCGATGGCAAATCGTGCGATGATGATAATAATCTGAATTATTCGAAAGAGTGTTGTTGACAGGGATGCAGCGCTCTTATACTTGCGCTGCTCCACCGCCTATAGAGGCACATAAGCGGGTGTAGCTCAGTTGGTTAGAGCGCCGGCCTGTCACGCCGGAGGTCGCGAGTTCAAGTCTCGTCACTCGCGCCATTTCCCTTGTTTCGAGGGAAATGGCGCAAAGCCCCCCAAGCCTCGTTCTGACGGATCAGCGACTCATCCAGGTCAGCAAGGGACGGATCGGAAAAATCCACCCAACCCCCAAAATGATATAGGCTGGCAGTTGCAGCCAGAAGCTCAACCCGTCGAGATAGTCGATCAGGGTCACCGCGATGCCGCACCACAGAAGAATCACCAATAGCATCAAGATTATGCCCGCAGGCTTGCGCAAGCTCGGCCGATCCTGCGTATCCTTGTCGAATTTTGCTGTCATGACGTCATCCTAAGTCACTCGATTATTTCACATTCCGTCACAATCATATGCAAAGGCACATCATGTGCTTCGGTCGGTATTTCATCCGCTTCCTGAACCGACCAGGCAAGGCCGATGCGGGGGGCATCGGGATATCTGGCAAAGCTCCGGTCATAATGGCCACCGCCTTGCCCGAGTCTGTGAAGGGAACGGTCAAAGGCCACCAGTGGTGCGATGATCAGGTCCGGCTCCGCGAGGGCGCAGCTTTCGTCGGGTTCGGGGATGTCCTTGAATCCCGTCACCAGCACGTCCGTGCTCGACACCAGCCGGAATTCGAGCCCGGCATCGGCTGTTATCCTCGGTAATGCGATGCTGACGCCGATTTCCGTGAGATATTCGATCATCCGTGCGGTGGGCGCTTCGGATCCGACATGGCGATAGAGCGCGACGGTCTGGCTCTGTTCGATCAGGCGGGCGAGCGGTGAGGGAGGGCGGCGGAAGGAAAGGTTCCGGCTGGCAACATCCAGCTGGCCGACAAACGCCTCTCGACGTCTTCTATATTCTTCGCGCAGTATCTTCTTTTTCTCTTTTAAGGTATTCAAAAGAATATACTTTCTTTGGAAAGGTGACGGGACCATCGTGGTCGTTTGCCGGAAAATCCTCTGACGCCTATTACGTCAGGTGGGCGCCATATGCATCGGACCCGACTGCAAAACAGTCCGCAATCCGTACAGGGACAGCTCCCTAGGAAGTTATATCGCCTCAGGGATGTTCGTATCAGGCTCGTGCCGGACAGTACCCGTCAGGACTTATCTAGGCGCGATAGGGGCGTTACTCAAGGCTATTTGCCAGTTGCTCGGTGCGATCGGCCAGTTTCTCCAGTGCGGCGACGATCTGGTTATCCCGGCCGCCCGGTGGTGAGGTGTCGCCGGATGTCGCGGCTGGGGCGGGGGCGGCCTGCGCATTATACAGTTCATCAGCCAACTGCAGCGCGGAATAGAGAAGCATGCGGCTCTCGGTCAAACCGGCAGTATCGCCGAATTCCCGGGCTTTTCCATCGACCATGTCGGCGAGCTTGGACAGATGATCTTCTTCTCCGTCCTGACAGGTTACGGTGAACGACCGGCCGCCAATTTCCAGCTTCATTTGTGCCATATCAGTTTTCCTGTCGCCCGATCAATCCATCTATCGTCTGGATCGCCTGTCTCATTTCGGATTTCAGCGTTTCGTGGCGCTCTTCCAGCGCCGGATCGATTTCCGTGATCAAGGCGCTTTTCGCCGATTCTATCCGGCTGAGCGCGCGTTCAATCCGTCCGATAGCGAGGATGACCGGTTCATTGTCCATGAGCATTTTCCAAAGCTTGCTTCCAACAGGTAAGTTTCTGTCTTTCCTTGCTATCAATCTATTCCTTCGCCGTAAACACAAGATCGGGAAAAGCGGTCCTTGACGGGGCCCTGTTCGATCATCAAAGGAAGAGGCAAAATAGCGACTCGCAGCATCTCGCTGCACTCACACACGCGCCAATCCAGGGGATTATACCAGCTATGACCGTTACCGAAAAAAACATGGCAAACGCCATAAGAGCGCTCGCCATGGATGCGGTGCAAGCGGCTAATAGCGGCCATCCCGGTATGCCCATGGGTATGGCGGATGTCGCCACCGTGCTGTTCAGTGATTTTCTTAAATATGACCCGCAGGCGCCGAAATGGGCGGATCGCGACCGGTTTGTACTATCCGCGGGCCATGGCTCGATGCTGATCTATTCGCTGCTCCACCTGACCGGCTACGCGCGGCCGACGCTCGAGGATATCAAGAATTTCCGCCAGCTCAGCTCGCCCTGTGCCGGCCATCCGGAAAATTTCAAGCTGGAAGGCGTCGAGACGACGACCGGCCCGCTGGGGCAGGGCTTTGCCACCGCCGTCGGCATGGCGATTGCGGAACGCCATCTCAATGCGGTGTTCGACAATGATCTGGTGGATCACAAGACCTGGGTCATCGCCGGTGACGGCTGCCTGATGGAAGGGATCAACCATGAAGCGGTTGGCCTGGCCGGGCATCTTGGACTCGGAAGACTTAATGTCCTTTGGGATGATAATGGCATAACTATCGATGGTGGAACGGAATTATCGACCAGCGAAGATATTCCGGCGCGCTATCGCGCATCCGGCTGGCATGTCGTTTCCTGCGATGGCCATGATTTTGACGATATCCGCAAGGCGCTCGGCGAGGCGGAAGCCGATCCACGGCCGTCGCTGATCGCCTGCAAGACGGTTATTGGCTATGGCGCCCCGACCAAGCAGGGCACCTCGGCAACCCATGGCGCTCCGCTCGGCGACGAAGAGATTGCCGGAACCCGTGATGCTCTCGGCTGGGAACATAAACCCTTTATTATTCCGGAAGATATACTGACGTCGTGGCGTCAGTTGGGGGCGAAAGGCGCTGCTGCGCGGAGCGATTGGGAAGGCCGGTTGAACGGACATGCCCAGGCCGCGGAATTCACACGGCGCATGGCCGGCGAGTTGCCGGACGGCAGCGCGATGCAGGATTATCTCGCCGGTCTCGCGAAATATCCGCCGAATTGGGCGACGCGCAAATCCTCGGAAGTGGCCTTGGGCGCGATTACCGCCGCCTTGCCGGAAATGATCGGTGGTAGCGCCGATCTTACGGGCTCAAACAATACAAAAACTCCTTCCACCACGCCTCTGACAAAAGACGATTATTCTGGGCGCTATATCTATTATGGTATCCGCGAGTTCGGCATGGCGGCGGCGATGAACGGGATGGCGCTGCATGGCGGGATCATCCCTTATGGCGGCACATTCCTGGTCTTTACCGATTATTGCCGCGGCGCGATGCGGCTGTCCGCGATCCAGAACACACGGGCCATCTATGTCATGACTCATGACAGCATCGGTCTGGGCGAAGATGGTCCCACCCATCAGCCGATCGAACATGTCCAGAGCTTGCGCCTGATGCCCAATATGCATGTCTTTCGGCCCGCCGATGCAATCGAGACAGCCGAGTGCTGGGCGCTTGCAATCAAGCGGGCTGACGGGCCTTCTACGCTCGCCCTGACCCGTCAGGGGCTTCCGCCACTGCGCGATGACGTCAGCGTAAATCGCTGTGAAAAAGGCGCTTATCGTCTGAAGGCTGCCGAGGCCGACAAACGCGTGGTGCTAGTTGCCACGGGTTCTGAAGTGTCGCTGGCGATGGACGTTGCGGCCAAGCTGGAGGCTGCCGGTGTCGGCGCGGATGTCGTCTCTATGCCTTGCGCCGAATTGTTCGACGGACAAGACGATGCCTATCGCAGCGATCTGCTCGGCGGCTCCGGAGTTTTGCGGGTTTCAATCGAAGCCGGCACGACTTATGGCTGGGAGCGCTATACCGGACTGGACGGACTGCGCTTCGGTATCGATAGTTTCGGAGCATCGGCCCCGATCGACGATCTTTTCGCCCATTTCGGCCTGACCGTGGATGCGATCACCCCGCAGATATTGAAGAAAATTGGTTGAATTTCGCAGTAAATTTGAATTCAAAGGAGCAATATAGATGACGAAAGTAGCAATTAACGGATTTGGCCGGATCGGCCGTCTGGTCGCCCGCGCAATTTTGGAACGCGATGATGATGGCCTTGAACTGGTTGCGATCAACGATCTCGCGGATGCCGAATCCAATGCGCTGCTTTTCGCCTATGACAGTGTGCACGGCCGCTTCCCTGGCGAAGTCACCGCTCACGGCGACCATATCATGGTCAATGGCCAGAAAATCGCTGTTACCTCGGAGCGCAATCCCGGCGATCTGCCGCATGCCGCGATGGGCGTCGACATCGTGCTGGAATGCACCGGTTTCTTCCAGTCCAAGGATGCTGCGCAACCACATATCGACGCGGGCGCCAAACGCGTCCTGATCTCGGCACCGGCCAAGGGTGACCTGAAAACGGTTGTCTTCGGCGTCAATCACGACGTCCTGACGTCATCGGATGTCATTGTTTCCAATGCATCTTGTACCACAAACTGCCTGGCACCTGTGGCCAAGGTGCTCAACGATGCCGTTGGCATCGAACGCGGCTTCATGACCACGATCCACAGCTACACCAACGACCAGCGGATGCTCGACCAGATTCACAGCGACATGCGCCGCGCCCGTGCCGGTGCGGTCAACATGATCCCGACCACCACCGGTGCAGCCCGCGCCGTCGGTCTGGTGCTGCCGGAACTGAACGGCAAGCTCGACGGCTCGTCGATCCGCGTCCCGACCCCCAATGTCAGCCTGGTAGATCTGGTGTTCACGCCGGGCCGCGACACCACCGTCGAGGAAATCAACGGAGCGCTGAAAGCTGCGGCAGACGGCCCTATGAAGGGTGTTTTGGTTTTTGAGAACAAGCCGCTGGTTTCCAGCGACTTCAACCATCAGCCGGCAAGCAGCTCGGTCGACAGTCTCGAAACGACGGTGATGGACGGCAAGCTCGTCCGCGTCGTCAGCTGGTATGATAATGAATGGGGCTTCTCCAACCGCATGATCGATACCGCCAAGGTCATGGCAGGCCTGATCTAAATCATAAAGGCTCTCAATAATGTCTTCTAAAGACTTTAAAACACTGGATGATATCGGGAATGTTCAGGGAAAACGCGGCCTCGTCCGCGTCGACCTGAACGTCCCGATGGCGGACGGCAAGGTGACCGACGATATGCGGCTGCAGGCTTTGGTGCCGACAGTCACGGAATTGGCGGACAAGGGCGCAAAGCTGCTGTTGCTCGCCCATTTCGGTCGTCCCAAGGGCGAATATAAGCCGGAATATTCGCTGGAGCCGGTCGTCGCCCCATTGGCTGCGGTTCTTGGCCGGGACGTCGGTTTCATGCAACAGCCCGATGCGGACGCGATAGCAGCCCTGCCCGATGGCAGTATTACCGTGATCGAAAACAGCCGCTTTGCTGCGGGTGAAGAGAAAAACGACGCCGGCATGGCTAGGGCGATTGCCTCCTTCGGCGACTTCTACGTCAACGACGCCTTTTCGGCAGCGCATCGCGCCCATGTCACCACCGAGGGCATCGCGCATCATCTGCCGTCTTATGCCGGTCGTTCGATGGAACGCGAGCTGACCGCGCTCGACAAGGCGCTGGGCAATCCGGAACATCCGGTTGCTGCGGTTGTCGGCGGGGCGAAAGTGTCGAGCAAGCTCGACGTGCTGCGGCAGATGGTCGAGAAAGTCGATCATCTGATCATCGGTGGCGGCATGGCCAATACCTTTCTCGCCGCGCGCGGCGTAGATGTCGGCAAATCCCTGTGCGAACATGATCTGGCCGACGTCGCCAACGAGATATTGGCGGCGGCTGACAAGGCCGATTGCACCGTGCACCTGCCTTATGATGTGGTGGTGGCAAAGGAATTCCGGGCCAACCCGCCGACCCGCACCGTAAACGTGCACGAGGTTGCAGCCGACGAAATGATCCTCGACATCGGTCCGGCCGCGGTCGAAGCTCTGTCCGACGTGCTCAAGACCTGCAGGACCCTGGTCTGGAACGGCCCGCTCGGCGCGTTTGAAACGCCGCCGTTCGATGTCGCGACAATAGCCCTGGCCAGAACAGCGGCGGCCCTGACCAAGGAAGGGCAATTGCTCTCGGTTGCGGGTGGCGGCGATACCGTCGCTGCGCTTAACCAGGCGGGCGTTGCGGATGAATTTAGCTTTGTATCGACTGCGGGCGGTGCGTTTCTCGAATGGATGGAGGGCAAGGTCTTGCCCGGCGTCGAAGCACTGAAGCAGTCCGATTAAAAATATAATGGGAATCGAAAAATGGCGAATAGCGAAATGATGAAGAAAATTGAAAATGGTCAGGGCTTTATCGCCGCGCTGGACCAGAGCGGTGGCTCTACGCCAAAGGCACTGGCCGGCTATGGCATTGGCGAAGATGCGTTTTCCAATGATGACGAAATGTTCGGACTGATCCACAAGATGCGCAGCCGCATCATCACCGCACCAAGCTTTGGCAGCGGCAAGATCATCGGCGCGATCCTGTTCGAGAAAACCATGAACGGCGAAGCGGACGGCAAACCCGTTCCGGAAGCCTTGTGGGATCGCGGCGTCGTGCCGTTCCTGAAAGTCGACAAGGGACTCGCCGATGAAGAAAATGGCGTCCAGCTGATGAAGCCGATTCCGGATCTCGATGATCAGTGCAAGAAGGCTGCCGACAAGGGCATTTTCGGCACCAAGATGCGGTCGGTCATCAACAAGGCCAATGCGAAGGGCATCGCCGCCAATGTCGCGCAGCAATTCGAATTCGGCAAACAGATATTGGGCCACGGGCTGGTGCCGATCATCGAGCCGGAAGTGAATATCAAGAGCGAAGAGCGCGCCGAATGCGACAAGTTATTGCTCGGCGAACTGACCAAGCAACTCGATGCTCTGGCGGATGACCAGCGGGTGATGCTGAAATTGTCGATTCCGGTCGAGGCCAATCTCTACAAATCGCTGATCGACCATCCCAGGGTCGTGCGTCTGGTGGCGCTGTCCGGCGGATATTCGACCGACGACGCCTGCGAGGAACTGACGAAGAATGAGGGCATGATCGCGAGCTTCAGCCGTGGATTGCTTCAGGATTTGCGCGTTTCGCAAAGCGACGAGGAATTTGACGCGGTACTGGGGAGCGCGATCGACAAGATCTACCGGGCTTCGATCGCCTAGAACACCAGAAACAGGGAATCCATCTTGCAGAGCGCAAATCCAAGCTGGTCCGATGTCGACGATTATATCGCCGAGCATCTGATCGGCGAGGATATGGCGCTTGATGCCTGTCTGGCCGCCAATAGCGATGCAGGCTTGCCGCCGATTGATGTTTCGATAGCCCAGGGACGCATGCTCGAATTGCTGGTCCGCGCTAACAGGGCGCAGAATATTCTCGAGATCGGGACGTTGGGCGGGTTTTCGGCAATTTGTCTGGCGCGGGGGCTTGGCGACAGCGGCAAGCTGCTCACGCTTGAGCTGGAGCCGGGCTATGCCGCAGTCGCCCGCCGGAATATCGACAATGCAGGGCAGGGAGACAGGGTCGAGATACTCGTCGGTGACGCGACTAGCACGTTGCAGGGCTTGCTGGAGCAGGGCAGGGTTCCGTTCGATCTTGTCTTTGTCGATGCCGACAAGGAGAATTATGCTGCCTATCTCGACTATGCCCTGAAATTGTCGCGACCGGGCGCTTTGCTGATCTTCGATAATGTCGTCCGCGAAGGCCGCGTGGTCGACCCGCAAAGCGAGGACCCGAAAGTCCCCGGCACCCGCAAGCTTTATGAAATGCTGAAAAACCACCCGAAACTCGACGCCACGGCTATACAGACCGTCGGCGCCAAGAAATGGGATGGTTTCCTGATGGCCGTTGTCCGGGAAGAGTGAACGAACATGATTGATCCAGACTGCCAACTCTATCTGATCTCGCCGCTCGAAACCGGCGGCGATTTTCCGCAACAGCTGAAAGCAGCGCTGGAGGCGGGGCCGGTTGCCGCGTTTCAGTTCCGGGTCAAGGATCTCGCGCAGCAGGAAGCCGCCCGGCTTGCAGCTCCGCTGAAGGCCTTGTGCGACGAGCATGATGTCGCCTTCGTCGTCAACGATGATATTGCTCTGGCCAGGCAGCTGGGCGCCGACGGCGTGCATCTGGGGCAGAGTGACGAGAATCTGAAAAATGCCCGCGCCGAACTGGGACTCGATGTCCAGATCGGCATCACCTGTCACGACAGCCGCCATCTTGCGATGGAAGCGGGCGAGGGCGGAGCCAATTACGTGGCTTTTGGCGCTTTCTTTCCGACCCAGACCAAAGAAACCGTCCACACGCCGGGGCTCGACATATTGCAATGGTGGTCAGCGATGATGGAAATCCCCTGCGTGGCGATCGGCGGAATCACGCCGGAAAACTGCCCGCCGCTGGTCGAAGCGGGCGCTGATTTTCTCGCCGTGTGCGGAGGGGTGTGGAACGATCCGAAAGGTCCGGCCCACGCGGTGCGCAGTTTCAACGAGATTCTGGAAAAAAGCTAGCCGCTCCTACGAGGAGCTGAACGTCCGGCCGATATTCGATGACAGATATTGGGCCACGAAATTGGTCACCGATGGTGGCGAGAAGCTGGGCATTTGTTCGATATCGCGTAAATAGCCTTCCGTCGGCTTGAACGAGCGCATCTGGCCTTCCGCAATAGAATAGCCGAACAGTCCCGCGGCGAGCGGGCATTTCGGGGACGGGATCGTTTCCTTGCTGTCCTGTCGCGCATCAATGATGTCTATCTGAGCCATGATCCGGTTGTACCGGTCCGGCGATCCTGCGTATTGTATGAAAAAGACTTGTGCCCAATCATACACGCTGTCCCGAACGTCTTTCGGTGTCACCAGGCTTGCCTATTATCGGCCAGCAGATTACAGCGCCGATCAATCAAACAATCGATCGAGCGAGACAAGCGATGAAAATCAGCGGTGTGGATATCCGTCCGGGCAATATTTTGGAATATGAAGGCGGCCTGTGGAAGGTTGCCAAGATTCAGCATACCCAGCCGGGCAAGGGCGGCGCCTATATGCAGGTCGAGATGAAAAATCTCATCGACGGCCGCAAGACCAACGTCCGTTTCCGCAGCGCGGATACGGTCGAGAAGGTCCGGCTTGATACCAAGACCTTTCAATATCTGTTCGCCGATGGCGACATGCTGACCTTCATGGACAAGGAAAATTACGAGCAGCTGACATTGCCCGCCGACTTGCTTGGCGACGCCGTAGCCTTCTTGCAGGATGGCATGGATGTCCAGCTGGAACTCTATGAGGAAAAGCCGATCTCGGTGCAGCTGCCCGACCAGATTGAAGCGGAAATCGTCGAAGCCGACGCAGTGGTAAAGGGGCAGACCGCTTCTTCCAGCTACAAGCCTGCTGTTCTCGACAATGGCGTCCGCGTCATGGTGCCGCCGTTCATTTCGGCCGGAACCCGGATCATCGTCGACGTCTATGCCCGCGAATATGTCGGCAAGGTTTCCTGACAATAATTTCCTTCCCGTTCGCGGGAAGGGCTATGGGCGGGCATGACCATGTTGCTCGCCCGTTCTTTGAAATATAGATAGACCCACCCACAGCCCCTCCCGTAAGCAGGAGGGGGGAGATAATTCAATGCCATCACATTCCGCCCTTATCACCGTCATGGAGCGCGCCGCGCGCAAGGCGGGATCGCGCCTGCGCCGGGACTTTGGCGAAGTCGAGCATCTCCAGGTATCGAAAAAAGGCCCGGCCGACTTTGTATCCAAGGCGGATATGCGCGCCGAGCGGATTCTCTATGACGAGCTGTTGAAGGTTCGGCCCGGCTGGGGCTTTGTCCTCGAAGAGGGCGGCATGATCCCGGGCGAAGAAGGCAAGCCGCGCTGGATCATCGATCCGCTCGACGGCACGACCAATTTCCTCCACGGCATTCCGCATTTCGCGATCTCCATCGCGGTGCAGGAACCGTCGCTCGACGGTCGCGGCTGGGGCAAGATTACCAGCGGACTGATCTACGAGCCGCTGACCGATCTCACATGGTGGGCAGAAATGGACAAGGGCGCATGGCTCGGCGAGAAACGCTTGCGCGTGTCGGCCCGGCGCGATCTGTCGGAAGCGGTGATTGCAACCGGTATCCCGTTCAAGGGACATGGCGATCTTGGCGAATGGGCGCGGATTTTTGGTGCGGTGGCACCGCAAGTCGCCGGCATCCGGCGCAACGGTTCGGCAGCGCTTGATCTCGCCTGGCTCGCGGCGGGCCGCTATGACGGCTTCTGGGAAGCCGGGCTGAAAGTCTGGGACGTGGCTGCGGGCATTTTGATGGTCCGCGAAGCCGGTGGTTTTGTCACCGACTATACCGGCGGCGATCAGCCGATCGGTCAGGGCGAGATATTGGCATCCAATGAAGCGCTGCACAGCAAGCTGCACCGGATATTGGCAAAGTCGCTGCTGTAAGTGCGAACGGCTCGCAAATGGCCGCAAATTTAAGCCATTTCGACCTTGCGGCATGGGGCACCACTGCCTAAAAGCAGCCCGAATATTAGCGAAACGAGTCATCTGTGGTCGATCTTTCCGAATATGCGCCAATTTTGTTGTTCCTGTTCGTAGCCGTCGGCTTGTCGACAGCGTTCGTGTTTCTGCCCATGGGCGTCTCGCGATTGACCGGAACCCATAACCCCAGTGCCGAGAAGCTCTCGGAATATGAATGCGGCTTTCCCGCCTTTGAAGATTCGCGCAGCCAGTTCGATGTGCGCTTCTATCTCGTCGCGATCCTGTTCATCATTTTCGACCTCGAAGCGGCGTTTCTGTTTCCGTGGGCGGTGTCGCTCGATCTGACCGGCTGGACGGGGTGGGCGACGATGATGGTATTCTTCGCGGAGCTGATCATCGGTTATATTTATGCTTGGAAAATAGGAGCGCTGGAGTGGGATTAGAGGCCAACACCACGGGTTCGGCGATTCTGAACGCCGATGGCACGCCAATGCGTCCGAATACCGATCCCGACGAGGGATTTTTCAAGGACCTGAATTCGGAAGTGAATGACAAGGGCTTCCTTGTCACTTCGACCGAGGAACTGTTTCAATGGGCGCGCACCGGTTCGCTCTGGTGGATGACCTTTGGTCTCGCCTGCTGCGCGGTCGAGATGATCCACGTCAACATGCCGCGCTACGACATGGAGCGTTTCGGCGCTGCGCCGCGCGCCAGTCCGCGCCAGTCCGACGTTATGATTGTCGCCGGAACCCTGTGCAACAAGATGGCACCGGCGCTGCGCAAGGTCTATGACCAGATGTCCGATCCGAAATATGTCATCTCGATGGGCAGTTGCGCCAATGGCGGCGGCTATTATCATTACAGCTATTCGGTGGTTCGCGGCTGTGACCGGATCGTTCCGGTCGACATTTACGTGCCGGGATGCCCTCCGACTGCGGAAGCCTTGCTCTACGGCGTGATGCAATTGCAGCGGAAGATCCGCCGCATCGGGACGTTTGAACGGTGAATATGGTCTATTCGATAAATCCGTTCGCCCTGAGCCTGTCGAAGGGTTTTGCGAAGTCGTGCTGCGACAAGCTTAGCACGAACGGCAGGGGAGCGATCTGATGGCCCATTCCGCACCTGTAATATCCAGCAACACCGGCGTTGCGGCGAAGCTCGGCAAGGCGATCGGCGCTGCCTTGCTCGACACCGTCGAGGCTTATGGCGAAATCAGCTTTACCGTCGAGCGCAGCAAGCTGGCCACGGTGCTGGAAAAGCTGCGCGACAAGCATGAATATCAGCAGCTGATGGAAATCGCCGGCGTCGACTATCCGGACCGCCCGGAACGGTTCGAGGTCTGCTATCATCTGCTCAGCCTGACCAAGAACCACCGCATCCGGGTCAAGGTTTCGACCGATGAGGACAATGCGGTGCCAAGCGTCACCCATATCTGGGAAGTCGCCGGCTGGCTCGAGCGCGAAGTGTTCGACATGTATGGCGTCTTGTTCGACGGCAATACCGACTTGCGCCGCATCCTGACCGACTATGGTTTTCAGGGGCACCCGTTCCGCAAGGATTTCCCGCTGACCGGCTATGTCGAGATGCGCTATTCCGAGGAAGCCAAGCGCGTGGTTTACGAACCGGTAAAGCTCGCCCAGGATTTCCGCAGCTTCGACTTCATGTCGCCGTGGGAAGGCGCGGATTATATCCTGCCGGGTGACGAGAAAGTGGGCGGCGAAACGCCACCTCCCACGCCGAAGACTACCGACGACAAGAAAGATACCGGCGCTGGCGACAAGGCCAATGAAGAAGCGGCCAAGCCATCGAAGCGCAAGGAAGCGGCGGCGAAGAAGCCTGCTCCGAAGCGGACCAAGTCCGGCACGCAGAAGAAGGGGGAGGGCAAGTGATGGCTGGCAACACTACCGTTCGTGTCGAGCGTAGTCGAGACACCTCTATCCACCACAACCGGCTTCTCGACTTCGCTCGAAGCGAACGGGAGAGTGAAACTCTGTTTGACGGCTTCTCGACTTCGCTCGAGGCGAACGGAAAGGTGGGCATCTGATGGCTGACTATCTCGACGAAATGGATCATCTCGCGGACGACACCGACCCGACGGTTGGCGATCTGGAAATCCAGAATTTCACGATCAACTTCGGTCCCCAGCATCCCGCCGCCCATGGCGTGTTGCGGATGGTGATGGAGCTGGACGGCGAGGTCGTCGAACGCGTCGATCCGCATATCGGTCTGCTGCACCGCGGCACCGAGAAGCTGATCGAGCACAAGACCTATTTGCAGGCTTTGCCCTATTTTGACCGGCTCGACTATTGCTCGCCACTGGCGATGGAACATAGCTATGTGCTGGCGATCGAGAAATTGCTCGATCTCGAAGTTCCTCTTCGCGGTCAGTATCTGCGGGTATTGTTCGCCGAACTGACCCGTATCTGCAATCACATGCTCAACATCGGCGCCCATGTCATGGATGTTGGTGCGATGACCCCGAATATCTGGGTGTTCGAAATTCGCGAGCAGTGCCTGGAATTTTTCGAACGCGCCAGCGGCGCCCGCATGCACAGCGCCTGGTTCCGGCCCGGCGGCGTCCATCAGGACGTGCCGCTCAAGCTGCTCACCGATATGGCCGACTGGCTCGACGAGTTTCCGTCCTTTTTCGAGGATGCGATGAGCCTTGTCGTCGACAACCGCATCTTCAAGCAGCGCAATGTCGATATCGCCACCGTGTCGCAGGATGATGCGATCCGCTGGGGCTTTTCCGGCCCGGTCTTGCGCGGCAGCGGTGTCGCCTGGGACCTGCGCAAGTCGCAGCCTTATGACGTCTACGACCGCATGGACTTTGAAGTGCCGGTCGGCACCAGGGGCGACTGCTATGACCGGTTCATGGTCCGGGTCGAGGAAGTCCGCCAGAGCGCGCGGATCATGCGCCAGTGCCTCAATGAAATGCCCGATGGTCCCGTTGCTTCAACCGACCGCAAGATCGTCCCGCCGAAGCGGGCCGAGATGAAGCAGTCGATGGAAGCCTTGATCCATCATTTCAAACTGTACACCGAGGGCTTTCACGTTCCCGCCGGTGAAGTCTATGTCGCCACCGAAAGCCCGAAGGGCGAATTCGGCGTCTATCTGGTCAGCGACGGCACCAACAAGCCCTATCGCTGCAAGATCCGGCCGACCGCCTTCTCGCATTTGCAGGCAATGGACTTCATGTGCAAAGGCCATATGCTGCCGGACGCGACTGCCATATTGGGCGCGATTGATGTCGTATTTGGAGAATGTGACCGATAATGGCTGAAGCACCAACCATCCCCGACGAAATCGAAACCCGCGCCAAATGGGGCGATTTTGCATTTACGCCTGCGAACGAGAAGCTGGCGAAATGGCAGATCGCGAAATATCCCGCTGGCCGCCAGAAATCGGCGGTCATGGCTTTGCTCGACCTGGCCCAGCGGCAGGTCGGTGCGGACACCAAAACACAAGGCTGGCTGCCGGTGCCGGTGATCGAATATGTCGCCGCCTATCTCGATATGCCTTATATGCGGGCCTATGAGGTCGCGACCTTCTACACCATGTATAATCTCGCGCCGGTCGGGCAGTTCCATGTCCAGGTCTGCGGTACCACACCGTGCATGTTGCGCGGCAGCGACGATGTGATGGCGGCGTGCAAGAACAAGGGGCTCAACAAGGGCAAGACCACGCCCGACGGCCTGTTCACGCTGACCGAGGTCGAGTGCATGGGCAATTGCTCCAACGCGCCGATGGTCCAGATCAACGACGATAATTACGAAGATCTCGATTATGACATCATGACCCGGATCCTCGAGGATCTGGCCGCGGGCAAGGACATCAAGGTCGGCTCGCAAATCGGCCGCAAGACCAGCGAGGCCGAGGGCGGTCCGACGAACCTGCAGGCAATGGTCAAGGAAAACCACGATTACCGGGGGGAATGGTGATGAGCGCTCCATATTTTCCTCTCCGTGCGAAGCACGGGGAGGTGGCAGTCCACCGGACTGACGGAGGGGCGGCCACGCAGGCTGCCCTCTGTGGGATTTGCCCCTCGACCACGCTTCGCGCGGTTCCCCTCCCCATTGCTGCGCAACAGGGAGGATATTGATGCCATGCAGGTCGACGGATATGCAGGCTGGATCGGGCTCACCGTGGTCATCATCGGTATCGTTGGCGGCCTCTGGGGCCGTTGGAGGAAAAAATAATGGCGTTTGATTTCCTTCAGGACAAGGACCGCATCTTCACCAATGTCTACGGGTTCCAGTCATGGGACCTGAAGGCGTCGCAGAAGCGCGGTGACTGGGACAATACTGCTGACATCATCAAGCGCGGCAATGACAAGATCATCGAGGAAATGAAGGCCAGCGGCCTGCGCGGTCGCGGCGGGGCGGGTTTCCCGACCGGGCTGAAATGGTCATTCATGCCCAAGGAAGCGCCGAAGGACAGCCAGGGCAATCCGCGGCCGAGCTTCCTCGTCATCAACGCCGATGAATCCGAGCCGGGCAGCTGCAAGGACCGCGAAATCCTGCGCAACGATCCGCACAAGCTGATCGAGGGCGCGCTGATCGCCGGTTTCGCGATGCGCGCGCGCGCCGCCTATATCTACATTCGCGGCGAATATATCATGGAAGCCAAGGTCATGGAGGCGGCCGTCAAGGAAGCCTATGACGCGGGGCTCATTGGTAAAAACGCCGCCAAGTCCGGCTATGATTTCGACGTCTTCGTCCATCGCGGCGCCGGCGCCTATATCTGCGGCGAAGAAACCGCGATGATCGAAAGCCTCGAAGGCAAGAAGGGCCAGCCGCGCCTTAAGCCGCCGTTTCCGGCTGGTGCAGGCCTTTACGGCTGCCCGACAACGGTGAACAATGTCGAAAGCATCGCGGTTGTGCCGACGATCCTGCGGCGCGGCGCTGCCTGGTTCGCCAGCTTTGGCCGCGAGGGCAATCACGGGACGAAACTGTTCCAGGTCTCCGGCCATGTCGACAAGCCTGCGGTGTTTGAAGAAGCGATGTCGATCCCGTTCAAGGACATGATCGAGAAACATTGCGGTGGCATCACCGGCGGCTGGGACAATCTGCTGGCGGTGATTCCGGGCGGTTCGTCGGTTCCGCTGGTCCCGGCCGAGCAGATCATGGACGCGCCGATGGATTTCGACGGTCTGAAGGACCTCGGTTCCGGTCTCGGTACGGCGGCGGTCATCGTCATGGACAAGTCGACCGACATCGTCCGCGCGATCTCGCGGCTCAGCTATTTCTACAAGCACGAAAGCTGCGGCCAATGCACGCCGTGCCGCGAGGGCACCGGCTGGATGTGGCGGGTGATGGAGAAGATGCGCGATGGCGACGCGGATATCGAGGATATCGATACGCTCTATGAAGTGACCAAGCAGGTCGAGGGCCACACGATCTGCGCGCTCGGCGACGCGGCTGCCTGGCCGATTCAGGGCCTGATCCGGCACTTCCGTCCCGAGATGGAGCGGCGGATTAACGAGCATAAAGGCGCGGAAGTTCTGGAGGCGGCGGAGTGATCAAGATCTCACCACTCTTTTTGTCCATCGCGATATTGTTCGCTACCGTTCCCGCAACCGCATTTGCCCAGCCGGAAATTGGATCGCGCATCGACCGGAGTCGGGAAGGCATGACCGGCTTTCATGATCCCATGGTCCAGCAATCGGCTAGAGCCGGTATCAATGCAATCGGCCGGTGCAAGGCCGAAAATAACCGATTCAGGGCCTTGAAAACGCTGGATCACAAATATCTGAGCACTGAGCAAGCCAAGTCGCTCAACTATATCTACAAAAAAGTCGATTATGATGATCCCTGCTATATCGCCAAGAATATCCGCTTTGGCTTTTCAACGGCACCGGCAGTGGGATCCTTTTCCGAGTTCTTTCTGCTGCGTAAATATGGCGAGGATGATATCGCATCGCTGGCATCGCTGACCAATCTGGAGTGGCAGCAGGACATGATGAAGCCGCGCAACGCCGAAGAGCTGTTCGGTTTGTGCGTTGTCCAGTCCGGGCGCGAAAAAATCTATGCTTTGATCAATACGGTCCCGGATACTGAAGCGGAAGGAGAGGCAATCAGCGCGATCATGCCGTTGCTTGGCCCTTGTATCCGCGACGGTGCGGAAATCGCCTTTGACAAGACCTCACTGCGCGCGATGCTGGCATTCGGCCTTTACCGGGCCGTGAGACAGCATGCCGAAATGCTGGAGGCGGCCGAGTGATGGCCACGCCATCTTCCATGACTTCCGCTGGTGCGGTCGCGGCAGCGATTTCTGCGTGTCTTGCCAGCGGAAGCGCTGTCGATGCGAAAGAGTTCAGCACGGCCGAAATTCGCGAAGTGTCGAAAAACTATGCGGATTGCGTGGTCAAGAGACGCTATGAACTGGCCAGAAATGCCGTAGTCTCTAACGCAAACAATGGCGAAATCGCCAAGGATTACCGAAAGCTCATCATCGGTGACTGTTTGGTCAAGGCGAATAAGGGCAATGGCGCCCGGATGAAATTTGGCGGGGACCACTATCGCTATGCGCTGGCGGAGGCGCTCATTCGGCATGATTTTCCCGAGCCATCGCTGACGACGGTCGAGGGACTAGCGAAATTGACGCATTTGCCGACGCCTACGTCGCCGCCGGATGTTACAGGCTACAAGAAAAGCAAGGCCGAGAAGGTTCTCGCCGCCTATCAGTCGAGTAAATTGATTACCTCCTTGTCGCAATATGGCGAGTGCGTGGTTCGCTTGGCTCCCGTGGACTCTCACGCGCTGCTGATGACGGATACCGATACGGCCGGCGAAGCGGCAGCATTTGCGAAATTGCAGCCCACTCTTGGCGACTGTCTCGCCGGAGATGGCACAGTGAAATTCGGCAAATCGGTGCTTCGGGGCTCGATTGCCATCAATTATTACCGGCTGGCTTATGCGGCATCGCATCCAGTAGCCTTGACAGCGGAGGCCCAAAACTAATGCCTAAAGTCACCGTAGATGGCATCGAAATCGAAGTGCCGCAGGGCGCGACCGTGCTGCAGGCTGCCGAGCTTGCCGGCAAGGAAATCCCGCGTTTCTGCTACCATGAGCGCCTGAGCATCGCCGGCAATTGCCGCATGTGTCTGGTCGAGGTAAAGCCGGGACCACCGAAGCCGCAGGCGAGCTGTGCTCTGCCGGCTGCCGAAGGTCAGGAAATCCGCACCGACAGCGAGATGGTCAAGAAGGCGCGCGAAGGGGTGATGGAATTTCTCCTGATCAACCATCCGCTCGATTGCCCGATTTGCGACCAGGGCGGCGAATGCGATCTTCAGGATCAGGCCATGGCCTATGGCAAGGGAGGCTCGCGCTACGAAGAGAATAAGCGCGCGGTGACCGAGAAATATATGGGGCCGATCGTCAAGACCGCGATGACCCGCTGCATCCACTGCACGCGCTGCGTGCGGTTCAGCGAGGAAGTCGCCGGCGTCGAGGAAATCGGCGCGATTGGCCGCGGCGAGGGGATGGAGATTACCTCCTATCTCGAAGGCGCGGTGCACAGCGAGCTGAGCGGCAATGTCGTTGACCTCTGCCCGGTCGGTGCCTTGACCAGCAAGCCTTACGCTTTCGAAGCGCGTCCGTGGGAATTGACCAAGACGCTCGGCATTGACGTGATGGACGGTGTCGGCACGAATATCCGGATCGATTCACGCGGCCGCGAAGTGCTGCGCGCGCTGCCGCGGGTCAATGATGACGTGAACGAGGAATGGGCAACCGACAAGACCCGCCACGCGATCGACGGCCTGATGAAGCGCCGTCTCGACAAGCCTTATGTGCGCAAGAACGGCAAGCTGGAAGAAGCAAGCTGGAACGAAGCATTCCAGGCGATTGCCGATGTGAACGCAGGCAGCTCGGTTGCTGCGATCGCCGGTGATCTGGTCGATTGCGAGACCATGTACGCCGCGAAAAAACTGCTCAAGTCGATGAAGTCGGACATGCTGGAAGGCCGTCAGACTGGCCTGTCTTATGATGTTTCCAATCTCGCTGCGGTGAACTTCAATTCTACCATCGCCGGTATCGAGGACGCGGACGTGATCCTGCTGGTCTCTACCAACCCGCGCTGGGAAGCGTCGCTGGTCAACACCCGCATCCGCAAGGCTGTGCGCCAGGGCGGCGCGAAAGTCTTCGGCATCGGTCCGGAAGCGGACCAGACCTACAAGGTCGAATGGCTGGGCGACGATATGGGGCTGTTGGCGAAGCTGCCGAAAGCGGCTGCCGATGCGCTGAAAGCTGCGGAGAAGCCGGCGATCATACTGGGCGGCGGCGCATTGAGCGTCGAGGGCGCGCATGGCGCGGCGCTCAAGCTGGCGAGCAAGTACAAGCTGATCCGCGATGGCTGGAACGGCTTCAACGTCCTGCATATAGGGGCCTCGCGCACCGGCGGACTGATGCTCGGCTATGCCTATGACGGCGGGATCAAGGCAATTGCAGCGAAGAAGCCGAAACTGCTGTTCGCGCTCGGTGCGGACGAAATGAATTATGAAGCGTTCAAGGACAGTTTCAAGGTGTTCATCGGCCATCATGGCGATGCCGGTGCCCATGCGGCGGACGTGATCCTGCCGGGTGCGGCCTATACCGAGAAAAACGGCACTTATGTCAATCTGGAAGGCCGGGTGCAGCGTTCGAACAAGGCGATTTTCGCGCCGGGTGATGCGCGCGAGGACTGGAGCATCCTGCGGGCGCTGTCCGACGTCATGGGCAAGACCCTGCCGTTCGACAGTTTCGAGGAACTGCGCACGAAAATGGCGAAGGATCATCCGGAACTTGCACAAGAAGGTCTGGTCGCGTTCGACTGGGCGCCGCCGACCGGCTTGCCCGACAAGCCAACTGGGCAGGGCGTCCATCCGATCAAGGATTTCTATCTGACCAACAGCATCGCCCGAGCCAGCGCGACGATGCAGCGCTGTTCCGCGGAATTGCTGCATGCCGATGATGAATTGATGGAGGCGGCGGAGTGATACAAACTGCTACCTTTTTTCCTCCTTGTGCGAAGCACGGGGAGGGGGACCATCCGCAGGATGGTGGAGGGGCATATCGCCTCCTCACTTCGTTCGGCCCCTCCGTCACGCCTTCGGCGCGCCACCTCCCCAAAGCTGCGCTTCAGGGAGGAAATATCTGATGACCGAATTTCTTCAATCCACTTTTCTCGGTGCCGAGCTCGGCTGGTTTGTCGGCACGCTCGCGCTGATCCTGCTGATCGCGCTGCCACTGATGCTGGCTGTCGCGATGATCATCTATGTCGACCGGAAAATCTGGGCGGCGATGGCGCTGCGCAAGGGGCCGAACGTGGTTGGCCCCTTTGGATTGCTGCAATCGTTCGCCGACGGTCTGAAAGTATTCCTGCAGGAAACGATCATCCCGTCGAGCGCCAACAAGGGCCTGTTCCTGCTCGCGCCGATCATCACCTTCACCGTGGCCCTGCTGGCCTGGGCGGTGATCCCGTTTGGTGAGGACATGGTGCTTGCCAATATCAATATCGGCCTGCTGTACATTCTCGCGATCAGCTCGCTGGGCGTCTACGGCGTGGTAATTGCCGGCTGGGCGAGTAACTCCAAATATCCATTTTTCTCGGCGATGCGCGCCGCCGCACAGATGATCAGCTACGAAGTCTCGATCGGCTTCATCCTGATTTCCGTGGTGCTGTTTGCCGGAACCTTCAACCTGTCCGAAATAGTGCTTTCGCAAGAGGGGCATATTTTCGGCATGGTCAACGCGTACGGCCTGAACCCGCTGCTGTTCCCGATGGCGGTGGTGTTCCTGATCGCCTCGATGGCGGAAACCGCGCGCCATCCGTTTGACCTGACCGAAGCGGAAAGCGAGCTGGTTGCCGGTTACCAGACCGAATATAGTTCGATGTCCTTCGCGCTGTTCTGGCTCGGCGAATATGCCAATATCCTGCTGATGTGCGCGCTCAACGTCATCCTGTTCTGGGGTGGCTGGCTGCCGCCGCTCGATGTCGACTGGATTCCCTGGTTCGATATCCCGGGCATCATCTGGCTGTTCGGCAAGATGTTCTTCTTCTTCTTCATCTTCAGCTGGGTGATGGCTACGGTACCGCGCTACCGCTATGACCAGCTGATGCGTCTGGGCTGGAAAATATTCCTGCCGCTGAGCCTGCTGTGGGTCGTTCTCGTCAGCGGATATGTGATGATCGACAAATTTGGATTGCCGCTATGAGTATCGCACAACATATCAAAGCCTTCACCCTTTGGGAATTTCTCGGCGCGCACATGCTGACGCTGAAATATTTCTTCAAGGCGAAGAAAACGATCAACTATCCCTATGAGAAGAACCCGATTTCTCCGCGGTTCCGGGGAGAGCATGCATTGCGCCGCTATGCGAATGGCGAGGAACGCTGCATTGCCTGCAAGCTGTGCGAAGCGGTCTGCCCGGCGCAGGCGATCACGATTGAGGCCGAACCGCGCGAAGACGGTTCGCGCCGCACCACGCGCTATGACATCGACATGACCAAGTGCATTTATTGCGGTTTCTGCCAGGAAGCCTGCCCGGTCGATGCTATCGTCGAGGGCCCGAATTTCGAATATGCGACGGAAACGCGCGAAGAGCTGATTTACGACAAATCGAAACTGCTGGAAAACGGCGACAAATGGGAGCGGGCAATCGCGGCAAATCTTGCCGCCGATGCGCCGTACCGGTAATGGGCGCTGTGATGATTGAGATGGGGGCACTTTTGCAAAATTGCGCTGTATATTTCCTCCCTGTGCGTAGCATGGGGAGGGGGACCAACCGCAGGTTGGTGGAGGGGGCGAGTGCGCAGCGCTCGCTTCGTTCGCAGCCACTCCGTCACGCCTTCGCCAAGGCTTCGGCGCGCCACCTCCCCAAAGCATCGCTTCAGGGAGGATGTGTATAATGCAAATATTCGCTTTCTATCTCTTCGCATCCGTCGTGCTGGCCAGCGGTGCCATGTGCATTTTTTCGCGCAATCCGGTGCATAGCGTATTGTGGCTGATCCTGGCGTTCTTCAACGCAGCGGGCCTGATGGTCCTGGTCGGTGCCGAGTTTATCGCGGCGCTGCTGGTCATCGTCTATGTTGGCGCGGTCGCGGTCCTGTTCCTGTTTGTCGTGATGATGCTCGACATTGATTTTGCCGAACTGCGCGCAGGTTTCATGAAGCATCTGCCGCTCGGGTTGCTGCTCGCTCTGGTGCTGGTGGTCGAAATCATCTTTGGCGTCGGTGCCTGGCAGTCGTCGGGCATGGGGCAGGCCACCGCCGCAGTCGGAATTCCGGAAGGTGCGCCGTCCAATATCGAGCAGCTGGGTGCATTGCTCTACACCAAATATGTATTCCTGTTTGAAGCCGCGGGCATGATCCTGCTGGTCGCGATGGTCGGTGCGATCGTCCTGACCCACCGGACGCGTAGCGGTGTAAGAAAACAGAATGTCGCCAACCAGGTCGCCCGCCGGCCCGAGGACGCGACCCGCAACACGCAACCCGAAGTCGGCAAGGGAGTGGAGCTATGATCGGCATTGAACATTATCTGGTCGTCAGCTCGATCCTGTTCGTGATGGGCATGCTCGGCATATTCCTGAACCGCAAGAATATCATCATCATCCTGATGGCGATCGAATTGATCCTGCTCGCGGTGAACCTCAATTTTGTCGCGTTCAGCGCCTTTCTCGGCGACATGACCGGGCAGGTGTTCGCGATGTTCATCCTGACCGTTGCCGCAGGCGAAGCCGCCATCGGGCTGGCCATTCTCGTGATTTATTTCCGTCAGCGCGGCACGATCGCCGTCGATGATGTCAACCGGATGAAGGGGTGAACATGAGTTCGTCTAAAAATACCGTTCGCCCTGAGCCTGTCGAAGGGCAGGTTGCGTCCACGCCGTTCATACTTCGACAAGCTCAGCACGAACGGCTCCGGGGGTAATCGTGAACAGTATCACTCTCATAGTTTTCCTGCCCCTGCTGGCAGCGATAGTCGCCGGTTTCGGTAACCGTATCATCGGCAATGTGCCGGCCAAGGTCATCACCACTGGTGCGCTCTTTGCCGCCTGTGCGCTGAGCTGGCCGATCTTCATCGGTTTTGTCAGCGGAACCAGCAGCGCCGAAGTCGTGCCGGTCATGACCTGGATTATCTCGGGTGACCTTAATTTCGACTGGTCATTGCGCGTCGATACGCTGACCGCGGTGATGCTGGTCGTGGTGACCACGGTCTCCGCGCTCGTCCATCTCTACAGTTGGGGCTATATGGACGAAGATCCGGACCAGCCGCGCTTTTTTGCCTATCTGTCATTGTTCACCTTTGCCATGCTGATGCTGGTGACCGCGAACAATCTGGTGCAGATGTTCTTTGGCTGGGAAGGCGTCGGTCTGGCCTCCTATCTGCTGATCGGTTTCTGGTTCAAGAAGCCGAGCGCCAATGCCGCGGCGATCAAGGCCTTTGTCGTCAACCGCGTCGGTGACCTTGGCTTCATGCTCGGCATCTTCGCCACATTCCTGGTTTTCGGCACCGTATCCATTCCGGAAATTCTTGAAGCCGCACCAGGCATGGCCGGATCGACGATTACCTTTGCCGGCATGCGTCTCGACACGATGACCATAATCTGCCTGCTGCTGTTCATCGGCGCCATGGGCAAATCGGCGCAGCTGGGTCTGCACACCTGGCTGCCGGACGCGATGGAAGGGCCGACCCCCGTGTCGGCGCTGATCCATGCGGCCACCATGGTGACCGCCGGTGTGTTCATGGTCTGCCGTCTGTCGCCGATGTTCGAAACCAGCGATGTGGCATTGACGGTGGTAACGGTGGTTGGCGCCTGTACCGCGATATTCGCCGCGACCGTTGGTCTCGTGCAGAATGATATCAAGCGGGTGATCGCCTATTCGACCTGTTCGCAGCTCGGCTATATGTTCTTTGCCGCCGGTGTTGGCGCCTATAATGTGGCGATGTTCCACCTGTTCACCCACGCCTTCTTCAAGGCGTTGCTGTTCCTCGGTGCCGGTTCGGTGATCCACGCGATGCATCACGAGCAGGACATGCGCTATTATGGTGGTCTGCGGAAAGAAATCCCGCTGACCTTCTGGGCGATGATGGCCGGTACGCTGGCGATCACCGGCGTCGGTATCTATTGGCTTCACGCCGGGTTTGCAGGCTTCCATTCCAAGGACGCGATCATCGAGGCGGCTTTCGCTTCGGGCAGCCAGGTTGGCCAGTTCGCCTTCTTCATTGGCGTACTGGCGGCCCTGCTCACCAGCTTCTACAGCTGGCGCCTGATGTTCCTGACCTTCTGGGGCAAGCCGCGCTGGATCCAGTCCGAACATATCCAGCACAGCGTTCACAAGACACCCGAACAGGCTGGCGACGACACGACCGGCGGCTATCATCCGCATGAGAGTCCCTTGACGATGCTGGTGCCGCTCGGCGTCCTGTCCGTCGGAGCCGTGTTCGCGGGCTTCGTCTTCAGCCATGCCTTCATCGACGACGGCGGCTTCTGGAACGGCGCGATCGCTTATGATGCGGGATTGATGCACGCCATGCACGAAGTACCTTTGTGGGTGAAATTGTCGGCGACCGCCGCCATGCTGAGCGGCCTCGCGACCGCCTATTTCATGTATTTCCGCGGCACCGACCGTCCGGCGCGTCTCGCCGCGACGTTCAGCCCGCTTTATGCATTTTTCTTCAACAAATGGTATTTCGATGAGCTTTATGACCGGATATTCATCCGCCCCGCATTCTGGTTCGGACGACTGTTCTGGAAAAAGGGCGACGAAGGCACGATTGACCGCTTTGGTCCCAACGGCATCGCATCGGTCATTGCCAGTGGTTCCGGCGTGATGAAACGCTTCCAGAGCGGATATCTCTATACTTATGCGCTCGTCATGTTGCTCGGCCTCGCTGCCGCCGCGACCTGGATTATCGTGCAGGGAGCCAGCTAATGAACCAGCTCGATTTCCCGATTCTGTCCCTGATGATGGGGCTGCCGATGGCGGCAGCGATTATCTGCCTGTTCCTCAACGCGCAGGCTGCGCGCTGGCTGGCGCTGGCAACGACTCTCGCGCTGTTCGTGCTCGGCATTGTCCTGTGGGCCAATTACGACATCGGCGGTCCGCAATGGCAATATGTCGAGCGATCCGATCTGTTCGGCAATTTCGCCTGGGCGCTGGGTATCGACGGCATTTCGATGATGCTGATCATGCTCACCGTCTTCCTGATGCCGATCTGTATCGGTGCCAGCTGGGAATCGATCCAGACGCGGGTCGGCGAATATATGGCTGCCTTCCTGTTCATGGAGGTACTGATGATCGGCGTCTTTGCGGCGCAGGATATCTTCCTCTTCTATATCCTATTCGAAGCGGGCCTGATCCCGATGTATCTGATCATCGGTATCTGGGGCGGTGCGAACCGGATTTACGCCAGCTATAAATTCTTCCTCTACACCTTGCTCGGCTCGGTGGTGATGCTGATCGCGATGCTGTGGATGGTGCAGGATGCGGGTACCAGCGACATTCCGACCCTGCTCAACTATGATTTCGCGCCCGAGGCGCAGACCTGGCTGTGGCTGGCCTTCTTTGCCAGCTTCGCGGTGAAGATGCCGATGTGGCCGGTCCACACCTGGCTGCCCGACGCGCACGTTCAGGCGCCGACTGCCGGTTCGGTCATATTGGCCGGCGTGCTGCTGAAAATGGGTGGCTACGGATTCCTGCGCTTCTCGCTGCCGATGTTCCCCGAAGCGTCCGAACAGTTCATCTGGCTGGTCTTCGGCCTGTCGATGGTGGCTGTCATCTACACCTCGCTGGTGGCGCTGGTGCAGCAGGACATGAAGAAGCTGATCGCTTATTCGTCGGTTGCCCATATGGCGATCGTCACGCTCGGCCTGTTTGCATTCAACCGCCAGGGCATCGAAGGCGCGGTCATCGTGATGCTGAGCCACGGCCTTGTATCGGGTGCGCTGTTCCTTTGCGTCGGCGTGATCTACGACCGCCTCCACACGCGGGAAATCGACCGCTACGGCGGACTGGCGATCAACATGCCGAAATATGCGATCCTGTTCTTGCTGTTCACCATGGCCTCGATCGGCCTGCCGGGCACCAGCGGTTTCGTCGGCGAATTTCTCTCGCTGATCGGTCTCTACGAGGTCAACAGCTGGGTCACGCTTGTCGCGACAACGGGGATCATCCTCGGCGCAGGCTATATGCTCTATCTCTATCGCCGGGTTGCATTCGGTGAACTTGTTCACGAGGATGTCAAAGCGATGCCGGATCTGTCTGCACGGGAAATGGCGCTGCTCGCGCCGATCGCCGCTGCTGTAATGTGGATGGGCGTCTATCCCGAAAGCTTCATGGCCCCGATCCGCGGTGATGTCGGCGCGCTGGTTGCGCGTATCGACCGCGCGGCTCCGGAAGGCGATGCGCATCTCAAGATGGGCGAGGCAAAAGCCATCGCCAAGGACCATGCTGAAGGGGAGGCACACTGATGGGTATCGGAAACTCCCTTTGGCTGGTTTCGCCGGAAATCTTCCTCTCGATCTCGAGCCTTGTCCTGCTGATGGTCGCTGCCTGGGGCGGTGACAAATCGGCCCGTCTGGTGACGATATTGTCGGCTGCGGCGCTGTTCGGCGCGTCGACCCTGTTGATGAGTCTCGCCCATATGCCCGAATTCAAGGGCGGCGTGTTCGCTTTTGACGGCCAGTATAGCATGGATGCTTTCGGCAGTTCCGCGAAGTTCCTGATCTATATCGCTGCGATTGTCTCGTTGATGATCGCGCCGCGTTTCTTCCAGGCCGGCGGAAAATATCGCGCGGAATATCCGATCCTGATCCTGTTTGCCTGCATCGGCATGGGCATGATGGTATCGGCAACCGACATGATGACCCTCTATATCGGTCTCGAACTGAACAGCCTGTCGGCCTATGTTCTGGCCAGCTTCATCCGCACCGATGTGCGGTCTTCCGAAGCGGGCCTGAAATATTTCGTCCTCGGCGCCTTGGCCAGCGGCATGCTGCTGTTCGGCATCTCTCTGGTCTACGGCTTTGCCGGCTCGACCAGCTTTGCCGTAATCGGCGAGACGCTGAGCGGTGATCTTTCCACCGGCCCGCTGATCGGGCTGGTTCTTGTCCTGTCGGGACTGGCGTTCAAGATCAGCGCCGTGCCGTTCCACATGTGGACGCCGGACGTCTACGAAGGCGCGCCGACTCCGGTCAGTGCATTCTTCGCCAGCGCACCGAAAGTGGCGGCTATCGCGCTGACGGCTCGGGTGATCATCGATGCCTTTGGTGGCCAGACCTCGGCCTGGCAGCAGATCATCGTATTCGTTGCCCTGGCGTCGATCATTCTCGGCGCGGTTGCCGCAATCGGCCAGCAGAATATCAAGCGTCTGCTCGCCTACAGCTCGATCAACAATGTCGGCTTCCTGCTGATCGGTCTCGCGACCGGTACCGCGCAGGGCATTTCGGCGATGATGTTCTATCTGGTCGTCTATGTCGCCATGACCCTCGGCAGCTTTATCTGCGTACTGGAAATGCGGGACAAGGACGGCAGACCGCTGGAAAGCCTGTCGAGCCTCGCCGGACTGTCGCAGACCCGTCCCGGACTGGCTGCTGCCTTTGCCGTGTTCATGTTCTCGCTCGCCGGCATTCCGCCTTTGTTCGGTTTCTGGGGCAAGTTCCTGGTCTTTGATGCCGCCGTCGCAGCCGGCATGTTGCCGCTCGCGGTGATTGGTATTGCCGCGTCGGTGATCGGCGCGTTCTACTATATCAAGGTCGTCAAGATCATCTATTTCGATGATCCTGCCGGCGAGATCGTGAGCACAGGTCACAAGACCGAGAATATCCTGATCGCGATTCTGGCATTGTTCGTTTCACCGCTGGGCTATCTGGCGATACCCTTCATGGCGCCGGTCGCCGATGCAGCCGCGGCGTCGCTTTTCTGACTATTCGCATAGAAACAATCGCGGAAACCGCGTCCACCAATGCGGACCTGAAGGCGCTCGCAGGGCAGGGTGCTGCTGTCGAAGGCTATTGGCTGCGGGCAGAAACACAGTCTGGCGGGATCGGACGTCTGGGCCGTAAATGGGAAAGCCCCCGGGCCAATCTCTATTGCAGCACCGTGGTCGACATCCGGTCCGGTGATCCGTCGCCGTCGTCCCTGTCCTTTGTTGCCGGACTGGCGGTCTATTCCGTCATCCGTTCCTGCCTGCCGGGTACCGAGATGATCCTGAAATGGCCCAATGACATATTGGTCTCCCAGTCGAAGGTCTGCGGCATCCTGCTCGAGCGGGTGAAGGATCAGGTCGTCGTCGGCATCGGCGTCAATGTCGCGGTTACACCAGAGGTCGAGGGCAGGATATTGACCAGCCTGGCAGCCGAGGGCGCGAATATAGACGCAGCCGGTTTTCTCGAACGACTGTCCGTTTCATTCGCGGATTTCGTCAGGGACTGGCGCGACAACGGAATTTCGCATATCCTTTCGGAATGGCAAAAACTGGCTCATCCGCTCGGCAGTACCATTACCACCAGCGATGAGAGCGGCGAGAAAACCACCGGCGAATATGCCGGGCTTACCGCGGATGGCGCACTCTGCTTGAGAAAAGCCGATGGAACGCTTATCGAAATACGCGCCGGTGATATTTCCATCGGATAGAAAGAAGAGACGCTCATGCTGTTGGCCATAGATGCCGGAAATACCAATGTTGTGTTCGCTCTTTTCGACGGCGACGATATTCGCGCGCGCTGGCGCATCGCAACCGACGCTCGCCGCACCGCGGATGAATATGTCGTCTGGCTCCGGCAGTTGCTGGAACTCGAGGGGCTTGAACTCAATACGGTCGACGCGGTGATCATCGGCACCGTGGTCCCGCGCGCTCTTCATAATCTCACCGTTCTCTCGGAAAAATATTTCGGCGTAACCCCGCTAGTCGCTGGCCGTGGCGCAGCCGAATGGGGCGTTGCGCTCGACGTCGAGCAGCCCGATTCAGTGGGGGCGGATCGCGTGCTCAATGTGATCGCCGCGCACCAGAAATATAAGCAGGATATCGTTATCATCGATTTCGGCACCGCGACGACCTTCGACGTCGCCGACTATGAAGGTGCCTATAAGGGCGGAGTCATCGCTCCGGGAATCAATCTTTCGCTCGACGCGCTCGTCGGCAAGACCGCGCAACTACCGCGTATCGCACTGGAATCCCCCGAAAGTGACAATGTCATCGGCACCACCACCGAAAGCCAGATGCTGATTGGCATTTTCTGGGGTTATGTTGCGATGATCGAGGGTCTAGTGGCACGGACCAAGGCACAAATCGGTCGTCCGACCAAAATCATTGCTACCGGCGGCTTAGCCGTACTTTTTGACGAACATACAGACGTATTTGACCATCTAGAATCAGACCTGACTCTTCAGGGCCTGCATTTCCTCTATCAGCGAGCAACACACGCTAAATGACAAAATCTAAAAAAGAACTTCTCTTCCTGGCCCTTGGCGGGTCGGGTGAAATCGGCATGAATGTCAATCTCTACGGCTGTGACGGCAAGTGGGTGATGGTCGATCTGGGCATGACCTTTGCCGACCCGAGCTATCCGGGGATCGACCTGATTCTCCCCGACCTCGAATTTATCGAGAAAAACCGCAAGGATCTGCTCGGGATCGTGCTGACCCATGGTCATGAAGACCATATCGGCGCGGTTCCCTATTTTGCCGCCGATCTCGATGTGCCGTTGTTTGCAACGCCGTTCACCGCCGGCCTGATCCGCCGCAAGCTGGAAGAAGTCGGGCTGGAGCATCAGGTCAAGCTCAACATCATTCCCAACGAGGGCAGCTTTGATCTTGGCCCGTTCGGTTTTCGCTATTTGCCGATCGCGCACTCTATTGCCGAGGGCAATGCGATGCTGATCGACACGCCCTACGGCAAAATTTTTCACACCGGTGACTGGAAGCTGGATGACGAGCCGGTGCTCGGGGTCCCGTCTTCGCCGGAAACGCTCAAGCAGATCGGCGATGAGGGCATATTGGCGATGGTCTGCGATTCGACCAATGTCTTCAACGAAAAGGCCTCCGGATCGGAAGGCGAAGTGCGCCGCAACCTGATGCGGGTGGTCGAGGATATCGACACGCGGATCGTGGTCACGACCTTCGCATCCAACGCTGCCCGATTGCAGACGCTCGGCGAAGTCGCCATCCACGCCGGACGCAAGCTTTGTGTGGCCGGCCGCTCGCTCGACCGGATCATCGAAAATTGCCGCGAAAACGGTTATCTCAAGGATTTTCCGCCGACGGTCGACTTCCAGGAGGCGATGAGCCTTCCGCGCGACAAGGTTATGATCATCGCAACCGGCGGACAGGGCGAGGCGCGGGCCGCTCTCGGACGGATTGCCGGCGACAGCCACCAGATCAAGCTCTCCGAAGGCGATCATGTGCTGTTCTCGTCGAAGCAGATTCCCGGCAATGAAATTGCGATTGGCCGTATCCAGAACCAGCTCGCATCAAAGGGCGTTGTGATGATTACCGAGCGTCAGGAACATATCCATGTTTCCGGCCATCCCGGACAACCCGAACTCGCGCAGATGTACGACTGGATCAGGCCGGAAATCCTGGTACCGGTTCATGGTGAAATCCGCCATATGAAGACCCAGGCCCGTTTTGCTCTGGACCATGGCGTTCCAAAGGCGATCTTCCAGCAGAATGGCGATGTCGTCCGACTGGCTCCCGATGGTCCCAAAATATTGGGGCAGGAACGCACTGGACGGCTTGTTGTCGATGGCGACGTGATCATCCCGGCTGACGGCAGAACATTAAACGACCGGCGCAAGACTGCTCATAACGGCATGATCTCGGTGGCCATCGGTCTCGACCACAAGGGCAAGATCTTCGGGCAGCCGGTGCTGAAAATGCACGGCGTACCGCTCGAGGAAGACGAAGAGGATTTCCTCGACGAAGTCGTCGACAAGATTGTCGCCAAATATTCCAAGCCGGTGGGCGATATCGACAAGTTCAACGAAGCCATCCGCTTGCTTGTTCGTCGCACGGCGACCGAGTGGACCGGTAAGAAACCGATCGTATCGGTGCTCACGATAGAGGCCTGATCCATGGAACCCACGTCCGTCATCGCCATTTATGTGCTGTTCTGGGTGATGGCGGCGTTCATCGTCCTGCCGATCGGCATCCGCAATCATCATGAGTCGGGTGAGAAGATGGTCAGGGGGCAGGCGGATGGCGCGCCGGTCAACTTCCGCCCGCTGCGCGTGTTGTTGCTGACAACATTGCTCGCAACCGCCGCGTTCGGCCTATTCTATCTCAACTATGCCAATGGCTGGATCACCCTCGACGATATCGACTTTTTCAACAGCCGCGAACGGATGCGCTAGCTGCGCAGCCGTTCGATTGCCTGGGCCAGGGCGACATAAAGCTTCCCGACGTCCGACGACAGCAGGGTAACGCTGATTGCGCTGCCATCGCGGGTGGCGAGCACGCCGCGCAACATCGCTTCGAAGTCATGGATATAGCGGTTCACATGTTCGCGGAATTCGTCATTGGCTGAATATTGGGCGAGCACTTCGCGCACTTCCCGGTTGTCGAGCAAGCGAACCGCCCGCCGGGTGAAGATACCGCGATCGCCCTTCAGATAGGCAGCCCATTCGGTGTCGGTGACATCGTTCGACAGAATCTTTCCGACGTCGATCGAGATGGAATTGAGCGACTCGGTCAGCTGAGCCACCCGCCGGGTGAAATTCTCGTCGCTGCTCTGCTCTGACTTTTCCTTGGCAAACAATATGCGCTGCTCGAGCTTGGTCGTCATGTCCTCGATGGCGGCCAATTGATCGGTCAGATGCGCTGCTGTCGACTGGGTCGTTTCAACCGCGCTCGACACAGCCTTCTCCAGCTTCGGCGCGATCGATCCGATCTTGTCATCGATGATCCGGTTCAGGGCTTCCTCGCTTACGCGTTCAAAAGCTTCGGTTGATCCGGCAATCGACTTTTCAAGCACTTCGCGCGAATGTTCGGAAGCCTGTTTTGCCGTGTCCTTGACCCGCAACAAAGCGCTGATCAGTTTCTCGCCGGCGCTTTCGGCAAGCGATTCATTCTGCTCGCGCACCTCGTCGAGAGACTTCGAGATTTCCGCGATCTGTTCCACAATCGATTGGCTTGCAACATCGCCATCTTCGCGCAATTTGCGGATTTTCTGCTGCTGTTCGCTGATCGAAAGGTCGGTACGGGCAATGCGTTCCGCGACTTTCTCGGCATCGTCCTGCGCCTTGGTCGCTTCGCCGGCGATCTGGCCATATAGCGCCAGGCTTTCCCTGGACTTGTCCGAGACCCGCTCGAATGCGGCGGGCAGGGTTTCGTCCAGTTCCCGCGCGCTGCTGTCGAGAGCGACCAGCAGTCGTTCCATACGCTGGATCATGCCGTCTGCGACACCATGGCCGCTTTCCAGTGAAAGCTGCAGAGCGGCACTATTTTGTTCCATTGCCGACATGGCAAATGCGAGCTTCGCGGTCTTGTCACCGCTTTCATTGTCGAGCTTCTCGATATTTTCCGCAATGTCCGAGACCGTTCTGTTGAGCGTTTCGGCCAGCGCCTTGAGCCGGTCCTCTTCCTCGTCGGCAACTTTTCCGGCACTAGCCAGAGCCGCTTCCAGGCCGTCGAGTTCTGCGCGCATCGCGAGCGCCGATTCCGACGTCTCGGTCGCAAGATCGGCTCTGGTCTTGCGCAGTGCTTCGATGGTTTCCGCGGTCGTCTTTTTCAACAGGTTTGCCAGCTGGGTCGATCCGGCTCCGGCGTCGTCGAGCTGTTTCGTCAGCCCGATCTTGATCTTTTCGGCTTCGGCGGCGAGCGTTTCAACAGACAGGGCCGATTTGTCCGTCAGTTCGTCCAGGCTCTTCTTGGCTGCTGCCCCGACGTCTCCGATCTTTCTGAGGGTCCCGACCATGGCGGCCATTTCGGTCTGGGCGGTCCGTCCCGAATTGCCGATCTGATTGGTTACATCCTTGGCCGTGTTGATGACCACAGGCAGATGTTCGCGCAATTGTTCGAGATTCTTGTAGGCGGCTTCACCGACCTGATCCAGCTTGACCATCTTGCCGAGACCGTCTTCCAGCGAACTTCTCATCAATTCGGCCGCACTGACCAGCTTGACGGACGACTTGTCGCCGAGAAATTCGAGTTCGCGGCTCTCGTGGCTCAGAAATTCGCGAGCGACGCTAAGCTCGTTGTTGACGGTCTTCAGGCGTCCTTCCAGTAACTCCGACTCTGCCCGCAACGATGTCGCCACATCGGTGAAGCGATTGGCCTCCCTGGTGCTGTTGCGCATGTAGAGCAGATAGGCGACCCCGAGCGTGGCGATCGGCAGGCACCATTGGGTCAGCAGGTCAATCCCGGCCTTGGGGGTTGGCAAGCTGGTAAAAATGTCGCGATTCGCCCAGATGAAAAATCCGGTCCAGCCGATTACGGAAACGGCCAGCAATAATATCGGAACATATCGGGACAGGCTGGCCGTGGCTGCCGTATCATCGGCATAATGGCTCCAGCTGTCTTCCGCCGGATCATCGCCATTTTGCTGGCTCTCGGCCAGCATGGTCTCCGGCTCCGTCTCCGGTGTGGCTGCTTCACCCTCCACCTGAGTCGCTGCTTCTGCCTGGTCGCTGTCGGGACTGCCATCCCTGTCGCGCCACATCCCGATTATCTTGTTCTCACCTGCCATGACTACTATTTAGCACAATATTGAATCATATAAACCATAAGTTAACCATATCAGCTGTATTGGAGGGGAATGTCATTTGATTACGGGGCTTTGGATGCCGCTCTGGCGGCCGCAGTGGGAGACGATCAGTCGCTCATCGCGGAACTGCGCGAGGCGTTTCTGGAAAGCGCGAAACGGCAGGTAGACCTGATGGGCAGAGCGCGTTGCGATGCCAACTGGGAATATGCGGCCTGGCGTCTCAAAGGACTGGCCGCGAGCTTTGCCGCGACCCAGATCCTGCAACTGGCTGACGAGGCGGCCCATTCCGCACCGGGCGATCCGGTAATATTGCGGAAGCTGCAGCGCGCTGTGGCCGCAGTCGAGGTCCACAGGGACTGACTTGTCGCTTTTGGCGCACGGACTGCGCCAGCTTCACCAGAATATCGGTTGGCATGTTTGCACGTCACCATCTATGGACGGGAACGACCTTCCCATCCATCGATCAGGACCCCTATATTCGTGAAACTGGCACTGATTTCTCTCGCAAAAGACGATCTCGACGGCAATGGTCCGATTGCCCTGCTGCCGTTGTTCGCCGGCACGCTGCTTGATCTGCAAATTAGCGCCGCGCAACGCATCGGCTGCGAGAAATTCATATTTCTTTGCCCGGTAACCCATGGCGCCCTGTTGCAGAAAATCGACGCAATGAAGCAGCAGGGAATGGACGCCGAATATGTCCGTAGCCCCAGCGATCTCGTGCAATATGCCAGCGACCAGGATCACATGATCTATATCGCCGATGGCATATTGCCCAATGAGGAGATTGTCGATCAGCTGAGCGGGGCGCCGCAGGAATTGCTGTTCACCGTGCTTCACGGCGATGAATATCAAGAATTTGAACGGATTGATCTCAACCAGAGGTGGCTCGGCATCGTCTCGCTCAACGCCGCCCGGCTCAGCGCGATGATCGATATTCCCGACGAGTGGGAAGTGGGGTCCGCCCTGTTGCGCACAGCCGTTCAGGCAGAATGCCCGCGCGCGATAATATCGGATCGCAAAATGGGCGCAGGAGCGATCGCGCATGTGCAAAGCGAAGTCAGCGCCGGGCAATATACCCGCCGACAGTTGAACGCGATGCCTGCGCGCGAGGGCAATTTTCTGAACCGCTTTCTGTTGCAGCCGCTGGTCAAGCGCAGTCTTCCCCGGCTCTGGAAGAAAAAATCCGCGCCGCAATATCTCGGAATTTCCTCGCTTACCGCCGGATTCGCAGCGGTCATCACCGCAGTCCTCGGCTATCCTGTGGCGTCGCTGATCCTGCTCCTGACCGGCAGCGCCGCGCAATTTGCGCGGGCCGCCATGGTGCAATTTGGCAGCGCGGCAAAAATTCGAGACTGGCCTGGACTTGCGCTGGATTTGCTGGCGGTAGCGGTGGTCACGATCCTGCTGGTACAGGTGTCTGGCGGGACGACATTGGCACCAAATCTGGTGATTATGGCATTATTGCTGGGCCATTTGTTAACCTTGAAGGCCGGGCCGGTAGACCGACGCCTGGCGCTGGTGAAACCCGATTTGCGACTGGTTCTGCTGGTTCTGCTATTCGCAGCCTTCTTCGGACAATTGGCTGTCGGCCTGTACGGAGCAGCGCTCTATTCCGGCTTGATTCTCGTTCTCGACCGCTATCTGGTGAAAGGTTTGTCTGGAAAAACGGTCTTGCAGGACGAATAATGGAATGGCCCGCTTAGCGGCTTGTTAACCACATTGGGTTACGGCCAGACTATGGCACAGCGAGTTTTTTCGATGAACGAGACGATGAATAACGATATCATCCGGCATGCGTCTGCAATGGCCGGTAAAGCCTCGTTTATTGCCGATGATTTTGCTCAGGCGCTGTTCCCGCGAACCGACGTGTCCTTCAACGACCGCATGCGGTCCAATGCGCGGCAATATCTGCGCGCAACGATCGGACAGATCGAACAACGCATCTGCCGGATTGCGACGGACGAAATGGGCGTATCCCATGAAACGCTCGCAAAAATCGGGCAGGGCAGCGGCGGCCAGAGCTTTCGCTTGCTGGAGAATAGCGGCCTGCTCAAGACGACCGAGATCGTCCAGCATCTGTTCGTGAAAGCGCAGCAAGGCGAGCTGGCGGCCCGACTGTTGCAGAAAATCTCTCAACAGGATCTTGAAGCGACGCTGACGCGCCATCTGGATCATGCCGATCCGGTTGTTGCCGAAGCTGCGATGGGGCTGCTCGTCGCTCAATCCAAATCCACCGGCGCGGCAGGAGAAATTTCCGCGAGCCTGGCCGATCTGCCCGCCGAGATTGCCTTTGCTCTCGCCTGGCCGGTAACCGCTGCGCTTGCCAGATTGTCCGGCCTGCCCGGATCACAGCTGCAACAAGCCACCGAGCGCATGCTTGCCGCACATGACGAAAGCGCCAGCGTGGCGCGCAAGTCGGACCGTCTCGCCCGTTTGCTCGAGCAGACTGCAGAGACCGGGGACGCCATTCCCCATCCGATGAAAGATGGCCTGTCCCTTTTCATCGCCCGGCTTGCACGGCGATCCGGCCTGACCAGTGACCAGATCATCGGCTTCACCGCCGAACCGAACATGGTGCGCTTTGTCGTCGCGATTCGCGCGGCCGATTTTCCGACACAGGACGCCCTGTCGGTATTTGCGGCTCTCGATGGCGACGATCATATCCTCACCGCAGCAACTTATGGCGAGACCGACCAGGACCGGTGTCTCGCCTTGGTATCGAGCTGGGCAGCGCCCGGCGCCTATCAGAATGCCGAGCGGATTCTGGCCGACGATAGCCTGGGCGATCAGGGAAAATGACGACGGCGGGCAAATTGGCCGATCCGGTGCGCGGAAAGGTCGATGCCGATGGCATATTGCTGTCGGCCGATCCGCGTCTGATGCGGCTCCATTTGCGTAGTGGCGGCGCTGAAGGCGGACCATTGGCCGTGCCTGAACTGGCAGAATTATGCCGGCTTAGCCGGCGGCTGGGGATGAACCTGTCGCGACCGGCGCAAGCCTCCGATGACGAATGCCGGATCGATATGTGGGTCGAGACCCGACTTGCCGCGGCGGACAAGGACCAGCAGCTCGAACTCGAGATCATGGACTGGAAAGAGCGGCCGCATGAGGAGCCGGATCAAATGGATCCCGCCCGTGCACGTGATTTTGACCGTCTTGAAGGTCGCGGCGTGATCAGAACCGATGCGGCCTTGCGGATCATCGCCCGGCAAATGCCCGGCGATGCGGCTCAGGCCAGCGATGCCATTGGCCAGTCGCTGCTCGATATATATGACGTCATCCCGCCTTCTGGCCACACGAGATTGATCGAGGCGGTGGCCGAGCGTCAGCCGGTTCGCAATCAGCGGGTACGGGAGAAGAGCGGCAGCCAGCAGCTTTATCTGCTGCAGGGGCAGCCGCTGATCGACAAGGTCGGCGTTTTTGCCGGATATCGTTTTTCTGCCACGCCCGAGAGTCCGGAAACCGGAGACCAGGCTGGCAAGCCGGTCGCTTCCAAGCTGATCAGTGACAGTCTGTTCGGTTTCCAGCTCGGTCCCGCTCTGCGTCAGCCGCTCGGCAAGATCATCGCCAATGCCGAAACCATCAGCAGCAAGCTGGAAGGCCCGCTGCGCGGTGATTATGCCAGCTATGCCAAGGATATCGCCTCTGCGGGCCGCCATTTGCTCGAACTGGTCAACGACCTGTCCGACCTCGAGGCCATCGAACGACCGGAATTTACCGTTGCTGCCGACGATATTGATCTTGTCGACCTTGCCCACCGTGCAGCCGGTCTGCTCGCGGTCAAGGCTTCCGATCACCAGATCCGGATTGATCTTCCCAAGGAGGGCGAGACATTACCGGCGCGCGGCGAATTTCGGCGCTCTCTGCAAATACTCGTCAATCTGATCGGCAACGCGATCCGCTATTCGCCCGACGGTTCGGTAATCAAGCTGCGCGTTTCCAAAGATCAGGAATTTGCCCGGATTTCGGTGTCCGACCAGGGCGACGGCATCGCACCGGAGGATCAGGACCGGATTTTCCAGAAGTTCGAACGGCTCGGCCGCTCCGGCGACGGCGGTAGCGGGCTTGGACTGTTTATCTCCCGCCGCTTGGCAGGAGCCATGGGCGGCAGCCTGACCGTGGCGAGCGCAGCCGGCAAGGGCTCTACCTTCACGCTGGCGCTTCCCAACCCGGAATAGGCAAAAAAAAGGGGAGCATGAAGCCCCCCTTTCTCTGGAATTTCTAATGTCTCTAGCGCTTGTCGATCGGGACAAAGTCGCGCTTGGCCGGGCCGGTGTACAACTGGCGCGGACGGCCGATGCGCTGGCCCGGATCGGAAATCATTTCGTTCCACTGCGCAACCCAGCCGACGGTGCGGGCGAGGGCGAACAGCACGGTGAACATCGATGTCGGGAAACCGATCGCCGACAGGATGATGCCGGAATAGAAATCGACGTTCGGGAACAACTTCTTGTCGATGAAATAGGGATCGTTGAGCGCCATTTCCTCGAGCTGCAGCGCCACTTCAAAGACCGGATCCTTGACCTTCAGCGTATCAAATACTTCACGCACCGTTTCCTGCATCACCGATGCACGCGGATCGTAATTTTTGTATACGCGGTGACCAAAGCCCATCAGGCGGAACGGATCGTCCTTGTCCTTGGCGCGCTTGATATATTCCGGAATACGGTCCGGATGACCGATTTCCTTGAGCATGTTGAGCGCCGCTTCATTGGCGCCGCCATGGGCAGGGCCCCAGAGGCAGGCAATGCCGGCCGCGATGCAGGCAAACGGGTTGGCACCCGAGGAGCCGGCCAGACGGACGGTCGAGGTCGACGCGTTCTGCTCATGATCGGCGTGAAGGATGAAAATCCGGTCCATCGCTTTTTCGATCGCCGGGTTCACTTCATATTCCTCGGCGGGAACACCGAAGGTCATGCGCAGGAAATTGCCGGTGTAGGACAGTTCGTTGTCGGGATAGACAAACGGCTGCCCGATCGAATATTTATAGGCCATGGCGGCAATCGTCGGCATCTTGGCGACCAGACGGTGGCTGGCGATCATCCGCTGGGCGGGATCGTTGATGTCGGTGCTGTCATGGTAGAAAGCCGACAGTGCGCCGACCACGCCGCACATGATTGCCATCGGGTGCGCGTCGCGGCGGAAGCCCTGATAGAAACCGCGCAGCTGTTCGTGCACCATGGTGTGGCGGGTGATCGTGTTGTTGAAATCGGCATATTCATCCGCGGTCGGCAATTCGCCACGGAGAAGAAGGTGCGCGACTTCCATGAAGCTGCTCTGCTCGGCGAGCTGTTCGATCGGATAGCCGCGGTGCAGAAGCACGCCTTCGCCGCCATCGATGAAGGTCAGCTCGGATTCGCAGCTGGCGGTCGAGGTAAAGCCGGGGTCATAGGTGAAGGCACCGGTCTGGCCGTATAATTTGCGAATATCCACGACGTCGGGGCCGACTGTGCCCGTCAGAACCGGATATTCGTGATCTTCACCATTGATGCTGAATTTTGCGTTATCGCCCACGATATTGTCCTTTCTGCTCCTGAAAACTCAGGTTTTTTCTATTTGATCTGCAAGACGGCCTAGCGATTCTTCTTTACCAAGAAGGATCAGGACGTCAAAAATTCCGGGTGAACTGGTGCTTCCTGTCAAGGCGGCGCGCATAGGTTGTGCGAGCTTCCCCAATCCCAGTTCGGCAGACTCCGCGATCGCTTTTATGACTTCTTCCGTTGCCTCGAGTGTCCAGTCTTCCAGATCAGTCAAGCCAAGGTGAATCGATTTAAGCAGCGTCCGTGCGGGATCGTCTAGCAGATTTTCTGCCCGTTCGTCGAGGCCAAGTGGTCTCTTTTTAAAGAGAAAAAGACTGGATTCGGCCAATTCGATCAGATTTTTTGCCCGGCTTTTCAAAACCGGCATCGCCTGACCCAGCAATTCCTTGTCTGCTGGCGTCAGGGCCTGCGCCAAATCCTGCTCGATCCAGGGGATCGCGAGGCGAACCAGATCATTGTCGGCGGCATCGCGCATATAATGGCCGTTCAGATTCTGCAGCTTCTTGGTGTCGAAACGCGACGGCGATTTGCCGACGCCCGAAAGGTCGAACCATTCGATGGCCTGCGCGCGCGAGATGATCTCGTCGTCGCCATGGCCCCAGCCGAGACGCAGCAGATAATTGAACATCGCGTCGGGCAATATGCCCATGTCGCGATAGGCTTCTACCCCCAGCGCGCCGTGCCGCTTGGACAGTTTCGCGCCGTCATTGCCGTGGATCAAGGGGATATGCGCGTAGAGCGGTTCCGGCCAGCTCATCGCACGGATCAGGGCAAGCTGGCGGAAGGCGTTGTTGAGATGGTCATCGCCGCGGATCAGATGCGTGACGCCCATGTCATGATCATCGACCACGACCGCGAGCATATAGGTCGGGGTGCCGTCGGAGCGCAGCAGGATGAAATCGTCAATCTCGCTATTCTGGACCGAAACATCGCCCTGGACCATGTCGGAAATGGTGACCTTGCCGGCCATTTCCGTCTTCAGCCGGATCGCAAATGGCGCGCCGTCGGGCGCTTCCGACGGATCGCGGTCGCGCCAGCGGCCGTCATAGCGCATCGGCTTTTTCTCGGCCCGCTGCTGTTCGCGCATTTCGGTCAGTTCTTCGGATGTCGCGAAACATTTATAGGCGTTGCCCGATGCCACCAGTTCATGGGCGACTTCGGCATGGCGTGCAGCGCGTTCGGACTGGAAGACGGTTTCGCCATCCCAGTCGAGCCCGAGCCAGTCGAGCCCTTCCGAAATCGCGTCAATCGCTTCCTGGGTCGAGCGCGCCTTGTCCGTGTCCTCGATCCGCAGCAGCGCCTTGCCGCCGTGATGGCGGGCGAAAAGCCAGTTGAACATGGCGGTACGAGCGCCGCCGATATGGAGAAACCCGGTCGGGGAAGGCGCAAAACGGGTTACGACCATATTTGTCTGTTTCGGCTGATTGGCATCATTTGAATTCACGCTTGCTTGGCCCCTGTGATAGGTTTGGGAAATGCGGGATGGATTGAGCCCGAATGGCACCATGGGTACCGGTTCCGGTTCGATTGGTCTCGCCCTTAGCATGCTGTTTCATCCGCGACAATTGCTTGAATGGCTGCGGCGAAAAAGGCCGCTCGAAACGCTCGAGAGCCTGCTCGAAAAGGAGCGCGACCAATTGCCTCTATGGTTGCCGGTGGCGCTGGGATGCGGGATTGCCGCATGGTTCAATCTGGCTTCTCCCGCTCTGTGGCTTGCCTTCGTCTGCCTTTGTATTTCGCTCTGTCTGTTCGTCCTGATGCGGGGGCAGGGGAGCCGCACCGGCAGCGCGCTTGTCCGGTTTTTCCTGTTCGCGGCTTTGGGTTGCGGTCTGATCTGGCTACGATCCTTTCAGGTTGCTGCTCCGGTGTTGGACCGGCCCCTCGTCACCCGTTTCAATGCCGAGATCGAGCGGGTGGAACCGGTATTGGCGCGGGACATGGTGCGGCTGGTGCTGGCAACCGGAGAGGATTCTCAACTGCCGCCGCGTGTCCGCGTCAATGTGCCGCTCGAGCGGGCCAAGCCCGAACTGCAACAGGGCGCGGTGATAGAGTTGCGCGCACGCCTGATGCCACCAGCAATGCCGGCGCTGCCGGGGGCTTATGATTTCTCCGAACGGGCCTGGTTTCTCGGCCTCGGCGCGACCGGCCAGGCACTGGGCGACATCAGAATATTGCGTCCGGCCGACCCTCTCTTCGCATTTTCCGCCTATCGGCAGCGGCTGTCGGCCCATGTCCAGGAGCAAATGCCCGGGGCAGCGGGCGCAATCGGGGCCACGCTGGCAACCGGCGACCGCGGCGCGATCAGCGAGGCCGATGCCGAAGCGATGCGGCGCAGCGGTCTGGCGCATCTGCTCTCGATCAGCGGGCTGCACGTGACCGCGGTAGTCGGCGCGATCTATCTGCTGGTGCTCAAGACACTAGCCCTGTCGCCGCCGCTGGCGCTGCGTTTTCGCCTGCCGATCGTGGCCGCAGCCTGCGCGGCGCTGGCGGCGGTCGGCTATACGCTGATGACCGGGGCGCAGGTGCCGACGATCCGGGCCTGCGTCGCCGCCCTGCTGGTGCTGGTGGCGCTGATGATGGGGCGCAGCGCGATCACCCTGCGGATGGTCGCGGCGGGGGCCATGTTCGCGCTGATATTCTGGCCGGAATCGCTGGTCGGGCCGAGCTTCCAGCTCAGCTTTGCGGCGGTCACCGCGATCATCGCGCTGCACGAACATCCGCGGGTCAAGGCGCTGGTCATGTTGCGCGAGGAACATTTCATCCGCCGGGCCGGACGTTTCATATTCTCGCTGTTCCTCACCGGCCTGGTGGTCGAGATCGCGCTGATGCCGATTGCCCTATATCATTTCCACAAGGCCGGCCTTTACGGCGCTTTGGCCAATATCATCGCTATCCCGCTGACAACATTTGTCATCATGCCGCTGGAGGCGCTGGCGTTATGGCTCGATGGCGTCGGACTGGGGGCACCGGTCTGGTGGCTTTGCGGCAAGGCGCTGGGCAGCCTGATCGCGCTCGCCCATTTCGTCTCCAGCCGGCCCGGCGCGGTGACGATGTTGCCGTCTATGCCGGTCGCGGCCTTCGCCATGGTGCTGTTGGGAGGGCTGTGGATTTGCCTGTGGCGGGAAGGATGGCGCTATCTCGGGCTGCTCCCGGTTCTGACCGGGGCGCTGATGATCACGGCCAACCGCGCACCGGATATTTACATCACCGGTGACGGCCGTCATGTCGGTATCCGCAACGATCGCGGGGAACTGGCGATGCTGCGCACCGGTGGCGGCGATTTCATCCGCGATATCATGCTGGAAAATGCCGGTGTGGACGGAGAATCGCAGGCGCTCGAAAGCTGGCCCGATGCCAGGTGTAATGACGATTCCTGTCTGGTCAGCCTGGCCGGAGGCGACCGCAAATGGGTGTTGCTGGCGACCCGCAGCTCACGTTATATCTCGGCTCTGGCCTTGTCTGCCGCTTGCCGGCGGGCCGATATCGTGGTCAGCGACCGCCGATTGCCGGCCAGTTGTCAGCCGAGCTGGATCAAGGCCGACCGCAGTCTTCTATCGCGGGTCGGCGGTATGACGATTGATCTGGAGAAGCAGAAGGTCTCGACCGCGCTGGAATGGACCGGCAGGCATCAATGGACCCGCTACCGGACCGTCAGGGATGACGCGCGGAGCCAGCCGGCGCGTCCTCCCGATCAATAGCGGCGCAGCAATCCGGCCATCTTGCCCTGGATACGCACTTCGCCTTCGCCATATATCTGCGGCTCATAGGCGGCATTGGCGGGGTCGAGGCGGATGCTTCGGCCATCCTTGCGGAGATATTTCAGCGTCGCTTCTTCCTCGTGGATCAGGGCGACGACAATCTCGCCATCGCGGGCGATTTCGGTTTTCTGGATGAGCGCATAGTCGCCATCGAGGATACCGGCATCGATCATCGAATCGCCGGACACTTCCAGCGCATAATGTTCGCCGGGGCCGAGCAGGGCGGCAGGCACGCTGAGCGCCGACTGGCCTTCCATCGCCTCGATCGGTGCGCCGGCGGCGATCCGTCCGTGCAGCGGAATTTCCAGCACATCATTATTGGCAGCCGGAGCAGGGCTTGAAGCAACTTCGCGCACCGGTGTGTCGGGATGCAGCGATATAACATTGGAAGGCTCCGCTTCGTGCACGCCGCCTTCCGGCAGTTTCAGCACTTCCAGCGCCCGCGCGCGGTTGGGCAGGCGGCGGATGAAGTGCCGCTCCTCGAGCGCGCTGATCAGCCGGTGAATGCCGGACTTGGACTTGAGCCCGAGCGCTTCCTTCATCTCCTCGAACGACGGCGAAACGCCGCTGTCCTTGAGTTTTTCATCAATGAAGCAGAGGAGTTCATGTTGCTTTTGCGTTAGCATGTCCAGTATCCTGTTCTGGGAACGAATACGGAACAATTAAGAAACAAAACGGGGGAAGTCAAGCGGGAAGCGCATGCGGGCCTTGTTGTCGGAGCAGAACGGCGAATCCCTGTACCCGCAGCGGATCATTCCCGGCTGTGGCCACAGCGATCTCGTGTAAGCTCAGTCAGATCAGCCCGAGGCGCGCTTGAATTCGATCAGTTCCGATTTTGTTTTGGGCACGGGCTCTTCCAGATGGTCGTCTCCGGCATTCTCTACACGGTTTCGGCCATTCGACTTGGCCCGGTAGAGGGCAGCATCGGCGCGTCCGAATAACTGCTCATAAGTCTCCCCGCCATGTGCTGTGGCCACGCCAAAACTCGCGGTCAGACGGACATCGTTGCTTAGGCTGTCATGCTGGAGATCTTCGAATGCTAGTCTGATTCGGTCGGCCAACTGCACCGCAGCGTCATTGGGGCAATTCCAGATCGCGACGCAGAACTCCTCTCCGCCGATTCGGCCTGCGGTGTCGCACCCACGCACCATCTCTCTAATGAGTTTGCCAATGCCCGCGATCGCCTGGTCGCCCGCCTGGTGTCCCCAGATATCATTGACTTTCTTGAAGTGGTCGATATCGGCCACCACCAGGCTGAGCGCTCGCTGCTCCTTCTGCGCGCGATCGAGATGGCTTCGTATCGATTCCTCGAACGCACCCCGATTGCGCAGCCCGCTTAAGGCATCAAGCTCGCTGCTTTCACGCAGCGATGTCGTCCATTCGTCGATCGTGGCGCCGATCAGAACCGTTGCGGTGGTCACGCCTTTCACCCCGAGCACAAGCCCGATCAGCGAGTAGTAGATCGAGTCCCGATAGACCTCGGCCGGGATCGTCTGCTCAAACAACAGGGTCAAGGTTGGCCTAACGAGGAAATCGGCGGCTTGGAATGCCATCACCGCGATGATCGCGACATCGATCACAGTCCGCCGCCGCGCGTTGAGGAGCGTCGTGACGCCCATGGCGAACATGACACCATAGCCCATATTGACGATGATCAGTCGCGCGCCGACGTCATTAGAAAAGCTTACAGCCACTGTTAGCAACAATGCGCTGATGAGGTAAACTACGGCCATGCTTCCGAGATGAAGCCGCTGTCCGGCACGCTCGCAGACCGATACAAGCATCGCAGTCGTGCCCAGAGTGTAGAACAACTGCGTCGTATGGAAGAGGTAGAAAGTATCGGCCGGCAGCAAATGTGTGATCAGATATCCGACCGCGGATAGGGCAAAGGCAATGCCGTATCCGAGCACGTGACGCTTCATGCGCCCTACGCGCCAAAGCACCACGAAGGTCGCCGCGAAAAATAGCACCATGAGCGGCGTTACCAGTCCGAGAATTTGCGTCTGCATCGACCTTTTGTGCCCCTTTCCCGGTAGTTTAGGCGAATAAGGTTAATGGCGCGTTTCGGAACCGGACTTTGTTCGTCGATTTTTGATCGTCTCAAACAGTTGGCGGCCTCGACAAACCCGCTTTGCCCCGAGCCGTCCAGCGCTCTGCCTGCGCGCGGTAATTTTCATTCCCTTCCGATCGGTCTGAAGGACGCGCCCGATGATCTCATGATTTGCCTATGTCATGAGAAGGATGATCGAGGCTTTCTTTGGACCATATCCGCTTCCCACCATATCGCCGTCCTTCAACGCGATTCAGCAGCGTGCCGATAGTGAGCGAAGATCAACCAGGACCATAATAAATTTTGTGAGAAAGTGGTAGTAAATTACTGCTAAATATAGTTCTTATGTAGAATCTTCCCGCTATATCCCAATATAGGGGACCATCTCGCCAACGTCAGCTGCCGGCGCATGAATCGGCCGGTACAGCAGCGCATTGGACGCCGCCAGCACGGAAAGCTTGCCGCTATCCTGGCTATTGAACGCCATGATGCCCGCCTGATCGATCCTGGCCCTCAAAAACTCCGCGCGGGGGCCGTTGGCGGGGAGGGCTTCGCTGGTCGGGGCCTTGTGATATTCGGGCAGATATGTCTTGGCGCCGGCCATGAAGCGGACCAGCGGCAGCAGGAACAGGGTGGCTGCGACAAAGGCGGAGGCCGGGTTGCCGGGGAGCGCCAGGATCACGGTCTTGCCGAGCCTTCCGGCCATCACCGGCTTGCCCGGCTTCATCGCGATCTTGTAGAAATCAATGTCCGCGCCGAGCCGCTCGAACGCCGGGCCAACCAGATCATGATCGCCGACCGAAGCGCCGCCGATGGTGACGATGATGTCGCAATCCCGCGCACTTTCCAGCGCCGCGCACAATGTCTCCATATCATCAGGGATACGGCTCAGGTTGCGCGTTTCTGCTGTCATTCCAGACAGTAAGCTTGCCACCATGACGTCATTACTGGCCGGTATCTGATGGGGGAGGGTTTCTGTTCCGGGCGCAACCAGCTCGTCGCCGGTCGAGACCACCGCGACCCTTGGCCGCTTGCCAACCGATAGATCGCCATAGCCCGCGATCACCGCCTGACCCAATGCGGCAGGGTTGAGCAGGCTGCCGGCAGGCAAACCGTTCTCGCCGCGTTTGAAATCGCCGCCCTTGTGCCGGACGTGACGGCCTCTTGCGGGCGAGGGCTCTGCGGTCAGGCGGATGGTGGCGCCGTCGGCGGCGACATTTTCCTGCATGACCACGCTATCCGCACCATCGGGCAGCAGCGCTCCAGTAAAAATACGGGCGGTTTCGCCGGCTTGCAGCGCGCGGCAGGGAGGGCTGCCGGCGGCGCATTCGCCGATCATTGTCCACGGGCCATCGCGGTCCTCGAAGCGGATCGCGTAGCCGTCCATCGCCGACATATCGGCCGCCGGTTGCTCGCGCCTGGCGATCAGGTCGCTGGCGAGATAGCGGCCGAGCGCATCATGGACGGATAGGGATTCGGCGGGCAGGCGGGACGCCAGCGCGATCAGTCGCTGCTGGGCTTCGTCCAAGGGCAGCAAGCTGCTCATTCCACCGTCCAGTCTCCCGACTTGCCGCCGTTTTTCGAGAGCAGCCGGATATCGCTGATCACCATGTCCTTCTGCATCGCCTTCGACATGTCATAGATTGTGAGCAATGCGACAGAACAGGCTGTCAAAGCTTCCATTTCCACGCCGGTCTTTCCGGTCAGCCGCGCCATGGAGGAGACCTTGATGCCGTCCTCGAGAAACGTGAAATCCACTGCCACCTTGGTCAGCGCCAGCGGGTGGCAGAGGGGGATCAGGTCGCTGGTCTTTTTCGCCGCCATGATCCCGGCAATGCGCGCCGTTGCCAGCACATCGCCTTTCTTCATCGCATTGGCTTTTATTGCCTCCAATAGTTCCAGTTTCATCGCGATCCGGCCCTCGGCATGGGCTTCGCGCACCGTGTCGGCCTTGCCGCCAACATCGACCATATGGGCCGCGCCGTCGCCGTCGATATGGGTCAATTTGCTCATGGCTTTCCTGTCAGCAGTTGCCGGGTTGCGCTCTCCACATTAGCCTGGCGCATCAGCGATTCACCTACCAAAAAGGCGCGGGCACCGGACCCGGACAATCGCTGGCAATCGTCATGGGTGAAGATACCGCTTTCCGAAACCATGATCCTGTCGTCGGGGACCAGTTTCGCCAGCCGTTCGGTCTGCTCGAGGCTGGTCTCGAAGGTCTTGAGATTGCGGTTGTTGATGCCGAGCAGGGGCGATTCCAGCTTCAGCGCCCGCTCCAGCTCGTCTTCGTCATGCACCTCGATCAGCGCGTCCATGCCAAGCGCCAGCGCTTCCGCTTCGATCTCCGCCGCCAGAGCATCATCCAGCGCCGCCATGATGATCAGGATAGCGTCCGCGCCCAGCGCCCGGGATTCGGCGACCTGCCAGGGATCGACCATGAAATCCTTGCGCAGGCAGGGCAGGTTGACGGCGGTGCGAGCGGTCACGAGATAATCGTCGGCGCCCTGGAAATAGGGCTGGTCGGTGAGAATCGACAGGCATGCCGCGCCACCCGCCTGATAGGCGCGGGCGTGGGCGGGGGGATCGAAATCCTCGCGAATCAGGCCCTTGGACGGGCTGGCCTTCTTGATCTCCGCGATCAGAGCGAAGCCGTCGGCCGATTTTTCGCGGATCGCGGCGATGAAACCACGCGGCGGGGTCTGGTGCCCGATATCGTCGCGCAGCGCCGCGGCTGATACAATCGCCTGCTGTTGCCGGACGTGGTCGCGTTTGGCGGCACAGATTTCATCAAGCTTGTTCATTGATTGGCGATCCAGCAGTTTAGCATGGCGTTGGCAAGCCCCTTGTCGAGCGCTTCTGCGGCTTCCTCGACGCCTTCTTCCCAGCTGTCGACTTCGCCCGCGACCATCAGCGCCGCGGCGCTGTTCAGCAATACGGCGTCGCGATAGGGGGATTTTTCGCCCTGCAGCAGCGTCTTGAGCGCAGCGGCATTATAGGCGGGATCGCCACCCTTGATCGCTTCCGCCGGGTGACGGGGCAGGCCGGCATCTTCGGGCGTGATCCGGCTGATCGTGACGGCACCGTCGCTGATCATGGCAATGCGGCTGGGGCCGGAAATGCTGAGCTCGTCGAGCCCTTCCTCGCCGGAAACGATCATCGCCTTGTCATAGCCCAGTTGCAGCGCCGCTTCGGCGTAGGTTTCCACAAGATCGGGCGAGGCCACGCCGATCAACTGGCGTTTGACCTTGGCGGGATTGCACAGCGGACCAAGCAGATTGAAGATCGTCCGGCGACCGATCGCCTTGCGGATCGGCGCCAGCGGGCCGAGCGCCGGATGATGGTTGGGCGCGAAGAAAAAGGCGATGCCGATTTCGCGCAGGCTTTGCTCGCCATTGGTCGCGGCCTTTGCCAGATCAAGCCCCAGCGCTTCCAGCGTATCCGCCGCGCCCGATTTGCTCGAGGCGGCGCGATTGCCGTGCTTGGCCATCGGGATTTCGCAGGCCGCAACGACCAGCGCGGTGGCCGTGCTGATATTCAGGCTGTGGCTGCCATCGCCTCCGGTGCCGCAGACATCGATCGCGTTGGCGGGCGCATCGACACCGACCATCCGGGCGCGCATTTCGGTAGCGGCTGCGGCGATTTCCGTCGCGGTCTCGCCACGGTCCGCAAGATCGACCAGAAATTTCGTGATCTCTTCTGCCGAACAGGAGCCGTCCAGGATCGCGGAAAAGGCTTCGCGAGCCGATGCCTCGCTGAGCGCGCTTGCCGGATCAGGTAAGGTCATGCCGCTTCCTTCGCTTCGATCCCCGCAATCGCCATGAAATTGGCCAGCAGCGCATGGCCATATTCGGTGGCGATGCTTTCCGGGTGGAATTGCACGCCGTGGATCGGCAGGCTTTCGTGGCGGAAACCCATTACCGAGCCATCGTCGGCGGTGGCGTTGACCGGCAGACTGTCGGGAATATCCTCGACAATCAGCGAGTGATAGCGAGTTGCAGTATAAGGCGAGGGCAGGCCGGCAAAGACGCCGCTGCTGTCATGGGTCACCGGCGAAGTCTTCCCGTGCATCAGGCCGCCGCGCACGACCTTGCCGCCAAAATGCTGGCCGATGCTCTGGTGGCCGAGACAGACGCCGAGCAACGGCTTTCCGGCATCGGCGCAGGCGGCGACCAGATCGAGCGATATGCCCGCTTCATTGGGGGTGCAGGGACCGGGCGAAATCAGGAAGGCCTGCGCGCCGGTCGCCAGAGCTTCGCTGGCGGTCAGCGCGTCGTTGCGCTCGACTCGCACCTCCGCGCCCAGTTCCATCAGATAATGGACCAGGTTGAAGGTGAAGCTGTCATAATTGTCGATAACGAGGATCATGCGAAGCTGCCTAATCGGAAATTATCGGCAGGCCAAGTGTTTCCGCGAATGGTTTGACGTGGGCGCGAGCGGTGATAGGGCAATTGCCAACAACCTGCCGTTAGCACTGAGCCTGTCGAAGTGTGCCCTCCGTCGATAGGCGTCCTTCGACAGGCTCAGGGCTAACGGTTTTAGTAACATGTCTGTTTGGAGAATCACCATGGGCGAGCCCGTCACCGTCAATATTCCGCACAAACTGGGTCTGGATGAAGCCAAGAGCCGGATCGGCAGCGGCATCCACACGCTGGGCGATATCATCCCGGGCGCCAGCCTGACCGACCATCACTGGGAAGGCGACCATCTCCATTTCACTTTGGAAGCCGTCGGCCAGCGCATAAAAAGCGACATGCATGTCCGCGAGGACGAGGTCTATGCTGTGCTCGACCTGCCGCCGATGCTGGCGATGTTCGCCAACAAGATCAAGGCGAAGCTGATGAAAGAAGCGCCGAAGATGCTTGAGTGACAGGAGTTGCCGTTCAATCTTTGCGGCGGGCACAAAGCATTACTGTGATTAAAGGTGTCAATCGGCAGAATAGGGACGATCCGGCCAGCCAGCGTGGCCGAACCGGACCGCCCCTGAAATTCTAGGCCGCATCCTTGATTTCGCGAAGCGTCACATCGAACGCGAGGTCTTCCCCGGCGAGCGGATGATTGCCATCGGCTTTCACGCTGTCCTCGCTCACGGCAACAACATAGAGCGTGACAGCAGAGCCGTCTTCCTGCTGGGCCTGAAGCGCCATGCCCGGCTGCGGATCAGCTTCTGGCGGCAGGTTCTGCCTTGGAATGTCGATGACCATTTCTTCGCGTCTTGGACCAAAGGCTTTGTCGCATTCGATCGAGACCGTCTCCTGGTCGCCGACCTTCATGTCAGCAATCTTTGCTTCGACCTGGGGAAAAATGGCGCCGTCGCCAAGCTTGATTTCCTGCGGCCCTGTCTCTTTGGTATCGCCAACGAGCGTGCCATCGGAAGTGTGCACGGAATAGTCGATTACGACTATATTGCCTTGCTTTGCATTTTGCATATATTTCCTTTCTGGAGGGGGGAGCGGTATCGTCAAACCGCTTTGTTATCGCGCATCGATCTGACGCGCAGTGGCCGAATTGTCGCAACCAGCAACCCGCTAGTCAAACATATTCTTTTTATACCCCTGATCGGCCGCGCCAATTGCGGTGCAAAACGGGCGTAGGGAATGAAGCGATCGCGGATGCGGGCAACCCTTTCGCCGCGCCCGGTATCAGGTCGTCAGCTCGATCATCGACAAGTGGCTTTTGCGTCCCCCGACCGGATTTACAGGTTCACTGCCCGAACCCGACATCCTGTGCGCGCTTCACCGCTTCTTTCGCCGCTGCCAGCAGCGCCCCGGCTTTGGCCCGGCATTCGGCCAGCTCGTAAGCCGGATCGCTGTCCGCCACGATCCCCGCGCCGGCCTGCACGTGCAGCATGCCGTCTTTCACAATGCCCGTCCGCAGGACGATGCAGCTGTCCATGCTGCCGTCGGGAGAGAAATAGCCGACGCCGCCGGCATAGGCGCCGCGGGTTTCCGGTTCGAGTTCGGCGATGATCTGGCAGGCGCGGACTTTCGGCGCGCCGCTGACCGTGCCGGCGGGAAAGCCGGCGAACAGGGCGTCGAGCGCGTCCTTGTCCGGGGCCAGCTCTCCGACGACGTTCGAGACGATATGCATGACATGGCTGTAGAATTCGACGGTATAGCTGTCGGTCACCTCGACGCTGTGCGCGCTCGCCACGCGGCCGACATCATTGCGGCCGAGATCGAGCAGCATCAGATGTTCGGCCCGTTCCTTGGGATCGGCGAGCAGGCTTTCCCTGTTCGCCTTGTCCTCGGCTGCATTCCTGCCGCGCGGCCGGGTGCCGGCGATCGGCCGGATGGTGACCTCGCCATCGCGCGCGCGGACCAGGATTTCCGGGCTGGAGCCGGTCAGGGCAAAGCCGGGCAGGTCTAGGAAGAACAGGAAGGGCGAGGGATTGATCCGGCGCAGCGCACGATAGAGTTCGATCGGCGGCAGTGTGAAAGGCGTGGTGAACCGCTGCGCCAGCACCACCTGGAAGATATCCCCGGCCTCGATATATTCCTTGGCACGCAACACCATCTCGCCATATCTTTCGGCTGGAATTTGCGGTGTGAACTCCGGTCCGCCCGGGCTGATCCCGGCCTGTTGAGCGCCTGACAAGCGTCCCTCGATAAGCTCGGGACGAACGGGGTTGGACAGTCCGCGCTGCGCCTCGTCCAGCCGCTCCTCCGCCGCGATGATCTTTGCTTCGCTATCGCCCTTGGTCTCGGGCCAGACCGGCGCGACCAGAAACAGCTCGTCGGCCAGCCGGTCGAAGATCAGGATCACCGTCGGCCGGACAAACAGCATGTCGGGCAAGTCCAGCTCCGATTGCGGCGCGCGCGGCAGCTTCTCGACCAGGCCGATGGTTTCATAACCGAAATAACCGACCAGACAGGCAAGGGCGCGGGGCAGTTCCTCCGGCACATCCATCCGGCAGGCCTCGACCAGATTGCGCAGGGCGGAGAGGCTGTCGCCGCTTTCGGGCGCAAAGGCCTCGCGATCCTGCAGCCATGTGCGATTGATCGCCGCTTTTGCGCCATCAGCGCGAAACACCAGATCGGGCGCGAGGCCGATCATGCTGTGTCGCCCTCTGGTCTCGCCGCCTTCGACCGATTCCAGCAGATAGTCGCCGCGGCCTTCTTCCATCAGCTTCAATGCAGCGGACACCGGTGTTTCGGTGTCCGCGACTTGGCGTCGCCAGATCAGGGCCGGCTTGCCGCTGTCCAGTGCCGTGCGCGCATTTTCTGTGCCGAAACTACCCGCCATGATTGCTTCAGTTGGCGCCCAGCAGTTGGTTTCTAAGCGCGGTGAGCGTGTCTTCGTTGCGCTTTACGCCGATGTCGGCCTTCATCGCATTGATGAACTGCGCGGTATATTCATTGCCGATGACCTGCTTGAACTGGGTCTTTGTCGCCTGCAGCAAGTCGTCGCGCTTCGAAGCATCGCCACGGTTGAGCTTGTCGAGAACGACCACAAACCAGCCTTGACTGCGCGGCGCTTCAAGGGACTTCGCAGTACCCTGCGCCATGCTGAACATCAGGCTGAGCGGCGCGGGCACCTGGCCCTGCTGGCTCTGGCGGGCGAGATCGGCCCGTGTCGAGCTGATCTGTTCGGGGCGGGGCAATTGCACGCCGGCATCGGCGATGGCCTTGGATAATGACGTTCCTCCGCTAACCGCCTTGGCAATCTTGTCGGCAACGGCCTTGGCCTTTTTCGATCCCTCGCTGAGCATATAGTCGCGGGTCACCAGCTGCTCGATCTGCGCCAGAGGCGGCGGCGCCGCTTCGACGATATCGGTCACATTGATCGCGGCATATTTTTCGCCGGGAATGATTTCCACGATCTGCGGATCGGAATCTTCCTCCACGGCAAAGGCGATCGGCAACAGACGCTGCATTTCGGGGATCGGTTTGTAATTTTGATCGTTGGGATTCTGGCCATTGGCGAGCAGGGCAGGGGTTGCTTCGATCTTGAGCTGTTCTGCCTTGGCGATGTCGCCAAGCGTCGCTCCGTCGGCAAATTCGTCCTCAAGCCGGATGGTCAGGTCCGCGATGGCCTCGTCGGTCTTGGTCCGGGTCAGCTCGCTGACAATCTCGGCGCGGGCCTGTTCCAGCGTGCGGCCAGGGGTTTGCTCGATATCCTGGACCATTACGATGTGCCAGCCGAGCGCGCTCTGGGCCGGCCCGGCAACCGTACCCGAACGCGCGGCAAATGCGGCGTTGGCTACGGCCTGCGAAGCGCTGTTGACAAAGTCCGCCTTGGTCACCGGTCCGAGGTCAGCGGCCGACAGGCCGACCGACTGGGCCGCTTGCGCGAGGGACGTGCCACCGCCGATCTTGTCCGCGAGAGCCTTGGCAGCCGCCTCGGTCGGCACGATCACCTGGCTCAGACTGCGGGTCTCGCTCGCCGAATATCTGTTCTTGTTGAGATTGTAAAAGCCGGCAATTTCCTTTTCGGTCGGCTTGATCTTTCCTGAAAACCGCGACTTGTCGAAAATTGCGTAGCGGATCGTCCGGCGTTCGGGGATCGTGTAGCGCGATGCATTCTTGGCGTAAAAGGCCGCAACCGCCGCTTTGGCTGGCTTGCTCTGGTCGATGAATGCAACCGATGGGATTGTCGCAATCTGTCCCTGGCGGGATTCCAGCAACAGCGACGCATAGGGAATGACGAGCTTCTGCGGTACTGCAACACCGAAGCCGGCGGGCGTCAGCAATTGGTCAGCCAGCAGATTGCGGGTAAAATCATTGCGCAATTGCGTTTCATTTATGCCCTGCTGCTGCATCGCGCGGCGGAAATTCTCTTCGCTGAACTGGCCGTCTGCGCCTTGGAAGTTGGGAATGCTGGCGATTTCGCCGTCGACCAGCCGCTTGCCGGCCGTCATGCCATATTTGGTGCCGAAATCGGCGATGGCAAAGCTGTTGATCAACCGTTCGAGCACATCATCGAAGCCGCCGCCGTTGATATAGGTCTTGAGATCAAGCGCGGTATTTTCGCGCTGCTCTCCGCGAAAGGCGTTGTTGACCGACTGGCTGAGCTCGGACGTGGACAGCTTGCTGTCACCGACCTTGGCAGCCGTACCGGAGCCGGTAACCCCGCCAAATGTGCCGCTGCTCGAGACGTCCGCCGTGGCGAAGGCAATGGCGATCAACCCGACGAAACAAAAGGTCAGAAAAAGGCCGAGTTTCGACGAAAAAATGCGGCGGAAAAAACTGATCATAAAAGAGATGTTCCATTGCGGGAGTTGGATTTGCGCTTGCTTTAGGCGGCTTGGCTGTGTGGTTCAAGCAAAAGACTTCGGAAGAAAATTGGCAAGCCGCAGGATATTTGATAGCGAGCGGCGATCACAAAATAAGAAAAGGCAAGGGGCATCATGGCAAATCGCAAATATATTGTCGGCAATTGGAAAATGAACGGTCTGCGCGCGCAGCTTTCCGATATTGCAGACATAGCGGCGATTGCCGCCAATCATGAGGGCGCCGATGTCGGCATCTGCCCTCCGGCCACCCTGATCTCCGCCGCTGTCCAGGCCAATCCCGGTTTCGCGATCGGCGCTCAGGATTGCCATTTCGCCGAAAACGGCGCGCATACCGGTTGCCTGTCAGCCGCGATGCTCCGCGAAGCGGGCGCAACCTACTCTATTGTCGGGCACAGCGAACGGCGTGCCGACCAGCAGGAAAGCGATGCGGAAGTGAAAGCCAAGGCAGAGGCGGCGCATGCGGCGGGCATGGACGCGATCATCTGCGTCGGCGAAACCGAAGAGGAGCGCGATGCCGGACAGGCGATTGAAATAGTCACCGTCCAGCTGGCGCGATCCTTCCCCGCCGACGCCAGCGCCGACTGGCTGACGATCGCCTATGAACCGGTGTGGGCAATTGGCACCGGCCGTGTGCCCGAGACCAGCGATGTGGCGGAAATGCACGCGGCGATCCGCGACAAGCTGGAAGAATTGATGGGGCAGGGCAGCGACTCCGTTCGCATTCTCTATGGTGGATCGATGAATGGTGGAAACGCGTCAGAATTGCTGGCGGTTCCCAATGTCGATGGCGGACTGGTCGGCGGCGCAAGCCTGACCGCTGCGAAATTCGGGCCGATCATCGAAGCCGCTGCCGCTGCATGATGACAGCCGGCAATTGTCATCGGGGCGAACGGTTTGGTTTGATATATGGCGCCCGTGAGGTGAGGGATTATTCAGGACAGAAGATTTCCAACATTTGATATAATCTATCCAACAGCACGCATAATAAACCTTCCTTGGCCCGAACTTTGACAAACTTTGGCTGTTTGGGGCGACGGATCATCGCTTGAATGTCGTTCGATCAATCGCTATGTGCGCTGCACGTCGGAGCGCATGCTCTCCTTATCAGTTCGGAAAATCCATGTTTCTATTTCTTACCGTCCTTCAAGCCATTGTCGCCGCCATGCTGGTCGGCATAATTCTGATGCAGAAATCCGAAGGCGGCGGACTGGGTGTGGGCGGTTCGCCATCCGGGATGATGTCGGCACGCGGCGCCGGAGACTTGCTGACGCGGACCACCGCGACATTGGCGGTGTTTTTTGTCTCCCTGTCGATCGCGCTGGCGGTTCTGGCCGCTTCCGAAGGCAAGACCGAATCAATCGACCAGAGCCTGCAGCGCGATAACAGCGCGCCCGTTTCTGCCCCGGCCGATGATGTTCCGCTGGTTGGCGACGATCCGTTGGCCGCTGCCGCTGCTGCTGCCGCCGAGAATCCGGCACCTGCCGCGAGCGCTGACGGTGATATCCCGCTCGATCAATAGGCCGTTTTCCAGACAAAAGCCCGATTTCATGTCGAACATTTCGACAGGCGCCTTGCCGTGCCTGATCGCCTGTTGCGCAATGCGTTCGCTCTGACCGATTCACAATAATATTTATTTTGTCTTTCCGGATTCGCGGGATTGCCAGATGAGGGGTTAACGGCTTAAGCCTTTTCTCCCATGGCGCGATATATTTTCATTACCGGCGGTGTGGTTTCCTCTCTTGGCAAAGGTCTGATGGCGGCGAGCCTCGGTGCTCTCTTGCAGGCTCGCGGATTTTCCGTGCGGATAAGGAAACTCGACCCCTATCTCAACGTTGATCCGGGCACGATGTCGCCCTATCAGCACGGCGAAGTCTATGTCACCGACGACGGTGCGGAGACCGATCTCGATCTTGGTCATTACGAGCGGTTCACCGGCGTTCCGTCGCTGCAGTCCGACAATGTCACCTCGGGTCGAATCTATCAGTCGATCATCACCAAAGAGCGCCGCGGCGATTATCTCGGCGCCACCGTGCAGGTCATTCCGCACGTTACCGACGCGATTCAGGAATTTGCCGAAGACAAGCTCGACGGTATCGATTTCGTATTGTGCGAAATCGGCGGAACGGTCGGCGATATCGAAAGCCTGCCGTTCATCGAGGCGATTCGGCAGCTCCGCAACAAGGTCGGCCGGGACAATGCGATTTCCGTGCACGTCACGCTGGTGCCCTATATTGCCGCTGCAGGCGAGCTGAAAACCAAGCCGACCCAGCACAGCGTCAGGGAGCTGACCTCGCTGGGGATCCAGCCGGACATTTTGCTCTGTCGCTGCGAACATCCGCTGCCCGATACCGAGCGGGCCAAGATCGCCCAGTTTTGCAATGTCCGCAAAGAATCGGTCATCCAGGCTCTCGACGCGAGCAATATCTACAACGTGCCGCTGCAATATCACAATGAAGGTCTCGACACCGAAGTGCTCCGCGCTTTCGCCATAGACGACGCGCCACCGCCCGACTTGTCGCGCTGGTATGATGTCATGGAGCGGATCGAGAATCCCGAAGGCGAAGTCATCGTCGGCGTGGTCGGCAAATATGTCGGCCTCCAGGATGCCTATAAATCGCTCCAGGAAGCCCTGTTTCATGGCGGCCTTGCGAATCGGGTCAAGGTACAGGTCCGCTGGCTGGACGCTGAATTGTTCGAGAATGAAGAGGATCTTGCCGCGAAGCTGGAACCGCTTCACGCGATTCTGGTGCCCGGCGGCTTTGGCGAGCGCGGCAGCGAAGGGAAGATCGGATCGGTCAAATTCGCCCGCGAGAATAATATCCCGTTTTTTGGCATTTGTCTGGGCATGCAAATGGCCTGCGTTGAAGCTGCGCGCAATCTCGCCGGCATTGATACCGCATCGACCACCGAGTTCGGGGCAACCGAAGAGCCTGTCGTCGGTCTGATCACCGAGTGGATGACCGAAGAAGGCCTGCAAAAGCGCGAAGCTGGCGGGGACATGGGCGGCACGATGCGCCTGGGTGCCTATGATGCCGTGTTGCAGCAGGGGTCAAAAATCAGCGAGATTTACGGCAGCCGGGACATTAGCGAGCGCCATCGGCACCGCTATGAGGTGAACAAGGGCTATGTCGAACGGCTGGAAGCAACGGGCCTCATATTCTCGGGCATGTCACCGGATGGCGAGCTGCCCGAGACGGTCGAAAGGCCTGATCACAGCTGGTTCGTCGGTGTGCAATATCATCCTGAACTCAAGAGCAAGCCGTTTGATCCGCATCCGCTGTTTGCATCATTCATTGCCGCAGCGTTGCAGCAAAGCCGTCTCGTCTGAGCTTTAAAACGCGCAAAATCCGATAGTTTTGGGCGAATGTCGATTTTATCCAATTCATTTTACCAAATGTGACTATTGTCACACGCACGCCGCACAAGAAAGCTAGCTAAAGCTTCTGAACAGGGTCGAGGGAACAGGACAGTGAAAGCCGAGGAACTGGCAAATCTATTGGCTGAACACAGCCTGTTTGCTGATTGTGACGAAGCCGAACTGTCGGACTTGATATTGCGGGGGCATTTTGTGCAATATAAGAAGGGGGATGAATTGATCATGCAAGGCGATCCGGGCAATTCGCTCCTGATATTGTTGTCGGGCAATGCACGGACCAGCATGATCGCCAGCAACGGGCACGAAGTCGTTCTGGATTACGCGGAGCCGGGGCAGGTCCTCGGTGAAATCGCGCTTCTGGACGGTGGTGATCGAACCGCCAGCGTGACAGCCATCGAACCGACCTCCGCGCTTTCCATCACCCGCGCGGCGTTCGAAGAAATATTGAGCACGCACAAGAATATGGCGCTGCGGCTGTTGAAGGTCATGGCAAGCCGTATTCGTATGGCCAACAACATGATCGAAGGCGATCGCGCTTATACTTCAGGCCCGCGTCTGGCGCGCTATTTGTTAAGGCTTTCTGTTGTAGGGGCCGAAGAAGGACGACTTAAACTGGACTTGAGCCAGAGCGAACTCGGCAACTTCGCCGGAATGTCGCGCGAACATATTAATCGGCAACTGTCCTCCTGGTCTGAAAGCCAGATCGTGGCAGTGGAAAGCGGGAAGGTCCGGATATTGGACCACGCGATGCTTTCCCACATTGCCGAAGCAGATTCTTGACGAAAATTGGCCATTTGCGACCCGGGCTAATTATCGTCAAGAGTGACACCAAGCGGGTGTCAGGGGCAGTCGGATCCTCATCCGGCTGCCCCATTTCATTCTGACATTGATAAAAAAAGGCAGCCAGATTGCTCTGGCTGCCCGATTGTTAGCGGAAGAGGCCCGGATCAAGCGGCCTTGTCTTCCTTCTTTTCCTTTTTATGCGCGATTTTGGTGACATTATCGGCCTGGTTGATGGAGATCTTCTGTGGCTTCATCGCCTCCGGGATTTCGCGCACGAGGTCGATGGTCAGAAGGCCATCTGCGAGCGCTGCATGGTCAACCCGGACAAAATCGGCGAGCTCGAACCGCCGTTCGAAGCTGCGGTTTGCGATACCCATGTGCAGGAATTGCTTGCCCTCGTTTTCATCGGTATTTTTGTTGCCGGTAACGAGCAAGAGATTCTGCTGGGCGGTAATTTCGATTTCTTCGTCCTTGAAACCGGCGACGGCCAGCGTGATCCGGTAATGATCTTCGCCGCTGCGCTCGATGTTGAACGGCGGGTAGTTCTCGGACTGCTGCGCGCGGGCATTATTTTCAAGAAGGTCGAATAGCCGGTCAAAACCTACGGTTGAGCGGCGATAGGGGGTAAAGTCAAAACGGTTCATATCTAAATCCTCTTAAATTGAGCAATGTAAATGTGGACCCGCAGTTGCGGCATCCGGTTCGTTGATGTGAAACCCGAAAAGGCGCCTCACATCGATAAAGATATGCTCAAGTCAGCAGATTTCAAGAGGTGTAAAAGGGCAAATTACCAACGAGTTGCCAATTTTTTTTGGATAAAAAAACGCCCGGATGCCAATGAGCACCCGGGCGAAAATGGTGACGAATTAATTCGCCCCCTGTTTTCCCGTCCTATTCAACGCCGCATGTCCCCCAACATTTGGCGGAACCGGAAGGGATCCCTGAACCATGACCCGTTAACCGAGATATTTGATTCTGTGACTATCTCTGATCGAATGACATAAATTTGTCATGACAATTTTGGCAGTTTTGACAGATTGACGATCTCTTGTGTCATATAGGCAACAGCAAATTGTCCACCAAGCCACTTGCTTGCCCCGACCGGCGACCGTAAAGACAAGGGCAACCTGATCCAAGGAAGTCTTCAAAAACCATGCTCCTGTCCCGTTACGAATGGGTTATCGCAAAGCGCTATTTGTTACCCGGTAAAGGCGAGGGATTCATTTTCCTGGTTGCCAGTATCTCGCTGGTCGCGGTCATGCTGGGCGTTGCCGCGCTGATCGTGGTAATGAGCGTCATGAATGGTTTCCGCGCCGAACTGTTTGACAAGATTGTCGGCCTCAACGGCCATGCGGTGATCCAGGGCTATGGCGGTCGCTTGCCCGATTGGCGCGACTTGCTGGAGGATACCCGGAATACCGAGGGTGTGGTCTCGGCTTCGCCATTGATCGAACAGCCCTTGCTGACCACGTTCAACGGTCGCGTCGAAGCCGTGCTGGTGCGCGGCATGCTGGTTCCGGATATATTGAATAATGAAACACTCGACGGAAAAACCGTAGCTGGCGACTTGGCGCGTCTCGAGCCGGGCTCGGGGCGTGTCGGCATCGGCAGCCGTCTGGCGACGACATTGGGCGCGCAAGAGGGAAGCCGTATCACAGTGATCAATCCGCAGGGGCGCTCAACCCCGTTTGGAACGGTTCCCAGAGAGATTGCCTACGAAGTCGCCGCGATATTCGAGGTCGGCGTCTATGATTATGACAAGGCCTTTGTCATCATGCCGATGGAAGATGCCCAGACCCTGCTTTTGCTGGGCGACCAGATTGGAATGATCGAAATCAAGACCAATGACGCCGACAATGTCGGAAATATCATAGCGCCTCTGATCCCGAAAGTAGCGGATCGCGGTGTCATAACCGACTGGCAGACGATGAATGCCTCGCTGTTCGAAACGCTGCAGGTCGAGCGGGTAGTGATGTTCGTGATCCTGTCGATCATCATATTGGTCGCGGTATTCAACATCCTGTCGTCGCTGATCATGCTGGTGCGAGCCAAGACCCGGGACATTGCGATATTGCGCACGATGGGAGCCTCGCGCGCGTCATTGCTCAGGATTTTCGTGACCGTCGGGACCTCGATAGGGATGCTAGGCATTGCGGCGGGTATTGGCCTCGGCCTGATTGCCATATTCTTTCGCCAGAACGTGATCAATTTCGTCCAGATGATTACCGGGCAGAATTTGTGGGATCCGTCGATCCGCTTCCTGACCGAACTTCCGGCACGGACCGATCCGATGGAGGTCGTCGGCATAGCCGGACTTGCCTTGCTGTTCAGCTTCCTGGCCACGCTCTATCCTGCCTATAAGGCCGCCAGTACTGATCCGGTTCAGGTGCTTCGCTATGAATGATCCAATGAACCAGAAAACGGTAGAATTGCGAAATGTCCGGCGCAGTTTCGTGCAGGCGGATGTCAGGATCGAGGTGCTTCGCGGCGTCGATCTAGATATCAATGCGAACGAAATTGTCGCGCTTGTCGGCCCCTCCGGCTCGGGAAAATCCACGCTGTTGCAGGCGGTCGGACTGCTCGAGGGCGGGTTCGAAGGATCGATCAAGCTGAACGGCGAGGAAACAGCACAATTGCCAGCCAGCGGTCACACGCGGATTCGGCGCGATTTGCTGGGTTTCGTGTATCAGTTTCATCATCTGTTGCCCGATTTCTCCGCTCTGGAAAATGTCGTGATGCCGCAGTTGATCGCAGGGGTTGGACAGAAAGCGGCAGAACAAAGAGCCGAGACGCTGTTGCGCAGTCTCGGGCTCGGCGACCGGCTCAACCACACGCCCAGCAAATTGTCCGGCGGCGAGCAGCAAAGAGTTGCGGTTGCCCGTGCGCTGGCCAACGCACCGAAGCTGGTGCTCGCCGACGAGCCAACCGGCAATCTGGACGAAGCCACGGCCGAACTGGTTCTTGCTGAGTTTATCAGCCTGGTACGCCAAGAGGGCAGCGCCGCGCTGATAGCGACGCATAACGAGCGGCTGGCGGCCAAAATGGACCGGGTTGTCCGGCTCCATGAGGGAATATTAAGCTAGTCAATTCAAGTCGAAACGAGAATGGCTTTGACTTTTCCGGTTCGAGTATCAAACTGTAAGGCCAAGCCGAACCAAGAAAATCAAACGATGCGGGGCGCATATGACGGTTACTGAATTTCAGGTAAAACAAGCGGATGGATCCATCCAGGACTTGTCCGCTCATAAGGGCAAAGTGCTGTTGATCGTGAACACTGCCTCGAAATGCGGGTTTACGCCGCAATATGAGGGGCTGGAAAAGCTGCATCAGGAATATAAGGACCAGGGCCTCGAGATTTTGGCATTTCCCTGCAACCAATTCGGTAACCAGGAGCCTGGTGACGCCGACGAAATCAAGAATTTTTGCTCGCTCAACTATGATGTAAGCTTCCCGTTGATGGAGAAAGTCGACGTCAATGGTGATGACGCCGACCCATTGTGGAAATATCTGAAGTCCGAAAAATCGGGCTTGCTAGGGTCCCGGATAAAGTGGAATTTTACCAAATTTCTGGTCGATCGCGACGGCAATGTCGTTGGACGTTATGGTCCTGCGGTAAAGCCGGAGCAGCTCAAAAACGAGATCCAAGCTCTTTTGTAAAAGCCGCCTTCCAATCTGATCTGCCGAAATAGCTGTGGACAAATGGTCGATAGTTCTGCGGTTGGACGCCGTACCCATATGCAAGATCATATTGCTGCGTTAGTCTGAATTCATGGCCCTTGTTCCTTTCGTCCATCTTCGCGCCTTTTCGGCCTACACGATTCTGGATGGCGCCATGGAGCCGTCAGCCATTGGCCTGGCTGCGAGGGAACGCGGATTTCCGGCGGTTGCCCTGTGTGACCGCATCGGCCTGTTTGCTTCCATGGCATTTGATGATGGCTGCCGCTCCAATGGCGTGCAGCCGATTACGGGCGGTTTCCTGAGGGTAGCGCGTCCCGGTGGCTCGGAAAAAGACAAGCCGACCCTGGACTGGCTCGCGCTCTATGCGCAGGATGCGGAGGGATATGAGAATCTCTGCAAGCTGGTTTCCGCTTCCCACCTTGATCGACCCAGCGAACTGGACGCCCATGTAGGCATGGACATGCTGGCAAAGCATAGCGCAGGCTTGCTCGCCCTGACCGGCGGGGGCGAAGGAGCGCTCGCGCGACTGATTGCTGAAGAACAGCAATCCGAAGCCGAAGCCTATCTGACTTCGCTCCAGACGCTTTTCCCGGACCGGCTTTATATCGAGCTTTCGCGCCGCGAAGACCCGGTCGAAATAGCGGCCGAAGCCGGCCTGATCACCATGGCCATAGATCGCGATATTCCGCTGATTGCGACAAACCCGAGCTGTTATTCCGAGGCCGGTTTCCACGAAGCTCACGATGCAATGAAATGTATCGCGCAGTCCGCCTATGTCGAAAATGACGACCGCGATAAGCCGTCCAAGCATTTGTGGATGAAAAGCGCGCTGGTGATGGAGGAGCTATTTTCCGACATTCCCGAGGCCCTGGAAAATACGCTGGTTGTTGCGCAGCGATGCGCCTTTTCTCCACCCAAAAGAGATCCGATCCTGCCCAGTCTGGCCGGCGATCTTGCGGGTGAGATCGAACAGTTGCGCCGAGATTCGGTCGCCGGTCTTGAACGACGGCTGGCGGTTCTGGATATTACCGATGATGAGGAGCGGAAGGGCTATTTCGACCGGCTGGATTTCGAGCTTGAAGTCATCGTCAACATGGGGTTTCCCGGATATTTTCTGATCGTTGCAGACTTTATCAAATGGGCGAAAGATCATGATATTCCGGTCGGGCCCGGCCGTGGTTCGGGTGCCGGTTCGGTCGTCGCCTGGGCGCTAACGATCACCGATCTCGATCCGATCAAGCTGGGCTTGCTGTTCGAACGTTTCCTAAACCCGGAACGTGTCTCTATGCCGGATTTCGATATCGATTTCTGCGAAACACGCCGCGGTGAAGTCATTCGCTATGTTCAGGAAAAATACGGCGACCGGCAGGTTGCGCAGATCATCACCTTCGGAAAACTGAAGGCGCGCGCGGTGCTGCGGGACGTCGGCCGGGTGCTGCAAATGCCCTATGGCCAGGTCGACCGGCTGACCAAATTGGTGCCCAACCATCCGACCGATCCGTGGGACCTGAAGCGCTCGCTCAACGGCATCACGGAACTGGCGCAGGAATATAAGCAGGCCGATGTGAAGCGCCTGTTCGACCTGGCAATGCAGCTCGAAGGCCTGCCGCGTCACAGCTCTACACATGCCGCCGGTGTGGTGATCGGCGATCGCCCGCTCGATCAGCTGGTACCGCTCTATCGCGATCCGCGCTCGGACCTGCCGGTTACCCAGTTCGACATGAAATTTGTTGAAAAAGCCGGTCTGGTAAAATTCGACTTTTTGGGTCTGAAGACGCTGTCGGTGCTGAAAAAGGGTGTCCAGCTGCTCGCGGAACGCGGTGTGGAAGTCGATCTGGATGGCCTCAGCTGGGAAGATGACAAGGTCTTCGAGCTGCTCCAGCGCGGCGATACCGTCGGTGTGTTCCAGCTTGAATCGGAAGGCATGCGACGTACGCTAGCGGCAGTGAAGCCGACCAATTTCGGCGACATTATCGCGCTCGTTTCGCTCTATCGCCCGGGACCGATGGACAATATCCCGCTGTTCGGCGACCGCAAGAACGGGCGCGTCGACATCGCCTATCCGCATCCCTTGCTGGAGGATATCCTGCAGGAAACCTACGGGATTTTTGTATATCAGGAACAGGTGATGCAGGCCGCGCAGATCATCGCCGGCTATTCGCTCGGCGAAGCAGATTTGCTGCGCCGCGCCATGGGTAAGAAAATCCAGGCGGAAATGGACGTCCAGCGCAAAAGATTCGTGACGGGCGCCGCGGAAAACGGCTTGAACAGCGAGCAGGCCAACGAGCTGTTCGACTTGATCGACAAGTTCGCCGGCTATGGTTTCAACAAGAGCCACGCGGCCGCATACGCTCTGCTCGCCTATCAGACGGCCTGGCTGAAAGCGCATCATCCGCATGAATTTTATGCTGCATCGATGTGTTTCGACATGCACCAGTCCGACAAGCTCAGTATTTTCGTCGACGATATGAAGCGACTGGGTGTGACGGTCCTGCAGCCCGCGATCAACAAAAGCCGACCCAATTTTTCGGTTGAACAACAGGCTGAAAACGGCCTTGCTGTGCGCTATGCGCTGGCCGGACTGAAGAATGTCGGCGAAAAAGCGATGCAGTCCCTGGTGGCTGAGCGCGCCGCCGAGGGACCGTTTTCGTCGATCGAGGATTTTGCCAATCGCATCGATCCGCATGGCTTGAACAAACGGCAGCTTGAAAGTCTGGCGTCGGCTGGTGGCTTTGACGATCTTGAGCCCAATCGTGCGGCAGTTTATGATGGCGCAGATATGATATTGTCAGTCGCCAACAGTGCGGCCGACGCGCGCGAAAGCGGGCAGGGCGGCCTGTTTGGTGAAGGCAGCGCCGGCGGCGATATGCAGGCGATAAGATTGCCGGAAGGCAGCAACTGGTCGCTCAATGAAATCATGCTCCACGAACGGGATGCATTTGGTTTCTATTTTTCTGCCCATCCGGTTTCCCAGTTCCAGGCGGTGACGACGTCGCTCGGCGCGCTGACCTACGCAGCTTTGTGCAGCGAAGGCCCGATCGGGGAAGGCATCCGCAAGCCGGCGGTCATGGCGGCGCTCGTCGAAAAAGTGCGCTGGCGTGACAGTCGCAGGGGCAAGCGTTTCGCGCTCGCCGATCTGTCCGACAGCAGCGGGCAGTTTTCCGGCAGCTGCTTTGACGAGGACCAGTGCAAGATTCTGGCAGAACTGGCGGATCAGGGAGGCTGTGCCTTGCTCAATGTAGAACTGGACCAGCAGTCCGAGGACGAAAATCCGCGGGTGGCGATCAGGCGGGCCCAGCCGCTCGAGGGTCTGGAGCGCATTACCAGGACGTGCATGGAACTGGAAGTCCATGATATCGCGGGATTGCACGAACTGACGAACCTGGTCGCTCCACTGGTTGGCGGCCACAGCGAATTGGTGGCGACCATGGCTGGTCCTGACGGCTCTCCGGTAACGGTCTGTCTGGGACGATCCTTCCGCTTCGATGCGGAAACCGTGGATAGATTGCAGCGGGTCAACGGGGTCTCCGGTGCCCGTTTGGGCCCGGCGCGGCCGATAAGGGTGACAAAACCCAAATTAAGGCTTGTCAGCTAGCCCTAAACATACCAGAAACCGGCCAAATATAACATGTTTGGAGAGACAATATGGCCGGTGCAATGCAAGCGAGTTCGCTCAAGATTACCAATTTGATCGATCATGCGGCGCGCGAACATGGTAACCGCGAGATCGTCAGCTATTGGGCGGATGGCCATATCACCCGCAGTAACTGGGCCGAAGTCGGTCTGGATTCGCGCAAGTTTTCTCAGGCACTGCACCGTCTCGGCATGAAGAAAGGCGACCGCATCGCCACCATCGCCATGAACCACGCCCATCATCTGATCAGCTGGTATGGTTCCGCCGGTATCGGTGGCATCCTTCATACCGTCAATCCGCGCCTGTTCGAGGAACAACTGGTCTATGTGATCAACCACGCCGAAGACCGTGTGCTGCTGTTCGACAAAATGTTCGCGCCGATCGTCGAGATGATCAAGCCACAGCTGAAAACGGTGGAACATTATATCCAGTTTGATGGCGAGAAAGGCGATTATACCACTTTCCGCGAATTGCTGGATGCCGAAGACGGCGATTTTCAATGGGTCGAAGTTGATGAAAATGACCCCTGCGGTCTTTGCTATACCAGCGGCACTACCGGCAATCCAAAGGGCGTGCTCTACGAGCATCGCTCGAACGTAATTCACGCAATCACCGAGGTGCAGCCCGATGTGATGGATCTCGCGACCCGCTCGGTGATGCTGCCGGTGGTTCCGATGTTCCACGCCAATGCCTGGGGCTTGCCCTTCGCCTGTGCAGCCGTTGGCGCAAAAATGGTCTTTTCGGCCAGCAACGAAGCGGCGGTCTTGTGGAAATTGATCCGGGAAGAGGGCGTTACCCACAGCGCTGGTGTACCGACCGTCTGGCTCTCGATGTTCGCCGACCTCGACGAGAATGGCGGCGACTATGGCAAATTGGGCGTAGTCGTGATCGGTGGCTCGGCCTGTCCGCGATCAATGATCGAGCGGCTGATGAAAAACGGCATCCGCGTCGCTCATGCCTGGGGCATGACAGAGACATCGCCGATCGGCACCGCCGGTTCGCTGCCGGCCAATTGGGACGAGTTGAATTTTGACGAGCAGGTCGACGTAATCTGCAAGCAGGGCAGGCCTCCTTTCGGAGTGGAACTGCGCGTGATCGACGAGGAAGGCAATGTTGCGCCCCGCGATGGCAAGACCAGCGGTACGCTGGAAATCCGGGGGCCTTGGATTATCAAACGCTATTATCGGGCAGACGAGGATGCGGTGGAAGATGACGGCTGGTTTGATACCGGAGACGTGTCCGTGCTTCATCCCGATGGCACGATGCAGATTACCGACCGGGCCAAGGATGTGATCAAGTCCGGCGGCGAGTGGATCAGTTCTATCGAGCTGGAAAATGCAGCCGTCGGCTGTCCCGGGATTGCCGAAGCAGCCGCTGTGGGCGTTTATCACCCCAAATGGGACGAGCGGCCTCTGCTATTGGCGGTGCGCAAGCCCGGCAGTGATGTTTCGGAAGCCGACGTGATCGACTATCTCGGTGACAAGGTCGCCAAATGGTGGTTGCCCGACGAGGTGAAATTTGTCGATGAACTGCCGCATACGGCGACCGGCAAAATCCTCAAACGTTCGCTACGGGACGAATATAAGGATTATAAGCTGAAGAGTCTGGCGGACGCCTAGAACAGCTCCATCTGGCTGCCCGCCATCGGTGGGCGCCGGAACAGATCGGTTCTGAGATTGATCTTGGTCCTGTTCAACCCGGCTTTGCGTGACGCGATCGCAAGCCGGGTACGGATGAGCTCGGCCCATGGTCCCTGACCGCGCATCCGGCTGTGGAATTCCGCATCGTTGCGCTTGCCGCCGCGCATTTGCCGGACGATGCTCATCACCTTTGACTTGCGGTCCGGATAATGGCTTTCAAGCCATTGTTCGAACAGTGGCGCCACTTCGTGCGGCAGGCGCATCGGAATGAAGGAGGTGCTTTTCGCGCCGCAATCCGCCGCCGCCGCAACAATTGCTTCGATTTCATGATCGGTGATGCCCGGAACGACGGGCGCGATATTGACGTGCACATAAATCCCGGCTTCGCTCAGTTTTCGAACGGCCTCCAGCCTCCTTGGCGGAGAAGGGGCCCTGGGTTCGAGCAAGCGGGCCGTCCCGGGGTCAAGGGTGGTCACCGAAATCGTCACGGCGGTAAGCTGCTGGACAGCCAGTCGCACCAGTAGATCGATATCATCGACAACCCGATTGGACTTGGTGGTGATTACCACCGGGTGCAGTGTTTCCAGCATTACTTCCAATATCTGTCGGGTGATCCGGAAGCGTTTCTCGATCGGTTGATAAGGGTCGGTATTGGTGCCGATGGCAAGGTTGGCGGGTTGATAGTTCGGCTTGGCAAGCGTCTGGCGGAGAAGTTCCGCAGCATTGGGTTTGGCAAAAAGCTTGCTTTCGAAATCGAGACCGGGTGACAGGTCATGATAGGCGTGGGTTGGCCGGGCATAGCAGTAGATGCAGCCATGTTCGCAACCGCGATAGGCATTTATCGACCGGTCGAACGGCAGATCGGGAGATTTGTTATAATTGATGATCGATTTCGGAAATTCAGTGGTGACCGTGGTTCTCAGCTTCGAAGGATCGTCGCCGATCATATCTCGCTCATCCAGCCAGTCGCCGTCAATCTCACGGTTCTGGAGATTGAACCGCTGCGGAACCGCGTTGGATGGAGCTCCCCGGCCTTTTCGAGGTGGGGGAGAGATTATGCTTTTGTCGTCCATTTGTCCTTCATACTATGAGAACATATAAAGAACAAATAGATTGAATCGCTATTTTTCAAGCAGTCTCGGGATCAGCTCGACGAAATTGCAGGGGCGATGACGGCTATCCAACTGTGTATCCAATATGCCGTCCCAGCCGTCTTTGACGGCGCCGTTGGACCCTGGCAGCGCAAATATATAAGTGCCGCGCGCAACCACGGCACAAGCGCGGGATTGCACCGTGGACGTTCCGATCTTTTCGATGCTCAGATAGCGGAACAGCTCGCCAAACCCTGGAATATCCTTGTCCTTGACCGAATTAAGCGCCTCTGGTGTGATATCGCGGCCAGTCAGGCCGGTTCCGCCGGTGGTGATGATGACATCAACCTCTTCGTCGTCAATCCATTGGTGCAGTTGGGCCACAAGCACCGATTTATCGTCTTTCCGCACGGTGCGGTAAATGAGAGCATGGCCTTTCTTCTCAATCCGTTCGGCCAGAATATCGCCTGAAGTGTCGTCTTTGGCTGTTCGGGTGTCGGAAACCGTCAACAATGCGATGTTAATTGGTTTGAACGTCCGGCTTTCGTCAATCGGCATTGCTGCTCTCCACATTAATACACCGCCGACAATAGCTTAGTTCGGGGCGCTTTTGTAGGTCATAAAAAATAGGGGTTTTCGCGGGTTAACTATCCGTCTAATCGATGTTTCAATGTCGAACGTCCCGGACCTCACAGCCGTAATTTTGGGCCTCATACTTGCTGCCTGGCTGGGTGTTGCCGCTTGGGCAATCTGGACCGGCCTGGCGATGAAGAAGAAGGCCGACGCGACGTTGCGTCAATCGGGACGACTGGGCCGCTTGCTCGAGACTTCACCCGCATTGCCATTGCTCGTGCGATCCGACGGCAAACTGGAAGCATCACAGCGGTTAATGCACTGGCTCGGTTTTGATCATCTGCCCGCGCATATTTCGGAATTGCACGAGAACGACCGCGGGATGGGCCGCCAGGATCTTGAAGATCTGATGCAGGATGTCAATCTCGCGCAGAAGACGGGCAGCAGCTTTGTTCGGGCGATAAAGGTTGCCGGTTCGGACAAGGCGCTGTTGGTCCGTGGCGGACTTGCCGACCAGAAAATCTCGCCGAATGGCAGTGCCCTTTTGTGGGTTTTTGACGCCACCGACAGCGAAGGCCAGATCGAAAAGCTGCGCGACGAGAACGAGGCGGCACGCGCCGCATTTGATGCGCTCTCCGCTCTGATCGAGGCAGCGCCGGTACCGATGTGGCACCGGTCTCCCGATCTGAGCCTGACATTGGTCAACAGCGCCTATGTCGCTGCGGTCGATGCCGAGGACGGCGCGCGGGTCATTGCTGGCGGCATTGAACTGGTGGAAACCGTCGACGGCTTCACTCCGGCAGATGCGGCCAGACGCGCAAAAGACCGGGGTGAACCTCTTGAGCGGATTGTCGCGACGACCATTGGAGGCGAGCGTCGCATGACCCAGGTGGTGGATGTGCCGCTGGGGAAATCCGGCATCGCCGGCTATGCAATCGATATTCAGGAACTCGAAGACGCGCGGCGTGAGCAGCGGCGTTTCGGCGAATCGCAGCGCGATATGCTCGACAAAATTTCTGCAGGTGTTGTCCAGTTTGATGCCGACAAATCGATGAAATTCTGCAATCTGCCGTTCCAGCGCATTTTTTCCATGCGTCAGCAATGGATAGCTGAACGGCCCGAATTTCCGCGGGTTCTCGACCGGATGCGCGAAATGAACCGCATTCCGGAAGTCCGTGATTTTCCGGAATGGCGCGAGGAACGGACCGGCTGGTTTACGTCCCCCAACGGCAGTGAGGAAAACTGGCTTCTAGCCGATGGTACCCATCTGAGAGTCTTGGCAAACCCGACCCCGGACGGCGGCTTGCTGGTCATTTTTGAAGACCGGACCGAACAGGTCCAGCTGGCGAGCGCCCGTGACACATTGCTGCGGGTCCGAACCGCGACATTCGACAATCTGTTCGAATCGCTTGCGGTATTTGCCGCCGATGGAAAATTGAATATCTGGAACCATCAATTTGCCAAGAATTGGGGGCTTGAGGAAGAATATCTTGGCCAACATCCGCGCGTCGATTCGCTGATGAAGAAAATGGCGCTGCAATTGAAACAGCCCGCCCGTATTTCGGAAGTGCGTGAAATGGTCCGCAGCGCGACGACCGATCGGGAGCAAAGGGGCGGTCGGATCAACTTTGCCGACGGACGGCGATACGAATTTGCCGCGATCCCGCTACCCGACGGCAACGCGCTGTTCACGATGCTCGATATCTCGGACAGCTACCGGATCGAGCAGGCGTTGCGCGAACGGAATGAAGCCCTCGTGGAAGCAGATTCGATCAAGGGTAGTTTCCTGTCCAACATGAGCTATGAATTCCGGACGCCGCTCACTTCAATCGGCGGATTTGCCGAGCTTCTCGATCAGGGCATTGCCGGGCCGTTGACCGATCAGGGGCATGAATATGTCCGCGCCATCCTTCAGTCGGTCAAGCGCCTGGGCACCCAGATCGATAATGTCCTCGACCTGAGTCAAAGCGAAGCCGGCGCACTGCCGATCGCCAAGGACAAGGTCAATCTGAACAAATTGATCGAGGATATCACCGGTCATTTCTCCGAGGATGCGAACGCCAAGAAAATCGAAGTCGAAATGCAGCTGGATGCAACCCTGGGTTCGGCCATGGCGGACAAGAAACGGCTCAGTCAGGCGATATCCCAGATCGTCGACAATGCGATCAAATATACCGGTGAAAATGGTCGGGTGCTGATCCATGGTTCCGGAGATGTGAAAAATGCCGTGATCCATATTTCAGATGACGGTCCCGGGATGACCGCCGGACAGCAATCGAAGGCATTCGACAGTTTCGCCCGCTCGCGTGACCAGAAGGCAGGCGACAAGGCTGGTGGCCTCGGGCTCCCGTTGGCGCGACAGTTGATCCTGGCGCATGGCGGTGACCTGGACCTGACGTCGGAACCGGGGCAGGGGACATTGGTGACCCTGCGCCTGCCGAGGCAATGACAATATGCTGCTTCTGAAGGACGAACAGGCGACTCTGGATGCCGGACGACAACTTGGTGCCTTGCTGCGCCAGGGTGACAAACTTGCCTTGAGCGGAACGCTGGGTGCCGGCAAGACCACTTTCGCGCGGGGAATATTGGAGGGGCTGGGCTATGGCGAAGAAGTTCCGAGCCCGACATTCGCGATCGTCCAGCAATATGAGCTGCCGGAAACAAGAATTCCGGTCGCGCATGTCGATCTCTACCGGATCGACGATCCGGACGAGATTTTCGAACTTGGCCTTGATGACATACTGGATGTGGGCGCGATGATTGTCGAATGGCCCGACCGGATGCCCGACAGTTTTTGGCGTGATGCGCTCAGAATCGAACTGGAAATTACCGGCGACGATAATCGTCGGTTGACTTGGACTGCAGGGAGCGCTTGGAAAGATCGATGGCCACTGACATGAAGCCGCCAGCAGCTGCGGCAGATTTTTTGAAACACCACGGGTGGGATGACGCGCAAATATTGCCGGTGGCAGGAGATGCGTCTTTCCGGCGTTATTTCCGCGTCGAGGCAGGGGATCGCAAGGCGATCCTGATGGATGCGCCGCCCCCGCATGAAGATCCCAAACCGTTTATCGCGATTGCCGAATATCTGACGGAATCCGGCTTTGCCGCACCGGAGATTTTTGCGCGCGACCTGACCCACGGGCTGGTCTTGCTGGAGGATTTCGGCGACCGGCGGATGCGCGAACATCTCGACGATCATCCGGCCGATGAAGGGGCGATCTATCGTCAGACCATTGATTTGCTGCAGGGATTGCATCGGGCGCCTGCTGCGGCATTGCCAGCTTATGACGAACAGCAATATTTGCGGGAAGCCAATCTGCTGACCGAATGGTATTGCCCGGCCCAGCAGCTGGACGTGGATGGCGAGAGCTTCGCGGCGATCTGGCGGCAGGTGCTCGAGCCTGTCATCGCTGCGCAAAAACTGCCTGTGACCGTGATGCGCGATTATCACGCCGAGAATATCATGCTGCTCGAGGACGGTCGCCTCGGTCTGCTGGATTTCCAAGACGCGCTTGTCGGTCATCCGGCCTATGATCTTGTCTCGATGCTGCAGGATGCCCGGCGCGATGTGCCGGACGCGCTGGAGGCGACCATGCTCGCTTATTATCTCGCCGGTCATGACAAGGATGCGGCAGAAGAATTTCGCAGCCATTATGCGATATTGGGCGCGCAGCGGAACACCAAGATCATCGGGATATTCACCCGTCTTTGCGTGCGTGATGGCAAGCAGCGCTATCTCGATTTTCTGCCCCGCATGTGGCGACTGCTGGAGAAAGACCTGTGCCATCCTGCGCTCCAACCGATGGCGGAATGGTTCGACCGGAATATTCCCGCTAGCGTTAGAAGCAAGCCAATGTCGATCGCGGAAACAGCCTGATGACCAAAGTCGACACGGCGATGATCATGGCGGCCGGTCTCGGCAAACGCATGCGGCCGCTCACCGAGTCCCGGCCAAAGCCATTGGTCGAGGTCGCCGGCAAGGCGATGATCGACCATTGTCTCGAGAAGCTCGTCGAGGCGGGCATAGGGACGGCTGTGGTCAACGTACATTATTTCGCGGACATGATGGAGGCGCATCTTGCCGCCTTGCCATATCCGATCGAAATCCGATTGTCCGACGAACGGTCCGAGTTGCTCGAGACCGGCGGCGGATTGGTTCACGCAGAGCCGCTGATCGACGCGGAGAATTTCTTTTGTATCAACAGCGATAATCTGTGGACCGATGGACCGACAAACAGCCTCCACCAGCTGGCGCAGGCGTGGGACGAGGACAAGATGGATGCACTGCTGTTGCTGGTGTCAAGAAAGTCGGCCCATAATTACAAGGGCGACGGTGATTTTCACCTTGATGCTGAAAACCGGATTTCACGCAAGCTCGCGGACCACAAGGCACCTTTGATCTACTCCGGCATCCAGCTGCTTTCCAAACGACTGCTCCGCGACGCACCGTCCGGTCCTTTCTCGACCAACATCCTGTGGGAACGGGCCATAGGCGACGGGCGCCTGTTCGGTGCGGTTCACGAGGGCGAATGGTTCGAGGTCGGTTCACCGCAAGCAATAGCGCCGACAGAAGCCGCGCTGGCGAATGTCTGATCGCCGGCGGCCATCAATCTACAATATTGCCGCGCACGGCGGCTTCGCAGATGCGCTCGCGCAGGGACTGATCGACCGTTTTGCCAAAGATGCCTTCGGACTGGCCCGCGGCCTTGTCATATTACCCAATAACCGTGCGCGCACCGCTTTGCAGGAAGCCTTTGTCCGGCTGAGTGAAGATGGCTTATTACTGCCGCAAATGGCGGTGATTGGTGATCTGGAACTCGATGAGTCGATCGGCGTGGCGCTGGATTCGGGGGAACTGGCGCTCGACATTCCGGCAGCGGTCGATCCGATGGACCGCCTGCTCACGCTCGCCCAGATGATCCAGAAGGAAATCGGGCTCCGCGACGATGCCATATTGGCGAAGGATGCGCTGCGGCTGGCCCGCGAATTTGGCGGCACGCTCGACCAACTGAACATCGAAGAAATCTCGCTGTCCGATCTCAAGAAAACCGAACCGGAAAGTCTCGACCTTTCTACCCACTGGCAGGATTCCTATCGCTTTTTCCTGATCATTGCCGAGAAATGGCAAGAGCAGTTGGCGCAATGGGAGCGGGTCGATCAGGCGGTTCGCCGCAATATGCTGTTCGACCATATTGCCAGAACCTGGAAAGAAACGCCGCCTGCTCAGTTTGTCGTCGCGGCGGGTGTGACCACATCGGCACCAGCCATCGCGCGTTTTCTGGAAACCATAGCTTTCCTGCCAGCCGGTCTGGTTGTTCTGCCGGACCTTGATTTGGTCATGCCGGACGAGGAATGGGATATGCTCGGTCCGTTCGAGCCGGACCCGGAATCAGGCTATATGCCGCGGGCGCAGGAAACCCATCCGCAATATCATATGAAATTGCTGCTCGACCGGATGTCGATGGCGCGCGGGGAAGTCCTGCGCTGGCCACGGACCGGTGAGAGTGGAGCGGTCGCACAGCGTAGCAGGGCGCTCAGCCATGCCTTCGCGATCCCGAAACTGACGGTGCGCTGGCAGAATCTGGAGAGCAGCGAACGCAGCCTCGCCGGGGTGCAGACCATCGAGGCGCGCAACAGTGCGGAGGAAGCGCAGACTATCGCTCTGCTGGCCCGCGAGGCTCTGGAAGATCCGAAGCAACGGATCGCGATTGTCACGCCGGACCGGTCGTTGGCGACCCGCATTTCCGCCCATTTGAAGCGATGGGATGTTCAGGTCGACGATACGGCAGGCCAAGCGCTGACGAAACTCCCGGAAGGCGTGTTTTTCCTGAACCTTCTGGCTGCGGTCGCCGACGGCTTTCCCCCGGCCGAGTTTCTCGCCCTGCTAAAGCATCCGCTGGTGCAGCGCGGCGAAGGACGGCTTTCATGGCTCGACCATGTCCGTGAGCTGGACCTGCTACTCCGTGGCCCGCGTCCGGCCCCGGGGCTGGCGGGCATTGATGCACTTTTGAGGGCCGAAAATCACCGGACAAGGAAATTGCGCGGAGCCATCACCCCGTGGTGGCAATCGGTCCGCACGATGTTCGAGCCGATGGAAAGTCTCTTTGCGTCTTCGCTCGACTGGCCGAGGCTTCTCGACCAGCTGCGGCAACTGGCCGAAAATCTGACCGAAGGCGCGATCTGGGCCGGGCCGGGCGGGCGGGAACTGGCCGACCTGCTGGCCAAGCTGCAGATTCGCGCTGAAATGGGACCGATCCGTATCCAGGCGAATGAACTGCGCGGCTATTTCGAGACGTTGATGGCAGACATCTCCGTGCGCCCTGCTTATGGCGGCCATCCTCGGATCGCGCTTTACGGATTGCTCGAAGCGCGCCTGCAGCAGTCCGATCTTGTGATTTGCTGTGGCCTCAACGAGGGTAGTTGGCCACAAGCGATCACGCCCGACCCCTGGCTCGCGCCGATGATCCGCAAATCGCTTGGCCTACCGGCGCAGGAGCGGCAGATAGGGCTTTCAGCCCATGATCTGGTCGGCGCAATGGGCGCGAAGAAGGTCATTCTTTCGCGGGCGGTTCGGGATGATTCCGGTCCCGCCATTGCCTCGCGCTTTCTGCTGCGCCTGAAAGGCATGTGCGGAAACAATCTGCGGGAACATCCCGAGGCCCGCAGGTGGATGGCGTCCATCGACGAACCTGAAATCTTGTCCGGGGCCTATGATCGCCCCGCTCCCCTGCCGAATGCCGAGCAACGCCACATCCCGATTTCGGTAACCCAGGTCGATCGCCTGATCGCCGATCCTTACGCCTTTTATGCGAACAAGATCATGGGCTTTGCCTCGCTCGACATGATCGACGCAGACCCGAGCGCTGCGTGGCGCGGGACGATCATTCACGACATTCTCGAACAATGGGCCAAGCAGGACATTTACGCGCCCGGAGCCTTGCGGGAAAGGGCCGACCGGTTCCTTAGTGACCCGACCCTGCACCCGCTGATGCGCAGTCTGTGGGCACCACGCCTCATCGAGGGTCTGGAGTGGATTGCCAAAACGCTGGACGAGAACCGTAAGGCCGGGCGCGAACCGGCTGCGTCCGAAATCTACGGGAAAGCCGAAATTGCCGGTGTCCAGCTCTCGGGCATCGCAGACCGGATAGACCGGATGTCGGATGGCGGTCTGGCGATTGTCGATTACAAGACCGGCGGTGCTCCGACCAACAAGGCGGTGGTCGAAGGATATAATCTCCAGCTCGGCCTGCTCGCTGCCATTGCCGAACTCGGCGGATTCCCGGATATCGCGGGAGAGGCGACCGGCTTTGAATATTGGTCGCTGGCGAAGACCGCGGGTTCGGATAATTTCGGCTATGTGCGTTCGCCCACCAAGGGGCGCGGCGATAACGTTGTACCATCCGATGCGATGGTCGACCATGCAGTGGCCCGGTTCAACAAGGCGGTGGACCAATATATATTGGGCTCGGAACCTATGACCGCCAAGCTGCATCCGGAATATGCCCCCTATGCGGATTTTGACCAGCTGATGCGGCTCGAAGAATGGTACGGGCGTTCACCCGTGGAAGTGGTCGACGATGAGTAGCGGCAAGCCAAAAATCTTCCCCTTGATGGATCGCCAGATCGATGCGGTCGAGCCTGAGACCAATATCTGGCTCAGCGCATCTGCCGGTACCGGAAAAACCCAGGTACTAACCGCACGGGTTTTTCGCTTGTTGCTGACGGAAAAGGTCGATCCCGAACATATTCTATGCCTGACTTTTACCAAGGCGGGTGCAGCGGAAATGGCGGAAAGGATCAATCGCCAACTGGCCGCCTGGGTTCGGATGGACGATACCAAGCTTGCCAGCGATCTGGCCGCGATCGGCGCGTCGACCGGGCCGGAGACAAGGAACCGCGCCCGAACCCTGTTTGCCCGCGTCCTTGATGCGCAGGGCGGTGGCCTCAGAATCATGACGATCCACGGCTTTTGCCAGTCCCTGCTCGCTTCCTTTCCGGAAGAAGCGGGCATCGCCTCGATGTTCAAGCCGATCGAGGCGCGCGATCAGAAGATATTGGCTCGCGATGCTCTGGGTGATTTGCTGCTCGACGAAGAGCGGTCCGGGCGTCCAGAAATCATTCAGGCGATCCAGCGGCTGAGCGTGCGGATGGGCGAAGAGGCGACAGAGCAATTTCTGATGGCCTGCGCGGCCAAGGCCGATGCGATGGAACAGCTGTCGCCGGGCGTGTTGCCCTTCGTCCGGGGGTTGCTGGGCTTGCCGATTGACGGCGATGCGTCGTCCTGGCTGGCTGAACGCTGCACCGACGAAGCGATCGACCTCCGTTCGATAAGCTTGTTGCGTGATGCCATGGCGGAATCCGGCGGCAAGAAGGAGCAGGAACGCCAAATGGCGATCCGGCTGTGGCTGGCGCTCGGCCCGCAAGAGCGCGCCGCCTCCTTGCCGGAAGTGCATCTCGGCTGGGCTACCAAGACAACCGGAGCGCCCCCGAAGCCGACGAAGGGTTTGCTGAAAGCCCTTCCGGACTATGATTTCATCGCAGGATCTCTGCTGGAATGGAGCAGCGGACTGCTCGAAAAGACGGTCCTGTTTGAATATGCAGACCTGTTTGCCGGCGCGCTGGAAGCCGGACGCGCCTTTTACTATCGCTATCGCGACGCGAAAAAACTGCACGGCGTTGTCGATTTTGACGATATGATCCGGATGACCGCCCGGCTCTTGCAGAAGAGCGATATGGCAGCATGGATCCGCTACAAGCTGGATCAGCGCACCGATCATATATTGATCGACGAAGCGCAGGATACCAATCTCGCGCAATGGGATATCGTCGGCGCGCTGTCGGAAGAGTTTTTCGCCGGTATGGGCGCTGATCCCGAACGCCACCGGACCTTGTTCACTGTCGGCGACTTCAAACAGGCGATATTCGGCTTTCAGGGAACCAGCCCGCATAATTACGCCAATGCAAGAACCGAGTTTTTCGGCCTTGCGGAGGCATCGGAACAGCCGTTCGGGGATCTGTCGCTCGACCGCAGCTTCCGTTCGACCCCGCCGGTTCTCAACGTTGTTGATGCCACGCTGGAACAGCTCAGTCACGAGCAACTGGGGCTCGATCAGCGCGTCCCCGAACATCGCAGCAATTATCCGGGCAGCAGCGGCAGCGTGACGCTATGGAAGCCGATCGCCAATAATAGCGAGTCCGATGACGAGGATGAGGAATCATGGGCGAGCGAAGAGAAAAGGGTTTTTGCGCAGCAACTGGCGCTGCAGATCAAGCAATGGTTCTCGCCGGACAATCCGCTTTGGCTCGACCGGGAAAATCGCCCGCTGCAGCCGAAAGACATCCTGATATTGGTGAGCAAGCGTGACGAGCTCAGCGCTCTCATCGTCGCTCGCCTGTTTGCCGAAAAGGTGCCGGTGGCAGGCATCGACCGCATCCGCCTTAACCAGCCGCTGGTGGTGCAGGATCTGCTGGCCGCCATTCGCTTCGTATTGCAGCCGAACGACGATCTCAATCTCGCCAGTTTGCTGGTTTCGCCGCTGCTTGGCTGGACTCAGGAAGAGCTGCTGGCGCGGGGCTATCGTGGACCGAAACAGGCGGAGAAAAGCCTGTGGGAATTTTTGCGCAGGCAGGACGGGCTGGACGAGTTGATCAAGCCGTTGATGCAATTGCTGGCTATGGCGGATTTCAACACGCCCTATCAGTTTCTGGAAACGATATTGTCAGGCCCGATGCAGGGCCGGCGCAAATTGCTCGCGCGGCTCAGTCACGCAGCCGTCGACCCGCTTGACGAATTGCTGGCAACGGCGCTTTCTTTTGAACGGGATCATATCCCGACCTTGCAGGGGTTTCTGGACTGGTTCGATCGCGGGGACGTCGAAATCAAGCGCGAGCAGGTCGAGGGCGGCAATGAAGTGCGACTGATGACCGTTCACGGCGCTAAAGGCCTTCAAGCTCCATTGGTGATCCTGGCGAACGCTACCTTCGATCCGGCCAGCAAGAAAAGTGGCGGATTTACGATAAAGCTTGGCGAAGGGTCTCGCAGCGAGCTCGAATATCCGGTGGTTCCCGTCCGCAAGGCGGAGCGCGTGGGCATCTTGGCCGAACACGCCGCTCACGCTGATAAAATCGCGATGGAAGAGCATTGGCGGCTCTTATATGTCGCGATGACCCGGGCGGAAGAGCATCTGGTGGTTGCCGGTGTTCTGGGACCGAGAGCCAAGGGCGAGGTGCCGGAGCTGAGCTGGTTTGGAGCGATCGAACGCGGCATGATGGCCCTCGATTGTGACTGGCGGGACGATCCTGACTGGTCTGCGGTTCGGGAATATAGGATCGACAATCCGGACCAGCCCTCTGCTCCGTCCACCTTCGAAAGCGGAACAGGTCAGGCCGATGATCCGCCGTCGCGGGCGGACTGGCTTTTCGAACCGGCTCCGGAAGAAGCGCGCCCGCCCCGACCGTTGGCGCCATCGCATCTCGGCCCTGATGATGCCAGCAACCCGCCGCCGGATATGACGATGCGCGATGCTGCCGAGCGCGGCATCCTGCTGCACAGTCTTTTTCAACGGCTGCCGAATATCGCACCCGATCGTCGCGTTGACGTCGCCGATCAGTGGCTGGCAAAACAAAAGCGGATCGCCGACCAGGCTCGACGCGCGGAAATTGTCGATACGGTATTGGCGGTGATGGATAATCCCTCATGGTTCCCCTTGTTCGGGCCAGAGAGTCTGGCAGAAGCGCCGATTGCCGCGGTGGTTGGCGAGCATGTTATATCCGGCACGGTCGATCGTCTGCTGATCACCGATGATCAGATATATGTCGTCGATTTTAAAACCGGCCGCCGGGTTCCCGAGAGTGCGGAAGAGGCTCCGGTCGCCTATCTGCGGCAGATGGCAGCCTATGTAGCAGCCCTGGAAAAGATTTTTCCAAATCGTCCGATCAAGGCGGGCCTGCTCTATTCGCACGGCCCGCAAATGCTGACGCTTTCCGCTGATCTGATCGAGCGGCACAAGCCCGGCTTTGAGCCGACATGAAAATCCTTTCCGCTACTGCGCTTGAGCAGCGGCCCTACCGTACCTAAATAGAGTTTAAACAATTGGAGATTCGTTATGGCTACCAAAGCAATTACCGACGCAAGTTTTGAAGGCGATGTCCTCAAGGCTGACGGCCCGGTCCTCGTCGATTTCTGGGCAGAATGGTGCGGCCCCTGCAAGATGATCGGCCCCGCGCTGGAAGAAATCAGTGATGAAATGGGTGGTCAGGTGACCATTGCCAAGCTCAACATCGACGACAGTCCGGATGCGCCTGCGAAATATGGCGTGCGCGGCATTCCGACCATGATCCTGTTCAACAACGGGGTTCCAGTGGAAACCAAGGTTGGCGCCGCTCCGAAAAGCCAGCTCAAGGCATGGCTGGAACAGTCGCTCTCCGCCTAATTTCTGAAAATTTCCCCAAGCCGCTCGGCTGCTTCGTCCCAGAGTTTCGGTGACGAAGCGCCGAGTAGCCCCTTTCTGCGGTCGGCAGGACGATAGTCCGAGCCATCCCACCGCGCACATTTTCCGCCGGCTTCGTTGAGGAACAACACCCCCGATGCATGGTCCCAGGGCAGGGTCCGCTGGAACACCGAAATATGGTTGGTTCCCTGCACGAGTCGCGGATATTGTTCGGCGGCGCAGCGCGGGATGTCGACAATCTCGTAAACTGGCTCGGCAGCGGCCAACAGAATATCCCGCTCTTCGGGCGTCATGAAACCGGTCGCCAGAGCCGCAACGGGTTGTTCCGGATGATCTTCCGCAACGGCAATCTGTTCCCCGTTTATAAAAGCGCCGCCATTTCTGTTAGCATGGCAGATGCGCCCGGTTAGCGGGTCATAGAGCCAGCCTGCCACGGTTTCATTCTGTTCGACCAGAGCGATCATGATCCCGAATGGCCCTCGGCCAGCGGCATAATTGCCAGTCCCGTCAATCGGATCGATAATACAGACCTGACCGTCGGCCAGCTGATCCAGTAACGATTCATCGGCGGCAAAGGCTTCCTCGCCGACAATCTTGGTTTCCGGCAGCAATGCTGACAACGCCCCGGCAATATATTCTTCGCTGAGCTTGTCCGCCACCGTCACCAGATCGCCGGGTGTCTTTTCGTCAATCTGGTGTGATTTCAGATTCTGGTAATAAGGCATCACGATATCACGCGACGCATTCTCGATTATATCGAGAACGGGCTGATAAAGTGGATGCATGGCCTAGCTCCTATAGTCGGCGTTGATGTCAATATAGCCATGGGTCAGGTCGCAGGTCCAGACCGTTGCTCTGCCGCTGCCCAGCCCGATATCGACGGCGATATCGATTTCGCTGCCCTTGAGGTGCGCGGCTACCGGCGCTTCGTCATAATCCGGCACGACCAGACCGTCGCGCGCTACGGTAACCCCGCCAAAGCCGATCGCCAGGCGGTCGCGATCCGCCGGTTCGCCAGCCTTTCCGACAGCCATTACCACGCGGCCCCAATTGGCGTCTTCGCCGGCAATGGCAGTCTTTACCAGCGGCGAATTGGCTATCGACAGGGCTATGCGCTTGGCGCTGTCGTCGCTGTCCGCGCCGGTCACCGCGATTTCGATGAACTTGCTCGCGCCTTCACCGTCGCGCACCACCAGATGCGCCATCTGCATGCACAGATCGGCAAGCGCAGCCTGAAAGGCGTCCGCGCCATCGTCATCGAACGAGGTCAGGGCAGGGGATGGGTTCTGCCCCGTAGCAAAGGCCAGCACAGTGTCGCTGGTCGACGTATCGCTGTCGACGGTAATGCAGTTGAAGCTTTCGGCCGTCGCCGCGCTCAGCATTTCCCGCAGAAAACCGGCTTCCACCGTGGCATCGGTGAAAATATAGCCGAGCATCGTCGCCATGTCCGGAGCGATCATCCCGGATCCCTTGATGATCCCGCTGAGGTGGACGGTCTGGCCGCCGACAATGGCGCTCGTGGTCGCCATCTTCGGGAAAGTATCGGTGGTCATGATCGTTGCCGCCGCATCTTCCCAGCCGCACGGGTCGGCCTCGAACACAGCTTTCAGGCCAGCTTCGGCCTTGTCCTGCGGCAGCGGCACGCCGATCACACCTGTCGAAGAGACGAATATTTCATCCTCCGCACAGCCAAGATGGGCCGAGGTCAGCGATAAGATCTTCTGCACCGCCGCCATGCCGCGGGCGCCGGTAAAGGCATTGGCGTTGCCGGCATTGACGATCAAAGCGCGAGCCTTGCCCTGCTTGAGGGCCTCGCGGCAATATTCGACCTCCGGAGAGGGGCATTTGCTTTGCGTGAGGACACCGGCAACCGACGTTCCCGCTGCCAGTTTCACAAATGTGAGGTCACAGCGATCCCAATCCTTATATCGCGCCCGGGCGATACGGCAGGTGACGCCTGCAATATCGGGTAATGCTGGGGATATTGCTGGGGCCAGAGGCGAAAGTTTGTCCGACACTTAACTTGCCTTTATACAATGTTTTGATAGAACGCGCTGATATTGACGAGGCCTTGTCCATGAACGCATATTTTGCAAGTTTTATGTTGCTGCTATTCAACGCTGTCGGCCTTGCCGTGCCTGCGTCTGTAGCAGCCGAAGCGCGCATGATACCGGAATTGGGAAGCACCGCCAACCTGTCGGAAGCCTTGATTGCCGATCAATCGTCTGTCATTACATCTGCGAAAGCAGCTTTGTCGGACCATCATACCATAGAATTGGCAGAAACTGGCGCGTCCGGAACATATTCTCTGGCCAGAACAGACCGCAAAAAACCAATCTGGGCCGTCGTTGCGATGCGCTCCGAAACCGGCGACAAGCTGGAACATGAAGAAGGCGCGCCCTAGCGCCATTCTCTGCTGTGCCATTATTGAATGGCCAGAAAAACTCCCTAAATTCATCCTGTTCCCGGCTCTTTATCGGCCGGAAAAATCTACAAATTGGAAATCATCATGCTCGGCGGTATTGCCAAATCTATATTCGGTTCAGCCAACGACCGTTACGTAAAATCGATGCAAAAAGTGGTCGACGCGGTCAACGCGTTCGAGCCCGAAATAGAACCGCTTTCGGACGAAGAACTCGCGGCGAAAACCGTTTCTTTCAAGGAACGGGCCGCTGGCGGTGAGTCGCTTGACGATATTCTTCCCGAAGCCTTTGCGGTCGTCAGGGAAGCTGCAAAACGAACCCTCGGCCAGCGCCATTACGACGTCCAGCTTATCGGCGGTATCGTTCTGCATCGCGGTGAAATCGCGGAAATGCGGACCGGCGAAGGCAAGACGCTGGTTGCGACGCTCGCCTGTTATCTCAACGCCATTGGCGGCAAGGGCGTGCACGTTGTCACCGTCAACGACTATCTCGCCCGCCGTGACGCGGAATGGATGAGCCAAGTCTATAATTTCCTCGGGCTGGAAGTGGGCGTGATCGTGCCTAACCTGGGCGAGGAAAAGCGCCGCGCGGCTTATGCAGCGGATATTACCTACGGCACCAACAATGAATTCGGCTTTGACTATCTCCGCGACAATATGAAGCACGAGCGGGCTCAGATGGTCCAGCGGCCTTTCAACTTTGCGATTGTCGACGAGGTTGACTCGATCCTGATCGACGAAGCCCGGACCCCGCTGATCATTTCAGGGCCGACCGATGACAAATCCGATCTATATCTGTCGGTAAACGCCGTCGTTCAGGACCTGACCGAAGAGGATTATGAAAAAGACGAGAAGTCGCGCAATCTCGCTCTGACCGAAGAAGGCACGGAAAAGGCCGAGCGTCTGCTCGAAGCGGCCGGGCTGCTGGTCGGCAGCAACCTGTACGATTTTGAAAACACCCAAGTCGTCCACCATCTCAACCAGGCGCTGATGGCCAATGTCATGCGCAAGCGCGATACCGACTATATCGTCAAGGATGGCAAAGTCATCATCATCGATGAATTTACCGGACGCATGATGGACGGACGGCGCTGGTCCAACGGTCTGCATCAGGCAGTTGAAGCCAAGGAAGGCGTCCAGATCGAGCCCGAAAACCAGACCATGGCTTCGATCACCTTCCAGAATTTTTTCCGCATGTATCCAAAGTTGTCCGGCATGACCGGCACCGCGGAAACCGAAGCGGCAGAATTTTTCGAAATCTACAAGATGAATGTCGTCACCATTCCGACCAACAAGCCGGTGCTGCGGATCGACGAGAATGACGAGTTTTACAAGAACACGCTCGATAAATTTGCCGCAATCGCCAAGACCGTCAAGGAACATAGCGAAAAGGGCCAGCCGGTTCTGGTCGGGACCGTTTCGATCGAGAAATCGGAATTGCTGTCAGACTTCCTGAACAAGGAAGAAGTGCCGCATAACGTCCTCAACGCCCGCTTCCACGAGCAGGAAGCGCATATCGTGGCGCAGGCCGGTTCTCCCGGCGCGGTGACGATCGCGACCAACATGGCTGGTCGCGGCACCGACATCCAGCTCGGGGGCAATATCGATTTTAGAATCGAGGAAGAGCTTTCCGACATGGAAGAGGGGCCGGAACGGGACAAGGCCATAGCCAAGATCGAGGAAGAAGTGCGGGCGCTGCGCGAAGAAGTGAGAGAGGCGGGCGGCCTGTTCGTTCTCGGCACCGAGCGTCACGAAAGTCGGCGGATCGATAACCAGCTGCGCGGCCGTTCCGGTCGTCAGGGCGATCCGGGCCTCAGCCGCTTCTATCTCTGCCTCGAGGATGATCTGCTGCGGATATTCGGCACCGAGACCATGTTCGCCAAGATGATGAACAAGAATCTTGAAGATGGCGAAGCCATTGGCGGCAAATGGTTGTCAAAAGCGATCGAAACGGCACAGAAAAAGGTTGAGGCGCGCAACTATGAAGCGCGCAAGCAGGTCGTCGAATATGATGACGTGATGAACGACCAGCGCAAGGTGATCTACGAGCAGCGCTCCGAGATCATGGATGCCGAGACGGTTGGTGACGTTGTCGAGGACATGCGCCACGAGACGGTCAATGCGATTGTTGCCGACGCTTGTCCACCCGGAACCTATCCGGAGCAATGGGATGTGGAGGGTCTGAAGACCCGTGTTGCAGAAGTGCTCAATCTCCATCCCGATATCGACAGCTGGATGCAGGAGGATGCGGTTGAACCCGAGATCATCGAGACCCGGATATCCGAAATGGCTGACGCCGATTTTGAAGCCAAGGTCGCGCAGGTCGAAAGTGACAATCCGGGTGTTTGGCCGCAGATCGAGAAATCGATACTGCTCGAATTGCTGGACCACCACTGGAAGGAACATCTCGCCACGCTGGATGCTCTGCGTCAGGTAGTATTCCTCCGCGCTTATGCTCAGAAAAAGCCGCTCGACGAATATAAGCAGGAAGCTTTCGGCCTGTTCGAACGCATGCTGGAAATCATCCGCGAAGGCGTAACCAAGACGATCGCGATCAGCCAGTTCCACCGTCAGGAAGAAATTGCGGTGCCGGAATTGCCGGAACTGCCGGATTTCCTGACCACTCACATCGATCCGCTGACCGGAGAAGACAATAGCAACGACATCGACGGCGGCACGCTGGGGACGGTATCTACCACATTGCCACCCCGGCAATCCGGACAGATGAACAATCCGCAGGATGAGTTCGATGGCAGCAAGGTCAGCCGCAACGCGCCATGTCCCTGTGGCTCAGGTCGCAAATATAAGCATTGCCACGGAAAGTTCTGATCTGAAACGCAGAGGGTCAGGCGGAATCTGAGATGGAAATTTCAATTCTCGGCCTGGCCCTGCTGTTTGCGATCACCGCAGCGCTCTATGCCAGCGTCGGCTTTGGCGGCGGCTCCACCTATATCGCCCTGCTGGCGCTGGCCTCGCTCGACTATCGGGCGCTGCCGGTCATCGCTCTATTATGCAATATCATCGTTGTCACCGGCGGCACCATCCGCTTCCAGTCTCGAGGACTGATCGACTGGTCCAGAATCTGGCCGATCCTCCTGCTATCCGTGCCAGCGGCATGGCTGGGCGGCCGCATGGTGCTGGAGCGGGACAGTTTCATGCTGCTGCTAGGCCTGTCGCTGGCAGCGGCGGGGATTTTGCTTATTACCGAGCCATTTATCAGACGGGCAGGGGGCGAGACGCAAAAAGGGCAATGGACCGGTCATAAGCTGTTCGCCCCCGCGATCGGTACCGGCATCGGCTTCCTCTCCGGCATGGTCGGCATCGGCGGAGGCATTTTCCTCGCTCCGATCCTGCTGCTCACTCGCTGGTCCGACAGCCGCCGCATCGCCGCTACCGCCAGCGTCTTCATCCTGGTCAACTCGGCCGCTGGTCTGGCCGGGCAGATAATGAAGTCTGGCTGGAGTCTCGGCGCTGACGCGTTGATCGCCTATTGGCCGCTGTTCGTCGCTGTGCTGCTCGGCGGCCAGATCGGCAGTCTGTTGGCCAGCAAGGCTTTGCCCGAGATATGGATCAGGCGGCTGACGGCCTTGCTGATCCTCTATGTTGCGCTACGAATCTTGTTTGTTTGAGGTCTTGGCCTGTGCGGCTGGGCTAGCAATTCTTCATCGCTAGCATCGAAACTTTTCTCCTATGGGGGGCGAAGGCTTGACCTATGCGATCTGGCCTGCCTCTATGCAGATCAAATATCCATCTTGGATCGGGGACCTCGTCATGACATTATCGCGCATCGGATTTTCTTTCTGCCTCGGCGTCGCCAGTCTGGGTTTGATGCCCTCCGCCTTTGCTCAGGAAGCCGGAGCTGAAACGGCGCCCGATGCAGTATCAGCGGATGCAAGGCTGCGTGCGCTCTACGAAGCCGAAACCGAATGGCGGCACCAGGAATTTCAACTGGTCAAGGACGACAATCGCTGGGTGCAAGGCAATCGCTATCCCAGTGAAACGTTAGAAACCCAGGGTAGACGACTGGCTTATTGGCAGGACGTGCTCCGCCAGCTTGATGCCATTGCACTCGATCAGCTTTCGGCAGAGGAACAGATCAACGCCGCCGTTTTTCGTCAAATGATCTGGGAGAAGGTTAACAGTCTAGAGTATAAAACCTATGAGGCGCCGTTCAACAGCGACACGTTCTTCTGGGGCGGCCTCAACCCGCGAACCGGTTTTTCGAGTGCTGCTCGTTACAGGGACTATCTTGGGCGCATGCAGGATATTCCCCGTTATTTTGACGAGAATTTTGCCAACATGCGGGCCGGACTGGCGCGCGGCTATACGGTGCCACGGGTGGGGATCGAGGGGCGTGACGACACCATCGAAGCCTATACCGTGACCGGCGAGGACAATCCGTTTTACGATGCTTTTCGCGATATGCCCGATTCCATTCCGGAAAAGGACCAGGTGGCCATGCGCACGGAGGCGTTGGAACTAATCGAGGCTGTGGTCGCTCCGGCTTATCGGGCGCTGCTGCGGTTCATGCGTGAGGATTACATGCCACGTGCGCGAACGTCCATTGATGCCCATGCCTTGCCAGATGGCAAACGCTTCTATCGGGACCAGATTCGCCTGTACACCACATTGGATCTGACCGCCGAAGAGATTCACCAGATCGGTCTGAAGGAAGTGGCCCGGATCGATGCTGACATGAAGGCGACGATGAAGGCAACTGGATTTGCCGGGACGTTTCCGGAGTTTCTGGCGTTCATGCGGACCGACCCGCAATTTTATGCCAAAACTCCACGCGAGCTGCTGTCTTATGCCGCCTATGTCACCAAGAAAATGGACGGCAAGCTCAAGGACAGTTTCAGCTTCCTGCCGCGTTATCGGTTCACCATCCGCCCGGTACCGGATGCGATCGCACCGATCTACACATCGGGGCGTGGCGGGCTCGAGAGTTGTCTGTTCAACACTTATGATCTGCCATCCCGACCGCTCTATAATCTGACAGCCCTGGCACTCCATGAATGCATCCCGGGCCACAGTTTTCAGGCGGCGGTGGCGCTAGAGGCACCCGACCGGCCGGAATTTCGCAAGGATATTTATTTCTCCGGCTATGGCGAAGGTTGGGGGCTTTACACCGAATGGCTGGGCACCAAGCTGGGCATGTACGAAACCCCTTATGAGGAATTTGGCCGGCAAACCTTTGAAATGTGGCGGGCCGTGAGACTGGTGATCGATACCGGCATCCATAGCAAAGGCTGGAGCCGGCAGAAGGCGATTGATTATCTTGCCAGCCATACAGCACTTGCCGAGCGAGATGTCGAAACCGAAGTGGACCGCTATATCTCCTGGCCTGCGCAGGCACTGGCCTACAAGCTCGGCGAGATGAGCATTCGCAAGTTGCGCACCAAGGCCGAGGCGGAACTGGGTACCGCTTTTGATCAGAGGCCTTTTCATGATGCCTATCTGGCGCTGGGCGCGGTGCCTTTGCCAGTGATGGAAGCGCAAATGGAACAGTTTATCGCGACCGAAAAGTCAAAACTGGCCAGGAACCAGACGGAAGCGCGGTAGGCCCGAGGCACCGGCCAAGACTTCGGGCGTTGGCGACCATATAATGCCCCGATGGCCCGGACCTGCCGGCTAGCGCGTCACCTTTGGCAGACCAACCGGAAATCATACTCTGAGCGCGACGGAGGCTTCAGAAACGCCGAATACCAGCAGCTTTGCGGCAAACTTCACGAAAAACAAACAGGGGTGTTTGTCTCAGGCTATTTTTGCAGAGCAGAAGAAAGCGGAACGGGGGGTGCCGGCGTGCTTGTCGGCAGCGGGGCCGGATAGACTATGGAACGAAACACACCAGGTGGAAAAATGGCTCCCCGAGTTGGATTCGAACCAACGGCCATTCGATTAACAGTCGAATGCTCTACCACTGAGCTATCGGGGAACACGCTCGATTCTGGACCGAGCCTTTCATGGTGAAGCGCGCCTATAACAATGTCATTTGCGTCCCGCAAGCCATCAAACAACAAATTGTTCCATGGCGATGCGATCGTCCAGTGCATGTTCCGGATCGAACAGCATTGTGAGTGACTGGGCGCGGTCGATCGCGACCTTCACGCAACTGACATCACGGACTTCCTGTTGATCGCCAACCGCACTAACTGGCCGTTTTTCGGGGTTGAGAACGCGAATGGTGATTTCCATCTTGTCCGGCAAAATTGCTCCCTTCCATCGACGTGGCCGAAAGGGACTGATCGGAGTCAGTGCCAAAAGATTGCAGGTCAATGGCAAGATTGGACCATTGGCGGACAGATTATAGGCGGTGGAGCCGGCAGGCGTGGCAATAAGCACACCGTCGCACACCAGTTCTTCCATCATGATCCGGCCGTTGATCTCGATTTCCAGCTTGGCTGTCTGACGGGTTTCGCGCAAAAGCGATACTTCGTTGATCGCGGGCAGGGTGAATTTGGCTCCGGAAATGGTTTCCACTTCCATCTTGAGCGGCTTGACCTTGAATGCTCTGGCTTTGCGCAACCGCTCGCTGAGGTCGTCCATGTGCCAGTTGTTCATCAGGAAGCCCACGGTGCCCAAATTCATCCCATATACCGGCATGATGTTGCGGCGATTGAGCATCTGGTGCAGCGTTTGCAGCATGAACCCGTCACCGCCCAGCACAACGGCCTTGTCGGCCTCTTCTTCCGGGACCCAGTCGATCAATGGTTTCAGTTTTTCAGCGGCTTCCTGTGCCGGCTGGGTAGGCGACACGATCAGTGCCCATTTTGCTTCGCTCATCCGCCCGTGACGTTCATGTGACGCTCCAATATCTCTGCGGACCCCTCCAGCTGAGCATTGAAATCATGCCGCAGCGGTTTAAGCCTTAGAGCCTGTTGGAGCAGTTGGTCAACGCTAGCGATACCGTCCTTGCGGACCGCCGCGCGCAAGTCGATATGGGCATTATGACCGAGGCACATATATATCTTGCCGTCGGTGGTGAGGCGGAGCCGGTTGCAGCCATCGCAGAAATTATTGCTGAGCGGCGTAATCAGGCCAAGTCGCAGACCTAGCGGTTCGACCGATACATAACGCGCCGGGCCCGCGCTGCGATGAGCGATGGGAGCAATGCTATAATGATCCCTCAAGGGGGCCAGAAACTCATCGGCTGAAATATGCGCAAGCTTCCTGTCTGCCCCCACGTCGCCCAGCGGCATGCTCTCGATAATCGTCAGATCATGACCGTTTTTCGCGCAATATTCCACCATGGGTAAAAGGTCCGCTTCATTGAAGTCGCGGACCGCAACCATATTGATCTTTACCCGGATGCCAGCTGATTTGGCAGATTCGATGCCATCGAGTACGACATTCGCATCGGCGCCACGCGTAATTTCCGAAAAGCGGTCAGGATCAAGCGTGTCCATGCTGACATTGATTCGCCGCATTCCGTGAGCCGCGAGATGGTCAGCATATTCGGTGAGCAAGGAGCCGTTGGTCGTGAGAGTCAATTCTTCCAGCTCGCCGGTCGCCACTTTTCGGCCAAGCCGCTGGATCACATCTTTCATGTCCCGTCTGACTAGTGGCTCGCCGCCGGTCAGCCGGATCTTGCGGATACCGTGACTGATGAACCGTTCGGCAATAAGGGTAATTTCTTCCAACGTCAGAAGCTCCGACTTTGGCATGAATGTCATCTTCTCGGACATGCAATATTGGCAGCGGAAATTGCATCGGTCGGTGACCGAAATGCGAAGATAATCAATTTTGCGTCCGAAACCGTCTTGCATTGAGCGCCTCACGTTGATTGAATGCTGAAAGGCTAGCGTTTTCCTAATGCTCAGGCAACGCCCTATAAAGGTTTTGCTGCTACGGAAGTCATGGTCGATCGCCAGAAAACCGGTGTTACGGCGCCCAGTTAAAGGAGCTTCGAGGTTCACGAATTATCCATCCTGCCGACGCATCCGGTAGAATTCAGAAATCTGTTTCTGCTTTCGTTCCAAGAGCGCGATCCGCTGGCCTCTCAAATTGCGTCTTTCGGGTGGCGGGTTCATTCTGCCCGCAGACTGGACAATCTGGGCGCACGGTTTTTTTCGGCCGGAGCGATGATTGCCGTGATCGATGTTCGCGGAGCAGAAAATGACGGCTTGACGGCCATTGCAGAACTTGCCTCGACGGCCACTGAAGGCGGGGTCGCGATATTGGTGTTGGTTGACAGTAGCCAGAATGTACAGATTCTTGAACAATGTTTTGAATCGGGTGCAACCCATTATCTGGATTTTGCCGATTCCGGAGCGAATCTCGCCCAGGCAATCAAATATGCCTATCGCTATGCCGAGAATTTCCGCGGCGGAGCGGAACGCACGAGTCACGAACATTCGATGCTCACATTTGCAGATTTGCAATGGTCGATGACATTAGGCCCCGTCCGTGAATATTGGATCAGTGAAAGTCTGAGGATGGCGGCGAGCGAGATTGATTTCGGGCGATATCCTGCCACCGGAATATATCGTAATCTATCGAGCGAAGAGCGGAAGCGCGTGCGGGGTGCCATGGGACGTCTGCGCGATGGTGCCAGACAGGCTGCGGTTCCTCACCGATTCAAAGGCCGGGCAGTGATCCATCATCTGCACGAAGCCGAGGGAAGAATTTTTGGTAGAATCGAATATCTTGCCGACAATGAAGAAGTCGACGATTGGCGCGGCCGGGACTTGCTTTCCGGGCTGCGGAATACAGCTGCCGCCCGCACCTGGGTGAGGGAGAAGCTGGAGGCCGGGAAACCGCTGACCTTGATCGCGATCGGCCTCAAAAACTTCCGCATGATCAATGCCGCGTTCGGACGGAATGTCGGCGATCAACTGCTGCGCATTGTCGGGCACAGGCTGATGGATCAGACGCAGCGGTTATATGCCGGCTCGCAGATTGTTGCGCGTCTGGACGGTCAGAATTTCCTGATCGCATTGGCAGATATCCACAGCAGCGAGATTTCGGCTTTTGCGAATGATCTGTTTGATAGCGTCTTTTCCGATCTGCAATGGGAGGGGCGACCAATCCATCTCGTTGCGCGGGCCGGGGTGGCGATAGGGCATAAGGATTCGAGCGAAAAAACGTTGATCAGAAAAGCAGTATTGGCGCTTGCAGAAGCGACCGCGGCCGACGCTCTGCCGATAAAGTTCAGCTCCGTTTCCGAAGCAGATGTGCATTTTGAGGAATTGCTGGAAATTCAATTGGCCGGAGCGATGGGGCGCGGCGAAATTGTCATCGCGTTTCAACCGCAATTGAGAGTGGCCACCGGACAACTCACAGGCGCTGAGGCTCTGGCTCGCTGGGAGCATCCTGAATATGGGCTGTTGGGTGCATCCACCTTGTTCTCGGTCGCCGAACGCGCCGGGGTGATGGAATCGCTTTCCACGCAAATTCATAAACAGGCACTGACGCTGGCCGCCAACTGGCCAGAGAGTCTCGGTTTCTTGAGTCTTTCGTTAAACGTCACAGCTGGCGATCTGGCTGCAGCATCTTTTGACGTCGATATTCTGGCACAGGTCGAAGCCGCTGGTTTTGAAGCGGAACGCCTGACTATCGAAATCACGGAATCGGAACTGATCGGAAACCTGTCGGCATCTGCCGATACGTTGCAGCGGCTGAGGTCCGCAGGCGTTCGCATTGCGATTGACGATTTCGGGACCGGTTACAGCAGCCTCTCCTATCTAAAGCAGTTGCCTGTCGATTATCTGAAGATCGATAGCGGGCTGACCAGCGATATCAGCGGCTCGCCGAAGGACCAGGTGGTGGTGCGGTCGATAATCGACATGGCTCACAGCCTGAATCTGGGTGTCATCGCCGAAGGGGTTGAAACCGAATCCCAACTCGATATCCTGATCGAGCAGGAGTGTGAATATTTCCAGGGCTTCCTCCGATCCGGGCCGCTGTCACCGGATGAATTTGAAGCTTTCGCACTGCGCAGCAACTAAGCGGTAACGCGTTGCGCCAGTTTCGATAGGCCTGTTGTCAGCTGGGTCAAGCCATGGAGACGGGACTTGGGATCGCGCCACTTGCGTTCGATAAACAATTTGTGGTCCGGCCGAATCCGAGCCGTTCCCTTGAGCCGTTCGACATAGTCGAGCAGGCCCGGAACATTGGGGAAGCGGTCGTTGTGAAAACTGACCAACGCGCCGCGGGGGCCCATTTCGATCTTTGTGATCTGTGCGTTTACGCAATTCATCTTGATATGCATCAGCTTCAGCAGATTGTCCGTCTGGACCGGCAGATCGCCAAAACGGTCGATCATTTCTGCCGCAAAGGATTCGATTTCGGCAAGCGTTTTGAGACCGTTCATCCGGCGATAGAGTCCCATGCGAAGGGACAGATCGGGAACATAGGCCTCGGGAATCAGGATCGGCGCATCGACCGTGATCTGGGGGGAGAAGCTGTCGGTTTGGACCTGGAGGCCCGAGCCCTTGGCTTTCGCTTCCAGAATCGCGTCTTCGAGCATTGACTGATAAAGCTCGAAGCCGACTTCCTTGATATGGCCGGATTGTTCGTCGCCAAGAAGGTTGCCGGCGCCACGAATATCAAGGTCATGGCTGGCCAGTTCAAATCCGGCGCCCAGACTGTCGAGATCACCGAGTATCTTCAGGCGTTTCTCCGCTTTCTCGGTAATGACCCGGTCTTTTGGAGTGACCATATAGGCATAAGCCCGGGTTTTGGATCGTCCGACACGGCCTCTGAGCTGATATAGCTGGGCAAGGCCGAAACGATCGGCGCGGTGGATGATCAGTGTGTTTGCGCTCGGAATATCCAGACCGCTTTCGACTATCGTGGTCGCCAGCAGCACGTCATAATTGCGGTCGTAAAAGGCAGACATACGCTCTTCCACGGTTGCTGGGGGCATTTGTCCGTGAGCAACCACATAAGTCAGTTCGGGGGCGTGTTTCTTGAAAAAATCTTCGATATCGGGAAGGTCGGCAATTCGCGGAACGACGACAAAGGACTGGCCCCCGCGATAATGTTCGCGCAGCAATGCCTCACGAAGTGGGACAGGGTCCCAGGGCATGACATAGGTGCGAACCGCCAGCCGGTCTACCGGCGGTGTCTGGATCACGGACAACTCGCGCATGCCGGTCATCGCCATCTGCAACGTGCGGGGGATGGGTGTGGCGGTCAGCGTCAGGACGTGGACGTCCGCCTTCATCGCCTTGAGTCGTTCCTTGTGGGTCACGCCGAACCGTTGCTCTTCATCGATGATGATCAGGCCGAGCCGCTCGAATTCGATCGACTTCGCGAGCAGAGCGTGGGTGCCGATGACAATATCGACTTCTCCGCTTGCCAATCCATCCTTGGTCTTTTTGGATTCAGCTGGTGAAACCAGCCGGGACAGTCTGCCGATTTTTACCGGGAAAGGCCGGAAACGCTCTTCGAAATTGTTGAAATGCTGACGGGCGAGCAGGGTAGTCGGCGCGATGATGGCAACCTGCATCCCGGCCATGGCTGCCGCAAAGGCCGCCCGCATCGCGACTTCGGTCTTGCCGAAGCCAACGTCGCCGCAAACCAGACGGTCCATCGCCTTGCCGGACGCCATGTCGGACAGCACTTCCTCGATTGCCTGCTGCTGATCGTCGGTTTCCTGATAGGGGAAGCGATCGACAAAACCGGCCATTTCGCTGGCGTCTACCCGGGCCGGCGTCGCCGGTTGCAAAGCGCGCGCAGCGGCGGTTCTCAGCAATTCGTGGGCTATGGCGCGGATGCGTTCCTTCAGCTTCGATTTGCGTCGTTGCCATGCTTCTCCGCCGAGCCGGTCCAGCACGACGCTGTCTCCGCCTTCACCATAGCGGCTGAGGACATCGATATTTTCTACCGGGACGTAGAGCTTGTCACCGCCGGCATATTTCAGATGGACGCAGTCATGGGGGCTTTCGCCGACCGGGATTGAGACGATGCCCTCGTACAAGCCGATCCCGTGCTCGAGATGGACGACCAGATCACCCTGACTGAGCGCAGAAAGCTCTTCGATAAAGGCATCGCTGCTTTTGCGACGCTTGGATTTGCGGACCAGCCGGTCGCCAAAAATATCCTGCTCGGTGAGCAGCGACAGGCCCTCTTTGCGAAAGCCGGAAGACAGGGGCAATATTGTCAAGGCAACCGAAGCGCCGGTTGCAAGACAGGATTCCCAGTCGTCACAGATGACTGGCGTCTTGACGTCATGATCCTTGAGCAGGTCGAGGATACGGGCGCGCGATCCCTTGCTGTAGCTGGCGACAATTGCGGTCGTTCCGGCCTTGGTCAGATTGTTGAGATGGGTGCTCAACGCCTGATAGATATTCTCGTTGCGCGCTCGCTCCGGCGCGAAATCGCGGGGAGACGAAGCTGACATGGAAATGACGCTATCGGATTCGGGTTCGTCGAATTCGCTGAGAACATGGACCGGCGCATCCTGCTCGCGGGCCAGCCATTCTTCCGGCGTCAGATAAAGCGATGACGGCTCTAGCGGACGGTAGCTCGAAAGATTGGCCTTGTCGGCTTCAACCCGGTTCTTGTGATAATCTGCAATAGCGGAAAATTGTGCTTCAGCAGCCGCAGAGCCGGCAGCATCTTGAAGAATGATGCAATCGTCTCCGACATAATCGAAAATAGTAGCCAGCCGGTCTTCGAGAAGCGGAAGCCAGTGTTCCATCCCGGCCAACCGCCGCCCGTCGGAGATTGACTGATAGAGCGCATCGCCCGTGGCGACGGCTCCGAAAAGATCCCGATAGCGGGTACGGAAGCGGGTAATACTGTCCGGATCCAGAAGAAACTCTGATACCGGAAGCAGATCCAGCTCGTCGATATTGCCGACAGTGCGTTGATCGGCAGGATCGAATTGCCGCAGGGTTTCAATCTCGTCACCAAAAAGGTCGATCCGGATCGGCATTTCGGCGCCGGGCGGAAACAGATCAATCAGGCCACCGCGGGCGGCAAATTCACCGCTGTCGGCGACCGTGTCAACCCGGACAAAGCCGTTGGCATAGAGAAAAGAGATCAGCTTTTCCTGCTCGACGATCGTTCCGGGGGCAAGATGGGTGACAAATTCCTTGATCCGCGATGGTGTCAGTACTCGCTGGGTTATAGCATTGATGGTGGTGACAACCAGTTGTCCTCCAGCACAGGGAAGCGCCAGCTTGGCCAGGGCGGCCAGCCTGTCGGATGTTGTATGCAGGGCCGGAGATGCGCGGTCGTAGGGCAGGCAGTCCCAAGCGGGAAACTCAATGATATCGAGGTCGGGTTCAAAGAAACGGGCCGCTTCGGCTATTGCACTCATCGCGGCGTCGTCGGTCGCGACGAACATCGTCCGCTGTCCCGAATTGGCTGCAATTTCGGACAGGAACAGCGGGCGATAGCCAGCGGGAACCCCGGCCAGAGTCATGCCTTTTTCCGAGGATGATAATCTATCTAAATAAGACATGTTCAATGGGCTTTTGGAAATGGGAGAGGGGGGCTATTTTGTCGCGTCAATATAATCGAGTCGCTGCATGACATCCATTTGCGGACCGGCAAAAACTTCCGGAACCGGCTGCGTTCCAATCGCCCAGGCCATCACATCCACATCATCTTCGACGAGCAGACTTTCGAACCAGTCGATTTCCGTATCCGACCAGCCTTGACTGTAGCGATCGAAAAATCCGCCGATCAGGAAATCGGCTTCCCGGGTTCCGCGATGCCATGCGCGAAATTGAAGCCTTTTCAGCTTTGTTTCGCGGTCCATAATTGCTGCTCCAACTTGGCTGGCATAATGCGCCAGCGACGGTATAAAGGCGGATAGACATGCGGCCCGAGATACTCAATCCATTATTTGGCGAAACCCAGTCGCTCAAGGGCGTCGGCAAGGCTCTGGCCAAGCCGCTGGAGAAGCTGCGACTGATGCGGATCAAGGATCTGCTTTATCATCAGCCGAGCTACTGGATGCAGCGGAAACGGGTCAAGGAGCTTGACGAGATTGACGTCGGCGAGACGATTATCGTTCAGGTGACACCCGTCGACTACCGCAGCGGCGGACCACGCAGTCCGCTGAGGGTGAACGCAACAGATGATGCCGGCAACTATATCAGTCTGACTTTCTTCGGGCGGAACCCGGGTTGGCCGAAAAAATTACTGCCGCTCGGTGAACCAAAAATCATTTCGGGCAAGCTCGAGCGCTATGGCGACGAGCTGCAGATCGTCCACCCCGACCAGATACTCGAGCCGGAACAGGTCGACAGCATTGCACTGTTGGAGCCGATCTATCCCTTGTCGGACGGGCTGGGCAATGTCCGGATGCGTCAGCTGACCGCGCAAGCGCTCGCGCTTGCGCCGGAATTGCCGGAATGGGTAGAGCCAAGCCAGCTTGCAGCGAAGAAATGGAAGAGTTGGAAGGATAGTATCACTGCTCTCCACAGTGCGGAAGGCGAGGGTGCCAATGATCGACTGGCCTATGACGAGGTTTTTGCCAATCAACTGGCCTTCATGCTGGTCCGTGCCAGCAACCGCAGCAAGAAAGGCATCTCGATTGAGGGGGACGGGCGCCTGCGAGACCAGTTGAAACTGCCGTTTGAACTGACCAATGCCCAGAAACGCTGTATCGGCGAAATCGAGGGGGACCTCGCGCAAACTGCTCCGATGCTGAGATTGCTGCAGGGCGATGTTGGCTCGGGAAAGACGCTGGTGGCGTTGATGGCGCTGCTCTCCGCTGTAGAAGCCGGATATCAGGGCGCGTTTCTGGCTCCGACAGAAATACTGGCGCGTCAGCATTATGAAGGTCTGCAGAAATTGCTGAACGGCCTTCCGGTCAATCTCGCGATCCTCACCGGACGCGACAAGGGCAAGATTCGCGAAGCGACCCTGATGGGATTGATGGATGGTTCGATCGATATTCTGATCGGGACCCATGCAATTTTTCAGGAGCAGGTGCGGTACAAGAATCTGGCTGTCGCAGTCATTGACGAACAGCATAAATTCGGTGTTTCCCAGCGGCTCATGCTGACTCAAAAAGCAGAGAGAACCCCGCATCTTCTGGCAATGACCGCCACGCCGATACCGCGGACCCTGACGCTAAGCCAATATGGTGAAATGGATGTCTCCCGTATCGATGAACTGCCACCGGGCAGGCAAACCATCGATACGAGCGTGGTCTCGGGAGCGCGTATGGCCGACATCGTGGACGGGCTTGCACGTCATATCGCTGCCGGTGGCCAGGCTTATTGGGTCTGCCCGCTGGTCGAAGAGAGTGAGAAGAGCGATCTAGCGGCGGCGGAGGAGCGCGCAGCCAGCCTGCAAACGCGTTTTGGCGATCAGGTCGGGCTGGTTCACGGCCGGATGAAGGGGCCTGAGAAAGACCTCGTGATGGGTCGTTTTCAGCGCGACGAAATCAAGATTCTGGTGGCCACGACGGTCATCGAAGTGGGGGTCGATGTTCCGAACGCCAGTCTGATGATCATCGAGGCGGCTGATCGCTTCGGTCTCGCCCAATTGCACCAGTTGCGCGGTCGTGTCGGGCGGGGAAGCGTCAAATCGAACTGTCTGCTGATTCGTGGCGATACGCTGAGCGAGACCGCGCGAGCCCGTCTTTCGCTGATGCGCGAGACCAATGACGGCTTTCGGATCGCCGAGGAAGACCTCCGCTTGCGCGGGGCGGGTGAATTATTGGGCACACGCCAATCGGGCGACGCCGGCTTTCGGGTTGCAACGCCGGCTCAAGTAAACGAGCTTATCGGGCCTGCGACGGACGATGCCCGGCTGCTCCTGGACCGCGATGGTGGATTGGACAGCGAGCGAGGGCAGGCTGCGCGGATAGCGCTTTATCTGTTCGAGCGCGACTGGGGCGTCAGCCTGCTGCGCAGCGGATGAAAGCTGGGGCCGGGTTCTAGAGGCTGTTGATCTTGTCGATCATTGCCACGAAATCGGGTTCGCGGATCACTCTTTCAAATTCAAAACCACAGCGGCCCTCGTGCGACCAGACGAGATAGGCCTCGATCCGTCCAGTGACCGGCAATCGGACCGTTACCCTGTCGCCCTTCTCCATTTCCAGTATTTCGCCGACCATCAGGCCGTGTGCGGAAATATTGGTAATCCTGATCTGCTTCTCCTGGCCGGATTGAAATTCGCAAATTGTTTCAAAATCGACCGGAAAGCGAGTAGCGCGGCGCGGATCTGGCGATGTGTTATGTACGCTAGTCATGTCGTGCGAACTCCCAAAAGGCTAGAATCCGACAATAACCAATGATTAAGAATAAAAGGTAAATGCTAGTAAACGGCTGGCGAAAGCTTTTGGGTCACGCCTTGCGCAGCAATCCATGCTTCTTCTTTCCGGCCGAAAGCTTCACGTCTTGGTCAGAGACGGACACCATATGTCCAGCATCCTTGATCGGCTCGTCGTCCAGCCGGGCGCCGCCTCCTGCGATGAGCCTTTTCGCTTCACCTTTGGATGCGCAAAAGCCGATTTCAACCAAGGCGTCGAGCAAGGGTATTTCTCCGTTTTCGACGATGTGAACAGGCAGGTCGCCCCCGGCGCCGCCCTGCTCGAACGTCTTCTGGGCGGTCTCAGCGGCTTCCCTTGCGGCTTTTTCGCCATGCGCCATGGCGGTGGCGGCATCTGCAAGAACCTTCTTGGCTTCGTTGATTTCGGATCCCTGAAGCGATTCCAGGCGAGCGATTTCGTCGAGGTCGAGATCGGTGAACAAGCGCATGAACTTTCCGACATCCCGGTCATCGGTGTTGCGCCAGAATTGCCAGTAATCATAGGGAGACAGCCGGGCAGCATTCAGCCAGATGGCGCCATCCACGGATTTGCCCATTTTCGAACCATCGGCCTTGGTTATCAACGGAGTGGTGACACCAAATAGCTCGGCCCCGTCAATCCGGCGACCCAGTTCAATTCCGTTGACGATATTGCCCCATTGGTCCGATCCGCCAAGCTGCAGTTTGCAACCATATTGGCGCGACAATTCTACAAAGTCATAGGCTTGCAGAATCATATAGTTGAATTCGAGGAAGGTCAGCGGTTGCTCGCGTTCCAGCCTGAGTTTGACGGAATCAAAGGTCAGCATGCGATTGATCGTGAAATGGCGACCGACATCGCGCAAAAACGGGATATATTCGAGTTTGCTCAGCCAGTCGTCATTGTTGACCATGATCGCGTCGGTGGGGCCATCGCCGAAGGTCAGAAAATTCTCGAAGCTGTCGCGGATCTTGGCAAAGTTTGACTTGATACCTTCGTCATCAAGCAATTTGCGCATTTCGTCTTTGCCTGACGGATCGCCAACTTTGGTGGTTCCGCCGCCCATCAGAACAATCGGCTTATGTCCTGCCTGTTGCAGACGACGCAGCAGCATGATCTGGACCAGATTTCCGACGTGCAGTGAATCCGCGGTTACATCAAAACCGATGTAGCCCGGGATCACGCTTTTCATCGCGAGAGAATCCAATGCTGTCGCATCGGTTAACTGGTGGATATAGCCGCGATCATTTAGTAGACGCAGCAGATCAGATTGATAATTGGTCATGGATTGGTGCGTTACATGGGGACAACGAAAGTCGCAATATGCGTTTGAACTTGCAATCCCACCCGATAACCCCGGTATCTGCCATCGACGACATTTTGGTCGAGTGGTCGATGTCCGAGACCGGTACAATCTGGCTGAGATATCATGCCTCCGGAAATGTCGACGAAGTGAAGCTGCCGGATATTCAGGATCAGCCCGTGCGGATGGACAATCTGTGGGAAAGCACCTGTTTTGAACTATTCCTCAGCGAGCCGCGGAAACAGCGATACTGCGAATTCAATTTCTCCCCCTCGGGGCACTGGGCTGCCTATGGTTTTCCGCGTTATCGCGAATCAATGGAACCGCTCGCGCTCGTCCGGTCACCCGAGATATTCCTGGATTTCAGCGACTCGCATATTGCTCTCGAGGTGACCTTGGCACTGCCCGCTTCATGGGCACTGAAAGAACTCGATGCGGGCCTGTCCGCGGTCATTGAAATGCAGAATGGCGACAAATCACTCTGGGCTTTGGCGCATCCCGCGGCTAGGCCGGACTTCCATCACCGGGATGGATTTACGCTCAAAATGGAGGCAGCGGAAGGTTGATGAAATTTGGTATAGACAGGCTGATCGAAGACGCGGATTTGCGGCGGCCGCTGGCTGGAAAGCGGGTCGCACTGCTTGCACATCCCGCTTCGGTGACGCGCGATCTCGTGCACAGTCTGGACGCATTGTCTGCGATCGACGGAATCAACATAACAGCCGCTTTCGGTCCCCAGCACGGCCTGCGCGGTGACAAGCAGGATAATATGATCGAGTCGCCGGATTACAATGATCCGGTTCACGATATTCCGGTGTTCAGTCTTTATGGCGAAGTGCGGCAACCGACGGGCCAGTCGATGGGGACATTAGATGTCATCCTGATCGATCTTCAGGATCTGGGCTGCCGCATCTATACGTTCATCACCACGCTGCGCTATATGTTGGAGGCCGCTGCAGAGCACGGCAAGACGGTCTGGGTACTGGACCGGCCCAATCCGGCAGGGAGGCCTATCGAGGGGACGCTGCTGGAAGAAGGATGGGAAAGTTTCGTCGGGGCAGGACCGATGCCCATGCGACACGGGCTGACCATGGGCGAAATGGGACGCTGGATGGTGAGCCATTTCAACCTCGACGTGGATTATCAGGTTATCGAAATGCAGGGGTGGCAGCCGGAGGGTCCGGGCTCCGGCTGGCCGACAGACCGTATCTGGATCAATCCGAGCCCCAATGCTCCAAACGTCAATATGGCGAGAGCCTATGCCGGCACGGTCATGCTCGAAGGGACTACGCTATCCGAGGGTCGCGGAACCACGCGGCCATTGGAGCTGTTCGGCGCCCCGGATATCGATGCGCGAGCGGTCATTGCGGAAATGCGACGAAAGGCACCGCAATGGTTGAAAGGCTGTGCGCTCCGGGAAATATGGTTTGAACCAACCTTCCACAAGCATCAGGGCCAGCTGTGCAACGGTGTCCAGATTCATGCCGAGGGCCCTGTATACGATCACCAGGGATTCCGACCATGGCGACTTCAGGCGCTGGCGCTGAAAGCCATTAGAAAACTCTATTTCGGATATGAGCTGTGGCGCGATTTCCCATATGAATATGAGGAAGGGCGGTTGGCTTTCGATGTGATCAACGGCGGGCCATCGCTGCGGGAATGGATCGACAATCCGTCTTCAATCGCCAACGATCTGGAGGCCATCGCCGCACCGGACGAGCGATTGTGGGGCCAGATGCTGGGGGATTTCCTGCTTTACTGACTATGCTGCACTGCAACATCTTTATTGCATTCGCCGGAAAATCTGCTAATCGGCAATCATGTTACCGAGCAAAGAACTCTTCGAGGGTGTCGCATTGAAAAAATGTGTGGCCGCAACCTATAACAATACCGCTTTCAAGCTGGCGCCGCATATTCTCTATACGCGGCATGACGAAATGTATGTCGATGCGGTTCCGCTGGAAAAAGACGGCCTGCCACCGAGGGAAGTCAAGCTTGGAACGTTCAAGCTCTCCGGCCTGAAAGACGTTCGCGTCGAAGACCTTCATTTCGAACGCTCTGAAATATTCGAGCCGGCAGCCGAAAAATATGAGGGTACAACGCTGTTGGCCGTTGAATCCTGACGCTAGCCCTGCTTGCGGGTCAGTTCTTTCATGGCATCGCTCAGGCCGTCCACGGTCAGCGGGTACATACGGTCGTTCATCAGTTCGCGGATGATCTTGACGCTCTGCGAATAGCCCCATTGCTTTTCCGGTACCGGGTTTAACCAGGCAGCTGCAGGATAGGTGTTGGTCAGCCGCTGCATCCACGTGACCCCGGCTTCTTCATTGAAATGTTCGACCGATCCGCCGGGATGGGTGATTTCATAGGGGCTCATCGACGCGTCGCCGACGAAGATGAGCTTGTAGTCATGGCCATATTTATGGAGGACATCCCATGTGTTGGTGCGCTCGGAAAAGCGCCTGCGATTGTCCTTCCACAAGCCCTCATAAGGGCAGTTATGGAAATAGAAAAATTCGAGATTCTTGAATTCGCCGGTTGCCGCGCTGAACAATTCCTCGCAGATTTTGATGAAAGGATCCATCGACCCGCCGACATCAAGGAAAAGCAGAAGCTTTACCGCGTTGTGGCGCTCGGCCCGCATATGGATGTCGAGCCAGCCCTTTTTGGCGGTGCCCTCGATGGTCCGGTTGATATCGAGTTCGTCCTGGGCGCCTTCACGGGCAAATTTGCGCAGCCGGCGCAATGCTACCTTGATATTGCGTGTTCCAAGCAGCTTGGTGTTGTCGAGATTCTGGAACTCGCGCTTGTCCCATACCTTGAGTGCCTTTTTCTGGCCGCCTTCGCCGCCGATCCGGACGCCTTCCGGATTATAGCCCGAATTGCCATAAGGCGAGGTGCCGCCGGTGCCGATCCACTTGCTGCCGCCTTCGTGGCGCTCTTCCTGTTCTGCAAGGCGCTCTTTCAGCGTCTCCATGATTTCGTCCCAGCTGCCCAGAGACTTGATCTTTTCCATTTCTTCTTCGGACAGATATTTCTCCGCGACCGCCTTCAGCCAGTCGAGCGGAATCTCTTCCTCCTGGGTGCCGTAGGAAGTTTCTATGCCCTTGAAGACTTTTGAAAATACCTGGTCGAAGCGATCCAGCAACCCTTCATCTTTCACGAATGTCGCCCGCGAAAGATAATAGAATTCCTCCGGACTGCGCCGGATTACATCCTTGTCGAGCGCCTCGAGCAGAACCAGATGTTCCTTGAGCGAAGCCGAAATGCCAGCGGCCCGGAGTTCGTCCATGAAGTTAAAGAACATTGTCTGTGCCTCTGCTTAGCGCGCTTCGCGTTTCGCCATGAATGCCAGCCGTTCAAACAACATCACGTCCTGCTCGTTCTTCAGCAGCGCGCCGTGGAGCGGCGGGATAGCTTTGCTCGAATCTTTCGATTGCAGCACTTCGAGGGGCATGTCTTCGTTGAGGATCAGTTTGAGCCAGTCGAGCAATTCGCTGGTGCTTGGTTTCTTCTTCAGGCCGGGTACGTCTCTGACTTCGTAGAAAATATCCATCGCCTTCTTGACCAGGACGCCCTGAATGTCAGGGAAATGGACGTTGATGATTTCCTGCATCGTCTGGCGGTCCGGGAATTTGATATAGTGAAAGAAGCAGCGGCGCAGGAATGCGTCGGGCAGTTCCTTCTCGTTATTCGAGGTGATGATCACGATCGGCCGTTCGGCAGCCTTGATGGTTTCCTTGGTTTCGTAAACATGGAATTCCATGCGGTCGAGTTCCTGCAGAAGATCGTTCGGGAATTCGATATCCGCCTTGTCGATTTCGTCAATCAAAAGGACCGGGAGTTCGGGAGCGGTGAAGGCTTCCCAGAGCTTTCCCTTGCGGATGTAATTCGAGATGTCGTGGACGCGTTCGTCGCCGAGTTGCCCGTCGCGAAGACGCGCTACCGCATCATATTCATAAAGGCCCTGATGCGCCTTTGTGGTGGATTTCACGTTCCATTCGATCAACGGCGTGCCCATTGCCTTGGCGAGTTCATAGGCCAGAACGGTCTTGCCGGTGCCGGGCTCGCCTTTGACAAGTAGCGGACGCCGGAGCGTCATGGCAGCATTGACAGCAACCTTCAGATCGTCGGTTGCAACATAGTCTTTGGTACCGTCAAAACGCATGATTTTCTATTCCTTGCCGTGATAGTCAAAGCAAAGGCGATAGGGAAAATCGCCGTTGCAGGCAAGTTAATCATTTAGTTAAATAACAGGGAAATGGACCAGCTATTTATTGGGATATCCGGGTATTGCGACGTGCTTCCAGAAGTTGCCAAAGCCCCCGATGCTGGTTGAGCAATTGTTCAGAGCCAAAATTCAAGGCCCGCTCGAGGGCAGCCGTTTGCGATAGTTCATCCTTTAACGCCGCCGTCGAAGCCACATCCGGCAGGATCGAAGAGCGGGCTTCGACGCCAACCCGGAGGGCGATCGGTTCGAGAATTTTTCTGATCGCTTGCCAGTCCGAAACCAGAGCGATGGCGGCACCGACGGCGCAGCCGTTACGATCAGACTGGGATAACATGTCCAAAGCCTTGCGTTGACCGTGCACGGCGGCATTGCTCTGGTCCGATGCGCTGACGCCGGAAATTGGTCCAGCCGAAACGGTCAATTTGGTCAGGAAAGCGCGTTCTGCAGCAAAGCCGTCGGTCGCCTGGATCAGCCATTCGCGTGCTGCGTCGTCGACTATGCGGGTTGCGGCGTTATCGATGACGCCGGGATGACGACCGTGCAAAATGCACAGAAAATGGGCAATGTCAGCGATATCTGCGCCCGACAATATCGAGAAATCCTGAGCGATCAACTGGACATAGGGCGCCATGCTGCTGCCATGGGTACCGACGTGCTCAGCAAATCCATGCTGTGTCGTCGATTGTGCATTTTGTCCAAGCATGGCTGTTCCGATATCCCGAGAATTTGTCGCGAAAATGCGAAAAGGCATCTTCGTCCAGTTCCCGATATACAGGTGATTCCTAAAGAGCCGGTTTATCGCCTGTTAGCTATTTGCAAACCATGATGCTCGGCGGAAAAGTCAGGCCCTATTGATCCAGGAAACTCCGCATTTTACGGCTGCGGCTGGGATGTTTGAGCTTTCTCAATGCCTTGGCTTCGATCTGTCGGATACGTTCGCGGGTAACGCTGAATTGTTGTCCAACTTCTTCAAGCGTGTGGTCCGTGTTCATGCCGATTCCGAAGCGCATGCGCAGCACCCGTTCTTCACGCGGAGTGAGGCTGGCGAGCACGCGAGTCACGGTTTCTTTCAGGTTCGCCTGAATGGCCGCGTCGACCGGAATGATCGCATTTTTGTCTTCGATGAAATCACCGAGATGCGAATCCTCTTCGTCACCAATCGGTGTTTCGAGCGAAATCGGCTCCTTGGCAATTTTCATCACCTTGCGCACTTTTTCCAGCGGCATTGAGAGGCGTTCGGCCATTTCTTCCGGGGTCGGTTCGCGGCCCTGTTCGTGGAGGAACTGACGGCTTGTGCGAACGAGCTTATTGATTGTCTCGATCATGTGGACCGGAATACGGATGGTCCGCGCCTGATCGGCAATCGAGCGGGTGATAGCCTGACGGATCCACCAGGTCGCATAGGTGCTGAACTTGTAGCCCCGACGATATTCAAACTTGTCGACCGCTTTCATCAGGCCGATATTGCCTTCCTGGATAAGGTCCAGGAACTGCAGGCCGCGGTTGGTATATTTCTTGGCGATGGAAATCACGAGACGGAGATTGGCCTCGACCATTTCCTTCTTGGCTATCCGCGCTTCGCGCTCGCCCTTCTGCACCATATTGACGATACGGCGGAACTCCACCAGCGAGGTGCCGGTAGCATTGGCGATGTCGGAGATTTCCGAACGGATGCGGTCGACCGCTTCTGCCTCGTTTGCGACGAAAGCTGCCCATTTCTTGTCGGCTTTGGCCATGCTGGGGAGCCAGCCATCATCGAGTTCGTTGCCGACATAGCTTTCCAGAAACGCACGGCGCGGAACCTTGTGGCGCTCAGCCAGACGGAGCATCTGACCGCCAAGCGTCGTGAGCCGACGATTGAACGAGTAGAGCTGGTCGACCAGAAATTCGATCTTGTTGGCATGAAATTGCACGCTTTCGACCAATGCGGTCAATTCTTCGCGCAAATTGTGATATTTTGTCTCGGAAGCCGCCGGGAAGTCCTTGCCCGCAGCCAGCGATTCCAGCCGGGTCGTCTGCAATTTCGAGAATTTCTTGAACACCGATGTGATCAGCGCGAATTTTTCGAGCGCGTCGGGTTTCAGGGCTTCTTCCATCTGCGCAAGCGAGAGTGTGTTGTCTTCCTCTTCCTCATCGACGACGCGCTTGGTGCGGCGTTCGGTCAGTTCCGCTTCGTCGTCATTTTCGCCATCAGCCGATTCTTCGTCTTCGACCTCATCATCATCCTTGAACGACGGGCCTGCGGTCTTCTCGCTGATCTCGCCGTCGTCGTCATCATCTTCTTCCAGATTTTCCGGCACGGGGTCCTTGGAAAGCATGGCGTCGAGATCGAGGATTTCGCGCAACTGCATTTCGCCATCGTTGAGCGCGGTGGACCATTCGATGATTGCGTTGAATGTCGTCGGGCTTTCGCAAAGGCCCCAGATCATGGTGTCGCGGCCAGCTTCGATACGCTTGGCAATCGCAATCTCGCCTTCGCGGCTGAGCAATTCCACAGCGCCCATTTCGCGGAGATACATGCGGACCGGATCGTCGGTACGATCGGAGGCAGCCTTTTTGGGAGCGGCAGCGGCGGTCTTCTTTTCCTTGTCCTTGCCATCGATGGACTCGACTTCGTCGCCGCCCATTTCCTCGGCAGCTTCTTCGTCATTCTCGACGATGCGGACGCCCATTTCGGAGATTGCGGACATGACGTCCTCGATCTGCTCGTTCTGGTCCTGGGGCAGGGCCTCGTTCAGCTCGTCAATCGTCAGATAGCCGCGTTTTTTCCCTTTCGCGATCAACTTCTTGATGGCGCTATCGTTGAGATCGATCAACGGTTCGTCTTCGGCTTTGGAATTTTTCGCTTTACTTGCCAATGGCTGAGGCCCCTAATTTGAAACTATAGTGTGTCGTCGATCTGGGTCAGGTCGACCAACCGCTCGTGAAATAATTGCTTCGCTTCCCTGAGGCGCTGCTGCTCGGCATAACTTTCTTCCGTAAGATCGTCCTGCACTCGCCGCGTTGCCTCTGCCAGAGCCGCTTCCAGTCCGGGGCGCGCCGTCACCACTTTTATCGCTTCTGCCAAATCCTTATGCGCCCGTTCGATCAGTTGCGAAGGAGCATCGTCTGGCATTTTGCGGTTGAAAGTGAAATTCAGCGCGTCGGCCCGTAACAGCCCTTTTGCGACATTATAACAATCTGTCTTCTCCAATATGGTAAGAAGGCCCTGCATATCAAGCGTTTCTTTGCTCATCGCGACATTGATCAGTTCGCCGAGCAATATCTGCAGCTGCGAATCGGCCAGCTTGATCGCGTGAAGCTCTTCGAAATGGCTGGAAATCCGGCACGGATGACGGATCAGGCCGCCCAATATGCCCTTGGCAATCTGCAGGTCATAGCCCTCGATGAGAAAGCTCTTGGTCTCGTCGAGTGGCTTGTAGGAGACAAATTTTGACGGGAACTTGCGGCCCTTGTTTGGCGTGAAGCGCCGGTCGGACCGGCTGTCCTTCTGGGCGAAAAATGCAGCCTGATAGCGGTCGTTAAATTCCTGGCGATAATGATGCGCGATATCCTGATCGGCGATGTCGCGGACATGGTCGGACAGCCGTTTCTTCAGGCCCGCCTTGGTTTCGGGGGTGTTGAGCGGCTCGGCGTCAAACTCCACCTGCCAGATTTTATCGTCCAGCGTCTGCGGCTTGGCGATAAGGGCGGCGAAGGCGTGGGCGCCTTCAGAGCGGATCAGGTCGTCAGGATCTTGTCCTGCGGGGAGGGAGATGAAGTGCAGGCTGTGCGATGGCCGCAATATCGGCAGGGCGCGCAGAGCGGCGCGCATGGCCGCTTTCTGCCCTGCATTGTCGCCGTCGAAGCAGAGGATCGGCGCTTCGACCATCTTCCAGATGCGTTCGATCTGGTGCTCGGTCAGGGCGGTGCCGAGCGGAGCGACGACATCGGCGAAACCGGCCTGCGCGAGCGCGATGGCGTCCATATAGCCTTCGACCACCAAAATCCGCCCGGTCCGGCGGGAAGCGGGCGATGCCTTGTCGAGATTGTAGAGCGTGCGGCCCTTGTCGAAGAGCGGGGTGTCGGGGCTGTTGAGATATTTCGGTTCGCCGTCGCCCAATATCCGGCCGCCAAAGGCAATTACCCGGCCGCGGGGGTCGCGGATCGGGATCATCAGCCGGCCACGGAACCGGTCGTAAGGCTCCTTGTCATCGACCTTGATCAGCAGGCCGGCCTCGATCAGCTGGTCAATGCCATGGGTCGAGAGCGCCTGTTTGAGCCGGCCGCGCGAATCCGGCGCAAAACCGAAGCCGAACTCGCGGATCGTGCTTTCGGAAATGCCGCGGTTATTCAGATACTCGCGTGCTGCGGCACCCTCGGTCCCGTTGAATTGCGCGACAAACCAGTCCTGCGCTGCCGCCATGACGTCATGCAGGGTGGCGCGGACTTCCTGCCGCTGCGCGGCGCGCGGGTCTGGGGCAGGGACGTCCATTTGCGCTTCGGCTGCCAGATCCTTGACCGCGTCCATGAAGCCAAGACCGCGCTGCTCGGTCATCCAGCTGATCGCGTCACCATGGGCGCCGCAGCCAAAGCAGTGGTAGAAGCCCTTCTCGTCGTTGATCGTGAAGCTCGGCGTATTCTCGTTATGGAACGGGCAGCAGGCCTTGTACTCGCGACCCGCTTTCTGGACCTTCACGGTCCGCCCGATGAGGGTCGACAACGTGACCCGCGATCGCAGTTGTTCGAGCCATTGCGGGGAGAGGGTCATTGTGTGATCCCGGTGTCTCGACTTCGCTCGACACGAACGGTGTTTTGGGCGCTCATCTCTCCGTTCGTCTCGAGCGAAGTCGAGAGACGGTCTCGAGGTGGTTTTGCGAAATAGGACAATTTCTTCCAGTCACCTGCAATTAGAGCGCGCTTTTTGGCCTGGGACCATTTCTTGACTGTTAATTCGGCTGACAAAGCTTCTTCTCGAGTCGGGAAGGTTTCGGACCAAACCAATTCTACAGGCCGTCGCTGGCTCGTAAACTTACAATATCGACCGGTGCAATGCTCAGCTATCCGGCGTTCCAAATCATCCGTGTGACCGGTGTAGAACTTACCATCTGCGCATAACAGCATGTAGGTCCAAAACGCCAATTACGCGCCTCCCAAGTGTCTCGACTTCGCTCGACACGAACGGTCGAAGTTACGTTTCACGAAAGCGCAGCCTTCACCAGTGCGCTGGCCTTGCTCATGTCGATTTCGGTGCCATGGCGTTTTTTCAGTTCGCCCATCACCCGGCCCATGTCCTTCATGCCGTCGGCGCCCAGTTCGGTCTTGATGCCGTCGATCAGCGCTGCGGTTTCCTCGTCGCTCAGTTGCGCGGGGAGGAACTCCTCGATCACCGCCAGTTCCTGTTTTTCCGCTGCGGCGAGTTCGGTGCGGCCGCCGGATTCGAACATGTCGATCGATTCGCGGCGCTGTTTTGCCATTTTCTGCAGCACGTCGATCAGGATCGCATCTTCATCGCGCGCATCTTCCTTGGTGCGCAGTTCGATATCCTTGTCCTTGAACTTCGCCAATATGCTGCGGGTCGCGGCGGTACGGTCCTTGTCACCGGCCTTCATGGCGGCAATTTGCGCGGCTTTCACGGTATCGCGAATCATGGCGTTCCTCATATTTTTGGAATAAGCGACCACCATAGCGGGAACATAATATTTTTCATAGATTGTGGCGCCAGAAATCTGGCTCTAGGTCCCATGAAATTTTGCGCCTAAGACGGACCTGAAGGAACAGCTCATGACCCATGCCCATAATCCCGCCGCTCCAGAGGGTGCAACCGGGATATTGGTATTGGCCGACGGTACGATAGTCTGGGGCAGGGGCTTTGGCGCGACCGGCTCTGCGGTCGGCGAAGTCTGCTTCAACACCGCGATGACCGGCTATCAGGAAGTGATGACCGACCCCAGCTATGCCGGGCAGATCGTGACATTCACCTTTCCCCATATCGGCAATGTCGGAACCAACGAGGATGATGTCGAGGCGGACAGCCCGCATGCGCTGGGCTGTATCGTCCGCGAGGATATCACCGCACCGTCCAACTTCCGCGACCAGAAGCCGTTTGACCAGTGGATGGCGGAGAATGGCCGGATTGGTATTTCCGGTGTCGATACAAGGGCCTTGACCCGGCGGATCCGCGAAGCGGGTGCGCCCAATGCGGTGATCGCCCATGATCCCGAGGGCAATTTCGATATCGACGAATTGCTCGCCCAGGCGCGCGCATGGGCCGGCCTGGAAGGCATGGATCTGGCGAAGCAAGTGACCGGGCACCAGACGCAGCTTTGGGACAAGGGCGGTCTGTGGCGGCTTGGTCATGGCTATGCCAAAATGGAAGAATTGGAAGCATCTTCTGCTTCGTCGGCAGCGGGTCTCTCGACTTCGCTCGAGACGAACGGGGGGGATCCAAAGTTTGTCAAAGTTGGGGCCAATGAGCGACCTCACGTTGTCGCCATCGATTATGGCGCGAAGCGGAATATCTTCAGAAATCTTGTGAAGGCTGGCGCAAAAGTTACTGTGGTACCAGCTGAAACTTCATTCGATGAAATCATGGCGTTGAAGCCGGCGGGCGTGTTTCTGTCCAATGGCCCCGGCGATCCGGCGGCGACCGGCGTCTATGCGGTTCCGGTGATCCGGCAGCTGCTGGAAGCGGATATCCCGCTGTTCGGCATCTGCCTTGGCCACCAGATGCTCGCCCTCGCGGCGGGCGCCAAGACGGTCAAGATGCACCAGGGCCATCGCGGCGCCAATCATCCGGTGCAGCGGATCGGCGGCGGCTGGGACACCACCGAAGGGCTGGTCGAGATTACGAGCATGAACCACGGCTTTGCGGTGGACGGTGAGACGCTGCCCGACACGGTGCATGAAACCCACAAGAGCCTGTTCGACGGCAGCAATTGCGGTATCGAGATTATCGGCAAAAAGGCCTTTGGCGTGCAATATCATCCGGAAGCCTCTCCGGGACCGCAGGACAGTTTCTATCTGTTCGAGAAATTTGTCGGGGGCCTGAGCTGATGAGCGGACCAATCGATCCTGCGCATCTCGCCGAAGAATGGGCGATTGATGACGAAATCCTGCAAAATATGGCAGCAGGCGGCGATTTGTCGCATGTTGTGCGCGAGATTAACGTGCAATTTGTCGGGGCGGTCTCGGATATCAACAAGCTGAAGAATGACGCGGCGAAATGGGGCTTTCGCTCGGCGCTGGTCTCCAATGAGGATGACGAGTGGGTGATCGAGCTGCAGACCGATCTCGACACCAAGCGCGAGACGATCCGCGAACTGACCCGCAAATGCCTCGAGATCGAGAGCGAATATGACATCGACCATGATGGTTGGGGCTGTTTTGCCTGCAACGAAAATGGCGAAATTTCTGATGAGAACCCTGCATAATGCCCAAAAGAACTGACATAAAATCCATCCTCATCATCGGCGCCGGCCCGATCATCATCGGGCAGGCCTGCGAGTTTGATTATTCGGGCACGCAGGCGTGCAAGGCGCTGAAGGAAGAGGGGTACCGGATCATTCTGGTCAACTCCAATCCGGCGACGATCATGACCGATCCGGAAATGGCCGACGCGACCTATGTCGAGCCGATCACGCCCGAGATTGTCGCGAAGATCATCGAGAAGGAACGGCCGGACGCGATCCTGCCGACCATGGGCGGGCAGACGGCGCTGAACACGGCGCTGTCGCTCAACAAGATGGGCGTGCTGGAAAAATATGGCGTCGAGATGATCGGTGCCGACGCCGAGGCGATCGACAAGGCCGAGGACCGCGAGAAGTTCAAGGCGGCGATGGACAAGATCGGCCTGGAAAGCCCTCGCAGCGCCGTGGCGCATAGCGAGGCGCAGGCGCTCGAAATACTCGAGGAAATCGGATTGCCGGCGATCATGCGGCCGAGCTTCACGATGGGCGGCACCGGCGGCGGGGTCGCCTATAACCGTGAGGAATTTGTCCATTATGTCCGGACATCGCTGGACGCATCGCCGACCAACGAGGTGCTGATCGACGAGAGCCTGATCGGCTGGAAGGAATATGAGATGGAGGTTGTCCGCGACAAGGCGGACAATTGCATCATCATCTGCTCGATCGAGAATGTCGATCCGATGGGTGTGCACACCGGCGACAGCATCACGGTTGCGCCGGCGCTGACCCTGACCGACAAGGAATATCAGATCATGCGCAACGCCAGCATTGCGGTGCTGCGGGAAATCGGCGTGGAAACAGGTGGTTCCAACGTACAGTTCGCAGTCAATCCGAAGGATGGCCGGCTGGTCGTGATCGAGATGAATCCGCGCGTATCGCGCTCGTCTGCGCTTGCCTCCAAGGCGACCGGCTTCCCGATTGCCAGCGTCGCCGCGAAACTGGCGGTCGGCTATACGCTCGACGAGATCGAGAATGATATTACCGGCGCAACCCCGGCATCGTTCGAACCGACGATCGATTATATCGTCACCAAGATTCCGCGCTTTGCCTTCGAGAAATTCAAGGGTGCCGAGCCTTTGCTCTCGACCGCGATGAAGTCGGTCGGCGAGGTCATGGCGATCGGCCGCAATATCCACGAATCGATGCAGAAAGCGCTGCGCGGTCTGGAAACCGGGCTCGACGGCTTCAACCGGGTGCAGGCGCTGGAAGGCGCCAGCCGTGAGGATATTTCCGCAGAACTGGCGCGGGCGACACCCGACCGGCTGCTGGTCGCGGCCCAGGCGATGCGCGAAGGGTATAGCGACGCCGAAATCCATGGAATCGCCGGTTTTGACCCGTGGTTCCTTGCCCGCATTCGCGAGATTATCGACGCCGAGCAGGGCGTGATCGACAACGGTCTGCCCAATGATGCGCAAGCCTTGCGCAAGCTGAAGTCGATGGGCTTTTCCGATCAGCGGCTGGCCAAGCTGGCGATCGATTCCGTCCATGTCGCGGGCGGAGCAGGGCGGGCGGTCGCGGGCGGCCACGGGCTGGTTCATGACGCCCTTGCCGCCATGGCTGGCGCAACCACAGAAGCGGAAGTGCGGGCATTGCGTCACAAGCTGGGCGTGCGGCCGGTGTACAAGCGGATCGATACCTGCGCAGCGGAGTTTGAAGCCAAGACGCCCTATATGTATTCATCCTACGAAGCGCCGATTTTCGGGGAACCGGAATGCGAAGCGCAGCCGTCGGATCGCAAGAAGATCGTCATTCTCGGTGGCGGTCCGAACCGGATCGGGCAGGGGATCGAGTTCGACTATTGCTGCTGTCACGCGTGCTTCGCGCTTTCCGACGCAGGCTTTGAAACGATCATGATCAACTGCAATCCGGAAACCGTTTCGACCGATTACGATACGTCCGACCGGCTTTATTTCGAGCCTTTGACCGCCGAAGATGTGCTGGAAATCCTGCATGTCGAACAGCAGTCGGGCGAACTGGTCGGCGTGGTCGTGCAATTTGGCGGGCAGACGCCGCTGAAACTGGCGCAGGCGCTGGAAGACGCGGGCATTCCGATCCTCGGCACCTCGCCGGATGCGATCGATCTTGCCGAAGACCGCGAGCGCTTTGCCAAGCTGGTCAACAAGCTGAAGCTGAAACAGCCGGAAAACGGCATGGCGCGGACCCGCGACGAAGCGGTGAAAATCGCCGACCGGATCGGCTATCCGGTGCTGCTGCGGCCGAGCTTCGTGCTCGGTGGCCGGGCGATGGAAATCGTCGACGGACCGGCCCAGCTGGAAAATTACATCAACACGGCGGTACAGGTGTCGGGCGACAGTCCGGTGCTGGTCGACCAATATCTGCGCGACGCGGTCGAGGTCGATGTCGACGCGATTTGCGACGGCGACGAAGTCGTGGTCTGCGGCTTGCTGCAGCATATCGAGGAAGCCGGCGTCCATTCGGGCGACAGCGCCTGCTCGATCCCGCCTTATAGTCTGAGCGACGAGATTATTGCGGAAATGGAACGGCAGACCGAGGCGCTGGCTTTCGGCCTGAAGGTTCGCGGCCTGATGAACATCCAGTTCGCGGTCAAGAATAATGAAGTCTATCTGATCGAGGTCAATCCCCGCGCCAGCCGGACGGTTCCTTTCGTCGCCAAGGCGATTGGCGTGCCGATTGCCAAGATCGCGTCCCGCGTGATGGCCGGCGAGAAACTGAAGGACCTGCCGGTGATCAACCGGCATATCGATTATACCGCGGTCAAGGAAGCGGTGTTCCCGTTCAACCGTTTCCCCGGCGTCGATCCGATCCTGTCGCCGGAAATGAAATCGACCGGCGAAGTCATGGGGATCGACCAGGGCTTCCCGATCGCCTTTGCCAAGTCGCAGCTGGGCGCCAGCGCGATCCTGCCCGACAGCGGAACCATTTTCATCTCGGTCAAGGAAACCGACAAGAAGGTGATCGAGCCGGCGGCGCGCCTCGCCGAGAAGCTTGGTTTCAAGATCATCGCCACCTCCGGAACCGCCGATTATCTGGCCGAAAAGGGTATCGAGGTGGAGAGGGTCAACAAGGTCGCCGAGGGGCGCCCGCATATTGTCGACCGGATCAAGGATGATGAGGTCAATCTGATCTTCAACACGACCGAGGGCTGGCAGTCGCTCAAGGACTCCAAGTCGATCCGGGCGGCGGCGCTGGTTGGCAAGATTCCGATCTATACGACCGCGACCGCGAGCAATGCCGTGATGCAGGCGATTGAGGCGTTGCGCGAGGAGACTCTTGAAGTTCGTGCGCTACAGTCCTATTATAAGGCTTCGCAGACTTAATTTTTCCGACATTTCGTCAAACTGCGGGCGTCCTCTGAAGCGGGCGCCGGAAAACTGTTTTTGACGCTGCACGGCCGAAATCGGCAGCGTATCAGTAAGGAAAGGCCAATATAATGGCTGTTGAAAAAGTACCAATGCTTGCCGAAGGCCATGCCAAGATGGAGGCCGAACTCAGGGCCTTGAAGCTGGAACGCCCGATCATTGTCGATGCGATTGAAACCGCGCGGGCGCACGGCGATCTTTCGGAAAATGCCGAATATCACGCGGCCAAGGAACGTCAGGGCCAGGTCGAGGCGACGATCGGCGATCTCGAGGATAAATTGTCCCGCGCCCAGGTCATCGATCCCAAGACCCTGTCGGGTGACAAGGCTGTCTTTGGCGCGACCCTGACTCTGCTCGACGAAGATGACAAGCCGGTGAAATATCAGCTGGTCGGTCAGGCGGAAGCCGATGCCAAGGCCGGCAAAATCAGCTATAATTCGCCAATCGGCCGCGCCCTGATCGGTCGCAGCGTTGGTGAAGAGATTGAGGTCACCGTGCCATCGGGTGACAAATATTTCCTGCTCGACAAGATCGAGTTCATCTAGACCAGATGAATATGCCCGCCGGAAAACTGACCAACGGCCTGATCATCGCCAATGTCGTGATCTTTCTGCTGGTCTGGCTTTTCGGCTGGGAACAGGATGCCATTCTGCGCGGCGGGATGTTTCCGATCCGCCTGAGCGGCGAATTTATCGACACGTCCGTCTATGGCTGGCTGGTGCCGGCCTGGCTGACTCCTCTGTCTTCGGCCTTCCTGCACAGCGGTCTGCTGCACATCGGTTTCAACATGCTGATGCTTCTATTCTGCGGTCGCTTTGTCGAACAGGCATTGGGTCCGCAGCTGATGGCTGTTCTTTATGTCGCGGGCGCCTATGCGGCGGCAATCGCGCAATTTGCCGTCGAACCCGGATCGATGATCCCGATGGTCGGCGCGAGCGGTGCCATTTCCGCGATATTGGGAGCTTATGCCCTGCTGTTTGCGCGCAACAAGGTTGATCCGGTCGGGCCGATTCCCGGCCATGTCGTCCGTATCATCTGGTTGACGCTGGCATGGATCGGCATCCAGCTGATGATCGGTCTTGCCACCAGCGGCAATCTGCAGGGAATAGCGATCTTCGCGCATATCGGCGGTTTTGTAGCCGGTCTGGTGTTGACCCGGCCCTTGCTCGAATGGCGGTTTCGAAGCGCCTAGACTTCGAGCGGAACATCCGGTTCGAGCAGCTTGTGCAAATGAACGACAACATATTTCATCTCGGCATCGTCAACCGTCATCTGGGCCTTTGAACGCCAGGCGTCCTCTGCTGCCTCATAGTCGGGATAGACCCCGACCAGATCCATCTTGTCGAGATTGACAAATTCCATGCCGCGCGGATCCTTGACCCGTCCGCCCATGACCAGATGAATTTTGCTGCGTTCTTCGTTCATTTTTTGCCCTGATTATCTTCTTTCACCGCATCCTGTGCTGCGGCCATCGCGGTCTTAGCAGCCTCGATTGCTTTGCCAAACATATCTTTGAACTGGTTTCGTAAATTGTCGTTGCTCAGACCCATTTCGCTAATCTGGTCGCGGCTGGCGTCCTTCGCCGCCTGATAGGCGGTTTTTGCCGTTTCGTTGATCTTGCGTCCGGCACCGCCGACAAATTTGCCTTCGGTTTTGCTTTTCGGCAGCAAGGCACCGACCAGTACGCCGAGCGCGGCACCGGCTGCGACGATTGTCAGCGGGCTGTTGGTGATGGTTTCTTCCGACCTGGCGGCTGCTTTTTTCGCGGCCTCCCTGGTGGCGGCAACGCTTTCCGCCGCTTTTTCCCGGCCGTCACCGAGCAGGGCCGCGGCACGGGCCTTGCTTTCGGACATTTTCTCGCGCGCTACGACCGTGCTTTCGCTGGCGATGTCCCTGGCCGTTTCAAACCGTTCGCGGGATGCTGCCCGGGCTTTGTCGATATTGTCGGTTAACTTGCTCATATTCTATTCCTCGATTTGATCCGGCTGGGATTTCTTCTGGCTGGCAATCAGGCGGGCGATCGGCCGGCGCATCGCGATCATCGCGGCGGTCGCGGCGACGGTGGCGGTGATCACCGGATGGGCCTTGAGACCCTCGGTTGCCTTTTGCCCGGCTTTGCCGACCTTTTGTGTGGCCTTGTTCCTGGCTTCCGAGACGAGACTGGACGGTTTCAGACGTTCTCTGGTTGCTGCCGTGTCGATCTTCAGATTCTCGCGTGCCTGCGCCCGGTCCATGGCCAGGTTGCGGAGGCTGAATATCTCGTCATTGGTTTTCGCCATCTTCAATCTCACGAATTATTTTCATCAAGGGGCAGCTTCTTTGCCCGTTTTATTGCCATGCCCATCGTCACCGACGCAACCAGCAGCGTCAACCCGACAATGATTCCGGTCGCTGCCAGGGGGCCAACATGTTGTGACAGAACCAGTAACAGTCCCAGGATCAGCGCGATGATTGCCATGATTCCGGTCACCACCGCAACCCCGAACAACAGCAGGACGCGCTTCGTTGCTGCCAGATTTACCGACAATTTGGTGCGATAATATTCGGTTTCGGCACGGGCGAGGACCCGGACGTCTTCGATCAGTTCGTTGATCTGCGACGTCAGGGTCCTCGCTTCGGACGCGCCAGTGGCATCGTCCCGGGCGTTGCTCGCTGTTTCTTCGGAAAGCCGCTCGTCATCCAAAACCGGAATATCCTTGTCCTGCAACATCGCTCACCTGCTGATATGGTGGCTTCATGCTACACTCATGCGTCGCGATCATCCATCCCTGATTTCACCAGACGGGAGATCAGAAATCCGACCACGGCTGCTGCGCCGATGGCTACTGCCGGGCTCTTGCGGACAAAGTCGCGAGCATCGTCGACCATTTCGTCCACTTCCTTGCCGTTGAGCTTTTCGGCGAAGGAGGAAACCGTGTCCGCTGCGGAACGGGCATAATTGCCATATTTCTCGCCGACATTCTCGTCGATGGTCTTGGCGCTGTCCTCGATGATCCTGCTCAGATTCTCGATCGCATTGCCGGTATGTTCCTTGCCTGCGGTGGCCGCCGATTTGGCTTTGGTAATCGCGCGGTCCCTGAAATCGCCGGTCGAGCTTGCAGTCGAAGCTGCGGCCTTGGTGGCACCGGCTTTCAGAGGCGCTGCTTTTTGCGCCTTTGCCGTGCGTTTCTCGGACGTGTCTTTCTTTGCTGCGGTTTTTCTGGTCGCAGTCTTTCCACTTGTCTTTACGGCTGGTTTCTTGACTTCTGCCATGATCTGTAATCCTTCCTCGTTTGTCCCTTGCCAACGCGTCACAAATGGAAATTGTTCCATTTGAATTTCCCACTCAAACGAAATGGGATGATTTGCTTTGGAAACAAGGGGCAAGGCACGGATAAATATGGTGCAATAGATTGCAAGAAGCCCGCCGTGGCTCTAAGGCCATGGCAATTGTTTTACACCACTCGGAGCCTTCCCATGACCGCAATAATCGACCTTCATGCCCGTCAAATTCTCGATAGCCGTGGCAACCCGACCGTCGAGGTCGATATCCTGCTGGAGGACGGCAGCTTTGGCCGCGCCGCCGTGCCGTCCGGCGCTTCCACCGGTGCCTATGAAGCGGTTGAATTGCGCGATGGCGACAAGAGCAAATATCTTGGCAAGGGCGTCCTGAAGGCAATCGACGCGGTTAATGGCGAGATCAAGGAAGCGCTGACCGATCTGGACGCGGAAGACCAGGAAGAACTGGACGCGGTGATGATCGCGCTCGATGGCACGCCCAACAAGGCGCGACTGGGCGCCAACGCGATATTGGGTGTCAGCCTGGCCGCGGCAAAAGCCGCAGCCGACGCGCGCGGTCTGCCGCTCTATCGCTATGTCGGAGGCGTTTCAGCCCATGTCCTGCCGGTGCCGATGATGAATATCATCAATGGCGGCGAACATGCCGACAACCCGATCGATTTCCAGGAATTCATGGTGATGCCGGTTGGCGCTGACAGCCTGTCGGAAGCGGTCCGCTGGGGATCGGAAATCTTCCACACGCTGAAAAAGGGTCTGTCCGAAAAAGGTCTGGCCACAGCAGTCGGAGACGAGGGCGGTTTTGCACCGAACCTAGGGTCGACCCGCGAAGCGCTGGACTTCATCATGGCCTCGGTCGAAAAAGCCGGTTTCAAGATTGGTGACGAAGTCGTGCTCGCGCTGGATTGCGCGGCAACCGAATTTTTCCGCGATGGCAAATATCATATCTCCGGTGAGGGCAAGGTGCTCAGCCCGGCAGAAATGTCCGACTATCTTGCCGCGCTGTGCAAGGACTATCCGATCAAGTCGATCGAAGACGGCATGTCGGAAGATGATTTCGAAGGCTGGAAACTGATCACCGACGCGGTCGGCGATACGGTGCAACTGGTTGGCGATGATCTGTTCGTAACCAATCCCGAGCGTCTGTCGATGGGCATCAAGGACGGCCTGGCCAATTCGCTGCTGGTGAAGGTCAACCAGATCGGAACGCTGTCGGAAACATTGGCGGCGGTCCGGATGGCCCATAATGCATCCTATACCGCGGTCATGTCGCATCGTTCGGGTGAGACCGAAGATTCCACCATCGCCGATCTCGCGGTCGCGACCAACTGCGGCCAGATCAAGACCGGCAGCCTCGCAAGGTCGGACCGGCTCGCCAAATATAACCAGCTGATCCGGATCGAGGAAGAATTGGGAAGCGTCGCTCGTTACGCCGGGCGCTCGATTTTCAGTTAGGCGCTGTTTCCTCGTTTTTTTGAGGCGGTTGGGCGCCGTTCTTCAAAAATAGATATTAAGGCTCTTGCCAGCGAATCACTTTTCTGATTCAAGGCTGTTATATGGCGAAACGCGAAAAAATCACCGGTCTGATAAAAGCTGCCCTCGGGCCGGGCTTCGCGCTGATGACTCTGCTTGCCATCGCCGGCTATGCAGTGGTCGGGCCGACCGGCGTTCTGGCATGGGGCGAATATCAGGCAAAGCTGGAAACGCGCGGGATCGAACTGGCCAGACTGGAAGCCGAACGCGATGCATTGGGCAACCGGGTCCGGCTGCTTGATCCGCGCGGGGCTGATCCCGACCTGATCAGTGAACTGATGCGCAAAAAACTGAATGTCGTGCATCCTGACGAGATCATTGTTCCGCTGAAATAGCGCCGGGCAGTTTCGATTGGTCCGGCCGATTATTTAACCGGTCAGTGAGTCTAAGTGCTTGGGTAACGTAACAGTTTTGGCTATGCTATTTGCTAGTCAAAAAAAGGATCCCGCTCGCGTGGCAAAAGCTCCCCGGAAAACCACCCCAGCCAAGAAAACCGAAGCGCCCAAACGCGCCCCAGCCAAAGCAAAACCGGTCGTGCATTCGACCGGCGGTTTGAAGGCCCCGATATATAGAGCGACCAAAGCAGAAATGCTGGAATTCTACGAGCAAATGCTGCTGATCCGGCGCTTCGAGGAGAAGGCCGGGCAGCTTTACGGCCTCGGTCTGATCGGCGGGTTTTGCCACCTGTACATTGGTCAGGAAGCAGTGGTCACGGGCCTGCAGTCGGCGATCAGCCCCGGCAAGGACAGCGTGATTACCGGCTATCGCGATCACGGTCACATGCTGGCCTGCGGGATCGACCCGAATATCGTGATGGCAGAGCTGACCGGCCGCGCCTCCGGCATTTCGAAAGGCAAGGGCGGTTCGATGCACATGTTCTCGGTCGAACATGGTTTCTACGGCGGCCACGGCATTGTCGGCGCGCAGGTGTCGCTCGGCACCGGTCTGGCCTTCGCTCATAAATATAAGGAAGATGGCGGCGTCTGTCTGGCCTATTTCGGTGATGGCGCTTCGAACCAGGGGCAGGTTTACGAAAGTTTCAACATGGCGGAACTCTGGCAGCTGCCGGTGATTTTCGTGATCGAGAATAACCAATATGCCATGGGCACCAGCGTCAACCGCTCGTCCGCCGAAGACCAGCTTTACCGGCGTGGCGAAAGCTTTCGCATTCCCGGCGTGCAAGTCGACGGCATGGATGTGCTGGCGGTTCGCGGCGCGGTCGAAGAGGCGTTGAAGGATGTGCGCAGCGGCGGCGGTCCGGTGTTGATGGAACTCAAGACCTATCGCTATCGCGGCCACTCGATGTCCGATCCGGCGAAATATCGCAGCCGCGACGAGGTTCAGGACGTGCGCGAGAAATCCGATCCGATCGAACGGCTGAAGGCGGCGTTGCTCAAGCAGGGCGTGTCCGAAGAAGATCTGAAAGCGATGGACAAGAAGGTCCGGAAGACCGTGATGGAGGCGGCTGATTTCGCCGAAGAGTCACCGGAACCGGAATTGTCCGAACTTTATACTGACGTGCTGGTGGAGCAATATTGATGGCGATCGAACTGAAAATGCCCGCCCTGTCGCCGACGATGGAAGAAGGCACATTGGCCAAATGGTTCGTCAAGGAGGGCGACGAAGTCAGCTCCGGCGATATTTTGGCGGAGATTGAAACCGACAAGGCGACGATGGAATTTGAAGCCGTCGACGAAGGCGTGATCTCGAAAATTCTGGTCGAGGCCGGAACCGACGAGGTCGCTGTCGGCACGGTGATCGCCGAGATGACCGGTGAAGACGAAGAAGCCGAAACCGGAAGCGAAGCCGCTCCGGCCAGTGAGGCCAGGGAAGAGGCCAAGCCTGCGCCTGCGCAAGAAGAGAAGCCCGAGATCATGGAGGCCGCACCGCCGGCTCCGATTTCGCGGGCCGACGACCCGTCGGTTCCTGAGGGCACTGCCATGGCCTCGATCACCGTCCGGGAAGCCCTGCGCGATGCGATGGCCGAAGAAATGCGCAAGGACGAGACTGTCTTTGTAATGGGCGAGGAAGTCGCCGAATATCAGGGCGCCTACAAGGTGACCCAGGGCCTGCTAGACGAATTCGGCGCCAAGAGGGTGATCGACACGCCGATCACCGAACATGGTTTTGCCGGTATTGGGGCGGGCGCGGCGATGGGCGGACTGAAGCCGATTGTCGAATTCATGACCTTCAACTTCGCGATGCAGGCGATCGACCAGATCATCAACTCGGCGGCCAAGACCAATTATATGTCCGGTGGCCAGATGCGTTGCCCGATCGTGTTCCGCGGTCCCAATGGTGCAGCCTCCCGCGTCGGCGCGCAGCATAGCCAGAACTACGGTCCCTGGTACGCTTCGGTTCCCGGCCTGATCGTCATCGCCCCTTATGACGCAGCGGACGCCAAGGGCTTGCTCAAAGCGGCGATACAGACTCCTGATCCGGTGGTGTTTCTGGAAAATGAATTGCTCTACGGACGCTCGTTCGAAATACCCGAGATAGAGGATTATACGCTGCCGATCGGCAAGGCCCGGATCATGCGCGAAGGTGGTGATGTCACCATCGTCAGCTATTCGATCGGTGTCGGGCTGGCGCTGGAAGCTGCTGATACGCTTGCGGGCGAGGGGATTGAAGCCGAGGTTATCGATCTCCGCACCTTGCGGCCGCTGGACACCGAGACCGTGCTCAAGAGCCTTGCGAAAACCAATCGTCTGGTTGTTGCAGAGGAAGGATGGCCGACCTGCTCGATCGCCAGTGAAATCATCGCCGTCTGCATGGAACAGGGTTTCGACGATCTCGACGCCCCGGTGATGCGGGTGACCAACGAGGATGTGCCTTTGCCTTATGCAGCCAATCTCGAGAAAGCGGCACTGATCGACAGCGCGCGGATTATCACGGCGGTGAAGAAGGTCTGCTATCGTTAGGTCGGCAATGGACGCGATAATAGCACCCGCTCAAGCGGCCCGGCACGCCGGCTTGTTTGCCGGCAGGGCAATGTCCTAGCTCGGCGGATTGTCAATCGTGGCGTAGGTGCTGCATTTCCACAGCTCGTTATCCGGAATCTTGCTTGCGTTTTTCATCGCGTGGTCGTCACGCTCACGGGCCACGAAAGCGCTTTCATAGCGGATCACGGTCTCCCCGAAAAACCGGTCTGAAACCAGCGGTTTATAATCATATATGACTTCCGCAAAATTGATTGCGGTTGATCCGGCTGCCGATATTTTCTTGCCCGGTCGGCCGATACCGCCGTTGAGACTGGAATTATATCTGCCATCGCCTTCCGCGCCGTGCGAGGATGAGAAATTCGTGTTGCCGCCGTAACAGCGCTGCCAGCGTATCCATTGTCCCTTGTCGGACCCGGTTCTGCCGTTGGTTTCCAGACTGGAAAGTATGATCCGTGCGTTGGGCGAGAAATCGATCGCGTCGCCGGTGAGGTCGGCACCGGTGAATATTTCGCGAATATCAGCCTCGTCGATCGACTCCCGCGCGCGGGAAGCATTATCTGCGACCAGCATAGCAATCTGGCTAACCTGGAGATGGGCGATCGCAAGATTTGCGGTTTCCATCCCGGCCATGCCGATCAGCAGCATCACCGGCGCGGTAAAGGCAAATTCGAGCAGTGCTAGACCGCTGGTATCTTCAACGATCGGCAGATTCTTGAACCTGTCGATCATGGCGGAGGCATTGTTTTTCAGAATATTGTTCATTTTCTTTTGCCTCCCTCTAATCCAGCGTTGAAACACAGGTTTCGACGAGATCGACCTGCGCGCCAAATGGCTGGTTTCGTACCGCCGTACTGTTTGAAATGGTCATGATTTCGTCCATCCCCATCATCGACGCCAGCGGGAAGAGCCGTGGCGACGTGATCTCGATGGTGTAGCTGACGATATCGTCGGGACCACCAGTGCCTTCGATGCCGTAATCGATATCGAACACATCATTGTTGTTATTGTCGATGTAGCAGTCGCCCGGATCCACTTCACCGTTACCGTTCTTGTCGGTGGTGAGCTTTTCCGGTTTGCCGATATTGGTAAAATCGAAATAGCTTTCGGTCTTCACCTTGACGACTGCGTCGTTGAGGACGAGATCTTCCAGCCCACTGTTTACCTGCTGCTTGATCTCTGCAACCGTCATCTCGCCGGTCGACGCGTCGCGTGCCACCTTGTGCAGAACCGACTTGGACACCGTATCGACATAGCCCCGATATCCCAGGTCCATAATGCCCATGAGCATCAGGATGAACGGTCCGGCGACAAGTCCGAATTCGACCAGGGTCGCGCCGTTTTCATCCGACAGAATGCGCGCTTTTTTCATTGCTGACCGGATCATTTCGACAACCTCAGTCCGCCAATAGTCTTCGCGATATCACCGAAAGCGTCCTGTAGCGCGGTGTTGCTGGTGGCAGCCGCGGCATGACTTTCGCTCGTCGCACAATTTTTCAGATGCGTCTGGACCGTGCTGCTGTTGGTGAACTGGATTACCCAGATCGTCGTGCCCTGAGCCTTGACCGCATTGCACATCAACTGGAAGCGCTGGGCCTGGATTTTCTCATAGTCCGACTGGCCGGTGCCCGTCGGGGCCAGACGACCATCCAGCTGGTTGTAGCCATAGACGTTATATCTGTTCGGAAAGACGTTCAAATCACCATCGGTCATGAAGATGAGATGACGCGAGATATTGAATCCGTTTTTGGATTTCGAGTTTTCCGTAGCAAACAAACCGGTGGGTGACAGGAAGCGCGCGCCCCAAATCATACCGATTGTGTGGTTGGTATTGCCATTCGGGCTAAGCGAACTGATGTAGCTCTTGAGAGTGCCCGGATAGATCGTGCTCCCTGCCGAATTGAGGCCGGGATTGGAATCATAGCTGGCATATTCCGCAAGCCGTCTGCCTGCTGTCGGACATGATGAGTCGCTTGCCGACGATCCGTTGCGGAGATATTCAACACCGGTCCAGTAAGGCCGCCAGCGCGTTGCCTTGGATTCCGGAATAAGATCGATATCCAGATCGTAGGCATTTGCCGGAATGGCATTGGTCGTGGCGGTGATATCCGCGTAGCTGTCGCGTTCCTCGATGCATCCATCCCAACGGTCGTTTGGACCGTTCGTGTTGCTGGTGGGAGTGTTGTACAGAGTTGGTCGCAACGCGGACGGGTTGGATGACTTGATCGACTTCACATATTTGGAAACATCGTGGTCGAATTCGTCATATTCCCAGAAATCAAAAACAGCACCCGGCTGCCAGGTCGTCGTTTTTACCGGTGGTGAATCATATCTTTCGACCTTCCGCTTGCAAACTTTGTTATTTTTGCTTTTGCGGTCATAGCTGTAGAAGCTGAATTCATAGTAATAGCCGTTCTGGGTGAGCGGCGTGCCGGACCCATATCCGCTATTGCCTGGTGACCAAACCGGAGGCGTGGATTTATTCTGCCCGAACTTGAATTCGCAGGCATCGCGATCATTGCCGTCGGCGCCTGCAACGTTGATTTGTTCGTAGGTTCTTCTCAAGCCGGTCCCGGGGACTTTCCAATGGGCTCTTCGGGTCTGGTAATTCCATTCATCCTCTTCCGCCGTGCCAACGCCGCCGACCAGCCATGACGGATCAGCATCGTACAGGGTCTCGCCCACGTTAATCATCGCATTATAGGGCATGAAGCCATAGCGGATCTGGCTGCCTTGTGCGCCTCCGCCGGATCCGAGAATGTTGTAGAAATCCTCTACCGCATTTTTCAGACCGGTGATTTTCTTCAGCGACTCGTTGCTGGTGCTGCTGCCATCGGGTTTCCAGTTCATCGAACCGGTAACGTCTAGCACCATCATCACATCGACATTGCCGATGTCGAGGCGGCTCGAGCAATCGACCTTCAGATGCATTTTATCGTATCCGAAGATCTTCATCAGCGACGTGTTTATTGTGGTTTCGGCGAAGCCATTGACGGTTTTGTCTCCGGGACCATCAACGAACCGGGGATTGGCTTTACCGTCGACAGGTAAGAAGGGGTCGGTATCGAAAGAGCCTTCCGGAAAGTTGAAATCGAAGAATTTGCGGGCTTCAGTGGCGTCAGCGGAGGACATGGTCGCTCCCGACATCGAACGTCGTCCGGCCAGAACGCCGGCGTCACATGCTTGCTGCAAACGAGCCTGGGCCATATAGCCGCGGCCGATGTCAATGCCGCCGCCAATGATGCCGACAATCGGGAACAATGCTGCGGCCGCCATTGCATAGACATTACCTGCATTGTTCGATCGCAATGCCCTCAAGATGGCTCGCGTGGATTTTCTGTTTCTCTTGCCAAGCATTTCGTCCGGCCCCCTGAAATAACGCAATTTGAACATGTCAATTACGTGGAAAAGGGTTAGCGGCTGGCCAATGGGCTTGGTTAAAGCGATCTTTACCTTGATTTCGGGGGGAAAACTGGCAACCGCTGCACCATGATTGATGCGTTGAAAGAGCTGGAACCTCTCCAGAGATTGATTGCGGCCTATGCAAAATCGACGGATCGTGACCGTTATGCGCTGTTGTTTGCGCTCGATGCCCGATTCGCGGAAATAGTCCGGTCAACGTCGGAAATTTTGATTGGACAGATGCGGTTAACCTGGTGGCGGGATATTTTAACCAAAGCCGCGTCCGAGCGACCCGTTGGCGAACCTCTGATCGAACATATCAATCTGCTCGAGGCCAAAGGGGACTCGCTTGAGCCGCTGCTGGCCTTGCTTGACGGCTGGGAAGTGATGCTCGACGACTTTCCGTGGGATGATCGCCAGTTCCAGACCTATGCCACAGCGCGGGGGACGGGATTTTTCGGATTTGCTCTGGCCGGTGCGGAGCCGCTGACCGAAGATCAGGTCGAACTGGCCCGGGCATGGGCCTTGTGGGACTTTGCCCGGCATTGTTCCGACGCGAAAATGCGGGCCTCGGCCTTCGAGCGTTGCTCGGCGATCGTGAAGTCGCAGGCGCGCGCGGATTTTGACAGAAGCGGACGACCGCTCTCTATCCTTTGCGGGCTGATGACCCGCGATGTTAGGAAAGGGCAACTGGCTGCCGATCTATATACTCCGGCCAGCGCCGCGCGGATCATATGGCACGGCATCGCTGGTCGCTAGGGCGGTAGTCGCTGATCTGCGGATAGCGCTTATGAAGAAATTCGCCGCCGGGGCTGCCGGCATGATGTTGATGCTGACGGCCGGCCTGTTCATCTGGATCGGTGCGGAGGGTCAGGATATGCCGATCCCGGCTGCACCGCCGGTCCCCGAACCTGCCGAGGCCGAAAGCCTGCCGGTGGTCGAACTGGATCCGGACCTCGTCGGGCCGGCCCCGCCAGTACCGCCCAGTGCCTACAAGGCGTCGCGTGAGGAAAGGCGGTTCAATCGCTATGACCGCAACCGCGATGAAATTGTCACCCGTCTCGAGATGATGAGCAGTCGAACCGATTCCTTCAAAAAGCTCGACACCGATGGCAATAATTATCTCTCGTTCGAGGAGTGGGCGATCTCGACCAGCGAACGATTTGCGGGCGCCGACGCCAATGGCAATGGTCAGCTGACCCGTACCGAGTTTCGCAGCACGAGGCCCAAGCGCTCGCCGCCGCGCTGCAAATGCTAGGCTATTTGCAGGCCTTTTGACGACAGCGGTTGCAGCCAGGAGGCGAAGTCTTCCCGGGCTCGCGCGGTATAGGCTTCCTTGCGCTCTTTCTTTTTGACCCGCTGCTCGAACGGCGGGAAGAGTCCGAAATTGACGTTCATCGGCTGATAGTCGCGGGCGTCGGCACCGCCGGTGATATGCGATAGCAAGGCGCCGAAGGCAGTAGTCTGCGGGGGCAGGGTGAAAGGCTCGCCACGAATCTCGGCAGCGACCATCCGGCCCACCATCAGGCCGACGGCGGAGCTTTCGACATAGCCCTCGCAACCGGTGATCTGGCCGGCGAAGCGGATATGCGGTGCTTTCTTGAGGCGCAATTGCGGATCGAGCAATTTGGGTGCGTTGATGAACGTGTTGCGATGGAGGCCACCCATCCGGGCGAATTCGGCATTTTCAAGACCGGGAATGGTCTTGAGCAGATCGGCCTGCGCGCCATATTTGAGCTTGGTCTGGAATCCGACCATATTCCACAGCGTGCCAAGCGCATTGTCCTGGCGCAACTGGACGACCGCATAGGCCTTGCCGCCAGTATGGCTGTTGGTCAGACCGACCGGCTTCATCGGACCGAAGCGCAGGGTTTCGGGACCGCGCGAGGCCATAACTTCGATCGGCATGCAGCCCTCGAAATAAGGCGTGTCCTTTTCCCACTGTTTGAAGTCGGTCTTTTCGCCGTCGAGCAGGCCCTGGATGAAGGCCTTATATTGCTCCTCGTCCATCGGGCAGTTGATATAGTCCTTGCCGTCGCCTTCCGGCCCGACCTTGTCCCAGCGCGACTGCATCCAGGCGATGTCCATGTTGATGCTGTCTTTATAGACGATAGGGGCAATGGCATCGAAGAAGGCCAGCGAGTCCTCGCCGGTCGCCGCGCCGATGCTTTCCGCCAGAGTCATCGCGGTGAGCGGTCCGGTGGCGACAATCGTCAGGCCGCTTTCGGGAAGCTGGTCGATGCGCTCGCGGACAATCTCGATATTGGGATGTTCCGTAAGCCGCTTGGTCACGCCTTCGGAAAAATGATCGCGGTCGACGGCGAGCGCCGATCCGGCGGGCAGGCGGTGCTTGTCGCCTTCGCCGATGATGATCGAATTGAGGTCGCGCATTTCCTGGTGTAAAAGTCCGACGGCGTTTTTCTCCGCATCATCGGAGCGAAAGCTGTTCGAGCAGACCAGTTCGGCGAGGCCTTCGGTCTGGTGGGCAGGCGTCATTTCGCCGCTTCCCCGCATCTCGGACAGGCGGACTTTCACGCCCTGTTCCGCGAGTTGCCATGCTGCTTCCGACCCGGCGAGTCCGCCACCAATAATATGTACATCTGTCATGGGCGCCTTAGTGTTGTGGTAAGACTCTAATGTCAATCTGGCAGTCGAGCCCGTTGCATGATACAGGCGATGAAGAATAGGGGACGATGACATTCCGATGAAAAGCGCATTTGCCGAATCCCGACCGTTTTTGCTGCTCAGCCTGCTGTTCGGGATCAGCTATTTCTTTGTAAAAGATAGCAATATTCCCGGCCTCTACCTGATGGCGTGGAAAGGTGCCGGCGTCGGGTTTCTCGCCATTTATGCGCTGGTCCGTCTGCATCGGCTGGACGGAAAGATTGTCGGCGCGATCATGGCCCTCGGTGCGATCGGCGATATGGCGCTCGAATATGACCTGATTCTCGGCGCCGGTGCCTTCATGGCCGGACATCTCGTCGCGATTGCTTTCTACTCCCGCTTCCGCCGCCATCAACTGGGGTTCAGCCAGAAAATATTCGCGATCATGCTCGTGCCGCTGTCGGTGCTGATCGCCTGGGCATTGCCGTCGGTTCGGGCGGATGCCGCCGGTGTCGCAGTCTATTGCCTGTCAGTCGCGGCCATGGCGGCCATGGCATGGACCAGCCGCTTTTCACGCTATCAGGTTGGCGCCGGCGCGGTGATGTTTCTGGTCTCGGACTTGCTGATTTTCGCCCGGATGGGCCCGATGGAAAACAGTGTCATTCCGGAATTGCTGATCTGGCCGCTATATTATTTCGGCCAGTTCATGATCGCCACCGGAATTGTCAGGACGCTGAGGCACGAATTGGCAGCCGAAAGCGCAGACCCGGTTCACGCCTGATAAGCGGCGATCGTCGTACGGTGCAGCAGGCGGTCGTGGCCGTCATAACCCCCGGTCGCGCAGTGCAGCACCGAGCGATTGTCCCACATAATCAGCATATTTTTCTGCCACTGGTGGCGATAGACAAATTCGTCACGGCTTTGCCAGGCATATAATTGCTGGAGCAAGGGCAGGGCTTCTTCTTGCGCCATGCCTTCAAAGCCGATGATATAGCCCATGCAGCTGAACAGTCCGGGGCGACCGGTCTCCGGATGTTCGCGGATCAAGGGGTGAGTCTCGATTGCGCGGGCCGATTCGTCGGGACGGATCGCCATGCTGCGGCCCTCGTCCTTTTCACCATAGGCGCCATCCGGCGCATAGGCGAGACCTGCGCTGTGGATCGCGGTCAGGCCTTCATATTGGGCGCGCATTTCGGATGGCATGGCGTCGAGCGCAGCGTGCTGGTTGGCGAATAATGTATCGCCGCCGACGGGAGGAATGGTGATCCCGAGCAGGCAGGTGCCGGCTGGCGGATGCGCCTGGAAACTCCAGTCGCTGTGCCAATTTTCGGCAAATAGCGGGCTTTTCTCTTCGGCATCGCGCCGGATGGCAGCAATATGTCGGCGGCCTTCTATCGGGTCGAAAAACGGGTCATGGCCGAAGTCGCCGAAATATCTTGTGAACCGTTCCAGATCGTCATCGTTCATCGTCTGGTCCGGGAAGGACAATACATGATGGTCGAGCCAAGCGGATCTGAGGGCGGAGACTTCGTCAGTCGAGAGTGGCTGCCTGAGATCGATGCCGGTCACTTCGGCGCCGCAGGCTTGCCCGGATGGACTGATCTTCATCGGCTTTCCCCTCCATGTTTTTCCGTTCGTGCCGAGCCTGTCGAAGGGCCTATCGCCATCGAGAGACCTCTTCCTGCAAGGGGCTTCTTCGACAGGCTCAGGACGAACGGTATTGGATCATTCGGCTGTATCTTCCGGCGCTTCATCTCCCGATGCTTCCGGTGTCGCTATGTCACCATCGGAAATGCCCTGTTCGACCATTTCCTCAACCACCGCATCTTCGGCTTCGTTTTCCGATTCTTCTTCCTCGTCAATCTTGGCGGCGCCGACGACATGTTCGCCCTTCGCAACGTCGAACAATTTGACGCCCGAGCTGTTGCGCCCGATCACCCGCATGTCCGCAACTTTCATGCGGATCAGCTTGGCCTGGTCGGTGACCAGCATGACCTGTTCGTCGTCGGTGGCGCGGAAGCTTGCGACAACAGTGCCGTTGCGCTTGATATTGTCGATATTGAGAATGCCCTGACCACCGCGGCCCGACTGGCGATATTCGTAGGCGCTCGAGCGCTTGCCATAGCCATTGGTACAGACAGTGAGGATGAAGTCCTCCGTTTCACTGAACTCGGCCATACGTTCGGCGGAAAGCTCGGGTGCGTTCTCGTTATCCTTCCAGGGAGCCGCTTTCAGATATTGATCGCGTTCCTCGGTCGAGGCTTCAAATCCGCGCAGAACAGACAGCGATATCACTTCGTCGTCGCCCTTGAGCGCGATGCCGCGCACGCCGGTGGACGTCCGGCTCTGGAACGAGCGGACCGCGTCACCGGCAAACCGAATGGCCTTGCCATTCTTGGTTGCCAGCAGGACGTCATCATTGTCGCTCAGCAATTCGACGCCAATCAGGCGATCATCGTTGCCTTCCTCAAATTTCATCGCGAATTTGCCGTTGGACGGTACGTTGGTAAAGCTGTCCATGCTGTTGCGCCGTACGCCGCCTTTGGCGGTGGCGAACATGACATGGAGGCTCGACCATTCGGCTTCGTCTTCCGGCAATGGCAATACGGTGGAGATCGTCTCGCCATCGGCCAGCGGCAGCAGGTTGATCATCGGGCGGCCCTTGGTCTGGGGTCCGCCTTCGGGCAGTTTCCAGACTTTCAGGCGATAGACCTTGCCGTGGGTCGAGAAGAACAGGACCGGCGTATGGGTCGAGGTCACGAACAATTCGACAATTGCGTCCTCGTCCTTGGTCGTCATGCCGGCGCGGCCCTTGCCGCCGCGGCGCTGGGCACGGAATGTGTCGAGCGGGGTGCGCTTGATATAGCCGCCATGGGTGACGGTCACGACCATCTCGGACCGTTCCATCAGATCCTCGTCTTCGAGGCCGTCCCATGCTGCGGTTATTTCCGAGATGCGCGGGGTCGCAAATTCGTCGCGAACCTGTTCGAGCTCTTCACGCATTACGGCATAGAGCTTTTCGCGGTCGGCGAGAATCGCGAGATATTCCTCGATCGCTGTGGCCAGTTCCTTCAGTTCGTCGCCGATTTCCTCGCGGCCGAGCGCGGTCAGTTTCTGCAGACGCAGATCGAGGATCGCTTTGACCTGAACCTGCGAGAGTTTGTAGCTGTCGCCTTCGACATCGGTTTCGGTCGCCTCGACCAATCGGATATAGCCGGCGATCTCGGCAATCGGCCACTCGCGCCGCAGCAGGGATTCGCGGGCTTCAGCCGGGGTCGAGGACCCGCGAATGATCCGGACGACTTCGTCCATATTGGTAACCGCCACAACCAGACCCAGCAAGATATGCGCCCGTTCACGGGCTTTGTTCAGCTCGAACTTGGTGCGGCGGGTGATGACTTCTTCGCGGAACTTGACGAAGGACTCGATGATGTCGCGCAGATTGAGAACTTCGGGACGTCCGCCGCGAATGGCGAGCATGTTGGCCGGGAAGCTCGACTGGGCCGGGGTGAAGCGCCAGATCTGGTTGAGCACGACATCGGCGGTTGCATCGCGCTTCAGCTCGATGACCACGCGGACGCCGGCGCGGCTGGATTCGTCGCGGATATCGGAGACACCCTCGATCCGCTTGTCCTTGGCGGCTTCGGCGATCTTCTCGACCAGTCCGGATTTGCCGACCTGGAACGGAATCGACGTCAGGACGATCGAGCGTTTGTCACCGCGACCTTCCTCGATCACATGGCGAGCGCGCATCATGATCGATCCACGGCCATCCTTGTAAGCAGCGCGTGCGCCGGACTGGCCCAATATCAGCGGTGCGGTCGGAAAGTCCGGTCCGGGGACGATCTCGATCAGCTCGTCGATCGTAATGCCGGGATTTTCGATATAGGCGAGGCTGGCGTTGATCACTTCGCCGAGATTATGCGGCGGGATGTTGGTGGCCATGCCGACCGCGATACCGCCGGCGCCGTTAACCAGCAGATTGGGGAAGCGGGCAGGGAGCACGCTGGGTTCCTGGAGGCTGCCGTCATAATTGGGGATGAAATCGACGGTATCCTTGTCGAGATCGTTGAGCAGGAAATTGGCGACCTTGTTCAGCCGCGCCTCGGTGTAACGCATCGAAGCGGGCATGTCGGGATCCATCGAACCGAAATTGCCCTGACCGTCGATCAGCGGCACGCGCATCGACCAGTCCTGGGTCATCCGGGCAAGCGCCATGTAAATCGCGCTGTCGCCATGGGGGTGATAGTTGCCCATCACGTCACCGACGATCTTCGCGCATTTGCGATAGGGTCGTCCGGCGACCATGCCGCCTTCCTGGGCGGCGAATAATATACGACGATGAACCGGCTTCAGGCCGTCACGGACATCGGGCAGCGCACGGCTGACGATGACCGACATGGCATAATCCATGTAGCTGGTTTTCATCTCGTCGACGATGTCTATCGGTTCGATATTGGACGGCGACGGTGGAGTGGTTTGTTCGTTCACAAACAGGCCTTTTTAATAGGTTTTTTCTTGCCGGTTCTTCTAGGGGAACGGACAGGCAAAAGCCAGCCTTTCGGGCCAGTTTTGCAATAATATTACAGTGTCGAAATCAGGGTTGGATTTCCGCACCGTCCCACGCGAAAATCTTCCCGCTGTCGGCGGGTTTCAGGGCATCCAGAACAGCCAGCAGCTGGCGCGCGGCGCGACCGGGATCAAATAATTTTCCGGGCGGAACATTGCCCTGAAACGGGACGCTCAGCCCCGTGTCGACGGTGCCCGGATGCAGGGCGACTATTATCGACCTGTCGTTCTTGCGCGACCATTCTATCGCCAGGTTGCGGATCATCATGTTGAGCGCGGCCTTGGATGCGCGGTAGCCGTACCAGCCGCCGAGGCGATTGTCCGAGATGCTGCCGACCCGGGCGGACAGCGCCGCGAATTTGCCACCCTCCTTCCGGCTCATCAGCGGCAGAAAATATTTGGCGACAAGGGCAGGGCCGATTGCATTGACCTGATAGTTTTCCATCAGCCAGTCCGGGTCAAGCTGACGCAGGCTTTTCTCCGGACCTTTTTCGCCGTCGTGGAGCAGGCCGGTGGCAACGAACACCAGTGATGGCGAAATATTTTGCGCTTTCAGCCATTTGGCGGCCACTTCAATGCTCGCTTCGGATGTCAGATCGACCGCAACCGGACTATTGCCGGTGCGGGAAAATCGCACGACTTTGTGATATCTGCTGTCCGCTTCGAGAGCATCGGCGACAGCAGCGCCAATCCCGCCGCTGGCACCGATAACGACAGCGGTCTGTCCCGTCATGAGCGCAGGAAGCGAAGACTGTCTGCGGTGCTGCTTTCAGGGTCATAACGATAGCCGTCATAATCAAAGCCCTTGAGCCCCTCTGCGTCTGCCAGATGGTTCTCGCAAATATAGCGCGCCATCATTCCGCGCGCACGTTTGGCTTCAAAGCTGATGAACTTGGGGCCGTCGGGGCTGTCCTTGCGAAAATCCACTTCGATGACCCGTCCTGGCAGCTTGGCGACATGGGGTTTGACTGATGCCCAATATTCGTTGCTGGCCAGATTGACGATGGTGTCGCTGCCGCTCTGCTCGAGATCCGCCGCCAGCGCCTTGGCAATCTTGTCGCTCCAGAAGTCGGTCAGCTTGCTGTAACGCGGTGCCCATCTGGTGCCCATTTCCAGGCGATGGGGCCTGATCGGGTCGAGCGGGCGGAGCAACCCGTAGAGGCCCGAAAGAATACGCAAATGACCTTGCGCGAAGGTGATTGTTTCTTCGCCGAGGCTGGCCGCTTCGAAGCCGGTATAAACATCGCCATTATAGGCATAGATTGCCGGCCGTTCGGGTTGATTAAAGAAATCGCTGTAGCGCTGCCGGTTGAGCGCGATGAGATTGTCCGAAACCGGCATGATCGACTTCAGTTTCTTGACCGTCAGATTGTTTATGGCATTCGCCAGCCTTTCGGTTTCGGCCGGAAAGCGGTTTTCGGTCACGACGACAGGAGGAATGGCGGATTCAAAATCTAGCGATTTGGCGGGGGAAACAATTGCAAGCACGCGATTTTACCTCGTTTTACGATATCGGATGTCTGATACGGTCGTTCAGATGCGACCGTTCAACCTCTATTCAGCGGATTTACCCTAGGAAAGAGTAGAAAGCTTGGTAATAAGGCCAAGAGCTTATGGTGCAACCATATTCAGGAGAACATGCTTCTCCCAATCAGTAATTTATCCGGAGGATATACATGCGTTTTTTATCTCATTTTTCCATGGCGGTAGCCTTGGCAACCGCTGGCACGCTGGCGTTTACGGCATTGCCGCAAGACGCCCAGGCGGCGAAAAAGAAGAAGAAAGAAAAAGAATCCGCGATCGAAATTAGCAAGGAAATCCGGCCGAAGGTTGCCGAAATCCAGACTGCTCTGGCGAGTGAAACCCCCGAAACTGCAAAGCCGCTGGTCGATGCCTTGCTAGCTGAAAATCTGGCAGGCGATGACCTCTTTGTAGCGGGGCAACTGGCGATCCAGCTTGGTGGCGCGGTCAAAGATACTTCCTTGCAGGAAAAAGGCATAATTGCTTCGCTCAACAGCGGACGTACCGGTGCAGAGCAATTGCCCGCTTTTAACTTCTATGCCGGCAATTTTGCCTATTCCGCGGAGCGTTGGGCAGAAGCTGCGCAGCGTTTTCAGGCGGCTTACGATCTTGGCTATCGACAGGGCAATGTCGAGCCGCTGCTGGCCGAGACTTATTTCAAGCGCAACATGCCCAAGGAAGGCCTCGCCAAGTGGGCGCAGATCATCGACAACGCCAATGCATCCGGGACCAAGGCACCGGAATCATGGTATAGAATGGTCCGTGACCGCGCGCTGGCCACAGGCGACAAGAATCTTTATTCAACCTGGGCAGCCAAATGGGCAGCCGCTTATCCTTCAGGAGATTCCTGGGGTGATGCAGTGAGAGCCAGCCGGATCACGTCGCAATCGGACAGTATCCAGAATCTTGAAGTGTTGCGATTCATGAAAGTGACCGGAGGACTGACAACCGCCCGCGACTATAAGGAATTTGCCGAGGAAGCGCAGCGCAAAAATCTGTTTGGCGACGTGGTTGCCGTGATCGAGGAAGGCCAGCAAAAGGGTCTTATCACTTCGAGTGATCCGCTCGTTTCCGAAGTTCTTGCGCCAGCACGGCGGCAGGTGTCGGGTGATCGTGCATCATTGCCCAGCCAGCCATCTGCGGTACGCGGATCTGGCAGCAGCTCGGTGATGATGAATTTTGCCGATGTCTGGCTGAGCTACAAGGGTTTCGACAAAGCCGCTGCATTTTACGAAGCGGGACTTACCAAGCCAGGGGCCGATCTTAATCGCGGCTATATGGGTCTTGGTACAACGCAAGCCTATGCCGGCAATTATGACGCTGCGTTGCAAGCCTTTGCGAAAGTATCCGGAACACGCGCACCATTGGCGCAGATGTGGACGACCTGGATAGGCCAGCAAACCAAACCAGCCGCTGCTGCAGCGGTTGCGGCGGAGCCAGCAACCTAGGTCCGAACGAACCTGAAAATCGAAAGGGGCGCCGTTTCCGGTGCCCCTTTTTTTTTACTGGTCGATCGGAACGCCGGGCTGATGTTTGGCTGACCGGATGGTGAGCGATGTCTTTACGCTGGCGACATTGGGGGCGGCGGTAAGCTGACTGGTCAGAAAGCTCTGGAACTGCTGGAGATCCTTGGCGACCACCTTCAGCATGAAGTCGATTTCGCCGTTGAGCATATAGCATTCCCGCACTTCGGGCAGCTTTTGCACATGATCTTCAAAGGCCCGCAAGTCGTTTTCCGCCTGACTTTTCAGGCTGACCATCGCAAAGACGGTGATTGTATATCCCATTTTGGCAGGATCAATCGCCGCATGATAGGATTTGATGACGCCTTCGTCTTCCAACGCGCGCATGCGGCGGAGGCAGGGAGGGGCCGTTAGACCGACGCTATTGGCAAGTTCTACATTGGTTATGCGGCCATCATTCTGCAGCCTTTGCAAGATCTTCAGATCAATTTCATCAAGGTTAGTATCAGCCATAGTGATGTAATATCCGTTCGCGAATCATTTGATCGTTATAATAAAATAAGCCAGCCAAGCAATGCTTTCTCCGATGTCCCACATTGTGACGCGAATTTTTCCTAGCTTCCCGTTGCTCCGGGAAAGGGTTATTGCCAAGTTAACAACCGTGTATAACAAATCTTATCAGGATCAAATATTGCGCTTCGATGATCGCCTGAACACCGTGCTGAAAGGGAACCTTCCGGAAGGCTCGGCTGCTGCTACACAATGGCGTCAGGTCATCGATCTAATGGCACAAAAACCGGGCGATCTGGCCAATCAGGATGTGCAGCAGGGATTGACCCGCTTGCGGGATTTGCACGACCGGGTCAGCGATGCGGACCGGCTGGCGGCCGTACAATCGCTGAACGGCCGTTTGCGTTCCGCGCCGCTGCTAGTCTATTTGAGCGCCGATAGCGATGCCATTTGTGATGCCGCGGTGGCAGCGGCAGATTTGACACCCGAGATCAGTGCCGATGCATTTCCGCGGCTTTCCGAGCGCGCGCAAGCGCAATTGCGATCTCGCGGTTTTCAGGCGGCTGACGAGCAGCCAGTGGATGTCAGCCCGGTAGCCGAGGATGAGCGGAAATCTGTTGGTCGCGTTTACGAGCGGCCATCCTCAGAAGTTTCCGGCGAGAGTGCGCCCGTTGTCCCCGCGGAGAAGACCGAAGAATCCCAGATCAGCGCCCTGGTCGAGAAAATCGCTGACTATCAAAAGAACCGTAGCGTAGAAGCGACAGGTCAGCCGGCGGGTGAAACCGGCAACAAGGTCTCCTTTCTGGAATCGCTCGAGGCGATCCGGTTTGAAACCGATGAATCCGGCACCATCATGTGGACCGAAGGGCCTCCGGTCGGGGCGATCGTCGGTGTCACCATCGCCCAGCCAGCCTTTGATGACGGACCGGGCCCTGACGCCTATGGCGCGGCCGCCTTTCGCCAGCGGATGCCGATGGAAAATGCGCGGATGCGGCTGTGCGGGGCCTCGATCGTTGCCGGCGACTGGCGGATGAGCGCCATTCCCTTTTTCAGCGAGGAAACCGGACGGTTCGAAGGCTATCGCGGAATCATGCGGCGGCCGAATATTGCGGAGGATGCGGGGCATAGCAGTATCGATCTCGAACGCCGCGAACAGCTGCAGCAATTGATCCACGAACTCAGGACACCGCTGAATGCGGTGATCGGTTTCAGCGAGATTATCGAGCAGCAACTGTTCGGGCCGGCCTCCTTTGAATATAGATCGCTGGCGCGCAACATCATGGATGAAGCGCGGCGACTGCTGGCGGGATTTGAAGATCTCGACATCGCGGTGAAGGTTGATTCCGGACAATTGCCGGAATCGGTCGGAACCACCAAGGCTGACTGGCTGTTCGAGCGGATGACCCAGCGGCTGCAGGGGCTGACGCAGAGCAAGACGGTTGATCTCAACATCAGCAAGGCCGAGCCGGTTCGGCCCTTCGCCCTCGACGGCGAATCGGTCGAACGGATTTTTGCCCGTCTGTTGTCGGCGGCGATTATCGCTTGCGAGAATGGCGAGACACTGAAGGGCGAGCTGCGGACGCGGATAGGGGTGCAGCCAACCAACCAGTTTACCCTCTCGCGGCCGTCGCGAATAAAGGATATTGCCGAGAGCGTTCTGCTGGATCCATCGCAGGGAATTGATGGCGACGTTGGAGAATCGTCCTTGCTCGGCCTCGGCTTCTCGCTGCGGCTGGTGCGAAATCTCGCGCAGGCTGCGGGCGGCTCGCTGACGATCAACAAGGACAATATCGCATTGACCCTTCCCGCCGCAGCGCCCGGCAAAATTAATGTTCGGGAAACGGAAATAGAGTAGGCCGTGCCTTCGACTACTTGGCTTTCCTAATTTATCGTGCGAAACGAAGCCGTCAGAAGTCAATATGCGGGGGCTGCAGTCGATGAAAATCCAGACACCGGATCGTCATGTGAAGTGGCCGAGCGAATTCGGCAGACGTTTTCTGATCACCATCGACACGGAAGAAGAATTTGACTGGGATGGCCCGTTCGAACGCCGCGGTCACACCACCATCACGGTGCCGATGCTGGAAAAATACCAGGAATTTGTCGAGAAATACGGTGTCAAACCGGTTTATTTCGTCGATTACGCGATCGTCCAGGATGACACGGCAGCAGCGTTTCTGAAAACCGTCACCGGTCGGCAAGGCGCCACGGTCGGCGTTCATCTCCATCCCTGGATCAATCCGCCGTTCGAAGAGGAGATCAACCAGCACAACAGCTTTGCCGGCAATCTGCCGAAAGAGCTGGAGGAGCAGAAGCTGGTAACGTTGCGCGATGCCATTCGGGAAAAAATTGGCGTGACGCCGACCATCTATCGCGCCGGTCGATACGGGATCGGTCCGAATACGACCGAGATATTGCTGAAACACGGTTTTGTCATCGACAGCAGTATCCGGCCGCGCTTTGACTATAGCGGCGAGGGTGGCCCGGACTTCCTGTCGGTTGGCTCCGAGCCATATTGGTGGGGCGAGGGCGAGCAACTGCTCGAAGTGCCCCTTACGACCGTCTATTCGGGTATTTTGCGCCGGCAATATGGTCTTGCGGCGACGGTGATGGAAAAATCACCGCTGGCCAACGCGCTATTGTCCCGCAGCAAGATGCTCGAGCGTATCCCGCTGACGCCGGAGGGTATTTCGGCGCGTGAAACCAAAGAGGCGATCGATGTCGCGCTCGACGACGATTTGAGGCTGCTGGTTTTTTCCTTTCATTCGCCGTCGCTCTCGCCCGGCCATACGCCCTATGTGCGAAACGAGAGCGATCTCCACGGCTTTTATGACTGGTGGCGGGAGATTCTCGAGCATCTCGATTCACGAAATGTGAAACCGGTCGGTATCGATGATTTGTTGCAGACCGCCAAAGGCGCCTGATTGCTCGCTGGTCGCCAGTCTGACGAATTGCGATGATCGGTCTTGCCAAATCGTTACAGCTTCCGCTATCGCACCATTCCATTGAGATTTGCCTGACAAAAGCTGCTCATATGGGCCTGTAGCTCAGTTGGTTAGAGCTGGCCGCTCATAACGGCTAGGTCGGGGGTTCGAGTCCCTCCGGGCCCACCATTTTTTCTGCGACGCCGCGAAAAGCTCTCTTGACGAGCAGCGGCAAAAAAGAAGCGTAAAAACCCTTTGCTTTTCGCAAAAGCACCGCCTAGGGGAAGCGCGCGTCGGGGAGTGGCGCAGCCTGGTAGCGCACCTGTTTTGGGTACAGGGGGTCGCAGGTTCAAATCCTGTCTCCCCGACCATTTTTTCCCTCTGTATCTTGCGCTCCAACTTTCGCTGATCGGCGACTAGCTTCCGCTGGCCACGATCTGTCGCCAGAGCCTATACCCCTTATAGACCAGAAAAATGCACAGGATCAGCATCACCGATGCTATGATTAGAGCGGCTATCGGGTTGGCGAAGGCGAGGAACAGCAAGCCGCCGGTGGCAATATCTTCGCCGGTCGATACAACCGCATTGCTGACCGGCTCCGGACTGGTGTTGACGAGGGCGCGGGCGCCGGCTTTTGCGCCGTGGCTCATCAGGGCCGCGCCACCGCCCAGCAGAAACACCGCCACCTGCCAGGCCGGGTCGCTGGCGTCGACCACCGCGAGGGCCAGCAGAGCGCCGCCCAGCGGCCGGACCGCTGTATGGATGGTGTCCCAGACCGAATCGAGCCAGAGAATCTTGTCGGCGAAAAATTCGGCCAGCGCTCCGAGCGCGCTGATCGCCAATATCCAGGGATTGGCGAGCGCATCGAGCATCTGAAGATTTTCCGGCAGGCTGATCCACTGCAACCGCATCGCGAGACCGGTGACAAACACGGTCAGATATAGTCGCCAGCCCGCGATCAGGCTGACGCTACCGGCCAATCCCAATAGCTCGACTATTCCCATATCCCGATCCTGCCACGGCGACGGAAGTTTGGCAAATCCGATTGCGCGGACAGGCGGGAATCAAATCACTTGGCAAACCAGTCGCTTGCTGTTCATATGATGATATGATCAAATCAGAGAATAATAGCGGAACGCCGCCCATCGATGCGATAACCGGCAAGCCGATGCCCAAGCCGATTCCCGCCGCCACATTGGTGATATTCCGCGATCAGCCCGGAAGCGAGGCGCCGGAACTGTTGATGGTCGAACGTTCGGCCAAGATGGTCTTTGCTGCCGGTGCTGCGGTTTTTCCCGGTGGCAGAATTGATGATGCGGATTTCGATTATGCCAGGGCGCTCGGCCATGATGATTTTGACGAATATGGCGCGCGGATCGCGGCGATCAGAGAATCGATCGAGGAAACCGGAATTGCGGTCGCGGTAGATGGTGATCTCGACCCCAGACGTGTTTCGGAAGCACGGGATGCGCTGAACAGCGGAACGATCCTTTCCGATATCTGCAACCAGTTCGACTGGCAGCTGGAACTGGAAAAGCTGATACCCTTTACGCGCTGGTGCCCGCCCTTTGCCGAAAAACGGGTTTTCGACACGCGATTCTACATGATTTCTCATGATGATCACAAGGCAGAGGCCACGGTCGACGAAACCGAGAATTACAATCTGTTCTGGGGCAATGCACAGTCCGTGCTCGATCGCGCCGATGCCGGAGAGGTGAAGATCATCTTCCCGACCAAGCGCAATCTGGAAAGGCTGGCGCAATTTGGTTCGTTTGACGAGGCGGTTGCCCACAGCAAGGCTCACCCCTCGGTGATGGTCTCCCCCAGTCTCGAGAAACGCGACGGGCTGGTCCATTTGTGCATTCCCGAAGGCATCGGCTATCCGGTGACGTCGGAACCGATGGACGCGGTCCAGCGCGGTTTCAAGAAATAGGACAGATGGCGCGGCGGCAGGTCGCAGAGATAACCCTTTGAATCCCTGCGGAATTCTGGCGCACTTGCCGCTGTGGCCTTGCTGCCGAACGGCGAAATTATTTGCTCAAGCCTGGCTGTCTTTGCGATCTTTCAGCGGATAGTCTTCGGGGCGCACCGTGGAAACATTCGGACGCTCGCTGACCTTTTCGGGCGATTGCCCGCCGGGGGTCAAATCGTCGTCATCATCGGCTGGTGTATTTTCGGCGTCTCCATATGTCCCTCCGGCCTTGCCCTTGTCCATGCCGTATGAAGTCTCCGGCCTGTGCGGAGTCCCGGGTGCTGCTCCGGGGTTCAAGCGTTCATATTCATGAGAATGCCCGGTTTTCTTGTTATCACTTTTGGCCATAGCAAATCCTCCATTTTGTGACGTATCAACAGGATTACGCGGCCATGGCGGGATAGTTCCGGCGGAATTGCTCTGAATATGGGCAGGTCGACGAAAGATATGGGGAGAACGGGCGGGATCAGAGCCGGCCAAGTAAAGCAGTCGCTTGCTATTTGCCTAACTTTTACCGCCAGACCGGATAGTCCTGTGCATCGGTCATTGGGAAAAATGGTGCGCCCGGCAGGACTCGAACCTGCTGCCTCAAGATTAGAAGTCTCGCGCTCTATCCAGATGAGCTACGGGCGCGTCATTTCCAAGCGCTTTAGCGTGCTTTTGACCGGCTGCAAACCGTGATGTGCCTGCCGTGCCATAATTGTTGAATTGTCCTGCGCCGGAGCTAAGGTCCGCCGATGAACGATAGTCCTGTTGTCCGCACCTCCGCTTCCAGCCAGACCGGCCACCGGTTCCGCTATTATGATTTCGTGATGGCGGCCTTCGTCACTGTCTTGCTGCTGTCCAATGTCATTGGCGCGGCCAAGCCGACCTTCATCACGATCAGCGGCGAACAGTGGATTTACGGCGCTGGCATATTATTCTTCCCGCTTGGCTATGTGATCGGCGACATTCTGACCGAAGTCTACGGTTATGCGCGGGCGAGGCGGGTGATCTGGGCCGGCTTTGCCGCGCTGCTGTTCATGGCTTTCATGAGCTGGGTGGTGGTTTCTTTGCCGCCGGCAGAGGGATGGGAAGGGCAGGCCGCCTATGAAAGCGTCTTCGGTCAGGTGCCGCGCATCGTCGCGGCATCGATTGTCGCCTTCTGGGCCGGTGAATTTGTGAACAGCTATGTGATGGCGCGGATGAAGGTCTGGACGCAGGGCAAGGCGCTATGGAGCCGCACGATCGGCTCGACGGTCGTGGGGCAGGGCGTCGACAGCCTGATCTTCTATCCTCTGGCCTTCTGGGGAATATGGGAGCCTGCGGTGGTGTTTACCGTGATGGCGACCAACTGGTTGCTGAAGGTGCTGTGGGAGGCGGTGCTGACGCCGGTGACCTATCTGGTGGTCGGCTGGCTCAAGCGGCGCGAGGGCGTCGATATCTATGATGAAGATACCGACTTTACCCCGTTCAGCACGTCAACCTAGGCGAGAATGGACTGCTTCTCCGCGTTGCGGGCAAAAAGATAAAAGCCGACTGCAAAGATCGGGATCAGGATCGGCATGATCCATTCGCTGCCGGTCAGGACGTCGGCATATCCCAGGAACAGGAGCAGGCCGCCAAACTGGATGAAGACGGCGATCATCGACAGCAGGAACATCCTTACCGCCAGGCGTTTGCGGGCGAGCAGCAGGATCGAGCCGACAAATCCGGCGAACACGGCGACGGCAAAGGCCGAGGTCAGCCAGACCGGTTGGTTGAGAAGCAGATTCTGCTGTTCCGGCCGGAGCGCTGCAAATGCTTCCGGGCTCATCATGAACTGCTGGAAATAGGCGGCAAGCCCCATTGTGTTCCATACGAGAGCAAGAATTCCTACGACCCAGAACCCGGTTGGCGCTTTTCGTTTATCCATCATTATTGACCCCATCCCCTGAAACTGAGGCGAGTTTGATATTTTGCCACGGAAGTTTCAAGTCAAACCGGTCATTGAACGATTTTGTGAATAAGTATGGCAGGGTAAATCAATTTAACCGATAGGCATTTTGCGCCTAACGAGCGCCTTTCAAGTCACAAGGAGTTAATAATGATCGGTCGTAATATCCCCCAGGTTACCCTGAAAACCCGCGTTCGCGATGAAGCCGTCGATGGCGAGAATCCTTTCCGCTGGCAGGACGTAAACACGGCGGACCTGTTTGCTGGCAAGCGCATTGCCGTATTTTCGTTGCCCGGCGCATTCACGCCGACCTGTTCGAACGAGCAATGCCCCGCTTTTGAACGTCTCTATGACGAATTCAAGGCGCGCGGCGTCGACGAAGTCTATTGTATCTCGGTTAATGACGCCTTCGTAATGTACCAGTGGGGCAAGTCCCTCGGTCTCGAAAAGGTCAAATTGCTGCCAGACGGCTCGGGTGACTTTACCCGGCGCATGGGCATGCTGATCAAGAAGAACCACCTCGGCTTCGGCGATCGCAGCTGGCGCTATTCGATGATTGCCGATGATGGCGTCGTCAGCGCCTGGTTCGAAGAGCCGGGCATCAATGACGACGGCGTCGACGCTGACCCCTATGTCGAATCGACCCCCGAGAAATTGCTCAACTGGCTGGATGACGACGCAGCGGCACGCAAGGCCGCCTGAGCATTTTCAGCTTATGCAAATGAGACCGCGAGCAAGAAATTGCTCGCGGTTTTTTATTGTGCGATAGCATCCGCTTATGGACCGTCTCAACAAACCCATCATCATGACGGCGCAAATGGGCCCGGCGGACTTCGCCTGGGCTGACAGCATGCGCAGGCGCCATTTCCCGCCCGAGCGAAACCAGATCGGCGCTCATATAACCCTGTTTCATCACCTGCCGCCGCAGGCGCTGGATGAAATAAAATCTGCCGTCGTCGCTCTGACCGGCAATCTGTCGAAGCCGGAGGCTAGCCTGTCCGGTCTGATCCACCTTGGAAATGGCGTTGCCTATCGGTTGCAGGCGCCCGAGTTGCTGGCTTTGCGGATGGAATTGGCGGACCGCTTTGCCGGGCTGCTGGTGGCGCAGGACCAGCAAACCCCACGGCTCCACATCACCGTCCAGAACAAGGTGACATCGGGCGAGGCGCGGCGTCTTTTTGACGAGCTGTCAGCCGCGTTCGAGCCACGCCCCCTGGCGATTCACGGGATCGGCCTCCATTATTATGCCGACGGTCCCTGGCGGGATATCGGCAACTGGCCCTTTCGCGGCCGCTAGCGGACGCCGACTTCCTTGATCGGAATATCTGTGTCGACAAGCTCGTTCTTGTCGAGATTCAATCCTTCAACGACCGCCTTGCGGCCTTGGACATAATCCTTGGTGGCGTTGACGCAGTCCAGCGCCACAACCTTGCCATCGCGATAATATATCACCGAGAAGCTGCGCGAATCCGGATCGCCGCGGACGACATGGCTGTCGTGGCCGGCCGAAAGGCCGACGGTTTGCAGTTTCAGATCATATTGATTCGACCAGAACCAGGGCACGCTGTCATATTCGGCTTCCTCGCCTATGATATCGAGCGCGGCGACCTTTGCCTGGTCATTGGCGTTCTGGACCGATTCGAGCCGGATCATCGCGCCATCGGCAAAGGCATTGCTGTGGGCAGCGCAGTCGCCGATCGCATAAATGTCGTCGAGACTGGTCCGGCAGTGGGAATCGACGTCGACCCCGTTGCCGGTCGCTGCGCCAGCCGCGACCAGCGGGCCGGTTTCGGGGATGATGCCGATGCCGACCACAAACATGTCTGCGGCAAGCGTCCGTCCATCGGCGAGGGTCACTGCGGTGGCAATCCCTTCGTCGTTGGTCTCGAATCCCGAGACACTGGCCTCCAGTTCGATGGTCACGCCCTGACGGCGGTGCTCGGCCTCGTAAAATCGCGACAGTGGTTCGCCAGCGACGCGCGACAGGACCCGGTCAAGCGATTCGACGATTGTGACCTGCTTGCCCAATTTGGTCAGGACGGCAGCCGCTTCCAGTCCGATATATCCGCCGCCGACGACAACGGCTTTCTCGACCGACGGCAGGGCGGCCATGATCTTGTCGACATCGGCGCGGGAACGGACCGCGTGAATATTGCGCGCCTGGCTGCCCGGGCAATCGAGCATGCGCGGAGAACCACCGGTTGCCCAGATCAGCTTGCCATAGCCGATCTCGTCGTCGGAGGTCAGCGTGACTTTCTTGGCGACCGGATCGATTTTCGATACCCGGTTGCCGGTAAGCAGATCAATTTCGCGTTCGGGCCAGAAGCTCTCCGGCCGCAGGAGTATCCGTTCAAACGGCTTGTCGCCCGCCAGATATTCCTTGGAAAGCGGAGGCCGTTCGTAAGGCGGATATTTTTCGTTTCCGACCAGACCGATGGAGCCTTCAAATTTCTTCTGGCGCAGTGCGATCGCCGCTTGCGCGCCGGCATGGCCAGCGCCAACGATCAAGATGTCGTAAAATGCGTTCATATATGCCCTTCGCTGCCGCATATCGGCATCAAGGTCGCTGTTAGCGCGAAATCCATTGGCCGTGCAAGTTTTGCTTATTTCTTGATTCAGCTTGTTGACCGGACAGAAGGCTGTGACTATAGCGCCGCCGTCCAGAGAGAGTTTCGTGGTGGCCAAATCGGTCGCCGGGACTTGATGGCGGAGTAGCTCAGGTGGTTAGAGCAGTGGAATCATAATCCATGTGTCGGGGGTTCGAGTCCCTCCTCCGCTACCAGAAAACAGCCATTTCCCAATTAGCCACATAGAGCGGTTTACAGTTCACCTGTAAACTTTTGGTTTGAGCTTCTGAGCCGAATCAATACGAAACCCAATAGAAGAACGTTCCCCGAGCAGCTTGGCGGATAGCCGATGGCTTCCGGCAGTGATCAAGGGAGCGTCTCTGCAAAATCGACGACCACGAATGCAAGCGGCGCATTGGAGCGGCGCATGTCGCCTATGAGGTCGAGAAGAAGTTTCCCTCCAACAATTTTGCAATCAAAGCTGATCGCGGCGCCCCGATATCCCCTCCTTGGAGTGGCTCCGTTTACGGCACATTGGACCAAATTGTAGCGGAACAAGGCCCATCGCAATGAGCGCTGGATAAGGCGCCACTATGGATGTCAGTTAAATCCCAAGCGGCCATCCTAGCCAAACACGAAACCATACCAGCGCCGGCCGCGAGGACCAAAGCACCGGATCAACGCATCACTCCAAAAGACCGCAATTGGGTGGTTTGCGCTCATTCGACAGGTCGGATTCTGACGACTGATATTGGGTCGTTTGCGGACTGTCGGCTATTGGATGCTGGGCGGTGGAAAGCGCACCGTCGGCTAACGACCCAAATTCGGACGTTCATGTTGTCTGCTCTAGTGTCTCCTTCGAGTGCAACAGAAGACATTGGAATTGAGCCCATCGATTGGATATTGCTCTACAATTGGCAATCGGACGCAGGGTTCTAGTCTTGCAAGACAGATGCTTGCGCAAGCCACAATTTTACTGCGGTACCACCGGAAACCAAATTCTCAATCGTCAAAGCCCCATTCAAAATCTCAGCGCGTTGATGCATAAACCCCAATCCCTTGCTCCCACTGCGATCCGAAGGATTGAAGCCGATACCATCATCAACAATGCCAATCAGGACCCCAGACTTATTTTGCCGCATGCTTGACTTGCATGACAGAGTGATCGAACTGGCGTCGGCATGTTGAAGGACATTGCTGAGAGCCTCCTGCAACAGACGCAACAGGTGAAGACTGTGTCCGGCATCCATCCAATCAAGCGGGGGGCATTCCTCTACTTGCCAGATGCTGGTTATGCCCGCCTGTGAAAGCTCTCGCTCCATCCGGTGGCGCAGGTTGGCAAGAAGGGTGACCACATCACCCTCGATCGGTGCCAAAGAATCTACCGTGATCTTAAGATCGCCAATGGCTCTTTGAAGGGTTGTTATAGTTGACGGCGGGTCTTTGCGTTGACGGGCGACAGCCAGCGCCGTGACGAGACTGGAACCGATCCCGTCATGCATTTCCCGCATCAAACGTTCGCGCTCTGTCTCGAGCGCCCGTTCGACTTCCATCTTTCGCTGAGCCTGCTGGCTGGCAGCCAACGCATCGGTCGCTTCCTTTACGCTTTTTTCCAAATGGACATTGGTTTCTTCGACAAGACTGAGCGCGCTGAGGAAGCGCCCAGCTAGCGACAGCAGAAACACCAGAAAAAGCAAAAACCCGATGTAAGGCTGAAAATGAAATCCTGCTCCGGTCCACCAGTTGACATTGGGGATCCGTCCAATGTCGTGAACGCCGGTTAGAGCCGCAAGAGACAGTAAAATGAGCAACAACCAGCTTTCAGGCGACTGGCCTTTCCATGCATGATGGGCCAAAATCAGCAGAAACGAACCAAAGAGGCCCACCGTCATCAGGTTACTCGCTATGTCCGTATGGTTTGTGTTGATCAGGAAAAACCGGGACAGGCATAAAAACACTCCGATCCCGAGCATGATAATAATGATGATCTTGCGGTAGCGCAGCTTCAAAAATTCGGCACAAAAAGCCAACGTGACGGCAACAGCAAAATAGATAGAATAATAGGTAATTTGCTGAAACAGCAGCGGCTCGATGGGAATTGTCTCGGCGAAAAAGTGATAGTTTCGAACGAACCAGGATATTCCGGTCAGCGACAGCCAAAACAACTCCATTTCCTGTCGGCGCCCTAGCCACATGATAAACACAAAAACCGATAACAAGAGCATGGTCCAGTTCAGCGTTTTTGGCGCATCAATCCGGAAAAAATACTGGCTTTCGAAATGCGAAGCCAAGGCGTTGTGGCTCCCCACGGCGATGGTACCGATACCTAGCGAATGGTTACGGCCCGATTCAGCCCGGATCACAATCTCGTTTGTACCGGGCTTCAGCAAAGAATTTGATACCGGAATCAAATAGGGATGATTCCATCCAAGCATCGAATGTCTATCATCAGCATAGTTTCGAAAAATGTCGACTCCATTGATAGAAACCGAAACCCGTTCGCGATTATTCTCGGTGAATATGGAAATGCTATCCTTTTCGAAAGCTGTGCCGTCAAACCTTACTCTTGCCCAGACCGACAAATCCCCGCCTTGCACCTTGCGCGCCTCGTCTGACAGCCAGAGTGCAGGTAGTTCTCGACGGATCCAGCTACTGTCCGGGATGTCGCTGATTTCGGAAAAGGAAAAATCTGCATCAACGAAGCGGATGATTTTCCCGGCGTTTGATGTTTGCACATCAAACTGGTTATTGGAATTGTCATCCTGCGCTTCGACTGGTTGCAAGGCCATCAAAAAAGCAGAAAGCAAGAGCAGCCCAAAAAAGCGAACCAACAAACCGCTACCCCCCTAATATTCCGCGACTTGATGCTTCGAATACGGCCTCGGCGCGAGAATTTACTTCAAGCTTGCGGTATATATGTTTGACGTAGGTTGCCACTGTGTGAGCAGAGATATTCATGATTTCGGCAGATTCAGAATAAGAAAATCCGCGCGATAAAAGGTTGAGTGTCTCCAACTCCCGGTTGGACAGAGCTTCTGCTAATCGGTCTTCGGGCCGGGATTGTGGTTGTAGCTGTTTGAGCACCAATCGAGCGATTATTGGGCTAATTGGCGAGCCGCCAGCTCGGATTTCTCGTATCGCATCAACACAATTTTCAAGCGGCTGGTCTTTGAGCAAATATCCCCGCGCGCCGGCTCGTATAGCATTCAGGACTTTTTGGTGATCGGCAAACATGGTGAGCACCATGATATCTATTTTGTTCTGCCGTTCGGACGCCATCTTGATAAGGTTTGTTCCATCCCCATCCGGCAATCCAAGATCACATACCAGAACATCGAACCCGCCATTCTCCACCAGCTGTTTTCCGGACACGAAGTTGGTAGCGGAATCGACAAGTTCCATATCCTCTGCACGCTCAATCGCTTTGCAAATGTCGGTAAGAACCGGCGGATCATCCTCCACAACGGCAACTTTGGAATATCCAGGTCGCATAAAATATCTCCCAAGTAGCTCAGTTGTGGAGAGTGACCACTTATGCGGGATAAATCAAATCGTGGGTGTTCGCCCATCCCATGAACTGGGGATGGCGCAACATCCACTCATCGTCCATTTTTCGGTTGATAGGCAGAAGCTTGGGTCGGGCCTTGTCTTTTTAACGTGAAAGGATTTCTGATGAAGACATGGATGAAAGTTGCATTGGGCATTTTTGCCGGAATTGCAGCCCTGGTGGGATTCATTTTCTGGCTGACCGGTGATGTGACCAAAGCCGGCGATGATTTTTTTGCAGCAGCGCAAAATGACGATATGGACGCCGCTTATGCGTTGCTGTCCGAAGACTTCCAGAATGGGACAAGCAAGGAAGGCCTCCGAGCCTATCTCGCAGCCAATGCTTTGGATAATGTGAAAGAAACATCTTGGAGTTCTCGTGAAATAACCGGCAGTACAGGAGAATTGGAAGGAACGGTAACAACATTAGACGGAAGCGAAATACCTCTCACGCTTCGGCTTATTAACTCTGAAGCCGGATGGCGCATTAACGCCATTGAGAAGGAAAGCGCGGGGTTCAAGGATAGTAGTGGTGCCCGGCTCGTCCCTTCTGTCGGTGAACAACAGCAATTGTTTCGCGAAACAGTTGCGGCCTTTGCCGATTCACTGGTCGATGACAGCATGAAGAAACTGTGGGACAGTTCCGCAAATGGTCTTCGTCAAACGGCATCAGTGGAAGATCTAGACAACGCCTTTAAGACGTTTTTCGACGATGATGATGCCTTTTTGACGATGAGCAAAATAACACCGGTTATTGATAGTGCCAAAATCAATGAAAAAGCAGCAATCCTCTCTATTAGAGGACATTACGGATTTAAAGATAAGTCAGTCCATTTTGAACAAAGATATATTTATGAAGGCACAAATTGGAGGCTTTCTGGGTTAGCAGTGCAGGCAGGCTCACCACCCAAGTGACCGGATAACGCAGCCAAATCCAACACCTGCTATCGGGATATAGCGGAAATCATTGGAAGGTCCGGAATTGGGGCGCAAAGCCGTCGTTCCGGCCAAGGCAAAATAATAGCGATTGCACCATTCAATCCGGCAGCAAATAACGAAAGGATCAGTACCGTTCAAAATTGCTTTGGATGACAGGGGAAGCTTGTATTCTTGGCTGGAAAAATGCGGCGTCTCAGTCGAGAACGGTGTCCGTTTAGAGCAGATAGATCATCCCTAAACTTCCCAACAGGCTCAAGAAATCGGGAGAACCTGTTCCAGTTGGGGCAGGTTCAGAGGATCAGCGTCCGTTCGATTCAATGCCGGTGCGTGACCAGAGAAAGAACGGATCGCGGGAAATGTGAATTTTCGGACATTCTCATCATAATGGCTATAGGTAGCATCCGCATGGGCAGTAGACTGCCCCCAAATTTCCAAAAAATGACAAAGGCATATGTTTACTCGACTAAAACAATTGTTTTTGCTGCGGTGCACAATGACTATTGCGACGAGGAATCTGTCGGCCTATCCCGCCGAACAGGCTCATTGCCAACACGCTTGGCCAACAGGAATATGACTATGATAAAAAATATGCTGGCCGGATTTTGCATTCTCGGTCTGATCGGCTGCTCTGGAGAGACAGAAGCTCCTGTCCAGCAAGCCATGCCGGTCGAGATATATACGGTCAACGAATCCGAAATTCCCAATATCATTGAACTCCCCGGCCGTGTCGAAGCGGTGCGCGTCGCCGATGTCAGGGCGCGTGTGACCGGTATCGTACAGCGGCGCTTGTATGAAGAGGGCAGCAATGTGCGAGCCGGACAGCCGTTGTTCTCGATTGATCCTTCGGAATTGCGCGCGAGCACCGCGCAGGTGCGGGCCAGCCTGCAACGGTCCAGAGCCACGGCTGCCAATGCGCAAGCGGTGGTGGATCGCTATCGGCCACTGGTAGCGGAACAGGCCATCAGCCGGCAGGAATATGATGCAGCAGTAGCGGCCTCGCGCGAAGCCCAGGCCAGCGTAGCCCAGACCAAGGCCGAACTTGATGCCGCCAATCTGCAACTGGGCTACACCACGGTCCGCGCACCCATCGCGGGACGGGTGCGCAGCGCCGATGTAACCGAGGGCGCGCTGGTCAGCGCTACCGAAGCTACTTTGATGACACGTATCGAACAGGCCAACCGGGTATATGTCACGTTCGCACAGTCATCCTCTCGCGTGCTGGACATCAGGCGCGGTATCACGGACGGATCGATAATATTGGACGAGAAGGATACGGCCCAGGTCGAGCTTATTTTTGAAGACGGCACCCAATATCCGATCCCGGGTCAAATCGACTTTCTGGATTTTTCCGTCAACGAAACCACCGGTACGGTTGAGCTGAGGGCAGAATTTGCCAACCCCTCCGGTCTTTTGCTTCCCGGTGAATTTGTCCGTGCGCGTATATTTGTCGGCAAGAAAAAAGGGGGCTATATGGTTCCTCAGAAAGCAGTGACCGTTAGCGAGGCAGGAGGCACCGTCATGGTTATTGATGGTGACGGCAAGGCGGCCGCGCGTTCCGTCGAACTTGGCGCGATGTCCGGTGCGATGTGGATAATCGAAAGCGGCCTGAAAGCGGGTGACCAGGTCATCGTCAGCAATTTGCAAAAGATTCAGCCGGGCATTCCTGTAACGGCAAAATCGTCCCCGGAAAAATCGGATAGCGCCGGTGCCAAAGCCGCCACGAAAACACCGTCTGTTTCAAAGCCGAAAACGGAGGCAGTGCGATGATCCTGTCGAGCCCGATATATTTTTCGCGAAAGTTGGATTGAGCCGTGCCAAGATATTTTATTGACCGCCCCATTTTTGCATGGGTCATTGCGCTGGGCATATTATTGTCCGGCTTCATCGCACTGCGCGAATTGCCGATCGAGCAATATCCCGAAGTCGCGCCGCCATCGCTGAGTATTTCGGTCGTCTATCCCGGTGCCGATGCGGCGACGCTGGAACAAAATGTCATTCAGTTGATCGAACAGCAGCTGAATGGCATCGAGGGCTTCCTCTATATGTCCTCGTCCAGCCAATCCAACGGCACCGGGTCGATCACGCTGACATTCGAAGCGGGTACGGACATAGATATCGCGCAAACCGATGTGCAAAACAGCCTCAGCACGATCGAGGCCCGCCTGCCGAGCGACGTCACGGCGCAGGGAATCCAGGTGCGGCAAGCCACGAGCGGATTTCTGCAGATTGTCGCGCTAACCTCGAAGAGCGGGAATCTGGATTCCACCGATCTTGGTAATATTGCATCGACCCAGATTATCGACGAATTACGCCGGGTTAGCGGTGTTGGTGACGTCACCCTGCTCGGATCCGAATATGCCATGCGGATCTGGCTTGACCCGGAACGTCTGGCTTCCTTCAAACTGACTCCTTCAACCGTTCTGGCCGCAATCAGGGAACAGAACAGCCAGACCGCTGGCGGCTCCCTGGGTGCGCTCCCTGTTCTGGAAGACACACAGATAAACGCCACGATCACGACGCAAAACCGGTTCACCTCCACAGAGCAGTTCGAGGAAATCATATTGCGCGCCGAAACCGGCGGGGGAACGGTCACCCTCGGTGATGTTGCGCGAGTGGAGATCGGGACGCAAAGCTATTCCACATCGACAACCTTGAACGGCCAGCCGATGGCCGGGATGGCGATACAGCTTGGCACGGGCGCGAATGCACTTTCGGTTGCCGAGGGAGTCGAAGCGCGGATGCAGGCAATAGACTCCAGCCTTCCCGATGATGTCGAATGGGCCATACCTTACGACACCACCCCCTTCATCAATATCTCCATCGAGGAGGTTGTAACGACGCTGATCGAAGCGATGATTCTGGTTTTCCTGGTCATGTTTCTGTTCCTGCAAAGTTGGCGGGCCACGCTGATTCCGACATTGGTGGTGCCGTTTGCGCTGGCGGGCGCATGCCTGGGATTGTGGATATTCGGATTTTCGATCAACGTCTTGACCCTGTTCGGCATGGTGCTGGCCATCGGCATTTTGGTAGATGATGCGATCATCGTAATCGAAAATGTCGAGCGTATCATGCGCGAAGAAGGACTTGGGCCGGTCGAGGCGTCACGCAAGGCGATGGACCAGATTACCGGCGCTATTATCGGTATTACACTGGTGCTGGTCGCCGTGTTTCTTCCGATGGCTTTCTTCCCCGGATCGACGGGCGGCATTTACCGCCAATTCTCGGTAACGCTGGCGGTATCAATTCTGTTCTCTGCACTGATGGCGCTGACACTGACTCCTGCTCTTTGCGCGACCCTGCTGAAGCCTATCAGGGACGATGAGACAGACTCCTCCAAAGATGCTGTCGAAACCGATCAGGCACCAGAAACCGGCGTTTCGAAAATATGGGCAGACGTCGTCGCATATATTTCGGTCTGGCTGAACAAGTTCAATATCTGGTTCGCCAGTATGACGGATCGTTACGGAAGGGCAACCGACTCCATATTGGGTCGTCCCATACGCGGCCTTATAGTGTTCCTGCTACTCGTTTTGGTTGCAGGTTTATTGTTCCTGCGCCTCCCGACCGCATTTCTGCCGACGGAGGATCAGGGATATCTGATTACGGTCGTGCAATCGCCTTCAGGGGCCACCAAAACGCGTACAGAAGAGGCCGTCAAACCCGTTTCCGACCATTGGATGAACAAGGAGGAAGTGGCCAATCTGGTCGTGGTACGCGGTTTCAGTTTTTATGGACAGGGCCAGAATAATGCGATGATGTTCTCTCCCTTGACCGACTGGAGCGAACGCGCCGCCGATGAAAGCCAGGCCGATGCGTTGTTGAACGAAGCCATGGGACAATTTGCGCAGAATGACGATGCCATCATATTCGTAATACAACCGCCAGCAATACAGTCGCTGGGCAACGCCAGCGGGTTCAGTGTAAAAATCGAAGATCGCGGTGGTTTGGGCCGCGCAAAACTGACGGAGGCACGGGACCGGTTGCTCGGCATATTATCGCAAAGCGATGTCGTAACCGGCGTCCGTCCGGAAGACCAGCAACCCGCACCGCAACTCAAAGTCGATATCGATCGGGTATTGGCGCGTTCGCTTGGCCTGTCCATCACCGACGTGAACACCACATTGTCGATCAATTTCGGCTCGGCCTTTGCCAATGAGTTCATCCGCGACGGGCGCTCGCTGGAAGTCTATGTCCAGGCGGACGCCCGATACAGAATGACCCCGGATGACGTGATGGCGCTCCGGGTGCCCAACGATCAGGGCGAACTGGTTCCATTTTCAACATTTGCCACCGCCAAGTGGACGGCCGGAGCGCCCAGTCTCGCTCGCTATAACGGCTATCCTGCCATGACCGTCTCGGGATCTGCTGCGCCCGGCATGTCATCCGGTGATGCCCTGTCAGCGGTCGAAGAGGCGATGACGCAAATGCCCGAAGGGATCAGCTATGAATGGACCGGTCTCAGCTATGAGGAGAAGCAGTCAGCGGGCCAGATCGGGCTGCTGCTGGGTCTTTCCGTGCTGGTGGTCTTCCTGTTGCTGTCTGCGCTTTACGAAAGCTGGGCCGTGCCACTGGCGGTCCTGTTGATCATTCCTATCGGCATGTTGGGTGCGGTGGTATTCTCTCTGATGCGCGGATTGTCGGCCGACATTTATTTCAATGTCGGATTGATAACCATTATCGGACTGGCGGCGAAAAACGCCATCCTGATCGTGGAATTCGCCATTGAGGAAGAGGCGGCGGGCAAGTCGACTATCGATGCGGTCAAAACCGCTGCAATCTTGCGCCTGCGCCCGATCATCATGACATCGCTCGCCTTCATTCTGGCGATGGTGCCGCTGGCAATCGCGACGGGTGCCGGAGCAAACAGCCGTATAGCGGTGGGAACCGGCGTGATGGGCGGCATGGTCAGCGCAACCGCCATCGGCATATTCGTCATACCGTTGCTCTACTTGCTGGTACGGCAGAAATTGAGCCGGAAGGCTCCGATGGCGGCCGGTTCGCTCGATGAAGAACAGGCGGAAGGGAAAAGCGCATGACCAGACAATCCCGTCTTGCTTTAGCCGTTGTTTTGGCCTGCTCCACTATGCTCAGCGGATGCGTCAATCTGGCGCCCGAGGACCGGCGTCCAGAGCTTCCTACCGCGCCAGACTATGATGGCGAGTACCGTCCTGATGGCGGCGTTGTCGCCTCGCAATTGGGCTGGAGCGACTATTTCAACGATCCGCAGCTCAAACTGCTGCTCGCTGCCGCGGTCGAAAACAACCGCGACCTTGTGGCGGCTACGGCGCGCATCGAACAGGCGCGCGCACAATACCGGATCCAGGACAGCCAGCGCCTTCCGCAAGTCGACGCCAGCGGCAGCGCGGTTCGCACGCGCACACCTCTTGATACGAACTCCGGCGGGAGCGGTTCGGTCACATTCGACAGCTATAATGCCGGCGTGGCCGTCACCTCTTTCGAACTGGACTTCTGGGGCCGCGTCCGCAATCTAAGCGACTCTGCGCGCGCCAACTATCTGGCAACCATATCGGCCCAGCGCGCCTTCTATCTTTCGCTGATCGGCGACGTCGCCTCGACCTATCTCGACCTTCTCGAAACAGGGGAGCAGATCGCCTTCGCCGAAGCGACCCTGCAAAGCCGGACCGAAGGCTTGCGGATCGCCAAATTGCGGCTGGATGCCGGTGTCACATCGGCTCTCGATTACCGGCAAGCCGAAGTCCTGTTGACGCAAGCGCAACAGACCTTGGGGGCACAACGCCTGTCTCAGGCTCAATCCCGCAACCAGTTGACGGTATTGGTGGGGGGGCGACTTCCCGCCGATCTTCCCGACAGTCTTCCGCTGGAGAGACAGGAATTTGCCGGGCCTCTCGACGCCGGCCTTCCTTCCGACCTGTTACTCTCCCGTCCCGACATTGTCGCAGCGGAGCAAAGCCTGAGCGCAGCGCGCGCCAATATCGGCGCAGCGCGCGCGGCATTTTTCCCGCGCATATCATTGACTGGTTCCGGCGGGCTGACGTCCGGCAGTCTGGATGATTTGTTCAGCGAAGACAGTTTCACCTGGAGCTTCGGTCCGTCGATCAGTCTGCCGATATTCGACTGGGGCGCGCGCGATGCCGATCTCGGCCTTGCCCGGGCTCTCGAAACCGAAGCGGTGGCCACCTATGACAAGACGGTCCAGACGGCATTTCGCGAGGTTTCCGATGCTCTCGCCGGTCGCCGCTGGCTTGGCGAACAGGTCGATACGGCCCGGCGAACGGTTGCGGCGCAGGAAGCGACCGCACGGATAGCCCGTCTGCGATACCGCGAGGGCGTCGTCAGTTATCTCGAGGTTCTGGACGCAGAGAGAAATCTGTTCAGCGCCCAGCAGTCTCTGCTGGAACTGATCCGCGCGAATGACCAGAACCAGGTGTCACTTTTCATCGCTCTCGGCGGTGGAGTAAGGCCATGATTTCTTCGGATTGCCGGCGGATCTACTGTGGGTCCGCTTCTGCTGCGAGTCCGACCAAAGGCCGATAGACGACTGTCGGCTTCGAGGATCCTTGGCGGATGCGGGCACCGCAATCAGAGTTCTCGAAATGACCGCTGCGTCCCGAATAGTCGACGTTCGCGCTGGTCCGGATCAGAATTCTCTCTAGACATAAAGGAAGCCCTTACGCTTTTCGATTTTTCGAGGCAGTGTTGACCACCGTCTCCGCTACCTGAGCGTGGCCAGGCTTTTGATCTGCTCCCGCAGCCAGGTGAGACCTGGATCCTTTTCGCGCGTCGCGTGAAACTGAAGCATCTCGCGCATGGGTGGAACCTCGAAGGGAAGGTTCGCAATGCGCAGTGGCAGTCGCCCTGCCAGTGATTGAGCCAGCCGTTCATGCATGAGGCAAACACGGTTTGTTTCCAGTACCAGAAATGGTGCCTGAAGGAACGATGGTGCGCGTACTTCTATCCGGCGCTCGATATTTGTCTCGCGCATCCAGGCATCGATATAAGTGTCACCGCCTGAAATCGAGACACCTACATGGCCAAGTTCTGACAGGCGCTTGATCGTCATTTGTTCGTTCATGTGCGGGTTTCCGGACCATCCCACCACGACATGCCGTTCTTCGAAGATCAGTTCGGAGGGATGGTCTGGATGGGTGAAGGTTTCTGGGCCCAGGAACATGTCGAGTTCGCCGTCGGCCAACGATTTGTTGGTATTGGAATATGGCAAGGCGATGTCCAGTTTGACGAAAGGTGCTATCGTTGAAATCGCACCCAGCAAAGGCACGAGCAAGACCGTTGTGATATAGTCCGATGCGACAATTTTGAATTCACGTTCGGAAGTCGCCGGATCAAATTTGCCCTTGCGGGCGATCAGGGCACGCAAAGAGGCAATTGTTTCGGTAATTTCCGGATGCATCGCCAGGGCATATGGTGTCGGCACCATCTTCTTGCCTTGCTGTGCGAGTATCTCGTCCTGAAAAGCTTCGCGAAGACGCTTGAGCTGTGCGCTCATCGCTGCCTGCGTCACATGCGCCCTGGCTGCCGCCTTGGTGACATTTTTTTCCTGCAGCAGAATGTCGAAAGCCACGAGTAAATTGAGATCGAAATTGTCGAGCCGCATCTTGTATCTATCCCTGAGTCATCCCGCGGACGTTCGGCCCGATGCATCAACATATAAATATAATTGATGCATTACAACAAAAACAAAAAATTATATCTTTTAAACGGGCGGTTCTATCGCCTTTCTAGAAGCACCGGTAAATCCGGGCACACGTTTATGGGAGAGGACACATGCGCCGTAATTTCAATGGATCAACTATTTCCAGAACTGCACTGTCAGTAGCCTGCTTTGCCGCCTTTGCAGCGACGCCGGCTTACGCAGGAGAAGTCGCAGATGCAGCAACAGCGGCTGAGTCAGCGCAAACAGGCGGTGATTCGCAGTCTGCGGGCGAGGCAGAGCAGTCTGGTGGACTGGGCGTAATTGTCGTGACGGCGCAACGCAAAGCAGAGTCGCTGCAGGATGCTGCGATTCCGATCAATGCCGCCACGGGGGCTGACCTGACGCGGGCCGGTGTTGCCGATGCCACAACTTTGAATGCGGTTGCTCCCGCACTTTACGTCACCGCAGGCGGTGGCGCGAATGCCGGATATTTTGTTCGCGGGGTCGGCAATTTCACGAACAACGGTTACACCAGCCCCGCAGTCGCCTTCAACGTCGACGGCGTTTACATCGGACGGCCTTCATCGACCATTGCTTCGTTTCTGGATGTCGCGGGTGTCGAAGTATTGAAGGGGCCGCAAGGCACATTATACGGACGTAACGCAACCGGCGGCGCCATCAACGTGATCCCGACCAAGCCAATTCCTGGCGAAACGAGCGGCTATGTCTCCGGTTCCTACGGCAATTATAACGCTTTCGGGATCGAAGGCGCTCTTAACCTTGCTGTGGGCGACGACGGCGCGATCCGCATCGCCGCTGCGGTCAACGAACATGATGGCTACAATACCGATGGCACATTTGACGCCAAGGATGTCGCATTTCGTGGCCAGTTCTATGCCGAACCAGCCCCCGGATTTGATATCCGCTTCACGGTCGATTATTCCACCCAGAAGGGCGCGGGTCCCGGCACAGATGTCTTTGGTGCCTATGGCCTGATTCCTCCTGGAACGCCGGGACGCGAAGATCCTCCGGTACCGGGATGGAATTTCATCTCCGCTCCGGCTGCCGTGGCCGAGCCGTTTACCGGTCTCCATACTCCCGAAGCGCTCGCCTTTCTCGCAACGGTCGCGACCGCTCCGCTTTTCTCGCCTTTTCAGGACTTCGCCTATCCATCGCGCGATGACGAATATCTTGGGGTGAGTGCAGAAATGAACTTCGAACTCGGCGATGTCGATCTCGTGGTGATCCCGGCCTATCGCCAGTCCAAGCTCGATAATATATTCAACGGACCTCCGTTCAAGGCCGCGATCAACAAGGACACTGCCGAACAGTGGAGCATCGAGGCACGATTCTCGGGTTCGACGGGGCCAGTCGACTGGATCGCGGGCGCATATTATTTCGACGAACGTGTCGAGGGCGTGAATGCTTTCAACCAGTTTGGCACCGTCTCGAACAACGCATTTGATTCACAGTCGGACTCGCTGGCCTTCTTTGGTCGTGCGACATTCAACCTGTCCGACGATCTGCGCCTTGTCGGCGGTATACGTCACACAACCGAAAATCGCTCGATCGATGCCAGCGCTACGGCAGCAGCAGGGGTTTGCCTCGAGGATCCGGTTGGCCGGGCTCCGTTTTGTGGCCATGTTCCAACCTTGCCAGTCGGCCTGACTCTGCAGGATGTGCTCGGCGGCCTAGACCCGGCATTGTTCCCGGTTCCCGGCAGAAATCCGCAAACCGCCTTTAATCCCAATGGAGCAGATGGTGTGGGTCAGGTATTTCCTTATGGTCCGTTCAATATCTTTGCTCCGGCACAATTCGGACCGGGCGCGCTGTTGATCATCACGCCCAACACCATCCAGCGTTCCGCCAGTGACAAGGAATTCACCTATCGGGCTGCGGTCGAATATGACATCACGCCGGAGAATCTGGTCTATGCCAGTTTCGAAAACGGCTTCCGCGCCGGCGGCTTTAACCTCGCACGGGGCCGGGAAACCTATGATCCGGAGTTCATCGACGCCTTCACCATTGGTTCGAAAAACCGCTTCTTCGACAACCGCTTCGAGCTGAACGCAGAGCTGTTCTACTGGAAATATAAGGGCCAGCAATTGGCGGCTCTGGGCGTCGATGTGGACGGCAACAACGCCTTCTACACCCGCAATGTCGGCAAATCCTCGATCAAGGGTGTCGATATCGACTTCCAGTTCCTGGTTACCGAAACGACCAAATTGCGCGGGGGCATGCAATATCTCGATGCCAAATATGACGAATATTCGTTCGATCAGGTCGATCTGGCCGATCCGGGCGATCCACCAAACTTCCTGCGCCCTGTCACCAGTTGCGATACCACACAGCAGCCGATCGATCCGGTCAGCGGCAAGGGGTCCTATATCGTTGACTGTTCCGGCAAACAGGCTCTGAACTCTCCGAAATGGTCCGCCAATCTTGGACTGGAGCAGACAATCGAGTTCAGTGCGGTCAAACTTGTCGGCACCTTGGACGGACGTTACCGTGGCAGCCGTGAGGTCGGATTCAACTATATTCCGGAGAGCCGGGTCGGAAGCGACGTGACGTTGGACGCCTCGCTCACCCTGGCCGAACTGGATGACCAGTGGGCGATTACTGCCTTCGCCCGGAATATTACCGACGAAGCTGTTTCGACAACTGTTCAATTGGGCTCCGGCAACGTCGTCGGTGGAACCTACCAGCCACCGCGGACCTATGGTGTGCGGGCGAAGTTCAATTTTTAAGGGAGTTCAGGCAGTGCGCTCAACATTTTCACTTTCGGTGGGCGCACTGCTGCTTTCCGCTTCTCCGGTCCTTGCGCAAGCGGGACCGGCCACTCCCGCTCAGCAGGATGAAAACAGCCAGACTGTTGCCGACAGCAAGGGCAAATGGATTACCCTGGGCACAAGAGGCGGGCCGGTAACCAGCCCGACCCGTTCGCAGCCTGCCAATCTGCTGGTGTTCAACGGCAAAAAATATCTTGTCGATGTCGGGGATGGTGCTTCGGGCCAGTCGGGCAAGGCCGGCGTCCAGACCGCAGCGCTGGACGGCATATTCATCAGCCATCTGCATTTTGACCATACGGCCGGGCTTGCCGGCATATTGGGGCTTCGCTTCCAGACCAACGCGCCGAAGACTTTTACCATCTACGGCCCTCCTGGCACACAGGAAATGGTTGACGGGCTGCTCGCCTCCATGACGCCAGGCGCGACCGCCAATTACGGCGTGCCGGGTGCCCCGGTCCAGGACCACCGGACTGGTATCGAGGTGGTCGAGTTTCGCGACGGTGCCAAGACAAATGTGAACGGAATGAATGTGTCCGTGCGCAGCAACAGCCACTATAGTTTTGTACCGGGCAGTGATCTGGAAAAACGCTTCCAGTCCCTCTCGTTCCGCTTCGATTTGCCCGGGCGTTCGATCGTCTATACCGGCGACACCGGACCAAGCAGCGCGGTTGAGGAACTGGCCAGGGATGCCGATCTGCTCGTCGCAGAAATGATGGACGTGCCACTTATCGTTGCTACGGTACGGCGCAACAATCCCAGAATGCCCGAGCAAGCGGCAAAGGGCATGGAAGCCCATCTCACCAAACATCATCTGCTGCCCAAGGATGTCGGGCAATTGGCGGCTCGCGCTGGCGTGAAGGCAGTGATCGTCACCCATTTTGCCGGCGCGGAGACGGACACGCCGGACTATTTCGAATATCTCCGGACAATCGCGGACCATTACGATGGACCTGTGATTATCGCCAATGACATGGATGTTTTCTAGCCATGAACGATCGCAATATTCTTGTCATCGGCGGCGGCATAGGCGGGTTGACCGCAGCGATTGCCCTGCGTCAGAAAGGCCACCGGGTCACGGTCATCGAAAAAGACCCGGACTGGTCCGTCTATGGTGTCGGTATCATCCAGCAGTCCAATGTCATCCGGGCAATGTCGGAGCTGGGCCTGCTCGACGATTATCTGAGCGCCGGTGTGCCGTTCGACACGATCGCCATCCATATGCCCGACGGCACCAAGGTGGCCGAAATTCCGGCACCGCGCCTGGCGGAGAATTATCCGGCCAATGTCGGCATCGGCAGGCCCGCACTGCACAGGGTTCTGGGTGACCGGACCAAGGCATCGGGCGCAGAAATCCGCTTGGGCGTTGTTGCCGACGCGATCGACGATTCGGGCGACAAGGTTCGCGTCATTTTTTCAGATGGGAAGACAGAAGAATTCGATATCGTGGTGGGCGCAGACGGGGTCTATTCCGACACGCGGCAGAAAATCATGCCGGATGCCGAGAAACCGGAATTTACCGGCCAATCGGTCTGGCGCTACAATTTCCAGCGTCCCGACGATCTCAATGCGCTGCATGTCTATAACGGTCCGACCGGCATCGGCCTGGTGCCGATCAGCAAAGAGCTGATGTACATGTATGTGACAACGCCGGAACCGGACAAGCCGGTCTATGAGACAGCGGGCATGGCCCAGACCATGCGCGAAAAATTGTCCGCCGCGCCGCCGCAAATTCAGAAGCTGGCGGCTGAAATTACCGATGACGAAGGCGTTGTCTACCGCCCGCTGGAGCAGATGATGCTCTATGGTGCATGGCACAGTGGCCGGGTCGTATTGCTCGGTGATGCGGTCCATGCGACCACGCCGCATCTGGGGCAGGGCGCTGGCATGGCAATCGAGGACAGCCTTGTTCTGGCCGATGAACTTTCCAATCACGATACGCCGGAAGCCGCCTTCCAGGCCTATCGCGCCCGTCGTTTCGACCGTTGCAAATATATTGTCGAAAAGTCTCTGGCGATTTGTCACGGCCAGCTCGGCAAGGGACCGCCGGTCGATAACGCCGAGGCCACCCACGAGATGTTCGCGATTGTCTCCCAACCCATTTGATAGAACAAGATTAAGGACTAAGTAATGAGCCGAGTAACCGAAATTCGCTACGTCGGATACGGCGTCAAGGACTTTGACACCGAACGGAAATTCTATGCCGATGACTGGGGCCTGACGGAAGTGCAGGCCACCGATGACATGGCCTGGTTCAAGACCCATGGCCATGACGAGCATCACGTGGTCCGCCTGCACAAGCGCGACAGCGATTGTGTCGAGGTAATTGCTCTGGCGGCCGGCAGCCGCGCGGACGTCGACGCCCTGCGTGCGAAGGTCGGAGATGCCGGCTGCAAGATCATTCACGAGCCGCGCGTCCTCGATGCTCCGGGCGGGGGCTATGGCTTCCGCTTCTTCTCTCCCGATGGAATGCCGTTCGAAATTTCCTCGGATGTCGAACGCGGAGAACAGCGGGTGATGAAACGCTGGGAAGGCATGCCACTCAAAATCAGTCACATCGTTCTGCATTCCCCCGATCACAAAGCAGCGGTCAAATTTTTTACCGAAGTGCTCGGGTTCAAGGTTTCCGACTGGCTGGGCGATTTCATGTGCTTCCTGCGCTGCAACGAAGCGCATCACCGGATTGCACTATTGCCCGGGCCACCCTGCCTCAACCATGTCGCTTATGATATGCTGACGCTGGATGACATGATGCGTGGCGCCAGCCGTTTGCGCAAGCGCGGCACCGACATTCGCTGGGGCCCTGGCCGCCACACCGCGGGGAACAATACGTTCAGCTATTTCTGCACACCCGCCGGTTTCGCGGTGGAATATACATCGGAGCTCGAAGAGGTCGATTTCGAAAATCATCAGGAAATGGTACACGAACCTGGTCCGCAGGTGATGGACCAGTGGGAAACCGGTATAGGCGGGCCGCAGACCATGCCGAAACCGGCAGCCGACCCTTGTCTCTTCCAGCCCTCGGAGGTCTGAATATATGGCTCTTTTTGAATATTTTCCCAATTATATCTGGAACCTGTCGGTCGCAATAGCAATGGAAAGCGGCGGCCAGATTGGTGAAATCATCGACATGTGCCAGCCGATCAAGGAAGCGGCAGCGGCGGGCGATGATGCCGGCGTTCCGCAGTTCATGAAACAATGGGCCGCGATGGGGGACAAGCTGCAGGAACTCGCTGCGGAGGACGAAGCCAGGGGGCGGAACTTCTCTGCTTCGAACAAGCTGGAGCGCGCATCGCTTTATCTGTTCACCGCGGAACGCATGATGGGACATGGCCATCCGGGTCGCACCGAAACTTTCGCCAAAGCGCGCAATGCTTTTGACCGGTCGACCAAGCTCGGATCGATCAACCGTGAGCGGGTAGAAATACAGCTCGACACCGGCACCATGCCGGCGATCTGGACCAAGGCTCCCGGCTCCGGGAAAAAGCCGGCTGTCGTCTTCTGCAACGGTCTCGATAGCAACAAGGAACTGCTCTACTGGACGCGCCTTCCCGAAGAACTGGCGCGACGCGGAATCTCGACGCTTTGCGTAGACCAGCCCGGTTCGGGCGAAGCATTGCGGTTGCAGAATCTTCCGGTCGATCCGCATAGCGAAAGCTGGGCCTCGAAGGCTGTCGACTGGCTCGAAACGCAGGACAATGTCGATGCGTCGAAACTGGGCATGACCGGTATTTCGCTCGGCGGCCATTTTGCGCCGCGCGCTGTAGCCTACGAACCACGGTTCGCCAGCGGAGCGGTCTGGGGTGCCAATCATAATTGGCGCGAAGTGCAGGACAAGCGCATGAAGCGTGAAGGGGAAAACCCGGTTCCGCATTATTGGGCGCATGTGATGTGGGCATTTGGTGCGGAAGATATGGAAGATTTCCTGGCGAAATCGACCGATATGAACCTCAACGGCCATATGGACCGGATCACGGTTCCGTTTCTCGTCACCCACGGGTCCAATGATCGTCAGATCAGTGTGGATTATGCTTCGGATCTCTATGACCAGCTGGTCAACTCGCCGCGCCGCGAAAAGGTTATCTTCACGCAGCGCGAAGGCGGTGTCGAGCATGTTGGCGCGGACAATATGGCCTATGGTCGCGATCTGCTGTCCGACTGGTTTGCCGAAACATTGGGCGGGAATGCCGGGTGAAATATATCGCAGAAGCCCAGGTGCCGACCGACAACGCAAAAAAATATGCAGCACAGCTTGGCAAGCATTGGGCGCATAACCTCGCCGTAGAGGAGAGGGGAGAGGCTGTTCTTATCACTTTTCCAAAAGATGCGCGCGGGGCCGCCTGGCCCGCCGATGCAGTTGTGACCTTGGCACCGGAGGGCGGTACCTTGCGCTGCTGCATCGAGGCGTCATCGGAAGGGCAGCGCGATGGTTTGAAGGGCGCTGTTGAACGGCACGTTGATCGTTTTGCTTTTCGCGAAGCGCCGCTGAACTATAAATGGCGGGATAGCGAAGACTAAGAAGAGCTGACCCAAAAAATGGGCTGCGAACACAGGAGGGATGCGAGCATGGCGGAAACAGGTGTTGGAAACGCAGCGCGCCAAGCTGGTACACGCCAGGGCATCATCATATTGGCAGCGTCGGTCATGCCGATCATGGCGATCATATCATTGGTTCCGGTCTTGCCCTTGCTCATGCGCGAATTCGCTTCCGTCGAAGGGAGCGAATTTCTGGTCCCGATGGCGCTTACGATTCCCGCTCTTTGTGTCGCGCTCTTTTCGCCAGTGGCGGGCTGGCTGTCCGACCGGTTGGGGCGAAAGACATTGCTGGTAGCAGCGCTGCTGCTTTACGCCGCCTTCGGTATCATCCCGTGGTTTCTAGACGATCTTTTCCAGATTATCGGTGCGCGGGTTGCACTCGGCATCGTCGAAGCCATCATCATGACGGTCGCGACCGCTCTTATCGGCGATTATTTTGTCGGTGAGCGGCGCGAGAAGTGGATTGCGCTGCAGGTCGCCGTGGGCAGCATCGCCGCCATTGCGCTGATCGCCATCGGCGGCGGGCTTGGCGAACTGTTCGGCTCGCGCGGACCGTTTCTGCTGTACCTTGTCGCCATACCGATCGCGCTCGCCGCAGCCACGATCCTGTTCGAACCAGAGGTGAAGGCGAATGATGCCGGACTCGCAAAGCCGGGCTTTCCATACCGCGCAATTCTCCCGCTGGTTTTCACGACATTGGGTGTGGGAATCGTTTTCTATACCGTCATCGTGCAACTGGGTCCGATTCTGGAACTGTCCGGTGCCGTATCACCCGGTATCATCGGACTGATCGGTGCCGGGACCAATTTGGGCGTCGGGCTGGGGACATTCGTGTTTGACAGGCTGAAAGACAAAGCGGGTCCTCTGCTGCTCGCGCTGGGTCTGGCCGTTGCCGCCATCGGTTATATCGGCATAGGACTTTCTTCAGTCCTGCCGATGATTGGGGCATTCGCGATTTTGGCCTGCATCGGCAGCGGGATCCTGCTGCCCAATATGTTGACCTGGACCATGCGCCGTCTGCCCGCCGAAATGCGGGGCCGGGGTACCGGAATGTGGACAGGCGCATTTTTCCTGGGGCAGTTTCTCGCTCCGATCGTCGCGGCTTCGGCTATGCAGGCAACAGGCGGGCTCGCAAATGCACTGACCGTCTATGCGGGGCTCATCGCAATTGGCGCCATCGCTGCACTGCTGTTTGCGCGCAAACCAACCTTTGAGGCAACAACATGATGCCAAAGCAAATAACCAAAATGGACATGGACCCGTTCGCAGAAGAATTTCTCGCCGATCCCTACGCGCATCATGCCGCGCTGCGCGATGCCGGTCCGGTTGTGTGGCTGGAAACATTGGGCGTCTATGCAATGGCCCGCTTTGATGAAGTTCAAACCGCGCTGCGCGATCACGAGACCTTTTGCTCCTCGCGCGGTGTTGGTCTGGCCGATTTTTCGAAAGAAGAACCGTTCCGTCCGCCGTCGTTGCTGCTCGAGGCGGACCCCCCGCTACATGATCGAACACGGGCCATCGTCAACAAGATTGTTTCGATGAAAGCGCTGAAGGAACTGCGTCCGGTCTGGCAGGAAAAGGCGGATGCATTGGTTGCCTCTTTGGCCGGGAAGAGACGCTTTGACGCGGTGCCTGATTTATCAGAAGCCTTTCCGCTGATGATCTTTCCCGACACGATCGGACTGCCTGACGAGGGGCGGGAGCATTTGATCGATTATGCAACGATCGTGTTCAACGCCTTTGGCCCTCGCAATCGTGTTTTCGAAGAAGGCAATGCTGGCAAGGAAGCGGCGATCGAATGGGTGGGTGAAGTCTGCAAGCGAGAGAATCTGAAGCCCGGTGGCTGGGGTGCGGCCTTGTATGAGGCAGCGGATCGCGGCGATTGTACTGCAGACGAAGCCGAGCGACTGGTACGATCGTTTCTGTCCGCCGGCGTCGACACGACGGTGAACGGTATCGCTCACATGACCCTGGCCTTGGCTGAAAACCCCAACGAATTTCAAAAGCTTCGGGAGAATCCAAAACTTGCACTGCGAGCATTTGAAGAAAGCCTGCGGTGGGATTCCACCGTGCAGACCTTCTTTCGAACGGCTTCAAGAGATACCGAAGTTGCCGGAATCAAAATTCCCGAAGGATCAAAAGTTCTGCTGTTCCTGGCGTCCGCCAATCGCGACCCGCGCAAATGGGATGATCCCGATCAATTCCGGATAGACCGCAATGTCAGTGGCCATGTTGGTTTTGGATTTGGTATCCACCAGTGTCTTGGCCAAATGGTCGCGCGTCTCGAAGGCGAACTGATCGGCGCTGCTCTGGCCCGGCGGGTTTCCTCCATTCGCCTGACCGGAAAACCCGAACGGCGGCTTAACAACACGCTCCATGCATTGGCTTCGCTGCCAGTGGAAATGACAGTGGCATGACCGAAAACAAACCAATTCTCTATTTTGCTCCTTCGACCTGTGCTCGCGTCACGCTCACTGCGCTGGAAGAAATCGGGCAACCCTATGAAACGCGGCTTGTCGCTTTCATGGCGGGTGAGCACCGCAAGCCGGAATATCTGGCAATCAATCCCGCGGGCAAAGTTCCGGCGATTCAAACAGAGGCAGGCGTTCTCACACAAAATGGTGCGATCCTGTTCTATCTGGCGCAGACATATCCCGAAGCAGGCCTGTTGCCGCTGTCCGGTGATCCCCAGGCCGATGCGTCCGTCCTGTCCTCATTGTTCCGCATGTCGGCTGACTTGCACCCGTTGGTGACGCGTTTCGTGATCCCGGGCATGATCCTCTCCGACCCGGCATCTTCCGCGCATGTGCGCGCAAAAGCCGAAGAGGTTTTGAAACTGCAACTGGAACCTATTGCGACCCAACTGGGCAAACAGCCTTGGTATCTCGGCGATCGCTGGTCGATCCTCGACGCCTATCTGGCCTGGATCTGGTTCCGGATCACCGGAGCCGGTTTCGATCCCGCGACCTTCCCGGCAATTGCCGATCATTATGACCGGGCGAGCGAGCGTCCCTCTGCCAGGGCCGCGCTCCAGCACGAAGCGCGCGCGCAGCAAGAACTCACCGAACGCGGGCTGGCATTCACGCCGCCAAAGCTCTGAATGAAACCCAATTGAAACGAAGGAAATGAAACTATGAGCGAGAGACCCGTCCGCCGCGTTGTTACCGGCCATAATGCGCAAGGTCAGGCGATCATACAGGAAGACGGCAGCGTGCCGCGCACCCAGAAAATTGGTGGCGAAACCGGACCGCTGTTCCACGAAGTCTGGAACACCCGCGCGACGCCCGCGCCGATTGACGCCGCTTCGGGAGAGCCTCCGGAAGAGGGGATCATCCTGGCCCCGCCGGCAAACGGCACGAGAATACGGGTTCTCGATATCCCGCCCGACGACGACAGCTTCTCGGAAATGACTCCCGAACAGGCGAAAGCCCATTTTGCCGAAATCGGGGCGGCGGACGCTTCCTCCTTTGAAGGAGAAGGCTCGCGCCATGCCCATATGCACCGCACCGAAACGATCGACTACGGAATCGTGCTCGAAGGCGAGCTGGTCCTCATCATGGACGAAGGCGAAACCACCGTGCGCGCTGGCGATATTGTCGTGCAGCGCGGCACCAACCATGGCTGGGCCAACCGCAGCAGTGAAAATTGCCGGATCGCCTTCATCCTGATCGACGGCGCATTTGATGAAAGCCTGAAACAATGAGACTGGCAACCCTCAAAGACGGCACACCCGACGGCGCTCTGGCTGTCGTTTCGGACGATGGCACGCGCTGTCTGAAAATCGGGGACCGGCTGCCAAATTTGCTGCAGCTGATGGAAGGCTGGGATGCCGGCCAGGCGATCCTTTCAGAGGCACGGCAGAAGCTGGCTGCGGGGCAGGGGGAGCCTGCCACAGCCGAGGCATGCGCCGCCCCCCTACCGCGCAGCTGGCAGTGGCTCGACGGCTCGGCTTTTTCCACCCACGGCGATTTGATGCAGGTCGCGTTCGGGCTTGACCCGATCGAAAGTGACCGGCCGCTGATGTATCAGGGCGTCTCCGATCGCTTCTTCGGCCCGACCGAAGATGTGCCCTTGCCGAGCATCGAACATGGCATCGATTTCGAGGGTGAATTTGGCGTGATCGTCGATCATGTGCCGATGGGCACGTCCGCCGAGGATGCGATGGCCCATATAAAGCTGATCGTCCAGATCAATGACTGGTCGCTGCGCGCGATCGCCCCGATCGAGATGAAGACCGGTTTTGGCTGGGTCCAGGCAAAACCGGCCTGTTCAATGGCGCCCTTTGCAGTGACACCCGATGAACTGGGCGACGGCTGGAAAGATGGTCGGGTCTGTCTCGATCTCGAGATTGACTGGAATGGTAAGCGTTTCGGCGCGGCCAATGGCGCGGCGATGGATTTCGGCTTTCACGATCTCGTCGCCCATGCGGCTCTGACCCGCGATCTGGTGGCGGGGACTATTATCGGCTCGGGCACGGTATCGAATCCCGATTATGCGGAAGTCGGTTCCAGCTGTATCTCAGAAGTCCGCGCGATCGAGATGATCCGCGACAAGGCGCCGGCGACAACAGGTTTCATGGGTTTTGGCGACCATATCCGGATGGAAGGTCGCGGTGTCGATGGTTCGTCACCATTTGGCGTGATTGATCAGCAGGTTGTAAAGGGTTGAATCCCTGACAATAGCATAATGGCGTCACTTCAAAGCGGCAATCCGACATAATTTTCGGCGATTGTCTTTTGCGCCGCTTCGCTTCCGGAAATATAATCCAGTTCAGCCATTTGCATCCGTCGTTCGAAGGGCCCGTCTTCGGGAAAGCGGTGCATCAGTTTTGTCAGCGACCAGCTGAAGCGTTCGGACTTCCAGACCCTTGCCAATGCCTTTTGTGAATAGGCCGCGATGCCGTCATTGTCGATGTGGTTGAAAAAGCCGGCAAGGGCTTCCGACAGATAATGCACGTCGGATGCAGCCAGATTCAGTCCTTTGGCCCCCGTGGGCGGAACGATATGGGCTGCATCTCCCGCGAGAAAAAGGCTGCCGTGGCGCATGGGCTCAAACACAAAACTGCGCAGCGGCGCGATGCTCTTTTCAATTGCTGCGCCGCGGGTCATATTGGCTGCGGCCTGAGGACCCAGCCGGACGGCAAGCTCATCCCAGAGCCGATCGTCATTCCAGTCTTCGACGTTCTCTGTGACCGGAACATCAATATAATAGCGGCTGCGCGTCTTGCTCCGCATCGAAGCCAGCGCAAAGCCGCGCTCGTGATTGGCGTAGATCAGTTCGTCATGGCAGGGCGGCACATCGGCCAAAATACCAAGCCAGCCAAATGGATATTCGCGCTCGTAGGATTGTGCGACACTTTTCGGAATGGCTTGCCGCGACGGACCATGATAGCCGTCGCATCCAGCGATGAAGCGCGCATCGATTCGGTGCTCGCAGCCGTCCTTGCGATAAGTAACATACGGCGCATTACCGTCAATATCATGCAAGTCGACATCATTTGCTTCATAGATGATGTCCAGTCCCCGTTCGGGCGCTGCATCCATCAGGTCGCGCGTGACCTCGGTCTGGCCGTAAACGGTGACATGTTTGCCTGTCAGGCTGTAAGTATCGATCCGGATCAGTCTCTCGCCATCGGCAAGGCAGAAGCCCTCTTCGAGCAGCCCTTCGCTATTCAACCGGGCATCAATGTCGAGCCGGTGGAGCAGATCGGTCGTCGTCTGCTCAAGGACGCCAGCACGAATCCGGCCCAGCACATACTCCGCCGACGCGCGCTCGACGATGATGCAGTCAATGTCTTCGGCGCGCAACAAATGGCCGAGCAATAATCCGGCGGGGCCAGCGCCAATAATGACGACCTGTGTTTTCACCCGAGCTGCTGTTCGAGATCATGCAGCACCTTGTAGCAAGGCAACACCTGGGCAACACTGCTATTGGGTTCCCGCCCTTCTCGGATTGCGGCAATGAATTCGCGGTCCTGCAATTCGATTCCGTTCATCGAAACATCGACCTTGCTCACGTCGATCACTTCTTCCTTGCCGTTCACCAGATCATCATAGCGCGCGATATAAGTCTCGTTGTCGCCGATGTAGCGGAAGAATGTGCCCAGCGGGCCGTCGTTGTTGAACGAGAGGGAAAGCGTGCAGATCGCGCCGCTCTGCGCTTTCAACTGTATCGACATATCCATCGCGATGCCCAGTTCCGGGTGGATCGGCCCCTGGATCGCATTGGCCTGAATGATCGGCCCGGCCTGATAGGCAAAGAGATCCACCGTATGCGCGGCATGATGCCAGAGCAGATGGTCGGTCCAGCTTCGTGCCTGCCCCTTGGCGTTGATATTCTTACGGCGGAAGAAATAGGTCTGCACGTCCATTTGCTGGATATTATAGTCGCCAGCCTTGATCCGGTTATGCACATATTGGTGCGACGGATTGAACCGGCGGGTGTGCCCGACCATGCAGACAAGCCCGGTTTCCTTCTGCTTGGCCATCACAGCTTCGCAATCGGCCCAGCTGTCTGCCAGGGGAATTTCCACCTCGACATGCTTGCCGGCGTCCATCGCGGCGATCGACTGGGCCGCGTGCATCTGCGTTGGCGTTGCCAATATGACCGCATCGACATCCTCGCGCGCGAGCATCTCGTCATAGTCGGTGGTGGCAAAACCGACACCATATTTGTCAGCCATAGCCCGGGTTGGTTCCAGCGTCCGGCCAACCAGCGCGGTCACTTCGACGCCGTCGATATTCTTCAGGCCATCAAGATGTTTTTCACCAAAGGCGCCGCCGCCTGCGAGTGCGATTCTCATGGGATATTCTCCTAATATTTAATTGTCTGGTTCCAGCACAAGGTGGCCGATTGCGGTGTTGCTGCACGGGATATGATAATGGCGGTGCAGGCATTTTGTTTTCTTGCCGAGCGCGCCGCGCATGATCAGCCACATGATTAATTCAATGCCCTCGCTACCCGTTTCGCGCAGATATTCGATATGCGGAATATGACGGGCGGCATCGGTCTCGCCGATCATCAGGTCGAGAAACTTGTTATCCCATTCGCGATTGAGCAGCCCGGCACGAGGTCCTTGCAGCTGATGGCTCATCCCGCCCGTTCCCCAGATTTGTACATTCAGATCTTCGGGAAAACTCTCTACCGCGCGCGCAATGGCCTCGCCCAACGCCCAGCAACGATTGCCCGACGGCACCGGATAGGTCACGACATTGACCGCCAATGGGACGACTTTGACGGGCCAGTTGTCAGGCTGACCGAACATCATGCTAAGCGGCACAGTCAACCCATGGTCGACCTCCATCTCGTTGATGATCGTCATGTCAAAATCATCCAGGATCAGGCTTTGCGCGATATGCCAGCCCAGGTCGGCGTGGCCCTCGACATCAGGAACCGGCCGCGGCCCCCAGCCTTCGTCGGCGGGTTTGTATGTTTCGCCGCAACCAATCGCAAAAGTGGGAATGATGTTCGCGTCAAAGGCAGAAGCATGGTCATTATAGACCAGCACGATTACATCGGGCTTTTGCTCTTCCTCCCATTTTTTCGTCCACTCATAGCCCTTGAAAATCGGTCCGAAATAGTCGTCCTGGGTCTTGCCCTGATCGACCGCGACCCCGAGAAGCGGAACGTGGCTGGAAGCGACGCCTGCGGTTATCCGTGCCATGTCAATTGCCCTCCCGGATTGATCTATTGCCTTCGGGCGAGCGACCGCCATTCATCATCATATCGCGATATTCGGGAAAGCTCATGTCGGTCATCGTCGAGACCGCCTCGGCAAAACTGATACCATCGGTCGAGAATATCTTGCTGAGAAAATAGATATTGCCGCCGAGGTCGAGCATCCGGTTATAATCGCGATCGAGTACCGCCTGACGCTGATCATCCGTGATCGGCCATTCCGACAGATAGGCCGCCTCATCGGCTTTCCAGCGGTCGCGATTTTCTGCCTTCATCAGGCTCATCGCGAACTGGTTGAGATGATAACCCCGCCGTGCGCGCGTCGCCGTGAAGACCCGCGTGCCGGGGATGTCCTCGAATTCGGCGAGATATTCGTGAATATCCTGAATGCTCATTGGCCGCTCTCCGACTTTATGATTTTGCTGATCATCTGACGCGCGCGCACGCCGCCCTGATCGATATTATAGGACTGCATTGATAGATGAGGATTGGCCGCCAGCGATTTTTGCTGGGCCTCCAATATGACAATATCCTCATCGAAAACGCCATTTTGCTGCTGCCGGAAACGTGCCCCGAAACCGGGGTCGTCAACGCGGAAATCGCGCGCCATGCCCCAGAAATAATGACAATTTTCTTCGTCTTGCGGGGTCATGAAATCGACGACAAAGCCGCGAACGCCCTGATCATGTTTTTCCAGTGTCGCGCCTGCCTCGATCGGGGCCACTCCGACGTCGATCATCACCGCTGCCGGCGCGATAAATTCGCAGATTTGCCAGCGGTCCACCTGACCCTCTTTGCCCAGAGCGCCCTTCCAGAATGGAGGCGGATCAATGTCCGGTATCCAGCGTTCGACAAACACGCGATCTTCCGTTTTGCGAGTATTCAGCGGCGTTTCCATCAATTCCTGCTGCCCGATTGAACCCCCGTGGACATAAGTTTCATGGGTAAGGTCCATCAGATTGTCGATGAGCAACCGGTAGTCGCACTGGATGGGATTATAACCGCCATCGAAGCTCCAGCCATCTGCTGAGCAGGGCCATAGATCGGGGATATCGGCTGGATCGCCTTTCTCCTCGCCCATCCATATCCACACGAACCGGTGTTGTTCGTGTATCTGGAACGTTTGCGTGCAAATCCGTTTGTTCACCGGATCGGATTTCAATGGCATCTCTTCGGCAATTCCGTCAGGCCCGATTTTCAAGCCATGATAGGTGCAGCGAATGGAATCGCCTTCCTTGATACCCATGGACAAAGGCAGCATGCGGTGCGGGCATGCGTCGCGCATGGCCACCACTTCGCTATCGAGTTTGCGCCAGAGCACGACCGGCACGCCCAATATCGTCCGCGCCAGCGGTTGCGGGCCGACTTCATAATCCCATCCGGCGACATACCAGGCGTTTTTTATCCAGGTTGTCACAGCCCTCGCTCCTTCAACTGCGCATCCAGCCGCGGGAAGACACGACGGGCATTGCCTTCAAATATGGCATGGCGTTCTGCATCGGATATATCGAGCGCATCGACATAGCGTTTGGTGTCGTCGAAATAATGGCCGGTTTGCGGATCGATACCGCGCACAGCGCCGACCATCTCGCTGCCGAACAGGATATTCTTGTTGTCGATGACATCAGCCAGAAGATTGATGCCTGGCTGGTGATAGACACAAGTGTCGAAATAGACATTGTTCATCAGGTGGGTCGAAAGATCGGGCTGCTTCAGCATGTCGGCAAGCCCGCGATACCGGCCCCAGTGATAGGGAACCGCGCCGCCTCCGTGCGGAATGATCAGGCGCAATCCCGGAAAGTCCCTGAACAGGTCGCCTTGAATGAGCTGCATGAAGGCGATTGTGTCGGCTGCGATATAATAGGCACCGGTTGCGTGCATTGCCGGATTGCAGCTGCCCGAGACATGGATCATTGCCGGCATGTCCAGTTCGACCATCTTCTCGTAAAAGGGATACCAGAATTTGTCGGTCAAAGGCGGATGCTCGAACTTGCCGCCGCCCGGATCGGGATTGAGATTACAGCCGATAAAGCCCATGTCGACGCAACGTTCGAGCTCGGCGATACTCGATGTCATGTCCGCTTCGGGCGATTGCGGCAGCATGCAAACGCCAGCAAAGGTCTCGGGATAAAGCCCGACCACTCGGGCAATAAGGTTATTGCAAGCTTGCGCCCACGGCACAGCGACTGACTGATCTCCAACATGCGGTGCCATGGCAGAGGCGCGGGGGGAGAATATCGTCATATCCGCGCCGCGCTCTCTCAGCAGGCGGAGCTGGTTCGCTTCGATCGTTTCGCGGATTTCATCATCCGAAATTTCGGGGTAGGGCGGCGCGTTCCCGCCAGCCGCAAAGGCGGCCTTCTGCGCTTCACGCCATTCGTCATGCGCTTTTGGCAGGACAGTATAATGACCGTGGCAGTCGATAATCATCGTCATTGGGCAAGCGCTTTCAATTTTGCATTCAGTCCATCCGGAGGAGGATTGAGGCCAAGTTCGCCGAGCGCCGCCTGCCGTGCAACCGTCGCGCGGGTCAGATCCGGTTCAACGCCCAACATTTCGAGCGTCTTGACTGCTTCCGCCATTTCTGCAGATCTCCGGGTGCCGTGAACCAGCATCCGGTCGAGCCGGTAATCCGCCTGGGCAGACCAGTCATTGTTAAAACTGCCGAGAACCTCATCGATCACGCCTGCCTTCTCGCAGGCGATCAGACATTCTGCGGTCAGTGCCTCAACACCTTTATACATGACCGAACGCAACATCTTGATGGTCGACGCACGGCCGACATTTTCGCCGACAATCCGGACATTGGTGAATCCAAGCGCGCTCAGAGCCTCCATCCCGTCCTCGCAATGCGGGCCGGAGATGAGCAAGGGAACTGCTATACCAGCCGGATCAACCGGAGACATGATGGCGGCATCAATATAATGACCGCCAGCGGCTTCGATAGCGTCCGCTGCAGCGCGTTTGGTATCGGGCGCGACGCTGTTCATGTCAAAGAACAGCGTCCCCGATGCGATTGTGGTTGCCACATCCTGTGCGACAACGAGCGCCTGATCGGCCGTGACCACGCTGATGGCATAATTGCTGCCGAGCAGAGCTTCCGCCAGCGTTGAACAGCCGCAAACCCGGTCTTCGGCAAAAGCATCGTCGAGATTCTGCATGTCGAACACATGCGCCCGTGACTGCCAGCCAGCGGCCCGCGCAAAGGTCCGTCCCGCTTCACCATAACCGACAAGAGTGATCGATTGATCCATGGCTGGCAAGCTATCCTGCGCATTACATTCACGCCAATTGGAAGCTTGAATTTGTTATAAGTTTTTGAGAATTCAATCTGATTTGGATACAGCTTCCAAAATCGTGATAAACTTGGCCTGCATGGCCGTTGGTCGCCAGTCCATGCGCGTTGTCATCCCGATATTGCGGATAAACTCTTTGGGAATTTCGGCAATTTTGGTGAGCCATCCTGCCTCCAGTTCCACAGCCACCTGATCGGGTGATAAGAGTGTCAGAAAATCGCTTTCGATCAATATCTGCCGAATGGTGATAACCGAACCGCATTCAATAGGTACTTCCGGCAGCGGGATGGAACGCGCGGCGAACATCTTTGTCCAACCATCGCGCAATGGCGTGCCTGATGCTGGAATCGTCCAGGGATATTGTGCAAGCGCTTCCAGCGAAGGTTCGTTGTCGGCAGCAGGATGGTCTTTCCGGCCGATCACGACCGGACGATCTTCAAACAGCGGCTGTTGGGTGATGTCCGGTCCGGGCGAGGGATCACGCAAAGCCCCGATCATCACGTCAATGTCGCCGTCGCGCAGTGGCTCGATCAGTTCGTGAAACGCACCCTCGACAATATTAATCGAGACATCGGGATGCATCCGGTGAAACGCCGCCACCGCCGCTGGCAATATCCGCGCCCTAGATAGCGGCATTGCACCAATGGTAATCTTCCCCGTCTCGCGCCCGAGCAAGGCGGAGAGCTCGCTTAATCCTGCGTCCAGCTCCGCCCTGGCGAGACGGAACCGCCGCACGGTGCGGCGACCTTGCTCGGTCAGTGTAACCCCCTTGCCGCGTCGCTCGACCAGCTTTCGCTTGAGCGCAACCGACAGATCACCGACCGCGCGGTGCAACGAAGGCTGTGCCAGTCCGGTTGCCGCCGACGCCTCGGCATAGCTGCCCGCACTGGCGAGCGCGATCAGGGCGCGGAGCTGTGTCATCGTAACCCGGGGTGATGCGATCTGCGCCAATGCTGCTTCGATGCGCGGGAAGAGCAGGTGTCCCGCATCGGTCGGGATCATCCCGTCGGTTCTGCGTTCAAATAGCGGCTGTCCAAGCTGCGCTTCGAGTTTTACAATCCCCTGTGTGATCGCCGGTTGGCTGATATGGATCGCCTGTGCTGCTGCAGAAATGCTGCCCAAGCGTCCGATAGAGACAGCAGCGCGCAGGTGGCGCAAGTTGAAATTCCAGATCTCCATTTCCTGAACAATTAGCATATTATTATATCCATTGCATAGTTCCGACTTGCGTCGCGCCGCGGAAACTTCGTAAACTTTGAACAGTCAAAGGAGCCTGATCATGTCCAATATCGTTGTCCAGAATATCGAGCGCGCCGATCTGGCCGTGGTCGATGGCCTTGCCAAATGCGGCGTCGCAACGGTGCACGAAGCGCAGGGCCGAACCGGCCTGATGGCCAGCAATATGCGGCCAATTTACCCGGGTGCGCGGATAGCAGGAACAGCGGTTACAATCTCGGCCGCGCCGGGCGACAACTGGATGGTGCATGTCGCCATCGAGCAATTGAAAGAGGGAGATGTGCTGGTACTGGAACCCACCAGTCCATGCGAGGATGGATATTTTGGCGATCTCCTGGCGACATCGGCACAAGCGCGCGGATGCCGGGGGCTGATCATCAATGCCGGGGTGCGGGATGTCCGCGACTTGCAGGAAATGAAATTTCCCGTCTGGTCGAAGGCGATATTTGCTCAGGGAACGGTCAAAAACACGCTGGGTTCAGTCAATGTGCCAGTGGTTTGCGCCGGAGCTTTGGTAAATCCCGGTGACGTGATCGTTGCGGATGATGATGGCATATGCGTCGTTAAACGGGAGGAGGCCGCCAGCGTGCTCCTGAAAGCGCAGGAGCGCGAAGCCAAGGAAGAAGAAAAACGGCAGCGGCTGGCGAGCGGTGAGCTTGGCCTCGATATGTATAAGATGCGCGAACGGCTTGAGAAAGAAGGCCTGAAATATGTCTGATGGAATCCGCGTCATGTGGATGCGGGGCGGAACGTCCAAGGGGGGGTATTTTATTGCCGAAGACCTGCCGACCGAGACCGCTGTCCGCGACGCGTTCCTTCTGCGAATCATGGGTTCCCCCGACGAACGCCAGATCGACGGCATGGGTGGTGCCGACCCGCTGACCAGCAAGGTAGCGGTGGTCCAAAAGTCTGAACGCGACGGCGTCGACGTCGATTATCTCTTCCTTCAGGTGTTCGTCGATCAGGCGTTGGTCAGCGACGCACAAAATTGCGGAAACATACTGGCAGGTGTTGGTCCTTTTGCCATTGAGCGAGCATTAGTGGCTGCTGGCGACGGCGAAACCAAAGTCACAATCTATATGGAAAATACCGGCCAGATCGCGGTGGCAACGGTGCAAACGCCTGAAGGCGTTCCGATCTATCTGGGAGATGCCCGGATAGATGGCGTACCTGGTACTGCGGCACCGATACCGCTCGAATTTCGCGATACAGCTGGTTCCAGTTGCGGTGCATTGCTGCCAACAGGCAATGCCGTCGACATTATCAATGGCGTGCCATGCACACTTATCGACAATGGCATGCCCTGTATCATCATGAAGGCATCGGATGTCGGCGCGACCGGCTATGAAAGCCGCGACGAACTGGATGCGGCCGATGATTTGAAAGCCAGGATAGAGGCTATCCGCCTTGCAGCTGGCGAGCGCATGAACCTGGGCGATGTGACGGAAAAATCCGTCCCCAAGATGATGCTGGTTGCCCCGCCAAGAAATGGCGGAGCCATCACCGTCCGCAGCTTCATCCCGCACCGGGCCCATGCAAGCGTTGGCGTGCTCGCAGCGGTGACGGTCGCGACCGCTGCACTTATCGATGGTACTCCTGTCGTAGAAGTTGCCGATGTGCCGGCCGGGAGCAGCAAAACGCTTTCTGTCGAGCATCCGACTGGAGAAACAACCTGTGTGATGGAGGTGGACACTACCGGCAATGTGACCAGCGCTGCCATGCTGCGCACGGCGCGCAAATTGATGGATGGAGAGATATTTGCATGACCGTCGGCAATTCAGATAATTTGGGCACATGGACCGATCACTTGGGCAATATATATTGTTCATCGGACGAACCGGAACGGATTGTCAGTTGGCATTCCCATCCATCCAAACCAAAATTCACGCCGCCTTCCGGTGCAGTTGATGCCCATTGCCATGTCTTTGGCCCACAAGCGCAGTTTCCATTCAGTCCCAAGGCCAAATATCTCCCCGAAGATGCTGGTCCGGACAAGCTATTTGCTCTGCGCGATCATCTGGGATTTTCCCGGAACGTGATTGTCCAGGCGAGTTGCCACGGAACCGACAATAGTGCGACGCTGGACGCTATTGCTAAATCAGGCGGGATGGCGAGGGGCGTGGCGGTGGTCGACCCGGCGATCAGCGAAGCCGAATTGGAAGCGCTCCATGAAGGTGGCATTCGCGGCGTGCGTTTCAATTTCCTCAAGCGGCTGGTCGACAACGCGCCGAAAGACAAGTTTCTCGAGATCGCGGGCCGTTTGCCTGAAGGATGGCATGTTGTGATCTACTTTGAGGCGGATATCTTGCAAGAGATGAAGGAGTTTCTTGAGAAGATTCCGGTGCCAATTGTCATCGACCACATGGGACGACCCGATGTCAGTCAGGGAGCAGATGGTCCGGATATGATGGCATTCCGCGAACTGCTAGACAGTCGAGACGACATCTGGACGAAAGTAACTTGTCCCGACCGGCTTGACGCAGCAGGACCACCTTTTACAAATTTTGTTGCAGCCGTTCGTCCGCTGGTTGAAGACTATCCCGACCGCGTGTTGTGGGGAACGGATTGGCCGCATCCAAATATGCAGGCTATTCTGCCAGATGACGGGCAATTGGTGGATGTCATCCCGCAGATAGCAGTAACAAAACAACTGCAACGCCAATTATTGGTAGAAAACCCGATGGCCCTTTATTGGGCTATGGATTGATGGCCGCGATCCACGAAAATCAAATCTTATGCTCAATTTATGTAGCTAGTGTCGGGTTCTTAGACCTGGTGCCTCCCTTTAATGGTATATGCGTGCGCCGAGAATGACACCTTTTAGAGTCTGCTAAAACGATGCAACTCCTGACGTAGCTCTCATGAAACACAGCAAAGCTTGTGTGCATAGCGCTATGGCGCTCGCAACCCTTTGTCCTTCAGAATTTTCTAATGCTGCTTTGTGTAGGTCTTCTAGCAGGTCGGCTAATGAACCAGATTGGAGTTTCTCAGGATATTGACCCTGGAACGCGCTGGCGTTAATTGCACGGCGCGGCGACCACGTTCCCGTCCCCGAAGGGGTTCAAGTCCGGGACGGCCCGGCGACCTGACGGAGGTTGCCATGGCGTGGATCTTGCTCATATTTGCCGGTTTGTTTGAAATTGTCTGGGCGACTGCGATGAAGCAGTCGCACGGGTTTTCCCGGCTCTGGCCGAGCATCATAACCGTGATCGGGATGATCGTCAGCTTTGGATTACTGACCTGGGCGATGCGGACGCTGCCGCTTGGTACCGCCTATATGATCTGGACGGGTATCGGCGCGGTCGGAGCCTTTGTGATCGGGATGCTGTTCTTTGGAGAGTCGGTGAGCATGATGAGAATTGCCGCGGCGCTGCTGATCGTCAGCGGACTGGTACTGATGAAACTTGCAACGCCGTCCTGATTCATGGTGATTTCCGCTATAGAAGCCGGGCGGTCGACGGCTTGCGCAAAGCAGCTATCACCGCCCAAAATAATTCTTCGCCACCCGGGTCGGCAATAGGCCTTGCCTACCGGCCTCCGGCATCCCTATTTGCAATGAACAGAATCATCAGCGGGAATCGAACATGGCCGAAACACATCGCACAAAAATGCTCATTCTGGGCTCGGGACCTGCCGGACTTTCGGCGGCGATATACGGCGCTCGGGCGGGAATGGAGCCGATTGTGGTTCAAGGGCTGCAGCCCGGTGGCCAGCTGACCATCACCACCGACGTCGAGAATTATCCCGGCTTCCGCGATGTTATCCAGGGGCCCTGGCTGATGGAAGAAATGCAGTTGCAGGCCGAAAAAGTCGGCACGCGGTTCATATTCGACACGATCGTCGACGTCGACTTTTCCAAGCGGCCGTTCCGGATGACCGGCGATGGCGGTGATATTTATGAAGGCGATACGCTGGTAATAGCGACCGGTGCGCAGGCCAAATGGCTCGGACTGCCGGGTGAAGAGGAATTGTCGGGGAAGGGCGTTTCGGCGTGCGCGACCTGCGACGGATTCTTCTATCGCGGCAAGAAGGTCGCGGTGATCGGCGGCGGCAATACCGCGGTCGAAGAAGCGCTTTACATGACCAATCACAGCGACGACGTGACCCTGATCCATCGCCGCGACAGCCTGCGTGCGGAGAAGATCCTGCAGGACCGTCTGTTTGCCAATCCCAAGATATCGGTGCTCTGGAACACGAACGTCGAACGCTTTGTTGGTGGCGGTGACCCTGTGGGGCTGGTGGGACTGGATCTTGTCGACACACAGACTGGCGAGAAGAGCCATATGAGCGTCGACGGCGCCTTTGTCGCGATCGGCCACGCGCCGGCAACCGAGATTTTCAAGGGCCATCTCGATCTGATCGACGGCGGCTATATCGAGGTCGAGCCGGGCACGCCCAAGACCAAGATTCCGGGGCTGTTCGCCTGTGGTGACGTCATGGACCATGTCTATCGCCAGGCGGTGACCGCGGCCGGGACCGGCTGCATGGCGGCGCTCGATGCCGAGCGTTTTCTGGCAGAACAGGAATTTGAACTGATGGCGGCCGAATGATCAGGCTGAGCGCAACGCTTCGAGCAATTTCCCGACAAGCCAGTCTTTAGCGGTCGCATCGGCAAAGCTGTGCGACGCGCTATCGAGCGTTTCGAGAGTGATGTCGGTGCTGTCACGCAAGCTTGCAAAGTCGCTGCTGTTCCACGCAGCGAGAAAGGCACGGGCCGTCGTGTCGCGCTTGGCCAGCAATATCCGGCTGTTACCGTCAATATTGACGAGGGCATCGCGCAACCGGATCGAAAGCGCGCTATTCTCTTTCACCTTTGCGGCCTGTTTCAGGCCCCTTAGCAATTTTCGCAAATCAATCTTGCCCGACAGCAAATCGATGATGGTGCGCGGATTCCTGATCCGGTCCCAGTAGCGGGACCGGATCGCCGCAGAGGAAATCGTCGGCTCTTCGTTCTCCGGTTCGCTGGACTGTTCGATCACCCAGGGGTTGGCGAGCATATAGCCGTCCAGTCCCGCATCAGGGCCATAGAGCGCCAATGCAGTTGCGGCGTCGCAATTGCCGAAAGCGATGATCTTGCCGATCTGGGGCTGTTGCTGCCGGAAAAACCGGGTGGCGGCCGCTATCTCTTCCGCGCTGCTCAGAAAATCACGGTTTTCGCCACTGCTGTCGCCAATCCCGCGCCGGTCATAGCGCAAGACGGGAAAGCCGTGCGCGGATATCCGCAAGGCCAGTTGAGCCATGCCGCCATGGGCTCCGGAGCGGATTTCATTGCCGCCGCTGACAATCATCAAGGAGGTGGGGCTGTCTCCCGAATCCAGCGTGGCGGCGAGCGTTTCGCCTTCGCAGGAAATCTGGTGAAAACTCCGCGTCATTGCCCGATCCATCCTGCAATATCCTGCGCGAATGCTGCGGACATTGCGAGATCGTCATCCGGCTCGGCGCGGAGCCACAAGGCCGATCCGGCGATTTGAACGTCACTAGGCTTGCTGTCGGATTCGAGGCGCACGATCCGCTGGTCGGGCATGGTCGTGATGTCAGCGGCACTGAGCTGGGCGAACAGGTCGGGGCTGATGACATTGCCGGCGAGTTCAAGCGGTCCGGTCTCTGCTCGCGCGGTCAGTTCGGCGAGGCTCGTGGTCAACCCGGATTCCCGATCCGATGCAATCCTGGTCCGCAACATCGTCCTGATCAAGGTCGCGCCTTTTATCGGGCTGAATAGCCAGTGACTGGCAGCTGCTATGTCCGCGACGGCCAGTGTGCCGCCCCGGAATGATGCTATATGCGAAATGTCATGCTGCTCTGCGCAGGCCTGGACGGCCGCTTTCCAGTCGGCCAGCGTGACCCGCTCGAGAGCGATCAGACTTTCATTGGTGCCGGGCAGATCGGGGAGCAGGCTACTGATATTCAGCGCGTGCAGCGAACGCATGACGTCGACCAGCATCTTCCGCATCCGGTTCATCTCGTCGAACAGCGGAGGCACAAGCATCACCCTGCGGGAAGACGAGGCCGCAAATGACAGGCAAAATTCTTTGCGGTCCGCAAATTCGTAGGAGACGAATGCGGGGGCGAGAGTCACCCTGTGACTTTCATCTCGGCAAAGACGACAAGATTGCCAAAGGTTTCAAACAATTCGCCGTCTACTTCGTCATCGTCGATCATGATGTCGAGACGGTCTTCAAGCTCGGTGAGCAATCCCGCCACAGCCATGCTGTCCAGCTCGGGAAGCGCTCCGAAAAGCTCGGTTTCCGCGGTGAATCCCGCGACCTGCTCTTCGCTCAGCCCCAGAATATCCCGCATGACGGCGCGCACGGCGGCTTCCGGCGTCAATTCAACCTCATTCTGCATCAAAACCCCCGAATCCCGGATAAGGCCGTTTCCCTAAAGGGAAGCGCGCTTTCCGGCAAGGCCCGAGGCATAATGACGTAAAATTGGCAACCAGGACAACGGGTTATTCGGCCAGTAGAATTCGAGCCGGTAACGATCACGGACCTCTTCCATCCACTCGCGTTTATAACCGTCATTGCCGGTGCCAAAGTCGATCAGGTCGACATGGTCGATATCGATGACATGCTGGAACATCGCGACGGACAGCAATGTGCCGGGCGACGATTTCGTCGCATCCTCGATATGGGCCAATTTGTGGATCAGGGCTTCGCCATTCTCTACGGTCCAGAATTGCGCGGCAACCGGCTCCCCGTCAATATAGGCCAGGCCGAGACGCATGCAGCCCGCCGCCGCTTCATGCTCGGCCAATTTCTTCAGGAAATCGGGATTGCCCTCTTCGGGCTTCCAGCTGCGTTCGTAAACCGAGACATAATCATTCCAGTCTTCTTCGGAAAACTCCTTCTCAATCCTGACCGATACGAGGTTTTTCTTGGCCTTGCGCCGAACGGTGCTGCGCAGCTGCCCGGGGCGATCGGCCCAATATTGGTCAAAGGTGCGACCGTTGACGTTGAGGATATGATTATCATCGGCCTTCGACCGGAACACGATCCAGCCAGCTTGTTCAAACGCACGCTCGGTCAGGCTGGCGGCGGAATCCTCGTCGGGAACCGGCGTAATTTCTATGCGGTGGGAGCTGGACTTGAGCTGCTTGGCGAGTTTGGCGAGCAGGGCCAGCTTGGTCACCTCGTCATAGTCGGCGAGAAAAATCGGGCGGAAGGTGAAATTATACCAATTGGCGAGCGCAGCATGGCGCCCGAGTCCGGTTTTCATCAGGAACATCCAGGCTTCGGCTTCGCCTTCGCTACTGTGAACGATCAATGGAGACTTGTCCGGCAGACAAAGCTCGTGCAGCTGTCTGAGCCAGTCGATCCGGTCGAACAACGATTTCTGGACCGAGCGGCCCAGTTTTTCTCCGGCAATGGCTTGCACGGATTGAAAATTGCTATGATATTCGCTGCTCATGGTTAAGGTCGTATCTGTCACAAATCTGCTCTTTTTCCCATAGGTCAAACCAATTGAATATTGAATCAGAAAACGCTGCATTCCCACTCGACCATCTGGCGATAGGCAAGGATCCGGATGCGGACGCTCTCGTCATGCGTTCGGGGACTCTTAGCTACAAGATGTTAAATCATCGTGTTGGCCTGCTGGCGGCATGGCTGCTGGGGCAGGGCCTTGTCAAAGGAGACCGCGTCGGAACCTGGCTGGCCAAGACCGAACTGGCCTGTATCATGCCGCTGGCTTCGGCCCGGGTCGGACTGATCCACGTGCCGGTCAATCCGTTGCTCAAACCGGCTCAGGTCGCTCATATCATGTCCGACAGCGGTGCCAGGCTGCTGATCAGCAATTCCGGGCGTCTCAAATCGCTCGAGGATAGCGATGTCGACTGTGGCCTGTTCGAAGACAAGGCCATTGCATCCGCTCTGGAACTGCTCGGGGAGCCGGTGGCACCCAGCCCGTCCACGACCGATACGGATGATCTGGCCGCCATTCTCTATACCAGCGGTTCGACGGGCCGTCCCAAGGGTGTGATGCTCAGCCACGCCAATCTGACACTGGGCGCGCTCAGCGTCGCGGAATATCTCAAGCTCTCGGCAGACGACCGGACTATTTGCGTGCTGCCGCTGAGCTTTGACTATGGCCAGAACCAGCTGTTTTCCGCCTGGGCTGCTGGTGGATGTGCGGTGCCGCTGGATTATCTGACTCCGCGTGACGTCATGAAGGCATGCGCGCGGGAAAAGATAACCACATTGGCCGCTGTACCGCCGCTCTGGGTGCAACTGGTCGAACAGGATTGGCCGGAAGACGCCGTGGCGTCAATGCGGCGTCTGACCAACAGCGGTGGCGCGCTGACCCCGAGTCTGGTCAAGCAGTTGCGGGCGATATTCGGGGCAGGTACCGACATCTACGCGATGTACGGCCTGACCGAAGCCTTCCGATCCACCTATCTCGACCCTGCGCTGATCGACGACAACCCGACCAGCATGGGGACCGCGATACCCTTCGCCGAAATCCTGGTGGTCGATGAGGCAAGGGCCGTCGCCGGTCCCGATCAGGCGGGCGAACTGGTCCATTGTGGACCGCTGGTGGCCCAGGGCTACTGGAACGATCCCGAGCGGACCGCGGAACGGTTCAAAAGCGCGCCGGAGGCATCGGGCTACCGCGGGACTGCGGTCTACTCGGGCGATACGGTGAAGCGCGGCGCGGACGGCCTGCTCTATTTCGTGAGCCGCGACGATGCGATGATCAAGAGTTCCGGCAACCGGATCAGCCCGACCGAGATCGAAAAAATTGCCGTCGAATCGGGGATGGTTGCAGAAGCGGTTGCTCTGGGAGTGCCCGACGAACGCCTCGGTCAGGCGATCCGGCTTTTTGTCAGGCCTGTCGATGCTGACCTGCCGTCCGATGCCATGACCGAGCAGCTGGAAAAATATCTGAAGCAGAATTTACCGAATTTTATGCACCCGCGGGATATTGTCCCGCTTTCTGAATTTCCCAAAAACCCCAATGGAAAGCTGGACCGGAACGCGTTGGCCAGCATGGATATCGAATGATCAAGACCAAAGCGACAGGACCGATCCCGCCAGGATATTCTGCAATCGATGGTGAACTCGCGATTGGCGGGCAGAAAGCCAGCGCGCTGGTTGCAGAAAATGGTTCGCCGCTTTTTGTCTATTCGAGCAGCCGGCTTGATGCGCGGATGGCGCAATTGCGGACAGCCATGCCCGATGCCCTGGATTTGCATTATGCAATGAAGGCCAATCCCTTTCCGCCGTTGCTCCGGCACATGGTCGGGCTGGCCGACGGGATTGATATCGCTTCCGGCGGGGAATTGCGGATGGCACTCGATGCTGGCGCAGCTGCGGAACATATCAGCTTTGCAGGGCCCGGGAAAAGGGATGACGAGCTTGAGCAGGCGATCCGGGCCGGTGTCACCATCAATATCGAATCGCCCAGCGAATGTGACCGGGCGTTACGGATCGGCACGAACCTCGGCACAACGCCACGGCTTGCCATCCGGGTAAATCCGGACTTTGACCTCAAAGGGTCGGGCATGAAAATGGGTGGCGGCGCGAAACCGTTCGGGATGGATATCGAACTGGTTGCACCAACGGTGAAACGGATATTGGACGCTGGAGCAGATTGGCGCGGCTTTCATATTTTTGCCGGTTCGCAAGCGCTCAGCGCCGATGCGATAATCGAGACACAGGCGCAGACGCTGGAACTTGCCGCCCGGCTTGCAACGATGGTCGGGCAGGCGCCGGATCATGTAAATCTCGGCGGCGGGTTCGGTATTCCCTATTTCCCCGGTGACGAGCCGGTTGATATCGAAATGGTCGGAAATGCCCTTTCGGAACAGTTCGAACGACTGCCCGATATCCTGGCTTCCACGCAATTTGCGATTGAGCTTGGCCGCTATCTTGTCGGCGAAGCGGGTGTGTATCTGACGCAGATCGTGGATCGCAAGGAAAGTCAGGGCCATATATTTCTGGTCACGGACGGCGGCCTGCATCATCAACTGGCGGCTAGCGGCAATTTCGGAACCGTGGTGCGGCGCAATTATCCCGCAGCCATCGCCAGCCGATTTGAAGAGGAGCCGAGCGAAACCGTTTCCATAGTTGGCTGTCTGTGCACGCCGCTGGACCGGTTGAGCGACAACGCCGCGATGCCCGAAGCGCACGTCGGGGACATCGTCGCGATCTTTTGCGCCGGTGCTTATGGTGCCTCGGCAAGCCCGGCCAATTTCCTCGGTCAGGGGCCGGCGAAAGAGATATTGGTCGATTAGTTCCAGAGGTTTTGGATGCGGCCAAAGCGCCAGTCCCGTTAATCTGAAATTCAGCTATTCCTAACGCAATATTCACTATTTTCTAGCATAGCCACCTCGTGACTTTGTGTGATCTGCCCGTTTTCCGCCGGAAATCAGGCGTGTCGCGAAGAGTATTTACGAGGTGTACAAAATGCGTTCTGCTATCAAAAACAAGCACTTGGCGAAATTGATGATTGGTGCCGGAATGGCGTCACTTTCCGTCGCCGGATGCTCCGGCAACTCCAGTGGGCCCCAGCTCCCCCCGGCATCTTTCGTGTCCATGCAGGAAGGGCCAGGTGAAGAATATGTGATCGGTCCGCTCGACGAACTGACCATTTTTGTATGGCGCAATCCAGAACTGGGCGCGAAGGTTCAGGTCCGGCCCGACGGCCGAATCACCACGCCGCTGATCACCGATATGCCAGCCGTGGGCAAGACGCCCGCGATGCTCGCGCAGGATCTGAAGCTGCAGTTGTCCCAATATATCAACGAGCCGCTGGTTTCGGTCATCGTCAACAATTTCTCCGGGACATTTTCGCAGCAAATCCGTGTCGTCGGGGCGACCGAAAAGCCTGCCTCTATTCCGTACCGCGCCAATATGACGTTGCTCGATGCGATGATCTCGGTCGGAGGACTGTCGGAATTTGCATCCGGTAACCGCGCCCGGCTGATCCGGCATGACCGTGGAACCGGTCAGCAGAAGGAATTTGCGTTGCGCATCGACGACTTGCTGAAAAAGGGCGAGGCCAAGGCCAATGTCATGCTCCGTCCCGGTGATGTGATCATCATCCCGGAAAGCATGTTTTGAGTTGGTTTTGCCTCCATCTGACAGGAATTGAAAAGAGCTTATGAACAGCCTTTATGATGAATTTCGCATAGCGGTGCACAGCGTCTGGAACCGGCGCTGGCTGGCGCTGGCCGTTGCCTGGGGGTTATGTCTGCTGGGGTGGCTGGTCGTCGCGTTGATTCCCAACAGTTATGAATCAAAGGCACGTATCTCGGTCGAGATGCAGTCGATATTGTCCGACAAGGTCGGGGTCGATGCACGCGAGCGCAAGAAGAATATGGAACGGGTCCAGGAAACTCTGGCATCGACCATCAATCTTGAAAAAGTTGTCCGTGGAACCGCGCTGAACGAGTCTGTCTCGAGCGACCGGGAACTGGCTGGCAAGGTCGAGATGCTGCGCAAGAGCGTTCAGATTAAATCCGAAAAGGACAATCTGTTCGAGATCATCGCGACGTCTTCGGCGAGCAATCTTTCCGACGCGGAAAATGCCGTCTTGTCGCGCGACATCGTCCAGAAAATGATCGACATTTTTGTCGAGGAAAACCTGTCCGGTGACCGCGATGAAACCAGTCAGACCATCAAGTTTCTCGACGCCCAGCTCGCCCAGCGGGAAAAGGAGCTTCAGGAAGCCGAGCAAAAGCGGGTGCAGTTCGAGACTGAAAATCTGGGCCTGTTGCCGGGTATCGGCTCGATCAGCCAGCGACTGGAAGCCGCACGCGCGGAGCAGAGCCAGATCGACTCGCAACTCAGTCAGGCTTCGGCTTCACTGGCCGCCTTGAACGGTCAACTGGCCGGCACTCCATCGTCTATCGCAACGCCGGGGGTTGCCGGTGGCGGCGGTGCCCGTGCCCAGTTGTCACAGGCGCAATCGACACTGGCGGCTGCGCGCGCACGCGGCTGGACCGACAGCCATCCCGACGTGACGGCGATGAAGAATGAAATTGCCGCCCTTCGTGTGCAAGCGGCCAAGGAGCCGGCTGGTGGTGGCGGATATCGCACACCGAATCCCGCTTATAGTTCGCTGCAGAGCATGCGGGCCGAACGCCAGGCGACGGTTGCCGCATTGCAGGCACGGAAAAATGCACTGCAGGCGGATATGGCGCAGCTGGCGTCCAAGCAGACGCTGGAGCCAGGCATTGCTGCGGAAATGTCGCGGATCAATCGCGATCATGAAGTTCTGAAGGATCAGTATAACAAGCTGCTCACCGACAGGGAGCAGATCAAGTTGCGCGGGCAGGTCGAATCGGAAACCGATTCGGTGAAATTCCGGGTAATCGATCCGCCGTCCAGCCCGCGGTCTCCGGCTGCACCCAATCGGCCACTATTGCTGGCCATGGTTCTGTTCGCCGGCATCGGTGGCGGTGTTGGTACGGCTTTCGCCATCGGGCATCTGCAGACCAGCTATCCGACCGCATCGAAACTGGAAAAAGCCAGCGGATTGCCGGTGATCGGTTCGGTTTCGCAGGTTCTGACCAGTGTCCAGCGCGCAGCACGCGGGCGCAAGTTACGTCTTTTCTACGGCACAAGCGGTGCGCTCTTCGGCGTTTTTGGAATGCTTATGATCGTGGAATTCATCCAGCGCGGCATGGTGGCCTGAGGGAGCAGTTATGAACAAATATAGTCCCCCCCAGAAAACCAGGTTCGCTGCTCGAAAGGGCAGGGGAAATCTACGATTATATCCCTGCGGTCCGGACCATCGACCAGCATGACAATGCAGCCGAGGGTCAACCGCCTGCGGCTGATCGTCAGCAGATCAGCGCGGCTCCGCAAAGGCCTGTAGCTGCTTATGACGGGCCGCGGGTGATCGTCGACCGTGACAAGCTCAGGGAAGCGGGTTTCATCGTTCCGGATGGACCTGTCACCGGCATCTCCGAAGAATTCAGGATCATCAAGCGACAGTTGCTGATGGTCGCGAAGGGCAGCCCTAAAACGGCGCCGGTACCGCACGGCGAGCGGATATTGATCTGCTCCGCCCATCCGAATGAAGGCAAGACATTCTGCGCGCTGAACCTCGCGCTGTCGATCGCCGCGGAGAAGGATAACGAAGTCCTGCTGGTTGACGCGGATTTCGCCAAGCCAAGCATATTGTCGAGCCTCGGTCTCGAGGGGAGCAAGGGCCTGATGGATGCGCTTGCCGATCCGGAATTGCCGGTCGAGAACTGCATCATCCACACCGATATTCCCGGCCTCGCCATTCTGCCGGCCGGTGACCAGACCAATGCCGATACCGAATATCTGGCGTCGGCGCGTACCGAACAGGTGCTCGATCGCCTGACCCGGCACAATCCCAATCGCATCGTCATTTTTGATTCTCCACCAGCATTGTCGGCTTCGCCGGCATCGGTTCTGGCGACTCATGTCGGCCAGGTTCTGATGGTGGTCAAAGCGGATGAAACAACCGAAACCGCCCTGCGCGATGCGCTGAGTCTGATGGGCGGATGTGAACATATCCAGCTTCTTCTGAACGGTACCAAATTCTCGCCGACTGGAAGACGTTTCGGGTCCTACTACGGATATGGAGAGTAAGCCATGACCTCGCAAACGATCGCCAAAGCCCTGAAATGCGGAGCGGCAATATTTCCCCTGCTCGGACTGGCCGCGCCAGCCGCTGAAGCGCGCGACCGCCGCGCCGAAGTGACTCCCTATATCGAGATCCAGCAGGTGCTGGTCGCCGACCTGAATGATGGTGGCGACGTGCTGACCTATACATCGGTCGCCGCCGGTATCGACAGTTCCATCCAGACCCGCAACGCGGAAGCCCAAGTGAACGTGCGTTACGAACGCCGCATCTCTTATCAGGATGATTTCGGTGACGATGATGTGATTACCGGACTGGCGCGCGGTGGCGTGCAGGTCGTTCCCGGCCTCCTGTCGCTTGAAGCGGGCGCGCTTGCCACTCGCAGCCGGGTTGATTTGCGTGGCGAGTCGCCTTCCAATGCGGTCGGCAATATCGACAATGTGACGCAAGTCTATTCGGTTTATGCCGGTCCGAACCTGTCGACCGAGGTCGGCGCGCTGGACGTTAATGCCAATTACCGGCTCGGCTATACCAAGGTCGAGAGCGAAGATACGGGGGCCTTGCCTCCCGGACAGCTTCCGATCGATATTTTTGACGACAGCGTGAGTCACTCGGCCAGCGCCAGTGTCGGCATGCAGCCGGGCGACCTGCCTTTCGGCTGGTCGGTCGGTGCGGGCTGGGAACGCGAAGATGCAGGGCAACTGGATCAACGCTATGAGGGCAAATATGCCCGCGCCGATGTCACGGTGCCGGTCTCTTCGACCCTGGCAGTGGTCGGCGGCGTCGGTTATGAAGATATCGAGATTTCGGAACGCGACGCGGTCCGCGATGTCAATGGTGACCCGGTGGTCGACAATGATGGCCGACTGGTTACCGATGAGACATCGCCACGCTTGCTATCCTATGACCAGGACGGAATCATCTGGGATGTCGGGGTGATGTGGCGACCAAGCCGTCGCACCTCGTTCGAGGCCCGGGCCGGACAGCGTTACGGCAGCGAGACCTATTACGGCAGCTTTGGCTATCAGCCCAACCAGAATACCGCGCTGAACATCTCTGTCTATGATACGGTTTCGGGATTCGGCAGCTTGCTCAATGACAATCTGGCCAATCTCGGAACCAGCTTTTCCAGCTCGCGCAATCCGCTGAGCGGCGAGCTCAACGGTTGCGCCTTCGGTCAGTCGGGTGGCTTGTGCTTCAACGACGTGTTGCAGTCGGCGTCCTCGTCCTCATTCCGTGCGCGCGGCGTCAACGGGCAATACACCTATAATTATAACGGCTGGCAGGCCGGCCTTGGCGTGGGATATGCGCGCCGTCGCTTCTTCGCTTCGCAACTGGGAGCGGTCGCTGCGGTCGACGGGCTGGTTGATGAAAATTATTATACCAATCTGTCGATTGGCCGCGACATTGACACCTATTCCAGTTTCGATGCGAATGTTTATGCCAATCTTCTGGATAGCGGCTTTGCGGGCGCTCCCAACGTTCTGGGCGTCGGTGCCAATGCCGCATATTATCGGCGGATTTTGCCAGGACTTCAGGGGACCGCCGCGGTCGGCCTGGACAGCTACCGGCAGGAGGGCTTCGACAGCGAGCTCACCGCTTCCGCTCTGCTGGGCCTAAGATATGACTTTTAAGAGCGTCAACAACGCCGTTGATCGGAGATACGCGCATGTATGAAACATTTTACGGGTTAAGCGGTCGGCCGTTTCAGCTGACCCCGGATCCCCATTTCTATTTCGAGAGCCTGACACACCGCAAGGCGTTGTCCTATCTCGGCTATGGCCTGGCTCAGGGTGAGGGCTTCATCGTCATCACCGGCGATGTCGGCGCGGGCAAAACCACGTTGGTTAGCCATTTGATGGCGACGATCGACAAGGCGCGTCTGACCGCGGCCAATATCGTGACCACCAAGCTGGACAGCCAGGATATCGTGCGGGTTGCTGCCAATCATTTCGATATCGACACCGATCATATGGACAAGGCCCAGTTGCTGAGCGCGTTTGAAGAATTTCTTCATTCCGAAGCGCGGGCCGGCCGACGCTGTCTGCTGATCGTCGATGAATCGCAGAACCTCCCGGTGGACGCGCTGGAAGAATTGCGCATGCTGTCGAACTTCCAGCTCGGCGGACAGGCATTGCTGCAGATATTCCTGCTCGGTCAGCCTGAATTCCGCGACATGCTGGAAAATTCCAACCAGCTCGAGCAATTGCGGCAACGGGTCATCGCGCATCATCATCTCGAGCCGATGAGCGCAGAAGAAATCGAGCCCTATATCACCCATCGCCTGTCGAAAAGCGGATGGTCCGGGCGGCCGAAAATTACCTCCAATGTCTTCCGTCTGCTCTTTATCGAGACCGATGGCGTGCCTCGCAAAATCAACACGTTGATGAGCCGGGTATTGCTGATGGGATCGATCGAACAGGCGGAACTGATCGACCAGGCCATGGTCGGCCGGGTGCTTGCCGACCTGAATGGCGAAGACATCGACATCGATGCGCCGCTGGAGCCGTCGGGCGAGATCAAAAGCCCGCTGTGGGAAAAGCCCAAAAAAGTCCGCGATGCGGGCAGCGAGCCGTCGGTCGAAATATCGAACCTTTCTGCCGAGCAACCGGTTGCCGAGCCTGATGCCGAGCCGTTCGAGCCGGCTTTTGAAGCGACGCCGGCAACGGACCATGATGTGGTCAATCTCCGGGATCGCGAAGCATCTGCGGAACCGGTTGCCGAGCCGGTACAGCCCGAATTTGCGTCTGCACAGAAGGCGCCGGCATTTGCCGCACCGGCGGCGGCGCTCGACGATGCCACCGCAGAGAAGGTCGACATAATATCCCAGCGTCTGTCCCTGTTGGAAAAACGCATGGACGGTCAGGAAGAAAATCTGCACCGCGTCTTGACGATGCTCGTGGAATGGGTCGAAAACGATGTCCGGAGCAAGGAAAACTATGTCAATGCAGGACGCGCGGCCTGAATCTTTCGCCACGGCGGGAAAAGCGGATGCTTTGCTCAATGCCATGTCTGTCGACATCGAAGACTGGTTTCAGGTGGGAGCCTTCGAGACCGTCATCGACCGTGCCGACTGGGATCAGCTTGAGCATCGGGTAGAACGCAACAGCGAAGCGGTGCTGGAGCTGTTCGACGAAGCGGGCATCAAGGCGACGTTCTTCACTCTCGGTTGGGTTGCTGAACGCTATCCGGCCCTGATGCAGAAGGTTGCTGCTGCGGGCCATGAAATTGCCAACCACGGCTATGACCATGCCCGCGTGTTTACGCTGACCCCGGACCAGTTCCGGGATGATCTGGATCGCAGCCGGAAAATTCTGCAAGACACATCCGGGCAAAAGGTGGTCGGATATCGGGCACCGAGTTTCTCTATCGATCAGCGGACTCCCTGGGCGCATGAAATATTGGCCGAGCAAGGCTATGCCTATTCATCGAGCGTCGCGCCGATCAACCATGATCATTATGGCTGGGCCGGTTCACCGCGATTTGCTTGGAAACCGGTCGAGCAATCCGGATTCATCGAACTGCCGGTGACGACGGTAAAGCTGGGCAATCGCGTATTCGCTGCAGGTGGCGGCGGTTTTTTCCGGCTTTTGCCTTATCCGTTATACGAGCGCTCGATCCGCAAGATGCACAATGATGACGGACGCGGGGCGATATTCTATTTCCACCCGTGGGAAATCGATCCCGGCCAGCCACGGGTCGGTGACGCGCCGATAAAATCAAAGCTGCGCCATTATACCAATTTGCGACTTATGCGGGCCAAGCTCTTGCGGGCGGGGCAGGATTTCAAATGGGGCCGGGTCGACGAACTGGCAGCACTGGAAGCGGGGTTGATGCGATGAATATGGCATTCAAGCCCAAACCATTGTCGGTCCGCATTCTCGAGCGGCCGGAGGCCAATGAACTGGCCCGGATCGACGCCTTTGTGTCCGCGTCCGCACAAGGCACTGCGTTTCATCGTCCCGCCTGGGTGCTGGCGGTCAGCCGCGCTTGCGGCCATCAGTGGCGATATCTGCTCGCCGAGGACGGCACCGGCGAGTTGCAGGGTATATTGCCGCTCAATCTCATTCATTCCGCCTTGTTCGGTCGCGCCCTGGTGTCGTCCGGTTTTGCGGTCGGAGGCGGCATATTGTCCGACAATGATCAGGCCATCCAGTTGCTGGCCGACAAAGCCTGGGAATTTGCCGAACGTTACAGTTTCCCGAGCGTCGAATTACGTGGCGGACCGGTTCCCGACGGGCAATGGCATCACAAGCAAGGCATTTATGCCGGCTTTGTGAATCCGCTGGCGGATGACGACGAGAGCCAGTTGCTGGCGATCCCGCGCAAACAGCGGGCGGAGATTCGCAAGGGACTTGCCAATGACCTGACCGTGCGTGTGGGAGTCGGGGAACAGGACCGGGCCGACCATTATGCGGTCTATGCCGAAAGCGTCCGCAATCTCGGGACACCGGTTTTCCCGAAGGCATTGTTCGATGAGGTTCTCGACGAATTTGGTGAGGATGCCGATATCCTGACGGTGCTCCATGATGGCAAACCCGTGGCCAGCGTGCTGAGCCTTTATCACCAACAGACCGTCATGCCTTATTGGGGCGGAGGCACATGGGATGCGCGCCGGTTCAGGGCCAATGATATCATGTATTATAGCCTGATGAACCATGCCCGCAAACGGGGATGCAACAAGTTTGATTTCGGGCGTTCGAAATATGGCACCGGCGCTTTTTCCTTCAAGAAAAACTGGGGGTTTGAACCGCAGCCGCTGTCCTACGCGACCCGCACCGCCGACGGTGAAGAGGCACGCGACGTCAATCCCTTGAGCCCCAAATATAAGGCCAAGATCGCCTTGTGGCAGCGCCTGCCGCTGCCGGTTGCAAATCTGATCGGACCGATGATTGCCAAGGGCCTCGGCTGATGGGAGAAATCCTGTTTCTGGCCCACCGCGTCCCGTGGCCGCCCAATCGCGGCGACAAGATCCGCTCGCACCATTTTCTGCAGAAGCTGATGGATTGCGCGCCGGTGCACGTCGCCTGTTTCGCCGATGACGAACAGGAAAGGCAAATCGGCTGGGACCGCAAAGCGGAACTGGCATCCTGCGAAATTGTCGTCCGCAACAAACCCAGATGGCGGGCCGGAATCGAGGCGCTGGTTTCGGGGAAACCAGTGTCGCTGACATCGTTCGAGAATTCTGAAATCAACGCCTATGTAGCGCGGGTAATCGCCACCCGCCCGGTCGACTGCATCTTCGTATTTTCCGGACAGATGGCGCAATATATTCCACCCGATTTCGACGGCCGTGTGGTGATGGATTTCGCCGATGTCGATAGCGCCAAATTTGAAAGCTATGCGGGGGAAGGTTTCGGTCCGATGGCCTGGATCAATCGTCGCGAGGGACGCCTGCTGAGCGCGTTCGAGAAAGATGTTGCGGCACGCGCCGACCATAGTCTGTTTGTCAGCGAAGCCGAGGCAGCGTTGTTCCGACAGCGTTCGGGATTGTCTGCCGGTCGGGTGAAGGCGGTCGGTAACGGGATCGATCTGGAATTTTATGCTGCCCGGGATGTCCATCCAGAAGGTCTGAAGGGCGAAGGGCCCATGATCCTGTTCACCGGCCAGATGGATTATCAGCCGAATGTGCAGGCGGTTCAGAGCTTCAGCATGGAGGTCATGCCCGAAATTCTTGCGCGTTTCCCAAGTGCACGTTTCGCGATTGTTGGGCGGGCGCCGTCCGAGAAGGTGAGGCAATTGGATGGTCAGCACGGCACCGTTGTGGTGGGCGCGGTCGATGATATTCGCAGCTGGATCATGGCCGCCGATGTCGTGGTCGCGCCGTTGCGGATCGCCAGAGGCATTCAGAACAAGGTGCTCGAGGCGATGGCCATGGCCAGGCCGGTGGTGGCATCGACATGCGCCGCCGAGGGCATAAACGCGATCAACGGAGAGCATTTCCTGATTGCCGAATCTGTCGAGGACGAAGCGCAACTGGTTCGCGATTTGCTGGCGGACCCGGAGCGGGCGAGACGACTGGGCGAGCAGGCCGGGATATTGATCCAAGCGCAATATTCCTGGGAAACGCAGCTCGCCAGCCTGCCGGCGCTGTGCGGGTTTTCTGCCGCTGTTGTTGCCGAGGCTGCAGCATGACGAGCGCGACGGCAGATCAGGTTGCGACCGAAGCAAAGCCGACGATGTCCGTTTCGCTATGGTCGAAACATCTGAAATTGCTGGCGATTGCCAGCCTGGCAATTCTCGCGATATTCTGGCGCGACGGCGCCGACATGGTGCGGAACTGGTGGAATATCTCCACCTACAACCACTGCCTGCTGATATTGCCGATCCTCTATTATCTCGTGCAGCAGCGTCAGGAAGAACTGGCAAAACTTACGCCGCAAATCTGGCTGCCTGGACTGTTGCTCACCGGCATTGCATCCTTCGGGTGGTTGCTGGGTGAAGCTGCCGGGGTTGCGCTCGCGCGTCATCTTGGTTTGCTGATGATGCTGCAGGGCGCGGTGGTGACGCTGCTCGGTCCGACGGTGGCGCGGGGTCTGATATTCCCTCTCGGCTTCAGTTTTTTTCTCGTGCCGTTCGGCGAGGAATTTGTGCCCTTTCTGCAGATGGTCACCGCCAAATTGTCGATGGTCTTTCTTGGGTGGGCCGACATTCCGGCCTTCATCGATGGCGTGTTCATATCCACGCCCACCGGCTATTTCGAGGTTGCCGAAGCCTGTTCCGGGATCAAGTTCCTGATCGCGATGCTCGCCTACGGGGCGCTGGTTTCCAATATCTGTTTCCGCAGCTGGAAGCGCCGGATATTGTTCATGACAGCGGCGGTGATTGTTCCGGTTCTCGCCAATGGCATCCGCGCATTCGGCACGATGTATATCGCGCATCACACCACGCTCGATTTCGCCGCCGGTTTCGATCATATTTTCTACGGCTGGTTCTTTTTCGCTTTTGTCCTGATTCTGGTGATGGCGATCGGCTGGCCTTTTTTCGATCGCAAGATTGACGACCCGATGATCGACGGAGATGCCTTGAGCGGGAAGCAAAATCTGCCGGCAACCGGGGAAAAGCCGCTCAAGGTGATGGCCGCAATGGCCGCGATCATTCTGATTCCCGTAATCTGGACGTCGGCGCTAGCTGCCCAGGAATCGCCTGTTCCCGATCGGATTTCCCTTCCGGACGTGGCCGGCTGGGAGCGCGTGGATTACCAGCCCCTCTATCCCTGGCAACCGGTGTTTGACCGTTCGAGTCATCAGCTTTTCGGTCGCTACCGGAACGCGTCGACCGGAACGGAAGTCGATCTTTCCATTGCTGTCTACGACCGTCAGGAAGAAGGGCGCGAGATTGTCGGCTATGGGCAGGGCGCCCTGGTTCCGAATACGCGATGGTCGTGGAACCGCGATCTGGATGCGCCGGACGGGGCTGTCGCGATCGAACTGGTCGCACCTGGGCCGGTGGTCCGCGACGTGGTCTCATTTTACCGGATCGGTGGAAAGCTCACCGGCAGTGGTTCGGTGGTGAAGCTGGAAACAATGAAGAGCAGGATATTCGGAGGGCAGCAACAGGCGGTCGCGATACTCGTTTCCTCGGAAACAAATCGCGATGTATCGTCTCGTATGTCGATCGATGCCTTCCTGAATGATTTGGGTCCGGTCGACAAATTGGCTGACGAGATGGCGGGGCTGCGCTAGGGCGCACGATATGTGCGGAATTGCAGGAATCTTTCATCTGGAGACGGCCAAGCCGGTCGATCCCGATCGCCTGCGCAAGATGACCGACGCTCTCGGCCACCGCGGCCCCGACGGTTCGGGCATCTGGACCGCGCCGGGGGTCGGGCTGGGGCATCGCAGGCTGTCGATCATCGATCTGGAAGGCGGCGCGCAACCGATGCTGACGCCCGACGAGGCGCAGATACTGAGCTTCAACGGCGAGATTTATAATTTTCTCGAAGTGCGCGCGGAGCTCGAACGCCTCGGCCACCAGTTCCAGACCAGCAGCGACAGCGAAGTCATCCTTTTTGCCTGGCGGCAATGGGGAGTGGATTGCCTTAAGCGGCTGAACGGCATGTTCGCCTTCGCGATCTATGACCAGCGCAGCCGACAATTGTTTCTCGCCCGGGACCGGTTGGGTGTGAAACCGCTGTTTTACGCGCGGGTTTCCGACGGCAGCATATTGTTCGGGTCAGAACTTAAAGCCTTGCTGGCCAATCCATTGCTACGCCGCGACCCGAACATCACGGCAGTCGATGACTATCTCGCCTTTGGCTATGTGCCGGATCAGACATCCTTGCTGAAGGGCGTGAAGAAACTCGCCGCCGGTCATTATCTTTTGCTCGAGCAAGGCAAGCCGGAACCTGAATCTGTACAATATTGGGATATGGATTTCAGCCAGCGGAGCAAGGGATCGGCCAGGGATCTTGAGGAAGAACTGGTCGAGCTGCTCAAGCAGGCGGTAAACTCGCGGATGATTTCCGACGTGCCGTTGGGAGCCTTTCTCTCGGGCGGGGTCGACAGCAGCGCAGTGGTCGCCCTGATGGCCGAGAATAGTCGCCGGGCGGTCAAGACCTGCTCGATCGGCTTCGACCAGCAGTCGCTCGACGAGACCGGCTACGCACGTGCGATAGCGGAGCGCTTCCAGACCGATCATCGCGAACGTATCGTGGCTGCTGATGATTTCGGCCTGATCGACACGCTGGCCGACCATTTCGACGAACCCTTTGCCGACGCCTCCGCGCTGCCGACCTATCGGGTAAGCGAGCTGGCACGCGAAACGGTGACCGTGGCGCTGTCCGGTGACGGCGCGGACGAAGCGATGGCCGGATATCGCCGTCATGTCTTTCACCATGCCGAAGAGCGGGTGAGGGGGCTTTTGCCGCAATCCTTCCGCGGGCCGGTCCTGGGCTGGCTCGGTTCTGTCTATCCCAAGGCCGACTGGGCACCGCGACCGTTTCGCGCCAAGTCTACCCTGCTGTCGCTCGCGAGGAGCGGACCGGAGGGCTATGCCGAAGCTGTCGGCGTGACGACCCCTTCCGGCAGACGGTCCGTCTATTCCGATGCGCTGCAACGCGATCTGGGAGAATATCACGCCGAGCAGCGGATGATCGATCTGATGGAAAATGCGCCGGCGCAAAATGGTCTCGACCAGGCCCAATATGCCGATATGAAAATGTGGCTGCCCGGCGATATATTGACCAAGGTCGACCGCACCAGCATGGCTGTGGGACTGGAAGCGCGCGAGCCTTTGCTGGATTACAGGCTGATGGAATTCGCCGCGAAGCTGCCGGCCAATTTGCGGGTGCACAAGGGGCAGGGCAAATATCTGCTGAAAAAGTCGATGGAGAAATATCTGCCCAATGATATTCTCTATCGCCCCAAAATGGGTTTTGTCACGCCGATCGCCCAATGGTTTCGCGGACCGCTGGCCGATCAGGCGCGGGATATCAGCAGCGGCGGAGCTCTGGCGCGAACCGGATGGTTTGACGGCAAGGCCCTGCGCAAGGTCGCGGATGACCATATCGCCGGGCGTTCCGATAACAGCCGTCTGCTCTGGCAGCTGCTGATGCTCGACAAGAGCCTGCAGCGTTTATTCGGCCTCTGACACCGGCGGGTAGAGAGCCTCGACAAAATAAAGGCCATCAGGCGGTGCATTGAAGCCGAGCGCATTGCGATCTTTTGCCGCCAGCGCGTTTTTGAGATCCGTCTTGGTCCAGGTGCCGGTACCGACCAGTTTCAGACAGCCGACAATCGAACGCACCTGATGGTGGAGGAATGAGCGGGCGGCTACCTCGACTTCAATCTCGTCGCCAAAGCGGCTGACCGATATGCTGTCGAGCGTCTTTACCGGGCTTTGCGCCTGACAATGGGTCGAACGGAAAGTGGTGAAATCATGCTGTCCGATCAGTAGCTGCGCCGCATGGTGCATCGCATCGGTGTCGAGATCCGGAGCGACCTGCCAGCTAAGCCCGCGATCGAAGGTCAGCGGCGCGCGGCGGTTGGTGATCTTGTAGAGATAGCGCCGGCCCTCGCAGGCGAAGCGGGCGTGCCATTCGTCGTCGACAATATCACATGCCAGCACCGCGACCGGATGGGGACGCAATCCCGCATTGATACCTTCGCGCAAGCGAAAGGGTGTTAGCCTGGTATCGAGATCGAAATGCGCGCGCATCGCCAGCGCGTGGACGCCAGCATCGGTTCGGCCTGCGGCGAACACCCGTACGGTCTGGCCGGTGATTTTCTTGATTGAATCCTCGACCGCTTGCTGGACGCTGGGGCCATGGTCCTGATGCTGCCAGCCCATGAACGGGCGGCCATCATATTCCAGAGTGAGGGCAAAGCGGGTCATCGCAAAATCGTCCCTGCCGGAATTTTTGTGCCGTTGAGAAAGGATTTCAGGTCCATCGCCGGCTTACCGGCTTTCTGGATCACCTCGGGCTGGATGGCTCCCGCGCCGCAGGCTATAAGAAGACGTTCGTCCAATATTGTGCCGGACGGTCCAACCCCTTCGCTGACGGTCGCCTTCAGAATTCGATACCGATTGTTTTGATATTCGAAAAAGGCGCCGGGCAGGGGATTATATGCCCGAATCTGACGCTCGACCTGCTCGGCCGGCTGATCGAGATCGAGCCGTGCATCCTGTTTCTCGATTTTCTTCGCATAAGTTGCCAGTGCATCATCCTGAATTTCCGCAGGATATTCCAACGGAGATGCCAGATAACGAACCATCAGTTCTGCGCCTTTTTCGGCCAGTTCCTCGGTCAGCTCACCAGCGGTTTTACCGTCGATTGGGGTCTCGGATTTTAGCAACATCGGTCCAGTGTCCAATCCCGCTTCCATCTGCATGATGGTGATTCCGGTTTCCGCATCTCCGGCGAGGATCGCTCGCTGGACCGGAGCCGCCCCGCGCCAGCGGGGGAGCAGCGAGCCGTGGATGTTCAGACACCCCGTCTTGGGCGCATCCAAAATCGCCTGCGGCAGGATCAGGCCATAAGCGGCGACAACCGCTGCATCGAGATCCAGTGCGGCAAAGGCGGCTTGTTCTGCTTCATCTTTGAGAGAGACAGGCGTCCTTACGGATAGCCCCGAACTCTCGGCCAGTCTCTGGACAGGCGAGGGGCTAAGCTGCTTCCCGCGTCCGGCACGGCGCGGGGGCTGCGAATAGACCGCAACAATTTCATGTCCGGCATCGTGCAGCGCTTGCAGCGCAGGAACGGCAAAATCCGGGGTTCCCATAAAGGCTAGACGCATAAAATCTCGCTTGTGTGTGGCCAAACTGTAGCTAAGTTCTTGGCAGGTGACGCAATATGTCCCTAAAGGTCAAATCATGGCATCGCAAGAGATCGAAAATCTGGTTCAGGCCCTCGCCAAACTTCCCGGTCTTGGTCCGCGTTCGGCGCGGCGAGCGGTATTATATCTTCTGAAGCGTCCGGAAACGGCGATGAAGCCGATATTGGCAGCAATGACGACGGTCGAAGAACGGCTCGTGACCTGCGGCATATGCGGCAATGTCGATACGCAGGACCCCTGCCAGATATGCAATGACCCGCGTCGCGACGAAAAGGCGCTGTGCGTGGTTGAAGAAGTATCCGACCTCTGGGCTTTGGACAAATCCCGGCTGTTCCCCGGAAAATTTCACGTGCTCGGCGGGCGATTGTCGGCACTGGACGGGGTAAGACCGGAAGACATCGCGATCGACAAGCTGATCAAGCGTGTCGAGGAGGGCGGGATTGACGAAGTCGTTCTGGCTATGAATGCGACTCTGGAAGGCCAGACAACCGCCCATTATATTGCCGAACGGCTGGAAAATTACCCGCTGCGGTTGAGCCAATTGTCCCATGGGATTCCCGTGGGTGGCGAGCTGGACTATCTCGATGAGGGCACATTGGCGCAGGCGCTGCGCTCGCGGCGACCGATACACCAGGATTGATCCGGCGCCGACTCCATGTCTCGCAACATGGTTCAAGGGCTCGATTTAGTATAAAAATTGTGGCTTGTTGGTAACAATAAAACAATCAAATGATAAATATTGATCGTTGAAGGCGTTGGAAAGTAACCAATTTCTGGGATTTCTGGTGACGATTAAGTGGCTAATTAATCGCACTTGACGAAGGGGCTGCGTTGTGGCCACATTGTACACACAATAAAAAAGTCAGTCCTCCCCATGAAGGCAAAGAGACTGACAACCAGGAGAGAGCATGATGAGGAAATCCATTTTACGCAACAGGTGCGCCCTCGGCGCGTTGACCTTAGCTATGGGAGTAGCCCCGGGACTGGCGCACGCTCAGGACGCGGCAGACGAGGTCGATCCCAAGAGTGTCATTGTGGTCACGGGGTCCTATATTCGCGGAACTCCGGAAGATGCTGCTGTTCCGGTCGATGTTTACTCGAGCGCCGATCTCGCGCAAAACGGGGTTTCTTCGCCACTCGAATTTATCAAGGATCTGCCGGAAGTGGGCAGCGTTCTGGGCGATTCAAACCAATTCTCCACCAACGCGCAGGGAAATCAGGGCTTCGGTTCGATCAACCTCCGCAATCTCGGTCCAACGCGCACACTGGTGCTGTTCAATGGCCGGCGGACGCTGACCGCACCTGGTGCAGTCGGCGGCGGCTTTGGTGATACCAACGCGATACCGCTATTCGCTCTGGATCGCGTCGAAATCCTGAAAGACGGGGCCGCGGCAACATATGGTTCCGATGCCATTGCCGGTGTCGCGAACTTCATCACCAAAAAAGGTTTTGAAGGCGTCGAAATTCAGGGCGACTATGATTTTATCAAAGGATCGGACAACAATTACACGGCATCCATTCTGGTCGGCCAGAATTTTGGTGACCTGAATATCATGGCCGGCTTCGGCTGGCAACATCGCTCCGAACTGCCATCGACCGCGCGCGACTACGGGTTCCAGCCATATGATGTAAATCCTGCTGCCTGGTCTGCTTTGGCAACGCCGGGGGCATTCATTGTCCCGGGCGTGGGCTTGCGTCCTGACGTGGGCTGTGCCGAAACGGGTGGTACTCCCGACGGGATATGCCGCTTCAGCTTCATTCCCTTTGATAATCTGATCGAGGAAGAAGATCGCTACCAGGGATATGTCCAGGCTGATATCGATCTCACGGATTCCTTCAGGTTCCGTGGCGAATTCACTTATGCGCAAACCGATCTTGACCGGATCGGCACATCGCCAGGTTATCCGCCGCTTCAGGGCCCGGGTGGTGCACAATTGGGCGGCGGCTTCACCGTAGATCCTGCTAACCCCGGCGCGCAAGTCTATGCCAATCAAATCGGGCTTACCGCTCCGATAGCGGGTCCTATCGGCATTTTCCTCTGGCGGCCATTTGGCAATCTCGGCAATCCTACCGATCCCGGCAGAGGATCAGGGCGCCAGACCGCCAATAACCGGGCGTTCAGGCTATCGGGTACGCTTGAAAAGGATTTCTCAGAAACCTTGCGCGGGCAATTGTCGATGACCTGGGCAACCTATGAACGGAGACGCAGCTCGCCAGGCGTTGTCGGCTCACGCTTGCAGGATGCGCTCAATGGATTGGGCGGCGCCGATTGTGATCCGGCAACCGGGACTCCCGGCGTCGGTGGGTGTCAGTGGTTCAACCCGTTCATCAATGCCGGACCGGGGCATCCGTCTCTCGGCCTGACGAACCCGTTCTATGTTCCCGGCAATGAAAACTCGCCCGATCTGGTCGAGTTTCTGCAAATTGACAATGGTGTCGAAGAAACCGAAGACACATTTGTCGTGGATCTCATCTTCTCCGGCGAACTGGGTATCGACCTTGGTGGTGGCCCTGTCGGCTGGGCTGCAGGCGCACAATATCGTCAGCTTGATTTTCTCTCCCGTCCGCTGACGGTTGAGTCCAATCTCGATATCAATCCTTGCGTAATTCTGGGCGATCAAAGCTGCATTGGCGGATCTCTGGACGGAGCAGGGTCGTTCATCTTCCTGGGCGGTTCGCGGCCAGAGCGATTGGCCCAGAATGTGAAGGCGGTCTTTGCCGAAGTCGCTGTTCCTATCAGCGATACGCTGGAAATTACTGCTGCAGCCCGTTTTGAAGATTATGGTGGATCCATCGGTTCTACCTTCAATCCCAAAGGTGCCGTTCGTTGGGAACCGGTTGACTGGCTAGTTCTTCGCGGTTCCGTTGGCACGACCTTCCGCGGGCCGCTGGCAGCGCAGGTGTCGAACAATGCCAATACAGCGCTTGCGGCGATCAATGCGGCAAACGGCAACTTCAAGGCTGTTGATATCGCGGGTAACCCTACCGACCTCGGGCCGGAAAAAGCGTTCAGCTACAACCTCGGTGCGGTTGTTGACTTCAGCGGCTTTACCTTCTCGGTGGATTATTGGAGCTTTGATTTCAAAGATGAAATCACCACTACCGATGCCCAGGCGATCGCCAGCAGCGTGGTACCGACCGCTGGTGGTCTGGCAAATTGTTCCAGTCCATTTGCATCTCTTATCACATTTGATGGCGGGGCCTGTGTGCAGGGCACCACAACCGGATTGAACATTTCGCGTGTTCTGACGCAATGGGTCAATGGTCCGAAAACCAAGACATCGGGCCTTGATTTTGCCGCCAGCTACACCACCGATATCGGACCGGGCGTGTATACAATCGGCGTCAATGCGAGCCACACGCTCAAATATGATATCGGTGACTTCAACCTGGACGGGAACTTGCTTCGCGCTGGTTTCAGTGCCGTGGGAGCTGCCAATCTCGATCGGCTGCCAGGGACAATTTCGCCATGGCGGGCCAATGCCTTCATCAACTATAATGTTGCCGGGCTGAACCTGCGTTATGGCGCAACCTATATCGCAGGGGTTCGTGATGAAAGGTGCGACGGTTTGCAATTCTGTGCCACTACCAATTTCGGCGGCACCAATTTCGGCCGGAATATTTCCAGCTATATGCAGCATGACGTTCACGCAGCCTATGATTTGCCAATCAATGCTTTCGACGCGCAGTTGCAATTCTCGGTCGAGAATTTCACCAACGAAGACGCTTCAGCGGCGCGGTTGCCGCTGGGATATAACCCGTTCGTGGGTAATACCCTGGGGCGCGTTTTCCGCCTTGGTGCGAAAATCGGGTTCTAAAATTCGAACATAAGAATGAAAGGGCTCGTCAATATCCTGGCGGGCCCTTTTCTTTTGTCTGGGCCCGCCACCGCCGATGGTTGACGAATCCCGGCATAATCCCTAAATTTGGCTCATGGCTATATTACCGATCCTTGAAGTTCCCGATCCGCGGCTGAAAACCGTTTCAGAACCGGTCACCGAGTTTGACGATTCGCTCAAAGCGCTGATCGCGGACATGTTTGATACCATGTATGACGCGCCAGGTATTGGCCTTGCCGCGATCCAGGTTGGCGTACCCAAGCGGATTCTGGTCATCGATCTTCAGGAACCGGTCGAGCATGACCATGATCACGAGCATGGCGAGCATTGCAACCATCAGCATGAAGTGATCCGCGATCCGAAGGTCTTCATCAATCCTGAAATCCTCAATCCGTCGGAAGATTTGAACGTTTACAGCGAGGGATGCCTCTCGGTTCCCGACCAATATGCCGACGTCGAACGGCCGGCGACCATCACCGCGCGCTGGCAGGATGAAAACGGCAAGCAATATGAAGAGCAGATCGAAGGCATGCTGGCCACCTGTCTGCAGCACGAGATGGACCATCTCGAAGGCATATTGTTCATCGATCATCTGTCGCGGTTGAAGCGTCAGATGGTGCTGAAGAAGCTGGCCAAATTGCGTAAGGAACACGGGATCGCGGCCTAACCGTCGCCAGTCAAATCCGACATTAGGTCTATTGCCTATTACGGGAAACGCTTCTAGGTTCTCTTTTCGTTCTTATCGGAAAGTGAGTTAATTTGGACCCCATCATTGTCATCATCGTCATTGTCATCGCTCTCCTGGGCGGTCTGGCGCTGGGCTGGATTATTGGCGGCAAGCCTGCCAAGGATGCAGCGCAAGCGACCAAGGATGCGGTTCATGCAGCCAAAGAGGCTGCTCAGGCGACCGATGCACTGCGGATCACGCTCGATGGCGTGCGCGACGAGCGGGATGCGGCGCGGACCGAACTGGCGGCGTTGCAGGCTGACGCGCGCAATCACGAAAAACAGATGCAGCAATTGATCGATGCGAAAGAGGCGCTGTCGGCGCAATTTTCCGAGATCGGTGCCAAGATGCTGGAAACGGCCCAGCGGCAGTTTCTCGAACGGGCCGACCAGCGCTTTGACCAGGCCAATGAAAAAGGCGGCGAGAAAATCGCCAAGTTGCTGCAGCCGGTCCATGAACGTCTGGCGACCTACGAAGCCTCGATTACGAAAATCGAGAAAGAGCGCACTGAATCCTATGCCGGGATCAGCGCCACGATCGAACAGGTGCGGCAGGGGCAGGACAGGGTGCAGCAGGAAGCCGCGCGCCTCGTCAACAGTCTCCGCAACGCGCCAAAATCGCGCGGACGCTGGGGTGAACAGCAACTCAAGAATGTCCTCGAAACCTGTGGGCTATCGGAACATACCGATTTTGTCACCGAACAGAGTATCGACACCGATGAAGGGCGCCTGCGCCCCGATGCGGTGATAAATGTACCGGGCGGGCGCAAGCTGGTGATCGATGCCAAGGTCTCGCTCAACGATTATCAGGATGCGTTCGAGGCAGATGACGAAGCCGCGCGCAGCTTTGCCATGGCGCGCCACTGCAACAGTATGAAGGCGCATATCGACGGACTTTCCAAGAAAGCATATTGGGACCAGTTCGAGAATGCTCCGGACTATGTGATCATGTTCGTGCCCGGAGAACATTTTCTGGCCGCCGCGCTGGAACATGAGCCGACGCTCTGGGACCATGCCTTCGAGAAGAAAGTGCTGCTGGCAACGCCGACCAATCTGGTTGCTATCGCGCGGACCGTTGCCGGTGTCTGGCGACAGGAAAAAATGGCGGCGGAAGCCAAGCAGATCGGCCAATTGGGCAAGGAAATGTATGACCGGCTTGCGGTCGCCGGAGAGCATCTCAAACGCATGGGTTCGGGCCTGGGCAGCGCCGTTGGCAATTATAACAAATTTGTCGGTAGCTTCGAGCGCAATGTCATGGCAACCGGGCGCAAATTCGCCGAGCTGCAGATCGAGACCGGCAAGAAGGATCTCGAACCCGTGCCCGAGATCGAAGCGCTACCGCGCTACAGCGAAGCGATGACCGAAAAGCTGATCGAGGACGATCGCGACATCAGCGATCAGGCGGCAGAATAGCGCTAGGGCGCGCCGTCCGGTCCCTCGGTAATCGTACCGCCGCAGCCGTTTAGCGTACCGCTGTCGCTGGCTTCGACCCTCACCGTATCGGCGTAGCTGCGATCGCTCATGCCATCGCTGCATTTTTCGTCGCTGGTGATGTAGACATTGATATTGTGGCTGTCGGAAAATCCTTTGACCTCCCAGCCGGTGCCGCTTTGCTTCATGCGATGAACCGGAAGCGTGAAATCATTGCCCTCCTGGGTCGTGAAGGCGATCTCGTCACCCTTGATCTCGACGGTCCAGCCCGGTTCGGTGCCGATGGCGCTATAGTCGCCCAGCTTCGCTTCTTCCACCGGCGCCTCTGCGGGCTCTCCACAGGCCGAAAGCGTCAGCGCAGCCAATGACGACAATAATATAGCGTTTTTCATAATTTATCCCCTCCGCCTTCAAGCTATCATAGGGAATGTAAAATTTCTAATTATCTCTTGCGGCTCTGATTGAGCACTTCATAGGCCATCACCGAGGCCGCGACCGCAGCGTTCAGGCTGTCGGCTTTTCCCATCATCGGCATTTTGACCAGCGTGTCGCAAGCCGCTTCATAATCTTCCGGCAATCCTTGCGCTTCGTTGCCGATCAGCAGGAAGGTCGGGGCAGTGTAGCGCACCGACTGATAATCATTTTCGGTATTGAGACTGGTACCGACCAGCTCGCCCGGGCCACTGCGCAACCAGCTCTGAAAATCCGGCCATTTTGCCTGAACGATCTTCTGGGTAAAAATCGCGCCCATGCTCGCGCGTACGGCCTCGACGGAAAAGGGATCGACGCAATCGTCGATCAGGATCAGGCCGCCCGCGCCGACCGCGTCACCGGTCCGCAAAATCGTGCCGAGATTGCCGGGATCACGCAGCGATTGGGCCACCAGCCAGATATTCGCGCTCGACCGGTCGAGCTCTTCAAGCGGTACCGGGTGATCCTGATAGATGCCGATAATCGACTGCGGGTTCGATTTGCCGGATAGTTTGGCGATGATCGCTTCGCTGGTCTCGATAACGTCGCCGCCGGCGGCCACGGTCGCGGCCTCGATTTTCCGGGCGAGGGGGTGGAGTTCACTATCCTCGACCACCACCAGCATCCGGGGTGTTTTCCCGCTGTCCAGCGCCTCGGTCAATATCCTCAGCCCTTCGGCAAGGAACAGGCCCTCACGCTTGCGGTGCTTTTTCTCGCGCAAGCTTTTGAGCCGCTTTATCGTCGGATTGGAAAAGCCGGTAATCTGGTGGCGCATAAGCTCAGTCTTCACCAAAGCCGTCGACGACGAGCCCGGTCAGCTTCTCGAGCGCGCTCTCTGCATGTTCGCCGGCCACGATAATCTCGATACTGTCACCCTTGGCAGCGCCGAGCATCATCAGGCCCATGATCGACATGCCGGTCACCTCTGTACCGTCCTTCGCCACTCTGACGTCCAGACTGTCCGGCAGTTTTGAGACATAGGTAACAAATTTCGCGCTTGCTCTTGCGTGCAGGCCCCGTCTGTTGGTGATTTCGACAATTTTGCGAAACTCGCTCACGCGTCGCTGCCCAATATTTCCGACGCGACGCTGATATATTTCTGTCCGGCTTCCTTGGCGGCGGCGATTGCGGAAACGATATCCATCGACTTGCGGGCACCGTCGAGACGAATCAGCATCGGGAGATTGACTCCGGCGATGACTTCGACCTTGCCTTTTTCCAACAAGGAGATGGCCAGATTGGACGGCGTTCCGCCGAACAGGTCGGTCAATATGATGACCCCCTTGCCGGAATCGACCTTGGCGACGCAATCGGCAATTTCCTGGCGGCGCACTTCCATATCGTCGCGCGCACCGATGCCGATTGCGGCAATGGCTTTCTGTGCACCGACGACATGTTCCATCGCGATGACAAATTCCGTTGCCAGCTGCCCGTGTGTAACGAGAACCAATCCAATCATCCTGATTAAATTCCCCTGTTCCCGTTCAATTTCTGCATGGATTCCAGCGCTTCCATCGGCGGTGATGCCAGGTTGCGATGGAGGACATTGGGCGAAAATCCAGCACTACGCAAGTCTTTGCTCAGACGCTCGGCAACATGTACCGATCTGTGACGGCCACCAGTGCAGCCAATCCCTATGTTGACGTAGGCCTTACCGGCTTCCTGATAGCGCGGAAGCAGAAATGTGAGCATGTCCATTATCTTCTCGATTGCCTCGGCATAGGCAGGGTCCTTGCTGACATATTCGGCGACTTCCGGATCGAGGCCGGTCTTTTGCTTGAGCTCGGGCACCCAGAACGGGTTGGCCAGGAAGCGGACATCGAAGAGCAGATCGATATTGTTCGGCAGGCCTCTGGAAAAACCGAAGCTGGTGATGGTGATCGTTGTCGCAGCGTCCTTGTCGAGCGAGAAATGCTCCCGGATTTCGCGCTGAAGGTCGTTGGCGGTCAGGTCGCTGGTGTCGATAACATGGTCCGCCCAGCGACGAAATGGCGCGAGCAATGTCCGTTCATGGGCGATGCCGTCTTTGGCAGGCCGGTCCAGGGCCAACGGATGCCGCCGGCGGGTCTCCGCATAGCGCCGCTCCAGTTCCGCGCCAGCGCAATCGAGAAACAGGGTCGAGATCAGATAGCCCGGCTTTTTCTGCAGGCGTTTGATGCTGTTGATCAGCTTGTCCGGTTCAAACCCCCGGGTCCGGCTATCGAACCCGAGCGCCAGTGGCTGGTCATTGTCATCGCGCGAGCTCGACGGGGGCGTGTTCAAGAGGCTTTCGACCAGTCGAAAGGGAAAATTGTCGACCGTTTCCCAGCCGATGTCTTCCATCGTTTTCAGAGCTGTGGTCTTGCCAGCGCCGGACAGGCCGGTGACCAGCAAAACACGTTTGGCGGAGCGCTCGGTCATTGGCTGACACTATCCCCCAATATCCGGCGCAAGGCCCATTCTACCTTGATTGGCGCGCTGCTTTCCATGGCGTCCAGTGTACAGAACGGAATATTTATTCCCAGCAAATTCCTGACCTGTCTCTCGAGCGGGAAACGATCGGGAGCCGCTTTCAAATCGACGACCATTTTCAGCGGGACGTCGGTCATATGGTCGCATTGCATAATGCCCAGAGAACGGATTTCCAGTTTGCCCGCGATATTGGCTGGAGAACGAAGCAACAAATCATCTTTCCTGCGTTGAATCTCGACATAATCGTCGCTGATCAGAATGCCGCCGCGATCGATGAGGCGGAGCGCCAGATCCGACTTTCCCGACCCGGATATTCCGCATATCATCACCCCCGCACCGGAGATCGCGATCGCCGTCGCATGGGTTGTCAATTGGCTGTGCTGTTCGGGAGCATCTGTCATCACAGGGCCTTCGGCAGCCGGATTTCAAAACAGGCACCAGACTCTCCGCCGTCGCGATCGAGAATACGGATCTCGCCCTGATGCCCTTCGACGATGGTCTTCGCGATCGCCAGTCCGAGGCCGCTGTGCTTGCCAAAAGCCTCGCCATCCGGACGGTCGGAGTGGAAACGCTGAAAGACCTGCTCTCTTTGATCAGGCGCAACGCCAGGCCCCTGGTCGGCGATATGGATGACAATTTCGTCACCATCGGGCGTGGCCAGAATCTCGACCAGACCGCCTTCGGGCGAGAAGGATACGGCATTGTCCAGCAGATTGCCGAACACGCGCTCGAGACGACCGCCGTCACCCATCACCTTTGCAACATCCTTTGCCGGCCGCGCGAAGGCGATATGAACCCCGAGATTGGAGGTCCGCTGTTCGCGAGCGGCGAGCAATTGCTCCAGCATCTTGCCGATATCAATCGGTTCGAACTTGGCTCTGGCAAGCTCGGCATCGACGCGCGAGGCATCGGAGATATCGTTGATCAACCGGTCTATGCGGCGAACATCGTCATTGGCGACGTCAAGCAGCTGTTTTTGCAGATCGGGATCATCGACCCGTTCCAGCCCTTCCAGCGCTGATCGCAAGGAGGCGAGGGGGTTCTTGATTTCATGGCTGACATCGGCGGCGAAAGCCTCGGTCGCGTCGATCCGGTGGCGCAGGGCAGCGCTCATGTCGGACAGGGCGCGGCTCAACTGCCCGATTTCGTCGCGCCGGCCCGGCATCCGGGGTATCGCGATCTCGTCTGATCGACCCATGCGGACGCGGACAGCGGCGACAGCCAGTTTTCTAATCGGCCTGACAATGGTGCGAGCGAGAAAAAGAGACAGCAGGATCGAGATTGTCGCAGCAACCAATATTACCAGCAACACGCTCGCCCGTTCGGCCCTGACGATCCGCGTGATGTCGCGCGCATTGGCGGTGAGCAGAATCGAACCGGCGCCGTCCGGCAGCGACTTTCCAGCTACAATCACCGGCGTGCGGTCCGGCGCATAGCTGACTGAGCTGACCGCAGCTGATTTGCGCTCGGCTGTCTCGAGTTCGGACCAGGCCCCGGCTACATCATTGGCAGGCTCGCTGAAATTCGGAATCTGGGTCGTGAAGACGACGCTCTCGATGGTCTTGTCGAGCATCCGGGCCGCGTCCTTGCGCAACGGCTCGGCGTCCGGGTCGACGAATTGATAGGTCGGCTCTGCAAGCTCGAAACTGTCGATGACTTTCCTGCCATCCGGCGCGTAAAGCCTCAGCCGGGCGCCCAGATGGCTGGCAAATTGTTCGACCAGGGCATCTCGGTTCGCGATATCTCCCGAGGACAGGGCATCGGCGACGATCGTCAGTTGCAGCCGCGCCTGGGTCAGCCGTTCTTCAGTGAGCCGGTCCCGATAATTGTTGAGATAGAACAGGCCGCCTGCCAGCAGCGCAATCGCCAGGACATTGACGACCAATATGCGGGTTGTCAGCGAAAGGCGCGCCGACCAGCGAAGCGAGAGGCCACTTTCACTATCTTGTCCGCTATCATTCTGTGTAGCGATATCCGGCTCCATATAGCGTATCTATTGCATCAAATTCAGCGTCAACTTCGCGAAATTTTCGTCGCAGTCGTTTGATGTGACTGTCGATGGTCCGGTCGTCGACATAGACGTCATCCTGATAGGCGGCATCCATCAACTGGTTGCGGCTTTTTACCACGCCGGGCCGATGCGCCAATGTTTCCAGAATCATGAATTCGGTCACGGTCAGGGTCACGTTCGCGTCCTTCCACCGTACCAGATGCCGCGCCGGATCCATTTCCAGACTGCCGCGGACGATCGGTTCTGCCGATTCGTCATCCTGACCTTCCTCGAGCGACTTGATAAATTCCGTCCGTCGCAGGATGGATTTGACCCGGGCGATCAGCAGGCGTTGCGAGAATGGCTTCTTGATATAGTCGTCGGCTCCCATCGCGAGGCCCAGCGCTTCGTCGAGCTCTTCATCTTTCGACGTCAGGAATATGACTGGCAAGTTCGATTTCTCGCGCACTTTTCTGAGCAGCTCGAGCCCGTCCATCTTCGGCATCTTTATGTCGAATATTGCGAGGTCCGGCGGATTCTCCAATATCGCATGAAGTGCCGCTTCGCTGTCCGAATAGACGCGTGTGATAAAACCTTCCGCCTGCATCGCGATGGATACAGAGGTCAAAATATTGCGGTCATCATCGACAAGAGCAATATTGGCTGCCATAAATTTGCGTTCCTTTGCCGCTCGCGCTGGATTTGACCTAGTGGATGGGATAGTAGGTTACAAGACAACTTGTCGGTGTCGGTTTCGAGAAACAAAGTCGTGATCTGTCCGGATTTCGAGAATATTTAATATGGTCGGCAGCAAGAAATTTGACCGACTCGACTTGGTTCAGTAAGCGCCATTCCAAATTGCCAGATCGGCGTGACCTCAACCTGTTTCAAGCTTTAGGGGATTTCCAGTGTCAAATATTTCGTCTGTGTCGTTAAAAGATCAGGGCTTTGCCAATTCGGGCGAGCAACACTGGAACCTTGGTGCCCCGGCGCTGGTCGAAGCCGCCGTTTCTCGCGGTGAGGGCCATTTGGCCAAAGACGGTCCGCTGGTCGTCGAAACCGGCAAACACACCGGTCGCTCTGCCAATGACAAATTCATCGTGCGCGACGGGGAAACCGAAGACAGCGTATGGTGGGGAAAAACCAACGTCGGGATGACGCCCGATCATTTCGCCGCGCTGAAAGAAGATTTCCTTGCCGCTCTGGCCGAGAAAGATACGCTGTTCGTCCAGGATCTTTTCGGTGGTTCGCAGCCGGAACACCGGGTCAATGTCCGGATCATCAACGAACTGGCCTGGCACAATCTGTTCATCCGCACGATGCTGGTGCGGCCCGATGCCGAAGAACTCGCGGCTTTCGTCCCCGAATATACGATCATCGATCTGCCAAGCTTCAAGGCCGATCCGGAACGTCACGGCACGCGTAGCGAAACCGTGATCGCGGTGAACCTGACCGAGAAGCTGATCTTGATCGGTGGCACAGCTTATGCCGGCGAAATGAAGAAGTCCGTGTTCGGCCTGCTCAACTATCTGCTGCCGCTCGACTCGGTGATGCCGATGCATTGCTCTGCCAATATGGGTCCGGAAGGCGATACCGCCATTTTCTTCGGCCTGTCGGGAACCGGAAAAACCACGCTGTCGGCTGATGCCAGCCGCGTGCTGATCGGCGACGACGAGCATGGCTGGTCGGATACCGCAGTCTTCAACTTCGAAGGCGGCTGCTACGCCAAGATGATCCGCCTGTCCGAAGAAGCTGAGCCGGAAATTTTTGCAACCACACGCCGGTTCGGAACCGTGCTTGAAAATGTCGTGATGGACCCCGAAACCCGGGAACTGGATCTCGATGACAACAGCAAAGCGGAAAATACCCGTGGCGCTTACCCGATCGATTTCATCCCCAACACTTCCGAAAAAAACATGGGTCCGGTGCCCAAGAATATCATCATGCTGACCGCCGATGCGTTCGGCGTATTGCCTCCGATATCGCGGTTGACACCCGAGCAGGCGATGTATCATTTCCTCTCCGGATATACCGCCAAGGTCGCTGGCACCGAAATCGGTGTTACCGAGCCGGAAGCAACGTTCTCGACCTGTTTCGGTGCGCCGTTCATGCCGCGCCATCCTTCGGTCTACGGCAATCTCCTCAAGGAACGGATCGCCAAGGGCGGCGTTCGCTGCTGGCTGGTCAATACCGGCTGGACCGGCGGAAAATATGGCGAAGGCAGCCGTATGCCGATCAAGGCGACTCGCGCATTGCTGAATGCGGCGCTGGACGGCAGCCTCAACAACGGCGAATTCCGGATCGACGAGAATTTCGGCTTTGAAGTGCCGGTGTCGGTGCCGGGTGTCGACAGCGCCATCCTCGACCCTCGGTCGACCTGGTCAGATACGAGCGCTTATGATGAAACAGCGCAAAAGCTGGTCAAATTGTTCATCGACAATTTCGAACAATTTGCCGAGCATGTCGATCAGAATGTACGCCAAGCGGCGCCTACCGCCGCCTGATAGCTGTCTCTAGCCGGTGATGGTCGGTTGGCTTTCGAAACTGATATCGAAATAGCCATGATCGTCACCGTCCGAGCCCGATAGCGGATGCCTCTTGATCGAGGTGCGTGGTGAGCCGGGAATATCGATTTTTCCGTGCGTCACGATATCATCGACGATGCGAGCGAGCTGCTCGGCGACATCGGAAGCCTCATAGTCCGTACCTACGGACAGACGGATTTCCCGGTCTGCGAAATAGGCGAGTCCGCGGGTTAAGAAGCGGCCCTTTCTCTCTTCGGCGAAGCAAATCTGAAAATCTGGCGGAAATGGCCCGCCGGCCAGATAGTCGCTGACCGCTTTGTCATAGTCGGCAAAGTGCACCAGTCCGCCGGATGGACCCCATGCCGCGGCTGTGGCTGCCAGAATTGTCCCGATCCATTTGCCGAGCATCAGCAGGCGACAGTTGATTTCGGGCAGATGCCTGGCGCTGGTCACGATGTCCCTCGGGCCTATGCCAATGGCTGAACCGTCCGGGTAGGGAAGGTCGCCGGATAGCGGCCTGAAACTTTCGTCGGCAAATTTCTGGCGGGTTTCTTCGGCGGACAAGCGGGAAAGAAGGAATGGCATGCCATCGACAATGACTTCCAGCATGTCCAGATCGTCGAACTTGGCGCCGTTGACCAGCAATCTGTCTCCGGCTGCGCGGGGCCAGGGGAAATGCGCCAGATCAAACCCGTTCATCATGGGCGCTACGATGAGCAGGGCGGGGTCGGAAATCACGCGGCCAATTCCGTATCTCCTTCGTCGATCCTTTTGTTCTTTATATGTTCTAACCGCAATCGCCGGTAAAGGCAATCCTGGCCGGAACAGCCGCCCCGTAATTGGTAATGAAAGAGGCCTGATCCCGCGACCAATCCGGAAAACCATCCAAACAATGGATTGTCAGCCTGCCGATCCATCCGTAATCATCGCAGCATGTCCAACCTGATCTTGTCGATATTGATGCTCGCCGGAGCCGCGCTGCTTGCAGGCGGAATTTTTGTGCTGCGAAAGGGCGAAAGCAAAAAGCAGGGCTGGCTGATGCTTGCCGCCGCCGCCGTGATGTTCGCAAATGTGGGGATTGGGCTGATTCCTGTCCCGGACAGCAATCAGCCGTTATCGACGCAGTCCGAGGACTGAACCTATTTGATCGGCGAATCCGGTGCGAGCCGCATGTCGAGATAATTGTCGACCGAGCCCATCAGCAAATCCATTTCATTTTCGTAGAAATGGTTGGCCCGCGGAATTTCGTCGTGATGGATTGTGATATGTTTTTGCGTCCGCAGCTTGTCGACCAGTTTCTGGACCGCACTGGGGGTCACGACTTCATCGTTCACGCCCTGAATGATGATGCCCGAGGACGGGCAGGGCGCGAGGAAGTTGAAATCATACATGTTCGCAGGTGGCGAAACAGAGATGAATCCTCGGATTTCCGGGCGGCGCATCAGAAGTTGCATGCCGATCCAGGCGCCAAAGCTATAGCCGGCGATCCATGTGGTCTGCGCTTCGGGATGAAAGCTCTGTACCCAGTCGAGTGCCGATGCAGCATCCGACAATTCGCCAATCCCGTTGTCAAACGTGCCCTGCGAACGGCCGACGCCGCGGAAATTGAACCGCAAGGTCGCGAAACCGCGCTTCACGAATGTCTTGTACATCGCCTGGGTGATCCGGTCGTTCATCGTCCCACCGGCTTGCGGGTGGGGATGAAGGATCATCGCAACCGGCGCACGGTCACGGGGTCCTGGGCTGAAACGGCCTTCGAGGCGGCCTTCGGGTCCGGTAAAAACTACATCTGGCATGGGTTTTCAATTCTTCGCTCAAAATTACAATGTCCAGAGCGCGAGATTATAGAATAGCTTTTGCGCTGGATGCGTCGCCTATATAGGGAGAGTCAACAAATCCGCAACTCAATCCAGCACAGCAGAGAGTTTTTGCCAATATGGTGACCGGGACGAAACGCATCTATCTCGACTATGCCGCGACAGCTCCGATGCTGGACGAGGCCAAGAGGGCCTGCGTGGAGGGTTTTGAAAATTGGGCCAATCCATCCTCTCCCCACGGCGACGGTCGTGCGGCGCAGGCGGTGCTGGAAAATGCGCGGCGGCGGTTCAAGGCGGCCCTCGACTGGGATGGCGATGTGATTTTTACCAGCGGCGCCAGCGAAGCGGTCCAGATCGCTCTGACCAAATCCAAGCCTGCACTGCAATATGTCTCTCCCGTCGAACATGACGTGGTGTTGAGATTTGCACCGAACGCGAGGACCATTCCGGTTGATATGGGGGGCGCGGTGGTTCCGATGAACCTCAACCATCTGCTGAAGGGCGCCGAGGAGCCGGCGCTGGTGGCGATCCAGTCGGTCAATAACGAGACCGGCGTGATCCAGGATCTCGATGCCCTTTCCAAAGTCGTGCGCGACCGGGGCAGCTATCTTCTGGCCGACTGTTCCCAGTCGATCGGGAAGATGCCGTTGCCGGACGCTGATCTGATCATCGTGGCCGGCCATAAATTCGGCGGACCTCCCGGTGTCGGCGCGTTGCTGGTAAAGGATCTGAGGCTGCTCGAAGCCGATGGCGGTCAGGAGCAAGGCTATCGTTCCGGCACCCAGAATCTGCCCTATATCATGGGGATGACCGCTGCGCTCGAAGCGCCCGCAAATTGGGCAGGGCGGGCGATGGAATTGCGTCAGCATCTCGACGATGCCATCAAGAAGGCGGGCGGCGCGGTGATCGCGGAATATTCTCCCCGCATCGCTACCATCGCCAGCTATCATATGCCGGGCGTCGCTGCGAATACCCAGCTGATCAAATTCGACATGGCAGGTTTTTCGGTCTCCGCCGGGAGCGCCTGCTCTTCGGGAACGCTCAAGACCAGCCATGTGCTCGAAGCGATGGGCACGGATGCTCAGGTCGCTCGCGAAGTCGTCCGGGTCAGTATCGGGCGGGGTACCAGCAGGGCGCATATCTATGCCTTCATAGAGCAATGGCAGTCGATATTTGCGGCGGCGAAAGGAAGCTGAACCGGACCCATGGCAACCATCTATCTTGATAACCAGGCGACCACGGTGCTCGCGCCGGAGGTTTTCGACGCGATGCTGCCGTGGCTCAAGGACAATTTCGGCAATCCGCACAGCCCCCATGTGATGGGCCGGCAGGCGGCATCGGCGGTGGAAGTCGCCCGCGAGCAACTGGCCGCGCTGTTGCCCGCTAACGGGCGCGTAATATTCACCGGAAGTGCGACCGAAGCGATCAATCTCGCGTTCGGCGCCGTCCGCAGAATATCTGGCGAGGGCCGCGACCAGATCGCGGTCATCGACACCGAACATGCCGCGGTGCGCGACACCGCGCTTTGGTACGGCACGCAGGGTTTTGACACAAAATTGCTCCCGGTCGATCACCAGGGTCTGGTCAAAATGGAAGATATGGAAGCATGTTTTTCTTCTCGAAGCGCATTGGTCGGAGCAATGCTGGTCAACAACGAAATCGGCGTGATCCAGCCGGTCGAGCAAATTACAGAGATGGCGCATAAATATGGCGCTTTGATGCTCTGCGACGCGGTGCAGGGCTTTGGCCGGATCGATATTCCGCAAGAGGCTGACCTGATCGCGCTGTCCGGACACAAGATTTACGGGCCCAAGGGAATCGGCGCACTGTGGGTTCGTGATGGTGTAAATCTGCCACCGCTGATCCATGGCGGTGGACAGGAGCAGGGGGTGCGGTCTGGTACGCTCTCTCCCGCATTGTGCGTCGGACTGGGCGTGGCTGCAAAAATCTGTGCCGAGCGCCGTGAACGGGACGCGGCCCATATTGCCGGGCTCGCTGCGAAAGCGCGCAGCCTGTTCAGCGACTGGACGATGAACGGGGCGGTAGATCAGCGCTATCCGGGGAATCTCAATATCCGCCGCGACGGACTCGACGTGGCGCGGCTGATGTCGGAGGTCCGCGGCGTCGCCTTTTCTGCCGGTTCTGCCTGTGCCAGCGGTTCGGGACGGCCGAGCCATGTGCTGGCGGCTCTCGGACTTAAAGCGGCGCAGATAAAATCATCTATCCGTCTAGGATTTGGCCGCTACAATGAGATCGAAGAGGTGGAGCAGGCGGCGCATCTGATCAATCAAGCGGCGGAGAGCCAGCTATCATGACCAATGTCACAGTGAATTTTGTCAGTTCTGACGGCGAGACAACCGTTTCTGCCAAGGCATCGGAAGGTGACAATCTGCTGACCGTGGCGCAAATCCATCACCAGCCGCTGGAAGGCACCTGCGAAGGGCAAATGGCCTGTTCCACCTGTCATGTTATTGTGGATGCTGCCGATTTTGACCGGTTGCCCGAAGCGAGCGAGATGGAAGAGGATATGCTCGATCTCGCCGCCGCAGCCCGCAGAACCAGTAGATTGGCTTGCCAGATCACCCTGACGGCGGCTTTGGACGGACTGACCGTCCACATTCCTGCGGACAGCCACAATATGCAGATCGTCTAACGACTTGCATTTCGACCAAACTCCCACCATATGCGCAGCGGGAGTCGGGTGGACGTAGTGTTCGCCAACCCGGTCAGGTCCGGAAGGAAGCAGCCGTAACGATTTTTCTGCGGGTCGCCCGGCTCCTACTTTGAAACAGCGCGATGCTTTGGCCGCGGCTGGAACCTCCTAACCTTTATGTAAGTCAGTCTTTCAGCGAATTATGTCGCTAATTTGGACAAGACTTGGCTTTGGCGCTTAAAGCCTTCGACAAGCCGGAGCCTCTCGCCTAAACTCTTTCAACATGTCCGATTCACAAGATATTTTCGCGGCTGGCGGTGTCGATGCACCCGAACAGCCCGCCCCCGGCGCGGCGCAACCCTATCGGGTGCTGGCGCGCAAATACAGGCCTTCGAAATTTTCCGAGCTGATCGGCCAGGACGCAATGGTCCAGACGCTGGCCAATGCGATCAAGCGCGACCGGCTTGCCCATGCGTTCCTGATGACCGGTGTCCGCGGAGTGGGCAAAACCTCCACCGCGCGTTTGATTGCAAAGGCGCTGAACTGCATCGGGGAAGACGGTCAGGGCGGTCCGACGATCGATCCCTGCGGTCAATGCGAACCGTGCCGCAGCATCGCCGAAGGCAGCTTTATCGACGTTATCGAGATGGATGCCGCCAGCCATACCGGTGTCGACGATGTTCGCGAGATCATCGAAGCGGTGCGCTATTCATCGGTTTCGGCCCGCTATAAGATCTATATCATCGACGAAGTCCATATGCTGTCGAAAAACGCCTTCAACGCGTTGCTGAAGACGCTTGAAGAGCCGCCGCCGCACGTGAAGTTCATTTTCGCCACCACCGAGGTCAACAAGGTTCCGATTACCGTTTTGTCCCGTTGCCAGCGTTTCGATCTCAAGCGGATCAGCGCCGAGCAACTGTCCGCACATTTCGGGATGATCGTTGAAAAAGAGGGTGTGACCGCCGAGCAGGAAGCGCTCGATCTGATCGCACAAGCGGCGGAAGGGTCGGTCCGCGACGGTCTTTCTATCCTCGATCAGGCGATTGCTCACGCCGATATGGACGGCGACGGTCAGGTGAAAGCTGTCCAGATCCGGGATATGCTCGGTCTGTCGGACCGGAGCGCGGTCCGTCGGCTTTTCGCCAAATTGCTCGAAGGAGATTCGGCAGCGCTTCTCGATGCTATCTCCGAGCAATATAAAATCGGCGTCGAGCCCTTGTCGCTGATGAACGGCCTGCTCTCGCTGTCGCATCAGGTGACCCTGTTCAAGGTCGGCAGAGCCAGTGATCCGACATTGTCCGACAGCGCCAAGCAGCAATTTGCAGATTGGTCCGAACAGCTCTCCTATCCGGTCCTGCACCGGCTCTGGCAGTTGCTGCTCAAGGGTTATCAGGAAGTCCAGCAGGCGCATCTCCCCCGCGAAGCCTGCGAGATGGCGCTGTTGCGGGTGCTTTGTGCCGGCGATATGCCCGATCCGGGAAAGCTTGCGAAAATGCTGGAGCAAAACGGGTCCGTCACTGCGAGCACTGCGACTATGCAGGAGGCTGCGCCACCACCGCCACAGGCAGCACCTGTCGCACAGACGACGCCACTTGCTCCTGCTCCCGCGCCGACCGAGACGCCAGAGCCGCAAGCGGGCGCGCTGCCAAACGATTTTTCCGAGGTTGTCAAAGCCGTCGGGCGGGTCTCCGCTGTCCTGGAAAGCATTTTGATCGCCGACATGCGGCTGATATCGCTTGATGCTCCCAATGTCATCTATCAGCCAGTCCGTGCAATTGGTGATTCCGATATCCGGAAAATCACCGAAGCGTTGCGACAGGAAACCGGCCGGGACTGGAAATTTACCGAAGGGCAGGGCGAGGCGCAGCCCAGTCTTGTCGAAAGGGAACAGCAGATCAGAGACGCCGAGCGGCAGGCGATACTCGACGCCCCGCTGGTGAAAGCGGCTTTTGAAGCTTTTCCCGATGCCGTATTGCTGGAGGATGAAGATTCTCGCCCACAAGAGTCAAGGAGCGCATAGCTATGAAGTCGATGGAAGAAATGATGAAAGCCGCGCAGGAAGCCGCGCAACAGGTCCAGACCCAGATGGAAGAGGCCCAGAAAAAGCTGGATAGCCTTGAAGTCGAAGGGCAGGCCGGTGGCGGACTGGTCAAGGTGAAAGCGACAGCAAAAGGCCGGATATTGTCGGTCTCGATCGACGACAGCCTAATGAAGGCCGATGAAAAACAGATGCTGGAAGATCTCGTCGCGGCCGCGTTCAACGATGCCCGCAACCGCGCCGACACGGTGAGCAGCGAGGAAATGGGCAAGATGACCAGCGGCATGCAGTTACCCCCAGGTTTTAAACTGCCTTTTTAGCTCTGTTTGCCAATCGGTCGCATTGCGCTTGAAGTGTCTCTTGCAGCCACCATATAGTGGTCAGAAGCGCTGTTTCAGCGCAGTATGTTGGAGTAAAAATGCCCGAGTCCGAAGCAAAATCGACCCCCGAAGCCAAGGCGCTGCCATTATTGCCATTGCGCGATATTGTGGTGTTCCCGAATATGATCGTACCGCTGTTTGTCGGCCGCGACAAATCCGTGGTGGCGCTCGAGCAAGCGATGGATTCGGACAAGGAAATTTTTCTCGTCGCTCAACTCGATCCGGCGGAAGATGATCCTGCCCGCGATCAGCTTTATGATCTCGGCGTGGTTGCGTCGGTCCTGCAGTTGCTCAAACTGCCCGATGGCACGGTTCGCGTGCTCGTCGAAGGCAAGCAGCGCGCCAGGCATCTGTCGCTCGAAGAGAAAAGCGAAGGTTTTGTACTGGCCGATATCGAACTGCTCGAAGAGCAGGTTGCCGAGGGTGCAGAAGCCGGAGCGCTGATGCGCTCGGTCGTCGACCAGTTTGAAAATTATTCCAAGCTCAACAAGAAAATGCCGGCGGAAACCGTCGTGCAGCTGGGCGAGATCGACGACGCGTCTCGCCTCGCCGATGCGGTTGCCGCCAATATCAACGTCAAGGTTTCCGACAAGCAGAGCCTGTTGATCGAGAGCGATCCTGTCAAGCGGCTGGAAATGGTGTTTGCCTTCATGGAAGGCGAACTCGGCGTATTGCAGGTCGAGAAGAAAATCCGTGGCCGGGTCAAGCGCCAGATGGAGAAGACCCAGCGCGAATATTATCTCAACGAGCAGATGAAGGCGATCCAGAAAGAACTGGGCGACGGCGAAGATGGCGAGGGCGACGAACTCGGCGAACTCGGCAAGAAAATCAAGGAACTGAAGCTTTCCAAGGAAGCCAGGGCCAAGGCGACCGCCGAGCTGAAGAAGCTCAAGGGCATGCAGCCGATGTCGGCCGAGGCGACGGTGACGCGCAATTATCTCGACGTGCTGCTCGGCCTGCCCTGGGGCAAGACCTCGCGGCTCAAGAAAGACCTGAAGCAGGCCGAGAAGGTTCTCGATGACGACCATTTCGCGCTCGAGAAAGTCAAGGAACGGATCCTTGAATATCTGGCGGTGCAGACGCGTACCAACAAGCTGAAGGGACCAATCCTGTGCCTCGTCGGTCCTCCCGGCGTCGGCAAGACGTCGCTTGGTCGGTCGATCGCCCGGGCTACCGGACGGGAATTTGTCCGCCAGTCGCTGGGTGGCGTTCGCGACGAAGCGGAAATCCGCGGCCATCGCAGAACCTATATCGGCTCGCTTCCCGGCAAGATTGTCTCCAATCTGAAGAAGGCCGGCACGTCCAACCCCTTGTTCCTGCTCGACGAGATCGACAAGCTGGGTCAGGATTTCCGCGGCGATCCGGCATCGGCTTTGCTCGAAGTCCTCGATCCCGAACAGAATGACAAGTTCCAGGACCACTATCTGGAAATCGACATCGATCTGTCCGACGTCATGTTCGTGACCACCGCCAATTCGCTCAACCTGCCGCAGCCTCTGCTCGACCGGATGGAGATCATCCGGCTTGAAGGCTATACGGAAGACGAGAAGGTCGAGATTGCAAAACGCCATCTGATCGAAAAGCAGATCGAGGCTCATGGTCTGAAAAAAGGCGAGTTTTCGCTTCGCGAAGACGCACTCCGTGATCTGATCCGCTATTATACCCGGGAAGCCGGTGTCCGGACGCTCGAACGCGAAATTGCCAAGCTTGCCCGCAAGGCCCTGCGCCGGATTCTCGAAGGCGAGTACAAGAATGTCGAGATCACCCCCGACAATCTCGCGGAATATGCCGGCGTCAGAAAATACCGCCATGGCATTGGCGAGGAAGAAAACCAGGTCGGCGCCGTAACCGGCCTCGCCTGGACCGAAGTCGGAGGCGAACTGCTGTCGATTGAATCGGTCACCGTATCGGGCAAAGGGCAGATCAAGACCACCGGTACGCTGGGCGACGTGATGAATGAATCGATCCAGACCGCGCTATCCTTTGTGAAGGCGCGCGCGCCTTCCTACGGCATCAAGCCCAGCATCTTCAGCCGCAAGGATATCCATATCCATCTGCCCGAAGGCGCTGTTCCGAAGGACGGCCCGTCTGCGGGTGTCGGTATCGTCACCGCGATCGTTTCGACGCTGACCGGCATTGCGGTGCGCCGCGATGTGGCGATGACCGGCGAAGTAACCCTGCGCGGACGGATATTGCCGATCGGCGGCCTCAAGGAAAAATTGCTCGCGGCGCTGCGAGGCGGGATCACAACCGTGCTGATCCCGGCCGACAATGAAAAGGATCTGGTCGAGATCCCGGAGAATATTACTTCAAAGCTGAAGATCATTCCCCTCAGCCATGTCGATGAAGTGCTCGCCCAGGCACTGGCCGAGCCGGTCGAACCGATCGAGTGGAGTGACGCAGACGAGCTGGCCAGCCATGCGACCGCTCCGGTTGTCGACGATGCGAGTTCCGCAGCCCGGCATTAAAGACAATCACTTGCGAGTCGCTGCGACGAACCGAAGGCCGATTTTCGTGGTAAATTTATCGAAACAGGCGGCGCGTTGCTGCCTTGCGGGTCATTTACCATGTTTTGTCGTAAAAAATGGGGGTTTGGCGCAGAAAACAGCGGTTTTACTTTGACTCACTCGGATAATTTCGCATTACTGCTGCCAGACAAAGCTGCGATTCAAAGAATTGCCATCAGAGAAGGGGGGATACCCATAATGAATAAACAGGATCTTATCAGTAATGTTGCAGACCACAGCGGTCTCAGCAAGAGCGACGCCGGTAAAGCGGTAGACGCAGTATTCGAATCCATCACCAGCGCATTGTCCAGCGGCGGCGAAGTTCGTCTCGTTGGCTTCGGTACGTTCTCGACTTCAAAGCGCAAAGCTTCAACCGGCCGCAACCCGCGCACCGGCGAACCAATGCAAATTCCAGCATCGACACAAGCAAAATTCAAAGCCGGCAAGGGCTTGAAAGACGCCGTCAACTAATAGACTAAACCGGGGAGCAGAGTTTCGCTCCCTATTTTTTCGCACTTTGTTCTGGAAAACAGGGCGGGACCTCGAAAAGAGGCCCGCCTTTTTCTATGGGCACCGGTTTAAATTGTCATGATTATTGTCCCGCGATCAACCGAGGTGACTTCGGTGACTGTTCTGCGAGCAATATCTGGTGACGAGCGCCCGCGTCTGGGCTGGAGACTTTTCCGGAAACCATCCGCCGGATGGCTTGTCTAAAGGGAAAAATGGTGGACGCTGTTGGTTTCGAACCAACGACCCGCTGATTAAGAGTCAGCTGCTCTACCAACTGAGCTAAGCGTCCACTAGAGGGGCTATATAGGGCCGAATGGATAGAACACAAGCGGTGTTATCAAATCACTCGAATGCGCCGCCCTGGCGACCGGGATGACGGTCGATCGACATCAATATTCCGACGCAGATCATGATCGTCATCATCGACGAACCGCCGTGGCTGAGGAAGGGCAGGGGAATGCCGACGACCGGTGCCAGGCCCATCACCATCATCAGGTTGATCGCGACGTAAAAGAAGATGGTTACCGTCAGTCCCGCTGCGGTCAGCTGGGAAAAGCGGGTCTTCGCCTTCATCGCGACGCCCAGCCCCCAGCGGAACAGCAGGAAGAAGCAGAATAGTACCACGACGCCCCCCATCAGGCCCCATTCCTCGGCCATGGTGGCAAAGACGAAGTCGGTGTGTCCCTCGGGCAGATAATCGAGGTGGCTCTGGGTGCCGTTCAGAAAGCCTTTGCCGAACAGGCCGCCGGAGCCGATCGCGATTTTCGACTGGCTGATATGATAGCCCGATCCCAGCGGATCATTTTCCGGGTTGAGAAATGTTGTCACGCGCCGCTGCTGATAATCCTCGAGCGCGAAGAAATAGGCTATCGGCGCCAATACCGCCACCGCAGCACCGCCGCCGATGAACAGGCGCAGGGGCAGTCCTGCGAGAAACGCGACCGTCAGCGCGCCGACGAATACCGTGATCGTGGTGCCGAGATCGGGCTGCAGCAGAATGAGGGCACAGGGCAAGGCCAGCAACGCGAAAAGCGGCCAGATCGCGCCCCAGGTCCGGATCTGGCTGGGGGGCAGGAGATCATAGAAGCGGGCAACCGCCAGGATGATCGCGACCTTCATCAGTTCCGATGGCTGGATCCGGATGAAACCGAGGTTGAGCCAGCGCTGGCTACCGCCACCGACCGCGCCGAGCAGTTCGACGCCAACGAGCATGATCACAATGACGATATAGGTCGGGAAGGCCATGGTCTTCCAGAATGATTCCTTGAACCGGGACATCACCACTGCCATCGCCAGGAAAACGCCGAAACGGCCCATGTGCAGGCCGGCCCACGGGGACACACTGCCGCCCGCCGCCGAGTAGAGGACGACAAAGCCAAAGCTGGCCATGACGAAAAGAAGCAGGATGGTCTTCCACGGAAGCTGCGCAATCGGCGCTGGGATGAAATCACTCAACGTCTAATCTCCGCCGCCGGTTTCGGCGGCGTCGGAAGCTGCTGGTGGGGGAGGGGCCGTCCCTTCGGCAATCGCCTTCTCCAGCTGCTTCTTGCTCCGATAGGCGGCCATTTTTGTGTCCATGCGTTCCTGGATCGTGCCGCCCCAGGATTTTTCGAGACCGGTCAGGACATCCATCGCCTTTTCACGGTCGTAGAGAAAGGTCAAAACGTCCCGTGCGACCGGATAGGCGGCACCGGAGCCGCCGCCATGTTCGATCACGACCGCGGCCGCATAGCGGGGATTGTCGTAGGGAGCGAAACAGACGAACAGGCCGTGATCGCGATATTTCCACGCCACATCATTGCCACCGCGGCCATAGTCGAGATTGACGACCTGAGCGGTACCGGTCTTGCCGGCCATTTTTACATTTTCGAGCGGCAGCCGGGCCCGTCCGGCAGTGCCCGGCCCGTTGACCACATCACTCATCGCCTCGTGAACGTATAGAAGATGTTCCGGATCGATGTTCAGTGTTTCCATCACCGGTTTCTTCTGGTTCATGATCAGACGCGGGATCACGTTTTTTCCGGTCGCTATCCGCGCCGACATGACCGCCAGCTGGGTCGGATTGACCAGCATATATCCCTGACCGATCGTGGTGTTGACCGTGTCATAGGCCTGCCATTCGCGATCATATTTCTTGCGCAGCCACGCCGGGTCGGGAACCGTGCCGTAAAACTGGCTCGGGACGGGTATCGGATATTTTTGTCCCAGCCCCAGCCGGTTGGCCATCAGGGCGATCGGGTTGATCCCGATTTTCTGGGCAAAATGATAAAAATAGACGTCGCAGCTCTGGTAAATGCCCTTCGCCATATCGACACGACCGTGGCCGCCGCGTTTCCAGCAGCGAAAGCGCCGGTTTCCGACCTGCAGGCCGCCATTGCAGTTGACGCTCTCGTCAGGGCTCAGTCCGGCCTCCAGAAACGCAAGAGCGACCATCGGCTTGACGGTCGATCCTGGCGGGAACAGGCTCTTGAGAGACTTGTCGAGCAGCGGCACATGATCGTCCTCGCGCAGCATGCCATATTCGGTAACACCGATACCGTCGGAGAAGCTATTCGGATCAAAGGACGGCATCGAGGTCATCGTCAGGATGTCGCCGCTCTCGCAGTCCATGACGACGACCGATCCGGACTGGGTTCCCAGCCGGCGGGCGGCATATTCCTGCAGGTCGATATCGAGGGTCAGCTGCATTGCCTTGCCCGGAACATCCGCGCGTGTGCGCAGTTCCCTGACAATCTTGCCGCGTGCGGTTACCTCCACCCGCTTGGCGCCGGGTTTGCCCTGGAGGCGGTCTTCGAAGATTTTCTCGAGCCCGTCCTTGCCGATTTTATAGCCGGGCGTGATCAATATGGGATCGGGCTTTTCCTTATATTCTTCAGCCGAAGCGGTGCCGACATAGCCGACCAGATGGCCAATGGCCGGACCGCTCGGATAATTGCGCGAGAAGCCCTGACGCGGCGATACGCCGGGCAGATCGGGCAATCTGACGCTGACCGCGGCATAGGCTTCCCAGTCCAGTCCGGTCGCAACCTGAACCGGCTGAAAGCTGCTGGCCTGCTCGAGTTCGCGGTTGATCCGTTCGAGATCTTCCGCGTCAAGCGCGAGCAGTTCGGCCAGGGTGGCGACGGTCTTTTTCTTGTCGCGCAACCGGTCGGGGATGATGTCGACGCGAAAGTCTGTCTTGTTATTGGCAATCGGTTTGCCATTGCGATCGATCAGCCAGCCGCGCCGTGGCGGGACCAGGGTGAGATTGACGCGGTTGCTCTCCGACAAAAGCTTGTAACGCTCGTTCTCGGCAACCGAGATATAGGCCATGCGGCCTGCGAGCAACACGCCAACGCCAATCTGCAGCCCGCCGACGACAGTCGCGCGTCGGGAGAAAGTGAGCGTCTGCATCGCGCTGCTGATGGTCTTGGCCGACTTCATGACGCCACCCGCCAGTTATCGATCGCGCCGATCAGCCGGGCAAGGAACGGATAGAGCAGGATCGACAGCAGAATCTGGGGCAAAAGCAGATCAAGCCGCAATATATTGGATTGAAAATCGACGATCAGCATACCGCCTATTAGCACAAAAATGATCGCAACGGAGGCGATAAGCCAATCCTGCCAGTAATCGCGGCTTACCGCCTTGCGATCGATTGCCTCGAGCAGGATGAAAACGACCGACCACAGAAACACGGCGCTGCCAAACGGCTGTCCGCTGAAGATATCGTCGACCAGACCCAGCGGAAAACCGGCCCATACCGGCCAGTATCCCGGACGGATAAGCCGCCAGGCCAATATCACCAGCAGCCCCAGCGGGGGCAGTATCGGATAATCGGTAATGATGGGCAGGGCGGTGATCATCGAAGCAATGACGACGGTCACCGGCGGTATCAGTTTTATGCGCAACTGGGACGGCTGCCTGCCAATTCTGGATTGACGCGATCTGGGCACTATTCGTCCGTTTCCTCTTCCGCGCCGATCACAGCATCCCTGTCAATCTGACGCACGGTTTCAGCCTGGAAAATCGGTTGGACAATGGCGTGGCTGACCTTGGCAGGATTGGCCAGAACCCGGCCTATCGCTCCGGTTTCAGTCTTGCGAATGACGACCGCCACGGGAATGCCCGGACTATAGAGCCCGCCGCTGCCCGAGGTGATCAGAAGGTCGCCGCCCTTGAACGGATTGGTGCCGATATTGATCGGTTGAATGTCGACCGTGCCATCCCCGCGCCCGGTGGCAAAGGCGGGCAGGCTGTCGCTGGCCCGCTGCACCGGAGTCACATTTTTTCCGTCGGAGACCAGCAGGACGCGCGCGGTGGTCGGTCCGGTTTCCAATATCCGGCCGACCAGCCCTTCGGGCGAGCGGACCGGCTGACCGATTTCAAGCCCGCTGGAGCTGCCGACACCCAGGGTCGCGATCCGGCGCGAACTGGACGCGGTCGAACTGATCAGACGGGCCATGGCGATAGAATCGGGAACTTCCTCGTCGAGCTTCAACAGTCTCTTGAGGCGTTCATTCTCCTGTCGGAGTGCGCGGGCTTCCAGGATTTCTATCCGATTCTGCTCGACTTCCCGTTGCAATGCCGCATTTTTCGATGCCGCGTTGAAATAGGCAGAAATCTCGCCGCCGGCGCTGCCTGTGGCACCGCCGATATTGGAGAGGGTTCTGCTGACCGGAGCCATTGTTTCTGCGCCAATCGTGCGAAGGGCGGAAAAGCCTAAAGGATCGATGAAAGAGACGAGCAAAAGGAGCAGACCAATGATCGCTCCCGAAATGCCCAGTAAATAGCTAGCGAAAATGCTGTATTGCGCCCGCTTGGAAAATCCTGGACGCCGGTTTGTTGGCGGCGCCATATTGATCTATCCTTTCATTTCCAATCGTTGTTTCATCATTGTTCGGGCTCAGGCTGTGGTCAGGACGCCCCGGAACATCGGGTCTTCCATGGCGCGACCGGTGCCGATCGCGACACAGGCCAGCGGGTCTTCAGCGACCGTCACCGGCAATCCGGTTTCATCGCTGAGCGCGGCATCGAGCCCGCTGATCAGAGCGCCACCGCCGGTCAGGACTATGCCCTGATCGACAATATCGGCCGCCAGTTCGGGTGCGGTATTTTCCAGCGCGATGCGAACGCCTTCGATGATGGTGCCGATCGGCTCGCTGAGCGATTCAGCTATCTGGCCCTGGTTGATCGAAATTTCTTTCGGCACGCCGTTAACAAGGTCGCGGCCCTTGATGTGGATCGTGTGACCGACGCCGTCTGCAGGAGCCTGTGCGACGCCAAAGTCTTTCTTGATCCGTTCGGCTGTTGTTTCGCCGATCAGCAGATTGTGATGACGGCGGACATAGGAGACGATTGCTTCGTCCATCTTGTCGCCGCCGGTACGGACCGAGGTTGTGTAGGCGAGGCCGCGCAAGGAGAGCACGGCAACTTCGGTGGTGCCGCCGCCAACGTCGACAACCATCGAACCGATCGGCTCGGTGACCGGCATGTCGGCGCCAATGGCGGCTGCCATCGGTTCCTCGATCAGGAAAACCTGACGCGCGCCGGCGTTCGACGCGGCATCGCGAATGGCGCGGCGTTCGACCGAGGTCGAACCGCTCGGCACGCAGATCACGATTTCGGGATAGCTGAACAGCTTGCTCTTGCCGTTCACCTTCTGGATGAAATGCTTGATCATCTGCTCGGCGACATCAATGTCGGCGATCACGCCGTCGCGCAGAGGGCGGATCGCTTCGATACTGTCAGGGGTCTTGCCCATCATCATCTTCGCGTCATTGCCGACGGCTTTTACTTTTTTGATACCGTTTATGGTTTCGATCGCGACAACCGAAGGTTCGTTGAGAACGATACCCCGACCGCGTGCATATACCACTGTATTCGCAGTGCCGAGATCGATCGCCAAATCTTGCGAGCGGAACTTGAACAGATTTTCAAACATAATTTTGTCCGTAATTTCTTATCTTCGCAGGCCAGCTGCACCAATTGGACAACGCTCTGGTTAAGCTGGACGGCTCATGAAATTAACCATGACATTCGTCCAGAAAATCAGGGGTCGCTTGGCAAGGTCGCTTGGGCTAGGAACGACAATATGTCAATAAGAAGACTTCCAAATAGCCTGATAAATCGGATAGCTGCCGGGGAGGTGGTCGAGCGCCCTGCCAGTGCCCTGAAAGAGCTGGTCGAAAATGCGATCGACGCCGGTGCCAGCCAGATCAACATCCGTCTCGATCAGGGCGGACTCGACCTGGTCCAGGTCTCCGACAATGGTTGCGGGATGGGCCGTGACGATATCGTGCTGGCGCTGGAACGTCACGCGACGTCGAAATTGCCGGACGAAGCGATCGAGCTGGTGACCACAATGGGTTTTCGCGGGGAAGCCCTTCCTTCGATCGCCAGTGTTTCGCGGATGACGATCGAAAGCCGCATGGCTGGCGAAGATGGTTGGTCGCGGGTCATTGACCATGGCGAGCTGGCCCACGAGGGGCCGACTGCAATCCCGCCGGGTACGAAGGTGCGGGTCGAACAGCTTTTCGGCAATGTTCCGGCCCGGCGCAAATTTCTCCGCAGCGCGCGCAGCGAATATGCCGCCTGTACCGACATTGTCCGGCGACTGGCGATGGCGCGACCCGATATCGGGTTCACGCTGGAGCATCAGGGGCGAAAGGCAATTGCGGTCCAGGGCGGCGAATCGGGTCCAGAACGGGTCGCCGCGCTGACCAGCCGCGATCTCCGCGCCAATAGTGTCGGAGTCGATCTCCAGCGGGAAGAGATTCGCCTGACCGGCGTCGCGGGCCTACCGACCTATAACCGCGGCGTTGCCGATCACCAGTTTCTGTTCGTCAATGGTCGCCCGGTCAAGGACCGGTTGCTCGTCGGGGCGGTGCGCGGCGCCTATGCCGAAATGCTGGCGCGGGATCGTCACCCGGTGGTCGCATTGTTCATCGAAATGCCGCCGGAACTGGTCGACGTGAACGTCCATCCGGCAAAAACCGAAGTGCGTTTTCGCGAACCGGCGATGATCCGCGGGATGATCGTCAGCGGGTTGCGCAAGGCGCTGGACGAAGGCGGGTTCCGGGCGGTCCAGCGACCGGCGGAATCGGCGCTGTCCAATTGGCAGCGGGAACCGGCTGCTCCGGATCCCCAGGGCAGTATCTTTGCGACCCAGGGGCGGTCCAATATCGCACAACAGCCCTATCCTTCGGCACAGATGCACGAAGGGGGCAGCGCTTTTTCCGGCTTTGACCGGCAAGAGGATCTGGCGCCGCTGATGGGCAAGGCGGAAGAGGCTTCCGCACCGGTGCCCGATGGAGCCCGCCATCCGCTCGGGATCGCCCGCGGGCAGGTCGCCAAAACCTATATCGTAGCCGAGGCCGAAGACGGTCTGGTGATCGTTGATCAGCATGCGGCGCACGAGCGGCTCGTGCTCGAACGGATGCGCAAGGCGGTCGAGGGTGGCACCGTGGCGTCCCAGGCGCTTCTGATGGCCGAAGTCGTCGAACTGGATGAAAATGCCTGCGACCGGCTCGAGGCGCGGGCGGCGGAATTGTCGGATTTCGGTCTGGAGCTGGAACGGTTCGGACCGAGCGCAATGCTGGTGCGGGCGACGCCGGCTATGCTCGGCTCCGGCGACGTGAAATCCCTGGTCACCGACCTTGCAGACGAGCTCGTTGCATATGACGAAGCGCTGAGCCTCAAGGAGCGGGTCGATCATGTCGCATCGACGATGGCCTGCCACGGTTCGGTAAGGGCAGGGCGGGTGCTCAATGTCGCCGAGATGAATGCGCTACTCCGCGAAATGGAAGTGACGCCGCATAGCGGCCAGTGCAATCACGGTCGCCCGACCTGGGTAAAGCTGGCGCTCGAGGATGTGGAGAAATTATTCGGCCGCAAGTGATCCATTGTCGCCATGACAACGGATCGTGATAGCGGTCACTGTCCGATTTGCCTGATGCCGTAAGCCGCTGGCTGGAATGAAACGGGAGTCCGCCATGATATATCTCCGCCTGGTCTGTGTATTGCTGGCTCTGCTGACAGCCAATGGCGTCGCGGCCCAGCCGCAGGCCGCTCCGGACAAGGATGCCCACAGCCCGCAGGCCGCGTTCGACCTGACCGGTCATTGGCAACAGGAAGATGGTCAGACCTTCCATTTCACGCAGGACGGATCGAGCCTGACTTCGCGATATTCGACCGCGTCGCCGGGCAATGCCGGAAATGCCATAGATTTCACCGCAACCATATATGGTAACCTGATTTACGGCGCGCACCGGGCCGCTTTTTCTCCGGCGATGCTGGAAAAATGTTCCAGTCAGATATGGGTCGGCATGGGGCTCACTCTCAATGCCGAGGGCACCGAACTGGCGGGTTTTCGCGGGGGCAGAATAGTCGATGCCGACGATTGCACGGTCGAAGACAGCGATCCGGTTCGGCTTGTCTACGTCAGGATCGATCGACCCGGATCGTAGAAGCAATCAGGGTTTGAGGACCGGTTCGAACGGGGCCAGGCTGCCGTCGCCAGCAACCGGATTTACGCCCGTCAGCTTTGCAACAAGCGAATAGATATCCACATTGTCAAATGCCGGGAGCTGGCCGCCCGCGCGGATCGCGGGGCCGCTTGATAGGAAAAATGCCATCATGTCGGGATCGCGATGGTCGTAGCCATGGCCGCCGCCGGTTCCGGTCATCCATTCCGGAACGTCCTGCAACACGACCCAGCCGGTTTCGACCAGACAGAAAATGGATGGCACGCGGGGATTTGTACCGTAGCCCAGCTCAGGCGGAATATTCTGCCGGTCCCAGCATTGCATATGCTCGTGCGGCTGCAGGAACGCCGCGCGCACCGCATCCCGATTGCCCTCCAGCGGCTCGACAGCCAGATAATTGCCGTCCTCGACCACCCGATACTGGTCACGCGCCATGATCTGGTCGAGATAGATGATCCGGTCCGGCGCGGTCTCGGTCATGCCGTGATCGGATGCGATGACGAAATTGACCGGTTGGTCAAGATTGTCCAGCTGCTGCTTCAAGCGACCGATTTCGCTGTCCACGGCGGAGATGGCGGCGTGCAGCTTCTCTCCCGGAGCGGGTCCGTAATAATGGCCTGCGGTATCGACGGTATCGAAATAGAGCGTGACCAGTCGGGGCCGGATATCGGCGGGCCGCCGCATCCAGTCGACAATCGCATTGATCCGGCGATCATTCGACAGTTTCTGGTTGAACGGCCACCAGTCCGCCGGCCTGACACCGTTGAAATCCACTTCCGATCCGGGCCAGAACATGGTTGCCGAACGAATGCCCTGTTTCTCGGCGGTGATCCAGATCGGTTCCGCCTGGTTCCACCAGAACGGGTCCTGGGTTGCCATTTTGAAGACTTCGCCCGGCCGTGCTGCATCCTCCATCGTATTGCCGACAATGCCGTGATGATCGGGAGTCTTGCCAGTCACCAGCGTCCAGTGGTTGGGGAATGTCTTGCTCGGGAAGGACGGACGCATCGGACCATATATGCCCGAAGCTGCCAGCGCGCTCAGATTGGGGGTGATCCCGCGCTCGAGATAATCGGGCCGGAACCCGTCGATCGAGATCAGGATGGTGACCGGATCGCGTTGTTCAGTCTTTTCGCTGACCGGATCGTCCAGTTCGGGTGTGGTCGCCGCCAGGGCAGGGGCACCGGCCAGCAGGAAGCCGGCCAAAATCAGCGAAATCAGGTTCTTGAACATCATGTCGATCCTCCGGGCGTCACATCCTAGCCGGACTTTCTAGCCGGACTTTGTGACAATTCAGACATTGAATTTGAAATTGAAGATATCGCCATCTTTCGCGACATATTCCTTGCCTTCCTGACGGAGCTTTCCGGCGTCGCGGGCAGCGCTTTCACCGCCCAGCGCGACATAATCGTCAAAGGCGATGGTTTCGGCGCGGATGAAACCGCGTTCGAAGTCGCTGTGGATTTCGCCGGCGGCTTCGGGCGCCTTGGCGCCCTTGTGGACGGTCCAGGCACGCGCTTCCTTGGGGCCGACGGTGAAGAATGTCTGCAGCTCAAGCAGCTGGTATCCCGCGCGAATGACCCGCGCAAGGCCGGATTCTTCCAGTCCGAGATCGGCGAGATATTCGATGCGTTCTTCCGGTTCCATGCTGACCAGTTCCGATTCGATCGCGGCTGAAACGATGACCGCCTCCGCGCCCTCGGCCTTGGCCTTTTCGTAGACGGCGGCGCTCAGCGCATTGCCATCCTGCGCGTCTTCTTCAGCGACGTTGCAGACGTAAAGCACCGGCTTGGCGGTCAGCAGTTGCGACTGGTCAAAAATCCGCTCCTCTTCCTCGCCTTCGGGCTCGGTCAGGCGCGCCGGCTTGCCTTCGCGCAACAATTCCAGCGTCCGGCCCAGCACATTTGCCGCGATCTTCGCTTCCTTGTCGCCGCTATTGGCTTTTTTCTGGAAGGCAGGCACACGCTTTTCCAGACTTTCCAGATCGGAGAGCAATAGTTCGGTCTCGACCACTTCGGCATCGGAAATCGGATCGATCTTGTTCGAAACATGCTGGATATCGTCATCTTCGAAACAGCGCAAAACGTGCACGATTGCGTCTACTTCGCGGATATTGCCAAGGAACTGGTTGCCGAGGCCTTCGCCTTGCGACGCCCCTTTGACCAGGCCGGCAATATCGACAAAGGCGAGCTGGGTTTCGATAATCTTGGCGCTGCTCGCGATTTTCGCAATCTGCTGCAGCCGCGGATCGGGCACCGCGACCTGGCCGACATTGGGCTCGATCGTGCAAAACGGATAATTGGCCGCCTGCGCCGCCTGTGTTTCGGTCAGTGCATTGAAAAGCGTTGATTTTCCGACGTTGGGAAGCCCAACGATACCGCATTTGAAACCCATTTAATTCACTCCGTCGTGCTGGAACCGATTCAGCACCCCGTGCCAAATCGTTCGAAACTTGCGCATATACGCTCTGGACCCTGAATCAAGGTCAGGGTGATGATTCATTCAAAAATGGCCGCTATTCCTGCATCCGCATGGCAACTTCGCTCATGAACCGCGCATCGTCGCCCTTCGCCAGCCAGTCCGCTTCGGCAGCAACCACGCCCAGCATATCGGCCAGATCGTCAATTTCCGACTTGGCATAATTGCCCAGCACATGGCCGGTGACCCGTGACTTGGTGCCGGGATGGCCGATGCCGATGCGTACCCGCCGAAATTCGGGGCCGATATGGGCGATCATCGATCTTATGCCATTATGGCCCGCCGCGCCGCCGCCGCGCTTGACCTTGACCCGGAATGGTTCGAGGTCGAGCTCGTCGTAGAAGACGGTGACGTCTTCCGGCTCCAGCTTGTAGAAATCCAACGCCGCGCGCACACTCTGACCGCTTTCGTTCATGAAAGTGCCGGGTTTCAGAAGGACCAGTTTTTCGCCACCGAGCCGTGCTTCCATCGTCCAGCCCTTGAACTTCTGTTTGGGCGGCGGGAATCCGTGCACTTCCTCGAGCGCGTCGATCACCATGAAGCCGACATTGTGCCGGTGCATCGCGTATTGCGTGCCCGGATTGCCAAGACCGACCCATAGTTGCATTATTGAACGCGCTCCCTGCTCGACACCGACATTTGGACAGACAAAAAAACCGTCCATGCTGAAATCTCGGCATGGACGGTTTTTCGTTACATTGTTTTGTAAGGAAAGGTCTAGTCTTCGGAATCGCCTTCTTCGCCTTCGGCTTCTTCGCCTTCAGCTTCTTCCGTACCTTCTTCGCTTTCCTCGGCTTCGTCGTCAGACGATTTCAGAGCCGAAGGTGCGGTGACGCCGGCAATGGTGAAGTCGCGATCGGTGATCGAGCTTACAGCGCCGTCTGGCAGCGTGATACTGGAGATATGGATCGAATCACCAATTTCCAGGCCGGTCACGTCGATTTCGATCTGGTCAGGGATATGATCCGCATCGCACATCAGGTCGAGTTCGTGACGGACAACGTTCATGACGCCGCCACGTTTCAGGCCAGGAGATTCTTCTTCGTTGATGAAGACAACAGGAATATTGACCTGTACCTTCGCGCCCTTTGCGAGGCGGAAGAAGTCAACGTGGAGCGGACGGTCGGAGACCGGGTCGAAAGCAACATCCTTTGGCAGGGTGCGGGTTTTCTTCCCGTCGACGTCTACCTGAACCAGCGAGTTCATGAAATGGCCGGTGCCGAGAAGTTTGTTCAACGCACGCTCTTCGACGTGAATTGCAATGGCTTCTTTCTTGTCGCCGTAAATAACGGCAGGGACACGGCCTTCGCGACGCAGTGCACGGGAGGCTCCCTTGCCAGCCCGTTCGCGTGGTTCGGCTGCAATAGTCAGCTGATCACTCATAATGTTGCTCCAAAAATTAGCTTTTGTTAGATTTCCGCCACGCCTCCAGGGTGCTCATGGCCGGAAAGAGGGCGCTATAAGGTCGGGTCGCCCCAAAAGCAAGGGGTTTGAAGCCTAGCGGAAAAAGCCGATCTGCGAGCTTGTCGCGAGCAAAATTCCGCTTTTTGACCAGATTTCGGCCCGACCGTCGGTTGCGCTGTTGCGGACCGTCGCGCCGGTTACGCGCAGCAGCATGAAATCATTGCCCGCCAGGGCTAGATCCTCTTCGCTGGCATATATGTATGTTGCCATCGCAACGCTCGAACCGGGCCGGAATTGTTCGGTCACGAAAAAGGTCCGTGGCATCGGTGTATCGAGAATCGAGAACAGGCTGACTCGGTCAACCGGACGGCCGTCGGCTTCCTTGATCCACACCATTGCCTCAGGTGACTTGTTGACCGCGAACGGCATACCCTTGGCGATGCGCTGGTCATAGCGGGAGACCCATGCCGGAGCCATCGGATTGACCGATGGCAGGGAGATGGATTCTTCGGGTGACTTGGCATCGGGAATCGCGATCTGATAGTCGATATCGGTCGGACGGCGGGTGCTGGTCACAATATCGGCGACATTGGTCAGCGCGCCGTTTTGCGACAGCTCCACCCGCCAGAATTGCGTCGACGCGCCGGCGCGGAGCAATGTGACCGATAGTCTGACCTCGCCCGGCCCGACGCCGGTCATGAACATGATCTGCTGTGAAACCAGCGGACCGCGGCGCTCGGGATGCATTTCCACCGCCTGAGCGGCGACAGCTGCCACCCATCCGCCAAAGGCCATGCCGGTGGGGTTGCGATATACATCGCTCGCTTCGATTGTGTACTGTCCGTCTTCCAGCGCGATCAGCGCGGTTTCGCGATCAAATATATATGTCATGCAATGCCCTGATTATTGGATTTTTTCAATTTTATAGCCGCGTTGCGCGAGCGTTTCCTGAACCGCGTCCGGTCCGGCGAGATGGGCCGCGCCCACCGCGACAAGCGACGTGCCCGGCTTTTGCAGACGCTTGTCCAGCTGTTCCACCCAGTCGAGATTGCGCGATACCAGCAGATATTTGCGGGTCGTCGGGTCGGCGAGGATCCCGGAGTCGGTCAGCGTCACCATCTGCTCGATATTGCCGGTCATCCAGGCGTTGAACAATTCTTCGAAATCCTGCTGCGCGTCGATCGAATCCTCGACCACGCTGGTCAACATCTGGCGTTGCTGTGCTTCGGGAAGCTTGTCGAAATAGCCCAGTTGCAATTCGATCGTCTCGAGAGCCTCGATCGGCTTGCCTGCTTTCGTGAATTGTTCGGTGAGTTTTTCTTCGACGCCGCTGCTGCTGTTCAGTCCGAGGCCTCGGGTCTGCGCGGAAGCCAGCGAAAGCGCTGCGGCCCATGTTTCCATCCGGTTGAGCGCGCGTTCGGGAATATTGGCGGAATCGATGATCCGTTCGAGATCATCGTGCAGGGAAGGCCTGATCCGGGTCTCCAGCTTCTGCTGCCCGGGCGAGACCGCCAGTCGGGAGAATGTCTTGGCCGCGCTCTTGGTGTCGTCCAGGCCGAGCACTTCGATGACCAGACGGTCCGATTCCGCTATCGCCGTTTCCAGCGCAGGCGTACGCCATTGCACATCGTCGGGCAGAATGTGGATCGTGCCGAACATATAGGCGACGCCGGTCTGCCCGGGCTGGGTACCGGTGACTTTCCACAGAGCGGGCGTGCCGTTCTTGACCGTATTCAGGTTCGCCGGTTCGGGGCTGTTGTTGCACGCGCCGAGTGTCAACGCGGCGAGCAGGGTCAGGATGGGGGCTAATATGCGCATAATATCTATTTGGTGTGCCGGCGGCCAAAAGGAAGGACGAGGGCGAGAATGTTCAATATTCAATCCGATCCACAGTCATGCCTTTTTGTTCCAGAATAGCCTGCAGACTGCTTTCTCCTGCAAGATGACCGGCGCCGACCGCAAGAAACACGGTTCCCGGCTTCTCCATCCGCTTGTCGACCCATTCGGCCCAGGTAATGTTCCGGTTGACCAGCAATGTGTCATATAGAATCTTGTCTTCCATGCCGGCATTCATCAGCGCGCCCAGGGCATCGATATTGGCGTTCGCCCATTCGGCGACCATCTGTTCCATCCCGCTGGCGGCATCTTCAATGTTATCGACGGTGAAGTTAAGAAAGCGGATCTGCACCTCTTCCGGCAAATTGTCGAAAAAACCCAGTTGTTGCTCCGGCGTTTCAAGCCCGGTGATCGTGAGCGCCCGGGCCTTGGCATGGGCCAGCAATTCATCTTCCACGCCCTTGTCGGTTGCATATCCGTTTTGCATCAGCGGTATCAGCGAAAGGCTGACGCTGGCGAACCACGGATCGAGCGGATCGAAAGCGGCGACCGGCATCTTGAATTTCGTCATTGCGGCTTCAAAATCTGCACGATCTTCGGGGGTCAATTTGTCGCGCAGCGAAACGCCGCTTTTGTCGATCGCCAGGTCGGTGACGATTTTCGTCATCTCCGCCGGGTCGGGCTTGATCATTTCGATCACAAGCTCGTCCGACGCATCGAAGCTTTCCTTTACGGCTTCGTCGAACCAGGTCATGCCGGGTTTCAGGATATGGACGGTCCCGAACAGATAGATGGTCGTGTCTTCATCCTTGATCACCCAGAGCGCTGGATCGGGATCGTCCGGCATGGTCGCTGGTGCGGTGACGGGTGTGGGAACGGCATTGCTGCCGGCGCTATCCGGTTCCTGAACAATTGCCGGGCAGGCAGTCAGCGACAGATACAGGGGGAACAATAAAGCGGTGGATAGCCAGCGACGCGCCATGAACAGGTTACTCCGAGAGAGATTGGAAGGGGCTACATTCAACAATTATCGCCAAATGCCCAGTGAAATTTCTGTCTTGATGCGGTGGTACTGGTAGCAGCCTTGCGAATATGTTAACCGGATGGTTAAATCCAGGAGGTTTTCCGATGAGCATGATTCACGCCCGCACCTGTCATATTTGCGAAGCCAATTGCGGCCTGCTGGTCGAGGTCGAGGGGCGCGAAATATTGTCGATCAGGGGCAATCCCGATCATGTGCTGAGCCGTGGCCATATCTGCCCCAAGGGAACAGCGATTGCCGATCTGCAGGATGACCCCGACCGCTTGCACAAGCCGGTCAAGAAAGTGGATGGCCAGTGGCAGGAAATCGGCTGGGAACAGGCCTATACGGAAATCGCCGCGAAACTCGTCGCGCTCAAGGGGCAGGGCGCCAAGCCGGCGATATATGCCGGTAATCCCGGTGCGCATGATTATGCCCTCTCGACCCAGGTCGGCCAGCTGCGCCGCGCGATCGGGCTGAAAAACATCTATTCGGCTTCAACGCTGGACCAGATTCCGCATCATGTCGTGCAATATCATATGTATGGTCATGTCAGCCTCGCCGCGGTGCCCGATATCGACCGCTGCCAGTATCTGGTGATTATCGGCGGCAACCCGATGGCCTCCAACGGCAGCATCTGGACCGTGCCCGACTTCAGGAAAAGGGTGAAGGAAATGCAGGCGCGTGACGGCAGGCTGGTCGTCGTCGATCCGCGCCGGACCGAAACCGCCAGGATCGCGGACGCGCATCATTTCGTGAAGCCGGGGACCGACACCGCGTTGCTGATCGGCATTTTGAAAAGCATTTTTGATAGCGGTCTGGTCGACACGTCCCGCGTCGATGCGCTGCTCGATGACAGCTGGAGCGCCATCGAACCAGCGGTTGCGGGCTTTGATATGGACCAGCTTGCTGCCCATTGCGGTATATCGGCTGCGACCATGCAGGAAATGGCCACGCAACTGGCCGCGGACCAGCCCGCCGCGCTCTATGGCCGGATGGGTGTGTCGGTCTGCGAATTCGGGACGCTCAACCAGTGGCTGATCCAGATCATCAATATCGCGTCCGGCAATCTCGACCGGGTCGGCGGCACGATGGTTCCGCAGCCGGCGCTCGACACCATCAATCTGGTCGGCAGGGGGTCGGTGCGCACCGTCGATACCGTGCGCGGGCCGATGCCCTCGATCATGGGCGAGCTGCCGACGATCACCTTCGCCGATGAAATGCTGCGCGACGACGAGCAGCGGATCAGGTCGCTGTTCGTGCTGACCGGCAACCCGGTGCTGTCCGCACCGGATGGCGCCAAGCTCGATCGCGCGCTCGAGCGACTCGACCTGATGGTTTCCTTCGACATGTATGTCACCGCGACCAGCCGCCATGCGGATTATATATTGCCGCCCTGCGGGCCGCTGGAAAAGGATCACTATCCGTTTTTCTTCGGGCCGCTGGCGATCCGCAACTATGCCAGCTACTCGCCGGCGATCTTCGACATGCCAGACGGCGAGAAGGCCGACTGGGAGATTGTCGCCGAGCTCAGCCTCGCGATAATGGCGCAGGACGGACAGGATCTCCCCAATATCCGTGTGCCGCGGGATGTCCTCGACAATATGCTGCAAAGCTCCCCCGCCGGACTGACGCTGGCCGAAGTGGAGGCGGCGCCAAACGGGATCGATCTCGGGCCGCTGCAGCCGTGCATGGCCGAACGGCTGCGCACCGAGAACGGCAAGATCCACTGCGCCCATCCCGATTTCCTCGCCGAACTGCAGCGCTTTGCCGCTTCGCTCGATGACGAGCAGCCTGATGTCTTGCGTCTGATTGGGCGTAGGCACGTCCGCCAGAACAACAGCTGGCTGCACAACAGCAAACGCCTGCTCAAGGGGCCGGATCGCTGCACCCTGATGATCCATCCCGATGACGCCATGGCTCGCGGCCTAACCGATGGCGGCATGGCGACCGTGACCAGCCGGGTGAACAGCGTCGATATCCCGGTCGAGGTGAGCGATGACGTCATGCCCGGCGTGGTGTCGATCCCGCATGGCTTCGGTCACGGACGCAAAGGCGTCGGCCTTTCGGTGGCGCGGGAGAAGCCGGGGGTTTCGATCAACGACCTGACCGATACAGAGCGCTTTGACCCGCTGTCCGGCAACGCCGTGTTGAACGCGGTGGCGGTTACGGTTGCCAGAGCAGAGGAATTGGTGGCGGCGGAATAGGGTAAGACATCGCAAAATGTGCTCCGCACTTGATGCGGAGCTCTGGAGGCTGGACGCTGACTGCCGATAGGGCTCCGCATCAAGTGCGGAGCACGATGGTTCTTGCAAATGAGGCCATTCCTCCCTTGACCCTCGTGCCCTCCTTCGCCAAAGCAGCGCGTAAATATTGCACTCGCGAAGAAAGTCTTCATCTTGGCCGATACGAAGCCTCTAAGCTTCCAGCAGATCATCCTGAAACTCCACAATTACTGGAGCGATCGGGGCTGCGTGATCCTGCAACCCTATGACATGGAAATGGGGGCAGGGACGTTCCATCCCGCGACCACCCTGCGCGCCCTCGGGCCGGATCCGTGGAATGCTGCCTTCGTCCAGGCCTGCCGCCGTCCGACCGATGGTCGCTATGGCGAGAATCCGAACCGGCTCCAGCATTATTACCAATATCAGGTAGTGCTCAAACCATCGCCGCCGGACATCCAGCAGCTCTATCTAGACAGTCTGGTCGCGATCGGCATCGATCCGATGCTCCACGATATCCGTTTCGTCGAGGATGACTGGGAAAGCCCGACGCTCGGCGCCTGGGGACTCGGCTGGGAAGTTTGGTGCGACGGCATGGAAGTCACCCAGTTCACCTATTTCCAACAGATGGGCGGCTTCGACTGCAAGCCGGTGGCTGGCGAACTGACCTACGGGCTGGAACGTCTGGCCATGTACATCCAGAATGTCGACAGCGTTTACGATCTGGATTTCAACGGAAATGGAGTATCTTACGGCGATATCTTTCTGGACAATGAGAAGCAGATGTCGGCATGGAATTTCGAGGTCGCCGACACGGAAACCCTGTTTGACCTGTTCAACAAGGCGGTCGTCGAATGCGAGAACTGCCTCGAGGCGAAACTCCCGATTCCCGCCTATGAACAGGCGATCAAGGCCAGCCACGTTTTCAACCTGCTGCAGGCGCGCGGCGTCATCAGCGTCCAGGAACGCGCCAGCTACATGGGCCGCGTCCGTGATTTGGCCAAGGGCAGCTGTGAAGCGCATATGATCAAGAACGGATGGGCCGCGTGATGGTTGTGGCAACATTATTTTCCTCCCTGTGCGAAGCACGGGGAGGGGGACCATCCGCAGGATGGTGGAGGGGCCCCTCCGTCAGCCGTTCCGGCTGCCACCCCCCCATCGCTTCGCGACAGGGAGGAATTAGATGACCGACTTCCTGCTCGAACTGCTTTCCGAAGAAATCCCGGCGCGGATGCAGGCGAAAGCCCGCGCCGACCTGCAGCGGCTGTTCACCGAACAGATGACCGCAGCGGGCCTGAAAGCCGGCGCGATCACCGTCTGGTCGACGCCACGGCGTCTTGCTCTCATCGCCAGGGGCCTGCCCGCACAGACCGAAGCGGTCAGCGAGGAAGCCAAGGGACCACCCGAAGCCGCGCCGGATCAGGCGGTCGAGGGTTTCTGCCGCAAGAATGAGGTCACCCGCGACCAGCTCGAAGTGCGTGACGTCAAGGGACGCCCGACCTATTTTGCCGTGATCAACAAGCCGGGCCGCGATACGCAGGATGTGCTGGCGGAAGCCATTCCGGCGATCATCAGGGCCTTCCCGTGGCCGAAATCGATGCGCTGGGGTGACGCCAGTGCGTCGACCGAAAGCCTGCGCTGGGTGCGGCCGCTGAGCGGCATCGTCGCGATCTTCGGCGACGATCTGGTGCCATGCGAAATTGACGGCATGACGTCAGCCTATGATACGGTCGGGCATCGCTTTCACCATGATGGCATGATCACCATCGGCAATGCCGATGACTATGTTGAAAAACTGCGCGCCTGTCATGTGATCGTCGATCATGAAGAGCGTCAGAATATCATCCGCGATGGGGCCGCGAAAGCCGCATCCGACGCCGGACTGGAGCTGGTCGAAGACGAAGGCCTGGTGATCGAGAATGCCGGCCTGACCGAATGGCCGGTGCCGTTGCTGGGCGCGTTCGATCCCGCATTTCTCGACGTACCGGAAGAGGTGATCCAGCTGACCGCCCGGGTGAACCAGAAATATTTTGTGTGCAAATATCCTCCCAATGCGCAGGATGGTGGAGGGGCCCCTCCGTCAGCCGTTCCGGCTGCCACCTCCCCATCGCTTCGCGACAGGGAGGAAAAATTGGCTCCCTATTTCGTCTGCACGGCGAATATCGACGCCAGCGATGGCGGCAAGGCAATTGTTGCGGGGAACGAAAAAGTCCTCGCTGCGCGACTCTCCGACGCAAAATTCTTCTGGGAACTTGACCAGAAGACGGCATTGGAGGATCATGCAAAGAAATTGAGCAACATCGTGTTCCACGAAAAATTGGGAACGGTTGCCGACAAGGTAGAGCGTGTGGCCAAGCTGGCTGAGTGGTTGGCGTCTTTAGAAGGGACTGGGTTACTCCGTGCCAACCCGGAACAGACCAAGCAGGCCGCACGTCTCTGCAAAGCCGATCTCGTCACCGAAATGGTCGGCGAGTTCCCCGAGCTGCAAGGCTTGATGGGCGGCTATTATGCAGAGAAAGAAGAGCTTCCGGTGGAAGTCTCACAAGCGATCAGAGATCATTACAAGCCGGTCGGGCAGGGCGATGATGTGCCGACTGACCCGGTGACGGTGTGGGTGAGCCTGGCGGATAAGCTGGATACGCTGGCTTGCTTTTTTGCGATTGATGAGAAACCCACCGGTTCGAAAGATCCGTTCGCGCTCCGTCGGGCGGGAATCGCTAATCTGAGCCTGTGGCACGATAATAAATTGCGAGGGTCACATTTAAAAGTGCTTCGCCAGGCTATTGCAATCGCGGCCGAACAGATGCCTACGTTAAAAGAGAGGCTGGAAAATTTATCCAAAGCGGCGGGCGTATCAGAGAATTTGTTGAAGAGAGCTATTGATCGCGAAGCTGAGGAACTTTGGGGTTTTCTCGTTGACCGGCTGAAAGTCCAGCAACGCGAAGCGGGCGTCCGTCACGACCTGATTGACGCGGTGTTCGCGCTGGGTGGTGAAGACGATCTGGTGCGTTTGCTCGCCCGGGTTAAGGCTTTGCAGGCCTTTGTCGAAACCACGGACGGGGAAAATCTGCTCGCCGGTTACAAGCGGGCTTCGAATATATTGAAGAAAGAGGGCGCTGGTGCCGTTCGTGTCGAGCGTAGTCGAGACACGGATGAAGGTAGGCATGGTCTCTCGACTTCGCTCGAGACGAACGGGGAAGGGCTCAAACCCCTTTCCTACACGCCCGAAAAGGCCGAAAAGACCCTCATAGACGCGCTCGACGCGGCGCAGCCGCAGGTCACTGCCGCGATCGAGGCCGAGCAGTTCGAGCAGGCGATGACCGCGCTGGCGGCCCTGCGCGGCCCGATTGACCAGTTTTTCGAGGATGTGACGGTGAACGACGACGACGGAGCGAAGCGCGAAGCCCGGCTTGCCCTGCTCGCGCGTTTTCGCAACGCCGTCCACCAAGTTGCTGATTTTTCGAAGATCGAGGGCTAGAAGAGATTTGATTCATAACAGTGTAAAGTGTGTAAAGTTCGACGGCGGTTTTTTCGGTTATGAGGACTGACCGAAAAGCCCCTCCTCTTCAGAGGAGGGGTCGGGGTGGTGTCTATCCCCACTCACAAAACTCGGAGACTGGCATCGAGCCAGCCTCCTCATAAACCACCCCTTGCCCCTCCTTTGAAAAGGAGGGGTTGGACAGTGATGAGGCAGATGAATGACCCAATATGTATATCGTTTCGGTGGCGGCATGGACGCGGATGGTGCGCCATCTGGCAAGACAGAAGCCCGCAACCTGCTCGGCGGCAAAGGGGCCAATCTCGCCGAAATGGCCAATATCGGCCTGCCGGTTCCTCCCGGGTTCACGATTTCCACCGAAATGTGCACCGAATATATGAACAATGACGGCGCCTATCCCGACAGTCTGAACGCCGAAGTCGCGCAGGGCGTGGCCCATATCCAATCGGTCACCGGCAAGACATTCGGCGATGCGGCCGATCCGCTGCTGGTCTCGGTGCGCTCCGGCGCCCGCGCCTCGATGCCCGGGATGATGGACACGGTGCTCAATCTCGGTCTCAACGACGACACCGTCGAGGGCCTTGCCAAAACCTCCGGCGACGAACGTTTCGCCTGGGACAGCTATCGCCGGTTCATCCAGATGTATAGCGATGTGGTACTCCAGCTCGACCATGATTCCTTCGAAGAGGCCTTGGAAATTATCAAGGAAGACAACGGATTCTTCACCGATACCGAGATGGAGTCTGAACATTGGAAGGCCTTGGTCAGCGAATATAAGGCGCTGGTCGAGAAGCAATGGGGCAAGCCTTTCCCGCAGGACGTCAATGACCAGCTCTGGGGCGCGGTCAGCGCCGTGTTCGGCAGCTGGCAGGCAGACCGGGCCAAGGTCTACCGCCGGCTCAACGATATTCCCGCCGAATGGGGCACGGCCGTCAACGTCCAGGCGATGGTCTTCGGCAATATGGGTGAAACCAGCGCCACCGGCGTCGCCTTCACCCGCAATCCCTCGACCGGGGACAGCGCCTATTATGGCGAATGGCTGATCAACGCGCAGGGCGAGGATGTTGTGGCCGGCATCCGCACCCCGCAATATCTTTCGAAAGCCGCCCGCGAAGAGGCCAATGCCAAGCCGCTGTCGATGGAAGAGGCGATGCCGGAGACCTACAAGGAGCTGACCGACGTGTTCGATCTGCTCGAACGCCATTATCGCGACATGCAGGATATCGAATTTACCGTCGAACGCGGCAAATTGTGGATGCTGCAGACCCGCTCGGGCAAGCGTACCGCCAAGGCGGCACTGAAAATTGCGGTCGATATGGCCCATGACGGCCTCATCACCGAGGAAGAAGCGGTGTTGCGCGTCGATCCGATGGCGCTCGACCAGCTGCTCCACCCGACGCTCGATCCGGAAGCGAAACGCGACGTGCTGACCACCGGCCTGCCGGCTTCTCCCGGCGCAGCCAGCGGTCTGATCGTGTTCGACAGCGATACCGCCGAGCGGCGTACAGAAATGGGCGATGACGTCATCCTCGTCCGCATCGAGACTTCGCCGGAAGATATCCACGGCATGCATGCCGCCAAGGGCATATTGACGGCGCGTGGCGGCATGACGTCACACGCCGCCGTGGTCGCCAGAGGCATGGGAAGACCGTGTGTTTCCGGTGCCGGCACGGTTTCGATCAACAATGAAACCAAGGTCATGAAGGTCGGCGATCGCGAATTGAAAGAAGGCGACATGCTGACCATCGACGGCAGCAACGGCCAGGTGATGGCTGGCCGCGTCGATACCATCCAGCCGGAACTGGTCGGCGACTTCGGCGTGCTGATGGTCTGGGCCGACAAGGTGCGCCGCCTTGGCGTCCGCACCAATGCGGAAACCCCGCTCGATTGCCAGGTGGCCCGCGATTTCGGTGCCGAGGGCATCGGCCTCTGCCGGACCGAACATATGTTCTTTGATGCCGCCCGGATCACCGCGGTTCGCCAGATGATCCTGGCGCCCGACGAGCAGGGCCGCAGGCTGGCTCTGGCGAAATTGTTGCCGGAACAGCGCGACGATTTTCGCCAGATTTTCGAGGTCATGGTCGGCCTGCCGGTGACCATCCGCCTGCTCGATCCGCCGCTGCACGAATTTCTGCCGCACAACCAGTCGGAATTCGAGGAAGTCGCAAAGGCCGCCGATGTGGGTGTTGAAACGCTGAAACAGCGGGCGAGCGAATTGCACGAGTTCAACCCGATGCTCGGCCATCGCGGTTGCCGTCTCGGCGTCACTTATCCCGAAATCTATGAAATGCAGGCGCGGGCGATTTTCGAGGCTGCCTGCGAAGTGGCGGAAGCCAGCGGCGAAGCGCCGATTCCCGAAGTCATGATCCCGCTGGTTGCCACCGCGCGCGAACTGGAACTGATGAAGGATGTGGTCAACCGCATGGCCAGGGAAGTCTTCGCCGAAAAGGGCCGGGAGATCGAATATCTCGTCGGCACGATGATCGAACTGCCGCGCGCTGCCCTGATGGCGGGCGAGATCGCCGAACATGGCGAGTTTTTCAGCTTCGGCACCAACGACCTCACCCAGACCACACTCGGCGTGTCGCGCGATGACGCCGGGCGGTTCCTGACCCAATATGTCGACAAGGGCATTTTCCCGCGCGATCCGTTTGTCAGCCTCGATATCGAGGGCGTCGGCCAGCTGATCGAAATCGCGGCCGAGCGGGGCAGGGCAACGCGGCCCGGCATCAAGCTCGGCATTTGCGGTGAACATGGCGGCGATCCGGCCTCTATCGCCTTCTGCGAGAAAACCGGGCTCGATTATGTCAGCGCGTCGCCTTATCGCGTGCCGATCGCGCGTCTGGCGGCGGCACAGGCTGCACTGAACCGAAGCTAGTCTTCCTTTCGGCCCAGTATCCGGTCGATTTCGGCCTGAGCGATGTTGAATTTCCAGTTCTGGACCATGTGCTTGCTGTGCAATTTTCCGTTCAGGCAGGCGAGGTGGCAATAGAGGCCCCGTGAGACAAACAGCCCGTCGGCGTTTGACAGGTCACGAAATTCGAGCTGGAAAATTTCGCCTTCGGCAATGGGCTGGTCGCAAAAGGCGCAGGGCGTGAGATAGCCTTGGCTGCTTTCGATTTGTTCCAGCGGCGGCGGGTTACAGGGCACATCTGCGTTGAGCCGGTCGATCAGGCCGGAAATGGCGATATTCCACTCGTTGGTTTCGCTATCCTCTTCGGACCATAGATCAAGCAGCTCCGATCCTGCCAATATTCGGGAAACCGAATCCTTCGCCTTGTTGATCAGAGGCGTGTCGGGCTTTGCCATGGTGCCGAGGCGGTTGCGGAGATCGTCGGGAACATCGGCGGCCTGCCGCCCCATGAGAAAGGCGACGCATTCCGCTGCAGCAAGGATTTCGCTGGCCAGATCCACTTCGATATAGGCATCCGGCCCACAATCGTCTGTCTGGCCAAATGAATCGAGCTCGTTGAACTTGCCATCGATGTCATCGATCGAGGCGACTTCGGCGGCCCAGTCTAGCGCGGAATCATTCTCGAAACTGCCCGTACCCCATGTTCCCATCGACCGTCTCTCCGTCCGTTGACGGTCATTCTACAAATGAATGACAAAATAGCCACTAAAATGGCTTGCAAGCACGGGCATCACCCCCTATCTGCACCGTCTGGTTAGCGCCCATAGCTCAGCTGGATAGAGTACTTGACTACGAATCAAGGGGTCGGGAGTTCGAATCTCTCTGGGCGCACCACCTTCCTTTCTGTCAGGCCATGCACTGCAAAAGATGCACCAAGGTGCACTTGCGCATGGCTCGCCGCTGGCGTAACTTGTCGGCATTGCATCTGATGAACCAAAGGACCTGTTTTGGCCGATTATTCCCAATCCATTGTCGACGCTCTCGCCGAGCGCGAAGCCCAGAAAATTGCGGTGCCGGACGAGGTCCAGGAAGCGGTGAAGACGCTGCTGCGCTGGACCGGTGACGATCCCGAGCGCGAAGGGCTGGTCGACACGCCAAAACGCGTCGCGCGCGCGTGGAAGGAATATTGCGAGGGCTATGCCGAGAATCCCGCCATGCATCTCGCCCGCACCTTCGAGGAAGTCGGCGGCTATGACGAGCTGGTGTTGCTCAAGGACATTCCCTTCCACTCGCATTGCGAGCACCATATGGCGCCGATCATCGGCAAGGCGAGCATCGCCTATATGCCGACCGACAAGGTCGTCGGCATTTCCAAGCTCGCTCGCGTGCTCCACGGCTTTGCCCGGCGGTTGCAGGTGCAGGAACGGCTGACAGCCGAAGTGGCGGAATGTATCTGGGACAATCTGAAGCCAGCCGGTGTGGCGGTCGTGATCGAAGCCAGTCACAGCTGCATGACGGCGCGCGGCGTTCGGACGCCCGGGGTCAAGATGACCACCAGTCGTTTGCTCGGATGTTTTCTGGACGACGCGCGGAGCCGCGAGGAAGTCATGAGCCTGATGGGCTATTGAGCCACAGGCGGCTCAGCGCATCCATTTCCGCATGAGATTATATTGTATCGCCTGCATTCGGGTGTAATTGGCGTGAGACATGTTATGTCCCTCCAGCGCGGCGACTTCATTCAGTTCGTAGAGAAGATTCCGGTTGGTGACATCCGGTATTTTGCTCTGGATGAAGGTGATGGCAACCATGCGTTCGCCATCGGTGACCGGCTCGACCTCGTGGAGCGTTGAAGACGGGTAGACGATCGCGGTGCCCGGAGGCCCCTTGAACCGCATGCTGGCTTCGCCCTGGGTGACATGGAGAGCGCCACCGACCGAATCCTTTACGTCGCTGAGAAAAATCGTGCAACTCAGGTCGGACCGCAGCGGGGCGTCTGGCAATGGAATGATCGCGCTGTCAGCGTGCAATCCGTAATTCATTCCGGGCTTGTACCGTGTGATCAGTGGCGGAGCGACTTGCTCGGGAAAGGCAAAATCGACAAATTCGCGATTGGCCATCAACGCATCGAGCAGGATCTCCGACGACTGTTTATAGCCCTCGACATCGTGCAATTGCAGGTTGTTCTTCACCTTGCTGTGCGGGTTGCTGATCTTGCCGTCGACAAATTGGGCCTTTTCGGCAATCTGTTTCAGCTGGTTGACCTGCGCCTGGTCGAGTAGATTGAGCTGCTTGAACATTATCTCTTCGTTTCCGCTGTTGCTATCGCGGCGGCCACTTTCGGATGTTGCCGCGCCAATTGATCGATCCATAGCAGTGTCTGCCGGATATCGTCAGCATGAATTTTTCCCGCTTCGGCCAGAAGCTCTTCGCGCAGCGAGGCGCTATAATCATATTCGGGGGCCTTGGAATAGCTGGTCATGATCGGACCGGACACCAGTTTCTCGGCCTGATCCAGAGGCAGGCTCCTGCCGAAATGATCTGCGGCGGATTGCAATTTTCCGGCGGGCTGGTTCAGGAAATGATCAAAATCCATCCACATGATGTCTGCATCCGGGCAGCGCTTTTCTGCATCACAAAGCGTGACCATTTCGCACAGCCAGCCCAGGGCGCTGGTCTGGGCCAGCGTCAGCTGCTCCATGGTTCCGACAGGTTGGCCGAGATGCTGCTCGAGGCGTTTCAGCCTGAGCTCAGTCAGGGCAGCGGCTTCCTGCTTCGACGCATCACCGGCCAAAATGGTCTGCAGATAACGTTCACGCGAGGCAACGAGGAAAAGTGCGGTGCCTGATCCGGCCAACAGGTCCTGGGCGAGGGGGCTGACAAAGCTGCTCGCCTTGATCATCACCCGTTGATCGGGGTGAAATGTCCGCGAGAGCCAATGTTCGACCTGATCGAGCCTTTTGGCTTGCTCGTCACCGGTCCAGCCGATTTCAGCCGGATTGTTGATCCGGACGTCGGCCAGCTGCCGCAATATCGCAGGCTCGCGCAGCGCCAATATGCTGTCGATTTCCCCGAGCAGTCTGGAAATCAGAGTCGATCCGACATGGCCGATATGGAAAATATACTGGGGCTTGGGAAGATTTGCCAGCGGCACGGAAGCAACATCCGCCCAGGACACGACCTGCCGTTGCAAATCGGGAGTGAATATTCGCTGATCAAGGAAACTGGCCTGGCGAAAGGCGGCTTCGCTCATGGTCGAAAGGAGGACCTGCTCCTTCTGCAGATCGGCGAGATGCGGGAACAGGGACGCATCTTTCGCAAAAAATGATTGCCAGTCGTCGCTCAACGCGCCCTCCAAAGAAAAAGCCCGGGTCTGGTGAACCGTCTTGCGACGTTCCGGACCCGGGCTTTCGATATCAAAGTCAGAATAGGACTATTCCTTGGTTTCGGTATCGTCCTGTTCTTCGGTTTCTGCTGTTTCGTCCGCTGCTTCCGAAGTGGCTTCTTCGCCAGCTTCTTGAGCATCGTCTTCGCTGTCAGGCGCAAGCGCGTTGGCAGCCAGTTCGGCCTGATCTTCTTCGAACATCTGGGCAATCACGTCGACGCCGTCCTTCTGAAGATCGGCTTCGTCGTCCGAACGGGCGACATTGGCCTGGATCGTGACATTGACTTCCGGGTGGAGACGAACGCGGACATCGAAAACGCCGAGTGTCTTGATCGGCTTTTCCAGAATGACCATGCTCTTCTCAACGACGGAGCTCTTGCCATCGGCGTTCAGGGCTTCGACAATATCGCGAACCGATACGGAACCGTAAAGCTGGCCGCTGGCAGACGACGCACGGATCAGAACGATCTGCTTGCCTTCAATGCTGCCGGATGCCGCTTCGGCTTCCTTGCGCTTTGCTTCATTGTCGGCTTCGATCTGCTGGCGGTTGGCTTCGAAGACTTTCTTGTTCGCCGCATTGGCACGCAAGGCCTTCTTGTTGGGTAGCAGAAAATTGCGGGCATAGCCGTTCTTGACGGTGACGATGTCGCCGATGCTGCCGAGTTTCTCTACGCGTTCAAGCAAAATAATATCCATTGTTTCGCTCCTATTTCACGAGGTAAGGCAGGAGGCCAATATGGCGAGCGCGTTTGATAGCTTTGGAAAGCTCGCGTTGCTTCTTGGCGGAAACTGCGGTGATACGACTTGGTACGATCTTGCCGCGTTCGGAAATGAATCCCTGCAGCGTCTTCACGTCTTTATAGTCGATTGGCTGTGCGTTTTTACCGGAAAAGGGGCAGCTTTTGCGGCGACGGAAAAATGGACGTCCCATATCTTAACTCCTTCTCTGGCTTAATTATTATCGAAATCGCGGCGCGGTTTGCGGTCGCGGTCGGGTTTGCGCATCATCACGGACGGGCCTTCTTCATGCTCGTCAACGCGGATGGTCAGAAAACGGATAACATCTTCGTTGATCCGGGTCTGGCGTTCCAGTTCCAGGACAACGTTGCCCGGTGCGTCGAGACGCAGCATGACATAATGTGCCTTGCGGTTCTTCTGGATCTTGTAGGCGAGCGTACGCAGGCCCCAGGTTTCGGTCAGTACGACCTTGCCTTCGTTGGATTCAACAATTTTGGTGGCTTCCTGCGCAAGAGCATCAACCTGAGACTGGCTCAGATCCTGCCGCGCAAGGAAGACATGCTCATACATTGGCATGCAATCATTCCTTCATTTACCGCCGATCGCTGACGCCGCACCATGCGAACGCCCCTCCGGCTTTCTTCTTTTTCCGGGTGAATCGGACAGGCCGGTTCACGCGGAAGCGGCGCCTATGGCGGAAATGGCGGGGGAATGCAAGGGAGAAGGAGGGGGCTGCAATGTCGGAAAAGCTAGGTTGCTCTTAAAGGCCGAAACTGGGTGGAAAGCGGTCGGACGGCTTTCAGGCTGCGGTCAGAAGAAAGCTGCCGTTGCCTGCTTGCCTGATGGTAACAGGCTCGCTATGTAAGTCCTATGACCTACCGGCTTTCGACCATCAATCAACTTTGGTGGCCCGCGACTTAAGCGCGGCCAGTCATATTTCTGTGACCTCATCCGCTGCTTTCGGCGGCTAGGATCATCAGCACTCCCATCCCGACGGCAGCAGTGGCAACTTCTAGGAGAATTGTCCATGCGACCTGTTTCACGTCCTGTAATCCTGACCGGCGACCGCACCACCGGTCCCCTGCACCTGGGACATTACATCGGCTCTCTGAAGAGTCGGGTAGAGTTGCAGCACACCCACAAGCAATATGTGCTTCTGGCCGACACCCAGGCGCTGACCGACAACGCCGATCATCCTGACAAGGTGCGTCGCAATGTCCTGGAGGTGGCGCTAGACTACCTAGCGGTCGGAATCGATCCAGCCCTGTCCACGATCTGTCTGCAATCGGCTTTGCCTGCTTTGGCGGAGTTGACCATGCTCTACCTGAATTTCGTCACGGTCGCGCGCCTCGAGCGCAATCCGACCATCAAGGAGGAGATACAGGCGAGAGGGTTTGGTCGCGACATACCCGCCGGCTTTCTTTGTTATCCGGCAGCACAAGCTGCCGACATTACGGCGTTCAGAGCGACCGTGGTGCCGGTCGGTGAAGATCAGACGCCCCTGATTGAGCAGACCAACGAGTTGGTTCGCCGTCTCAACCGACAAATCGGCCGGTCCGTGTTGCCAGAAGCACGCGCGATTACGCCGCTGATAGGGCGCCTTCCCGGCGTGGACGGCAGGGCGAAGATGAGCAAATCTCAAGGTAACGCTTTGCCCCTGTCGGCTAGCGACGATGAGATCGCGGCAGCCGTACAGCGCATGTACACGGACCCCGATCATCTCCGTGCATCCGACCCAGGGCGCGTTGAGGGCAATGTCGTATTCACTTATCTCGACGCCTTTGACCCCGACCGTGAAGCTGTTGCCGAACTGAAGGCGCACTATCAAAAAGGAGGTCTTGGGGACATGGTTCTGAAGCAGCGCCTCACGATCATCCTCCAGGCCACCGTCGCTCCGATCCGTGAGCGGCGGGCTGCGTTAAGTCGGGATGTCGACACGATAATGGACATCTTGCGAACCGGCGTTCAGCGGGGCCGAGAGATCACCGAGCAGACTAAGGATGAAATCGTAGCAGGCCTTGGACTTTTTTCTCTTTGAACGCACGAAAATCGCATCCACTTTCGAGCGGACGCCAACACCTCAGGAGTGTCCGGAATTGGGGCGATTGCAGAAGGGCAGGTAATATATCTCAAATGTCTCGTATTGCGCGGTTGGCGGACCTGCTCAATTTACTTCTTCGGCCCCAGGAAGCCGAACATGTCGCCGCCGATCTTGCGCATCTGGATTTCTTCCGCGCCTTCGGTGATCCGGTAGCGGCGGTGGTGGCGGTAGATATGTTCGAACGGCTTGTGGCGCGAATAGCCCATGCCGCCGTGGACCTGCATCGCGCGATCGGCCGCGTCGCAGACCAGCCGGTTCGCGCGATAGTTGCACATGCTGACCTGGGCGGAGAGATATTTGGCGACGTCGGGTTTCGGCATCGTGTCCATCTTGGCCGCCGTAGCGTAGATCAGCTGGCGAAGCATGGCGGCTTCCGTGTGCAGCTCGACCAGCGGAAACTGGATTCCCTGGTTGACTGACAATGGCTTACCAAACGGTTTGCGCTCGCCGGCATATTTTACGGCTTCATCGATGCAATATTGCGCCGCGCCGAGCGACGAGGCTGCCTGGCGTATGCGGTTCTCATGCACAAAATGCTGGGCGCAGGCGAGACCCATCTCAAGATCGCCAAGCACTGCATCTGCCGGAATCCAGACATTTTTATAGGAGCATTTCGGATGGTCTGTGGGCATGTTCAATGTCCACATATATTCGCCGATTTCAAAGCCCTTGGCATCCACCGGAACGATGAAGCAGCCGATTCCCCTTGCGTCGCCGTCCTTGCCGCTGTGCCGGGCAAAGGTCATCACGTGCGAAGCCTTGTGCAGGCCGGTGGTCCACATCTTGTTGCCGTTGATCAGCCAGCCATCGACCCCTTCGTGGGCGACGGGTATCGCGGTCGTGTCCATCCATGTCGCATCGGAACCGTGATCTTCTTCGGTCAGCCCGAAGCACCAGCCCATTTTCCCGGCCAGCATCTGTGGAATATATTCCTGTTTCTGCTGTTCGGTGCCAAAGTCGCGGAGCATGAGCGGCTGCACGAGATTACCGACGATGGAATTTTCATTCTGCAGATCATTGTGCAGACCCAGGCCCTTGTGGGCGAGATGCTCGCGAATCCGCGCCATTCCGAGATTGGTGCCGTTCTGGCCGCCAAATTCTTCGGGCAGGGCATAGCGATAATGGCCGGCGGCATCGGCAACCTGCCGCATCTCGACCAGCAGCGCCTCCCATTCTTCGGTCGGCAGTCCCTGGTTTTCCCAGTTGGTCCGCGCGTCTTCGCGGCGGTGATCGAAAAAGCGGATATTGTCGTCGCGCTGCTCGATCGGCTTGATCTCCCGTTCGATAAAGTCATCGAGGACAGCCAGATAATCTTCAATCACCTGCGGAATTTCGAAACTGGTCATGACGGACTCCATTTGTTGAGCGCGACCCTGAGGCCGGCATATTTGGGTTGATCGATGGACAGGCGTTCAAGAGCGGAAAGCCGCAGATGGTTCCAGATGCCCGGAGCGGTGATTTCGATATCCCCCTTCGCGAGGCCGGTGCACAGCTGTTCGTGGTCATGGCCGATCGCAGCGAGCCGGGCCTGGGCGGCATCGCGAAAGCCCGGACCCCATGCAGCCTGGCGGCGCGCGATGCCGAGCGCATTGCCGGCGACCCGCGACTGGAACTTGTCATGACCCTGCAGATCGGGCTGCACGGTCCCGCTATTCCATTCGCCGAGAGCGGTGAGAAGCTCGTCATAACCGGTCTCGCCGGTCACGGCTTTTTCCCCGGACGTTGACCAGTCCAGCGAGGTGCACAGCCGTTCGGGGAGAATATCCTCGAATAGCAAGGCGAGATCAATCTCGACCTCAGAGACGCGGCGGCCGATCACCGTGCGCTCGAGCGAGCGGTCTCCGTGGCTGCGCCAGATCTGGCCCATGACCATGCAGGCCACGCCCCACCACAGGGTCGAGTAAATGAGCCAGAAGCGAAAACGGTCGGCGTCAACATTCTTGCCGCTCGCTTCGGCATAGGCCTGCAAGAGCGATTCGGCGCTGTCGAAGCCGCCGGCAAGTTTCTCGTAATGGCCGAATCGCCAGCTTGGCGTGCACAGATAGGCAAGGTCCTGGACCGGATCGCCAAGCCGGATCAGCTCCCAGTCGAGCACTGCGGAAAGCCCCTGATGGTCGATCATCAGATTGCCCATGCGAAAGTCGCCGTGGACCAGCTTCTTCTCCGATGCGCCTGGCGCGTTCTCGTTCAACCAGTGAAAGGCATATTCATAGATCGGGATTTTGCCGCCAATCTCGTCATATTTGTCCTTCTGGAGTCGAATCAGTTCTGCGGGCGAGAAATAGTCCAGCGAAGCGGGCAGCGACTCCACCGGTATCCGGTGAATGGCCGCGAGTTCCCGCGCGCATTGCCCGGTCAGATTGTCTTCGGCCTCGGCAAAGTCCGGATTGCCGAGTATCTTGTGGGGCAGGGTTTCGCCCTCTGCCTTGGTCATAATAAAGCCGTCGCCCAGACCATGTTCGGGGCGAAGCCTGCCGCGAACCTGCGGCGCGGTCACTCCCTCGCCACGGGCCAGTTCGATAATATCCGCCTGAGTCGCCAGCGGAACCCCGCGCAAACCGTCATCATCCGCGGAAAGGCCATCGGGCAGGCGACGCAGGACAAGCTGTTCGCCGCCATAGGAGAAGCCCCAGCTTTCCATGCTGGCGCCGCCTGAAAGCCGCCGCAATTGGCCGAGTTCGCCATCTGCACCAAATGTTTCGGTGCAATAGGCTGCCAGTTTTTTTTCGAAGTCCTCTCCCCGCATAAGTCGAGCTTAATCAAGCAATTAAAATAGCGCAATGCTTTTACCTGTGGTGCGCGACGCTTGCATGACCAATCAATCGTGCCTAATTCGCTCAATCATATTTGAGGAATGGGGATCGACATGCGTGCATTTATTTTTCCGGGACAGGGCAGCCAGGCTGTCGGCATGGGCAAGACACTTGCCGAGGCGAGCAGTACCGCGCGGGAAGTATTCGAAGAAGTCGATCATGCGCTGGAGCAAAGTCTGTTCAAACTGATGTGCGACGGGCCGCTGGACGAGTTGACCCTCACCGAAAATGCCCAGCCGGCAATCATGGCCAACGCGATTGCCACCTTGCGGGTGATGGAAAAGGACGGCGGCAAGTCGCTGGGCGATATCTGCAGCTATGTCGCGGGCCACAGCCTCGGTGAATATAGCGCCTTGTGCGCAGCCGGCGCGCTCGACCTGACCACCACCGCCGAACTGCTCAAGCTGCGCGGCCAGTCGATGCAAAAGGCCGTGCCGGTGGGCGAGGGCGGCATGGCGGCCCTGCTCGGAGCCGATATCAAAAAGGCCTCGGCGCTGGCCAACGCGTCGTCCGAGGGTGAAGTCTGTACCGTTGCCAATGACAATGACCCGACCCAGGTGGTGATCTCCGGCCATACCGGCGCAATCGAGCGCGCCATAGCCGCGGCCAAGGATCATGGTATCAAGCGGGGCATATTGCTTCCGGTGTCGGCACCTTTTCACTGTTCGCTGATGGAGCCTGCGGCCGAGGCGATGGAAGAGGCCCTGGCCGAAGCCAATCTATTCTCGCCGATTGTGCCGGTCTTTGCCAATGTCACCGCTGCGCCCGTCTCCGATGCCGACGAAATCCGCGACCTTCTGGTCCGGCAAGTCACCGGAACCGTGCGCTGGCGGGAATCGGTCGGCAATATGACAGAAGCCGGCGTCGAGCAATTTGTGGAATTTGGCGGCAAGGTCCTGACCGGCATGGTCGGACGGATCGCTCCGGATGCAGAAACCGCCAGCCTGATTTCGATGGATGATATCGAGGGTTTTCTGAAGAGCCTGTGAGTGCAGATTGATCCGGTCTTGATGAACTGGAATTTTGAAGGAATATGCTATGTTTGATCTAAGTGGAATGACGGCACTGGTAACCGGCGCATCGGGCGGTATCGGTTCGGCCATTGCCAAATCCCTTGCCGCACAGGGTGCTACCGTCGCGCTGTCCGGCACGCGCATGCACGTGCTAATGGAGATGATCCCGGACATGGCGGGGGACGGCCATATCGTCATGCCGTGCGATCTTTCCAAACCCGAAGAAGTAGACGCCCTGGTCCCGGACACGGTAGCGAAACTCGGCAAGCTCGACATATTGGTCAACAATGCCGGAATCACCCGCGACGGTCTGGTGATGCGGATGTCGGACGATGATTTTTCCGATGTGATCCGGGTCAACCTGGAATCGGCCTTTCGGCTGATCCGGGCCGCAGCCCGGCCGATGATGAAGGCGCGCAATGGCCGAATCATTTCGATCAGTTCGGTGGTCGGCGCAACCGGCAACCCCGGACAGGCCAATTATGTCGCGTCCAAGGCCGGCCTCGTCGGCATGTCCAAGGCGCTCGCGCAGGAACTGGCCTCGCGCAACATCACCGTGAATTGCGTCGCACCCGGTTTTATCGAAACGCCCATGACCGACGCGCTGACCGATGCCCAGAAAGACGAGATCAACCGCAAGATTCCGGCGGGCAAAATGGGCAGCGTTGACGATATTGCCGCCGCCGTCGTCTATCTGGCGAGCCAGGAAGCCTCCTATGTCACCGGCCAGACGCTGCACGTGAATGGCGGCATGGCGATGCTCGGCTAGGACCAGCCTCCGGATGTTATCAACTTTGCTGCTTTTTGCGGCTGCGGGCCTTCAGCCCGCGATGCCGAGCCACGGCCTGCTGACGATTGAAGGCCTTGACTGTATCAGCAGCCAGATCCCGGCCGATCGGGCGCAGGCGTATTATGCCTTGGCCCGCAGAGGCAAGGAGGCAGAGGCTTTCGAAAAGGAGCGCAGCCTTGCAGAAAAATGCCAGACCGAGCACAGGTGGTCGGACATCCAGACTCGGAACGCTTTCCGGATTTCGGTGATGGATGGCTGGCTGCTGGAAGAAGGGCTGATCGAGAGAATCCGGAATCTGGGTGATTTCAAGCCGTTTCTTGATCAATATTACGCGGATAATGTCAGCGCGACCGGGCGGCAGATGTTGGAAGATGTCTTCCAGTCCGGAAAGATGGACCAGGACCTGACCGCCGCTGGCTATCCGGAACAGGCGGAAATGCGGGAATGGGTCCATGATTATTTTGAATGGCGGGCCACGCTTTGGGGCATCGAGGATGATTTTCGCAACGGGGAACTGCGCCAATAAATTCGCTGGTATCACAAAGCTGTTCTTGCCCTCTTGCAAGCGGCGCGGCATGCCAGTAGGACAAACGCGAAATTAATAAAACTAAGAAGGAACTCTCATGAGTGAGACTGCAGACCGGGTTAAAAAGATTGTTGTTGAGCATCTGGGCGTTGAAGCTGACAAGGTAACCGAAGAAGCGGCGTTCATCGATGATCTTGGCGCTGACAGCCTCGACATTGTTGAGCTGGTAATGGCGTTCGAAGAAGAATTCAGCGTCGAAATTCCAGACGATGCGGCCGAAAAGATCGGCACCGTCAAGGATGCCATCGATTTCATCGATAAAAACAAGGGTTAATTGATTTTGAGGTGCGGCCATTGACTGGGCGCACCTCGGGCCAAATGATCGCTGAAAGACAGCAAAGCGGCTCACCGGCCCGGGGAGGATTTCCTGAACCGGTGGCCGTTTTTTATTTTGGGCAGGCTAAGCCCGCAAGGAGAAGCATGATATGCGTCGTGTAGTTGTAACCGGAATGGGCCTGGTGACGCCGCTGGGCGGGGATGTGGAAACGACCTGGAGCAATATATTGGCTTCCCGGTCCGGTGCCGGGAAAATCACCCATTTCGACGCGTCCGACCAGAAATGCCACATCGCTTGCGAAGTGAAGCCGGCCGACCACGAATTTGGGTTCGATCCCAACCTCCGCGTCGACCACAAGGTGCAGCGCCAGGTTGACCCCTTCATCATCTACGGCATTGATGCCGCCGGACAGGCGTTTGAAGATGCCGGTCTCACCGACATGTCGGAAGAAGACCGCTTCCGTACCGGTTGTTCGATCGGTTCGGGTATCGGCGGCCTTCCGGGAATCGAAAAAGAATCGCTGGTGCTTGCAGAGCGCGGCCCGGGACGGGTTAGCCCGCATTTTGTCCATGGTCGTCTGATCAATCTGATCTCCGGTCAGGTTTCGATCAAATATGGCCTGATGGGCCCCAATCACGCAGTGGTTACCGCCTGTTCGACCGGCGCGCACAGCATTGGCGACGCGGCGCGGATGATCGCGCTTGACGATGCCGACGTGATGTTGGCCGGCGGCGCGGAAGCGACGATCTGCCCGATCGGCATCGCCGGTTTTGCGCAGGCAAAGGCACTTTCCACCAAACGCAATGATGATCCAACGAAGGCCTCCCGACCCTATGACAAGGACCGCGACGGTTTTGTGATGGGCGAGGGCGCCGGGGTTGTGGTTCTGGAAGAATATGAGCGGGCGAAAGCGCGCGGTGCCAAGATATATTGCGAAGTGGTCGGCTATGGCCTGTCCGGCGATGCCTATCATGTGACCGCACCGCATCCCGAAGGCATTGGTGCCTACAACTCGATGGCGATGGCGCTCAAGCGTTCGGGCCTGACCACTGCCGATATCGACTATGTCAACGCACATGGAACCTCGACCATGGCCGACACGCTCGAACTGGCCGCGATCCGCCGTCTGTTCGGTGATGACATTGCGACCATGTCGATGAGCTCGACCAAATCGGCAATCGGGCATCTGCTCGGCGGCGCCGGTGCGGTGGAAGCCATTTTCAGCATTCTGGCGATGCGCGACCAGACCGTTCCTCCGACGCTGAATCTTGATGATCCCGAAGAGGAGTGCGCTGGTGTCGATCTGGTCCCGCATTTTGCCAAACAGCGCAAGGTGAAGGCTGTGCTCAGCAACAGCTTTGGCTTTGGCGGAACCAATGCCAGCATCATCATGAAAGCGATCTAGCAATATGCGCCGCCTTGGTTGCCTGATACTGGCGGCAGCCGCGATCATCGCAGTCCTGCTGGCGGGGAATTTCCTCTATGGCTGGAACGCCAGCGGTCCGCTGGAAAATCAGCGGACGATCATCATCAAATCCGGTTCGAGCCTGGCCATGGCGGCCGAGGCGATGGAATCGGAAGGTGTGATCAAGTCTGCCGACGCTTTTCTGAACCGGGCGAAGATTCTTGGCGGGTCTGAACCGATCAAGGCCGGAGAGTTCGAGATTCCGGCGGGCGCCAGCAATGCCCAGATTCTGGATATCCTGCAGGGCGGGAAATCCGTCCAGCGGCTGATCACGGTTCCCGAAGGCACTCCTTCGATCATCGTCTACGAGAAACTGATGGCCGAAGATCTGCTCAAGGGCGATATTCCTGTCCCGGCAGAAGGCTCGATTCTGCCGGACAGCTACAGTTTCGAACGCGGCGAACAACGGTCGGCAGTGCTGCAGAGAATGCAAAAGGCGATGACCGATACGCTGGCCGAGCTTTGGCCGACGCGGACGAAGTCGAGCGTCGTCAAGACACCGCAGGAAGCGATCATATTGGCCGCGATCGTCGAGAAAGAGACCGCCTTGGCCCGTGAGCGCAGGACCGTGGCAGGCGTGTACAGCAATCGGGTTCGCAAGAATATGATGCTGCAGGCCGACCCGACCATCATTTATCCGATCACCAAGGGCAAACCGCTCGGACGCCGCATTCGTCAGTCGGAAATCGCACAGGTCAACGATTATAACACGTATGCGATGGTTGGTCTGCCCAAGGGCCCGATTGCCAATCCCGGTCGTGCTTCGATCGAAGCGGTGCTGAACCCCGCAAAAACCAGCGCGCTCTATTTTGTGGCCGACGGGAAGGGCGGGCATATTTTTGCGGATACGTTGAAAGAGCATAACGCAAATGTCGAGAAATGGTTCGCGATACGCCGCGAGCGCGGAGAAATGTAGGAGCCCGATATGTCGGCACGACTGGTTGAGGTCATCACACCCGACGCTGAGATATCGCGGACGAAATCGATTATTCAAAAGCACTGCAGTCGCTTCTGGCAGGAACCGGTGCCTGACGGACTGGAAAAATTCTCCTGCGTCGTGGCGAGCCGGACAATAGAGCCACTGGTCGCCGAACTTGCCGGCGTTCTGAAAGACATAGCCGGGTTTTCGGTGCTGATCCTGCAGGTCGAGGCAGTCCTGCCTGAAATCCCCGAGCTCGAAGAGCTTGCGCCATCTCCATCCGGCGACCGCAAGCCGCCCAGCAGGCTCGAGGCCTTCTTTACCCGCGACCGGATCAGCACCAACGAACTCTATGATGATATTGAGGCCAGTCTGGAACTGCGTCCCAATTATCTGCTGACAGTGGTTCTTTCGGTCCTGATCGCCGCACTTGGCATGCGCAGTGGCCAGACCGCCGTGGTCATCGGCGCGATGATAATCGCCCCGCTGCTTGGCCCGACCATGGCAATGGCGATGGCCGCTACTCTGGGAGACAGGGCGCTTGGCCGCCGTGCGGTCAGCACGCTCGTCGTCGGCATTGTTGCGGCGCTGGCGTTCACATTTCTGCTCGGCATGTTTATCGAGGTCAATCCGCTTGTACCGGAACTCAGGAACCGCACGATCGTCCACCCCGCCGACATCGCGCTGGCGCTGGCCTGCGGTGCGGCGGGCGTGCTGGCGTTCAGCCAGGGGGCCTCGCTCTCGCTGGTCGGCGTCATGATCGCGGTGGCGCTCGTGCCGCCGATTGCTGCAGCCGGGCTGTTTCTGGGCAGCGGAGAAGAGATGCTCGGCTTCAGAGCGCTCTTTTTGCTCGCCACCAACCTGGTCTGCATCAACGTGGCGGGAATAATTACCTTTCTGGTGCAGGGACTACCACCCCGAAACTGGCGAATCACAAGCGGCGCATTCCTGATCTGGCTGGCGATATTGCTTCTGTTCGTGGGGCTGGTCGGCGGGCGTTTCGCGGTTGACGAAAACATTCCGCTATTCAGCGATAGTGGGCCATTGCCGGAGGGGGACAACGCGGCTCGATAATCGTGATTCTGCCGACGCGACACCACTGTTCCCGTGACTATTTGCCGAAGATGCCACCACTCAACAAGCGCGCAGCATCGCGATTGATATGGCCGATCACCTCGTCTGCCGACGAAATATCGTTGATCAATCCAATATCCTGACCCACCGTTATATGGGCCCTGTCATAATCTTCCTGACGGACTCCGCCCAGATAATCTTCAATCGCCGCCGCCGGATCCGATCGCAGCTCGTCAATCCTGCCTTCCCATTTTCTGTGCAATCGATTCCTGATGGCGCGAAAGTCATATTGTCGCGGCCAGTTCTTGCCCCGCAAAATATCGAAGATACTGCTTCTGCCTGTGTCGTCGCCGCTCGCCTCCAGCGCCTTTGTCTTTGCGCTTTGCGGGGCCAGCGACTGGGTGGTGGCCCATAATCTCGAACCGATCAGCGCCCCGTCGGCGCCCAGCATCATCGCTGCGGCAAGGCCGCGGCCATCCGCAATTCCGCCGGCGGCGAGCAATTGGGTCTCCGGAGAATGTCCTGCGAGCCAGTCGGCGACTTCGGGTACGAAGGTGAATGTGCTGCGGCCTTCCAGATCGTTCATGCCATGCCCGCCAGCCTCGCTGCCCTGCGCAACAATGACAGCGGCTCCCGCATCCACCGCTTGCGGTAGCTGCGCCATCGTCTGGATCTGGCAAATGACCGGGATATCGCGGTCGGACAATATTCCGGCAAAGGCTGTCGGATCGCCGAATGACAGCATGACCGCCGCCGGTTCATGCGGTTGGTCCAGCAACCAGTCCAGCGCGCTCTGGTCTTCCGAGAGTTTCCAGGAGATGAAGCCGCAACCCAGTCGCGACAGATTTTCCTGATCGCCGTCCAGCCGGTTGATCGCGTCGCCATATTCGCGTCGCGTCCAGTCAAGATCGCCATAGCCACCGCCGACCAGGCCAAGCGCGCCCGCACGCGCGCAGGCCGCGGCCAGGTCTCCGCCGGTAGCCAATGCCATCGGCGCCAAGGCAATCGGGGCTGACAGATTGAAGCGTTCGGAGAACCGGCTGCGGATCAAGGGCTGCGGCATCACGATCGAAGGCTTTTCAGACTAGGGACGCCGCAACAGCGCTCGACGGGCTTCAATAATTGAACCGCTCTTTCAGGCTTTCCCGTGCGGCCCTATATTCGGCGGTGAACTGGTCGACCATGTCCTGGACGCTCATAACGTCGTTGATCAGGCCGATGCCCTGACCGCATCCCCAGATATCCTTCCACGCCTTTTTCTCGGTATTGCCGCCGGAACCGAAGTTCATGGTCTTGTAATCGCCCTGCGGCAGATTGTCGGGATCGAGACCGGCCTGCTCGATCGACTGGCGGAGATAATTGCCCTTCACCCCGGTAAACAGGTCGGAATAGACGATGTCGGAGGCTTTGCCCTCGACAATGCCTTCCTTATAGCCTTGGTCCGCATTGGCTTCCTTGGTTGCGATGAAAGCCGAACCGGCATAGCCGAGATCTGCGCCCATCGCCTGGGCTGCCAGTATCGACGCGCCATTGCCGATCGAACCGGAGAGCGCGACAGGACCGTCAAACCATTCGCGGATTTCCTGCATCAACGCGAAGGGGGACAGGGTGCCGGCATGGCCGCCAGCGCCTGCGGCAACCGGAATAAGGCCGGTCGCGCCCTTTTCAATCGCCTTGTGAGCGAAGCGGTTGTTGATAATGTCATGGAGAACGATGCCGCCCCAGCCCTTGACCGCGGTATTGAGATCCTCGATTGCACCCAGCGAGGTAATGACGATCGGCACTTTCCATTTCGCACAGGTCGCCATGTCCTGGTCGAGCCGGTCATTGGACTTGTGGACGATCTGGTTGACCGCAAAAGGCGCCGCCGGCTTGTCCGGATTATCCCGGTTCCATGCCGCCAGTTCTTCGGTGATCTGGTGCAGCCATTCGTCGAGCATCGATTGCGGGCGGGCGTTGAGGGCAGGGAAGCTTCCGACGATACCCGCCTTGCACTGGGCAATGACCAGTTCGGGGCCCGACACGATGAACAAGGGTGAACCGATAAGCGGCAGGCGAAGATTGTCAAAAATGGCTGGTAAAGTCATGGGCACCCCGATTTGATGAAATATGCCACTGCAATAACCGATGCAGCGGCATATTCTACTGTTTTCTTAATTGAACACTTAAATTCGGTTCACGGCGCTGAGCAACGCCTCGACCGAAGCGGTGGCAACATCGCTGTTGATGCCGACGCCATAGAATTCTTTGCCGTCGCCGGTTTTACACTCGATATAGGCGGCCGCCTGAGCGTCCTTGCCGGAACCCAGCGCATGTTCGCTATAGTCGATTATTTCCAGCGTTATGCCCAGCGCCGAGGAAACGGCGTCAACCACACTGGAAATCAGGCCATTTCCACGACCGCTGACCGAAATTTCGCCATCGGGTCCCTTGACCTTGCCGACAAAAATACGCTCGCCACCGGTTGCCCGCTCGTCATAGTCGACCAGACTATATTTGCCGCTGCCATCGATATGGTAGCGCTTCTGGAACGCCGCCCAGATGTCCTCGGATGACAGTTCGCGGCTCGTTTCATCGGCCAGTTCCTGTACCGTCCGGCTGAAATTGGCCTGCAGCCGCTTGGGCAGCTTCAGCCCGTGATCCTGTTCCAGGATCCAGGCGATGCCGCCCTTGCCGGACTGGCTGTTGACCCGGATGACCGCTTCATAGTCGCGGCCGAGATCGCGCGGATCGATCGGCAGATAGGGCACGTTCCACAGCTCGTCATTGCGCTGTTCCTGCGCGGCAAAGCCTTTCTTGATCGCGTCCTGATGCGAACCGGAAAAAGCGGTAAACACCAGTTCGCCGGCATAGGGATGGCGCGCCGGGACCGGCAGCTGGTTGCAATATTCGACAGTCTTGACGATTTCGTCCATATTGGAAAAATCCAGTTTCGGATCAACGCCTTGGGTGTAGAGATTCAGGCCCAATGTCACCAGGTCGACATTGCCGGTGCGCTCGCCATTGCCGAATAGGCAGCCTTCGACCCGGTCGGCGCCGGCCATCATGCCCAGTTCCGATGCGGCAATGCCCGATCCCCGGTCATTATGCGTGTGCAGGCTGATCACGACATGGTCGCGCTTGCTGATATTGGTGCACATCCACTCGACCTGATCGGCATAGATATTCGGCGTCGCCGCTTCGACGGTCGCGGGCAGGTTGAGGATCAGCGGTTTTTCTGCGGTCGGTTCGATAATCTCCATCACCGCTTCGACCACTTCCAGACTGAAATCCAGTTCGGCAGTCGAGAAGGTTTCCGGTGAATATTCGAAATGCCAGTCGGTATCGGGATAATTCTCGGCCTGTTCGCGCAATATGGTTGCGCCTTCGCGGGCGATATCCTTGACGCCCTGCTTGTCGAGCCGGAACACGACATCGCGCCAGGCCGGGGAAACAGCGTTATAGAGATGAACGATCGCTGCCCGTGCTCCTTCCAGGCTGGCAAAGCTGGTTTCGATCAGGTCGCGGCGGGACTGGGTCAGAACCTGGACCATGACGTCATCGGGTATCTTGCCCGATTTGACGAGACCGCTGATGAAATCGAAATCGGTGGCACCGGCGGAAGGAAAGCCGACCTCGATTTCCTTGATGCCGACCTTGACCAGGAGATCGAAGAACCGCTGTTTCTTCTGGGCATCCATCGGATCGATCAGGGCCTGGTTGCCGTCGCGCAGGTCGGTCGAGAGCCAGCGCGGCGCCTTGTCTATGGTGCGCGATGGCCATTGCCGGTTGGGCAGGTCGATCTGCGGAAAAGGGCGGTATTTCTGTGACGGATTCTTGTGCATGGCTTCACTCTTATGCTGCTGGAAGATGCGCGCAAGGCACAAATTCGAGGGTTTGCTTATATTGTCCGGAAAGAGGTCCCTTAGGCGGGGCAGTGCGCATTTTGCGCAGCAGCAACGGTACGCCTAAGGGCGTATAAGTCGTAGCAGCGAGAGAGCTTTTAACCTCGTCATGTTCGTGATGTTATTCGACTTTGCCGGAAAATCAAGTCTGTTTGCATGAAAAAGGGCAGCGAAGTAGACCTTCGCTGCCCCTGATAACTGATAGTTCATTCGCCAGACGGCCAAAAAACCGAGAGCCGGTGCTAGTTCTTTTCTTTGTCGACCAGCTTGTTGGCGCCAATCCACGGCATCATGGCGCGCAGCTGGGCGCCGGTTTCCTCGATCGGATGGGCGGCGGCCTGCTTCCGGGCCGCTTTCAGTTCCGGCTGTCCGGCGCGGTTGTCGAGAACGAAATCCTTCACGAAACGCCCGGATTGAATATCTTCCAATACCCGTTTCATCTCGGCCTTGGTGTCGGCGGTGATGATCCGGGGGCCGGTGGTGATGTCGCCATATTCCGCGGTGTTGGAGATGGAATAGCGCATGTTGGCAATTCCGCCTTCATAGAGAAGATCGACGATCAGCTTGGTTTCATGCAGACATTCGAAATAGGCCATTTCCGGAGCATAGCCCGCTTCGGTCAGGGTTTCGAAACCCGCCTGGATCAGATGGGTGATGCCGCCGCAGAGAACCGCCTGTTCACCGAACAGGTCGGTTTCGCATTCCTCGCGGAAATTGGTTTCGATAATCCCCGAGCGTCCGCCACCAACGCCGGAAGCATAAGCCAGCGCCACATCATGGGCATTGCCGGAAACGTCGCGATCAATCGCGATCAGGCAGGGAACGCCGCCGCCGCGCTGATATTCGCTGCGCACCGTGTGGCCGGGGCCCTTTGGCGCGATCATGATCACGTCAAGATCTTCGCGCGGCTCGATCAGTCCGAAATGGACGTTGAGGCCGTGAGCGAAGGCGAGGGCGGCGCCCTCTTTCATATTGGCGTGGAGGTCATCGGCGTAGATGGCAGCCTGATGCTCGTCGGGCGCGAGGACCATGACGACATCGGCCCATTTCGCCGCTTCCGCGTTGGTCATGACTTGGAATCCGGCGCCTTCTGCCTTTTTCGCGGTGGCGGAACCGGCGCGCAGGGCAATCGCCACGTCCTTTACGCCGCTGTCGCGCAGGTTCTGGGCATGGGCGTGGCCCTGGCTACCATAGCCGACGATTGCGATTTTCTTGCCGGTGATCAGGCCGAGGTCAGCGTCGGCGTCATAATAGACTTTCATTTTTCTTCCTTATATTCAGATGATTGTCAAAAGGGTGAGAGAGCTCACGGCAACCGGCGCGAACCGGAAGATATGAGCAATATTCCGTTCAGCCGGCATTCGGGCCGCGTGAAACCGCGACGACGCCGGTCCTGCCGACTTCGACCAGTCCGACTTCGCGCATCAGCGTCACGAATGTCTCGATTTTTTCCGGCGCGCCGGTGATTTCAAAGATGAAGCTCTCGGTCGAGGCGTCGACGATCCGGGCCCGATAGGCGTCAGCAAGGCGCATGGCCTCGATCCGGTTCTCGCCCTTTCCGGCGACTTTCACCAGCGCAAGCTCGCGCTGAACATGCGGACCGGATTCGGTCAGGTCGCGGACGCTGTGGACCGGCACCAGCCGGTCGAGCTGGGCGATAATCTGCTCGATCACATGCGGCGGTCCGTTGGTGGCGATGGTAATCCGGCTGATCGCGTGATCTTCGCTGATATCGGCGACGGTCAGGCTTTCGATATTATAGCCGCGCGCGGTGAACATGCCGGCGATCCGCGCCAATATGCCGGCTTCATTGTCAACCAGAACGGCGAGAACATGCCGTTCAACGGCTTCTTCGTGAATATGCATCAGACTAGAGCCTTTGCTTGGTCGTCCATCGTACCCTTAACGTCGGCTTCGGTCAGAAGCATTTCGGTATGGGCTGCACCGGACGGGATCATGGGAAAGCAGTTTGCCAGTTTCGCGACCCGGCAATCGACCATCACCGGTCCGTCGGTCTCGATCATTTTCTGGATACCGGCTTCGAGATCGGCGGGATCCTCGATTCTTATGCCGGTCCAGTCATAGCTTTCGGCCAGCTTCACAAAGTCTGGAAGACTATCGCTATAACTGTTTGAATAGCGGCTTTCATAGGTCAGTTCCTGCCATTGGCGAACCATCCCCATATATTCGTTGTTGAGGATGAATATCTTGACCGGCAGGCGATATTGGGTGGCGGTGCCGAGCTCCTGGATATTCATCTGGATCGATGCTTCGCCGGCTATGTCGATGACCAGCGCATCGGGGTTGCCCAGCTGCGCGCCAATCGCTGCAGGCAGGCCGTAGCCCATCGTGCCGAGACCGCCGCTGGTCAGCCATTTATTGGGGTTTTCGAAATCGAAATGCTGGGCCGCCCACATCTGGTGCTGGCCGACTTCGGTGGTGATGATCGGCTCGCGTTCGTGCGTGGCTTCCCATAATTTGCGGATCGCCAGCTGCGGCATGATTTCCTTTTTGTTTTCGGGATAATCAAGGCAATTGGTCGCCCGCCAGCCGGTGATCCGGGACCACCATTCGCCGTAGTCCGGCGTGGCAAAGCGTCTGCCCTTGAGGACGGCGATCATCTGTTCCATCACCCGGCCGACGTCACCGACCAGCGGCAGATCGACACGGATGGTCTTGTTGATCGACGAACGGTCGATGTCGACGTGGATTTTCTTGCTGTTTGGCGAAAATGCGTCGAGCCGGCCCGTGATCCGGTCGTCGAACCGGGCGCCAAGGCAGACCACGAGGTCAGCCTTGTTCATCGCCATATTGGCTTCAAAAGTGCCATGCATGCCCAGCATACCCAGCCATTTGTCGGAGGAGGCCGGGAATGCACCCAGACCCATGAGGGTGGAGGTTACCGGGCATCCGAGCAATTCGGCCAGTTCCCTCAGTGTCTCGCTCGCCTTGGGGCCGCTGTTGATAATCCCGCCGCCGGTATAGAGAACCGGCGCTTTCGCGTTCATGATCATCTCGACCGCGGTGTTGATATCCTTGAAATCGCCCTCGGTTTGCGGCTGATAGCGGGAATTGGCGACAGCGGCGTTGCGGCTGAATTCTGCTGCCGCAACCTGGACGTTCTTGGGAATGTCGATGACCACCGGGCCGGGGCGGCCCTGGGTGGCGATGTGAAAGGCTTCCTGGACGACATGCGCCAGATCCGAAGGCTTTTTCACCAGATAATTATGCTTCGTGCAGTGGCGGGTGATGCCGACCGTATCTGCTTCCTGAAAGGCGTCGGTGCCGATCAGATTGGTCGCGACCTGTCCGGTTATGACAACCATCGGAATGCTGTCCATCAACGCGTCGGTGATACCGGTTACCGCATTCGTAGCGCCCGGCCCGGAGGTGACCAGAACGACACCGGGCTTTCCGGTTGAGCGCGCATAGCCTTCTGCGGCGTGCGTCGCTGCCTGTTCGTGACGAACCAGGATATGCTTGATCTTGGGGTGCTCGTAAAGCGCGTCGTAAATCGGCAGCACCGCACCGCCAGGATAGCCGAAAACGGTATCCACGCCCAGATCCATCAAGGTTTCGACCAATATGTCGGCGCCGCTTTTTTCGGCCACATCATGCTCCCGTAACTGTCTGTTTCGTGCTTGCCGCCCGCCATGATGCACTGCACCACAATAGGCAAGGCCTAGTTAATTCGGGGCTGGCTACATATCTGAATATATTATGTCAAGGGCTAATTACGTAATAAAGTTTCAATTATGTCGTCAAAATGATTATTTAATGGCTCTTCAATCCTCGGCCATTCAGCCGGACACTGGTTGCGAAACCAGGTATATTGGCGTTTGGCATATTGCCGGGTGGCCGCCTGGGCGCGCTCAACCGCGGTTTCTTCCGTCAGATCCCCGGTCAGCCACCCGCTGATATCAGGGACGCCGATCGCCCGCATCACCGGTTGCTCCGCCGGCAGGTTGCGAGACAGAAGCGTTTCCACCTCTTCGGCCGCTCCCTCTTCGATCATCTGGTGCAAACGCAGGTCGCAGCGTTGATACAGCCATTCGCGCGGCGGCAACAGAATCAGCGGGTGCAGTCTGATCTCGCCGGCTATCCCGCCGGTCTTTTGCTGGTGCCAGTGATCGAGCGGCTTGCCGGTCGAGCGGACCACTTCCAGTGCTCGCTGGATACGGGTGGTGTCGGTTGGATGCAGTCTTGAGGCTGACACGGGGTCGAGCTCCGCGAGCGCTCGATATGCTTCCAATAGTTCCATTTTTCTGATCGTGGCACGGATTTCAGGAACGATTTCGGGAATCGGCGCAATGCCGTCGAGCAAGACCCGGACGTACATCCCTGTGCCGCCCACCAGTATCGGCAGTCTGTCACGATCATGGGCTGCCGCAATTGCCGTCTTGGCGTCATCGGCCCAGCGCGCTGCGGAACAGGCTTCGCTGCCGTCGATATAGCCGAACAGCTGATGCTCGATCCCGTCCATTTCATCGTCGCTGGGTCGAGCGCTCAAGATCCTGAGGTCACGATAAACCTGCGCGCTGTCGGCATTGATGATCACCGAGGGTTGCTTTTTGGCAATCTCCAATGCCAAGGCGGATTTGCCGCTGGCCGTCGGTCCGACGATCAGCGCGACATTCTTGTCCAGTTTCGGAGAAATCATGTTCATCGCAACGCTCATAGCAAAAGAATCCCTCAATGAGAGAGATATTCAGTCGGCGATTGCCAGCCTCGCTGTGGTTGATGCCACAATCATCCGGCAGTCGGAGTTGATCGACGGGCGGGTGGTGGACATATTCTTCCAGGGGGACCCGGTTGCGGCGCGCGTGAAGCTCGAAACAATCGGGGGCGATATAGATATCGCTGTACAGCCCGAAGCCAATCGCCTCAAAAAACTGCTGATTTCCGATATGGACAGCACGATGATCACCGTCGAATGTATCGACGAGCTGGCAGATTATGCCGGCATCAAGTCGGAGATCGCGGAAATCACCGAACGGGCGATGCAGGGAGAGCTTGATTTTGAGGAAGCGTTGCGGGGCAGGGTGGCGCTGCTCGAGGGGCTGCAGACCACTGCGATCCAGCAATGTCTCGACGAACGGGTGAAAATCATGCCGGGGGCCGAAATCCTGGTGCGGACGATGGCAAAGCGTGAAGCCACGACGATATTGGTATCAGGGGGCTTCACCAAATTTGCCAGTCCCGTTGCGCAAGCGATTGGATTTGGATCCTTCCATGCCAATATATTGGGCGAGGCGGGCGGCCAACTGACCGGCGGCCTTGAGGGACAGATTGTCGATTCGGCGCGCAAGGTCGCAGTGCTTGAAAGCGCTGCCCAAGTAGCCAGCCTGCCGCTGGAACAATGTATCGCGGTCGGCGATGGCGCCAATGATATCCCGATGCTCGAACGGGCTGGGCTCGGAATAGCCTATCATGCAAAGCCGAAGGCGGCGCAGGCGGCAGATGTGGCCATCAAATATAATGACCTGTCGGCGCTTCTATATATCCAGGGTATCGCGGTTGACCAGTGGGTCATCGGATAACCGGATATTAGGGACGCTTTGCAAGACAGTCATTGCCGGACGCTTTGACATTGTTGCACATCGCTTCGGCCTGCGCGCGGGTCGCAAAAGGCCCTGCCTGTAATCGCGTGAACTCGCCGGCCCTGACCAGATAGGGCTGCAGCCCGGCGAGAGCCGAAACGCTGCTTTCCAGTCTGGTCCAAAGATTCTTGGCCTTGTCCTCGTCGCTGAACGCTCCCAGTTGCACCCGCCAGTCGCCGGCAGCAGCTGCGCGAACCGGTGCTGCCGCTGCCGCCGGCGCTGCTGGTAGCGGAGCGGAGGCCGGCGCATAGGTGACGCCGGGCGTGATCGGGCCAGGTGCCGGTGCAGGATCGGGCATTGCAGGACGCGAGGGCGGCAATTGCGCGGTTTGGACCGCACCGCTTGACTGTACAGGTCGCAGGCCACCGATTTGCGCCGTCCTGACCCGCTGCTCGCTCTGCTCCATCTGTCCAGCCAGTTGAACCGCCCGCTGCCGGTCTTCGATCGGGATGAAGCGATCCATTTCCGCCAGATTGGATGTTGCCGCGCTGAGACCCTGCGCTGAGGAACGGGTCATCAGAGCATAAGCCTTGACCCAGTCCTTGGCGACAAAGTCCCCGTTGAAATGGCCGGTACCCAGAACATATTGGGCGCGTTTTTCGCCCCGATCGGCTGATGCCTGCAGATATGGCAGGGCCTCGCTCCGGCGATTGTTCTGGAACAGCAGCAGGCCGTAATTGTCATTGGCTTGCAGATGGCCCTGATCGGCGGCCATCTTGTACCATTTCTCCGCTTGCCCCAGATCTTTGGGAACGCCATTGCCCAGCTTATAGGCCTGGCCAAGATTGAATTGCGCATCGGCATCGCCGGCATCAGCCGGACCGCGCCATTCCTTGATCGCCGTTGCATAATCGCCCCGGCCCCACGCATCCACGCCTGCCTTTACATCGGCCAGAGCGGGTGCCGACACCAGAATGAGCGCCATGCCAAGCAATCGGGTAATCGGTCGAGTGGCTTTTTTCATGGTCTATTCCTCGGTCATCAAAGATCAATGTCGGCGGATTATTCTCCGTTCGGGCAGTGCTAAACCGCCGAGACTCTTGAAGTCTAGCAAAAACTGGCAGGCCAGTTCAGCAATTCGCGGCGGAGGCAATGTAAATTTATTTTTACAAAATCAAATTCGTCGTCAGCTTGTTAACCCTATTTTAGCCCTGCTCTGTCACAAAAGCATCCGGTTAGAGGTTTTTGGGCAAATTCTGCCCGTGATGGAATAAGGGGAAGAGCGTGCGAGTTCTAGCAATGGCTTCGCAAAAAGGCGGCTCCGGCAAAACTACTTTGTCGGGTCATCTGGCTGTACAGGCACAACTGGCCGGGGCTGGCCCCGTTGTATTGATCGATATCGATCCGCAGGGTTCATTGGCTGATTGGTGGAACGAACGGGAAGCCGATTTGCCGGCCTTCGCGCAAACCACCGTATCCCGGCTTGCCTCGGATCTGGCGATATTGCGCCAACAGGGGTTCAAGCTGGCGGTCATCGACACGCCTCCGGCCATTACCATGGCGATCCAGAGCGTGATTTCCGTCGCGGAACTCATTGTCATCCCGACCCGTCCCAGTCCGCATGATCTCCGCGCAGTTGGCGCGACCGTTGATCTGTGTGAACGGGCCGGCAAGCCGCTGCTCTTTGTGGTCAACGGCGCGACACCGAAAGCCAAGATTACTTCCGAAGCGGCAGTTGCTCTCTCGCAACATGGAACCGTCGCTCCGATCACCATCCATCACCGCACCGATTTTGCCGGTTCGATGATCGATGGCCGTACAGTCATGGAAGTCGATCCAAAAGGACGATCCGCGCAGGAAGTCATCCATCTCTGGGATTATATTTCCGACCGTCTGGAGAAGAATTTCCGCCGGACCATCTTCAGCGCGCCCGCGATGGCGCAAAATGTCAATCCCGGCGTCCAACGCCCAGGCGGCAATTTTGGCCGCAGAGTGGTTGGTTCGTGATGGCAGAGGCCGAGAAAATGAGAGATCCAAAACCACAAGCATCTCTTTCGTCCACCTTGCTGGCACGAAAAGGCGGTGCGAAGCCGGCGATGCGTCGTCAGGGACTGACGAGCTTTCCCGATCATTCATCCGATCAGCATAGCGATGTGCATGAGGATCTTGGCTGGAATGACATGGGATATGATGTTGACCCCGATCACGAGGCGCATCCGGTCGAACATATTCACCATAATCCTTTGGCCGGTGCGATTCCGAATCCCGGTTCCGTCGTCAGGCATCAGCAGGAAGAAATTGCTGCCAAGCTGGGGAACAAGACAGTTGACGAACCAGCGGTGAAGAAAGCCGAACCGGAACCCGTTGCTGCTCCGGTGCCCCTGTCGATTTCCCGCGAAGTTCAGCCACTGGCTGAAGGTTCGGCGGTATTGGCGGCAGCCAGAAGCCAGAAGCGTCAACCGAAGAAATCCCGTCCGGCGACAAAATCCCGGACCCGTAACGCAAAGACGGCGTTCACGCTCCGCATGGACCCTGAACGGCATCTGAAATTGCGGTTGGCAACAGCGGTAAAAAACATCTCGGCGCAGCAATTGGTAACCAAAGCTGTGGACGAATATTTGAGGTCTATCCCCGAGTTGGATGGACTGGCCGAACGGATCCCGTCTCGAGGGGCTGCTTAAAACAGTTCTGGTCTGGATCCTGGACGACAACGACTGACTTTATTGCGAGGGCATAGAAATGAAACGCGATCTGATATTGAAAATGGCTGCTTCGTCCATGGTGTTTGCCACCGTGTTGACCGGTTGCGGCCCCTTTGGCGGCGGCTCGGTCGCATCCATGTCGAGCAAGCCGGCAACGGTCAAAGATGGCGCCAAATATGCCAAGAAGGCTGAAAAGGCGATGGCCAAAGGCGAAATCGAAAAAGCGATTGCCTATGCCGAGCGTTCGGTAGCCGGTGTTGGCACCAATGCGGAAACCCGCGCTCTTCTCGGTCAGGCTTATTTGGCCGCGGGTCGTCTGGCTTCTGCGGAACGCAGTTTCCAGGACGCCATGGAACTCGGTAAAACCGATGCCCGTACGATCCTCAGCCTGAGCCTCGCCCAGCTGGGTCAGGGCAAGGCGGATAAAGCGAAAACACTCGTCGTCAACAATCGCCAGCATATCCCGGCCGAAGATTATGGTCTCGCTCTGGCGCTGACCGGCGATAGCAAAACGGCCGTCGCGGTGCTTGAGCAGGCAATTCGCGAAGCCAATGTCACCGGACGAACCCGCCAGAACCTGGGCCTTGCCTATGCTCTGGACGGTCGCTGGCAGGAAGCCAAGTTGATGGCCCTTCAGGACGTGACTCCGTCGCAGGTCAGCAACCGGGTGATGCAGTGGGCCCAGATGGCCCGGCCCGGCGCTTATGAAACACGCGTTGCTGCGGTATTGAATGTAACCCCGGTCGCAAACGATCCGGGTCAGCCCGTTCGACTGGCTCTGCACCAGGCACAAGCACCGGTAGATGTCGCTGTTTCTGCCGAACAGGATTTTGAACGTGAAGTGGCGAGCTTTGATCGCAACAGCCCGCTGCCGGCGATCGGACCGGCACCGAGCGCCGACGATGATGTCGACTTCATGGCCAAGGAAAATAATGTCAAAGTGGCGAACGTTGCCATCCCGGCGAGCCAGGCAGCAGCCAAAGCTCCGCTGATCAGGGCCGATGCAAAACCGGCTCGGGTTGCGGCGACCAAATTCGTCGTAGAGCGCGACAAGCCGGTTGCATCGAAACCAGCGGCGTTCCAGACCGTTCCAGAGGCAAAGCCAGTGGTGCAAAAAGCTGCATTCCAGCCTGCCGCAAAGCCCCGAGCCTCTAGCACCGGGACCCATTTGGTCCAGCTGGGCGCCTTTTCATCGGCCGAGGGTGCCAAGCGCGCCTGGGGGATATTGTCCGCTCAGAACAGCGATCTCAAATCCTTTGAATATGCCAGCTCGCGGATCAACGTGAAGGGCAAGACGCTTTACCGTCTGGCCGCAATCGGCTTCGGTAACGCGCAAACCGCTGACGCCATGTGCAACGGTATCAAGGCCAAGGGCGGCAATTGCATCGTTCGCAATGCACCAGGCATCAACAGGGCGGCGCCAACCCGCATGGCCAGCAAGGCACCGAAGAAGCTGGCATCACGCTAGTTCTTCTACCATATTGAAAATGCAATAGAGGCGGCGAGCTAATAAGCTTTGCCGCCTTTATATATGGCGGTGACCCGGCCCTGGACGGGCAGGCCGCCAAATGGCGTATTGTCGGCTGCGGCGGCCATTTTGCGGGTATTGACCTGCCACGGGCTGTCTTCATCGACCAGGATGAAATCGGCTTCATAGCCCGCTTGCAACAGGCCCGCTTCCACACCAAGAATCCGCGCCGGATTGGCGGACAAAAGCTCGAACAGCCGGCCGATCGAGATCGTTCCGTCGCGCACCAGCGTCAGCGAGAGAGTGAGCAGGGTTTCCGCACCGGCCATTCCCGGCGCGGCTTCGGCATAAGGCAGTCTTTTATCCTCGGCGCCGCGCGGATCATGCCCGGAGGCGATGGCGTCGATCGTACCATCCTTCACCGCAGTGATGCATGCGAGCCGGTCGTCGTCGCTTCGCAACGGGGGAGAGAGGCGGGTAAACGTCCGGAAATCGTGGATCGCAATGTCCGAGAGAAGCAGATGGGCAGGGGTGATCCCGCAGGTAACCGGGAGATGCTCCGATTTCGCGGCCCGGATCAGATCCAGGCCGGCCTCGGTCGTAACCTGGCGAAAATGGACATGCGCGCCGGTCTCGCGGACCAGGGCTATGTCCCGGGCAATGGAGACCGCCTCCGCGGCGGCTGTGGCACTGGCGAGGCCCAACCGGGTTGCGGTTTCGCCATTGGTGGCGACGGCACTGCCGGTCAGTCCGGCATCCTCGCTGTGGACGATGAGCGGCAGGTCCAGCGACCGGCAATATTGCAGCAGTTTGAGCATCAGGCCACTGTCCGCGATCCACTGACGACCGGTGGCGACGGCGTTCGCGCCCGACCGTTTCATCAGTCCTATCTCTGCAAGCTGCTTGCCTGCGAGGCCCTTTGTTGCTGCTGCAATCGGATGGGACCAGAAGTCCGGTTTTCCGTCGACGGCATTATGCCTGATCATCGCCGGCAGATCGAGAACCGGAGACTGGTCGGGCATCAATGCAGCGCGGGTAATCCCGCCAAAATGGCAGGCCGGCTTGTCGATGGCGAAAACGCCAAGATCGACGATTCCCGGCGCCAATATCCTGCCTTTGCAATCGATCTGCTCGTCGGCTTCTCCGGCTGCAGCCGGTCCGACCGAGGCGATGCGGTCACCGTCCACGATCAGGGAGCCTTCAATGGGCTGAGCCTCGTTCGGCAAGATCAGGCGCGCATTGGTATAATGTTTTTTCATGACCAGCCCTCCACGCCGCGAGACTTGCGGGTCAAAATGTCGAGACAGGCCATCCGCACGGCAACCCCCATCTCGACCTGTTCGGTCACGGCAGAATGGTCGAGATCATCGGCCACATCGCTATCAATCTCGACGCCCCGGTTCATCGGCCCCGGGTGCATGACCAGCACGTCCTTGTTGGCGAGCATCAGCCGCTCGCGGGTCAGTCCGTAGAGATAATGATATTCGCGCGGGCTGGGGATGAAATCGCCATTCATCCGTTCGTTCTGCAGCCGCAGCATCATCACGACATCGCTGCCTTCCAGGGACCCGTCGAAATTGCTGAACACTTCCACATTGAACCGGTCCAATGCGGCGGGAAGCAGCGAAGGCGGTCCGCAAACCCTGACTTTCGCACCTAGCGTGGTCAGGCAGTAAATATTGGACCGTGCCACCCGGCTGTGCATCACATCGCCGCAAATGGTGACGGTCAGCCCGCTGATCTCGCCCTTGCGCCGCTGGATGGTCAGGGCGTCAAGCAGTGCCTGTGTCGGATGCTCGTGGCTGCCGTCACCCGCGTTGAGTACCGGACAGTCGACCTGGTCGGCGATCAGCTGCACCGCTCCGGAACTGCCGTGGCGGATGACAATCGCATCCGCCTTCATTGCGTTCAGCGTGACCGCGGTGTCGATCAGCGTCTCGCCCTTCTTGATGCTCGATTGCGCCGCGTGCATGTTGACGACATCCGCACCCATCCGTTTTCCGGCGATTTCAAAGGACAACAGGGTTCTGGTGCTATTCTCGAAAAAGGCGTTGATGACGGTCAGGCCGTCCAGCCTGTCCGCATGCTTGCTCGATTTCCGGTTGAGATCGACCCATTGCTTGGCCTCCTCGAGCAGAAATAATATCTCCCAGGGATGGAGCCCGGCGATACCCAATAGATGACGATGAGGAAAAGCATCCGATCCGGGTGGAAAGGTCTGCGACGATGCGGTTTTTTTCGATGTCATTAAAGCGGGTTCTATAGAGTCATCATGGCAGCGCGGCAAGCCTGTCGATGGCCCCTTGCAAAATATAGGCGGCCGCCATCTTGTCGACGACCTTGGCCCGCTTTTTCCGGCTGACATCAGAAGCAATCAGATCGCGCGTAACCGCTTGCGTGCTCCAGCGTTCGTCCCATAACAATATCGGCAGGCCCAGTGGTTTCAGATTTTGCGCAAAGGAGCGTGCGGCCTGAGTCTGCTGGCTCTGGCTGCCGTCGAGGTTGAGCGGCAGGCCGGCGACCAGTCCGACAATATTCTGTTCTGCAATGACCGTTTTGATGCGCTCCAGGTCCTTCGAAAATTTGCGGCGTTCGATCGTTTCTGCCGCCGTCGCGAAGGTCCAGTTTGAATCGCACAGGGCCATTCCCACCGTCTTCGTACCTATATCGAGCCCGAGCAGCCTGCCACCGTCGGGCAGTGCCTGGCTGAACGCCGCGACATCATCAGAGATCAGCGCGCCGGAAATGCTGTCATCCTCCGACGCGCATCAACCCGAAGATTGGCCCAGAAAAGGCTATAGTCATAAACGTGGTAATTGTTTCCGGGCAGGGCATAGGGACCGATTTCGGGCGGATCACCGATCAGCAGAAAGCCGCGCTCATCGCAGCGGGCAGGGACCGAACCAGCGAGCAGAGTCGCTTCGCTGAGATCGTCATTGGGAACCAGGGTTCCCAGATTGACATTTGCCGGAGCAGCCGAATCGACGTCGCCATTGATCGGATTGCTGCACAGCAGCTTGCTGTCCTTGCGTGGTTGGCCATTGAAACCGATCGTTCGGTCATAAACTCTGACGATCCGCTCATAATCGGCGGGTTCGGCAAAGCTTTGCCACGCCATGATGCAGCCCGTCTGGTCGGGCATTTCGCAAGCGTCCAGTCCCATTTCCGGGATATCCGTCTCGACCGAAACCGGCCAGCCGACGACATAGGCGGCGACTATGCGGCTGGCGAGCGGGGTTCCGGCAACCCGGTCCTTGAGCAAATTGGTCAGATGCAGGCTGCCCTGGCTATGCCCAGCCAAGATAATCGGCTGATCACTGGGGATTTCGGCGACAAAATAGTCAAACGCCGCCAGCACATCCTGATAGGCGGCATCCAGCGCCTGCTGGCCTTCCTTTTTCTCGGTCAGAAAGGCGCCCAGGGTCGCCTGCCGATAGCGGGGCGCCCATATTTCTCCGATAGCGTTGAAGGCGCTGGCCTGGCCGCGCAGGAAAATCCGCGCCCGGGCTTGCGATTCTGTGTCATCCAGCGGCGCGTTCCAGCGGTTGTTCTTCAGAAAGGACGTCGGGTGAAGGAAAAAGACTGCGGCTTTCTTCGCTTCCGGAAACGCTTCGTCACTGTCTTCATAGCCGGCCGGCAGCCAAAGGGCAGGGTTTCCCTTCACCAGTTCCGGACGCGCCAGCCACATGCCGGTATCGGCATAGACGTTGTTTTCCAGCACTTCCTGCGCCGTGAACTCAGTGTCGGGCACGAATGCCACTTCCATCAGCTCGTCGCCATAGACCTGAAAAACAAAGGCGCCGGCAAGCAGGAGGACGACCATGCTTGCGACGAAGTAGAGAAATTTACGGGCCAAAAGATACTCCAACCAATATGTGGGCGCTTCAATCCGCTTGAAGCCGCTCCGCGCCAGTGCTAGCGGCGCTCGGTACACAATATATATCCGCATTACCCGAAAAAAGATGAACTGAAAAAGAATGAGTCATGTCAATCGATAAGGAAACCGTCAAAAAGATCGCCAGCCTCTCGAGGATCGCGATCACCGAAGCCGAAGCGGATGCCTTCGTGCCTGAACTCAACCAGATATTGGGTTGGGTCGAGCAACTGGGCGAAGTGGATACATCGAAGGTCGAACCAATGACGGCGGTCATTCCGAACAAGCTGCGGCTGCGCGAGGATGTCGTCACAGACGGCGAGATTCGCGAAAAGATCTTGGCCAACGCGCCAATTGCCGAACATGGCTTTTTTGCCGTTCCGAAGGTGATCGAATAATGACCGCTATATATCAATTGGGTATCGCAGGCATCCGCAGCGGCATCGCCGATGGCGATTTCACCGCAAAGGAAGTTGCAGAGACCTTTATCGCACGGGTCAGAGCGGCAAAACCGCTGAACGCCTTCCTTGTCGAGACGCCGGAACACGCTCTGGCCGCTGCGGAAGCGACTGACAAGGCCAAGGCGGCTGGTGAAGATCTGGGCAAGATGGCCGGGGTTCCGATCGGCATGAAAGACCTGTTCTGCACCCAAGGCGTCGAGACCACCGCAGCCAGCGGCATTCTCAAGGGCTTTGTCCCGCAATATGAATCGACGGTTTCCGCCAATCTTTTCAAGGCCGGCGCCGGCATGCTCGGCAAGCTCAACCTCGACCAGTTCGCCATGGGCTCCTCGAACGAGACCAGCGCCTTCGGCAATGTCATCTCGCCATGGCGGCGCAATGACGGCGGCAATGCTGACCTCACTCCCGGCGGTTCGTCGGGCGGCAGCGCGACCGTCGTTTCCGGACGGATCGCGCCCGCAGCAACCGGCACCGACACCGGCGGATCGATTCGCCAGCCGGCGGCCTTCACCGGCATCACCGGTTTCAAACCGACCTATGGCCGCTGCTCGCGCTGGGGCACGATTGCCTTTGCAAGCTCGCTCGACCAGGCCGGACCGATGGCCCATGATGTCCGCGATTGCGCGATCATGCTCGAATCGATGGCCGGCTTCGATGCCAAGGATTCAACCTCGCTCGATTTGCCCGTCCCCGACTGGGAAGCGGCGCTCAATAGCAATCTCGCAGGCAAGAAAATCGGTATTCCCAAGGAATATCGGGTCGAGAATATGCCTGCCGATATCGACGCGCTCTGGCAGAAAGGCATCGAGATGCTGAAGGATGCCGGCGCGACCATCGTCGATGTCTCGCTGCCGCACACCAAATATGCGCTGCCCGCCTATTATATCATCGCTCCCGCCGAAGCATCGTCCAACCTCTCGCGCTATGATGGCGTGCGCTATGGTCTGCGCGACCTGCCGGACGGGGCAGGGCTGCAGGACATGTATGCCGCCACCCGCGAAGCCGGTTTCGGCGACGAGGTGAAGCGCCGGATCATGATCGGCACCTATGTGCTCAGCGCCGGCTATTATGACGCTTATTATACCCAGGCGCAGAAGGTCCGGACGCTGATTGCGCAGGATTTCGACAAGGCCTGGAACAGCTGCGACCTGCTGCTGACCCCGACCGCACCCAGCGCCGCCTTCGGCCTGGGCGAGAAAAGCGACGATCCCCTGGCCATGTATCTGAATGACGTGTTCACCGTGCCCAGCTCGCTGGCCGGACTGCCGGCAATGTCGGTGCCTGCCGGACTGGACGGCAAGGGCCTCCCGCTCGGGCTGCAGATCATCGGCAAGGCACTGGACGAACAGAGCGTGTTCAACGCAGGACTGGCAATCGAGGAACGCGCCGGCTTCGTCGCGAAACCGGAGCAGTGGTGGTAAAAATGACTGAATCAACATATCGTATCCAGGGCGGAACCGGCGAATGGGAGGTCGTGATCGGTCTCGAGGTCCACGCCCAGATCACATCCGAATCGAAGCTCTTTTCCGGGGCTTCCACCGAATTTGGCGCGGAGCCGAATACGCAGGTCAGCCTGGTCGACGCGGCCATGCCCGGCATGCTGCCGGTGCTCAACGGCGAATGCGTCCGTCAGGCGGTGCGCACCGGTCTCGCGATCAACGCCCAGATCAACAAATATTCGCGCTTTGACCGCAAGAATTATTTCTACGCCGATCTGCCGCAGGGCTACCAGATTTCCCAGCTCTACCATCCGATCGTCGGCGAGGGCGTGATCCAGATTTCGCTCGACGAGAAAGACCCGGATGCCCACGGCAAGGCGATCGGTGTCGAGCGCATCCATATCGAACAGGACGCCGGCAAGCTGATGCACGACCAGCATCCGACCATGTCCTATGTCGACCTCAACCGCTGCGGCGTCGCGCTGATGGAAATCGTCTCCAAGCCGGACATGACCTCGCCCAAGGAAGCGGCGGCCTATGTCCGCAAGCTGCGTTCGATCCTGCGCTATGTCGGGTCATGCGACGGCAATATGGAACAGGGCTCGATGCGCGCCGACGTCAATGTCAGTGTGCGCAAGCCGGGCGGCGAGCTCGGCACCCGCACCGAGACAAAGAATGTCAACTCGATGCGCTTCATCCAGGCGGTGATCGAATATGAGGCCCAGCGCCAGGTCGATCTGATTGAGGATGGCGGGGTAGTCGTGCAGGAAACCCGTCTGTTCGATCCCGACCGCAACGAAACCCGGTCGATGCGGTCCAAGGAAGACGCGCACGACTATCGCTATTTCCCCGATCCCGATCTGCTGCCGCTGGAACTGGAAGATGATTTCATCTTCGACTGCAAGGCGAGCCTGCCGGAACTGCCGGACGAAAAGCGCGCCCGCTACAAGAATGTTCTGGGTCTCAGCCCCTATAACGCGGCGGTTCTGACGGCCGAGCATGAAACGGCCCTGTGGTTCGAACAATTGCTCGAAACCACCGACCAGCCAGAAAAAATCGCGAGCAGCGCGGCCAACTGGGTAACCTCGGAACTGTTCGGCGCGCTCAACCGGCTCGGCGTCGGGATAGAGGATAGTCCGGTCTCCCCGGCGCAGGCCGCTGAATTGCTGGGTCTGGTTGCCGATGGCACGATTTCCGGCAAGATCGCCAAGCAGGTGTTCGAGATCATGCTCGAAAGTGGCGACGGCGCGAAGAAGATCGTCGAGGAACAGGGGCTCGTCCAGGAATCCGACACCGGTGCTATCGAGAAAGTCATCGCCGAAGTGATGGCGGCCAATGAAGACAAGGTCGCCCAATATCGCGACGGCAAGGACAAGCTGTTCGGTTTCTTTGTCGGTCAGACAATGAAGGCGATGCAGGGCAAGGCCAATCCGCAGGTGGTGAATGAACTGCTGAAGAAGATATTAGGTTAAATCCTTCGCAAAGCCCACTTGCCCTTGGCCCGCCTTTGGGCTAGGCGCGCGGGTCAATCGATCTTCGATAGAGTTTTGACGAACTATCTGTGCGGGCGTGGCGGAATTGGTAGACGCGCCAGATTTAGGTTCTGGTATCTTAGGGTGTGGGGGTTCGAGTCCCTTCGCCCGCACCAAAGTTAGTCGCAACATCTATCGAAAAACACCGAATATGAAGGCACCAAAGGATAGTCATGCAGATTGTTGAAACGCTGAACGAAGGTCTGAAACGGGCCTATGAAATCAAGATAACCGCGAAAGATATCGAGTCGCGGGTCGAAGCCGAGGTGCAGAAAATGGCGCCGCAGGTGAATATGCCCGGCTTCCGCAAAGGCAAGGTTCCGGCCAATCTTGTGCGCAAGATGCACAATGATGCCCTGATGCAGGACGCGCTTTCGAGCACGATCCAGGAAAGCATCGAGAAAACCATGACGGACAACAATCTCCGTCCGGCGATGCAGCCCAATGTCAATCTCGACGAAGGCTATGAGCCCGGCAAGGACGCGAACGTCAAGCTGGACCTCGAAATCCTGCCGGACGTCCCGACACCGGATGTCGAGGGCCTCAAGCTCGAACGCCTCCAGGTCGAAGCGGACAAGAAAACCGTTGATGAAGCCCTGCAGAAATTTGCAGAGAGCCAGAAACAGTTCGAAACCGCAGCCAAATCCTACAAGGCCCAGATCGGCGACCAATGCCTGATCGATTTCGAAGGCAAGGTAGACGGCATTCCGTTTGACGGCGGCAAGGGCGAAGGCATGGCGATCGAACTCGGCTCGGGCCGTTTGATCCCCGGCTTCGAAGACCAGCTGGTCGGCAAGAAAGCCAATGACGAAGTGCTCGTCAAGGTGACCTTCCCTGACGATTATAATGTCGAGGACCTGAAGGGCAAGGACGCGACATTCGATGTTGTCATCGGCGAAGTCCAGAAACCGAAGGCTGCCAAGGCCGACGACGAAATGGCCAAGTCCATGGGTCTCGAAGGCATCGATCAGCTGACGGAACTGCTCAAGGGGCAGATCGAGCAGGAACTGAACGGCCTGACCCGCACCCACATGAAGCGCAAGCTGCTCGACCAGCTCGCCGCCAGCCACGATTTCGAAGTGCCACCGGGCATGGTCGAAGCCGAGTTCAGCCAGATCTGGCAGCAGCTCGAGCAGGAAGCCGCTCAGGAAGAAGATCCGGAAGCCGCCCGCAAGGAAATGGAAGACGAGAAGGACGAATATCGCGATATCGCGGTCCGTCGTGTCCGTCTCGGATTGCTGCTCTCGGAAATCGGCCAGGCCAATGGCGTTGAAGTCAGCCAGCAGGAAATGGGCATGCTGATCCAGCAGGCAGCCCAGCAATATCGTCCGGAAGACCGTGATCGCTTCGTCCAGTATATCCAGCAGGACCAGATGGCTGCAGCCCAGCTTCGTGCACCGATGTACGAAGACAAGGTTGTCGACTTCCTGTTTGACAAGGCGGAAGTAACCGACCGCAAGGTAACGCGCGACGAGCTGGAAGCAGCGATCGAGGCCGAAGACGAGGCCGAAGCCAAGCCAGCTGCCAAGAAAAAGGCGCCGGCGAAGAAAGCCGCTGCGAAAAAACCTGCTGCAGAGAAGAAGCCTGCCGCAGAAAAAGCGCCAGCCAAGAAGGCCGCAGCAAAGAAGGCTCCGGCCAAGGCTGCAGCCGAAAAGGCGCCAGCCAAAAAGCCAGCGGCCAAGAAGCCTGCTGCGAAAAAGGCACCTGCCAAAAAGTAACGGATTTGGTTTGAGTTTAAAAAAAGCCGGGCAGGGCGAACCTGTCCGGCTTTTTTTATGCGCTGGTTACTGCCAGCTTCCGTCTGCGCCTTGCGGCGTTATCCGGCCTCAGATCGTGACTTCACTCGCCTTGTCGATCACCGTGCCGAGAATGCCATATTCCTTGGCCTCTTCGGTGCTCATCCAGTAATCGCGATCAATATCCTTGCGGATGCGTTCGACATCCTGGCCGGTTTCTTCCGCGATAATCTGCGCAAGCCGTTCGCGCATCTTCACGATTTCCTGCGCCTGGATTGCAATGTCCGACGCCTTGCCACCGGCGCCACCGGATGGCTGATGGATCAGGAACCGCGTATTGGGCAGGCAGAAACGACGCTCCTTGGGAACACCGAGGAAAATATGGGTGCCGGCGCTGGCTACCCAGCCGGTTCCGATCATCGCGACCGGCGAGCTGATATAGCGGACCAGATCGTGGATCGTGTCGCCCGATTCGACATGGCCGCCGGGGGAATTCAGGAAAATGCGGATGGGGTCATGATTGACATGGTCGAGATAGAGGAGCTGCGTCGCTACGCGTTCGGCCAGTTTCTGGTCAATGCCGCCGAAAATCATGATCGTGCGCGCTTCCAGAAATTTTGTCATCATGGCACCCGGCAGGCCGCCGGACTTGTTCTCGTCGTCATTGTCCTCATTGTTGAATGAGGGAAAGATTGGGCTGTTATTGGTTATCATTCTGGACTCCGCTAATAAATTTCGAGAAGCGCCGATCACGGAACGATCAGCGTTGCCTTGGAGAACATGTAGGGATAGCGTAGATGGTGCGCAATGATCGTCGTATCGGGGAGGTGTTTTTTCCGGATTGCAATCATTAGCAGCGAACATCGTTAAAGCCCTTGAACAATCCAGCTATAATCCCGATGTAGTGCCGAAGCCAAAAACAGGACGATTTACAAGATGCATGATCCGATTACAGACGCTCTAATCCCGATGGTTGTCGAACAGTCCAACCGCGGCGAGCGCAGTTTCGATATTTTTTCCCGGCTGCTGCGCGAACGCATCGTTTTCGTCACCGGTCCGGTCGAGGACGGAATGGCGTCGATTATCACGGCGCAGCTGCTTTTCCTGGAGTCGGAGAATCCCAAGAAGGATATCTATCTCTACATCAACTCGCCGGGCGGCGTCGTGACTGCCGGCATGGCGATCCACGATACCATGCAGTATATCCGCCCCCGCGTCGGTACGGTTTGCGTCGGGCAAGCGGCCTCTATGGGCAGCTTCCTGCTCGCAGCCGGTGAGCCCGGCATGCGGATGGCAACGACAAACGCCCGTATCATGGTGCATCAGCCTTCAGGCGGCGCCCAGGGCATGGCATCGGATATCGAAATCCAGGCCAAGGAAATTCTCCGCATCCGCTCCAGCATGAACAATCTCTATGCCAAATATACAGGCAAGCCCGTGGAAGAGATCGAAAAGGCGATGGATCGCGATACGTTCCTCGAGGCGGACGAAGCCAAGGCGTTCGGGATTGTCGACGAAGTCTACGACAAGCGTCCGGTGCCCTCAGAAGATGCTAAATAAGCGGTTAGCGCCGCTCTAAACGAAATTTAAGCACTATTTGATAGACTTGGCTTTGCGCCAGGAAAACCGTAAAAATAGCGGTGGCAATTTGGAATTTGACGGCTAGATTACAAGACTATCCGGTTTAAAGGACTTTTTATGACGAAATTGACGGGATCTGATTCGAAGAGCACGCTTTACTGCTCCTTCTGCGGCAAATCCCAGCATGAAGTCCGCAAGCTGATTGCGGGCCCCACGGTTTTCATCTGCGATGAATGCGTAGAATTATGCAATGACATCATCCGCGAGGAAACCAAGGGCACCGTAACCGGACGCAAGGACGGCGAAGTTCCGACGCCGCAGGAAATCTGCGACGTGCTGAACGATTATGTCATCGGGCAGAAACGCGCGAAACGCGTCCTGTCGGTCGCTGTCCATAATCATTATAAACGCCTCAACCACGCCGCCAAATCCGGCGATATCGAACTGGCGAAATCCAACATCCTGCTGGTCGGCCCTACCGGTTGCGGCAAGACCTTGTTGGCGCAGACGCTGGCGAAGACATTCGACGTGCCCTTCACCATGGCCGATGCGACGACATTGACCGAAGCCGGCTATGTCGGTGAAGACGTCGAGAACATCATTCTCAAGCTGCTCCAGGCGTCCGACTATAATGTCGAGAAGGCCCAGCGCGGCATCGTTTATATCGACGAAATCGACAAGATCAGCCGCAAGGCGGAAAATCCTTCGATCACCCGCGATGTGTCGGGTGAAGGCGTTCAGCAGGCCTTGCTGAAGTTGATGGAAGGCACGACCGCCAGCGTTCCACCGCAAGGCGGCCGCAAGCATCCACAGCAGGAATTCCTGCAGGTTGATACCACGAATATCCTGTTCATCTGCGGCGGCGCCTTTGCTGGTCTGGAAAAGATCATCGGTGACCGTCTTGAAGGAAAATCGATTGGTTTCGGCGCGCATGTCGCTGCTCCCGAAGAACGCCGGGTTGGCGAATTGCTGGCCCAGGGCGAGCCCGAGGATCTGTTGAAATTCGGTCTTATTCCCGAGTTTGTCGGTCGTTTGCCAGTGATCGCGACACTAGAGGATCTGGACGTCGATGCCCTGGTGACGATTCTCCAGGAACCGAAAAACGCGCTGGTGAAACAATATCGCAAATTGTTCGAACTGGAAGATGTCGGTTTGACCTTCACCGACGACGCACTGGTAGCCGTCGCCAACAAGGCGATCGAACGGAAAACCGGTGCTCGCGGCTTGCGCTCCATCGTTGAGAATATTCTGCTCGACACGATGTTCGATCTGCCCGATTTCGAAGGCGTGGACGAGATCGTGATCGACAAGGATGTCGTCGCCGGCACCAAAGATCCGGTGAAGGTAATCGCGAAAAGCAGCAAGGCGAAGAAGGAAGACGCGGCTTAAGTTCGCTAAACTTTTACCGCGGCGTTTCCTCCATCGGCCCACAGCGTCGAGCCGGACACAAAGCTGGACAGGTTGCTTAACAAGAACAAAGCGGCCTGAGCGATTTCATCGGGATTTGCGAGGCGCTTCATCGCGTGCAAGCTGGCCGCCCATTCTCTGTTGTCCGCATTTCCGGCCATTTTGGTGTGAGTTCCGCCGGGTATAAGGGCGGTTGATCGAATACCCTGGGTAGCATAATCGGCGGTAATTGATCGAACCAAGCCGAGAAGGCCTGACTTCGCCGTCGCATAGGCCCCCATCGTTGGGAGGCCTGTACTGACTCCGACAAAGCTACCTGTAAAGACAATCGAACCACCGCCGGATTCAATCATTGCTGGGATCTGGTTTTTGGCGGCAAGAAAAGCCCCGGTCAAATTGGTTGTCAGAACATTTTGGAATGTCTCGAGGCTGATCTCCGCCAGGGGCGATGTTGCACCGACGGTTCCGGCATTGTTGAACGCACCATCCAGTCGACCGAAGCTCTTCATTGCCCGGTCAACCGAATGTTCGTGGGTTTGTGGATCGCAAATGTCACCTGCACAAATGATCGCTTGTCCGCCATCATCGGTTACTTTTGCGGCCGTTTCTTGCAAGCCTGTCTCGTCGCGAGCAACCAAAACCAGATTTGCGCCTTGTTTTGCGAAGATCTCTGCAGCTGCGGCGCCTATCCCCGAACTGGCTCCGGAGATGATGATCGAGTGGTTCAATAACAAAGTCATGTTGGCCTCCTATTACAAGCGTCGGATAGCCATGCCGGGATCGAGTTTCTTCCCGAATCTTGCGCTCAAACAATTTAATTATAAATACAGCTGTCCAGCTTCTCGTTCTGCACCACATTGATCCGGGCTGCGATTATATTGCCATAGCGGCGGGTAAAGCCGCTGGCGCCGTTGACAGCGCGCTTCTTGGGCAAGGGCAGAGCAGCAGCAATGCGGGCGGCCTCGATGCGGGTAAGATCTTTGACGTCTTTCTTGAAATAGCGCTGGGCACCCGCCTGCACGCCATAGGTCCCGATCCCGGTCTCCGCCAGATTGAGATAGACCTCCATGATCCGTTTCTTGCTCCAGATCGTCTCTATCAAAAAGGTAAAATAGGCCTCCAGCCCCTTGCGGAAAAATCCGCCGCCCTGCCAGAGAAAGGCATTTTTGGCGGTCTGCTGGGATATGGTGGATCCACCTCTTATCCTGCCGCCCTGGGCATTGCGTTTGATCGCTTTCTGAATGGCCTCGGTGTCAAATCCGTCATGGCTGCAGAACTTGCCATCCTCGGCAGCGATAACCGCGCGCACCATGTTGGGGGAAATGTCGCTGAAGCTGGTCCAGTCCTTGGTGATGCCATTTTTATCCATGATCATCGTCGCCGTGACCGGGGGCGGGACGATGGCATAAATCCCGACCCACGCCAGTGTGATCAGAACGAAATATACCATCAATTTGAAAAGGAATTTAATCGGCCGCATCGCCGCAATCTAAATGCAAAACGCCCCGAAAACAAATCATGTTTCGGGGCGTCATGCGATTTGGTTCTGCAATCTTGGCAGAGTGTCAGGCCGCTGTGAGCAGCTTTTTCTCTCCGGCAATGCGAAGCATCGCTTTTTGCAGCTTCTCGAACGCCCGCACCTCGATCTGGCGGATGCGTTCGCGACTGACTTCATAGACCTTGCTCAGGTCCTCGAGCGTCTTGGGATCTTCCGACAAGCGGCGTTCGGCCAGGATATGCTGTTCGCGTTCGTTCAGCGAACCCATTGCCTCGGTCAGCATCTCGTGGCGGAAGTCGGCTTCCTGAGAGGCGGCAATCGCCTCATCGTGCAGCGGGCCGTCATCTTCGAGAATGTCCTGCCACTGGCCGCTATCGCCTTCTTCGGACGAAAGCGAGACGTTCAGCGATGCATCGCCGCCCATCGACATGCGGCGGTTCATATTGACCACTTCATGTTCGGCGACGCCGAGGTCGGTGGAAATCTTCTGCACGTCTTCTGGCGAGAGATCCCCGTCCTCGAACGCGTCGAGATTATTCTTCATCCGGCGCAGGTTGAAGAAAAGCTTCTTCTGCGCGGCGGTGGTCCCCATTTTGACGAGGCTCCAGCTGCGCAGCACATATTCCTGGATCGACGCGCGAATCCACCACATCGCGTATGTCGCGAGGCGGAAGCCGCGTTCAGGTTCGAATTTCTTGACGCCTTGCATCAGGCCGACATTGCCTTCGGAAATCAGGTCCGAAACAGGCAGGCCATAGCCGCGGAAACCCATCGCGATCTTGGCGACGAGCCGGAGATGCGACGTAACCAGCTGGGCCGCTGCTTCCTGATCCTTGTGTTCAGAATAGCGTTTCGCCAGCATATATTCTTGTTCTGGGGTCAATAACGGAAATTTACGAACTTCCGAGAGATACCGGTTCAGGCTCGCGTCCCCCCCTAAGGCAGGGATTTTTGCCGGAACATTGCTACCATTAGCCATTTTAGTTCCTTCTTATGTTATGCCGCCGGGCCTCATTAAGCACCCTTTGGTCAAATGCTGATATAAGGTGTATTCCTTATACGCGCAACTTCATGAATAGTTCCTGCATATCGTCCGGGAAATCGATAGAAAACATCAATTTTTCGTCCGTTATCGGGTGAACAAATCCAAGACTAGCAGCATGTAGCGCCTGACGTCCAAATTGAATATCTTTTCGCCGGGAAAGCAAAGATTTTCGACGAGTGCCATAGAGCGGATCACCAATCAAACTATGCCCGATATGGGTCATGTGGACCCGGACCTGATGGGTGCGGCCTGTTTCCAGCGTACATTCCACCAGAGCGGCCCCGTCAAGCATCTCCTTGACCGTATAATGAGTCATCGCCAGCTTGCCGCGGTCATCGCCGACAACCGCCATCTTCTTGCGATTGACATTGCTCCGGCCGATACTGCCCTCGATCGTCGCCGAAGCCGGATTGGGCCTGCCGTTGACGATTGCCAGATAGCGACGCTCGATATCATGTTTGGCGAACAGGGCGCTGAGACCCTGGTGCGCGGCGTCGGTCTTGGCCGCGACCATCAGTCCCGAAGTATCCTTGTCGATCCGGTGGACAATCCCGGGCCGGGAAACCCCGCCAATGCCTGACAACTGGCCCCGGCAATGGTGGAGCAGCGCATTGACCAGCGTCCCATCCGCATGGCCGGCTGCGGGATGGACGACCAGTCCTGCCGGTTTATTGATTATGATCAGATGTGTGTCTTCGAAAACCACGTCGAGCGGGATATCCTGCGCCAGCGCAGGCCCGGCAATCGGCTCGGGGATATTCAGCTCAAAAGCCTTGCCGTTCAGCTTCTTGGCCGACGGATCGGTGAATTTAACCCCGTCGATCAGCAGGTTTCCGCTCGAAATCAGCGCTTTGACCCGTTCGCGCGAGAGCCCCTCTACCGCTTCTGTCAAAGCCGCATCGAGACGCTGTTTCTTTTGAGAATCCGGTAATGTTCCGGATATTGTGGATTGCCCCTCGTTCATCGCGTAGATGTGGGCCATGCAAGTCTTTATATCAAGCGCCATGTTGGCGGATCTCCAGCTAATTGCCCTTGCTGGCGCGCCCAAGGAAATCTGCGGAATTCTCTTTGGTCGCGATGGCAGGGTGAGCGGCTATCGGGTGGCGCAAAATGTCGCGGACGATCCCCGCCGGCATTTCGAGATTGACCCCGCAACATTGATCGCCGCCGAGCGGGAGCAGCGGGAAGGGGGAGAACCCATTCTAGGCTATTATCATTCCCACCCCGCCGGAACGGTAAAGCCGTCAAGCACCGATGCACGATGCGCCGCGCCGGACGGCAGGGTCTGGCTCATTCTGAACGGCGAGGATGCCGCGGCATGGCATAGCGTCGATCCGGGGGAAATTTATGGCCGTTTTGTCGCGATGAAGCTTGATTGCGCGGATGCAAAAGGCCAAACAGCCGCGAAATAGTAACCATAGTTTGAAAGCGCGTTGATATGTCGAATAATGAAGTTGATCTGGCCGCTCTGCTGTGTTCGAAAATTTGCCATGATCTGCTCAGCCCGGTCGGAGCGATCAACAATGGCCTCGAACTGCTCGAAGACGAAAGCGATCCGGTCATGCGCGATCGCTGCATGGATCTGCTTGCCGACAGTGCCAGGGTATCGGCGGACAAGCTGAAATATTTCCGGCTCGCCTTCGGTGCTGCTGGCGGTTTTGGTGACGAAGTCGACCCGGCCGAGGCGCGCAACCTGATCGAGTCGCTGATCGGCGATTCGGGCAAGATCACGCTCGGTTGGGCGCTGCAGGCTGATGCCTTGCCGAAAAAGGCGATCAAGATTCTCCTCAACCTCGCTCTTATCGCCAAGGAAGCGCTGGTCAGAGGCGGCACTCTGGACGTCGGCGCGGAAAAAGGCGATCTGGGGATCGAAGTCGTCGTACGGGCCGAAGGCGTCAAGATCGCGCTGGACAGCGGTATCCGTGCCGCTCTCGACGGAACCATCGAGCAGATCGATCTCAGCGCCCGTACCGCCCCGGCCTGGATGACCCGCGAACTGGCGTTGCAAAATGGCGGGGATCTAAGAATTTCCCCGCCATCGCCGACAGAATTGCTTTTGGGTGCTATCGTCACCGCATGAGTTTGAAAGGGGAGGCCTCTCATGGACATCATATCGACGCCGTCTCCAAATTTTGACGAACGCAAACTGCCGGTCACCATTCTCGTGATGCATTATACCGGCATGAAGGACGCCGCTTCGGCGATAAACTGGCTCGCCAACCCCGAAGCGAAAGTCTCGGCCCATTATGTCGTCACCGAGGACGGCCAGATCGTCCAGATGGTCGATGAGGAAAAGCGCGCCTGGCACGCAGGGCGCGGCTACTGGCGCGGGATCACCGACGTAAACAGCGCCAGCATAGGCATCGAGATCGTCAATCCCGGCCATGAATGGGGCTATGTTCCGTTCCCCGAAGAGCAGATGGACGCGGTAACCCGGCTTGCCCACGCGATCGTGAAACGCCACGATATCACACCATCCAATGTCATCGGCCACAGCGACCTCGCCCCGGCTCGCAAGCAGGATCCGGGCGAGCTGTTTGACTGGGAAAGGCTGGCACGGCACGGCATCGCCCTGAAAAAGCCGTCCCTGAAGCTCGGCGACCCGCCGTGGTCGGACGGCGGCTTCATGCTCGCGCTGGAGCGTTTCGGCTATGATATCTCTGACCAGAGTGCCGCCGTCGTCGCCTTCCAGCGCCGTTTCCGGCCAAAGAACATCGACGGCGTGATCGACGGCGAATGCCGCTCGCTGCTTTTGTCTTTAATGTTGGACAGAGAGCGCGGAATCACTAAATAGGGCGCACCAGAGGGTCGGCCAGCCGTCCGCCGAAGCTTTAGCGGAGGTGGAAGGAAAGTCCGGGCTCCACGATTAAAAGGTGCCGGATAACGTCCGGCGGGGGCAACCCTAGGGAAAGTGCAACAGAAAGCAGGTCGCGACGACTTCGGTCACGTGACAATGAAAGGGTGCGGTAAGAGCGCACCGCGGGACTGGCAACAGGCCTGGCATGGTAAACCCCACCTGGAGCAAAACCAAATAGGGGCGGCATATGGCTTTTTCGGCTTGCTGCCCGGGTTGGTTGCTTGAGCCACGCAGCAATGCATGGCCTAGATGAATGGCTGGCTATTTCGCTTCGGCGGATGGACAGAACCCGGCTTACAGACCCTCTGGTATTTTCGATTTGATCGTTGAACGACGGACGATCAATGGTAGACTGATGGAATGAAAAAATTTCTGCTCAGCTGCCTTGTTCTCGTCGGTCTCTTCGGCCTCGTTCATCCGGCCGAGGCGAAATGCGTGGCGCCCCAGGGAGAGCGTGGGGTTGCCCTGCTCATTGGTATCAGCGCCTATGATGGTCTCAACTGGCCCGCATTGGCAAATGCGGTCAATGATATCGATCATGTCTGCGCAGCCTTTGCCAGTGCGGGGTTCGAAATCATTGATGTCCGCGACGCAAATATTGCGGAGTTGAACAGCGCGACCGAGCTGTTTGCAGCCAAGGCATCAAGGGCCGATAGTGCAGTGGTCTATTACGCGGGCCACGGCTTTGAATATAACGGCCGCAATTTCATGGTTCCGGTAGATGCTCCGGTCTTTGCTTCCAAGGACGAGCTGGATACCGAGTTTCTTCCGCTGGAGAAAATGCTGAAAGCGGCGTCAAAGGCGAAGAAGTTCAACCTGTTCTTCATGGACGCCTGCCGGACGCCCGATCCGATCGTACGCCTCAAGAACGAAAGCAGCGACGACCCTGACGGCAGTATTTCTCCAATGGGACTGCTCGAAATGACGCAGGGTGCGGTCTTCTATTCCACTGCCAAGGGCAAGCCCGCTCTGGATGCCGCTCCGGTCGATTCCAAAACCAGTCCCTTTGCCAAGGCGATCGCCAGCAAGCTGGCCATCCCCGGTCTGGAGCTATCCGATTATTTCAAGGTCGTATCGCGGGACGTTTATACAAATACCCGGGCCCTGGATCTGGGTCCGCAGCAACCTTTTCATTATGGCAGCTGGTTTGAAGATTTCTATCTCAACCTGCCAAAGGACCTGCCGGACGTTTCGGCAGCGGCTTCGCCGTCGGCGATCGATATCCCCATGGACCGTCTGGCTATCGAAGACGAGACGATATTGGTCGGCGAGGTTCTCGAAAATATCGGCGTCTCTGATTTGACCCGGCTCGCGGCCGCCGGTGATCCGCTTGCCCAATCGTTTTTGGGATATATGTACCATCTCGGCGTCGGGGTGCGGAAAGACCTGGACCAGGCAGAGCTCTGGTTGGAAAAATCAGCGGCCCAGGGCCATCCCGCAGGGCAGACCGAGCTGGCGTGGTATCTCCAGGAAAATGAGCCCGACAAGGCAAGCCGCACGCTGGAGCTATATCTGCTCGCCGCTGCTCAAGGATATGCCAAGGCGCAATCCCACCTCGGCTTCGCCTTGTGGGAGGGAAAATTCGGCATCACCGACAAAAAACGAGCGATCCAGCTGTTCAGCGCAGCATCGGATCGCGGGCATCCCTATGCAACCTATGCGCTGGGCATTTACGGAAAGCAGATCGATGAATCGATGCGAAAGCTCCGGATGCTGGCCAACGACGGAAATGTCGAGGGCAATAACTGGATATGCGAGCTGCAATATCAGCGCGGGCAGGCCGACAAGGTGGCCAAGGATTGTTCGCTTGCGGCGAGGGGCGGATATGCAGGTGCAAGAGCGATATGGGCGCAGCTTCATGATCAGGGGCAGGGCATTCCGAAATCGCCCAGCGAGGCGCGATATTGGGCCAGACTCGCGACCAGTCAGCCCGAACTCCGGCAGCGTCCGGATCTGGAACGCGCTACCGCAAATATATTGTCCCGCAACTAGCGCGTCGAAGAGGCTGGTAGTTAGCGCCAGTCTTTGATAGAGTCCGCTCCATGCCAAAAGCAAAACGATCCGACAATTGGGGTTTTCCCCGCTGGGGAAGCTATGAAAGCTCCCGCGAAACGCAACAGGTCAAGATTTGTGACCGCCACGGTTGCGACGAACCGGGCAATTGCCCCGCGCCGAAATCGCCCAACAGCCCCGAACGCTGGTATTTTTGCCAGACCCATGCTGCGGAATATAACCGCGGATGGGATTATTTCGAGGGGCTCGACAAGGAAGAGCGCAAGAAGCGCGAAGCCGACGAGCAGCGCGATGCCAACGCCTATCAGGAAGCGGCCCATTACAGCTGGATGGGCTCCGGTGACGGCAGCCGGTCCCGCGACGAGATGACGGCGCTGGAAATTTTCGACCTGACTCCCGACGTCGAGTTTGAATCGGTGAAAAAGGCCTGGCGGTCGATGGCCAAGGAATATCATCCCGACGTCAATCCGGGCGATGCCGAGGCGGCCAAGAAATTTCAGGCCGCCCAGGCAGCGTTCGACGTTTTGCGGATTGCCGAAGAGCGGCGGGTCTGGAAGCCGGTCTAGGCTTTTTCCAGGCGCGACGCGGTCTCCTGAATGAGGCCGATCATGTTGGGAATGCCCTGGGTGCGGTTCGAACTCAGCTGGTTCTTCAGGTCAAAAGGTTCCAGAACGGCCGCGATATCGGTCTTGGTGATTTGTTCGGCTGACTGATCCTGAACGGTTTCCAGGACGAGCGCGATAATGCCCTTGGTTATCGCCGCGTTGCTGTCGGCCAGAAAATGCAGCCGTCCATCATCCAGCTGGGTGGGATAGACCCAGACCGATGCGGAACAGCCCCGCACCAGCGTCGCATCGGTTTTCAGGGCATCCGGCATGTCATCAAGCTCTTTGCCGAGATCGATCAGCAGGCGGTAGCGATCATCGGGTTCGAGAAATTCATATTCTTCGATCAGGTCGTCAATTTTGCTCATGGGGAGGGCGATTAGCAGGGGTTAACCGCAACGTCACCCATTTTTGCCGTCCGCCTCGAGCGAAGTCGAGAGGCTCTCGCGTGGCTCGACTTCGCTCGACACGAGCGGAATTGGGGCGTCGTTCGCTAGAGCTCTACGCCCGCCGCGATTGCTTCCAGTTTGCGGATCCGTTCCTTGAGATCGGCAACTTCGATCCGCGATGTCGTGGTCGGCGGGTTATCCTCGCGCCTCTGTTCGATTTCGCGGGATTTGAGGGCTATCCAGTCGCGCCATCCACGGAGCGTAACCAGAGCGACGACCGTCAGTCCTATGAGCGAAAAGGCTGCGGTAATCATATAAAAGGCAGGTTCTTGCATCATACTTGTCCTTCTACTTTCCGGACCGGATCAACGGTCGCGCAATTTTTCAATCTCGTTTTCAAGGTCGCGGGCGCCGCGATCATCGGTGGCGATCTTCTCAAGCACCGCGACGCGCTCCTTGAGATATTTCACTTCATCACGCAGGCGATCGGACTCGGGATCATTTCTGGCCTGGGAACCGATCGTGTTTCCCTTGTGATCCTCCAATATGCCGTGTTCGGCGCGATATTTGGAACGCATCACCCGTCCGATTGTCACAATGATGATGATGGCGACGACTGCCTCGGGCCAACCCATGTTCTGTCTCCTCAATCAATGCCGGACTAGCGATCCCGCAATTGCTCAATTTCGCTTTCCAGTTGTCGCGTGCTGTGCCCGTCAGTGGTAATCTGCTCGAGTACGGCGACGCGGTCTTTCAGATATTTGAGCTCCTCGCGCATTCTCTCCGAATCCGCGTCATGGCTCGCAGGAAACTCTCCCCGCATTTTGATCAGCTTGCGCTGGTGCCCTGTCCAGATGGCAAAGCCTGCCACGGCAAAGGCTCCAAATGGTATCAGCAGCGCGATAATTCCTTCCATCAATCCTGTCCCTTCAGTTCGTGCGCTTGTCGCGCAGTTGTTCTATTTCCTGCGTCAGCCGGTGGCTGTCATCGGTGACGATCCGCTCGACATTGGCCAGCCGGTCCTTGACCGAACCGAGTTCGGCGCGCAGTTCGGCATTCTCGTTGGTCAGCAGCTTGACCCGCTCGACCGCTTCCTTGTCGGTTTTGGGATAGACTGACTTGCCCCACTGGTTTTCCAGGGGATAGCCGTTCTTGACCCGCATCCAGGTTGTTGCAACCCAGCCGATGGTGATGGCGATGGCGCCTACAGCAATCATCGGAGCGAGTTCGGTGAACATCGAGATTTTGTCCGGATCCATCAGTTCTTCTCCCTCAGGGCTTCGATCTCATCAGCGGTGCGCTTGGCGGGATCGGTGGCGATCCTTTCGAGAACCTGGAGCCGTTCCTGCAGGCGATCGATCTTTCCGACCAGTTCCGCATTTTCGTTGGAAAGAAGCTCGATTTTGCGCTGTTCGTTCGGCTCAGCCTTGCTGCTTTTTCCGCCCCATTCATCCTCCAGCTCATAGCCATGCTTGGCTCTGATCCAGTTGTTGACGATCCAGCCTCCATATGAGAGCGCGATGATCGCTATTACAAATTCGGGGCTTCCCCAATCCATGTCTATTCTCCCAATTCAGCTGCTTAGCGCAGATTTTCTATTTCGTTCGACAGCGTCGTGTTCTTGCTGGTGTAGTAAAGTTCCATGTCAGCCAGCTTGCGGTCGATTTCCCGGAACCGCGATTTGATATCGCGGGTCGTGCGGCGGGGTGACTGGCGAACGCCCTGCCAGAATTTGGTGTCTTCCGGGTCGCTCAGATACATGCCGCTCGGCTTGGGTTCGGAAATCCTTGCCGCGATCCAGTAGGCGATCAGCGTCCAGGGAAAGGCGAATGTCACGGTCGCGATAATCGCTGCCAACCGGATCCAGGCCACGTTGATCCCGGTATAGTCGGCAATCCCGGCACAGACACCGCTCCATTTTGCGCGCTTCTTGTCGAGATAGAATTTGGTGCGTGAGGAGCTCATGATGGGTGCCTTTCTTTTTTCAGCAGCTCGTCAAAATTTTCGAGCGTCGGGGCAGGGGATGAAGACGGAAGCGCAGATTGTTGCCAGTCGGGATTGTCTGCGGCCATTATCCGTTCGATGGTTTCCATCCGGTCATCCAGACGGCGGGCCATATGATGCAATTCTTCGAGGAGATGCTCATCTTCATTGGTGATTGTCGCGGCGGTTTTCCATTTTGTGACATAGTGGAAGATCAACCACGGCAGTCCAATAAACAATGTTCCCATGACGATGGGAATGATGATGAGTTCTTCCTGCATTATGCGTCACCTTTCTTCATGGCGGCCTTCATGGCCTCCAGTTCTTCATCAACCTTGTCGCTCGATTCGAGCGCCGCGATCTGGTTTTCCAGGCTCTGCGGCTCACCGCCCATGTTGAGCGAGTCAGCACGGCCTTCGGCGAAATCGACCTGGCGTTCGAGATATTCAAAGCGGGAGAATGCATCCTGCATCTTCTCGCCATTATACATTTCACGGAGTTTGACGCGATTTTCAGCGCTTTCCAGCCGGTTGACCAGGCTGCTCTGCCGCGAGCGGGCTTCCTGCAGCTTTTTCTGCAATTTCGCGATGTCGCCTTCCGACGCGCGGAGCGTTTCGTCGAGGACCTGGATTTCCGATTTCAGCTGGTCTGCCATGTCGGCAGCCTTGCGTTTTTCGACCAGAGCGGCCTTTGCGAGATCTTCGCGATCCTTTGACAGGGCCAGCTGGGCTTTCTCGCTCCAGTCTTCGGTCAGATGATCGAGCTTGTCGATATGCCGGCGCATTTCCTTCTGGTCGGCGATCGTGCGGGCGGCGGAGGCGCGGACTTCAACCAGCGTTTCTTCCATCTCGAGGATGATCATCCGGATCATCTTCGACGGGTCCTGGGCCTTGTCCAGCATGTCGGTAACGTTGGCGGCGATGATATCGCGCGTTCTTGAAAAAATACCTGCCATATACATACTCCGGTTGTCTCTATGGTTGGGTTTGAACTTGTTCGAACCGTTACTCCAGTCCTGTTCTACATCAACCTGTTCAATTTCAAAAGGTGGCCGGGACTTGACTTCGGCAAGGGGGAATGAAGTGGTCCCGGCCATTTGGTCTGTCATGCCCGATAACCAGGGTTAATCGGGCTGACAGGTGGGGAAGCGATTTTGTCGCTGGCGACCGTGCCTTCGGCCTGTGCAGGTCCGACGGCACTGATCAGGATGGTCACGCCAAACATCAGGATTGAGATGATCGCGGAAACATCGGTGCGGCTCAATGTGTTCAATGTTGGCATGTTGTCCTCCAGATATTGGTTCGTCTTGTATATGAAACCAACACTGCAGAAGTCGTGCCAAACCAGATAAGGCGCTGATAAACAACAATAATCCAATTTTTCTCGCAAGATGAACTTGGTATTAATTGCTATTTAATGGGAATTGGCACTATATCTTGGTCATGGAGCGAGAGAGTCAATTTGTCGGGGAATCGGGGGCTTTCCTCGATGCCGTGGAAAAAGCCAGCCGGGCGGCGCCATTGGACCGTCCGGTACTTGTAGTCGGTGAACGCGGAACCGGCAAGGAGCTGATCGCAGAGCGGCTTCACCGTCTCAGCCTGCGGTGGGACGGGCCGTTTATCACGCTGAATTGCGCGGCGATGCCCGAGACGCTGATCGAGGCTGAATTGTTCGGTCATGAGGCAGGCGCCTTCACCGGCGCGACCAAGGCGCGGGCAGGGCGGTTCGAGGAGGCTGATGGCGGGACCTTGTTCCTCGATGAGCTCGGGACATTGTCGACCGGTGCGCAGGAGCGGCTGCTCAGGGCAGTCGAATATGGCGAAATTACCAGGATCGGGGCGTCCCGACCGCAACGCGTGGATGTTCGCATCGTCGCGGCCACCAACGCGGACCTGCCGAAAATGGCGCAGGAAAAGGCCTTTCGCGCCGACTTGCTGGATCGCCTGTCCTTCGAAGTGGTTACATTGCCGCCGCTCAGGGTGCGGGAAGGCGATGTTCCGGTGCTCGTGGACTATTTTGGCCGTCGCATGGCTGCCGAACTGGAATGGCCGTCCTGGCCCGGCTTCGGACGGCTCGCGTCAGAAGCGCTGAACCGGCACGAATGGCCCGGCAATGTCCGCGAATTGCGCAATGTGGTCGAGCGCGCGGTCTATCAGTGGAATGACCATTCGATACCGGTCGATCACATCGTGTTCGATCCCTTCGCATCGCCCTGGAAGCCTCGGGAGAGTCTTGCCAGAGTGGAGGCGGAGCCGGATGCGCCACAGGCCGAGGAAGCCCCGGTCGTCCAAAACCCGCCCGCCCAGATCGAGTCCGGATTGCACGATGTCGACGACATGAAGGCGGCGGTCGAAGCCTTTGAAAAGAGGATATTGGAAACGGCACTGGCCAAGTCGCGCTACAACCAGCGCCAGACCGCCAAGGCGCTCAACCTGACCTATGACCAGTTGCGTCATTCGCTAAAGCGGCACGACCTGCTGGGGTCATAAAAAAAGGGGCCACGAGGGCCCCTTTTCATGCTTCCATATCTTCCATTCTATCCGGCGTTGGCGTTCACCATCGTGTAGAACATCGGCAGCGAGAGCAGGACATTGGTCCGCGACGCCATCAGCGCGATCTTGCCGGCTGCAGCTTTCTCGTCTGCCGTGGCTTCGACGATGCCGAGAACCCGTTTCTGCTTCGGCCAGATGATGAACCAGACATTGGCGGCCATGACGATGGCAATCCACATTCCGACACCGATCATCTGATAGGGTGCCTGCAGGGTCATCGCCTGATGGACCCAACCGCTCGCCCATGCGACATAGAGGCCGGTTATGACCGTCAGCAAAGCGGCCCAGCGGAAATAGAATAATACTTTCGGGGCAATATGCTTGCCGACCGCGGGTTTGAGTTCGTCCGGGATAGTTGGCATCAGTGGCACCTGAACAAAGTTCAGATAATAGAGCAAGCCTATCCACAGCACGCCAAAGAACAGATGAAGCCAGCGTCCGACGGCATTGCCGCTGATATTGGCGTCCATGCCGAACATCAGCGCAAGCGCCGCAATCAAGCCCACGATCATCACTGCATTAAGATTTCCGAAAAATTTTGCCATTGTGCATCCCCCCCAAGGATATTTTACATTTAGGGCCCCACGATATGTCTGCGGTCGTTGGAAGTCACGAAAAAATGAACTTTTAGCCTCGTGACGGCCTCGATCGCATATTTCTCCTTGCATCTTTTCCGCTATTGATGCGTTTACGCGGCATGTTTCACTAAACCGGAGAAAAGACAAAATGGCTTTCGAACTTCCCCCGCTCCCCTATGAAAAAACCGCATTTGGAGATTTGATCTCCGAAGAGACGTTCAACTATCATCATGGCAAGCATCACAATGCCTATGTCACCAAGACCAATGACGCGATCAAAGGCACGGATCGTGAAGGCAAAAAGCTTTCACAGATCATCGAAGCCGCGGATGGCGGATTGTTCAACAATGCAGCCCAGGTATGGAACCACAGTTTCTACTGGTTGTGCCTGTCGCCCGAGAAAAAGGAAATCTCCGGCGAACTGAAAGACCGTCTGGAAAGCAGCTTCGGTTCGATCGATGATTTCAAATCCAAGTTCAAGGACGAAGCTGTCGGGCATTTCGCCAGCGGTTGGGCCTGGCTGGTCCTCGACGGTGATGAGCTGAAAATCACCTCTTACCATGACGCTGACAGCCCGGTTGCACATGGCGTCAAGCCGGTCTTCACGCTCGACGTTTGGGAACATGCCTATTATCTGGACTACCAGAATGCGCGTCCTGATTATGTATCCGCACTTCTCGACAACGCGATTGACTGGGACTTTGTCGCGCTGAATCTTGACGGCGACGGCGTTAGCCGCGCCGACCAGGGCTAAAGCCTGATAGCAGAAACAATATTCAAGCCGCGTCCTGACCGTCAGGGCGCGGCTTTTCTTCTACCGAAAACCCGTGTTTCATGAGCATCGGGATATTCGCCATCGCGAAGATAAACGAAACGGTTGTCACGCCCCACACCTTGATCGTAAGCCACCAGTCGAAGCTCAGCGTCGCCACCATCAGCTCGTTGATCGCCGCCATCGCCAGGAAAAACAGCCCCCAGTTACGCGACAATTTGAGCCAGCCCTCGTCGGACAGGCCTTCGAATGCCGCTTGCAGCAGGCTCTTCAGCATTGCTTTCCCGCGCAGCAATCCACCGAATAATATCGCCGCAAATCCGGTATAGATGATCGTCGGCTTGTGCTGGATGAAGCGCGGATCGTTGAAATAGATGGTCAGGGCACCAAAGCCCAATATCAGGATTGCCGACATCCACATCATCGGCGAAATCTTGCCCAGTTTCCATTTGGACACGATCATCGCAATGATAATTGCGATCATGAATGCGACGGTGCCATATATTGCCGAGGTGATCGGATTGCCATCCGGCGCGCCGAATTTGTAGACGAGAAAGAAGACAAGCAGCGGCCCGAAATCAAGCGCGAAGCTGAGCCCCCGATGTTCCTTGGGAATTTCTTCGATTGCTGTTGCTTCGGTCATTGCTCTATCCCGGCTATGGCTGCGGCCAAATCTTCGGCCTTGAATGGTCTCAAGTCTTCCACGGTCTCGCCGATCCCGATGGCGTGGATCGGCAAGCCAAATTGCTTCGCCGCTGCGACCAGAACGCCGCCGCGCGCGGTGCCGTCCAATTTGGTCATCACCAGTCCGGTGACCTTGGCGACATCCCGGAACACCTCTATCTGGGAAAGGGCATTCTGTCCGGTCGTCGCGTCGAGCACCAGTACGACATTATGCGGCGCTGCCGGATTGAGCCGGCCCAGTACGCGACGGATCTTGTCCAGCTCGTCCATCAATTCGGACCGGTTCTGCAACCGCCCGGCTGTATCGACGATTAACACATCGATCCCGGTCGCGGTGGCCTGCTTGACGCCTTCATATACAATGCTGGCGCTGTCGCCGCCCTGCGGACCGCTGATGATCGGAACGCCCAGCCGTTCGGCCCATATCTTGAGCTGCCCGATGGCCGCCGCGCGAAACGTGTCGCCCGCCGCCAGCATGACTCCATAATCCTGTTCGAGGAACAGATTGGCCAGCTTGGCGATCGTGGTGGTCTTGCCCGAGCCATTGACGCCGATAACCAGTATCACCTGCGGACGGGGGAAGGCGTCGATCTCCAGCGGGATGGCAACCGGTTCCAATATCGCGGCGATCTCGCGCTGGATGATCTCCTTCACCGCATGCTCGCTCAGGCCCTTTTCGAAACGCTCGACCGCCAGCTTCTCGCGAATCGACGCAGCGGTAGCCGGCCCGAGGTCCGACATGATCAGCGCATCTTCTATATCGTCGAGCGTGGCTTCATCCAGCTTGGCCTTGGTTACCAGCCCCGAGAGATTCTCGGTCAATCGCGAGGATGTCTTGCCCAGGCCGCCAAACAGGCGATCTTTCCAACTGCTGTTTTCGGTCACGCTGCCACCCTGCCAATCAATTGCTTATCGTTGATAGCGATAATGTCGACCGGAACAATCTGGCCTTTGCTTACTGGCTCATCCAGCTGAATGCGGGCAAAACCCTCGGAATAGCCGGCATCACCCGACATTTCCGCCAGGATCGACTGGCGCGAGCCAACCAGTGACTGGCGCCACGACTGCGCGCGTTTCTCCACTATTCCGCGCAATATCTTCGCTCTGTCCTTGATCGCCTGTCCGTCCACCTGCGGCATTTTCGCGGCCGGTGTGCCCTTTTTTGGCGAGTAAGGAAAAATATGTCCATGGACGATATCGCATTGTTCGATGATCGATCGGCTGTTGGCAAACATCGCTTCGTCTTCCGTGGGAAAACCGGCAATGATATCCGCGCCGATGGTGATTTCCGGCCGCTTGGTCTTGAGCCGTTCGACCAGATCAATAGCCTGCTCGCGAGTGTGCCGCCGCTTCATCCGCTTCAATATCATATTGTCGCCGGACTGGAGCGAGAGATGGACATGCGGCATCAGCCGCGCCTCTCCGGTCAGCAGCTCAAACAGGCGATCATCGATTTCGATGCCGTCCAGCGAGGACAGCCGGAGCCGCGGCAGGGCCGGCACATGTTTCAATATCCGTTCGATCAGCATGCCCAATGTCGGCTCGCCGGGCAGGTCGGGGCCATAGCTGGTGACATCGACGCCGGTCAGAACGACTTCCTGAAATCCCTGGTCGACGAGGGCTTGGACCTGATCGACGACCAGACCGGCAGGCACCGAGCGGCTGTTGCCCCGGCCGAAGGGAATGATGCAGAAGGTGCAGCGATGGTCGCAGCCGTTCTGGATCTCTACAAAGGCGCGCGACCGGTCGGCAAAGGCGCTGACCATGTGCGGCGTGGTTTCGGTGATCCGCATGATGTCGGACACCCGGATATCCGGACGATTGCTTTGCAGCCCCAGCTTGAAATTGGCGACGTCATATTTGTCGCCATTGCCGACCACCGCGCTGGTTTCCGGCATCGCCGCAAACATGGCTGGGTCAACCTGTGCGGCGCAGCCAGTGACGATTATGTTTTTTTCCGGATTGGCCTTCTTGGCCCGGCGGATGGCCTGGCGGGTCTGCCTGACGGCTTCGTTGGTCACCGCGCAGCTGTTGACGATGATCAGATTGTCACCATCGATATTGCTGGCGAGCAAATTCTGTCTCAAGGTCTCGCTTTCCGCGATATTGAGACGGCATCCCATGCTGATCATTTCCGGAGCGCTCATCCGAACTGGCTCCAGTCGGCTTCGCCGGAAAAAACATAGGTGGTCGGGCCTTGCATCTGAATGGACTCTCCGGCCGTCCAGCTGATTGTAAGCGACCCGCCCGGCAAATCGACCCGTACCGGGCTGGTGACCAGACCGCGCTTGATTGCGGCAACGGCTGTCGCGCAGGCTCCGGTTCCGCAGGCCTGGGTCAGGCCAACGCCCCGTTCCCACACGCGCAAATGGATCACGCCGTCCGCGATGTGGGCGACATTGACGTTTACCTTTTCCGGAAACAGCGGATCGACCTCGATCATCGGGCCAAGCCGATCGAGCTCCACGACCGCGCTGTCCTCGACAAAGAAAATTAAATGAGGATTGCCGACATTGACGGCGGCGGGATTCTGCAAATCCTCCCAGCCAACCGGCATGTTGAGCACATCCATCGCATAGGCGAGCGGAATCGCCTGCCAATCGAACCGCGGTGTGCCCATGTCGACAATCGCGCCATCTGCGGTCGCATGACCGGTGATCACTCCGCCCTTGGTTTCGATCCGGGTTTCCTCGCCAATCAGTTTCGCGACGCAGCGCGATGCGTTGCCGCAGGCTTCCACTTCGCTGCCATCGGCATTGAATATCTGCATCCTGAAATCGGCAATGTCGGAGGGGCGCAATATGATCAGCTGATCACAGCCGATCCCGCTGTGCCGGTCCGCGATGGCAGTCGCCTTCGCAGCAGATAATTCCATCTCCTGCTCGCGCGCATCGACGATGACAAAATCATTGCCCAACCCGTGCATTTTGTGAAACCGTCCGGTCATCATGACAGGCGATTTAGGGATGCAGTTCACCAGTGTCCAGTGTTTCGGCTCGACACGACGGTCGGCAACGGGTCTAGCCGGCTTTTTGCTGACGATCCTCGACGCTGATCGGAGCAGGTGCTTCGGTTTGCGGAACCGTGATGACGTCGACCTGCTTGGCCGGCAGCAGATTGCGCTCGGCCAGTACCGCGCGGGTCTGCTCGATCGAGAGCGGTCGTCCGTAATACCAGCCCTGGCCCTTGGCACAGCCGATGGTCCGCAATTCGCTCTCGGTTTCCTTGTCCTCGATACCTTCTGCGGTGATCGCCATTCCCAGGCTTTCGCCGAGGCCGGTGATCGCCTTGACGATCGCCTTGCTTTCCGGGTTCAGCAGGATCGAGGTCACGAAACTGCGGTCGATCTTGATCCGGTCGAAGGGCAGGGCGCGCAAGTGGGCGAGCGAGCTGTAGCCGGTGCCAAAGTCGTCGAGAGCGATCTTGATGCCCTGGTTCTTCAGGCTGCCGATGATCGACTGGGCGAGGCTCAGATTTTCGAACAATGAACTCTCGGTGATCTCGATCTCGAGGCGATTTGGCGGAAATCCGGTTTCGACCAGCAACTTGACGATTTTCTGGGCGAGCCACGGATCGAGTAACTGGATCGGGGAAATATTCACCGAAATAGTCAGGCTCGGGTCCCAATGTCTGGCATTTTCAAAGGACTGGCGCAGGACGCTCAGCGACAGGTCGCCGATCATCCCCGTCTCTTCGGCAATCGGGATGAATATTTCGGGAGATATCAGTCCCTGCGTCCGGGATTCCCAGCGGCAGAGCATCTCGAAGCCGGTCAGTTTGCCGGTCGCGAGATCTATCTGCTGTTCGTAATAGGGTACAAATTCGCCCTTGGGGATGCCGGCGCGCATTTCTGTCTCGAGCGAATTGCGGGTCTGCAGTTCCTTTTCCATGATCTCGTCAAACCAGCAATGACGGTTACGTCCCTGCTTTTTTGCGCTGTACATGGCAATATCCGCGTGACGCATCAATGCTTCGACATCGGCTGTTTCGGGTTCGTAGCGCGACATTCCGATCGACGTGGTGACAACCAGATGTGTGCCATTCTCGAGGATTGGCGCGGCAATGGAATCGATCAGATCGTCGGCAATTCTCTCGACCATCTCCGGCTGTTCGGGGTCAAACACAAAGGCGCAGGCAAATTCGTCGCCACCAAGGCGCGCGAGCAGATTCTTTGCCGGCAACAGGCCTGCGATCCGGGTTGCGACCTGTTTGAGCACAACGTCACCGGCGCTATGTCCGTGGACATCATTGATATTCTTGAAATTGTCGAGATCGAGCATCAGGAAAGCGACGCTCTTGTGTTTCCGCTGCGCCTCGTCGGTCAGGTCCGAAGTTTTTTCCCCGATCGTCCGGCGATTGAGCAGTCCCGTCAGCGGATCGGTAATCGCGAGCGAATGCGCGCGTTGTTCCGCGGCGGCTCGTTCGTCGACTTCGTTGGAAAGATCCTTGTAGCGGCGCCAACCGAACAGGATCAGAGCGATATTCAGCAGAAAGGCCGAAACCAGTATATCATCTCCGGCACCGGCTTCGCCGGAGAGAGACGAGATGGCATCGGGTAATACCGTGCCGCCTGTTCCGATAAACATCAAAATGGCCATAATGACCACGCCGCCAGTTACTACATCGCGTCCCGCAGACGCTCTATAACCGTTTTTCGCTAATTCGACACACTGTGAGGCTTCTGGTCTAGCCATAATAAGTCTTTCGCTGTTTCCCGAAATCATTTAGCCAAAAAATCTCAATTTCCAGTTAATAACATATTAGTGCAGGCCAAATCGGGGCTTGCGATCTTCCGTAAACTGCACTAACAGGCCGCCAATAGAGGCAATATTCGATTGCTGTTTCAGTTTAGAGTTTGAAAAACTCACACGTCGGTCAGCGAGGTTTCGCCCACCGGCGCTTTTTGCGTTGGCCGGAAAGCCGGCTGTTTGATGAGGGAAAGGCGGTTATATGTTTGATAAATTGAGCGACCGCCTTGGCGGAGTTTTCGACAAGCTGCGCGGCCGTGGCGCGCTGAGAGAAGATGATGTTCGCGGCGCGATGCGCGAAGTGCGGATTGCACTGCTCGAAGCCGATGTCGCACTGCCCGTCGTCAAGGATTTCGTCGCAAAGGTCACCGAGAAGGCCGTAGGCCAGTCGGTTCTGAAATCGGTCACGCCCGGCCAGCAAGTGGTCAAGATCGTCAACGACGGTCTCGCCGAGATGCTCGGTTCGGAAGTCAGCGGGCTGGAACTGTCGGTCGCGCCTCCTGCCATCATCATGATGGTCGGTCTGCAAGGCTCGGGTAAAACGACCACCACGGCGAAAATCGCCAAACGGCTGAAAGACAAAGAGAACAAGAAGGTCATGATGGCCTCGCTCGACGTCAATCGTCCGGCGGCTCAGGAACAACTGGCGGTACTGGGCGAGCAGATCAATGCTGCGACCTTGCCGATTGTCGCCGGGCAGCAGCCGGTAGAGATCGCGAAGCGTGCGCTGCAGGCGGCCAAATTGCAAGGTTTTGACGTTCTGTTGCTGGACACTGCCGGTCGACTGCACGTCGATCAGCAACTGATGGACGAGATGAAGGCGGTCGCCGATATCTCGCAACCCCAGGAAACTCTTCTGGTGGTCGATGCCTTGACCGGCCAGGATGCCGTCAACGTCGCGCAAAACTTCTCCGAACAGGTAAATCTCACCGGTGTCGTTCTCACCCGCATGGACGGCGATGCGCGCGGTGGTGCTGCTCTCTCGATGCGGGCGGTCACCGGCAAGCCGATCAAGTTCGTGGGTGTCGGCGAGAAAATCGACGCGCTGGAAGAATTCCACCCCGAACGGGTTGCGGGTCGGATCCTTGGCATGGGCGACGTCGTCAGCCTGGTCGAAAAAGCGGCTCAGGTCGTCGACAAGGAAGAATCCGAAGCGCTCGCCGAGAAGATGCTCAAGGGCCAGTTCGATCTCAATGATCTGCGGTCCCAGCTCAACCAGATGACCAAAATGGGCGGCCTCGGAGCGCTTGCCTCGATGATGCCTGGCATGAAAAAGGCCAAGGCAGCGATGGCTGGCGGAGCGATGGACGATAAAGTGCTGCTGCGCATGGATGCGATGATTGGCTCGATGACCAAGGAAGAACGGGCAAGGCCCGGTCTGCTCAACGCCAAGCGTAAGCGGCGGGTTGCTATCGGCTCCGGCACCACGGTGCAGGACGTCAACAAGCTGCTCAAGATGCATCAGGAAATGGCCAAGGCGATGAAACGCATCAAGAAGATGGGCGGAATCAAGGGGCTGATGTCGATGTTCGGTGGCGGCGGCGGAGCCGCTGGTGCCGGCATGGGCGGTCAGGACGGCGGCATGGCCGGCATGCCCGGGCTGTCCGACATGTCTCCGGGCGGACTTCCACCCGATCTGGCAAATTTATTGAATAAGAAGAAATAACCGTAACAATTTTGAATTTAGTATTTTTAGAAAGGTCTATTACAATGGCAGTAGCAATGAGAATGTCCCGGGGCGGATCCAAGAAACGTCCTTATTATAAAATCGTGATCGCTGACGTCCGCGCACCACGCGACGGCAAGTTCATCGAACGTATCGGCAGCTATAACCCGCTGCTCGCAAAAGACGATGAAAAGCGCGTTGTTCTGGATACCGAGCGTGCGAAACACTGGCTCGAAAATGGCGCGCAGCCTTCGGACCGCGTTGCCCGTTTCCTCGATGCAGCCGGCCTGTTGAAGCGCGAAGCGCGTAACAACCCGAACAAGGGCAAGCCAGGCGAAAAAGCAACCGAACGTCTGGAAGAGAAAGCTGAAAAAGCGGCTGCTGCTGAAGAAGCAGCCAAGGAAGCCGCTGCGGCTCCTGCAGAAGAAGCACCGGCAGAGGAAGCGCCAGCTGCTGAAGAAGCACCCGCTACTGAAGAAGCTGCACCAGCGGAAGAAGCTCCTGCTGAAGAAAAGTCCGAGGGTTAATCCTTGGACCAGATTGATCCGGACAAACCTGTCCCCCTTGCCGTCATCATTGGCGCGCACGGGGTGACGGGGGAAGTCCGGCTCAAGCTGTTTTGTGACAGCCTTGACAGTCTCAAGGCGCACAAGACGTTTAACGGCGGCGCATTGACGCTGAAATCCGTCAAGCCCCACAAGATGGGCGCGATTGCACGGATCGCCGAAATCACCGACCGCAACGGCGCCGAAGCCGCACGCGGCACCGAACTTGCCGTCCCGCGCTCCGCGCTGCCGGATCTCGACGAGGACGAATTTTACCATATCGACATCATCGGCCTGCGTTGTGTCTCCGACGCGGGCGAGGAACTGGGCAAGATCTTTGCCATCTACGAATTTGGGGCCGGTGACGTGATCGAGATAGAACGCGCAAACGGCAAGAAATTCATGGTTCCCGTGATCGCGATCGACATGAGTGGCGATCCGGCAATCGTCGAAGCGGAGTTTGTCGAGCCATGATCGGCCCAATATTCTATATCCTCCTGATCTTCGCGCTGGTCGCGGCGCCGGCCTATGCGGGCTGGAAACTCAGCCGCAATCAGGGACAATCGATCCGGATGGCGGGAGCGATCGTTGCCGGGCAGCTGATCCTGTCTCCCGCGGTAGCCTATATCTCCTTTTCCCAGGGAGAAGGCGCCAGCGGAAATCCGGTACAAACATCGCTGATATATGCGGCGATGGCGCTGGTGATCTCGATCATGACATTTGCGGTTCTCGAGATTAAAAACACACACAAGAACAAATGATGGGTGGGACCTCGGATCAATGACCTTCACCGCCCAGATCATCACCCTTTATCCGGACATGTTCCCCGGACCGCTCGGGACATCGCTGGCGGGCAGGGCGCTTTCGGAGGAAAAATGGTCGCTCGAGACCATAAACCCGCGTGATTTTGCCACCGACAAGCATCGCAGCGTCGATGACACGCCGGCGGGCGGCGGCGCCGGCATGGTGCTCCGGGCGGATATCATGGCGGCGGCGGTGGATTTTGCGAGTGAACGGATGGATCAGCTTCTCCCCTCCCGCTTGCGGGAGGGGCCGGGGGTGGGGCCGAGTGCACCTCAACCAATCCCACCCCAAACCCCTCCCGCAGGCGGGAGGGGCTTAAAAGCCCCAATCCTCGCCATGACCCCGCGCGGAAAGCCGCTCACCCAGGCACGTATCCGCGAAATCGCCGCCGGTCCCGGCGTCACGATCATCTGCGGCCGTTTCGAGGGATTTGACGAGCGCCTGTTCGATGCCCGCGACATCGAGCAAGTTTCGATCGGCGACTATATCCTGTCCGGCGGAGAAATGGGTGCTCTGGTGCTTTTAGACGCTTGCATTCGGCTGCTTCCCGGGGTAATGGGCGCGTCTTCTAGCGGAGATGACGAGAGTTTCGAGAACGTTATTCTGGAATATCCGCAATATACCCGACCTCAAATATGGGAAGGGCGCATAATCCCTGAAGTCTTGCGATCGGGGGATCATGCGAAAATAGCTGCTTGGCGGAAACAAAGGGCAGAGGAAGATACACGGCTAAGGCGGCCGGATTTATGGGAGCGTCACAGGGACGCTCCGGATCAGTCGCCCTCTGGTGCGCAGGAAAAAGATAAAGATAAGGAATAGGTCATGAACCTGATTCAAACATTGGAAAAAGAAGCAGTAGACGCGTTTATCGCTTCGAAGGAAATCCCCGAATTCCGTGCTGGTGATACAGTGCGCGTCGGTGTCCGCGTCGTCGAAGGCGAGCGCGTTCGTACCCAGAATTACGAAGGTGTGTGCATTGCACGGACCAGCCGCGGCATGGGCTCCAACTTCACTGTACGCAAAATGTCGTTCGGCGAAGGCGTCGAGCGTGTGTTCCCGCTTTACTCCCCGAACATTGAAAGCATTACTGTGGTTCGCCGCGGTATCGTGCGTCGTGCGAAGCTTTACTATCTTCGTGGTCTCACCGGTAAGCGCGCACGTATTGCGGAACGCCGTTTGAACCAGCCTACGAAGGGCACCGAAGCAAAAAAATAAATTTCGCTTCATAATAGTTTCAAACAGCCGGTTCTCCCCACCAGGAAAACCGGCTGTTTTAATATCAGGCACAGGAAAAGTTTCATGGGTTACAAGATTGTAGTTGTCGGTGCCACGGGCAATGTCGGGCGTGAAATGCTCAACGTTCTGGTCGAGCGCGAATTTCCCTATGACGAGATTGCCGCCGTGGCGTCGTCTCGCTCGCAGGGCAACGAAATTGAAATCGGCGATACCGGCAAGATGCTCAAGGTCCGTAACATCGAGAATTTCGATTTTGCTGGCTGGGACATGGCTTTGTTCGCTGCCGGTTCGTCGGCCACCAAGGAATATGCGCCCAAGGCAGCGGCCGCCGGCTGCGTGGTGATCGACAACAGCTCGCTCTATCGCATGGATCCCGACGTTCCTTTGATCGTGCCCGAAGTGAACCCCGAGGCGATCAGCGGCTATACCAAGCGCAATATCATCGCCAACCCCAATTGCTCGACCGCGCAGATGGTTGTCGCGCTCAAGCCGCTCCATGATGCGGCGACGATCAAGCGCGTGGTTGTCTCGACCTACCAGTCGGTCTCCGGCGCTGGCAAGGGCGGCATGGACGAACTGTTTGAACAGTCGCGCGCCATCTTCGTCGGCGATCCAAAGGAAAACCAGGTCTTTACCAAGCAGATCGCGTTCAACGTGATTCCGCACATCGACGTGTTCCTCGACGACGGCTCGACCAAGGAAGAGTGGAAAATGGTCGTCGAGACCAAGAAAATCCTCGATTCAAAGATCAAGGTCACCGCGACCTGCGTTCGCGTTCCGGTATTTGTCGGCCACAGCGAATCGATCAATATCGAGTTTGAAAAAGAGCTGTCCGCCTCCGACGCGCAGAAAATCCTCCGCGACGCGCCCGGTATCATGCTGGTCGATAAGCGCGAGGACGAAGGCTATGTCACGCCGGTCGAATGTGTCGGTGACGGAGCCACTTTCATCAGCCGCGTCCGCGAAGACCCGACGGTGGAAAATGGCCTCAACATCTGGTGCGTCAGCGACAACCTGCGCAAGGGTGCGGCGCTCAACGCCGTCCAGATTGCCGAACTGCTGGGACGCAAGCATCTCAAGAAAGGCTAGTGCGCGCTGCCTGCGGCTTGCGCTGAATCCACATTGCTCCGCTGGGGTTTCTTCATCAGGAACACCAGCGGAATACAGAGAGCGGTGACGATGGCCATCAGCCAGAAGTCACCCAGATAGGCGATCATCAGCGCCTGCCGGTTGACCTCGCCGTCAATCGTCATCATCGCCTGTTCGCCATATTGTCCCAGCCGGCTGATGCTCGTCGCGCTCAGCGGCGACAGCCTGGCTTCGGTGACATTGGCCGCGAGATCGGCATGGCTGGTCTGCCAGTTACGACCCAGCAGACCGACAAATATCGCAATGCCGACCGATGCGCCGATCGTGCGTGACAGATTGAGGAGGCTGGCCCCGTCGGTCCGAAGGGCAGACGAGAGCGTCGAAAATGCGAGTATGTTCATGGTGACGAACAGAGCACCCATCCCGAGCCCCTGGACCACGCCGCTGGTGATGATCGGCCAGCGATCCATCTCAAGGCTCCATCCGGTCATCATCCACGCGGAATAGGAAGCGAGCGCCATGCCGGTTGCGACGATGAACCGGGCATCGACAATCGTTGCCAGCCGGCTGCCGATCGCCATGCCGACAAATACCCCGATCCCGCGCGGGGCGAGCAATATGCCCGCATCAATTGGCGTATAATGGTACATGTTCTGCAGCATCGGCGGCAACAGGGCCATGGTCGAGAACATCGAGACACCTGCCACGACCATCAGCAGCATCGCCGTGACCAGATTTCGGTTCTTGAACAAGTCTCTCGACAGGAAGGTGTTTTTCGCGGTCGCCATATGAATGCCGAACATCCATAATGCGGCCGCCGCTATTCCGAATTCGATGATGATCTCCCAGCTTTCAAACCAGTCCTCGGCGTTGCCGCGATCAAGCATGAGCTGGAAGGATGTGATGAAGGCGGCGAACAGGGCATATCCCAGCAGATCGAACTTGCGGCGGGAAATCGGTCGGGAGGGCAATAATGTCCAGAGCATCACGAAGGCGATGATACCGAGCGGAACATTGATCAGAAAAATCCATTCCCAGCTGAAATTCTCGGTCAGATAACCGCCGATAACCGGCCCGGTAATCGGAGCAATCATGACCCCCATTCCCCAGATTGCCATCGCTCTGGGATGGTTTTTCGGGGGATTGATGTCGAGCATAACCGTCTGCGACAAAGGCATGATGAATGCCCCGGACAAGCCCTGGATCACCCGGTAAAATACCAGCATTTCCAGGCTCGATGCGGTGGCGCATAATAGCGATGACGCGGTGAAACCTGCAACTGACAACAGGAACAGGTTGCGCGAACCGATACGGTCGGCGACCCATCCGGTGATTGGAATGGCTATGGCGGTTGCCAGGATATAGCTGGTCAACACCCACGTAACGGTGTCCAGCGTCGCTCCGAGACCCGACTGCATGTGGGGCAGGGCGACATTGGCGATGGTCGAATCCAGTATCTGCATGATATTGGCAAGCATCACGGCGATGGTGAGCAGCATCCGGTTGTTGACCGGTAATGCTGCCTGGTCAGGATTGGCGGGAATCACTCGCTGCCATTGCGAAGATCAACGGTCACTTCTGCCGAAATCCCGGCGATCAGCTGCCGTGGGGACTTGTCCAGTATCTTGATCCGTACCGGCACCCGCTGGGTGACCTTGACCCAGTTGCCATTGGCGTTCTGGGCCGGCAAGACCGAGAATTCCGATCCCGTGCCCGCGCCAATGCTGTCGACCCGGCCGTTGAGCTCAATTTCGGGATAGGCATCAAAGGTGATCCTGGCTTTCTGCCCGACCTTCATTCTGGCGAGATCGGTTTCCTTGAAATTCGCTTCTATCCAGCTGCTCGCGTCGTTGACGATCGAAACCATCGGCAAGCCGGAGACCATCATCTGTCCGATCTGCAAGCGCGTCGACTGGGCGATGCGCCCCGCGACCGGCGCCACAACCCGCGTGCGATCGAGGTTGAGCCGGGCCTGTTCGCGCGCGACCTTGGCATCGGCGACGGCAGGATTTTCTCCGGATGATGCTGATCCGCTCGACAGGCGAGATTTCGCCGCGAGAACATCGGCCTGAGCGGATTTGAGCCTGGCCCGGGCGAGATCGACTTCGTGCTGGGCAGCATCGAGCCGCGCCCGCGTGGTGAAGCCCTTGTCCATCAACGCTGCCTGACGCTGGTAGTTGGACTGGGCAAAGGCGATATCCTGACGGGCGACTTCAATGTCTACGCCGCTGACCTGAAAGTCGGTCTGCAGATTCTGGACTTCAACCTGAGCCGCTGCGATACGGGCGTTGCTCTGGGCCAGTTCCAGTTCAAAGGGAACCGGATCGATCACGAACAGCAAATCGCCCTCTGCGACCTGCTGGTTTTCGCTGACCCCGACTTCGATGATCTTTCCTCCGATTTCCGGGGACACCGATACGATATCCTGCTGGACATAGGCATTGTCCGTCGACGCATAGCGGTCGCTGGTTATCCAGTAAAATATTCCGAAAGCTGCAAGCGCCAGAGGAACCGACAGCATCAGGATCCAGCGCCCGATGCGGCGTCCGAGCGAACGCCCGGGCGTGCGGGAGGCGGGCGGCTTCTCCTCCTCTTCGATATCCATCGCAGGATCTGGGTTATCAGCCATGGGCGCTTCGCTTGCGATCAGCGTCCGCTTCGTCGATCGACTGGAGATTGCTGCGGAACAGCTCCAGCAGGGCCAGCAACCGCTCACGATCTTTGCCGGGCATGTCGGCCAGCGCTTCCTGCAACAATTGTTCGCCAATCGGTTCCAGCTGATCGCTTAGTGCAACCCCCTTGGTCGTCAGAAACAGTTGCCATGCCCGGCGATCCTCGGGATCCCGCCTGCGCTCGATCAGTTGAGCATCCTGCAGGCGGTCAACCATCCGGCACAATGTCATCGCGTCCAGTTCCAGCCTGTCCGCCAGCGCGCTCTGGTTGGTCCCTTCATGGCGTCTGAGCCAGGTCAGAACCCGCCATTGTGCGCGGGTCACACCGATGGCTCTGGCCCGTTTGTCAAATGTACGGCGGATCAATCGAGAGATGTCGCCGATCACGAATCCGATATTGTCGATCATAAGATCAATTTAATAACATAGTTTATTATATGCAATCACTAGATTCTCATGGGCCGCCTGACCGGGTGCCATGAGATGTCCACAAAAAAGCCGGCGCGTTGCGGCGCCGGCTTTAGGGGCTTGCCTTTACGATCAACCCCGGTGCAATATCCCCGACATGACATTACATGCAGACGTATATTGGTCGTTCCGCTCTCCCTATAGCTATCTGGCGACGCGGCGTTATGTCGCGCTGACCGAGCAATATGATCTGGAGATCAACCAGCGCTTCGTTTACCCGCTGGCGATCCGCGAACCGGACTTTTTCGAGAAGAACCACCCCAATTGGCTGGGCTATGTGTTCAGGGATATATTCCGGGTGGCGCAGCACATGGGCATCCCGATGGCACCGCCCAATCCCGATCCGATCGTCCAGGACATCGCAACCCGCAAGATCGCCGATGAGCAGCCCTATATTTTCGAACTGACCCGCATGGGGCAGGCGGCCTCGCGGCGCGGCAAGGGTCTGGCATTTGCCAACGAGGTCTCGCAGTTGATCTGGGGTGGCACTGCTGGCTGGAACGAGGGCGACCATCTGGAAAAAGCCGCCGGGCGCGCCGGACTGGATCTGGCCGAATTGCGCGCTGAAGCCTCGACCCAGTCGAAAGAACTGGACGCCGAAATCGCGGAAAACCAGAAGGCTCTTGAAGCCGCTGGTCACTGGGGCGTGCCGACTCTCGTATTTGAAGGAGAACCCTTCTTCGGGCAGGATCGGATTGATCTCGCGGTCTGGCGGATGGAGCAAAAAGGCCTTGCGCCACGCTAGTTTTTGGAGCTTTCCTACAACGATCTGAAGCGCTAAACTGCAGCCTGCCCCGCCTTCATCATTGTCGGGAATCATCGTTTTCGGATCACGCATTTGGGTGCCGGCAGTTGTTTCAGAATTTCGCGCCTTGGCCCCAACTTTGACAAACTTTGGATAATGAGAACCGATTGATGACCGCAAAAAAATGGGATTTTTCTTCCTTCGACGGAGTGTCGCTCAAAATCCACGAAATGGGCGAGGGGCGTCCGGTGATTCTGCTCCACGGCCTGTTTTCCAATGCTGATACCAACTGGATCAAATTCGGTCATGCCGGGGCGCTGGCCAATGCCGGGTTCCGGGTGATCATGCCCGACTTGCGCGCCCACGGCGAGAGCGAAGCGCCGCATGATCCCGCGTCTTATCCCGATGATGTGCTGGTGCAAGACGCGCTGGCGCTGATCGCGCATCTGCAATTGACCGATTATGATCTGGGTGGCTTCTCGCTCGGTGCGCGGACGACGGCCCGCCTGCTGGTCACTGGCGCCACACCGACCAAGGCGATACTCGCCGGCATGGGGCTGCAGGGTCTCGCGGGATGGGAACGGCGACAGAAATTTTTCCAGGAAGCGATCAGGATCAGGGATACCGCAAAGCGCGGCGATCCGCACTGGATGGCTATCCAGTTCATGAAAAGCCAGAAAATCGATCCTGCGTCGGCAAGTTTGTTGCTCGCGACTTTTTCCGATATGGATCCAGCCGAGGCGGCAAGCATAGAAACCGAAACATTGGTTCTGTGCGGCAGTGAAGATCGCGACAACGGCGATCCGGAGGAACTGGCGGCGATTTTGCTCAATGGCCATCATGTCGCGATCCCCGGAACCCATATGAGCAGTGTGACCAAAGCGGAAATGAGCCAGGAAATGGTGCGCTTTCTGGTCGGATAGGAGGAACGATGCCGAAACTGTATAGCTGGCGCAATTTCTGGATATTCTGGGGCGGCGGGATGGCGCTCTTCATATATCTGATAATTTCGGGCGGGGCGCTGGAAACCGTTGTCGCTCCCAGCGGAATCCTCGACCATCAGAGCGCAGCGACGGCGGACAGGGTCAACGCTATCCAGCAAAGCTGGGCCGACGCCGGCGTGCTGGAACTCGCGCGCTGGGGCATGATCGCCGACCTTGTCTTCATCACCCTCTATATGTCGGGCGGCATTATCGGCGGGCGATTGATCTGGCAGCGGGCCAACTCGCCTACGCTCAAGAAAGTCGGTCTGCTGTGCGTGCTCGCCTATTTCCTCTTCGGCCTGACCGATTATATCGAAACCATCTGCCAGCTGGTGCAACTGGTCAACGAAATGGGCAGCGACATTCTCGCCGGGACGGCGGCGCTCGCCAAACCGGTCAAGACCATCAGCTGGATTGTCGGCACCTTCGCCATGATCGTCGCGCTAATCTGGCGATGGCGCGAAACACGGGCTTGACCGGCAGTCAATAAAGTTTCAATTCCAACCAAAATCAAAACTGTTGAGGATCCAAATATGAAAACCGCCGCTTCGATCGTCGCAATCGCCACCATGGCACTGTCCACACCGGCCCTCGCCAAGCATCACGAAAATGATGCGATGGAAGAAAGCGCGCCGCCAACCGCCGCTGATGCAAAGCAATTTGTCGACGATACCGAAAAACAGCTGTTCGACTTCTCGATCGACGCCGGACGGATCTACTGGATCAATTCGAACTTCATCACCGATGACACGGATGCTCTCGCGGCAAAGGTCGGCGCAGAGGGAACGACGATGTCGGTGAACGCTGCAATCGAAGCGGCGAAGTTCAATGATGTCGAAGGACTGGATGCGGTGACGCGTCGCAAACTGGACAAATTGCGCGGCGGGATCGTGCTGCCTGCACCGACGACGGAAGGCGCCGCAACCGAATTGAACGAGATAGCGACCAAGCTGAACTCCGCTTACGGCAAAGGGAAGGGCACGCTCAACGGCGAGGAAATCAACGGTTCCGATATCGAGGCCGCAATGGGCACCAACCGCAACCCCGAAGAACTGTCGGAGATGTGGGCAAGCTGGCACACGAACGTCGGCGCGCCGATGAAGGACGACTATGCCCGCATGGTCGAAATTGCCAACGAAGGCGCAAAGGAACTTGGTTTCGCGGATGTCGGTGCGATGTGGCGCTCCGGTTACGACATGCCGGCCGACGATTTTGCCAAGCTCACCGACAAGCTGTGGGCTCAGGTCAAGCCGCTTTACGATCAGCTGCACTGCTACACCCGTGACAAGCTCAACGAGAAATATGGCGATTCCGTGCAGCCGGAAACCGGACCGATCCGCGCCGATCTGCTCGGCAATATGTGGGCCCAGGAATGGGGCAATATCTACGAGATCGTCGCACCGGAAGGGGCCGGCGATATCGGCTTTGATACCACCGAGCTGCTGACCTCCAAAGGTTATGACGCGATGAAGATGGTCAAGGCTGGCGAGGGCTTCTTCTCCTCGCTTGGTTTCGAACCGCTGCCGGAAACTTTTTACGAGCGCTCGCTGTTCACCAAGCCGGCGGACCGCGAAGTGGTCTGCCACGCCAGCGCATGGGATATCGATAACAAGGACGATATCCGGATCAAGATGTGCATCAAGGTCAATGGCGACGATTTTACCACCATCCACCACGAGCTTGGCCACAACTATTACCAGCGCGCCTATAACAAGCAGAGCTATCTCCATCTCGATGGTGCCAATGATGGATTCCATGAAGCCATCGGCGATGCGGTCGCCCTGTCGATCACGCCGGAATATCTGGTCCAGGTCGGATTGCTCGACAAGAGCAAGGTCCCGAGCGCCGACAAGGATATCGGTCTGTTGCTGCGCCAGGCGATGGACAAGGTGGCCTTCCTGCCATTCGGCCTGCTGGTCGACAAATGGCGCTGGCAGGTTTTCTCGGGCGATATCCAGCCGGAAAATTACACCGAAGCCTGGCATGGTCTGAAACTGGAATATCAGGGCATCACCCCGCCGGTTGACCGGCCCGCCGATGCCTTCGATCCGGGCGCCAAATATCATATCCCGGGCAACACACCCTATTCGCGCTATTTCCTCGCCCGGATATTGCAGTTTCAATTCTACAAGGCGGCCTGCGATGCTGCCGGCTGGAAGGGCCCGCTGCATCGCTGCTCCTTCTACGGCAACGAGAAGGTCGGCGCGAAGCTGAACGCAATGCTGGAAATGGGCGCATCTAAGCCTTGGCCCGACGCGCTCGAAGCCTTCACCGGAACCCGCGAAATGGACGGCAAGGCGATGATCAGCTATTTCGCGCCGCTGATGACCTGGCTGAAGGAAGAGAACAAAGGCAAGTCCTGCGGCTGGTAGGCATGAAAAAGCCGGCGGGAACCTGAGTTTCCGCCGGCCTTCTATTTCATTCGACAGTTTCGCTCAAAGCTGGTCGAGCATATATTCGGCCGCGCTGACCTTGAAATCACCGGGCGCTTCGACGTTCAGTTCCTCGACCACGCCGTCATTGACGATCATCGAGAAACGCTGGCCGCGCTGGCCGAGACCAAAGCCGGAACCGTCCATGGTCAGGCCAACCGCCTTGGCGAAATCGCCATTGCCGTCTGCCAGCATGGTGACATCTTCCGAACCGGCTGCATCATTCCAGGCGCCCATGACGAAAGCGTCATTGACCGCGGTGCAGGCAATCTCGTCGACGCCCTTGGCTTTCAGGTCTGCCGCTTTTTCGACATAGCCGGGCAGATGTTTGGCGGAGCAGGTCGGTGTGAACGCACCGGGAACCGAGAATAGTGCCACTTTCTTGCCAGCGAAATATTCATTGGAACTGATCTGTTGCGGACCATCTGCGGTTGCCTTGACCAGATTGACTTCGGGAATTTTGTCGCCTTTGTTGATCATCATATGCTCCTTGCCTTGGTTGGAATTTTGATATTGTCTCGAGCGTTGAACGTGGTGGCAACGGCGCGAAATTGCAAGCAACATGGTCAAACAAATTGCCCATGAATTTTGCCATGGGCAGTTGATCATTGCATTGCTATGCTGGTGGCAATGAATGATCCCGTATTTTTCTCCGGACAGTTTCTCCTCGCCACGCCGGGGATGGCAGACCCCCGCTTTGCGCGGTCGGTGGTGGCGATATGTTCGCATGATGAGGACGGGGCCCTGGGAATCAATATCGGCGAAACCGTCGAAGGGATCAGTTTCCACGATATCCTGCGGCAGTTTGACATCGATCCGGCCGACGCGCCCGACTGCGAAGTCTTCCTCGGCGGCCCGATGGAAACCCAGCGCGGGTTCATCCTGCACAGCCTCGATATCAACATGTCGGATACGCTCCAGGTCGGCAATCGGTGGGGCTTGAGCAGCTCGGTCGACATGCTCGGTGCGATTGCCAAGGGCCGTGGTCCCGACCAATGGACAATCGCGCTCGGCTATTCCGGGTGGGGAGAAGGCCAGCTGGAAAGCGAATTGACCCAGAATGGCTGGTCCATTGCCGAAGGGTCGCCCGATTGGCTTTACGAGAACCGGTCGCGGGACAAATGGCTGATGGCCTGGCAGTCGCTGGGGATCGATCCGGCGAAGCTGTCCACCGGATTTGGCAGCGCCTGAGCCATCGATAGTTACGGTCGGGAGGGCCGCAGCCTCACAAAATATCAAATATAAAGACATCTTTATATTTGCTTCCAAAGCCACAAGCCGCTATTGAAAAGCCATGTTGCCGCACCGGATTGCCCGTGCGGCATTTCGTTTTTCAAGGAGACAAGACGTGGCCACCGCAACCCAGGATTATGTAATCAAGGATATTTCCCTCGCCGACTTCGGTCGCAAGGAGATTGAAATCGCCGAAACCGAAATGCCTGGCCTGATGGCCTTGCGTGACGAATTTGGCGCGGACAAGCCTCTGAAGGGCGCCCGCATCACCGGTTCGCTGCACATGACCATCCAGACGGCCGTGTTGATTGAAACCCTGCTCGACCTCGGCGCCGAAGTGCGCTGGGCTTCATGCAACATCTTCTCGACCCAGGACCATGCCGCAGCCGCTATCGCAGCCGGTGGAACGCCCGTCTTCGCGATCAAGGGCGAAACGCTCGAAGAATATTGGGCCTATGTCGAGCGCATCTTCGACTGGGGCACGGACGAAACCTGCAACCTGATCCTCGACGATGGCGGCGATGCTACCATGTTCGCGCTCTGGGGCGCGCGGGTTGAAGCCGGTGAAGAATTGTTCAAACCCGAAAATGAAGAAGAAGAAGTCTTCGTCGCGACCCTGACCCGCTTTTTGGCTGAACGTCCCGGCTATCTGACCAAGACGGTTGCGGCCATCAAGGGCGTTTCGGAAGAAACCACCACCGGTGTTCACCGTCTCTATGAACTCGCCAAAATCGGCAAGCTTCCTTTCCCGGCGATCAACGTCAACGACAGCGTGACCAAGTCCAAGTTCGACAATCTTTACGGCTGCAAAGAGTCGCTGGTCGACGCGATCCGTCGCGCCACCGACGTCATGCTGGCCGGCAAGGTCGCAGCGGTCGCTGGTTTTGGCGATGTCGGCAAGGGTTCGGCCCAATCGCTCCGCAACGGCGGCGCGCGCGTGCTGGTAACCGAAATCGATCCGATCTGCGCGCTGCAGGCGGCGATGGAAGGTTTTGAAGTCGTGACCATGGACGAAGCCACGAAACGGGCTGATATTTTCGTGACCACGACCGGCAACAAGGACGTCATCACCGTCGATCACATGCGGGCCATGAAGGACCGTGCGATCGTTTGTAACATCGGCCACTTTGACAGCGAGATTCAGATCAGCGGTCTGAAGAACATGCAATGGACCGAAATCAAGCCTCAGGTCGATGAAGTCAAATTCCCTGATGGCAAGAAACTGATCATTCTGGCGCAAGGCCGTCTGGTCAATCTTGGCTGCGCCACCGGCCACCCGAGCTTTGTCATGTCGGCAAGCTTCACCAACCAGGTGCTGGCCCAGATCGAATTGTGGCTGCGTCCGGAACAATATGAAAATGACGTCTATGTTCTGCCGAAGCATCTCGACGAGAAGGTCGCCGAACTGCATCTCGCGAAACTCGGCGTGAAACTGGACAAGCTGAGCCAGGAACAGGCCGACTATATCGGTGTGCCGACCGAAGGTCCGTTCAAGCCGGACCATTATCGCTACTAGGCGAGAGAATCTTGCGAAATAAAAAGCCGGGCAGTGTCAGTACACTGCCCGGCTTTTTCATGTCTGAAATCTGGGTTTCAGAAATCAGCGGGAAGTGAACTGCGTCTTGCGTCCGTCCGGATTGCCCGGAAATTGCGGCCAGTGATTTTGCGATAGCGCCCGGGCGCTGACCGACTGGATACCGGCCTGTTTCTCGTACATCCAGTAGTTGCGCAGGATGATCGAGACATAGCCGCGCGTTTCGACATAGGGGATGCTCTCCATGAACAGCAGCGGGTCATCATTGTCGACCACTTCGCTGTTCCAGCGCTGCACCGCACCCGGTCCGGCATTATAGGCCGCCGCAATCTTTGGCAACTTGCCACCGGTGATCGACGATTTTCCGAGATATTCGAGATAGGACTGGCCATATTCGAGATTGGTCGAGGGCTTGTAGAGATCTGCTTCGCTGAAATGCAGGCCGTTGGCCCGCGCAATATCGCCAGCGGTGCCCGGGCGTACCTGCATCAGGCCGATCGCGTTGGCGGGGCTCACCACCTGGCTGCGGAATGCAGATTCCTGCAGTGTGTGCGCGTAGATAAGCGCCGGATCGACCCGCCAGCCGCCATCCGGCCGCCATTTCGGGGCCGGAAAGCGTGACTGGACATCGGGCTTCATTCCGCGCGGTGCATTATGGGCCAGCCAGAGCTGGGTACGTGGCAAATTCAGTTCCCGCGCCAGCTTGATCAGGGCGGGGTGATCCTCGTCTGGACCGATCGTCGCCTGATGCCGCAATGTTTCGTCGGCCAGCCGTTCTTCGCCGATTTCAACCAGGGCGATCGCGGCCCGGACATTCTCGTGACGCTCGAGCGCCCGCCAGTCCGATTTCTCGAAACTTTCCATGGCGTCCGATTTCGCAGGTTCCATGCCGAGCGTCTGGGCGGCCAGCATGCCGTACAAACTGTCATCAATCCGGGCAGCAGCCTGCAATTTGCCTTGTACTTTTTCAGGCTGACCGCATTTAAGATCGGAACGGGCGCTCCAGTATAGACCGGATGCCTTGAGATCGGCGTTGGCGGCGGAGCGTCCTACTTTTTCAAAGGCACTGCTCGCGGTCCGGCAGTCATTCAGGCGCCAGGCGGCCAATCCGGCTACCCAGTCGGCGTGACCAACCCATTCGCCGGCACCATTTTGGGCCCGCTGCGCCATTCGCAATGCGGAGCTATTGTCATTCTCGATATAATAAGACCAGGCAACCCGCTGCTCCAGCTCGGTCCGCCCCTCGGACGACATATTCTGCGCGCTGGCGCTGAGCAGCGACTCCGCGCCTTGCGGATTGTCATTCTTGATAAAATCGATGATCTGGCCGCGAACGCCATTGGCGGCGCTGTCCGAATTCACGTCATTCGGTTTGGACCGAATGGGCGACCCGGGCACCCAGGAGAGATTGCGCCGCTGCGGCAGGCTGGGCAGCAATTGCGCGCCACGCTTCTCCGCGAGGCGGCCAAGCTGCGCGGCCTGCGGTATCTGCGGCGCTTCGTTGACCAGGGTCAGCAACGGACCCAGTTCCGCCCGGGGGCTGTTTGCCGCGAGGAAATATTCTGCTTGTGCGATTGATCTGAGCGGGCCGAATGGCGCGCTGTCCATCAGATTCTTGGCACTGTCCCACTGATTGGCGCTCATGGCCGAGAAAAGTGCGCGATAATGGTCGGACTGCTGCCGCTTCAACTGTGAAGGGATATCCTTGGCGATCGAAGCGCTGTTGTAGAGCACGGCGCCATCGTCCGCGATGGCAGGAGTCGCGATCAGGGTGAGAAGGGATGCAGTCAGTGTGAGCTTCAGTTTCACGGGGCAGAAATCCTTGTCAGCATTTGCAAATCCTTCCACGCTTCGGCCTTGAACAACGGTCGCTCGATCAAAATCCGAGGATGAAAGGTTACGATCGCCTCTGTTTTGCAGGAGCCATGGTTAATAAACTGTTTATTTTTCCGCGCTGACATCAGGTCCTCACCGAATATTATCTTCGCCGCGAGGTCACCGAAGCAGATTACGCGCTTGGGTCTGACAAGCCCGATATGATGGAAAATCCTGGTTTTAAGGGTGGTCCAGTGCTGCTCGTCGATCCTGCCATCAAAGGGAACCGACTGGGATATGGTGGCCGAATAGGATTTTTGCGAATCGCACCCGATTGCAGCCAACATCCGGTCGAGAAGCTTCTGATTGTCCGAATTGAACAAATTCACTTCCCCGTGGTGATTTTTTTCCGGAAGCGCGGAAATCGTCATAATCTCGGGTTCGAGATCGCCTCTGGGCGCTACTCTCTGCTTCGACCATTTCGCCTCGATCAAGTCATTGGCATTTGCCAGCCAATCGATAAAATCGGCATATTCCGCTGGCAACGGTTCGCTGGGAACCGGAACGAGAAGCTCTTCGGGCTCGGGTTTCGTAACGGAAGCAGGGGCAAGGCTGGCCGCCGGTTGCGGCGCGATTTCGGGGGCCAGAAGCGTGGTCGGTTGATCGGTGTAATCCAGTTCGACACCGGCGAGTGCCCACCAGTTTTGCAAACTGTGAATCATCGACTCAGTGGACGGATTTGACGTTGGTGGGTTGATTAAATTCATTTATGCATAGAGTCATGAGTTGACGAATAGGTCAATTGGCGGGAAAGCAGGTTTCTGCCCAGCGGGTTGCGGTTTACGACAGACCGAATGTAGATGAGAATAAAAGCAAGAACGGTAGGAAAAGCGACATGAGTGAACGAGAGTCAATGCCTTATGACCTGGTGATAGTCGGGGGTGGCCCCGCCGGTCTCAGTGCAGCCATAAGATTCAAGCAACTGGCGGATGAGGCAGGCAAGGACCTCTCGGTTTGCATATTGGAAAAAGGCTCCGAAATCGGTGCGCATATCCTTTCCGGAGCGGTTGTTGATCCCAAGGCTCTCGACGAATTGCTCCCCTCATGGCGCGACGAGGATTGTCCGCTGGCGAAGACTCCGGTGACCGAGAATCATCACTGGATTCTGACCAAGAAAAAGAAATTCGCGATGCCTCATTTCATGACGCCGTCGTTCATGCACAACAAGGGCACCTATACCGGATCGCTCGGCAATCTCTGTCGCTGGCTTGGCGAGCGGGCCGAGAATATGGGAATCGAGATATTTCCCGGATTCGCCGCTGCAGAAATTCTCTATAATGACGACGGATCGGTCAAAGGTGTTGCCACCGGCGACATGGGCGTTGCCCGCGACGGCAGTCACAAGCCGGACTATCAGCCGGGTCTCGAGCTGCACGCCAAATATACCTTCTTTGCAGAGGGCGCCCACGGGCATCTGACCAAGATGCTGAAAAAACAGTTCGCGCTTACCGCAGACAGCCAACCCCAGATCTATGGGCTCGGCGTCAAGGAATTGTGGGACATCGATCCGGCCAAGCACAAGGCCGGTCGCGTCATCCACTCGCAGGGCTGGCCGCTCAGCGAAGGCGCCAATGGCGGCGGGTTCCTCTATCATCAGGCGGACAATCAGGTCGCGCTCGGCTTCGTCACCTGGCTGAACTACGAAAATCCCTATCTCTCGCCGTTCGAAGAAATGCAGCGCTGGAAGCAGCATCCCGAAATCCGCAAGATCCTGGAAGGCGGCAAGCGTGTATCCTACGGCGCGCGGGCGATCAACGATGGCGGTTTCCAGGCTGTACCCAAACTCTATTTTCCCGGCGGCGCGCTGATCGGCTGTTCTGCCGGTTTCGTCAATGTCCCGCGGATCAAGGGCACGCATACGGCCATGAAGACCGGTATGATGGCCGCAGAATCGGCTTATGAAGCGATCGTGGCAGACCGCACCAGCGACGAGCTGACCGCTTATGGCACGGCTTACGAGAATAGCTGGGTCCGCGAGGAATTGCGCGTGGTTCGCAACGTGCTGCCGGCGGTCGAGAAATATGGCGATTTCCTCGGAACGATCATTTCCGGGATCAATATGTGGGCCGAGCATCTGAAGATCAAAATGCCGTTCACGATGAAGTTGCACCCCGACTGGTCGCGCCTGAAGCGGGCGGAACATTGTGTGAAGATCGAATATCCCAAGCCCGATGGCGTGATCAGTTTCGATCGCCTGTCCTCGGTATTCCTGTCGAACACCAACCATGAAGAAGACCAGCCGGTCCATCTGCAGCTGAAGGATCCCTCGATCCCGGTCGATGTGAACCTGCCGGTTTTTGCGGGACCATCGGCACGCTATTGCCCGGCGGGCGTCTATGAATTTATTGAAGACGAGGCGGGCCAGCCGAAGTTCCAGATCAACGCTCAAAATTGCGTTCACTGCAAGACCTGTGATATCAAGGACCCGGCCCAGAATATCAACTGGGTCGTTCCGGAAGGTGGCGGAGGTCCCAATTACCCCAATATGTAAGCTTAGCTTTTTTGCGCTAGTAACTGCCGGGTTGGTCATTTCTCCGGCAGCGGCCAGTCGTGGAGACAGCGCGTCGGCGCTCAACCGCTTTGTCGAAGCGCGGCTGGCTGAATCGTCGAACGAGCTGCAGGCTGCTTCCTCGGTTTATGCCGAGAGTCTGAAAGAGCAGCCTGACAACGCGCTTCTGGCGGGGAAGGCCTATGTCAGCGCGATCAGGGCAGGGGATTTTGATCTCGCGGTAAAAGCCGTCCGGACACTGCAGTTGCGCAGCAAGATGGATCCGGAAATGCCGCTGGTCATACTTGCAGACGCGTTTGCGGCGCGCGACTGGAAAACGGTCGAGCTCGCGATGGTCGAACTGGAAGCCCTCAAGAATTTCTCGTTCCTGCAGCCGTTTCTGGAGGCCTGGATCGCTACCGCAAAGGGGCAGGGCGACGCTGCCACGCTGTCCTCGAAACAGGATAATCCGACCGCCCAATATTATCTCGAAGAACAGATGGTCCTGAACAGGCTGGCGAACCGGCGTGAAAGCGAAGCGGTCGGCTTGCTGGTCAGCCTGGTTCAACGCGACGAAGCGCGGATGGCGCCGATCCGGATGATCGCTGCCCGGCATTTCTGGGCGATCAATGATCCGGCAACGGCGAAGGAAATCCTGCGGTCGCGATCATCGGGACCCGAACAGAAGCTGCTGCGGCAGATCGAGGCGGGACAGCGGAAGGGCATCGCCCAGAAGGTCAATGCATCGCTTGGTCTCGCTTTTCTATTCCAGAGATTGTCCAACGATCTGGCGGCGCAGCAGGCCCGGTTCCCGTCACAGGTCATGGCGCAGGTTGGCGCGCGGGTGGCCGGCAAATCGGACTATGCCTTTCTGACCCTCGGGCGCAGCTACGCCGCTGCAGAGAATCACGAACTGGCGGTCACCGAATTTTCCAAAGTCGGAGAGCAAAGCCCCTATCATCTGGTCGCGCTTAGCTCCGCAACTTCCAGCCTGGTCACCAGCAAGCAATATGATCAGGCCATCGCCCGGGCCGATATTGCGTTGAAGGCCAATCCAGACGCGCCCGAATTGCATATATTGAAGGGCCAGACCCTCCAGGTGAAGGGCGACAATGCCGCGGCGGCGGCTTCGTTTGAATCCGCCATAAAACTCGGCGAGCAGCTCGAGCGCCCGGCGATGCTCATGGCGAGCTACTGGCTTGCGCTGGGCGGCGCGCAGGAACAGGCCGGGATTTGGCCGGAGGGTCTCAAGGCCCTGGAAAAAGCCAATCAACTGCTGCCCAACTCGCCGACGATCCTGAATTATCTCGGCTATGCGCAGCTCGAACGCCGCGAAAACCAGCAAGCGGCGATCGCGGCGATCAAGCAGGCGCATGAATTGCGTTCGGATTCTCCGGCGATCACCGATTCCCTGGGATGGGCCTATTTCATCACCGGAGAGCATGACCGGGCCGTTACCTATCTGGAAAGCGCCCTCGAAGGCGAGCCGCAGGACCCCACGATCAATGAACATCTTGGTGATGCCTATTGGACGGTTGGCCGGCTCTACGAGGCCCGCTATGCTTGGAAATCGGCGAAACTATTCGCCGAAGGAGAGGATTTGCAGCGCCTTTCCAGCAAGATCGATCTGGGCTTGCGTCCCGGGCTATCGTCGCCCTGATGCCCGATTTAACATTGGGCATGACGAATGAAGAGACAGCCTATGCAAAGATAAACCTGGCGCTCCATGTTCGCGAGCGGCGGCCCGACGGCTATCATCGAATCGAAACCATTTTCGCATTTCTTGATCAGGGCGATGTGATTTCTGTGGAACCGGCCGACCAGCTGACGCTGGAAATCAGCGGGCCCTTTGCGAAAGGGCTGAGCAGCACGGACAATCTGGTGCTGCAAGCGGCCCGGCGCCTCGCGGAACTGTCAGGAGTGGCGCAGGGCGCCAGACTCCATCTCGACAAACGCTTGCCGGTCGCCTCGGGCATTGGCGGTGGTTCGGCCGATGCCGCCGCAACCTTGCGTCTGCTCAATCGCTTCTGGGGCCTCGACCATTCCCTTGCTGCGCTGGCGGATATTGCCAAGCCGCTGGGCGCCGACGTTCCGGCCTGCGTCTACAGCCGGACATGCCGTGGCACGGGCATCGGACAGGACCTGGCGATCATCGCCGAGAACGAATTGCAAGGCTATGCCGCGCTGCTGATCAATCCGCTTGTGGCGGTTTCGACCGGCGACATTTTTGCCGCATGGGACGGCATCGACCGCGGCCCGCTCGGCGAGGGGACGGTGATGGCGGTGGCCAGAAGCGGTCGCAACGATCTTCAGAAGCCCGCGGTTGCGCTGGTCCCGATATTGACGGATATGTTGCAAATGCTCGACGGGAGTGAACCGATAATGGCGCAAATGTCCGGTTCCGGTGCTACCTGTTTCGCTCTTTACGACACGCTGGCCGCCGCCGCCGAAGCCGAGCGCCACTGCCGGCAGGCAACGGACAATATCTGGACGATGAAGGGAGAATTTCGATGACCAAGGCTTTTGAAATATCCGGCGTTCCTTCCGAGGGTGGTGTTCTGATCGTGGTCGATCATGCGTCCAATCATGTTCCGGACGAGATTGATCTCGGCCTGTCGCCACAATTTGCGGACGATCATATCGCCTATGATCCCGGCACGGCGCCGATCGCCCGCCTGATGTCGCAAACTGCCGGCTATCTCGCCATATTGGGAACCGCCTCGCGATTGGTGGTGGATCTCAACCGCTACCCGGACGAACCCGCCGTCATCCAGCAGCGCAGCGACGGCGTCGAAATACCGGGTAACCACCTCTCCGCCGAGGAGAGAATGGCGAGAATAGATCGCTATTTCACGCCCTATCACGACCGGGTTCGCTCGCTGGTTCACGATCTGAAACCATCGCTGGTGCTCTCGCTCCACAGTTTCTCGCCAACCCTCCGTTCCGATCTCCAGCTCAAGCGCCCATGGGACGTCGGCATCATGTATAATGAATATGAGACGGCATCGCGCTTTGCGATCCAGTTTCTCGAGGAAGAATCAGTGCTCAACGTCGGCGATCAGCGGCCCTATTCCGGCAAAGAGCTCAACGCGACCATGAATCGCAACTGCGAGGCGGTGGGCCAGCCCTATTTCGGTCTCGAAATCCGGCAGGATCTGATCATGGATGAAGCGGGGCAGCGTCGTTTCGCCGACATTTTATTGCGTACTTGCGATAAAATAAGAACGGCTCTTGCTTAAACGCCGGAGTTTTGGAAGGACGATCCGGAAATTACAACAATGGAACCGTTAATGAGCGATAGATTCGACAAGTCCCGTTTGCCCAGCCGCCACGTCAGCGTCGGCCCGGAGCGCGCACCGCAGCGCAGCTATTATTATGCGATGGGCATGACCGAAGAGGATATTGCAAAACCGTTCGTCGGGATCGCCTCGGCGGGCAATGACAGCGCCCCTTGCAACACCTTGCTCGACGGCCAGGCCGATGTTGCACGCGAAGGCGTGATAGAAGCCGGCGGCACCCCGCGGCGGTTCAATACCATCACCGTCACCGACGGCATCGCCATGGGTCACCAGGGCATGAAAGCCTCGCTGGTTTCCCGCGAGGTCATCGCCGACAGCGTCGAACTCAGCGTTCGTGGCCACTGCTATGATGCGGTCATCGGCTATGCCGGCTGTGACAAGAGCCTACCCGGTATGATGATGGCGATGCTGCGGCTCAATGTGCCGTCGATATTTGTCTATGGCGGTTCCATTCTTCCAGGACGCTTCCACGACAAGGACGTAACCGTCGTCGATGTGTTCGAGGCGGTCGGTCAGCATAGCGCCGGCAATTGCCCGTTGCAGGAACTGATCGAACTCGAGAAAGTCGCTTGCCCGGGCCACGGTGCCTGCGGTGGCCAGTTTACAGCCAACACCATGGCCTGTGTCGCCGAAGCGATCGGCCTGTCCTTGCCGAACAGCAACATGGCGCCAGCACCCTATGAAACCCGCGACGATATGGCGCGGGCAGCGGGTCGCCAGATCATGAACCTGATCGAGCTCAATCTACGCCCCCGCGACATCTGCACCAGAGACGCGTTCATCAACGCAGCGCGCGTCGTCGCCGCCACCGGCGGATCAACCAACGCCGCCTTGCACCTGCCGGCAATGGCCAGCGAAGCGGGTATCGATTTCGACCTGTTCGATGTCGCGGAAATCTTCAAGACCACACCCTATCTGGCCGACCTGAAACCGGGCGGCAAATATGTCGCCAAGGACATGCACGATGCCGGCGGTGTCTACATGCTGATGAAGACGATGATGGATAACGGCCTGATAAACGGAGATTGCATCACCGTCACCGGCAAGACGCTCGGCGAGAATATCGAGGAAATCGTCTGGAACCCCGACCAGAAGGTCATTTACGACGTCCAGCACGCGATCACCGCAACCGGTGGCGTTGTCGGGCTGCGCGGCTCGCTGGCACCAGAGGGTGCGATCGTCAAGGTCGCCGGCATGGCCCGTCTGCAGTTCCGCGGACCGGCACAGGTCTTCGAATGCGAGGAACATGCCTTTGAAGCCGTCGAAAAACGCGAGATCAAGGAAGGCGCGGTTGTTGTCATCCGCAACGAAGGGCCAAAAGGCGGTCCCGGCATGCGGGAAATGCTGGCCACCACCGCTGCGCTATACGGGCAGGGCATGGGCGAGAAGGTCGCGCTGATCACCGACGGCCGTTTCTCGGGCGCTACCCGCGGTTTCTGCATCGGCCATGTCGGTCCGGAAGCCGCAGCCGGCGGGCCTATCGGCCTGATCGAAGAAGGCGACATGATCAATATCGACGCCGAAGCGGGGATAATCGATCTGGAAGTCGAAGAAGCCGTGCTGGCCGAGCGCCGGACCAGATTCGTCCAGCGCGAAACCGATTATGGTTCGGGTGCCTTGTGGCGCTATGCCCAGAATGTCGGGCCGGCCTATCAGGGCGCGGTAACCCATCCGGGAGCGAAAGCGGAAAAGCATGTCTATGCGGATATCTAGTGTCGTTGCCCTGATATTGCTGCTGGCCGCTTGTGATAACAAGCCGGACAATAGCGTGCTTGCGGAAGCAGAGCAGCGCGCCGGCAATCAGGCGGGCAATGACGGCAAGATCGAATGCGCAATCGACGGTGACAGCAATTTTACCCGCGGCTGCTTTACAGAACGGCTGAGCGGTGAGGGCGGCGTGACGCTGATCATCCGCCATCCCGACGGCGGGTTTCGCCGGTTCAACGTTCTGACCGACGGCCACGGGCTGGAAGCGGCCGATGGTTTTGACAAGGCGAAGATATCGATCGTCGAGGACGGCAAGATACTGGTCGTCGTCGGTCCTGACAAATATCTTCTGCCTGCGCAAATCAAGGCCGGATCCGGTTCCGAAACATCAGCGGAAACGATGCCGGCTGCCGATGAACAACCGGCACAAGCCGGTAACTAGAGGCCTCTTTGCTCAACCACGGGAACATCTTGACCGCCGCAGAAATGCAGAAGGCGGAACAAGTGCTGATCGACGGCGGGACATCGGTTGACGAATTGATGCGCCGGGCCGGGCAGGGTGCCGCTCAAATGATCTGGCGGATTTCTGCCGATCAGCCGACCTTGGTGCTTTGCGGCCCGGGCAATAATGGCGGCGACGGCTATGTGATCGCGCAATGGCTGCTCGAAAAAGGCGTCGACGTCTGCGTCGCGGCGCCGCTCGAACCAAAGACCGATGCGGCCCGGCATGCAAAATCGCTCTGGCGCGGACCAACCCTGTCGCTGGCCGCTGCCCAGACCGCCGCCCAGTTTGTCGATTGCCTGTTCGGCACCGGACTGACCCGCGCTGTCGGCGATGATTGGTTTGACCATTTCATGCGCCTGTTCACAGGGGCAAGGCGACGGGTCGCCATCGATCTGCCCAGCGGAGTCGAGTCCGATCACGGAACGCTGCTGAACGAGATCCAGCCTTTCGATATCACCATTGCGCTGGGCGCTTTCAAACCGTCCCACTTTCTCGAACCGGCGCGTAGCATGATGGGTGATCTGGTCGGTATAGACATCGGCATCGAGGCCAGCAGCCAGCTTGCAATATTGCCCAAACCCCGGCTGTCCGGACCAGGCCCGCACGATCATAAATATAGCCGCGGTCTGGTGGCCGTGGTCGCCGGCGCGATGCCCGGCGCGGCGCAGCTTGCCGCGTTGGCGGCGCAGAAATCCGGTGCCGGCTATGTCAAAATCTTCGCGCCTTCGGGCTTTCCGGCCCCGCATTCCAGCATCGTCGTCGAGACCGTCGCGGATGTCGACGAGTTGAAACAGAAGCTTGCTGACGACCGCATTTCTGCTCTTGTTGTCGGTCCCGGTCTGGGGCGCGATGATCATGCAAATGCATTGCTGGACGCGGCATTGACGACAGAGGCACCGCTTCTGATCGATGCCGATGCGCTGATGATCGCGGGATCGGGGTTTTGCGAACTGGTGGCAGGACGGATGGCGGAAACGGTTGTCACTCCGCATGCAGGGGAATTTGCCCGTCTGACTTCCGACAGCCTGGCGGACAAGATCGATGACAGCCGTAAGCTGGCCGCCCAATCGGGGTGCCATATATTGCTGAAAGGCTCCGATAGCGTAATAGCCAGTCCCGACGGCGCGGCGTCGATATCGGCGCTATCCTGTCCGTGGCTGTCCACTGCGGGTACAGGCGATATATTGGCCGGCATCATCGCAAGTCGCTTGGCAAGCGGAGCGAGTGGCTATAGGGCGGCGTGCGAGGGCCAATGGCTGCACAGCAGGGCGGCACGTCTGGCTGGCCCCGCTTTCACGCCGGAAATGCTGATCGACCAGCTCCCCGCCACGCTGCAGGAATGTTTATGACCGAGACTGCCGATCCCGACCTGATCATTCGCGTCGCCGCGAAGGGCGACGGCGTGACCGCCGATGGCCGTCACGTTGCCTTTTCCGCGCCACTCGACCGGTTGAATGATGAAGGCGGCCTGATCAAGGGGCCGCATCATGTCGATCCTCCGTGCCAGCATTTCCAGTCCTGCGGCGGCTGCAGCCTGCAGCAGCTCGATACAGAGAGCTATACCCAGTTCCTCACCGACCGCGTGGCCTATGCGCTCGAAGGGCAGGGCCTGCTCGCAGAACTGATGCATCCGCCCCGGATTTCGCAACCTAAAACCCGCATCCGCGCCAGCCTGCGCGCGGCAAAACTGGGTGATCAGTTCAAGCTCGGCTTCAGCGGTGCCGGCAGCCACCGGATCGTCGATCTCAAGCAATGCGAGATCATGGTTCCCGAGATGTTCGATCTGCTCGCGCCATTGCGGAAATTTCTGAAAAACGCTTCCCGCCGCAAACATGACATGAATATCGAAATGACGCTGGTCGATCAGGGTATCGACCTGCTGATCAGCAATTACGAGCCCGAGGGGCTGGAACAGCGCGAAGCCCTGTCGGATTTTGCCAAGGCCAACGGGCTGGCAAGGCTGTCGGTTGATGGCGGCTATGGTCCCGAGACCCAGTGGGAACCGGAGCCGGTCACGGTCACACTCAGCGGGACGGCAGTGAATTTTCCCCACAGCGGTTTCCTCCAGCCGACACATGACGGGCAGAAGGTTCTGATCGCAGCGATGCTTGAGGCCGTAGGCGATGCAAAGCTCGTCGCCGACCTGTTTGCCGGCTTGGGCACGTTCACCTTTGCGCTGAGCGCGGACAAGAAAGTCTATGCTGCGGAAGGCGCACGCGACGCGATCGGATCGCTCAAACTCGCGGCCAATCACTCCAGCCGACAGATATTCTGCGAACATCGCGATCTGTTCCGCCGCCCGCTCAGCGTCGAGGAGCTGAACCGTTTTGACGCGGTCATTCTCGACCCGCCGCGCGCCGGTGCGCGAGAACAGATATTGCAGCTGGCCCAATCAAACGTCCCGAAAATCTGCTATATCAGCTGCAATCCTGCGAGCTTTGCCCGGGATGCAAAGCAACTCTGCGAAGCCGGTTACAAGCTCGAACAGGTCTGGCCGGTTGGCCAGTTTCTGTGGTCGACCCACGTTGAGATCGTTTCCAGCTTCACCCGCTAGTCGCGAACCTTGCTCTGCGGGCTAATGGAACACCGCGATAGCGGCATGGATTCCCATGGCGATCAGGCACAGGCTGGAGAGGGCGAAGGCCAGAAATCGGAAGAGCACGCGATTGCTCGTCACCTGGATCAGGCTGTGCACCACGCGCAATCCTACATAGGCCCAGGCGAGCGTTACATTCAGTCCGTTTCCGACACCCGACAGGATCAAAACGACACAAATTGCATAGAAAAGAGTCGGTTCGGCCAATAAATGGTTATAATTATGCGCCTTCCACTGGACCGCAGGCGGCAGCAATTCATCAAGGTCACCGCCCTTGGTTCCCACCAGATTTGCCGAATCTATCTTGGCCTTGTTCATCGCCGGGATGCGGGTGACATACATCCAGAGCCACATCAGCATGGTCCACAGGATGAGAGCAACCATCGGCTGCAATAGCGGGCTATTTTCCATCGTTTTTTCTCCGGTTGTCTGTTTGCGATTCTAGAAAAGCGTGGCCCACAGCGCGTTGATCGCCATGATCAGCAGGCATATCGTCGAAGCCACGAACAGCAGAAAGCGGACATTGACCAGATTGACCGTCGCCTGCCAGATGCTGTGAATGATCCTGATGACCACATAGGCCCAAGCGAGATAGAGATTGAGCCCGTGACCGGCACCGGTGATCGCGAGAATGACAGCCGTCGCGTAAAACAGCGTCGGCTGCTCCATCAAATGGGTGTAATTGTGTGACTTCCAGTTGACCTTGTCGGGGATTACCCCTTCGAGATCGCTGCCCCGCCCGCCCGGTGCGGCCTTGGATAGATCCGCTCCTGACTTTGCCATGGCAGGGAATCGTGTGCCGGCCATCCACAACAACATGATCAGCGACCATAGAACAAGCACCGCAGCGGGCGCGAGAATAGCGATATCCATAATTGTTTTCCTCCCGAAATCGGAAAGAAACTGCTTTAATTGTAACCGATTGTCAATTGCAACCTAGTTGGGAGGTCAGGCGCTCGGAAAAGACACAACATTGTCGCGATCGGAACGGTCCAGATTATCGCCGACATAGAGGCTGGCCATCGGTTCGTCGGTGACATCATGCTCTTCGCTGCTGCCATAGCCGTTGAACTTGGTCCGCATCGCCGACCCATAGGCGCCGATCATGCCGATCTCGATATAATCTCCGGCCCTGATGTCGTCGGGCAGGACAAAGGGACCCGCCATGAAATCCATGTCGTCGCAGGTCGGACCATAGAAGCTGAACCCGGTGGTTGTGCCGTTTTCAGCATCCGCACCGACCTGGCGAACCGGAAAGCGCCATCCGATATGGGCTGCGTCAAACAAGGTGCCATAGGCTCCGTCGTTGATAAACAGCTCGTTGCCGCGGCGTCGTTCGACCTTGACCACCAGCGAACTATATTCGGCCGACAGCGCCCGGCCCGGCTCGCACCAGAGTTCGGCGGAATAGCTGATCGGCAGATCCTCGAACGTACGGTCGATTGCGGTGAAATAATGGTTGAGCGAAACCGGCTCGAGATCAGGATAGATCGACGGAAACCCACCTCCGACATTGACGATGTCGACCGTGACCGACGCGCCGACAATGGCGGTACGCACCCGTTCCAGGGCGTGGACATAGGCGAGCGGCGTCATCGCCTGGCTGCCGACGTGGAAGCAGATGCCGAGGCAGTCTGCCCGCTGCCGCGCCCGCTGCAGCAATTCAGCCGACTCATCGACATCGACGCCGAATTTTGAAGCGAGGCTGATTTCCGCGAATTCAGAGGCGACCCGAATCCGGACGCACAGCGTAAGGTCTTCCGCCAGTTCGGTTCCCAGTTCGATCTTCTCAAGCTCTTCGAGACTGTCGAGCGAGAAAATCCGAACGCCATGCTCGCGATAGGCCTCGCGTACCGAAGCCAATTGCTTGACCGGATTCATGTAGCAGAGCGTCGCGTCGGGCAGGGTCGCGCGGACGATGCGCACTTCGTCGATCGAAGCCACGTCGAAATGGGTCACGCCTTCTTCCCACAGCAATTGCAGCAAGGCAGGCGATGGATTGGCCTTGACCGCGTAGAGTGCCTTGCCGGGAAACTGATCGACAAAATAACGCGCGGCACGACGCGCTGCGTGCGGACGATTCAACAAAACTGGAATGTCTGGGCTTAGAGCCTTCGTCAGCTCCTCAGCATCAAGATAATGGTGCAACTCAAGGGACCCCCTTATAGGCTAAGATCGATTGAGCTGCCTTGCGGATACGCAAGCGGCCATGGGGCAGCAAGGCGCGGCTATATGGCCACTTGATCGCCCTGTAAAGACCGAAGTCCTTACAGAAGCTGAACAAAGACATTTTTTAGCTGAGCCGATCCCTGAATTCGGTCCAGTCGAAGGATTTGACGCAGCGCAGCGTATCGCTTTCACTGTTCCAGAGCCAGATCGATGGCAGTGGAACGCCGTTGAACGTGTTGGTCTTGACCATCGAATAATGCGCCTGATCAAGAAATGCGATACGCTGTCCGATATAGGGTTCATCGGGCAGGATATAGTCGCCGATAATATCCCCGGCGAGGCAACTGGGACCCCCGAGTCGGATCGCGGTGCCTTCGGGACGCTCTCCGAGCATCGCTGGACGATAGGGAGCCTCGATTACGTCGGGCATATGGCAGGTTGCCGATATATCGGTGATCCCGACCGGCATGCCATTGTCGAAGACGTCCAGTATCTCGCCGACCAAGATGCCCGCATCCAGCGCCACGGCCTCACCGGGTTCCAGATAGATTTCGCATCCCGACCGCGCTTTCAGGTTCTTCAGGAAGTCCACCAGCGCCTCGCGATCATAATCCTCGCGCGTTATATGATGCCCGCCACCCAGATTGATCCATTTGAGCGAGTCGAAATGGGGCGCGATGACTGGCTCCACTTTTTCCCAGGTTTGCTGCAGGGCATCGAAACCCTGTTCGCACAGATTGTGGAAATGGATACCGGACAGATGCTGAAAATGATCGGGCGCCAGCTGGCTGATCGGAAAGCCCAGCCGGCTGTGCGGCTGGCTCGGATCATATTTCTCTGTCTCGCCCAGCGCGATCTCCGGATTAATTCTTAAACCAATTTCAGAAATATCGATCGTAATATCTTGAGTAAAATCACTTTTCCAACGCTCGACCTGCTGTGGATTGTTAAAGGTAATATGTTCGGAAATCTCGGCCAATTCGGCCAAATCCGCAGCCTTGTATGCCGGAGAATAAGTGCTGATCGGCCCGTTATAGCACTCCTTCGCCAACCGCGCCTCCCACAGACCGGAAGCGCAATAGCCATCGAGATATTCGTCAATCAGCGGGGCGAGGGACCACATCGAAAAGGCCTTTAGGGCCAGCAGGACCCTGGCACCGGAACGCGCTTTGATATCAGCCAGAATCTCCAGATTCCGGCGCACCGCTACTTCGTCGACAACGAAGGCAGGCGAGGGAATGCGGTTCAGATCGAAATGCGCAAAAGCGCCGGGATCGCCAGCCTTGGTCTCCATATCAAAAGGGCAAAGGTCCTTCCAATTCTTCCAGTGTCCATGGCAAGCCGTGCTCGTTCAGCATTGCCATGAACGGGTCCGGATCAAACTCTTCCATGTTGAAAACGCCTTGGCCGCGCCACTCACCCGATACCATCATCGCTGCGCCAATCATCGCCGGAACGCCGGTGGTATAGCTGACGCCCTGATTTCCGGTTTCCTCGAAAGCCGCTTCATGGCTGCAGATATTCTTGACGTAGAGCGTCTTCTGAACGCCGTCTTTCACGCCGGTCGCGATCACGCCGATATTGGTATTGCCCTTGGTCGTTTCGCCCAGGCTCGCCGGTTCGGGCAATACGGCTTTCAGAAACTGCAGTGGAATGATCTCGCGCCCCTCGTACATCACCGGGTCAATCCGCGTCATCCCGACATTCTGCAGCACTTCGAGATGGGTCAGATAGGCGTCGCCAAAGGTCATCCAGAAGCGAATCCGCTGGATCTCCGGCAAGTGGGTTTTCAGCGATTCGATTTCTTCGTGATACATCTGGTACATGTTCTTCGGGCCGACCGCTTCAAAGTCGAATGTCTGCTTGTGGGTCAGCGGCGGACCTTCGACCCATTCGCCATTTTCCCAGTGCCGTGAGTTGGCGGTGACTTCCCGGATATTGATCTCGGGATTGAAATTGGTCGCGAAATGCTGGCCGTGATCGCCGCCGTTGCAGTCGAGAATATCGAGCGTGTCGATCCGGTCGAAATGATGTTTCTTCAGCCAGCAGGTGAACACGCTGGTGACGCCAGGGTCAAAGCCGGAGCCGAGCAGCGCCATGATCCCGGCATCCTTGAACCGGTCCTGATAATCCCACTGCCACTTATACTCGAACTTGGCCTCGTCGCGCGGTTCGTAATTGGCGGTGTCGAGATAATCGGTGCCGGTCGCCAGGCACGCATCCATGATCGGCAGGTCCTGATAGGGGAGCGCCAGATTGACCACCAGAACCGGCTTTTCCCGCTCTATCAGCGCGGTCAGCGCCGGCACGTCGTCGGCGTCGATCTGCGCGGTGGAAATGGCCACGCCCGTGCGCTGCCTGACCGACTCGGCGATCGCGTCGCATTTTGACAAGGTCCGGCTGGCCAATATAATCTCCGAAAAGGGCCCGCTACCCGCCGCGATCAGTTGTGCCATCTTGTGCACCGCAACTGAACTGACGCCGCCTGCGCCGATCACCAAAATTTTGCCCATGAATTCCACTCTAAATGCTGGAGAAATAAGAAACCCGCATATAGGAAGAGACCATGACAGAGCAATACCTGATGAGCCCGGACCGGCAACCTTCTCTGGCGGGGGTCGAGAGAGCGGCAGAAAAAATTGCTGCTATTCTGCCCGCTACGCCGCTGTTGCCACTGGACGTCGACGGTAAAACCATCTGGTGCAAGGCCGAATGTCTGCAGCCTATAGGTGCATTCAAAATCCGCGGGGGCTGGCACCGTCTGACCGATCTGACCGATGAACAAAGATCAAGGGGTGTGGTCGCATTCTCGAGCGGCAATCATGCGCAAGGCGTTGCCTGGGCCGCGCGCAAGCTGGGCGTGCACGCGACCATCATCATGCCTGAGGACGCTCCTCAGGCCAAACTGGAGAATACCAGCGCATTGGGTGCCGACATCATCACCTATGACCGGATGAGCGGTTCGCGCGAAAAGCTTGCGGCTGATTTTGCGGAAAAGACCGGAGCGGTTGTGGTCCCCAGCTTTGACGATCCCTGGATCGTCGAAGGACAGGGCAGTTGCGGCCTGGAAATACGCGAGCAGATGCTGGCACAGGTCGGGTCCGTTCCCGACCAGATCATCGTCTGCTGCGGCGGCGGTGGACTGGCCAGCGGGACCGCTCTCGCCAATCCCGATGCACGCATGATCGTGGTCGAACCGGAAGGCTGGGACGATATGAAAAGGTCGCTCGAACTCGGCACCATTGTGCCGGTCGACAAGAACCCCCCTGCAACCGAATGCGACGCGTTGCAGACGATGCAAGTCGCACAGATTACGTTTGATATATTACGAGATCGCAATGCCCTGGGGCTTTCGGTTTCCCGTGACGCGGTGCATCACGCGATGCGCGTCGCGTTCGAGAAATTGCATCTGGTTGTCGAACCGGGCGGTGCGGTTGCGCTGGCGGCGATATTGGCGGGCAAGGTGGCGCTGACGGATCGCACCGCGATCACGCTATCCGGCGGCAATGTCGATCGTCAGCTGTTTGCGAATATTATCGCCGAAAATTAGGCGGCGATGGCCAGTTCCAGATCCATCCGGCCCCAGATTTCGACTAGCGCATGCGCCAGATCCTTCATCATCGCTTCGGTATGCGCCGGACCGGGTGTGAACCGCAGCCGTTCGGTGCCGCGTGGCACTGTCGGATAGTTGATCGGCTGCACATAGACGCCATATTCAGCTAGCAATATATCGCTGATTTTCTTGGCCTTGATCGGATCACCCACCAGAAGCGGCACAATATGGGTCGATGAATCCATCAACGGCAGGCCGGATTCGAGAAACAAATCCTTGAGCCGCTGCGCCGAGGCCTGCTGGCCATCGCGCTCTGCGCTGGATTGCTTGAGGTGGCGGATACTGGCCAATGCGCCAGCGACCAATACCGGTGACAGGCTGGTCGTGAAAATGAAGCCGGGTGCATAAGAGCGGATCACGTCGACGATTTTCTGGTCGGCCGTAATATAGCCGCCCATGACGCCGACGGCCTTGGCCAGCGTGCCCTCGATAACAGTGATACGCTCGGCGGCCTTGTCGCGTTCGGAAATCCCGCCGCCGCGCTTGCCGTACATGCCAACAGCGTGGACTTCGTCGCAGTAGGTAAGGGCATTATATTTGTCGGCCAGATCGCAGATTGCGTGCAACGGAGCGACATCGCCGTCCATCGAATAGATGCTTTCAAAGGCGATCAGTTTGGGAACTTCGGGATCTTCGGCGGCCAGCAATTCTTCGAGATGCTCAAGGTCATTGTGCCGGAAAACCCGCTTTTCGCAGCCGCTGTTCTTGATTCCCGCAATCATCGAGGCATGGTTCAGTTCGTCGGAAAAAATGATGCATCCCGGCAGGATTTTGGTGAGCGTGGAAAGGGTTGCCTCGTTAGACACATAGCCGGAGGTGAACAGCAGAGCACCGGATTTGCTGTGCCAGTCGGCCAATTCCCGCTCGAGCTGGATGTGATAATGGGTATTGCCGCCGATATTGCGAGTGCCGCCGGAACCGGCGCCAACATCGTGCAACGCTTCTTCCATAGCGGCGATGACGTCGGGATGTTGGCCCATTGCGAGATAATCATTCGAGCACCATACGGTAACCGGTTGCGGTCCATTATGATGCGCGAAGCAGCGGGCATTCGGGAACGAACCCTTGTTCCGCAATATGTCGATGAAAACCCGATAGCGTCCTTCGGCATGCAGCCGGTCGATCGCTTGCGAAAAAATTTTATCGTAGTCCACTGTTTACAAAATCCTGCTTCAAATCTGTTCTTGCGGTCGTCGTGAGAAGGCCCTTAGCCGCCTTTGCCCAGAATTTCCAGCGCAAACCATTCGCAATAAGAGTTGTTCGCCATAGGCTTAGAGCGTTTCGAACTCTGTTATTCCATATTCGGCGATCGCCGATCGATAGGGTTCGATATCGACAATATCTCCGGTGGTGACAAAAATGCCGTCCCGCTTCTTGCTCGGCCAGGTTTTTTCGCTGGTCAGATGGGCGATCCGCCGCGCGATGCCTTGCGCGCCGTCGATAAACTCGATCGGCCGTTGCGCGGCCGAAGACAATTCATTGCGCAACAGCGGAAAATGGGTGCAGGCCAGAATGATAGTGTCGATTTGCTCGCCCTCCGCCTGATCTATCAATCCTGCCATCGCCGCTTCGATAATCCGCTGATCCGGTGTTTCGCCGCGCAATTTTGCTTCTGCGGCATAGACGAGATCGGGCGCGGCATGACGCAGCAATATCTTGTCCGAGGCAAAATCGGCGGCAAGCCTGTCGACATAGGGCTGCCGGATGGTTGCGCGGGTTCCAAGCAAGCCGATCACTCCGGTTTTGGTCATCATGCTGGCCGGCTTTACCGCCGGCACCGTCCCGACCACCGGGATATTCAAAGCCGACCGCACATGATCGAGGGCGATGGTCGACGCGGTATTGCAGGCGATGGTTACCAATATCGGCTTGTAACGCTCCACCAGCCGACCGAGCAGAGCGGGAACCCGGGCCGCCAATTCCGCTTCGGACTTCATCCCGTAAGGCAGTCCTGCATAATCTGCAGCATAGACGATCGGCGCATGCGGCAGAAGATCTATAGTTTCGCGCAAAACCGAAAGCCCGCCGATGCCGGAGTCGAAAAACAGCAGGGGCGGGCATTCAGCATGAGATGGTTTGATCATGCTTTTGCCCATAGCCAATATTGCGTGGCAACGGCAACCGCTTCGGTTCGTCTGACAAGCGTTTGGCCTTAACCGTTTTTTACCATCTATTACTTGCCGAAAATCAACAGTGAATATAGCGCGAACCCGACAAGGGGTAATTACAGTGCAGTCTATGTGGATAGAACCATTATTGGCGTTATTGTTCGGCTATCTGCTGGGGTCGATTCCGTTTGGCCTGTTGCTCATCCGCGCGACGGGTGGCGGTGATTTGCGCAAGACCGGGTCCGGCAATATCGGCGCCACCAACGTATTGCGCTCCGGCAACAAGGGTCTTGCCGCCCTTACCCTGCTACTCGATATCGGCAAGGGATATGCGGCGGTCTTTCTCGCTCTGCAGGTCTCCGACGGATTGGGCGTCTTGGCCGGACTGGGAGCCTTTCTTGGCCATCTTTACCCCATATGGCTCCGGTTCAATGGGGGTAAAGGCGTCGCAACACTGCTGGGCGTTGTCGCTGCCCTGATTCCCACCGCAGGGTTGATATTTGCGGTCACCTGGCTTGGTTCGCTCGCCCTTTGGCGCTACTCTTCCGTTGGAGGCATGCTTGCGGCGATATCTGTGCCGATAGCGGCTTTCCTGTTGGGAGAATATGCCATGATGCCCATGTTTATCGGCCTGGCGCTGCTGGTCCTGTGGAAGCATCGCTCCAATATCGAGCGGTTGATCGCCGGCGAGGAACCGAAAGTCGGAGCATCCAAAAAGGTCTGAGATGAATGGGGAAAAGCCAGGAAGCGTTTGACCGGCTTCGGCTTATCCGGTCCGAGAATATCGGACCCGTTACCTATCAACAAATGATCAGAAGATTTGGCTCTGCCGCGCACGCGTTGGAGGCCATACCCGATATGGCGAAACGGGGTGGCGGGCGGATGCCACGCATTGCCGACCGAAAGCAGATCGACGCAGAGGTTGCCGCGGTTCACAAACTTGGCGCCCGATTTCTCTTTCTCGATGATCCCGGCTACCCGCCCTTGCTGGCAGAGCTGAGCAATCCGCCACCGGCCCTGGTCTGGCAAGGTCGAATGGAGCTGCTTGAGCAGCCGATAGTCGCAATCGTCGGCGCGCGAAATGCATCGGCGGCGGCCTGCCGGTTCGCTCGGGATCTGGCCAACAGCTTGGTCGAAGCCGGTGTCTCGATCGTTTCGGGGCTGGCGAAAGGCATCGATACGGCTGCTCACCAGGGTTCGCTGGGGAAAGCCACAATCGCGGTGATTGCGGGCGGGCCGGATGTTTTCTATCCGCCTGAGAATGAACAGCTCCAGCGCGAGATCGCCAAGAGCGGTCTGTTGCTGGCGGAACAGCCTCCTGGAACAGAACCCCGCGCCAGACATTTTCCCTATCGCAACCGCATCATTGCCGGCTTGGCAAGGGGAACCGTAGTCATTGAAGCAGCGCCGCGTTCGGGTTCGCTTATAACGGCAAGGCTGGCAGCCGAAGCCGGTCGGCAAGTCATGGCCATTCCGGGTTCGCCGCTCGACCCGCGTTCAAGGGGGTGCAACATGCTGATCCGCGACGGGGCGACGCTGGTTCAGTCTGCCGATGATATCCTCGAGCTGGTCCGGCATTTTGATGATAGGGCGGAATCGGCGGCGAAGAACACAGGAGAGGGAGCCAGTTGTAAAATCTCGATTGTGGAGGAGGCATCTGATTTGGAGGTGAGTGATCTCGATCGCGCGCCACTCCTGAACTTGCTCAGCACCACACCGGTCACTGTCGACGAATTGGTCCGGCAATCCGGCCTGTCCCCCGCCTCCGTGCAGTTTGCGCTGCTTGAACTGGAGCTGGCCGGGCGGCTCGACCGCCATGCAGGCGCTCGGGTAAGCTGGTCAGAATGACCGCTGCGTCACCGGCCAAATTTTCACCGCCATTGACAAAAAACTTCAATCAGGGCCTTGACCTAGCGGCAATCCCTGTCACAGCCTCGCGCGTATACGTGAGAACAAAGAAAATCGGAACATATGCAGCTAGTTATTGTCGAGTCACCCGCCAAAGCCAAAACCATCGAAAAATATCTGGGATCGGATTTCAAGGTATTGGCGTCCTATGGCCACATTCGCGATCTCCCTCCCAAGGATGGTTCGGTCGATCCGGACGATGGCTTCTCCATGACCTGGCAAAACTATCCCGACAAGGCCAAACAGCTCAAAGAAATTACTGCTGAATCGAAAAAAGCCACGCGACTGATCCTCGCGACCGACCCTGACCGCGAAGGGGAAGCGATCAGCTGGCATGTTCAGGAAGTACTCCGGATCAAGAAGGCGCTTCCGGACAAGGTCGACCGGGTGACTTTCAACGCGATTACCAAGGCCGCGGTGACCGAGGCCATGACCCGTCCACGGGCTCTCGATGAGGATCTGATCGACGCCTATCGTGCCCGCCGTGCACTCGACTATCTTGTCGGATTCACCTTGTCACCGGTCTTGTGGCGCAAGCTGCCGGGCGCGAAATCCGCGGGCCGCGTCCAGTCCGTGTCGCTCCGGCTGATCGTCGAACGGGAACGCGAAATCGAGATATTCAAACCTCAGGAATTTTGGTCTGTCACGGCACAAATGGAGCAGGGCGGCCAAGCCTTTGAAGCCCGGCTGACCATCCATGACGGCAAGAAACTCGGCAAGATGGATCTGGCCAACGAAGATCAGGCCATGCTCGCCAAAGCCGCGGTTGAAAATGGTCTGTTCACGATTGAAACGATCGAAACGAAACCGCTCACCCGCAATCCGCCGCCGCCGTTTACGACGTCCACCCTGCAGCAGGAAGCAGCCCGCAAACTCGGCTATTCGGCCAGTCACACCATGCGGATCGCCCAGCAGCTTTATGAAGATGGCGCGATTACCTATATGCGTACCGATGGTGTGCAGATGGACGGCAGTGCTATTTCGGAAGCGCGCAAGGCGATCTCGGATCGCTATGACGCCAGCTATGTTCCGGACAGCCCGCGAATCTACAAGTCAAAGGCCAAAAATGCTCAGGAAGCGCATGAAGCGATCCGTCCGACCAGCTTCACCAAGAAAACCGTCGGCAGCGGCGACCACGCAAAACTCTATGACCTGATCCTGAAGCGGGCCATGGCCAGCCAGATGGCGTCCGCCCGGCTCGAGCGGACCACCGTAGAGATGCTCGACGGCACCGGGAAAACCGGCCTGAGAGCGAACGGTCAGGTCGTGAAATTCCCTGGATTTCTGGCGCTTTATGAAGAAGGCCGGGACGACGACAAGGACGAAGATGGCGGTTTGCTTCCAGCGATGTCGAAGGGCGACAGTCCCGCGAAGAAATCCGTCGACGCGTCCCAGCATTTTACCCAGCCTCCGCCGCGCTACAGCGAAGCCAGCCTGGTCAAGAAAATGGAAGAACTGGGCATCGGTCGGCCATCAACCTACGCGTCGATCATCAAGACGCTGAAAGACCGCGCCTATGTCAGGATCGAGAAGAACCGGTTCTTCGCCGAGGAGAGCGGGCGGCTGTTGACCGGATTTCTCGAGCGATTTTTCGATCGCTATGTAGCCTATGATTATACGTCCGCGCTCGAAGATGAACTGGATGAAGTCAGCGGCGGCCGTGCGCAATGGCAGGCCATTCTCGAAGCCTTCTGGCATGATTTCAAGCCGAAGACCGTGGAGATAATGGAGAAGTTGCCGTCGGAAGTGACGGCCGAGCTGGACACGTTCCTCGGCGATTATCTTTTCCCCGAAAAGGAAGACGGCAGCGATCCCCGTTTGTGCCCCCGCTGTAACGAGGGCAAGCTGGCCCTGCGTGGCGGCCGCTTTGGCGCCTTTGTTGCCTGTTCCAATTATCCCGAATGCAAGTTCACCCGGCGTTTCGCGCAGGGCGGCGGTGCCAATGCCGACGAGGACGAAGGACCGCAGGAACTGGGTGTCGATCCCGACAGCGATGAAAAGATCACCAAAAAGGTGGGCCGTTTCGGACCCTATGTCGAAAAAGGCGAGGGCAAGGAAGCCAAGCGCTCGTCTATTCCCAAGGATATTCCAGCAGAAGATTTCGGCCTTGAATGGGCCGTCAAGCTACTGTCACTGCCCCGCGAAGTAGGAATCCATCCGGAGACCAGCGAGCCGGTGACTGCACAAATCGGCCGTTACGGTCCCTATCTGCGCCACGATGGCAAATCGGCGCGGCTCGAGAATACGGTAGAAGTATTTGAAATTGGCATGAACGCAGCCGTTGCCAAACTGGCGGATGCTGCGAAGAACGGCGGCGGTCGAGGACGCGGCAAGATGGAGCCGCTCAAGATCATGGGCAAGCATCCGCGCACAGAGGAAGAGATCAAGCTGATGGACGGCCGCTTTGGTCCCTATGTGACCGACGGCACGACCAACGCGTCCTTGCCCAAAACGGTCGACAAGGATCAGCTTACTTTGGAAGAGGCGGCTCAACTGATCGATGATCGCGCTGCCAAGGGGCCCGCGAAGAAGCGCGCGAAGAAAGCCGCTCCCAAGAAAAAGGCGGCTCCGAAGAAGAAGCCGGCGGCCAAGAAGCCAGTTGCGAAAAAGCCCGCAGCAAAAAAGAAGCCTGCGGCCAAGAAGGCTCCTGCAAAGGCTGAAAAGGAATAGGTTTGAATATGGGCCAGGCTCGTTCAGGGCCTGGCCAGTCCTCTGCTATGCGGGGACAATATTCGACTGACGGATTGCAGTCGATCCGTGACTAGGCCGCGATCTCCAGGCGGTTCCGGCCGCCGTTTTTGGCTGCGTAAAGCGCATTGTCCGCCAGCAGCAACATTTCCTTCAGGTCGCGGCATCCGGAATTTTGTGCGAGTCCAGCGCTAATGGTTACGCCGATACCCGGGTCGGACGAGCGAGCGTTCATTATGGCGAGGCGTAATTTCTCGACCTGCGCTTCTGCTTCGGCGATGGAGATATCCGGCATCACGACTAGAAATTCTTCGCCGCCCATGCGTCCGATCAGCTGGTTTTTACCGATATTGCGCTTTGCCACTTTGCCAATCATCCGCAGGATGTCGTCGCCTGCGGCATGGCCGAACCGATCGTTGACCGATTTGAATTTATCGACGTCGAAAATCGCAATCGAGAGCAGCCGATTTCGGGGTCGGGCCAGTTCGAAGGCCTTTTCACTCTCTTCCAATATGTGTCGTCTCGAGGAAAGCCCGGTCAGCTCGTCCAGAGCGAGCAGGCGCGCTTTCTGCAGCTTTGCCGTCACCGCTTTTTGCCGATCCTTTTCCGCCATGATCCGAAGCAGCTTTTCGGTCTCGATTATCTTCTCTACCTTGCGCTGACCGTCCGCCAACAGCGACGCTACCGGCAGTGCCAGCATGAGTTGGCTGGCGATATAGGCCTGCAACACGAATATTTTGGTGATGTGACTGGCATCGAGCCCCGCGATGGGACCGAACCCGGCGATGGTCAGAAATTCAGCCACAATGGCAACGATCAACGTCGACATCATACCGCCAAGCGGTCCAAAGCGGAATACCGCGATGAACACGGGAATCGCTGTAAGAAACAGTAGCGGAACGACGGTCTGGACAAGGGCCATTGCCGACACGGCAAACACCAGCAGGAGTACGCCTGCGAATTCGATATGCCTGTTCTTCGGCCATGTATATCGTTCGATTCCCGTCAGCGTCGCGTGCAGAATGTTGAAGCAGGGCAGGAAAATCAGCAGGCCGAGCAGATCTGATCCAAACCAGGATATCCAGTTGTTACCCAGTTCGCCGGTGCTGCCGAGAGAGGCGGTGGTTGCCGAGACCGAGCTGACAAACACCGAAATTGCAACAAATTTGACCAGCTGTGTCGGATTGTAAAGACCCGTTTTCGGCAAACCCAGCTTCGAGATGATATGATATGCCAATACCGCTTCCAGCACGTTTGAAGCCGAAAAGACAATCGATGTCTGTAGCGGAAATCCTGCCTGCAAATTGACCGCGGTGCTCGCCAGCAAAACACTCGTACAATAAAACAGATGTTCCTTCCGGGGGAATATCATCATCATGAAAACAAGGCTGGCGTTGGCAGACCACAGGGCCGCAAAACCGCCGGTATAATTGGACGCTGCGATCACAATCAGCGAGTTGACGCAGAACACCGCCGCGACGAAAGCCGCGCGTACGATGATAGGCCGAATACCGGTTAAATCTGAAGACTGATGCTGCAAGTTCATTCCCAAAGCCGAACGCAATTCGTTCCTGCTGCAGGCCATCGTCGCAATAGGCTAATTTATCCCTAATATTGCAATTGTTTACAAATGTCGTCGCAACGCACGATCCAGACGATAGCGCTGCATCGCAGTCAGGGACGGGTGCTGTCTCTGTTCGGCGCTAGCGAAGTCGGGCCTATTTGACCCAGTCCAGCCCCATATCCTGATAGAGGCTTCTGTCCTCATCCCAGTTCGCGCTGACTTTGACGTGGAGATAGAGATGGACCGGTTTGCCCAATATCCCGGACAATTCCGCTCGGGCCTTGGCCCCGATTTCCTTGATCTGGTGACCACCCTTGCCAAGGATGATCGCTTTCTGGCTGGCCTTTTCGACGAGGATTTGCTGGTGCACCTCGAGCGATCCGTCGGGCCGTTCCTTATATTGCTCCATCGCGATCGCGGTCGCATAAGGCAGTTCCGCGTGCAGTTGCCGGAAAACCTGTTCGCGGGTGATCTCTGCGGCCAATATGCGCTCGCTGGCATCGGACACCTGGTCCGCGGGGAAATGCCAGGGGCCTTCCGGCATTGCATTGACCAGATAGGATCTGAGTTCCTCCAAACCGTCACCGGTCTTGGCGCTGACAAAGAAGGTCTCGTCGAAATCAGCCAGTTCGTGCAGCTTGACGACATGGCCGAGCATCTTGTCTTTGGCAGCAATATCGACCTTGTTCATGACCAGGATCGTCTTTTCCGATCGGTGCTTGATCCGTTCGACAATCGAGGTCACCTTGGTGCCGAGACCGGCCCGTGCATCGACCAGCATGACGATAATATCGGCATCTTCGGCGCCTTCCCAGGCGGCAGAAACCATGGCGCGGTCAAGTCGGCGGTGCGGTTCGAATATGCCGGGCGTGTCAACCAGCAGAAGCTGGGTATCTTCCTCGAGAGCGATGCCCAACAGCCGCGTCCGCGTGGTTTGCGGTTTGGAACTGGTGATTGCCACCTTCTGCCCGACCAGCGCATTGATCAGGGTCGATTTGCCGGCATTGGGCGCACCAATCAAAGCTACGACGCCGCATTTTTGTGTCATGTGAATTTTTCCAGAAATTTCTTTGCAGCCGCGGTTTCGGCGGCCTGAATAGCAGAAGCGGTGGCCGTGACCTCGCCGATATTGCGAACGCTCAGTTTGATGGTGAATTTCAGATCGTGATGCGGACCGCTTTTGTCGATCAGTTCATATTCCGGAACCTTGCGATTGTTGGCGGCTGCCCACTCCTGCAGAGCGGATTTCGGATGCCTGACGTCAGCGACGGTTGCAGAGACCCGGCCACCCCAATGGCGGAGGATGAAACTGCGAGCGGCCTCCATGCCGTGATCGAGATAGACCGCCCCGATCAGCGATTCCATGACGTCGCCCAGAACCTTTATGCTTTGCCGCGCACCGTCGTCCCGCGCCTGCTTGCCGAGCAGGATATGATCGCCCACGCCGATGTGCTTGGCGACGGCGCCGCATACCGGGCCGGAAACGAGGCCATTGAGGCGCTGCGACAATTGCCCTTCCGGTTCGTCGGGGAACTGGTGGTAGAGATGATCGGCGATGACCAGGCCTAGTATCCGGTCTCCAAGAAATTCCAGCCGCTGATAGTCCATCTGCCCGTGGCTGCCATGAGTTGCGGCTCGGACATAAAGCTCAGGTGAAACCGGCGGTTCGTTGGTGATCTCGGCTATCCATTCGAGAAAGTCGGGGCGGTTCAAAATGTTTCTCCGATCCGTTCCCAGCGCGCTGCCGTGATCCAGGTCCACGGCTTGATCCATTCTGCCGTACCATCGGTCGAGAAAATCGAGACCAGAGCCCGACCGACAAGATTTTCTTGCGGTACCATGCCGATTGCATGGCCGTCTACAGCGGGAAAGCGGCTGTCGGCACTGCGGTCGCGGTTGTCACCCATCAGGAACATATGACCATCCGGTACCACAAATGCCTCGGTTGTGTCGCCTTCCGAATCTTCGTAAATGTCCAAAATCCGATAGGATATCCCGTTGGGCAAGGTTTCCTGAAATTGCGGATAGCGGCAGATCGTCGAGCCGCTATCGCCCGGTGACTCAAATTCGTCGCGGTAACACGGGCTGTTTGGGGTAACAGGATGTTCGAAATCCTCGATCTGCGTACGCTTGACCTCGGTTCCGTTGATCGAGACCACGCCCTTGGTGACCTGAACGATATCGCCGGAGAGCGCGATTACGCGTTTGATATAGTCATCGCGCGCGTTTGGTGGAGCCTTGAACACCACAACGTCGCCGGGTTTAGGCGGATTGGGTAAAATCCGGCCAGGGAACAGGGATATGTCGAACGGCAGGCTGTAGTTGGAAAAGCCATAAGGCCATTTCGCCACCAGCAGATAATCGCCGACGACAAGCCGAGGCTGCATCGATTCCGAGGGAATGTTGAACGGCGAGATGATGAAACTGCGCAAGATCAGGATGAACAATGCAAGTTTTACAAGGAACGCGACAAAGTCCCGCGTTTCGGATCGTTCTGCTTTATCTCGCGCCATGGCGCCCCTTTGCCGACATTGGCGGCGGCGTCAAGAATTCTTGCATTTGCCCGCTCGGCGCGATTTTCACCTTGAGACAGGTCCACTCGACCGATAGGGCAGAGGGACTTGAACGGTGAACCCAATTCATACCCCAGAGATCGGATGTTTCCATGACTTCAGACCAGTGGCAGACCATCAAGGCGCTACCCCAGACACCGCTCGTCAGCCTGTTCGACGAAGATCCCGACCGGGTCGCCAATTTCGGATTGGAGCAGGCCGGGATCTACTTTGATTTTTCAAAAACCCATCTCGATGCAACCGCTGTCCAGGCTTTCGATAAACTGGCCGACGAACTGGACCTCGCGGGTAGAGTGAATGCCTTGCTGAGCGGCGAACCTATCAATGTAAGCGAGGGAAGGGCGGCGGAACATAGCGCCGAGCGCGGAACCGGAAACCCGGCGAGCGTCGACAATGCCGCCATGCTGCACCAGCGCATGAAAAGTCTGATCGAAGTAATCGAAACCGGTGTGTTGGGCGATTTTACGCAGATCATCCATCTCGGCATCGGAGGATCGGCACTCGGTCCCAAAATGCTGCACCAGGCGCTCAAGCTCGGTGATGAAAAATATGAACTTGCGGTCGTCTCCAATATCGATGGAGCGGCCCTAGAACCGGTGCTGGAGCGCTTCACTGCCGCCAAGACTCTGCTGGTCGTCGCGTCGAAGACATTCACCACCGCGGAGACACTGCTCAACGCGCATGCGGTGCTGGACTGGATGCGCGAAGACGGCGTCGCTGATCCGTTGGGACAGGTCGTGGCTCTGACGGCCGCGCCCGAACAGGCAGTGGAATGGGGCGTCGATGAAACGCGCATATTGCCGTTTTCCGAGACAGTCGGCGGCCGCTATTCGCTCTGGTCCTCGATCAGCTTCAGTCTGGCGCTAGCTCTCGGATATGAAGCCTTCGAGGATTTGCTGGCCGGTGCAGCCACGATGGACCAGCATTTTCGGGATACTCCCTGGGCGAAGAATATTCCGGCTCTCGCCGCCTTCGCCGATCAATATTATGCACAGGTTCGCGGATGCGAAACCCGGGCGGTTTTTGCCTATGACGAGCGCCTGGGCCTGCTGCCCGACTATCTTCAGCAGCTTGAAATGGAGAGCAACGGCAAATCCGTGACACTGGATGGCGAACCATTGGCACTGCAGTCGAGCCCGATCGTCTGGGGCGGCATCGGCACCGATGCGCAACATGCCGTCTTTCAGCTGCTCCACCAGGGCAGCCATCTGGTGCCTGTCGAGTTCCTGGCGGTGGTCGAGCCGGGGCACTCGTTGGGCCCTGCTCACCATCACGGCCTGCTACTCAACTGCTTCGCGCAGGGGGCGGCGTTGATGGCGGGTAAAAAATCCGATGACAGTCATCGAAATTATCCAGGTGACAGGCCATCGGTCACCATCTTACTGGAAGACTTGGAAGCACGTTCACTGGGTGCGCTGCTGGCATTTTACGAGCATCGCACTTTTGTGAACGCGGTTTTGCTGAATATCAATCCGTTCGATCAATTTGGCGTGGAGCTCGGAAAGCAGATGGCCAACGCACTGGCCGCTGACGATGGTAACCGATTGGACGCTTCGACCGAAGAACTGAAAAAGCGGGCCTTCGGACCCGGGCAATAAGGAAAATTACATGGCTGAATATGATTATGACCTGTTCGTTATCGGAGCAGGTTCCGGAGGAACGCGAGCTGCGCGGGTTTCCGCGTCTTATGGTGCGAAAGTAGCAGTAGCCGAAGAATATCGGGTTGGTGGAACCTGTGTCATCCGCGGCTGTGTGCCAAAGAAACTGCTGGTTTACGGCTCCCATTTTTCCGAAGAACTGGAAGATGGCAAGAATTTTGGCTGGACCTGGGAAAATGCAAGGTTCGATTGGCCGACCCTGCGCGATCATATTCTCAAGGACGTTGACAGGCTGAACAACGCCTATACCGAAACGTTGAAAAACCACGATGTCGAGGTCATCCTCGAACGCGCCGAACTCACCGGACCGCATGAAATCAAGCTGGGTGATGGCAGGACGGTTACTGCAAAATATATATTGATCGCCGTGGGTGCATGGCCCGCTGTCGCCGAATTTCCGGGCAGTGAACATATGTCTACGTCGAACGAGATGTTTCATCTCGAGAAGCTGCCCGAGACAGTCATCATTTCCGGTGGTGGCTATATTGCGAATGAATTTGCAGGTATTTTCAATGGCTTGGGCAGTGAAGTCACGGTTGTCAATCGCTCGGACATCATATTGCGCGGCTATGACGAGAGCGTCCGCGATCGGTTGATACAGATCTCGCTCGCCAAAGGTATCAGTTACAAATTCAACTGCCACTTCGACAAGATCGAAAAGCGTGAGGATGGCGCTCTCGACGTTTACATGGACGGGCACGATGAGCCGGTCCGCGCCGATGTGGTGCTTGCTGCTACCGGACGTCGACCGAAGATCGAGGGACTGGGTCTGGAAAATGCGGGGGTCAGGATCAACGATAGCGACGCGATCATCGTCGATGAATATAGCCAGACCAACGTCGACAATATTTATGCCGTGGGCGACGTCACCGACCGCGTCCAATTGACTCCGATCGCGATCCGCGAGGGGCAGGCCTTTGCCGACACCGTGTTCGGCGACAATCCGCGCACCGTCGATTATGACAATATTCCCTCGGCGGTATTCTCTCAGCCGCCGATTGCTTCGGTCGGTCTGACCGAAGGCGAAGCACGCGAGAAATATGGCAATATCAAGGTTTATTCCTCTGATTTCAGGGCGATGCGCAATGTGTTCGCCGACCGGACCGAGCGCAGCCTTTACAAGATGATCGTGGAGCATCCGACCGAGAAAATTCTCGGACTGCACATGATCGGTCCCGACGCACCGGAAATCTTGCAGGCCGCCGCGATCGCGGTGAAAGCCGGACTGACGAAGCAGGCCTTTGACGATACCGTGGCCCTGCACCCCAGCATGGCGGAGGAACTTGTCCTGTTCAAATAGGGTGACGCTACGGCCTCTTGGACTATAGAAAAGGTTTAATCGCGCGATTAATTACTATTGACGATTGCCTAACCGGCTGTGCATTGACTAGGGCATATTGCATCTAGTGATTCACAGCCGGGGGTTTAATGTCAGACATTATCGCACAATTGGAAGCCAAGCGTGCCGAAGCCATGCTTGGCGGCGGGCAGAAGCGAATCGATAGCCAGCATGCCAAGGGCAAGCTGACCGCGCGCGAGCGGATCGAAATCCTGCTCGACGAAGATTCGTTCGAAGAGATCGACATGTATGTCGAACATAATTGCGTCGATTTCGGCATGGAAAAAACCAGGATCGCCGGCGACGGCGTGGTTACCGGCTCGGGCACGATCAACGGCCGGCTGGTCTTCGTGTTCAGCCAGGACTTCACGGTGTTCGGCGGCTCGCTTTCCGAACGCCATGCCGAGAAGATCTGCAAGGTGCTCGACAATGCGATGAAAGTCGGCGCGCCGGTTATCGGCATCAACGACAGCGGTGGCGCGCGTATTCAGGAAGGCGTGGCATCGCTCGGCGGCTATGCCGACGTGTTCCAGAAAAATGTGCTCGCCAGTGGCGTGATCCCGCAGCTTAGCCTGATCATGGGGCCTTGCGCGGGCGGCGCGGTCTATTCCCCGGCAATGACCGATTTCATCTTCATGGTGAAGGACAGCAGCTACATGTTCGTCACCGGGCCCGATGTGGTCAAGACCGTGACCAACGAGATCGTGACGCAGGAAGAACTGGGCGGAGCGGTCACGCACACCACCAAGACCAGCGTCGCCGATGTCGCTTATGAAAATGATATCGAGGCATTGCTCGCGGCGCGCGACTTCATCGACTTCATGCCGCTTTCCAACCGCGAGGAAGTCCCCGAACGGCCGACCGCCGATCCGTGGGACCGGCTCGAGGACAGCCTCGATACGCTGATCCCGGACAATGCCAACCAGCCTTATGACATGCACGAAGTCATCCGCAAGATGGTCGACGAGGGCGATTTCTTTGAAGTCCAGCCGTCCCATGCCGGCAATATCATCTGCGGCTTTGGCCGGATGGAAGGCGCCACCGTCGGTGTCGTCGCCAATCAGCCCATGGTGCTCGCGGGTTGCCTCGACATCAATGCATCCAAGAAGGCAGCGCGCTTTGTCCGCTATTGCGACGCGTTCAACATTCCGATCGTGACATTGGTCGACGTTCCAGGCTTTCTGCCCGGCACCTCACAAGAGCATAACGGCATCATCAAACATGGCGCGAAGCTTCTCTTTGCCTATGCCGAGGCGACCGTGCCGAAGATCACGATCATCACCCGCAAGGCTTATGGCGGCGCTTATGACGTGATGGCGTCCAAGCATCTGCGCGGCGATCTAAATTATGCCTGGCCCACCGCCGAAATCGCTGTGATGGGTGCAAAAGGAGCGGTCGAAATCATCTTCCGCGGCAAGACGCCGGATGAGATTGCCGAGCGTACCGCGGAATATGAAGCGCGCTTTGCCAACCCGTTCATTGCGGCGCAAAAGGGCTTTATTGACGAAGTGATCATGCCCCATTCAACGCGGCGCCGGGTGGCTCTGGGGTTACGGAAGCTGCGCAACAAGCAGCTCGAGAACCCGTGGAAGAAGCATGACAATATTCCGTTGTAGGGGTTAATTTATGCCAACAGGACTAGTAGCCCTCCTCGACGACGTCGCAGCCATTGCGAAGGTCGCTGCCGCTTCGGTTGATGATATCGGTGCCGCCGCCGCGCGGGCCGGGACCAAATCGGCTGGCGTGGTGATCGACGATGCTGCGGTTACGCCGACCTATGTGACCGGCTTCGATCCGTCGCGCGAATTGCCGATGATCTGGAAAATTACCAAGGGGTCGTTCAAGAACAAGCTGGTCTTTTTGCTACCGGCAGCGGTGCTTTTGGGTCAATTTGCGCCCTTTTTGATACCGATCATCCTCATTTTCGGCGGTTTGTTCCTCTGTTATGAAGCCGCCGAGAAGGTTCTGGAAATTTTCCATGTCGACGAGTCCACCAAACATGACCAGCCCGCGATCATCGAAGGGCCGGGGCGGGAGCAGGAGATGGTCTCGGGCGCGATCCGGACTGACCTGATCCTGTCGGGCGAGATCATGGCGATCGCCTTGTCCGAGCTGACCGACCAGGTCTGGTGGGAGCAGGCGATCATATTGGCGATCATCGGCATCGTGATTACCGTTGCCGTCTATGGCTCGGTCGCGCTGATCGTGAAGATGGACGATATCGGTCTGCATATCGCTCAGAATAATGAAGGAGCGTTGCGTTCCTTTGGCTGTGGCCTGGTTCGGCTGATGCCGAAACTGCTCGCGGCCCTATCGATCATCGGGACGCTGGCCATGGCCTGGGTCGGCGGCGGGTTGCTGGTCCACAATGTCGCGGCTCTGGGATGGCACGGCCCGGAACATCTGATCGATTGGCTCTCGCATCCGCTGCTTGGCCTGTTCCCGGCTTCGGCCGAGCTGATGGTCGGCGGTATCGCCTTTGCGCTACTGTCGGGGATACTCGGCGTGCTCGTTGGCGCCGGAATAGCGCCGCTGGTGCACAAGATCATTCCGCATGGAGAAGGACATTAGATGAAACTGGGAAGAATGAACCATATCGGCGTCGCAACGCCCGATCTTGATGCCTCGATCGCTTTCTATCGCGATGTCATGGGCGCCACCGATATCACCGAACCGTTCGTGCTGGATTCGCAGAAAGTGCGCGTCTGTTTCGTCAACACACCGGGCGAGGGCGGCACCGCCGGCACGCAGGTCGAATTGCTGCAGCCGACACAAGCGGACAGCGCGGTCGGCAAATGGCTGGAGAAAAACCCGCTCGGCGGCCAGCATCATATCTGTTTTGAAGTGCCCGATATCCACGCCGCCAAGGCCGAATTCGAAGCGATGGGCAAGCGCGTCCTCGGCGAACCGCGGATCGGCGCGCACGGTACGTTGATCTTTTTTGTGCATCCCAAGGATATGGGCGGAATGCTGACCGAAATTATGGAAACACCAAAAGGGCACTAAACAAATATTCGTCATCCTGAACTTGTTTCAGGACCCCGCGAGATCCTGAAACAAGTTCAGGATGACGAACCATTCAAAAGGACCAAATATGGAATTCGAAACAATCAAGCTGGATATTGCGGACAATATCGCCACCATCACGCTGAACCGGCCCGAGCGTCTGAACGCCATGGCGCCACAAATGGCGGACGAGATCGGCGACGCGCTGGACCAGCTGGACGGTGCGCGCTGCGTGCTGATCTCGGGCGAAGGCAGAGCCTTTTGCTCGGGAGCCGATCTTGCCGCGCGCGGGGCTGGCGCGTCCATCTCCGGCGGGCAGGGCGCCCACCGTGCGCTGAGCCGGTCCTATAATCCGCTGATGATGAAACTGGCCCGACTGGAAGTTCCGGTAATCACCGCGGTCAACGGTCCCGCAGCCGGTGTCGGTTGCAGCCTTGCTCTGGCCAGCGATTTTGCCGTCGCGGGCAAATCAGCTTATTTCCTTCAGGCGTTCGTAAACATTGGTCTTGTGCCGGACGGCGGTGCATCATGGATGCTGGCACGGCTCATCGGTAAGGCGCGGGCGACGGAAATGATGATGCTGGGAGAGAAAATCTCCGGAGAGAAAGCTGCCGACTGGGGGCTGATCTACAAATGTGTCGAGGATGACATGTTGATCGAGGAAGCCCGCTCGCTGGCGGGGCGCCTGGCAAATGGGCCGACGGTTTCGCTGGGACTGATGCGGCAGGGACTGGCTGCAGCGCTGGAATCGGACTATGCTTCCGCCTTGCGGACAGAAGCGGAAAACCAGCTAATTGCCGGTGACAGCGCTGATGCGAGGGAAGGCGGAATATCCTTCCTCCAGAAACGCAAGGCGGAGTTCAAGGGCGAGTGATTTTCTACGATAGCGCCAATCCTGCTCCAAATCCCCGTCGGGTGCGCATATTTGCCGCCGAGAAGGGTATAGCCCTGCCAACCGAAAATATTTCGATCATGGCGGGCGAGCAGAAATCACCGGAATTTCTGAAGATCAATTCGCGCGGCCAGACGCCGGCATTGAAGCTGGACGACGGAACGGTGATCAGCGAAAGCGTGGCTATCTGTCGCTATCTCGAAGCGGTGCATCCCGAGAAGCCGATGTTCGGGGAAAAGCCGGAAGAAATCGGCGCGATCGAAATGTGGTTACGCCGGGCCGAAATGCTGGTGATGGAGCCGGTCGGCAAGCTCTGGGTACATGCCCATCCCTATACCGCGAAAATGCCGATCAAGCGTTATCCGGAATATGGCGAAAGCAATCGTGCGCGGGCGGTCGAGGGATTTTCGATGTGCAATGAGGCATTGGCCGACCGGGACTATCTGGCAGGATCACGGTTTAGCGCCGCCGATATCATCCTGTTCTGCACAATAGAATTTGCCCAATTTGTGGGGATAGATATTCCCCAGGAACATAAGCATTTGCTAGACTGGCATGCCCGCGTTTCCGCGCGGCCAAGCGCCAAGGCTTGAAAGACGAAGATATGACAAAGAAAACTCTCGACGACTGGAGGGCCCTGGCCGACAAAGAGGTCAAGGGCCGCGACCTGACCTGGGAAACGCCCGAAGGCATCGCCGTGAAACCGCTATATACTGCGGAAGACACCAGCGGGAAAGGCATTGACCCCGGACTGCCCGGCTTCGGGCCCTTCACCCGCGGCGTCAAGGCCAGCATGTATGCGGGCCGTCCATGGACGATCCGGCAATATGCCGGATTTTCGACGGCGGAGGAATCCAACGCCTTCTATCGTCGCAATCTGGCGGCGGGTCAGAAGGGGCTGTCGGTCGCCTTCGATCTCGCCACCCATCGCGGCTATGACAGCGACCATCCGCGCGTTGTCGGCGATGTCGGCAAGGCCGGCGTGGCGATCGACAGTGTCGAGGATATGAAAATCCTGTTCGACCAGATTCCGCTCGACGAGATGTCGGTGTCGATGACGATGAACGGAGCGGTGATCCCGTGCCTCGCTTTCTATATCATTGCGGCGGAAGAGCAGGGCGTCTCGCAGGAGAAGCTCTCCGGCACCATCCAGAATGATATTCTCAAAGAGTTCATGGTCCGCAATACGTATATCTATCCGCCGGCACCAAGCATGCGGATCATTTCCGACATCATCGGCTATACGTCCGAGCATATGCCGAAGTTCAACAGCATCTCGATCAGCGGCTATCATATGCATGAGGCTGGAGCGACGGCGGTGCAGGAGCTGGCCTTCACCATCGCCGACGGCCGCGAATATGCCAAGCAGGCGATGGCGACGGGTCTCGATATCGACGCGTTTGCCGGCCGTCTGAGCTTCTTCTTCGGCATCGGCATGAATTTCTTCATGGAGGTCGCAAAGCTTCGCGCGGCCCGGACCCTGTGGCACCGGGTGATGACCGATCTCGGCGCTCAGTCGGAACGGTCGAAAATGCTGCGCACCCATTGCCAGACTTCGGGCGTGTCGCTGACCGAGCAGGATCCCTACAACAACGTGATCCGCACCACGATCGAGGCAATGGCCGCGACTTTGGGCGGAACCCAGTCGCTGCACACCAACGCGCTCGACGAAGCCATCGCGCTGCCGACCGATTTCTCGGCGCGGATTGCGCGCAACACGCAGATCGTGTTGCAGGAAGAAGCCGGCATTACCAAGGTCGTCGATCCACTCGGCGGCAGCTATTATGTCGAGGCGCTGACCGATGAACTGGTCGAGAAAGCCTGGGAGATTATCGAGAAAGTCGACGCCGAAGGCGGCATGGCCAAGGCGGTTGCCGATGGCTGGCCCAAGGCGATGATCGAGGAGGCCGCTGCCGGTCGCCAGGCCGCTGTTGACAAGGGCGATGCCGTTATTGTCGGGGTCAATAAATATCGGCTGCCCGAAGAAGATCCGATGGAAACGCTCGACATCGACAATGCCAAGGTCCGGCAGGGCCAGATTGCGCGGCTCGAGAAGATGCGGGCTGACCGCGATGAAGCTGCCTGTCAGGCGGCGCTCAAGGCGCTGACCGATGGCGCCAAGGGCGGCGGCAATGTGCTGGCGCTGGCGGTTGATGCCGCACGGCAACGCGCGTCGCTGGGCGAGATTTCGGATGCGATGGAAGCGGTCTTTGGCCGTTATGAAACGCAGCCAACGCCGGTCAAAGGCATTTATGGCAAAGCCTATGAAGGCGATGCCCGCTACGCGATGGTCATCGAGGGCGTGGATGCGGTTTCGCAGCGGCTTGGCCGCAAGCCGAAAATCCTCGTCGCGAAAATGGGGCAGGACGGTCATGACCGTGGTGCCAATGTCGTGTCGAGCGCCTTCACCGATATGGGCTTTGACGTGATTTCCGGGCCGCTGTTCCAGACACCCGGCGAAACCCGCGATCTTGCCTTGTCCGAGAATGTCGACGCGGTGGGCGCGTCCAGCCTTGCCGCAGGCCACAAGACACTGATCCCGGAACTGATCAACCTGCTGAAAGAAGCTGGGCGGAGCGATATCAAGATTTTTGCCGGCGGTGTGATCCCGGCGAAGGACTATGAATTTTTGCGCAAATCCGGCGTTGTCGGAATCTATGGACCGGGCAGCAATATTGTGGAATGTGCCGCGGACATATTGAGATTGCTGGGCCATAATATGCCCCCCGAAGAGGAAATTGCCGAATGAGTGACGTGATAGAGATGGAAGAAACCGGCGTGCGCAACGACTGGACCCGCGAGGAAATCGCCGCGCTGTTCGATCTGCCGTTCGACGATCTGGTTTTTCAGGCCGCGACCGTGCACCGCGTCAATCACAAGGCGGGCGAGGTGCAGCTTTCGACGCTGCTGTCGATCAAGACCGGCGGCTGCCCCGAGGATTGCGGCTATTGCAACCAGTCCGCCGGCGCAAAATCCGGCCTGAAGGCAGAGAAATTGCTCGACGTCCGCACCGTGCTGCAATCGGCGGCGCAGGCGAAAGACCGCGGTTCCTCGCGCTTCTGCATGGGTGCCGCATGGCGCAATCCCAAGAACCGCGACATGCCGGCGATCATCGAGATGATCAAGGGCGTGCGGCAGATGGGCATGGAAACCTGCATGACTCTGGGCATGCTGACCAAGGAACAGTCGGAAATGCTGTCCGAAGCGGGCCTCGATTATTATAATCACAACATCGATACCTCGCCCGAACATTATGAGAAGGTGATAACCACACGCACCTTCGGCGACCGGCTCGAGACGCTGGAAAATGTCCGCAACAGCGGTATCAACGTCTGTTCCGGCGGCATCGTCGGCATGGGCGAGACCCGCGAAGACCGCGTCGGCTTTGTCCACGCGCTGGCAACCTTGCAGAAACATCCGGAAAGCGTGCCGGTCAACGCGCTGGTTCCTGTCAAAGGCACCGTGCTCGGCGATATGCTCGCCGATACACCGCTGGCGAAGATCGACGATATCGAATTTGTCCGCACGATTGCGGTGGCACGGATCACCATGCCTGCATCTATGGTGCGCCTGTCCGCTGGCCGCGAAAGCATGAGCGAAAGCACACAGGCTTTGTGTTTCCTAGCCGGTGCCAACAGCATCTTCACCGGCGACAAATTGCTGACCACCGGCAATGCGGGTGATGATGCGGACGAGACATTGTTCGCAAAACTGGGGCTGGTTCCGATGCAAGCCGAGCAGCGGGATTGTGCGCTGGAGGCGGCTGAGTGATCTTACATTTTCGTCATGCTGAACTTGTTTCAGCATCCACCTCTCAACAATCACCGTCTGTGCTTTTCGCACGATGGACCCTGAACCAAGTTCAGGGTGACGAACTGCTGGAGTCATGTTTTGTTTAAAAAAATCCTGATCGCAAACCGCGGCGAAATCGCTTGCCGGGTCATCCGCACCGCACAGAAAATGGGGATCAAGACGGTCGCCGTCTATTCCGATGCCGACGCGCGCTCGCCGCATGTCAAAATGGCGGACGAGGCGGTGCATATCGGTCCGTCGCCTGCAGGCGAATCTTATCTGATCGCGGACAAGATTATCGCGGCCTGCAAGGAAACCGGCGCGGAAGCGGTCCATCCCGGCTATGGATTTCTGTCCGAGCGGACCAGCTTTGCCCAGCAACTGGATGATAATGACATCGCCTTCATCGGCCCGCCGATCAATGCCATCGCGGCGATGGGCGACAAGATCGAGTCGAAGAAACTGGCCGAAAAGGCTGGCGTCAGCGTGGTTCCCGGCCATATCGGCGAAATTGACGATACCGAACATGCCGTGCGCATTTCGTCGGAAATCGGCTATCCCGTGATGATGAAGGCCAGCGCCGGCGGCGGCGGCAAGGGCATGCGGCTTGCGTGGAACGAGAAAGACGTTCGCGAAGGATTTGAAGCGACCAAGCGCGAAGGTCTGGCCAGCTTTGGCGATGACCGCGTGTTTATCGAGAAATTCATCGAACAGCCGCGCCATATCGAAATCCAGGTGCTCGGCGACAAGCATGGCAATGTCATCTATCTCGGCGAACGCGAATGTTCGATTCAGCGGCGCCACCAGAAGGTCGTCGAGGAAGCGCCATCGCCCTTCGTTGACCCCGAGATGCGCAAGAAAATGGGCGAGCAGGCCGTCGCCCTGTCGCAGGCCGTGGGCTATTACAGCGCCGGTACGGTCGAACTGATCGTCGGTGCCGACAAGAGCTTCTATTTCCTCGAAATGAACACCCGTCTGCAGGTCGAGCATCCGGTCACTGAATATATCACCGGTCTCGATCTGGTCGAACAGATGATCCGCGTCGCCTATGGCGAGAAACTGCCGCTGACACAGGATGAGGTAAAACTCACTGGCTGGGCGGTCGAAAACCGCGTCTATGCCGAAGACCCCTATCGCGGCTTCCTGCCGTCGACCGGTCGTCTCGTGAAATATCGGCCACCGGAAGCCGAAGAAGGCATCCGCGTCGACGATGGCGTAGCCGAGGGCGGCGAAGTTTCTATCTTCTACGATCCGATGATCGCCAAGCTGATTACCTATGGCGAGACCCGCATCGAGGCGATTGATCGCCAGATCGACGCGCTCAACCGCTTCGAGCTGGTCGGCCCCGGTCACAATATCGACTTCCTCTCGGCGCTGATGCAGCACGAGCGGTTCCGCGAGGGCAATATTACGACCAATTTCATCGCCGAAGAATATCCGGACGGGTTCCAGGGCGCTCCGGCATCCGATGAACTGTTGTGCAATCTCGCTGCCGTCGGGGCCTTCGCCGCGACCGCCCATGCTGATCGCGCCCGCCGGGTCGATAGTCAGCTCGGCAAGCGGCTTGATCCGCCATCAGAATGGCAGGTCAAGATCGGCGACAAGATCATGGACGTCTCGATTTCCGAAGAGGAAATCATCGTCGACGGTACCGAAGTCGACCTGTCCGCCGAATATACGCCGGGCGACAGCCTGATCCTCGCCGAAGTCGCGGGAAAGCCGCTGTCGGTGAAGATCGCCAAGACCGCGAACGGCTTTGCGCTCAACACCCATGGCGCAACCCACAAGGCCCGCGTGTTGCCCGCCCATGTTGCGCAGCATGCCGTGCATATGATCGAGAAGATACCGCCCGACCTGTCAAAATTCCTGCTCTGCCCGATGCCTGGCCTGCTGGTCGCGTTGCACGTGGGCGAGGGCGAAACCGTGGTCGAGGGACAGCCGCTGGCCGTCGTCGAAGCGATGAAGATGGAGAATATTCTCCGCGCCGAGAAAAACGGCGTGGTAAAATCGGTCAACGCGGCACAGGGTGATAGCCTTGCCGTCGATGCCGTGATACTCGAGCTGGAATAAGGACGAACGCCTTGGGGAGGGTAAAATATGGCCAGTGAAGTAGCAGCGGCAGGACAGCGCGAACCGACGCAAAAGGAAATTCGTCTGGTCATCGCGGCATCCTCCGCCGGCACCATTTTCGAATGGTATGACTTCTTCATCTACGGCACCCTGTTCTACATCATCGGGCCGACCTTCTTCCCCAGCGGCAATCCGACGCTGGAAATCCTGATGGTCTGGGCGACCTTTGCCATCGGCTTCGGCTTCCGTCCGGTCGGCGCCATCCTCTTCGGCTTTCTCGGCGACAAGCTGGGGCGCAAATATACGTTTCTCGTGACGGTCACCCTGATGGGCATAGCCACCGCAGGCGTCGGTCTGATCCCGAGCGCCGAGACAATCGGACTGGCGGCCCCGCTGATCGTAATCTTCCTGCGGATATTGCAGGGTCTGGCGCTGGGCGGTGAATATGGCGGCGCGGCAATCTATGTCGCGGAACACGCGCCAACCGAGAAGCGCGGCTATTATACCAGCTATATCCAGGCCAGCGTCGCCGGCGGCTTCGTCCTGTCGATCGGCGTAATATTGGCCTGCCGATTCCTGATTCCCGAGCAGGCGTTCAACGACTGGGGCTGGCGGGTACCGTTTCTTCTCTCGATCCTCCTCCTCGTGATATCGCTGTGGATGCGGCTGAAGCTCAACGAAAGCCCGGTCTTCCAGGCGATGAAAGCGGCGGGCGAAACCGCGGGCAATCCGTTCGTAGAAAGCTTCACCTATCCCGGAAACAAGAAGCGCATCTTTGTCGCCCTGTTCGGCATCACCGGCGTGCTTACGACCATCTGGTACACTGCCTTTTTCTCCGGCATGTCCTTTCTGCGTGGGCCGATGAACATGGAGGCGCGCACCGTCGACATAATCCTGTTTCTCTCCGGTCTGATCGCCATGTCCTTCTATCTCGTCGTCGGCAAATGGTCCGACAGGGTTGGACGCAAAAAGCCAATTATTGTGGGCGCCCTGCTGTCACTGTTGCTGCTCTTTCCAGCGTTCTGGGGACTGGGCCATTTTGCCAATCCCGGCCTGACCGAAGCGGCCGAGGCCAACCCTGTCCGGGTCGAAGGCAGCGCCTGCAGCACCGATCCCTTTGCCGAGCTGTTCAGCCGGGAGCAGAGCGATTGCGGCAAGATACTGGAAACCCTGACATCAGCGGGCGTGTCCTACACGCTGGTCGATGCCAGCGATCTGAAATTGAGCGCGGGCAGCAATCCGATTGTTATTGACCCAAGCTGGCTGGAAGATGGCGCCGCCCGTAGCAGCGGCATCCGCGATGCGCTTAGCGCATATGGCTATGATTTTGCCAAGCAGCAGCCGGGTATGATCAGCATATTGGGTATTGTGGCCATCCTGCTGGTGCTGGGAGCGCTGAGCGCCTTGACCTACGGATCGGTCGCCGCCCTGCTGTCGGAAATGTTTCCGGCCAAAATCCGCTACAGTTCAATGTCGATCCCCTATCATATCGGAGCGGGCTATCTCGGCGGGTTCCTGCCGCTGATTGCCGGATATATTGTAGCGCGGTCGGGTGATATCTATGCTGGCCTCTGGTACACCTGGGTCGTTGTCGCATTTGGGGTGGTCGTGGCATGGTGGGGAATTCCCAATGATCCCGAAGCGGCACTCGACGAAACGCAATGAAGGCCGTATCGGCCAGTCGATGAGTGATGAAGTACCCATCATACCGCCGACGGCGAAGATAAGGCTCGATTCCGATGCGCTGGTGGCCAACTGGCGTGCGCTGGACAAGATGTCTGGAAAAGCGAAGGCGGGGGCAGCCGTCAAGGCCAACGCATATGGTCTGGGTGTCCGCGACGTTGTGCAAAAGCTGATGGCCGCCGGATGCACGGATTTCTTCGTCGCCAACTGGCAGGAGGCTCGGGAGATCGAATATCTGACAGCTGGCAAAGCGTCGGTGTCCGTGCTCAATGGCGTCCGTCAGGCCGATCTGCCTTTCGCACTGCAGTCCCCGGCAAAGCCGGTGATAAACAGTCTCGAGCAACTTGCGCGCTGGCGGCCGACGGGCAAGGCCTGTGACATCATGATCAACAGCGGCATGAACCGTCTCGGGATCAATCCCGAAAATCTTGAAGCGGATCATTTTGTCGGGATGGCGATCGATATCGCGATGAGCCATCTGGCATCGGCTGATGAAGACGGGCCGCAAAATGCAGCGCAACTCGATCAGTACAGGGCCGCGCTCGAAATTCTCCCGGCCAAGCGGAACAGCCTCGCCAATAGCGCCGGCATCGCGCTGGGCAGTGATTATCATTTTGACCTTACCCGTCCCGGCCTGTCGCTTTACGGCGGCGTCCAGCGTCCGGAACTCGAAGCGGTCATCGAGCAAGTGGCTATGCCGCAAGCCGAGATCATCCAGGTTCGCTCGCTTCGTGCGGGCGACAAGCTCGGCTATAACGCGCAATATATTGCAGAGGAATCGCACGATGTCGGCATATTGGCGATGGGCTATGCCGACGGATATTTGCGAGGATTTTCAAATAGCGGCATGTTCGCGGATGGCGGCATCGTGCTGCCCGTGCTGGGCCGGGTCTCGATGGACCTGATCGCAATCGATCTTACAGAAGCGCCCCAACTCAAAGAAGGCGACTGGGTCGATTGCGAATATGATCTCGGGATCGCGTCATCGCAATCCGGCTTGTCGCAATATGAACTGATTACCGGCCTCGGCAATCGGTTGGCACGCCAGTGGACATAGCCTTGTTGAACAACCGCGACCAACGCAGTTGCACAAAATGAATATGTTGCACAAAAACCCCGTATAACAACAGAAGTTGCGGCATTGCACAAATAGGTTTAGTGCTGGTGCAACATCCAATTAAAGGACGGTTAGAAATCCCGACAACCTTCAGTATTTCTAACCCCTCGGGAGCTTATATGACCAAGTCGAAGAAAAAAACTCAGGACGGCCCGATAGTCATAAAAAAATACGCTAATCGCCGTCTCTATAACACCCAGACATCCAATTATATCACGCTTGATTTTCTCGCCGAGATGACCCGCAACGATGAAGATTTTGTCGTTGTCGACGCAAAGACCGGCGATGACATCACCCATAATGTTCTGACCCAGATCATCGTCGACGAGGAAAGCAGCGGCAAGCAAATGCTGCCGGTCAATTTTCTGCGCCAGCTGATTTCCATGTATGGCAACAGCATGCAGTCGCTGATGCCATCCTATCTCGAAGCGTCGATGGACAATTTTCGCAAGAACCAGAAGCAGTTTCAGGAAGCTGTCGAAGGGGCTCTGAACAAGAACCCGCTCGGACAGATGGCGGTCAAGAACCAGAAGCAGTTTCAGGAAGCTGTCGAAAATGCCCTGAAGGCCAGCCCGCTCGCCGGCGTGTTCGAAAAGGCATTGAGCCTCGGCCAGAACAACCAGGATTCGTCCGACGACGAGCAACAAGCAGAATTGTCGGAAAAAGACATCGAAATTGTCGAATTGAAAAAGCAATTGGCGGATATCCAGTCCAAGATTGACAAGCTCGACGTCTGATAACCGGAAACCAATAATCCGCAGGAACCACTAGTGAAGAAAAATGCTCTTTCCATCACCCGCGCTGACGATTTCGCGGGATGGTACCAACAAGTAATTGCCGAAGCCGACATGGCCGAGGAATCCGGCGTGCGCGGCAGCATGATCATGCGGCCCTGGGGCTATGGCATCTGGGAACGGGTGCAATATCTGATGGACCAGCGGATCAAGGCGTCGGGACATGAAAACTGCTATTTTCCCTTGTTCATTCCGCTCAGCTATTTTTCGAAAGAGGCCGAGCATGTTGACGGATTTGCCAAGGAAATGGCGGTTGTCACGCATCACCGGCTGATCAAGGGCGAAGACGGCGGACTGGTCGTCGATCCGGAAGCCAAGCTGGAAGAACCGCTTGTTGTTCGTCCTACATCGGAAACGGTGATCGGCACCGCTTTTGCGCGCTGGGTGCAGAGCTGGCGCGACCTACCGGTGATGATCAACCAGTGGGCGAATGTGGTGCGCTGGGAAATGCGCACAAGAATGTTTCTGCGGACCACCGAATTTCTCTGGCAGGAAGGCCATACCGCTCACGCCACCAAGGCCGAGGCGATGGAAGAGACGCTGAGCGCGCTGGAAATGTACCGCGCCTTTTCCGAAGAGGTGCTGGCGATGCCGGTCATCGCCGGAGAGAAGCCGGAAAATGAACGTTTTCCCGGCGCCGATGCGACTTACTCGATTGAAGCGATGATGCAGGACGGCAAGGCTTTGCAGGCCGGCACCAGCCACTTCCTCGGCCAGACCTTCAGCAAGGCGCAGAATATCCGCTATCAGGACAAGGACGGCGAGTTCCAGTTTGCCTATACAACCAGCTGGGGCACATCGACGCGGATGATCGGCGGCGTCATCATGACCCATGGCGATGACGACGGCATGCGCGTGCCGCCGCTGATTGCGCCTTATCAGGTGGTGATCGTGCCGATGCTGCGCGACAAGCCGGAAGATGAAGAAGTGCTGGATTATTGCAAGGCGCTGGCCAAAGACATTGCCAAGCTCCGTGCCTTTGACGAGCCGGTTCGGGTGAAGGTCGACGTCACGGGGGCCAAGACCCAGACCAAGCGCTGGTCGTGGATCAAGAAGGGCGCGCCGGTCATATTGGAAATCGGACCGCGCGACATGGCCGACAACAAGGTCGCGATGATCCGCAGGGATGCGCTTTATCAGGACAGCGGGAAGCTCGACACGAAATTCCTGGCCAAGGCTGAATTCATTCCCGAAATCCCGGCGCTATTGTCCGACATCCAGACCAACTTGCACTCAGAAGCCAGAGAGCGGATGGATGGCAACGTCAAGAAGGGCGTTGAATATTGGTCGGACGTTGAACGTTTCTATGCGCCGAAGAAGAAGCATCCCGGATGGCTGGAAGTGCAATGGTGCAAGGCGACCGGCGAGGAACTAAAGTCGATAGAAGAGCGTTTGAAGAAACTGAAGCTGACGTTCCGCAACGTGCCCGTCGATGCAGCCGCCGCGGATGGCACATGCATCTTTACGGGCAAACCCGCGGTCGAGCGCATAATCATAGGTAAAGCTTATTAATGGCAGGTCCCAAAAAATCTCACAAACCGAAACAGGTTCCCTCTCGCCAGCAGATACTGGATTTTATCGAGCAATCGGAGCGGCCTGCAGGACGGCGGGAGATATCAAAAGCCTTTGGATTGCGGGGGGCGGACAAAATTGCCCTCAAGGCTTTGCTCAAGGACATGACCAAGGAAGGATTGCTCGCCGGAGATCTGGGGCGGGCCTTGCATAAGGTGGGCGGCCTGCCGAAGGTAACCGTGCTCAAGATCGTCGAGATTGACGGCAACGAAGCGATCGGCATCCCCGAAAAATGGGAAGAAGAGAGCGCTCCCGCACCAAAGATCAGGATCAAGGAAAAAGGCCGCCGCGCCGCACTGGCGATCGGCGACAGGATACTCGCTCGCACCGAAGAACGCGGGCAGGGCCATATTGCGTTTCTGATGAAAAAGCTCGCCCAGAGCAACGAGATGCTGCTCGGTATCGTCGAGAAGGATGAGCGCGACCAATATTGGCTGAAGCCGGTCGACCGCAAGATTCGTCGGAGCACGCCGATTATCGATCTGGGTGAGGCAAAGCCCGGGAACCTGGTGCTGGCCGAACCGCTCAAGCGCGGCTCCGAGGTCAAGGCGCGGGTGAAGGAAATATTGGGCGATCCGTTCGCTGCCAAATCCTTCAGCCTGATCGCCATCCACAAATTTGAAATCCCGCTGCATTTTCCCGATGCGGTGACCGAAGAAGCCGAACAGGCGACCAGGCTGGCAATTTCGAAAGAGCAGCGCGAAGACCTGCGGCACTTGCCGATTGTCGCGATCGATCCGGCCGATGCCCGCGATCATGATGACGCGATCTGGGCCGAGCCGGATGACAATCCGGATAACAAGGGCGGGTTCAAGGCGCTGATCGCGATCGCCGATGTGTCTTATTATGTCCGCTCGGGCAGCAAGCTCGACCGCGAAGCCTATAAGCGCGGCAACAGCGTCTATTTCCCAGACCGGGTCGTGCCGATGTTGCCGGAGGCACTGTCGACCGATGTCTGCTCGCTCAAACAGGGCGTCGACCGGGCGGCTCTGGTCTGTCACGTCACGATCGATGCCAAGGGGCAGGTGATCGCCTCCCGCTTCACCCGGGCAATCGTCAAGCTGACCGGCAATATCGCCTATGAAGACGCGCAGGCCGCAATGGACGGGAAGCTGGACCATCCGCTCAAGAGCAGCGCGCTCGAGCCACTGTGGGCCTGCTGGAAGCTGCTCGCCAAGGCACGCGACGAACGCGAACCGCTCAATCTCGATCTGCCCGAAAAACGGGTGGTGCTGGACGACCAGGGCAAGATCGTCGAAATCGCCATCCGCGAACGGCTCGACGCGCACCGCGTGGTCGAGGATTATATGATCGTCGCCAATGTCGCGGCGGCGCGGATGCTGGAATCGAAAAAATCTCCGGTCATCTATCGGGTCCACGAAACGCCCTCGCGCGAGAAGCTGATCGCGCTGAAGGATTATCTCAAGAGCTTCGACATGAGCTTCGCCATGGGGCAGGTGATCAAGCCTTCGGTATTCAACAATCTGATCGAACAGGTCGATGACGAATTGCTGCTGCCTCTGGTCATGGAGCAGATATTGCGCAGCCAGACCCAGGCTTATTACGGCCATACCAACATGGGCCATTTCGGCCTGTCGCTGGGAAGCTACGCCCATTTCACCAGCCCGATCCGGCGCTATGCCGACCTGATCGTGCACCGGGCGCTGGTCAGTGCCTGCAAGCTTGAACAGCCGGCACCGGAGAACAGCGCCATTCCGGAATATTCGGGACTGAGCAAGGAAGAGGCCGGGCGCCTCGAGCTGATCTCGGAGAAAATCTCCAAGCTGGAACGCCGCGCGATGAAGGCCGAATGGGAAACCATCGACCGCTATATCTCGGCCCATCTCGCGAGCCGGATCGGCGAAGTCGTCAAATGCCGGATCACGGGCGTCCAGAATTTCGGTTTTTTCGCCACCGTCGAGGATCTCGGCGGCGACGGGCTGGTGCCGGTCCGCACGCTGGGGGCCGAACGTTTCGATTATGACGAAGCCAAGCAACAGCTCACCGGCATGGACAGCGGAACCACCTATAATGTCGGCCAGAAGATCGAATTGCGTCTGGTCGAGGCCAATGCCGCGACCGGCAGCCTGTTGTTCGAACTGGCCGAGGGTGCCAACCACATGGCTGGCCGTCCCGCTCCGCGCCGTGCCGGCAAGGGCAAGCCGCATCGCAAGGGCAAACCCGGGCGCCCTGCCAACGTTCGTGGCAAGATGGGCAAGGCCCGTCGCAAGTAATTCTTGTTTGTCAGGAGGCAACCATTCGGGTCGAATTGGGGTATAGACTAAATAAAAACAAAGGAACTCCTCCCATGCCGAATATTCTTCCGACCCAAGCCGTTCCCGATTTCTCCGTCCCGCTGATCGGCGGTGGCACGTTTGAACTGAGCGAGCAGCTTGGCGATAATTTTACGCTGCTGGTCTTTTACCGTGGCGTTCACTGCCCGATCTGCAAAATGCAGTTGCGCGAATTGCAGCGCAAGCTCGGTGATTTTGAAAAGCGCGGTATCAATGTCGTCGCGATCAGCATGGACAGCCAGGAACGTGCCCGCAAATCGTCCGACGAATGGGATATCAAGGACGTGACGCTCGGCTATGGTCTCAGCGAAGAACAGGCCCGCGCTTTTGACCTCTATATCTCGTCCGGTCGACCCGACAGCGAGGAACCTGAGGTTTTCTCCGAACCCGCCTTGCTGCTGGTCAAGCCGGACCAGAGCCTGTATTTTGCGAGTATCCAGAGCATGCCGTTCACCCGGCCTCCGCTCGACGAGCTTCTCAAGGGCATCGACTATGCGCTGGAAAATGATTATCCGGCGCGCGGAGAGCTGGCGCAATCGCGCTAGCTGAGACGATCAATCTCTTCCTTGGTCAATGATCCGGGAACAACCATCACCGGGCAGGGCAGCGTCCCTGCTTCGGTGTTGGCAAAATGGCTGACCAGTGGTCCCGGCGCGCCGTGCGCGGCCGCTCCTAGTACCAGCGCGGCGAGGCCATCGACCTCTCCCATCATCTCGCGGACGACTTTCGGGCCCTTGCCTTGCTTCACTGTAATCGAAGGCCGGATACCGGTCTCGTCAAACAAGGTACCGGCGGCGCCGGACACCAGAGCCTCGGCTCGGTTTTTCGCCTCTTCCTCAAGCGTGGCCTGAACCCCGCCCCAGGCAACGAAACCCTCGCTTTCGACCAGCGCCAGGATGTGCAGCGCGCTGTTCGTCTTCATCGCCCGTCGGGAAGCAAAGCGGAGCGCTACGCTCGCCTCGTCGGTCTCGTCGATCACTACCAGATACGTGCGCATGAACCCTCCTCACCCTGTCAGAAACACCTGTTGCGATAAAAACGCATACAAGGCAAGCTACGGCCCTTGACGATATTGCTTCAATGTTGGACAGATCGACCTGATAACAGGACTTCCCCAGGAAAGATAACCGGCCATGCCCATCAATCTCCAAATGCCAGCCCTATCGCCGACCATGGAAGAGGGGACGCTCGCAAAATGGCTGGTGAAAGAGGGGGACAGCGTTTCATCCGGTGATTTGCTGGCGGAAATCGAAACCGACAAGGCGACGATGGAATTTGAAGCGATCGACGAAGGCGTGGTTGCCAGGATCGTGGTTGCCGAGGGCACGGAAAATGTGAAGGTCGGCGACGTCATTGCGATCATCGCCGAAGAAGGCGAAGATGCAGGTGACGTCGAAGCCGTTCCGGCTCCGGCAGAAAAGACAGCCGCGCCCGCCGCGAAAGAGGAAGCACCTGCACCGAAAGCGACACCGGCTCCGACAGCCGCTCCTGCAGCCAAGACATCGTCGAACGGAAATGACGAGCGTCTGAAAGTCAGCCCGCTAGCGCGGCGTCTGGCCGACCAGAAAGGCGTCGACCTGAACGCGCTGTCCGGATCCGGACCCGGTGGCCGGATCATCAAGGCCGATATCGACGCGGCGGACGGCGGCGCTGCTCCGGTCAAAAGCGAAGCGGCTGCAACCGCACCCACCGCAACAGCAGCGCCGGCAAGCGATTTCGATATTCCGCACAGCAGCGAAAAACTCTCCAGCATGCGCAAGACCATCGCGCGCCGCCTTACCGAGGCCAAACAGACGATCCCGCATATCTATCTGACCGTGGATATCCAGCTCGACAAGCTGCTCAAATTGCGCAGCGAGCTCAACGCGACACTGGCATCGCGCGACATAAAATTGTCGGTCAATGATCTGCTGATCAAGGCGCTGGCGGTGTCGTTGATGCAGGTGCCGAAATGCAATGTCTCGATCGAAGGCGATCAACTGAAAACATTTGAACGCGCCGATATTTCGGTTGCGGTCAGCATCGAAGGCGGTCTGATCACCCCGATCATAAAGAGCGCCGACAGCAAGTCGCTCAGCGCCATCTCGACCGAGATGAAGGACCTCGCCGATCGCGCCAAGGACGGCAAGCTCAAGATGCATGAATATCAGGGCGGTACCGCGAGCATTTCCAACATGGGCATGTTCGGGATCAAGAATTTCGACGCGGTGATCAACCCGCCGCAAGCGATGATCATGGCAATCGGTGCCGGAGAGAAACGCCCGCATGTGATTGACGACAGTCTGCAGATCGCCACGATCATGAGCGCCACTGGCAGCTTCGACCATCGCGCGATTGACGGCGCGGACGGCGCGCAGTTGATGAAAGTGTTCAAGGAACTTTGTGAAAATCCGCTGGGGATGCTCGCTTGAGCGAACTGGCCAATAAAGTGCCCGCCATTCGCACCATCGTCATGCCGGCTGACGGCAATCCTTACGGGGTGGCATTTGGTGGCTGGCTGATGGCACAGATGGCGCAGGCCGGCGGCGCGCTCGCGGCGCAGCACAGCAAGCACCAGTCGGTGGTTGTCGGCGCAAATGATGTCCGTTTCGGGCATCCGGTCGAAATTGGTGACGAATTGTCGGTCTACGCCGAATTCTCCAAGATCGGCCGTAGCTCGATGACCGTTCAGGTCGAAGCATTCCGGCGGGACCGGCATGGGGATGAAATGACGAGGGCGGCGTCGGGCGTCTACACATTTGTCGCTGTTAATAGCGATGGCAAGCCCGTGCAGGTCCCCGCACTGGACTAGAGATTATCGAAAAGGAACAACATGGCAAACGGATATGACCTCATCGTTCTCGGTTCCGGCCCCGGCGGCTATGTAGCCGCGATCCGCGCCGCGCAGCTCGGCCTCAAGACCGCTATCGTGGAGCGTGAAAATCTCGGCGGCATCTGTCTGAACTGGGGTTGCATACCGACCAAGGCCTTGCTCCGCTCGGCGGAAGTGTTCCACAATATGAAACATGCGGCGGACTATGGTCTTGCCGCAGAGAAGATCAGCGCCGATCTCGACGCCATCGTCAAGCGTTCGCGCGGAGTCGCCAAGCAGCTCAATCAGGGCGTCACCGGGCTGATGAAGAAGAACAAGATCGACGTCCATATGGGCGACGGCAGATTGACCGCGAAGGACAAGATTGTCGTGACCGGCGAGAGCGGCGAGACCGAACTCACCGCCAAGAATATCATCATCGCCACCGGTGCCCGCGCGCGGGATCTGCCTTTTGCCAAGGCCGACGGCAAGCGCATCTGGACCTATCGCCACGCGATGACGCCAAGCGAAACGCCGACCAAGTTGCTGGTCATTGGTTCTGGCGCGATCGGCATCGAGTTTGCCAGCTTCTATAATGATATCGGGGTCGATGTGACGGTCGTCGAAATGCTCGACCGCATCGTGCCTGTCGAAGACGAGGAAATCTCGAAATTCCTCGAAAAGTCTCTGAAGAAGCAGGGCATGACCATCATGACCGGTGCGGGCGTAAAAAGCATTGATGCCAGCGCCAAAGGCGTCAAGGCGGAGATAGAGGACAGCAAGGGCAAGAAGCAAAGCCATGACTTCAGTCATGTCATCGTCGCCGTCGGTATCATGCCCAATCTCGAGGATATCGGTCTCGAAAAACTTGGCGTCACTCCCGATGAACGTTCTCATATCAAGACCGATGATCACTGCCGGACCAATGTCGATGGCATCTACGCGATCGGTGACTGTACCGCTGGTCCGTGGCTGGCGCACAAGGCGAGCCACGAAGGCGTCATTGCTGCAGAAACCATCGCCGCCAGCCTGGGCAAGGACGCCCACCCGCACACGATGGACGTCAACAATATCCCCGGCTGCACCTATTGCCACCCCCAGATCGCCAGTGTCGGTCTGACCGAAGCGAGAGCGAAGGAAGCAGGCCATGACGTCAAGACCGGCAAGTTTCCCTTCATCGGCAATGGCAAGGCTATTGCGCTGGGCGAAACCGAGGGTTTCATCAAGACGGTGTTTGACGCCAAGACGGGCGAATTGCTCGGCGCGCACATGATCGGCGCGGAAGTAACCGAACTGATCCAGGGCTATACGATCGGCAAGACGCTGGAAACGACCGAAGCGGAGCTGATGAACACGGTCTTCCCGCATCCGACGCTGAGCGAGATGATGCACGAAAGCGTGCTCGATGCCTATGGCCGCGTTTTGCATATGTGACTCCTTCTCCCGTGAGGGAGAAGGATAGCTAGCCTTGCTGAGGAACGAAGCTAGGCGCAGTTGGATGAGGGTGTCCTAACCCCTGAAGCGCAGCACACCCTCACCCAGTTCCGGCTAGGCAACAAGTTGCCAAGCCTGCACATCCCTCTCCCTCACGGGAGAGGAAAGTTCATGATCGCCGAAATGATCCTAATGCTTCGGCAGGACGCAAATCACTTTCCTACACGCCCCGGTTTGCGCTAGCCTTCGGGTCATGAACCACAATGTTTCGGGACCAGCTATACCTGCAAAAAGGCCTTTCCCCGCAGCAAGTTGTTTCTTTTCTTTAACACTGTAAAGTTGGTAAAGTTCACCAGGCGGTTTCGCTAAATCACAAGGTTAGATAAAATGGCCAAAGGCACGCACGACTTCACCGCCGATCCGCGCAACTCAAATATTCTGATCAATGTCAACGGCGTGATGACGCCACGGGCCGAGGCGGTGGTTTCGGTTTTCGACAGCGGTTTCATGCTCGGCGACGGGGTCTGGGAAGGCCTGCGCGTTCACAAGGGCAAGATCGCTTTTCTCGACGCCCATCTCGACCGGCTGTTTGAAGGATCAAAGGCAATCGCGATGGATATCGGGATCACGCGCGACGCATTGGTGGCACGCCTCAATGACACCATTGCTGCCAATGCCATGTTCGATCAGGAAGGCGTGCATATCCGGCTGATGGTGACCCGCGGCATCCGCTCGACGCCCTATCAGGACCCGCGCGTGGTGATCTCTCCGGCGACGATCGTGATCATTCCCGAATATAAGGAAGCTTTGCCGAGCACGGTCGAGAACGGCATCCGCCTGTTCACCGTCCATGTCCGGCGCGGTGATCCGGCAGTACAGGACCAGAAGCTGAATTCGCACAGCAAGCTCAACTGCATCACCGCCTGTATCCAGGCGACCCAGGCCGGTGCAGACGAGGCCTTGATGCTCGACCCGCAGGGCTTTGTCGCGACCTGCAACAGCACCCATTTCTTCATCGTCCGCAAGGGCGAGGTCTGGACCTCGAGCGGCGACTATTGCCTCGGCGGGATTACCCGCGCCAATGTCATCCGGATCTGCCGGGAGAATGACATTCCGGTGTTCGAGAAAAACTTCTCGCTCACCGACGTCTATGGCGCGGACGAGGCCTTCGTTACCGGGACCTTCGCCGGTGTGGTGCCCGCTACCGAGGTGGATGGCCGGATATTGACCGAGGGCAGGGGGCCGATGGTCGAACGGCTGCAAGGTCTTTACAAGGGACTGATTGAGCATGATGTTGCGGCCTGACGCCACGCCTATTTGTACAACGCAAATCTTTGGCGACCGCAGGTCATTTCCATTAATTCCTCGCACGAAGACACAAAGGCACGAAGAATGATATTAGAGCGGCAGCATCATTGTGTCTTCGTGGCTTCGTGCGCGCCCAAAATAGCATTGAATAAATGCGCTTCGCGGCGAGTTGGGAGGCTCTGGTGATCCAATCATGACCATCCGCATCGCCATGTGGTCCGGCCCACGCAATATCTCGACCGCGATGATGCGCAGCTTTGGGGGGCGCAGCGATTGTGCAGTCAGCGACGAGCCCTTTTACGGCGCCTTCCTGAAAACCACCGGTCAGCGGCAACCGATGGCCGATGACGTCATTGCGTCAATGGATTGCGACTGGCAGTCTGTCGCCGCTGCGATGCAAGGCCCGGCTCCCGGCAGCAAGCCGCTCTGGTACCAGAAACATATGCCGCACCATATGGCCGCCGATATCAGCATTGCCGACTTCCCCGACCATCGCCATGCTTTCCTGATCCGCGATCCGCAGCGCGTTGTTGCAAGCTATGCCGCAAAGCGGGTCGAGGTCACCGCCGATGATCTTGGCTATGCGCGGCAGCTTGAATATGTCGACCGGACGGCCCAGCATACCGGCCAGCCACCGGTCGTGCTGGATAGCGCCGATATATTGCGCGATCCCGAGGCCCATTTGCGGGCGCTGTGCGCGGCGCTTGATATTCCGTGGGATGCGGGGATGCTCTCGTGGGAGTCCGGGCCGCGTGAAAGTGACGGAGTGTGGGCGTCCCACTGGTATGGCCGCGTGCTCGAAACGACGGGCTTCGGGGCCGGCGAGGACGAAGCGCCGAGACTGGCGAAAAGCGAGCAGGCAATCGCGGACCAGTGCCGCGATGCCTACACGCAACTTTCGGAATTGCGGATCAGGCTATAGCGCGATCAGCCCAGCGGGTTGGCGTGCTTCCCGATCCGTTCGAACAGGGTGCCGTCGAGAACCATGTACAGGATCGCGAGCCCGGCAAACCACAATATGTCGTTTTGCGCGACCATCCAGACGATCGAAGGCATGAAATTCTGCACGCCGCCAAGGAATGTCGCGGCCAGCAGCAACAGCGCTTCATAAGCGGCAAAGGCTGCGACAAAGGCGAGGCCCAGCGTAACGAAGCTGCGGTCGGAGCGCATATCCAGCACCGTCTTCGCAACGAACAAGGTGGCCATCGCGGTCGCGCCCATGGCGAGGCCGTGGCCGAAGCTGTTGGCGGTCTGCGGATAGCCGAGGATCAGATAGCCAACCAGCTGATTGGCAAACCAGACCGCACCCATCCAGACCGCTGCCTTGCGGAACGGCAATGTCGCCGCCAGCAAGGTCGCGATCGCGGCAAAAGGAAATATGCAGGCCAATGCCAGGCTGCCCAGAACCGACGAAGATGCCAGCACGCCGGCCCAGATATTCTGGACGGACGAAGAAGATTGACGGAGTTGCATGTGATCATATTCCCTTTTGCTAATGGATATCAGAAACGCGCGCGCGCTCCAACATAAGCCGAACGCCCCGGAGAGCCAAAATCAGTGGCTGTTTCATAGGTGACATCAAACAGATTGTCGATACGTCCAAAGACTTCAAACGCGTCGGTGACGGGGATGCTCGCCCGTGCTCCGGCCAATATGTAGCCGTCGATGCGGCGGCTGTTGGCCAAGTCGTCGAAACTGTCGCCGACCATCTGCATGTCCGCCCCCAGCTTCAGGCCGAATGCGGTCTGGTAGCTGGCGTCGAGATAGAGGCTGCTGGCCGGACGGCGGGCGAGCTCGTTGCCGAAATTGGCACCGGTCGACCGGTTCGCAGTGTCGAGCCAGGTGTAATTGGCATCAATCCTCAACCGTTCGACCGGAGCGATCGACAGGATCGCCTCAACACCCTTGGTCCGATTGCGTTCGATGTTAAGGGTCGTACCGAAAGGACGGCTGCCGTTGGTGCAGACTTCCGGAGCCGGATCGGGCGCTACCGGACAGGCGGCGAAGGCGATCTGGTTATCTGTGTCGCGCTGGAACAGGGTTACCGACAGCTGAACAGCCTTGGCGATAAACGATTGTTCAATGCCGATCTCGTAGGATTTGGCGGTTTCCGGCAACAGGTCAGGCGTGCCAAAGCCGAAAGGACGGTCATCAAGATCGATCAGCGAGGGCGCTCGGAAACCCTCGGCATAGCTCGCCCGGATCGTCGGCCCATCCTCGCCAGCGCGATAAACGATATTTCCCGCGAGGCTGGTATTGCCGCCAAAATCCTCGTGATCATCGTGCCGGACCCCGGCGGTCAGCGCCAGCCCGTCGAGCGGTTTGAACACGGTCTGGAAGAAGACGGAATCGATGCCGGTCGAGTCGGTCACGCCGCTATTTTCATAGCGGCTGTCCTCCGTTTCGGCGCCGAAAACAAACCGCAACTGTTCGATCACTGCGAAGTCGCCGCGATATTCGAACCGCTCCGTCCGTCCTCTCGGCAGCGAAGTGAAGAAGGGGTTGATGATATCGCGGTTGATATCGGAAATGCTGAAAGCAAAGCGGTTCTGGAAGCGGCCGTCAAATGCCCGCGCCTCAATCGCGGCATTGCCGTAGATTTCCTTTGCCAGCGAAAACTGGCTGTCGTCGGAACTGAAGGGCGGGAAAACGCTGTCATTGTCGATCCGGCTGTCCGCATAATAGCCGCTTGCTTCAAAACGGATCGCGTCGGTTAGGTCGACCTCGACCTGTCCGGAAGCGGAATATTGGCGATAGCCGTCCGTTTCGGTGCCGCCGGAAAAAGCGCTGATGCCGTCGGTGCTGGCATAGCCGCCGCCGATGCTCAGGCCGACCGGCCCGATCTTGCCGGAGGCGTTGCTGACCAGCCGGACCGTATCATGGGCACCATATTCGCCCTGGGCAAACAGGGCGAGATCTTCGGTCGGGCGTTTCGTGGTGATATTGACCACGCCGCCGACGGCCTGGCTGCCCCAGGTAACGCCGCTGGCACCGCGCAGCACTTCCACGCGTTCTATGTTTCCGGCGAGCAGATTGCCGAAATCAAATGCGCCGTCGGGAGAGGACGGGTCATTGACCCTGATGCCGTTGATCAACACCAGCGTCTGGTCGCTTTCCGCCCCCCGGATGCGGACCGAGGCTTGCGACCCCAATCCTCCGCTCTGGGTCACGCTGACCCCGGGAAGTTCCTGCAGGATGTCGGCTATCGAGATGATCTGCTGGTCGATTATGTCTGCTGTATCGATCACCGATATGGCGGTGCCGGTATCGCGGATATCCTGCTCGATGCCGGTCGCGGTGACAACGATCTCGGGATTGTCGGCGGCCAGTGCAGGCGCTGCAAAGCAATAAGCGGAAGACGCCAGAAGTGTGGCGAGGGTTCGGATTTTATACATTGGGATTCCCTTTTGTTAACGACATCAATTGCCGTTACGCAGGGGAAAACCCCGTTCACCCGACACACCCCGTCCGGCTGAAGAACGACGATACAGGGCAGGTCTCCTGACTTGCGGATCGCTGCTGAACATGCCGCCTTCCCAGATCCGGGGATCCAGTGGCATTTGGCATATCAGCTAGCCGCTTACAGTTGCGGGGTCAGTACCGGATTTGGAACGGGCGCAAACCCTTTCCTCACCGATTTCCCTTTGAATTCTCGATTAAGAGAAACCCGATATCTGCCGCCCCATTCTCTCAAAACGGTTTCGGTTGCAAGCCCTAATATTTTGCCGGGCGAGTCGGCTGCTGTCGCAGGCCTTGCGCTGCAATACCGCGACCGTTCATATCCAGGTTCGCTACTATCATCCTGATAAGTAACGGTATTTTCTGCATCGAGAGATGTTGAATCTGCTTCGCTCACAAAATCCCGATATGCTATAAGCGATGCTCAATCGAGGAACGATCATCATGATTACATTTTTGACTATTGCCTTTCTCAGCACCGCATCGGCAGCCACATTCGCCGATGCCGAAAGCGCGCGTATTGCATATTCCAATTGTCTGGTGGATTTTACGTCCGTCAATCTGGATGAAAAAACCAGCACCAGCGCATTCAAAAAAGCAGCCACGACGGCCTGCGCCGATGAGCGGAACAATATGATCGCGGCGATCAAGAAAGACGAGATCAGCTATAATAGTCCGGAAAGTGAAGCGGCGCAGTTTGCCACCGAAGAAGCCGACAACGTGTTATTTGCCTATACCGACGGATATGCCGGCTATGCGAGCAGCAATACAAGACCCGTCAAGGAGCAGTAAGCGTACCGGTCGCCCCGAGCAGGCTAACCCGGCTAGAACTGCAGTCCGACCTGAACATTGATCTTGGGCGACCGGTCTCCGCTTTCAAAGCGGTCGGTGTTCACTGGTGCCGCGGCCTCGACGCCCAGGTCGATTCTGCCGATCTGGGATCGCAGGCCGCCGCCTGCCGACGCTAGCGTGCCGCCACCAAAGCCGGAACCGATGTTGGAAACATAGCCGCCATCGACAAAGGCGTAGAGCTGGAACCAGTCGAGCCAACCGGTGATGTCGTCAAATTCCTTGCGCACTTCGGCAAGTCCCAGAGCGCCCTCATCGCCGAAGCGTTCGCTGAAATCATATCCCTTGCCAAAATATGGCCCGCCGATCGAAATTTCATTGGGAGAGAGTAGCGGTCGCGAGGCGATTTGCGCATTGCCGGCCAGTCTCATGCCAAAGCCGTCGCCCATGTTGAGGATCGAGTTGATCCAGAAATTTGCCTTGGTAAATTCGCCGCTGCCATCATTGCGGGAGTTTAGCGAATCGCCGCTTCTATTCGCTCCCAATATGCCCAGACCCCGGGTAACCCCGACCCCGCCATAGATGCGACCGATACCGACATTATAATTGCCCGAGAAATTCAGCGAGGCAGTGGCGATCTGCTCGTCTTGAAACAATAGCCCATCGCGGGATTGCTTGACATCCAGATAGGCCAGTTCCGCATTGAGCCAGAGATTGAAATCATTGCTGCGCTTCAAGGCGTGACTGGAAAAGACGGAAGCATAGCGATTGCGACCGGTATAATTGAAACTGGAAAGATTGCCGCCCGACCGGGTGCGGCCCGCAGCACCAGAAAAACCGATAACAGTGCCGCCATCGCCCAATGTCATCGCATAGCGGGCGTTGATATAGGTCAGTTCTTTCGGTTGCAAGGCAGTGCTTATCACGTTGGTTGTGAGAACATCGCTGTCCGTCAGCAGGCCCGCCACGTCGAGATTGAGGCGGGCACGGATCGGCCCCAGTGTTTCCGGACCGTGATTGTCCACCCTCAAATGCCCTTTGGCTTTGTCTTCGCGTACCTTCACGATCAGGACACCCTTGCCGTCTTCGCGTTGATATTTTGAATTCAGCACCCTGATTCCCGGCAAGTCGCCGGCTAGCAGCAATTGCCGTTCGACCTCGTGCGACAGCGCAGCCTTGCATTCCAGTTGGTCGAGTATTTTCCTCAACCGGCGATTGTTTGATCCGATGATCCGGACTTCATCGATAGCGCCAGGATCCAGCAGGACCTCGACCACACCTATTTTGACAGATTGAGGCGGAACTTGTGCGCTTGCAAATATATAGCCGCGGTTTCTGGCAGCTTCCGAGACAGCGCTGGCGAGGTCCCTCAGCATGTCCTGGCTGGCAGTCTGGCCGATGAATTTCTCGTAGCTGCTGGCAAGCATGTCTCCGGCGATCTGGCTGCCCGAATTGACGCTGACCGCACCGATGGTGATCGAACGGCTTTCATTGGATTGTTGCAATGACTGGTCCGGCACAGCTTCTGGCTTGGCCAGTGCTATCGGCGCAACCATGTCGTCGCCGGTGGGATCGCCCACGATCCACTCACCCGGATCGCCAACGCTTTCGAAGGGGTTGCCGCTCTGTTGCGCCAGGACAGCGGACGATAGGCAGCCCAGCATGGTGAATAGGGCTAGATTTACTTGGGGACGCACGCAACACTCCTGAACATATTCAACATGTCATTTATCCTGCAATCCTTAGGAATTCCTTAGCAGGAGCCCCCATTAACGGAATATTCAGCGCGCTTTTAAACGATGTTGCGACTTTAAACCGCTATCGGGTGTCTCGTGGGTCAACGAAAACGGTCTCCGCGATGCGAGATCACAAGGGCAAGACAATGAAGAAAACCAAGATAATCCTGACGATAGCCGCATTGATGGCCGGAGGATCTGCTCAAGCAGAAACACCGCAGTGGAAGCTTTCGGAAAGCGCCGGAACTGTTAATGTCCTGCGTTCGGGCGTGTCCAGGATCGCTATCAGCGGTGGCAGTCTGACTGCTGGCGATGTCATCACGACCGGCACGAAAAGCCGTGCGGTATTGGTGCGTGGTCAGGAATATGTTGTCGTTTCTCCCAACAGCCGGCTCAGGATCAGCGCTCCGGAACAAAGCGGCGGCGTGGTTCAGTTTTTTGAAGAGCTCGGCAATGTTCTGTTTCGCATCGACAAGAAGTCCACCCCGCATTTCGGGGTAAAAACACCCTATCTGGCGGCTGTGGTCAAGGGCACCACTTTCAGCGTGACGGTTACGGAGTCCGGAACGGCGGTGCAGGTTACCGAAGGTGCAGTGCAGGTCTCGACTCTTGACGGCGGCGCGACGCAGCTTCTGTCTCCGGGCATGATCGGAATGGTCGACCAGAGTCAGCAATTTCGACTGACCATCGCGGGAACGGAATCGCGCACCATAGATTCGCCCAATGCGCCGGCAGGCAGCACCGACACGCCGGAACCGGTCGAAGATGCCGCCCTGGTAGAGATCGCAAACAGCAGTTTTGAAGGAACAATCACGGCACCCGTGTTGGAAGCTCCGGTGTCACTCAGCGATCTGACCGGTGGACTGGTTTCCAACGGTGCAGCCCCGTCAGCACCAGCACCCGCGCGATTTGCGTCACTTCAGCTGTCGTTGCCGGGAGCGGTCAGCGGCAATAGCCCGGTTGACAATGGCAATCCAGGCGCTGTTGGCAGAGGAAATTCTTTAGGAGATGCCGGAAGCGATAACGCTGGCGGAAACAGCGACAACGCCAATGCTGACGCGGGCGGAAAGCCGGACGGTGTTGGCAATGGTAACAACGGCGAAAATAACAACGCTGGCGGCAATAGCAATAATGGCGATGATGATGCCGGACCAAATTATGGCGGGGATCAACCCGACGGGACATGCAACGGTGTTCCGAATTGCAGAAGCGGCCCCAATCCAAATGGCAACGGAGACGGCAACGACAACGGCAATGATGGTAACGGAAACGGCAATAGCGGGAACGGAAACGGTGGCGGTGGCGGAAACGATGATGGCGATGACGGCGATGATGATGACGCCGGCAATGGCAACAACGGCGACGGTAACGGAAACGGAAACGGTGGCGGAGATGATGATGGCGATGATGGCGAAAATGATGACGCCGGCAACGGTATTATCGGCTATGGGAATGGCGACGGAAGCGGCATCAGCGAAAACAGCAATGGTGCCGGGAACAACAATGCCAATGGTGCCGGAGCCAATAAGAGCGGCAGTTCCAATATCGTCAGCGAGATCATAGAAGGTCTGAATCAGGGCTTGTTTCCCAAGCCCTGATTCAACGTGACTGGTAGCGTTAACGCAAAATAGAGTGGTCTTCGGTTAGATGTTCTCCAGATATTCCTTGGGGCCATAATTGAAGACCATTTTTTCCTCTTTCGACGCAGATCCGTTCTTCCAGTTCCTGGCAGCGTGGACATTGGCGCTGCTCGCTGCTCTGGTGCTGAGTTCCGCTGGTGTCGGCAATGAAGTCGAGCGCCAGCTTACCAACCTGCGTGCCAGTTTGCTGGAAAAACCGGCGTCCGGAGACGTCGTAATCGTCGAGATTGACGCCAGGTCGCTGCAAGCCGTCGACAACTGGCCGTGGCCGCGCGCTCATTATGCGAAAGCAATCGACGTCCTGACCGCAGCCGGCGCAAGCCAGATCGCGTTTGATGTCGATTTTTCATCCCGGTCGACCGAGATGCAGGATCAGATACTGGCCGAAGCAATTGCGCGATCTGATGCGACGGTCATTCTGCCGACGATGCGGCAGCAGGCTTCGACTGTACAATCGGAATTTGTCGAAAGCCTGCCGATCGAGATGCTCCGCGAAAATGCATTTCTGGCATCGGTCAACGTCCATCCGGACGAGCTCGGACAATTGAACGACTATAGTTTCGGGACCACCACCGCGGGCATCGCTCGTCCCTCGCTGGCCAGCATGATCGCCGAGGTATCTGGCGATATAGATCATAGCTTTGCGATCGATCAATCGATCGATCCGAATACAATTCCGCGGCTGAGTTTTGGCGATCTGGTCAGTGGAAATGGCCAACCGATCAATCTCGCTGGCAAGGCGGCTTTGATTGGCGCGACAGCGATCGAACTGGGCGACCGTTATCCGATCAGCCGTCATGGTATCCTTCCGGGGGTTGTCATCCAGGCGATGGCTAGCGAGACCCTGATCCAGGGGACCAATCTGCAAAATCTGGGAAGCTTGCCCACCCTGATGCTGGCGGCAATAGTGTTGCTAGGGGGCATCCTCATCCGGAAGATATCATCGGCGGGAATGATCCGTCTGGCGTTGGGAACCGCCGTCATATTCTCCGGGCTGTTACTTCTGACCGAATATCTCAATCTCGTTACCTTTGGGAATGTTCAGGTCATGCTTTTCCTCGCGTCCTACATTCTGTTCCAGAAGTTCCTGACGACTACCAGGGCGTTGAATACCAGCCGCTACATAAACGTGACGAGCAATCTGCCCAATGAAACGGCCTTGCTGAAGACGGTCGGCGGCAGGGATTTTGGCTTTATCGCAACTGCACGTATTTCGGATTTCCGGGAATTGCTGGTCGTGACCAGCAAGGAATCGCGTCGCGACCTGTTCCGGAATCTTGCGAGCCGGTTCGGCTTTCTCGCGCAGGACGAGCAGATATTCCATCTCGATTCCGATCTGCTCGCCTGGATTGTTAAGAGCGATTATCGCAACGATATTGTGGGCCATTTCGATACCGCCTCCGTGCTTCTGCAAGCTCCGGTGATGGCGGAGCAAACCAGGGTCAAGATTGCGGCGACGTTCGGGATCAGCAGCGAATCCGTCGACAAGGCACGGATTGCTTCTGAACAGGCCTTTGCCGCCGGCCAGAAATGGGCGTGGCACAATGAAGAGGTCGATCAGGCGATCGGCCAGAAACATAACCTGCTGATGGAACTGGATCGGTCGATCGAGGACGGCAAGCTGGTCGTGGTCTATCAACCCAAATGGGACCTGTCGGCGCAAGCTCTGGACGGTGCCGAGGCGCTGGTCCGCTGGAGCCATCCCGATCGTGGCCTGATCAGCCCGGAAATATTCATTCCCTTGCTCGAACAGGCTGGCCGCATCGACCAGCTGACCTATCTGGTGTTGCGACGGGCCCTCAATGACCTGGGCGCCTGGGACAAACGACGCCCGGGATTGACCTGCTCGGTCAACATTTCGGCGAAACTGTTGAGCGACAGCAGCTTTGTCGACCAGGCTATTGCGATGGTCAAAGCCGCTGCTGTTTCGAATGGGCAAGTTGTATTTGAGGTCACGGAAACGGCGACCTTGGCTGATCCCGATGCATCACTATTGGCGCTGAGACAGATCCGGAAAGCCGGTATCGGAATATCCATCGACGATTATGGGACAGGCCAGTCGACGATAAGCTATCTGCAACGTCTTCCGATCGGCGAGATAAAATTGGACAAGAGCTTTGTGCAGTCAATGGTCACCGACAAATCCAATCAGGTGATCGTGAAGTCTACCATCGCCATGGCTCATGAACTGGGACTGAAAATCGTTGCCGAAGGGATCGAGGATCAGCAAACGATGGACTTGCTGATGCAATATGGCTGCGACATTGGTCAGGGCTGGCATATCTCCAAGCCGGTCTCTTCGGAAATCTTCACGGCTGTCTGGCTCGATAGCGTTGCTGAAGAACAAAGATTGTCGGCATAGTTCGAGGCAGGAACACACGCTTCACCGATCTAACCATATCCGTCCCGGCCAAGCTATTGGGGCAGGGCAAATGCGAGGATATGGTCACCCAGCTTTGAACCGATGCGCGCATGTCCGCCGGCAGCAATCACAACATATTGGCGGCCTTTCCAGACGTAGCTCATGGGCGTTGCCTGGCCGCCAGCGGGCAACCGGCCCTTCCACAGCTCTTTGCCAGTATCGACATCGATCGCCCGTAAATAGTCATCCATCGCCGCGCCGATGAATATCAGCCCCCCAGCGGTGATCATCGGCCCGCCGAAACTCGGGGTTCCAAGCTTCAGCGCCAGTCCGCCCGGTGCCAGATCTTCGGTCGTGCCCAGTGTCTGTCGCCAGACAATCCGACCGCTGTCGAGATCGACACCAGCGAGTACGCCCCACGGCGGCGCGGAGCAGGGCAGGCCGAGAGGCGAAAGGAGCGTTGCTCTGGTCATCGCATAAGGCGCGCCTTCCATTGGTGCGAATTCGTCGTCGTCGCTTATCGCGTCGACTTGCTCACGCTCGTTCGTATCGCGATGCATCGTCATATGGGACGCGAGATTGTTCATGTTGATCACCATAAGATTGCGGCGCGGGTCATAGGCCGCGCTGCCCCAATTTGCCCCGCCGCCGGTAAACGGCAGCGACAGGGTTCCGGCTATGGTTGGCGGCGTAAACAGACCCTCTCCGCGCAATTTCTCCAGTTTTGATTTGCAGGCCAACTTGTCCCACAAGGTCACCCCAAAGGCATCGCCAAGGTCGAGCCGGTCCGGAACGACCGGCGGCGTCCTGACCGGAAAGGGCTGGGTAGGGGACAGCCGTTCACCTGCAACGCCGCCTTGCGGCACCGGCCTTTCCTCTATTGGCAAAAAGGGTTTGCCAGTGTCGCGGTCGAGCACGAACACCAATCCGGTCTTGGTGACCTGTGCGACAACATCATGGGCCTCGCCATCACGCCAGACCTGATAGAGCCCGGGCTGGGCAGGGAGATCATAGTCCCAGACATCGTGATGGACCGTTTGAAAATGCCATGCCACCGTGCCGTTCTCGCCGTCGAGCGCCACGACGCTATTGGCGTAGAGATTATCGCCGGGCCTGTTGCCCCCATAATAATCGGGACTGGGGCTCGAGGTCGGCAGGATGACGAGGCCGCGCTCCTTGTCGACCGCGATGCTGCTCCAGACGTTGCCGTGCCCTGCGCGTATGGTCGGTGATCCGCTCAGAGGATCGAAAATCCATTTTGTCTCACCGGTCCGCGCGTCAAAAGCGAAAACCGTTCCTCTCGGTGCATCGGTGCGCAGATTGTCGCCGATCGACGTCCCGGTCACCACGATATCGCCGACGATCGCCGGTGCCGACGTGACCTGAAATTCGCCCGGCCAGCGCAGCGAGATCGATGGCCGGATGCGTTTGGTTCCGCCTTCGCCGAAATCCTCGCAGAGCTTGCCGCTTCGGGCGTCGAGCGCGATCATCCGCGCATCGATTGTCGCGGTAAACAGCCGCGAGGCGCATTTCGCGCCCGGTGGTGCCGCGCTGTCCTGCCAGTAGGAAACACCGCGGCAAGTATATTGATTGGCGGGTCGGCTGTCGGTTGGCACTTCCGGATCAAAACGCCATTTTTCGGCCCCGGTGCCCGGATCAAGCGCGATGACCTGATTGAACTGGGTGCAATAGATCAGCAGCCCCTCAACCAGTATCGGGGTGGACTGCAGGGCCGTGCGGGAAAGCGCCTTTTTACCAAGGCCGTTCAATGCCCCGCTTTGATGGACCCACGCGATCTCGAGACGGGCGACATTATCCTTGTCGATATTGCGGGCGGCCACATAGCGATTGCCGCCGCTGTCGCCGCCATAGGCTTGCCAATCCGTGCCGAGACCACCGCTGTCCGGACGGACGATTTGAGCCCGGCCGTCGATCGTCAGATCATCGGCGATACCAAGCACCGACCAGATGGCCGAGCCGCCAAGAAAACTGGCCGCCAGAAACAGGCCTAGCATCAGCAAGGTAGCGCGAACGGGCGAGATGTTCATGGCGGGAGTGTAACGAAATCATGCCGATTGGGAAGAGAGCATGTGCAGAGCGCGCCGTGCGATCCGCTAATTGAAGGTGATGAAGTCTCTGATCTCTGCCGAATTGGGGCCAAGGGTGATCGGGTTGCGCACGCCAGGGAGTACGCAGACATCGAACAATTCGGTGATCGGACCGTCGAGGCGCAGCCAATGGGCGACATCGCCCGTCTGCAAATTGAGTATCTGGACGCCGCACCACGCATCGGCATCTTTTTCCTTCAGCCTGTCGTCGAGAGTCAGCCCGTCAAACCGTTTATTGCGTGGCTTGGACAATGTCGTGACCGCATGGTTGCCGTGGAAGGCCAGACCGCGCAGGAAGCCTGGAAAGAATGCCACCGGTTGAAAGCTTTTGTCTTCCGGGTCAATCCAGCCCAGTTCGCCGCTGCCTGAATTGAGGATCCATAATTTCCCGTCGAACCAGCGCGGGCTGTGCGGCATGGAGAGGCCTTCGGCCATTATCTCGTTTGTATCGATGTCGATAATCACACCGCCATCGTGGCGACGGTCGCGCCAGCCATCGATAACATCGCTGCGGCAGACGGCGGAGACATATTTCGGTTCGCCGTCGACCATCGCCAGACCGTTGAGATGGCAGCGGTCTTCGGGCGCCAGCTTGGAGATGAACTCCGGTTTCCAGACCGGTTTGAAACTGTGCTTGATGTCGGGCTCGCACAAACAGCTGTAGCGCGTGTTGATATAGACCAGGCGCCCGTTCTTGCGGATGCCCAGTTCGTGAATGTCGATATTGCCGGTTGTCTGCATATTGCGCGGGACATAGACCTTGTCGTGGACATTATTGGCCGTCTGGCCCGGTGCCAGCACATTTTCCATTCGCACCACCTGCGTCAGCGTCCCCAGATAGATGCGCTCGCTGTCGCCTGCCACACCCATTGCCTGCGGATATTGCGCTTCGTGCAGGGCGAGCTTTCCGTCTGCGCCGGAACCTATCAGATATAGTCTGCCGGTCTGATAGGATGTGAAGCCCAGCGAGATATTACCGGCTGCCAGAAACCCGGCAAGGCCGGCGGAAAAATCGATGTCCGTCTTGGCCCCGTCGGCGTCAGCAGGAGGAGAAGCCTCGGGGGGCTTGTTGCTGTTTTCCGGTTCTGCCATCTCGGCCTGCTTTATCCCAACCTCAGCGGGGCAACAAGCTTTCTCCCATAAGCTCCAGATCGACCGCACGGGCGCACTGGCGCCCCTCGCGGATAGCCCACACGACAAGGCTCTGGCCGCGACGCATGTCACCGCAGGCGAAGATACCGCTCTTGCTGGTTGCGTAGCTGCTCACATTGGCCGCGACATTGCCGCGCGCGTCGAGTTCGACTTCCGATTGATCGATCAATCCCATCTTGCGCGGTCCTACGAAGCCCATGGCCAAGAGTATAAGGTCGGCCTTGATGGTGAATTCGCTTCCCGCAATTTCCTGCATCTGGCCATCGAGCCATTCGAGGCGGACACATTCGAGACCTTCGACCTCGCCGTTGGTGCCGACGACCCGTTTTGCCATGATCGACCAGTCGCGTTCGCAGCCCTCCAGATGGCTGGACGAAGTGCGCAGCTTCAAAGGCCAATCGGGCCAGGAGAAAGTCTTGTCTTCCATTTTCGGCGGCTTGGGCATGATTTCTATCTGGGTTACCGATGCGGCGCCCTGGCGATTGGATGTGCCTACACAGTCCGAGCCGGTATCACCGCCGCCAATGACGATGACATGCTTGCCTTCGGCGGTAATCGATCCGCGCGGAGCTGCCCGCATTTCGTCGTCGCCCGCGTTGCGCTTGTTCTGCTGGGTCAGAAATTCCATTGCCGTGCGGACGCCGGACATTTCATAGCCGGGTATGTCGAGTGCGCGCGGCTTTTCCGCGCCGCCTGACATCACCACTGCATCATAATTGTCGCGCAATGACTGGACCGAAACGGTCACGCCGACTTCGGCGCTGGTGCGCAATTCCACGCCTTCCGCTTCCATCTGGACGAGTCGGCGGTTGATCAGATGCTTTTCCATCTTGAAATCGGGAATGCCGTAGCGCAGCAGTCCGCCCATACGGTCATTTTTCTCGAATAATGTGACGTTGTGGCCGGCGCGAGCCAATTGCTGGGCGCAGGCCATGCCCGCAGGACCGGAACCGACGACCGCGACAGATTTCCCGGTCTTATGGTCGGCGATCTGGGGGCTGATCCAGCCTTCTTCCCATCCGCGATCGACGATCGCGCATTCGATCGACTTGATGTTCACCGGCGCGTCGTCGATGTTCAGCGTGCAGGCGGCCTCGCAAGGAGCGGGGCAGATACGACCGGTGAATTCGGGGAAATTGTTGGTCGAGTGCAGCGTTTCGAGAGCCGTCTTCCAGTCACCTTCGTAGACCAGATTATTCCAGTCGGGGATGATGTTATTCACCGGGCAGCCGTTATGGCAATAAGGGATGCCGCAATCCATGCAGCGGGCAGCCTGACCCTTGATTTCAGATTCCGGCAATGGAATCGTGAATTCCTTGTAATGTTTCAGCCGTTCCTTTGGATCGGCATAGGTCGCTTCTTTGCGATCAATCTCGAGAAAGCCTGTTACTTTACCCACGGTCTACTCCAATATCTTCAATTATTCTGCAGCAACGATCGCGTCGAGACGCTCGGCTTCAAGTTGTTTCAGCGCACCGGCATAATCACTCGGCATGACTTTTACGAAACGGCCAAGGGCTTCTTCCCAATTTTCGAGAATTTCGCTCGCCCGTTTGCTGCCGGTGTAAAGCTTGTGCCGTTCCAGCAAGATCCGCAGTCGCGCGGCGTCGTGATACAGCATGTCACCCATGCCATAATCGTTGACATCAACCGGAAGCTGCTGGGGCGGCGTGGTGCCTTCGCCATCATCGGCGTCCGCATCAATCGGCTCGATGCCGACCATCGCCATATTGCAGCGTTTGCGGAACAGGCCGTCCTCGTCATAGACATAAGCCACACCACCGGACATGCCGGCCGCGAAATTCCGCCCGGTCTTGCCGAGCACGACAACAACCCCGCCGGTCATATATTCACAGCCATGATCGCCTGTGCCTTCTACGACGGTGACCGCGCCCGAATTGCGGACAGCGAAACGTTCTCCTGCGACCCCGTTGAAATAGGCTTCCCCGGCGACCGCGCCATAGAGCACGGTATTGCCGACGATGATATTTTCGGTCGGATTGCGATCGACATGGGTCGGCTGCTTGACGATGACACGTCCACCGGAAAGGCCCTTGCCGACATAGTCATTGGCATCGCCGACCAGTTCGGCGGTGATACCATGCGCCAGAAACGCACCGAAGCTTTGCCCGGCCACGCCTTCGAACGCCATCTGGATCGTATTGTTCGGCAGTCCCGCATGGCCGTAGCGCTTGGCAACTTCCCCCGAAAGCATCGCGCCGACGGTGCGGTTGACGTTTTTCACCTTGCGCTCGATCTTCACGGTCTGCCCGTTTTCCAGAGCCGGTGTGGCAGCCGCGATCAGATCCTTGTCCAGCGCGGCGTCAAGGCCGTGGTCCTGGGTGATGGTCTGATGAAGCGGTTCCCCTTCGGCCAGTGGAACCTGATGCAGCAGACGGGAAAGGTCGACACCTTCAGCTTTCCAGTGGTCGAGCGCCTTGCGCATATCGATCTTGTCGACTCGTCCAACCATTTCCTCGATCGTGCGGAAGCCCATTTCGGCCATGATCTGGCGCAGCTCTTCGGCGACGAAGAAGAAATAGTTGATCACATATTCCGGCTGTCCTGTGAACTTCTTGCGCAGTTCCGGATTCTGGGTCGCCACGCCGACGGGGCAGGTGTTGAGGTGACATTTGCGCATCATGATGCAACCGGCGGCGATCAGCGGTGCCGTAGCAAAACCGAATTCGTCGGCGCCCAGTAGCGCGCCAATGGCGACATCGCGCCCGGTACGCAGACCGCCATCAACCTGTACCGATATTCTCGAACGCAATCCGTTGAGCAGCAAGGTCTGCTGCGTCTCGGCCAGACCGATTTCCCAAGGTGAGCCGGCGTGGGTCAGCGAGGTCAGGGGCGAAGCGCCTGTGCCACCGTCATAACCGGAAATGGTCAGATGATCGGCGCGTGCCTTGGACACGCCTGCGGCAACCGTGCCGACGCCGACTTCGGAAACCAGTTTTACCGAAATCCGCGCGCCTGTGTTCACATTTTTCAGGTCATGGATGAGCTGTGCCAGATCCTCGATCGAATAGATGTCATGATGCGGCGGCGGCGAAATCAGGCCGACGCCGGGGGTCGAGTGACGAACCTTGCCGATATTCTTGTCGACCTTGCTGCCGGGCAGCTGCCCGCCTTCGCCAGGCTTGGCACCCTGCGCCATCTTGATCTGGATATCGTCGGCATTGACGAGATATTCGGCGGTTACGCCGAAACGGCCACTGGCGACCTGCTTGATCGCCGAGCGCATGCTGTCGCCATTGACCATCGGCAGGAAGCGGTCCGGTTCTTCGCCGCCTTCGCCGGTATTGGACTTGCCGCCAATCCGGTTCATGGCGATGGCCAGCGTCGTATGCGCTTCCCGGCTGATAGAGCCGAAGCTCATCGCACCGGTGGCGAAACGCTTCACGATTTCGGATGCGGGCTCTACTTCACTGATGTCGAGCGGTTCACCAGACTTGGTCAGATCCATCAACCCGCGAATGGTCAGCAGTCGTTCGCTCTGTTCATTGACCGATTTTGCAAATTCCGCATAATTTTTCGGATCATTGCCGCGCACCGCATGCTGCAGATTTGCGACATTGGCAGGTGTCCAGGCATGTTCTTCGCCGCGAAGCCGGAAGCCATAGATACCCCCGACATCGAGCATATTCTTGTAGATCGGATTGTCGCCATAGGCCTCGGTATGCCGGAACACGGTCTCTCCGGCGACTTCCGCCAGACCAACGCCCTCGATCATGGTCGCGGTACCGGTGAAATATTTTTCTATAAACGCGCTGGACAGGCCAACCGCATCGAAAATCTGCGCGCCGCAATAACTCTGGTAGGTCGAGATGCCCATTTTGGACATGACTTTCAAAATACCCTTGCCGATGGCCTTGATATAATTCTGCTCGACCTGTTGCGTGGTCAGCGGCAGTTCGCGGCGAACGCGAATTTCCTCAAGCGTTTCGAACGCCAGATAGGGATTGACCGCTTCTGCGCCATAGCCGGCCAAAACGCAAAAATGATGGACTTCGCGGGCTTCACCGGTTTCGACGACGAGACCGGTCTGCATTCTCAGGCCCTGACGGACCAGGTGATGATGAACGGCTGCCGTAGCGAGCAGGGCCGGCATGGCGATCCGGTCCGGTCCCTTGGCGCGATCGGACAGGATCAGAATATTGCGGTCGGCCAGCACGGCTTCGGTTGCCGCCCAGCACATTTCCTTAAGCGCCATTTCCAGACCGTCTGCGCCAGTCTCGGCGTCCCAGGTGATGTCGATCGTCTCGGTCCGGAAGGCACCGTCGAGCGCTTCTTCGACCGAGCGAATCTTGAGCAAATCCGCGTTGGTCAGCACAGGTTGGTCGACCTCGAGCCGCTTGTGCGTACCGGCATCATGACCCAGCAGATTGGGTCGCGGACCGATCATCGAAACCAGCGACATGACCAGTTCCTCGCGGATCGGGTCGATCGGCGGGTTGGTTACCTGGGCAAAATTCTGCTTGAAATAATCATATAGCAGGCGCGGCTTGCCTGACAGGACAGCTATCGGCGTGTCGGTGCCCATTGAGCCAATCGGATCAATCCCGTCACTCGCCATCGGTTCGAGGAATTTTGTGATATCTTCCTGGGTGAAGCCGAACGCCTGCTGGCGGTCGAGCAGCGCCGCCGGACTGTCTTGCCCGTTGGCTTTCGGTGCATCGACATCGTCCAGATCATCAAGATCAAGATCTTTCAGATTATATTGCGTCGATTCCAGCCATTTCGCATAGGGTTTGGCCTTGGCGAGATCGGCCTTGATCTCTTCATCCTCGATGATCCGGCCCTGCTCCATATCGATGAGCAGCATCTTTCCGGGCTGCAACCGCCATTTACGGACGATATTGTCCTCCTTGACGGGAAGTACGCCGGATTCCGAGGCCATGATGACATGACCGTCGTCGGTGACGCAGAAACGCGCCGGACGCAGGCCGTTGCGGTCCAGCGTTGCGCCGACTTGAACTCCATCGGTAAAGGCGACAGCCGCAGGGCCGTCCCATGGTTCCATCAAGGCGGCGTGATATTCGTAAAATGCCTTGCGGTCGGCATCCATCATCGGATCACCGGCCCAGGCTTCCGGGATCAGCATCATGACCGCGTGGGGCAGGGAGTATCCGCCTGCAACCAGCAGTTCGAGAGCGTTGTCGAGGCATGCCGTGTCGGATTGGCCGTGCGGGATCAATGGCCACATCTTGTCGAGATCGGCGCCCAGCAGGTCGGATTCCATGGTCCTGCGGCGGGCATTCATCCAGTTGACATTGCCGCGCACCGTGTTGATCTCGCCATTATGCGCGATGAACCGATAAGGGTGCGCCAGTTTCCACGACGGGAAGGTGTTGGTCGAAAAACGCTGGTGAACCATCGCGACGGCTGACGTGGTCAGCGGATCATTCAGGTCCTTGTAGAAGGAACCGACCTGATCAGCGAGCAACAGCCCCTTGTAGACAATCGTCTTGGTCGAGAAAGACGGCATATAGAATTCGGAGAGGCCCGGCATCCCGTTTTTCTCGGCGAGGCCATCCAGCGGGTTGTGCACCTGTTTGCGGATAGCGAGGATCTTGCGCTCGAACGCATCCTGATCGGCAATCGAATCGCCTTTGCCGACAATGGCCTGACGAATCAGTGGCATTTGTTCGAGCACGGCCTTGCCGATGCCGACGGTATCGATCGGCACGTCTCTCCAGCCGACCATGACCTGGCCTTCTTTGGCGATGAACCGTTCGAAATGCGCTGTCGCAAATTCCGCCTCGGCCGGGTCGGACGGAAGGAAGCACATCGCGACGGCATAGTCACCCGACGGGGGCAGGGCGAGACCTTGTGAATCGGTCCAGTTCCGCAGAAGTGCGTCGGGAATCTGCAATAATATTCCGGCGCCGTCACCCAGGAGCGGATCGGCACCAACAGCGCCGCGGTGGTCGATATTAACCAGAATTTCCAGACCACGTTTGACCGTGAGATGCGATTTGTCGCCCTTGATATTTGCAACAAAGCCGACGCCGCACGCGTCATGCTCGTTGTTTGAATCATACAGGCCTTGCCGTGGCGGGAAGCTCATTTTCCGTCCTTATTTTTCGATAATATTTTTGTAATTAAAATGCTCCTAGATGGAATTTTGCGTATTTTGAAGATAAGTTTTGCTGGATATGGAAAAGAAATATTGCGCTCGCCGCGCGGGCCGCGATTTCAGGTCTGGCCACTAGGGCAAAACAGGAAATGCTTTCAAGGCCATAGCGCGGTCAATCGTCACCATAAACATTGCAAATCGTCAGGCTGATATTAGGGAATTGTCCTTAAGCGTCGCGTTAGGAATCTCTTCCGATGCCAAATAACAGCCAGGCAGGACCAAACTCGATGCGAAACAGGGACTTGAGAGCGACAACTCGATGCTGACAGAAAATTTCGGAACCCATCGCGGCCTGGTGCGGCTTGCCTTGTCCTATGTTCAGGTCGGCCTGAAAACAGCGCAAATCAATGACTTCGACCCGACCACGATCAAGCGGCTTGTGTTCGTATGTCACGGCAATATCTGCCGCAGCGCCTTTGCCGACCATTATGCGCGTCAATCGGGCCTTTCAACCGCTTCATTCGGCTTGTCTACTACCAGCCACAAAGGCGCACATGCTTTTGCCAGCGAGGTGTCCGAAGGTCTGGGCGTCAGTCTGGCCGGGCATCAGACAACAGCGGTCGAAGATTACCAGCCGCAGCCGGGTGACCTGTTGTTGGCGATGGAAGTTCGTCATTTGCACAAAATCGCGCAAATCGAGCGGTTGCGGGATATCCCCAGAACCTTGCTGGGACTCTATGCAAAGCCGTCATTTCCGCATTTGCACGACCCCTATAGTCTCGATCCGCGCTATATGCCGGTTTGCCTGAAGCGCGTGGCCAGCGCGGTCGACGCTCTGAAAATCACTTTCCCCGGTGCCGCAAGCGGACAATGATCCCGATCATGTCGACAATGCACGGCTTGGGATCACGCCAGGAAAATATATAATAATGCATCCGGGGGTTCAGCCTGTCTCGGATATATCCACCCAATATCATGATCCGCTCCGCATAGCCTTTGGGCTCGACATCTTGTCTCAATATTTGGGCCAACCGCTTTGTTTCCGGGATCAGATAGCAAGCTTTGATCGACCTTGAGCTTTGGGACGTCTCGTCGACCTCCAGACCCAATATTCGTCCGGCATAGGTTTCCCATGCGAAAAATGCTCCGCTATGGTGCGCCAGCGGCAAGCTGCCCCAGAATCGACCGTTGACTTCCATCAGGCAATAACGGCCGGTTTCCGGGTCATAACGATATTCCACCATCGCAGGACCATCCCAATTGATGGCGCGAAGCAGTTTTTCAGATTTTGCCAGCTGATCGCGATGCCGTTCCGGTGCTTCATTGGTACATAATGTCGAAACGCCCCCCGTTACGGGCCATTCATGAAGCCTCCGGTGCTGGAACGTAAGCGCAGCCTTGCCGTCGCGCATCAGGAGCATCTGGCCAAACCCGGTGCCGGGACAATAGCTTTGCACCAGCGGCCAGGCTTGAACATTGTCATAACGCCGCAATATGCCAAGCAGCTCCTCCGCATTCGCGGCATATTCGACTTTTTCAAAAGCGATCTGATGTTCGCTGAGCACGGGCCCGATCGCCTGCGGGTCATTCCATTTGATGGCCAGCGGATAAGCCAAAACACGCGCTATTTCGGCAAAATCATCTTCCGCAGACGGCTGCCAGGAATCCGGAGTGTCCAGCCCGAGGTCTCGCGCAACAGCCATCGTCCGGGACTTGTCGAGGACCTCGCCCAATTGCGGCTGGCGCGGGGTCAGGATCTGGCAGCCTTCGATATCGTCCGGCATCTCGGCCAATTGCAGCAAATCGCTTTCAGAGATCGCCAGAACCGCCTTTGCGTCATATTGCCGGATCAATCCGGGCAACCATTCTGGAATTGTCCGGGTCTCGGGCCGTCTGAAGAAATGCTTGAGATAGCGAGATGCGCCGCCGACCGAATATTTGCTAGAACCCACGCCAATCACCGGCACACCGCGCTTGCCAAGCTCGCGGATCACGGTCAGGCCAATCGGGGAATCGACCCCAATCACGATGGCCGGTGGAAGCGTTGCGCTGTCGCCCACCGGACCGGATTTCGTGGTCATTTGCCGCCGTAGAGCTTGTTGCTCAGTAGCTGTTCGGCCAGACGGGCGCCGGTGCGCATGATATTATGCGGCAGGACCGGCGAGGGGATTGTGGACGAAGCTATGGATAGTGAATCATCATTGAAAGTCATGGTGGTTACATCCGGCATTGCCGCGAACAACCGGCAAAATGTTTCAAATCGTTTCTTTATGATCTTGTTGATACGCTTCCGGTCGCGACTCATCAACTCAAAGCTATGAGAAACCACTGTAAAATAGAGTAAATTCTGTTGATGCGCAAACCGAATTGCGGATATAAGTTCAGCCGCAGACAAAGCCGTGATTTGCGCGTGCCGGGTTTTATTGCCAATGGCGCCGATCGCGCCGATGGGAAGTTCCATTACCCCGCAATGGGCAACTGGCCGATATTGGGTTTTCGACAGTCCGATCGCACATTCTGCCGCTGCGATTCCCGGGCAGTGGCTGGTGTCATAAGCAAGGCCGAGATCGGCGAGGGCGCGCAGAGTGTCATCATTTGCGCCATAATTTCCGGCCCGAAACGCGACCGGATAAGGCGCACCGGCTTCGACAAGCGTTCGGGCTGCGAAATCTAGAAGGCGCTTCTGTTCATCCCTTGAGAAATCCTTCATATTCTGGCCGGTGCGCGAGCCCAGGGGATTGGCGTCTCCGGCAAAGGCCAGCCACTCGCTGTGGAGATGCAACTGGACATCATGGCCGCGGGCGATGATCGGAGACACGATATCCGCTATTGCCTCCACACCCCATATCAGCGCCGGCATCGGATCGACAAAGAATACGGCTTTCATGCCATAGCGGTCAAAGACATCCATCTGGTAGGATATGCCGACATCGCCGTTGGGGGTCCGGCCGAGAATGGATTTGTCGAAATTTTCAGCCCGGCAGGAGAACCCCAGACGGTCATATATACCGGCTGAATATTCGGTATCGATTGTGATGAAAACATCGGTCATATGGGTTTGATCACCAGAAACCGGGCAAATGCGGAGCTGGCAACCTGAACTGCATAAATCGCCCCGAACCATTCGCGTTCGCTGGCCGGGTTCACGTCAATTCCCGCTTCGAAGCCCGTTTGTCCCAATTTGCCTGCCTCTAATTTTGCCACCATTGCCCGACAGGAAAAAAATCGCATATTATCCAGCTTTCCTGACGTATCGAAATAGCAACTTAGGCTAAAAATTGCGTTAACTTCCAGCAATATTCGGTCGGCATTTCCGGGCCGAAAGACATGATCTTGCAGGATCGGACCAATCCTGATTTTGCAGCGGCTCAGGCGCCGGGAACCGGCAATATTGTTCATGGAAGCGAGACCGCTTCTGCCCTAAGAGACGCTCAGGTGGCTCACGCCAAAAGTGCCCGACGGGCAAGCTGGTGACGGTCCCCGAACGGACGACGCGGCCTTTCGGCAACCGGTCTTTGACCGGTCGCTTCGGTCTGGTGTTTCCGCTGCATGATTTAGGAGATTGAAGTGAAGGCATTGGTGAAAGCAAAATCGGAACCCGGCCTGTGGCTGCGCGATGTTCCGGAGCCGGAGACCGGAATCAACGATGTCCTGATAAAGGTAAAGCGAACCGCGATCTGCGGCACCGACATGCATATTTATAAATGGGACGACTGGGCGCAAAAGACCATCCCGGTCCCGATGACGGTGGGCCATGAATTTGTCGGCGAGATCGTCAAGATCGGCGACAATGTCCGCGGCTATGAACTGGGGCAGATTGTCTCCGGCGAAGGCCATGTGGTTTGCGGCCGCTGCCGCAATTGCATGGCAGGCCGTCGCCATATGTGCGCGCATGCCGATGGCATCGGCGTCAACCGTCCGGGTGCCTTTGCCGAATATCTGTCGCTGCCCTCCGCGAATTTGTGGTTGCATAACGACGGGATTGACCTCGACGTAGCCTCGCTGTTCGACCCGTTCGGCAATGCAGTGCACACCGCGCTTCAATTTGACGTGCTGGGCGAAGATGTTCTGGTTGCCGGGGCGGGACCGATCGGCATGATGGCCGCTGCCGTCTGCCGCCATGCCGGCGCGCGGCATGTCGTGATCACCGACATCAACGACAATCGCCTGGACATGGCGCGCAAGCTCGGCGTTACCCGGGCCGTCAACGTGTCCCGGGAAACGATCGAAGACGTTCAGAAAGAACTGGGGATGAGCGAAGGTTTTGATATCGGCCTCGAGATGTCGGGCAACGAAGCGGGCTTTGCATCGCTGATCGACAATATGTGTCACGGCGGCAAGGTCGCCATTCTTGGTCTGCCGGAGGCGGGTATGGCGATCGACTGGCACAAGGTGATTTTCAACATGCTGACGCTCAAGGGCGTCTACGGACGCGAGATATTCGAGACCTGGTACAAGATGTCCGTGTTCATCGAATCCGGCCTCGACATTTCACCACTCATCACACACCGCTTGCCCTACACGGATTTTGAAACGGGCTTTCAGGCAATGCTGGCGGGCGACGCTTGCAAAGTCGTATTGAACTGGGAAGATTGAGCTATGTACGGAAATTTTCAGCAGCATCTGCAAGGCGAACTCGACCAGATCAAGGCCGATAGCCTGTATAAGGACGAGCGCCTGATCACCTCTCCCCAGGGAGCCTCGGTAGATTTGAAGGGTCGCAAGGTGATCAATCTTTGCGCCAATAATTATCTAGGCCTGGCTCAGGATGCAGGGGTCAATGCCGCTGCCAAAAAGGGGCTCGATGACTGGGGCTTTGGCATGGCTTCGGTTCGTTTCATTTGCGGAACCCAGAGCCAGCACAAGCAGCTCGAGGACCGGCTGTCCGCCTTTGTCGGGATGGAGGACACCATCCTCTACCCGTCTTGTTTTGATGCCAATGGCGGTCTTTTCGAGACGCTACTCGGCCCCGAAGACGCGGTGATTTCTGACGAACTGAACCACGCCAGCATCATCGACGGCATTCGGCTCAGCAAGGCCAGGCGGTTCCGCTACAAAAATAACGACATGGCCGATCTCGAGGCACAGCTTCGCGCAGCAGACGAACAGGGCGCGCGTTTCAAGCTGATCACCACCGACGGGGTATTCTCGATGGACGGCACGATCGCGCAGCTCGACAAGATCTGCGATCTCGCGGAGCAATATGAGGCGCTCGTCCATTTCGACGATTGCCACGCCACCGGCTTTGTTGGCGCAACGGGACGCGGCACGCACGAATTTCGCGACTGTATCGACCGGGTGGATATTACCACCGGCACGCTCGGCAAGGCGCTGGGCGGCGCGAGTGGTGGCTATACCAGTGCCAAGCGCGAAATTGTCGAATTGCTGCGCCAGCGGTCGCGGCCCTATCTGTTCTCCAATACGGTCGCGCCCCCGGTGGTCAGTGGCGCCATTGCGGCGCTCGACGCTATCGAGGGGGCGCCGGAACGTATCAAGGACCTCAACCAGAAAACCGCCTATTTCCGCGATGCGATGACAAAACTCGGCTTTGACCTTCTGCCGGGCGAGCATGCGATTGTGCCGGTGATGCTGTATGACGCCAAGACGGCAAAAACATTTGCCGATGAAATGCTCAAAGAAGGCGTCTATGTCGTCGCCTTTTCCTATCCGGTGGTTGGCAAGGGCAAGGCACGGATCAGAACCCAGATGTCAGCCGGCCTGAGCATCGAGGAAATTGACCGGGCAATCGAAGCCTTCGCTGTGGTGAAGGCCCGGCTCGGGCTGTAATTTGCCTCCATCGGCGCGTCCGTCGCAATTCGGAGTGGGCAGGCTTGCCAGCGGCCAACCGGCTAGTCATCGATTATGTTTCTGCGCCAGGACATGACGTCAATGTCATTTGCCGTCGAGATGCCAAGCAGGCAACGACCCTACCAGGATTTATGTCTCCCGGACGTTCTTCAATGGCTTGCCCCGACCATCATCATTCCAATTTTGACATTATTTCAATTTGGCATGGCCATCAGCGTCATTGCCTGTCATCCTCGGTCTGCTTTATGATAGCCTTCTGATCGGCTTTCGCCGACAACTCTTCCCACCCAGTCTCAACTCGAGGAAAAAATCCATGTCCAACCCCTTGTTTTCCATGCTCGACAAAATCTGCGTGATCACGGGGGGCTCGCGAGGACTGGGCAAGGCCATGGCTACCGCATTTCTCAACGCGGGCGCGAAGCGGGTCTATGTCACCGCCCGCAAGCCTCACGAATGCGCCCAGACGGCAGAGGAACTGTCAGCCCTGACCGAAAGCGGCGAATGTATCGGGCTGCCGGGCGACATGAGTAGCGCCGATGACATCAAGGCATTTGTCGATGAAATTGCGAGCCGGGAGAGCCATGTCGATGTCCTGGTCAACAACGCTGGTGCAGCCTGGGTCGCGTCGATTGACGAGTTTCCCGAAAAGGGCTGGGACAAGGTCATGGACCTGAATGTGAAAACACCTTTCTTCCTCACCCAGCAATTATTGCCACTGCTCAGGGCAGGGGGGAGCGCCGAGAATACCGCTTCCGTCATCAACATCGGGTCGATTGCGGGGATGCTGGGAAATGCCGGCGGCGGCTTGAGCTACAGCGTTTCCAAAACCGCGATCCATCAACTCACGCGCAATCTCGCCAACCTGCTGGCCGACGATCATATTCGCGTGAATGCCATTGCACCTGGCCGCTTTCATTCGAAGATGACCAGCACCGTCGAACAGGACAGGGAGCAATATGAACGGGAAATCAAGATGATACCCTTGCATCGCTGGGGATCGGATGAAGATATAATGGGGCCGGCTCTGCTGCTGGCAAGCAATGCAGGTGCCTTCATGACCGGTGGAATAATCACGGTCGACGGCGGATATATGGTCGTCTAGGCATTGTATCCGGTCGCCCCGGCTTGTCGAGAGCAATAGCGGGGCGACCGGGATCATCGGCCGAATTACCGTGTTAGCCCCAAAGATCTGGCTGAGCCCCCGCTGAACAGTGTGAAGAATAACGAGCAGTGAACAAACCATCATGACAGCCCGCCTCATCCCTCTCAGCGCCCTGCTGCTCGGTTCCCTGTTTCTACTGATCGCAGGCGGCATAAACGGCCTGATTCTCCCGATACGCGGGTTAAACGAGGGCTTTAGCGCCTTTTCGCTGGGGTTGCTGGGCACCGGCTGGGCGGCGGGATATGTGCTGGGATGCATCTATACGCCGCTACTGGTGGCCGGAGTCGGCCATATCCGGGTATTCGGAACCCTCGCCGCTACAGCCGCGATCGTCATCTTGTTGTCGTCAATGTTCCCCAATCCATGGTTCTGGATCCCGTTGAGAGCGGTTTCGGGTTTCTGTTTCGCAGGGGCGGCGATGATCGTCGAAAGCTGGCTCAACGAAGAGGTCGATTCCTCGATCCGGGGTCAGGTTTTCGGAACCTATACGATGATCAATCTGGTGGGTTCGACCGGCGGGCAGTTGATCCTGATCGGCGCGGATGTTTCCACGCCCTGGTTCTTCATGCTGGCCGCCATCTTCTATTGTCTGGCCCTGATCCCGACGGCGATCAGTTCCAACCGCGCGCCCGCGCCACTGTTCGAGGTCAAGCTCAACATTCCGCAGCTATGGCGCAATTCCCCCGTCGCGGTATTTGCGGTGCTGATGATCGGTATTGCCAATGGCACATTTGGAGCCCTGGCGCCGGTTTACGCCGATAGAATCGGTCTCGACCTGACAACCATCGTGCTTTTCAGCAGCTTGCCAATCCTCGCTGGTGCTGCTGCACAAATCCCGGTGGGGAGGGCGTCGGATCGTTTCGATCGTCGCAAAGTCCTCGTGTTTCTGGCCATTATTGCCCTCGCTGCGACCAGCAGCTTTCTTTTCATGCGGCCCGAGACAGCATTGGCAAATATCCTGATCGGCTCTGCACTCGGCGCGGCGATTTTCGCGATGTATCCGATCGTCGTCGCGCATGCCAGCGATCACGCCGCTCCGGGCCAATATATCCGCACCTCCGGTGGGCTGTTGATGTTGTTCGGTCTGGGATCGATCATCGGCCCGTTCATCGGCGGTCTCGCTATCATGCTATTCGGGCCAATGGGGCTGTTCGGCACCATTTTCGGCGCGCATCTGTTGATGGCCATCTTCTCGCTTTGGCGAATAGGGCAGCGGGCCCAGGTCGCTGCAGATGACAAGGCGAGTTTTCAGAGCGCTCCATTGGCACGCAATATGACGCCGGAAACGGAAGTGCTTGCCGACCGGCAGAATCAGGTTTGAGCCCGATTGGGCGACATGCTTGTCGCCTCTTTCCCGGCTATTTTTTGACTGACCGCCCTTTTTTGTAAGCCCGCCCGGGCATTCCCGTTTCTCCCGTCCGAACAGCAGGATTCGCTTTCGGCAACGGACGGCCCTCGCACGTCATCACACGCGATTGGAACGATATCGCTGCTCATGCTTTGTCTGGTCACGAACGTTCAATTCTCAAGGGCCACCGCGATGAAACAATTAAGCCAAGACTTCTGGAACATACGCGGTGATTTCAAGATCGCGCATGTCATCAACATCGGCACCCACATGTCTGTGGTCCGCCGGCCGGGTGGCAAGTTTATCCTTCTCGACTCCTATGAACCCGCCAAGCAGGACCTTGACGCGCTGATGACCCTGACCGAGGGCGGTTCGATGATCGAGGCGGTGTTGAATGTTCATCCCTTTCACACCATCCACTGCGGCTTTGCGGAGAAGCTGGCGCCGAACGCCCGTTTGATCGGCACGCGTCGCCATCATGAGCAGAAGCCTGATCTCCACTGGGACACGGCACTGATCGAAGATGCGGCGACGCAACAGGAGTTTGCCGACCTGTTCGATTTCTCGATCCCCTCGGGTGTCGACTTCATTTCCGATGACGAGGCCGTCCACGTCAGCTCGGTCCTGCTTCGCCATCGCGCCAGTCGCATCGTCCATGCCGACGACACATTGATGTATATCGACCTGCCTGCGCTGGCACAAAAACTGATTCCGGGTCCGCAACTGCGTTTCCATCCGAAGCTGGCCGACGGACTCGAAAAACGCTCGGGCGCAGCGGACGATTATGTCCGTTGGGCAAATCAGCTGGCCAGTGAATGGGCCGACACGTCAATGATATGCGCCGCCCATAACGGCATTCTCGACATGTCCGGCCAGAACTTTCCAGAGGCGATCCGAGAAGCCCTCGATGCAGCTGCCCCCACTCTCGACAAACATCGTAGCAAATACGGCTGACCGCTCGGTTCCGGACGCTTCGGCAAATCCATCAGATCAAGGAAATAAATATGAGCAATCCGTCTATCCAGACCACCAACCCGCTTACCGAACAGCTGCTGAAATCCTATCCGATGATGTCGGACGCAGAGGCGATGGACGTGGTCGAGACCAGTCATGCCGCGTTTCTCGAATGGCGTCTGAAGAGCCCTGAAGAGCGGGCCGGCGTGATCGCGTCGATCGCGAAGGAACTGCGCAATTCGAAAGAGGAATTTGCCCAGCTGATGACCGATGAGGTCGGCAAGCTGATCAGCGACTCCCGCGCCGAGATCGAGCTTTGCGCTAGCATTTGCGATTATACCGCCAAAAACGGACCCGAAATGCTGGCCGATGAACAGCATGATGTCCCCAGCGGCCGCGGGCTGGTAACCTATTCCCCGATGGGCGTGATCTACGGCATCCAGCCTTGGAACTTCCCCTGCTACCAGGCGGTTCGCTATTCCATTTCCAGCCTGATGGTCGGCAATGGCGTGTTGCTGAAACATTCGGAAAATTGCACCGGCAGCGGGCTGATGCTGCGCGACATTTACGAACGGGCAGGACTGCCGAAAGGCTTGTTCGGCGTGCTGTTGATCAGCCATGACCAGTCCGATGCCATCATTGAACATGACCTGGTGCGCGGTGTCACCCTGACGGGCAGCGACAAGGCCGGGCGTACCGTTGCGCAGAAGGCTGCAGCGGTTGCGAAAAAGACCGTGATGGAGCTGGGCTCGAACGATGCCTATATGATTTTTGATGACGCCGATCTCGATCTCGCGATCAAGACATGCGTTCAGGGCCGGCTGTTCAACAACGGCCAGACCTGCGTCAATGCCAAGCGTTTCATTGTCACCGAGAAAAATTACGATGCGTTTGTGAAAGGCTATGCTGATGCGTTCAAAGCCGTCACGATGGGAGATCCCAACAAGGAAGAATCCGGACTTGGTCCATTGGTATCGCGCAGCCAGCGGGACCAGGTCCACAAGCAGGTCGAGGAAAGCGTGGCCAATGGCGCAAAGATCGTGGCCGGCGGGGAGATCCCCGATCAGGCCGGCTGGTTCTATCCGGCCACAGCGCTGGTTGATGTGGCCCCTGGCCAGCCAGCCTATGATGACGAGATATTCGGTCCTGTTGCCTCGATTATCAAGGCCAGGGATGACGAAGATGCGATGCGCATTGCCAATGACAGCCGCTATGGCCTCGGCGGCGGGATATTCAGCAAGGATGTCGATCGCGCGGTCAGGATGGCGTCGACCCATTTTGACACCGGCATGGTCAATATCAATACTTACAGCATTGCATCGCCGGACATGCCCTTCGGCGGCGTCAAGAATTCGGGCTATGGTCGCGAACATGGCGAGGTCGGCCTGAAGGAGTTTGTCAACGTCAAGGCAATCACGATTGCGGACTGATATGACCGGGACCCTGACATGTGATGTGGCGGTGATTGGTGCCGGCACCGCCGGCCTCGCGGCCGAACGTGCGGCGCGGTCCAACGGTGCCCGCACCCTGCTGATCGATCCGGAATATAACGGAACGACCTGCGCCAACGTGGGCTGCATGCCATCCAAGCTGCTGATCGCGGCTTCTCACGCCGCCCATGCCGCAAGGTCGACTGCCATGTTCGGTATCGAAGTTGGCAAGGTCAGGGTCGATGGCGCGGCGGTGATGCAGCGGGTCCGCGACGAACGCGACCGCTTTGCCCGGCTGACCCGCGAATCGATCGCGGATATACCCGAGCATGTCCGTCTGATAGGGCGGGCGAGATTTACCGCACCCGATCGGCTCGAACTGGACGATGGCCGGACGATTGACGCGCGGGCTATCGTAATTGCCACCGGATCGGCTCCATCGATTCCGGATGGATATTCCAATCTCGGCGACCGGCTGCTCACCAATGACAATATATTCGAGCTGGAGGAATTGCCCGCTCGGCTGGCGGTCATCGGATCGGGACCGATCGGGCTCGAACTGGCTCAGGCCATGGCAAGGCTCGGCGTCAAGGTGTCCCTTTTCGACCGTGGCGCTCGGCTCGGCGGAATTCGCTGCGACCGCGTTCATGCCGCGCTGCGATCCGAGATCGAAGCGGATATGGATCTCCATCTGGGTGTAGATGTGGAGGCCGACGGCAAAGCGGAAAGCGTTGGCCTGGCGTGGAGCGGCCGGTCGTCGGGTGAAGCGGATTTCGATTATATTCTGGTTGCCACCGGACGACCGCCGAATCTGGAAAGCCTCGATCTGCGTGCAGCGGGCCTGGAGCTGGATGACCAGGGCGTACCCCGGCACGACAGGGAAACGATGCGCTGCGGAGAAAGCGCGATCTTTCTTGCCGGCGATGTCGCCAATGACATGCCGCTGCTCCACGAGGCATCGCATGGCGGGGCCATTGCGGGGCGCAACGCCGTTGCCTGTCCGGTCACTATAAAGACCGATCGGTTCACACCTTTCAGCATCACCTTCACCAGCCCACCGGTCGCACGGATCGGCAAATCCGAAGAGGACGGGCTGGTAACCGGCACCGCCGATTTCAGCGACCAGGGTCGCGCTCGGGTCGAGGGAATTAACCAGGGCGTCCTGACCCTCTATGCCGCCGCACCCGACGGTCGGTTGATCGGTGCCGATCTCTTCACGCCCGGTAGCGAACATCTGGCGCACATGCTGACATGGGCCATCCAGCAAGGCCAGACCGCCACCCAATTCCTCGAAATGCCTTATTATCATCCAACACTGGAAGAAGGGTTGAAACAGGCATTGCGAACCATTTGTGCGGCTACTCCGATAGAATTACCGCAAGACCAGGACCGGGGTGAACCCGCCGGGACATAGATGCCGCGCCTGACCGCGCCGTCATCCCTCATTCTGCGTCCAGACTGTTCGAGACCGATGCGATAAGCTGTCCAATCCACTCGACCCGCGCGGGCATTTTTCTGCCGCGTCGCGAGACCATCCACAAATCATGGCGGAGCCTTTTGGGGAGTGGCGCGACCTGAAGCCTGTCCTTCGCCGGGTAGCTGTTCACGCCGCTGCGCGGCAGCAGGGTATATCCGACACCTTCCGCGACGGGTGCAGGGATCTGGCTGATCTGGTTCACGAAACTGCGGATGCGGAGACGGTCCGACCCCCGGAACTCTTCCGGGAAATTCAGCGCGAACAGACTGTCCGCATAGGCAAATCCGTCAGGATGGGCGACGAAGCCGAGCTGTTCGAGCGCCTGAAAGCTGATCGGAGGCTCGATCGCATCGAGTGGCACAACGAGACATAGTTCCTCCTGTGCCAGATGCATGGCATCGAGCCTGGGATGGCGCGGATCATGGTCCGCAACGCCCAGATCAAATTGTCCCTTCAAAACGCCGTTCAGCACCTTGTCCTGCGGCGCGGCCTCCAGCCTGATCGTCAGTTTCGGCGAGTGTTGCATCGCCGAAAGGAGATGCGGAAATATCAGCATCGCGAAACTGCCGGAACAGGCGATGGTGACCTCACCGGTCGCGGGGTCGTCGCTCAGCACCGTCTCGAGCAGGCTCTGCTCTTCGGCGCGTCTCGCGCGCCCGACCGCCAGTACCGCTTCGCCCGCCGGGGTGGGGCTGAATCTTTTTCCCTGGCGCGAAATCAGCGACTGACCGATCTGGGCTTCCAGCTTTTGCAAATGCTGCGAAACGCCGGGCTGGGTCATATTCAACTGCTCCGCCGCCCTGGTAAAATGACCGGTTTCGCAGAGAGTGACGAAGGTTTCCAACCATTGGGCGTTCAACATTGGATATTACTATCTGTAATGATTAAATAAGCAAACGATTATTTCACATGATGAAGGCGTTCGCTTATCTCTAACAGTACAGGAAATAAAAGGAACTCACCCATGCTGCCAACACCACGCGCTTTTTCGCATATCGGCCTATCGGTCCCGGACCTTGATGCCGCCGTCAAATTCTACACCGAAATACTCGGGCTCTATACGATCATGAAACCGACCGAAATCACCGAAGACGACAGTGCTGTCGGGATCATGTGTACCGACGTTTTCGGCCCGGGATGGGGCAGCTTGCGTATCGCCCATCTCGCGACCGCCGACCGTGTCGGCATCGAGATATTCGAATTTCCGGACAATCACGCGCCGGACCAGAATCTTGACCACAAGCGCCACGGAACCTTCCATTTCTGCATCCAGGATCCCGACGTGGAAGGCCTGATCGAAAAAATCGTCGCCGCCGGAGGAAGGCAACGCATGCCTGTCCGCGAATATTTTCCGGGCAAGAAGCCATATCGCATGTGCTACGTCGAAGACCCGTTCGGGATCGTGTTCGAAATTTACAGCCACAGCTATGAACTGACCTATTCCGAAGGTGCCTATTCTTAGAAAGACATTTCGACAGGGTGCGCGGTCTTGGTCAGAGCCATGGCCGCGCAATCCTTGATAAACCGGTCAAAATACGGCTTCCGGTAAGATCTGTGCTCATTCTCAGGAACCCTGTTTGCTCCATTTGCGCAATATATCGTCAGCCACATGTCGGGCATTTTTCGAACATTCCACCAAACCTTGCGAGAACGGATAGCGTTCAAGAAGCTGGGGCAGGGCCAAACAATAAATCGGACTGGCGTCTGCTTTCGCCAGATCCAGAATGAAGGGCCGCAACACCGGCTCCTCAGGATCGCGCAAAGCCTTTACCAGCGACGGAAATGGCAAATCGGCCGGACTTGACGGAGACTGGCCCCGGGCATCAAGCATGACATCAAAACGGATGGTACCATCCTCACTATCAATCTCGATTATGCCATCGTCCGATAGCCCAAATTCGGCTTCTTCCTCAGTCGCAACAAGCGCAAGCACGCCTGCATCAAAGAGCGCGGTAACGCGAGCGAGAGAAAGATGTGGCACGGCGGCATAGCAGTCGGCAAACACCGGCATGAGATGATCGAGGAAACGCCAATAATCCTCCTCGGACAGTTGCCGTAATATATGATCGATCGCTACGTGCGCACGGAGCAGGGCATAGCGATGCGGGATTGTCTCCTTGCAACGCATAGTCTCCCGCGATTCAAGCAAATCTCGTTTCACCGCGCGCAATCCGCCGACCTCGCGTCGATCGGAAAAATAGGCAGGCCCGAACCCTTCCAGGGTCCTCGCGGTCTCGGGTAGCCGATCGAGATAGTCGGGGTCGGCCACATCCAGTTCGTCACACAGAAGCTGGAATATACGATCGAGCAAACCGTCAGATCCCTGATCAATCTCGAAATCCATCGCATCCCGCGTCAGACAGGTGAGCGGCTCGTAGGGAAAAGGGTAATAGAAGTCGCCCTCTGGCATGATTCCCATTTTCGACACCATGGTAATCCGCAACGCGTTATCCGTATCGGCCGCCAACCAGCTGATACGCCCCCCGCTCTCCTGGAATTCACCGCGGGCGTGACCAAGGGTGATTACAATGTCTATCGCTGACAGCGACGAGCCCAGCACGCCAATATCATTCTGTTCCAGCCCGGTGATATTTGTATTGGGCCAGGGCGAAACCAGTTTCACGCCGTCAATTTCGGGAACGTCGGGCCAGCTGTGACCCGAAGCAATCACGACTGCGTCGAACTGCAACGTCTTGATGGACTGTCCGCACTCATATCGCACGGTCGAGCGCATGTCATTTGCCGCTTCAATGTCAGTCACGCGGCATTTCGTAAGAATATCGATTTCGTGCCCGATATCGCGAGCGTTTTCGCACAATTCGGAAAATTGGGAATGGAGATACTCGCCGATCAGGACGCGCGGATAAAAGGCGCGAGCGGTAAGGTCATGCGCCGATAATTCCCATTCACCAAGTTCGCGGGCGGGCTGCTCTCTGAGCCAGTCGACCAGCGGTCGCACCGGAGCCGGGATTTCGCGGCTAAAGGCGTTGCAAAGCATGTAATCGGCATTCAGAGCAGGGTCGTAAGGCATTCCCGTTCCCGCGCGAGGTGACGCTTCGAAGAATGTAATGGCAAGCGGATCATCGCTGGAAGAAAGATGCTTGAGTAAATAGATTGCCGTCGGGCCGCTGCCCACGATTCCGATTTTTCGCACCGATGTAATCCCTTCAGGACCAAGACACGCCGACCTTTGTAGCGCTGCCCAAAACGGACGGCGCTCCGCCAAACGATAGAATAGGCAGTATACCAATTGCTGGCCGAAACCACGCGAGCGGACCGTCACTCGCACCTGACGATGAGGGGGCTCGCGATCGTCCGGCCAGCAGCTGGCTATATTCTCTTACGCAAGGTCGCGAACATCCGGTTCACGATCGAAGAAACGCAAGGCGGCATTGTCGACAAACGAACCGTCGGCCTCCGACACGCCACCGGCCTCGACCGGAACGTGGCAATGATCGAGCAAGTGCCGAGCACCATCATCATGACCGATCGCCTTCAGATGGGCCCAGGCATCGCAGACAAAGTCGACGGCGGCGCTATCGGTGGTCAGTTTTTCGGCCGCTTCCCTGGTGAGGACCAGAGCGACGGCATCTAGCAGCACTGACGGCGTTCCCGCCAGCTGGCCGTCCGCTTCCAAGGTGCCACCGTCCAGCTTGATCCCTCCGATCTTGGGTGCGATCAACATTGCGGTGCCGCCCTTGGCCTCGATTGACTTTTTCAGCGCGTCGATAGTCTTTCTGTCGGAGCCCTCGGCGAACAGAATGCCGACCTGGCGGCCCTCCAGAATATCCTTGACATTCTTCTGTATCGAGAGCGCGTCCGATTGCCCGAGGTCTACCGGTTTGCGGGCTGGCTTGGCTGCTTCGGGCAGATCGATTGCCAATCCGTCGGCGATCCGTTTGGCGAGGTCCGCATCGATATTCCTTAGCTGGGCAACCACCCGCTCACGGACGTGGGGCAGGGTGACTTTCGACAATTCAAAGACGATTGCGGAGGCAATATGCGCTTGCTCGTTGTCGGTCTGGGAAAGGTAGAACATCCGCGCCTGACTGAAATGGTCGGCGAACAGCTCTCCGCGGGCACGGACTTTCTCGGTCGGGTCGTTGCGTTCGGCATTTTCTTCGAACGTGCTGAAACCGGTTTCCGGACATTCGCGCGGACCACCGTCCTCGTCCGCTTCGGCGAGACTGTTCGGTTCATAATTGGCGCGCCCGGTCGGAACCATCGTCTGCATCAGCCCGTCGCGCTGGAAATTGTGCATCGGGCATTTTGGTGCGTTGATCGGAATCTGGTGAAAGTTCGTCGTCCCAAGTCGCGATTTTTGCGTGTCGAGATAGCTGAACAGACGGCCTTGCAGCAGCGGATCGTTCGAGAAGTCGATGCCGGGAATGACGTTCGTCGGCAGAAAGGCCGCCTGCTCGGTTTCGGCAAAAAAATTGTCGGGGTTCCGGTTAAGCGTCATCTTGCCGATAATGCGGACCGGAATTTCTTCTTCCGGTATCAGCTTGGTGGCGTCGAGCACATCATATGGCTGCTTGGCCGCCCATTGCTCGTCAAATGTCTGGATACCCAGTTCCCATTCGGGAAAATCGCCAGCGTCGATTGCATCGTGCAGATCACGACGATGATAGTCGGGATCGGCGCCCGAAATCTTGACCGCCTCGTCCCAGGTCGTGGATTGCATTCCAAGCTTCGGCTTCCAGTGGAACTTGACAAAAGTGCCTTTCCCCTCGGCATTCACAAAACGGAATGTATGGACGCCGAAGCCTTCCATCATCCGCAAGCTTCTGGGCAAGGCGCGGTCGGACATGGCCCACATGATCATGTGCATGCTTTCCGGCATCAGGCTGATGAAATCCCAGAATGTATCATGCGCAGATGCAGCCTGAGGATATCCCCGGTCGGCTTCGGGCTTTACCGAATGGATCAGATCCGGAAACTTGATCGCGTCCTGAATGAAGAAGGGCGCCATATTGTTGCCGACCAGGTCCCAGTTCCCGGTTTCGGTATAGAATTTGACGGCAAAGCCGCGAACGTCGCGAGGCGTGTCCTTGGAACCCTTCGATCCGGCAACGGTGGAAAAGCGCACAAACAGCGGGCAGCTATTGCCTTTCTTCTGGAACAGTTCGGCCTTGGTCAGCTCGGGGATTGCTTCTGTTACCTCAAATACACCATGCGCTCCCGAGCCGCGCGCATGCACGATACGTTCGGGGATGCGTTCATGGTCAAAATGGAATATTTTCTCGCGCAGTACAAAATCTTCCAGCAGACTGGGGCCTCGCGCACCGGCCTTGAGACTGTTCTGGTTATCGGAAATACGATGGCCAAAATTGTCGGTCAGATGGGCAGTGCCGTCGCCATGGTCGGCACCCGGCTTGATCTGCTGATGGGTTTCGCCGCCATTATCCCGCTGTTCTTCTGCGTGGTCGACACGACCGCTTCCGGGCTGGATTTCATGGAGCGCATTATCGAGCGCCGGACTGCTTGAATCTGATTGCTGCTTCGACTTGGACGGGGATTTGCTCGTGGTCATGTTATCTCTCCTCAGACTGGGTTGCGGATCATCGCGTTGCAGAACCGAAACGAGCCTCGTCGAATTCCGTTCCCAAAAAATCGTCCGGAATTTTACGACCGGTCTATCCCTTAGACATTGGCCCGACCCGCGTTTTCGGACCACCGTAAATGGTGCTTTCATAAATATCGGCTTTTGCGGAACGATCGGGGCGGCCGGGCGTAAAGTGGTGATGTACCAGCGATCTCAAATCACAATATCGGGCCAGTGATCGCCAGAACTGGCTGATCCGCGGCTATCATATTGCCCGGCATGGAAGGACAGCGTCAGAATGGAAATCACAGAATTGAGCGTGAATGGCAAAAGCCACAGACTGGAAGCCGACAGCAGAGTGACCTTGCTGGATGCGCTCCGCAACCATTTGGGACTTACCGGAACCAAAAAGGGTTGTGACCATGGACAATGCGGCGCTTGCACCGTGATCGTCGAGGGCCGCCGGATAAACAGCTGCCTCACGCTCGCCTGCATGCATGACGGTGACGAGATCACAACGATCGAAGGACTGGGCGAACCGGGCAATCTGTCGCAGTTGCAATCGGCATTCGTCGCTCACGACGGCTTCCAGTGCGGATATTGCACCCCCGGGCAGATATGCTCGGCGACGGCGATGATAGAAGAGGCAAAGGCGGGCTGGCCGAGTTTCGTGTCGGATGATCTGGAAGGACCCGATAGGCTGAGCGATGAAGAAATTTCCGAGCGGATGAGCGGGAACCTCTGTCGCTGCGCCGCTTATCCGAACATCGTCAACGCCATCCGTCAGGTTGCCGGAGAAAAATCATGAAGCCCTTTGCCTATGCCAGAGCAAGCGACCGCGACGGAGCCAGAGCGGAGGCGGCGGACAATGCCCTTTATATCGCGGGCGGAACCAATTTGCTCGATCTCATGAAACTCGAGGTGATGGCTCCCGACAAGCTGGTCGACATCAATCGGCTGGACCTTTCCGAACTCGCCGATACCGACGACGGAGGTTTGCGGATCGGTGCGCTGGTAACCAACAGCGACTGCGCCGCCGATCAGCGTATCCGGCGTGATTATCCCTTGTTGTCGCGCGCAATTCTGGCTGGCGCCAGCGGTCAGCTGCGCAACAAGGCGACGACCGGTGGCAATTTGTGCCAGCGCACCCGCTGCTATTATTTCTACGATACGGCCATGCCGTGCAACAAGCGCGAGCCGGGGTCCGGCTGCCAGGCACTGGCGGGCTTTAACCGAATCCACGCGATCCTCGGCGCGAGCGAGGCCTGTATTGCCACCTATCCCGGGGATATGGCGGTGGCGATGACCGCGCTCGACGCTCGGGTCGAAATCGAAAATGTCGATGGCGCGATCAGGCAGATTCCGATCCAGGATTTTCATTGCCTGCCGGGCGACAATCCCGAACGGGACAATATCCTCGAGAACGGCGATTTGATTACCGCCGTGATCCTGCCCCGCCCGGTCGAGGGAAAACAGATTTACCGGAAGGTCCGCGACCGCGCATCCTACGCCTTCGCGCTCTGCTCGGTCGCGGCCGTTGTCCAGATGGATCGCGAGACCATCGCCGCCGCTGCGCTTGCATTCGGCGGGCTGGCACATAAGCCATGGCGGGACGAAACCGTAGAGGCGCTGTTGGTCGGAGAGAAACCCTCGGCACAATTATTCGGCAGGGCAGCGGACCAATTGCTCGCAGAGGCGCAGGGCCATGGCAGCAACGATTTCAAAATCCCGCTGACCAGACGCGTGATGATCTCCGTCTTGCAAGAAGCCACTGAAAAAGGAGCAGCCGCATGACCGCGCATCACAAAATGGATAAGGCGGATTCGCGCAACCGGCTCGACGATATGGTACAGGGTCTGGTCGGCTCGCCGATGGATCGTCCGGACGGACCGCTCAAGGTTTCCGGACAAGCAACCTACGCGCACGAATGGGATGTACCCGGCATGCTATTTGGCGTGCTGGCTCGGGCAACCATCTCCAAAGGCCGCGTCACCGATGTGGCGAGCATTCCCCTAATCGGCAAAGACGGTGTCCGCGCGGTTATCACCGATGACCGTTTGCTGAGACGGCCTGCGCAAGGCGGTGCCGATGAAGCGCCGCCGCAAGGATCAAGGCAGGTCGACTATTTCGGTCAACCGATCGCGCTGGTGGTCGCGGATACATTCGAACAGGCGCGCCACGCTGCCAATATTCTGAAGATCAGCTATGAACCGATGGCCAATGCCGCGTTCGACCCGGAGGCCGAAGACACACCCACCGACAAGCCGGAGGACGATCAGCTTGATCAGGGCGATCTCGACAAGGCGATGGCCGATGCCCCCTTTACCGTGGACCAGGTCTATCGCACCCCAGGCCACAATAGCGCAGCAATGGAGCCGCATTGCGCCATTGCCAGCTGGGACGGCGACAAGCTGACCTTGCGCGGCAGCTATCAGATGCTCAACTTCAACATCAACGAACTGGCCGATGCGCTACATATCGTGCCGGAAAATATCCGGATGTTGTCACCCTTTGTCGGCGGCGGCTTTGGTTCCAAACTGGGCATCTCGCCGGAAGCCGTCTCCGCTGCGCTCGCGGCTAAGGAAATCGGTCAACCGGTCTGTGTTGCCTTGTCGCGGCCACAGGTTTTCGAAACCACCATGCGCCGATCCGAGACGCGGCAGCATGTCCGGCTGGCCTGCGGAACAGACGGTGTTCTGACCGGTCTTGGCCACGAATGTCTGGTGTCCAATTTGCCGGAGGAAGAATTTTACGAGCCAGTCACCCAGGCGACCCATTTCATGTACGGCGGCAAAAACCGCAAGCTCGGCATCCAAGTCGCGCGGATCAACCGTACCTGCGGTGGCTCGGTACGGGCACCCGGCGAGGCAGTCGGCATGCAGGTTCTGGAAAATGCCATGGATGAACTGGCCGAGGAAGCGGGCATTGACCCGGTTGAACTCAGACGGCGAAATGTACCGGACCGCCATCCGGAGCAGGATATTCCCTACTCGTCCCGCCGGTTCATCGAGGCGCTCGACGAGGGCGCGAAACTCTTTGAATGGCACAAGCGCAACAAGACGCCCGGATCGTTGCGTGAAGGAGACTGGCTGGTCGGCCATGGGATGGCCGGCGCGGCGAGAGTCAATATCCTCTCGGAAGCGAAGGCCAGGGTGACGTTGTGTGCAGACGGAACCGCGGTGGTTGAAACCGACATGACCGACATCGGTACCGGAACCTATGCGATATTGACCCAGATTGCCGGCGACATGCTGGGCCTGCCGGCAAGCAAGGTCGAAACAAAACTGGGTGACACCGATTTTCCGGCAGGGCCGGGCTCGGGGGGATCATGGGGAGCGTCTTCTGCAGGTTCGGCCGTGTTTCTCGCATGCGAGGAAATCCGTAAAAAACTCGCCGAACAGATTGGCAGCGAGGAGACTGATCTTGCACTGGCAAATGGCAGGGCAGGGACCGGTGAGAGCATGCGATCTTTTGCCGACATATTGGACGGGCAGGATATTTCGGCAATTGGTCATATCGAACCCGGCAAGACGCTGGAGGAATGGCAACAGGCGACATACGGCTCATATTTCGCCGAGGTCGCGGTAAACGCAGTAACCGGCGAGACCCGGGTCAAAAGGATGCTGGGCGTATTCGGGGCGGGCCGGATCCTGAACGAGAAGACTGCAACATCGCAATGCTATGGTGGCATGATCTGGGGCATTGGCAGTGCCCTGACCGAAGAGCTGGTTTTCGACGACCGCGACGGCCATATTGTCAATCACGATCTGGCGGAATATCATGTTCCGGTCAATCTGGATGTCCCGCAAATCGAGGTTGTCCTGCTCGAGGAACGGGACGCACTGGCCAGCCCCATTCAGGCGAAAGGCATAGGCGAGCTGGGGATATGCGGTGCTGCTGCTGCGGTCACCAACGCGATATATAATGCGACGGGAATTCGTGTTCGCGATTATCCGGCCACGCTGGACAAGCTGTTGGCAAGGTTGCCGGAGCAGTGACCCTTGGCGGGGGCAGCTGGACATAGAAATGCACATCTGTCCCTCGTCCGCGTGCTTCAGACGGACGGACTGCATGAAACAGGTGAGTGTTCTGATTTATCCTTGGTGGGTTCGACTGAGATCGGCGCGCCACTGGAACTTGAACTTTCCGATAGCCCATCAGTTCCTTAATCTCGGAAGTGCTAAATCCGGCCTGATTGGCTTATCGCGACGGCTTCCCCCTGCGAGATTCTTATTCCTTCTTCCGGCGTTGTAATACCCTGCCTGACCATAGCACGGGCTGCAGACGCCAGTCCGGGCTGGTTATAAAAGGCATGCGCTGATATGCGCGCCTCATCGCCGCCATTGTTAATCAGTTTGCGGATTGTCTCATCTACACGAATCGCCTCGAACACTCCGGTATGACCCTGAAAACCCGTCTGGCTGCAACGATTGCAGCCGGTTTCCCGAAACACGATGGTGCCACGATCAAAGCCCAGCAGCGAAGCTAGTGACCCTTCTGCCTGGATCGGCAGTCGGCAATGTTCACAAAGCTTGCGAACCATACGCTGGCCGATGATTACCCGTATCGAGGATGCCAGAAGAAACGGATCAACGTGCATTTCACGCAATTGTGTAATGGCGCTCACAGCATCGATGCTATTTATCGCCGCGAGGACCAGTCGACCGTCAAGCGACGCTTGCACCGCTATTCCAGCGGTCTCGCGATCATCAATCTCGCCAATCATGACAACATCCGGGTCCTGGTGCAAGATAGCCCTCAGCCCTTGCGCGAAACCCACGCCACTCTCGGTATCAATCTGCGTCTGCACGATATTTTCGACTGGATATTCTATCGGGTTCTCGACCGTCAGGATATTGCGACGACCATCATTCAACTGCTTCATTCCGGCGTAAAGCGTAGCTGTCTTGCCCGATGCGCCGGGGCCGCAAACAAGAATAAGGCCGTCTGGCTTGGCGCAGGCATCTGTCAAAATTTCTTGAATAGGCTCTGACATGCCGAGCAGTTTTAGCGTAGCTGATGTAACCTGCTGGTCAAGAATTCGCAGTACCAGCCGTTCCCCCGTTCCGTTGACGTCGGAAAGCGTCGAGACGCGAACTTTCCGTAATTTTCCGCGAAGAAAAATTTGCATGGTTCCGTCTTGTGGAAAAGGCTGATCAGCCATATCCGGACGCGACATCCGATGGATAAGTTTGACGACGACCGTCGACAGATCTTGCGGCAGCCGCAGTTTTTCAGTCAGCACGCCATTGACCCGCATCCGGATCACCAATGCCAGATCATGCGATTCCAGATGTACGGCAGAAGCGCCCTGTCGCTCGGTCTCTGCAATAATTCCGCAGATCAGGCGAAGGCCGAATGCGTCTTTTTTTTCCTTCAAAATGTCTGCCGCATCCGGAAAATGAGCGGTAAAGACATCCAGTGGATCGCCTGCAAAAGCGTCATCTGGTTGCTGCGGATCACCGGTTGTCTGCACAGTCTTGCCAGCTTGAATCAGTCGCTGGAAATACCCATTAAAAAGCTGTTCAAATGCGGTCTCGTCGACGATCTCCAGATCGATCGGTATGGCGAGATAGCGTTGTATCTTGAGCAAAGCTGCGGGATCAGAACCCTTTTTCACTGCAATTTTCACGCGCTCGCGATCGCCCGCCACAATCAATATCCCGTGTTCTCGGGAATAATCGTAGGATAGTTCGACAACCGGGCGGCCGGGTGCCACATTTTCGCAGGCACCATTCCCTGTTCTGTTCAGAGATGCCTGTTCTGCATAATCATCTGTCACGATGGTCCCCGTAGAAATTTCTTCCATCATCTGTCGCATGACAAGATGACGGATTGGAGACGCATCGATGACAAATAAATTACAGAGAAATGGGCGTAAAACTGCTAGAAATTCAACCCGATACTCATGGAAAAGCGAGTGCCCACTTCGTAGGCATTATTGAGAATGGTCGAACTGCCCAGTGTCTGGGATTCACTGTAATCCGTGCCCAGAACGTTGCGGGCTTCGAACTTCAACTCGAAGTCCTGACCTGCGATATTCATTTCCTCGCGCAATACAAGATCGAGCCGCCAGCCTGTCTTCTCGATCAGATCCGGTTGATCCTGCGGTCCGCGCGCTGTCACCCTGGGGCTGTTATAGGTCAGCAGAACGGTTTGTTGCGATAAAGGACCGTCCTCGCGTTCCATCCCGAATTGCAGATTGGCAACATGGCTCGATTGGCCGGTCAAACGATCACCATCGTCGAACAGATTGGCTGCGTCGGTTGGCTGAAGCGTGACCGGGTTGATTGCCTGATCGCCATCGGCGACCTTTATTTCAGACTTGGTGTAGGTATAGTTTGCGGCAAGCAACAGTCGGCGATCTTCAAAGAAATTGCCTCCCAGATCATAGAGCGGGAAATATTTCACCAGTTCGACTTCTGCACCATATAGCGTCGCGGTTGGCGCGTTGGAAAAGCCGGTAAACAGCGTCCCTCCGCCCTGAACAAAGGCTACATTTTCGATAGGATTGTCGATCTTCTTGTAGAAGCCGGCAAGGGTGATGCGTTCACCACGCCCGATATAATATTCATACCTGCCTTCCACATTGATCAACTCGCTATCTTTCAGCAAGGGGTTACCGATGAACGTGCGGTCGGTTTCCAGATCAAGAAACTGCTGGGGTGCCAGTTCGCGAAACTGCGGGCGGGCAACGGTTTTCGAAGCGGCTAGCCGAAACTGCATGTCGTCGGCAAAATTCCAGGTCAGCGTTCCGGCGGGAAGCCAATAGTCATTGCTTATGCCGGATGCGAGAGAGGCCGTCCCCCCTTGCAGCAAAATGGGGGTCACCGTTTGCTGCGCATCTTCATAACGGACGCCGACATTCACGCGCAGACCATCGGCAAGTTCCGCGTCAATCTGGCCGTAACCGGCATGAATTTCAAGTTGCGCTTCATAGGCTGGCACAGACGTCTGGGCCGCTACCTCGCGCAGTTCAATTTCATGCGTGAAAATATTGAAATCCGACAGGAGAAAGTCGATCCGCTCCTGTTCGATGGGATTAGGAAGGCCATTGGCCGGAACAAATCTGAAGTCCCGGCGCTGCGCCTGTCGATCGTTGAGATAATAGCTGTAACCGACGTTGAGATTGACCGGGACGCCGATGTTGGTTTCATATCCCAGGTCCGCTCCACCGCCATACACATCATCGTTCAAATCGCTGAACTGGACGCGTGCAGACTGACCAGGCGAGGTCAGGTCGTTGACAAAGTCATCGGCGATCTGGTCGTCATAGGCATAGCTGTACGACCGCTGATAAGGCGCATCGCGTTTGGAATTGGCATAGGCCCCGCGCAGATCGACGGAAACGGCGCCAAACTCGAATTCGCCGACAAACTGGCTGGTGAAGAGCTGCCGTTCGAACCAGCTCGTGCGTCCCTGGTTGAGCAATGTTTCTTCATCAACATTGATCGCGTCGATACCGGCCTTGATTGACGCTTCTTTCGATGTGTCGTGGATATAGAGGTTGGTGAAACGCAATTTATGTTCGCCAATTTCCGCCGACAATCCCAGCAGCCCATTGACGATAATGCGATTTTCGGTGGTGACGAAATTGAAATTCTGGTCAGGGAGCAGGCCGGGTTCGCCATTGATATTGACGATACCCTGCGAGGTTTGCTGCATGCCGCTACGTGTGCGCCAGCTATTATCGAAACCAGCTGTCGCGACAATACCGACAAAGGCATCACCGACGTCGAACGTCGTGCCGCCGGTAACTTCTGCGGAAAAATTTGCAGGAATATCATTATTGGTCTGGATCAGATTCGTATTGGCATTGTTAAGGCTAGCGCCGAAGTTTTGCAGATCAAGGCTGGAAAACTCGGTACCGACAGATATCGGAATATTGAGCGCAAGAGCATTGGCCAGTCCGCTTGGAATATCTCGCAGACCGTTGTCGTAACCGATAATATCTGTGTCGGAACCATCATAGACATAGCCCAGTTTGCCCGTTGTCTCGCTATCGCCGCTGACCCCGAACTTGACTTCCAGAAACGGCTCATCCGGTGTTGATTTGGTGGTCAGGTTGATCACGCCACCGCCAAATTCTCCGGGATAATTTACCGAATAGCTCTTCTGAACTACGGTGGAGGCAATCACGCTCGTCGGGAAAAGATCGAGCGGAACGACACGCCGCAATGGCTCCGGCGAGGGCAGGGGTAATCCGTTCAGAAGCGCAAGCGAATAACGCTCGCCGAGGCCGCGAACAAACACGAACCGTCCGCCGACCACACTCAGACCGGTGACACGCTGCAACGAACCAGCAATATCTCCATCGGCAGCCCGCGCGATTTCAGCTTCGCCGAGAACCGAAACAACTTCGGCCGTTGCGCGGATCGGATTGGGAATAAATTTTCCCCGAACAATGATTTCATTACCAAAATCACTGCCAGGCGCGGAAATATCCACATCATCATCGGATGCGCGTTCGTCGACCGGCGCCTCTTCTATGGCCGGCTCGTCCGACGCCATGGTCTGGGCGAATGCCGAGGGCGATAATAGTGCCGTGGTCAGCAAAAGGCTGGAGATAAATGAGGCCCGCTTCTTCATCGGAATATTTCCTTGTCACATATATAAAATGGGATGGCAGTCAGTATGACCGCCATCCCGCAAGTTTTCTCGAGGTTAACCAATGGTCGGGGCGGTCGCACAATCATTGGCGTAAAGACCGCAAGTCCAGCCTTGGAAACGCGTGTCGTTCGCGTCTCTGACAGCGCCGATGTAATTCACATCTTCGAAGAAGCTGTTCACACCGCTTACCGCAAATGGCGTAACACCGGTTTCATTGGCTCCGTTCACGAACGGGAAGGCAGCGGCCACATTGGAAAGAGTCGATGTGCCGTTTGCAGTGTTATTCGTTCCGGCGTTGAACAGGGTCTGTATTTGAGCGACCGTGACGTTGCCATCGTCGACAAAGGCTGTCGGACAGCTCAAGAATACCGATTCGAACACTGGAGGCCCGTTCTCGTCAGGGCCTGCACCCGCAGCTTGAATGGTCGTTGCACTGTCAATGTCGACACATGCTCCACCGTTTCGGCTGGTGAAAACGCTGTTATAGAAGGCATAATCACCACCACCACGCAGCAGGATCACGTGATCGCCGCCGCTGGACACGAATGTGACATTGGCCAATTTGTGATCCTGACGCGGTTCGGCATCTTCGTCGCCATTGGAGTCGGCTTCCATCACATGGTCGCCGCCGCCAACGCGCTGTACTGCCAGCACAAACTGGTTGTGCCCCTTGTAGCCCGAGTCAGAGTCCACGGAGTCATCGTCAATACCGGTCATCACAAGATTTTTGCCATTGACCCGGCCGCCAAACCATTCGACGCCATCATCCGAGCTGTTGTGAACCTGGATGTTCTGGAAGAATGTTCCGCTGCCGACACCAGCCATGGTGATGCCGTTCAACTCGTTGCCCGGCGAGACTTCAAAGCCGGGATAGCGGACCTGGACATAGGACAAACGGCCACTGGAATCAGCCGGGAGCGTGCCGCCATAAACCGCGTTGGCAGGGCCTTCGACGATTGCCTCACAGTCGGCGCGAGCACCGCCGGGATTGGACGCGCCACCGGTGGCACAATCGGAAATCGGAGCCCGTCCAAGGATCACGATGCCGCCCCACTGGCCGATGCTGTCCACGCCGGACTGACCCAGGATATTCTGGCGCGATGTAAAGATAATAGGCGCGGAAGCGTTACCTTCGGCGAATAATTGCGACCCGCGATTGACAAGCAGAAAATCACCGCCCGAGGAACCGAATATGGTTACGCCCGGCTCGATTGTCAGGATACCCGTTGTCCCGCCGTCAACGCCGACTTCAACGCCGCCGGACAGTGAGTAAACAGTGTTGGCTGTATTGGGGCGCTTGGGCAGAACCAGGTTGCCTTGAATGACACCCGATACCTGACAATTGCGTGCCTCTTCGCCGTTCCCGGTGGTGATCACTCCCACATTGGCGGTTCCGACAGGACAGTCAGTGGCTGGAGTGCCCGCTGTTGGTGTGGGCGTCGGTGTTGGAGTCGGCGCCGGTGTCGGAGCAGGAGTGGGCAGTACCACAATATTGCCTTCACCGGGGGAAGCGACACTGTCCGCGCCACAGCCGGTGACGATGAACGCCGCCGCACTGGCAAAAAGGATGGACTGGAACTTTTTCTTATTCATGTAATATTCTCCGCAGAACTGGCTTGAAGCTTGATGTTCAAACGATGCGGTACCGAACCTTAACTTCACCCCATCGCCCTTGGGTGAGGCCAATAGGCACAGATTGTGACTCGTCGGTGCGGTTTACATGACGCAACAGAGACAGAATTATTTCATGTTTATGGCAGTCGGCGGCGAGAGCGCAGAGCGCCGCCAAAATTGATGCTGCGCTGCAATATTATCGGCCTTCCGGAGGCATAAAAAAGGCGGCCAAAAAATTGGCCGCCTTTTCATAAAATAAGGTCGCTGGTTTTAGCGTGCAGCCAGCGAGGTGTTCATTTCGCTCAACGCCAGTTTCGCGGCTTTGCGTGAATTTACCACAGTGCCATTGGCAAGAACCAGATCAAAACTGCGGTTGCTATTCATTGCCGCCCTGAACATCTGGGCAGCATCGCCGGCGCGACCGACACGCTTATAGGCCTGACCAAGATTGATAAGTCGTGCCGGATCATTGGCGCTTACACCATCGGCGGCTTCAAGCTGCGTGAGTGCGGTTTGATTATCACCGGCAACCAGCGCATCATAACCAAGCGCTCCCTTGGCGTAGCCGATTTCACCGCTTGGAGTCTCTGCCAAAGCTGGCGTGGCCACCAAGAGAAAACCCGTTGCAATTCCCAGCATTTTTGCTGTTTTCATAGCATCATCTCCTATTGTTATGAATGGATATTACACTTTTATGACGAACATTGCAACAAAACTGTAATAATATATTCCTCGGCCACCTTGCGGCGAAGCGGACGCAGCATCGGGCCGTCAGGAATGATCGCTTCAATCGCGGATTGCAGACGTTCCGCTCGCGGTGAAAAATCCAAGTGCACTGCGGACGATATTATCGACTTGAGGAAATTCCGCTCCAAAGCCTGCAACGCATGAATATGCATGCTGCACAACGGGCGTGAGGTCCGATCAATTCATTGGTTTTGAGTGTTAAAGGTTGATGGCGGACAGGGTGGGATTCGAACCCACGGAGAGCTTGCACCCTCGGCGGTTTTCAAGACCGCTGCATTCGACCACTCTGCCACCTGTCCGCATAGCCATTAGGGCCGGGTCGATGGCGTCCTAGCGCCCTCGATTTGAAAGCGCAAAACATTTTGCAAGCAGTTGCGATACAAGGGCGATTTTCCGGCTTCACTGCGCTTTCGGGTCGAGTTGTTGCATCTGTGGGACATTTAGGGATTCCCCTGAGAGTCGCTTTGTGCGACAATGAAGGAACGAAAAGGAAGTATTCATGCGTATCATGACCGCTATCGCCTGCAGCGTTATTGCAATTTCCACCATCAGCGCAGCAATCCCGATGGAAAATGCCCAGGCCCAAAGCAGCTCGAGCTTCGAGTCCTATCTCCAGCAAGTGCGACAAAAAGCCCTTCAGGACGGGGTTCGCGCCGAGACGCTGGATCAGGTTCTTCCGGGCCTCACCTACAATCCGCGGGTTATAGAGCTCGACCAGTCACAGCCGGGGGGAAGCCCGAGCAGCGCAATACCACCCTTCGCTCCCTACCAGAAGCGGCACATCACCAGCGAACGGATTGCCAACGGGAAAGCGGCCTATAGCCGTCTGATGGCCAAGCTCATTGATGTCGAACGCGAAACCGGCGTGCCGGGGCCGATCATTATGGCGATCTACGGGAAAGAAACCAATTACGGATCCTACACCGGTAATTTCGATATCCCCCGGTCGCTGGCGACGCTCGCTTACGAAGGTCGGCGACGCGCGCTGTTCGAGGGCGAATTGCTCGCTGTGCTGAAGCTGATCGACCAGGGAGTGCCGCAATCTGCGCTCAAGGGTAGCTGGGCAGGGGCCATGGGCAAGCCGCAGTTTCTCCCTTCGGTATATCTGCGGCTGGCGAAAGACGGCAGCGGAGACGGCTATGCAGATATCTGGGGCAGCGAATATGACGCCGTGGCTTCGATCGCCAATTATTTCGTTAACTCGGGATGGCGCAGGGGAGAGCCTTGGGGAATCCCGGTCAACGTTCCCTCGGGGCTAGATCGCGCGACCATAGCAAGCCAGATAACGCCGACACGCTGCCCGCGGGTGTTCAATCGCCACAGTCAGTGGAAGAGCATGGCGGAATGGCGCACGCTGGGCGTTCTGCCAGCGACGGGGAAGTCACTGGATGCGAACGTGATGGCGACTCTGCTCGAACCAGACGGCGCTGGGAACAGGGCTTATTTGTTGACGGGCAATTACCGCGTCATTCTGGATTATAATTGTTCGAATTTTTACGGATTAGCAGTGGGGTTATTGGCGGATGAAATACGCAGTTAAGCTTGGAATATTCTCTTCCGCAACTCTGGCATTGGCCGGCTGTAGCGGGTCTCGCGATTTTGGCAGCTTCCCCGATGGCTCTCTTCCTCCTGCCGCCGCAGGCGCGCCGACAGGGGCCACAAGCGTTTCCGACTATCCGCAAAAGATCGGCGAACCCTATAAGGTCGCCGGAGAAACTTACACTCCCGAGGATGTCGCGAGTTATGACGAGGTGGGATATGCCAGCTGGTATGGCGAAGAACTATCAGGGAACCAGACCGCCAACGGAGAATCGTTTAATCCCCAAGGCATTTCGGCGGCGCACAAGACATTGCCATTGCCATCCTATGTCGAGGTTACTGCACTTGATACCGGTCGTACGATTTTGGTGCGGATCAATGATCGTGGGCCATTTGCCAACGACCGGCTGATCGACCTGTCCCACGGCGCCGCAAAACAGCTGGGTATTGACCAGCACGGCGTGTCCGGTGTCCGCGTCCGCAAGGTAAACCCCAATGAACAGGAACGCGCGGTCCTCCGCATGGGTGCGCCTGCCACGGAACGTATAGCGACGCCGGATTCGCTTCTTTCAATCTTGCGGAAGAACCTCGACAAGCTGCCGCGACCCACTGCGCCAATCCGGCAGGCTGCGGCGCCCGCTTACCCGCCACCCAATATTGCAAAATCTCCCGCGGCGGCATCCGGTCGCGCGACCGATACTGCGGGGCGAGGCCCCGGCACCCGCGACGGTCGTTTTATCATAGAGGGTGGCGGACGTCCGGTTGCAGTCGAGAATAGTATCGGTGACAATTATGTCGGCGGCTTGGCCGGGGGATATGTCGTCCAGGTAGCGGCCTTCAGCGACAAATCGCGGGCAGATACGCTTGCCCGGAAAATTGGAGCCAAGGTCATGTCCGATGGCACCCGATCGATCTGGCGTGTTCGTTACGGTCCTTATGCAAGTGAGCAAGATGCGCAAGCAGGGCTGGCACAGGCGCAGCAGCGGGGTTATAGCGGGGCCCGAATCTTGCGGGCGAACAAATAGCGTCCGTATCGATCAGCTTCGCAAAATTTTAATCGGGAATTCTGGCCTAAATGAAAAAGTTTCTTCTGGCGTCTCTGCCCCTAATTGCCATGTCATCGATTGTCATCGCAGCGCCCCGCTTCGATACCGAAGCACCCATTGCCTATATGACGGACCTGTCCTCCGGTGCCGTGCTCTATCAAAAAAATGCGGACAAGCAGATTCCACCGGCTTCGATGGCCAAGATGATGACTGTTTATGTCGCCTTTGACCTGATCGAAAAAGGCAAGCTCAAGCTCGATGACAAGTTCCGCGTCAACGAGGGAACCTGGAAGAAATGGAATAACCAGGGCTCGACGATGTTTCTTGGCGTGGGTGATGAGGTGAGCGTCAGCGACCTCCTGCACGGAATCGTGACCTTGTCGGGCAATGACGCCTGTGTCGTTCTCGCGGAAGGCATTGCTGGAACCGAGGAAGCCTTCGTCGGACTTATGAACAAGCGCGCCAAGGAACTGGGCATGTCAAAGAGTCGCTTTGGCAACAGCAACGGCTGGCCGGATGAAGGCCGGACCATGGTCACGGCCAAGGATCTCGCGGCCCTGGGGGCCGCTACGGTGAATAATTTCCCGAAATTATATGATGATTTCTACGGTCAGGACGAATTCGCCTGGAATGGAATCAAACAAACGAACCGAAATCCTCTGATCGGCAAGGTTGCGGGTTCGGACGGACTGAAAACCGGTCACACTGACGAAGCCGGCTATGGTTTTACCGGCTCGGCTGAACAAAAAGGTCGGCGACTGGTGTCGGTTCTTGCCGGGCTGGATAGTTACGGCAGCCGCGTCGAGGAATCAGTCAAATTCATGAACTGGGGTTTCAACGCCTGGGAACCAAGGAAGCTTTTTGACAAGGGCACGAAAGTCCAGAACGCCGAAGTCCAGCTGGGCGACAGCTCGACCGTTTCTCTTGTCGCCGCCAAGGACCTGTTCGCGACTTTGCCCAAAGCCTCCGACGGCAAGATATCGATGAAAGTGACTTATGACGGGCCGATCAAGGCTCCGATCGTTAAAGGTCAGCCCATTGCAACCTTGATCGTTACGTCGGAGGACGTGGATCAACAACGGATTCCTCTGGTCGCTGGCGAAGATGTCGGCGAAGCGGGCTTTTTCAATCGGGCTTGGGCCGGCTTGAAATCCCTGCTCGGATTGGCGTGACCAAGGGCCGCTTCATCAGCCTTGAAGGCGGCGAGGGAACGGGAAAATCCACCCAGGTCAAGGCACTCGCCAGCGCGCTCGAGACAAAAGGTTACAAAGTCAATGTGACGCGCGAGCCGGGCGGAACTCCCGGCGCGGAAGTCATCCGCGATCTGCTGCTGAGCGGGGCAGATGAGAAATGGCATATGCGCACGGAAGCATTGCTATTTGCCGCGGCAAGGGCTGAGCATTGCGCTAAATTGATCCGCCCGGCCCTTGACCGAGGTGAGTGGGTGATCAGCGACCGTTTCATCGACAGCAGCCGCGCCTATCAAACCGGAGGTGACCAGCTCACCGACCGGGAAATCATGGCCTTGCATGAGGTGGGCAGCGGCGCTTTAATGCCGGACCGGACATTTGTACTGGATCTGCCCGAAGCAGTGGCCGCGAAACGAGCCGAAGCAAGAGATCGTGGCGATAGCGACCGGATCGGCGGTAGAGATAGCGCCTATCATCGGTCTGTCATGCAGCGTTTTCGCCAGTTTGCTGCGGACGAGCCCGATCGCATCCGGCTGATTGATGCCTCGCAGGCGGTAGAGCCCATAACCGAGCTGTTGTTGCAGAATCTCGGAGATATGATGGCATGACGTCATTTTATGGCCACGACAAACCCAGGGAGGTTTTCTGCCAGTCTTTTGCCAAGGACAAGCTCCATCACGCATGGATTCTCGCCGGCGACAAGGGATTGGGCAAAGCGGCTTTTGCCCAGCAGGCCGCGCATTTCTTGCTCAATTCCCACAATCGGCCGACGGTATTTTGTGACGTGCAGGACGACGAGACCGGCCATCTTCTTGCAGCTGGTTCACATCCCGACTTCCGACTACTGCGTCGCGGACCCAAGTCGGACAAGGAAGAAAAAAGGGCGCGGGACAATGGCCTTGATTCGCTGGAAGAGCACGATCTGGCCCGCAATATAAAAGTCGATCAGATACGTGCCTTACAGCCTCTCTTCCAAAATCAGGCCTCCATTTCCGAATATCGGGTCGTCGTCATAGACGCCGCCGATGATCTGGAACGAGGCGGTGCCAATGCCATATTGAAGAATCTTGAAGAACCACCGAAAAAAACGATCTTCTTTCTGATCAGTCATATGCCGGACCGGCTATTGCCCACGATCCGTTCGCGGTGCCAAATGCTCCGCTTCGACCCGCTCGCCGATGATGAAATGCGAATCCTGCTGAAGAAAGCATCGCCAAACTTGAACGACGCGGAGATTGAAACGCTTGTCGTGGCTGGTGAAGGGTCACCGGGCCGCGCGCTTCAATATAGCGAGGTTGGTCTCGCCGAACTGGAAAGCATGGCGCGCGAGATCATCAAGACAGGGGACAGGGATAACCGACTGAAAAGCGAATTGGCGCGCAAACTGTCGTTAAAGGCAGCAACGCCGCGATATCGTGCATTTCTCGAACGCACGCCCAGCCTCATCGCGGAGCACATCAAATCGGCCGGGCTGCCCCGTTCGCTGGAAACGATCGATAAATGGCGGGAAGCCAACGACTTGGCCACAGCAGCAATTCCCAAAGCACTCGATAATCAGGCGGTGGTTTTCCGGTTGGGCGGCCTGATGGGGGACCTGGCGTCCACTGGCCAAGTAAAATAGAGATTTTGGCTGTTTACAAGCGCAGCCAATCCATCAAGAGAGGTCGCCATGTCAGAACCTTTTTATATCACCACCGCGATCAGCTATCCCAACGGTCGCCCCCACATTGGTCATGCCTATGAGGCGATCTGCGCGGATGCCATTGCCCGCTATTACCGGTTGAGTGGCCGCGATGTCCGTTTGATCACCGGAACCGATGAGCATGGGCTGAAGATGGTTCAGACAGCCCGCGATGCGGGTCGGGAAACCATCAGTCTCGCGGACGAAATGTCTTCTTATTTCATTGAGATGTGCGATATTCTTAATATCCAGCATGATGGATTTCGGAGAACGAGCGAAGCGGCCCATCACGAAGCCAGCAAGGCTTTGTGGAAAGCGATGGAGGCCAATGGAGACCTTTATCTCGACCGTTACGAGGGCTGGTATTCGGTCCGTGATGAAGCCTTTTATGCCGAAGACGAGCTTGAAACAGGCGAGGGGGGCGAAAAACTTTCACCCCAGGGTACGCCGGTCGAATGGACCGCAGAAGAAACCTGGTTCTTCAAACTTTCGAAATATCAGGACAAGTTGCTCAAGCTTTACCAAGAGCATCCCGAATTCATCCAGCCCGAAAGCCGCCGCAATGAAGTCATGCGCTTCGTCGAAGGCGGTCTGAGAGATCTCAGCGTGTCACGGACCAGTTTCGACTGGGGTGTCCCGGTGCCAGGATCGCCCGGCCATGTGATGTATGTCTGGGTTGATGCCCTCACAACCTATATGACCGGCGTCGGCTATCCGGACACAGAAGGTTTGTTCGCCAAATATTGGCCGGCAGATTTGCATCTTATCGGCAAGGATATAGTCCGGTTTCACGCCGTTTACTGGCCCGCCTTTCTGATGAGCGCCGATCTGCCGTTACCAAAACAGGTTTTCGGCCACGGATTCCTCCTCAACCGCGGCGAGAAAATGTCAAAATCGGTCGGCAATGTTGTCGATCCGATGGAATTGGCACAGCGGTTCGGCGTTGACCAGTTGCGCTATTTCCTGCTTGCGGATGTCGTGTTCGGAAAAGACGGGACCTATTCTGCAGACGCGATCGTGACCAAGACAAACGCCGATCTTGCCAATAATTTTGGCAATCTGGCGCAACGCAGCCTGTCGATGATTGCGAAAAATTGCGAAGGCAAGGTTCCTGCCGCAGGTGAGCCGACAGAGAGCGAAAAGCAATTGTTGCTGGATCTGGATCAGTGTCATGATGATGTAAAAGCGGCAATGACTGGCGGCCTGTTCAAGATTGACCAGGCGATTGATATTATTCGCGAGCGGCTCAGCGCAACCAACACATATTTTGCCGATCAGGCACCTTGGGCGCTGCGCAAGACCGATCCCGCGAGAGCCGACACCGTCTTATATTATACGGCAGAGGCTATCCGGCGGTTGGCCATCATGCTCCGCTGGGCCATGCCGGACAGCTGCGACAAGATGCTCGACCTGCTTGGCCAATCGCCGCACGCCCGAGATTTCGAGCATCTGGGTGAGACGATCGAAGCCGGCTTGGCGTTACCGGCGCCCGAGGGGGTCTTCCCGCGGCTCGAGCTATTAAAAGACGAAGCAGGGTCCTGATATGCTGGTCGATAGCCACTGCCACCTGAACTACAAGGGCCTGGTCGAGGAGCAGCCGGCTGTGCTGGAACGCGCTCGCCAAAGCGGCGTAACCGCCATGCTGAACATATCCACCCGTGAAAGCGAATGGCGGGATATTGTAGCGACCGCCGAGCGGGAAAAAGATGTCTGGGCGAGTATCGGAATTCATCCGCACGAGGCCGATTCCCATCCCGATGTCGACCTTGCCAAGCTTGTCGGAGAAGCAGCTCATCCCCGGGTGATTGCGATCGGCGAGACCGGGCTCGATTATTATTACGATCACAGCGACCGGGAGCGTCAGCGTCAGAGTTTCCGGACCCATATTCATGCTGCGCGCGAGACGGGCCTGCCGATCATCGTACACACCCGCGATGCAGAGGCTGATACTGCCGCGATCATGGCTGAAGAAATGGAGCAGGGCGCCTATTCCGGTGTCATCCACTGCTTCACGGCGAGTGAGGAATTCGCCCAGAAAGCGCTGGCGCTCGGTTTCTATATTTCGATCTCGGGTATCGTCACTTTCAAAAATGCCAAGGACCTGAAGGAAACGGCTGCGAAACTGCCGGCAGACCGCTTGTTGGTTGAAACCGACGCGCCGTTCCTTGCTCCGGTGCCGCATCGGGGAAAGACCGGTGAGCCGGCCTTCGTCGCCGATACAGCTCGCTATCTCGCTGAACTCCGCGGCGAGGATTACACTGATCTTTGTGAAACAACCGGCCGGAATTTCTACCAGCTATTCACCAAGGCGCGGCCCCGAATGTGGCTTTGAAGCTTACAATATTGGGATCAGGGACGTCGTCGGGCGTCCCCCGTATTGGAAATGACTGGGGTAGCTGCGACGCCAATGAACCGAAAAACCGCAGAAGCCGGGTTTCAATTTTGGTTGAAAGTCCCACCACCCGGATATTGGTCGATACATCCCCCGATTTGCGCAATCAGTTTCTCGACAACGGGATAGACCGGATCGATGCGGTGATCTGGACCCATGATCATGCCGATCATTGTCACGGAATTGATGATTTGCGGGCGGTTTTTCAGCAAACTCGCAAGCCGATTCCCGGTTACGCCCGTCCATTCGCGCTCGAGAGCCTTAAGCTGCGTTTTGCCTATGCCTTCAAGGGCCATGACTATTATCCCTCGATTTGCGAAGGAATTGCGCTCGAGGGCGCAGTGGAAATCGGAGATATTGCCGTGCGCTATGTTGATCAGCCTCATGGTGCCATCACTTCGGCGGGCCTGCGGTTCGAGCATCAGGGAAAATCCATCTGTTACGCCACTGATTTTGGTGATGTGACGGCAGAAATGCAGGGTCTCTATCGCAATTGCGATCTGTTTGTGGTCGACGCCTTGCGGGACAAGCCGCATCCTACACATGCCCATCTGGACATGACCCTTGCTCTCATCGATGAAATGCAACCAGAATTGAGCTTGCTGACACATATGGACAACTCGATGGACTATAACCATCTTATAGGCATATTGCCCGAACATGTCCGGCCCGCTTATGATGGCTATATGAAAGAAATCTGACCGTTGACCGAAGATCAAAATATAAATCTTGTCTTTGCTATTGGCGCGCTGGTGCTGGTGGCCAGCGCCTTGTTTTCGCGGCGGATTGGCTTTGGTGAGATCGTTCGAACGGCTTTGGCATGGGTAGCCATATTCGCCATTTTCATCGTCGGATTTTCCTACCAGCACGAAATTTTAGCGGTCTGGAACAGGGTTTCCGGCGAAGTTACCGGCGCAAACGAACAACGCGTGGTTGGCGACACCTTGCGTATCCGCCAGTCGGCTGACGGCCATTTCTGGGTAAATGCCACGGTCAACGAGATGCCAGTGAGATTTCTTATTGATAGCGGCGCGACGACCACCGCGATGACATTACGAATAGCGCGTGATGCCGGTATCGAAATCGGTCAAAGCCCGTTTCCGGTTATTTTGACGACTGCCAACGGATCGGTCGAAGCGCAGAGAGCAACGATCCAAACGTTGAAGGTCGGCACGATGATTGCCGCGGACCTTCCCGTTGTCGTGGCCGAAGAGTTTGGTGACTCCAATGTAATCGGCATGAACTTTCTGTCCCAGCTCAAAAGCTGGAGGGTAGAAGGCCGGGAAATGATATTGGAACCTCAATAGCGGGGCTTCCCCGGATAATCCATAATTTAACATAATATATATTATCAACCTTACTTGTCTACAGAACGGAACCAGCTTTGATCGACCCCCTGCTTGAAATCATGCGCCGTTTGCGGGATCCGTCTGACGGTTGTGAATGGGACAAGGTTCAGACCTTCAGCACGATTGCGCCATATACGATCGAGGAAGCCTATGAAGTGGCGGATGCGATCGAGCGCAACGATATGGAGTCGCTCAAAGACGAACTGGGTGACCTTTTGCTTCAGGTCGTATTCCACAGCCAGATTGCGGCCGATGACGACAAGTTTGATTTCCAGAATGTTGTCGATACGATCTGCAACAAGATGACCCGGCGCCACCCCCATATATTCGGGGGGGCTGACGAGAGCCCGGGATGGGAACAGCTCAAGGCTGATGAACGCGATAGATCCGGCCAAAGCAGTGCACTTGACGGCGTCGCACTGGCCCTGCCCGCTTTGCTACGGGCTCAAAAAATCCAGAAACGTGCGGCGCGGGTCGGTTTTGACTGGCCCGACAAAGCCCCGGTCAGGGAAAAACTCCTCGAAGAACTGGAGGAAGTCGGAGCGGCTATCAGCGACCAGGAGGTGCACGAAGAGATCGGCGACCTGCTTTTCTCCGCGGTCAATCTTGCCCGTCATTACAAGGTCGATGCCGAGCGGGCCCTGGCCGACGCAACGACCAAGTTTACCAAAAGGTTCAACCAGATAGAATCCAGTCTTACTAAAGACATGCAGGATATGACGCTCGAGGAACTGGAAGCGGAATGGCAGAAAGCCAAGGCAAGCCAGGCCGCAACCTGACCGATCAATCCAGAGCGGAATAGCGGCCCCAGTTACGCGGCGACATTTCCACCGTCAAAATCAGCCGGTCGGCATCCTGATCGCTGCTCAGAACCCGGCCATTTTCATGCAACCAGGCCATCCGTTTGCCGTCGGAAGCAGCCACCGTGATCTGCTCGGACTTATAGCCTTCAGAGAGCGTTTTTGCGATCAGGTTGACCAGAACGTCAATACCGTCTCCGGTTTCCGCCGAGATTGTGCAGACATTTTCCGGCAACGGACCCGAGATTTTCTCATATTGCGGATGTTCGGAGTCGATCTTGTCGATCTTGTTCCATGCCTCGATGATCGGCGGCCCCTCGCCTGCCTCTTCCGAAACACCAAGATCAGACATGATCTGCCTGACATCACGCGCCTGGGCATCGCTGGCTTCATGCGAAATATCACGAACATGAACCACGATATCGGCGGCGCTGACCTCTTCCAGCGTTGCCCGAAACGCGGCGACCAATTGGGTCGGTAAATCCGAAACAAAGCCGACGGTGTCCGACAATATGGCTTTGTCATAACCGGGTAGCGAAAATTCGCGCATCGTCGGATCCAATGTTGCGAATAGCAGGTCTTCTGCAAAAACATCGGCACCGGTCAGTCGGTTGAACAACGTCGATTTTCCGGCATTTGTATAGCCGACCAATGCAATCACCGGCCATGGAGCGCGCTGTCGACGGTCTCTGTGCAAGGCACGGGTTTTGCGCAGATGAGCGAGATCCTTGCGCAATTTTGCCATCCGGTCGCGGATCATCCGCCGGTCAGATTCGATCTGGGTCTCGCCTGGTCCGCCCAAAAAACCGAAACCGCCCCGTTGGCGTTCGAGGTGGGTCCAGCTGCGTACCAGACGCCCCGCCTGATAGTCGAGATGCGCGAGTTCGACCTGCAGTCGGCCTTCGGCCGTGGCCGCTCTCGCACCGAAGATTTCCAGGATAAGCCCGGTCCGGTCGATAACCTTGACGCCGAGCTTCTCTTCCAGGTTGCGCTGCTGGATAGCGCTCAAACTGCCATCCACAATAAGAATGCTGGCGTCCTGCTCGGTCATCATCTTGCCGATTTGATCGACCTGCCCCGACCCGAACAGCGTTGCCGGCTTGGCCTTGCGCACCGAAAAATAGTGAGACCCCGTTGCAATCAGCCCGATCGCAGCGGCCAATCCGACCGCTTCGCTCAACCGGTGTTCCAGCGCCGACTGGCTAAGGGAAACCATATCAGGATGGACTATAAGCGCGCGATCGCTCTTGCTATCGAGATTGTCCTTCTCAAATGGTATCAATGCGCACCATCGTCAGACTGGTTATAATCGGCAAGATTAAGCGGCCCGCCTGGCTGAACGGTGGATATCGCATGTTTGTAGACCAGTTGCGACAGACCTTCCCGCTCCAGCAGAATACAGAACAGGTCATAGGCCGACACTTCGCCCTGCAACATTACGCCGTTAACCAGAAACATCGTTACCGGGTCATTGCTGTCCCGGACCGCCGTGAGGAACACCTCTTGTAGCACCCCTGCCCTGGTTTTGGCATTATCCATAAGATCGGAAAATGGCTTCGTGTCGAGCGCTTCGGACGGCATGATTGTCGATATCGCGTGCTTATACACCAACTGGGATTGCCCGTCGCGACGGAGCAATACCGAAAAATTGTCGAACCAGGTCACGATGCCCTGAAGTTTGACGCCCTTGACCAGGAACATGGTCACCGGAGTTTTTGATTTTCTTAGGGAGTTTAGAAATAAATCTTGCAAATTATTGGACTTATCGGTCATTTTTGACTCCAATTATTGGCCGACTTTGTGGCGGCATTTTATAATTTCTACAGCAATTGCGGACGTCGTCGGAAGATCGTCGCCTTCCATATATGGGTTTTGTGGGGCTACGACAACCGCTTAACCGCCCGGGTCATTCCAGATCCGCTTTCTTGCGTGCAGCCAGTCCCAATATTTTCAATTTTCGGTGCAGCGCTGACCGTTCCATGCCAATGAAATTAGCGGTTTTGGAGATATTCCCCGAAAAGCGCCTGATCTGGACCTTCAGATATTCCCTTTCAAAGCTCTCCCTGGCTTCTCTCAACGGCGATCCCATGAGCGAAGCAACTCCCTGGTCGAGATCATCATCATTGCCAAGAACCTCTGGTGGCAGCATCTCGACTTCGATTTTGGAAAATTTGTCCTTCGGGGCCAATATTATCGTCCGCTCAATCACGTTGCGCAACTGTCTGACATTGCCCGGCCAGTCACAGGCCTGGAGCGCGGCCATCGCCTCATCCGAGATTTCGGGAGGATGCAGCCGCTGGTCTGCAGCAAAGCGCGCGGCATAATGTTCCACAAGCACAGGTATATCCTCGCGCCGCTGGTTCAGTGGCGGCAATATGACCGGAACGACGTTTAGCCGGTAGAACAAATCTTCCCGGAACCGCTTTTCGCGTATTTCCAATTCGAGATCGCGCGAGGTCGCCGAGACAACCCGCACATCGACGTTCACTTTCTGGGAACCGCCGAGCCGGTTGAAGCTCTGTTCGGTGAGAACGCGTAATATCTTGCCCTGAGTATCAAGCGGCATGTCGGCGACCTCATCGATGAACAAGGTCCCTCCGTGGGCCTCTTCCATCAACCCGGTTTTTTCAATTTTTCCGTTGCGCTCGGTCCCGAATAGTTCCTCTTCGACGCTTTCCGGTGAGAGCCGTGCCGCGCTGATGGTGACAAAGGCGGCATCGGCACGCGAACTCCAATTGTGCATCAGGCGCGCAGCGACTTCCTTGCCAACGCCCGCCGGACCGGAGATGAGCAGCCTGCTGCCGGTGCCGGCCACCCTCTTCAATGTGGCTCTCACATTATTCACGGCGGTGGAATTTCCGGTCAATTCATCCGCAAAGCCCACGCGAGCCTTTAGAATTTCGTTCTCGCGACGGAGTCGCTCGGTTTCGGTCGCTCTCGCCACCAGATGCAGAAGATGTTCGGCTTCAAATGGCTTTTCGATAAAGTCGACGGCGCCCTGGGAAATAGCCGCCACTGCCGTGTCGATATTGCCATGGCCGGAGATCACGATGATCGGCAGTTTCGCGTCAAGTTGCTTCAACTCGCCGAGCAGCTCCAGACCATCCAGTCTCGAGCCTCTCAGCCACACGTCGAGCAGGACCAGCGAAGGCCGGCGCTCGTTTACCGCAGCCAGCGCGGCATCACTGTCAGCGGCAACCCTCGTGCTATAGCCTTCATCTTCCAAGACACCGGATATCAAGTCTCGGATATCGGGCTCGTCGTCGACAACTAAAATATCTAACGCCATGCTGGACCTCTAATCCCTATTTCTCGATTTCTTCGATCTGACCGTGACTGCCACCCGAGCCGCTTTGCTCGCCATTGGAGGATGCTGTGCCTCCGTGAGACAATCTCGCCAGTTTTGACGGACTGAACCTGATTGTAACTTTCGTACCGCCGTCCGGTGCATCATCGAATTTCATTTCTCCGAAATGCTCCTCGACAATTTTTTTCACGATCGCCAATCCCAGTCCGGTGCCGCTGGCGCGGGTTGTCATGTAAGGCTCGACGATCCGGTCCCGTTCGATCGGCAGACCGATGCCATTGTCGATCAATTCAACGACGACCATCTGGTTTTCCATTCGGGCGGACAGCTCGATTTCACCGTTGGAAATCTGGAAATCTGCACTAGATTCGGCTTTTTGCTGAATGGCCTCCGCCGCATTTTTTATAATATTGGTCAAGGCCTGCCCCAGTTGCCGACGATCACAAACCAGCGCTATCGGCTGATCGTCAGGGACGAAATTGAAATTCATGGTCGGATAGGCCACACCTTGCATGAACAGGGCCTGTTTCAGGATGTCATCGAGATTTTCCTCGCGAAACACGGGTTTCGGCATGCGTGCAAAGGAAGAGAATTCGTCGACAATATTCCTCAGATCTCCAACCTGACGGACAATGGTGTTTGTCAGATTGTCGAAGATCGCTCCGTCGTCCTTGATATGCGAACCGAATCTGCGCTGTAGCCGTTCTGCAGCTAATTGAATGGGCGTCAGAGGATTTTTGATTTCATGAGCAATGCGGCGCGCTACATCCGACCACGCGGCCCGACGCTGGTCGAGCAATTGCTGGGTGATGTCCTCGAAGGTGATCACATGTCCGGTCGGGCCGCCGACAATCTTGACCGCAAGGGTCCGGATATCAGCTTCGGAGGCAAATTCGATGATGCTATTTTCGACCCCGTCCTGGATCAGTTCGGCAAATTGGGGAGCGGCCTTCCCGATATTGACGTCGAGCAGATCATCTATTGATTTCGAGAGAAGTGACTGGGCCTGCGAATTGACCAACTTGATGTCGCCCTTCTCGTCCAGACTTATGATGCCCGCGGTAACCGATTCCAGCACCGCCTCGATAAACGCCCGCCGGCTGCCCAATTGCTGATTGGCCGTAATCAGCGCGGTTGTTTGGGTTTCAAGTCGTTCGGTCATGCGGTTGAAGGCCCGGCCCAAGGTGCCGATTTCGTCGTTATCAAACGCCCCGGGCACTCGTGTAGCAAGATCGCCTTCGGTGACCCTTTTTGCTGCGTGCACCAGGTCGCTGACCGGCTTTACCATCCGGTCTGCAACGACCAATGCAATCCACAGCACCAGACCCACGATGAGCAGGGAAATAACGAACAGCGCGATATTGAACTGCAATTGCAGGCTTCGCGATCGAGAGAAAAGCTCTTCATAATCTGCCAGCACCGATTGCGCTCTTTCCCACTGGCTCAACGCAAGCATATCCGAATCCCTAGCTGCATAAAGGAATATCCGGGACTCCAGGTCGAGCGCGGTGACAGCTTCGATCTTGTCCGGGCGAGCGGTCACGACATAGCTTTTTCCCGCCTCAAGCTGCTTGAGCACTGCGTCTGTGATCTTGGGATTCTGGTCTCCATCGTCCGGATCAACAGCGGCAGCGGTCCGTGCGACTCCATCCTCGCCATATTCGATAATGGCGGATTCATTGAGTTTTCGGGACAATACCTGGAAGACATAGCCTTCCGCAAATTCCGGACTTTCTAGATCCGCCTGCTGCAAATAATTGCGCAAATCAATGGCCATCGTCGTCGTCTCGGCGCCGATCTCCTGCTGATTCTGCTCGTAATATCCGCGTGCGAGATCATTGGCGTTTTCCAGCATGCCTCTGGCGCGATCCGAAAACCAGAATTCGACTCCATATTGAAACAGCAGCGAGGCAAAAATAACCACCAGCAGCATCGGGATACTTGCGACCAGAGAGAATAAGGCAACCAGCCTGACATGCAGCCTGCCTTTGCTTCCGATAGAGCTTTTTGCAGCCCTCCCCTTTGCAATCCTTCGTCCGAACAGCACCAGCAAGGTCATCGCCGGGATCAGGTTCGCCACCAGCAAAGCTGCTGTCAAAGGCGGCGAGATGAAATCGGTCTGGTCTGATTGTCGACTCAGTAGCAAATAGGTGCCGACCATGATTACGGCGAACAGCAGCAAGACAATCCATTCGACCCGCTTCATCACGGTTTCGCGCTCCACCATGAGCGAGAGCCGCCGCAGCCAGTAGGCCGCGCGTTTCTCCTGAGATTGGTTTGAAACCGTCATTGTGCTTTCAATACAACAGTTTCGTTGCAGGAAAAGCACTTATATTGCAAAAATATCACGACTCGACGAGTGGCACGGTCACTTCATCGTAGCATCTATTTCGACTGGCTTGGATCGATCTGATATTCGTTGAGTTTTTTGCGCAATGTGTTCCGGTTGATACCAAGGATTTTCGCTGCCTTGATCTGGTTGCCATGGGCGTGATGCATCATCTCCGTAAGCAATGGCTTTTCGAATTTTTCCAGCGCCTTTGCGTAGAGATTCTCTTTTTCGGCACCAGCCATCAATTCCAGCACAATCGATTTGACATGGCCTTCAAACTCCAGCCCCTCGGACTCAACCCGATCCTCTCCGCGCTCGGCGGCAAGAATCTGACGGATTGAATCTTCCGACAGCGTGTCCTCTCGACCGGTTACTACCAGACGGTAGATCACATTTTTGAGTTCACGGACGTTGCCCCGCCAATAATGATGGCAGAGCAGGTTCATCCCTTCCTGCGAGATCTGCTTGTGAGGGAGCCCCTCGGTCACAGCGAGCTTGAGGAAATGGGTCGCCAGAGCCGGAATGTCGCTGGCTCGCTCCCGGAGAGGTGGCAGCTCGATCGGCACGACGTTGATCCGGTAATATAAGTCCTCCCGAAACTTGCCCTGCTCGATCAGTTCCAGAAAATTATGATTGGTCGCGGCAATGATCCGGACGTCCAGCTTGACCAGCCCCTTGCCGCCCACTCGATTGATTTCACCCGACTGAAGCGCCCGCAAAAGACGGGTTTGTGCGTGCATCGGCATATCGCCGATTTCGTCCAGGAAAAGGGTCCCGCCCTGCGCTTGCTCGAACTTGCCGGAAGCACTGGCAACGGCGCCGGTAAAAGCACCTTTTTCATGGCCGAATAATTCAGCCTCAATCAGATCGGATGGAATCGCTGCCATATTTACCGCGATGAAAGGCCCTGATTTTCTGTGTCCGAGGCCATGGATCGCTTCCGCGACCAGTTCCTTGCCGGTACCGGATTCTCCCAATACGAGAACCGAAAGATCATTTTTCAACAGCCGCGCGATCATACGGTATACTTCCTGCATCGCAGCGCTGCGACCAACGAGCGGCAGGCTTTCTTCATCCATCGACGCGGCGATCGGCTGGATGTTTTTCGGCTTCAATGCCTGACCCACGACTTCTACCAGCTCATCGAGGTCGAATGGCTTGGGCAGATATTCGAATGCCCCGGTTTCCGAAGCCCGCACTGCGGTGTTGAGCGTATTCTGGGCCGAGATGATAATGATCGGAATATCCGGATGACTGGCTTTCACCGTATCCAGAGAGGAAATCCCGTCGCCCTCGCCCAGACCGACGTCGGTCAGCAACAGATCATAGCTGCTGCTGGCCATCAAAGCGTCGCGTTCAGCAATTGATTTGCAGCTTTCGACCTCATAGCCGTCCGCGCGGAGTGCGGTGATGATAACATGGCTGACGGACAAATCGTCTTCAACCAATATGATTTTTTCGTTCGCCATAAATTATCCTGACGTCAGTTTTTCGGAGCAACGGGAAGAAACAGGGTGAATCTGCTCATCTCGTGCTGGTTCTCGCGATCATAGCGGATTCGTCCGTTCATATCGCGCATGAGCTTCTTCACCAGAGCGAGACCAAGCCCCTGCCCTTCCTTCTTGGTCGAGACGAAGGCCGAGAATATTTCCCGCTCGAGTTCCGGCGGGACACCGGGCCCGTTGTCACACACCATGATCTGAATGGGCAAACGAATAGCCTCGTTTTCGCCTTGCGCGGACAAAGAGGCGCCAAAACTGTATCGCGTGACGATCCGGATCTCCGGATTGGCCAGATGTTTTGTGGCGTCGACGGCATTGGCAAGCAGATTGGTCAGAACCTGCATCATGGCATCCGGGTCAACCAGCGCATCGGGAAGAGATGGATCAAACTTGTCCTGGATCTTTACCACTTGCCCGGTAGCCGCCTCGATCGACCGCCGCGCACGGTCTATCAGCGTATGGATGTTGACCGCTTGCGTCTGCGCCGGCTGATTGGACGACAGGGTCTGCATCCGGTTGAGCAAATTGACCACCCGCTCGACTTCCCCAATAATCATCTGGGTCAGGGTTTTCTGGGTCTGATTCATCTGGCGATCCAGAAGTTGAGCGGCGCCTCTTATTGCAGCCAGTGGATTTTTAATTTCGTGACTCAGGATGTCCGGAGCCCGGATCGCCAGATTTGACGGATCGTGATTTTCACTCTCGAGAATAGGGCCATCCTGCGGCATCAGCGCCAGTGAGATCAACCGCCAGTCAGACCCGGATGCGAGAGGATGAATATCAAAGTCGACGATCCCCAACTTGCGTTCATCGCTTGAGACCATCACGCCGCGCGCAGTGAGACTCGTGTCCGGCGCGATCAAGGCCGCATTGAGCCTCGGGTCCGAGAATTGCAGAGCGTCATCTACCTTGCGGCCGATCAGATGCTTGGCACTGGTTCCGAACAACGCTTCACCGGCTGGATTGATCCGGGTGATCAGATCACCGGAATCCACCACCATGATAGCATAGTTGAGCCCGGCCAGAATTTGTTCTCCGGACGGACGATCAATCATCAGGCTGCCGCTTTGTTCAACCAGGGAGTATAAAATTCCTCGAGCATCTTCAGCACGGTATGAGGGTTTGCTTCCTTGTTTGCCTGATTCCGGAATTCCGCCGAGCCGGTCAATCCCTTGGTATACCAACCGATATGTTTTCGTGCGACCTTGGCGCCTACTTCTTCGCCGTAAAGCTCCAACATGTCGCGATAATGTTCATCCAGGATCGCATATTGGGTCGAAATATCGGGATCCGCTATCATCTCACCCGTCTTGAACCAGTGCATGAACTGGCCCAATAGCCAGGGCTTGCCATAGGCGCCGCGACCGATCATCACCCCGTCCGCGCCGCTCTGTTCGAGCGCGGCCTGACCGTCTTCGATCGTGCAGATATCGCCATTGACGATGACCGGCAGGGATACCGCCTGCTTGACCTTGCTGACAAACGCCCAGTCGGCGCTGTCGCGATACATCTGGCACCGGGTCCGTCCGTGCACCACGATCATTTTGGCGCCGAGATCTTCCGCAATATGGGCCAGTTCCGGGGCGTTCAGGCTCTGGTGATCCCAGCCCATCCGCATTTTTACCGTTACCGGCACGTCGACCGCCTCGACCGTCGCCTTGATCAGCGATGCCGCCAGTGGAAGATCGCGCATCAAGGCAGAGCCGGCATCGCCGTTGACCACCTTTTTTACGGGGCATCCCATGTTGATGTCGATAATCTGGGCACCTCGATCCGCATTGAGCCTTGCAGCATCGGCCATTACCCCAGGATCACAACCAGCCAGTTGCATCGAAACCGGTTCCTCGGTCGGATCCCAGGCGCATTTCTGCAAGGATTGGCGGGTTTCCCGGATCATTGCCTGGCTGGCGATCATTTCGGTCACATTGAGTCCGGAGCCAAAGCGGCGGACCAGCTTGCGAAAGGGCAAATCGGTGACGCCGGTCATCGGCGCCAGAATTACCGGGCATTCTATTTTGATATTGCCTATCGAGATCGGGAGAAGTTTCATCAGCGCTGCCTAAAATTTAAGCACCCCTTATAGTCAAATCTATTTTGAGGCAAGAATTGCTTCGGGCGAATTCAGCGAGTAGATCGCGATCCATGGTCGAAGCCAGAGATCCTTCCGAGAGAACCCATGCGCTGATCGTGGCAGCCGGAGTCGGTGCGCGGGCTGGACTGGACCTTCCCAAGCAATTTGCACTGATCAACGGCAAGCCCGTGGTCCGCCATAGCGTCGAACGGTTCTTGTCCCACCCCGCCATCGACGACGTCTGGATTGTGGTCGGCCAAGGTCAGCAAGAGCAGCTTGACGAGGCCCTTGCCCCTATATCCGGCTATAGCGTCGTTATCGGCGGGGCAACGCGTCAGCAGTCGGTATATAATGGCCTGAAGGCCATCCGCGCCGGCGGTGGCGCCAAAAATATTCTCGTACACGACGCAGCACGGCCGTTTATTCCTGATCGGGTGATTGATGACCTGCTTGGTCGCCTCATGAGTGAACCTTCGGCAATCCCCATATTACCCAGTGTTGATACGATGGTGCAATTGGCTGACGAGCAACTGGACCGGACTGTCGATCGCAACAGCTTGTGGCGCGTTCAAACACCGCAAGCCTTTGACTTTGCAAAGCTCATGGCTGCGCACGACCGGTTTGCCGCCGATCAGAATGCAAGCGATGATGCACAAATTTTCAAAGCGGCAGGTCATGTGGTTACGGTGGTGGATGGTGACGAGTGCTTGAAGAAATACACTTTGCCGGCGGATTTCAACGGCGACAGGAGGCAGGATATGCGCCAGACACGTACCGGAATGGGTTATGATGTGCACCGCCTGGCCAGCGGCGAGGATCTGTGGCTGGGTGGAGTCAAAATCGATCACGACAAGGGCCTCGTCGGGCATAGTGATGCCGATGTTTTACTGCACGCACTGTGCGATGCCTTGCTCGGCGCGGTGGCCGCCGGAGATATTGGTGATCATTTCCCACCGTCGGACCCGCAATGGCGCGGCGCAGATTCCACCAGATTCGTCAAACATGCCGCTTCGCTCATCGCGCAGAAAGGTGGCATCATTCATAATGTAGATATGACGGTTATCTGCGAAGCCCCCAAGATCAAACCTCATCGCGAAACGATCCGGCGGAATGTTGCAGAAATATTGTCGATCGGGATCGACCGGGTCAGCATAAAGGCGACCACCACCGAGCGGCTGGGCTTTACCGGTCGTGAAGAAGGGATAGCCGCACAGGCAATCGCGACGATATCATTGGAGGAAAATTGATGCACAAGAAACTAATCGCTGGGCTGGCACTGGCAGGCCTCTCCCAATCGGTATCCGCGCAAACCGCGCCAATGCCCAAATGCGTCAGCGTTACGCAGGCCGAGGCGTTGGTAACATATCTTTTGCCAACCGCAGTACAAGCCAGTCGCAACAAATGCGCAGCAACCCTCCCTGCGACAACGCCCTTGTTGAAGGAAAACTCCGAACAGCTGGCGAAATATCGTGCTGCCTCCGAGGCCGCCTGGCCGCAAGCGAAGAGCGCGGTTGCGGTGCTGGCGGGCGAAAAGCTTCCGTCCGAAATAGACGACACGCTGTTGCGACCGATTACCGATGCGATGTTTTCCAGCCTTATCGGCGAAGAAATCAAACCGAAGGACTGCGATTTGATTGCAAAGATTTATCATGATCTGGAGCCGATGCCTTCGTCAAATCTGGCGAGTCTCGCGATTTCGATCGTGCAAGCGGCTACCAAAGACGACAAGAAGCAGGATATTCCCATTTGCAAAGCACCGGCATGATGGTCTAACGGCGCCGGTCTATGGAAAACCTTCTCCCCACCGAGCTCGTCGTCCTGGCGACAACCGTCATCGAGAAGAATCGCGCCGCCGGGCGACGGATCACGGTTGCAGAAAGCTGCACCGGAGGTCTGGTTGCCGCCGCTCTCACCGAAGTCCCCGGCAGCAGCGACGTGTTCGACTGCGGTTTCAACACCTATTCCAACGATGCAAAGCAGAAGATGCTCGGCGTGAGCAGCGACCTTCTGGAAACCTTCGGCGCCGTTTCAATCGCGGTGGCATGGGAAATGGCGCAGGGCGCGCTCAAGCATTCCGACTGTGACGTTGCCGTTGCTATTACCGGAGTCGCAGGCCCTGGCGGTGGTACCGAGAAAAAACCGGTTGGCACGGTGGTCTTCGCCAAGGCTGAAAAAGGCCGGGATACGGACGACGTGATCGCCGACCGGAAAAATTTTGGCGATGACAAGAGCCGCGCCGATATCCGGCTTCAGGCGGTGCTGGTGGCGCTTGAACTGCTATTGCCCGACGACAAGGAATAGCTGCTGCCATAGACTTCGCCGGCACGCTCGACAAAAGCGCTGGTCATCTTGTGCAGCGCCTTGGCAAACATCTGACCGGCCAGTTTCTGGAAGATGCGGTTCTTGAACGTAAACTCGACATAAAAATCAACATGGCAGCCACCACCATCGCGCGACCGGAAGCGCCATTCATTGTGGAGCTGTTTCAGCGGACCATCCAGATAATCCACATCGATCGCCTGATTGTGGGATTTGATCACCCGCGATGAGAATTGCTCGCGCATCCCCTTGAAACCGACCAGGACATCGGCCAGCATCTCTGTCTCGCTGTCGGACCGGATCCGGGTTCCCACCACCCAGGGCAGAAATTCCTGATAGCGTCCTACATCGGCGACCAGCGCGTACATTTGCGCAGCGCTATATGGCAGGTCGCGGGTTTCTCTATGGACGGGCATTCAAAGCACCTGCGCGCGCCAGTTTTTCCTCGCGAGCCTGACGCATCTTGGCGAAATCATCTCCGGCATGATAGCTGGACCGGGTAAGCGGGCTCGAGGCGACCAGCAGAAAGCCTTTCGCCCGGGCGACCGAAGCATAAGCATCGAAGGCCTGCGGCGTGACGAATTCGCTGACCTTCACATGTTTGGTCGTCGGTTGCAGATATTGCCCCATGGTCAGGAAGTCGACGCCGGCGCTGCGCATATCGTCCATCACCTGATGGACCTCCAGACGCTGCTCGCTCAATCCCAGCATCATGCCCGATTTCGTGAAGATCGACGGATCAAGCCGCTTGACCTGCTCTAGCAGACGCAGCGACGCATAATAGCGCGCGCCCGGACGGATTGTCGGGTACAAGCGCGGTACCGTTTCCAGATTGTGATTATAGACGTCGGGACGCGCCGCCACGATAGCCTCTACCGCAGCTTCGGTCTTGTTGCGGAAGTCCGGCGTCAAAATTTCGATCGTGGTTTTTGGTGTTGTTCGGCGCAGCGCCTCTATCACCTTAACAAACTGGCTGGCTCCGCCATCGGCAAGATCATCGCGGTCTACCGAGGTTACGACGATATGCTCCAGTCCCAGCTTGGCAGCGGCATCGGCGGTATGCTGGGGTTCGAGAGCATCGACCGCCATCGGCATGCCGGTTTTGACATTGCAGAAAGCGCAGGCCCGGGTGCAGACGTCACCAAGGATCATCACCGTCGCGTGTTTCTTGGTCCAGCATTCACCGATATTCGGACAGGCCGCTTCCTCGCATACCGTATTCAGCTTGTGCTCCCGCATAAGCGCCCGGGTTTTTTCAAACTCTGCACCCATCGGGGCTTTGACGCGAATCCAGTCCGGTTTGCGGAGGCGCTCTGGTGGGCTGTCGGGCGTTACAATTTTGGTGATTTCGTTCATTTCTATCAAATAGGGAAAGAAAACCACTCTTGCCACCCCTTTAGTCGGTGATATGGATTGAAACATGACAATATTTTCAGACCTGCTCGATGGCTACCGCCGCTTCCGTTCCGACCAATGGCAGACGCAGCGCCAACGCTGGGACGAACTCAAGGAAGGCCAGAGCCCGAAGGTGATGATTATCGCCTGCAGCGACAGCCGCGTCGATCCGACCCAGATTTTCGACACCAATCCCGGCGAGACATTCATCGTTCGCAATGTGGCGGCCCTCGTGCCCCCGTTTGAAACCACCCCTGGCCAGCACGGCGTGTCCGCTGCGCTTGAATTTGCGGTCCAGTTTCTCAAGGTCGAGGAAGTGGTCGTCATGGGCCACGGCAGCTGCGGCGGTTGTGCAGCGGCACTGTCCGAGCAGATGAAGGACATGCCGCACGGCAAAGGCGGATTTATCGCCGACTGGATCACCTTGCTCGACGATGCCCGGGCCAAGGTCGCGCACGATCACGGCGATCTCGACAGCAAAGCAGCCCAATTGGCGATGGAGCATGAAGGCGTCCGGACCAGCCTGACGAATTTACGGACTTTCCCCTGCATTCAGGAGAAAGAAGCGAACGGCTCGATTCGTCTGATCGGCGCCTGGTTCGCGATTGCGGAGGGCAAGCTGCACGTATTGGACGAAAAAGACGATACCTTCTCTGCCGTGGACTGAAGAAAACAGAATATCCTTACTATTCAGAAGGGTAAGCCGACTATTTTACATTGATTGGGATATTTATTTCCACAGTGACCTGTCGGCCATCTGATGAACTTTACAAACTTTACAGTGTAATAAAACAAAATAGCCGCTTCCGGTTTCTGTTTGCAGAACACCCTCCGGACGAGCAGTTGCGTGCACGATCCGCAACCCCGGTATTTCAAAGAGCCGCGCAAAGCATAGCCGTCCGCTTTCGTGTAGGACAGCATCTTTTCCGCTTGAACGCCCTCGCCCCGCAGTCCATCTTGCCACGATGAAACAACATAATGACAATATCGCTCTGCTGATCGATTCAGACAATGCCAGCCACAATGGTCTCGATCCCGTGCTCACCGCGCTGGCCGAACTGGGGACCGTCAATATTCGTCGCGCTTATGGCAACTGGCGCAAGCAATCGCTCAAGGGCTGGGTTGATATCCTGCACAAATATGGCGTCGAACCGCAGCAACAGTTTGACATGACCAAGGGCAAGAATGCCACCGACATGAAGATGACGATTGACGCCATGGACCTGCTGTTTCGCGGCAATGTCACCGGCTTCGGAATCATGAGCAGCGACAGCGACTTCATGCCGCTGGCGATGCGAATCCGTCAGGAAGGCCTGCCGGTCTATGGTTTTGGCAGCGCCAAGTCGCCGGAAGCGTTCAAACAGGCGTGCAGCCGGTTTATCGACGTCGATGCGCTGGTAAAGGCGGACAAGCGCCATCGGACAAGCAGCAAAAGTGACGTCAAGGCGTCGGCAAAGACGGACAACGGGAATATTGCGGGCGAAGGCGGCGCCGGCAAGGTCGATGATGAACTGCTCAACCTGCTGATCGATGCCTATCTCGCGACCAAACGCGATGCCGAGGGCTACGCCAGCCTGAGCGAAGTCGGCAAGATTGCCGGCAACCGCTCGAGTTTTGACGTGCGCAACTATGGCTTTTCGAGGCTGTCGGAAATGTTCGAATCCGTTCCGAATTTCCAGACGAAGCGCGATGATAACGGTCAGTTATTTGTGAAGCGGTTGCGGTAAAAACTCCTTCTCCCTGGAGGAAGAATATATATCAGACTTTGACGAAGCGACCTTTCCGGAAGGCAGGTGGTGACTCGCGCGGCAAAATCGTTATGACCGTCTGATGCAAACCGGAGCCCTGATTTCACTCGCCCTGTATTTCATCCTGATGCTCGCCATCGGATTTTACGCCTGGCGCAAATCCACCGACAGTAGCGAAGGCTATTTGCTGGGGGGCCGGAACCTCCATCCTGCGGTGGCAGCGCTGTCTGCCGGAGCATCCGATATGTCGGGCTGGCTGCTGCTCGGCCTGCCGGGCGCGCTTTATGCGGCGGGACTCGTAGAGGTGTGGATCGGGATCGGCCTGTTTGTCGGCGCGCTGGTCAACTGGATCGTCGTTGCCCCGCGTCTGCGCGAGCAGACAGAAAGCTATGGCAACGCCCTCACCATCCCCGAATTTCTCGCCAATCGTTTCCCCGACAAGGCGCTGGCGTTGCGGGTGACATCGGCGATCATCATCGTTTTGTTCTTCGCCGTCTATACCGCAGCGGGCCTGGTCGGCGGCGGCAAATTGTTCGAGACCAGCTTTGCCGGCCTGTTTGGCGACACCGGCATGAGCGATTATATGACCGGGATATGGCTGACCGCGGGCGTCGTACTGGCCTATACTATGGTTGGCGGTTTTCTCGCCGTCAGCCTGACCGATTTTGTCCAGGGCTGTATCATGGTCGTGGCGCTGGTGCTGATGCCGCTGGTGGTTCTGACCAGCGATGGCGGTTTCGGCGCGGCAACCGCCCAATTAAACGCGATCGATCCCGATTTTCTCAGCCTGACCGCAGGATTGTCGTTCATCGGTTTTCTCTCGGCGATTACCTGGGGGCTCGGCTATTTCGGTCAGCCGCATATCATCGTCCGCTTTATGGCGATCCGCTCGGTGCCGCAGGTGGCGACGGCGCGCAATATCGGTATGAGCTGGATGGGCGTCGCTTTGCTAGGCGCGATCGGCGTCGGCATCACCGGACGCGCCTATGTCGAGATGAACGGGCTGACGCTCGAGGACCCGGAAACGATCTTCATCCTGCTGGCTAATACCTTGTTTCATCCCTTGATCACCGGCTTCCTGCTCGCGGCGCTGCTGGCTGCGATCATGAGCACGATCAGCTCGCAATTGCTGGTGTCGTCCAGTTCTCTGACCGAAGATTTCTACCGCCTGTTCCTGCGCAAGAACGCCAGCGAGCGGGAGACCGTCAATGTCGGGCGACTGTTTGTCGCCTTGGTCGCGCTGGTTGCAATTTATATCGCCCGCGACCCCGACAGCAAGGTGCTGGGCCTGGTAAGCAACGCCTGGGCCGGCTTCGGCGCCGCGTTCGGGCCACTGATCCTGCTGTCGCTGACCTGGAAGCGGATGACCGGCGCTGGAGCGGTGTCTGGCCTGGTTGTTGGCGCCGGCGTGGTGATCCTGTGGATCGCGATGGGCTGGAACAAGGCATTTTTGGGTGGTCCCGGGGTTTACGAGATCATTCCGGGCTTCGTCGCGGCGATGGCGGCGATTGTCGGGGTTAGTTTGGCGGGGAAACCGGCCGAGGATATTTCAAACGCCTGATCAATGTGATATATTCGCGGAATGACTTCACAGGATGCCATCCCCACTTCCCATCAAAAGGCGCTGCTGACCACACAGGAATTTTACCTGTTATGTGAATCGGGGACCTTTCTGGAATGTGCCAAAGCCGAGTTATTGGATGGAGAAATCTATACCATGAACGCACAACATCGACCGCATGTCATGGCCAAAATGGACCTTTACGACGCCATCAGGGACCAGCTAAAAGTCATAGGTTCAACCCTGCGGGCCGTACTGGAAGCGACTGTTGAACTCGACGCAAGAAACGCTCCCGAACCCGATATAATTCTGACATCGGAACCCTATGGCGAAGGCGCAATTCCTGTTTCATCAGTTGCGCTTATAGTGGAGATATCAGACACCACGTTAAAAATGGATATGGGCAAGAAACAAGCCATCTATGCTCAGGCAGGCGTTGCCGAATATTGGGTCGTCGATTTGGAAGGCGGCAAATTGCATCAGATGTGGTCAGTGAAGGACCATGTTTACCGCGAAAAACGCGAATTGCCGTTCGGAGCACAGGTCAATTCCGAAACAGTCGAGCAATTGGCTATTACGCTGGACATAGGATCGTCACACCGGGTTTGATCCAACACCAAGAGGCCAACTCACTGTGGTGAGAGCGGCTCCGGGTGTTAAACCAAGTCAGGTAAGATGAGACTCATATTACCTGGTCAATTTCTTGTAAGCCACACGCGTAGGCCGATCCGCCGCGTCGCCCAGTCTCCGACGCTTATCCTCTTCATAGGCCTCGAAATTGCCTTCAAACCATTCGACATGGCTGTCGCCTTCAAACGCCAGGATATGGGTCGCCAGACGATCGAGGAAGAAGCGGTCATGCGAGATGACCACGGCGCAGCCGGCGAAGCTTTCGAGCGCGTCTTCGAGGGCGCGCAAGGTTTCAACGTCGAGATCGTTGGTTGGCTCATCGAGCAACAGCACGTTGCCGCCCTCTTTCAGCATCTTGGCGAGATGGACGCGGTTGCGTTCACCGCCGGAGAGCTGGCCGACCTTCTTCTGCTGATCGACACCCTTGAAGTTGAAGGCACCGACATAGGCGCGCGTCTGGACTTCGTTCTTGCCGAAGGTGAAGAAATCGTGGCCGCCGGAAATTTCTTCCCAGATATTCTTTGCCGGGTCGAGCGTGTCGCGGCTCTGGTCGACATAGCCGAGCTTTACCGTTTCACCGAGCTCCAGCGAACCATTGTCGGGCGTTTCCTGTCCGGTGATGATCCGGAACAGGGTCGTCTTGCCCGCGCCGTTGGCGCCAATGATGCCAACGATACCGCCGGGTGGCAGCGAGAATTCAAGATCCTCGAACAATAATTTATCGCCATAAGCCTTGGTCAGACCCTTGGCCTCGATCACCTTGGAGCCGAGCCGCTCCGGCGTCTGGATGAGTATCTGTGCCTTGCCGACTACGCGGTTTTCCTGCGAAGCGACCAGATCATCGAATGACTTGATACGCGCCTTCGACTTGGTTTGCCGCGCCTTGGGGCTCTGCCGCATCCATTGGAGTTCGTTGTCGATTGCCTTCTGGCGGCTCTTGTCCTCGCGCTCTTCCTGCGCCATCCGTTTGGACTTGGCTTCGAGCCAGTTGGAATAATTGCCTTCGAACGGAATGCCCTTGCCGCGGTCGATTTCGAGCACCCAGTTGACGACATTGTCGAGAAAATAGCGGTCATGGGTGACGAGAATGACGTTGCCGGCATAATCGATCAGATGTTTTTCGAGCCAGGCGACGCTTTCGGCGTCGAGATGGTTGGTAGGCTCATCGAGCATCAGGATTTCCGGCTTGTCGAGCAGCAGCCGGCAAAGCGCGACGCGACGCTTCTCGCCACCGGAGAGATCGGTTACCGGGCTGTCCCCAGGGGGGCAGCGCAGCGCTTCCATCGCGATTTCCAGCTGGTTGTCGAGAGTCCAGCCATCGACGGCGTCGATCTTTTCCTGCAGCTCGCCCATTTCCTCCATCAGCGCGTCGAAATCCGCGTCTTCCGGCGGATCGCCCATGATATTGGAAATTTCGTTGAAGCGCGCGACCAGATCCGCGACTTCGCGGACACCGTCCATGACATTTTCCTTGACCGTCTTGGTCTCGTCGAGCTGCGGCTCCTGCGCCAGATAGCCGACACGAATGCCCTCGCCTGCCCAGGCCTCGCCCTGGAATTCGTCATCCTGGCCCGACATGATCTTCATCAGCGTCGACTTACCGGCACCGTTTTTGCCGATGATGGCGATCTTCGTGCCCGGAAGGAATTGCAGGTGGATATTGTCGAGCACCGGCTTGGGGGCACCGGGAAAGGTCTTGGTCAGACCTTTCATGACATAGCTATATTGGACGGCCATATTTATTCTTTCTCAGTCTATATCATTAATGCGGAGCCAGTCGAAGGGCGCTGTTGGCGCACCAGGGTTCGAGGAAGCGCAGCATTAACGGGAAATGGGGCTTGTTTGATGGTTCATGTAGCTATTCCGCCCGCCAGTCGCAAGAGACCATTGCCCAGACTATTGGCAAACCGCAAAAGGCGGGTTAGGCAGCGGTAATGAGAAACATAACCACCCTGCTCGCTGGCGCCTCGGCGCTGATTCTGTCCACTGCTGCTCTCGCTGACAATCACGGGGTCAAGGCCTTGCAAACCAAGGCTCTACAGGATGATGTCGCCTATGATATTATCGAAGGCATGACCACCGAAGTCGGACCACGCCAGGCAGGCACCCAGCAGGAAGCCCGGGCGCGGGTCTGGTCGGTTGAAAAGCTCAAATCCCTGGGGTTCGAGAATGTCCGCGACGAAGCGTTCATGATGCCGACCTGGGTGCGGGGCGAGGAGACTGCGGCAGTAGTAGCGCCCTACCCGCAAAAGCTGATGGTCACGGCCTTGGGCAATAGCGCCAGCACCGGCGCAAAGGGGATCACCGCAGAAATCGCCTATTTCGATTCTCTGGAAGCGATGAAGGCGGTTCCCGATGGCAGTCTCGCTGGCAAGATCGCCTTTGTTACCCACGAGATGCACCGGACGCAGGATGGCTCCAGCTATAGCGCTTTCGGTCCGATTCGCTGGGTTGGACCGTCGATCGCTTCACAAAAAGGCGCATCGGCTTATGTCATCAAGTCGATCGGTACGGACAATCATCGCAATCCCCACACCGGCAGCACCGGCTTTGGCGAAGGCGTGAAACCGATCCCGGCGGGGGCCTTGTCGCTGCCCGACGCCGACAATCTCGAGCGGATGGTAAAGCTGGCTCAGAAATCCGGAAAACCGGTGACGATGAATTTGGTGCTGACCCCCAAGAATATCGGTCAGCAGCAATCCGGCAACGTCATCGCCGAAGTGGTCGGCCGCGACCCCAGCCTGCCGATGATTTTGATTGCCTGCCATCTCGACAGCTGGGATCTGGCGACCGGAGCATTTGATGATGCGGCGGGCTGCGGGATCATCACCGCTGCTGCAAAGAATATCAAGGATCACGGACAACCACTTCGAACTATTAGATTATTATGGGCGGGCGCAGAAGAGGTCGGCATATGGGGCGGCAAAGCCTATCGCGATGCCCATCGCGACAAGAAACATGCGATTGCGATGGAATCGGATTTCGGTGCCGACAATATCTGGAGAGTGGAATTCACTCTGCCCGATGAAGCAAAAAAAGTGGCCGACGAGATTTCTGCAAATCTGCTGAATCTCGGCATTGGTCGTTCCGGCGGCCAGGCCGGTGGCGGCGCGGATATCGGGCCGATCATCGCAGATGGCAATCTCGCAATCATTGACCTGCAACAGGACGGAAGCCGCTATTTCGACCTTCATCATACGCCGGACGATACGCTCGACAAGATCGATCCCGAACAAGTGCGCCAGAATGTCGCCGCTTGGACCACGGTATTGTCGATCATCGCGAATAGCGATGCGGACTTCACCATGCCGGTGAAAAAGTGAAGAGCCTCAAACTCCTTTTACCAGCGATGTTGATGCTGGGAGCCTGCTCCGAAAGCCCGATCGAGGATCAGGGCGAAGAAGCGATTGCGGAACTGGAGAAAGAGATTGAGGAGGATGCCCAGTCTCTCGAAGAAGCGGCGGATGAGGCGGTCAAGGCGCTGGCAGAGGATATCGACTCCCAACTGGCAGCCGATGGCGTGAGCGCTCCGCCGGGTCCGTCGACACAGAGCACTGAAGAATAAGAGATAGGCTACTGCCTGCCGGGCATTCCCGAAACATTCAAGATCAGGCCGGCAAAGACAGCGTGGCTCGCAAACCGCCGCCTGGCCGGTTGGTCAGGACGATATCGCCTCCGTGATCCCGGGCAATTGCCCGCGCCAGCGTCAGGCCGAGTCCCGATCCGCCGGTGGCGCGATTGCGGGATTCTTCGCCGCGCAAGAACGGCTCGAACATCGCATCGATTTTTTCGTCGGGGATACCCGGGCCATCGTCATCAACGATTATCATCAGCTTATCGCCGGACTTTTCCACAGAGATATCCGCAGCCTTGCCGTAGAGAACCGAATTTCCGATCAGATTCCTCAGGGCCCTGCGAATCAGCGTCTCCCGTACCGTCGCGATCTGTTTTTCGCCGCGCTGATAACGAACCTGGTGGCCGAGATCGGTAAACTCGTCGACCACAGTCTCGATCATCGACCGGATATCGACCGGATTTGACTGCTCCGACGATCTGCCGAGCCTGGCAAGCGAGAGAATATCGTCCAGCATCTGGTCCATATCCTCGATTCCGTCGACCATCTTTTCGCGCTCGATATCATCGTCGACATTTTCAATCCGGACCCTCAGGGCCGCCAGCGGGGTCCGCAGATCATGACCGATGGCTCCGAGCATGACATTTTTTTCGTTCAACATGTTGCTGACACGCCCACTCATATCATTGAAAGCGCGGATCAGTTCACGGGTGTCCGGAGGCCCCTGCTCTTCCAGCGTTTCGGTCTTGCCGGGCTGGAAGGAACGCGCTGTTGCGGTCAGTGTCTTCAACGGTCGCGAAATATAGCGCCCTAGAAGAACCAACGGGATCAGCATCAGAAGATAGGTGATGATCGTCTGGAACAATAAGGTCCTGACCAGCATAGGGTTACGCTCGCGAACAGCGGACGCGACGCTGATCCATTGTCCATCGTCGCGCCGGGCCGAGACGATTACAAAACCCTTGGTTTCCAGAGGGGTTGCCCTGCTCCCCATTGATCGATTGATCGGGTTGTCGCGCCACTTTCCCCGGTTCGATCCGATCACATGGCCGGTCATATCGGGCGTCAACCGCCGGACTTCCGCCGCGCGAATATCGGAAAATCCTATCCCCATATTGGAAAAAGCCTGCCCCGCCCGCGCTTCGAGTTCCGGCAGACGTTTCATATCTTCAGTAACAGCGGTTTCGGGGCCATATTTCAGTCGCGTCCCACGCCGACCGCCGTTCGCTCCACCTGCCTCACCCCGCCGATACGTGGATTGCCGCTCCAGAGCGAAAGCAATGCGGGCCACCGACGACGTCGAAGCCTCTAACAAATTCTGGTTCTGCGCCCCGCGATAGAGCAAGAAGCTGTTTACGCCCTGAGCAACCAGGAGCATCAGCGCGACGATCAGCAGCAACTGTCCTACCAGGCTATTGGGCCACAGGCGCTTCACAGCGATTTCACTTCACCGGCCAGCATATATCCGCCGCCCCACACGGTCTTGATGATTTCGGGATTTTTGGGATCGGCTTCAATCTTGCGGCGCAGCCGGCTGATCTGGTTGTCGACTGCACGGTCGAAAGCGTGGGCTTCACGGCCCTGGGTGATGTCGAGCAATTGATCGCGATTGAGCACCTGACCAGCGCGCGAAACCAGCGCCAGCAGCATCTGATATTCGCCGGTCGAGAGAGAGACGTTCACGCCATCGGCGTCGATCAGGCTGCGTTTGTCACATTTTAGGGTCCAGCCCGAGAATTGATAGGCTCCCCCGGTCGCGCCGTTGTTGCTCGAGCCACCTTTCTCAGCGCGGCGCAATATGACCTTGATCCGCGCGACCAGTTCACGGGGGCTGAAAGGCTTTGTGACATAATCATCGGCACCCAGCTCGAGCCCGATAATCCGTTCGGTCTCTTCGGTCTTGGCGCTGATGAAAATCACCGGGATATCGGTTTTGTCGGTGACGAAGCGGCAGAGGCTGAGCCCGTCTTCACCCGGCATCATGATGTCGAGCAGGATGATGTCGAAATCATAAGCATTGAGCAAAGACCGGGCGAGGCTCGCATCGGCGGCCTGCTGTACCTTGTATCCCTGTTTGATCAGATAATCCGCGAGAGGTTCCCGCAACGACGCTTCGTCGTCGACCAGCAATATATGTGTCTTGTTCACCATCGGATCAGCCTATCACAGGAAACGCAAAAAGGAACGGACCGCCAGCCAATTTGGGGGAGAAGGGGGAGATGGCTGACGATCCGTTCGCGAAAAGAGTGGTTCAGGGATTAACCGCCTCTTTTATTCCGTTCGCCCTTGTGGGCCTTGCGAGCAGCCTGACGCTCTTCTTTGGTGATTTTGCCGTCTTTATTGGCATCAGCCTTGTCAAAGCGGGCCAGAGCTGCAGCGGTGAATTCGGCCTTGCTGATCATCTGATCGCCATTGGTATCGGCGGCGCGCATCATTCCCATGCCACCACGGCCACCACGTTTTCCGCGCATGCCCTTACCGCCGCGCTTGCCCTGCTTTGCCTGGGCTTCCGCCTGGCTCAGCTTGCCGTTGCCATCGGTATCGGCGCGAGCAAATCGTTCGGCCTTGCGCGCATCACGTGCCGCAGTCATTTCGGCCTGGGTCAATTCACCATCGCCATTGCTGTCCATTTTGGCAAAGCGTTCGGCTTTTTTGGCGTCACGATCTGCCTTGGAAAGCTGGCCGTCACCGTTAACATCCATTCTGGCGAAGCGGGCGTCGAGCGACGAGGTCAGTTCAGCGCGGCTTATCGCACCATCGCCATTCGTGTCTGCCCGCATGCCGCGGTCACCCGGAGCGGCAACGGCAATACCGCCCGCCATCAACAAAGCGGTAGCGCTCGAAATCAAAATTGCTTTTTTCATATTCATGTTCCTCATATTCCAGTTCAGGGAGACGGTCTGTCTTTCCGTCATGAATGTCTTTCTAGTAGCCACTTGTCGCTGAACTTTGTCAGAACGGACAAAAATTGTCGCAAATTGTATCGGACGGCGCGTTTCGTTCATGAGCGTGCAAGATCACTGGACGGATTTGGCGTAAATCGCGATTTCGGCAATGGCTTCGGGTGCTAAGGCTCCCGAAATTGGGAATATCATTAACTTTTGCCGCTTCTCCGTCCCGTTCGGCCCGCAAATAACTCGATGAACAATAACATTGTTCTTATCGGACAGCGGCGCGCAGCCATTAGAGCCTGCCGTCCTTTTCGTCTGCTATCCGCGGCCACGAAAGCCCGTGAAACCAAACAGCAACGATATTCTCAGCCCGTTTTATAGGCATGGAACAATAACATTATGCGCTATTCTACCCGCTGCCCGGTGATTACAGAGCGCCCTGTAATCGGCTGAAAAGTGCGAAAGATTGCAAACAATAAAATTATGCTTCCCGCCAGTCCCTGGCCATTCTGGCGGTGAGCGCGGGTATCCGCAATTATCGGCGGATACGGGATGCTGATCCGCCAATAATGAAGTGCAATGTTCTCATTGATATTGGTTTCTGGTGGGTCAGTTCTGATTTTTGGACCCAAAAAGCGACTATTCATTACCACCAGATTAGCTCTTTTCCCGTCGGCAGCGCGATTGGCGACCGGAACCGCGCAAAATCGATACAAGATAGTTATTTTCCGAAAACAATAATCCCATTGTCAGAAAACATAAGTTTATGGTTCGGACGAATTCCGCCTGAATCAGACAGAAATAACGCCAATCAGCAAATTTCCGGATCAGAAATTGCCCGCAATTCGATGCGCTTTGGCTGGCCCGGGCGGAATTGCTAACTGCAACTTTAATCACCCCCAAAAAATGCCTGAACACTTCTGAAAATCAACGTTCTTATATAGTTTCTGCTTTGCAGGAAGCGGCTATTCGATGCCGATTTTCTGCGCTCCAACCAATGACAAGAACTTTGCGCTTTCCAAAAAGTCGTCGCAGACAATAGGGATATTGTTCAAAATCGTCCCTTCCTGAGCCAGCCTGACTTCTACAACCTGCCGGCCAGGCCGGCCACCGCCCCCGATTCATTGCGGAGAAGTCTGTGTAAACCGCATAAATCCCCCGTTTTTGGCGATATGGGAGAAAAACTAACCTTTGGGTAACGTTTCAAGCGGGCATCAAGTCCGGGGCTGATTCCAAAGTCGCGGGCGCAGCCCATATCTCCCGATGTCACCAATCTCGACTATTCCGATCATGTGGTCGGAAATTGACGTTTTTTGGGCCTGAGGCACGGGATTGCTTCACAATTTCGATCGCTGATTATCGAAAAATCCAATGGAATCAGCGGAATTCGCACTCAATTAGATTCCATTATTACTTATTTTCAGCCACTTAGTGACAATATATCAGATACTATATCATTATCTAAAGCATGCATAGCGCTGTACTCACAGAAAAGTCTTTCAAATCAGCGATTTAATGCCGTAACCTCAGCAATGTCAGGAAGAAAAATTGGAGCGGGTGAAGGGAATCGAACCCTCGTCGTAAGCTTGGAAGGCTTCTGCTCTACCATTGAGCTACACCCGCATGTCCGGATCGACCGGATGGCCCGCTATTGCCACCGCTTTTGTGGTGCGTCAATCAGGAAAGGTCGATTTAGGGCTTTGCTTTCCGGCTGCGCTGATCAAACCAGAGTGCGACCGCCCGTTTATCCGCATCGGTCATATGCAAGCCCAGTTTCGAACGCCGCCACAGCACATCGTCCGCCGAACAGGCAAACTCGCGATCGATCAGCCACAGGATCTCGATTTCGTAAAGGCCGGCACCAAATTCCTGTCCCAGGTCTGCCACAGTTTGCACATCCTCGAGAATCGATGCGGCATCGGTGCCATAGGCTCTGACCAGGCGATGCAGGACCAACCGGTCGATAAAGCTCCACCGGCCGGAATATTGATCGACCAGCGCGTCAAAACCATTCGGTGCAAAATCCCCACCGGGCAGATGCGCCTCTTTGGTCCAGTCATCGCCGTCAACATCGAGCTCCTCAGACAAGGTCCGGATCGCTTGCAGGGCGAGCACCCGATAGGTGGTTATCTTGCCGCCGAAGATCGACAGCACCGGCGCGCCATCATCATTGTCATAGTCGAATACGAAGTCCCGGGTCACCGTGGCTGCTGTCCGGCTATGATCGTCGAACAATGGACGGACACCTGAATAGTTCCAGACGATATCAGTGCGTTCAACCGGCTTCTCGAAATATTCGCTGGCGGCATCGCACAGATAATCGATCTCGCTGTCGCTGATCTCGGCAGGCCCCTCGGCATAGCTCCACGGCTGGTCGGTCGTGCCGATCAGCGTATAATCGCCTTCATAGGGGATCGCGAAAATGATCCGGCCATCACGATTCTGGAAAATATAGCTATGGTCGCCCTCATATTTCCGTTTGACGACGATATGGCTGCCCTTGACCAGACGGAGCTTTGCGGCATTCCCGCTCTGGTCGTACATGGCGGTAACAGGATCTACCCATGGACCGGCGGCGTTGACCAGCACTCTGGCCTGCTCTGTGGTGACCGCGCCATTTTGACGGATATCCAGATTCCAGCGATCGGCACCGCGCTTCAGAGCGATACATTCCGTCCGGGTCCGGATATCGGCGCCACGCTCGGCGGCATCGCGGGCGGTGAGCGAGACGAGCCGGGCGTCCTCGACCCAGCAGTCGGAATAGGCAAAGCCCTTTCTGAGCCGCTTTTGCAATGTATCACCGCGACGATCCTTCAGCAGGTTCACGCTCGAGGTCGCCGGCAATATCTCGCGGCCACCGAGATGGTCGTAGAGAAACAGGCCGAGACGCAGCAGCCAGGCAGGCCGCATGCCCTTGTCCACCGGCAGAACGAAGCGCATCGGCCAGATGATATGCGGTGCCGCACGGAGCAGGACTTCCCGCTCCTTCAGCGCCTTGCGGACGAGGTTGAATTCATAATGTTCGAGATAGCGCAGTCCGCCGTGGACCAACTTGGTGCTCGCCGACGAAGTGTGCGAGGCGAGATCGTCGCGCTCGACCAGCAGGACCTTCAGTCCCCTGCCCGCTGCATCACGCGCAATTCCGACGCCATTTATGCCGCCGCCAATGATAGCCAGATCATACATCGGCACAGTCATAGAGAAAGCTGAGATTTGCGCAATGTTGCATCGCAACATAGTGAGCCATCGACTGGCTTTTTCTTGCCTTTTGCAAGCCAGCTTATAGCGTGGCCGGGAATAAGGGAGCGGACGATGGTGGGACAGCATATCTTGGTGATCGACGAGGGCACGACATCGACAAGAGCGATGCTGTTTGGCGTCGACGGAAAATTGCAGGGCTCACAGCAGGAGGCGTTGCAGCAATATTATCCAGCACCCGGCCTGGTCGAACATGACGCCGCAGAAATATGGGAAAAAACCCTGAGCTGCTGCCAGAAAATGATCGAGAAGGCCGGCGGTGCCGACAAGATCACGGCGATCGGGATCACCAACCAGCGCGAGACCGTTGTGGCCTGGGACAAAAGGAGCGGCGAGCCACTTGCCCGAGCGATCGTCTGGCAGGACCGGCGAACGGCGGGCAAATGCGACGCTCTCAAGGCGGACGGTCTTGAGCCGATGGTTCAGGAAAAGACGGGATTGCTGCTCGACCCCTATTTCTCGGGCAGCAAAATCGGCTGGATGCTGGAAAACTGGCCACAGGTCCGCAAAGCCGGAGACAATCTCGCGTTCGGCACGATCGAATCCTATCTCATCTACCGGCTGACCGGCGGTCAGCATGTTACCGACGCCAGCAATGCCAGCAGAACCATGCTGATGGCGCTGGATGGCGATGACTGGGACGACGAATTGCTCGCGCTGTTCGATATTCCCAAACAGGCCCTGCCGCGGATTGTCGACTGTGCCGGAGATCTGGGAACCACCGCTGTCGATCTCTTCGGCGGTCCGATCGCCATTTGCGGTTCTGCCGGTGACCAGCAAGCCGCAACCATCGGCCAGGCCTGTCTGGAGATCGGCCAGACCAAGGCGACTTTCGGGACCGGCGCCTTCATATTGACCAACAGCGGAGACACGCCGCCCCGCTCGGAAAATCGCCTGCTGTCAACCATCCTCTATCAGCATCAGGGCAAACGTATCTACGCGCTCGAGGGATCGGTATTCGTCGCCGGGAGCCTGATGCAATGGCTGCGCGACGATGTCGGCTTGCTCAAATATGCCGGCGAGAGCGAAGAGCTGGCGCGTTCGGTCGACGATAATGGCGGGGTCTATCTTGTTCCCGCACTATCGGGGCTCGGCGCTCCCCATTGGCGGGCAGAAGCAACCGCAACGATTTCCGGCCTCAGTTTTTCGTCGAAAAAAGCCCATATCGCCCGCGCTGCGCTGGAATCGATGGCCTATCAATGCCACGATCTGAAGACCGCCTTTTCCGCCGATGGCGTCGACTGGCAAGGCCTGAGGATCGACGGCGGTATGGTCGCCAACGACTGGATGGTTCAGGATCTGGCGAATATCCTCGACATTACGGTGGAGCGGCCCGAGTTTTTCGAGACCACGGCGCTGGGAGCAGCGATGCTCGCGGCGGTCGGGGCGGGCCTATATCCCTCGCTCGAAGCGGCTTCGGTAATGATATCGGGTCTGGATGTGCACGAGCCTGATATCGACCCCGCTACAAGGACCAGCAGGCTTGCCGGATGGCAACGGGCTATCAGTTCCGCTTTGGCCAGCTAACCATCGTCCAGGCACAAAAAAGCCCGCTCGAAGCGGGCTTTTTCTAAAAACTGTAGATTAACGACCCTAAGCTTCAGCCGACTTCTTTTTCTTCTCGGCTTTCACATCCGCCCAGATCGTCCGGTAGGAAAGATATGCCAGGATCGTCGCGATCAGCAGGAAGGCAAGAACGGCCCAGCCAGCCTGATGGCGTTCTTCCAGCTTGGGTTCCGCGCTCCAGATCAGGAAAGCGGAAACATCCTTCGCCATCTGGTCGATGCTTGCCTTGGTGCCATCGGAATAGCTGACCATATCGGCGGCGGCCAATGGTGGTGCCATCGCCAGGTTCAGGTTTGCGAAATAAGGATTATAATGCAATCCCGGACCAGGCTGGTTTGCCTTTGGCAGGTCCGCTGGCGGAGCCTGATAGCCCGTCAACAGGGAATAGATATATGGTGCTCCGCCTTCCCGTGCCTTGGTGATCAGGGACAGGTCTGGTGGGATGGCATTGTTGTTGGCTGCGCCCGCGGCCACGTCATTGGCAAATGGCTTGGGCAGCTTGTCAGCGGCAACCGAAGCACGGGTCGACATTTCGCCAGTCGCCGGATCGACGTCAGGAGTCTGGATCGGCCAGTTGGCTGCAATGGCCTTAACTTCGTCTTCATTATAGCCGATTTCTTCCAGATTGCGGAAGGCAACCAGACGAAGGGAGTGACAGGCGGCACAGACTTCCTTGTAGACCTGGAAACCGCGCTGCAATTGCTGGCGATCAAATTTGCCCAGCGGTCCGTCGGACGTGAAAGAGACGTCCTTCGCTTCCTTGTGAAACGCATGTTCCGCAGTTTCGACCGGCGGGTTCGTGATATATTCTTTTGCCCCCATTCCAAATGAGACCAAGAGCCAGCCTGAGAAAAACAAGCCAATCAAGATTCCGATAATTCTTACCATTGCGACGGGTCCCTAATACTTAACTGGCAGTTGTGAGCGGCTTGCCGGTCACCGATTCAGTAATACTGGTCGGCAGCGGCTCAGGTTTTTCCAACCGCGACAAGAGCGGCAGGATGATCAGGAAATGCGCAAAATAATATGCTGCGGCCAACTGGCTGATCATCACAAATGGTTCCTCCGCAGGAGCACCACCACAGTAGCCGAGGATCAGCACGTCAATCACGAGAATGACGAAGAAGATCTTGAACTTGGGCCGGAAACTGCCGGACCGGACCGGAGATTTGTCGAGCCATGGGAGGAAGAACCAGACCAATATGGCAGAGAACATCGCCAGCACACCGAGCAATTTTGCAGGGATGAAGAGGAAGTCGAAGGTAAAGGCGCGCAGGATTGCGTACCAGGGCCAGAAATACCATTCCGGAACAATATGAGCCGGCGTCGAAAGCGGATTAGCCGGGATATAGTTGTCGGCATGTCCCAGTGCGTTGGGCAGGAAGAACATCAATATCGTGAAGAAGATCAGCGCGAGACCGATGGTCCAACCGTCTTTCGCGGTATAATATGGATGAAATGGCACCGTATCCTGCGGACCCTTAACATCTACACCGGTCGGGTTGTTCGATCCCGGGATATGGAGCGCCCAGATATGCATGATAACCACGCCGACAATGACGAACGGCAGCAGATAGTGCAGCGAGAAAAAGCGGTTCAGGGCGGCGTTATCAGGCGCGAAGCCACCAAGCAGCAGTTCCTGGATCGGTTTTCCGATGAACGGAATGGCTTCAAACAGCCCGGTAATCACCTTGGCACCCCAGAAGCTCATCTGTCCCCATGGAAGCACATAGCCCATGAAGGCAGTGGCCATGGCAAGCAGATAGATGACGACGCCGAGCAACCACAGCATTTCGCGTGGCGCCTTGTAGGAGCCGTAGAACAGCCCGCGACCGATATGCAGATATATGGCGATGAAGAAGAAACTAGCACCGTTGGCGTGCGCGTAGCGGATCATCCAGCCGCTGTTGACGTCGCGCATGATATGCTCGACCGAATCAAAGGCGATGGTTGCGTTGGCGGCATAATGCATCGCCAATATGATGCCGGTGACGATCTGAACAACCAGAAACAATCCGGCCATCGAGCCGAAGTTCCACATATAGTTCAAATTGCGTGGAGCAGGATAACCAGCGCCGACGCTATTGTAGACGAAACGAGGCAGCGGAAGCTGCTTGTCCATCCACTGACCGAATTCGGTTGTTGGTGTATATTGTTTTGCCCAAGGAAAGCTCATGTTTATCTGTCCTTTAGCCGATTTTCACGACGGTGTCTGATAGGAATTCATGCAATGGCACTTCGAGATTGGTCGGTGCCGGGCCTTTGCGGATGCGCGCGGCCGTATCATAATGCGATCCGTGGCAAGGGCAGAAATATCCGCCAAATTCACCTTTGATTTCGCCTTGTGCAGCGCCAAGCGGCACGCAGCCGAGATGGGTGCAAACACCGAGCGTGATCAGCCAGTTCTCTTTGCCAGCGGTGGTCCGCTCGGCCAATGTCTGCGGATCGCGCAGTTCGGAAACGTTCACCGCATTGGCTTCGGCAATTTCTTCCGCCGTAAGATTACGAATGAAGATAGGTTGCTTGCGCCAGCTGGTCTTGATCGATTGACCGGTTTCAATCGCCGAGATATCGACTTCGATCGATGCCAGGGCGAGAACGTCGGCGCTCGGGTTCATCTGGTTGACCAACGGAAAAACCGTCGCCACCGCCCCTGCACCCGCAAAACTAACCGCTGCGATATTGATAAAATCCCGGCGGCGAACGCCGCCATCTTCTGCGACTGCCGTTTCAGCTGTTTCAACCGTTGCCATGCAAACAAGCCCTATTGATAATTATGACCCCTGACCGCCCGATCGTTCGATGCTGCTTTGCAACAGCTTGAACAGGCAGTGAATTGCGCGCCTGATAGCCGCGAAGGATAGGGTTTGCCAACAGTGAATTTTCGATTGACCTAACATTCCCATGTCGCCCATTGTGCGACGTGCATGAGGATAGCATTATACCAACCCGAGATTGCGGGAAATTTAGGAACAATATTAAGAACTTGCGCGTGTCTGGACGTGCCTGTCGATATTATTGAACCCTGTGGATTTCCGTTTAGCGATCGCAGTCTCAGACGCGCCGGAATGGATTATTTCGAGCATGTTGACTATACGCGCCATGCCGACTGGGAAAGATTTCATGAAACGGCAAAAAGCCGGGACGCCAGGATTATCCTGCTTTCCAGCAAGGCCGAACAGCCCCATCACGGATTCGATTATCGCAAATCGGATATATTGTTGTTCGGTTCCGAAGGATCAGGAGTTCCCCTGACTATACATGAGCAATGCGATGGGCGAATCACGATCCCGATGAAGACCGATATGCGCAGCTTGAATCTGGCGGTTTCGGCTGGCATGGCCTTGGGCGAGGCGCTTAGACAAACAGGACAATTCCCGAGATGACTATTATATTGGATGACCAGCAACAGGTGGCTCAGACGTGGTTTGCGGAACTGCGCGACCAGATATGTGCCGAGTTCGAGAAGATCGAAGCGGAAGCCGGCAGCGACGCCGCTTTTGAATATATCCCCTGGGATCGTGAGAACCCCGATGGCAGCCCCGGCGGCGGCGGTATCCAGGGATTGATGAAAGGCAAGATATTCGAGAAGGTCGGGGTCAATATTTCGACCGTCGGCGGAATGTTCAGCGACGAATTCGCCGGACAGATCAACGGCGCCAAAGATGATCCGCGATTTTTTGCAACCGGGATCAGTCTGGTCGCGCACATGGCGAATCCCCATGTTCCCAATGTTCATATGAACACGCGCTTCCTGTGCACGACCAAGCGCTGGTTCGGCGGCGGCGCGGATCTCAATCCGGCTATCCCGAACGAGGAGGATACCGAAGAATTTCACGCACGATTGCGATCGGCCTGCGCAGCGCACAATCCGGAATATTATCCGCGATTCAAGAAATGGGCCGATGACTATTTTTATATCCCGCACCGGCAGGTTCACCGCGGGGTTGGCGGAATATTCTACGATCATATCGAGCTGGACCACGAATCCGATTTCGACCGCCATTTTGCGTTCACCCAGGATGTCGGACGGGCATTTCTGGATATATTCCCGAAATTGGTCCGCAAACGGATGAATATGGAGTGGACCGACGAAGAGAAGGAACAGCAACTGATCTGGCGCGGACGCTATGCCGAGTTCAATCTGGTCTATGATCGCGGCACCGCCTTCGGGCTGAAGACCGGCGGCAATGTCGACGCGATATTGATGAGCCTGCCACCGGAAGCCAAATGGAAGTAGCAGATGCGTTGAGATTGCCGCAGGATGTGCCTCGGGGTCATGTCGCGACGATCATTACCCATCTGGAGATGCTCGACAAACCGCTTCTCCCGCCCGTTCAATCCAATCTATCGCTGGAAAGATGGGAGAAGCCGCCGGTTGCGGATTATCTCGCCCTGTTCCGCGCAGTCGGAGAACCGTGGTTGTGGACATCTCGGTTGCTGATGGCCTCGATTGACGTCGAGGAAATATTGCATGACCCCGCCACCGAAGTTCATCTTGTCCGCGACGATGACGCAGCGGTCGGTTTTATCGAGCTGGATTTCCGGCAGAGCAGCCAATGCGAGATCGGGTTCTTTGGCCTGGTTGCGCGGATGAACGGCCAGGGCCACGGTCGCTGGATGATGAATCAAGCGCTGAAAATGGCGTGGCAAGACGATATCGAACGCGTCTGGCTGCATACCTGCACCCAGGATTCACCGCGCGCCCTGCCCTTTTACCGGCAAAATGGCTTTCACATATTCAAGCAGCAGCTGGATATGATGCCGGACCCGCGCCTGTCCGGCCATTTGCCGGAAACCGCAGCGCCGCACGTGCCGATATTCAGTTGAATATTTCCCGCACGTCGCTCTTCTTTCCGCTCAGTTCGATATAGATCGACATGATCACGACCGCGAGCACTAGCTGAAAAGCCGTCCCGGTCAGCGACGCAACCAGATTCTCGACAAATGGCCAGCCGGTTCCGCTGGTGGCGAGGCCCGTGACAATGCCGGTGACCGCCTGCAGCGCGCCTACCGTAATCGTCCCCACAATTGCTATGATCAGGACGAACAGCAGAATCGAGAAACCGTTGTTTCGGGTCAGTGCCCAGCTTTGCCTGAGTGCTTCCACCGGATTGCGTTCCTGCTGGTCGACAATCACGATCGGTACGAGAGCGAAGCGGCTTGCCAGATACAGGCCGGGCAGAATGAGGAAGAAGAAACCGATCAAGGTGAGAAATCCGGTCAGCAGATTGGCCAGCAGGTAGATCAGAAATACCTTCAGTGCCGCCGTCAGGTCATCGGCGACGGTGTGGTTTCGCGAAGGCGCGAGCGTGAAATAGATCACCAGCCCGCCAAAGCTGATCACCAGATTGGACAGCATGATCGGCAGGGCATTCTCGCTGAAATAAACCGAATAGATTACCAGCATCGCGCTGCCATCTTCGTCACCGGTCAGGATCGGTTGCTGGACAAACTGAGCGAATAAGAAGGTCGGGAGAAACAGGAAAACCCCCGCAATCGCGAGAATTGCTTCCTTGTGCGCCCCGAGCAGGGCCATCGCACCGTTCCAGCATTGCATGTAATTCAGCTTTGTCATTTTCATACCCGGATCCGTTTCTCGATTACCAACCCTTGCCACCCGGCCAGCAAAAGTGCACGAAAATATTATGAACGCTCCCCTTGATATCGAATGGCGCATTTCGCCGCAACGGGTCGAATATCCCGATGCCCTGGCCGAAATGGAAAGGCGAAACGCGGCTGTGCAAGCCGGCGACGCCAAGGAACTGATCTGGCTGCTGGAACATCCGCCACTTTACACCGCCGGCACCAGCTCCGATCCTGCGGAATTGCTCAGCCAGTCCTTTCCGGTCTACGACACCGGGCGCGGCGGACGACACACCTATCACGGACCTGGCCAGCGGGTCGGCTATGTCATTCTCGACCTCAAGAAGCGCAATTCCGATGTCCGGGGATATGTCCATGCGATGGAAGCGTGGGTCATCGCGGCGCTGGCCGAATTTGGCGTCTCGGCGCGAGCGGTTGAAGGTCGTGTCGGTATCTGGTGCGATACGCCGGACGGGCAGGAAGCCAAGATCGGCGCGATCGGTATCCGCATCCGCAAATGGGTCACGATGCACGGCTTCTCGGTCAACGTCGATCCTGACCTCAGCCATTTTGGCGGGATTATTCCCTGCGGCATCAGCGAATATCCGGTGACCAGCCTTGCACAACTGGGTATCGCGATAAAGCTTCAGGAATTTGACGAAGCGTTGCAAAAAACGGTTGATGGTTTCCTGAAAGCGATTGATCAGGACTGACCGGAGCCTATGCTGGCCTCGCAATAAATTTAGAAAACCAGAGGATCTACCATGACCAAATTCACCAAATTTGCTGCAGCCGCGGCGGTCGCGCTGACCATCTCTGCCTGCTCCGGCAACGAAGCGCCAGATGCGGGCGAAGTCACCGAGACCCAGATGGATGACGTAGACGTCATCGACGGTACGATCAGCGATGAAATGGTCGATGTCGACACGATCAAGAGCACCGACGCTACCGGCGAGGAGGACAAAGATTCGGCTGCCGAGGAAACCGACGAGCCATCGACCACCGAAGCCGAACCGTCAGAAGAACCCGAGGGCTAAAAGCTCCGGCCGATCAAGCCAGGCCGAGAATTTTGTGAGTCTGCAGCGACAGGCGCCATTTCGGATGGGCCTGCACAAATGCTATGGCCTGTTCCAGATTGGACTGACTGGCCTGATCATCGCCGCGCGCGTCCATGGGCTGAAGCAGGAGATTGGCGAAATCCCAATGCTCCATTTCCTGCCAGTCACTATCATCCTGCGGCCAAACCAGTTTGAGTTCGTCGCCCGAATGTTGCACCGTTTCGCTCTGCGCTTTCGGGCTGATACATATCCAGTCGATGGTGCGCGGAACGGCCAGAGTCCCGTTTGATTCGATTGCGATAAAGAAACCTTCAGCGTGCAGCGCGTCGATCAGCGCCTGATCGACCTGCAACATCGGTTCACCACCGGTCAGAACGATGAATCGCGATTCGGTGCCGCTGCCCCAGGTCTCTGCAGCGGCCTGGGCGAGATCATCAGCACTTGCAAAGCGGCCGCCACCGTCGCCGTCCATCCCGACAAAATCGGTATCGCAAAACTGGCAGATTGCCTGAGCGCGATCCCGTTCCAGTCCGGACCAGAGATTGCATCCGGCAAAGCGGATGAAAACCGCCCGGCGCCCGGCATGGACACCTTCGCCCTGCAGCGTCAGAAATCTTTCTTTGACCGCATAGCTCATTACGTCACATATCGCGTCGGATCGACAATCCCGGCTTCTTCAAAGCCTTTTTGCCGCAAACGGCAGCTGTCGCAGAGGCCGCAAGGCAAATCCCCTGGCGCGGGGTCATAACAGGACCAGCTCCATGCGGGGTCGAGACCGAGTCTGATTGCTTCTCGGGCAATATCCGCCTTGGTCATATGCTGCAGCGGTGTCTGGATGGTAAAGCCGCTGCCCTGATCGCCTGCCTTGGTCGCGAGATCGGCCAGTCTCTCGAACCCCTCAATAAATTCGGGCCGGCAATCGGGATAACCGGAATAATCCAGCGCGTTCACCCCGATGAAAATATCGCGAGCATCTCTCGCTTCCGCCAATCCAAGCGTCAATGACAGGAAGATGAGATTGCGCGCCGGTACGTAAGTAACCGGGATGTCGTCGGCGACGCCGGTTTTGGGCACGTCGATGTCGGCGGTGAGAGCCGAGCCTCCGAAGCGGCTGAGATCGAGCGGCAAGATGATATGTTCGTCGACGCCCAGCTTTTCGGCAATTTTCTGGGCGGATTGGAGTTCGATCTTGTGTCGCTGGTTATAATCGACGGTTAACGCGATCAACCGGTAGCCCTGCTCTGCGGCGATTGCCGCAGAGACCATGGAATCCAGTCCACCGGACAATAAGATGATCGCTTTTCTTGATTCGGATGTCATGATGCGCTCCGCTAATCGCCTTGCTGGCGCGGCGCAAGTTCTGTGCGCAAATCGTCGCCAGGGCCTGACCTAGCAACTACCGGTACGGCGGCCCTCAAATTCGAATGTAAAGGGGTTGCCGTTGCTGATGCCTTGTGTGGATATCTGTACCAAGGCGCTGGATTCCTGCTTGATCTGGGTAACGCCATGTCCGGCACCACCGCATTTATAGCTGACGCGCAGTTTCTTGGGATCATTTTCGATAATATAGCGGGTACAATTTGCGTTTCCATGCTGGACTTGCAGCAGCAGTTCCGGATTCCCCAGACATATTTTCTTGCTTGGACCGCGGGTACCACGCTCCTTCAACGTCCACTCGCCCTTCATCAGTCCGTCGAGCAATAGCATGCCCGGCGTTTGCGCGGGAGCGGCAGCCGCAAACCCCGACAGGAGGGCGGCTGTTGTGCTGATGATTTTGATCAGTTTCAAGCCTTTCATTGATATTCTCCTGTCTTATTGGTTGCGTTGAACGTCGTCGGCTAATGATGCAGTAATTGCGGATTAAGGCCAATATTGTTACAAAATATGGCATTCGATAGGAAATATTCGACAAATCCAGCGATTTGCCTCATTTACGACATCAGTCAATTGTTGAGGCTTGCACCTGTAATTGTGAACGTCTTGCTACAAAACGCGCAGTTTACTGCGATATTTCCAGCTTCATCGACCATATCGTCCTTATCATCTTTTGGGAAACGTGCGATTACGCCCCGGATATGATCTTCATTACAACGGCATCCCTTAACGCACGGTTTACCGCTCAAAAGCCTCACCTCGTCGCTCTCGCTAAACAGGCGCCACAACACTTCTTCCAGAGGCAGAGATTTTTCCGTGAGTTCTGCGGTCTTGACGCTCGAGGCCATGATCTCGACATGCTCCCACTCCGGGTGATCCAGGCGGACATGAAGGCGTTCGCGGCCATCTTCGCCGTCCGGAAGATGTTGCACAAGCAACCCGCCAGCCACGACCTTGCCGTCTTCTTCCGCAACTGCGACCCTTAGGACCGTCGGAATCTGCTCGGACTGGAGAAAATAATTCTGCACCGCTTCGGCGAGGCTAGCCCCTTCCAGAGGCACGATACCCTGGTTGCGGCCCCGAGACCCTGGCTGGTCAAAGGTGATCGCCAGATAGCCTTTTCCGAAAAGCGCCATCAGACTTGGCTCGACGGGTTGGGACGCCAACCGTTCGCGGTCAAAGTCAACATAGCCGCGAAGAGCACCATCCTTATAATCGCAGGCGAGAAGGTTGATCACGCCCGCTTCGGTTTGCGCCTGCAAGGTCAGTTGAGAATCTTCATCCTTCAGCAGCGCGCCCAGCATGGCCGTCAGACAGACGGCTTCTGCCAGAATATCCCGGATCACCGGCGGGTAATCGTGGGCCGCCAGAATCTCGTCGAGCATCGGCCCGAATCGAACGACCCGGCCACGGCAATGTTTCGCGGGGATAGAGAAGGACAGGATGCTGTCAATTGGGGCCATATCCGCCATCAGATTTGTCCGAAACACCAGCGCAAGACAGACTTCTGCGCATGAATGCGATTTTCAGCTTCGTCCCATATGACAGATTGAGGGCCGTCAATGACCGAGGGCATGACTTCCTCGCCCCGATGCGCGGGGAGGCAATGGAGAAACAAGGCGTCCGGCTTTGCCTGTTCCATGATCACTTCATTCACCTGATATGGCATCATCGCGGCAAGCTTGGCCTCCGCATGTTCCTGCCCCATCGATATCCAGGTATCGGCGACCACGACATCCGCACCTGCGACCGCTTCGTTCTCGTCCCGGTAGATCGTGATATTCGCGCCAGCGGCCTGGGCCTTCTGGATAAAATCGGGATCGGGATCATAGCCTTCGGGGCACCCGATCCGGACATTATATTTCATCAGCCCGGCGGCCTCGACAATACTGTTCAGGACATTATTCCCGTCGCCCAGCCATGCGATTTCGAGGCCCGGCAGTGATTTTCCGTGCTCGACCAGGGTCAGCAGATCGGCAACAATCTGGCAGGGATGAGACAGGTCGGTGAGACCGTTGATAACCGGCACGCTCGCATTGGCAGCCAGTTCGTCGATCTTCGCATGGTCATCAGTACGGATCATGATCGCGTCGCACATGCGGGACAGGACCTTGGCCGTATCGGCCACTGTTTCCCCGCGCCCCAGCTGCATCCCGCCGCTGTCCATAACGATGCTCGAACCGCCAAGCTGGCGGATGGCCATATCAAACGATACCCGGGTCCGGGTACTGCTCTTTTCAAAAATCATCGCCAGCACGTGATCGGCCAATGGCTTGTCCGCATCCGCCTTGCCCTTGGGCCAGCCCGCGCGAGCGGCCTTGCGGTCGATTGCATCGGATATCATCGCTGCGATGGCGTCGCCGCCCGCGTCGGAGAGGTTGAGAAAATGCCGGCTCATGACGCAGGAGCCACATAGTCGGCCGCGCCGGCAGACAATTTCTCGATGAACGTCGCGATATGACTGTCCTCGATATTCAATGGCGGCAATATCCGCAAAGTATTGTCACCGGCAGCAACGGTCAGCAGGCCATGATTGTCTCGGAGATGCGCGACAAAACTCCGCGCTTCCTGTGTCATCATAAGACCGAGCATCAGGCCCTTGCCCCGCACGCCTATGAAAAGATCAGGATAATTGCCGATAAACTGCTCGATCGCCGCGCGCAGCTTGTCGCCGGTCGTCCGGACATTCTCGAGAAATTCGTCATTGGCAACCACGTCCCAGACCGCGTTGCCGGCAGCCATGGCCAGAGGATTGCCGCCATAGGTGGAACCGTGGGTTCCGACCACCATGCCGCGCGCCGCTTCTTCGGTTGCAAGACAGGCTCCCAGAGGGAAGCCGCCCCCGATACCTTTGGCGCTCGCGATGATGTCGGGGGTGATCCCGTATAGTTCGTGGGCATATAGCGCACCGGTACGAGCAACCCCGCATTGCACTTCGTCGAGTACCAGCAAGATGCCGTGTTTGTCGGCCAGATCGCGCAAGCCCTTCATAAATTCGTCCGAAGCAGGACGAACGCCGCCCTCGCCCTGGATCGGCTCGACCAGAAAAGCAGCGGTCTTGTCGGTGATCGCTGCAGCAGCGCCTTCCAGATCGTCAAAATCGACATATTTGAAGCCAGCAAGAAGCGGCGAGAAACCGTGGTGCATCTTTTCCTGGTTGGAAGCCGAAATGGTCGCCATCGTCCGGCCATGGAAGGCGTTTTTGAACGTGATGATCTCGAACCGGTCGCTGCCTGCCGACTGATGATAGGCCCGGGCCGCCTTGATCGCACACTCAACTGCTTCCGCTCCGCTGTTGGTGAAGAAAACCGTGTCGGCGAAGGTCGTGTCGACCAGACGCTGCGCGAATTTCTCGCCCTGCGGGCTGCCGTAGAGATTAGAGACGTGCATCAATGTTGCAGCCTGATCCTGGATCGCCTTGGTCAGATGCGGATGGCCGTGGCCAAGCAGATTGACCGCGATGCCGCTGGCAAAGTCCAGAGCCCGCGAACCATCTTCGGAAATAAGCCAGGCGCCCTCGCCTCGCACGGGACGAAAACCACACCGGGGATATACGGGCATGAGCGGAGTAATCGCCATCTTACTTTCCTTCCAACAATTGAACGCGAACAAAATAGAAAAGGCGACCCGACTGGCCGCCTCTCGCATTGGGACGGTCTTATATGCCGCTTCGGCAAGGTGGTCAATCGTGGTGCGCGGTGGCGCGCAGCAGGCGGCGTAATTGGCCATTATCGACAATAATGATCACACAGACAGGGACAATTCGTTTAATTCGCGCATCGCTTTGCGATATAAGCAGATGTCAGTCGTCAGCATTAGACTTGGCGCGATATCATAGGAGAAACTCAAATGGACATGAAAACAACCGGTTCCCCCGAAGGTTGCCCGATGAGCTCTGGCGGCGGCGTTCGCGCTCTGCTCGGCAGGCAGAATCGCGATTGGTGGCCCGATTCCCTCCAGCTCGATATTCTCACCCAGAACGGCGCATCCCCCGATCCGATGGACCCCGATTTCGATTATACCAAGGCCTTCAAGGCGCTGGATTATCAGGAACTGAAAAAAGACTTGAAAGCCCTGATGACCGACAGCCAGCCTTGGTGGCCGGCGGATTACGGCCATTATGGCCCGTTCTTCATCCGCATGGCCTGGCACGCAGCCGGCACTTATCGCACCGGCGACGGTCGCGGCGGCGCTTCGAGCGGGCAACAGCGCTTTGCCCCGCTCAACAGCTGGCCGGACAATGGCAATCTCGACAAGGCGAGACGCCTGCTCTGGCCAATCAAGAAAAAATATGGACAGCATATCAGCTGGGCCGACTTGTTTGTCCTCACTGGCAATGTCGCGATCGAATCCATGGGCGGTCCGGTTTTCGGCTTCGGTGGTGGACGCAAGGACGTCTACGCTCCGGAAACGGATGTCTATTGGGGCTCGGAAGAGCAGTGGGTCAATGAAGGCGTTGCCACGCGCATCAATCCTGACGAAGGCAAGGCGCTGGAGAACCCGCTGGCGGCGATCCAGATGGGCCTCATCTACGTCAATCCGGAAGGCCCTGGCGGAAATCCGCACGACGCTGAGGGCATGGCCCGCGACATGAAGGAAACCTTCGCTCGCATGGCGATGAACGACGAGGAAACCGTCGCGCTGACCGCTGGCGGACACGCGTTCGGCAAATGCCATGGCGCGGTCCCGCCCGACCAGCTGAGCGGCGACCCGGAATCCGGCGACCTGCATCTGATGGGCTTCGGCTGGGCAACCGATCCCGAACAGATCGGTGAAGGCCATATCACCACTTCCGGCCTCGAAGGCGCGTGGACTCCCAACCCGACCCAATGGGGCGGCGACTATTTCCGGCTTTTGTTCAAATATGACTATGAGCTGGTCGAAAGCCCGGCAGGTGCCAAGCAATGGCAGCCGATCAATCCGGACCCCGAGGACATGGCGCCCGATGCCCGCGATCCGTCGAAGAAGGTCCCGACGATGATGACCACCGCCGACATGGCGCTCAAGCGCGATCCGGACTATCGCAAGATTTCCGAGCGTTTCCGCGACGATCAGGCGGCGCTGGACGATGCCTTCGCCCGCGCATGGTTCAAGCTGACCCACCGCGATATGGGGCCCAAGGTCCGTTATCTCGGTCCCGACGTTCCCGCCGAGGATCTGATCTGGCAGGATCCGGTTCCGGCTGGCACAAAAGCTTCGGACAGCGACGTTGCGGACTTCAAGGCCAAGATACTCGATAGCGGTCTTTCGGTATCCGAGATGGTCAAGGCGGCCTGGGCTTCGGCCTCTACCTATCGCAAGAGCGATCATCGTGGCGGCACCAATGGTGCCCGGGTTCGGCTCGCTCCGCAAAAGGACTGGAAAGCCAATGATCCGGAAGAGCTGACCAAAACACTGTCGAAAATCGACGAGTTGCGCGGGCCTTTGTCAATGGCCGATGCGATCGTCATTGCAGGCAGCGCAACGGTCGAGAAAGCAGCGCAGCAGGCCGGCTTCGATATCAGTGTTCCGATCACCACCGGTCGCGGCGATGCGACGGACGAACAGACCGATGCCGAAAGCTTCGAACCGCTCGAGCCGTTTGCCGATGGTTTCCGCAACTATCTGCAGACTAAGGCCAGCGTGAAGACGGAAGAAATGCTGGTCGACCGTGCCAACCTCCTCGATCTCTCGATTCCGGAGATGACGGTGCTGGTTGGTGGTTTGCGGGTGCTCGGAGCCAACCATTCGAGCGCTCCGACCGAAGGCATGTTCACCGATCGTCCGGGCCAGTTGACCAACGACTTTTTCGTCAATCTGCTCGAAATGGGCACAATGTGGGAAGTCGTAGACGAGTCCGCAGACGAGCTGTTCATCGGCAAATGCCGTCTGAAAGGCGAGGAGAAATGGCGCGCGACGCGGACCGATCTGGTGTTCGGATCAAACTCGCAACTGCGAGCCGTCGCCGAGGTCTATGCCGAAGATGGCCATGAACGCAAATTCGTGGGTGATTTTGTCTCAGCCTGGACAAAAGTCATGAACGCGGGTTGCTTTGAACTCGCCTGAGATGATTTGACCAATTGACAGGGACCCGCCGGAACCAGCCGGCGGGTCCTTTTCATTTCGCCTATGTCGCTACAGTCCGGCCCTTGATTTTTCCCAGTTCCGGCCATCAAATTTTCTGATCGTCGGCCGCAGGTCATGACCATCGTCGAGACAATGATAATTCACGCTCCAGCCATCCGGGTGGGAGCGCGGCTGGTAAAAGCTTTTGACGCCGCAATGCCGGCAAAACAGATGCTCCGCCTGCCCGCTGCCGAACCGGTAGCTCGACAGATCGCCATCGCCCTTCAGCAAGGTGAAACCCTTGTGCGGCACGATGAGATGCAGAAAGCCGGTCCGCGCACAAATCGAACAATTGCAGTCGAGCATATCGGGCGTGGTTGCGACCGTGCCCCTGAAGCGGACCGCGCCGCAATGGCAACCGCCGTGAAAGTTCGATCCGGTCACGGGGTTTCCTCCAATATACAGATATGCCGCGTTCCCTGGTCGCCCGTCTCTGAATCCAGCTCACCTTTTGCCATTTGCGCAAAAGCCTTGAGAAACTGGGTGCCCTGGGCGCCATCACGAATGATATCGGGCAACCCGACCCCGTCGTCACTAACCTCGAGCACGGCGCCATCCGGTACGACACGCAACTCAACTCTGATGGTTCCCTTGTCGCGATCGGCAAACGCATGTTTCACCGCGTTTGTGACCAGCTCATTGACCAGCAATCCGACCGCGCCGGCGCGATCGCGGGATAGTCCGCACGGTTCGGCAGCGACGATCAGCTCGATTCGGCCGTCCAGCGTCAGGGCCTCCCTGAGCGAACCGCAAAGTCTGGTCAAAAAGTCGTGCATGTCAACGATCGCGATATTGTCGAGATTGTCATATCGCAAGCTCTCATAGGCTTTCGCAAGGCTATGGACCCGCCCCGCGGCCTTGCTGAGCGCCACCTTCACTTCGGTGTTTTCGCTTTTCTGCTGCTGCAATGACAGCAGGCTCGACAGGATCGCGAGATTGTTTTTCACGCGATGATCGACTTCGACGAGGAGCATGTCCCGTTCCGCTATACGCTGCTCTTTTTCGAGCAGTAGCCAGCGGCCGGCGTTCCGGGTTACATCGCCGAGGCAGACTATGGTGAGACCGATCACTCCATTGACCAGCGTTCTTGGCCCGTCACCGGGTTCTTCGAACGAGAAACTGCCCATGGCGGGCAATACAAAATACCAGGAATAGGCTGTCGTCAGGGCCAATGCCATCAGCCCCGCACGAAACCTTCCGAAGAGCGTCGCAAGCAGAATAAACGGAACATTGACGGCATAAGGACCCGCACCGATGGCCCATGTGTTGATCAATTCGCGCGTGGCAATCGCAAAGGCAGTAAATGTGATTGCCACTATGATCTGCACGACCAGCGGAGAGATGCGCGGAGCAAGATCGATCAAGTCGAGGCGATTGATGCGCGCCAGCGAATCCGTGTTGAAATAACTAAACATTACTGTCGCCTTCTGAGGGAAAGGCCTGTTTACATCCGTTTGCGACAGCTGAATATAATTTAGATCGACATTGGCATTTTATTTCGATGCCGCGGCCCCGGCCAAGTCCCCGATGCTCATAAAGAGTCCGCGCGATAAAGACCCGCGGCGCTGCTTATTCGCGCACTTCCAGCGTATGAATGTCAATGCGGTTTTCAAGCGTGCGGTGAACCGGACATTTCTCTGCGATCTCGAGCAGTTTCAGCCGTTGCTCGTCGGTCAAATTACCGTGAAGAACGATCGAACGGTCGATGACATCGATCCGGTTGTCGTCATTGTTGCAGCTTTCGCAGTCCGCAACATGTTCGCGGCTGTGCTCGAGCACGATATGCACACCTTCGAGCGGAATGCCCTTGCGGTCCGCATACATTTTCATCGTCATGGATGTGCAGCTACCCAGCGCGGCGAGCAACAGATCATATGGCGAAGGCCCGCTATCGGTCCCGCCGAAAGACTCGGGCTCATCGGCGAGGAAAACATGCTTTCCGACTCTCACGGTCTGCTGGAATTTTCCTTTGGCGGTCTCGACGGAGACGAGCGAGGGGTTGGTTGCCATGATTATTCCACCGTAACCGATTTTGCGAGATTGCGCGGCTGATCGACATCCGTGCCCTTGGCGACGGCAACATGATAGGCAAGCAACTGCACCGGCACGGCATAGACCAACGGTGCGATCAGCGGATGAACTTTCGGCATTTCGATCGTCGCCAGACAGCCATCACCGGCTTCGGCAATGCCCTCGGCGTCGGAGATCAGCACGACCTTCCCGCCCCGGGCCATGACTTCCTGCATGTTGGACACGGTTTTTTCGAACAATGGTCCCGAAGGCGCCAGCACGATCACCGGCACCGCTTCATCGATCAGGGCGATCGGACCATGTTTCATCTCGCCGGACGCATAGCCCTCGGCGTGGATATAGCTGATTTCCTTGAGCTTGAGCGCGCCTTCCAGTGCCAGTGGATAATCCGGGCCGCGGCCGAGATAGAGGACGTCCCGCGCCGGCGCGATATGATGGGCCATATCGGCAATATCATCATCGTGGGCGAGCGCAGCGTTCAGAGCGGCTGGCGCTTCGGTCAGATGCTTGACGACTTCCCTCTCCTCGTCGCGGCTCATCTTCCCTTTCACCACCGCAAGATGAGCCGCCAGCGCCGCCAGCACGGCCAGCTGGCAGGAAAAGGCCTTGGTCGATGCAACCCCGATTTCGGGACCGGCATGGGTGGGGAGAAGCAAATCGGCCTCCCGCGCCATACTGCTGGTTGGAACATTGACGACCACAGCGATCTTCTGGCCATTTTCCTTGGAGTGGCGCAACGCAGCCAGCGTATCCGCCGTCTCGCCCGACTGCGATATGAAAAGGGCCAGACCGCCTGCTTCCAGCACCGGATCGCGATAACGGAATTCCGAAGCAAAATCGAGATCCACCGGTACGCGGGCAAAAGTCTCGAACCAATATTTGGCGACCATGCCGGCATAATAGCTGGTCCCGCAGGCCACGATCGTAATCCGCTTGATATCGCCCAGATCGAAATCCATTTGCGGCAACGCGACCTGCTGCTCGAGCGGACGGATGTAGCTTTGCAGCGTTTGCGCGACCACGGTGGGTTGCTCGAATATCTCCTTCTGCATGAAATGGCGATAGTTGCCCTTTTCAATCGAGGCAGCGGAAACGCCGGAAGTCGTGATTTCGCGTTCTACCGGCTGGTTGTCCTTGTCATAAATCTCAGCACCGTCGCGGGTTATGACCACCCAGTCGCCTTCTTCAAGATAGGCAATTTTCTGGGTCAGAGGAGCCAGCGCCAAGGCGTCGGACCCCAGATAAGTTTCACCATCGCCATAGCCGACCACCAGAGGCGAACCTAGACGCGCGCCGATCAATAGGTCCGGTTGGGAACGGAAGGCTATCGCCAGCGCAAAAGCGCCGCGCAACAACGGCAATATCGCCTGGACCGCTTCTTGCGGAGATTTGCCCGCTTCTACCTGCTCGCTAACCAGATGCGCGACCACTTCGGTATCGGTCTCGCTTTCAAACGACCGCCCGCGTGCGCTCAACTCTTCGCGCAAACTCTTGAAATTTTCGATAATGCCGTTGTGAACCAGCGCCAGTTCGCTCGTAGCTTGGGGATGGGCGTTGCTGGTCGTCGGCGCACCGTGCGTCGCCCACCGGGTGTGTGCGATCCCGACATTGCCCGCGGCGTCGTCGGCTTTCAGAACGGTCACCAGATTGGCAAGCTTGCCCTCGGCGCGGCGACGGATCAGCTGGCCGTCATGAACGGTGCAGACACCGGCGCTGTCATATCCGCGATATTCCATGCGCTTCAGCCCATCGACCAGACGATCCGAGACAGGTTCCTTGCCTACAATTCCAATGATTCCGCACATGCTTTTCGGACTTTCTTCTTAGAGGGTATAAGGTATTCGGATGCCCGGCATAGCCGCTGGAAAATCCTTTGTATTACGTGTAATTAGAATGCGACCGGATAATTGCGCGGACGCGAGAATTATCGCGTCAACCGTCTTTAAGCGCTTTCGATCAGATCTCAACAACGCTGCCCGCCGCCCGATTTCTTCATTCACCTCGATTATGGTAAAATAGGATAGAAATCCTTCGGCACGATCGCCATCATCCGGCAGCGCACCCGTAACGACTTCAACCCAGGTCAAGCGACTGATATAGCGACGATCGTAACGTTTCAATTCAGCATGAGCCGAGCCAACATCATTTAGTGCGTCGATCAATATATTGGAATCAAAGACCGCTTCGCTCACTTGAGATATCGCTCTGCTTCGCGGTCATCATTTTCGTCGAACAGGTCGGGGAATTCTTTCCGAACTTCCCAATAGTCGGAATCCCAAGGCCGCGTCCAGGACGCCCGCTCCCTGCGCTGCCAATCAACAGCGTCACCGATATCCGTGCGGTCTTTCCAGATACCGAAATATTTTTCGATGCCTTGCTTGGATTCCTCCGCACGATAACCGGCCACCGCCTCGCGCAGCAACTGCGCACGCGACTTGCCCTGCTCCGCCGCCTGCGCGTCGAGCCATTTCACATCGTCTTCGGGAAGATCAGCAAGGATTCGGGTCATGATGATATATTGATATCATATCGTGATATCATGTCAAGTCGCCAACATCCATCGGGATGCAGCGAGACTCCCGATCATAACCGAATATACCATCGTCAAAAGCGGAGGAAGTTCGCCGTTCGGCCGCTCGCATGCCGGCTATTTTCCCGCCTTTTTCTTCAGCATAGCGCTACGGAATTTTGTCGCCCAACCCGCCTTGGCCGTCTGCTCTGCACGAACCAGCGCCAGATCACCCGCAGCAACATCCTTGGTCAGTGTCGCCCCTGCCCCGACAATCGCACCATCGCCGATCGTAACCGGCGCCACCAGCGCGCTATTTGATCCGATGAACGCGCCTTTGCCGATCACCGTCTTATATTTGAAATAGCCGTCATAATTGCAGGTGATGGTGCCGGCTCCGATATTGGCGCCCTCGCCCACGTCGGCATCACCGAGATAGCTCAGGTGATTGGCCTTGGCGCCTTTGCCCAGCGTGGCTTTCTTCATCTCGACAAAATTCCCGACTTTCGAGCCTTCCTCCATCACCGCGCCGGGTCGCAGGCGGGCGAAGGGGCCGACATTGGCGTTCGGACCGATGGTCGCGCCTTCGATATGGCTGTGACCGTAAATTTTTGTTCCGCTGGCGATGGAAACACCCGGACCGAATATCACATTGGGCTCGATGACCACGTCGGCAGATATCTGCGTGTCATGGGAAAACCACACACTTTCCGGTGCGATCAGGCTGACGCCGTCCGCCATCGCCCGCTCGCGGCGACGGGCCTGCCAGTCGCCTTCGACCGCCGCCAGTTCGGCGCGGCTGTTCACGCCGGCGACTTCGGCTGGATCATCGACCTCGATCACCGCGCTTTTCTGGCCCGGCAGCATGACGATATCGGGCAGATAATATTCGCCCGCGGCGTTGTCGTTGCTGATCTGGTCGAGCAGGATGAACAGATCGGTCGAGCGCGCCGCCATCAGGCCGCTGTTGCACAGGTTTACACCGCGCTCCGCATCACTGGCGTCCTTATACTCGACCATCTTCTCGATTTCGCCCTGTTCATCGGCGATGATCCGGCCATAAGCACCAGCATCATCGGGACGAAAGCCGAGCACGACCGCGCGCGGTTCAGAGCCGTTGTTGAGGCGATAGATCATGTCCCGCATCGTGTCGGCGCTGACCATGGGAACATCGCCGTAAAGGATCAGCACATCGCCGGCGAAACCCTTGAGCGCGTCGTGCGCCTGGGCAACGGCATGGCCGGTGCCGAGCTGGTTTTCCTGCACCGCAATCGCGACATTGCACCCCTCGACGCTGGCTTCGATCTGCTCCCGGCGCGCACCGACCACGACAACGGTGCGCTCGACGCCAATGGAATCGACCGTATCGAGCAGATGGTGGAGCATCGGCTTGCCGGCGATCGGATGCAGCACCTTATGCTTGTCCGATTTCATCCGCGTGCCTTGTCCGGCGGCTAATATGATTGCGGCTAGCGGGCGATCGGTCATAAGGATACTCCGGAGAACTTGATTGGTCGGGGCTCTTTACCGCCCATTTGCAGCGGCTAATGCCATGCGGGGCACGCTTAATCCAGCCCGTTTATCGCCCTCGAGACCGGTTCAATTCGATGGTTTTCCGCCTTTGCGCCATTTGGTCCACAAATGGCGGGCGAGCATCAGCGGCGGCATCCGCAGCCAGTGCGAGCGGACATAAAAGGCAAAGCGGGTAAACTTGCGGGTTTCGCGACCATATCCGTCGCGAGCGAGCAAGCGGCGGACATAGAAACTATCGGAGACAATTGTTTCGTCCGGGCGAGATTCATCCAGCGGCGTCCCATATAGGCGATTGGACAGGCGCAATGCCCTGGCCAGTTCAGCGCACAATCCGTGAATCTGGGCGCGGCGATGCAGTTCAGCCCAGAAATTTTTGTTCTCGGCGGAAAAATGCCCGAGCAAAAGGTTGATATCCCACAGGTTCCGGAGCCCGCCCGCCAGATCGCCGTCTGCAAATAAATGGGCAATCGAATGGAGGACCATGTCGGCAGGTGCCATGACATAAAGACCGTTCTCCAACCGGACAGCATCGTTCAATATGGCATCCGCATCCGGTCTGGGACCGGCGGTCAGCGGCAAGATCGTGTGGTGGACGTCGATCATCCGGTCGCGCTCGCGATGGATCAGCGGCGGCAGTTCGTGCATATGTTCGCGATAATATTGATCATCATAGGGGTCAGGCTTCACCCATTCCCACCCCGCATCGAGCAATGCGGCCTCAACGACCGGAAGATCTTCGCGCGGCACCATTATATCCAGGTCGCCGATACTCCGGCCGACGCCGGCGGCGAGATTGGCCGCGACATAAGCGGTTCCCTTCATCAGCACGATCTTGCCGGAACAATCCGCCAAGGCCCGCCGGGCGCAATCGGCCTCCCATAAGGCCTGCTGGCGCGCCAGATCATGCGCCTCGATCGCATCCTGCAGAACGGCGCGTGCACGATCCGGCACCGTCATATCCCGCACCCGATGCGCGAGCGAACCTATCAGCGATTCGGCGCGGGCGATGCTGATCAATTCGGTCCACTGCCCGCTGTCGAGCGTCTCGACGCTCGACGGATCGCGCAGGGCCTTTATCAAAAGCCGGGCGTCGCGCATCATGGCAATCGGCTCCACAATTCGCCGATCATCTGTTCGGCCTGATCGGTCGATTGATAGTCCATGGCCTTGACCGGGACCTGATCGACGAAACGGGTCAGCGCGTGAAAGCCCGCCTCGCCCAGCGCCACATAATTTGTCGACGCCTGGGTCAGCCTGACGAAGACCTCCGATTTGCCCATTTCCCGCAATTCCGGCGCATGGCCGAATCTGGGAAAGAGCAGTAATGCCGGTCTGGCAGGCGCGTCCATCCGTTCTACCGCGGCTTTGGGCGGAACCAGATGGCGAATATCGCCTTTCGGCGTCGTCTTCATCTCCGGACCGAAACGGGTTTCGGCAGCAACCTTCTGCATCGCACCGATTGCCTCGTTTTTCAGACTGATCAGGCGTGGAAAGGGAGAGATTTGACCAGAATCGAGACTTAAAAGCGCAAATTCGTCACCCATGAAGCGCCAGCCTCGCTCGGCCAGCATTGCCGACAAGGTCGACTTGCCTGACCCGGAAAGACCGGTCATGACCAGCGCCTTGCCGTCTTTCTCGACGCTGCTGGCATGGAGCAGCAAATGCCGCCGCCAGCCCAGCGCCATTTGCAGGTTCATCCCCATTTCGGCGGCCAGCAGTCCCTGTTTGAGCGGCAAGGGCGCGGCATCCGGCAGCCAGAAATCGCCCCCGATATGCACGGACGGCCGGATGAAGCGGCGCCACGGTTTTTCCGGCTCGAGACGGACGGTAAAATCAACGCTTTGATCGGCTGGTGCCGGATAGGCGTTATACAGCGCAGCCAGTTGATCCAGCGGCTCCCGCCAGGTCGAGGCGATCCGGAAAGCAGCGGGACCGATTTTCAGCAGGATCTGGTGCATCTCCCCCATCAGCCCGCAACCCGCGCCACAAGGCCCAGTCCGGAAAGCTCTTCCAGACGGGCAAGAACAATATCTTCGGAATCGATATCGGCTTCGATTTCATATGTCACGGTCAGCCGCGCCGCTATTTGCGCAGCGGTCAGCGAAAGTCCTGCCATGACTTCCAATATTGCCGGTGCGGGATCGGCCAGCATATGGGTGATCCCGGACGTTCGATGATAGAGCAAAGTCATGCTGTCCAGCTCGTGCCAGATTAGATCATCTTGCGCCGCAGCCCGATATTTCTGGGTCATGATATTCTACCTGCGGTTCCGGGACGACATGACAGTCCCCTAGCAGGCAAATGTTAAAATTGGGAATATCAGCGCGGCATTTGCAGCGAGGCGTAGCAGGTAAACCCGCTTTGTCCGGATTGCAGCCTGCGGATATAATTCACATAAGCTTCCGACTGGTCGCGGGACGTGCCCGGCAGCGAGCGCCCGTTCATCGCCCGACGGACTTCTTCACCGGTAAAGTTGCGCCCCGCTGGCGGGTAGGCGCCAGGCGTATCGGAAGGAACAACCTTGCCGTCTGCAGCAATATAGCCGCCCGAAGCATGATTACCCGGCACTGGAATCTCGCAATTGAGAACTGACCCGGCGGTTTGCGCCAGGGCCGGCTTGATACTGACCACCGCAGAAGCGGTGACGGCGCCCATCATCAAGGCGCGCCGACGGTTTACGATGCCCTTGTTCAGATCGCTTTCAGCCGTTGGTCCGGATGGAAGGTCATCAGTCATCGAATTTCTATCCATATTGTCTCTTGCTCCAGAAAGAGGGCATTATCAGAAATAGCGTAAAAAGCGAGTAAACAGTCCTTGCCGCGACGACGCGTCTATAATCGGGACATTGCCGCTTGAATCGTTAACATCGCCCGATGTTGCAGCCCGACCTGGTCGGTCGTGAAAATTCTCATTGCCGATATCACGCTGCACAGCCTAAATGACTAACATGACCAACCCTGATCTTGCCCGATGACCTCAATCTCTCCCGTTCGCCTGTTTGTGGCTTTGTCGTTCATCGTCGGTGGCGCGATATTGGCCAGTCTGCTGTCGCAATCCGGACAACAGTTGATGATAGTCATCGCCACCGGCGCATTGGCATTGTTTACGGTATCCCAGGCGCCGCCAGTCGCACCATTGCCGGACCCGGCGACACTCGATCGGCAACGCGATCAAATTCTCAATCAAGGCCGGTGGGAAGCCTATCGCGAAATGATAGATCCAATCACGGATCCGATATTGCTTGTCCAAAACGCCCGGGTTGCTGCGGCCAATCCGGCAGCGACGAAGATTCTCGGCAATCATATCCTCGGGGAAGATGTGCGAATTGCCATTCGCCATCCTGCTGCGGCCGATCGCCTCGCCAACCCCGATGCAAAACATAGCGGAGAACCGATATTGCTGGTTGGTGTAGGAAGTGCGGACCAACGCTGGGAATTGCGGATTCATGCGTTGCGGCAAGGCCTGAAGCTGGTCCAGATGTCTGATCGCAGCAGCCGTCATGCAGCCGAGCGGATGCGCACCGATTTTGTCGCCAACGCCAGCCACGAATTGCGCACCCCGCTTGCAGCGATAAAGGGATTTCTCGAGACGCTGGAAGATCCCAAGGCAGGCAAGGACGACGCGACCCGCGCACGGTTTCTCAAGATAATGTATGATGAAGCCGACCGTATGCAGCGTCTGATCGAGGATCTGATGTCGCTTTCCCGGATCGAGGCCGAAAAATTCGAACTGCCTTCCGATAAAATCGACATCAGCCATCTGGTCAGCGAAGCGCGGGATTTTTTCATCAACAATCGAGGAAAGAAAGATAAGGATATAAAGGTCACTCTTCCAACCGACATTCCCAGGATTTACGGAGATCACGCGCAACTGGCCCAGGTATTGAACAATTTGCTCAGCAATGCCTTCAAATATGGAAGAAAGGGAGCTCCGGTGCGGATCGATGTTGCACCCAATCGAGCCGGAACCATGTTATGCCTTTCGGTCAGTGACGAAGGCGACGGTATTGCGCCGGAACATATCCCCCGACTCACCGAACGATTCTATCGCGTCGACAAGGGACGCAGCAAATCCATCGGCGGGACGGGTCTCGGGCTTGCTATCGTCAAACATATTTCCGAACGGCACGGCGGGCGGATGGAAATAACCAGCGAAGTCGGAAAAGGCACGACGGTATCCGTATTGTTGCCGATCGCGACCAAAGCCCCAACGCGCACCGATACCGCAAGCTGAGCAAAACAAAACCTGGGTCCGACCGAAACCGTTGCGGGACAAAGCACAATTGTTCGCTGTCACATATCCGTAATATATCTGTCATACCCAAGACATTGCTGCCGCTTAGAGGCCTCCACAACACGCCTGTTAATCCGATGCTTGGCAAGGCCAGCCATCGTTAGGAAATTAATGATTTTGGAGATTTGTCAATGTTAAGAAAACTCACTTTTCTGACCATCGCTTCGCTTGCAGCAACCGGTTGTCAGGATCAGGCTTCCGGTGGTCAAGGCGGTACCCGCAGCGAAATTCGGATCGTCGGTTCTTCCACCGTATTCCCTTTTGCAAAAGCGGTTGCCGAACAATTCAGCATCAACGGGGCAAATCCTTCTCCCATTCTTGAATCCACCGGTACCGGCGGCGGCATGAGCCTTTTCTGCGCCGGTGTTGGCGCGGGCACGCCCGATATCGAAAATGCGTCTCGCCGGATCAAACCAACCGAGCTGGAATTGTGCCAGACCAATGGCGTGACCGACGTTGTCGAAATTCAAATTGGCATCGACGGCATCGCTGTTGCTCAGGCGAATGAGGGTACCGCATTTTCATTGACCCCGGTTCAGATATACAAGGCTATTGCAGACCGTCCGTTCGGCGAGAAAAATACAGCGAAAAAATGGTCTGACATTGATCCAAGCCTGCCAAATTTCGCAATCAGCGTTTACGGCCCGCCATCCACCTCGGGAACGCGCGATGCACTCACAGAGCTGATTATGGAAGTCGGTTGCGTAACGGATTCGGCAACAAAGGCACTCAAGGACAGCGACAAGGACGAATTTGAATCGATCTGCCATGACGTCCGAGCCGATGGCGCCTATATCGATGCCGGCGAGAATGACAATCTCATCGTACAGAAACTGAAAGCCAATCCGAATAGCGTCGGTATTTTCGGCTACAGCTTCCTCGAAGCCAATCTCGACAGCGTTCGCGGCATTCCGGTATCCGGCGTGAACCCAACGTATGAAGCCATTGCTTCGGGAGAATATCCGGGTGCTCGTCCGCTTTATATCTACGTGAAAAAGCAGCATGTCGGCGTGATACCTGGCCTGAGCGAATATGTTCAGGAATTCGTCAATGCCGGAACCCGTGACGGCTATCTGGTAAAGGCCGGACTTATCGCGTCTCCCGATTCGGTAAGAGCGAAGATGAGCGAAGTTGTCCGTGACATGACGCCGCTCAAGCCTAGCGAACTCAAATAAGCGTTAGACCGCGCTTATAATTACCAGATGAATTTGAATCAGGGGCGGAACCAGATATTGTGACAAGTACTACGCTCCTTTTTCTCGTGATCGGCCTGGGCCTTGTCGCGTGGTTTTTTGGCCGGCTGAAAGCAGCCGGCCTACACACCCGCGGCAAGGGCTCACGGTCCGTTTTGCATTCCCTGCCCAACTATCATGGCTGGTATGTCGCCTTATGGGCGATAGTGCCGGCGACGATTTTCATGATGGTCTGGAGTTTCGTCAGTCCCTCCCTGATTACCGATGCAGCGCTAAACAGTCCTGCTGCAGCGCAATTGCCCCAGGGCGGCTTTGCACGCGGTGCGATATTGTCCGAAGCCCGCGCGATAGCTTACGGGCATCAGGTCAACGCGTTCAACCCTTTGTCCCAGTCGATGGTCACACCCTATCGGGAGGCCATTTCCTACTATCAGATGATCGGCGCTGTCGCAGCGCTGCTCATGGTCTTTGCTTGCGGCGTCTATGCCTGGCTGAGAATCAAGCCGGACCTCAGAGCGCGCACGAAAATCGAGCGGGTGACAATGATGGTCCTGCTGCTGGCATCGCTGATCGCTATCGTCACAACCGTCGGAATTTTCCTTTCGCTGGTTTTTGAAACCGCCCGCTTTTTCTCCATGGTCTCGCCGATTGATTTTCTTTTCGGCACCGAATGGAATCCCAAGGCGGTTGCCGGACCTAGAGGCGAAACCGGTTTCGGTGCCATCCCGCTATTCTGGGGCACCGTGTTTATCGGCGCCATTATCGCAATGATCGTGGCCATTCCACTCGGCCTGATGAGCGCCATCTATCTCACCCAATATGCGCCGGCCAAATTCCGGAGCTGGATGAAACCGATCCTCGAGGTACTCGCAGGGGTTCCCACCGTGGTCTACGGCTATTTCGCAGCGCTAACCGTCGCCCCCGCACTCCGCGATTTCGCGGTCTCGATCGGCATTACAAGCGCTTCTTCGGAGTCCGCACTGGCTGCCGGCGTGGTCATGGGTATCATGATCATTCCGTTCGTCTCTTCGATGGCCGACGATAGCATCGCCGCCGTTCCCAGTTCGATGCGCGACGGATCGCTGGCAATGGGCGCTACCCATAGCGAAACGATCAAGAAAGTTTTGATCCCTGCCGCTTTGCCGGGCGTCGTTGGTGGCGTATTGCTGGCTGTCAGTCGCGCGATCGGTGAAACGATGATCGTTGTGATGGCTGCCGGGCTTGCCGCCAATATGACCGCCAATCCCTTCTCCAGCGTGACCACAGTCACCACCCAGATCGTCCAATTGTTAACCGGCGACCAGGAGTTTGACAGTCCCAAGACGCTGGCTGCCTTCGCTCTGGGACTGGTTCTGTTCATCGTGACCTTGCTGCTCAATCTCATCGCCTTGCGGGTGGTCAAAAAATACCGGGAAGCTTATGAATAGTCTCACCGATACCAAGCGTCGCCCTACCGACTGGCAGGGCGCTGCGATGCAGAAGCGGATTGCAAAACGCTATGCCGCCGAGCGCCGGTTCAAGGCGATCGGCATGGCGGCGATCATGCTGTCTGCCGGTTTCCTCGCGTTCCTTCTGGTAATCATGGTCGGAAACGGGTTCCGGGGGTTCACGCAGACGGAATTGCCGGTCGAGATCGATTTTCCTGCGGTTACCGGCGGTGTATCGCCAAGTCAGTTTGAAGGCGCAAACGGCAACGCTAATATCCAGTCCATGGGGCTCCCCGATATTGTCAACAGCAGCATTGAGCTCCAATATGGCAAAGATGGCACCGACCTGTTCTCGACCAGCGGCTGGACATCGGTCAGCGCAATGATCCTCGCCGATCCAAAAATCGTCGAACAGAAAACGACTGTCTATCTACCGGTTACCTCGGAAATAGATGTCGCCTACAAGGACTCCGGCACCCCGGAGTCGGAACGGATTGTCAGCAAATATTCTGATCAACTATCGACCGGATTTAACTGGAATTTTCTTAGCAATTCGGATGCGACAGATCCGATGCAAGTGGGCATCTGGGGGGCGTTTAAAGGCTCGCTGATCACCATGTTGGTGACCTTGCTGCTGGCTTTCCCGGTTGGCGTCCTGGCCGCGCTTTACCTCGAGGAATATGCCCCCAAGAACCGCTTGACCGACCTCATCGAGGTTTCGATAAACAATCTTGCCGCCGTTCCGTCGATAATCTTCGGCTTGCTTGGTCTCGCCGTATTCCTCAACTTTTTCGGCATGCCGAGGTCCGGCGCGCTGGTTGGCGGCCTGACGCTGGCCCTGATGACCATGCCGGTCATCGTCATCTCGGGCCGCAACGCGGTCAAGGCAGTCCCACCCTCGATCCGCGAAGCAGCGCTGGGTATCGGAGCAAGCCCCTTGCAGGTGGTGTTCCACCATGTTCTGCCGCTCGCCCTGCCCGGCATCCTGACCGGAACCATCATCGGGATGGCCCGCGCGCTGGGTGAAACCGCTCCTTTGCTGATGATCGGTATGCGCGCCTTCATCGCCACCCCTCCCAGCGGGATCACCGACCCGGCGACCGTATTGCCGGTCCAGATATTCCTCTGGTCGGACGAAGTCGACCGCGGCTTTGTCGAGAAGACATCCGCCGCGATCATCATTTTGCTATTGTTCCTCCTGACGATGAACGCGCTTGCCATCTATCTGCGCAATCGCTTTGAAACCCGTTGGTAGAAGTCCCGATGAACGACGACAAGAAAATGCAAGAATCGAGTGAAAGCATAAATATGACAGATCCGGCTACCACAGGCGCGACTAGCGAAAGCGGCACACCGAAAATGACCGCTCGCAATGTCAATGTTTTCTACGGCGACAAGCAAGCCATCAATGACGTGTCGATCGATGTGAACATGGACAGTGTCACCGCGTTTATCGGACCATCGGGTTGCGGAAAATCCACCTTTTTGCGCTGCATGAACCGGATGAACGACACTATTCCGATCGCCCGGATCACGGGCGACATCCGGCTCGAGGGCGACGATATTTATGCGCCGCAAATGGATGTTGTTCAGCTGCGCGCGCGGGTCGGCATGGTGTTCCAGAAACCCAATCCCTTCCCGAAATCCATCTATGACAATATCGCCTACGGCCCCAGGATTCACGGACTGGCAACCGGGAAGGAAGAACTGGACCATATCGTCGAATCGTCCCTGCAGCGTGCCGGTCTGTGGAGCGAAGTGAAAGACCGGTTGCAGGACAGCGGCACCGCATTGTCGGGTGGTCAGCAACAGCGTCTGTGTATCGCCCGCGCGATTGCGGTCGACCCCGAAGTAATCCTGATGGACGAGCCCTGCTCTGCCCTCGATCCGATTGCCACCGCAAAGATCGAAGAACTTATTCATGAATTGCGCGGACAATATGCTATTGTCATAGTAACGCACAATATGCAGCAAGCCGCGCGGGTCTCGCAAAAAACGGCCTTTTTCCACCTCGGGACATTGGTCGAATATGGAGAGACGACGGATATTTTCACCAATCCGCGCGAGGAAAAGACGCGGGATTATATCACCGGTCGTTACGGCTAAGCCGCAGTTAATTAGGAACAGACAATGGTCAATAGTGGCACAGAACATACCGTCAAAGCCTTCGATTCCGACATCAACCAGTTGCGAGGGATGGTCGCAGAAATCGGTGGTCGCAGCGAGCAGGCGATCGACAAGGCGATGCGTGCGCTGGAAAACAGCGACCTCGAACTGGCAGCCGAAGTCGTCCGGGAAGACAAGCTTATCGACGATCTGGAGAAGCGGATCGACGAACTGACCTTCCAGACAATCGCTCTTCGAGCACCAATGGCCGATGATCTGAGGGAATTGATTGCCACATTCAAGATTTCCGGCGTGGTCGAACGGATCGGCGACTACGCAAAGAATATTGCCAAACGGGTACCGCTCGTAACCCGGAATCGTAGGCTGACACCGGTTTCGCTGCTGCCTTCGATGTCGAAAATTGCCAGTGAGCTGGTCCGGGACTCACTCGATGCATTTGCCCGGCGCGACGCAGAACTGGCAATGGAAGTGAACCGGCGCGACCAGATCGTAGATGATTTTTACAATAGTATCTTCCGCGCGGTCATCACCCACATGATCGAAAACCCCAAGGATATTGGCGAGGCTGCACATCTCCTGTTCATCGCCAAGAACCTCGAGCGGATCGGTGACCATGCAACCAATGTCGCAGAGATGGTCTATTTCGCAGCAACCGGCGAGCCGATGCCGGAGCGCACCCGAGGGGAAGACCCGACGGATCCGGTTGATGTTGATGATACCCTCAGCGATGACGCCGACTGATGCCCAACGCAAAGCTGCTACTGGTCGAAGATGATGCCGCACTGGCGGAACTCCTGTCCTGGAATTTCAAGAAGGAAGAATATGACGTCATCCACACCAGCGATGGCGAAGAAGCGCTTTTACTGGTGCAGGAACATCGTCCCGACGTGATTTTGCTCGACTGGATGCTGGAGAGCCTGTCCGGAATCGAGGTCTGCCGCCAATTGCGCCGTTCGACCGAAACCGCCAATATTCCGATCATCATGCTGACGGCACGCGGCGAGGAAGAGGACAAGATTCGGGGCCTTGAAACCGGCGCCGACGACTATATCACCAAGCCGTTCAGTCCCCGCGAACTGATCGCGCGGGTCAAGGCGGTATTGCGCCGCGTCCGCCCGGCACTGGCCGGCGAGAAACTGGCTTTCGGCGACCTGGAAATGGACACTGTCGGCCACAAGGTCAAACGCGGTGGCGATACAATTGCTTTGGGCCCGACCGAGTTTCGCCTGCTCCGCCATTTTCTGGAACATCCCAACTGGGTCTTCTCGCGCGAACGGCTGCTCGACAGCGTCTGGGGTCAGGATAGCGATATCGAGCTGCGGACCGTTGACGTCCATATCCGCCGACTCCGCAAGGCGCTCAATGCCAATGGCAGAGCTGACATCATCCGCACCGTCCGCTCGGCGGGCTATGCGCTTGATACCGATGCAGTAGAGCCCTGAATCTGCGCAAAATCCTGTATTGCTCTGGGTTTTAGGCCCTAGTCTCCGACCAGTTTCACAAGCTTGCGTTCGACCGGCGCCAATATACCAGCGAGGTCGTGCCCGCGTTTCAGCACCTGTCCCTGCTCGCCGTGCAAAGACCACATGCCCTGGCGGTTGCGGTCGGCGGGGCGTTTCTCGATTCTTATCTGAGGTCGCTCCGATGCCCGGCGGAAGGCCGCAAAGATCGCGACATCTGGCCGCATGTCCATGGCATAGTCTTTCCAGTGGCCGGCGGCCACCATCCGGCCATAGAGACCGAGTATCCGCTCGATTTCCCTACGTTCAAACCCGACCTGAGAAGGGCCGCCCCGTTGCGGAAAAGCCGAGATATTGGATCCGCTGGAACCCATCAAGCGCGATCACGTCCCTTTGTCGCGGTCTTTTCGCTCTTGCCGCTCCGCTCTTCGGCGAAGGCAGCGATACGTTTCTGCAATTGCTCCATTTCGCACTGCAGGATTTCGAGCTTTTGCGTCGAAGGATCAAAAATTTCGCTGCACGGTGTTCCGTATGGAACAAAGTCCTTCTGATATTCTTTTGCCTCGATCAGCGTCGGCCGGGCGCGAACACCGACCATCGTCGCGCCTTCCGGAACATCTTGGGTAACTACAGCATTTGCGCCGACCCGTGCTCGTTTTCCGACGGTTATCGGCCCGAGCACCTGAGCGCCCGACCCCAATATCACATCGTCCTCGATGGACGGGTGACGCTTGCCGCCGACCCCGTTGGTCGGATTGGTGCCGCCCAGGGTCACGCATTGATAAATAGTCACATTGTCACCGATGTCGGCCGTCTCGCCGATCACGGTAAAGCCGTGATCGATAAAGAGATGTCGACCGATTTTTGCACCGGGATGGATATCGATGGCGGTCAAGAATCTCGAAATATGGTTGATCAGCCGCGCAAAGAAAAAAAGCTCGCCCTTGAACAGCCAATGGGCCAAGCGGTGCAAACCAATGGCCAGCACACCCGGATATAACAGCACTTCCCAGCGCGACCGCGGCGCCGGATCGCGCGCCTTTATGGAATCTAGATAGGCGCCCAGTGCCCGAAACATATATATTCTCCGGATGTTGCGAAGGCTTTCAAAATAGGGATGACAAATCACTATTTCCAGTCTTTTCTTGAAACCCAAATTCGGAGAGGCTTTGCAAAAGGCCAGTAATCACTATATTGGATTAAAGATAAAACACTGATCGAAAGCTTCGATAATGTCCACATATCTACCCACGCTCAAGCAATTGCAATATCTGGTAGCGCTGAAAGAGCATGGGCATTTCGGCAAGGCGGCAGAATCCTGCTTCGTCACCCAGTCGACGCTTTCGGCGGGCATCAAGGAACTGGAGACGTTGCTCGACATAGTCCTGGTGGAACGGACCCGGCGGGTTGTTCGCTTCACCGAGCTCGGCAATCAGATGGTGGAAAAATCCTATCGCATTCTCCGGGAGGCCGAAGAGCTTTCCGAGATGGCTCGGTCCGCCGGACAACCGCTGGCCGGCAACGTCCGGATGAGCGTCATTCCGACGATCGCGCCCTTCCTGTTGCCTCGCTTGCTACCACAATTGCGCAAGGAACGGCCGGAACTCAAGCTTTACCTGAAAGAGGAGACCAGCCAGGCGGCATGCGATTCCCTGCATCACGGCCATGCGGATTGCGTATTGCTGGCCCTGCCCTTTCCGTGCGGAGATGTGGAATCCGAAGTTCTGTTCAGCGACGAGATATTCGTCGCTTTCCCGAAAGATGATCCCCGCGATCCGCCTGCGATGGTTGATCCTGCCGCACTCGACGAGACACAATTATTGTTGCTCGAGGACGGGCACTGCCTGAAGGACCATGCTTTGGCGGCCTGCAACCGACCGGAACTGAGGGCTTCGGCCCGGATGATGGGAACCTCGCTCCACACGTTGGTCCAGATGGTAGACAATGGCCTTGGCCTCACTCTGCTTCCCAAAATGGCAATCGATAGCGGCATATTGGATCATACGAATATTGTCGCAAGGCCGCTGATGTCGAACAATGCAACGCGCGATATTGCTCTGGTCTGGCGGACAAACAGCCCCAGGCGCAGCGAGTTTCAGCTATTGGCGGAAATCATGAAGGGCGCGCAAAACTGGGTTTCTGCGTCCGGCAAATAGGACACTCTACTCGTCCCATTGCTTTGAAGCGTCGATATCGGATTGTCGCTCCTCGACCCACTGGTCCGTCCCGTCAAGCCGGACCTCTTTCTTCCAGAACGGGGCCACGGTCTTCAACCGGTCCATGATGAAGGAACAGGCTTCGATTGCTGCCTTGCGATGATCGGACCCGGTAACCACCAGCACAATATTCTCGCCTACCGCCAGCTTGCCCACCCGATGGATGATCGTGACGGCGTGGAGGGCCCAATCGGCCTTGGCAATTTCGGCAATCCCGTAAAGCGCCTTTTGCGTCATCGCGGGATAATGTTCCAGCTCGAGACTCTGCAGATTGCCATCATCCCGCACCAGGCCGACAAAGCTCGCGATCGCTCCACCTCCGTGACGCGCAACGTCCTGCGTCTCCGAACCGATATCAAAGTCGGCCAGGCCTGTTTCGACCTTGATCATCCGCCGGTTACTGGCGGGAAAATGGCCAGTTCCTTTGCAGAACCGATCACCGACGCTGGTGTTCCATAATCCTGATCGAGAGCGAAACGCAATTTCGAGACATCCGACAGGATATCTGCATGGGCAGCACCGCGATCAGCGAGCAAGTTCAGGATATCGGCGATTGTCCGGACTTCGTCCCCCAGCACAAACTGCTCTTCATCCACGCCAAGCCGTTCGCGGACCCAGGAAAAATAAACGATGTTGATCGAACGGCTCATCAGTCCATATGCTTCAAACCGACCCGCAGATAGTCCCATCCGGTGATCAGGGTCAAAATCGCTGCGGCCCAAAGCGTCCACAAGCCTATGGTCTCGACAATCGGAAACTGCGGCAATCCGCCGGCCAATATCAGGGCGCCGAGCGAAATCATCTGAAAGCCGGTCTTCCATTTCGCCAGTTGCGAGACAGGAACGCTGACCTGCAAACCGGCAAGAAACTCCCGCAGGCCTGACACGGTAATCTCCCGCAACAATATGACCAGCGCCGCGATCGTATGCCATCCGTTAATATCGCGCGTAAACACCAGCATCAGGACCACCGCAGCGATCATGATTTTATCCGCGATCGGATCCAGAAAAATGCCAAGCTTGGAAACGGTTCCCTGCGACCGCGCCAGATAACCATCGAAATAATCAGTCACCGCCATCAGGCAATATAGCCCGAAGGCCAGCAGATAGTCGATCGGCAGCGGCTGGGATCGCGGCACGGAAAAATTTGGCCAAAGCAGAAAGACCAGGATCGGCACCGCGAATATGCGGGAGAGCGTTAATATGTTTGGCAAATTCAGCATCGCGGACATCGCATAAACAGATTCTGATCAAATGAGAAACGATTCAGTCAACTAATAGGAGATTTCATCTCCGGCAGGTTTGTCATTCGATTTGACGCAGTGGCTCAGTGAGCTAAGGATATAGCTACATTCCATTCTTCGCTCGAAAAGAGATTTTCACTTGATGCAAAATACTGCGCATTTATTGCGGACAAGAAGGTTTTTGCCGTTGTTCCTCACGCAGTTGCTGGGAGCGTTTAACGACAATCTGTTCAAATTCTCGATGGTCATTCTGGTGACCTATGGGATTTACGAAAGTGAATCGGAGGATTTCGCGTTCAACGCCCTCGCCTCAGGTCTCTTCATCCTGCCTTTTTTCCTGTTTTCCTCGCTCGCTGGCCAGCTGGCCGACAATTACGACAAGGCAAGGATCACGCGATTCGTCAAAACGCTCGAAATTTTCATTGCCGTCATCGGCGGCATCGGCCTCTGGCTGCACTCGATTCCGGTCATGCTGACCGCATTATTTCTTCTCGGGCTGCAATCCACCTTCTTTGGACCGATCAAATATGCGGTGCTCCCGCAACATCTGCAGAAGGATGAGGTGCTGGGCGGCACCGGCCTGGTGGAGGCGGGAACCTATATCGCGATTCTGGCGGGCACGATCCTGGGCGGGATTATCATCGACAAGGACGGCAATGGCGTCGAGATTGCCGTCGTAACGGTTTTCCTGGTAGCCCTGATCGGTCGTATCGCGGCCCAGTTCATGCCGGAAGCTCCGGCTCAGAAGGAAGTCGAAAAAATCGACTTCAACTTCGTCCGCTCGTCCTTCCACCTGATCTCGGCGACCTTGCACGTCCGCAAATTATATCTGGCGATCATCGCCATCAGCTTTTTCTGGACCATCGGCTCGGTACTGATCATTCAGTTCCCACCGCTGGTCGAAAATGTCCTGACCGCAACTCCGCAGGTCGCCAGCCTTTTTCTGGGAGTATTCTCGATCGGGATCGCGATCGGCTCTGTTCTTGTCAACCGGCTGCTGAAAAGTGAAGTATCTGCGCGCTTTGCGCCGGTGAGCGTCATATTGATGGGCGGCTCTGTTCTACTTCTCTACTTCATTGCACGAGGTTGGGATGGTTTGCCGAATGGCGATCTCTACACGTTTGAGACGTTCATCGTGCACGAGGGCGCCTGGTCATTGCTGGCGACCCTCGGCGGCGTTTCGATTTTCGGCGGGATGTTTGTCGTGCCGCTATACGCTTTTTTGACTACAACCGTCGACATCAGCCAGACCGCGCGCACGATCGCCGCCAACAACGTCGTCAACTCGGGGTGTATGGTTCTCGGGGCATTGGCCGCGATGGGCCTCAGTATGTTGGGCGTTTCGACGACGGAGCAGTTGTTGCTGGTAGCTGCCATGTGCCTGGTCGCTGCCTGGCTCGGTCATCAGCTTCATCGCGCCTGCGACTGATCTGCGGTTGGCGCTGGATCAGGCGATAAACGTATAGAATGCGGTGAAAAAGCTCAGAAAGCTCAACAGAAACAAACTGGCGTCTTCCCCCAGCCATTTCCTTTTGGAAGGCGCAACCGCATCTAGCCGATGATCTTCCCTCGCAACCTGCACGACGTTGGGAGACAGGCTTTGGCGAAAAGGATGCCGGATGGCTTGGGTTTGTAAGAATTTCTCTGTGTCCATGCCGTCGTGTTAACAATTTGTTAGCCATATTATCCAGCCCGAATTTCGCGCCCATGGTTAACGTCTTGAATTGGAACAGCCCCGCAATTCCGGAAGTTTTGGTCGCCATAGCGAGTCAAAATTAACTTGTGGCCCTATCGGTCGTCCAAACGATCAATCTATTGGCAAATGGCAACCTGTGTGATCTTTGCAACTGATCGGTAAAATAGCCATGCTGAACAATAAGATGGTTGATTTCACTAGGCCCTTATGCCAATGGCTGATGCGTATTGAATGAAATGCGAAAACCCTGAAGGAGCAAATTATGCGTTTCGGTAAAATTGGAATGGCTGCAGCAGCAGCCGCGTCGCTTGTAAGCGCACCTGTCTTGGCTCAGGCTGTACAGCCTGTTTCTTCTGTTGCCCGTACCGGTGCAACCGTTGAAAAAGAGAGCAACCTTGAAGGCGGCTCCGGCATCATCATTGCCATTCTCGCTGCAGCAGCAGTAATTGGCGGCATCGTTATCGCAGCCGACGGCAGCGATGATACGCCAACCTCCCCCTGAATCAATTCAGGCATAGAATTTTGAAATGGCGGCCAACTGGTCGCCATTTTTTTTGCGCCCGGAACACCGGAAATAGATAGCTCCGCCGCCATTTCATGAACATGTTGGAGCACCGTGCAGGCTTTGGTTGCACATCAGGGCAGGATTACCCATATCCATTTTCATGACAGAAAATCAGCAACATGGCCTGCAGCAGTGGCATGGCACAACAATCCTATCGGTCCGGAAAAATGGCAAAGTTGTCGTAGTTGGCGACGGCCAGGTATCAATGGGTAATACTGTAATGAAGCCGAACGCCCGAAAGGTCCGTCAATTGCACGACGGATCGGTGATTGGCGGCTTTGCGGGTGCGACCGCAGATGCCTTCACATTGTTCGAACGCCTCGAGGCGAAGCTCGAACGGCACAATGGGCAATTGATGCGCGCAGCGGTCGAGCTGGCAAAGGATTGGCGGACCGATAAATATCTCCGCAATCTCGAGGCCTTGATGATCGTGGCCGACAAGGAGGTTACCCTGATCCTAACCGGCAACGGCGACGTACTCGAACCGGTAGAGGGCATTGCAGCGATCGGCTCCGGAGGCAATTTCGCTCTCTCCGCCGCGCGCGCGCTGAAAGATTATGAGAAAGATGCCGAGAAACTGGCCCGGAAGTCGATGGAAATTGCTGCCGACCTTTGCGTATTCACCAACGACCAGGTCACGATTGAAACGCTCGATAGCGACAGCTGATCATTGTCCTGTCCGTCACATCTAATAACAAAGAGAAAATTAATATGCAGGCGAACCTGACCCCCAAAGCTATCGTCAAGGCTCTCGATGAACATATTATCGGTCAGCAGGACGCAAAGCGCGCCGTAGCCGTAGCTTTGCGCAACCGTTGGCGCAGACAGCGACTGCCTGCCGAGCTGCGCGACGAGGTGACCCCCAAGAATATCCTGATGATCGGGCCCACGGGTTGCGGTAAAACGGAGATATCTCGCCGCCTGGCAAAGCTCGCAGACGCGCCCTTCATCAAGGTCGAAGCGACCAAGTTCACCGAAGTTGGCTATGTTGGCCGCGATGTCGAGCAAATTGCCCGCGACCTCGCCGAAGAGGCAGTCCGTCTGGAACGCGAGCGGAGGCGGCTCGCTGTGCATGAAGCCGCAGCCGAAGCGGCCATGAAACGGCTGCTGGATGTATTATGCGGTGAAAGCGCCAGCGAAGCCACACGGGAAAGCTTTCGCCAAAGGGTCGTCGACAATCATATGAACGACACCGAAATCGAGATTGAAGTCGAGGACGTGCCCAATACGCCGATGGACATTCCCGGCATGGGTGGCCAGGTTGGCATGATCAACCTGTCCGACATGATGGGCAAGGCATTCAATCAGAATCGCCTGAAACGGCGGAAAATGCGGGTAGCAGACGCATGGGACAAGTTGGTCGAGGAAGAGTCCGACAAGCGGCTCGACGACGATGACATTTCCCGGGCAGCTATCACAGATGCCGAGTCCAATGGCATCGTATTCCTCGATGAAATCGACAAGATAGCGGTCAGCGACGTACGCGGCGGATCGGTCAGCCGCGAGGGTGTCCAGCGGGATATTCTCCCACTGATCGAAGGCACAACCGTTGCGACAAAATATGGTCCGATGAAGACCGACCATATCCTGTTCATCGCATCGGGCGCTTTTTCGATATCGAAACCCAGCGACATGCTTCCCGAACTGCAGGGCCGCCTGCCCATCCGCGTCGAATTGCGGGCGCTGACGGAAGAAGATTTCGTCAGGATCCTTACGGAGACCAGAGCGAATCTGACCGAGCAATATATTGCGCTTCTCGGCACCGAGGATGTCACCATCAAAATTTCCGAAGATGCGATCAGAAAACTCGCCGGAATCGCTGCAAATGTGAACGAAACGGTCGAGAATATCGGCGCTCGCCGCCTGCAAACGGTCATGGAAAAGCTGCTTGAAGAGATCAGCTTTACGGCAGAAGACCGGGCAGGCGAAGAGATTACGATCGACGCAGCCTATGTCGACAAGCAATTGTCGGATGTGGCCAAGGACACCGACCTGTCAAAATATATATTATGATGATAATCTCGGTCCGCTTGTAGGCACGAGAGATGGCGGCGACTGCCCTTCCCTGTCGGAATTCCGGTGGCAGCTGTAACAAAATCTCCGCGAACCTCGAACCGGGGAAGGTAAATCATATGGAGTGCATCATGTTCCGAGCCGCCTTGCTTTTATCATCGGTTGCCGTCGCCGGACTGTCGGCATGTTCCGATCCAGCCCCCGCGCCGGCCACCGAGGCTACCGGTCAGCCGGAAGAAAGGCCCGAGGTTGTCGTCGCGCCGATAACCAAGGCAGAGAGCATCGATGCCGGCCTGAAGGTTGGAGAACGGGTCCCGCTGGGGACCACATTGCTGACCAAAGGCGATGAAACGACTCTGGCGGAAATCCTGGAAAACGGCCCTGCCGTCCTGGTATTTACCCGGTCCGTTGAATGGTGCCCTTATTGTCAGACCCAGTTAAAATCGATCAACTCGATTGTGGATGATCTGAAAGAACGCGGCTACGGTCTTTATGGCCTGACCTATGACAGCCCTGATCAACAGGACCGCTTTTCGAAAAACCAGATGTTGCAATATAAGATGCTCTCGGACCAGCAATCGAGCGTGATCGACGGATTCGGCTTGCGAGACCCGCAATATACCGAAGGCCGCGCCGCCGGCGTTCCTTACGCATCGGTTTTCGCCATCGATCAAAATGGCAAAATTCTCGCAAAGTCGGTTTCAGGCGATTTCAAGAAACGGCCGACCAACGAGCAGATTCTCGCTCTGATTGACTCGATCTAGTTGCTGCCGGCGGCCTCCGCTTGCGAAATCGCCGGTTCATTATCATTGGCCGCAACAGGGCTCAACTCGGGCAGCACGGCGAGCTTCCATTCCGTCCCGTCATCAAGATATTTTACAGCCAGCGCCTGCACCTCTTCTGGTGTTATCACGGTATAGTCACTGAGCAACGTTCTCAGAGCCACAAATTTCTGTGGCTTGTAACTCGCCCCCTCCATCTGGCTCATCCAGAATGTATTGCCGCTGCTCGCCCGCGCGATAAGTTGGCGTAGCGGTTCGACCACGCGCGTCAGTTCGTCTGCGCTCACAGGATTTTCGCGCAGGTCCTTGGCGATCATTGCGACGACATTGTAGAAGCGGTCGATATTGTCAGGGGTCAACTGGCTCTGCGCCCCGATATAACCACCCGTTTCAAAATCAGCAGGCCAGCTGTTGAAAACCTGCGGACTGTAGCTTGCGCCCTGCTGCGAGCGGAGTATCTCGAACAGTCGATCGTTGAAAATGGCCACCAATATTTCCAGCTTGCGACTTTCCCGGATATCTTCAAGTCCGCCGCCGGTCGGCCAGGCCACCATGGCAGCCGCCCGATCGACATCACCCTTGTGAACCAATATTTCCGGACCAGCCTGGGGCGCCGGAAAATCGGGAGCGGTGGCATCGGCCAGAACGGGCCGCGACTTACGTTTCTTCAACGCGCCAAAGGTCTTCAATATGGCCTCCACCGCGACATCCCGGTCGAAATCCCCGAACAGCATCAGTTCTATCGGCCCGCTGGCGAGAATAGGTTTCCAGAACTGTTTGAAATTTCGAGGCGTCAATTGCTCGAAATCCGCTTTGTCCGGCGTCTTCCAGCGCGGATCCTTGCCCCGTATCAGCCATTCCAGATCCCGCTCCAGAACTGCCTGCGGCGACGCGGAGAAGCTGTCATAACCGATCAGCGAAGCGGCTTTGGCGCGAATGAGTGGCGCGGAATCCCAGCGTGGGAAAGCCAGTTTGGCCGCAATAAGATGAAGCTGGTCTTCCAAGTCCGACGGCCTAGTATCGGCGGTTATTTCAAATGCGTCATTGTCGATATCAAAGCTCAGTCCGATCCGGCGACCGGTCGTGATCTTGTCGAGATCCTCCTGCCCGAGATTGGCGACACCGCTCGCCATCAACGCCAGAGCGCCTGACCATGCGAGCGATTCCTGACGCGGTGACAGGCCGCTAAAGCCATTGCCAAACCTGGCATTGACCATGATCTTGTTCCGCTCTGCCTTATTGGGAAACAACAAAACCCTGACGCCATTGGCGAGTTCCAGTTGCTCGACTTCGAACCGTTCTATCTTCCTGACCGATTTGACCGAACCTTTTTTCCCGATCCTTTTCAGTGAATCAAAACCGATGTCGGACTGAACGACGCGGACATCGCTCGCTGCATCGACGCTCTTTTGCAACGCATCGGCCAATCTTGAATTTCCGTTTTCTACGCTATTGGGTGACGTCATCACCGCACGCGTGGAGACACCGGTGAACAGCTTGCGCGTTGATGCCAGCAATCTCTCCGGCGTGTATAGGTCCCGCATTGCCCGAAAAACATCCAGCGCAACCTGCGGCGTTGCGACGGTTTCTCGAATGTCGACCGCGTTGACGATATCGTCGGCCTGTTTCCGGGCAGCCTCACTGGGATAGCCCTCGACACCGATCGCAAGCGCTGCGTCAAATTCGGCAATTTCGCGCGCAATATCTGCTTCGGAAGGGGCGATGGTCGTTGCATCCGCGATGACTGCCCGGACATCTGACAGCGCGGCTTCCCAATCTTCACCCAAAGGAATAATACTGATGAACGTGCCGTCGACCGATCGGCTGACATCATCCTGTCCGACGCTTGCCTGCAAATAGCTGCCTCCTGCCCTCGCCCGTGCTTCAAGCCGGCGATTGATCATCTGCATGGCCAACAGGTCGATCAATATCTGCTGATTATATGCAATCGTGTCCTCGACCTGTTCCCACGGGCGCGCGATCATCATCGAAATGAATTGTGGAACATTTGGCTCGACAATGATCTCACTGATATCTTTCGTATCCCGAGGTTGACCGAAGTCCGGTATGCTGCCCGCCTCGCCCTTTCCGCTCCATCCGGCAAAATGTTTCTTCAGCAACTCCTCGAACAATTCCGGGTCGCCGTCTCCGGCGATAACGATCACCGTCTTCTCAGGACGATACCAGCGTTGATGGAATAATTGCAGCATCTGCGGCGTCGCACCGCTCAGCGTTTCCGGTGTTCCGATGGGCGCCCGGCTGGCCAGCAATTGCCCGGCAAAAAATAGTTTCCGCGTGGCATTCTGCACGTTTGACTGCGGCCCTGCCCGCTCCCGCAATTCGGCCAATACGACCGGGCGCTCGGCATTGACGGCAGTGATGCTCAGACCAGGCGAACTCGCCATTCCAGACAGGATTTTCAGGCTTTCGTCGAGACTGGTCCGGTTGGCATCGGGCAGATCCAGCTTGTAGACCGTTTGTGTCGGCGACGTTTCGGCATTGCTGTCGCTGCCGAAGGTTGCTCCCAATCGCTGCCAAACCCGTTTCGCCTCACCATCAGGGACGTGGGTCGAGCCGCGGAATGTCAGATGCTCCATGAAATGGGCAAACCCCTGTTCCCGCTCGGTCTCCATCAGCGATCCGACATCCATCCGCATCCGGATCGATACCTGTCCCGGTGGCACTCCGTTGCGCTTGACCGCATAGCGCAAGCCATTGTCCAGTTCGCCAAAGATCCAGCTCTTGTCGACCGGCACATCACTGTTTTCATATAGCCAGGGCAGCGGATCATCACCGTCCGCTGGTTTCGCAGCAGCCAAGCCTGGCACAACCAGCAAGCAGAATGCAAAACAGAAAAACGACAAAAATCGGGTGGGGCTGGAAGATATAGGGTTCATGCTGAGGATATAAGCAGGCCCAATCTTACTGGCCAGTGAATATTCCCGCCAATCGCGCTCAAAGCGACGGATCAGCGAAGTTTAACCCTTGATAGAGGTGCCATTAATCGCCAAATGACAGATATGCTTATTGAAACAGAAAAAACACCGAACCCCTCGACCCTGAAATTTCTGGTCGGACAACCCGTGATGTCGGACGGTACCCGCGATTTTGCGTCCCCGGAAGATGCGGAAATATCTCCGCTGGCGGAAGCCTTGTTCACGCTCGGCGATGTCACTGGCGTGTTTTTCGGTTCGGATTTCATCTCGGTGACATGCGGTCCGGGAGCCGATTGGGTGGATCAGAAACCCCAGGTCCTGAGCATACTGCTCGACCATTTCTCGGCAGGACTTCCCCTTTTCAAGGCGGGCAGTGCCGGCGACATCACCGTTCCTCCCGAAGAGGAAGTCCACGACGATCCGGAAGATGCGGACATCGTGGCGCAAATCAAGGAACTGATCGAAACCCGGGTTCGTCCGGCTGTCGCCAATGATGGTGGCGATATCGTCTATCGCGGCTTCAACAAAGGCACGGTGTTCCTCAAAATGCAGGGCGCTTGCGCAGGATGCCCGTCTTCTTCCGCGACCCTGAAACATGGGATCGAATCCTTGTTGAAACATTATGTCCCCGAGGTCATCGAAGTCCAGGCCGCTTAAATTCTCGTTCTAGACAAAGGCAAATCTATGAATTCCCCACTGGATCAAGCGGCGCTGGATCAGCTGTTTCTCAAAGCACGCACCTTTAACGGCTATCACGACAAACCGGTCTCGGTCGATCAGTTGCACGCCATATGGAATCTCATGAAAATGGGGCCGACCAGCGCAAACATGCTGCCGGCGCGCCTCGTCTGGTGCCATAGCCAGCAAGCGAAAGACCGGCTGGCTGATCTGGCAGCGGAAGGCAATCAGGACAAGATCCGCAAAGCTCCTGCCGCCGTCATCATCGGTATGGATGAGGATTTCCATGAGCATTTGCCGGAGCTTTTCCCCCATGCCGACGCCAAAAGCTGGTTCGCCGGCGATGCCGAAGCGCGCAAAGTACACGCGATGCGTAACAGCTCTCTCCAGGGCGGCTATTTCATTCTCGCCGCGCGAGCGCTTGGACTCGACACCGGCCCGATGTCCGGCTTCGACAATGATGCGGTCGACAAGGAATTTTTCGGCGATCAACCCAAGGTAAAGTCCAACTTTATTTCGACTTTGGGCTATGGCGATCCGGCGACAATTTTCGAACGCAGCCCCCGCCCCGATTTCGACAAATTCAACAGTCTGATCTGACCGGCTGATGGGCGAGCGTCTCCTCGCAATCGACACCGCAACCGCGGCCTGCTCCGTCGCGCTGTTCGAAGATGGCCAGTTAATCGCATCGGATTATGCCGAAATCGGTCGCGGCCACGCGGAAAAGCTCATCCCGGCGATCGCAGGGCTCCCTGACCGGGGCAAGGCCGACAAGATATTGGTCGATTGCGGTCCGGGCAGCTTTACAGGCGTTCGCATCGGCATTTCCGCCGCAAAGGCTCTGGCATTGGCCTGGGGTGCGGAAATCAACGGATATTCCTGCCTTTCGCTGGTGGCAGCGCAGGCCCTGAGCAAGCTCGAGGCAGCGCAACCGGTCTGCGTCGCGATGCTCGCGGGCCATGGCGAATATTTTGTCCAGAATTTTTCCGGCGCGGGTGAAGCATTGGGGCCGCTTGCCTCACTGACGCCAGACCAGGCGGCCCTTCAGGTTCAGGCGGACGTAATTGCCGGATCCGCCGCTACGGAGCTTGCCGGACTGGTGGGAGCGGTCGCTCATTATCCGATATTGCCAAATGCCTCGCAAATCTCTTTACTAGCCAGCGATATGAAGAAAATGTCATCCAAGCCACTCTATGGACGCAAGCCCGACGCCCAGCCAGCGAAAGCCGCCTGAGCCGTGGCCAGTCGGCAAGGACCTTGGAATGGTCGCGAACCGGCCCCGATCGATATCCAGCCAGGCAACCTCGGCGATCTGCGCGAAATCATGCGTATCATGGAGACCGCTTTTCCCAAGACTTACGGCGAAGGCTGGAATCACCATCAATGCCGCTCGATGCTTTCGATGCCCAGCGCCAAACTTCTGATTGCCCGGACATATAACACAGTCTGTGGTTTTGTGATCAGCCGTCAGGCCGCTGATGAAGAAGAACTGTTGATGATTGCAGTCTCTCCCGACCACCAGCGTCAGGGTGTCGGGCATTGCTTGCTAGAACATATGTTGCTGACCGCCCGAAGCGATGACGTCTCATCCGTCTTTCTGGAAATGAGAGCCAATAACCCGGCGGCGAAACTCTATGCCGAATTTGGTTTCCACCAGATCGGTTTGCGTAAGGACTATTATACCGGGCCGAACAAGGAAAAATTTGACGCCATTACTTACAAGGCGACATTCGCGGACTAGAGATTTCGTGAATATTTCATCTGTTTGACTGTTGCAGCTTGCGGGAGTTCGTGTAAATGTCAACTCGCAGTAAATGCAAAATAATAAAAACAATGGTCGCATAAAGGTATAATATTATGACGGAAGAAGAAAGTGCTCTGAATGAGATGCTTATCACATTCACTTCAGACATCGTTGCCGCACATGTCAGCAACAACAGCGTCGCAGTATCGGATTTGCCGATAATCATCAGCAGTGTTCACGGAGCCCTAGCAGGTCTTTCGGGCAAAGCGGCGGAACAGGCGCGGCCCGATCCCGCCGTTCCGGTCAAATCATCGATCAAGCCAGACTATATTGTCTGCCTGGAGGATGGCAAAAAGCTGAAAATGCTGAAACGCCATTTGATGACTCACTATGGCATGACGCCGGAAGATTATCGCGCCAAATGGGGCTTGCCCAACGATTATCCTATGGTCGCTCCCAATTACGCGGAAAAGCGCCGCCAGCTTGCCAAGGCCATCGGGCTCGGCAAGAAAAAGGGTCCGAAGAAATAAATCGGACCGCTTCATTGCATCAAGTTTAGAAAATTGCGGCAATGTTGCCGCAATTTTTGCTTTGCAATATCCTGCGCCCCGCATAGAGTCTTCCTAACGACAATGGAAAGGGTCCATGCCCCAAAAAATCGATCTTGAAGCATTATGTGCGGAAAAAGGATTGCGGATCACCGACCAGCGTCGGGTGATCGCGCGCGTCATATCCGATGCGGAGGATCATCCCGACGTTGAAACCCTGCATGAGCGGGCTTCGGCTGTAGACTCCCGCATCTCAATCGCAACCGTCTACCGGACCGTTCGCCTGTTCGAGGAAGCGGGCATATTGGACCGCCACGATTTTGGCGATGGCCGCGCCCGTTACGAGGCAGTTCCTGAATCACATCACGATCACCTGATTGACGTAGAAACCGGCAAGGTTATCGAATTTGTCGACCCTGAACTTGAAGCACTGCAAAAGCAGATTGCCGAAAAGCTGGGCTACCGACTGGTTGACCATCGTATGGAGCTTTATGGCGTATCTCTCGCCAGAAAAAGCTGAAGTGCCAAAATCCGTCTCGGATCAGCAGTCCTGCGACACCCAAGCGACGCCTGATCGACCGCGGGGCAGAGTTCGCTGATGGGCTATTTGAGATTTTCCCTGCGTATCGCGCTGCTGTTCATAGCCCTGTTCGCCTGTGTACCATTCTACTATATCTGGCGTATCTTGCGCTTGTCCAATCCATGGCCGAGAACATTTCTCAAAATCGCAGCCTTTGCGTGCGGAGCCCGCGTCAATATAGTCGGCACCCCGATCCGCCGAGATGTATTCTTTATTTCCAATCACTTATCCTGGGTCGACATTGCAATTCTCGGTGGACATAGCGGCACTGCCTTTGTTTCCAAGGAAGAAATCGGAGACTGGCCGATCATCGGCTGGCTCTGCCGGCTCAACGACACCGTGTTCGTCTCGCGATCGGACCGGATGGGTGTGGCAGACCAGATCAACCAGCTGCGCGACGCCCTTGAGGAAACCTGGGCGATCACGATTTTTCCGGAAGGCACGACATCTGACGGTTCAGACCTGCTGCCCTTCAAAGCACCCCTGCTCAAGGTACTGGAACCGCCCCCGCCCGGCATAATCGTCCAACCGATATTTCTCAATTACGGCGTGAATGCTGATGAAATTAGCTGGACTGGCGACGAAACCGCGCCTGCGAATGCCTGGCGGCTACTCACGCGACGCAGCAGCTTTCTGGTAGAAGTACATTTTCTCGAGCCCTTCGACCCGGACCATTATTCAGGCCGAAAGAATATCGCAGCCGAGGCCCGGCGCCGGATCGCCGAACCGCTTTCGGCTTCCCTGGGTGGCAAACCCATTGTATAGGCAGCCGCTATGACCAAAGCCGATCCTAAAAAATTCCATATCAAGTCCTTTGGCTGCCAGATGAATGTCTATGACGGCGAACGCATGTCAGAAATGCTGGTCGATCAGGGCATGACCGCCGCAGAAAACAGCGAAGCAGCCGATCTGGTGGTGCTCAACACCTGCCACATTCGTGAAAAGGCAGTCGATAAAGTCTATTCCGATATCGGGCGGTTGCGCCGGAAAGACGGCAGCAGCCCAATGATCGCAGTCGCCGGCTGCGTCGCCCAGGCCGAGGGCAAGGAAATCTCACGCCGCGCCCCCAGTGTCGACATAGTCGTCGGTCCGCAAGCCTATCACCGACTGCCCGAACTGATGGAAACCGCGAAATCGGGCAAGAAAGCGCTCGACACCGACATGCCGGCGATTTCGAAATTTGATATTCTGCCAACCCGCGGGAAACAGGCACGACCGACCGCTTTCCTGACAGTTCAGGAAGGCTGCGACAAATTTTGCACCTATTGTGTGGTCCCTTATACGCGCGGCGCGGAGATTTCGCGTCCGTGGAGCGATCTGGTCGACGAAGCAAAGGCGCTGGTCGACGGCGGGGCCCGTGAAATCACGCTGCTGGGCCAGAATGTCAACGCCTGGAGCGGCGAAGACGAGAAGGGAAATATGCAAGGCCTCGACGGCCTGATCCGGGCGCTCGACAGAATCCCGGGCCTGAAACGCATTCGCTATATGACCAGCCATCCCAACGACATGACCGATGGCCTGGTTGCCGCGCATGGCGACGTGGGCTCGCTGATGCCCTTCCTCCATCTTCCGGTCCAGTCGGGCAGCGACCGCATTCTCAAGGCCATGAACCGCTCGCACAGCGTCCGGAGCTACCTCACGATCCTTGAGCAAATGCGCGCGGTCCGGCCCGACATCGCCTTGTCTGGCGACTTCATTGTCGGCTTTCCTGGCGAAACCGATCAGGATTTCGAAGAAACATTGCAGATCGTCCGGGATGCCAATTATTCGCAGGCATTCTCCTTCAAATATTCTCCTCGTCCCGGCACTCCGGCTTCGGGAATGGACGACCAGATTGCACCGGAAGTAATGGATGAACGGCTGCAGCGGTTGCAGGCGCTGCTCAACGAGCAACAATATGCGTTCAATCAGCAAACCGTAGGCCGCACGACCGACATATTGCTGGAACGACAGGGCAAGCTGGATGGACAGCTGATCGGCAAGACACCCTGGCTGCAGTCGCTTCACATCATCTCTCCTGACCTGAAGATCGGCGATATGGTCGAGGTCGAAATAGCCCGTGCAGGTCCCAACAGCCTGACCGGCGAAATCAAAGAAAGAATGGCTGCCTGATGGCACAGAAAACAAAGGCCGGAGAAGCCGTCAAACTCACCAGTCTTGATCTGGAGTTTGAAGACGCGCACATTTTGGGCGATTTGTTCGGCGAATATGACCGGAATATCGTGGCCATCGAGAACCGGCTCGGCGTCTATATCGCCGCACGTGGAACCAAATTGAAAATCGAGGGCGAAGAAGAGGCCGTGTCACAGGCGCACACCGTCCTGACCGGCATCTATAACCGCTTGGAACAGGGACAGGAAATTGATGCTGGAGCCGTCGAAGCAATTATCGCCATGGCCGCCGACCCTCGGGTTGCAAAAGCGGTGAAGAAATCGGGAACGGTGATCAAGACCGGCAAGGATGATGTCGCCGAAGCACCCAAGGTGATGATCAGGACCCGCAAGAAGACGATCTTTCCGCGGTCGGTTCGCCAGGCCCATTATATGGAAGCGCTCGCTCGCGACGACATGATTTTTGCCCTTGGTCCTGCAGGGACCGGCAAAACCTATCTGGCGGTAGCGCAAGCGGTCTCCCAGCTGGTTGCCGGCACCGTCGACCGTCTGATTCTGTCTCGGCCGGCGGTCGAGGCTGGAGAGAAGATCGGCTTTCTTCCCGGGGACTTGAAGGAGAAGGTCGATCCGTTTCTGCGGCCGCTCTATGACGCTCTTTACGACACGCTTCCCGCCGAGCAGGTGGAACGGCGGATCGAAAGCGGCGAAATCGAAATCGCCCCGATTGCATTCATGCGCGGACGAACCCTGGCCGACGCCTTTGTCATCCTTGACGAAGCCCAGAATACAACCGCCGCCCAGATGAAAATGTTCCTCACCCGTTTCGGCATGAACAGCCGGATGGTGATCTGCGGCGACCCCAAGCAGGTCGATTTACCCCGAGAAGCGGTTTCCGGACTGGCCGACGCAGTATCCAAATTGCAGGATATCGATCGGGTCAGCGTCGTCGAATTTGGCGCGAGCGACGTTGTCCGCCACCCGCTGGTCGGAAAAATCGTCGAAGCCTATGAAGGCAAAGATGCTTCAGACTGAAATGATTGTCTGTCCGCCTTGGGACGAGAAAGCAGAATGGACCGATCTGGCCGCCCGGGCAGCTAAGGCCGCGATCACGGCATCGTCGCACGCGGCAATAATCTCGCGCAATTTCGCCATAGAAATCAGTGTCAAATTGTCAGACAATGACGAAGTCCAGACTCTCAACAAGGCCTATCGCGGAAAGGACAAGCCAACCAACGTCCTGTCATTTCCGCAAATCCAGCCAGATTTGCTCGAGACGCTGGCGAATACCGACGACGGAGAGGCCTTGCTCGGTGATATCATTCTGGCCTTCGAGACATGTCGCGACGAAGCGCTGGCGAAGGATATCCCCCTTTCCCGCCATGTTACACATTTGATTGTGCACGGGACCTTGCATTTGCTAGGATATGATCACGAGAACGAGGCCGATGCAGGGGTAATGGAAAATATCGAAATCAATGCATTGGCAACATTGGCCATTGCCAATCCTTACGCAGAACAAGCGCAAAACAGGTAATCAAGAAATAATATGAGTGACGTTGAAAAGGAAAATGGCACGGGCGTGGCTCGCAGCAGCGGCCAATCCAAGGAAGATGACGAGCCCGGGCGAATATGGCGGAGCCTGAAGGCTCTGCTATTCGGAAACACCGAAGATAATAGTCTGCGCGCGCAGATCGAAGAAGTCATTGACGACCACGAGAATGATGCGGAATCCGATCCAAACGGGCGACCCGACGTATCATCACTGGAACTCGAGATGCTGCGGAACATGCTGCATTTCAGCGATAATCGGGTAGACGATATCGCGGTACCGCGTGCCGATATAATTGCGATTGAGGAAAGCTCCCCGTTCAGCGACTTCGTCGATATTTTCTCCGAGCACGGGCACAGCCGGATTCCGGTATATCGCGACAATCTCGACAATATTATCGGAATGATCCACATCAAGGATATCTTCGCGATTGTTGCGAAGGGAGGCAAATATCCTGATGATATCGCACCCTTTCTTCGTCAGCCGCGTTTCGTACCGGAATCAATGGGCGTGCTGGATCTGCTGGCCGAAATGCGGGCCACACGCACCCATCTTGCGATCATTTTTGACGAATATAATGGCACGGAAGGTCTCGTTACCATCGAGGATATTGTCGAGGAGATCACCGGCGAGATCGAAGACGAACATGATGACGAACCAGTGCCGATGCTCGTCAAGCTGGACGATGGAATCTGGGAGGCAGATGCCCGGGCCGAGCTGGACGATGTCGGCGAGGCGATCGATCCGGCACTCGAGGTGATCGACGAGGATGTCGACACAATCGGAGGTCTGAGCTTCGTGCTGGCGGGCCATATTCCCACTGTGGGTGAAAGGCTGGAACATCCCAGCGGCTGGATTCTGGAAATTACCGAAGCCGATGACCGCCGCGTCACCAGACTGCGCCTGCACCCGGCACAGCAGGATGAGATCAAGCCCGCTTAGCCGGCGGCCAGCTGCCCAGCCCGAACCCGCCAGCTTTCAGCGAGCGTCCGGTTTTTTGAAAGCGCGACAAGTTCAGCGGCCTGCCCCTTGTGCCCGCCGCCGATTATCATGCCGAATAGCCAGTCCAGCGGCCAGTCGGGATAAGGCCGTGCCTGTTGGACAAAGTCGTCCCCTGCCTTCACCCGTCCCTCTTCCAGGACGCGAAAATAGCTGCCTGATTTCCCGGTTTTCACCACGGTCTTCAAGACATCGCCTTTGCCAAATCGATGATTGAGCTTCCAGCAAGGCTGACGCGCGTGGCTGCATTCTATCAATGCCGACCCAACCCGGAAAATATCGCCCAGACAGAGCTGATCCTCGGTCAATCCGGTACAACTGAAATTCTCGCCAAAGGCACCCGTTTCATTCAGCTCGGAGACATCGGGATATTTCTCCCGCCAGAAATCATAATGTTCGATCGGATAGAGATGAACCGCCTTGTCACGGCCGCCGTGGCGCAGCGGATCGCCTACCTGATTGCCCTCCAGCCCTTCAAAGCCCAGCATTAGCGACCGGTCAACCGGGTCCTTGGCAATCGCGCTCAATTCGCCATCATCGCCAAATATTTTCGGCGTGCCAGTCAGCAGATGGTCGAGCTTCGTCCGGAGCATAAGCGACTGATAGCCAACCAAGTTCACATTGGCAATTTCCCCTTGATTATGCTTCAAGGCGCGAATGGAAATCAGTGACCTTCGCATTGCCCTTTATAGTGGCAATTATAACTTCGTCCGCGATGGTGCCAATCAGGCACTCAACCGGCTGGTGGATTATCTGCTGCGCCAGGGGGCCGCTGTGCGGGTCTATTCACCCACCACGGACACGCCCGCTTTTGAGCCGACCGGCGATCTTGTCAGCGTCCCGTCCGTGGCTTTTCCCGGTCGTGGTGAATATCGCTTTCCGACCCGCCTTTCCGGCGATGTCCGCAGGGATCTCGAGCGGTTCAATCCCAATATCATGCAGATTTCCAGTCCGGACCGTGTCGGCCACAAGATGGTGTCGTGGGCGCGCAACAACGAGATACCGGTTCTGGCATCCGTGCACACGCGGTTTGAAACCTATCCGCGCTATTATAATCTCGCCTTTCTGGAGCCGGTGATCGAGGCGATCCTGCGACGTCTCTATCGGCGTTGCGACGCTCTGGTGGCTCCGTCCGAATCGATGGCGCAGGTGCTGCGCGACCAGCGAATGAATTATGACGTCGGCATCTGGTCTCGCGGGGTTGACCGCGAGATATTCAATTCCGGCCATCGCGACATGGCATGGCGACGCGCGCTCGGCATCGCGGACGACGAACCGGTGATCGGGTTTCTCGGACGGCTGGTGATGGAAAAGGGACTCGATGTCTTTTCCGATGCAATCGACGAACTCAATCGCCGCAAGGTCAAACACAAGGTCGTGGTCATAGGCGAAGGGCCCGCCCAACAGTGGTTCGAGGAACGGATTCCCGGTGCCGTTTTCGCCGGATTCCAGCAGGGCAGCGATCTCGGCCGCGCGGTTGCAAGCATGGACATGCTGTTCAACCCCTCGATCACCGAAACTTTCGGCAATGTCACCCTCGAAGCGATGGCCTGCGGTCTTCCGGTCGTGGCAGCACAGGCCACCGGCAGCCAGAGCCTGGTCAAAGACAATGAATCGGGCAAGCTGATAGCGCCCGGCGCTGTCCGTGAATTTGCCGATGCCCTGCAATTATATTGCGAACACCACGATATCCGCAACGCACACGGCGCCGCCGGGGAACGTCGCGCCGAAGAATATAGCTGGGACCAGATCAACAATGTCGTGGCACAAACCTACATGCGGCTCGTCCGCCAGCGGCGCGCCGGTCACGGACCGATCTCCTCGGCTGCTATCCGCTAGTCATGCAGGGACTGTTTGACGATGATGACGAAGAACAACAGCGGGATTCCGAAAACACGCCCGATGCCCCCCTTGCCGACCGGCTGAGACCGCGTCTGCTGCCCGACATCGTCGGCCAAGACCATCTGGTCGGAGCAGAAGGCACGATCGGCCGGATGATCGCTGCGGGCAAACTGTCTTCCATCATCCTTTGGGGACCGCCCGGAACCGGCAAAACCAGTCTCGCCAGACTGCTCGCCGATCAGACCGACCTGCATTTCAAGGCTATCTCTGCGGTATTTTCAGGGGTTGCCGACCTGAAGAAGGTTTTTGCCGAGGCCGACATGCGCTTTCAGTCCGGCAAGGCGACCCTGTTGTTCGTCGACGAAATACACCGTTTCAATCGCTCCCAGCAGGACAGTTTCCTGCCTTATGTCGAGCGGGGCACGGTGGTGCTGGTAGGTGCGACGACCGAGAATCCGTCATTTGAACTCAATGCCGCTTTGCTGAGCCGTGCCCAGGTTCTCATCCTCAATCGACTGGATGCGGCCGCTCTGGGCCAGTTACTGGACAAGGCCGAAAAGCTCGAAGACAAGCCCCTGCCCCTCACCAGCGATGCCAGAGAAGCATTGATCGCCAGCGCCGACGGCGATGGCCGGTTCCTGCTCAATCAGGCAGAGACGTTGTTCTCGCTGGACCTCAACGATCCGCTCGACCCTCCCCAACTCGCCAAAATACTGCACCGGCGCATGGCGGTCTATGACAAGGATCGGGAGGGTCATTATAATCTGATCTCGGCGCTGCACAAAGCGTTGCGCGGGTCCGATCCACAGGCCTCTCTCTATTATCTGGCACGGATGCTGGTGGCCGGTGAACAGCCGTTATTCCTGCTTCGCCGCATCGTCCGATTTGCCAGCGAAGATATCGGCCTCGCTGATCCGCAGGCCCTGATGCAGGCGCTCGCCGCGAAACAGGCATATGAATTTCTCGGCAGTCCGGAGGGCGAGCTGGCGATCGTTCAGGCCTGCCTCTATTGCGCCACCGCACCAAAATCCAACGCAGCCTATAAGGCTCAAAAAGGCGCATGGAAATCCGCCAAAAGCACCGGCTCGCTGATGCCGCCGCAAAACATTCTCAATGCACCGACCAGCCTGATGAAGGACATCGGCTATGGCAAAGGCTATAGCTACGATCATGAAACCGATGACGGATTTTCGGGTGACAATTACTGGCCGGAAGAGATGCAGCCGGAGACATATTACCAACCGGTGGACCGGGGCTTTGAGCATAAAATCCGGGAACGGCTAGATTATTGGGAGAATTTGCGTGCTGAAAAAACTGGTTAGTATCTGCGCCCTGGGTGCCCTGGTTCCGGTCAGCGCATTCGCCCAGGATGAAGAGCCATCGCGCTATGACCGCGCTTTGGCTGCAGGATATAAAGCACAGTTCGTCTGTTCCGGCCTTTGGAACGGAGGAAAAGCACTCGCTGATATCAAGGCCGATGAACTGACCGGTATATATGACCGCATAGCCGATATTGTGCCGGAACTGTCCGAGGTTGTGGAAGGGAGCGAAAGGCGGGTCCGCGTTTCGTTTGCCGAGGATATGCCGCCGCGCATCGCAATCTGGAATCACAGGACGGGTTGCACTTCCATGCCCATTGGATTTGACGACGTTCCGACCCGCGCGCCGGTCAAGACACGTGATTTTCGGGACGACTTGCCGTGGCCGATGGGAGATATCACTCCTGCTCCGGCTAAAAACGCGGCTGGATTGCCCGTCGCCGCTGTGGCGCAACAGGCATTCGATGCGACCACTTACGGCGAGGGCAACAAAACCAGCGGCCTATTGATCCTGCACAAGAATATGATCAAGGCCGAACAATATAAAGCCGGTCATGATCTTCATACCGCGCAGCGGACATGGTCTGTTGCGAAGTCTATCGCGGGGACTCTGATCGGCCACTCGGTCCAGCAGAATATGGTCGATGTGCGCGCCAAAGCCGGCTTGCCGCAATGGCAGGAAACCGGAGATCCGCGCAGCGCTATCACCATCGACAATCTTATGCGGATGGCCAGCGGCCTGACCAGCGACACCGCCGGCAACCGCACCGATGGCATCTACATGGGCGCCACCAGCGCGAGCCAGCAGGCCACCAGCTGGTCTCTGCTGGAACAGCCGGGCACAAAATTTCGCTATGCCAATAACGACACGTTGCTAGCGGTGCTTGCTGCCCGTGCCTCCCATGAGGAGCGGAAGAACAAACTCGGCAATTATATGCCCGGGAAGCATGATTTTGATCCGTTTGCCCTGTTCCAGAAACTGGGTATGACCCGCACTTATGCCGAGACCGACTGGCAGGGCAATTATATCCTCTCCAGTCAGGTCTGGACCACCGCTCGGGACCTCGGACGGCTTGGTCAGCTTTATCTCGACAATGGCGTATGGAACGGCGAACGTCTGCTTCCCGAAAACTGGCTGGATTATGTCAGCAGGCCTTCCGGGCCGCAGCCGGAGGGGCGAGAATTCGGCTATGGCGCGACATTCTGGCTGATGGACAAATCCGAAGGCGTCCCGGCAGATACGATTGCTGCCTTCGGAAACCGCGGCCAGTATCTGGTTATCATCCCCTCCCTTAATTTGGTTATCGTCCGGCGCGGCTATGACACCAGCGACGGACGGTTTGATATCGCGGCATTTACCCGTGATGTCGTCAGGGTTCTCGCACAATGACCTCCTATCGCGCGGCCGTCTGCACGGATCTGACCGGCCCCGACTCGATCGAGATACAAACAAGACTACCGAGACCGCTCACCTCGGGCGAAGTCCGCATCGCCGTGAAGGCAGCAGGCCTGAATTTCCCGGACCTGCTGATGACCCGGGGCAAATATCAGTTCCGGCCCGATCCGCCTTTCATACCCGGACTGGAAGCGGCCGGTGAAGTTCTTGAGGTCGCACCGGATGTCCAAAACTTCAAACCAGGTGACCGGGTCATGGCGGGCGGAAAGGGCGGCGCGCTGGCCGAACAATGGATTGTCGATGAAGCGGCCCTCTCTCCCCTGCCCGATGCACTTTCCTTTGCCGAAGGCGCTTGCTGGCAGTCCGCCGCATCGACCGCCTGGCATGCACTGGTCGCCCGGGGACATCTGCAACCCGGCGAGACGGTTCTCGTTCTCGGCGCCAGCGGCGGAGTCGGTATGGCTGCCGTGAAAATGGCAAAACATATCGGAGCGACCGTTTTCGGCGTCGCTTCGAACGAGGAGAAACTGGAAGCGGTCCATCGAGCCGGCGCCGATCATCTGCTTGACCCTTCCGACAAGGATCTCGCCGCCAAGGTCAAGGCGCTCACCGACGGCAAGGGTGTGGATGTCGTTTACGATCCCGTCGGCGGCGAGCTTGCGATAACCGCTACGCGTGCAATAGCCTGGAACGGGCGATATCTCATCGTCGGATTTGCCAGCGGAACCATTCCATCTTTTCCGGCCAATCACATCATGATCAAGACCTACAGCGTGATCGGCGTACGCGCCGGAGAAGGCCCGCGCCGCGATCCCGAATTGGCCAAACGACAAACCGCCGCGCTTAGGGAATTGGCGCAAAAGGGCGTCATGCGCCCCCATATTTCCCACCGGTTCTCCCTCGCTGATGCTGCGCAGGCGCTCGCTGTACTGGAACGCCGCGAAGCCATCGGCAGGGTCGTTGTCGCAATGGAGACAAGCTCTTGATCTTTACGAGTTTTTACGCTCCGGAATTCAATGGAATTTATTGATTTCTGTCTATTTGTTGGAAAACGTGTTATCTGGTAGCGTTTGTAACAACTAACGAAATAGGGGAAGCTATATGGATGGGTTGCGAATAGGCAATTATGCTCTTGATACAGAGCTCGCAATAGAAATAGGACAGAAGATTGGCCTTGCGGTCATCATTCTTATTATTACCTGGGTTTTGGCGAAGGCCGCAAAATGGGCCTTTGCAAAGCTGGTCGACAATATCGGATTTTTGCGACGCGACACCGGATCGGGAACCTCGCTTGGAGAATCGCTCGGCAAGATCGCCAGCCTGTTGATCTGGCTATTCGGCCTGATTGCCATCCTGACCGTATTCGGCCTCGGCGGCGTCGTGCAGCCGATCGAAGGACTGCTCAACACCGTCATGCAGGCACTGCCCGGCATCGTAATGGCCGTGGTGGTCTTTTTCGTTGGTCTCAAGATCGCCGACATATTGCGCGATCTGGTCGTAACCGCGTTGCAGACATTCGATTTCGACAAATGGGCCAATCGGGGCGGTATCGACACCGCCACCGGTAACAGCCAGATTTCCTCGACAATCGGTTCGATCGTCTATGCCCTGACCGTTATCTTTGTGGCGATTTTTGCGCTTGATATACTTGATATCGAGTCAATTTCGGCACCGGCCAGCGAAATGCTGCGGACCATCTTCCAGGCGCTGCCAGCCATTTTCACGGCAGCGATCACTCTGGGCCTCGGTTATCTGATCAGCAAATTTGTCGTTCAGATCATCAAGGATATCCTGCCTGGCCTGGGTGTTGATCAATCGGTTGCTGCGATCGGAATATTGCCGGAGAAAACATCGCTGACATCCATATTGGCCCGCATTGCCCAGATTGGCATCATGCTCTTCTTTGCTATCGCAGCGACGCGCTTGCTCGGATTTCCGGAACTAACCCGGATATTGGACCAGGTTCTTGAACTCGGTGGCCGGGTAATATTCGGCGGTGTCGTGATCATGGCCGGTTTCCTGATCGCCAATCTGCTCGCACGTGTAATGAGCACTGCGGACGAAGGCAGCATGGCGGCAACGATCATCCGCTACGCTACCATAATCTTGTTCACCTTCATGGGCTTGCAGTTCATGGGCGTTGGCGAAGAGATTGTGCAGACAGCCTTTACCGCGCTGGTAATTGGTGGCGCAGCCGCAGCGGCTCTGGCCTTTGGCTGGGGTGGACGCGATGTGGCTGGCAAGGTTCTTGAGGACCTCCGCAACAACCCGCCAAAACCCAAGGCTCCTGCTGCCCGCAAGCCAGCAGCGCGGAAGCCTGCGGTTCGCAAACCGGTTGCCAAGAAATAGGCACTGGCCGATAATTTACAGAACAAGGGCGGGTCCTCCGGACTCGCCCTTTTCTTTTGCCGGGTTGATCCGCTAAGGGTCGAGTGTGCGTAACTTCACCCATTTTGCCTGCATAGACTGGTCGGGCGCCAGAACCGAGCGACCGAAGGGCATCGCCGTCGCCGTCATTGGTCCGGAAGGTCCCCCTGCCCTGATAATACCCGATCCGCACTGGTCGCGCACCGATGTTCTGGACTGGCTCCTGCGCATCGCAGAGACTCAGCAGGACATGCTGATCGGTTTCGACTTGTCGATGGCCCTGCCTTTTTTCGATCAGGGCGGCTATTTTCCCGAATGGGACGAGAGTCCCCGCGATGCGAAAGCCTTGTGGCGTCATATCGACAAGATCGCCCGCGATGATCACCATCTCAATGTTACCAGCTTTCTCGAACACCCGCAGGCCCACCGCCATTTTCGGCATGGACGGGGCCGGATTGGCGACCTGTTCACCGGCGGCACAGGTCGCTTGCGACAGGTCGAGCACTATCAGCGGGAAACCGGACAGGCCAATAGCGCCAGCTGTTTCAATCTGGTCGGCGCCGCCCAGGTCGGCAAATCCAGCCTGACCGGCATGCGGTTGCTCCATCGACTGGATGGCGCGATCCCGGTTTGGCCCTTCGATCTTGTGCCGGATCACGGTCCTGCCATCGTGGAAATCTACACGACGGTTGCCGCTCTGGCAGCCGGGCAGCCAAAGGGACGCAGCAAGGTCCGCGATCGCGCCGGACTGAAGCAGGCCCTGACGCGGTTGAATACACCGATCCCGGCCCGATTGGCCCGCTATGATGATCACAGCACCGATGCCCTGATCACCGCCGCCTGGATGAAACGGGAAGCGGGCAATCCGGCCCTCTGGAACCCGTCCGCCCTAACCGACGAAATAGCACAAAAAGAAGGCTGGACCTTTGGCGTGGTTTGACGCTAATAGCGCCCAGCAAATCCAGTGCATGCCGAATTAGCTCAGCTGGTAGAGCAACCGCCTTGTAAGCGGTAGGTCATCCGTTCGAGTCGGATATTCGGCACCATTTTTGCGGATAAAATTCGATCCGGGGGATCGACGCCCGCAAAAATCCCGCCGCGCCAGCATAGGTGCTGAGCCAATCCAGATTATCCGTATTTCACCTGTGCAAATAACGAGAAATTCGCGAAGCGCTGACCGCACGGGACTATTATCCCTATTGCGCCGCAGCCAGAGTGGCTGGAGCAGCTCCGATATCTCGCGGACCGAAAGACTACGGCCGGCATCTCGATGGAGATGTTCGCGGAATAGCTCGGAACAAAGCCGACACAGCATTTAAAATTGCAAAAAAAGCCCCGCCGGTTTCCCGGCAGGGCCACTTCATTCATCTTCGTTTCAGATCAGAACTTGAAACCGGCGCCGATACCGTAGCGGCGCGGTTCCAGCGTAAAGACGTTGGTGTACAGCCCGGATGACTGATCCGTTACATACAGCCCTGTTTCCGAATTGCTGTCGAACACATTCTGGATGAAACCCCGGACATACCAGCGGTCATCCGTCCCGTTCAGCTGGATCTGGGCGTTCGCCTGCGCGTAACCCTTGATCCGGTTGACATTGCCGTTGAAGATACTGCCGTAGCTCTCGCCGGTATAGGCAAGATCTACCCGAGGAACCAGGCTCATGCCGTTATCGAAGTTCATCGAATATTGCACACCGACAGAGAATTTCAACTTTGGCGCCTGTGGCAGGTCATTGCCCCGAATATTCTTGGGCACACCGGCGGCGAAATATTCTATTCCACCAAAGGCAGCAGGATCGAGGCCAGCACCGGCAAAGGCTCCGGCGGCAGCCGCTTCGAGCACACCGCAAATACCGAATGCACCGGTAGAGGCGATGCCGCCATCAGCTGGAAATGCCACCGTTGGTTGCAGGTTGGCACCAGCAGCAAGTCCGGGAACCAGACCGGCATTGATGACCCCGTTCACAGTATTGACGAAAGCATTGACGCCAGCAGCATTTCCGGAACCCGATGCGACCGCACAGTTGGACGCGTTGGTGATATCCTTGATAATCACCGCATCGGATCGACCACCGCCAAAGTCTCGCGGATCGCTGTTGAACGTATCCCCCTTCACCTTGGTTTTCAGGTAGCTGAAGCCCATGTTGATCGTCCAGTCCGGGTCGGGGCGAACGATTGCCTCGACCTCCGCACCGTAGATATCGGCATCGATATTTTCATTCACTGCGGTCCGCGCAACAATCTTGCTGAGCTGCAAATCCTTATACTTATAGTAGAATGCAGTCAGGTTGAGTTGCAGGGCGCCATCGCCAAATGTATTTTTCGATCCGATTTCAAACGCATCGACCTGTTCGGGCCGGAACGACGCCGGAACTGCGAAGATTGGCTGCAATGGCGGGTTCAAGCCCCCTGACTTATAGCCACGCGAATAGGATGCATAGATCAGATTATCGTCGGATATTTTATAATCAAGCACTGCGCGACCGGTAATCTCGTCGTTCTTGACCTGGCGGTTCTGGAATATCTGATTGCCGGGCGTACCTGGATCGGCATCGAAAGATCCGACGAACGGAGACTCAAACGCATTGGTTGTTTGAGCATATGGCACGAGGAAGCTGGCCAGGGTCGAACGCGCCTGCACGTTTTTCTTGTCATTATTGTACCGCAAGCCGCCGGTCAGCTTCAAAGTGTCGCTGATGTCGAAATAGACCTCACCGAACAGGCCGTAGGATTTGACGGTCAGGTCGTCCGTGTTGTTGCGGAAATAGGGCGTACCGAGGAACGAAGGCGGCAAGCCATTGCCGAGCGACGTAAAGCTGCCAAGCAAACCTGCAACATAATCAATCGCAAAGGCATTCACATAATAGCTGTTCTCGGTCAGATGATAATCTGCATAGATACCGCCAACGAGGAAGTTGAACGGACCATCCAGATCGCTCGAGATGATCGCCTCTGCCGACCAGCTGCTATTCTCCTGGTTCGAACGGTCATATTGAAGCGGAGTTGTGGCACAGTTGCTATTGCCACCAAATGCCCCGAGTCCAATCGTGTCCGTATCCGAAGTACACAGAACGCCATCTGGACCATTGGGAATGATTGCAGCAGCAAGCGGTGAGAAATAGGCTGCAGGAAGGCCGGGAATGAGACCTGCTGCTGCTGCCGCAAGCGTATTCAATCCAGGTGCATAAATGTCGCGCCGGCCGATATTGTTATTATAGTCCTGTCGTGAATCGAGCTTCACCTTCTGGTAGGTACCGGAAAGCTGGGCACTGATCGGACCGAAATCATGTTCGATCTTGCCCTGGAAGGTCATCTCGCTGGTAAAATATTCCGGCGTGAAGGCGGTGTTGACCGTTCTGGAGTCCGCAGGAATGCCAATTCCCGAATATTGGTCCGGACCATAGAGGCTACCCAGCGCGAACGCGGTCGGGATTCCCTGCGTGGCCAGAAATTCCTGTGAGGACAGCGCCGCGGTAAACGTTGAATTGGCATTGAACGGCTGCGCATCGCGGCGTGCGTTCAGACAACCCAAAATACCGGTTTCGTCTCTTTGGCAATATTGCTTCTGGATCCGCATCCGGTTGTCGCTTTCGCGGAAATAAGAAGCCATCAGGTCAATCGTTGTATCCGGGCCGGCCTCGAAACGCAGAGAACCGCGGATCGAGTAGAGATCGCGATCATCCAGATCAGGTCCGCCATTCAGATTGGTCGTGTAACCATCCCGCTTGACGTAGATACCGGCACCGCGGAAAGCGATATTGTCGCCGATCGGCACGTTGACCATGCCCTTGACCTTGATGGCATTGTAATTGCCATATTCGGCATCACCGGAAGCCTCGAATTCGCCCATTCTCGGCTTGGCGGTAACCACATTGACCACGCCTGCGGTCGCGTTACGCCCGAACAGGGTGCCTTGAGGACCGCGCAACACTTCGACGCGCTCGAGATCGAAAAACTCTGTTTCAAACAATCGGGTTGAAAATAACGGCTGATCATTAAGATGGATCGCCGTTGCCTGATCGCACGACACGCCCACGCAGAGATCGCCGATCCCGCGGATCGTGAAGCTGGAACTGGTGAAGTTGGTTTTGGTAAAAGTGATATTGGGAAGGGTCAGCTGAAGATCGGAACTATTTTCGATCTGCTGGGCTTCCAATGCTTCACTGGAAAAGGCCGAAACCGCAATCGGCACGTCCTGAGCACTTTGAGCCTGTCTCTGTGCAGTAACAATGATGATGTTGTCGTCGACATCAGCTCTGTCATTCTGCGCATAAGCAGGCACTGAAATTGCAGTTATAGCAGTAGCGGCTAACAATAGCGATTTACGCATTTCTCTCTCCCCAAATCCGAACATTCTATCGGAGAGTGGCATTTTTGCTCATCCCCCCAGACGAGCAGATACTCAACTAATCGCGCGATTAAGTCCAGCCAGAAATGCAAAAAGCGCATTCCAACATTCTATTTTTGCATCATAAGAAGTAAAATTGATGTAATTTTGATACAAAAAAGCCCCGCCAGTTTCCCGGCGGGGCTCTATTTTACCGAAACAGGTTCCGATTAGAATTTGTAACGGACAACCGCTCCATAGGTGCGCGGCGCGCTTGGATAGCCCGAAACCGTGCCTGCCTGAGCAACGCCGTCAAACACGGTCGTAAGGAACTGGTCGTTCAACAGGTTGCGAACATAGCCGCCAACTTCAAAGCCGTTTTCAAGCTTGAGCGTCATCGAGCCGTTGACCAGATTGACCTCGCGGCTGAAAATCTGGGTGTTGCCCAAAGCAGCGTTATAGGTCGGCAAGCCATTGTTGATCGGCGTATTGCTTTCATGGCTATAATCGATCCGCGTGATCAACTTGTTCCCGCTGCCGCCAAATTCGTGAGAATAGGTTGCCGAAGTCGAAATAGCGAACTCGGGGATCCCGGCAGGCGTTGCGCCTGTCAGGTCACCCAGGACACTGCCCGTGAAGGAATCGAAGAGCGGATCAAGATAGGTCATCGCGAATGTGAAAACCAAGCCGTCGGTCGGGTTGATCGTGCTGTCAAACTCGATACCCTTGACTGATTGCTGGCCAGCATTCTGCAAGGCAAAACCGGTGCCGGTGAAGGCAAGGCTCTGGAACCCCTTGATGGTCTGGTCGAACAATGCGAGGTTGAAGCCGAAGCCTTCCCACTGACCTTTCACACCAACTTCATACACGGTGGCATTTTCCGGGCCTGCAAAGCGCGAACCGCTTGACAGGTTAGGCAGTGCCAGACCGGCATCGAGGACTGGCGAAGACGGAGCCGCGAAGGTCGAACCGCCAGGGCCTGCAACGAAATCGGCGCTGGAAGGCCGGCTATCTCGCGACAGGTTGACCGAGCTCGCCTTGAAGCCCGTTGCATAGCTACCGTAAACATTCACTTCTTCCGACACGCGATAGGATGCGCGCAACAGGTAGGTGAACTTGTCATCGCGGGTCTTGCCGTCTTCGACTGCGTTCGGGATGGTCAGGAAAGGTGGCTGGAACTGGAAAGCAGCAAGGCCGAGCAACGGATTTACCGTTGGATCGGTTGCAGCTGCAAGCAGAGCTGCCTGGTTGGGTGCCGGAAGTGCCTGAAACTGATCCCTGGTCGTTACAGCACCTGCCGTTGCGCCAACAATGAACGCATCGACCAGATTGATTTGCCCCAGTGGATCGAAGCTTTGCTGAGCGAGTGCAAAGTCCTTCTTGTCATCGGTGTAGTTGAAGCCGCCTGTGAAGACCAGGCCATCGACCGGTTCAAAATCAACCGTACCGAAGATCGAATAAGACGTGTTATCCATCGAAAACTGTTCGGCAGTGAGCAGCGGCGTGAGGAAAATCGTTTCCTGCTGCAGACCCAGGCCTGCTTCAACTCCGTTGAACACGCTTGGGTTACCGGCGATGACATCTGCCGGGTTTCCGCCAGCCAGAAGCTCGAAGAAATCACGAATCTGGGTGCCGTTTTCAATCTGGCTGATCTGCGAAATGCTTTCGTCGAAATAATAGCCGCCGAGCAAGAAGTTGACAGGACCGTCAAAGTCCGATGTGACCCGGAATTCCTGGGTCAGCGTCTTGACCTTTTGGTTGCGGGTTTCGTTGGCGATGTCCAGGCTGCTGTAGTCAATGTCCGAGACGAACAGATTCTTCAGTTCGCGGTAGGAAGAGATCGACGTGAACGAAAGCGGTCCTGCGTCATAATCGACCTGGATAGAGCCGCCATAATTGTCGACCTTGTTGATCGGAACCTGGTTGAGATATGCATCATAGCCGAAACGGTCGGTCGAGAACTGGCCACCAAGCAACTGGATCGCGCCGGCAGTTGGTCCGGCAACAACCGTTGTCACCTGACAGCAGATTTCGTCAATCCGCGAATAATCACCGATCGCACGAATCTTCAGATCCGGTGTTGGTTCAAACAACAATTGGCCACGAGCTGCCCAGCGGTTCCGGTTGTTCTGCTCTTCGTTCAGATTGACGATATCGGCATAGCCGTCGCGACGGTTATAGCTGCCGTCAACCGAGAAGGCGATATTGTCTGTCAGCGGACCGGTGATGTCGCCTTTGACCACGACATTATTATAGTTGCCGTAAACAGCTTCAACCGCACCGCCGAATTCGAACTGCGGCTCACGTGTTACCACCGAGATCACGCCGGCAGAAGCGTTCTTGCCGAACAGCGTCGATTGTGGGCCGTTGAGCACTTCGATACGCTGGACATTGGGAAGATCGGACAGAGCAGCAGCCGAACGCGAACGGAACACGCCGTCGATGAACACGCCGACGGATGGCTCGATGCCGAAATTATTGTCGCCGTTACCGAAACCGCGAATGATGAAAGTCGATGCCGAAGAAGTCTGGAGTTGGCTGACACGCAGCGAAGGAGTGACCGACTGCAAGTCGAGTACGTCACGGATCTGGGCATTTTCGAGCGTTTCGCCGGTCGTGACCGATACCGAAATTGGCGTTTCCTGCAACGTGGTTTCACGCTTGGAAGCGGTGACGATGATTACATTGTCGTCAAAGGTTTCTTCCTGCTGGACATCCTGCGCATAGGCAGGGGCAGTTGCGATGACACCGCTAAGAGCAGTGGCGGCCAAAAATTTTGAGATGTTCATTTGTGTCTCCTGCGCCTCGATCATTTTGTCGTAGGTCTGAAATTGAATGGAGCGGACTGCCCATTTCAACGCGGAGCACTGGTCGAAAGCAGGAAGATAGTCCAGCGCATAACATCTATAAACGCCGTGTTACTGCGCTTTGTTCCCAAAAACCCGTATTGCGTTGCAACTAAGTCACATTTTCTCGTTTCACGGAAATGGCGCGCCATAGATACCCAACATGGATGCTCGAATCATTCGACTATTTTTGCCGATCTGCTCCTACCGTGACGGCCATCAGCACCGTCCGGTTTCTGTGTGTGCCTGCCGGGATAAGACCGGATTTTACGTGAAACGGGATCGCCACCGGGCCGAATTAACTATATTGAGATCGTCAGCCTTTCTTAATCCGACTTGTGTTAAAGAGGCGAAAAATCATACCGGAACCCGAAAATGGCATACATCCTTATTGCAGACGACGACGATATTCTCGTCGATATGATTCGATTGCGACTGGACGGACACGGTCACCACATCGAAGTGGCGGCCGATGGCGAAGCGGCGCTTGACGCCGTCTCCAGTCAGCGACCTGATATCATTATCCTCGATATGATGATGCCGATCATTTCGGGCTCGGAAGTCCTGTCAAAGCTCAAGTCTCAGCCGGAGACCAGGGATATTCCGGTCATCATGCTCACGTCCCGGAGTGGCGAGGCGGATATTGTCCAGGCGTTGAAAGCGGGTGTGGATGACTATCTGACCAAGCCCTTCATCCCTCAGGAACTGATAGCCCGCATCGACAAGCTCCTGCTAAGATACAAAAATGACGGATAGAGTCCTTGCAAAATTTGTCGGGGTTTCGATCACAGCCATGCTGTTCGGCCTTCAGCCGGTCCAGGCGAAGACGCAGGTTGCTGCAGACGTCGAGAATATAAGCGCACAATCACAGCCGCCTCGGTCCGAACAATTGGAAAAAGAGGTCGCAAATAGTCCGCCCGACAGCGAACGTTTGCAAAGATTGGCATCTGTGTATGCTGCGGAAGGCGACCTGGCATCGGCAAAGCGAACCATCGATCGTGCATTGGCGCTTTTTCCAGATGACAATGATGTGAAAATGGCAAATGCCAATATTTTACTTTGGCAAGGGCGTTTGAAACAATCGCGACTACAAGCAGATGATGTCGCGCGACATTATCCGGACTACCCCGGGCTGGCGGAATTTCGAACCGCTCTCGAACGCGTCCAGGATGATCGGGCCGCGCGCCTCATCGGCGCAGCTGTCAACGTGGGCGTGGCAGACGTCTCTTTTCCCCTGCGGAACGACCAGACGTGGACGACACAGGTCGTATCTGCGTCCTTTCGTTTGTCAGATAGCGGAAGCCTGACAACCACGATAGATATGGAGCAACGCGAACAGTCCGACGTCCGGTTGGTAGCGGAATATGCGCATCGGCTGGACAATGGGTTCGTCTCGATTGGAGTAGCAGCCACCCCGAACGCAGATTTTCGGGAGAAGTGGAGCGTAAGGGCCGCTGGAAAATATAACGTATCGAGATCCCTTTCGATCGTCGCCGACGGCAAACTGGCAGACTATTCCACGAATATGGTGGTCGCCGTCGGAGCCGGGCTTGAATATAGACCCGCCCCCGATTTTTTCTTGACCGCACGAACGATCAACTTGTTCGGCGGCGGCGAAAACTACCGCTTTGGTGGTGTATTGCGAGGCGATTACCGCCCCGAAGGCAAAGTCGGCTTCTTCGTCTTGGCAGCCGAATATCCAGATGCCGAAGCCGACGGAACACGCCAGTTGCGGTCCTTTGCCGGGGGCATGGTTGTTCCGCTTGGGCAAGGATGGACTTTGCGGCTGACCGGAGAAGATGATCGAAGAGAAAACAGTTATCACCGTCGCGCCGTTAATGTCGGCATTGCCTGGAGGTTTGGTGGCTCATGAACATGTATGACGGAGCGATCCAGATGTCCATTTTCGTGGCCAGCGCAATGCTCGCCATATTTGCAACGCTGGTGCTCTATCGCTGGTGGGGAGAACGGAAAAGCCGGCAGCGCCGCGCGCTGCACACCGACGTTTCGCGAAGCTATATTCAGCGGATCGCCGGGCAGAAATCCGAGACGAGCCGAACCTGGACAAAATCTCTTCGGCTGGACGTCGTCAGTCATCTGCTCCTGCTTTTGCGCGGCGGAGAACGCGACCGGCTCAAAGAGCTTGCGGAACTGGACGGGCTGCTCGACGAAGCTCTGCGCTTGTCACGGAATCTTCGAGCGTCAAAGCGGATAGATGCGATCCGTATCCTGCAGCAATTTGGCAGTGCCGTCTGCGTCGCTCGCTTGCGTCGAATGATGAAGTCTGATCGCAATCCGGACGTACGTCTTAACGCCGCCTTTGCGCTGGCGTCTGCAGGCGTGCTGCCACCGCCTCGTGAAACTATCACAATGCTCGGTATGTTCGATCGAGATACTTCTCGTCTCGACATTGCGCTGTTGCGGTCGCTTGCCTCCCGATATGTCGGACATTTCAACGTTCTGCTGGAAGAAGATATCCCGGACAAACGCCGCGCCATGCTTGTCGATGCCCTGGGCTGGTCGGGCGACATGTCGGTTTTGCCGACGCTGGAAAAAGCAGCGCAATCCAAAGATGTCGAAGTTCGCGCTGCCGCTTTGAGAGCGGCGTCGCAACTCGGTCATCCCTCGGTTCCCTGGGTGCTGGATATGCTGGAGGATGAAAGCGAAATTGTCCGGCTCCAGGCAGCAAATAGCTGTGCAGTACTGAGATTGCGTTCCGCAGTTCCCCGTTTGCAGAAGCTTCTTTCCGATGACGTCCTATGGGTCCGATTGCGAGCGGAGGAAGCCATTGCCCTTCTTGCAAACAACGGCGAAACCAACAAGGAAGAGTTGAGCAAATGAGTCTCGCTGAAAGCCTGAATATCCTGTCTCAAATTGTCCTATATCTGGCATTTGGTTGCATGATCATCGTGGCGTATCGCAATGCTGTCAGCCTGACCCAGCTGCTATTGGCCGCTTATGTATTTGCAACACGCGTCAAGCCTTCCTCGGCGTCACTCGATTTGTGGCATCGATATGCCGACCTCGCCCTACCCATTTCCGTCATCGCGCCGGCCTTCAACGAAGAACTGTCCATCGTCGAAAGCGTCAAGGCGCTGCTCGCGCTCGAATATCCGGAACATGAGGTTATCGTCGTCAACGATGGCTCGTCAGACAAAACGCTGGCGACTCTCATAACCAACTTCGACATGGTGAAAACCAATCGGCAGCAGATCGCGGCACTGCAAACAACGGAATTGTTCGGCGCCTATAAATCGAAAACCCACCCCAATCTTTGGGTGATCGACAAGGAAAACGGGCGGAAAGCCGACGCCGCAAATGCTGGAATAGGTTTCGCCCGCACTCCGCTGGTTTGCGTGATTGATGCAGATTCGATTATCGAACCCGACGGATTGCTGCGCGCGGCAGAGCCGTTCATGCTCGACGACGGCAAGATGGTGGCGGTCGGTGGTGCCATACGGATAGCAAACGGGTGCGAGATACGGGGCGGATCGCTGCGCAAGATCGGACTGTCCAAAAACTGGCTTCCCCGGTTTCAGGTCGTCGAATATCTTCGTGCCTTCCTCACCGCCCGCGTGGCCAATGCGCATTTCAACACCTTGCTCCTGATCTCCGGAGCCTTCGGAGTTTTCCGCCGCTCGACACTCGTCGAAATGGGGGGATATCGCCACGATACGGTTGGCGAAGATCTCGAACTGGTCGTGCGCATGCACCGCCATATGAGGGAGAAGAAGGAAGACTATAGAATAGACTTTGTTCCGGAAATCGTTTGCTGGACAGAAGCCCCGGCTGAATGGGGCGGGCTCAAGAACCAGCGGGCAAGATGGCAGCAGGGCGCACTTGAAACGCTGATCAAGCATTGGCGCATGGTCGGCAACCCGCGTTACGGACGCATCGGGCTTTTTGCGATGCCGCAAGTTGTTATCGAGGACATTCTTGGCCCGCCTGCAGAGCTGATCGGCTATCTGGTGGTTCCTCTGGCAATCTTGCTGGGTCTGCTGGACCCGATTGCAGCAGTCGCCTATTTTTGCATGACGGTTTTGTTCGGAACCGGACTTAGCCTAGGCACCCTGATTCTGGAAGAAATACAGCTTCGCCGCACTCCGAGCGCAGCTGACCTGGCACGGATCGGTGCTGCCGCATTTATCGAAAATTTCGGCTACCGTCAGGCAAATCTTGTGTTTCGGTTCATTGGCATAAAGCGTCACTTCAAGAAGGAAACCGCTTGGTCTCCCGTGCCAAGGGTCGGCTTCGGAGCGGCCTGAATTCGCGCAGACTTCGTTTCATCCTGAGAGGCTGTCCAGCGCGTCGGCAAGCAGGCTTCTGGCGTTCGGGCAGTCTTCCTGTCTCAGGTCCAATTCGATATTTGCGCATTTGTCGCCCAGTTCTGCTTCACCGAAATAGCCCGCCGTTCCGGCAATTTTGTGAAGCATATCAGCAATACCCGTCACCGCCTCGTTGTCCAATTGCCCCTCACGCAGCACGAGGGTGATCGCGTCGACAGCGTCGACCTTTCTGGCTTCAAATCTATTGGCCAGATCGGCATCGATCATATCCTCTTTGGTTTCTACCAAAGCTGAGCGATCATGCTGCGCTGCTGCAATCGCTGCAACATTGCCCCATTTTGCAATCGCATCCGCCAGTTCGCGCCGTCGTACAGGTTTTGCGAGATGCTGCTGCATCCCGGCCGAAAGAGCCGAGTCGATGTCTTCCTGATAGGCATTGGCGGTCAGGGATATGATCGGAAGCGTTGCTTCGTCGAAGCCTTTCGATCTGAGTTGCCGGGCTGCTTCGATTCCGTCCATTCCCGGCATCTGCATATCCATCAGCACGAGACTATAAGGGTTGCCTGAGAGAGCCGCGGCCTGAACCATCGCCACTGCCGCGATACCATCGGGAGCGATGTCAATCCTGTGCCCCAGCTGTTCACCCATCTTTCGGATCAGGGCTTGATTGATGTCATTATCCTCGGCCGCAAGAATTCGGTGTGTTATCGACGACGCCTCACCAGCCTCAAGCGCAATCTGCTGAACGGGGGATGTCGGAGCCTTGCCTGTCACCAAAGGCAATTCGAAGGTGAAGGTTGAACCTTTGCCCTCGGTACTGGATGCGAAAAGTCGACCGCCCATCATCTCCGCCAGTTGTGAGCTGATAGCAAGACCGAGGCCGGTTCCGCCATAGCGACGAGCCGTGCTGCTGTCCGCTTGCGTGAACTGTTCGAAAATATAATCCAGCCGGTCTGCCGGAATTCCTATTCCGCTATCGCTGACACTTAATCGCACTTGTGGATGATCGGCATCATCCAGCGCTACCCTTACTTCCACGCTGCCCCGGTCAGTGAATTTCAGGGCGTTGCCAATGAGGTTCAAGATAATCTGGCGGATCCGCATCGCGTCGCTTTCGATCAATGCGGGCAGCGACGGATCAATATAAAGGGTCAACTCGATATTCTTGGCACGGGCGACGGGGTCCATCAGCCGGATGCAGTTGGTAAGCGTATGGCGCAAATCCAGAGCTTCGTTCGCAATGGTCATTTGGCCTGCTTCGATTTTGGCCATGTCGAGAATATCGTTCAGCAATCGCATCATCGCCCGGCCGGACTCGGCTATCATTTCGATATTCTGCCGCTGTTGATCATCCAGATCGCCCGCCAGAGCAATTTCGGTAAAGCCGATTACGCCATTCATCGGTGTACGAATTTCATGGCTCATATTTGCGAGGAAAGCGGATTTTGCCGCAGCGGCTTTCTCTGCCTCGTTTTTGGCCTGCCGCAACTCCTCTTCCAGATTCTTCGTCGCATTGACATCGCGCAATGCGGCGATGATTTCTTTCGGCTTGCCGGTTGCCGGATCCCGTAACAGGCCGCAGTTCGCCTCCATCCAGATATATTTTCCCGGTTCCAGAACAGCTTCTGTGCGATAGGACAGGACCGCGTTGTCCTGTTCGCCCGAGGCTAGCGCCTTAAACGCGGCCAAGACCGATTCTTCGTCATCGGGATGAAACCGCTCGAGCATGGACAAGCCTTCCATGCCGCTTGGTGGAATTTCGAACATATGTTCTGCCGATGGCGACGCATAAGTGCAGATGCCCTCGAGCGTCAATTTCAGCACTGGATCGGTGGCATTTTCGGCAAGAATAGAGAGCTGTTCTTCGCGCTGGGCCAGGGCCGTCAGAACATTCTTGCGCTCGGAAATGTCCATGATCACGCCAATGAAGCCGTTCACGCGGCCGGCCTCGTCCCTTTCCGGAGCAGAAAATAGTTCGGTCCAGACGACCGTGCCGTCCTCGCGCAACCAGCGGAACTCGAAATTTAAATTGGCTTCTTTTTCTACACCATTATTCCACAAGTCCCGGACACGTTCGAGATCGTCCGGATGGATGGCGGCAGACCATCCAAATCCTTCCCAAGCACCATCGTCCAGCCCTGTAATCTGCTTCCAGGCGGTGTTTACATAGGTACACATCCCACTGACACTCGTTCGGAAAATTCCCGCCGGAGCCAGATCCGTGAGAGATTGAAAACGGCGCTCGCTTTCCTGCAATCTTAACAGGCTCTCCCGTTGTTCCGTCACATCATTGAAGACCCCGACGAACCCGCTGATTTTGCCGTCGCGATCAAACTCTGCCGCGTTGACGGTCTCGCCCCACAGATCATTCCCGTCAGCGTCGACGAACAAAGCGACCCTGCGCCTGACGTCGCCCGGCTTGTTGAAACCTGTAAATGCAGGATCTTCCTCATATTCCTGCCCGGTTCTGAGAACAGATTTCCAGCCGTCACCCAACAGCTCTTCCGGTTCGACACCGAATCGGCTTGCCCATGCCGCGTTTACATAGGTGAGACGCCCTTCACTATCCGCTTGGAATATCCCGACCGGTGCGGCTTCAGCCAAAGTTCGGAATCTGGCTTCGCTCTTTGCCAGTGCGTGTTTGCTCGCCAGCTCGTCGGTGATGTCCCGCAGGTTGCCGACCGTGCCAGCGAATTTTCCGTCTTTGTCGATTAATCTCTGGACCAAAACGGCAATATCGCGAAAACTACCGTCCGCACGGATGAACCGCTGTTGCAGTTTCAGCTCCTCAACTTCGCCAGTCACGATTTTCGGATAGGATTCGGTTGCATCGCGAATATCATCCGGGTGGAGCAATCGTGTAGAACGCCAACCGAGGCTTTCTTCCACGGAATAGCCGGTCAAATCCAGCCAAGACGAATTCAGAAAGACCCACCTGCCCTCTGCGTCGGTTTTGAAGATCACCTCGCCGACACCGTCCAGAATGGATGACATGAAGTCCCTGTTCTCGTACAATTCACTCCGTACTGCCGACCTGTTCGCCAGCACCGCTGCGACTGGCAGACCGACAGCGAAGCACGCCCCCAGGAATAATTGCAGTGTAAACGCCTGCTCATGCAAATTCCCCTCGACCAAGGCAATTGGCCCGGTACCATAATGCGTCGCAAGCACAGCAAAGATGGCAAAAACCGTCACAGAAATTGCTGTTCCCAGCAAGCCGGTGCGGAACGCTGCGAAGACGACGACGGGGCAAGCGAGAAATAACAACGGAAATTTCGGCTGGGTAAACACCAGCGCTGCAACAAACATCGTTGCAGTCCCCATTATCGCCCAATCAATCACTCTGCGCGCCTCTGCTGTTTTGCCGTTGCCTATATTGGTCAGCGCGATCGAGACAGCGGAGGCAAAAATCGGAATTGGCAATGCGTGGGCGGACATCCACTTTATCCAGTTGGTGGTCGCCAGCGCCTGATCCGACCCGCTGATTGCCAGCGCCGCTACTATCCCGGCAATCATCGGAGCCATGAGTCCCGAAACCACCAGGATCGCTATATGTCCCAGGTCCCCCATATTCGGCCGTGGGCCGCAAAAGTGATACATGGACCATAAGACCAAGAGGATTTCGGCGAGATTGGCTGACGCCAGAACGATCGCCAAGCCCGGAGCATCTCCAACCGCAAGATTCGCGACCACATTCGCCAACCCGCTTGCCGCCACGAAAATCGCGCATTCTTTCCAGCTTTTCTGAATCAGAAACCCGATCAGCAAAGCATTGGCGATCCAGAAGGCCGCAATCCGGCCGGATTCAACCGTTATCATCACGCTTGCCCACGCAACCACCCCGTAGACAAGAGCGATTAAGACAGGCAATGTGATTGCCTGAAATCCAACGATCGGGCTCCGGGACTGAGCTGTAATTGGCAAGTTTTCTTTCCTCCAAATGGATTGAATCACGTCACCATATCCGGTGAATTTCAGGTTCTGTATTCAGCGCGATATCGCCTCAAGAATGCTGACGTCGTTTTTAGCCGAAAATGGGTAAATTTTCTTGCGTCTTTATTTGAGTTGGCCGGGCAGAACCGCAGACCATGGCAAAAAATAGCGTTCGGACCACATAATGTCCGGAAGACATCAACATCTCAGGGGCTGAAAGTATAGCCGAATTATCTACATTCGCACAATTGTCCGTTCGCTGCTTTTCGCCAGCAGCAGAACCTCGCTCATTTTCCTCCTCTCAGCGCGCAATCGGCGCTGGCAGCTGCCAAGGAGCGGCCACTCGTGGAGTATATTCGGAAATGGCTGGCTCGAGAACGAGCACAGATATTTCCGTAACAATACCTATCGCGACCATTCCGGCATCCGCCTAGTTTGAACCGATCTGGCAGGGTCGATCGCATGCCCTGTTGTTCGAACGGGAAGGACAAAGTCGTGCCAGTGACAAACATGTCATCAATACGCCGAGATTGATGGCGGAACCGGAAACCTCATTCTCCGGGCAGGAAGATAGCCTTTATTCCATTCGCGGCCTGACCAAGGTTTATGGAGAGGGGCCAACCGCGGTCCATGCTCTGCGCGGGATTGATCTCGATTTGCCCCGATCCTCGATGGTGGTGTTGCTCGGCGCCAGCGGTTCCGGAAAATCGACCTTCCTCAACATCGTCGGTGGTCTGGATGACGCCACAGATGGTCAGGTATTTTTCGAAGGCCGGGAGCTGACCGCTCTGGGTCCGTCCGAACTGACCGAATATCGCCGCAACTCGGTGAGCTTTGTGTTCCAATTCTATAATCTCGTCGCATCGCTTACCGCGCGCGAGAATGTCGCGCTGATCACCGAGATAGCGGACGACCCCATGACACCCGAAGAAGCGCTGGCGCTGGTCGGACTGGAAAAACGGCTTGATCATTTTCCCTCGCAGCTGTCGGGCGGTGAACAGCAGCGGGTAGCGATCGCCCGAGCCGTTGCCAAACGCCCCAAGGTCATGTTCTGCGATGAACCCACGGGCGCGCTGGATAGCCAGACTGGCGTTATCGTGCTCGACGCCCTCGACCAGATCAATCGCGAGCTGGGCACAACAACCCTTCTGATCACCCATAATGTCGTGATTGCGGAAATGGCAGATCGCCTGCTGCGTTTTGCCGACGGCGCGCTGGTCGAAGACCGCAACAACCCTCAACGCATCGCGCCGTCGGAACTGAAATGGTGAGCCTGCCCGCCTGGCTGGGTGCGTTGGATCGCAAATTATTGCGAGATATCTGGCGATTGCGGTCGCAGGCCTTTGCCATTGCCCTCGTGATCGCGGCGGGCATCGGCATGGTGGTCATGTCATTCGGAATGATACGTTCGCTGGAAGCGACGCGCGATGCCTATTATGACCGCTACCGGTTCGCCGACATTTTTGCTTCCGCAAAGCGGTTTCCCGAACGCCAGATCGACGAAATCCGCTCGATCAATGGCGTGAGCATCGTCGAGGGCCGGATAACGTCGGGGGCGACGCTGGATATCCCCGGCATATCCGAACCGATCACGACACGCATTCATACGCTGCCGCCAGGCGGTATGCCGCGCGTCAATGCACTGGTGTTGCGCAGCGGCAGAATGCCCGACCCGAACCAGCCGACCGAAGTGCTGGCGAGCGAGAAATTTGCCGATGCGGCGCGCATTGGCCTCGGCGACAGGATCGAGGCGCTGCTTTACGGCAAGAAACAGAATTTGCGGGTGGTCGGAACGGTGCTCTCGCCTGAATATATCTACGCGATCGGGCCGGGACAGATATTTCCGGACAATCGCCGCTTTGGCGTTTTGTGGATGGGCGAGAAACATCTCGCGGCCGCGCTCAATTCCACCAATGCCTTTAACGAAGCGCTGATCCGGCTTGAACGCGGCGCCAACGGGCAAGATGTAATCGACCGGATCGACACGATGCTGGAACGATATGGCGGGCGTGGCGCCACGCTCCGCAGTGACCAGATTTCAGACCGTTTCCTGGAGAATGAACTGGCGCAGCTGAGCAGCATGACGGCAATTCTGCCACCGATATTCCTCGGCGTGGCGGCCTTCCTGATCAACATGGTGCTGTCGCGGCTGGTTGAATCGGAGCGCGAGATTATCGGGCTGCTCAACGCCTTTGGCTATCGCAATAGAACGATCATGGCCCATTATGCAAAACTGGCCGTGATACTATCGCTGCCCGGACTGATCATGGGGATGATGCTCGGCAACTGGATGGGCCGGGGGCTCGCTGGCATGTATCAGGAATTTTTCGTGTTTCCGTTCCTGACCTATCGCGCCGGTTTCGATATTTTCCTTATTTCCTGTCTGGTTGCCATGGCCGTCGTCTTGTTGGGGGCGGCGCAAACGGTTCGGAAAATTGGCAAGCTGACCGCTGCCGAGGCCATGCGCCCGCCGGTGCCGCCCAACTATTCCGGCGGATTTGCCAAGCTGATCGGTAAAATCAGAAAACTGGACGAGCCGACCAGGATTATCTTGCGCGGTCTGGTGCGGCGTCCGCTCCGGTCCATGCTGGGGTCTTTCGGTGTCGCGGCGGCGCTGGGTCTCTATGTGACATCGGCCGGATCGATGGACAATGTCGGGCTGATGACCGACCTGTTGTTCAACCAGGCCGATCGCGCCGACGTCAATGTGACCTTTGCCGAACCGCGCGACGAAAGAGTGTTACGCGAACTGGAGCGGCTGCCCGGCGTCATGCGCGTCGAGCCGGTGCGCTATGTTGGCGCCACGCTAAGTGCAGGCCATCTGTCGAGAACCGAAAGCCTGACCGGGATGAAGCCCGATGGTGATCTCAACCGGCTGGTTGATATAGACGGCGGGCTCACCCAGCCGCCGCCGCGCGGATTGGTGATCTCCAGCATATTGTCAAAGCAGCTGGACGTTAGACCCGGTGACGAAATCAATGTCGAGATAACCGATGGCCGCCGGCCGCAGCTGACGATGCCGGTTGCGGGCATATTGAAAAGCCCGGTCGGCAATCCGGCCTATGTCGATTTTGAACGGCTCGGCCCGATCATGCGCGAAGCGCCGCTGTCATCCGGTGCCTATCTCAGCGTTGACCCGGACAAGGCGGACGCGCTTTACCGGCGGCTCAAGGACATGCCGATCATTGCCGGATTTTCCCAGCGGGCGGCGGCGCTTAATGGCATAGAGGAAACCGTGGGTGAAACCATGGGGATCGTGACTTTGTTCAATACCGGCTTTGCCGCTCTGATCGTGTTTGGCGTGGTCTATAACAATGCGCGGATCAGTCTGGCCGAGCGCGCACGCGATCTGGTTTCATTGCGGGTGCTCGGCTACCGGCGACCGGAAGTTTCCTATATTCTGCTGGGCGAACTTGCCCTGATTGTCATCACCGGCCTGCCGCTGGGCGCGATCTTTGGCTATTATCTGTCCAAATATCTGACGGCGTCGATGAGCGGGGATCTTTTCATCCTGCCTTTTGCCCTGACCGCGGAAACGGTAGCAATGGCGATATTGGTGGTGCTGTTGACAGCAGCGGTATCGGCCCTGTTTGTCCGCAGCCGGCTCGACCGGCTCGACCTCGTCAGCGTATTGAAAACAAGGGAGTGATTTGATGGCCAAGAAACATCTGTCCCGGCCCGGCCCCAGAGTCCTGATCGGCCTGATTGCAGCGGTGATCATCATTGCTGTCTTTTTTGCGCTGCGCACGCCGCCACTGGATGTCGATGTCGCAGAGGCTGTCGAAGCCCCGTTGCTTGTTACCATCGACGACGAGGGCGAAACCCGCGTCCGTGATATCTATGTCGTCGCCGCGCCGATTAGCGGGGAGTTGCAGCGGGTCGATCTGGAGGCCGGTGATCCGGTGGTTGCCGGACAGACCGTTGTAGCCCGGATCATGCCGGCCCAGCCCGATTTCCTGAACAGCCGCAATGAGGCCGAAGTGCGCGCGCAGATCAAGGCGCTGGAGGCCAGTGTGCAGTCCTCGGCGGCAAGAATCGGTCAGGCCGAAGCCGACCGCAAGCTCGCAGAAGCCAATTTCAGCAGGGTCGATGCCCTTTACGAGCGCGGTTTTGCGACCCGCACCGCGCATGATGCGGCCCGTGCTGCGCGCGACAGCAGTGCTGCGCGACTAACAGAAGCCCGAGGTGCAATGAATGCCGCCCGGTTTGAATTGCGCGCAGCGAGAGCGCGACTGATTGCGCCTTCCTCCTCCAAAACAAGCGGCAGCGCCCTGGCCGTCCGCTCTCCGGAAAGCGGTTCGGTGCTGCGGGTGGTTCAGGAAAGCCAGGCAACGGTCGCTGTTGGCACTCCGATCATGGAGCTTGGCGATCCTTCCGACATCGAGATTGTGAGCGACCTGCTTTCCAGCGATGCGGTAAAAATCAAACCGGGTAGCGCGGTGCTGATCGACAATTGGGGCGGTGACAAACCGCTGAAAGGCAAAGTCAAACTGATCGAGCCTTTCGGCTTCACCAAAATCTCGGCGCTGGGTGTCGAGGAGCAAAGGGTGAATGTGATCATCGACTTTGTCGATCGACGGATTGCCCGCGAACGGCTGGGCCACGGCTATCGCGTGATTGTACGGGTTGTGGAATGGTCGGGCGATAAAGTGCTGCAAGTACCGATCAGCGGGCTTTTTCGAGACAAGGGCCAATGGTCGGTCTTTGTCATGCGCGGCGGTGAAGCGCATCTGGTTCCGGTTGCGGTCGGGCGGATGAACGATGAGCGTGCGCAAATAACGAAAGGCCTTGAGGCCGGGGATGAAGTCATTCTGCATCCCAGCGAGAAGATCGAGGACGGACGCTCGGTCAGGCTGCGGGATGATTAGCATTTCCGGCTGACACGCTCTGCATGGTCTGGCAATTCCAGCACGATAGCACAGCGATGGCGCTGGTTTGACAGCAGCTGTCAGTATGGATTCTGAACTTACGCCTGAACCGGCGCGTCCAGTTCAAAACGTAGCGTTGATTTAGCGAATATCTTTTCGCTTAATATTACAATAACTTATGTAATGGTGCCCCATAGACTTCAAAGATGGGCACTCGAATCATTGGAGAATTTCAGTCAATTTCCCTTAGAACGACAGCGTTGCTTCCAGAGGTCAGCGTTCTGAAGGCCTGCGCTCGTTCCTGAAAGCCGCAATTCAGCGCAATCAATTTACCCGGACCCGTATGGCAACAACTGGGTGGTTTGCAGACTGTCTGCTTTTAAATGACTTAAGCCAACAGTCGCCATCTAGTTCCATTCGCGCCAGCTACCCGGATCGATAGAGATATGATCAAGCCGGACAGATACCGATTTTCATTTCACTCGGACGAAATGATGCATAGCAGCGGTTATGCAACCTTGCGGTTGCGGCACTTTCCCGACAGGGCCGTGATCAACGCGTCGACTTCAGCCATTGGCACCGGACGACTCAACAAGAAGCCCTGGATGTTGTTGCAGCCGTTTTTAAGAAGCATCTCGACTTGCTCTTCCAGTTCCACGCCTTCCGCTATGGTTTCCATCCCCAAAGCAGCGGCAAGGCCGGTAATTGCCTGAATGATAGCCGCACTGCCTTTATCAGACATGATATCGTCCACGAAACTGCGGTCGATTTTGATCTTGTCGAACGGAAAGCTGCGCAAATAACTGAGGGACGAATAGCCGGTGCCGAAATCGTCGAGAGCAACTCGGACCCCCATTTCCCGCAAGCTGTGTAACGCCTGCAGGGTTTCCGCGACATTATCAATCAACAGCGATTCGGTAATCTCGAGCTCAAGCCGCTGTGGTGACAACCCAGACTGGGTCAGCGCCTGTATTAGAACCGATTGGAGGCCTTTCGTCCGAAACTGGACTGGTGATATATTTATCGCCACCCGGATTTGTTCGGGCCAAGTTGCTGCCTGATGGCAGGCTTCTTTAATCACCCACTCGCCAATCTGGACGATCAGGCCGGTTTCTTCGGCAAGCGGGATGAAGTCGAGCGGAGACACAAGGCCGCGGGTGGGATGATTCCAACGGATCAACGCCTCGAAGCCGTTTATTTTCTGTTCTTCGGTATTGAACAACGGCTGATAGTATAACTCGAACTGGCCGTGCTCGATCGCCAGCTTAAGATCGATTTCGGTTTCCCGGCGCTTCCGAGCAAGCTCATCCATTTGTTGTTCGAAATAGTGATATTGGCCTTTGCCTTCATGCTTTGCTCGATAAAGCGCGAGATCAGCGTTTTTCATCAAAATGTCAGATTCAGTGCCATCATGAGGTGCAACGGCTATCCCGATGCTTGTCGTTGTCGGCATGATATGCCCATCAAACTCGAATCTGTCGGCAAAGGATTTTTCGAGACTTTCGGCGATTTTCGTAATTGCATCCACACTGTCGACGCCATCGACCAGCACCGCGAACTCATCACCACCGAGGCGGGCAATAAGATGGCCATCCAGCAGACCTTCCATGCGCGAAGAGACTTGCTTCAACAAACCGTCGCCAACCGGGTGACCAAGCGTATCGTTGACCGATTTGAAATTATCAAGATCAAGATAGAAAACCGCAACCAGCTCGTCTTCCCCAGCCCGCTTGAGCGCGATATCCAGCTGATCCCGATAATATTTGCGATTTGGGAGGCCGGTTAAAGCGTCGTGAAGGGCGATATGGGAAATCTCGCCCTCACGCTCGACAATAGCGTCGACCATATCGTTGAAACTCTCTGCCAACCGACCGATTTCGTCTTTGGAATTGACGCGGACTTTAGTTCTTTCGCCAGCGCTAATCTGGCGAGCAGCCTGTTCCAGTCGAGCTATAGGACGGGTAATTCCTTTGGCCAGAGCCCAGCCCGCAGATATGATGATTCCGAGTCCAACCAGCGCCAGTATACTAAGTATCCAGCTAATAGGACGATAGGCAAGCAACGCCTCGCTCAGCGAGTGCCGCAGAAGGAGAGTGGGCTTTTGGTTGGTGCCCAGTGAAGGCAAGGTAGAAACGCGATATAATATCCGTTCGCCGTTTTCGAGCAGCTCTATCTGCTCTCCGGTCTTGGCAACTAACGGGCTTGGTAGAATAGGTTCATCGATGACTTTTGCAGTCAGGCTGATCGGTGCGAGTTCCGACAATCCCTGCATTTCCGCCTTGTTGAGCGGCTTGCCGACGACAAGCCAGCCAAACAAGTCCGGGGCTTCGATCGGGGCAGCAACGATCCCATGATATTCGCCGCCGATTTTTACCAATCCGTTTCGCGCGCCTTCGTCAAGAGCGTTCCAGATACTATCCGACTCTGCGTCCTGTATTTTTTGTTCTAGGCCGATGGTCCCGCCATCCAGCGTCATGATAAATGCATTGGGGACGTCCAGCCGATTGCGCAAGCTGACCAAGGCACTCGCCAATGTCGGTTCATCGCCCAACGCAACAGCCTCGCGGAAACCGAAATCGGCAGCCAGAATATCCGTCGCCGTCGCCATTCGCTTTGATTCCAGCTCCAGTATTTTCTTAAAAGCATTGGAATTAGCTGTCATCTCATCGGAAATCTGGCCCGAGGCATAGCGCTCTATCCCGCCCATAGCGACCGCCACAAGGGCGCCAAATGTTAGCGCAAAAAGCGCCGAATATAACGCAGCGATGCGGACCGATAGCGAGTCAAAACGCAAAAAACGGCGGATTTTCTGCACAGATCTATTTCCTCAGTTTCAGCGTCGCGGTTTTTTTGGTCAAACCACTGCCGCTGATGGGTAAGGAGAATTCTGTTTCTCCGCCGCGCACCCGGTTATTCGGATGCCAGACTTTCACCCGCGCGAAGCCGCCAGGCAGGCCGCCAATTTGCAGCAGGCCATTATGATTGGTCTTGGCAGCATAGGGCGTATCGACGACCTTGATATATCCCTTCATTTCGTCGTGTATATTGCATCCCAGCGCGACCGTGCCGACTATCGAGAATCTCTGCGAACGCGATTCGTCTTTGCCGTATAATTTCATTTCAAATTTGCCGGCCTCGGAAAAGCTATAGACATTATGGCGGACGCGATCACGGTTCGGGAAACTTACATTCGTGCCCTTGGCGACGATCAGCGTGCCAGGGTCAAACTGGATATTGCGCTGCTGCATCACTCCATTGCCGTCGAATTTGTAACTACCGCCTGCGATGCCGGTGGCCGGATAGACCATAACCACCGCATCCCGCACCGGCATCCCCTGATCATCCTTGATCGCGATCGCCAATGTGCCGCTGCTGGCCGCTTGACTGGAAACCGTCAGCCCGCCGGCGAGGACGGCAAAGGACATTGCGATGGCTAGAATCGGTGCACTGGCTATTTTCATTTTCGAACGCTTACCGGCGTCTTCTTACCAAATTTATAATATTCCTTAGGAATCGCTCGCAAAGGAAGATATTTTTCATCGTTTCATTATCCGCTCCGAACGAGCTTAACTCACTTTTAAACCTGTTTGATTAACGCGAGATCATAATGAAAAGAACATTTCACCTTCTGTCCGTCACAATGGCAGCCATGATCACCAGCATCGCCCCATCGGCTGCCGCAGAAGAATTGCGGCAAGGCGGCAAGCTTCTCCTAACCAACGGCATTGCATCGGTGGAAGGGTCGACCGGCGGCGGACTAGCAAGCTGGAGCCTGATTGCAGGCAATGAGACCCGCGACGGCATCGGCGGGTCGGTTCATGCAACGGTCGCCGAATTCAAGGATTACCGTCTGGACACCGAAGGGTTGGCAGTCGGGTTTTTTAATCGCGTTGAACTAAGCTATGCACGACAGGCGTTGAATACAAAGGCTATCGGGCAAGCACTGGGCCTCGGCTACGGTTATAAACTGAACCAGGATATTTATGGGGCAAAATTGCGCGTTGCCGGGGATGCTGTTTACGGCGACCCGCTGATGCCGCAAATCGCCGTGGGCATCCAGCATAAGCGCAATCTCGACAGCCAGGTAACCGACGCGGTCGGTGCGGCAGAATCCGAAGGCACGGATTTCTATGTGAGCGCCACGAAATTATTCCTGTCGCACAGCATTTTGATCGGCGCCACAGCCCGTTACACCAAGGCTAACCAAGGCGGGTTGCTCGGCTTTGGCGGAGACAAAAACAATGATTATGGTGTGCAGTTTGAGGGCAGCCTAGGCTATCAACTGTCCCGCAAATTGGTGATCGGTGGGGAGTATCGCACCAAACCGGACAATTTATCGATAGCGCGCGAAGATGATTGGTATGATTTTTTCGCGGCCTATGCGATCAATCGGAACCTGACCTTAGCAGCTGCCTATGTCGATCTCGGTTCGATCGCGACATCGGCAGAACAGCGCGGCGGGCTTATTTCACTGCGCGCTTCTTTTTAACGAAGGTCAAACTATGCTTCTATCGCTTGCCCTTGCTCTTTCCGTTCAAGATGTTCCCGCAAACGCGGGTCCTGTTGGCGATCCGGTCACGGGTGAATTGCCTGTTGATCCGTATCAACAGGACAATGCCAACGCTGGCGCAAGGCCATTCAAGGGCGACAAGATGGCAAAGGCTTTCGGCGGCAAAGACGGTATAAAGCGAATAACCGACAATCTGGTTGTCGGAATCACCAGTGATCCGCGAATCGAGGAAATATTCAAAGGTCAGGATATCGTGCGCCTTCGCCGGACTCTGTTCGAACAATTCTGTTACATTTTAAATGCAGGTTGCAACTACACCGGACGCGACATGCGCAGCGCCCACAAGAATCTCGGAACGCAAATGGCCGACCTCAATGCGCTGGTCGAAATTCTGCAGAACGTGATGGATCAGGAAAATATTGCCTTCACGCTGCAAAACCGCTTTCTAGCAAAGTTGGCTCCGATGAAAGACGATGTTGTTGATCGCTAATCGGTCCCTGAGCCTTTCATCGAATGGCAGCAATTAGTAATGTTTGATTGGCTGAGAAAGGTCTGGAACTGGGGCGTTAGCCGTCATCGCGATGTGCAACGGCTCAATGTCCGCTTGTCATCGATAATTGTCTTGGAGTAGACGGTCCGATAACAGCCAAGAAGTGAAAACAACACTCTGAGGTCAACTGATCCTAAATTGGTGCCCATCTTTGACCGCTGTGCCTCCACAAGAGTGGCGGTTTTCCGACAAATATCTGGAATGGTGCCCCTGGCCCGACTCGAACGGGCACTCCTTGCGGAACTGCATTTTGAGTGGGACGAGACAACCGTAACATTCTGATAACAAGATATATTTTTTCGGTCAAGCCAAATTTGTGTAAGGTTTTGTGTAAGTGTGTAAGACATGTGTAAGGGAATCCCACTAAAAGTGGGACGCGCCTGAGATGGACAGAGCGTCCTTTGCAGTCCCCTGTTCCACTATTTGAAAGAACGTTGATGTATCGCGATGACGGCGTTTGGGTTTGGCTGATCGTTGCGCCAAAAGCCGACTGACGGCTTTTAGACGATCTCTACCAATCAACCGTTGGCGAATGACCGAAACTGGGGTGGATAGTTGCCATAGCCTATCATTGGCGTCGCGGAGCTTTTGGCGCCGTCTGGAAGATCACAGAACAATGCTGGATGCTACCTCCACTTCGCTCATTCGTCACTGAGGCGAGAACTAGATTCTGCCTGAACTACAGCTACAAATTCGTGCCATTGGTGCTGACGTAGGGCAGGCGAAAACGCCGAACAGAATTTAGGCAAACGGAAGCCGGCCCTGAGCGCAATTCTTGACCGCTCAGCGAGCCTTTGCTGGTCCAGCAGATTTCGAACGTACCAAAACACCCAACCCGCCAATAATGGCGATCGGTACCCAAGCGTAAGGCGCTGGCGTGGTCCAGAGTGCTGGATCTCCGAACATGGCCAAGCCAATCCCGAGAACCGCAAAGGCTGCGCTCATAGCGGATGCGATTATCGCGTGCGCAACATGCTCGGGGCGGCGCGCGGCGAGGATGAACATGACCATCATAGCCAGGACAGCGACTGTCCCGACATGCCAGATGAAGTTGTGCATCCACACAACATTCGGGGGAAGGCCAGAGGTCTCAAGCGGTCCCAGCATCACAGGAGCCCCAAGCAATTCGTGTCCGACCGCGCCCAGCAGCGAAAGCGCGGCGGCGAGCAGGTAAAAAGTTCGCGACATCCTGGTCATTCTGTTTCCTTCAAGCCTGCTTTGCAGAATTAGCGGTTGCCTCAACCTCTTCGATAAAATTCAAGACCTTTTCGAGGTAATCCGACGGGTTGTCTTCCCACGCATAATGCGCTGCACCGGGGATGAGAGCAAACCGGCTGTTCGGCAGCAGATCGGCCAGCCGCTGCGAATTGGAGACGGACACAAACGTATCGAACTCACCATGGAGGACTTGTACCGGGGCCTCAATCGTGGCGACATCGCGCTCAAGCGCAGGCGTTTCCTGAGGGTAGCTGCCCAGAAACCCAACCTGCCCGCGCAATTTGGCAAAGCGTGTGGAACCCGCAAGATAGTCCGCTTTTGCCTCCCGCGACGGTTTGCTTAGACGATACCCGATGCTGTTTGCGGCGGCGCAATAGATGCGTCCGCCAATTGGGCCGCCGGCAGAGAGAGTCGCCCACTGCGCCAGGCGCGAATAGACTAACGTGCGAAACAAGAACGAACCCTCCACCTTGCCAACCACGCCAGCATCGCCCACCGTCGCAGACCTTATCCAGCCCGGGTTATCCGCCATAAACCGCATCAAGGTCGGCGTGCCCATATCGGGCGCAACCGCATGCGGGTGTGATAGCTCGAAATGATCGAGGATCTGGCCCAGAAACGCCGCTTGCTCGCTCACGGTCGTCACATGTCGCGCGGGGTCGGAGCCGCCATGGTTGGGCAGGTCCACCGCCACAACGTCAAAACTCTGCGTAAGCCGGTCCCACCAGTTGCGGTAGGTCAGAACGCTCATCGGTTGCGGCGAGGTCAGCAAAAGTTGCGGCTTACCTTCACTTCGGCTGGCCGCGTAGCGGATGGTAATGTCGCCAATCTTGGTTGTCGCAAATTTCATTAGTCCTGTTCCTGCATCGCTACGTTGAAATCAGACTACGCCTGGCCGGGTGCGCAATAAACATGCAGATGCGGTCAAACGCTTGCAGATTGCCTCAATCAACTTGTAGAACTTGCGCTCGTCATGTCTTTACGAGATTGAAAGCGGACAGGTTCGCGAGTTGATGAAGGGACGATTATGCAGGAAACATATCCGCTCGCGCTAGGGCTGAACGCCTGCCTTATGCTCGGGGTCGACCCCGCAGAGATGCTACGGCAGGCCGGTCTTGGCGAACTCGATCCCAAGCAGGCCGCGGCTGGGGTGACGGCCGCGCAATATGTGACCGCGTGGGAAGCGATGGTCCGTCTGGCCGGGCGCGAGGATTTGCCGACTGAGCTGGGCATTGCCATTGCGCGCGGTCCGCTCGTTCCTGTGTTTCTGGCCCTGGATTGTGCGCCAGACCTTGAGCAGGGCCTCCGCCGGATCACCCGGTATAAGCGGCTGATCGGCCCAACCCGAATGCACGTTTTCGGCGATGAAGTGGCATTGACTGTAGAATACGAGAGCAGCGCGCCTGAACTGGAGCTGCCTGCCTCCATGTCGGCGCTTTATCTTGCATTTGTTGTCGAAAAAGCGCGGCTGATGACTGCGCGAACCGTGGTCCCGGAAGCGGCCACGCTCAAGGCTCCCGAAGGAGTGCGCCGTATACTTGCCCGGCATCTCGGCGTGATACCAAAATACGGTGAAAAGGCGGTGCTGAGCTTTTCGCGTGCCGATGCAACCGCGCCATTCCTGTCCGAGGCTCAAGGGCTGTGGCAGGCGATGGAACAGGATCTGGAGCGCCAACTCGCCGCCCAGGCCCGCACAAGCGACATGACCTCGAAGGTCGTCAGCGCGCTCGTTGCGCATCTCCCCTTGGGACACGCCGACGTGGTCACGGTGTGCGCAGAACTGGGAGTCAGTCGCAGCACGCTCCAGCGGCGTCTTAACGACGAAGCGACGACGTTCCAGAAGGTCCTCGATACGACCCGCAAAGACCTTGCACTGCGATACTTGACCAAGAGCACGCTCGCGAACGAAGAAATCTCCTACTTGCTGGCTTACAGCGATCCCAACAGCTTCTTCAGAAGCTTTCGCCGTTGGACCGGATCGTCGCCGAGCGAAGTCAGAAAACCGCCGGGCGAGGTCGCCCAATAGTGAGGATGGTGAGGTAAGCCGTATTTGCACGAACAATCGCCGCAAATGCAAAAGGCGACTATGTCTGGATGGCGGACTTCGCCTAGTCGAACATTTAGAAAATACAGCGAAAGTCTGCAAATGGGTCGGAAGCCGAATGGCAGCTTTCCGCCGTTTGACAACTGGAACCGGACAGTCAGCATACGGCCCAACAGCTTTCATACAGATATGATTTAATGAATGACTGCTATCCACCCTGTTTACGACATGCCATCAAAAAACAGCAAAATAAAGCGGCCTGTCGGCAATCGCCCCAATTCCAGTCATTCCTGAAAGCTCATCGTGATATCCGTTCTGGGCGCGAAAAGCTGACATTGAGCAAGCAAGCCCACCTTTAAGTGCAGTCGTTTATTAGAGTGATGCCAACAAATCAGCTTTAAACACATCGGTGTCATACACTTGAGTATCGAGCGAGCTAACGGTTACGGCTCCATCACCCGATCACGACGCCTAAACAAGGGCTCGCTAGCCAGTCCAAAGAAGACGGCGTAGATGGCCGGGACAACGAACAGGGTCAGCACCGTTCCGACAATGGTGCCGCCAATTAGAACCATGGCTAGCGGCCCCCAGAAGCTGGAAATAGTCAATGGCCCAAAGGCAAGAACGGCGGCGAGCGCAGTCAGCAATACCGGGCGTGAGCGTCTTACCGTTGCTTCAATGACCGCTTCACTTTCCGACAGTCCGCGCTCTTTTTCTATTCCAATCTGATCAACAAGAATAAGCGTGTTGCGCATCAATATGCCAGCGAGACCGATCAGGCCCAAAATTGCGTTAAATCCAAACGGCGCTCCAGTCACCACAAGGGCAATGACTGCTCCGATCAGCCCAAGCGGTGCAGTGATAAATGTCAATGCCATAAGCTTGAACGATCGCACTTGGAGTATGATGATAACCAGCATAACCAGAATCATGATCGGGAATATCGGTGCGAGCGCGGCACCAGCTTTGGCACTCTGCTCTATGCCGCCACCGGTTTCGATTTTATAGCCAGCTGGAAGCGATTTCTTGATTTCGTTCAGGTCAGGGAGAATCGCTGCTGACACATCGGGTGGCTGCAAGCCGGGATTAATATCGGCCCGTACGGAAAATGTCGGTTCGCGGTCTCGCGTGATGATCAGCGGTTCTTCATATTCAATCTCGATCGTTGCTACTTGACCAACGGTTACTGGATTGCCGCTTGCATTGCGGATTGTCAGGCCAGCGAGCTGCGACGGATCCCGTCTCGCGCTCTCGGTCGCGCGGATTACAACATTGCTGGTTTTGTCTCCGCGCCTAATCTGGGTAACGGGTACACCTGAGACCAGGGCTGCAACTTGCCGGCTGACATCAGCGGGTGTGAGGCCCAGCAACCGCAAACGATCTTGGTCGAAATTCAGTCGCATGATGGGGGCTGTGTTTCCCCAATCGAGATGAACATCATGTGTTTGCGGGCTGGCCGCGACAATCGCACGGACCTCATCGGCATATTTCTTGGTAAGATCGATATCCGGCCCGCTGACGCGAAACACTACGGGATAGGGTACCGGCGGTCCGAATAGCAGCTGGGTGACACGCACGCGAGCCGCCGGAAAACGACCATTTATCACGGCTTTTTCAATAATTCTCTTCAGGCCATCACGCGCGTCGACATCTTCTGTTTGGATAACCAGCTTGCCGAAAGATGGATCCGGAGATTCAGGGTTCAATGATAGGAAGAACCGTGGCGCGCCAGCACCAGTAAAACTCTCGACCCGCTCTACTCCAGGTTGCTTTTGAATAAATTTTGTTATGTCTTCGACGTTCGTTTCGGTGACATTAAAGCTCGTGCCCTTGGGCATCGATACTTCGACCAGTACCTCGGTCCGGTCAGAGCTTGGAAAAAATTGTTTGGGGATAACCACCGCGAGCAGCACCCCGGCGATCAACATCGCAGCAACTGTTACCGCGCTAATTAGCGGCGCTCGCCTAACACTGGCGGTTACCCACTCGCGCAGACGCTCGTAACGAGGTGTCGAATAAATTGCATCATGCCCGCCTTCGACCTTGGGGATATCGGGCAGCATTTTGACGCCGAGATAGGGCGTGAAATAAACTGCAACCACCCAGCTGGCTAGAAGAGCGAACGCTACGATCCAGAAAATATTGCCGGCATATTCACCAGCGGAGGACTGAGCAAAGCCGACTGGGAGAAATCCGGCAATTGTCACCAGAGTTCCACTGAGCATCGGTGCTGCAGTTGCATGCCAGGCAAAGGTGGCCGATTTTATGCGATCCATACCTTCCGACATTTTGACGACCATCATTTCAATGGCGATGATGGCGTCATCAACCAGCAAACCCAGCGACAGGATCAGAGCACCGAGCGTGATCCGGTCAAAATCCCGGCCGGTCACGAGCATGATCACAAATACGACGGCCAGCGTTAGCGGCACAGCGCAGGCCACGACCACGCCGACACGCCACCCTAAGGTCAGTAGACTGATTGCCATGATAACTGCGAGGGCAATGGCAAATTTCACCATGAACTCGCCATAAGCAGATTGGATATTTTTCGCCTGGTCGGCAATCTGTGTCAGCTCCAGACCGAGCGGCAGATTCGCTTTAATTTCCTCGGCCTCGTTTTTGAGCGTTTCACCCAGATCCAGTCCGTTAAAGCGGGGCTCCATAACAATTCCGACCAGAACAGCCGGCTTGCCTTCATGGCGAACGGCATAGGATGGCGGATCAGCATAGCCATAACGAAGCTCGGCAATATCGCCGATGGTAATCGTTCTGCCATTTGCAGAAACCGGTACCCGTCGAAGTGCATCCAGCTCGTCTGGAACGCCCGATCCACGAACTACTATAGTGGGCCCTGATGTCTGGAAGCTGCCGACTGGGACAACGTCATTCTGCTGTGCCAGACTATCTATTACTGCCTGCAGGGATATACCTAATGTTGCAATCCGCTCTGGCGCGATATCGACAAAGATATTTTGGGGTTCTTCGCCGATGATAACTGCCTTTTGTACACCGGGAAGTCCGAGCATTCGGCTGCGAATGCGTTCGGCTTCGATGACCAGATTGCGATTGACTACGTCTTTGCCGGTGATCGCAAATAACGCAAAATAGACATCGGAAAATTCATCATTGAAGAAAGGACCGATAACGCCATTCGGTAAGTTAGCGGCCTCATCAGAAAGTTTCTTTCGCGTCTGATACCATTGTTCCTGCACCTGTCCGGGTGGAGTGATGTCACGCAGTTCGAGCTGTAGTGTCAGAAAGCCGGGGCGTATCGTTGCCGTAACATGATCAAACCAACGCAGCTCCTGCATCCGCTTTTCAAGAGGATCCGCGACCAGTTCCTGCATCTCCTTGGTGGTTGCTCCCGGCCAGGCCACAGAGACCGCCATAGCTTTCACCGTAAAGCTGGGATCTTCAGCGCGGCCAAGCTTGAGAAACGCAAATATGCCAGCGGAGACAATCGCAATGATCAGGAATAGAGTGATCGCTCGTTCACGTACACCGATAGCAGAGAGGTTGAAACGGTCTTCCACTAGCGAGCGGCGACTTTGTCCGTAGTCTTGCGACGCGGCTTAGCAGCAACCCTGACCGCCTGACCCGATTGCAAAAGATGTGCGCCCATGGACACGATACGTTCGCCCTTGCGCAGCCCGCTGACTGCTGCATTTTCGCCATCAAGGAACGTTATGCTGACTTTTCTCCAAACAACTTTGCCATCCTTTTTGATAATCCAAACACCCGGACTGTCGTCTCGCTCAGCTACGGCGCTAATCGGAACATTATGGACTTTTTCGTTCGAAGTTCCGGAAAATTGCAGCGTGACCGTTGCCCCAAGTGACGGCTGAGCATCGATGATCCGGTACCGGGCTTGATATGTTCTGGTTGCCGGATCGGCAGCAGCCGATAATTCTCTCAGAGCAACCGAAAATTCACCGCCGCCATAAAGAGAACCGGTAGCATTGGCCGGAAGTTTGTCGCGATTTTGTTCCGGAATATCGACAATAACCTCACGCGGCCCGGATTGAGCAAAGCGAACGACGGGCGACCCAGCAGCAACCACCTGTCCACGATCCGCCAGGACATCAGTAATTATTCCTGAAGCAGGTGCATAGAGATTTGCATAGCCGCGTCTGTTGCCTTGTAAGCGGGCGTTCGATCTTGCCGCAGATGCATCCGCTTGCGCTGCTCTCAGCCGCGCCTGTGCCGCGAGATTGCCCTCGACAGCTGCATCATAGTCCCGCTGGGCAATGGCACCAGCTTCTGCGAGGCCGCGTAGCCGAATCTCATCGGCGGCAGCTCGCTGGGCGGTCGCGCGCGCGGCGTCCACCGATCGGCTAGCCGCTGTTGCCTGAGACTGAGATGCCTGCATCGTGGCGCTAAGGTCAGCAGCATCAATGCGTGCAATCAACTGGCCGGATTTAACTCGTTCACCGTTCTCGACACGGCGTTCGATAATTCGACCGCCCTCGCGAAATGACAAAACCGATTCGACTCGCGCTGCAACTGTCCCTGTCAGCACATTTCCCGCTGTATCACCATTTGCGCCGGTGACATTGAAAGCCCGAACCAAAGGAGCAGTTTCTGTTGTCGTTTCGCCTCCCGAACAGGAAACCAAAAAGGACATAAAGAGGGGGAGAAAAAATATCTTGTGCACGATCGGTCCTCGCTGTGAACCTTATCGGACTTAATCGGAGGTTACGTTTCAGTCAATCTGTAACTTCGATAGTTTTTCTGGCGGTAAGTGCGCGTAAGCAAAATCGGGCGATCAATTGCGCCTGATTTTCTAGGTCCATATCCATGGATTGCTCGAGTAGTCGAGGATCTGCATATGGACGAAGCGCCCAGAATACCGCTTCGACGACTTCTTCAAATTCAAGGTCAGGGTCAAATTCTCCAGAATCCATGCCGTCCCGGACGATATACTCCACAACGTCCTTGATTCTTTTCTTGTGCGCGGCAATCGAGGGCCAATCTTGCGTGATGCTTCTGGCAACTAGGTTGAGGAGTTTTCGATCAGCGAAAAACATACCCATACTCTCTTTGAGGGTCACTCGAAAAAGATCTCTAATTCTCTGGGATGCTAACGTCTTTGAACGTGCTACTGCCCATATCGCATCGGTGATTTCTTCAAGCGCTCGTCCGCAAACCGCGGACCCTATGGCATCTTTTGATTGGAAAAATTTATAGAGATATGTCGGCGCAACTTCCAGTTCTGCAGCTATCTTTGCAACGCTCGTCTCAGCAAAACCCTCATTGCGAAACATGGTGTGCGCCAAGGCGACTATCCGTTCACGCATGACGTGCTCGGCGGGACCCCGCTGGCCAGGCATGTGTTGTAATTCAGACATGATCCGCACTTTAGTTCGTACAAACCAGAAGGCAAGAGTATTGCAATCCGGTAACGAATTGTCTATTTCGTCACCAAGGAGTGTTAAACCTTCATGATCCCATATTCACTATCACTGATTCTTGCATCGTCGGCGGCTAGCATCACGCCGGCCGACTTGCCCGTGGTGCCGATTGCATCCGAATTTACAAATTTGGAAAGCAGACGACCAGTGGCCGCACCAGAGTCGCGCTGGTGGCAGTCTTTCAACGATCCATATCTCAATACTTTGATTGAGCAGGCTTTGCAGCAATCATTTGATATTGCAGAGGCCGCAGCGCGTCTTGATCGAGCGAGGGCTGGCATCAGATTCGCCGCCGGAGCGAAATTACCTGCGATTGCAGCATCTGCCGATGCCGCCGCCGTTCGCCTGTCAAAGGAAGATCCGGAATTCCAGTCGGTGAGCAATTTGCCGGGGTTTGAACGCAATGTTGATCGCTATTCTGTTTCTATTGGCGCGTCTTGGGAGCTTGATCTTTTCGGTCGGTTGGGCGATCGCGAGAAGGCAGCGGTCGCCGACACCGCTTCGGCCAGCTGGAAACTGGAAGCGGCAAAGCTCACGGTAACGACAGAAATCGCTCAGCGCTATATAACACTGCGTTTGCTGCAACAACGGAATATCGTTGCTGAGCGGCGAGCTTTTACCCTTTCCGAGCAGGCGCGCTTATCAGCGATGCGGGTAGAGCGCGGCGTATCTCCCGCAATCGAAAGGGATCGCCTCATTGCCGAAGCTCGAATCGCACGCTCTTCGGTACCGCCGCTTTTGGCTGCAATTGAAGATCAAATGGCCCGGATAGATGTGCTTGTGGGAAGGACCGTTGGTACTTCCCGTGAAGAATTGGGCGAAGCCCAGGCTTTGCCGACGGCTGGCGTTATCGACCTTGCCCTTGCACCAGCCGACCTACTCAACCGGCGTCCAGATATTCTGGCCGCACTGGCGAGCCTGGCAGCTCAAGACGCCCGTGTCGCCGGAGCCCATGCCGATCGTTTGCCGCGCTTCAATCTAGCTGGCCTGATCGGAACGATAGCAGGTGCCATCAATCCGCTTTTCGGTTCCGCTGCGCTTAATCTGCAGGGATCTGCTGGTATTAACTATACGGCTTTTGATGGAGGTCGCTCGCGAGCAAATCTTGATGTGGCGCGTGCTGATGTTGCGAGCGCAAGCGCGATTTACCAGCGAACCGTGCTTAGCGCGATTGCGGATGTTGAAGCAGCGGCCTCGGCCCGCGCGAGTGCAGAAAGACGTGCTCGGGATTTAACCGAAGCAGAAACGCTGCTAAGCAATTCCCTTGTGTCGTTACAATTGGCCCAGTCTCAAGGGGCAGCGTCGCTGTCGGACGTGCTCGACGTAGACCGGCGCTTGCAAGAATCGCGCGATACACTTGTTGTCGCACAGGCGGACAAACTGCTTGCGTCTATAGCCCTCGTTCAGGCTCTCGGCGGCGGAGCATCTGATGGTTACAAACAGACCAAATAGACATCGCGCTTGTTGAGATAAATGATCGCCATCTTGTTAAAAACAAAGATGAAAATAAAGCGTGCGCTTTATCGATGATGCGGTCGAGCCCAATTGGCTCGATCCAATGTCGGCGATGGGTGTAGAAGACGACATCAAAGTTTGCCGACACTACATTAAACTGGGGGCAACTGAATAATTGGACGCCAGCAAGTATCTCAAAGGAAGCCGTTTGCAGCCGGATTGCAGGTTCAGCGCTGGATAACTCAAGGCTATTTTGGAGATGTTCGTGCCGGACGACCCAATTCTCGTCCCAACCGGGAAATTAGCAACAACCCCAATGCAGCCGCCCCGGTGCCCGCGAGCCCTGTCCATGCCAGACTGCTAACCGCTGTGACCCCTCCGCCAAGCGATGCACCAATGCCCTGACCAAAATAGAGCATGGAACCATTGAGGGCGAATGCAATGGTCACCGCCGAACCGGCTGACTTTGCAATATTGGTCTGGATAATCGGCGACGTCGCAAATAGTGCACCTGCTCCCCCGGTCATAGCGACAAGTAAAATCGGCAAGGCAAATGTCCCCAAATCACTGACCATCAGGATGGTGAAGAGCAACTGGGTCACGGCAGTTGTGCATAGCAACATGGCAAGTGCCCGCTTGACTGGCAAACGCGCGAGCCATGCACCGAGCGGCAAGCCAAAAAGACTGCCCACACCAGTCGCAACCTGGACTGCACCAATAGCGGCACCTTCCAGACCGGTAGCTTTGGTGATCACCGGCCCGAGAAAACTCACCGTCGCAAAGGTGGCAGCGAAGGACAGCAGGGTGATCCCCATGAAGATCGGGTTATCACCGCGCAGGGCCGATCCGAAATTCTCGTCTCCCATTTGCGGCACATGCACATGCTTCGGCGCTGCGACGGCTATAATCAGAAGCGCCAACACGGACAGCCCTGATGCCAACCAGAAGGCGGCGCGCCAGCCATATGCATCGCCAAGCACACTGCCCAGAGGCATGCCGACAAGAAAAGCCAGCGTATATCCGGCCAGCACCGTCGCGATCGCCTGGGGACGATTGATCTCCGACACCATATTCACGGCGAGTGTAGTCGCTAGGGGAAGGGTGAGAGCAGCAAAAAGACCGCCAGCAAACCTGATCCCAGCAATCAAACCAAATGTGGGAGCAATGGCAGATGCCATATTCATGACCGTCAATATGGCCATGATAATGAGCAATAAACGCTTGCGGTCAAACCCGGTGGTCAGCCGGGCAAGGATCGGACCGCCAATTCCGCATGCCACGGCAAATACCGTCTGAAGCTGACCAACAGTCGGGACTCCAACGCCCAAGTCGATGGACATAGGTGTTATCAGACCGACATATACAAACGCGCTCGTGCCAAATGCAAAAGGCGCGAAAACCAAGCTGATCAGGCGCAGGTTCATGATGCAACAGGCCCGGATATCTGTTGGATAAAAGCGAGCAGCAGCGGAATCACAATTTCATGCGCATCTTCCTGAACATAATGACCCGCATCCTCGACGCGCGTAACATCGGCGTGCGGAAAATCACGCAGCCACATGCCCTCCAACGTTTCGATTGCAAAGGCCACATCCTTCATCGGCCAGACAATCTTAACCGGTTTGTCCGCAAAAGCCTTTGCCAGCTTTGCCCCTTCATGCGCGACGAAATCGCTGACCGGCCCTGTCGGTCCAGAGGGTATCTGACGAGGAAATGCGAGAACCCCGGCGCGTGAAGACCAAGTTGGGTGGGGTGCAAGATAGGCCGCCTTGTCGGTTGCGGTCAGACGCGACGGGTCGCTCAGCCCGGCGTTGAAAAGGAAACCGCGCACAAAAGCATGGGCGCCTTTTACGATCAGATCGCCGAGCAACGGCGCCTGAAAAGCGCGGATGATGCGCGGCAGAGGAACTTTCTTCAGTGGCCGCGTAAAAAAGGTGTTCAGGACAAATAGCCCAGCGACACGGTCCGGATGCCGCGCAGCAAATGTCAATCCAATCGGCCCGCCCCAATCCTGTACAATCATGACCGCATTTCGGATATCGAGCGCTGCCAGCAGAGCCTCGCACCGGCCCGCATGTTTGGAAATTGAATAGATGCCTTCACTGGTCGGCTTGTTGGAACGGCCAAAGCCCAGATGATCCATCACGATCGCGCGGTTACCTTGTGCAACAACCGCCTTGATAAACCTCCGGTACAGATATCCCCAGGTCGGGTTGCCGTGCACCATGATTATCGGACGGCCATCTTTCGGGCCTTCGTCGATATAATGCATTTTTCCGTCCGGCGTATCAAACCATTTGGGCTCAAAGGGCCATTCGCCACCAAAGGTCCAGTCGGTCTTGTTCATGCCGTTTTCCTTGCTGCGGCCAGACCAGCGAACCCGAATATCGCAACCAATGTCCACGGGTAGGGCGCAGGGGTCGTCCAGATGACGCTATTGCCAAATAGTGCCAGGCCAATCGCAAGTGCTGCAAAGCCCGCGCTGATCGCTGTCGCAAATACCGCAAGGATCAGATGCTCGCGTTTTCTGGCCGCCATTGCGAACATGATGGTCATCGCGATCACGGCTACCGATCCGACATGCCACGAAAAATGGTGGAGCCAGACAATATTCTGCGGAATATCGGAGTTATCAAGCGGTTCCAGAACCATTGGAGCGCCTAATATTTCATGTGCAAGCAGTCCGAGAAGACAGAGCGCAGCGGCTATGGAAAACAGCGATTTCGGAAGCTTTGGCATCAACGCTACCAGGTTTCACTAAACGGACGCAGGTCGAGTTCGTGTGTCCAGGCGGAGCGTTGCTGAGCGTGGATTGTCCAATAGGCGTCAGCGATAGCATCGGGATCAAGCGCGCCATCTGGCCCCAGATTATCCAGATAATCACCGAAATTGGTTTGCGCCCGATCACCGTTGACCACACCGTCGATGATGATGTGGGCAACATGAACACCCTTGGGGCCATATTCCCGCGCCAGCGACTGAGCCAGATTGCGCAGCGCCGCTTTGGCCGCAGCAAAATGACCAAACATCGGCTTGCCGCGCAGCGAAGCGGACGCGCCGGTAAACAACATGCTGCCTTCTCCTTGCGCTTCCAGAATTGGCATGGCTCGCTTGGCCGTTAGAAAACCGCCATAGCATCCAACACGCCAGTAAAACTCAAACTGCTCTGGCGAGAGGTCAGCGAACGGGATCGGCATATTATTGCCTGCGTTATAGATAACGGCGGCAAGCGCGCCCTCCCGTTCTCCCGCCTTGCTAAACAATGCATCCAGATCATCTTCTGATGTGACATCGGCTTCGATCGCTTCGGCTGAGCCGCCAGATGCGGTAATTTGAGCTGCGGTTTGTTCGACTTTTTCAAGTGTCCGTCCTGAAACGAAAACATGCAGATCCTCACGCGCAAATCGCCGCGCCAGGGCACCGCCCACGCCTTCGGGAAGCCCCGCGCCCAGAATAATGACTTTGTCTTGCATCTTGGTACCTCATTGGCTTTCTGGTTCAGGTGACCGCCCAGCTAAAGCGCGGTTTTTCGTTGCTGATCTGACCAGAGACTGTATAAGAACGATCATTCTATAACTGAGGTCACAAATGCCACGCCCACGACTGGAGTCAAGAGAAAAGCTGCTGCCGAATGCGATGATGCTGTTCTGGAAGAATGGCTATCACGCGACGTCGATTGATGATCTTGTCAAGGCAACGGCAGTGGCGCGCGGCGGCATTTATGCTGATTTTGGCGGTAAGGCCGAGATGTTCGAGGCTTGTCTCGATCTATATCGACAGGAAGTCGCCGCTCCTGCGATTGCCATCTTGAATTCGGAACATGCTGGGCTGGATGCGATTGAAGGCTATTTCTATCATTTCATTGATATGCACCGACGCCATGGTTTGCCCGGTCCCGGCTGCTTTATAGCCAATAGCATGACCGAAATTGCGCCGCATGAAGATGCCATTCGGACCGCCGTTAACGCACATAGCAAGGACCTCCATGCGGCATTTTTGGGGGCACTCAGTCACGCTGGAAGCCGATCTAATGCTAACTTGTCTCAAGCGACGCTCAATGAACTTGCTCTGTTTCTAGTCACATCCAGTCAGGGCCTTTGGTCTTATGCACGATCAGTAACCGATATCTCACTGCTAGAGAGTTATGTACGCTCTCTCATGGGCCTGCTCCACAGTCGATTTTCATAGGATATGTTGGTATCTGCTATCGGGAAGTGAAGCTGCCATTTGGAACTAGCTTTCCCTACGTCAGCTAATCACCCATTTGCGGTCAATATGGTGTAATCGCAGCGAGCTCAGGCAATGGCCGCTTTTAGCAACAAGCATTTTCCTTCGGAACGGCGGAAATTGGGCGCAAAGCAGAAGTAAAGTTTGATTAGCATTGACGGCGGCTACTGGGGCGGAAGCGGAATGTCTGCTTGTTCCGTCAAAGGCTGGATAATATCTCTCGGGAGATTGCGGAATACCAGCAACCATAGTTGCATAATTTACAATTTAGGGAGGCGCTTGACGACTGTGGATGACTGAATGATGGCGGTATCGACGGATGAGAATGGCAAAAAGCGATCCATAACAGTCTCCAACTCCTGCACATCACCGACCACCACTTTTGCTACAAAGCAATCTTCGCCAGTAACATGATCCGCTTCAACAATTTCCGGAGCGTCGACAAGCATTTGTGCCACTCTTTTTGCTTCTCCCGGCAAAGCACACAGTCGCACATGTGCGGCGACACCTAGTCCAAATACTGTGGGATCTACGATGATCGTATATTCGCGAATTGCTCCTGCATCTTCAAGTTTGTGAATACGCTCGGTAACGCTCGGACTGGACATTCCGATTTGCTCTGCGAGCTCCCGAACTGTCATTCGGCCATTGCCGACCAATGCGGCAATTATAGCTCGATCAGTTGCATCAATTGGCCGGGTTACATAGCGGCTTCGATTCATATTACACCTCTAGCTGGATGACACCGGCGAGGCCTTGAGATTACGAAGGCAAATGTTCGATTTTGCCTTATTTATCCTAAGTTTGAGCTAGAAATCGGGCTTACAGCGAACACACCCAGCGACAAGCAACTAGTCCGCAAGGTCAAAATTGAAGGTCAAAGCCCGTTATGGGTTTCGATTGGCAAGTCGAAACGGCTGTAACGCCTTCCTGAATCTATGGCTGAACAAATAAATCAGCATCTATAATTTGGAGGAGAAATATAAATCGGGAGTGAAGCGCAATGCAAAGCACCACAAGATTGGATGTAATAGGCAGAAACCTGGAGTGCGCCGAATAATGGCATACTCTACTGCAACTATTGTATCACTGGCACTTCAATGTGCTCCGTCGGTAGCGCCGGAAACGGTTGTCGCGATTGTTCGTACTGAAAGCCGCGGCCACGTCTTCGCCCTCAACGTCAACGGAGGGCGGCAACCGCGCCGTCAGGCAAGTGCTGCAGCAGCTGCTGCCACAGCTAAACGCTATGTTGCAGCAGGTTATTCAGTCGATCTGGGCCTTGGCCAGATCAATTCCCGCAATATGCGCTGGCTTGGTCTCACATGGGAAACGGTGTTCGACCCCTGCACCAACATTGCAGCATTAGGCCGCGTTCTTACTCAGAATTATAACTCGGTAAAAGCGGGGCGCGACCCACAAAGCGCCCTTCGTATTGCCCTCTCAATGTATAATACAGGAAGCCAATCGCGTGGATTTCGTAATGGCTATGTCGCCAAGGTTGTCGGCAATGCTGGCATTGCCGACAGTCAAGTATCTTATACCCCCACTGCATCGCAACCAATCGCGGAAACAAGCGGCGATCTGCGGACAACCATTGTCGCGGAAAATGCGGTGCAGCAGGCGCCACCTCGCCCTGCACCGCCCCCGAGATGGAACCTCTTTGAGCGTGCGGCTTACGAACGCGAAACCAAAGCTCTCGCAGAGAATGAAAGGGGTAGCATATGAGCATCATCCTAAATTTGGCACGGGGCGCTAAGGTGTGGCGCAAATCCCGCGCAGCAAGATCTAACCAGCTTCAAAACAAGCGCCAACGTGCGGTGTTCTGGAGCATAGCCCTATTGTCTGCGATGTTCATTTCGCTCGCGCTTCCCGAGCCAGCCTACGCACAAAACCTAGAGAGTTTTGCTAGCAACGTGCGCGGGCTTTTATCATCAACCCTCCTTCGGACACTGGCAGTCATCGCCGTAATTGTGACCGGCCTACTCTGGTTTACAGGCCGCGCCTCGACCGCTGTTCTGGTGACGGTCATTATTGGCATTGCCATAGTCTTTTCAGCGGATTCCATCGTCGGTCTGATTGCAGGCTGATGGCGATGAACGAGCAAACCGAAATTCTGACAAAGAACACGCTGTTCCTCGCGGTGACACGCCCGGCGCTCTGGGCGGGGATTCCAATTGAAGCGGCGGTGTTACTGTTAATCGCCAGCGCATCGGTACTGATTCAGAGCAACAGCCCGCTCTATGCCGCATTGATCGCGGCTTTTGGCTATTCAATTTCGCGGCTGATCGTGCGCCACGATGTCAATGCGTTTCGCCTGCTGTTCCTTTGGGGCCGGACAAAAGCGGGCAACCGGAACCGCAGCTTCTGGGGCGGCAGCAGCTACTCACCGCTGCCGCTTACAGGCCTGCGCCGTAAAGGTTTTGGTCGTCATGGGTAGATTGCTCGCCACCAAGAATGCTGTGCCGCTAAAAATAGCGCAGCGCGAGACAACGCCTGAAAAATTCTTACCCTATGCTCGCCATATAAACGATCAAATGGTGGCGCTTGATTCTGGTGACATCATGCTGACTTTCGAACTCACGGGCCGCGCCTTCGAGACATCGGATGTGCGTGATCTCAACGACTGGCATACTAAGATAAATGGATTGCTGCGTAACCTGCATGACGAACGACTGTCGATCTGGACGCATTTGATCAGGATGCGCGTGGATCAATATCCCGGCGGGGCATTCAAATCTGGTTTCGCTGCCGATCTGGACCTTGCCTATTTTGGCCGTATCAACCGGGAACGGATGTTCATCAACCGATTTTTCGTCAGCCTTGTCATTCGCCCTTCTGCAACGGGAAGCGACAAAATCATACAGCTCTTTAAGCGCAAGGTATCGAAGCAGGCGGACAAAGGTCCGCTGATAGACGAGGCACTGGTCGAACTGCTCGATGATAAAGCGCGCGATTTCGAAAAGCTCATGGCGCGCTGTCAGCCGCGCCGCTGCGGGATATATGAACATCGCGGATTGATGTTTTCCGAAACGATGGAAGTCGCAAACATGGTAATGACCGGACGTCATGTCCGGGTTCCCGTCGTGCGTGGGCATCTGGGCGGCGCGCTTTACCGCGCGCGCACAATTTTCGGCTCGGAAACTATCGAGGTTCGCGGTGCCGACACATCAGCCTTTGGGGGCATTTTCGGTATCCGCGAATATCCCGCGCAAACCACCCCGCGCCAGTTTGAGGCGTTGCTGTCAGTCGATTTCGGGTTCGTGCTGACACAATCTTTCACTTTCCTCGGGCGGGCGGCGGCAACCGAGAAATTCCGCCTGCGCATGACGCAAATGGAAAATTCAGGCGACCGGGCGGTCAGCCAGGCAGATGCGCTGATTGATGCAAGCGACGATCTGATGTCAAATCGCTTCGTTCTGGGCGATCATCATTTTACGCTTGCCGTTTATGGTACAAATATGCGCGCCTTGCGCGATCATATGTCTGTGGCCCGCGCCGCTCTTGCCGATACAGGCATGGTGGCGGCGCGCGAGGGAGCAGCGCTTGAAGCTGCCTATTGGTCGCAGCTTGTCGGCAATTTCGCGTGGCGCGCCCGGCCCGCGCCCATCACATCGCTCAATTTCGCAGCCTTTTCGCCATTCCATACTTTTCCTGCGGGACAGGCGAACGGCAATCATTGGGACGAAGCCATAGCGCTTCTCAAGACCAGTGCGCGCAGCCCCTATTTCTTCAATTTCCATAAAGGCGATCTAGGTCACACGCTGATCATTGGTCCGTCTGGCGGCGGTAAAACCGTATTGCTCAACTTCCTTATGGCACAGGCCGAAAAAACCGGCGCACGGCAGATATTCATCGACAAAGATCGCGGTGCGCAAATCTTCGTGCAGGCAAGTGGCGGCACTTATCTCGCATTGCATAATGGCATCGCCACAGGCTTCTCTCCGCTCAAAGCGCTGACTGACTGCGCCACGGATAAGAGCTTTCTGTCGATATTCATCCGCCAATTGGTTCGCGCCGACGGTAAGCCTATCTCGGTACAGGAAGAACGGCGTATCGAGGACGGCATAAATGCGGTCATGAAACTGCCTATCGGCGACAGGTCTCTAAGCGCACTCCGCTCAATGCTCGGTATGAAAGATGCAAGCGGCGTTGGCGCGCGGCTGGAAAAGTGGACGTCGGAAGGCTCGCTAGGCTGGGTGTTCGACAACGCGCATGACAGCATGACGCTTGATGCGCGGTTTGTCGGTTTTGATATGACCGACTTCCTCGACAATGCCGATATCCGCACACCCATCATGCTGTATCTCTTTCACCGGATCGACCAGCTATTAACTGGCGAGCGGATGATCATCTGCATCGACGAATTCTGGAAGGCATTAGGCGATGAAGCCTTTCGGCGCTTCGCGCAGGATGGCTTGAAAACTTACCGGAAGCGTAATGCTCTTATGGTGTTCGCCACACAGTCGCCAGCAGATGCGCTGAAAAGCGACATAAGCCATTCTATCCTCGAACAGGTCGCAACCAAGGTCATGCTACCAAATCCATTTGGTGCGCGTGGCGATTATGTTGACGGGTTCGCACTGTCAGAAGCCGAATTCAAACTTGTGCGCGAGGACCTCTCGCCTGAAAGCCACAAGTTTCTGGTAAAGCAGGGCCATGACAGCGTGGTGGTCGAACTTGACCTGAGCGGGCTCGATGACGCGCTGGCCGTCCTTTCTGGCCGCGCAGAAACAACAGCGCAAGTCGATGAAATTATTGCCGAGGCAGGAAGCGATCCTGCCATCTGGCTTCCCCTCTTCCATAGCCGGAGGCGTCCCAGCTGAACCCACCCAAGACGCTGAAACAAGTAGAAAGGTAAGACGATGAAGAAATTGACACAGCTACTAAGCGCAACGCTGCTTTTCGCAGCCCCCTTGCCCGCCTTTGCCCAAGGTATGCCCGTCCATGACAGCGCCAGCCTGATCCAGCAGATCAATACCGTTCGGCAAGCCTTGCAAATGGTGGAGCAAGGCAATGAGCAAATTGCCGAAGCGCAAAAGCTCTATCAGGACTTGAACAAGCTTACCGATATTCCGGCATTGGCACAGCAGCTGAAAACCGATGCGCTTCGCGAACTCGATACATCAAACGGTTCCCTCGAAGGGTTTGGAAATGGCGATCTCAATGTTGTTGGCGCGGGCCGCGCAAAGGCCGATGAAGTCTATCGCGGACTTCTTGACCGGCTTGGTCTGGCAGGCTCGGAGCAGTCGCGCGCTGCCTTTGATCTTAATGCCCGTAATATCGGTATCAATGCTGGTTTGGCGGAAAATGTCGGCTCCGCTGTTACCTCAAGAGCGCAAGGGCTCGACCAACTTCGCACACGTTTGGCGACCGCATCCACAGCCAAGGAAGTTGCTGATCTGACCGCGCGGTTGCAACTGGAATCTGCCGCCATGCAAAATGACCAGCTGCGCTTGCAGGCCATCGCTTTGCAGCAACAAGCACAGGAACGCGCTCGCGCTGCCGAGGGTCAAGCCGCCTTGGCACACAAGCTTGATGAAGCAAGCCGTTACTACCGGGGGCAATGACTATGCGGGCCGCATCGCTGACGATCCTGTTGTTGCTCGCGGGGTGCGGCGCGTCTGAGAATTCGGACGGGACTGACGGCGATATGCCAGCCAGAACTTGGAAATATTATGCTGCCCACCCTGCCGAGATCGAGCCAATGCAGGAAATTTGTCGGCGCTGGGCAGGCTCGAATACTCCTACGAGCGCGCAGCCTGCGGTGGTCACGACCAACTGCCGCGTAGCAGCATTCGCCAAGTCACAGCTTCAACTGACCCAATAGAAACCAACCAAAAGGACCATGTGCCGAAATGGATTTTAGCGATCATGTTTTTACCACGATGTTTGAGGCGCTTAATACCGCCTTGGGCGCGATCGTTGGTAAATATGCTGCTATAATCGGCATTGTATCGCCTGCGCTGCGGATCGGCATCGTGATTTATATTTCGCTGCTGGGTTACGCGATCATGCGCGGGGCTGTGCAATATCCATTCCGTGAATATGCTTATCGCGGCTGCCAGCTCGCGTTTCTCTATTTCGCCGTCACATCGCTTTACGGAACCCAGATCGGCATGTTTGCGCTTGGCGGCCTGCCAAGCCAGTTCGCAACGGCTCTCGGCGGCGCAGATGTGGGCGGTCTTGGCGGTTTTTATGACAAGCTGGCAGGCACCGGCTTTGAAACCGCTAACACTATGCGCAAGATCGCGGCCAATTATCAGGAAACGCAAGGCACGCTTCCCGATATCGGCTATGCTGTCTTTTCAGGCTTTTTGGTGGTGATGGTCCTCATAGCCACCTTGCTATGCTCAGCTATCGGTTTTGTTATCAGCGCATTCGGCCTGTTTGCCTTGGCCCTGCTGTCGGTGGTCGGCCCGCTATTTGTCGCGGCACTCCTCTTCGAGTCCACGCGCGGATATTTCTTTGCCTGGCTGGGTGCGTGCATCAATTATCTGATGCTGATCGTCTTCGCGCTCGTTCTGACGCTGTTTCTTACGCAGACCGGCGAAGCAATCATCGCCACAATTTCAGAAAATGACGAAATCGGCATGGCTGCGATCAAGGCTCTCGCCTTTTACGCGCTCGGCTTTTTCTTTTTCCTGCAAATTCCGATGCTAGCCGCATCCCTAGGTGGCGGTGGCCCTGCCCTCGCCAACCAGTTTGCCTCGGCAATCGCAGCAGCAGGCGGGTTTGTCATCGGGCGCGGCGCGACCGGAGCGCAGGCAACAAGCCGCGCCATCGAACGCGGTTTCGCGCGCGGCATCGCAAGAATGCGGACATCAGGTTCGGTCAGTCGCGGAACAAATTGAGGAGCAAATTATGCGTAACCAAATCATAGCTTTGATTGCCGCCCTGGCGATTTCTATACCTGCCAGCCCTATTGTAGCTGCACCAAAGTCGCCCAAGCTCTCAAAGTGCGACGGTAAGAAGCGCCGCCCGGCCAACCCTCACGGCTCTATATTGCCGACCGTCGATCCCGAGACTGGCACGTCAACGCCTGCAGGGCAGCCGTCTGTTAATGAACCGGGCAAAGAACCGAAACGTGAAGGTGTTGAAGTATTCCCGAGCAAATCATCCGCGCTCCCAAAACCAGCAACAAGGCCCAGCACCAAGACCCAAACCATAGTCCCACCTATCAGCAGCGCGCAGCAAAAGCGCGTTTATCAGAGTTGCTGAGCGATGGCTGGCGGCGTCACCGACAGAGATGATCTCAAAGCCTATTTTGCGGAAAGCGCAAGCTGGGACCGCGACCGCTTTGTTGCAGCGCGGCGTTCGAAAAGGCTCGCGTGGATAGTTGCTGCGATTGCCAGCGGTCTTGCGATTACCGGCGTTGCCGCTGTTGCAATGCTGACGCCGCTTAAAACTGTCGCTCCCTACGTTATCACCGTGGATAAGGCGACCGGCGCTAGCGAAATTACCGCGCAAATGTCGGGCGATAACCAGATCACTTATAATGAGGCGGTCGCAAAATATTTTCTCGCCGATTATGTCCGCAACCGCGAGGGCTGGATACCGCAAGCACGCAAAGAGTTTTTTGAGGGCGTGCTGGCAATGTCGTCACGCGAGGAACAGGCACGCTGGACCGCCTTCTATAGCAAAGACAATGCAAGCTCTCCGCAGAACGTCTTTACCGATCTTGATACGGTATTCATCGCGGTTAAATCGGTCACATTCGTCTCCGAAAACGTCGCGCAAATACGCTTCACTAAATCGCTCCAGCAAGGGTCGCGCGTTACTGACACGCAGGCCATCGCAACCGTGACCTACGATACCACGGACACACCAACTACCGAACAGCAACGGTTCAAAAATCCGCTGGGGCTGGAAGTGCAAACTTACCGCGCTGATCTGGAGGTCACACCATGAAAAATCTAAGAAACTTCACCCTATTGGCGCTGCTGCTTAGCGGATCGCCAATAATGGCTGGTGAAACCCCTCAGCCAACGGCGCAAGACAACCGAATCCGCGAAGTCATCTATGACGAAAATCAGGTCTTCCGTATTGTCGGAGTTTTTCGGTCGGCAACCCAGATCGTATTTTCTCCGAGCGAACGCGTCGAGCATGTCGCGCTCGGCGACACGATCTCCTGGGAAGTTGCCCCGGCTGAAAATTCATTGTTCATCAAACCTCGCGAACGAGCTGGCCCGACCAATCTGATCGTCATAACGCGTTCAAACACAGGAAACCGAACCTATACATTTGAGTTGAGCGCACGCCGGGGAGCAATCGCTGAGAAAACCGCCGACACCTTTTTCAAGGTTGCGTTCCGCTATCCGCGCGAAGAGGCAGCAGCGGCGCAAGCTGCTGCAACGCAGGCAGCATATACTCAGGCAGTAGCGCTCCAATCCGGAGCAATCCGTTCGGCGCTTGATCTTGGTGTTCTCGAAGGCGCGCGCAATCTAAAATATAGCGTGCAAGGATCATCGGAAATCCAACCTTCCGAAATTACTGACAACGGGCAATTTACCGCCCTGCGTTTTCCAAACCAGCGCGAATTACCTGCAATATTTGCAATCAATCCGGATGGCACTGAGAGCATTGTTCCGTTTGATGTTCGCGATGAGTTTGTGGTTGTTCACGGCGTGTTTGCGCAGCTTCGTTTGCGGCGCGGCAAGAAAGTGCTGTGCATCTTCAATGACGCACCTGATTTTTATGGACGCGATCCCAAGACCGGCACGGCATCAAGCGTCGTTGAACGCACAGATGATGGGGAGACACGGTGATGGCCGATACAGCCAATGACGTCGGAGCCGCTGAACGCGCTGAAGTCGATCAAACCCCTAACCCAGACGAAATTGACCGCAGCCCTTCTGGCGAACGCGGTAGCAAAATGCCGTCTATTCCCGGCACCACTGTGGACCCGAAAAAGATGATCGGCTTTGCCGCCGCCGCTGGTGCGCTTATGTTTACGGTACTGGCACTTGGAACCGGGCTAACCGGCAATTCAGAATTGCCGCCCGTAAAACCAAAACCAGCGCTTGAAGCGGCAGACTATGACCCGGCCACGGTGATTGCACCGACGCTCGCAGAAGCTGGAACCGATCCCAATGCGCCTATTCCATTGGGGGAACCGGTTGTTCCAGCTATTGGCCCTCAGCCCCTGCCCCCACAGGGCCAAGCGACAACTACCGTGCAGCCGCGTCAGCAATCGCCAGCTGAAGCGCTGCGAGAAGCTTCGCGGCAGTCAACACTTATTGCCTTTGGCGGTGAGCGCGCTGGTGGAGGCAGTGCAGCCAACTATAACGCGGCTGTTAGTGGAACGAGCACCGGAGAGGCTTCACCCCGGCAAGCCACCAATCTTGATACGCTCCGGCGCGCGTCGGTAATCGGACAGGCTCGGGCACGCCAGCTTCCCAACCGAAATTTCCTGATTACCGCGGGAAGCTTCATTCCGTGCGTCCTGCAAACCGCGATGGATTCAAGTCAGCCCGGCTATGTGAGCTGCATTGTCCCGCGCAATGTCTATTCCGACAATGGCCGGGTTGTGCTTCTGGAAAAAGGCACGAAGATCTTTGGCGAATATCAAGGCGGCCTCAATCGCGGACAATACCGCCTGTTTGTCCTCTGGACGCGCGCAGTAACACCGCGCGGCATCGCGATTGATGTCGGCTCGCCGGCAACCGACGCACTTGGTCGCGGCGGTGTTGATGGTAAAGTCGAAAATTTTTTCTGGAAACGATTTGGCACCGCTTTGCTTTTTAGTCTTGTCGAGGATGCAGCGACCGTTGGAGCAGAAGCGGTCGGCAATAATGGCTCGAACACAACCCGTGTTCCATCTGACGCAGCCTCCACCGTCTTGCAGCAGAATGGCGACATCAAACCGGTCCTGCGCAAAAATCAGGGTGAGGACGTTGGAATAACCGTCGCACAGGACTTCGATTTCTCGGCCGTTTACGGCCTTGCGCTTAAATAATGGCCGCGCCGGGTAAAAACACCGCTGTTCTGGACAGCGTGACCCAACCTTTAGCTAAATATCTGGATGATGCGAGTGTCACCGAACTGGTTATCAATCTTCCCGGTGAGGTCGGCATTGAGCGGGGCGGACGCTGGACATGGGAAAATGAGCCATCGCTCGATTTCAAGACGCTGATGGCGCTGGCAACTGCTGCAGCGGCCTATACAGCGCAGGATATTACTCGCGAAAATCCGATAGTTTCAACCATCTTTCCAACTGGTGAGCGGGTGCAAATCATTGTCCCGCCGGTTGTCCCCGATGAAACGGTCTCAATCACCATTCGCAAACCATCAAGCGTGTCCCTGACACTGGATGATTTCGAGGCAGCGGGCTTGTTCAACAACACACGGATTGCTGAAAAGAAAGTGAGCCAGCATGAGTTAGACTTACTCACACTGCTGCGCGCAGGTCATCATGTCGAGTTCTTCGATGCTGCGGTCAAAGCAAAGCTGAATATTCTTATCTCGGGTGCAACCGGCTCTGGCAAAACGACTTTTTCCAAGGGGTTGATCCAGCTAATCCCTTCCGAAGAACGGCTCTTAACTATCGAAGACACGCGCGAATTGATCGTTCCCCAAAAGAATGTCGTTCACATGCTCTATGCAAAGGACGGGCAAGGCACCGCCAATGTTACTGCCAAGCATTTGCTGGAAAGCGCGCTCAGGATGCGCCCTGATCGTATCTTGCTTCAGGAGCTGCGGGATGGGACGGCGTTCTTTTACCTGCGCAACGTCAATTCAGGGCATCCAGGATCGATTACCACTATCCATGCCGATTCCGCCGAACTGGCGTTCGAGCAGCTGACTTTGCTGGTCAAGGAAAGCGAAGGCGGCTCCGATCTTGCGCGCGATGATATTCGGGCATTGCTAAAAATGCTCGTGGATTGCGTCGTGCAAATCAAAAAGACTGACGGCAAATTTCGGGTAACGGAGATCTATTATGACCCAGAAGGCAGGCACGCCGCCTGACGGCGGGGCGTTCAGATTACTCATCGGAATCCCGTTTGGGCTACTTATTGCGCTCGCCATAGCCAGTATGATTGGGTGGCTTATTCTGGGTCTGCCCGTCAAAGCCTATGATCCGCTCAAAATTCCCCAGTTCGTCTGGTATTATCGCGGCGATCCGCAAGTTGTGCGGGCGATGGCGGGTGGTTTGATCGGCGGGGGCTTGCTCCTGATTGGCCTAATCTATGCGCTTTGGGCGCGCGGTGCGCCGCTGCATGGAGCTGCGCGCTTTGCCCGTGAAAGCGAGATAAAGCGCCACGGCTTTCGCGCCCGCTCCGGTATCGTTCTTGGCCGCAAAGGCGGACGTTTCCTGACCTTTGGTGGCAGCGAGCATGTCATCGTCGAAGCTCCAACCCGCTCGGGTAAAGGCACCGGTATTGTCATTCCCAACCTGCTGACATGGCAAGGCTCGGTTGTCGTCCTTGATGTAAAGCGCGAAAATTACGACGCCAGTGCGGGGTTTCGCGCCCATTACGGTCAGGACGTCTATCTGTTCAATCCAACCGACCGTGAAGGTCGCACTGCCCGTTACAATCCGCTGGCCTATATCAACCGCGATGATCCAGATGATGTCATCATCGAATTGCAAAAGATCGCAACAATGCTGTTTGTTGCGCCCGACCACGGCGAAGCATTTTGGGCTAACGGCGCGCGCACCGGATTTGCAGGCGTCGGCGCGTGGCTTGCCGATACAAGCGACGAGCCGCTGACAATGGGCGCAATCTATCGCCACCTCACCGAAGGCGATGCACGAAGTTTTTTCAGAAAAGAATTGGCCGATCCCAAACTAAATCTGTCGGTCGGATGCCGAACGGCACTGGCTGATTTTGCTGGTGGCTCCGACAATAGCTTTGCCGATGTCAAGAAAACGATCACAAACGTCCTCGGCCTTTGGCTCAATCCCTTGGTCGATTCCGCCACAGCGGCAAGTGACTTCGATCTGCGTGATCTTCGTAAGCGCCCTATGTCGATCTATCTCGGGGTATCGCCCGATGAACTGGATCGCATTGCACCGCTCTACAATCTGCTGTTGCAGCAGCTTATTGACCTCAACGTGCGAGAGCTACCGGGTGAGACCACGCCGATACCAGTGCTGGTCATCCTTGATGAATTCGCCCGGCTTGGCCGCGCTTCGGTGATTGCCAGCGCCTTTTCCTATGTCGCAGGTTACGGGATCAGGCTCCTTCCGGTCATTCAGTCGCGATCGCAATTGCGCGGCGTCTACGGCGAGCATGTCGCCGATGAAATCGTAGCCAATTGCGGTGTCGAAGTGGCATTTACGCCCAAGGAGCTGCGCGTTGCCAACGATTTGTCCGAACGCATCGGCTATGTGGGACAGGAAAGCGTCACCAAATCGCTCACCATCAATGGCTTGCTCGCTAACCGCTCCAAATCCATGTCCGAACAGCGCCGCGCGCTGATGTTGCCACAAGAATTGATGCAATTTTCTGCGGAGAAACTTATCCTGCTGCGCGGCGGTATTCCGCCGATCATCGGCACGAAAATCGCCTATTTCAGTAGCCGCTTCTTCAAAAAGCGAGCTATGGCCCCGCCTGTAGTTCCGGCCATTGAGCGCCGAGCACCTAATGCTGCCAGCCCCGCTTCATTTCGGGAAATGAGCGACGAAGAGGCTGAAGGAAATCCAGCATATCCGCTGAATCCCAAGGACATAAGAACAGAAGATTATCCAAGCGCGCTCGCCGATTTGTTGACCATTGATCGCGAAGGCAAGGTGCAAGGCATTTTAGAGGAAGGCGATGAGCATGGCTGACGAATTAGAAGGCGCTGCCCCGCGCGCGCGTAGCCTTGATGGCAAAAGGGCGCCCGAGAAGGCAAAGTCCGTACCGACCAAGCCCAAGCGCAAAACGGAAAAACCGACCATCACCGACGATCTCACCGGTAAATTTCTGCGGGTCGGCAACAAGCTCTACCGGACATCGGATGATAGTACTCCGATTGTACGTCTCGAAGCCGGCCGGCTCAAGACCCGCAATATCGACGCCCTGCCCGACATTATCCGTATCGCTAAGGCCAACGGCTGGACCTCGGTAAAGATCAACGGCGGTGACAAGTTCAAAAAGGCAGCATTTCTAGCTGCTGCTGCGCAGGGGCTAAAAGTAGAAAATTACAAACCGTCCAAAATTGTTCGTGCCGAAGCTGACCGTCTGCAAGCAAGAATTGCGGAACGCGAGAAGCGGCGTGAAGGCAAAAAGCCGGTCAACAAATCATCGGGTGCGGCGGAGGCGACAACAACATTCAAAGCCCTTTCTGATCGCTTCTTAAAACAGTCTCATGAGGAAAATGCGCGCGACCCCGAACTGCGACGCGCCCAGAGTCTGGTCGCCCAAACCATTTCGATTACACGCGCGAAATATCTGAATGATCCGGTAAAGGCGTCAACGGAAGTTGAAGCGAAACGTCAGGATGTAGCGCGCCGCATTGCTAGCGGAGATAATATCGCCGCCATTCAGGTCCGCAACCAGCAGGCCCAGCGCGTGCGCGAAATTACACAAGATCAGACATTGCAGCGCGAGGGGCGTACTCGTTGACGCAGCCGTAATGGCATCCAACGACAACTTCAAGGCAAGAGCGGCAATAAGAACCAAGTGAACCGCCCCGGTATTGCCGGAGGCTCCAACTCTTGAGTAGAAGGAGCCATTATGAACAAAACAACGAACAAATTTGCACCGGAGGTTCGCGAACGTGCGATCCGTATGGTGTTGGATCACC
>NZ_JABWMH010000003.1:0-642500 GCF_013371215.1 Parasphingorhabdus flavimaris
GCACTCGCTTTGGGTTTTGAGGATTTGGGTCTCATCTTCGTTCCTTCGTCACTACGACGAGACCCAAATCCTCCTTAACTTACAACATCAAATTTGTGCCACAGGTGCTGACGGGGAACACACTAGGGGGGTGAGCAAAGAGTTCTGTTGATTCAATCCGAGTTCCTGCGCGTAGCTATGGTGCTAGAAACCACCTGTTTAGGACGGCGGAAATATTTCACGAACACAAATATTGATCGGTAGTTCGCGTCTTTGGAGCCCGAGCGCTACCAGTGAATGGCATTAAAGAGGGCTACGTTAATCTCGCGAGTTTGACCGTATTTGCGTCGTATTTTAAAACAGTCGCAATTGGGCCGAGTGCGGACTGACCGCTCTTGGTTTTCGAACTCGCTGCCGAGCCATCGATGGATGTTCCGGCTGGTGTCGAATGCTGTCAGCCATTCCGCGACCGCGGTCTTTCCGCCGCCGTTCGCCCCAATCAGGAACGTCGCTTTGGCCAAGTCGATCACGGTATTCGATGCGAATACCGGTGAGCGATGGATCGTCAGGCGCCGAATGAAACCGAACGCCGCCTGCTTCCCGCTGTGCTCCTACGATGTTTGATATTCGTGCAACGCCTTCCAGCTTTGCAGTTTGTCTACAGGAAAGCGGGCGCCGCTTCTATTGTCGATCAGGGCTTCGTGGTCTCCGCACATCCAGATGCCGTTGGTCGCGGATCTGATCTGCTTAGGCGTCAGCTCCCCTTGTCAGCGCGGCCCCCTTTTCGCCGCCGAATGAATATGACTTGCAAAGCCGGTGTCCTCGAACTCGTCGGCCGACTTGGCAGGCCCGACGGTGAGCTTGCCGCAGCCTGGATTGGAACAGCGATAGCCGGCTCGCGACGCAATCACGGTACGGGTCATTTTGGTAAATTCGTTTCGAGCCATTGAACGTTAGAATCTTCTTCCTTCGCCGCACATTATGGGAATGTCGTCGGGTTGCCTCCACCCGGCATGACGGGATGCCGCGGCGATCGACTCATCCCAAAGACTTGCACTTAGTCCAACCCAAGTCTGACCTTTGCGGCCGATCTCATCGTTTCGATGAATATCCAATCCTTTTCCCCGTGCTCGACCATCTGACTGATCGGCACGCCGACATAGCGATGTAGGCGTTGGTACACGGAACGCCGCTCGTCGAGTGTCGTAAGATCCTCCAAGCGCTTGCCGAAATGAACGATATTGTGGCGAAGTCCCTGCTTTGGGATACCAACCGGTCCCTGCTCGGCTGTAAGGCGCAGGAAGTCCTGTTGGATCGCAAGATAGTCGGCTTTGTCGTGGGCGATCTGGCGTCCGATCGCCTTACGCGCGTGCTGCATTTTCGTGAAGTCGTTGGGATCGGCGAGAAACTCGATTAGGGCCATCAGCTGCATGAAGCGGCTGGTCTCGCTCACGGCCTCGAGCGCCTCCGAGTAGAGTCGCAGCGCATGGGTGGCGAGTGTAGCTAGCTCCCCTGACGGCATGGGCGGGACGAAAACGTCGGTCATGTCGGTACCGATGCCCAACAGGAGATGGTGACTAGCGACCTCGCCAGCGATCAAATAGCTTTCGTGATCTTCGGGCGCGTAGAACAAGCCGCAGCTATACGGCGTGTCCGCGAGAAGTCCTACGCGGCCTGGCAGTTTCTGAGGTGTCCAGAGGTCGCATTCTGCGAAGCGAACCAAATCGAAGGTACGGTCGCACCTCTCCATCTCCGCGCGGAGCATTTCCAGATGCGCCTCATGGCTGCTTGGAAAGAGAAACGACTGCCAGTCGAGCCGAGTCTTGAAGCCAAGTAACGCGCTACCGAAGAATTCCGGAAGGTCGATGTTGGTCATGGCGCCTTTACCCCAGTGCAACTCGTCACCGGACAGTTCGAGCACGCCGTCGGTCATTTGCCTGCTGAAGGCGGCGAAGCGTCGAGCCGGCCATTCCACGACACGGAGATCGGACGCCGTCAGGGCGTCCGGGGGAAACAAGGCGACGCCGGGAGTCAACCAATCGGTGGCTTCGACCAAGACCCGCGAGATGGGAAGCAAACAGACCCGCTCGCCGGTCTCGCAACTGCTAATTAGCTCGGACAGAATAGCTTGCATGGGCATCGGCGTAGTCGGTTCGATCGCGATTGTCACCCGCGAGACTCGCTTTAAAACACAAAGTGGGGCCCATTATGTTATACCATGACAGTACTGGCGGTGCTCTTGATTTGGCTGATCGCCGTAAAGCTTTGACCGCATTGCTGTTCGGGCGGGCAAAAATGTTTGCGCGACGATCTCCATTCATACTGCTGTACAAGCCGACAGATGGTATTCGAGACGGTTCTGCACGGTTACCCACTGCCCGGCGAGTGGCAGTTGTCGGGATGGCAACCAAACAAGCTTTACGAATGAGATTAGGGTGCGATGTGGATTGACGGTCCTTGCAAAAGGTGTCCAGCGGCTCATGGGCCGGAAGCGGAATGTCAGCTCTTAGGTAGGGCCATAGCCAATTTTGACGCCACCATGTTCCTCTTGTTTTGCCCAACATTACCAGAGCGGCAGAAATTCAACTTCTGAAGTTGTTTTCCTCCACATGGATAGACAGGTTATATTGGACTGGCTAGGATCACCAGATGCAAGTCAACTCAAAACTAGCGCACCTTTCGGCCGAGCAACTGGTGGATCTTCTCGAGAAATATGGCAACCAATCGATACCGCTTAAGGATATCATCTCTGAGTTTTCAATCCAGACTACACCGAGCGCGCTTAATGCACTTTTGCCGCCGCTAATTCATGAGGAAGCACCTTGCCCCTACTGTGTGGACGTCTTCCTTCAGTCTCGCCGCCCAAATCGTTCCGGCTATACCTCTCCTATCAGGCGTTGCCCCAATTGCGGCCATCAGAACACCGATTATTGCCTATGCCTGAACTGCCGGGAATCGGCAGCTAAAAAACGCCAGTGGATCGAAGAGATCAAGCGCGACTTAATACGCGACGACTATGGAGGTCGTCATTACGATGACAATTTCAAATGCGTTACGCTTCGCGATGCGGTCTACCTCTCGGCGCTTATACGCCAATCGCTTTCAGAAGACTTGGCAGTAGTTGACCCTTACGCACCCGGCCCGCCGTTGCTTGCTCCAACCGGCGATCACATGCGGGAAATCACAATGCATCTTCAGGGGAAAGTTTTGCTCGCGGTTGACCCGGAGAGTCCAATTGATGCCTTTGTCTTCAATGAAGAGTTGACCGAGGCTCATTCCTACTACCCTGCAAAAGTCGATTGGCTGTTTCTTCCAGGCCTAGCCCCGGCCAGTAAGCGGCAGTTCATAGCCGACCTCACCGCAGCCATTGATAACAATTGGCCCGACGCATGGCAAAATGACATGCCGAGCTTGTGGCGTGAAATCATCAAGGTCGAAGCTTTCGAATACTTCTTCCACTTGCTGGACCAGCGCGGCTACCAACTCGACAAGATCGGTGAGAAGACGCATGCCGTTTTCGACTTCTTGATTGAGCGCTTTCCTCTTTCGAAAATCTATAATCTTATGTGGCAAGCGGTTCGTGACGTGACCGACTACAACGTCAAGAACGACATCCCGACTTATCGTGCCAAGAACAATTTTGTTGGGGCGATTCAACGCAAGGCCGAGAAGTATATCGCGCAAGGATGGGACTTGAAGGATTCTCGTAGGGATTTTGACTGTCCGCAGACATGGATTAGCTCAACCTTCTTCGATACCTTCATGAAAGTCGGGGAAGACGGATTTACCTCCATGCCACCTCCCGAAAGCGACTAAATCGGTACTAATTGGTGGGGCAGACAGTCTTTCGACTGGAACTCTAAGTCCACATTTGGATGCCAACTCGAAATAATGGACTAAACGCTTACCGGCAGGCTGGTTGGACATACGTGTGCGCCATCCGGCCGCAGATGTCTGTGACCGGTCGTAGTAGAGTGACTTTTAATCCCCACTTCCCTTCTCAAGGAAGCGGATAAATGATTGGTGAAGATAGCGGAGAGTTCAAGCTGAATTGCGATTCCGTCACGGAGAAGGTAATCATGGGGCAGGACAATTACGGCAATCTCAAATGCCCTCTGGTCGCTATTTTGATCTGGGACCAAGGGGCTTGGTCAGTACTGGTTATGCGAATTTCCGACCGACTAATATAAGCACTCTCCGGGATTGTCTGCAAGAAGCATTGGAGCACACTTTATGGATTGCGCGCAATGACGTTCTTGCCAAGCTCGATCGGCGAGTGACGCGTATTGTGAAGGACGGTCCAGCCTTCCGACATAGGCATCTGAATGGATGCAAGCTGGTAGCGGCGCTTGGTCTGGCTATCGTAGAGCTACAAACTGTCGAAAAGGACGTCGATCGTAGATTATGCGAAATGTTCGGTCTTGGTTCCAGTCTTGGATTCCGGCGGCCGCAAGACACGGGCTCAGAGTATATCCCATGACCTTTTGAAGAATAAGCCCCCCACCCCCAACATGATTCGGTTGGCTTATTGGGTGCATCAACAAATTGTACTCGAACCGATCCAAGGAATTAGTCCCGGGGCAGGTATGGGGGCACAGGCAGCATTGATGATAAAATACTTTTTTAAATCAAATGCCTACCGGCTCGACGTGGTTACTCTTCTGGCACCATATTTTCATTCGTTCATGACCGCGAACGATCGCCAAACAGGCCGCGGCGCGACCGTCATCTCCACAAGCTTAAATCGGCATTTGGCCCGCTACATCTCGAAATCCGGCGTGATCTGCTCGTCTTACCCGCGATAATGGATCCAGGCCGCCCAGAGCCATCCGCCGATCAGCAAGGTTCCACCAATCGGTGTTACCGCGCCGAGCCATCGCGGGGCGCCAAAGGCCATTGCGTATAATGTCAGGGCGAAAACGGCGGAGCCGACCAGAAGCAGGATCGCCGGACCCCTGGCGACGCCCATGATCGCCAGTGCGGCCACGGCATGGATCAACTGGTACAATCCGCCGGTTCGCAACCAATCCGCTTCCTGTTGTCCCGGCGCTGCATGGGCCCCGAACGCCCCCGCGGCAATGGCCAATGCTGCCGAAACAGCCGCAAATAATCCGATCAGCATATCTCTTCCTTCTCTTTTTTTTCCGACCAGTCGCCGCCCGTTTCTCACCCCGTGGCCTGACCGCGCCGGTGCGCCGGTCATTATTGCCTGAATCATCCGCAATATCAGATGTAGACCATATCGCCGGAATAGCGACATTGGAACATTGGAACATTGGAGAAGCGGAACGCCGCTCAGGTTCGGAATGGCCCGGGCCGTTCAGTGGCGGCTGGACGCCCGGCAATCTTTACCGCAAGAGGAAGCGGACAGGTGCTAGGTGTAGCTGGCAGCACATCCAGCAGGAGATAAAAGGGTGACGAACCAACGCGATACTGGAATGCGATCGGTGTTTCTCGGCTTTTCGGGATCGGGGAAATTTGCAGGCGCCGCGCTGAAAATGCTGTTTGCGATAGGGCTGCTGTCGACGCCCGCCATGCCAGTCGCTGCGGAGGATGGCGCCGAGAGGACCGCTTACCCGGCGGTCCTGCCGCTTCGCGATCGGGCGGATCTCCTCGACAACTGGCTGCAAGAGCGTCTCGACACGATTCTGCCGATGATAATGCGCGAACAGGGCGTTGACATGTGGGTTCTGGTCGCGCGCGAGAATTTCGAGGAGCCGGTGGTTGCATCGATGCTCGATGCCAAAAGCTTCTCGGCCCGGCGCCGCACGATATTGGTGTTTTTCGATCCCGGCGAGGGCCAGCCGGTCGAACGGCTCACGGTCAGCCGCTATGGTCTGGGTGACATGTTCGAGGCGGCCTGGACGCCGGAAACGCAGCCGGACCAATGGCTCCGGCTCGCTGAAATCATCGCCGATCGCAATCCGCAAAAGATTGCGATCAATTCATCGAAACTGACCGCTTATGCCGACGGCATGACGCTGAGCGCCCATGAAGAGATGATGGCGGCGTTACCCGCCGCGCTCCGGTCGCGGGTCGTCCGTGATGAAGTTCTGGCGATACGCTGGCTCGAAACGCGAACGCCATCGGAAATGGCGCGTTACCCGGAGATCGTGGCGCTGGCCCACGCGATTATCGGCGAAGGGCTCTCCGGCAAGGTGATCAGGCCGGGGATTACCACGACCGACGACGTGGCCTGGTGGTTTCGCGAGAGGATCGCGGAGCTGGGGGTTGAAGCCTGGTTCCATCCATCGGTAGCCATCAGCCGCCAGGGGGTGAAGGAACAACTGGACGGAGATACGGTGATCGAACAAGGCGATATGCTCTGGACGGATTTCGGGATTACATATCTGCGGTTGAACACCGATACCCAGCAGAACGCCTATGTCCTGCGCGACGGCGAGACGCAGGCGCCGAAAGGCCTGCGCGATGGTCTTGCGGCCAGCAACCGGGTGCAGGATGCACTTACCTCGTCATTCACGGCGGGCGACAGCGGCAACGATATTCTCGTCCGGGCCCGTGACAAGGCGATCGCCCAAGGGCTCGAACCCAGTATTTATTCGCACCCGATCGGCTATCATGGCCATGGGGCAGGCGCCGCCATCGGTTTCTGGGATGACCAGAACCCCGGTCCGCGCGGAGAATATAGCCTATATCCCAACACGGCGTGGTCAATCGAACTCAGCGCCACGATGGAGGTGCCCGAATGGGGCCGGCAAAAAATCTCCTTCAAGACCGAAGAGGATGCGTTTTTCGATGGCCAGACGGTGCAATATATCGACGGGCGGCAAAAAGAATTTTATCTGATCGGAGGAACGCCCGAGGCCAGTGAACAGCGGTGATCGGAGTCAGTAGAAGCCGAGATGGCAGCCACTATTCGTTTCTCTACAAACCCCCGTGCGAATGCTGGTCGCCAATATTTCAGAGACCGGGCCGCTCGCCCATTGTTTCGCCGAGACGCACCAATCTCTCCGGAGCCCAGTCGGCTGAAAAAGCGATGCTGTGCTGGGGGAACAGCATGACTATCGTAGAGCCGAGCAGGAACCGCCCCATCTCCTCGCCCTTTTCGAGCGTGATATTCTCGTCGGCATAGGTCCACCGTGTAATCTTGGTCGCGGGCTTTGGTTTGACCACGCCGTGCCAGACCGTCGCCATGCTGCCGACGATGGTGGCGCCGACCAGGACCATCGCGAACGTGCCGTGCTCGGGTGATTCAAACATGCAGATCACCCGCTCGTTTCGCGCGAAAAGATTGGGCACGCCGCGCGCAGTGGCGGGGTTGACCGAAAACAGCGAGCCCGGCACGTAGATCATATCTGTCAGCCTCCCGTCACAAGGCATATGCAGGCGATGATAATCCCTGGGCGACAGATACAGGTTGGCAAAGCTGCCGTTCCGAAATTTTCCCGCCAGTACTGCATCGCCGCCGAGCAGCTCGGTGGTTGTAAAGAAATGGCCCTTGGCCTGAAGAATGCGATTGTCATCAACAGCCCCGAGCTGGCTGATCGCGCCATCCACCGGGCAGGCAAAATCTGCTGTCGTTATCGGTCGCGCGCCGGCTTTGAGCGGACGGGTGAAGAAGGCGTTGAAGCTGCTATAGCTGGAGATGTCCGGATTCCGGGCTTCGCTCATATCCACCGCATATTTGCCGACGAACCAGCCTATCAGCCGCGTTGTCAGCCTGCCCCGTTCCGCGGCGGCAATGCGGCCGGCAAAGGTGGTAAGGCCCCGCTTTGGCAGTATATATTGTGACGCGACTCTCAAGCGTTCGAACAAATTTTTTCTCGCATCAGTTGATCGGGCAACTCTCAAACCGCAAGTCCTGCCAGAACGTCCCTTTGGAATGTTGCGGATGCAAGATGAGCTCGAGCGATGTTTCAGAGCCTTGTGGCACCACAGATATTCACTGCTTCGCAAATGTCAATTGCCGCGGGCCCGCTTCGCGCTCCCGGCTTCGGTCGGCAGGGAAGATATCCACCCATGGCGGAAAAGATCGGTCCCCGACAATTGTGCAGACTGACCGATACTCGATGGGAAGTGGAATAGCGAATTTCCGGCCTACAGCGCGCCCCCGCGCATGTTGAGCCCTTAGCCAAAGCCCGATGCCACCGTTAACCATCCTCGTAGTTCCCATGGCGACGCAAGGAGTTTTAATGCGCGTACTGACTTGCCTGTATCACGAACATAATCTCTGGATCGTAGCCTTGTCCGCCCTGATGTGCCTGGTGGGCTGTCTGGCATCGATGAAATTGTTCCAGCGCACCTTCTTCGAAAGCGGGACAGTACGGTTCCAGTGGTGTTTTCTGTCTGCCTTTACCGCGGGTTCGGCGATATGGGCAACGCACTTCATTGCCATGCTCGGCTACCGCCCGGGCGTTCCCGTGACCCTTGGCGGCACTTTGACGGTGTTATCGGCACTGATCGCGGTCGGTGGAATCGCGCTGGGCCTGATGGTCGCCTGGACACGTAACCGGTTCATTTCCGTATTTACCGGTGGCGGGATCATCGGTCTGTCGATAGCCGCCATGCATTATGTCGGCATGTTCGCTTATCGCGCCGATGGTATCGTGAGATGGCTGCCGGAATATGTCATTGCTTCTCTGATCCTGACTGTTGGTTTTTCTGCGCTCACCATCGACCGGTTGAGAAAAACGGGCGACGGCAAGAATATTCTTCTGCCTGCCGGATCATTCGCTGCGGCAATTGTCGTTCTGCATTTTACCGGCATGGCGGCTTTCACTGTGACCCCGCTGCCGGGCGTTCAGGCCGGTGCCGACAGCGATGCCTTTCTGGCGTTGGCGGCGGCGGTCGCAATGGTTGCCCTGTTCATCATCGGCGCCGGCCTTTCAACCCATCTGCTCGAACGGCGGACAAAATCGAAATCGGACGAGCGGCTTCGGCATATAGCGCTCCACGATGCGTTGACCGAAGTTGCCAATCGCCGGGCCTTTACGGAGGCCTTGCGGATCGAATGCGGCAAGCTGGATAAATTTGGCCGCCCCTTTGCCTTGCTGATGATCGATCTGGATAGTTTCAAGCCGATCAATGATACACTCGGCCACCCGGCTGGCGATATCGTTCTCCAGAAAGTCGCCTGGCGCTTGCGTCATGCTGTCCGCCGCGGAGATATGGTGGCGCGAATTGGCGGAGACGAGTTTGCTGTAATCGCTTACGGGCTCAATTCGGAAGACGAAGCGGCTGCTTTGGCAGCGCGCATTGTCGAAATTCTCGGGCGACCATATATCATGCAAGGGCAAGTCGCGGAAATTGGCGCCAGCGTTGGAGTCAGCCTCGCGCCGGATCACGGGTGTGACCCCGGAACACTGGTCCAATATACCGACATTGCGCTCTATACGGCAAAGCGGGCCGACGAGCGGGGATATCGGCTGTTCGAGCTAACCATGCAGGAGGCCACGCAACGCCGCCGGTTGCTTGAGGTTGATCTTCGACGCGCCTGTATGCGCGAAGATTTCCAGATCGCCTATCAGCCCGTGATAGATTCTGCCACTGGTGCCTTTACCGGGGCGGAAGCGTTGCTGCGATGGACCTGCCCGAAGCGGGGTAATGTCCAGCCATCCGAGTTTATTCCGGTCGCCGAAGAGCTCGGCCTGATTTCGCGCATTGGCGCCATGGTTCTAAAGAAGGCCTGCATTGATGCCGCTTCGTGGCCCGGGCATCTTGATCTGGCCGTCAATATTTCCCCCGTGCAATTGCTCGATCCGCGGTTGCCGCAGACCGTTTTCCAGGCACTGGAGGATTCGGGTTTCCCCGCCGCACGGCTGGAACTGGAAATCACCGAAACCGCGCTTCTCGGAAATGACGAAATTGTGATGCGCACACTCACCGAATTGAGAGACTTCGGGATCCGGATATCGCTGGATGATTTCGGAACAGGATATTCGTCGCTCAGCTATCTGCACCGTTTTCCGATCAACCGGATCAAGATCGACAAGTCCTTTGTGCAGCAACTGCCCGCTGACGCCGGCAGCGCTTCGATCGTCCGGGCTATTGCCCAGCTCGGCCAGAGCCTGCAGATGAAGATAACGGCAGAAGGTATCGAAACCGACGAACAGATGGCGTTTATTGCCGAGCACGGATGCGACGACGTACAGGGTTTTCTGATCAGCCGGCCGATTGATGCGGACAAGATTATCGGTCTGTTCCAACGCGAGACAAGCAAGGCGGCAGCATGAACGCATATACATCCGACAAGCAATTCTCGCGGTTGCTTTACACCAGCGCGCTCGACATCGAATGTTGCGGCGAGAAACCGGCGGAAACCGTCCGCAGAATTGCAGAAGGCGCCGCCGAGCAGAACCGATTGTCTGACCTCACCGGCAGCCTTCTGTTCGTGAACGGGGTTTTCATCCAGATTCTGGAAGGACCGCAGGATGAAGTGGAAAAGGCGTTCGAAAGAATTTGCTGTGATTTTCGACATGTCGACGTGCGGCTGATCGATCTGATCAATGTCTCGGAGCGGTTGTTTGAAGGCTGGAATATGGCTTTTCTCAGCGATGATGAGATGTCGTCACTAGCGCTTGGCGACGAATTGCAGGAAATCCAGTTTCTGGCCGGAGTAAACGCCAGTCAGGCCACGCTTCAAATGCGCAGCCTTCTCGACAATCATTCCGCCGCTAGCAAAGCCTGAAATTTCTCCGCCAACCGGCTGGCCACGGATTCAATATTGCAGACCCGGTCGTGATCGGCTTCCACAGCCGGATTCAGCCTTCGCTTCTTCCGATATTTGCTCTCATATGGCAGCGGAGTCTTTGCCGTTGGATGATTGTCGATATTCGTAGCATATTTCTGCTCGAAACCTTCGGACCCGGGTGATCTTTCAGCTCAATGGGCCTGACCGGCAGAGGGCGGAGCCGTAGCGGCCAGCATCTCCCCGACCTCTTTTACCAAAAGCGCCGATTGAATGGGCTTGGCGAGATGCTGGGATCCGGAAAATGCTGCCGGACGGTCTTCGGCGCTGCGTCCCGAGACCGAAAGATAGGGCGTCCCCATTTGCGATAGCAGCTTTGCGACCGGTTCGGACGTTTCCTTGCCGAGATTGATATCCAGCACGGCAGCGTCGCACAGCTCGTTTTCGAGTTGCTCGAGCGCCCCGCCGACGGTGGTTACCGGACCCAGAATATCGAACCCCGCATCTTTCAGGACTTCCGATATCTCGAGGCCGATCAGGATTTCGTCCTCCACCACCAATATGCGGCGCGTGGTCTCGGTACGCGGTTTCCGCAACTGGATGACCGCGTTTGAGTCCCGGCCGGCCGCCGCCGAACCGCTGAGCAATTTGGCGGCCCGGCAGGATATCCGGCAAACAAGGCCGGCTGGCTCCCATTCCAGATCAACCTCGCCCTCGAGGCTGGCTGCGAGCAGCCGGTCGATCACCGTGGAGCCAAAGCCGTTGCGCGTCGGCTTTTCGACGACGGGACCGCCGCGCTCGGTCCAGTGCATCGAGAAGTCGGGTTCTGCTTCGCCGCTTTGCTCGATTTTCCAGTCAATCTCGATGATGCCGTCATCATTGGACAATGCGCCATATTTCGCTGCGTTGGTGGCGAGTTCGTGCACCGCCATGCCGATTGCCTGGGCCGCCGGTGCCGTGATTTTCAGGGGCGGGCCCATCAGCTTGATCCTCGATCCCAATGTGTCCCGGAAATGGGCAAGCTGGGATTGCACCAGTTCCTGGAGGGGAATGTCCTGCCAGCCGCTGTTGAGCAGAACGTCGTGGCTGGCCGAGAGCGCGAGAATGCGCTCCTCAAAGCGCTGGACGAAGGTCATGGCGTCATTTGCGGCGGTCTGCCGGGCAATCACCTGCACCAGGGTCAACATGTTCTTGGCCCGATGGTTCACCTCTCCCATCAGCAGGCGTTCGCGTTCCTCCGCGCGCTTTCGCTCGCTGATATCATGCGCGATCTTCGAAGCTCCAACGACATTGCCGGCGGCATCGTAAATCGGCGAGACATTGACCGCCACATCCACCCGTCGCCCGTCACGGGCGACGCGGACGGTCTCGTAATTGCTGATCTTCTCGCCACGGTTCATGCGCGCGAGAATGTCATCTTCCTCTTCCTGTCGCTCGGGCGGAATGAGCAGGCGGATCGATTTGCCGATCATTTCCTCGGCAGGATAGCCGAAGATTTTTTCGGCGCCGTCGTTCCAGCTGGTGATGATGCTGTTCAGGGTCTTGGAGATGATCGCCTCGTTCGAAGAGGCAACTATCGCGGCGAGATGGGCCTGCGCCCGTTCCGCCCGCCTGGCGTCGGTTATATCGGTGATCGAGGCATAGAAAAGATTCTCGACTCCCGGAAAAAACTGCAGTTGGACCGCGACATCATAATGCGAGCCATCCTTCCGCTCGTGCACCGCTTCAAACAGCAGGCTGGGGACATCGCCGTTGCGCAGCGGTGTTACAAATTCGATAAATTCGTCTTTGCTATAATGGGGCTTCAGGTCCCAGGGCGTCAAATGGCGAAGCTCTTCCATCGAATAGCCGAGATTTTCCCGGGCGCCGCGATTGACCAGCTCGAAATAATAGCTGTCGGCGCCGAAGACATAAACTTCACTGACGGAATCTTCGACGATTCGTCCGAGCCGTTCGTTGAGCGAGGACGTGGCCAGTCGCTCCAGTTCGGCCGCTGCGCGACCGGAGAATAATTCGACTATTTCAGTTGCCTGCTCCGGGTATGCAATGGTCTTGTCGTCGAGGACTGCCAGCAAACCCAGTATCTCGCCGGACGACGTGCGCAGCGGCGTGCCGATGTAGCTTTTCGCGCCCATTTCGTTCAGCATGTGGTCCTGCGGGAACAGGTCGACGATATTGTCCGGAAAACAACAGGCGCCCTGTTCGACAATATTGGCGCATGGCGTATGTTCCAGCTGATATTCGAAATTCTCTCCCGGGCCGTTGTCCCAGACCGCGACCGTGCACGCTTTGCTCGGGTCAGTCGGGTGGAGCGTCGACAGGAATACAGACCGGACAGAAAGAGCTTCTGCCAGCGCCTCCACCATGACCGGGAAAAAGGCTTCCCCTACAACTTTGGAACAAGAAGCCAGCTTGGCTTGTACCGAAGCGAAAGACTGTATTTCGCCATCTGGCGATCGAGTAGTTTGCACCATCTTTAGGTCTCCCAGAGCTCAATCTGTAAATCCTTCGCGGGCTTCCTGCAATAGGATGTTTTGACCGCCATTCACCGGATCGCCATGCGAAATCCGGCGCGAGCCTTGCCGCGGTCGCGACATCCGCATCGGTTGGATATGGTGTCAGCAACCTTTCTGGCGCCGGTGCGTAATCTGCAGACCTATTGGAGGATATTAAAATGTTACGTTACGCCATCATCTTTCTTGTAATCGCGGTCATCGCCGCCGTTCTCGGCTTCGGTGGTATTGCCGGCGCAGCTGCGGGAATTGCAGAGATTATATTCTACATTTTCCTGGTGCTTTTCGTGATTGGAATTGTCGCGCATCTGTTCCGTCGAGCCTGAACCGCAACGGGATCGCGGGCGGCTGGTGCGTTTCTGCGCCCGACGCCCGCTGATCCTCAATATCGTCTGTCACTGCCGCCGACCTTGGTCGCGCTGACAAGACAATAGCGCAAGATCGAGCGACGGTAAGCCCATTTGAGGAACCGGCTGGTCACGGCATATTTGCACCGGACCGGCCATGTCAGTTTCCGGTCGCTGCCAGCGGAAAAGGCGGGCATGACATATTCGCTGATATCGAGGATGATGATTTCCCCGTAGCCGGCCTGCACCAGCTGGTCCCGGTATATCTCCTCGTTCACGATATTGGTTTCGGCAATATGGGCCCGCTTGAGCATCCAGCACAGAAGCCGGTGGCGAAAACCTTTCGTCCGGTGCCGCGCATCGAGCATGAAGTCGGTCAGAACCAGTCGGCCGGCGGGTGCCAGATGCTGCTCGGCCAGCCCCCAGAATGCCAGCCGGTCAGGAAAATGATAGGTGCAATCGAGCGCCAGCACATGGCTGGGTTTGGTCCCGTCCAGTGCGGCTTTCCAAATGGCGGGATCGTTGACATCACCCCGCCGGATCGCGGCGGAAGTATCTGCTTGACCCTTGCCTGCCAGCAGGGTCCTGGCGTGAGCGGTCTGGCTTCGCGACAGGTTCACGCCGGATATTTGCGATACGCCAAAATGCTCCAGCCAAAGCAACAGCTGGTCGCCGCAACCAAATCCGGCGTCGAAAACGATTGAATGGTGATCCAGTGCGGCCTGTTCTCCGAGCAAGGTCGCCAGTGCGCGGCAGGCATCCGAATAATCGCTCGCATTCTTCCAGTAGCCGAGGTTGCCCCAGGACTGACCGGCGCGATTGAGCGCCAGTTCTGCCAGATCATGGAACTCGGACACAGGATCAGTCCGCAGCGGTGATGCTGCCGCTCCAGGGAATGGTCGCACCCAATTGTCTCGCCACCGTGACCGAAGAGTCGACCGCAGCCTCGAGAAGCGGGATTTTCTCCGCCATATAGGAACCGCATAGCCACAGCCGGTTGCCGGCCCGCGTTTGCTGCTCGCGCAAAGCGAGGACCGCCTTACGGCTGTCTCGCGTTACCGTCGGGCGGGTAAAATCGACTCGCGCCAATTCCCGATTGGGAGCGATTCTGCGCATCGGATTCCACGTCTGAAAGACGGTTTCCTGACCGGAGAGGCGGGGGATTGCCTTGGTCAGATTGACCGAAACTTCGGCCCTGCTGCTGCCTTGCGGGACGTGATAGCTGACCGGAGAAAGGCCGTCTGCCGGGGCGGGCAGAATATCCGGATCGGTGTGGACGCTCATCGTCGACTTTTCGAAAGGAATGCGGTTGAGCAATGCCCGCCGGTCGTCAAATCCTGAGAGCATCGCCGCTGCCTGATGAGCTTGGGCTGCCACCACCACCTGATCGAAACACTGATCTTCTCCGGCCCCGGTGACCAGTCGAAGCTGCGCTTTGGCCGGTTCGATCGACGCAACCGGGCTGTTCGTCCGCAATTCCACGTCGGTCAGCATGCGCGGGACGATGTCATCGACCCCCTTGGCTGCGCTCATGATGCCGATTTCGTGAACGCCGCATGTCAGATATTCGAGCATCAGGTCGGCGGGATAATCGCGCACCGCCTGATAGTCGCAGGTGCAGGTTACCGACATCATCGGCAACAGCACGTGATCGACGAACAATCGTCCCGCACCGGACTGGTCGAGATATTCGCCAAAGCTCAATTGAGCGAGATCCGTGCGGGCAATGTCCCGTCTTGCCCGGGCGAAAAACCGCCGGCTCTGCAGGCCGATGGTCCAGGCCACCGGGCTTGTCCAGCTGCGGCCTTTGGGACGGGGAAAGCGGCCTGGGCCCCAGTCGCTATTGCCATAATGGAGGATGATACGGCCGGCTTCGTCGGAAAAGACACCGGCATGGTCGCTGGTCAGTATCTCGACGCCGATATGCTGGTAGAGCGCAAGCAGATTGTCATAATAGCCGTGGCAGAATATCCGGAGCGGGATGTCGATCCGGCGGGTGATGCCGTTGCTGACATAATCGACGCTATGCGCGCCCATGCCGGCCCGCGCCTGACTTTCGAAAACCGTGACCCGATATTTGTCCTTGAGCAGATAGGCCGCGCTAAGTCCGGCAATACCAGTGCCGATGACGGCGAGCCTGGGTTTGTTCCGGTGATCGCGGTCTGCTACCATCAGGCGTAATAAGCCACGCTCTGCATAGCGGTTGCCATCAGTTCACGGCGGCTGTTCCAGATGCTCATATATTGGCTGCTCGCTCCGTGATCGGCATGGTGGGTGTGCGAATCGATAAGCCACCAGCCATCTTCGGTGGTCAGCTCTTCGGCGATGATATTGATTTGCCAGTTCATCGAGCTGACCATCGCGTTCTTGTCGAGCAATCCCATCACCGAAGGGGGCAGGCTGTCGCACATGCACAGGATTTCGGCCACGGGATCGAGGCCGTCGCGCTGTTTCAGGCGCATCCAGCTGGTCAGGCGATTGGTCTTCTTGCTCGTGTCGATCCGCTTGCCGACATATTCCATGTTCGAGGTGAAAAATTGCGGCGGCCCGCTGTGCAGGTCTTCGCCATCGGGTAGCTCGGGAAAGTCTGGCGCGATAATATCGGATGTCCTGACTTCCGTCGGACGGGGCGCGGCAAATATGAAGTTGCAATGAAGCCCCAGACCCTTGTCCCCGAATATCTCGGACTGGACGAAAGCGGTATTCTTGCCGCGACGCAGCATCGCGGTTTCCGCAGTGAGTGCCCCGAACAGCGGTCCGGTGAACGCAACCTGTGCCGACCGCAGAGGAGGAAGTCCCTCTTCGATATGGCTGGCTGCGTGATAGGCAAGCGCGCCGGACAGTCCACCAAAGGCGGTTCGGCCCTGCGTCCAGCTTTGCGGTAGAGTGACGGGATGGTCCGGTCCGCCGGGTCCGCATTGGTCGAGCAGTTGGGCGAGGGCGACAGGTTGTGGTTGTTTATCGGTCATGACTTCTCGCATATCGGGCTAATCGGCTGAAATCCACTGGTAAGTTTGCCGTCATCGTTTACAAAAGCGCGGATTTGATTTATGCCTTTGTCGAGTTTTCAATCTCTTGATGGAAGATATCGTGATGAGCTATACTAACACGCTGACCCGCGCCGACCTGGCCGAAACGATGAACCGGCTGGTAGGCTTGTCGCGTGCCGACAGCGCTGTCATGGTTGAATCAATCCTTGATCACATGATTGATGCGCTTGTCGATGGCGAAAATGTCAAGATTTCCGGTTTCGGAACCTTCGTATTGCGCGACAAGGGAGAGCGGACCGGGCGCAATCCCAAGACCGGTATCGAAGTTCCGATCGCGCCGCGCCGGGTGCTGACCTTCCGCGCCAGCCAAACGATGCGTGACAGGATCATCGCCGCCGGTTAATCGGCTGAGCGAACCCGGGGGGATTAGAATATGACCAAGGAACAAGGGGCTTTCCGGACCATCGGAGAGCTGTCGAAAGAGCTGAGCATCAAGCCCCATATCCTGCGCTACTGGGAAGACCAGTTCGCGATGCTGACACCGCTCAAGCGCGCTGGTGCGCGGCGCCATTACCGGCCCGAAGATGTCATCATGGTCAAGACGATCAACCGCCTGCTCAATGAAGAAGGCTATACGATCAAGGGCGCGCGCAAATTTCTGGCGTCGAGGCGCAAGGGACCCGAGATGGTCGAAGATGCGCCGCAAGCCGCTGCCGCCTCGCTGCCGTTGATGACTGGCGATGCGCCGGATAATGGCGTGATTCTTGCTGAACTCAAAGCGATCCGCGATCGGCTTTCGCACGCGCTGGACGCCGCCTAGCTCTCAAACAGGTCCGAGCCGCCGAATTCAATCGTAATTCGGGCCGAGCTCCGGATCGAGGTCGCGCGGCCGCGTAAAGCGATCCAGTGTGGCGCATTTCTCTGTAATATCGGCCCAGTTATCGATGGCGAGGGTCATCTCGGCCAGCGTGGCGGTCGGATATTTTGTTTCCACCTCGTCCCGCGCCGGTGAGGTTCCGTCATCCGGAACAAGATCGAAGATCAGGTCTTCCAGGCCCGGATTATGGCCAACCATCAGCACATGCTCGGCATCGGGCCGGGCGCCGCGCAAAACATCCAGCAAGGTGGCAGAGGAAGCGAGGTAGATTTTGCGATCCCAGGTCGGTTCCATCGCGAGGTTGCTGGCGTCTTCCACATTTTCCAGAGTTTCGATCACCCGCACCGCCGGCGAGGCCAGAATCTGGTCGAAGGTCAGTCGGTTGCGCTTGATGAAGCTGCCCATGACGGCTGCCGCGCGCTTGCCCTTTTTGTTGAGAGGCCGGTCAAAGTCGCGCTCGACCGGGTCATCCCAGCCGGATTTGGCGTGGCGCAAGAGTGTAAGTTTTTTCATTGCGGATCGTCATGCATCAAACTTGTTTCAGTTGAAAGACCGGATTCCTTCATTTCGGACGTTGCCTTGCTTATCTCTGCCAGCGCCTGTGCCAGAGGCATCCGTTCGATCGGTGTGCCTTCCGGAAAGGCCGAGAACAGACGCGACGGGAAAGACGAAGAAAGGATGACGAAATGGCCATGGTCGTCGGCGCGGCGGATGATCCGGCCAAAGGCCTGCGCCAGGCGTGCGCGGATGATCCGGTCGTCATAGGCGCTGCCGCCGCCGGCCAGTTTGCGGGCACGGTGCAGGATATTGGGGCGCGGCCACGGCACCGATTCCATCACCACCAGACGCAGGCTCTGGCCCGGGACATCGACTCCGTCGCGCAGGGCATCGGTGCCCAGCAGGCTGGCCTTGGGATCGTCACGGAAAATATCGACCAGGGTGCCGGTGTCGATCGGGTCGACATGCTGGGCGTAGATCGGCAGACCGCTTTGCGCCATCCGGTCGGCGATCCGGGCATATACCGTGCGCAGGCGCCGGATCGCGGTGAACAGGCCAAGCGTCCCGCCCGCCGAGGCTTCAATCAATTGCGCGTAGGCACCGGCCAGTCCGGCCATGTCGCCGCGCTTCACATCGGTCACGATGATGACTTTCGCCTGATTGGGATAGTCAAACGGGCTGGCGACTTCAAATTCCTGCGGCGGGTGCGGAAGATGGACGGCACCGCTGCGCGCCCGGGCGGTATCCCAGCCACCGCCGCCTTTCAGCGTCGCCGAAGTGATCATCACGCCATGGGCTGGCTTGGTGACGACTTCGGTGACCGGAATGGTCGGGTCGAGCCAGTGACGGCAGATGCCGATGTCATATTCGCGGCCCTCGAACCGGTCGATCATCAGCCAGTCGACGAAATCGGGATCGGCTGGCCCGCCGATGCGGGACAGGAGCGAAAGCCAGCCCGACAGGGTATCGCGGCGCCAGCCGAGGCTCGAGAGAGCGCCTTCCATCCGCGCGCGGGCCGGGGCGTCCATCCAGTCCGGGCCTTCCTCGATCAGATGTTCGATCCGCTGGCCGAGACGGACCAGAGGCTTTAGCAAGCCATCCATTGCCTCGGCGGCATTGGCGACGGCATCGATCATCGGCCCTTCGACATGGGTCAGTTCGGTTTCGAGTCCGTAACCGGCATCGGCGCTCTGGCTTTCGTCGCGGGCGAAGACCATCGCGCGGACTTCCTGAAGAAGCGCCTCAATCGGGCCGAAGGGCTCGCCTTCCCCGATCCGCTGGAGCCAGCCGTCACCGGGCAGGGCTTCGGCGGCATGGCGCGCGCTTTCGATCGCGCGGCCACCTTCCTCGTCATAGGATGCGAGATCGGCGAGCCGCGCGGCAAGCCCGCGGCGGCGTCCGCGATTCTTCGTTTCCGGACCGATCACCCAGCGACGGATTTCTATCGCTTCCTGTCCGGAAAGCCGCGCCGCAAACATCGAATCGGCGGCGTCGAACAGATGGTGGCCTTCGTCAAAAATCAATCTGGTCGGGCGGTTTTGCTGTTCGCGCCCGCGGGCAGCATTGACCATGACCAGCGCGTGGTTGGCGATGACGATATCGGCCTGCTGGCTGGCATGTGCCGCCTTCTCGATGAAACATTTGCGATAATGCGGGCAACCGGCATAGACACATTCTCCGCGCCGGTCAGTCAGCGCGGTGGCGCCGTTGCGACGGAATAATGTGGTCAGCCATCCTGGCAGATCGCCGCCAACCATGTCGCCGTCCTTGCTATAGGCAGCCCAGCGCGCGACCAGATGGGCCAGGATCGCTGCACGACCGGTAAAGCCACCCTGCAACGCGTCTTCGAGATTGAGCAGGCAGAGATAATTTTCCCGTCCCTTGCGGACGACAACTTTCCTGCGGAATGTCTCTTCATCCGGGTAGATTCGGCGGGTTTCCCGGTCGAGCTGGCGCTGCAGCGCCTTGGTAAAGGTCGAGATCCACACCGTACCGCCTGCTTGCTGCGACCAAAGGGAAGCGGGCGCGAGATAGCCGAGTGTTTTGCCGATACCCGTCCCCGCTTCGGCCAGCAGCATATTGGGAGAGCCCTTGATCTTGCGCGGGTTGAAAATCTGGCTGACAGCAGCAGCGTAGCTTTTCTGGCCCTCGCGCTCTTCCGATCCTTCGCCGGTCAGGGAGTCAAGCGTGGCCAGCGCCTCGTTCCGGTCTATCGTGACCGTTCGCGGCGCAGGGCGCGGTGCCTCTTCTTCCCATTCGGGCAGTTTGGAAAAAAGCCAGCGTTCGGCCTCGACCGGTTTTTCCAGTTTGCGCCCGACTTCCTGTGCCCAGGGCCAGCGCAGCCGATAGAGCGCCTGCGCGCTGCTCCACGCGCCTTCGCGCTCTTTCCAGAAAGGTGCTTCCAGTCCTTCCAGCAAAAGGCTCGCCGCCTGCCGGCAAAGCGCCGCAATATCGGCCTCTTGCGCCGGCGGAGCCAGACCGAGCGCCTTGGCGAGGCCGGCAGGAGTTGGTACGACGAACTGGGCCGGATGGATGAAGGCGAACAGCTCCAGCAGGTCGAGCCCGGACAGGTCGGGATAGCCGAGCCTTTGCCCCAACAGGGGAGCGTTGAGCAGGATATGCGGCGTTTCCGCTACCCGGCCAATCGCCTCGCCCTTGCCGATTGCGCGGGTTTCGCCATCGGATGAGCAAATCCAGATGCCGCTGTGGCTGGCATGAAGCGCGGGATAGGGAAGTGGTGTTACCATTCAGCCGACGACCGGTACACCGGCGATCCACGGGTGAACGAACATCAAAATGGCATAAAGTGTCGCCGCAATCACCACGCTCAGCAATTCACGACTTACGCTCGCGATCCTGGCCGGTTTCACCCAGATGCCTTCATTGCGCGAAACAGTGATGATCGAGACCAGCGCCCACAGGCCGAGTCCGCCGAACAATATCAGCGACTTGTTGTCGCCATTGGCAAGCAGATGGCCTCCGGCCCAGATCAGAACGCCGGTCAGCATCGGATGCCGTATCCATTGCCGGATGCGCGAGGCGCCCTGCGCCGCACCGATCAGCAGGATAGCGATGAACATCAGCGTCATATTGGCGTGGCGGCCCCAGGCAGGCGGGTCATAGACAAATTCCGCGGTCGTCGAGCGCCAGCCGAAAATCATCAAGGCCAGCGAAACCAGCAGGATCAGCGCGACCAGACCCTTGTGCGGCCCTTCACCAATCGCGCCCTGAATCGATGCGCGCAGGCCCGGTGTCACCGACTTCATCAGATGTACTAGGCTCCATAGCAGCACACCGGCAATAAGCATTTCCATGTTCATTCTCCCGCTTTTGTTGCGTTCTACCTTGCCATATAGGCTAAGGCTACTATTTGCGCAGCATTGACTGAGAAGGACAAATTGTGACCGATTATCGTGAAGCAGCAGAGAATTCCAAAGCGTGGCCGTTCGAGGAAGCCCGCAAGCTGCTCAAACGCTATCGCGGCGAGCGCGGCGCACCGGCACCGAAACCGGGTGGTGAACCAATGCTGTTCGAGACCGGCTATGGTCCCTCGGGCCTGCCGCATATCGGCACGTTCAACGAGGTCCTGCGCACGACGATGGTGCGGCACGCCTATGAAACGCTGACCGGCAATCCGACAAGGCTGATCGCGTTCAGCGATGACATGGACGGCTTTCGCAAGGTGCCGACCAATGTTCCCAATCAGGATATGCTCGCCGAACATCTCCACAAGCCGCTCACGCAGGTGCCGGACCCGTTCGAAAAGTTCGAGAGCTTTGCCGCGCACAACAATGCGATGCTGCGCGATTTTCTCGACCAGTTCGGTTTCGACTATGAATTCATGTCCTCGACCGAGCAATATCGCAGCGGCGCCTTTGACGAGACGCTGAAGCTGGTCCTCGCCCGCAACCAGCAGATACTGGACATCATGCTGCCGACTCTCGGCAAGGAGCGGCAGGCGACTTACTCGCCGATATTGCCGATCAGTCCGAAAACCGGCCACGTGTTGCAGGTGCCTGTCGAGATCGTTGATGCCGAAGCGGGGACTGTCCGCTTTGAAGACGATGGCGAGATGATCGAGCATAATATCCTCTCCGGCGGCGCCAAGCTGCAGTGGAAGGTCGACTGGGCGATGCGCTGGACCGCGCTTGGCGTCGATTATGAAATGTATGGCAAGGACCTGACCGACAGCGGTGTGCAGTCGGGCAAGATTGCCAAGGTGCTGGGCGCGCGCAAGCCGGAAGGCCTGATCTACGAGATGTTCCTCGACGAGAAGGGCGAGAAGATTTCCAAGTCCAAGGGCAATGGCCTCAGCCTCGACGAATGGCTGCGCTATGGCTCGGAGAACAGCCTCGCTTTCTATATCTTCCGCGAGCCCAAATCGGCCAAGCAACTGCATCTGGGCGTCATTCCCAAGGCGGTCGACGAATATTTCCAGTCGCGCGCGCTGTGGCATGAGCAGACACCGGAAAAGCGGCTCGGCAACGCCGTCCATCATGTCCACAATGGCGATGTGCCGACGGACACGATCCCGGTCACCTTTGGCTTGCTGCTCAATCTGGTCGGTGTGATGGGCGACGCGGATCGCGAACAGATCTGGGGCTATTTGCGCCAATATGCGCCGGACGCAACGCCGGAACGCTATCCCGATCTCGACGAGCTGATCGGCAATGCCATGGCCTATCACAAGGATTTCATCGCCCCGACCTTGCAGCGGCGCAAACCGGAAGGCGTCGAAGTGGCGGCGCTTGAACGGCTGGATCGCGAACTTGCCGCGCTGCCCGAACATGCGGCGGCCGAGGATGTCCAGACGATTGTCTATACGATCGGCAAGGAAGGCGGCTTCGACAACCTGCGCGACTGGTTCAAGGCGCTTTACGAGACTCTGCTTGGCTCTTCGCAGGGACCGCGCATGGGTAGCTTCATCGCGCTTTATGGCATATCAAACACCCGGAAACTGATTGCGGAGGCTTTTTCATGAGTGGATATCATCTTGCACAGATCAATATTGCCCGGTTCAAACGGCCCAAGGATGATCCGGCCAATGCCGATTTCATGGACGCGCTGGATCCTGTCAATGCAGCGGCGGAAGCGGCCCCGGGTTTTCTCTGGCGGCTGACCGGCGAAGGCAATGATGCGGTCGATATTGACGCGGTTCCCGGCGACCCCAATCTGGTTGTCAACATGTCGGTCTGGACCGATGTCGATTCGCTCGGCGCCTATGTCTATCGCAATGACCAGCATCTGGTGATCATGCGCCGCCGCAAGGAGTGGATGGAGCATATCGATGTCTATCAGGCGCTCTGGTGGGTGCCCGTCGGGCACGTGCCGAGCGTAGCGGAAGGGCTGGCAGCGGTTGATTATCTTGCCCTCCACGGACCGACGGACAAGGCCTTTACCTTTCGTCACACCTACCCGGCACCGGATGGCACGCCCGCTGTTCCCGTGCTGGACGAATGCGCCTGATGATCGACATTTTTACCACCGGCGGAACGATCGACAAGATCTATTTCGATGCCTTGTCCGAATATCATATCGGTCCGACACCACTGCCCGACATATTGGCCGAGAATAATGTCTATGTGCAGCATCGGGTGACCCAGTTGATGCGCAAGGACAGTCTCGAACTGACCGATGACGATCGCCTTGAAATTCGTGCGGCGATCATTGCCAGCGATGCCGACAAGATTCTTGTGACCCATGGTACCGATACAATGGTCCAGACCGGACGTGTTCTGGCGGATATTCCGGGCAAGACCATCGTGATCACAGGAGCGATGCAACCCGCGACCTTGCGGATCAGCGATGCCGAATTCAATGTCGGCTTTGCGCTGGCCGCCACGCAGACTTTGGCACCGGGCGTCTATATCGCGATGAACGGCGAGATATTCGATCCGGCGAAGGTCCACAAGGACAGGTCGGCGCACCGGTTCATCCGCGACCAGTAGCGCCGCTCTGGTCGCAATCAGGGCGGGGGTCCAGTCGGTCTAGGCTGCAACCGGCCTTGTCACCGTCCGCAAGACCTCGCCATAGCTGTTGGCGATCGTCATCCGCGGGCCATAGCCCTTGGCGATCAGCGCCGTATGCGCCTCGGGCAGATTGTAGCAGGGCACGCCCATGAACAGATGATGCTCGCTGTGATAATTGACCCAATAGGGCGCCAGCGTCATCCGCATCAGCATATTGGCCTTGGTCGTGCGGGCGTGGCTGAACGGGTCATCGCCGCCGGTGGTGGTGCAGGCATGTTCGGCGATATTGCGGATGCGCAGGATCAGCTGGAATGTGGTCGCCAGCGCGGCCAGCCAGATCAGGAACGGGATGATGCCGAGCGTCGCCAGGCTGACCAGCAGCACCGTCAGCTGGATCAGCAGGAAGCGACCGACCGTTCTGGTGGTCCGCTTGGCGCCATCCAGATCGACCACGGGAGCCGCCACGCCAGCAGCGCCGTTGCGGTTCATCGGGGTTCCCGCCGATGTGTCGCGCTTGGCCGACGGGCTTGTGTCACTTGCGCCCGATAGCATGGCCTTTAGTCCGATCCACGCCACTGCAAACTGGTTGCCGCGCTGTTTCAGGAATGTCTGTCCGGTCAGGTCGCGGATGACCTTGCGTTTCATGCTCGCCGGCGTCGTCGGGAAAGCCGCCGACAGGCCGAGGTCGGGGTCTTCGGCTTGCTGGGTGAAGCGGTGATGGGTCAGATGATAGGCGCGATAGCTGTGCAGATCGCTGCCGGTCGCCGAGCCGGTGATCCACTGGCCGACGAAATTGTTGATCTTGCGCTTGGGGTGAAGCAGGCCGTGGGCACCTTCGTGCATCAGGATCGACAGGCCGAGCTGCCGCCCGCCGACCAGCACCAGCGCCAGCGGTGTCGCCAACAGCCCGGCGAGCCAGTGCCACTGCCATAGCAGCGCTGTGCCGCCAATGACCAAAGCCACCATCAGCCACGCGTGCAGCGCCAGCCACAGGCCGCGCCAGCGCGACACGCGGGTCATCGCCGTCCACTCCTCGCGGGCGAAAATCTCGTTCGGTTTTGCGGCCTTTACTGCGGGCATGGCGGTTCTCTCCTGGTCACCCGATATACCGGTTTTCTGAAGATTTTACAAATTTGCCGCCTGACGCTACGACATGCTTGTGGCAACGTTTTGCGGTCTCGGTGGTTGATGCTTTAATCATCCCAGGATCGGGATGAAATATAGGGGCTCGCGATGCAATTCTGGCAATCTGGACCAAGGTTCCATTCGGCACTTGCCATATTGGCCGGTTCTTTTTTCATGCTCTCGGCGCTGATAGCGCATCCGGTCCAGGCCCAGATCGAATTGCCGAGCATAGAAACCCCCGCCGAGCCGGTCGACCCGCAGCCGATCATCGAAGCCCAGACCATTTCGCCCACCGATGCCGAGATAAAAGAGCGGATCGAAGGTATTTTTGCTGAAATTGATGCCTTGAAAGGCGTTCTGGTCAAGGTTGACGCCGGCGTGGTGGCGTTGACCGGCGATGTGCCGGCTCTGGTCGATGCGGATCGGGCGGAGAGTATCGCGGCCCGGGTAGCCGGCGTGGTCACGGTCGAAAACAGTCTGGAGCGGAATCTCGATGTTGCGGATAATCTGCAGCCGGTCACCGACAAGTTGAAGACCAATTTCGAGAAATTTCTCAACAGCCTGCCGCTGATCGGCATTGCGCTGGCAATCTTCATCCTGTTCTGGGTACTGGGCAGGGTGATATCGGGAATGACCGGCCTGTGGCGCCGGATTGCACCAAACATGTTCATGGCGGAACTGATGGCGACGAGCATCAGGGTCATCTTCGTCATTGTCGGCCTGATCATCGCGCTTGGTGTGCTGCAGGCGACCGCGCTGATGGGCGCGATACTCGGCGGTGCCGGCGTGCTTGGTCTGGCGATCGGTTTCGCGATCCGCGACACGGTCGACAATTATATCTCGAGCATCATGCTTTCGATCCGCCAGCCGTTTCGCGCCAATGACCATGTCGTGATCGGCGACCGCGAGGGCCATGTCATCCGTCTGACCTCGCGGGCTACGATATTGATGACGCTTGAGGGCAATCATCTGCGCATTCCCAACAGCACCGTGTTCAAGGCCGAAATACTCAACTATTCCACCAATCCAGAACGCCGTTTCGATTTCGAACTGGGTGTCGATGCCGATGACGACCCGCTCGCCGCTATCGCCATCGGTCTGGAGGCGCTGCGCGGACTGGCCTTCGTGCTCGACGATCCCGATGCCAGCGCCCATCTCGCAGAGGTTGGGGATTCCAACATCGTCATCCGCTTTCTTGGCTGGATCGATCAGACCCATAGCGATTTCTACAAGGCCCGCAGCATCGCCATTCGGGCGGTGATGACCGTATTGGATACCGAAGGCTTTGGCCTGCCGGAACCGATATACCGGCTGCGGTTCGACAGCGGAGCACCGCTCGAAATCGCGCGTTCTGCCAAAGATGAAGCCAGCGACAAAAGCGCGGCGAGCAAACCGGCCCGCAAGCCGCCGCAAGCGGATCTGGCGTTGGGGGATGTCAGCCTTGAAAATGATATCGGCAAAAAGGTTGCGGAAGAACGCGCCGCAGCCCGTGAACAGGACATATTGGACGAAAGCCGGCCGATCGAGTGAGCTAGGGGCGGGACAGTTCCTCAGCCAGGCGTATCATGAAGTCCGCGCCGCGCGCGAACTGGTCCACCGCGAGATATTCGTTCGGCTGATGCGCCTGTTCGATGGACCCGGGGCCGCAGATCACGGTGGCAAAACCGGCCTGCTGAAATTGTCCGGCTTCGGCGGCGTAAGAGACAACCCCTGCCGGACCGTTGTCGCCGGTCAGGCGGCGGACAAAATCTTCCGCGTCGCGTGAACCGGTCGGCGCCATTGGCGGGGCGTTCGACCGACGGATGATCGTCACTCCCGCGTCGGGAAAGGCCTGTTTCATTTCGCCATCCAGGGCCGCGATCTTGGCCTTGAACGGAGCCAGCACCGCCTCGGGATCGACATCCGGCGGGCAGCGCAGATCAAAAACGAAATGCGCCCGACGGGCCAGAATATTGGGAGCGGTTCCGCCTTCCATCCTGCCGATGGTCAGCGTCGCATGGGGCGGGATGAATGGCGAGTCCGGCTTGCCCTGCTCCCAGAGCGTCCGGGCCAGTCCGGCCAGTTCATGCATCAGCTCGATAGCAACCATGTTGGCGGACAGTCCGATATGGGGAAGACTGCTATGGGCTTCATGGCCGAGAACCTCGACCTCGTGGACGGTGATGCCCTTGTGCCCGTTGATCACCTTCATCATCGTCGGTTCGCCGATGATCGCCAGCGCCGGTTTCGGCAGCCTGGCGGCCATTTCCTCGATCATCGCCGGCGCGCCGAGACAGCCGACTTCCTCGTCATAGCTGAAGGCCAGATGCACGGGGCGTTTGCCGGTCTTGAACAAGGATACTGCGGCCAGCGCCAGAGCGACAAACCCTTTCATATCGCAAGTCCCGCGCCCGTGGAGGAGTCCATTGCGCTCGGTCACGGTCCACGGATCGCTGTCCCAATCCTGTCCGTCGATGGGTACGACATCGCTATGGCCGGATAGAATGACTCCGCCCTCCACGTCCGGACCGACGCTGGCATAGAGATTGGCCTTGCTGGCATCCGCATTGACGACCCGCGTCGATGCAACGCCATGCTGACCAAGATAGTCCTCGACCCAGGCGATCAGCTCGAGATTGCTGTTCCGCGACGTCGTGTCGAAGGCAATCAGCCTGGCAAGAATATCGCGGGCGGGAGTGATGAGAGCGTTGGTCATGGGGCGAAGAACTTTACAAAGTTTACAGTGCTAAAAGAAAAAAAGAGACCGGTCCCAAAAACGGCGAAAATTGGAGGGTTTTGCGGGGTTGTTTGAATCGGATCATAGCGGCCGACTATCATAAACAGCGCGATGTAGAACAGGGAATTTTGTTTAGCCCCTCCTTTGAAGAGGAGGAGCTTGAATCTCGCTCGCAATGACAACAGGCAGAAGTTGTTACGCTAGGCACCTTCTGCCTCACGGGAGAAGGGAGGCGCGCAGCCGATCATCACCCACCCACTGCACCAGCGGATCATAGAGATCGACGATCGCGCCGAGCTCGTAGATATTGCGGTAGCCATAGCCATAGAGGTTGATGAAGGTCGGAATGTTGAGCGCCAGCGGCGCGCGTTTGGTCATTATCGGGCGGATATTGTTGCTGAAATTATTGTTGCAGTAGATCAGTATTTCCCGGTCGGGATTGCTGCCGATCACGGCACGTAGCTTGCTGTCGGTAAAGTCGGAAAAGGGAAGGTTGATCGCGCCCGCCATATGACCTTCGGCAAAAGCAGCGGCTGAGCGGGTGTCGAGAATGAGCGTTTCGGGTCTTGCCGACCGTCGATGGAATTCCGCCAGATCAATCAGCCGCCCGGCGCGAACTGCGGCGACCTCGTGGCTCAGGTTCAGAAATCCGGGATAGTCGATCTGCGGCTCGCTGTCGGGGGCAGCTTGCAGCGGCGAAGCCGACAGGGCGATTGCTGCACCCATAGTCAGCACCAATCCGGCGTATCGCATGTCGGAATCTCCTCACAAAGAAGGGAGATATCCGGCAAATATTTTGAACCGGCGCTGAACCCGCCAGCAATCTCGCGATCTAGTGACCCGTTTCCGCCAGTCCGTCGGCGATGAAATCAAGCAGTGCGCTTTCCAGCGGATCGAGATTCTGGTCGGCCTGAATCTTTCCGTGCAGCCAGCTATTCTCGACGATGGTCAGCTTGCGCGCTTGCTCGACTGCGTTGATGTGGCCACATTCGGCATTTTTCTTGCCGAAAATATCGCTGCTGAACACATTTTTGAATGTGCCGCCGACGTCGGAATCTTTCATCCGGCCAAAGAAGCGGCGAACGCTGGGCTTGGTGTCGTCCATGAAATTTTCCAGCCGCGTCGCTTCTGCGCGGCACAGCATGTCATATTCACCATAGGCCATCAGATAATTGCCAACCAGCTGCACGAATAGTGTCTGCCAGTTCTTGCCGTTCTCGCTGCTCAGCGTCGCGTCCTTGATCCGGAACAGCATATCGGCTTCGCTGCGGCTGATCCGGCCGGGGCCGTCTGAACCCGGCGCGTAGCAGATGCGGCGCAGTATCCCGACTTCGCTGTCGCTGATGGAACCGGGTTGCAGGGATCCGCCATCGCGGGTCGGACCCTTGCCGGTCAGAACGGCGTCTTCAATCTGCTTGAGCACGTAGTCCTGCAGAACCTCCGGCGTGCCAGTGGCTTTTTCCATTGTGCGGACGAGCAGTTCCAGCTCTGCCGCGGACTCAATCGTGCCGTCATGGTCGACTTTTTCCATCAGCCACCGGGCATTATCATCGCTGACATAGCCTTTGGGGGCGGCCTGGTTCACCACATATTCGGTGATTGCAGCGACGAAAAACTCCAGCCATTCCTCGCTCGGATCGCTGCCGAGATCGTTGATCTGGAACAGGAGATCGGCTTCATCGGAGCTGATATTGCCGTCCGGCCAGATTTCCTTGCGCAGCGTCATGACATCTGCGGCGCTGATCGCCTGCTTGGCTTTGATTTCCCCGATCAGTCCCGATACGTCCATTTTCATCACATTCATCCCGCTGTTTCGGGATTGCGACTAGCCAGAAATGCTTAAAATGCGGTTAGTGCGATTTGCGCCAGGGTTCGAAAGGGGTGCCGGTATGGGGGAATCTATCCTCCATACCGGCTTTATTTTTTAACGCGCCGATCAGCCTTGTGAAGCAACCCAGTCGCGGATTTTCGATTCCAGCACCGTCATCGGCAATGCGCCGGTGTTGAGCACCTGATCGTGAAATTCGCGCGGGTCGAACTTGTCGCCGAGGGCGTCCTCGGCTTCTTTCTTCAGCCGCTGGATAGTCAGCGCGCCGATCTTGTATGCAAGGGCCTGGGTCGGGATCGCGATATAGCGTTCGACTTCGGCGGTGGCATCGGTTTCGCCCATGCTGCTGTTGTCGAGCATATACTGGATCGCCTGTTCACGGCTCCAGCCCTTGCTGTGCAGGCCGGTGTCGACGACCAGCCGCATGGCGCGGAGCATCTCGTCGTCGAGATGGCCGAAACGCTGGTAAGGGTCGTCATAAAGTTCCATCGGGAAGCCGAGCTTCTCTGCGTAAAGCGCCCAGCCTTCGACAAAGGCGGTGTTGCCGCCAAAGCGCATGAAATTGGGCAGGTCGGCATTTTCCTGGGCCAGTGAAATCTGGAAATGGTGACCCGGTGCGCCTTCGTGCAGATAAAGGGTGGTGATGCCCGAGGTGCTGCGCGAAGGCAGGTCATAGGCATTGAAATAGAATACGCCGGGACGCGAGCCGTCGGGCGTGCCGCTCTGATAGGAACCGCCGGCCTGGAATTTCTCGATCGATTCGTCATAGGGGCGAATTTCCAGCGGCGATTTTGGCAAGACCTTGAATTGCTCGCCAATCCTGGCATCGACCATCTTGCCCATGTCATAATAAGCCTGGGTCAGCGCCTCGCGGGATTCGGGGTGGAACTGTTCATCGGTCCGCAGGAATTCGAAAAATTCCGACAATGTGCCGTCGAAACCGACCTCGGCCTTGATTGCTTCCATCTCGGTCTTGATCCGCGTCACTTCGCTGAGACCCAGATTGTGAACATAGTCGGCCTTGAGCGGCAGGGTGGTCGTGTTCTCGATCATATTCTCATAGAGAATCGCCCCGCCCTTCATCTGGGACAGGCCGACTTCGGTGCGGGCGACTGGCAGATATTCGTTTTTGAGGAAATCATGCATCCGCTGGTTACCGGCGAAAATCTCTTCGGTCGCCGCTGCATATTCCTTGGTCAGTCGCGCCTTGTCGTCATCGCTGAAATCGTCGGGAAAATTCCTAGTCGGCGCCATGAACGGGCTGTCTTCGAGACCCAGGGCATTTTGCGTGGCGAGCTGTTCGATCACGTTGGTGATCGTCAATTTGGTTTCGAGCACGCCGCTTTCCATGCCTTCGCGAAAACGTTCGATCGAACGGTCGCCGATGACAATATATTCTTTGTGACGTTTGAGATTGTCCTCGTAATGTTTCACCGTCTTGAACGGCGCGCCGCCTTTGCCCGATGCAAAATTGGGATAGAATGTGTGAAAGCCGCTGAAATGATTGACCGGGCGAACCACCGTCAATGCCATGATCTCGTCGGAATAGCCTTTGAGCGCCTGCTCCTTGTTGCGCTTGAAGACGTCATAGGCAATCTTGTCGGTCGCGTTCAATTTGCTGCGGTCCAGTTTCAGCAGCGCGGCAAGTTGCGCTTGCTCGGCTGCTTTTTCGCCGGCGAAATATTCGTCCGAAATATAGTCACCGAGCTGGTCGGCATAGCGTTCGTCGCCGCGGAACAACGCGCCGATCGGATTGCGCTTGAGTTCGTCTTCGTCGCTCGCGGCGAACAGTGCCTTCAACTTTTCGCCTTCGGTCATCTCAGCTTCTGCGTGATGCTCCATCGCCAGGGCGCTGGCGGCGGCAAGCGGCTGGGCGTTCGCAACGCTGCCAAGGGCCAGCAGGCTGGTGCCGACGAGAAGGGCGAGAGGTGTCTTGATCATATTAGGTTCCTATCCAAAACTGTTGTGTCGAGCTAACACGGTAAAGTTTCACCCGCAACGATTTCACCGATCAAACCATGTCGTTTGTCGAAGCTGGTCGTTCGTTGATCGGAGTCCGGGTTTCTAGCGCACCCAGGCCTTTTGCCACTCGTTGAGGCGGAACCATTTGGTGATGATATATTTGGCGCCCTGCTCGACCGCCGTCCCGGCGTGCAGCGTGTCAATATTGGGCTTGCCGTCGCGGCTCATATTGTTCCAGATCAGCAACATCCCACGGCGCGGCTCGACCTGATATTGCAGCTGCGGAAACGCGGTTGCGCCGCCCTTTTCGGGCTCGTTGAGATAGGCCATTGCGGTCCAGGTGCGCTGGCCGCCATTGGGTCCTTCATATTCCCAGTATTTCTCGGTCTCGTGAAAATAGTCGTGATGGTCCTTGAACTGTTGTCCGACCTGGTAGCGCTGGCCCTGCAGGACTTCGCTATGCGATTGCGGGAGCCCCATCAGGTCGCAAATCGTCTTGTCAATCCGGCGGATGTCCGGATCATTCGGATCGACATTGCAGCTGTAGCTGGTGCGATAGCCCTCGCGTTCCGTTCCCTCGTAAAGCGTCGAGGGCTGGCTGTCGCTGTCGATCATGTCGATCAGCAGATCGCAATCCTCGTCGCTGATGAAATTCTGGCAGACAAACAGCTGGACATATGGGCTTTCCAGCCACTGGACCCGGGGATGGGCGTTGAGCGTTTCGGTAACCTGACGGCCGAGCGCGGCGATCCGCTGCGGGCTGGCATATCGTTCGATCTGCTTTTTTGAAAAGACCCGGGCCATGCGCGTCAACCTAGTCGATGATACGGCCGCGGACCATCACCCAGTCGATCTTTTCCAGAACCGTGACGTCGTCCAGCGGATTGCCGGCGAATGCGATCAGGTCGGCGGAATAGCCGACCGCGATGCGGCCGATTTCATTCTCCATATCGAGCGCCTTTGCCGCGAGGGTCGTCGCGCTGGCTACAGCCTCGCGCGGGGTCAGACCGGCGTCGACCATCAGCTGCAATTCCTCGGCGTTGCGTCCATGTTCAAACACCCCGGCATCGGTGCCGAACACGATCGGTACGCCGAGCCTTTTGGCTGACGCAACCGCCTTGCCGACAGTATTGAGCGTCATCCGGATTTTTTCTTCGACCACCGGCGTGTATATGCCTTTGCCAAGGCCTTCGCTGACGCCCTTGAATGCCATCAATGTCGGAACCATCGCGGTGCCATTGGCCTTCATCACTTTCAACGCAGCCTCGTCCGCGAACGTGCCATGCTCGATCGTATCGATGCCGGCGCGAGAGGCGGCCTCGATACCGCGCGCACCATGGGCATGGGCCATGACTTTCAGGCCGAGCGAATGGGCGGTGGTGGCGATCGACTGCATTTCTTCATTGGTAAATTGTGCTTCCAGTCCGCGACCCTGCTGGGAGAGCACGCCGCCGGTCGCGGTGATCTTGATAATATCGGCACCGGCCCGGCTGGCCTTGCGCACTTTTTCCGCACATTGGATGGCGCCGGTGCAGGCATAGCCGCTGGTCAGCAGATCATTGACGTCTTCGGTGAAGCCCGAGACATCGCCATGGCCGCCGACGATGGCCAGAGCTGGACCGGCGGCGATGATGCGCGGCCCGGGAATGACGCCATCGGCGGTGCCGCGGCGGAGCGAAAATGCGCTATATTGCGAGGATCCGGCTTCGCGCACCGTGGTGAAACCCGCTTTGGCTGTGACCAGTGCGTTTTTCGCCCCGACAACCACGCCCCATTCCGCCGGTTCGGTGGTTTCTCTCCAGAAATCACCGCCGGGGTCGCCGGTCAGGTGGACGTGCAGGTCGATCAGGCCGGCCATGACGGTCTTGGAGCTGAGGTCGATGACTTGCGCATCGGCGCTGGCGCTCGTTGCACCGCGGTTGATTTCGGCGATCTTGCCATCGCGGACGATGATCGTGGCAGGGCCGCTGGGGCCGGACGCGGCGTCGGTGATCAGATTACCGACATTTATGATCTGGTCCTGGGCAAATGCGCTGCCCGAAATCGCGACCGATATAAAAGCGGCGACCGCCAAACCCAACACACGTTTCATGATATTTCTCTCCAGAATTTTCGTGCCTTATTGCTGAGCGCCAACGCAAGTTGCAACAAGAAAGGGCTCCGACGGCCCCCGATTATCCTCGCTCATCTGATCGCTGCAGAATCGAGGCTGGCCCGGACGGCTGCGCAAGCCGGAAATCGGACGCTGAAATCCATTCATTTTCCGCTGCCCCGGCCAAGCCGCAAAGCATAACTATTTTGAACCGCAATCTATCCTCCAAGACCTTGATATATTTATTGAAAAAAGCTGAAGCCCGGATGCGCTCCCGATCACATTTTTCACAGTTAATAAGTCGATAACCTGATTGGGTTAGGGCTGTGAATCGTAACCCCGCACGCCAAGAGGAAAATGTCGCGATTATGAAGCATGAGAAGATTGAAATTACCGATCCGACATTGATTGATGCCGTGGCTCGTTCCTGTGGAGATGTCACCGTGGGCTGCGCCGATGTCGGTGTTCTGGTCGAGGAGGTGATGACGAATGCGGGAGAAATGCGAGAGCGCCGGGAAGCCTTGCAGGATGTGATTGCAAAACTGGCTGATGACCAGAAGCGGGTGACGGACTCGACCGACGAAGCGCGGCTGTTGTCGAAGCGGGCGAAGGAAGACCTGCATAGCAGCACCGATGTGATCAGAATGTCGATGCAGGAATTTGTCGATTTGACCGATCTGGTTGTCGCGCTGGCCCAGCATATCACCGGCTTTGCAGGGGCGATGGATCAGGTGCGACGGGTGTCCCAGAATATCGATGATATTGCCAACACCACCAGCATACTTGCCCTCAATGCCGCGATCGAAGCACATCGCGCGGGTGCTGCCGGCGCCACTTTTGCGGTCGTCGCAGCGGAAGTCAAACAGCTGGCTTTCAACACGCGCGAAGCCACAGACGAAATATCGGCCACGGTAAACTCGCTGGGCGTGGAAGCCGAAAGCCTGGTTTCGAAAATCGAAAAAGGCGTCGCCAAGGGCAATGATGCGCAGAAAAATTTCCAGAGAATCGATGACACGGTCAACCGGATTTCCGACCTGGTTTCGCAAGTGGACAATCAGAATAGCGACATCGCCCAGAACACCGGCCTGATTCACAACAAGGTCCAGCAGGTGCAGGAAGTCCTCGACCATTTTTCGGAAAGCGCCGACAGGAATACGATCGCTCTGGAAGCGGCGAAGAACAAGGTGGGTGATGTCGAGACGACGTCGAAGGCGATGTTCTCTCAACTGGTCCGGAGCGGTTTTGCATCAGAGGATCGGAAATTTGTCGACATGGCGATCACCGGCAGAGACGAAATGGTTGAAATTGTCGAACAGGCCTTGGCCAGTGGAGAGCTGGCGAGGGATGCGCTTTTTGACCGGCAATATGTCGAAATCTCCGGGTCCGATCCGGTTCGATATGATAACCGGTTCAACGCTTTTGCCGATGCCCATATCCGGCCGCTACTCGACAAATACAAGAATATGGATGCGGTCATCGCCTGCGTTACATCCAATATCGACGGCTATCTGCCAACCCATGTCAGCGAGCGGTCACTGGAGCCCAATGGCGATCCCGAGCATGATGACAAATATTGCCGCAATCGCCGCAAGCTACTCGACGATCTGACCAAACAGGCGATCGCGGAGAAGGATCAGCCCTATAATGTATCGGTATACCGGTTCGTGAAGACCGCCGACGGCCAGTCCGCAGCGGGCAAGCAGGTTTTCGTGCCGCTCTTTTTCGATGGCGAATATTGGGGCAATTTCGAGATTCTCTATCGCAATTGATCGTACGGAAATCTGACGGTTCCGTCGCAAACCAGTTCGTCATGAAAAACCCGCCGCCGTTTCCGGCAGCGGGTCATGTGGTCGCTGGTCAGTCGATTCACCAGAAGAAGTTGTAGATTACGTCGATAACTTCGCCAGTGTAGGTGTCGACCAGCAGGACGTCGTCATAATAGCGGATCCAGCGGGTGCCGCTATAGGCGGCGGGCAGACGATAGCGCCAGGGGTCGTTGATCCAGTAGCGCGATCCGTAAAAGGCCGAGCCCAGATATACGCCTATATTCCAGCGCCGATAGCTGTGATGGCGATAGGGCGTATAATAGCGGCCCAGCCGATAGTGGTTGCGATTGGCCTGACGATAGCGCTGCCAGTTGTAGCGCTGGTTTTGACGCCAGCTGCGGTTCCAGTTGCGGCTGTTGCGCGCGGATCGGCGATTGTCGCGATAGCGCCGGTCTATTCTGCCGTCGCGGTTGCTGTCGACCCGGCGGTCGACGCGACCATTGTTGTTGCGGTCATAGCGCCGGTCGATCCGGCCATCCCGGTTGCGATCATAGCGCCGGTCTACCCGGCCATCACGGTTGCTGTCGCCGCGCCGGGCATCCCGACGCTGGCTGGCCTGATTGGCAACCCGCCGTTCCTGCCGGACGTTGCGATTTCGTTCGGCGGCGCGCCGGTTTTGCCGGACCTCCCGCTGAACATCCGGATTCTGGCGTACAGCGCTCTGGACTTGCCGAATGCCGCGCTGGCTGGTTCTTTCGCTGCGTCGTTCCGCGCGACTGGTGTTTGCATTGCGATCAACGCGGCGGCTTTGCCTGGTTTCGGTGCTGGCTGCGCGCGTCGTGACGCGGGCCTGTCCACGATTGTTGCGATTTTCGGATCGTTGCGCCCGGCGCTGGCCGCTGCCGCGATTGGCGCGTCGCTCGCTGCGACCGTCGCGTTGCAAGTCGGCGTTGCCGGTCAAATCCACTGGTACCGCGTTGGCGGCTAAATTAAGCTTGGGCCCAATGTCGGCGGCAGACGCGGCTGCGGGCGTCAACATTGTGGCCGCCATCAGGCCGGTGACTAAAAATATACGCATGGCTTACTCCTGTTGCTGGCGACTCCATTTGCCGCATCTGTGCAACAGGTGATAGGCTATTAACCCTGTCGGACTCCTGAACTGGCCTGTAATGTTCAGGAAAGGTGGCTTTAACCTGAACGAGGCTGCTGTTCAATCCATTCACCGTGCGGGTGCGGATCCATCTCGTACAAGTGAAAACAGGAGCAATTTCGACCATTTGTGGCGAGCGAGGCCGTTACACACAATCATCGTGAATGATCAGAGCCTCGGAAATGGAACCCCGCCCTTGCCGAGGAGCCGTTAACGCCTAATCCTTCAGGTTGTCCTTCTCAAGCCACTCTTCCAGCCATTTGATCGTATATTCGCCGGACTGGAATTCCTGGTCATGCACCAGCTTCTGATGAAGCGGGATCGTGGTCTGGACGCCTTCGATGACCATCTCGTCCAGCGCCCGTGCCAGTCGCATCATGCAACCGTCGCGGGTGCGGCCATAGACGATCAGCTTGGCGATCATGCTGTCGTAATAAGGCGGGATAGAATAGCCGGCATAGAGACCGCTATCGACGCGGACGTGCATGCCGCCGGGCGCATGGTAGCTGGTGACCTTGCCGGGCGAGGGTGCCCAGGTTTTCGGATTTTCGGCGTTGATCCGGCATTCGATGGCATGGCCGCTGAACACCAGGTCTTCCTGTTTGACCGACAGATCGCGGCCGTCGGCGATGCGGATCTGCTCGCGGACCAGATCGAAACCGGTGATCATTTCGGTGACCGGATGTTCGACCTGCAGGCGGGTGTTCATCTCGATGAAGTAAAATTCCTCATTCTCGTAGAGAAATTCGATCGTTCCGGCGCCGCGATATTGCATGCCCTTCATCGCGTCGACGCAGACCTTGCCCATTCGCTCGCGCTGCTCCCCGCTGATCACCGGCGAAGGCGCTTCTTCGAGGACTTTCTGGTGGCGGCGCTGCAGCGAACAGTCGCGCTCGCCGAGATGGATGGCATTGCCGCGGCCGTCGCCGAACACCTGAAATTCGATATGGCGCGGATCGCCGAGATATTTTTCAATATAGACGGTGGCGTCACCAAAGGCCGCCTTGGCCTCGGTTCCCGCCTGTTTCATCTGGGTTTCGAGTTCGGCTTCGCTGTTGACCACCTTCATACCGCGACCGCCGCCGCCGGAAGCCGCCTTGATGATCACCGGATAGCCGACGTCTTTCGCGACCTGTTTGGCTTCTTCAATTTCGCTGACCGCGCCGTCGCTGCCGGGGACCAGTGGAATGCCCAGATCACCAGCAGTCTTCTTGGCCGCGACCTTGTCGCCCATGATTTTGATATGTTCCGGCTTGGGGCCGATCCACTTGATATCATGCGCTTCGACCACTTCGGCAAAATGCGCGTTTTCCGAAAGGAAACCATAGCCGGGGTGGATCGCGTCGGCGCCGCTGATTTCCGCTGCGGAAATAATCGCCGGGATCGACAGATAGCTGTCTGCGGCAGCTGGGGGACCGATGCAGACCGCCTGATCGGCAAGCCGCACATGCATGGCGTCGGCGTCGGCGGTGCTGTGCACGGCCACGGTTTCGATGCCGAGTTCCTTGGCGGCGCGAAGAATCCGCAGAGCAATTTCTCCGCGGTTGGCAATCAGGATTTTTTCAATGGTCACGCTGTCTGCCTCAAGCGATCATGACCAGAGGCTGGTCAAATTCTATCGGCTGGCCGTTTTCGACCAGGATTGCCTTCACCGTGCCGGATGCTTCGGCGGTGATCGGGTTCATCACTTTCATCGCTTCGACGATCAGCAGCGTATCACCGACGGCAACCTTGTCGCCAACGCTGATGAAATTGGGGGAGCCGGGTTCGGGTGCCAGATAGGCAGTGCCGACCATCGGTGATTTCTGGGCACCGGCGTGGTCATCGACCGGCGCGGCTGGCGCAGCTGGCGGTGCGGCTGCCGCCGGGGCAGCGGCAGGTGCGACAGAAACAGGCGCGGAAACATAGGCTCCACCGCCGCGCGCAACCTTGATCTTGCGGTCACCGTCTTCGACTTCAATCTCGGTCAGACCCGCTTTTTCGAGAATGGCAGCCAGATCACGGACCAGCTTGATATCAACGTTCATGCCTTCACCCGTTTCTTTTTTTGCAGACATATTGTGTCCTTATATAGTCGTTAAAATTTGGTCGCAGCGTCGAGCGCCAGCTGATAGCCGAAAGCACCAAAGCCGCAAATGGTTCCTTTTGCAACCGGTGCAATGAAACTCTTGTGGCGATATTCCTCGCGCGCTGCGGGATTGGAAATATGCACTTCGATGACCGGCGTGCTGATGGATTTTATAGCATCGAACAGGGCAAGCGATGTGTGGGTCAATGCCCCGGCGTTGAGGATTACCGCATGCGCGCCTTCTGCGGAGGCTTCATGCAGCCAGTCGACCAGATGGCCTTCATGGTTGCTCTGGCGGATGTCGACATCGAAACCGAGCGTCCGGGCATGGTCTTCCATCTGTCCGGCAATCTCGTCGAGCGTTTCCGAACCGTAGATTTCCGGTTCACGCATACCAAGCAGGTTGAGATTGGGTCCGTTCAATACATAGATGGTCTTGGCCGCCAAGATATTGCTCCTTCCCAAAGGCTTTTGGTTGCGACTGGAGCGACCTCTTTATATGGCTCGTTTTTGAAAAGCGAGATCAAAGACATGAAAGTTACCGAAATGGCTGAAATTCAGATCAGGTTGAACGGCGATGACCACAAGATCGCGGCTGGCGGCTCGATCGCCGATCTGGTGCGTTCGCTCGATCTCGACCCGGCCAAGGTCGCTGTCGAGCGCAACCGCCTGATCGTGACGCGGTCCACGCTGGAAGATGTCATGGTAGAGCAGGGCGACGAACTGGAAATCGTCCATTTTGTCGGCGGTGGCTCCGTTGACGACAGTTGGACAGTCGCCGGGCGGACATTCCGGTCGCGGCTGATCGTCGGCACCGGCAAATATAAGGACTTCGCTGAAAATGCAGCTGCGGTCGAAGCGTCTGGCGCGGAGATCGTCACCGTGGCGGTCCGCCGTGTCAATGTCACCGACCGCAACCAGCCGGTCCTGATGGACTATATTGATCCGAAGAAGATCACCTATCTTCCGAACACCGCAGGCTGTTTCAACGCCGAGGACGCGATCCGCACATTGCGGCTGGCGCGCGAAGCCGGTGGCTGGGATCTGGTCAAGCTGGAAGTGCTCGGCGAGGCGAAGACATTATATCCCAATATGCGCGAAACGCTCGAGGCGACCGAGGTGCTGGCCAAGGAAGGCTTCAAGCCGATGGTCTATTGCGTCGATGATCCGATCGGAGCGAAGCAACTGGAAGATGCGGGCGCGGTTGCGATCATGCCGCTTGGCGCGCCGATCGGCTCCGGACTCGGTATCCAGAACCGTGTGACCGTCCGCCTGATTGTCGAAGGCGCGAATGTGCCGGTGCTGGTGGACGCCGGTGTCGGGACCGCGAGTGATGCGGCGGTGGCGATGGAGCTCGGCTGCGACGGCGTATTGATGAACACCGCCATTGCCGAAGCGAAGGAACCGGTGCGGATGGCGCGGGCGATGAAGCTCGCGGTCGAAGCCGGTCGTGAAGCTTATCTGTCGGGAAGGATGGGCCGCCGCATGTATGCCGACCCCTCCAGTCCCCTGTCCGGACTGATTTAGTGTCCTAATACGGCATGATTCGCGCTTGTCGGTAACTATCTGAATCGTAAGAAAAGTTACACAATGTTAAATTGGTCGACCAGCGTTTGCCGTTGGTCGAAGCCCTGTGCCGTTTGCCGATCAATATGGTGGTTTATCGAAGTCGGGATGATCGGTTTTGATCGCTCCCCTATCCAAGATGGTGAGGCGGGAGCATGACCCTACGTCTCTCCAGAAAGCCATTCCCGGCCAGATGGATATCTCGCTCCCTACCTCGCCCCTAGCGGGCCGTGCCGGTTCCCCCTTTTCCGGCGCCGCCCCGAAAATTTTGAGGAGTGAGAATATGTCGAATTCAATTTTTACCAGAAGTCTTTGTGCCGCTGCAGCTATCGCGGTGACCGCAACCGGATTTTCCGCCAGCGCGATTGCCCAGAACCGGGCCGAACGTACCGCCGTCGTCAGCTACGCCGATCTTGATCTGAACAGCGAGGATGGACAGGCCACACTGCAGGGTCGGCTGAAAGGCGCCGTCCGTAAAATATGCGGAGGCTATGATTCAAAGAGCCTGATTGATGCGCAAGATCACGCTGTCTGCATGGACCAGGCCAATGCTTCGGCCAAACGCGCCAGTGTGACGCTCATGGCCGCCGTTAAATCGGGCAAGCCCGTGGAAACCGCGATGGTAATCAGCAACTAAAGCAGAATCCGAAAAATCCTGAGGCCCCAAAAGCCGGCCTATTATTGGCCAATTCAGATTTTAATGCCTCCGGTGTTCTTTGCACCGGGGGTATTTATTTTTAATTTGCTGATGTTTGTTAAAACAACTAAAAACTATTAACTAGATTCTATTCTTTATAATTACTTTAATGATTAAAGGCCGTAAACCTAACTATCAGTTTCTGACTTATAATGTGCGAACAATACTAGCATTGCCGACCTATTAACCAGATATGGATACCCAATCTTAATATCTGATTCGTTATATGTATCGAATTGTAACGGGGGAGCGCTTATCAGGTGCACCTGTGCATATACATGTGTCTGACCAGACAGCGCAAAACCGAATATTATAGGAGGTTTTATGGAAGTTCGTCGGCACACAAAGCCAACACAAGTTATCGGCCCCTTCGGTGAAGCATTGAGCCTCGCCGATCTGCCAAAGAATAATATGACCCGCTGGGTTATCCGCCGGAAAGCGGAAGTGGTTGCCGCCGTCAATGGCGGCCTGCTCAGTCTCGAAGAGGCCTGTGCACGCTATGACTTGTCGCTGGAAGAATTTTGTTCCTGGCAAGATACTATCGACAAGTCGGGCTTGCCCGGTTTGCGTATCAGCTATCTTTCCAAATATCGAACAGCAAGCTCATGAACAGAAAGTCGAGCAGGTCACGATTTGCTCGGTTGTTGCGGGTCGTACCCACTTGAGGATGCTCATCCGCATCCGATCCGATTGAAAGCCTATATCATGCCCAAGAAACGAGTTCTCGTCATCGATGAGGAGAGTGCATTCACGCGCCTTTTGCAGGACGATCTTGAACAGCGCGCGATATCCGTAGCCTGCGTCTATTCTCCCGGAGACGAGAATAGCGCGATGGCCTTTGCCCCCGATGCGGTGGTCGCCGACAAGAATATACTCAACGCGGGCGCCGGCTGCCTTCTGCAGGCGTTCGACAAGATCGAGCGCAAATTGCCGCTGGTTCTGATGACCGGTACGGATGCGAAGCTGATCCATGGATCGGCTGACCCGGTGCAGGCGTCGGACGCGCAGATCGTCGCCACGATACCAAAACCGTTCGAGCCGAATGTGCTGGCAGGACTGATCGAACAATATGCCCGGGTCAGCGAAAAAGAGATTCTGGATTCGGAATATATCGCCGCACTGGTGGCCAGCGGCCGGTTGCTCGATAATCTTGTTGTCGAATTCCAGTCCAAGCATGCGCTGACCGACGGCAGTCTTGCGGGTTATGAAGCCCTGTCGCGACTGAAGACCCGGCGGGCTATCAGCCCCGCCACCATTTTCTCGGCCGCAACCGATATATTACTGGAAATCGAGGCGACGCTGAACGTCTTCGACCAGGTCATGAAGCTGGCGGACTCGCTGTACATGCGAGGGAAGAGCATCCCCGTCTCTTTCAATTGCAGTGCGATTCTCCTGACCAGGTGTGACTTTGTCGATGCGCTTTGCTCGCGCCTGTACAGGCGCAGGAATTTGCGCGGATCGATCTTGATCGAGGTTACCGAGGAGAATCGGGTCGCCAATATCAAGGTCGTGGCCGAGGTCTGTCACCTGCTGTCGCGATATGGACTAAGTGTTTCGATTGATGACTATGGCACGGGTCATAGCAATATCGACCGGATAGCCGACATCCCTTTCGCCGAGTTGAAGCTCGACAAGGAAATTTTCTGGGCCTTTTGCGACGGGCGCGTGCCGATTACCATGCTTGGTTCAATCGTCGATTTTTGTCATATGCGGGGAGCGAAGTCGGTAATCGAAGGTATCGAAACGGCGTTTCATCTGGACAAGGCAAGACTGCTGGGCGCGGACGAGGGGCAGGGCTTCTACTGGGGACATGCGGTCCCACCGCAATATCTGGTCAAGGATTGGCACGCCGCATAATCATGAAATCCGGTATATATATATATTATTTATCAGGATCGTCTGCACCGACTTGGGGTGTTGCCAGCGAAAAGCATGCAATCTCCCGGTCAATAGCGGCGCCAGTCAAATATGACGCTTAACGGATTCGCTAATCGAATAGTTTTGCATTAGGCTGCGGGTCACCAGAGCAGCCTGAGGGAATTGTCATGAAACAGCTAAGCGCACTTGATGCCATGTTCGCCTACACCGAAACCCCGAATACGCCGATGCATATCGGGCAATTGCTGATTTATGATCCCTCGACAGCCCCCGGCGGCAAGGTCGGTTTCAAAGATATATTGCGCTATATCGAGGGGCGTCTCGATGGTGCGCGGATATTTCGCCAGAAGCTGGTGCGAGTGCCGCTGGATCTCGATCATCCCTATTGGGTCGATGACGAAAATTTCGATCTCGAATTTCACGTCCGCCATATTGCCTTGCCCAAGCCTGGCGACTGGCGGCAATTGTGCATCCAGGCGGCGCGCATCTATGCCCGGCCGATGGATATGAACAAACCGCTCTGGGAATATACGGTGATTGAGGGGCTCGACAATGTCGAAGGCGTTCCCAAGGGCAGCTTTGCCATGCTGCACAAGATGCATCATGCGGCGATCGACGGACAGTCCGGCCTGCAAATGACGCTGGCGCTGCACGACCTGGACGCCAAGATGAAACCGCGCAAATTCGACATGCAATTCGAACCGGAAAAAGACCCCAATCCGATGGCGTTGCTCGCCAAGGCCCAGTTCAACAATATCGCCAATCCGGTGCGCGGATTGAAGAATCTGCAGAAACTCCTGCCGATGCCGAAACGGCTGCTCGATGTGCAGCGCGAGTTCCGGCAGCGGGATGATGCCAAGGGCAGCATTCCAAAAACCCGCTTCAACAAGAAACTCAGCCCGCACCGGGTGTTCGACGGTCGCGAATTTACCCTCGCGGATATCAAGAATATCCGCGAGGCCTTCCCCGGCGCGACGGTAAACGATGTGATGATCGCGGTGGTCAGCGGATCGATGCGCGGATATCTGAATGCCAAGAAGGACCTGCCGGAAAAGACCCTGAAAATCGGTGCGCCTGTTTCGGTAAGGACGGACGACGACAAGGATAGCGCCGGCAATCAGGTCACGATGATGCAGGTCGGTGTCGGCACCCATCTCGCCGATGCGGGCGACCGGATGAAATTCATCATGGAGGAAACCCGGCGCTCGAAAGCGATGACCCAGGCGATGGGGGCGAAGACGCTTATGGAATTGTCGGGTGCCATGCCGGCCGGACTGACCGCTGCGGGCACCAAGATGATGGTCCGCGCCGGGATCGTCGACCGGCTGAATCCGGCGGTGAATACGGTTGTTACCAATGTCCCCGGTCCGATGGTGCCGATGTATTTCGCCGGTGCCGAACTGGTCAAATCCTTCGGCATGGGAATATTGGCCGAAGGGCAGGGTCTGTTCCACGTCGTGACCAGCTATAATGGCAATGTCATCCTGACCTTTCTTGCGGACCGTAATATCATGCCCGATCCGGAATTTTATGCGGAGTGCATCGTGAAGAGCTTTTCCGACCTCACCGCTGCGGCGACCAAAGAAAAGACGGCGGCCGCGCGAAAGGCCGGGGAAAAGAAAGCCAAGCAACCGAAAAAGCCGAAGAAACGGGTTTCCGCTTCTGCCGCTACGGCAGGCAGGACCAGAGCGAAAACGACTGGCAAATAGCCGCCTTGATGCTTGACTCCTCGGGCCTGATTGAGCATCGCTCCCGTTAATCATTCGATTAACAAAAGGGACTCGTCATGAGCAAAGTAGAATTTAACGACCGCGTCGCCATCGTCACGGGTGCAGGCGCCGGTCTGGGCCGCGAACATGCCAAGGAATTGGCGCGCCGTGGCGTGAAGGTTGTCGTCAACGATTTCGGCGGTGCCCGCGATGGCACCGGCGGTTCCGCCACCGTGGCCGAGCAGGTCGTCGCTGAAATCGAAGCCGAGGGCGGCGAAGCCATGGCAGCCGGTTGCAGCGTTACCGACATGCCAGCGGTTGAAAAGATGGTCGCCGATGCGATCGCCAAATGGGGCCATGTCGACATTCTGGTCAACAATGCCGGCGTTTTGCGCGATAAAAGCTTCCACAAAATGTCGATGGAAGACTTCAGCTTCGTCATGGACGTTCATCTCACCGGTAGTGCCAATTGCACCAAAGCGGTCTGGGATCATATGCGCGAACGCCAATATGGACGGATCGTGATGACCACATCGTCGACCGGTCTCTATGGCAATTTCGGCCAGGTCAACTATGGCGCAGCAAAGCTCGCTCTGGTCGGCATGATGAACAGCCTGCACCAGGAAGGTGCCGGCAAGGGCATCCACACCAATTGCATTTCTCCCGTCGCGGCTACCCGGATGACCGAAGATTTGATGCCGGAAGAAGCGTTGAAAATGCTGGTGCCCGAAGCAGTAACCCCTGCCGTGGTCTATCTGTGCAGCGATGGCGCGCCATCGAAGACGATCCTGACCGCAGGAGCCGGTGGCTATGCCGCCGCGAAAATTCTCGAAACCGAAGGAATCTGGTTGCCGGAAGACCAGCGCAGCGCCGAAGCAATCGCAGAGAATATCGACCAGATTCTCGATGAAACCGGCATGCAGGAATATGCCAATGGCGGCGGACAGGGCGGAAAATTCTTCCGTCGCATGCAGGAAGTCATGAAGGGCTAGTGAAGTCATATACCATTGCGCGTTTGTCCCGAGCTTGTCGAAGGAGCGCGCGCAATGGCCAATGGTTCGACAGGCTCACCATGAACGGGCCGGGAATGAAGGAGAAACAATATGCCAGTGATTAAACCAAGTGAACTCGAAGCCTGGAAAGGCAAGGAAGTGGGCGTGTCGGAATGGTTCGAAGCCAGCCAGGACCGGATCAACAAATTTGCCGACTGCACCGAGGATCACCAGTTCATCCATATCGATGAAGAAAAAGCCAAGGCGACGCCTTTTGGCGGAACCATCGCTCATGGTCTCCTGACTCTCTCGCTGCTGCCGGCCATGTCTTATGGCTGCACATTGGGCCTCGAAGGCACGGTGATGGGCATCAACTATGGTTTTGACAAGGTCCGTTTCCTCAACCCGGTCCGCGCCGGATCAAAAGTCCGCGCCCGCCATGTACTGGTCGACGCGGTTGAAAAGCAGCCCGGCCGCTGGTTGATGACCTATGATGTTACCGTCGAAATCGACGGCATCGAAACACCGGCTCTGATCGCCCGTTCGCTGGCGATGATCGTGGTCGGCTAAGGCCAGTTCGACAAATTGTCTGCAAGGGGCTCCGGACTGGTTCCGGGGGCCCTTTTTTATGGTGTCTGCAGTGCAGCTTGCGTGAAGCGTGTTGCTAGACTAGTCCTTTTAAAGATATCGCGGAGCCCGAAAGGGCCGCGACTATGTTCTGGGGCGGAGTTTGCAATGTCGATACGGCAGATCGCTGCGCTTCCCTATAAGGCTGATGAATCCGCAATGGATGCACCAGCCCGGATCATGTTGATCACGTCCCGTGAAACCAGACGCTGGATCATTCCAAAAGGCAATATCGGATCAGGCCAGCAGCCCCACAGCGCCGCCGCTCAGGAAGCGGAAGAGGAGGCAGGCATATTGGGCTCAACCTGTCCGACACCGCTGGGCAGCTATCGCTATCGCAAGAAAAAGCGCAACGGCGCCTCGGTCTGGATCGATGTCAGCGTCTTTCCCTTCGCCGTCACCGAGGAGCTGCCAACCTGGGACGAGCAGCATCAGCGGGAACGCCGCTGGTTCTCTCTCGAGGATGCCGCGGACGCGGTTGACGAAGAAGATTTGCGGGCCCTGATCCGCTCCTTTGGCGCGGCCGATTTCTGGGCCGCCACCCAGTCCACCAATATCATCGATACAGTCGCTCAAAAGACAGGGGTCAATATCATGTTTGCCTGGTTCCAACGCCTGCTTCCCGAGCAGGGAAATTTCTTTGACCTGTTTGAAAGGCACTCCGCAACGCTGGTGGCCGGTGCCGATGCGCTGGCGCGACTGCTCCAGGGCGGCAAGGGAATGGCTGATCGTGTTCGAGAAATCATAGACCGTGAACATGACGCCGATGAAATCACCCGTGAGGTCCTCAACACTGTCCGCCGGACCTTCCTTACGCCCTTTGATCGCAGCGCAATCACCAGCCTTATTGCTTCGATGGATGATGCGATTGACGAAATGCAGAAAACCGCCGGTGCCATCGAGCTTTATGACGTCGAGACTTTTGATCAGGAAATGATCGATATCGCTGCGATCATCGTCGATGCGGCGCGTCTGACAGCAGAGGCGATGCCCTTGCTGCGCGATATAGCAGGCAATGGGGACCGCCTCCACGAACTGACCGAGCGGCTGGTCCGGATGGAGGGCCACGCCGACGAGATCCATGCAGCAGGACTGAAAAAGCTGTTTCAGGAACATGGCGAGAGCAATACCCTGCACTTCATCATCTGGCGTGAACTCTACCAGCATATGGAGCGGGTGGTGGACCGGTTCGAAGATGTCGCCAACGAGATCGACGGTCTCGTGATTGATCACGGCTGAAGCGGCGCGACACCATGGACAACAGCATCGCGTTTCCGATCCTTTTCGCGCTTATCGCGTTGGCGCTCGCCTTCGATTTTCTCAACGGCCTCCACGACGCGGCCAATTCGATCGCGACTGTGGTTTCGACCCGTCTGCTGTCGCCGGTCGCGGCGGTGGTTTTTGCCGCATGCGGCAATTTTGCGGCCTATTGGCTGGTCGGGCTGCAGGTCGCCGAGACCGTCGGCGAAGGCATTATCGACAAGGATGTGGTGACGCCCGCGGTTGTGTTCGGGGCGCTGGTCGGTGCGATGTTCTGGAACGTGCTGACCTGGCTCAAGGGAATCCCCTCTTCATCCAGCCATGCCCTGATCGGCGGACTGCTCGGTGCAGGTATTGCCCACGCCGGATTCGGCGCGGTGGAATCCTCCGGCACCACCAAGACGATGGCCGCCATTTTACTGTCGCCGATGATCGGGTTCATGATTGCCATGCTTCTCATGCTGGCCACATCCTGGCTGTTCAAGCCGGTTCAGCCGCGAAAGGCGGAGGGCGTTTTCAAGGTCTTCCACCTGATGTCCTCGGCGGCCTATTCGATCAGCCATGGCGCCAATGACGCGCAAAAATCCATGGGCATTATCGCGGTCCTGCTATATTCAACCGGCTATCTCGGCGGGGAGTTTTCGGTTCCCGAATGGGTGGTCATCAGCTGTTATCTGGCGATATCTTTCGGAACGCTGTCCGGCGGCTGGCGGATCATCAAGACCATGGGTACCAAATTGACCAAGCTCGATCACCACAACGGCTTTTGTGCATCGACGGCGGGATCCGCGGTGGTGTTCGGAGCCTCGGCCATGGGCATCCCTGTGTCGACAACCCACGCCATCACCGGCAGCGTCGTCGGGGTCGGGGCGGCAAGGCGGGCTTCGGCGGTACGCTGGAGCGTCGCCAGCCGGGTCGTCATGGCGTGGTTCATCACCATCCCGGCCAGCGCTGCGGTGGGCGCATTATTCTACTGGCTGACGCGACTGTTCTGAAGGTCAGGCAAGGGGAGTTCGGCGATCTCGCGGCCAACTTAACGCGCATCCGGAACACTAGCGCGTGGACTTTCACGAGATGATGTGAAAGGGGGTGTGGCATATATATTAACGGGAGAACGAGCGTGACGATGAAGACCTTATTTGATGTCAGTGGCAAAGTTGCTGTGGTGACCGGCGGTTCCAGCGGCATTGGCGCTATGATGGCCCAGGGCCTGATCGAAAATGGCGCAAAGGTCTACATCACCGCCCGCAAGGAAGAGCGGCTGATGGCGAAAGCGGCCGAGCTTTCCGAACTGGGCGAGTGTATCGCCATCCCGGCCGACCTGTCCAATGTCGAGGGCATCGAGGCGCTGGTAGCAGTGGTCAGCGAACGCGAAGAGAAGATCGACATTTTGATCAACAATGCCGGCGCCAACTGGAGCGCACCGATCGAGGATTTTCCGGAGCAGGGCTGGGACAAGGTGATGGACATCAACATCAAGTCGATCTTCTTTGCCACGCAGAAATTCCTGCCGTTGCTGAAGGCGGCCGGAAACGCGGATGATCCGGCGCGGGTGATCAATATCGCGTCAATCAACGGCATCCGCAATTCGGGAATGCCGACCTATGCCTATACCGCCAGCAAATCCGGCGTGATCAACCTGACCGAACATCTGGCCACCGATCTCGCTTCCTACAATATCAACGTCAACGCGATCGCTCCGGGTTTCTTTCCGAGCAATATGACCAAACAGATTGTCGAGAATGACGGCATGACGAAAATGGCGATATCGCAGATTCCCCGCGGCCGGATGGGCGCGCCGGAAGATATTGCCGGTACCGCACTTTATCTGTGCTCGCGCGCATCGTCCTGGATGATCGGGCAGGCGCTGGTTCTGGACGGCGGGATGATTTCGCGACCCTGAACGCACCCGGCCGGCCGGGGCCTGGCCGGTCAATGCTGGATCAGGTCCGACAACCAGTCGATATCCAGCATATGGCGGGACGGCTTGTTCGGATCGACCAGCACGCGCAATTTTCTGTTGGCCATATATTCGGTGGGATCCACCCAGATGGAATCGCTCAAATATTGCTCAAGTTTGCCGGTAAACGGATTCTTGCCTTGGGCTACGACACGATAGGGATTGCGGCCATTGAGGCTTTGACTGCGATCCCGTTCGACTTCGAGGAAATCGACCGAGAAAGCGGTTCCGTTTTCCCGCAGCCATGTTCTGGTCCGGCCCTTGTAGATCTCGCGATAAAACAAGGTTCCGCCAACCAGGGAAAATATTGCGCCGATACCGCTGAGGATCACAACGATGGCCCAGCGTCCCCAGAAGTCGTCGACAATCGCATCGGCCGGATTTTCCGGCGCATAGAGAAGATCGACTTCCTGCCCCTTTGAATAGCGCGGTGGACTGGAACTGACACGATCGACAAATTCATGCGACACCGCCCGGTCATCGGTGAAGCGTATGACCGCAGAATAGGTATAGCTTATGCTACCGTCATCATCCTGTCGCTTGCGGAGAAGATCGATAACCTGTCCGTCGGCCGTTTTCGCACCGGCGATAAAGTCCCTCTGGTCAACATATAAATAGCTGGCAGCCGCGAGCATCGCGAGGCCGACCACCAGGAATATGCCGCCGACAGTCTTGAACAGATTCATGGGTGTCTCCGTCGATCAGCCGGATTGCTGCCATGATCCGGAATCTAGCAGAGCTTGATCGGGATGGGAATGCCCGCCTGCGCTGCCACGCCTGCGATATCGCCTTTTTCATGTTCGGGCCCCATTGCATTATGGGATTTAATCGTTCAATTAATAATGCTAGTGATTCACACGGAATGGCAGGGCGGCAGACTCTGCTACCGATCTTTTGCATATAAGCCGTTTAGGAGCGACACCATGGCCGACAAACCGAGTGCAGCCGAACTCAAGGATTATGCCGAACAGGCAGATGCCTGGTTCAAGGAAAATACGGTGCGTGATCCCGGCTTCATGCTGCCGCTGACCTTCATGGAAGTGTCGACCGACCAGCAGTTTGACTTTCTCCAGGACTGGCAGCGTAAAGTCTATGAAGCGGGCTATCTCGGCGCCAGCTGGCCGAAGGAATATGGCGGCGGCGGACTGCACAGCGAATATCAGCGGGTCGCAACCCGGGCGATGAAGAAATATGACGCGCCGATCATGATCAACGCGATCGGCAATGGCTGGGCCGGACCGCTGATTCTCGATCTCGGCAGCGAGGAACAGAAGCAGAAATATATCAAGCCGATGCTCAGCGCCGAGGATATCTGGTGCCAGGGCTTTTCCGAACCGGAGAATGGCTCCGATCTCGGCAACGCACAGCTGAAAGCCGTAAAAGAGGGCGATGAATATGTCCTCAACGGTTCCAAGATCTGGACCTCGCTGGGTGACCGCGCGAAATATATGATCCTGCTGGCGCGCACCGATTTCGATGCGCCGAATAAATATGCCGGGCTCAGCTTCTTCCTCAATCCGATGAAGATCGACGGCATCACCACCAGCCGGATCAAGAAGCTGACCGGCGAATATGGCTTCGTCCAGACCTTCTTCACCGATGCCCGCATTTCCGCCGACTGCCTGTTCGGCGGCGAGGGCAACGGCTGGTCGATGGCGATGAAGACGCTCGAATATGAGCGTGGCGCCAAGGTCAAGCCGGTCGGTGGTTTCTTCGTCAAGGAACTGGACGTGATGGAAATTGTCGAACTGGCCAAAAATTCCGTCCGCAACGGCAAGCCTTTGCTCGATGATCCGGTGATGCGCGACAAGATGACGCAATATATGATCGATATCCAGGCGCTGAATCTCAACAACACCCGCCGCCGGATGCCGCAGCTGATGCAGGACCGGCCGATGGGGCTGCCGCTGATGAACAAGCTGGCGCGCACCGAACTGATCCGCGAGCTGACCGAATTCTCGCTGGCGTTCCAGGGTACCAAGGCGGGCTATTATGTCGGCGATGAAAATGCGGTCGACGACGGTTACTGGCATCGCAGCTATCTCAACAGTTTTTCGGCCACGATTGGTGGAGGCACTTCGGAGATCCAGCGCAATATTGTCGCCGAGCACGCGCTCGGATTGCCGAAAACAAGATAATAATCAGAACAGAAACCCGTTCGCCCTGAGCTTGTCGAAGGGTCTTTATAAAGTGCTTCGACAGGCTCAGCACGAACGGCGTGAAAGACGAGGATAAGATGGATAATCTAGGCACAATCGGAACCACCGAAGAGCAGATCGAACTGATGGATGTGGCGACCAATTTCTGTCGCGACAAAAGCCCGATCGACAAGGTGCGCGGAATGATTGACGACGATCTGGGCTATGATCCCGATATCTGGCGGGAGATCGGCGAGCTCGGATGGCTGGCGATCGCGATTCCCGAAGCGCATGACGGGGTGGGCCTGTCGATGGCCGAAGTCGTGCCGATTGCCGAGCAAATGGGCCGCAATCTGATGAGCAATCCCTTTGGTTCGACGACGCTGGCGGCGCAGGCTCTGCTGGCCGGCGGCAGCGAAGCGCAGCAGGCCGCATGGTTGCCGAAGATTGCCGCGGGTGCAGCGGCAACGCTGGCGCTGCGTGAAGATAATGGCGACTGGGACCTGTCCAATATCGAGGCGGCCGGTACCGTGAGCGGTGACAGCGTCAGCCTGTCCGGCAAGAAGCAGCTGGTGCTCTGGGCCGACAGCGCGGAACTTATCATCGCCTCGGTGAAGATCGACGGTGCGGTCCGCTTTGCCCTGATCGAACGGTCGGCACTGAGCGACAACGCAATGCGCCGGGAAACGGTGATCGACGAAACTGCGCGCAGCTATGAAGTGACTCTCGACGGCGTGACCGTCTCGACCGATGCTCTGTTTGACGCAGGCCGGACCCGCGAGACGCTGGAGAAAATCGAGCTGGCTGCCGGCCTGATCCACGCCGCCGAAATGACTGGCGGCGCGCAATCGGTGATCGATTATACGGTGGAATATCTCAAGACCCGCAAGCAGTTCGGCAAGATTATCGGCAGCTATCAGGCGCTGAAACATCCGACCGTGAACAATTATGTCGAATATGAAAAAGCGCGGACGCATCTGTACAGCGCCGCGCACAGCTGGGGCGAGCAGGGCCGCGGCGAGGTTGCCGTCCGCATGGCGGCCGCGCAATCCCACTCGAGCTATTCCACCGCTGCGGATCGCGCGATCCAGTTTCACGGCGGCTTCGGTTTCACCCACGACTGCGACGCGCAATTGCACCGGCGCAAGGCGATCTTGTCAGGTGCGCTGATCGGCGATGCGGCTTATCAGCGGTCGAAACTGGCCAATCTGTTGTTCGATTAGGGTAAAATTTGCCGTTCGTCCTGAGCTTGTCGAAGGACAGCGCTAGTCGATAGGTGCACTTCGACAGGCTCAGTGCGAACGGGTGTGAACCAATAAGGAGAAAAAATATGTCTGAAGTACTCACCGAGATCCAGGACGGTTTCATCATCGTCACCATCAACCGGCCCGACGCCAAAAACGCGATGACCAAGGCGGCAGCCGAAGGCATCCGCGCGGCGATGGAGCAGCTCGACAATGACAACAGCCTCAACGCCGGCATCCTCACCGGCGCTGGCGGGACATTCTGTTCCGGCATGGATCTCAAGGGATTTCTGCGCGGTGAAACGCCATCGGTCAAAGGCTATGGCTTTGGCGGGATCACCGAAAAGGGTCCGGAAAAGCCACTGATCGCCGCGGTCGAAGGCTATGCGCTGGCCGGCGGGCTAGAACTGGCTCTGGCCTGTGATCTGTGCGTTGCCAACGTCAACGCGAAATTCGGCATTCCCGAGGTCAAGCGCAGCCTGGTGGCGGCAGCGGGCGGCGTGATCAAGCTGCAGCAACTGGTCGGCAAGCGGGTCGCGATGGAATGGGCGCTGACCGGCGACTTCTTCTCCGCGCAGCGCGCCTATGAAGTGGGCTTCGTTAACCGGGTGACCGAGGGCGCTGCGATTGACGCGGCGATCGAACTGGCGACCACGGTGGCGGCGAACGGCCCGCTGGCGCTGAAAGCGACGAAGAAGATCATCAACGAAAGCTATGACTGGACCAGCGAGGAAGCGTGGAAGAAACAGGCTGAAATCACTGCACCGGTGTTCACCTCCAAGGATGCGCAGGAAGGCTCGCTCGCCTTCGCCCAGAAGCGCAAGCCCGAATGGAAGGGTGAATAAGCCCGACCCATGGCAAGCAATGATATCGTAGACCAGTGGGCAGCGTCGCATGACCTGCCCGCATGGTTCGTGCAGGCGATGGACGTGCCGCGCGAGGAAGCCTTTGTCGAAGTAGACGGGCACAAGGTGCATTATTTTCGATGGGGTCAGCGCGGCAAGCCGCCGCTGCTGATGACCCACGGCTTTCTCGCCCACGCGCGCTGCTTTGCCTTTATCGCGCCTTTCCTCGCAGAAGACCATGATATCATCGCTTATGACCTGGCGGGGATGGGCGACAGCGAGATGATCGACGATTGCAACGGCGAGAAGCGTGCCAGAGGCATGGTTGCGGTGGCCGATGCTCTCGATCTGTTTGCCGGTCCGGTGAAGCCCAAGATCATTGCCCACAGCTTTGGTTCCGGCGTGGCCCTGACCGCGATGGAAATGGCGGGAGAGCGGTTTGGCGGTCTGATCATCTGTGACCTGATGATCATGCGACCCGAAAAGCTTGTCGCCCATTTTAGCCGCGGCGGCGGCCCTCCCGGTTCCGGCAAGTCGGACAAGCCCAATAATGTCTATGCCGATTACGAGACCGCGCGCGGGCGCTTTGTTCTGGCCCCGCCGCAAGATGTACAGACTCCGTTCCTGCTCGAATATATGGCCTATCACAGCATGCGTGCGGTCGAGGATGGCTGGTCGTGGAAATTTGACCCGATGGTCTTCCACCGCAGCGAGAATGACCAGAGGCAATGGATGGAGGCACCGCAACGGATCGCCGATCTTCCGCACCGGCTGGCGATTGTCTATGGCGAGAAAAGCACATTGTTCGATCGCGACAGCGCTGCCTATCTGCGCGAACTGGGTGGTGATAATATTCCGATGATCGCCGTGCCCAATGCGAAACATCACCTGATGCTCGACGAGCCGCTCGCATTTGTCGCCGCTCTGCGCTCTGTTCTGACGATGTGGGAAGTTGATGCTGGCGACTGAAGGCTGTTTTGCGTCCCGTAGCTGATCGCCAGATGAACCATATCGGGCTCTTGCGACAATATGGTACAAAAAACCGGGAATCTGACAAAGGCCTGCGACAGGTCTCCCCTATTTCTGTCTGTGACGCCGCAGTTGGCGCCGGATAGAAAAAGGGAATTGAAGATGAAAAAGTTTCTGATGGCTTTGGCAGTGACAACAATGGCGGTGTCCCCGGTGGTGACCGCTCAGGCTCAGGCTGCCCAGCACAAGACGGTCGAGAAGCGCGTGACCCAGAAAAATGGCAAACGGGTTGTGACAAAGACCACGACGACCAGAAATACCAAGCAGGATCGCAACGACAACCGGCGCTATGCCGCTGTTTCCCAGAAGAAATGGGCCAAGGGCCAGCGGTTCGACCGGCGCTATGCGACCAATTACCGGGTGATCGACAATCCCCGCGCCTATCGCCTGTCCAGCGCACCGCGTGGATACCAGTGGGTGCGGTCGGGTAATGATGCGGTGCTGATCGCGATAACCAGCGGCCTCATCGGAGCGGTTATCGGAAACGCGATTGCGCGCTGAACCGAATGATCAATCCACAATTAGACAAAAGCCCCCGGAAGCGATTCCGGGGGCTTTTCTGTTCGTTCAGGCAGCCATGAATCCCTTGAGCCGTTGATTGATGATCTGGTCCGCCTCGGCCATGATCCGGTCGATCAGTTCCTGGCATGTCGGGATATCGTTGATCAGGCCGGCAACCATGCCGCAGCTCCATGCGCCAGCATCCATTGTGCCTTCTTTCATGATCTTGGGATAGACGCCCGCGACCTGTTCGATCACGTCGGAGAATTGCAGGTCTGCGCCTTTTTCCTTTTCGATTTCGAGCAGGCGTTCGACAGCGCTATTGGTCAGCACCCGTTCTGTGTTGCGCAGGGGGCGCATCACGAGTCGGGTGTCGAGTTCGCTGGCCGCGACGATCGCGTCTTTCACATTCTGGTGCACCGGTGCTTCCTTGGTGGCGATGAAGCGGGTGCCCATGTTCATGCCTTCCGCGCCCATCGCGAGCGAGGCAACGAGGCTGCGGCCGTCGGCCTGGCCACCGGAGGAAACGAACGGAATGTCCAGCTCGTCGGCAGCGCGGGGCAGCAGGATCATGTTCGGGATATCGTCTTCGCCGGGGTGGCCGCCGCATTCGAATCCGTCGACCGAGACCGCGTCACAGCCGATGCTCTGGGCCTTCAGCGCGTGGCGGACGGCGGTGCATTTGTGGATCACCTTGATGCCGGCGTCGTGCAATGCGGGCAGCACCTGAACCGGGTTGTTGCCGGCGGTTTCGACGACCTTGACGCCGCCTTCGATGATCGCCTTGACCATGCCTTCATAATCGGGCGAGTTGACCACCGGCAGGAAGGTCAGGTTCACGCCGAACGGCTTGTCTGTCATGTCCCGGCATTTGGCGATTTCGTCGGCCAGTGCGGCGGCGGAAGGCTGGGTCAGTGCAGTGATGATACCGAGGCCACCGGCGTTCGACACAGCAGCTGCGAGCTCGGCGAATCCGACATAATGCATGCCGCCCTGAATGATCGGATGTTCGATACCGAATAGCTCTGTAATGCGTGTTTTCATGGACTTAGCTCCTGTTACTGGAAGGATTGGAAGCATGTCTGCTCCCTTCCGGAATTATTTAATCGCGCGATTAACTAGCAACCCATTGACCGGTTGTCACGCCTTTCCAGATATCGTCGGGCGACGTTACGGCGAGCGCTTCTCCGAGCCGTTTCGACCAAAGATGTTCATTGCCCAGCGCATCGCGCCAGGCCCAAAGGCGGCGGGTATAATGGTGCAGATCATATTCCTGCGTATAGCCCATCGCGCCGTGGACCTGATGGAAGGGCACGGTGACCGCCTCTACGCTGTGACCGATCTGGACCTTGGCGACCACCGCCTCGTGCCAGGCCTGTTCCGGATCGTCGCTGTGGCGGGCGATGGCGCTGGCCGCCTGCGTGGCCGCCATGGTCGCGGCGGCGCATTCGGACGCGGCGACCGCCAGCTGCTGCTGGATCGCCTGGAATTTCGACAGCGGCCGGCCGAATTGTTCGCGCTGGGTGACATAGTCGATCGACAGGCCCAGAGCGCTCTCCATCGCCGCTGCCATCTGCACGGCGCGAACGGTCAGGATCAGCGCTTCGATTCCGCGGCGGGAGAGATCGGTCTTCGCCGATTGCTCTGCCAGATGTCCGGAAAAGATGAACTGCGTCATGCCATCGGGTGACAGCGATTCTTCCGGCGAGCGGACGGCGACGCGGTTGTCGAACAGCGAGATTTCGTGATGCGCCTCGTCGAACAGGACGATCTTGTCGGCGTGCATGCCAAAGGGAATGTCGGCGCTCGGGGTGTGACCGCTGAGCGCAAAGCTGGCGCTGCCGTCTGCCGGGGAAAGACCGGCCCGGTCGAGCATCCAGTTGGCGATCAATGTTTCGGCAAATGGCACCGGGGAAGCGGCCTGCGCGGAAGCCCAGATCGCGCCAAAGACCTCGTCATGGTCGGCACCAAAGCCGCCATTGGCTTCGCTGACCCAGGCCAACGGCAGCCCGTTTTCGGTCAGCGCGTCCCAGAGCGCCTGCGGATATTGGCCCGCTTCGGCTTCGTGCGGGACGTCGCGTGCGCACAGGTCGGTATAGATTTTCGTGGCCGTTTCGGCGACCATGCCTTGTGTGTTTATCATGGTATCAATTTGCCTTGAATGGATCCGTTCGCACTGAGCTTGTCGAAGTGCGGTTGTTGCCGATCGCTGTCCTTCGACAGGCTCAGGACGAACGGTGTGCAGTGCATGATTTCCGACATCATCTGAGCCCCAATTGCCGTGCGGTGATCCCGCGCATCACTTCGGTTGTACCGCCGCGCAAGGTGTTGGGCGGAGAGCGCAGCACGCCGATATTCATGATCCGCCGCATGTCCGGGCTCCAGTCCTCGGACGGCAGATCGTTGAGCATCGCCCGCACCTGCTGGGTCAGGTCATTTTCCAGCCGGTTGCCGAGATCCTTGACCAGCGCCGCTTCGGTCTCCGGCGACACGCCCTGATCGAGCAGATTGGCAATGCCCCAGGACATGCCTTTCAGCGTGCGCAGGCTGGCGATCAGCTTGCCGAGCCGGGCGTGGCTGTCCGACCCCATTTTTCCGCTCAGCTGATAGAGGGCGGTTTCCAGCGTGATATAGCTGGACAGGAAGCGTTCCGGTCCGGAGCGTTCCATCGCCAGCTCGCCGGTCACCTGTTTCCAGCCGCCGCCTTCCTCGCCGAGCAGGCAGTCGTCGGGGACGATCACATCCTCGAAATAGACTTCGTTGAAATGGGCGTCGCCCGACAGGTCGACAATCGGCTTGATGGTGACGCCGGGCAGGCTGAGGTCGATCATGATCTGCGACAGGCCGACATGGCGGTTGCGGCCATCGGCGGGCGAGGTACGCAGCAGGGCTACCATATAATGGCACATATGCGCGCCGGAGGACCAGATTTTCTGGCCGTTGATCTTCCAGCCTTCGGGCACTTTCTCGGCTTTGGTTTTGACATTGGCGAGATCGGAGCCCGCGCCCGGTTCGCTGAGACCGATGGCAAAATAACATTCGCCGGCGGCGATGCGCGGCAGGATATCGAGCTTCTGCTCTTCGGTGCCATGGGCGATCAGCATCGGTGCGTGCTGGCGGTCGGCGATCCAGTGGGCGGCGACGGGCGCGCCCGAACGAAGGGTCTCCTCGGTGACAATATAGCGTTCCAGCGCGCTTTTGTCGTGGCCGCCATATTGGCTCGACCAGGTCAGGCCGATCCAGCCGCGCTTGCCCATCTTCCTCGAAAATTCCGGATCGGCGGAGGCCATCCAGCATTCCGGTTCGGGCCGGAAATTGCCCGCCTCGCGCTCTTGCCTGAGAAAGGCCTGCAATTCGCTGCGCAAATCTTCGAGCGCCGGATCGGGCTGGACGACGGGGAAGTTAAATCTTTGCATGGATAATCCTTATTACAGCAGACCCGTTCGTGCTGAGCCTGTCGAAGCACCTTGGCAAGCGTCCTTCGACAGGCTCAGGACGAACGGTGCTTGGCGTAGACCCGGTCACGGCGTCACAATATCAAATTGCGGATTTACCTCATCCAGCGCGCCGAACATAGCTGCCATTAAGGCCGCATTGCCACTGATCAGCATTTCCTTGTTCTCGATCAGCGCCTGCGGGTTGGCCTGGCGCATCAGCAATTTGGTGAACAGGGCGCGGCTGATCGTGATCTGCGTGTCCGATCCGTCGGCGGTGACGGCATAATCCTCGCCGCGCGGGAACATCACGCTCTTGCCGAGATCGATGCTGACTGCCTCTTTGCGGTCCGGGAACCAGAAGCGGATGATGCCGCCATCGCCCTGCATCTTGGTCGGGTTGAATCGGGTCGCCATGGCGTCGAACAGATCGACAGCGGGAATGCCACTCAAGACTTTCTCATTGGCGGTGCTGATCGAGTCCTTGACATTGTTGCCCTCGCGCAGCTCTTTCGCGCCGACCAGATAGATATTGCGCCAGGTCCCGGCCTCGGTCTGGAAGCCGAGCTGTTCATAGGTCGAGGCCAGCCAGTTCTTGGCAGTCTGGTCGGCGGGATCGGCGAAGACCAGATGGTTGAAAACGGTTGCCGCCCAGCGATAGTCGCCAGCGGCAAAGGCTTTTTCACCGACCGCCAGCGCCTTGTCGGCGCCGCCCATCGCAGCGACATATTTTTGCGAGGCTTCGACCGGTGGCAGTTGGTGATAATGGGCGGGAACCGCGTCCCACCAGCCGAAATAGCGCTGGTAGACCGCCTTGCTGTTGTGATTGAGCGTGCCGTAATAGTCGCGCACGCCAAAGTCGCTCTGGGCGAAATCCGGCTCGCCGATATTTTCGGCAATTTCGTGCATCGTCGCGCCCTGATTGGCCTGTCTCATGGTCTGGTCATGGACATAGCGATAGATGCCGCGCTGGTTTTTCAGCGCCGCCTGGACATTGTCGCTGCCCCAGGTCGGCCAGTGATGCGAAGCCAGCATCAGCTCCGATTTTGCGCCATAGCGGGCGAGCATCTCGTCGATCACCTTGCTCCATTTCAGCGTGTCGCGGACCAGCGCGCCGCGCGGCGTCAGCACATTGTGGAAGGTGCGGGTCACAACCTCGGCGGTGTGCAGTGCCTTATATTGCGGCAGGTAGAAGACCAGCTCGGCCGGTGCCTCGGTCTCGCCGGCGTCCATGAAGTCGAAGCTGATCCCGTCGACCATCAGCGTCTCGCCATTCTTGCTGATCGACCGGGTCGGTGGCACCAGAGCGACATCGCCACTCGACAGTTTCTGGCCGAGGCCGCCGCCGACATGGCCGGTCTTGCCGACGGGCAGGGCGGTGCCGAACTGGAATTGCACCCGCCGGTTCATCGCGGTGCCGGCGATCACGCTCTCGCCGATCGACTCCGCCAGCCAGCCATGCGGGGCGATGACTTCGATCTTGCCGGACCGGATATCCTCTGGCGAAGCCACACCGGCGACACCGCCAAAATGGTCGCCATGGCTATGGGTGAAAATCACCGCGACGACCGGCCGGTCACCGAGCGTCTTGTTGGCCAGCGCCAGCCCGGCCTTTGCCGGCGCCGGAGTGGTCAGCGGATCGATGACGATCCAGCCGGTCTTGCCGGCGATCAAGGTCATCTGCGCCAGATCATAGCCGCGTATCTGGTAGATTCCGGGCACGACCTCGAACAGGCCGTGGATGCTGTTGAGCTTGCCCTGCCGCCAGAGCGAGGGATTGACGGTGTCGGGCGCGTCGCCCTGCAGAAATTCGAACTGGCGTGAATCCCATGCGACCGATCCGTCGGCGTTGAGGATCTGGTCCTCTTCGATACGGGCGAGAAAACCGCGATTGGCATTTTCAAAATCTGTCTGGTCGGCAATCGGCAGGCTGGCCGCGACTTTGGCATTGGCGGCCCTGGTGGCTTCGGTGGCGACGCCTTGCGGAGGAACGGCCTGAACCGGGACCGCCATCATCAGGGCAATCAGTGAAACAGCGGTCTTGTTCATTCTCTCTCTCCTTCAGATGCCCCTGTATATCAGAGGTCTATCTCCCGAAATTCCCGTCATGCGCCATGGGAAGAAGTATCTCCCGATCAATCACGCCCCCTTGAACACCGGTTTGCGTTTTTCCAAGATCGCGTCAATCGCCTCGCGGTGGTCATCGAGCTGCTGCAAGACACCCTGGAACAAGGCCGCCTGATCGAGATTTTCCTTCAGCGTCACGCTCTGCGCGGTGCGGACCAGTTCCTTGGTCTTGCGGATCGCCAGAGGTGGCAGGCCGACAACCATTTCGGCCAGTTCATAGGCGCGCTCGAGCAGCTTGTCGTTCGTCACCACTTCCGACACCAGACCATAATCCAGCGCCTTTGCGGCGTCGATAAATTCGCCGGTGAACAGCATCTGGTTGGCCCGCGCCTGCCCGATGATCCGCGGCAGCAACCACGCGCCGCCGTCTCCGGGAATGATTCCCACGCGCAGGAAGCTCTCGGCGAAGATCGCGTCTTCGCCGGCAATCCGGATGTCGCACATGGTGCTCAGGTCATTGCCCGCGCCGATCGCATGGCCGTTGACTGCAGCGATTACCGGAACGGAAATTTGCGAGAAGGCGAGCGGAATGCGTTGGATGCCGGTCTTGTACCAGTTCTCGATTTCCAGCGGCGTCATATTCTGCTCGGCGGTCATCGCCTTGATCTCGTGGAGGTTGCCGCCCGAGGAAAAGCTCTTGCCGTTGGCGGCGAGTACGACGCAGCTGACCCCGGCATCGGCATCGGCCTTGTTGATTGCGTCGACCAGCGCCTCGCACAGGTCCTTCGACAGGGCGTTGCGCGTTTCCGGCTTGTTCAATGTAATTGTAACGATGCGGTCATTTTTCTCGTAGAGAACGACGTCAGCCATCAAGATTTCCTTTTCCCAGCGTTTCTTTTCTATGCCTCCGTCATTGCAGGGGCCAAAGGATTCTGCAAGACTCGCTCCGATCAATTCGTTAAATGGACAATAATGATCCTGCAGAATGACCCTGACCCTAGCGATAATGTTGCGGGCTTCACCCTTGTGGAACTGATGGTCGTGCTGCTGATCATCGGCCTGATGGCATCGATCGTCGTCTTTTCCTTTCCGTCCGGCAACAGCAATCTGGAAGAGGATGCCCAGCGTTTTGCCGCGCGCGCCGCGGCGCTGCGCGACAATGCGATCCTGCAATCGCGGCCGATGGCGGTGCAGGTCACTCCCTCCGGCTACAGTTTTCTCGAACGGCGCAAGGGCAGCTGGTCGGCGATCGAGGACAAGCCGTTCGTGTCGACCGACTGGTCCAGCGGCGTCCGCGCGGCCACTGCTGAAAGCGGGTCGATGATGATCAGTTTCGAAAGCACCGGGCTGCCCAGCGATCAGGCGGAACTGGTGCTGCAGGGCGACGGGCAAAGCCGCAGCGTCCTGATTGCGCCGATGGGCGACGTGACGCTGGCCGGGGTGAGGCCATGAAGTGTTCCGGCGAGCGCGGCTTTACCCTGATCGAGATGCTGGTCGCGCTGTCGGTGTTCAGCCTCGCCGCGCTGGCGCTGATCCGGCTGCAGGCTTTTACAACAAATAATGCCGCCGAGCTGGAATTGCGCGTCGTCGCGCAATCGGTGGTCCGCAACCGGGCGGTCGAGCTGCTGACCGATCCGCGCCCGCCCAGCCTCGGTGATAGCAGCGGCGAGGAGCAGAATGGTGGTCTCGACTGGACCTGGACGCAAAGCGCGCGGCTGACCGACGAGGGGCAATTTGTGCAGGTCGATATCATCGCCCGGGAAAAGCTGAGCGGCGCGCCTGCGTCGCTGACCATATTGAGGCCGGCGGGGATGTTGCTCGAAGCCAACGCCCCATTGCCCGCGAACTAATATCCGCAAACGTCTCTAGCGGAACACCACTGTCCGGTTGCCGTTGAGCAATATCCGCCGCTCGCCTGCCCATTTTACCGCCTTGGCCAGAACCTGCGCCTCGATGTCGCGGCCGATCCGGATCATTTCCTCGACGCTGGCGCGATGGTCGACCCGTTCGACCGCCTGTTCGATGATCGGACCCTCGTCGAGGTCGGCGCTGACAAAATGGGCGGTCGCGCCGATCAGCTTGACGCCGCGCTCATGCGCCCGGTGATAGGGTTTTGCGCCCTTGAAGCCGGGGAGGAAGCTGTGATGGATGTTGATGCAGCGACCGGCCAGTTTCGCGCTGAGATCGTCGGACAATATCTGCATATAGCGGGCAAGGATCAGATAGTCGGCCTCTCCCGCGTCCATCACATTCAGGATAGCCTGTTCCTGTTCCGCGCGATTGCCGGCGGTTACCGGCAAATGGTGGAACGGCACGTCATGCCATTCGGTCAGGTCGCGTAGGCTCTCGTGATTGCTGACCACGCCGACAATATTGACCGGCAATCCGCCTGTCTTCCAGCGATGGAGCAGGTCGTTGAGGCAGTGGCTGCCCTTCGATACCGCGATCACGACATTGGGCTTTTCCGCCCCGCTGACCAGAGTCCATTCGAGCGCATATCGCTCTCCGACCAGCGAAAATCTCTCGCGAAGCGCATCGAGGCCGGCCGGAAATCTCTCGCCCGCGCCCTGGAACTCGACTCGCATGAAAAAACGGTCCTGCTCGAGATCGGCATATTGCTGGCTGTCGAGAATGAAGCCGTCATGCTCGGCCAGAAATCCGGCCACGGCGGCCACCAGGCCGACCCGGTCTTCTGCGGTGAAGGTAAGAATATAGTTTTCTGTCATATGGATATCGCCTTTTCGGCCCCCAATTGGCCCAAAGTGGAGAATTTTAAAAGCGGGATTTACCCTTGTGCTGAGGTCTGCAGCGATTAGAAGCGCGGAAGACTTGATAGAGATCTGGATATCGCGATGAGCAAACTCGAAGACGCATTGGAAAATTTTGACCTGGACGACCTGCCGGAAGACGAGGAATCGATGCTCGAATGGTGGGATTTCGATGACGCCGACGAGATGGTCGATGCGGTCGCCGGAGATATCCAGTTCATCATCGAGAGCGCGCTTGATGCGCGCGGCGACGCCTTGCTGGCCTTGCCCGCCAGCGAGGAAGCCTTGCCGGTCCTCGAGGCTCTGGCAGAAAAGCCGATCAAGTGGAAATATGTCACAATCATCCCGACCGACGATCTTCTGATTCCACTCGACGATCCGCGCAGCCATGCCAAGAAGCTGGCGCAATTGTTTCTGACGCGCGGCGCGCGGGTGCTGCCACTGGCGCCCGATCACGACGATTATCATATGGCCGGCGCCGCTGCCGATGCCCGGCTGCGCGACACAAAATGGCCGGCCGATCTCGTCTGGCTCGGCATGGGTGAGGGCGGCAGCACCGCCGGCATCATGGAAAGCGCCGATCTGGAAGAAGCGCTTGACGGCCCGCCGGAAAGACTGGCGGTTGGCCTGCTCCCCGAAGGTGGCGATACGCCGCTGGTTACGCTGACCAAGGCCGCCATCTGCGAAGCGCGGACGGTGATGGTCCTGCTCAAGGGCGCTGCCAACCAGACGCTGCTCGAGCAGGAAATCGAACAGGGCGCGACAAGCATGACCCCGATCGGCCGGATTTTCGCCGATCTGACCGTACCGGTGGATATTTACGTCGAAAATTAGAGGGTGTTGCCGATTTCTATCGCTGGTCGCTGTGACTATCGATTGATTTAACTGTTCGATTAAACCATGGTGCTGCAATTGCGAATCGCCAGAACAAGGCGATCGTCCAATTGGAGAGCGCCTGAACTATGCATCCTTATCTGCACGCACAGAAAAACCCCGACAAACCTGCCGTCATCATGGCTGGCTCCGGCGAAATCATCACTTATGGTAAGCTCGACAGCCGCTCCAACCAGGTTGCCCAGCTTTACCGCTCCCGCGGCCTGCAGATCGGCGATACCGTCGCGATTTGCATGGAAAACCACCCGGAATTTTTCCCCGTCACCTGGGGATCGCAGCGCTCCGGCCTGTTTCAGGTCGCGATTTCCAACCGGCTGACCGCCGAGGAAGTCGGCTATATCCTGAAGGACTCCGGGGCCAAGCTGCTGATCGGCAGCCAGCAGATGCTGCCGATACTCGATCAGGTGCGCACTTCGAATCCCGATGTCGCTCAGCTGGTATTTGGTGCCGGGGACGAGCGGAACATGGATGATGCGCTAGCATCGATGCCGTCTACGCCGATTGCCGATGAGCGCGCGGGTATCGACATGCTCTATTCGTCCGGTACCACCGGCCAGCCCAAGGGCGTCAAACTGCCTTTACCGGAAGACGAGGATATCGCAGGGCCGAACGGCGTCGCCGGACTCGCGCAGATGATTTTCGGCTTTCATGAAGATTGTGTCTATCTGTCTCCCGCGCCGCTCTATCATGCGGCCCCCTTGCGCTGGAATGTCGCGGTACAGGCGCTGGGCGGTACCAGCATCATCATGGAAAAATTTGATCCCGAGCGGGCGCTGCAACTGATCGAGCAGTATAAATGCGATGTCGGCCAGTTTGTGCCGACCCATTTTGTCCGGATGCTGAAGCTGCCCGAAGAAGTTCGCACCAAATATGATGTGTCGTCGATCAAGAGCGCGGTGCATGCCGCTGCCCCGGTACCGGTTCCGATCAAGGAAGCGATGATCAAATGGTGGGGGCCGGTGCTCAACGAATATTATGCCGGGACCGAAGGCAATGGCTTTGTCTTTTGCAACAGCGAAGGCTGGATGGGGCACAAGGGTACGGTCGGTCAGCCGATCAATTGCGTGGTCCATATATGTGATGAAAACGGGGAAGAGGTTCCGGTCGGTGAAGAAGGCCAGATCTATTTCGAGAGTGGCTCCAAATTCGAATATCATAATGATCCCGAGAAAACCAAGGCGGCGACCCACCCCAGGGGCTGGACCTCGCTCGGTGATGTCGGCAAACTGGACGAGGACGGTTTCCTCTATCTGACCGACCGCAAGAGCTTCATGATCATTTCCGGCGGGGTGAATATCTATCCGCAGGAAATCGAGAATCTGCTGGTCACCCATGACAAGGTCGCGGACGCAGCGGTTATCGGCGCGCCGGACGAGGATATGGGCGAGAAGGTGGTAGCCGTGGTGCAGCCGATGGATATGGCCGATGCCGGGCCGGAGCTTGCGCAGGAACTGGAAGCTTTCCTCCGCCAGTCGCTCTCCGGGGTCAAGATTCCGCGGCGGATCGACTTCCGCGCCGAACTGCCGCGTCACGCGACCGGCAAGCTCTACAAGCGGCTGTTGCGCGATGAATATTGGAATAAGCAGAAAGCGGGATAGTCTGATGGCTACACAAGCAGAACCGAGACTGACGGGTGAAGAGGCGCTGGCGATTGTCGACCCCGCCAATTATGTCGACTGGGACAGTCTGCTCGACCGCTTTGACGCGCTCCGTCGCAAAACGCCGGTGGTGCGGGTGGTCAATGACGAAGTCCACGATCCGTTCTGGCTGGTCACCAGCTATGACGACGTGATGCGGGTCAGCAAGGATAACAAGCTGTTCCTCAACAGTCCGCGCAGTATCACATTCAGTGACAAGAACAGCGGCGCTTTTGTCAAATCGATCACTGGCGGCGACCCGAATCTGGTGCGTTCGCTGGTCGCGCTTGATGCCCCGATCCATCCCCAGTATCGCCGGTTGACCCAAGACTGGTTCATGCCGAAAAACCTGCGCAAGATGGAAGACGAGATCAGGGCACTGGCCAAGGTCACGGTCGACCGGCTGGTCGACGCGGGCGGCGAGGCCGATTTCGTGCCATTGGTGTCCGCGCCCTATCCGCTGCACGTGGTGATGCAGATATTGGGTGTGCCGGAAGCCGACGAACAAAGGATGCTGTTTCTCACCCAGCAGATGTTCGGCGGACAGGACGAGGATCTCAACAAGTCCGGCATGGCCAATATGACGCCGGAGCAGGTCATGCAGCTGGTGGTCGGTGCCGTTGCCGACTTTGAGGCCTATTTTGCCAAGCTGACCCAGGAAAAGCGCGCCAATCCTACCGACGATGTCGCGAGCGTGATCGCCAATGCGAAAGTGGATGGCGCGCATCTCAGCGACCGCGACATGGCGGGCTATTATATCATTCTGGCCGCTGCCGGCCATGATACGACTTCGGCCTCCACCGCGGGCGCGATGCTGGCACTGGCCCGCGACCCCGAACAATTTGCCCGACTCAAGGCCGACCGCGACCTGTTGCCCGGCATTGTCGAGGAAGCGATCCGCTGGACCACACCGGTGCAGCATTTCATGCGCACCGCAGCCGAAGACACCGAACTGGGCGGCCAGAAGATCGCCAAGGACGACTGGCTGATGATCAGCTATATTGCGGCCAATCATGACGAGAGCATATTCCCCGAGCCGCGCAAGTTCGATGCGAGCCGCTCGCCCAACCGGCATCTGTCCTTCGGCGCGGGCGCGCACCAGTGCCTTGGCCTGCATCTGGCGAGACTGGAAATGAAGATATTGTTCAACGAGCTGCTCGACCGGATCGAGACGCTGGAACTGGCAGGCGAGCCGAAACGTGCAAAATCAACCTTTGTCGGCGGGCTGAAAACCCTGCCGATCCGCTTCAGCCTGTCAAAATGAATGAAGCGCGTGCCCTTGTAATAGCGTATAGACGACTCAAGTAGAAACGAACGGCAGTCCCAAAGGAGAGCGAAATGGTTACCCAATATAAAAATCTGATCAACGGCGAGATGGTCGGCACATCTGAAGTGCTGGACGTCATCAACCCGGCCAATGAGGAAGTCATCGGCCAGGTTCCCGCCTGCGGCGAAGCGGAGCTCAATAATGCGGTGTCTGCTGCGCGCGCTGCTTTCAAGACCTGGTCGAAAACACCGATCGAGGATCGCCGCAAAGTTGTGCAGGCCATCGCCGGCGTGATCAACGAGAATAATGACGAGCTGTTCCGCCTGCTCACCGCAGAGCAGGGCAAGCCCCATGCGCAGGCCCAGGGCGAGATTGCCGGTGCCGCCTATATGGCCGGTTCGCAGGCGACTCTCGACATGGACGACGAGATCAACGAGGATACGGAACAGCGGCTCAGCCGTACTCGCCGGGTGCCCGTCGGTGTCGTCGGCGGCATCGTGCCATGGAATTTTCCGGTGATGATGGCGGTGCAGAAAATCGCTCCGGCTCTCTTGTCCGGTTGCACGATCGTGCTCAAGCCGTCCCCGTTCACGCCGTTGACCACCCTGCGTCTGGCAGAACTGATCAAGGATGTCGCTCCGGCTGGTGTCGTCAACATCATTACCGGCGAAGACAGCCTCGGTCCGTTGATCACGTCACATCCCGATATCGACAAGATCACCTTCACCGGCTCGACCGCGACCGGCAAGAAGATCATGGAAGGCGCATCGAAGGATCTCAAGCGGATCACGCTGGAACTGGGCGGCAATGACGCCTCGATCGTCCTGCCCGACGCCAATGTGGAAAAGGTTGCCGAGCAATTGTTCTGGTCCAGCTTTACCAACGCCGGACAGATCTGTGTCGCGGCGAAGCGCATCTATATCCACGAGGATATTTATGACGAGCTCAGCGCTGCGATCGCCGCCTATGCCAAGAATGTAAAGGTCGGTGACGGCTCCCAGCAGGGTACCGCGGTTGGTCCGGTCCAGAACAAGAAGCAATATGAGCGGGTGCTCGAACTGGTGCAGGATGCCAAGGATAACGGCTATAAGTTTCTGGTCGGTGGCGATCAGAAAGAGGAAGGCATTCCTGGCTATTATGTGCCGATCACGATCCTCGACAACCCGCCGGAAGATGCGCGGATTGTCGCCGAGGAACAATTCGGCCCGGTCATGCCGCTGATGAAATTCAGCACCACCGACGAAGCGATCAGCCGCGCCAATGCCAGTGAATATGGTCTTGCCGGCGCTGTCTGGACCGCCAATCCCGACGAGGGTGTCCGGGTTGCCGAACAGCTCGAAACCGGCACCGTGTGGGTCAATGAATTTCTCCACCTGTCGCCGTTCGCTCCCTTTGGCGGCCATAAACAGTCCGGCTTCGGTGCCGAATATGGCAAGGAAGGCCTGCTCGAGTTCACCTATCCACAGGTGATCACGGTCAAGAAAGACAATGTGCCTGCCTGATCCGGCACACCACCAGAATTGAAAAAGCCGGTTATCACGATGGTGATGACCGGCTTTTTTCATTTGACGCTAAGCTCCCGGCGGTTTAATCGGTCAGTTAAATTATGGATTCTTACTTTGCTGAAGGAGCAATAAAATGGCAGTAGCTTATATCGTAGATGCGGTCCGTACCGCTGGAGGCCGTCGCGGTGGTCGTTTGGCCGGAATCCATGCAGTGGATCTGGGCGCTGCCACATTGAACGCGATTGCTGAGCGCAATGATTTCGACCCGAGCGCGATCGAAGACGTGATCACCGGCTGCGTCATGCAGGGCGGCGAGCAGGCCGGCGACGTTGGCCGCAATGCGGTTCTCGCGTCCAACCTCCCGGACAGCATTCCTTCGGTTTCGATCGATCGCCAGTGCGGTTCCTCGCAGCAGTCGATCCAGTTCGCGGCGCAGGGCGTCATGTCCGGCACCCAGGATATGGTCCTGGCACACGGTATCGAAAGCATGACCCGGGTCCCGATGGGATCGACGTTCAAATTGTTCAAGGACGCCGGACTCGGCTCGAACAAGTCGGAAGGCCTCGAGAAAGCCTATCCTGGCATCCAGTTCAGCCAGTTCATGGGCGCCGAAATGCTGGTCAAGAAGCACGGCTTCAACCGCGACGATCTCGACCAGTTCGCCCTGGAAAGCCATCAGAAGGCGATCAGGGCCACCGAAGCCGGCGCGTTTGACAACGAGATTGTCGGCGTGAAAATCCAGACACCGGAAGGCGACGACGTCCATAAGGTCGATGAAGGCATCCGCTTTGATGCAACCAAGGAAAGCATCGGCAGCGTGAAAGTGCTGCAGGAAGGCGGCGCGATTACCGCTGCCAATGCCAGCCAGATTTGCGACGGGTCGAGCGCGGTGCTGGTCTGTTCCGAACAGGCGCTGAAAGACCATGGCCTGACCCCGCGCGCGCGGATCGTGAACCTTACGGTTACCGCCGGTGATCCGGTGATCATGCTCGAAGAGCCCCTGTTCGCGACCGACCGCGCCCTGCAGCGCGCCGGCATGAATATCGGCGATATCGATCTCTACGAAGTGAACGAAGCTTTTGCACCGGTTCCACTTGCATGGCTCAAGCATGTCGGTGCCGACCGTGACAAGATCAACGTCAATGGCGGCGCGATCGCTCTTGGCCACCCGCTTGGTGCGTCCGGTACCAAATTGATGGCGACCCTGCTCAATGCCATGGAATCCCGCGGCAGCAAATACGGCTTGCAGACGATGTGCGAAGGCGGCGGGCAGGCGAACGTAACGATCATCGAGCGTCTCGGTTAAATTAAACATCTCGTCATCCTGAACTTGTTTCAGGATCTCGTGCCGCATGGCGCAGGCCCGCGAGGGGTCCTGAAACAAGTTCAGGATGACGAATAAAAGAAGAAAGACAAGAATATGGAACTCAACAGCAATATTTCAGCGGTCATCACCGGCGGCGCATCCGGCCTCGGCGCGGCAACCGCCCGCCGTCTCGCTGCCAAGGGCGTCAAGGTCGCCCTGTTCGACCTCAACGAGGAAAAGGGCGAAGCACTGGCATCCGAACTCGGCGGCGTTTTCTGCAAGGTCAATGTCACCGAGGACGAGAGCGTCGACGCCGGTTTTGAAAAGGCACGCGCCGCCAATGGCCAGGAACGCATCCTTGTGAACTGCGCCGGGATCGGCAACGCGATCAAGACCGTCAGCCGCTCCAAGGAAGACGGATCGATCAAGCATTTCCCGCTCGATGCCTTCAACTTCGTCATCCAGGTCAATCTGGTCGGCACCTTCCGTTGCATCGCCAAATCGGCGGCCGGCATGCTGACCCTCGACCCGCTTGCTGACGGTGATCGCGGCGCGATGGTCAACACCGCTTCGGTTGCGGCCGAAGACGGCCAGATCGGCCAGGCGGCCTATTCCGCTTCCAAGGGCGGCGTTGTCGGCATGACCCTGCCGATCGCACGCGACCTGTCCCGCGAAGGCATCCGTCTCAATACCATCCTGCCCGGCATTTTTGATACGCCGCTGCTCGCTGGTGCGCCGCAGAATGTCCGCGATGCGCTGGGCGCAATGGTCCCGCATCCGCCGCGCCTCGGCCAGCCGGACGAATATGCCGCACTCGCGATGTGCATGATCGAGACGCAATATTTCAACGGCGAAGATGTCCGTCTCGATGGCGCCATCCGGATGGCACCGCGCTAAAAAACCCAACCATCAAGGGCTGCGAGAAACTCGCGGCCCTTTTTGTATCTGATGGAGAAGCCCGTGACCGAATATACGCAGATCCTTTACGACGTCGCCGACAATATCGCGACGATCACGCTCAACCGGCCGGAAAAGATGAACGCCTTTACCGGCACGATGATGAAGGAAATGATCGACGCCTTCGACCGGATTGATGCCGACGATGATGTCCGCGCAGTGGTGGTCACCGGAGCCGGCGACCGCGCCTTTTGCGCCGGTGCCGATCTGACCCCCGAACATGGCGGCGGACCCTTTGCCAGCGCCGAACCGGTGAAAGATTATTCCGATCCGCGCGTGCGTGACGGTGGCGGGTTGCTGGTGCTGCGTATCTATCAGTGTCTGAAGCCGGTCATCGGCGCGATCAACGGTGTTGCTGTCGGGGTCGGTGCGACGATGCTGTTGCCGATGGATATGCGGCTGTCCAGCGAGGGAGCGCGGTTCGGTTTTGTCTTTGCTCGTCGCGGCATCGCGCCGGACGGCGCAGCCAGCTGGTTCCTGCCCAATCTGGTCGGTCGGGCGCAGGCGCTGGAATGGTGCATGACCGGTCGAGTGTTCGACGCGCAGGAAGCGCTGGACGGCGATCTTGTGCGTTCGCTCCACGAGCCGGAGGATGTGCTGCCCGCCGCTTATGCGCTGGCGCGCGAGATTGTCGACAATACGGCGCCGGTATCGATCGCGGTAACCCGCCAGATGCTCTGGCAATTGCCGGCTGCCGCCCATCCGATGGAAGCGCATAAAGTCGACAGCCGGATCATCTATAATCGGGCGAAATCAGCCGATGCAAAAGAGGGTATTGCAAGCTTTCTCGAGAAGCGCAGTCCGGACTATCCGGACAAAGTGTCGAGTGACTTGCCAGACAGCTTCCCTTGGTGGGAAGAACCTGTCTATAAGTGACAGAAATGTGAATTCGAATGGTTAGGGGAAGACTATGGGCGTCGACAAATTGGCGGCAAAGGCGAATGAGGCGGGGGCCCGCGACAAGCTGATCGAAACGGCCAGCCAGATCATGCGGCAGGGCGATACGATCGATATCTCGTTCAGCGAACTATCGGTCCTGTCCGGCCTCAACAGTGCGCTGGTGAAATATTATTTCGGCAACAAGGATGGCCTGCTCGAGGCGATTCTCGAACGGGATATGGACAATATTCTGGTGCAGGTCGGTCTGTTGATCAAAAAGGACATGCCGCCGGAGGACAAGCTTCGCCATCATATCGGCGCGGTGATCGATACCTATTATGAATTTCCCTATCTCAACCGGCTGACCATGCGCCTGATTCGCGAACTGCCGCCCGAAGGCGCGCGCAAGATTGCCGACAAATATCTCAAGCCGCTTTCCGAGGCCTACAAGACATTTGTAGGCGAAGGCATCAAGTCGGGCGTGTTTCGGGATGTCGATCCCGATCTCTTCTATTCCGCCGTTACCGGCGCGGCCGACCGCTTCTTTACCGGCAAGCTGGTCTGGAAATATTGCTATGGCCGGGATGATTTCGACACAAGGATGCGCGACGCCTATCGCGAGCAGACCGTCGACCTGATCATGGCGGGAATTTTGAAATAATCGGAAAAACGAAACGGGGAGTGCTTATGAAAAGGTCTTTGGCAAGTCTGGGACTGGCTCTCGCCGCAACGGTTGCATCACCTGCTTTCGCTCATGGCAGCGCGCCAGCGGAACACGCGGCGCATGGGCCGGTGATGAGCGCCGATCAAATCTATACGGCGTTCGGCTGGGACTTTGACAAGGCCGAGATCAAGACCGAGAAGGTGGCGGACGGCCTCTATGTCCTGTTCGGACTGGGCGGCAATATCGCGGTGTCGGTCGGCAAGGACGGCACGCTGATCGTCGATGACCAGTTCCCGCAGCTAATGCCCAAGATCAAGGCGGCGCTCAAGGACATCGGCAGCGACAAGGTTGATTTCGTGATCAACACCCACTGGCATTTCGACCATGCCGACGGCAATATCACGCTTGGCAAGGAGGGCAGCTGGATCGTCAGCCAGTCCAACAGCCGGGCGATGATGCTGGACGATCACATCGTCAATTTCGGTCCCTTTGCCGGCGAGCAGAAAGCCTATCCCGAACATGCGCTGTCCGACATCACCTTTGACCGGACCATGCAGTTTCACATCAATGGTGAGACAATCGAACTGCTGCATGTCGGTCCGGCGCACACCAATGGCGATGCGGCGGTTATCTTTCGCGGCGTCAACGCGGTCCATCTCGGCGATGTGTTCAACAACGCCGGCTATCCGTTCATCGACGCCGACAATGGTGGTGACCTGGCCGGCATGATCGCTTTCTGCCAGGCAGTCCACGACGCGATCGACGATGATACGAAAGTCATCCCCGGCCACGGACCGGTGACAGACCGCGCGAAGCTTGCCCGTTATATCGAGGTGCTGACGATCATCCAGGGGCGGGTGCAGGCGCTGATTGACGATGGCAAAAGCCTCGAGGAAATCATGGCCGCCAAACCGACGGCGGACTTCGACGCCGAATTTCAGGCTAATGAAATGATGCTGCCCAGCTTCCTCAGCCGCGTTTACGCGAGTTTGACGCGCTAGTAGCGGCCTCTACTCCGCCGCTTCGCCTTCCGGTTCGAGCTTGTCCTGGGTGCGCAGTTCGAAATCGCTGGCATCATGGCGTTCGCGCAGCTGGCCTTCGAGATCACCCCAGGCGCGGTTGACCATCTTTCCGCGCTGCACCGCAGGACGCTCGCCGATCATGTCTGTCCAGCGGTTCATATTCTTGTAGGATGCGGTGTCGAGAAATTCGGATGCTTCATAGACGATATTCTTGACCAGCGCGCCATACCAGGGCCAGATAGCCATATCGGCGATGCTATATTCGTCGCCCGCCATATATTCATTGTCCGCAAGATGGCGGTCGAGCACGTCGAGCTGGCGTTTCACCTCCATCGCGAAGCGGTCGATGCAATATTCGATCTTCACCGGCGCATAAGCATAGAAATGGCCAAAGCCGCCGCCGAGATAAGGCGCGCTGCCCATTTGCCAGAACAGCCAGTTCAGCGCTTCGGTGCGCTTGTTGTGATCGCTGGGGAGGAATGCACCGAATTTCTCGGCGAGATAAAGCAGCATCGAGCCGGATTCGAACAGGCGGGTCGGTGTCTCGGTGCTGTGATCCATCAGCGCCGGAATCTTGCTGTTCGGGTTGATGTCGACAAAGCCGCTGCCGAATTGGTCGCCTTCGCCGATATTGATGAAATAGGCGTCATATTCGGCGCCCTTGTGCCCGAGCGCAAGCAACTCCTCGAGCATCACGGTGACCTTCACGCCATTGGGCGTTGCCATTGAATAGAGCTGGAACGGATGCTTGCCGACCGGCAGTTCGACTTCCTTGGTCGGGCCGGCGATCGGGCGATTGATATTGGCAAAGCGGCCGCCATTGGCCTTGTCCCATTTCCAGACTTTCGGGGGCGTGTAATCGGGCAGATTGTCGGTCATGGGATCATTCCTTTTTGGATTGGCCGTTGTTGCTATGGGCAAGCGATAGCATCGGTAAGCGCACTGATCACGCAAGATTTTCTGCGTCCGCTCCAAGCGGATTTATGACCGCGGCTTAATTGCGCGGCGGAATGCTGTGCACCATGGTGATAAATTGCAGCGTCGTCCCGGCGCGGCGATGTTCGGACAGGGCCTGGTAATCGGGATCATTATACCAAGCGGTGGCCGCTGCCTCGTGCGGGAAGCGGAACATCACGACGCGGCCTTGCGGCGGGGCCGCGCCTTCAAAGGTGATGCTGCCGTCATCATAGGTGATGAACTCCCCGCCATGCCGTTTCAGGATCGGGAAAAATCCCTTTTCATATTCCCGATATTTCGCCGCGTCCTGCACGGTGAAATTGGCTACGACATGGACGGGTTGTTCGGTCATATTTCTGCTTCCTAGTTCATTTCCGCGAAGGTCTTGTCCTTGTCGACCCGCACATCCTGCGGCAGTCCCAAGACCCGTTCGGCGATTATATTTTTCAGGATTTCATCGGTACCGCCGGCGATCCTGAGGCCCGGTGCCCACATGAAGCTTTCCTGGAAAATCGCGTCCGAGGGCACTTCGTCCTTGTCGGCAATGATGCCGAAATGGTCCTGCATTTCGATCGCGCTGTTGCAGATATCCTGCAGATGGTTGGCGTTGATGATCTTGCCGATGGCATTTTCCGGACCGGGTGTTTCGCCGCGAGACAAGGCGGTCTGGGTGCGGAACTTGGTCAGTTTGTAGCCCTGCGCCGCGACATACCAGTCGGCCAGCTTGGCACGGAATGCCTGGTCGGACATGGTGCCGGCGGACCGCGCATAATCCATGATTTCCTTCCAGTCGGGACCCGGAGAGCCGCCGACCGCCAGCCGTTCGTTCATCAGGGTGACGAGCGCGACTTTCCAGCCCATGCCCGGTTCGCCGAGCCGGTCGCTGTCCGGAATGCGGACGTCGCTGAAATAGACTTCGTTAAATTCCTTGCCGCCGGAGGCCTGGTGGATCGGCCGGACATCGACGCCCTTCTGCTTCATGTCGACGATGAACATGGTCAGTCCCTTGTGCTTGGGCACATTGGGGTCGGTACGGACCAGAAGGATACCATAATCGGAATAATGTGCCCCGGAAGTCCACACTTTCTGGCCATTTATGACCCATTCGTCCCCATCCTTGACCGCTTTTGTCTTGAGACCGGCAACATCCGACCCGGCTGCCGGTTCGGAGAAGAGCTGGCACCAGATTTCCTCGCCCATCAGCGCTTTCTGGACATAGCGTTTCTTGTGCTCGTCCGATCCAAAGGCAATCACGGTTGGCACGCACATGCCGAGACCGATGGCAAAGGGGCCGGTCGGCGCGTCAAATTTGGCCTCTTCCTGTCCCCAGATGACCTGCTGCATCACGGTGCCGCCGCGGCCGCCCATTTCCTTGGGCCAGGTGATCTGCGCAAAGCCGCCTTGCGCCTTGGTCTTCTGCCACGCCTTGGCGCGCTCAAGAAAATCCTCGCGGCCACCGGAGCGCAGGGCGCCCGGCGTCTTGGGCTTGAGATGCTGCGACAGAAAGGCATGGGCCTCGGCGCGAAATTCTGCTTCTTCTGCTGTGTCGTTGAAATCCATAGTCTATTCCTTTGCTCTTTTGACCCACGCACCAACGCCCGTTCGTGCTGAGCTTGTCGAAGTACGAGTGCGCACGTCAGGCTGTCCAGGCTCAGGTCGAACGGCACTCATGGCTAGAAATTCAATCATTTTTTGCTTCGAGCGCGCTGACCAATTTCTCTTTCCAGACCGCCGGGCTACCCGCCTGCACGGCCAGCAATTTGGCGCGGCGGTAGAAGAGGTGGCAATCCACTTCCCAGGTGAAGCCCATGCCGCCGTGGGTCTGGATATTCTCTTTCGAGGCGAACCAGTAAGCTTCCGATGCCGCGACCCGCGCTGCGGCGGCCGCTTCGGGCAGTTCCGCGGCATTGCTCGATAGCGCCCAGGCACCATAATAAGCATTGGAACGGGCGACCTCGTTCTTGACATACATGTCCGCTAGCTTGTGCTTGATCGCCTGGTTGCCGCCGATGGCGCGACCGAAAGCGACGCGTTCCTTGGCATATTCATTGGCCATTTCGAGACAGCGCGAGGCGCCGCCCAATTGTTCGAAGGCGAGCAGAACCGCCGCCCGGTCGTTGATCTGGTCGAGCAGGGCCATGCCGTTGCCGGATTCACCGAGCAGTTCTGCCGCTGCGCCATCGAAGCTGATCGTTGCATGGCTGCGGGTCGGCTCGAGCGTCTTGATCGGTTCCCGCGATACGCCGCTCTGATTCAGATCGACGATGACGAGGCTTTCGCCGCTGCCGTCTTTTACCAGCACCACCGCATGGGTGGCGATATCGCCGTCGGTCACCGGGATCTTCTTGCCCGATATCGTGCCTCCGCCCAGCCGGGTGGCGACATTGCCGGCCTTGATCTCGCCCGGTCCTTCGCTGATCGCGATACAGCCGATCAGGCTGCCGTCGGCGACCTTGGGCAGCAGTTCCAGCTTCTGTTCTTCGCTACCCGCCAGCTTCAGCGCTTCGGCGAAGAAAAAGGCCGATGATCCGAATGGCACGGGCGCGAGAACGCGGCCCAGTTCTTCGGCAATCACGCAAAGCTCGAGCATGCCGAGGCCAAGCCCGCCATATTCTTCGGGAATGGCGGCGCCGAGCCAGCCCATTCCCACAATCTTTTTCCACACGCCGTCATTGTGGCTCATATTTTCATCATCGAGCACGGCTCGGACATGGGCGCTGGTGCATTGTGCCTCGAGAAACTTGCGTGCTTCGTCGCGGAGAAACTTCTGATCGTCAGAGAAATCAAAATTCATGGTTCAAACCTCGTCCTGTTTTATCATTATCATTCGTCGTTGGCGGGCATGCCGAGGGCACCCCGTATTTCGTCATTGTCCGCGCCGAGTGTCGGCGGGTCGGCATAGATATTGGCCGGGCTGGCAGAATAATGGACCGGATGTTTGATCGTCCGGTATTTGCCGATCTTCGGTCCCTCGCGTTCCTGCCAGAAACCGACCTGCTGGAGATGCGGATCGTCGAGGACATCGGCGATCTTGTTATAGCGCATGGCCGGGATATTATGCTCGTCGAGCAAGGGCAGCCACTCGTCGGTTGTCTTGGTGGCGGCGATTTCCTCGATCAGCGCATAGAGCGCGGTGATGTTCTTGGTGCGCTCGGTATAGGTTGCAAAGCGCGGTTCCTGAAACACGCCGGGCTTGCCGCCAAGCTCGAAGAATTTCTCCCATTGCGCGTCGCTATAGGGGACCAGGCCGATATAGCCGTCCTTGGTCGGATAGGGTTTGCGATTGGGGTTAATCGACCTTGTATAGGCCATCTTGCCGTTGCCCGGGATGAAGGTCTCTCCCCACAGATTTTCGACCATGTTGAACCAGGTAAAGGCTTCGAACATCGGCACCTGGACAAATTGCCCCTCGCCGGTCTTTTCCTTGTGATACATGGCCGCGAGCGTGGCGTTGACCGCGAACAGACCGATGGTCTTGTCGGCGACCAGCGACGGCATGTAGAGCGGGCGCCCGCTGTCGCCGCGCATTTCGAACAGGCTGGCAAAGCCGGAGGCGCACTGGATCAGGTCGTCATAGGCCTGGCGCTTTTCATATTCGCCGCCCTGGCCAAAACCGGCGCAGTGGACATAGACGATGCCCGGATTGATCGCCTTGACGCTTTCATAGTCGAGCCCGAGACGCGCCATGCCGGCGAGCCGCACATTGTGAAAGAAAACGTCGGCATGTTTGAGAAGTTCGAGGATGACCGCCTTGTCGTCATCATCCTTGCCGTTGAGCGTTACCGATTTCTTGTTGCGGTTGAGCGAGGAAAAGATCGGGCCGAGATCGCCGGTCGGACTGTCGCCGGCATGGCGCATCATGTCGCCGGCGAATTTGCCCTCGCCATTTTCCACCTTGATGACGTCTGCGCCCATGTCGGCAAAATTGACGGTCGCGAAAGGGCCAAGCACAACGGTCGACATATCGACGATCTTCAGCCCCTTGAGCGGACCGGTCGGTTCGGTATCCCATTGCAGCTCTGGCCATCCGCTCATTCGATCGTCCCCAATTTATTTAGGTGCATTGATTCCCCCGTCTGTTATCATGTTTAATCGATTGATGAACTGTTTATTTTTGGGGATTTTATATGGCTTTGGCAGATCCGAAGGCTCCGGTGTTGGTTGGTGTGGGGGAAGCGAGCGGCGGATCTCTGGGGCTGGAATGGCCCTCGACGGTTGATCTGGCGGCGGCTGCGGTCAAGGCGGCGCTGGATGACAGCGGCGCGGCAGAAAAGCTGGCAGCGTCGATCGATTGCCTGCTGTCGATTCGCCTGTTCCACGATAGCGGCTTGCCACATGAATTTGGTTCGCCGGAAAATCATCCCGAAGCGGTCGCCGCGGCTTCGGGCCTGAATCCCGAAACGCTTTTATATGGCGATGTCGGGGGCCAGAGCCCCCAGAAACATCTCAACAAGTTGGCGGCCCAGGTGCACAGCGGCGAATATAAGGCGGTGATGCTCTCCAGCGCTGAGAATATGGGAACCGTCAAGCGGGCGCGGCGGAGCGGTCACAAGCTTGACTGGAACCAGCCTGCGACCCGCGAGATGACCGATCTGATCACCAGCGAAGACAAGATGCTGACCGCATATGAATGGCGACAGGGGATCATCAGCATGCCGATGGCCTACGGCATCGTCGAGAACGCCCGGCGCGCCCGGCTGGGCATGAACCGTGTCAGCTACGCCAAGGAGATGGCCGAATTGTGGGAAGCCTTTGCTGGCGTATCTCTGACCCGCGACCATGCGCAATTCGCGCGCGACTGGACCGCAGAGGAATTGCTCGCCGATGATCACGGCAATTACCGGCTCAACGATCCCTATCGCCGCTGGATGGTGGCGCAGGATGCGGTCGAGCTGGGCGCGGCGGTCATCCTGACCACGGCGGGGTATGCCGCGGAACTGGGCATATCCGAAGACAAGATGATCTATCTGCACAGCGGCGCCGACGCGAGCGTGCCGCTGATGAGCCATCAGGACGACTTGTCGGTTTCGCCGGCGATGCAGGTCGCCTTTCCCAAGGCGCTGGAACTGGCGGAAGTGGAAGCCGCCGATCTCGGTCCGATGGATATCTACAGCTGTTTCCCGGTAGCGGTCTCGCTGGCGATGGACGCGCTGGGTTCGCCGGACCGCTCGCTGGCGTCCTATACGCTGACCGGCGGACTGAGCTTCTTTGGCGGGCCGGGCAACAGCTACAGCGCCCACGGGATGGTCGCTCTGGTCCAGGCGTTGCGCAAGGATGGCAGCAAGCCGGGCATGATCTCGGCCAATGGCGGGGTGATCAACAAGGAATCGGTGGGTATCTACGCAGCCCAGCCTGTTGCTGGCGGCTGGACCCCCGCCCGGATTGCAGAGCCGGTGCGCATCCCGAAGCCGGACCATGTCAAGGAAGAGCATTATTTCAACGGCAAGGCGGTGATCAGAAGCTATGTCATGCCTTATGGCAAGGCGAGCCGCGGCGCGGCGAGCCTGTGGCTGGAAGACGAGCAGGGATTGCCCGCAATCGGTGTCCTGCCCGATGCGCCGGAAGATACCGACCTGATCGGTCTTTCCGTCGATGTCACCGCCGCCGATGATCGCAATATCGCGAAGCTCAGCGAATAGTCTGCATATCCAGCAGTTCGATTTTCGGGGTCAGATAGCAGTCCCGGCATGGTTCTTCCTTCGCCAGGTCGGTCGAGAGATATTTGCTGTTGCTGTCCGGGAACACCGTGGCCACGGCGCGATATTTGCCGTCGGCGTCCGGTTCCTGCTGCAAGGCGCAGCGGATCGCGGCGATCAGATTGCCGCCGCTGGAAATGCCGACGCCCAGCCCGAACTGCTTGCACAGTTTCTGCGCCATCAGGATGGAATCGCCGTCATTCACCGCGATTATCGAATCGACCTGGTCGAGCTTGACGATTTCCGGGATGAATTCGTCCGAAACGCCCTGGATGCGATGGTGGCCGACCTTGTGGCCGGTTGACAGGGTCGGAGATTCGACCGGTTCGACCGGATGGACCGAAATGCTGGGGTCGCGTTCCTTCAGGAAGCGCCCGACGCCCATCACCGTGCCGCCGGTGCCGACACCGGCGACAAAGCCGCCGATCTGGCCACCGTCACCCGCGACCTGGCTCCAGATTTCCGGCGCGGTGCCCTGGCAATGGGCGTTGCAATTGTCATCGTTGGAGAATTGCCGCGGCAGGAACGCGCCTTCATTCTTGCCCAAGGCTTCGGCCATGGCGATCGAGCCGAGGAAGCCGCCTTCCTCCTTCGACACCAGCCGGATATCGGCGCCGTGGCTGGCGATGATGGCGCGCCGTTCGACGCTCATCCAGTCGGGCATGTAGATGGTAACCGGGTGGCCGAGCGCGGTGCCGAGCGCGGCCATCGCGATCCCGGCATTGCCGCTGGTCGCCTCGGCGATCCGCTGGCCGGGCTTCAGCGCGCCCGAGCGGGTGGCGTTGCGGATTATGTTGAGCGCCATCCGGTCCTTGATGCTGCCGGAGAAATTATACATTTCCGCCTTGGCATAGACGGTGATGTCCCGTCCCTCGCAGCGGGCATCGATCCGCAGCATCGGGGTGTTGCCGATCAGTCCGGAAAGGCAGTGAAATTTGTCGTCTGATGTGCGTCCGACCCGATCGAGCATATTGGTTCCCCCTTGAACAGGGGCCCGTTATGGATGGGCGGATGGCAAATATCTTTGCCAATAATCCTTTGATGGAGCAAAACATTGTGATAAAAATCTGATAATGACCTCAAAGATAAAAAATATTGATGATAATGACCGCAATATCCTGAAAGCCTTGCAGCGCGATGCCAGCCTGTCGCTGGAAAATCTCGCGGCGCAGCTCAGCCTGTCGACCAACGCCTGCTGGCGGCGGATCAAGCGGATGGAGGCGGACGGCATCATTGCCCGCCGGGTGGCGATCATCGATCCGGAAGCGGTGGGCCTGTCGATGACCGTCTTCGTCGCCGTGCGGACCAGCGACCACAGCGACCAATGGCTGACAAAATTCGCCGCTGCTGCCTCGTCTATCGAGGAGGTGGTCGAATTCTACCGGATGGCGGGGGAGGTCGACTATATGCTCAAACTGCTGGTCCGCGATGTCGCCGACTATGACCGGGTCTACAAGAAACTGATCAAGGCGGTGCCGCTATCCGATGTGTCGGCGAGCTTTGCGATGGAGCGGATCAAATATGAGACGGCGGTGCCGGTTTGAATATCCTAAGAAACCCGCCGCATCCCGATCATCAAATATCCCACTGCATGTACATCGCGGTGAACGAGAATGAGTTTATCGCCGCATGGGCCAGGGCCAGAGGCCAAATGTTGCGCTTGTAGAGGATGAACAGGATGCCAAGCGCCGCTGCGACACTGCCCGTTACGATCAATCCCCGAAGGCCTTGATAATATATATGGCCGACCCCGAAGAGAATGGCCGGAATTAGAATGCTGCAAACGGTCGCCCAGCGTGAACGGCCAAGTATCTCCCGCAACTGCCCGATCATGAAGCCCCTGAAGAAAAGCTCTTCGGCGGGACCGGCGAACCAGATGATGGCAAGCCAGGTCAGATAGGCCGACATATTTCCCGCCAGATCACCGAAGCGGTTTTCGGCCGCTGCCAGATCGGGTTCCATAAACGCCAGACCCAAGGCCGCGCCGCCAAAATTGATGCCGGCACCGACCGCCCCCATCACAATCATGGCGAGCAGAAATTGCGGGAGCAGGAGCAGCCAGTTTCCGGCGGACTTGAGCGGAACCAGCCCGATCCATGACAAGGGCCGTCCGCGCCAGCGAAGATAGAAGAAGGTCAGCACCAGAATTATCGCCAGCGAAACCGGTCCGCTATAGCGCCATATATAGGCATCAAGCGCAAATTTGAGCAGAAACCACAAGCCGACCAGAATGGTGAATTCGAGAAGAAGCCGCAGACGTCTGGGTGAAGGGGCGGTTTCGGTCATGGCGTCAGCTTATCCATCGGATTGTTTTCTTGTGTTTTCTGGCCATGCCGCGGCTTGCAGGCGGGGTGACGCTGGCTCCGGATCCGGACAGCAGAGCAATTACTGCGCTGTGGCCTGGTTTTGGGTTTCTGGTTCTGCCGGGCGGAACAGTGCCAGGCTCAGCAGCAGCAGAGAGGACATGATCAGGGCGACAAGCACCCCGAGATTCATGCCCCAGACGGCCAGTTGCGTGCCATCGGAGTGCAGCATCGAGCCGCCGTAAGTTGCGCTCGCGGCAAAGGCCAGCAGGAACGGGACACTGATTAGCAGGGACAATATGATCGCCAGGCGCGGCGCCCGGCCGGACCAGATGAGAAACACGGCGAGCGCCGACAGGGCAGAGTTGGTCATCAGCTGCCAGGCTTCATGAAGCCGCGCATGGGCAGGCCAGTCGGGATTGAAAAGATGGGTTTCGTTGAGTTCCAGAACGGGGATGACGATTCCCGATATCAGCGCGCTCAGGGTCACCACAATTGCTGCGAATCTGTACATTGAATTAGCACTCCACGATATTGACGCTGTCTACATACGGCCATAAATTGACAGTGTCAATTTTATTCCCCGGGTGGCATCCGCGAAATTGCCACACAGCATTTTGAGAATTTGACTTTGATGTTGGCGCCGCCAATATGAGCCCATGGCGAAAGCGAAACAATTTCATCACGGTGACCTTAAGCGCGCGCTGCTCGATGCCGCGCTGGAACTTCTGGATGAACAGGGCGATTCGGGCGTCGGCATACGGGCGGTCGCCCGCAAGGCCGGCGTATCCCATGCGGCGCCGGTCAATCATTTCAAGGATCGCCGCGCCTTGCTGACCGGTCTGGCCGTCACGCTGTTCGACGATATCCAGGCCCGTATATCAGAGCGGCTGGAACGCACGTCAGATGATCCCGTCTTGCGGATCGAAAGCGTGGTCCGGTGTTTTTTCGAATATGGCGCCAATCATCCCCATCGGTACGCCTTGCTCTGGCGCAACGATGTCGTCGACCATGAATGCGAGGCAATGCGCATCCGCGAGGACGCCGTCTATGACCATATCTGCGACGAGATCGACAGGCTGGTCGCCGGACGCAATGTCGATAAACATACGGTCGCCATCGGCCTCTGGTCGATGATGCATGGCTATATCGACCTGAAAATCGTCGGCATGTTCGAAGACCGGGCAGACAGCACCAGCGGCGAAGATCGCCCCGAAGCCCTCCTCAAGATGTTCCGCACCATATTTGACCATTATGGTCTGTGATCGATTTGATTTGGATCCGGAACGGATAGGTCGCGATGTCGCCGACTATGACCGGGTGTACAAGAAACTGATCAAGGCGGTGCCGCTGTCCGACGTGTCGGCGAGCTTCGCGATGGAGCGGATTAAATATGAGACGGCGGTGCCGGTTTGAGAGTGTGGTGCAGCACGTGTGGAGGTGAGGCTGCGCCACGCCAATGTCCGCTTCGGCGTAAAAGCGAACATTGGGTAATCTATAGAGAGCAGGACCATTGGTAGGAAACAATGTCGCTGCACGAAGGAGCAATTGATGTTATCCGCCAATCAGCATGGACATTTCGGACGGTTGATCAATGAACAGTGGAATCAATGAATGGAAACAGCGCGGCACACTTCACTTGTGGCGCTTCAAGCCAGACAAACGCGGACTAAAGGGCTGGCATTTTTTTGCTGATCATATCGGCTGCGAAAATATCGTTGAGCTTCTGGACCTTTTAAAACAAGCAAATTACCCGGTGAAGAGGACGATAAGGCTAGAAAAAACACCACAAGCGATAGCAAACAGGCCAGCCGCCTTGAACAAAAGTTACAAGGTCTTCACCCCTGAATCTCTTCGTTTTGTGAAAAACCCTGATACCGAACAAGACCAATGGTCATCGAAAATGAGCGGACAGTGTTTGGAAATAGAGTTGGGATATTATCGGATTGAGGAACTCGCTGATTCAATCCGGAAAGTAAGAAAGGGTGACTACGACTTTTCAATAGGTCCCAATGATGGTGAGCAGCCTCAGAATATTTGGTTTTGGTGATCGATTAGGGATAAAGCGGCCACCAAAGGCCACCCAACAACCAACCCCATCAAACCGCCACAACCTCCTGCCGGATGGCGCCGAAGATCGAGTGACCGTCCGCGTCCAGCATCTGGATTTTCACCGTATCGCCGGCGCTCATAAACGGGGTCTTGGCTTCGCCGGTGTTGATCGTCTCGATCATCCGGATTTCGGCGATGCAGCTGTAGCCGAGGCCGCCTTCTGACACGGGCTTGCCGGGGTCGCCGTCGGGGCCCTGGTTGGAGACGGTGCCGGAGCCGATGATCGTGCCGGCGCACAAGGGGCGCGTCTTGGCGGCGTGGGCGACCAGATCGGCGAGGCTGAAGGTGGCGTCCTTGCCGGCATTGGCGCGGCCGAACGGCTCGCGGTTATAGTCGACCTGCAGCGGCAGATGGATGACCGAGCCTTTCCACGCGTCGCCCAGTTCGTCGGGGGTGACGCAGACCGGGGAGAAAGCCGATGGCGGTTTCGACTGGAAGAAGCCGAAGCCCTTGGCCAGCTCGCCGGGGATCAGGCCGCGCAGGGAGACATCATTGCACAGCATGATCAGCTTGATATGGCCGGCGGCGTCGGCGGCGCTGGTGCCGGCGGGCACATCGTCGGTGATCACCGCAATTTCGCCTTCCATGTCGCAGCCCCATTTCGGGTCGCCGAGCGGGATATCGTCGCGCGGGCCGAGAAAGGCGTCGCTGCCGCCCTGATACATTAATGGATCGCTGTAGAAACTCTCCGGCACTTCCGCGCCGCGTGCTTTCCGGACCAGTTCGACATGGTTGATATAGGCGCTGCCATCGGCCCATTGATAGGCGCGGGGCAGGGGGGATTCGGCGAGCCGCTCGTGAAAGCGCTCGCACGGCACGGCCTCATGCTCGACATCGCGGTAGAGCGCTTCCAGTTTTGGCGCGCATTGCTCCCAGTCGTCGAGCGCCGCCTGCAGGGTCGGGGCGATATGGCTCGCTTCGCTGCAGCGGGTGAGATCCTTGGAGACCACGACCAGGCGGCCGTCGCGGGTGTCATTTTTCAGGGTGGCGAGTTTCATGTGCGTTCCTCGGTCTGTCTGCCGTTCGTCTCGAGCCCTTCGACAAGCTCAGGATTCGAGAGACCGGTGCGTGTGGGCTCAGTGTCTCGACTACGCTCGACACGAACGGTAATAAAGGAGCTTATGCGGCGCAAGGCAAGCTAATGCTCGTCGCGCGCCTTTTCGTGGAGCCAGGCGGCGTGCTGCGGCGCTTTCTTGGTGCGGCTCCATTCCTCGAGCATCTCCGGCGCGACGCGGCGCAATTCGGTCATCTCTTCTTCGGTGCCGATATCGCAGGCCAGTTCCAGCCGGTGGCCGTTGGGATCGAAGAAATAGATCGACTTGAAAATCCCGTGATGGGTGGGGCCGAGCACTTCCAGTCCTTCGGCCTCGGCATTGGCCTTGGCCGCCATCAGATCGTCGAGGGAGTCGACCTTGAAGGCGATATGCTGGACCCAGGCCGGGGTATTCTGGTCGCGGTCCATGTCCGGCTGCTCGGGCAACTCGAAAAAGGCGAGGACATTGCCGCCGCCGGCGTCGAGAAAGATATGCATATAGGGATCATGCTCGCCGGTCGACGGCACTTCATTCTCGGCAAAGGCGAGCTGGAAATCCATGCCCATCACGCGCTGGTAGAAATCGACCGTCTCTTTCGCATCCTTGCAGCGATAGGCGACATGGTGGATGCCGTTGATCTTTGGTGCGGTCATCAGGCAGGCTCCTCTACGTTGAGCACCCCGCGCGATACCTGGTCGCGTTCGATGCTTTCGAACAGGGCCTTGAAATTGCCCTCGCCAAAGCCGTCATCGCCCTTGCGCTGGATGAATTCAAAGAAAACCGGACCGACCTGCGCTTCGGCGAAAATCTGCAGGAGCAGACGCGGTTCGCCGCCGTCCGTGGTGCCGTCGAGCAAGATGCCGCGGGTCTGCAGCGCGTTCACATCCTCGCCATGGCCGGGCAGGCGGCCGTCGAGCATTTCGTAATAGGTGTTTGGCGGCGCGGTCATGAAGGGTACGCCGAGTTTCTTGAGCCGGTCCCAGCAGGCGATCAGGTCGTCACAGATCAATGCGATATGCTGGATGCCCTCGCCGTTGAACTCGCGCAGGAACTCCTCGATCTGGCCCTTGCCGCCTTCGCCTTCTTCATTCAGCGGAATCCGGATCTTGCCATCGGGTGCGGTCAGTGCCTTGGAGGTCAGGCCGGTATATTCGCCCTTGATGTCGAAGAAACGGATCTCGCGGAAATTGAACAAAGTCTCGTAATAGTCCGCCCAATATTTCATCCGGCCGCCATAGACATTGTGGGTCAGGTGATCGATGATCTGGAAACCCGCGCCCACCGGATGGCGGTCGATACCGGGCAGATATTCAAAGTCGATATCATAGATCGACAGATTTTCGCCACGCTCGCCGCCCTCGTAGCGGTCGACGAGATAGAGGATTGCGCCGCCGATGCCGCGAATCGCCGGGATCCGCAATTCCATCGGCCCGGTTTCCACGTTAACCGGCTCGGCGCCTTTTTCGAGCAGATAGGCATAGGCCTTGCGCGCGTCCTTTACGCGGAAGGCCATGCCGCAGGCCGAGGGGCCGTGCTCGCGGGCAAAATACCAGGCGGCGGATTTCGGTTCATAGTTGATGATCAGATTGATCCCGCCCTGCCGCCAGAGATGGACATCCTTGCTGCGATGCTGGGCGATCTCGGTAAAGCCCATGACCGCAAATACCGGTTCGAGCACGCCGCGCTCGGGCGCACAGAATTCGACAAATTCAAAGCCGTCCAGACCGACGGGATTTTCAAACAGATCAGCCACAAAAATTTCCTCGAGATAATGATGCGCGGAGACGCAATATAGTTACAACTGATACTATAGTGTGTTTCTGCCGGGTTTGCAAGTTCCGGATTCTTTGTGCCGCTGGTCCGAAAGCATGCATCATTCCCGGTCATTTGCACCTGCGAAGGGCATGTTAAGTATTTCGATATATGGCCGTAAATATTGTACAATATTGCTATTTGGAATGTCCTCGCCGCTGTAAATCATGATCATTGCACCCGCCTCGACCACTCCGGATACTGCTCCGTTCGTAGAACAGATTTACCGCCCCATGCTGAAAGGCTATTTCGGGCTCGCCGCCATCTATTATATGGTGTTGACGCTGGTGCATTTCGGCACGGAAAGTGGCACAAACTTGCTGGTAATCGCGACAGCATCGAGTGTCGCCAGCATGGTCTTTGCCGGCTCCTGGTGGGCGATCGGCAATGCTGTCGCCATTGCAAGGGTACCTGTTTTCATCACGATCGCCAATTTGCTCATGCTCGCAAATGTGATGCTGGCGATGGAAATCGGATTTGCCCAGGAAAATCTGATCTATTTCATCCTCATGGTCATGATATTCTCGCTGGCCTGCACCAGCATTAGGCAAGCGCTTGTCTCGACCGTGCCAGTGCTTGCCGGCTTATATTATGTGCTCCAGGAACATGCTCCCGAGGAGATGGTCCTCTACGGGTTCGTCACATTTGCTGCGGTGTTGGGCGCAATGTCGATCACCTTTTTCTTGCGCAGGGCGCTCGGCCTGACAGCCTTTGCCAAGCATGAAGCGGAAAACAGGCTTCAGGAAGCCCAGGATCTCGGTGAAAAAATGCGGCATCGCTCGCTGTCGGACAGTTTGACGGGGTTGCCGAACCGGCGCGCTTTTTTCGAAACGTTCAAAGAGAGCAAGACGGAAGCGGAATCGGGCGTCGATAGCTGGCTTGTCCTGCTCGATCTGGACGGATTCAAGGCGGTCAATGACGGGCACGGACATTCGATCGGTGACGAACTGTTGAGACAGGCCGCCACCCGCATGCGGGATTATTGTGGTGGCAAGGCGTATCTCAGCCGTATCGGTGGTGACGAATTCAATATCATACTTCCCGACATGTCGGAAGAAGCTGTTGTCGATGCCTGGTGTCAGGGGCTGCTGGAATATATCGCCCGCGTATATCTGATCGAAGACCGGCTGATCCAGATTTCCGCGTCTATGGGTTGCCAGCAGATCAACCCTGAAGAAAGCGACGCACAACTCATCCGAGATGCCGACTATGCGCTTTTGCATGCGAAAAAGAACGGTAAAAACAAAGTGGTCGTCTTTCGCGACGAGCATGCCAGGGTGGCCGCAGAACGGTACAAGATCGAACGGGCCCTGCGCGGCGCCAATTTCGCTGCCGAAATCGAGCTGCTCTTTCAGCCGCAATTTGACTTGGGACATGAGAGGATCGTCCGTGCTGAAGCGCTTGCTCGATGGACCAGCCCGACGCTTGGCGCTGTCATGCCGGGTCGTTTCATAGAGATTGCCGAGGAAAGCGGCCTGATTGCCAATATCACCCTTGTTGTGGTGGAAAAGGCGCTGGCCGCCCTCAAATCCTGGGACGACCCGATTCCGCTATCGGTAAATCTTTCGGGCAATGACCTGCTTTCCGATCATATCATCGCCCGGATCATTGACAAAGTCGAAGACAGCGGTCTGGATCCGGCGCTGCTCGAATTTGAAATCACCGAAACGGCGATGATGGCGGATACGGGCAAAGCGACCCGCAATATGCTTCGCCTGTCCGAACGTGGCCACCCGCTGGCGCTTGATGATTTTGGCACCGGCTATTCCAATTTCAACTATCTGCGCGAACTGCCGATCAGCAAGCTGAAAGTGGACCGGTCTTTCCTGACGGATGTCGGCGACCCCATGACCGAGAAAATTCTTCATTCACTGGTCGGTATGGCGCGAACCCTGGGCATCGATTGCCTGTTCGAAGGGGTGGAAGATGAAATCCAGCTGATCATTGCGAAACGGGCGGGCACGCATCTGGTTCAGGGATATCTGTTCGGAAAGCCGATGACCGGGATGCAACTGCTCTGCGCAGTTGACGAGCATAATAGGGTGCCTCTCAGACAGGCCGGGCGCAACGCGTTGGGCGGATGATCCGGCCAAGCGGTGCCTCGCAAGCCGTTGCAATCGGTCTCTGCTAGTGAAAATCCCGTGACTTTGGCAATATCCGGACGTTGCGCGGATGGCCGTGGCGGGGATAGGCGGGCTGCGGTCCTGTCGCCTGCTCTTCCTGCCGGGCTGCCCAGCGGTCCTCGTTGCGATAGATGGGCCGCTTCACCTCGTCGGCGCGGGATAGTGGCATGTCCGGCCGGTCGCGGTCGGAAATGTCGTCGAGCATGAAGCTATAATCCTCGACCCGCGTCGTCATCAAATGGGTCACGCCCTCGACGCTGCGCTGGACCTCGCCGGTGGCGAGCATCAGCCGCGCGGCCATTACCGGCCGACGCATTTTCTCGAAGCGGCTGGCCCAGAGCAGCAGGTTGGCGACGCCGCTTTCATCCTCCAGCGTGATGAACACCGCATTGCCCTTGCCCGGTCGCTGGCGGATCAGGACAACGCCGGCGACCTTCGCCTGCGAGCCGTTTTTGGCCTTGGCCAGTTCGGCGCAGCTGAGCACGCCCAGTTCCCGCAAGCGCTCGCGCAGAAATTCCATCGGATGGCCTTTCAGCGACAGGCGGACGCTTTGATAGTCCGCGACGACATGCTCGCCCTTGGTCATGGCCGGCAGATGTGCGTCTTGCTCCCGACCCAGTTCCTTCGCCTGTGCCGCCTCGAACAGCGGCAATGTATTGACCGGCGTCCGGCGCACTTCCCACAGCGCCTGCCGCCGGTCGAGCCCCAGCGACCGGCAGGCATCGGCATCGGCGAGCAGGCGCAGCGCGCGGGCGGGGAGGTCGGCCTTGTGGGCCAGTTCCTCGATCGTGCGGAAAGGCCGCGCGGCGCGGATCTGATCGGCCCAGGCTTCGCGAAACCCGTCGATCTGGCGCAGCCCGATGCGGAGAAAGTTTTCCTCCCCGCGCGAAGCGTGGGGAGGGGGACCATCCGAAGGATGGTGGAGGGGCCGCTGCGCAGAGGTTCTCCCGCCGCCGGCCCCTCCACCATCAGACGCCGCTGCGCTCTGGCTGACGGTCCCCCTCCCCGAAGCTGAAGCTTCGGGGAGGATGTTTTTCTCCACCCGGTTATCCCAGTCGCTGAAATTCACATCCGGTTCCCGCACCTCCACCCCGTGCTCGCGCGCGTCGCGGACCAGCTGGGCCGGCGCATAGAAACCCATTGGCTGCGAATTGAGCAAAGCCGCGGCGAACACCGCCGGGTGGTGGCATTTGATCCAGCTCGAGACATAGACCAGCCGGGCAAAGCTGATCGCGTGGCTCTCCGGAAAGCCATAGCTGCCAAAGCCCTGGATCTGCTTGTAGCAGCGCTCGGCGAAATCCCGTTCATAGCCCTTGGCGGTCATGCCGGTAATCATCTTTTCCTCGAAATGATGGATCGTCCCGACATTGCGAAAGGTCGCCATCGCCCGGCGCAGCTTGTTGGCATCGCCGGGGGAGAAATCGGCGGTGACGATCGCCAGCTTCATCGCCTGTTCCTGGAACAGGGGCACGCCAAAGGTCCGGCCGAGCACGGATTTCAGCTCGTCCGGATCATGCGGCGGGGCGGGCGAGGGCAGGGTCACCTTTTCCACGCCCGAACGCCGCCGCAGATAGGGATGGACCATCTCCCCCTCGATCGGCCCCGGCCGGACAATCGCCACCTGGATCACCAGATCATAAAATTCGCGCGGTTTCAGCCGCGGCAGCATGTTGATCTGGGCCCGGCTCTCGACCTGAAACACGCCGATACTGTCGCCCCTGCACAGCATGCGATAGGTCGCGGGGTCCTCGTGCGGGATATTCTGGAGAGTCCATTTTTCCTCCTCGTGCGCAGCATGGGGAGGGGGACCATCCGCAGGATGGTGGAGGGGCATCTCCAGTGCAGCGATCCCGGCGGCGGCCCCTCCACCATCAGCCGCCGCTGCGCTCTGGCTGACGGTCCCCCTCCCCGAAGCTGCCGCTTCGGGGAGGATGTTTAGGCTCTCCAGCATATCAAACGCCTTGCGGATGCAGGTCAGCATACCGAGCGCCAAAATATCGACCTTCATCAGGCCGAGCGTGTCGATGTCATTCTTGTCCCACTCGATGAAAGTGCGGTCGTCCATCGCCGCATTGTGGATCGGTACGGTCTCGTCGAGCCGGTCCTGGGTCAGCACGAAGCCGCCGACATGTTGCGACAGGTGGCGGGGAAATTGCAGGATCTGCTGGACCAGATCGCCGAGCCGCCGGATTTCCGGATTGTCGGGATCGAGGCCGGTTTCGGCAAAGCGCTTGTCGGGCTTTTTGCCGCCGTGGCTGCCCCAGACGGTGCTGGAGAGACGGCTGGTGATATCCTCCGACAGGCCGAGCGCCTTGCCGACCTCGCGGATCGCGCTGCGCGAGCGATAGTGGATCACGGTCGCGGCAATGCCGGCGCGGTGGCGGCCATAGCGGGCATAGATATATTGAATCACTTCCTCGCGCCGCTCATGTTCGAAATCGACGTCGATATCCGGTGGTTCGCGGCGCTCTTCGGAAATGAAGCGCGAGAAGAGCAGGTCATGCTCCATCGGATCGGCCGAGGTGATGCCGAGCAGGTAGCAGACCGCGCTGTTCGCCGCCGACCCGCGCCCCTGGCAGAGTATGCCCTGATCCTGGGCGAATTTGACGATGTCGTGGACGGTCAGGAAATAGGGCGCATATTTCATCTTTTCGATCAGCCGCAATTCCTCCTCGACCTTGGCGCGCAACCGTTCGGGCAGGGTCTCGCCATGGCGATCATGGGCGGCGGTCCAGGTCAGATGCGCAAGCCAGCCCTGCGGCGTCCAGCCTGCGGGCACCGGTTCGTCGGGATAATGGTAGCTGAGTTCATCGAGCGTGAAATCGACCATGCCGAGCAGTTTTTGCGTCTCGGCAATCGCTTCGGGATGATCGCGGAACAGGCGCGCCATTTCTGACGGGGGTTTGAGAAACCGCTCGGCATTGGCGGCGAGCAGGCGGCCCGCCTTGGGGATCGTCGTCTTCTCGGCGATGCAGGTGAGGATGTCGTGCAGCGGGCGCTGTTCGGGCGTTGCATAGAGCGGGTCGTTGGTGGCGATAAGCGGAATGCCGGTCGCCTGGGAGAGACCGTGCAATCTGGCGAGATAGCGCTTGTCCGGCCCCGAGCGCGGCATGGTCGCGCCAAGCCAGACACGGGGGGTGCGGGAACGAAGCCGCCCAAATATTTCCTCCCCGTGCGCAGCATGGGGAGGGGGACCATCCGCAGGATGGTGGAGGGGCCGCTCCGCAAAGACTCTCCCGCCGCCGGCCCCTCCACCATCAGCCGCCGCTGCGCTCTGGCTGACGGTCCCCCTCCCCGAAGCTGGCGCTTCGGGGAGGATGATCAGCGCCCAATCCTCGCTGCACCACTCCAGCAAGTCCGCCTCGTAGAGAAAGCAATCGCCCTTCTCCGCCCGCAAATTGCCGGTCGAGAGCAGCCGTGTCAGCCGCCCCCAGCCGCGCCGGTTCAGCGGATAGACAATCACTTCCGGCGTCTCGTCGGCAAAGACCAGCCGTGATCCGACGATCAGTTTGAAATCCGGCAGCAGCAGCCCTTCCTCCGCGGCATCCTCATGCGCCCGGCGCAGCGCGGCATGGGCGCGCACGACACCGGCGACGCTGTTGCGGTCGGCGATGCCGATACCGGTCATACCCAGCGCCATCGCCTGCAGCACCATGTCGGCGGGGGACGAGGCGCCGCGCAGGAAGCTGTAATGGGTGGAGGCGGCGAGTTCCGCGAAAACCGTCATTGCGAGGGGCCATATCCGTTCGTGTCGAGCGAAGTCGAGACACCGCTAACGGCCTCTCGCCTTCGGCAGGAACTGCCGAAGTTTATCCTGAGCCTGTCGAAGGGCTCGACACGAACGGATTCAGGGCAACAGATATTCTCCATCACGCAAACAGCCCATGCACATACCAGTCCGGGTTCGCTTTCTCTTCGCCGTAAAGCCCGTGCCGGAACAGCCAGTAGCGCCGGCCGCGGGCATCCTCGACGCGGTAATAGTCGCGGGTCAGGCCGCCCTTGCCCGGCTGTTGCCCGTCCTTGCGCTGCCACCATTCCGAGGCGATCCGCTCCGGCCCTTCATAGCGCATCACCTGATGGCTCTTGCGCCGCCAGGTGAAGCGATAGGGCGGGCCGTCGGGGACCTCGGCGATCACCTGCACCCGTTGCGGCGGGTCGAACATGTGCAAGGGGCGCATCGGCGGATTGTCGGGAGACTGCCGCTTCCACGGCACCGGCGGCGGAGCGTTGAGCGCGGGCAGCGCGAGCAGGCCCTGTTCCGGGATATGGCTGTCGGCGGGGGCAAATTTCTGCACCCGGTCGCGGCCCAGCCTTGTGCTGAGCTGGCTGACCAGAGCAACCTCATCGCCGCGCCGGTCCTCGCCGCCCTCGAGCCGCAATTGTTGCGGTGCCAGCACCTCCGAAGCGACAATGCTCAGCCGGATCAGATCATAGCCGAAGCCCGGATTGAGTTCGTCGTTGAGCGCGGCGATCCGTTCGCGCAGCAGGCGCTGGAACAGGGGCGCATCGCGGGTTGGCGCGCCGGTTTCCAGACCGAGCCGCGCGACATCGCCATCGCAGCGGAACAGCATCATCCGGATCATCCGCGCGCCCTGGCCGCGCTCGTTGAGCCGTTCGGCGGCCTCGGCAAACAGTTCCGACAGGCAGGCAAGCGCGGCATCAATATGGGTCAGCGGCTCGGCAAAGCGGCGCTCGGTGACGATATTGCCGATCCGGCGCAGCGGATCGATCGGCCGGTCCTCCAGTCCCAATATCCGGTCCAGCCGCAAGGTGAGCTCCATCCCGAAGCGCGCCGCCAGATTGGCGCGCGGCCGCTCGGCCAGATCGCCGATCCTGTACAGCCCCGCCCGTTCCAGCGACTGGTGGGTCTTTGCGTCCATCGCCAGCGCGGCGACCGGCAGTTGCGCCTCCGCGCCTTCCTTCAGGCCATGCCGGGCCAGCGCCAGCGCCGCATCGGCGGTTCCGGCCAGAGCCCAGCGGGCGTTATAACCCGCGGCATCAAGCCGGTCCTCGGCATCCTGCGCCAGCCTTTCCTCATCACCGTGGAGATGCGCCGCGCCGGTGATATCGAGGATCAGCGCATGAGGCGGCTCGACCGCGACCATTGGCGTGTAGCGCTCGCAGGCCTCGGCCAGCCGCGACAGCAGGTCGGCGTCGGCCAGCGGCTGATGGTCGAAGGCGAGCAGGTCGGGCACCCGCGCCCGCGCGTCGGCGAGCTTCATGCCCGTGCCCAGACCGAGAGACACGGCCTGCCGGTCCGCCGCCATGATCACCATCGCGCCGCGGATTTTCTCGGTCAGTACGAAGGGATGGTCAGGCGGCCCGTGTGCCCTGATGATCCGTTCGGACGGCAGCCAGGGCAGGGACAGCGCCAGTATCCGGCGCGCCTTGCTGCTCGCGGAAGACTTGATCGTCACGGTTCCACTCCAGTCGGGCGTTCAGCCCGTAAAGACCGCTGCGATGGCGCAGCAGATTGATGTCGAAAGCAGGATGGCCCGGAGCGTTGGCCTCGAGCGCGAGCGACGGCGCCGCAGCCACTGACCAGCGGCTGAAGGCGGCGGTCGGCAGAGGATTGTCCGGATCGCTGCCGGAGCGCAGGATCAGGCTGAGGGTGCCGGACTTCTGCGCCGACAGCGACAGGCGGCGGGTGGCGGTCAGGTCGAGGCCCTTGGGCTTCTTGCCCGCCAGTTCGATGATCACCGCCGCCATCGCCGAGGACCGCACCCCATCGGCGGCCGCGCGCAGCGCCGCGATAGCATCCGGCGCATCGACATGGAGGATGCTGTCCGGATCGATGCCCAGTTCCGCCAGTCCCGGCGGATAGAGCCGGCCCTGCCGTCTCGCTTCGCCGCTTTCGCTGATCCACAGGACGGGGCGCGCTTCCTGATCCAGGTTCCGGCAACGCTGCGCCATCAGCAGCGCCATCGCCGCGGCACTGGTCCGGTCATCCCTGTTCTCTGCATGCAGTTCGTGCAGCGCCGCGCGCGGCAGACCATCGGCTTTCGCATTGCCACGCAAGGCGGCGTCGATCCGTTCGACCCCGAAACCGAAATGCGACGGCGCGCCGTCATCCTCCGATGTTCTCACACCGGACGCCGCCAATATTCTCGCAAGCCGCGCCCGCAAGACAGAGGGTTTGGCTGGTATCGCCGGAGGCACAGCAGAGGGGTTGTCCGGTGAAGGCTCAAGAGCCTGACCCGAATCCGAATCGATATTGTTCATGATTTGTTCTAAAATATAGAACGGACGGATTTGGTCAAGCCTGTTCACGATTTGCGAGATCAGGCGCAACAGGCTTTATCGCATAATGCTTGACCGGAGGCGAGGGGAAGATGAACATGGTCCAACAGGAGGAATGCTATGAAAACCACTTTGCTGAAACTGTCTGTCCTTGGCCTTGCGACCACGGCCCTTGCGCCCTTGCCATTGCTGGCCAAGCATCATGAAGCCGCTGAAACGGAGACAATGGGGACTATCGACGTGGCCGCGACCCAGGCTGCGCTGACCGCTGCACAAGGCCGGTCGGACGAAGACAAGACCCGTGATGCCAGCCGAAAGCCGGCGGAAGTATTGGCCTTTCTCGGCTTGGAAAAAGGCGATGTCGTGCTCGACCTGATCGCATCCGGCGGCTGGTATAGCGTAGCGGCGGCGATTGCGACCGGGCCGGAAGGCAAGGTCTATGCGCAGAATCCGGCGGAGGCGCTGAAAATACGTGACGGCGCCTATGAAACGGAAATAGCGGCCAGACTCGCGGCTAATGACTTGCCGCAGATCGAACGGCTGAACCGCGAAATCACCGATCTTGGCGTCGCCAACGATAGTGTCGACGTGGCGATCACCGCGCTCAATTTTCATGATGTCTACAATAGTTACGGGGCCACAGCGGCAACCGGCATGTTGCTTGCGGTGAAGGCCAAGCTGAAACCGGGCGGGAGTTTCGGGCTGATCGATCATGTCGGCGATCCCGATGGTGACAATAAGGCCCATCACCGGATTGATCCGGCTTTAGCGGTGGCTGTCGCGGAGGCGGCGGGCTTCATCGTCGAACGCGATGAAAATCTGCTCGCGGGTGATGGCGATGATCATGGCAAGAATGTCTTTGATCCTGCCGTACGCGGAAAGACCGACCGGTTCATATTGAAGCTGACCAAGCCGGAGTAAAAACGGCCATCCCATAAAAAACCGCTCCTGCGCGAGGCAGGAGCGGTAGGAGGCACTTGGGACTCTGAAACCGGTTCAGACAAAACCCGTCACAACCGCTAGCGCAACGATCGCAAGCAGCGTCGATACACCAAGGACAATAGTCATATGGCGGGTGGTAAAGCCCTGACGGGCGCTGGTTTTATCTAGTTTTTTCATAGAATATTCCTGTCATTCTTGTGAGGGGATTGATTACAGGTTGGCAGAGAGCATCCACGACGCTTCTTCCAGCGCACCAATCCGCGCGGTGAGGAGGTCGGCGGTGAACACGTCATCGGCTTCCTCCGCAATTTTGACGAACTCGCGCATCTGGTCGGCGACGGCGAGATTATCGCTCGTCAGCTGTTTGAGCATGTCTTCGACGTCGCCCCATTCGGTCAGGTCATCAATGACGCTGTTTTTCACATAGGTTGAAAGGCCAACCGGCGTTTTTGCGCCCAGAGCCCGAATCCGCTCGGCGATCTCGTCAATCGATGCGGCAAGGTCTTCATACTGGCCTTCGGTCAGCTGGTGAACAGTGCCGAACAGGGGGCCGGTCACGTTCCAGTGAACCGATTGCGTCTTGTAATAGAGTACGACGGTCGAGGCCAGGGCATCCCCAAGCTTCGCGGCCATCTCGGCGCGATCGGCTTTCTTGATGTCGGTTTTCATCTCGCGAAGTTCTGCTGATTTGATCGTGGTGGTCATGAAATTATCTTCCTTCCGTTATGAAGCGCTCGACGAACTGGCGGAGCGCGTTATCTGCTAAAATTACGCGTCCCCTGTCATTTGGTTCCCAGACTGTGGGAGAAACATCCTGTCCGGATTGCGGGGGAACCAATTCTCTTTCCGCTGCGTAGACCTGTTGTAACCTCTAACGAAAGGACAGCAGAAATGACGAACATTTCAAACGCAAAAATAGCAATCCTGGCGACGGACGGTTTTGAGAAATCGGAGCTTTTTGAGCCACGGAAACAACTCGTGGACGCAGGAGCGGACGTAACCATCGTGTCGCTTGAATCCGGTTCGATAAAGAGCTGGGACAAGAAGGACTGGGGCGAAAGCGTCGACGTCGACATGACTCTGGATGATGCCAGCGAAGATGATTTTGACGCGCTGGTTCTGCCGGGCGGACAGATCAACCCGGACCTGTTGCGGGTCGAAGACAAGGCGGTCGATTTTGTGAAGGCCTTTTTCAGTGCCGGCAAACCGGTCGCGGCAATCTGTCACGCACCCTGGCTGCTGATCGAGGCCGATCTGGTGAAGGGCCGCAAGGTCACCGGCTATCCTTCGATCAAGACCGATCTGATCAACGCCGGCGGATTATTCGAGGATAGCGAAGTGGTGGTCGACAACGGCCTGATCACGTCGCGCGACCCCGGTGATCTCGACGCCTTCAGCGCCAAGATTATCGAGGAAGTCAAGGAAGGCATCCACAAGCGGATGCAGAAAGCGGCATAGTCGAGGCCAGTCGCACAAACCGGGGCCGGCTCAAAAAGAGCCGGCCTCGCAGTAGCGTAAATCCCCCCGATGGCTGCGCGCAACGGCATGTTCGCGACGCAACCACCTTTCATCCCACGCATGGCTCGGCTTGCCTCAATCGCCTTAACAAATCCGGCCATCGTTTTTTAGCGCGGGGTTCTGTGGCGGATTACCGCCATTTTTTTTAATATTAAGGAATGATATATGAAGAACTTTCTAACCCTGTTGACCGGTGCTGCGTTGCTTGCTGCAACCCCGGCTCTGGCTCAAGATACCGCTCCGACTGTCGAAGCAAAGGTGGGTATGAAAGTTGTCGGTCCCAATGGCGCTGATGTCGGTACCGTCGATTTCGTAGACGCTGGCGTGGTGGTCGTGGACACCGGCAAGAACAAGGCCGCGCTCGCGCCCGACGCCTTTGCCAAGGAAGACAACGGACTGTCGATCATGATGACCAAGGTCGATCTTGATGCTGCGGTCGAAAAAGCCGCTGCCGACGCCAAAGCCAAATTGCTCGCCAGCCTGACCCCCGGCACCGAAGTCAAATCGGTCACCGGCGCTGCGGTCATCGGCACCATCAAGGAAAGCGATGCCAAATTTGTCACCGTCGAACATAATGGTCAGCCGGTGCAACTGCCGGTTGCTGCCTTCATGACCAATGCCGACGGTGTTGCGATCTCGATGACCGAAGAGCAGTTCGAAGCCGCGCTCGCCGGTACTCAATAAGCCAAGACTCTGGCGGCGGCGGGCCCAGGCCTGCCGCCGCCGACTTTCTGCCTTCAGGTGGTGAACTTCATCGCCAGTTCGTGCATCGCAATCGCTGCCTGGGCCGCTTCGCCGCCCTTGTTCTTGCGGCTCTTGTCCGCACGCGCCAGCGCCTGATCCTCATTCTCGACCGTCAATATGCCGTTGCCGATGGCCGCGCCGTCCATGGTCAGCGCCATGATACCGCGCGCGCTTTCGCCGGCGACGATTTCGAAATGATAGGTCTCGCCGCGGATCACCACGCCGATCGCGACAAAACCGTCATAGAGATCGCTATCGATCGCCAACGAGATGGCGCTGGGAATTTCGAGCGCGCCGGGAACGGTGATGACCTCATATTCGTGCCCCGCCGCCTTGAGCGCATCGGTCGCGCCCTCGATCAGCATGTCGTTGAGCTTGTCATAGAAACGCGCTTCGACGATCAGGAATTTTGCCATTTTTGTCTCTTTCAATTTCAATATCCTGAACGTTTTTCAGGACAGGGTGGATGTTCGCTGGAAGTCCTGAACATTCAGGATGTCGAGCCGGTCAGGCGTTTTCCAGCTCTCGATCTGCAGCTGTGCTGCCGCTGGGAGGGACCTCGCGCTGTGCGACAATCCGCAACCCGTAGGCATCGAGCCCGACCAGATCATGGCTGGTGTTGGTCAGCAATTCCATGTCATGGACGCCAAGCTCGCTGAGGATCTGGGCGCCGACGCCATAGTCGCGCTGCTGATCCATCGGTGGCGGCTTGACCCCCGCCAGGCTGCGGACCTGCTGCGAGAAGAAATCGGGCTGGCGCGGATTGATGAAGACGATCACGCCGGCCCCTTCCTCGCCGATGATTTTCATCGATTCCTCGATCATGCTGGGCCGGCCGTTGTCCTGCGCGAACAGGTCGGGGAACATGGTGGTCGCGTGCATCCGCACCAGCGTCGGCCGTTCGGGGTCGACATGGCCCTTCTGCAATACGATCTGCTCGCTTTCGGTGGCCATGTTATAATAGGTGATCGCATTCCATTCGCCACCCCAGCGGCTGGTGAAGCGGGCCTCTGCGCGCCGTTCGGTCAGATGGTCGTGGCGCAGGCGATAGGCGATCAGGTCGCGGATCGTGCCGATTTTCATGCCGTGATGCTGGGCAAATTCGATCAGGTCATCGAGCCGCGCCATTTCACCGTCATCCTTCATGATCTCGCAGATCACGCCGGAGGGGTTGAGACCGGCCAGCCGCGAGACATCGACCGCGGCTTCGGTATGGCCGGCGCGAACGAGCACGCCGCCATTGCGCGCCTGCAGCGGGAAGACATGGCCGGGGGTGACTATCTCTTCCTTGCCCTTGGTCCGGTCGATCGCCACCGCCACGGTGCGCGCGCGGTCGGCGGCGCTGATCCCGGTGGTGACGCCGTCGCGCGCCTCGATCGAGATGGTGAAGGCGGTTTCATAGGCGCCGCGGTTGTTCTGGCTCATCATGTCGAGGCCCAGTTCCTCGACCCGGTCGCGCGTCATCGCCAGACAGATCAGGCCGCGACCATATTTGGCCATGAAGTTGATCGCGTCGGGGGTCGCCATTTGCGCCGGGATGATCAGATCACCCTCATTCTCACGGTCCTCGTCATCGACGAGGATATACATGCGCCCGTTGCGCGCCTCGTTGATAATCTCTTCCGCCGACGCCATGACCCCGCTGCCGCCGCGCGCAAGATAGGTCTCCAGCTTGCCGAGCGTTTCCGCCGTCGGGTTCCAGTCCTCCTGCCCCAGGCTGCGCAGGCTGTTGGCGTGGAGCCCGGCGGCGCGCGCCAGGCCGGCACGGGTTTCCTCGCCGGATTCGATCAGGGCGACCAGTTTTTCGATCAGGATCTTGCTCATGGACTCGGCCTTTCAATGTGATGTTGGGAATCGGATATCACATTGGAGTGTGATTGGTCTAGGGGGAATATCACATTGGGTTCACATGATGTGTTGCGCTCTCGTCATCCTGAAAGCGCATTTAAGCCCCTCCTTTTAAAGGAGGGGTTGGGGTGGTTTCGCTCGTCGGAAAAGGGTCCTTCGATTTCAAAGTTATTTCTATCGGTACTTTCGTCGTTCGCTGGCGCGAGCGATTCTTGCGCATCGCCACCACCCCAACCCCTCCTCTAAAGAGGAGGGGCTGAGTGAAAGCCCCCCCGCCCTTGACCGGAACCTTTCCCCCGCCAATACGCTATTACACAATGGCAAAAGCGAAACACTGGATCGAGCCGCATCCGCAGGGCATTTACGTGCGACCTGCCGACGTCTGGATCGATCCGTCCGTCCCTAAGGAAAACGCGGTCGTGACCCATGGCCACGCCGATCATGCGCGTGGCGGTCATGGCGATGTCTGGGCGACGCCGGAGACGCTGGCGATCATGGGTTTGCGCTATGGGACCGAGGCGGGGACGCCGATCGGCTATGGCGAGGGCTTCGAGCGCGGCGGGGTGCGGTTCAGCCTGCATTCGGCGGGCCATGTGCTGGGCTCGGCGCAGGTGCTGATGGAATATCAGGGCGAGCGGGTGGTCGTCACCGGCGACTACAAGCGCCGCCCCGATCCGACCTGCGCCCCGTTCGCGCTGGTGCCCTGCGATATTTTCATCACCGAGGCGACCTTCGGCCTGCCGGTGTTTCAGCACCCGCCGATCGCGGGCGAGATCGCAAAAATCTTTGCCCGGCTGGAAGCCGAACCGGACAGCAGCATTCTCGTCGGCGCCTATGCGCTGGGCAAGGCGCAGCGGGTGATTGCCGAGCTGCGCCGCGCCGGCTGGGACCAGCCGATCTATCTGCACGGGGCTCAGGTCCGGATGTGCGAATTATACGAAGAGCTCGGCGTTTCGCTGGGCGAATTGCGGTTGGTGATGGACACGCCGAAGGAAGATATGCGCGGCCAGATCATCATCGCGCCGCCCTCGGCATTGACCGACAAATGGAGCCGGAGGCTGCCCAATCCGGTGACCGCCATGGCCTCGGGCTGGATGCGGGTGCGCGGACGGGCGCGGCAGCGTGGGGTCGAGATCCCGCTGGTCATTTCCGACCATGCCGACTGGGACGAGCTGACCGCCACGATCCGCGAACTGGCGCCAAAGGAAACCTGGATCACCCATGGCAGCGAGGATGGCCTGCTGCGCTGGTGCGAGCTGCACCAGATCAAGGCGCGGGCGCTGGCGATGGTCGGGCGCGAAGACGGGGATGACGGCTGATGCGCCGCTTTGCCGCCCTGATCGACAGTCTGGTCTATACCAGATCGCGCAACGCCAAGCTGGCGGCGATATCCGCATATTTGCGCGCAACGCCCGATCCCGATCGCGGCTGGGCGCTGGCGGCGCTGACCGACAGTCTCGATTTTCCAGCGGTCAAGTCCGCCACCATCCGCAATCTCGCGGGCACAAGAATCGATCCCGAACTGTTCCGCCTGTCGCGCCATCATGTCGGCGACACCGCCGAGACCGTGGCTTTGGTCTGGCCGGAAGCGGAGGGACGGGAACAGAGCGACCCGAACATCGACGAGGTCGTGCAGGCGCTGTCCGCCGCCAATCGTGCGACCGCTCCCGACATTGTTGCCTCCCTGCTCGACAGTCTGGATTCGAACAGCCGCTATGCGATGCTCAAGCTGGCGGTCGGCGGGATGCGGGTCGGTGTCTCGGCGCGGCTGGCCAAGACCGCCTTCGCGCAGGCCTTTGATGTGGCGCTTGATGATGTCGAGGAGCTCTGGCACGCGCTTGACCCGCCCTATGAAGCCTTGTTTCAATGGGCGGAGAAGGGCGGCGAGCGTCCCGACCTTTCGGCAACGCCCTTCTTCCGGCCGTTCATGCTGTCGCATCCATTCGAGGGCGACCATCTCGATCTCGACCAATATGCGGTCGAGTGGAAATGGGACGGCATCCGGGTGCAGGCGGTGCATCTTGGCGGCGAGACCCGGCTCTACAGCCGCGGCGGCGATGATATCAGCGCGTCCTTCCCCGATATTGTCGAGGCGTTCGACCGCGACGGCGTAATCGACGGCGAATTGCTGGTGCGCGGCACCGACCAGGGTGGCGAGGCAGCGAGTTTCAACGCGCTGCAGAAACGGCTCGGTCGCAAGACGGTTTCCAAGAAAATGCGGCAGGAATTTCCGGCCTTCGTCCGGGTCTATGACCTGCTGATGGACGGAGAGGATGATCTGCGCCTGTCGCCCTGGCACGAAAGGCGGCAGCGGCTCGAAAGCTTTGTCCCCACACTCAATGCCGACCATTTTGACCTGTCGGCGGTGGTCGATGTCGATGATTTTGCCGCGCTGGAAGTGATGCGCGCCGGTGCCCGCGATGCGGCGATCGAAGGGGTGATGCTGAAGCGGCGCGAAAGCCCCTATCTGGCGGGTCGGGTGACCGGCCACTGGTATAAATGGAAGCGCGACCCGCTGAATGCCGACTGCGTGATGATGTATGCCCAGCGCGGCAACGGGCGGCGCGCCTCCTTCTATTCCGACTATACATTCGGCTGCTGGACCCAGGATGGCGAGCTGCTGCCGGTCGGCAAGGCCTATTCCGGCTTCACCGACGAAGAGCTGAAATGGCTCGACCGCTTTGTCCGACAGAACACGCTGAACCGTTTCGGGCCGGTGCGCGAGGTGAAGAAGTCGCTGGTGCTGGAAGTGGCGTTCGATTCGATCCACAAGAGCAAGCGGCATAAATCCGGTCTCGCGATGCGGTTCCCGCGCATCCACCGCATCCGCAAGGACAAGCCGGCAGAGGAAGCCGACCGGATTGCGACCTTGCAGGCGATGATTGGCTGATTTTAGTAGGTCAGGAATTGCTGCGGGAGAGCCATCCCTAGTGCGATTTTTAGCCCCTCCTTTTCAAAGGAGGGGTTGGGGTGGTTTCTCTCGTCGGATCATTGCCTTTTGGTATTCGTACCATTGAAGCCTAAACCATCCTCTTCGCTGACGCGAGCGATGCTGGCGCATCGCCACCACCCCTTGATCCCCTCCTCTGAAGAGGAGGGGCGAAATGTCTCCCCATCACCTCTTGGCAATACATTCCACTTCCACCCGCGCCCAGCGCGAGGCCGCTGGCAGCAAAAGCGCTGCGGGCGGGGTAGTTGCCGTCAAAATAGTCACCGAAATCATATTAAATGGGATAGGATCCGATTGATTGAACGCTCGGTCAATGGGTTCGACGATTCTGCAATCCCCTTCAATAGCAGTTGGTCGATCAACTGATCATCGCTCGCCAATACTCTAAGATAACCACTAAGACGATAAATTGCTTCATTCCCCAATCGAATTTTTGATAACCCATCGGCTTCATCATAATGGTGCCGATTATACACGGTTAGCTCATGGATTGCGCCGATCAAGAATTTCCCTAAATTCTCTCTGGAAATGCTTGCGAGTTTTGCTTGGAGAGATTTGTTGTCTATCGTTTTTTACAAAAACTCCCTCAGCGTCCCGACAAATTCATCAAACTGGTCATGGTGCAGCCAGTGGCCGGCATCGGCAAATTCCTTCACCGACACATTGTCGCCGAAATATTGCATCCGGCCGTCCCCCTCCGGATTGCTCGCCCAGCTGTCGGCACCGTAATGCAGCTGGGTCGGGCAGCTGATATTGCCCCACAGCTCGTGGATCGCGTCCTGCGACAGGTCGATGCTGTCCCAGTGCTGCACATAGGGATCGAATTTCCAGCTGTAGCTGCCGTCCTCGTTGCGGATCACCGCGTGGGTGGTGAGATGCCGGGCCTGCTCGTCGGAAAGATGCTGGTTCGCGTCCTGCATCCGGTTCAGCGCGTCGTCGAATGTCGGATAGCGTTTGACCTGTCGGCCAGCGGACCGGCGCTTTTCCTCGATACTGTCGCGCACCCGTTGCAGCTCCCCGATCTTGTTGCGTTCGGCGAGCATGTCCGGACTCGGTCCCAGCCCCTCGATCGCGACCAGCTTGCGCACCGTGTCCGGATAGAGGCCGGTGTAGCGCAGCGCGATATTGCCGCCCATGCTGTGCGCGACAATGGTGACTGGCGACAGGTCGAGCTGGTGGATCAGCTGGGCCAGATCGGTCACCATCGGCATGATCGCGTAATTGCCGTCGGTGCTCCACTGGCTGTCGCCATGGCCGCGGACATCGGGGGCGATGATGTGCCAGTCTTCGCGCAATTCCTGCGCCACCCAGTCCCAGTTGCGGCAATGATCCCGGCCCCCGTGGAGCAGGATCAGCGGCGGTTTGTCCTCATTGCCCCAGTCGGCATAATGCAGCTTGAGCCGCTGGGAGAAATAGCTGTGCGAGGCGGGGCCGTTGAGGGTCATTTGGGGGTTCCGATGATGGTGATATTGTCGAACCGGGACCCTAGAATGATCGGCGGGGTTCGACAAGCGTCCGGGTGAAGGCATCGCATCTGATGACCGGAAATGTGCGGACATCGGGCAGCTCAGGCTGTCTGGGGCTCCCACTGTCGATTTGGACATTGGCTTTTCGGGCCGGAAATAGAGCCGGCCAGCCAGCGTGCGCCGATCGCAAGATCAAGCTCCGGCGGATCAAACGGATCGAGACCCGACCCGGGATAGAAGGTGACCTCGCCAAATTTGGGCTCTCCGGCGATTTCGTAAAAGTCGATCCGGGCAAAATCGAAACGGGGCGCAATTTTCTCTGCGCTATCCAGCATCTTCGCCAGACTTTCAGGGGCTGGCGGAAGATCAACATCGTTGAGCCGGGAAAGCTGGTTCCATTGGGGATCGAACAATATCCACCGGTGGTCGGACTGGCGGTCGAGATGAACCTGGATCAAGGCTGCCTTGCCGGAAAATACGTAAATCTTGTAATCCACCGGCAGGGCCGACGCGGTGCCGAGATAGGGTTCTACGATATAGCCGCGCGGGATATCGCGATAGGCCCATTCGTCGAGCCAGAGGCCGTACGGCGCGTCGATCCATCTGATCGCCCGCCGCCGCGCACTCTCCCAGTCAGCCGGATCGCGGCAGATGATATTCTGGTTGCAGCCATGGCTCGCCTTGAGGATGAACGGATAGGGCCAGGACGGCTGCTCGGGCAGAGTCGGACCGCTCCAGCAGGTCGGGATGGTCCATTCGTCGCCCAACAGGCGTGCAACATGTTTTTTCGCGGCAATCTTGTCGGCGAGAAAAGGCATCATCGGGTCGTGGTCGTGGAGTTTGCGCCACTGGACAAGCTCGGAAAACCGTTTTGGCTTGATCAGGTCCGGCCAGCGACGATGCCGCCACAAATAGATGATATATATTCGCAAGATTGCCGAGGGGACGAGCCAGTGCGGCAGGGAGGGCAGACGCCGCAGGTTCATGCTCATCTTACGCATCATGGGGTTTCCGGTTCCCTCCGCCTGACTTTTCCGGTTCGACAGGCCCGCCGGATCGGGAGAGCCCACGCCCCGTCCGTTCCTGATCGGCCCGGGCACATTACCGGAAGCACCGATCCGCCATATTCCGCACCATAGGTGGCGATGTGACCGGGATCATAGTCAGGAGATCAGAAAATGCTAGGTCATGTCCGGATTAAACAGAATGGGGATGGGAAAATGGCGGGACGTAAATTGAAAATCGGTATCATATTCGCAATGGCAGCGGTCGCGGGGATGCCGGCAGCGGCTTCTGCCTGCGACATATCCCACGGGGTGCGGGCCAAGATTGACTCGGGCAGCTATCGCGCCACCCTGAACGGGGTCTTGCTGAAGGACACAGGCGTCAAAGTCTCTTCCGGCACCGAGCCGGTGAGCCAGCCGTCCACCGAATATATACTCTCCGAATGGCTGGTTCCCGGCAAGAATATCGTGAACATCGATTATAAGGGAAGCGCCGCGGCGTTCGAAATTTTTGCGCGGTGCAAGGGGGAATATGATGATCATGATATCGTCGACAGCGTGCGCTTCACGTCATCATCTTCCGGGCAACTCAGCTTCGAACATGAGGGGCCGCTCGATTATAACTATCTCAAGGCCGACATCGCCGGTGACGAAGGTTTGCAGGATGCGGTAAAGAAGCTGCAGGACGCGGCGCGCTCGGGCGATGTCGAAACGGTTGTGCGGATGCACGAACCGATGATCGAGGAATTTGGAAAATATATCGGAGGCGCGGACCGGTTCAGAACCTATCTGCGGACGATATTGTCGAGCCATCCGGCAGTAATAGCGGAAACATATACCGTAACACCGGTGATGGGCGGACGCGTCTATGAAATATTCGGTCCGGACAATCAGCCGCTTATTTCGGTGTCGGGCAAAATGGACGGGGGAAGCTTCTCCTGGCCGGGCGGCGTCTATTGGGCACGGTTCGGCGACGAATGGGCGGTTGTTTCCAATTAGGACATAGCGGGGTTTTTTCCCGATATTCCGACATTCTCGTGCGGCTGACGATAGGAAACCGCTGGTCTCTATGCTAGAAACCGGATTGAAAGAGGAGGCACGGGTCTTGCAACACGAATATATCAAGGGCTTGGCCGCTGCGCTCTTCATCGTCGCGCAGCCGGTCACCGCGGTTTATGCCGAAACGCTCCCCGAACTGGATGCGATGGCGGAAGTCGTCGTCGAGGAGGAGAAAGGCATTGCCTTCGCCCAGCAACAATCGGAGCGCGGCGAATATCTCGAGGCGATTGCCACGCTCGAACGGGTATTGGCGCTCCACCCCAAGTCGGACAGCGCGCGGCTGCTGCACGCGGTAAACCTCTGCAAGATCGACGATCAGCTGGGCGGCGCGGTGGAGCTCGGCAAATTGAAGCAAAAGAATTTCGCCCCCGAGCTTTGGGCCGATGTCATGAAATTATGCCCGTTGGCGGACAAGGATTAAGTCATGATATCCTTTCAATCCTTGTCGATCAAAACCGCCTTGTTGGCCCCGGCCCTGTTATTCCTCGCTCTGACCCCGGCTGCCTCCGCGCCGGTACAGGTCGGGATTGCCGCGACCGTTGTCGGTGATGTGCGGATGAGCAATGCGACGATCAAGAAAGCGGTCAAGATACCGCGCCGCCAGCGGCTGGCCTGGGGCGATGCGCTGAGCACCAGGAAAAAGAGCAAGTTGCAGATATTGCTGCTCGACCGGTCGAGCCTGACCATCGGGTCCAACGCCCAATTGACAATCAACCGCTTCGTCTATGACCCGGGCAAGGAACGCTCGCTAACCGCAACGGTGAGCAAGGGTGCCTTCCGTTTCATGTCGGGGCGCAAGTCGAAGAAATCCTCCGCCTCGGTCAGCAGTTCGGTCGGTACCATCGGTATCCGCGGAACCGCGCTCGACGGCGTGGTCGGCAAGGATGCGGTGGAGATAGCCAGGAAGGAACCGTTTCTCGACGGCGTGAAAAGCGACAAGGACAGCGCGATGCTGGTCGTGCTGCGCGGCCCGGGTGCCAATCGCAGCGGCGACCTCGATGTCGGTCTGGCCGAGGTCAGCGCAGCGGGCAAGACGGTGACGCTGGATCAGCCGATCCTGGCGGCCTATATTCCCCGGCCGGGCGCGCAACCCATTGGTCCGTTCAGGCTTTCATCCGGCGGCCTGTCGAAACTGCAGGACCAGCTCGCGCCGAAAGTGGCCGGGGCCGGAAAAAGCGGTTTGCTGAAAGCCTTGATACCCGCCGCGATCATCGGTGTCGGCGTGGGCCTGTTGCTGCCCGGCGGCGATGAAGCTTGCACCAACGCAACCGTCGGCGGACCCAATTGCTAGAGCCAAAAGCCTGACGGACGGTCTATTTGCGGGTTGCCTCGAAGACGCCGTCCCAGTCGTCCTCGACCGGACCCTTTGACAGCAGCTCGATCCGCCCGCGGTAAACCGAGAGCAGCACCGAGAGCCCGGCATCGCTATATGCCGCTTCATGCTCTTCCAGCAAATGGCTGGCTGCGGTCCAGTTCTGCGCCCGATAGAGGGTCAGGAATTCATCATGCCAGCTTTGCAGGATCCCGAAAGCCGGATCCCGGTTGAGCGTCTCGTCGCCGAGCAGCGCGTAGACCGTGTCCGACGCATCGCGGCCGACGACCTTGACCCGGTCCAGTTCAAGCAGGGCAAATCCCTCCAATTGCTTGGCGAGGGCGCTGCCGATCAGGATTTGCACGCCATATTGCTTGGTCAGGCCTTCGAAGCGGGACGCGATATTCACCGTGTCGCCGATCAACGTATAGGACAGTCGCTGCTCCGATCCCATATTGCCGACGCAGCACAGGCCGGCGTTCATCCCGATCCCGATTTTCACATCCGGCGGCCAGACCTGTCCCGGCTTTTGCGGCAGCTCGCGGTTGAGCCGTTCGAGACTTTCGACCATTTGCAGCGCGGCGCGCGCGCCGTTGCGGAACTGGTCCGGATCGTCGAGCGGCGCGTTCCAGAAGGCGAGAATGGCGTCGCCGATAAATTTATCGACCGTGGCCTTTCTCTCCAGCAAGATATTGCACATCGGGGTCAGGAAGCCGGTCAGGAAGTTGATCACCTGCTTCGGGTCATATTGTTCGGAAATCCTCGAAAAACCGCGGATATCGCAGAACAGCACCGTCATCTCGCGCTCTTCGCCGCCGAGCTGCAACCGTTCGGGATTGGCGGCAATCTGCCGGACCATCTCGGGCGACAAATAGCGGTCAAAGGCGGTGTGGATGTAGGCCCGTTGCTGTTCTTCCTGGCGGAAACTCAGCAGGGTCTGGACCGCGTAAACCAGGATCAGCGCGATGACCGGCCATGTCGGATCGAGCAGATAGTGCAGCTGGTCAAAGGCCAGCCAGCTGCCAGCGGTTACCGCGGCCGTCGCAGCGAGGCCGATCGCTGCACCGATCGTGGCTCCAGCGCCGGGCAGCAAGAGCGCCAGCCCGCCGCCGAGCAGCAGGATCAGGAAAAACTCCAGGCCCGGTGCCCAGTCGGGGCGGATCAGAAATTCGCCGAGGATCATCTGCTCGGCGGCTTGGGCGTGGACGGTGACGCCCGGCTCGTTCTCGGCCAGAGGTGTCGAGATCAAATCGCGCAAGCCGGTTGCGCTGGCGCCGACGAAGACGATCTGTCCCTCGACCGCTGTGGCTATCTCGTCTGCGGACATATCGCCCGACAGCAGCCGCCAGGCCGCGATCGTGCGTTCGGGCGCCGGCTCGCTGAAATGCATCCACAATTCGCCAGCGGCGGTGGTCGGCACCTCGAAATCGCCGACCCTTAGATTGACGATGGCTCCGGGCGCGCCCGCTGTCTCGCCGCTGCCGTCGCTGGTCTTGACCAGAATCGAGCCCGCTTGCTGCGCCACCCGCAAGGCTTCGAGCGAAAGCGACGGCACCAGCTTGTCCTTGTAGAGAAATACCAGCGGCGCTCGGCGCAATATCCCGTCGGCATCGCCGACGATGCTCAGCGATCCGAGACCGGCTGACGCCTGTTGCAATTGTGGCAGCGATTGCACCGTCCCCCGATATTGTTCGACCTGTCCGTCTGGTGAGGACCCGAGTATCGCCATGCCGGTCGGCAGTTCGATTGGCCCCCCGCGATCCTCGTGCAACAGAAAGAATCCGCCGACCACCGGCGCAAGAGCGAAACTGTCGGCCAATATGTCGTCATTGTCGGGCAGATCCGACAGCGAGCGCAGCAGATTTTCATTGCCCTCCGCTCGCGGCAATCGCGCGGCAATCTGGCCGGGCGATGTCCGGTCGGGCTCGGAAAAGACGATATCGAAGGCAATCGCCGCCGCGCCGGCATCGGACAGCTTTTGCGTCAGCCTCGCGATCTCGGTCCGCGACCATGGCCATTGCCCCAGCCGTTCGACCGATTCCTCGTCAATGTCGATGATCCGCACGCCCGCATCCTGATAGGCGCGCGGTGCGGCGTTCTGATAGCTGTCAAAGACCATCAGGCCCAGCCGGTCAAATCCCGGGATGGCGGAAAATTGCAGCGCCGCTATGGCCAGCACCACCAGCAACCCGGCGATGATTGGACCGGTTTTCAGCAACCCCAGCCAGCGGCCGGCGCTCTCCCCCAAATTCCTGATCCCCAATCCCATATCACGCTGATTGCCCCACTCGCGTCGAAACTGCAAGCCGGCGGGATCAGGAAGGTGACAGGACTAGCGCCGGTCACTCGAACGGGTGCGGGTGGCCCGTGAAAATTTCTCGGTTCACACAAGCATTGCGCTGCCGGATCATGCCGCCTTCGCGCTGTCACTGGCATCCAGCCAGCTCGCGATCAGGTCCTGCAGATCTTCGATTGAAAAAGGTTTGGCCAGATGCTCCTGCATGCCTGCAGCCAGACAGTTTTCGATATCCTGGGCATAAGCATTTGCGGTAAGTGCGATAATTGGCAGTTGCTCGGGTGATATCCCGTCATTCCTGATGATTTCTGTGGCCGTAATCCCGTCAATATAGGGCATCTGGATATCCATCAACACAAGGTCGAACTGGTTTTTGTCCTGTTCGGCTTGACCGATGATGGCAACGGCATCGACGCCATTTTCAGCTATTTCGAAATCGTAGCCAAGCTTTGTCAGCATCTCCGACAAGAGCATCTGATTGATATCATGATCTTCCGCGACCAGAATTCTTGTTCTTCGTACGGGCTCGGTCGATGGGCGTCCCGGTTCCTCAGATTGCCGGATGTCACCGTCCGCATTCTCGCCAGCAACCGCATCGCAACCTTCTACCGGGATTGTGATTGTGAAGCTCGAGCCCTTGAGGACTTTGCTTTCCAGCAGCATTTTGCCGCCCATGAGGTGCACCAGTTGCCTGCTGATCGACAAACCCAATCCGGTGCCGCCATATTTTCGCGCGGTGGAACCATCTGCTTGTTGAAACGGTTCGAATATCATCGCTTGACGGTCGGGCGCAATGCCAATGCCGGTGTCGGATACGCAAATTGATATTTCGGACCGCCGGCCCCGATTGCTTCCGTCGGGGTCAAATGTTCGGTAGGCCGCCTCCAGTTGCACATGCCCCTTGTTGGTGAACTTTACGGCATTTGCCAGCAAGTTGAGTATTACCTGGCGCAATCTCAGGCCATCGCCGTTGACGAGTTCGGGCAGCAACGGATCAATGTCCAGGACCAGCTCGATCTGTTTCGTTTCCGCTGTCGGTGAAACCAGTTTCATGCAGCTTGTCAAAATATTGCGGACGTCGATCGGGCTGGTGTTAATTTTCATCAGTCCGGCGTCTACCTTTGATATGTCCAGGATGTCGTTCAGCAAGTTCATCATCACTGCACCGGATTCCGATATCATCTGGACATATCGTTGCTGGTCATTGTCCAGCCTGCCGTCGTCGAGCAATTGGGTAAAACCGATAACCCCGTTCATCGGCGTGCGAATTTCATGGCTCATATTGGCAAGAAATGTCGACTTGGCGGCGGTGGCGGCTTCGGCGTCAGCAAGAGCCTGACTAACTTCGCGTTCTTTCTGCACCAGCTCGCCGGTTTTGATTTCCACTACGTGTTTAACATAGGCTTCGCGTCGGGCATAAATGAACATCTGAATGACGACGGCAAAAGACAAAATCATGCCGCCCAGCAAAACCAGAAAGGGTTCCTTGGTGCTGATGCTGGCTTCCAGTTCCGGGGTACTCTTCCATACAACCGTCCAGGTCTGTCCCATCACCGGAAAGCTCCGGGTGACGGAAAAGAGCGGCTCCCGCTTAGCCCCTTCGCCGCTATTGCTTGCGAATATCAAGTTGGCTGCACGCGACTCCTTGTCGTCATATACTTCTATGTCAAAGTCCTTGTCCTGACTTTTTGTGAGGCCAGCCATGAAGCGCGAAGCGATAAACGGAGCATATATCCATCCGCGAAAAGCAGCCCGGCGCATCTCGGTGGTTTCCGGTGTTCGGCCTCGTTGATACATTGGCCGCAACAGCAAGAAACCGCTGCTTTTGCTGTTGTCCTGCACGAGAGTGATCCGCCGCGTGATCGTCGGTTCGCCTGTGTCTCTTGCATGATAGGCTGCTTCGCGGCGATTTTCCTCGAACCCGATGTCCAGACCCACAGCTTCCCTGTTCATGCTCACCGGTTCGATATAGGTGATGGGCAAGAGTTCAGAGGAGTCGGTGACGGGGTGGATGGTGATGTTCCCGACACCCCTGTTGCGTCCGAGTTCCAGATATTCTTCCATCTTGGATCGCGGAACAGGCATGATGAAGCCAATGCCATTGATGCCGGGAAGCGTTTTTTCGATATCCAGAACATCTACATAGGATCTCCATTCCTCAAGCGAAACAACGTCCGTCGCTTCGAACAAGGCCGCACCGCCATCGAGGCTCTGCCGGTATAGGTCTATCCGGCCACGCATGGCATGTTCATTGTCCTGGGTTAAGGTATCGAAAATTGCCAGTTGGCGCTCATATTCCGTGACCGTGGTTATTTTCCACATCCAGATCGTAATTCCAAACAGCACCAGCAATCCGGCCAGCGCGAGGAAAGTGACGGTCAGATTCTCCTGTGCATATTTCCACACCGCTTTGCGTTGAGAATGGCGGTCCATCATCATGTTCCCGTCCGGATTGATCGCGCGCCTGAATTGCTGTTCATATCATATGTCCGTTCAGGCAGGCTCCTGGCCATCCCTGTCCGATCGATGCGTCGCCGTTCGCTATCGCTGCTTGTGCCACCGGACATTCCCTTTCCTGGCCTGGCAAAACAAGATTACCGACCAGCATCATTGCAAAAGTTGATCTGCGCCAAAAAGGCGCGCCCAGTTTGATACGGCATTTGCGGGCCAGACTTAACGCGGGCGGCTATTCCTCTGCTCGATCCAGCCGATGGCGATCGCCCGCGATTTCGTTCCGGAATCTTAACATTGTCGCAGAATGCCCGTCATTAGACACAGACTGAACTGCAACCATGGGAAGCCGGCCAATGAGCCTAGTCACAATACTCGACGACGAGGTGGGAAGGATAGCCGCCTTAAACCGCTACAATATTCTCGACACAGGGCACGAGGAACGATTTGACCGTATAACAAAGGTGGTCGAAATGGCGCTCAATTGCCCGATAACCGCCATCTCGCTGGTCGATGTCGAACGGCAATGGTTCAAGTCCCAACGGGGTCTCGATGTAAACGAAACGCCGAGGGACATGGCCTTTTGCGCCCATACCATTCAGGACAGCAAGCCAATGATCGTTGAGGATGCGCGTCAAGATCCCCGTTTCAGTGATAATCCGCTCGTTTTAGGCGATCCCAATATAGGAAGCTATCTTGGCGTGCCGCTCTTGTCCCCCGAGGGATATAATATCGGCACATTATGCGCGATCGATACCGCACCGCGGAAATTCGATGACAAGGCGGTCGAGCTATTGAGCCAGTTGGCTCAGCTGGTAATCCACGAACTGGAATTGCGGCAGCGATCCGACAAGGATGAATGACCCGGATATTCTTGCCTGTCAGGCTGCGGCCAACCAGCTGGTCACGGGAAGCTGAAATATCATGTGCAACGGGCCTGCGCACGTTCGCATCATGCTAGGCCAGAGCCACGCCCTCGATCGTGATCCGGTTGAGATAACGCCGGTGACCCTGATAATCGTTCAGCGCATAATGCCAGGTCGACCGGTTGTCCCACATCGCCAGATCGCCGGCGCTCCATTTGTGGCGATAGTGAAAGCGGTCCTGCTGTATATGCTCATAGAGTTGTCGCAGCAGCGCCACGCTTTCCTCCGGCGCCATATCGACGATTTCCAGCGTGAACCCGGGATTGACATAGAGGCCCTTCACACCGCTTTCCGGATGGGTCAGCACCACCGGGTGGATCGCCGTCTGCCCGGCCTGATCGGCATTGGTATAGCGGTCGCCGATTGCCTTGCGATATTCGCTCTCCTCGCCAAACACATGGGCATTGCCGTGGCGCGCCTGCAAATTTTCAACCCGCGCCTTCATTTCATCATCGAGCGCTGCATAGGCGGCGGCCATGCCGGCAAATAATGTATCACCCCCGCTCGGCGGGATTTCCAGTGCGTAGAGGATCGACCCCATGGCGGGCGCTTCGTCATAGCTGTGATCGGTGTGCCAGCCGCCACCGATATTGAGCTGCTGGCCTGCTTCCTTCAGCACCTCGGCAATTTCGGGATAGCCCTCGCGCCGCTTGAAAAACCGGTTGAGGTCGATTGCGCCCCAGCGTTCGGCAAAGGCGATATGCGCTTCGGGGGTCAGATTCTGGTCGCGGAAAAACAGAGCGCCATGGTCGCGAAATGCGGCGCGGACTTCTGCAAATTGTTGATCACTCAATTTCGTCACATCGACATCGTCAACGACCGCGCCGACCGCTTCGCCGGCTTTTGAAATCTGCATCTCGCTCTCCCTTTTCCAGTTTCCTTCTGGAACTTATATCATGATCGTGTAGCATGAAATCTGATATTGAGGAGTCCGACAATGACCGAACATAGCCAGATGCCATCTTTCAACCGTCGTCAGTTGCTTGCTGCCACCGCCGCCACCGGGGCTGCGCTCTCCGCAGGTCCGGCGCGTGCCGTTGCCGAGAGCAAGCCGGATTTGACCGGCAAGTCGATATTGATCACCGGCTGTTCTTCGGGCTTCGGTAATCTCGGTGCGGTTCTTTATGCCCAACTGGGCGCGAAAGTTTTTGCCACGATGCGCAATCTTCCGCGCGCCGAAGGGACCGCACTGGCAAAGACCGCCAAGGCGGGCAAGCTTGATATCACTATTCTCGAACTCGACGTATTGTCCGATGAATCGGTTGAGACGGCGGTCGCCGAGGCCGAACGGCTGAGTGGCGGCGCGCTCGACGTAGTCATCAATAATGCGGGGATCGGTACCGGCGCTCCGGTCGAGCTGCAGGATATCGAAACGATGCAGCTGCTCTTCAACACCAATGTGATGGGCTACCAGCGGGTCGCCCGCGCCGCATTGCCGAAGATGCGTGCCAAAAAATCCGGCCTGATCGTCAATGTCTCCTCCCAGCTCGGCCGGGTGATGGTGCCGGGCATGGGGCTCTACAGTTCGACCAAATTCGCGGTGGAATCGATGAGCGAGCAAATGGCCTATGAGCTGGTTCCGCACGGCGTCGATGTCACCATCGTCCAGCCCGGCGGTTTCCCGACCAAGATATGGGACAATGGCAACAAGCTGACCGCACCGATGCTCGAAAAGGCTTCGGACGAACGCAAGGCTGCCTATCCCGCGCTGGTCGCCGGCGCCCTGCGCGATGGGGGCGGTTCGTCCGATCCGATGGATGTTCCCCGCGCCATCGCCCGGACCATCGCCATGGCTCCGGGGACAAGGCCACTGCGGCTTCCGGTCCATCCCGGTGCCAAGCCGCAGGAGGCGATCAATACGGTCAGCGCCCAGACCCAGGTGGCCATGCTCGGCAACTCGCCCTTTGGCCCGTGGGTCAAGGACGTGAACGGACGCAGCTAGCGGAGCACAACCGTTTCAGGCGGTGCGCTTCACGAGAAACAAGGGCGCCAGATAGACGATCAGAAACACGCTATTGGGGATGACGTTGGCGGCATTGCCGGACGCCGCCGATGCGCCGCTGTCGACCGCGAACCAGATCAGGATTGTGGTAATCGTGCCCTTGCGGATCAACTCGCTGCCTTGCTCCACACCCGGCGCGGTGATGAAGACATACATGGCCATCAGGCCAGCAAAGACCCCGCCGGCAATCGCCATCGCCATTTTCGCTTCCGGCGTGTCCAGACCGGCCACGCCATTGCCGCCGGAGGAGGCGAGCTGGAAGAATATCTCGTTCGCGCCGGTAAAGTCGTTCACTCCGGCGAAGGCAAATATGATGGCAACGATAATCGAAAAACTGCCGACGATACGGATATAGCGGCCAGCGGCTTGTGGTGACATGATCTGCTCCTCCTTCTGTTTCATCATCCTTAGACCATGGAGCGGTCATCAAAACAATTACCTCCCGGGTAAGTGCATGGGGATCGATCCGTGCTATCTCTCGCTGACGCGACGGACGGCGGAAAGGAGACGATCATGGCCAGTGAATTTGGCGCGATATTGAAGGACTGGCGCAAAACGCGCCGTTTCAGCCAGCTTGACCTCAGTCTGGAGGCCGAGATGTCGGCCCGGCATCTGAGTTTTCTCGAATCGGGCCGCGCCAATCCCAGTCGCGAGATGGTGCTGCGGCTTTCCGAAGCCTTGCAATTGCCAAGGCCCGCCGCCAATCAGGCGCTCAATGCGGCTGGCTTTGCGCCGGTCTATCCCAGCCTGTCCGACGACGCGCCCGAACTGGCGCCGGTCCATCAGGCAATCAGCGCGATGCTCGACCATCATGATCCGTTCCCCGGCTATGCCATCGACCGCCACTGGAATGTCGTCAACAGCAACCAGGGTGCGCAGATGCTCCTCGCGCTGGCCAGTCCCGGCGGCCCCGCCAATCTGATCGACATATTGATCAACAGTGCGGGACTCGACCTGATCAAGAACTGGGACGAGGTCGCCATCCTCTCCCTCTCGCGCCTGCGCACCGAGATACTGGAACTGGGGGGCGACGAACAACTGTCCGCGCTGGCCGGTCGGCTGGCCTCCCATGAACGGGTCCGCAAGGTCGACATGGCATCGGTCAATCTCAACCAGGCGGTGATCCCGACGATCTTTCAGGTAGGGGAAAATCGCCTGTCGCTCTTCTCGGTGATCGCACAATTCGGCTCGGTGCTGGATATCAGGGCGGGCGAGACGCGGATCGAACTGATGTTCCCGATGGACGAGGCGACGGTTCAGTTTTTCGCAAGATAGTGGTTGGCATAGTCTGCCAACGCTTCATAAGAAGCGAAAAATGGAGGGACGGATGCGGACAATCAAAAATGGTCTGATAGTTGGGATATGCGGCCTCGCTGCCTGTGCAATGGTGGAGCCTGCAGAAAATCCGGCCCCCGTCGCTCCCGTGACGGCAAGCAGCGCAGAGGCGCCGGATCTCGAATTCCAGAAACTTTACCAGACATGGTTTGAAAATATCGAACCGTTTCGCGTGATCGGAGAGGGCCAACGGGGGATTTACTTTGTCGGCACGCGCGGGCTTGGCATGTTCTTCATCCCGACTTCCCAGGGCCATATCGTGATCGACGGCGGCATGCCGGGCCAGGGCAAGCAGGTCTGGGACAATATCATAAAGCTCGGCTACGATCCCGCCGATGTCAAAATCCTGCTCAACAGCCACGCCCATCTTGACCATAGCGGAGGGCTCGCCGAGCTGAAGCAACTGACCGGCGCGACGCTGCTGGCGAGTGAAGGCGACCGGTCGGCGCTGGAAGGCGGCTTCTATCTCGGTTCGGAGGATGATGCCTCGATGGGCGCGCCACCGGTCAAGGTCGACAAAATCATTGCCGACGGTGATGTCGTGACGCTCGGTCCGGTTTCGCTCACCGCACATCTGACTCCCGGCCACACCCGCGGCTGCACCTCATGGACGATGGATGTTCGCCAAGGCGGCGAGACCTATCAGACACTGTTTTTCTGTTCCGCTTCGGTCGCCGCCAACCGGCTGGTCGGACCGCCGCAATATCCCGGCATCGTCGCGGATTACCGCAAGACTTTCGCGATCACCCGCGACTGGAAACCGGACATTTTCCTGTCCAACCATCCCGAGTTTTTCGGCATGGCGGAGAAGCAGGAAAAGCTGGCGGTCGGCGATCCGCTGGCCTTTGTCGACGACAGCGGTTTTCCGCGGTTCATCGGGAAGATGGAACTCTGGTTCGAGGCAGCGCTGGAAAAACAGATGCTAAAATATAACGCGATCATGAAAGACTGAAGATCAGACGCCGCTCATAGCAACCGGTCAGTCTTCCGCTATCCATTCCTTTTTCAGCGGCCTCGCGGCGAGCGCCATCAGTGCCGCAGCGATGACATAGAAGGTCAGCGAGTAGAGCATCGAATAGCGCAGTCCGTCCTCGCCGTAGATCGGGGTCAGGCTGTCGGACAGCGCGCCGAGGAAGAAAATTCCGCCGCCGATCCCGATCAGGTTGTTGATCAGCAGGAACAGCGCCGATGCGGTCGCGCGGGATTCTGCCGGAACCAGATGCTGGACCGCAGAGAGCACCGGGCCGAGCCAGAAATAGGCCAATGCCTGCGGGATAAGGAAGAGGATGAAGGCGATGGTCGCGGAGCCGCTCATGATGCCGGCGGCGAATAATGGCACCGCCAGCAGGAAGGCAGCAGCGGGAACCAGACCATAAGCCGCCTTGTTGTTCTTGCCGAGCCGGTCGCCGATCATCCCGCCGCCAAGCACGCCGGCAACCCCGCCGAACAACAATATCGCGCCATAGAATAGCGAGGTATCGATCAGGCTCAGGCCAAAGCTGCGCTGCAACAGGCTGGGCAACCAGAAAGCGATGCCATAGCCCAGCATCGAACTGGACGCGGCGCCAAAGGCGAGCAGCCAGAAGGCTCTCTTTCTGGCCAGAATGTGCACGGTTCCCATGAAGCTGTAAGGCGCGACCGTCTGTTCGGCGGGAGCCGGCACCTTGGCCTTGTCGCGCACGAAATATTTGAACAAAGGCGCGATCAGCAGGCCGGAGAGTCCGACGACAAAAAAGGCGAGGCGCCAGTCGACGGTGGCGGCGATATAACCGCCGGCGATCACCCCGGTGGCGGAGCCGAGCGGAATGCCGAGCGAATAGATTGCCAGAGCCCGGGCGCGCTTCTCGCTCGGGAAATGGTCCGAGATCAGGGCATAGGAAGGGGCGACGCCGCCCGCTTCGCCGACACCGACGCCCAGCCGCATCAGAAAGATGGACCAGAAACCCTGCGCCAGGCCGGTCAGGGCGGTGAAGCCGCTCCACACCGCCAGCGAGACGGTGATCACCCAGCTGCGGCTGGTCTTGTCGGCGACCCACGCCAGCGGCACTGCCAGCGTTGAATAGAGCAAGGCGAACGCAAGGCCGCCGAGCAGACCCATCTGGGTGTCGCTGAGCCCGAGATCGGCCTGGATCGGCCCGGCCAGAATCGCCAGTATCTGGCGATCGACGAAATTGAAAATATAGACCAGCAGCAACATGCCGAGCGCAACATTGGGCGAAGTGGTCCGGCTGATATTGCTCTGCTGATCGGCCATTTATTTTCCTATGTTCGCAAAAAATTCGTCGATCGCAGCCAGTGCTTCAGGTTCGTCGAGCATCGGGGCGTGGCCACGATCCGGGATTTCCACGGCGCTGATAGGCCCGGGATGACGGGCTATCATCTCCGCAACGGTAGCGGGAGAGAGTATGTCTGACAACGCCCCGCGGATGATCAGCACGGGCAGGGCTGACAGCCGGTCCCATATCTCCCAGAGATCGGGGGGAACAGCCGAGCTTCCATCACCTGAAAGCCCGTCGGAGATGGCCGGATCATATGCAAAGCATATTTTGCCGTCCGGCATTTCGGTGCAGGTGCGCCGGGCGAAGGACAACCAGTCCTGTGCCTGATATCCGATCAAGGCGTCGCCATGTACGGACTGGCATTGATCGGCCGCCTGTTGCCAATCGTCGAACGGTGCGCGCGCGCCGACATAGCTCTGGATCCGGTCGAGCCCTTCCGCTTCGACCACCGGACCGATATCGTTCACCACCAGCCCGTCGAAGCGAGCGGGCGAAATTGCCGCCATCATCATCGCCATCAGACCGCCGAGCGACGTGCCGATCAGGCCAAGCTTTGCGAGGCGCAAGCCGTCGATCAGGGCAAACATGTCCTGGACATAGACGGCGGGCGTGTAATTTTCAGGGTCGGGATCATATTCTGATCGTCCGCGACCGCGCTGGTCGGGGACGATCAGTTGATATTGGCCCGACAGATGCCCGGCCAGCGCCTCGAAATCGGCGCTGTTCCGGGTCAGCCCGTGCATCAGCAGCAGTGGCGGACCTTCTTCCCCGTAGATGCGGGCATGAAGGTCCAGCCGGTTGTCTGCGCTGCGGTAGACATGGTCCGCATATTTCATCAGTTTTGCCTATGCGCCGGTTAGAATTTCACCCCGGCGGAAATGAAGACCTGACGCGGGTTGCCGTAGAATGCAGTCAGCGTTCCTTCGGGTCCGAGCGTCGGGATCGGCTGGCCGTTCGCGCCGGGAATAATCGCTCCGGTCGTCGGGTCGGCGGCGATAAAGGTATAGCCCGATGTCTTGTAACGCTTGTTGGTCAGGTTCTTGCCGTGCAGTCCAATGCTCCAGCGTTTGTCTGGCGCGTTATAGACAAGATTGGCATCAAGCAGCGCGAATCCCTCTTGATCGATAAAGGGGTTGGCAATCTCGAACTGGTTGGTCTTGCTGCGATAGGACAATGTGGTCCCGAGGTACAGATCACCGTCTCCCACCGGAGTGGTATAGGAAAATGTTCCGCTGGCCGTCCATTCGGGCGTATTCTGCACCGAGCGGAAATCCGCAACATCGGTCGGGACACCTCCAATATTGGTGATATATTCATCATATTCGGCGTCGATATAGCCAAGCGAGCCAGAGAGCATCACCCGGTCACCACCGGCCAGCAGGTCTTCGCCAAGCCGTGCCGAGGCCTCGAACTCGATGCCCTTCAGTGTCGCCTTGCCGGCGTTGTTGATCACGCCGCAGAAGGACGGAAGGCCAGCGACCGTACAGGCGACCGAACCGGGAATCTGCACATCCGTATAATCGGTGTAGAAACCGGCCAGCGCGATATTGAGCGCGCCGTCGAGCAGGCTGCCCTTGTAGCCGACTTCATAGCTGTCGACCGATTCTGGCTGGAAGCTGAGGAAGGATGCGACCTCGTCATCACTTGGGATGCCGCTGGCGTTGGTCGTCGGTGCGTTGACGCCAACACCGCGCGGATCAAACCCGCCGCCCTTGAAGCCCTGCGAGAAGCTGGCGTAGATATTGTGGTCCGGAGTCGGCTTGTAGCTCAGCGATGCGCGCGGCGTAAATTTCTTGAATTTCGCGTCGCCCTGAAAGTCGGTTCCGGGAGCGCCGAAAGGAATGCCCGCGCCGCCGAATGTCGGCGAACCGCCGCCAAGGTAGTTTTGCCGGAAGATGCTCGCTGTCCGCTCATCCCATGTATAACGACCGCCGAGCGACAGGCTCAGCTGCTCGGTGAAATCATAGGTGAAGTCGGCGAAAACCGCATAGGTTTCGGTGTCGACTTCGGCCTGGGTGAAGGCGGTCAGGCCAGCGAAGGTCGTGAACAGGCGAACATCGAAGAGGGTGTCGGCGCTGGCGTCGAGATAATAGAAGCCGACCAGTCCGTTGAGCTTGTCGCCTTCATAGAGCAGCTGGAATTCCTGGCTGATCTGCTCGTTCAGATATAATCCCGGGACGTCGAGATCGACCGCCGGCAGCGCGTCAAAATCGATTGGCGTTGCCGTGTCGTCCTTGCGCCATGCGCTGATCGACCGGAACGTCACCGTGTCGCTCAGATTGGCGGTGATGTTCATCGCCAGACCATAAGCCTCGATTTCCTGAACCGGGTCGTTGAGACCGCCGCGGGTATCGAAAACATTGTCCAGTACCGGAGCACCGGAGACGGCGCCCGGGATTAGCCGGTGCCCGCCGCGCGGATTGCTCTTGTCTTTTGTATAGTCGCCGGAAATCCGGACCAGGACGGGCTCGCCATAGCCGCCCAGCTCTACGGTACCCCGTGCAGCCCAGATATCCTTGTTGTAATTTTCCAGACCATTGGTCAGATTGTCGCCGAAACCGCCGCGCGACAGCCGTGCGCCCGATGCGCCGACGCGGACCAGATCACCAATCGGCATGCTGGCGGTGACCACGGCTTCTGCCTGATCATAAGTACCGTAGGTCGCCCGCGCCTTGAACGAAGGTTCGTCGGGCAGCCGCTTGGTCACATATTTGACCGCGCCGCCGATGGTGTTGCGACCGTAAAGCGTGCCCTGTGGACCGCGCAATACTTCGATCCGTTCGACGTCATAAATGTCAAGAACCGCGGCTTGCGGACGGTTGAGATAGACATCGTCAAGATAGATGCCGACGCCCTGCTCGAAACCGGAAACCGGATCCTGCTGGCCGATGCCGCGGATGAAGGCGGAAAGTGTCGAGTTGGTGCCGCGCGAGGCTTCCAGCGTCGTATTGGGCGTCGTCAATCCGATATCGGTAATATCGACCGCACCCTGCCGTTCGAGCTTCTCGGCGGAGAATGCGGTGATGGCGATCGGAACATCGACCAGCCGTTCGTCCCGGCGGCGGGCGGAGACGATGATGATATTGTCATCGGCGCCCTGTTCGGCCGACTCGGATGCCTGCGCATGGACTGCGGCAGGAGCGACAAGGCCGCCCGCGAGACCGGTGACAATCGCTGCATAGCTAACGGTTTGATGGAATTTCATGAAAGCATCCTCCTTGAATTTTATGCCTGGCATTTCCAGGTCGTGAAGCCGCCTATATTGAAACATGAACCAACATTCAACTTAGAAATTTGCTTATCCAGTGAAATGCGGTTAGCCGTGACATTATGGCCACCGAATATTCCGAACATATTGAGTCAAAAGACAAACAGCCGCGCACTGCGCGCGGGCTCAAGACCAAGCGCAAGCTGCTAGACGCCGCGGCGCTGGAATTTGGCGAGAAAGGCTTTCACGAAGCGTCGATCACCGGGATCACCCAGCGGGCGGGTACCGCCCTGGGCAGTTTCTACACCTATTTCGATTCGAAGGACGAACTGTTCAGCGCCCTCGTCCGGGACATGAGCAGCCGGGTGAAAAGCCACGCCGCGAGCGCGATGACCGAATGGCAAGACGCGCTCGAACGGGAGAAGCTGGCGCTCGAGGCGTTCATGACCTTTGCCCGCGAGCACAAGGAAATCTACCGGATCATCGACGAAGCCGAATTTGTCGATCCCGATAGCTATCGCTCGCATTATGAAGAGACCGCCAAGCGGATCCACGAGCGCCTCGAAGAAGGCAGCGCCGCCGGCGATTTTCGCGGCGGGCTGGAAGAAGCCCATGCCTGGGCGATCATGGGGATGAATGTCTTCCTCGGGTTGCGCTATGGGATTTGGAGCGAAGAAAAGTCCGCCGTCCAGATCGCGGAAATCGCGAGCGACATCCTGGCAAGAGGGATAGCAACGGACAAGGACTAGGCGATATCGAGGGCGAGACCCGTTCTCGCCGTTTCATCGCGACATTCCCGCTAGAGCGAATATCCGTAGCGCCGAACCCAAGGCTCCAGCACCGGCAGGACCGGTTCAAGATTTTCGCGGTAGCGGGTCCAGCGACCGCTGGCCCGTTTGTAGATCGGCTCGGTGACCTGCGAATAGCTTGCGGTGGTAATCAGTCCGCGTGCCTTGGCCGTGCGCTGGTGATCGAGCACCTGGTCGCGCCATTCGAGGCCCAGAAAATCAAACAGGGGCCGGACCTCGGCTTCGACATCCTCGACCAGATTTTCATATTTGACGACGTGAACATTGGTCGGGAATAGTTCGCAGGACCGCTGCCAGTGCCGGAAGGTGAGGTCATAAAATTGCGCCGCGTCCTCGAGCCGGAGAAAATTCGACATCGCGGAGTTGAGCCGGAAATTGCTCATGAAGCAGCTCAGCAGGACATCGCAGGGATGGCGCATGGCGAGGATGAAGCGCGCATCGGGAAACAGCCGCTGGATCAGCGGCACTTTCTGCAAGAAAAGCGGCGACTTGTCGATCAGCAGATTTGAGGCAGGCACGTCCCCGATCTTTTCCACTTCGGCAAAATATTGCCCGCGGGCCCGCGCTATATCTTCCGTCTCGAGAGCGGGCAGCCTTGCCAGCCCGCCGATTGTTTCATCGACAATGTTCAGCGGCGGCTGTTCCTCCAGCACCGTGGCATCGGGATGGCCCATCAATATGGTATCGAGCAAGGTGGTCCCGGATCGTGGAAATCCGACCAGAAATATCGGGTCTGGCCGATCGGCCCCAGCCTTGTCCGGCGACCATGTTGATATCCATTCGGGGGTGAGCAGATCCAGTTCGGCGCTCAGTTCGTGCCGAAGCTCTGCGGCGCGCCGGAGCGGTTCGGTCGGATTGTCCTCGTGTAGCCGCGCGGCCTCCTCGAAGGCGGCAAATGCCTCCTGCGATCGGCCAAGACGGTCGAGCAGCGTCGCCCGGATATGCGCGCTGCGCTCGGTTTCTATCTCCGCCGGGACTTTCGACAGGGCTTCCAGACCTTTCGCAAATTGGCCCGCCCGCCGATGTTCCAGCGCGCGGAGAAAGCCAAGCGCGCCGTCGTCCACACCATTGGCTTCGGCCAGCGCGATCAGCGGCGCCAATTCCTCTTCGCGATTGCTATGCTCATATTGAATGGCGAGGCCGAGATAGGCGTCAACCACGTCCGGCTCGAGTTCAATCGCTCGTCGGTAGGCGCGTTCGGCTTCCCCGATCTGTCGCAAAACGCCACGCTCTATGCCAAGCTTCAGCCAGATATCGGCAGAACCCGGGTCGCGGTCCGAAGCTTGCAACAGGGCCGCAAGCGCCTCTTCCTGCTGGAGCTGCGCCTTGTAGAATATGTAGAGCCGATAGGGCAGCTGCGATTCATCCGGAAATTCATCGATCGCCCTGACCAGCTCCGCTTCGGCTTCCTCAAACCGATCGAGGGCCTCGAGCGCAGAAACCAGATTGAGCCGGGCCGGCGCGGCACCCGGATCAATCTTTATCGCCCGCCGCAATGCGGTCTCCGCCTTCTCGTGCTCGCCCAGCCCGGCGCGGGCATTGCCAAGATTGTTCCAGCATTCGAAATCGCCGGGCTGTTGCGCGACGATCAACTCATAGGCCTCGACCGCGGCTGAAAATTCTTCCAGATTCTGCGCGAGAAATCCGCGAAAGCGTGCAACGCGCAGGCTCTCGTCCCGGCGCATCAGCTCGGCACTTGCGACCTCCAGAGCATCGGCTTCGCGCTTCTGGTCCATCAGGATCGAAACCAGATTGCAGGCGATCGTGATATCCTGCGGTCGCAGCGCATGCGCCTGTTCCAGATGCTGGGTCGCGGCGGAGAGCTCACCCGAGCGCGCGCAGATCATGCCGAGGAAGCCATGAAAGGCCGCCGGATCGCCCCGGCCGTCCTCGAGAGCCTCCTCCGCTACCGTCCTGGCGCGCGCGAAATCGCCCTCGCTGGCCGCTTGCACGGCCTGGTCCAGCATATCTCTGTCGTCGATCATGTCGGAAGATAGTCCGGCCATCTCTTGCCCTCGCTCTGCAATATCCTGGCGGGCCGATTCATGTGCCGGCCCGCCAGATGAAGATGGAGGGTTGCTCCGCTGCAACCCCCCAATATCATGGATCCGCCCGGTTTCAGAAGTCGAGCGTGACGCCGGCGAAGAAATAGCGTCCGAGCGCGTCCCAGGTTGCCGGATAGGTGTTCCCGTTGCACGGACCGGTAGGGCACAGGTTAGGGGTTCCGCCACCGCCGGAGGTCACCAGTGGCGGCTCCTTGTCAAACAGGTTGTTGACGCCGAGACGGAACTGGAATGTCTCCTGCAGATCGAACGACAGCACGGCATCGATATAGTTGAATGACGGGATACGGGTGCCGGGTCCGGCATGGTCGGTAAGCCCGCCGGGGTTCAGGGCGGCAAAGGAGGAGACGGTTTCGGCCGTCACCTTGCCGACATAGCGCCACTGGATCGACCCCCCGATGCCGGAGTCCGTGTTCAGCGATACACGGGCCTTGTGGCGCCAGCGAGGAAGCGGAGCGCCCGCATCCGATGTTCCGCCCACGCTGCAGGTAGGACCATAGAGGCCTGCGCAATCATAGCTGACCTGGCTGCCGTCCGCGTTGGTGAGCCCATTCTCGACTTCATAGGAGTCGAGATAGGTGCCGTTCATCGAAAAGGAGATGGTGCCAAAACTGACCGGTACGGAATATCGGCCACCGACTTCAATGCCCGAGGTCTGGAGACGACCGACATTGTTCGGCAGGTCGACCGTGAAGCCGTTGGGCGTCAGCCACAGCGAGCCCGCGGCATCGCGGTTGATGAGCGCGCATGATTCAGGCGTAAAGGTCGCCGAAGCGTTGGTGACACAATTGTTGAGCACGGCATCAACCCCGAAGGTGCGGATCGCATCGTCTACCTCGATATTGAAATAGTCGACGGTCAGCGACAGTCCCGGGATGAAACTGGGCTGGAGCACGACACCGGCCGTCCACGTCTTCGCCGTTTCGGGCTGGAGATCGGCATTGCCGCCGAGCAGGCCGTTATATTGTCCCGCCGGATTTGGCGTCACGCCCTGGCCAACCGTCAGGCCCTGCGCGAGACAACCGTAATTGGTGGCGGTGATGGTGAAACCGGCACAGGGATCGTTCGAGCCGCTCAGCCCGACCGCCGCCGTCCGGAACAGCTCCTGGATATTCGGTGCCCGCACGGCCTGGTTGTAAACCGCACGAAAGCGAATGTCCGGAACCGGTGCCAGTTCGGCGCCGATCTTGAACGTGTCGGTATTGTAGGTTCGGTCGGCGCTGGTTTCATAATGCGAGCGACGATAGCCGGCATTGATCTCGAACAGGTCGATAAAGCCGTCCTGAATGATCGGAATCTGCGTTTCGGCAAAAAACTCGATAACATCGAAACTGCCCGCAAGCGGCAGGGTTGCGCCGCCCTGGCCGGTCAGGTCACCGGTGGCAAAGGCGGTGTCGACCTTCAGCTCGAGCGTCTCCTTGCGCCATTCGCCGCCGACATTCACTCGCACGCCGTCCTGCGCCCATGGAAACACAGCCCCATAGTCTGTCAGGTCACCGGTGAAGGAGATATTGGCAACCTGCTCGGTCGTTTCGCCGTTCTGGAAGCCCGACACGTTGAGATAGTTGACCGCAGCCTGGCTCGCTCCGCCTTCGCCTGCGAACAGGTCATAGGGAACACAGTCCGTGTCGCCAGCGGTGATCAGCGAGCGGCAAACCACCTGTCCCTGGGTCGGGCTGCCGGGGCGATTGTCGGTCACCGCATCGAGGGCCCGGACCAGGCGGGCGATCGAGAATTCATTGTCATAGACTTGCGAATATTCGACCTTGCCATATTGATAATAGGCATCGTAGCTCCACACATCCGAAATATCGCCATTCGCGCCGATGACGCCGCGATAGGTCGTGTGACCCAGATTGGAGCGACGCGGACCACCTTCCAGGTTGCGACGGAGAGTGAGCGCATAGCCCTGATTATAGGTTCCGCCCTGACCATCCGCAAAATCGATCGGAGGCGCGGTCGGGTCTGGATTGAACGGCGCCGTGGTCGCCGCCGGGAAGGTGCCGACATAGCCGCTGATCAGATTGTCGGTGTCGCAGATGACCGCTCTTTGTGCTGCCGACATCAGCGGGTTGTCGCAGTTCAGGGTCAGAGTGTTGCCGAAGTTGCCCGATGGAGCGATCTGGGCCACGGTCTGGTTGTCCATGAACTGGAATTCCATATAGGGACGGAACGAGTCGCTGACCTCATATTTGACAAAGGCCCCGCCGGTAAACCGCTCGTCGGGACGCTGGAAATGGTTGAAGGGTGCGAAGTTGAAGACGCCCAGCCCGTTCACGAATCCGCGATTGGGCGCGAACGTGTAGAAGGTTGAAGTTCCGGTGGTGACGGCGGTGTCGAACACCAGCACATTGCCATTTGGTGTCGTCGCTGAACCGCCGCAACGATTGGCTCCCCCGGCAACATTTTGCAGAACGCATGAGCTGAAGTCCCGTTCGGCCTGGGTCACCGCATTGATCTTGCGATAGCCGCCATAGATCATGAAATGACCACGATCATCGGCAAATTTTGATCCGAAGGCGACCGTGGCATCGATCGAACCGCCATCAACCGTGTTCCCGTCGGGAAACGGAAATCCGCGGGCATCGAGAAACGGCCGGATGAACTGGTTGTTATTGTCGTGCTGGTAGACTCCATATTGGGCGTCGATCCGGAAGCCTTCGAATTCATCGTCGATGATGAAGTTGACAACCCCGGCCACAGCGTCTGCACCATATACCGAAGAAGCGCCGCCGGTCAGCACTTCAACCTGCTTGAGCATCGCGGCGGGGATGATGTTGATGTCGGCTGCCGAACCACTGGTCGGGGACGGATCGCCCGGGACGAGCCGGCGGCCATTTATCAACGTGAGTGTACGGGTGGAGCCGAGGCCGCGCAGATCGACCGTCGCGGTACCGTCTGCACCGTTGGCGAGCGAGGATGCCTGGCTGGCGGCGACTGCAGGCAGCGAATTGAGAACATCCTCGATCCGCGTCGTGCCCTGTAGCTTGATGTCCTGACTGCTCACCACCGCTACGGGAGACGAGGCCTCTACGTCCGGGCGCGCGATACGGGAGCCGGTAACGACGATGAGCGCATCATCGCCTGCGGCAGACGTATCGGCGCTGTCGGCGTCCATATTGTCGGCATTGATATCTTGCGCAGCCGCTGGCGATGCAATCAGCGCGAGACTGAGAGCGATGGGAGCGACGGTGGTTTGCAATTTGTAAAAGCGTGCATTCTTCATGGGTCGAGCCTTTCAATATCGACCCCGACGCATGAGTGGCCACTCATGCATCAAGGTCTGTTATGAAAGCTGCCCTTACAGCTTTGTTGGTGATTTTTATTAGCCACACAATTTCCGCCGCGCAAGAAAAGCTGTGGGATTGCAACCAAATATTTTTGTATTTGTAACTTTTCTGCAACAGTCACGGACAGCGCGACCGCTGTGCCGTCGGAGACTCCTTTATTATGTATGATAGCCGCTAGCGTCCAAAAACAGGGCTTTTCGCCGCCTTGAATGCAGGCGGGCAATCACAAATTAGTTGCAAGGGTTACAAACAGTTACATTGATCGACGTAGATTTGCCGTTGGTCGAAGCCGGTCGAAGCCTGTCGACAATTGCATGGGGGTTTGTCGAAGTCCTGATGATTGTCACGGTTGATCCAAGTAATCAAAAATGACTGATCCAGATATTGGAGAGTTAAAAATGAAGAGATCAATATTCCCCCGAACAGTCTTTGCCGCAACTTGCGCGATATTGGTTGCAACCGGAACATCCACTGCCGCCAGCGCGCAGTGGCGCGAGGTACGTACCGCAACCGTCGAATATGGTGACCTCAATTTGCTGAGCGACGAGGGCAAGGCAACCCTGCAAGGCCGCATCAGAGGCGCGATCCGTTCCGTCTGCGGGACCTATGACACGCGCTCGATCAAAGACAGGATGGATCACAACCAATGCTGGGAGGAAGCCAGCACGTCGGCGCGACAGGCCAGCGTGACGATCATGGCAGAAGCGGCGGCGGGCAAGCTCAAGGAAACCGCGATGGTGATCCGCAGATAATTCGAGAAATACGAGAGCTGCCAACCCCAAATGAAGCAGCTCCATTTGGCCAAATAAACTTCGACAATGCCCCGGTGCCCTTACACCGGGGTTTATTTTTGTCTGGCCGCCCGGGCATTGCGGCGCTTGCTTATCGCAGCGGGTGTCATAATAGGAGCAATGCCCGGAGCAGAACCCTATCGGCCACAATCTGCCCCACCGCCCGGCCGGGTCCAAATTTGCCTGGCAACGCGAGGTCCGGGCGGCATTCGCAAGGTCGTATTTTCATGAGCGATCTGCAGCGGCTTTCCGTGGCCCGGCGGACCGGTGCTCTCTTTTGGTCCAACGCTTATGTCCTGCTTTCCTTCACCGCACTTTTCTGGGCGGGGAACAGTATCGTCGGCCGTGCCGCGCGGGACCTGATACCGCCAGCCTCGCTCGCGTTCTGGCGCTGGAGTCTGGCGCTGCTGCTCGTGCTCCCGCTGGCCTGGCCGCATCTCAAGCGCGACTGGCCGGCACTCAGGGCCAATTGGCGAATCATGTTGCTGCTCGGCGCATTGGGCATCGGCGCGTTCAACACGCTGCTCTACACCGGCCTCCAGTCGACAATGGCGCTCAACGCGATGTTGCTGCAGGCCGCCCAGCCCGCGCTGATCCTGATAGTGGCGGCTTTGCTGATGAAAGACCATGTCAGCGTTCGCCAGATCGCCGGTGTGATTATCTCGCTGGCGGGCGTTCTGGCGATCATATCGCAGGGCAATCCTGCGGCATTGATGGCGCTGGACCTCAATCGCGGTGATGCGATCATCGCCTTCGCGGTGCTGCTCTGGTCGGTCTATGCGGTCATGCTGCGCCACCGGCCGGACGTTCATCCGTTCAGCTTCCTCGCGGCAACCCTGATGATCGGGCTGGTCTGTATCGTCCCCTTTTATGCCGCGGAAATCATCCGCGGGCATTTGATCATAGCCTCGCGCGAAAGCGCGCTGGCGATCGCCTATGTCGCCATTTTCCCGTCCTTCTTCGCCTATCTCTTCTTCAACCGCGGCGTCCAGCTGATCGGGGCCGCGACTACCGGGCAGTTCATGAATATCCTGCCGGTAATGGGCGCAGGCCTCGCCATGCTGTTTCTTGGCGAACGCCTCTATGCGTTTCACATCGCGGGCATCGGGCTGATTTTCACCGGGATATTCGTGGCGGGGAAGGGGGCTGCTTCTCCACCGCTCGCCAATGCCAAGGGCTAGAGTGATTCGCAGGGCCCGCGTTCCCCGCCATATTTCCGAACCGGCAAAGATCGTCACGAATAATGCTGACAGTCTGGCTGATGCGGTCTAAAATCCCTTGATGTACAAAATCCTGACCAGAAAACATAAGCCCGATATCGCGATTGATCTCGGCACGGCCAACACGCGCATCATGACCGCAGCAGAGGGGATTGTCTTTGATGAACCGACCCTGTGCTGTTTCTCCGGTGACACGGGCAGCAAAAAACTGGTCGCCGCAGGGCTGGACGCGGTAAAGATGCGCGGTCATGACACAAATGATCTCGACGTGGTTCGCCCGCTCAGCTTTGGCGTCCTCAATGATATCGACGCCACGCGGGCGTTTCTGGAATATGCCATTCAGGCGAGTATCGGCAAGCCGCGCAGAGGACGTCTGACGGCGACGATCGGGGTTCCGACCGACGCAACCAGCGCCGAGCGCAACGCGCTGATGACGGCAGCAAGAGATGCCGGGATATCCTCGGTCAGCCTGGTCGAGGAAACCATCGCCGCTGCGCAGGGCGCCGGTATAGAAATCGACTCGCCGACCGGTACGATGATTCTCGAATGCGGCGCGGGTCTGACCGAGGCGGTTGTTCTGTCTCTCGGTGGTCTGTGCGGTCGCGCCGCGATCCGAAAGGGTGGCGACAGTCTCGACCGGTCGATCATCGATCATCTCCACTTCAAGCACAAGTTCCTGATCGGTCAGAATATGGCGGAAGAGACAAAACTGACACTCGTCGATCAGATGATCGCGGACGCCGGAGCAAGCGGATCGATCGACGTCAAGGGCCGGAATATGACGAACGGCCTGCCCGAGACCCGGTCGATTCCGGCGCGGGAACTGGCAGCGCTGGTCGGCAGGCATATTGACGCGATCGCCGATATGTCGGCCAATCTGTTGAGCAACACCGCCCCCGAACTATGCGATGATATTTATTCGAGCGGCATTCTGCTGACCGGTGGCAGTGCGGCGATCAGCCTGATCGGCCAGACCCTGACCGACAGGATCGGGGTTCCGGTCGCGATAGCGAATCAATCAAAATCCTGTGTCGCCTACGGTTTGCACAGTGGCCTGGTCCATTAGCCATCGCGTAACCGATCCACCCGATTGACTTCACTGATCTCCGCTCCATCATATCTTGCATAGGCCTTGACCATTCCTCTCGGGCGATATCGAGAATGATTGCCTGGCCGGACCGTGCCGGAACCGAACGGATGTTGCGCATCGTTGGCGTCGCACCGCCCGATGATCCGAATGCAACCCGGGACTGACGCCATGGAGAAAGAGCTTGCCCACTACCGATGCATCGCCAATGATGGTTCCGGTCTCTATGTCATCGAATATCAGCATTTCAGGATCGTGGATGTGGACAGTGGCGTTCGGCATTATCCGGGCGCCCGGAGGCTGGTGACCGCCGATGACGAACCGGTTGGCTATATCGATGGAATGACTTTTGAAATCATCGATACCGGCGAACTGGTCCGTCGGCACAACTAGTCCGACACAGGGCTGCCAGAGGCGCGACGGCATTTGTCTGAATGGAATTTCCGGAGTAGAAAATGATAAGATTTGTGGTTCCGATATTGCTGGTTGCGGCGGCGGCCCTGCTGGGCATCCTGCTTCCGGCCAATCCCTGGCTGATCTGGCTGCTGGTGCCCGTGCTCCTGGTCCTCGCCGTTGCGCTTTGGGATATGGTCCAGACCAGCCACACGCTGCGTCGCAATTATCCGGTCATCGCCCACATGCGCTGGTTTTTCGAGGATCTGCGTCCCTATCTGCGCTCCTATATCGTGGAAAGCGATCTCGACGGCAGGCCGTTCAATCATAATGATCGCGCGCTGGTCTATGCGCGGGCCAAGGGGGATATTTCCTCCCATCCCTTTGGCACCGAACTGAATGTCTATTCCGAGGAATATGACTGGCTCAACCATTCGATGATGCCGAATGAACGGGCCGCCAGCGAATTCCGGGTCGATGTCGGCGGGCCCCAGTGCAAGCAGCCCTATTCGGCCGCGATCCTCAATATTTCGGCGATGAGCTTTGGCTCGCTCAGCGCAAAGGCGATCGAAACCCTGAACCTGGGCGCGCAAAAGGGCGGCTTCTATCACGACACGGGTGAAGGCGGTTTCAGTCCCTATCACGCCAAACATGGCGGCGATATCGTCTGGGAAATCGGCAGCGGCTATTTCGGATGCCGCAGCGACGACGGCAGTTTCGATCCCGACAAATTCGCCGGAACCGCGGTGCTCGACCAGATCAAGATGATCGAGATCAAGCTCAGCCAGGGCGCCAAGCCCGGCAAGGGCGGGATGCTCCCCGGTGCGAAGGTTACCGCCGAGATTGCGAAAACGCGTGATGTTCCGGAAGGCAAGGACTGCATTTCACCCGCCGCCCACACAGCCTTTACCACCCCGCTCGAACTGCTCGATTTTGTCGAGCAGCTGCGCCGCCTGTCCGGCGGCAAGCCGGTCGGGATAAAATTATGCGTGGGTCAGCCGCACGAGATTTTTGCGCTGATGAAAGCGATGCTGCAAACCGGCATCAGGCTTGATTTCATTGTCGTCGACGGCGGCGAGGGCGGCACCGGAGCCGCACCGGTGGAACTGTCCGACCGCGTCGGCATGCCGCTCCGCGAAGGCTTGATACTGGTCAACAACGCGCTGATCGGCGCCGGTCTGCGCGGCGATGTCCGGCTCGCCGCATCGGGCAAGGTGATCAGCGGCGCCAGCCTCGCGATGAACGCGGCGCTGGGCGCGGACTGGTCCAACGCCGCCCGCGGCTTCATGTTTTCGCTCGGCTGCGTCCAGTCCCTGCAATGCCATACCGGCAATTGCCCGACCGGTATCGCGACCCAGAGCGTCTCGCGCCAGCGCGGTCTGGTCGTCGAGGACAAGGCCGAGCGCGTGCACCGGTTTCAGAAGGAAACCGCTGCCGCTCTGCGCGATATTGTGGTTTCGATGGGGCTCGACAATCCCTCGCAAATCCGTCCCCACCATCTGCATGAACGCCTGAATGCGGTCAAATCCAGTTCGATTGACCAGATCTATCCGTTCCTCAAGGCCAATGCGCTGGTCGATACGCCGGACGCCACGCCTTATGCCCGTTTCTGGGCGGCGGCGCAGGCCGAGAGTTTTCGGGCGCTCCCGGATATGCGCCAGACGAGCTATGACTGAGACGGCGGGACGACGACAGGCCTAGCGGAGCTGGCTGTCCTTGCTGCCCCGCCGGTTGATCCCGGCACTCTTCCGGTCCGCATCGCGAGCCGACTGGCAGACCACACAGGTCCGCGTGCCGGGCAGGGCGAGCCGGCGCGCCTCGGGAATCTCCTCGCCGCATTCCGCGCAATATCTGGCGGCTTCTCCCGACGGCATATCCGCCCGCGCGCGCTTTACCGCGTCGGATATCGTATCGTCGATCTGATCCTGCACCGCGCCATCGCGTGCCCAACCGCCTGCCATTTTATATCCTTTGACCATCTTGTGATTAGTCTGTCAGATATAAGAATGGGATCGCCGCATTCAACCGGTCCCTGCTTCTGCATATTCCTTCGCAAGCACGCGACCATTCTCGCCCCGGATGATTTGTGACGCCATGGTTACGGATCGCCTGGCCGGCTCGATGAAGGGTTCCGGGCCCCTCAACCTGCGCCTGAATTTGCCTCACCATGAGACCTCACTATAAAGGCGTGTCCACGAGATAGCGGATCGTCCTGCGATATATCTCCGTCGACTGGGCAAGCACCGACCGGCGCCACTCAGGATCGGCGGGAATGAAACTCTCTATGGCCCGGCGTTGCAGGGTCCGTCGCTCGGCATCGTTGATCTGGCCGGCATCGCTTCGCAAAAAGCGATCGATCAGCAACGCCCCGAACATCGTGTCGATATCGAAAGTCCCCCATTCGATGACCGCCCCCAGGATTTTTTTGTCCTTCCCGTCGCGCAACGCTTCTTCCGCAGCAGAAATGACCAGACCGCTGTGCGAAATGGAAACGCCTTCTCCGTAAATATCATCGGGATTGACATGGGACGGGCCCCAGCAGTCCTCCGCGCTCGCAAATGTCGACTTTTGTCCAGCCGGGTTCACGATGATGAAGGGTTCGCCAAAGTCTCCGATGCCGGTGTGCCAGTCGATGACAACGACCGATTGTGCCGCACCCCGGAAATCATCCAATAGGCGCAGCAGGCTCTTGTACGACCAGCTCGCTTCCTGTCCGCCGTAGCTCAGCCCATCCGGGAATTCATATTGGCCCGCCGCAAAGCCCTCGAAGCCCTGGGCAGTGCCCCATTCCTCACAATAGACATGAAAATTGGCGAGCGCTTTCTCAACCGCATTTTCCGAAGCGCCATATTGCGTCAGCAACGGATGCAGCGCACGGTAATTTTTATTGTGGGTTGGGCCGCGGGAGTGATCGAAACAATTGCGATTCACATCGACATTATTCTCGTCGCCCCTGGTAGAATGCGCCCAGCCGTAAGGATTGACCGCGTGCACCAGCACCACAGAGATATCGTCCGGCAATTCCGCCGGTCCGCCATTTTCCAGCCAGTAGAGAAAGGTTGCCGCACCTGCTGCCGCTTCCAGCCCATGGGTGCCGCAGAGGAAAATGCCGAGACGCTTCGCCCCTTCCGGCCCGAACCGCGCCACATCCGTGGCCAGCTCTTCCTGATCGGGTCCAAACTGGTCGGGGTGAACATAGCTTTTCACCTCGGCGCCAGCCTTGTCGCAAGCCGCAATGAAGCGGGCGCGCGCATCCTTGTAACTTGATGAAAAGCAGCGACCGACAGCAAGCTCGTCTGGCTGGTGGGGCATTATAATGTTCCTTTAACTCGAGCTGTTCGCAAAATTCAGGCCGTCTGGTCAGCCTGAAGATTCGAGAAAGTCCCGCAGGAGCAGGTTGAACCGCCCCGGATCATGCAGGAAGGGCGCGTGCGAGCTGCCGGGAAGCACTTGGACTTCATCCTTCCAGAGATTGCCCCAGTCGGCCTTCTCGACAAAGTCGACCCTGGCCAGTGCATCATCCTGCCCCATCACGCAGGCGATCGGTCCCTGCCAGTTGGCGATGACGGATAACTGGTCATGGCCACTTGTTCCTTCGGCCCAGTGCGTTCCCATAGTTTCCCGGGCACGGCCATCGGTGCGGATGGCCGCCGCCGCAAAACATTCGGGGACAGAATCGAGAGACCCCACGGCATCCTGCACGAAGTCAACAAGTTCCTGATCTGTCGCCTCCGCCCCCATCGCCGGCGATTCGAGCGCCCGGGCCTGGAAGGCTGCGGCAAAATCAGGCGTGCCCGGCCCGACCGGCGGTGTGCCGACCAGCATGATCCCGGCGATCGCCGTCCCCCGGCTGGCCAATTCGAGGGCAATATTGCCACCCAGTGACCAGCCCAGAATGACGGGATTGGCAATCTCCAGTTCCGCCAGCAATTGCAGCACAAGATCGGCATAGCCGGGGATTGTATACTGGCTAGCCGGATCGGCCGCATCGGAAGACCCGCCATGACCCGGCAGGTCTATCGCAAGAAGCGACCATTCGCCGCCCGAGAAAGCGTCAAACTGGCGATAGAACACCTCTTTGCACATGGAATTTCCATGCAGAAATATCAGATAGCGCGGTCCCCGGCGCACTTCCCAATAGCGCAGCGAAACCCCGTCGATCGTCGCTCTGCGCTCCTCCCCGACCCGCCGCAGGGCAGAAGCCTGCTGCGAGACCTCTCTATGTCCTGGTGCGTTCATTCATCCTGCTCCACCGCTATCACCGGAAATCATAGACGATACGAAAACCGAACCGGCGCGGCGGTTGGGTGATCGAGAATGGCCTCGGATCTGCAAAGAAGAACGCGTTGAACACCCGCGTTTCGATGAATTCGTCCGTCACATTGTCAACAAACAGATCGAGCCGGAAATTTTCATGTTCAAGCGACGCCGTCAGGTCAAGCACCTCGTAGGATTGAACCGGGAATTGCAGATCAACATCCACACCGCTTCCCGAAAGAATATCGCCGACGTGGCGAAAATTGGCGCCCAGCGTCAGGTCACCAAAATCGCCGATCGGAATGGTCGCCCGGCCATATAGTTCGGCGGTCCATTCGGGCACGAAAGGAAAACGCTCCCCGGACCGGTCCGCCCCCACGGTATCGAGGTAGGAGCGATATGTTGCATCGGTATAGCCAACGTTGCCGCCCAGGGTGATCCAGGGCGACGGCCGGATCGCCATATCAAGTTCAAAGCCTTCCGATCGACTGCTGCCGGCATTGCCGACCGATGCCACCGGCAGATTCGGATCACCGTTGAGAAAGACGATGGTCGAAAGCTGCTGATCGGAAAGGTCGATGCGGAACAGGGCAAAATTGAAGTCCAGAATTCCGCCAAGAGACGATCCTTTCAGACCGATTTCGTAATTGTCCGAGGTTTCGGGCCCGAAGGATATATTGGTCGTGGCGCTGGCCGGGGCGAGCGGGAATCCCCCCGCCTTAAAGCCGCGAGCATAGCGCGCATAGGTCGCCAGATCGTCGGTAAGATTGGCTCTTATGGATACGGTCGGCGAAATATTGGAATCGGTCAACGACCCGCTTCCCGTTTCGCTGATCGCTACGATGCCGGGCAGGGCAAAATCCAGAACCACATCGGAATCAACGGACTCGCGGGCATAGCGCAGGCCACCTCCGATTTCGAGCCAGTCGACCGGCCGCCATTGCAGATCAGCGAAAAGCGCAAAGCCGTCGCGCGTCAAATCCTGACGCTGGGCATCGACCGTCAACCCTCCGGGAAAGGCATCAATGTCCAGCAATTGGACCGATCTGTCGGTCAGCGAGTCTTCGCGAAAGGCATAGGCACCGACCAGCCAGCTCAGCCTGTCTCCAAATCCGCCGTCGAGGCGAACTTCCTGCGAAAAGAGCGTCTGTTCGCTCTGGATATCCTGCAGATTGGGGCCGCGCTCCGGCGAACCGTCAAAATCAAATGGCAGCTCGGTGGAAATGTCGCGGAAAGCGCTGATCAGCGTTAGCGCGACATTTCCAAAATCATTCTCGATTGTCAGCGCGCCACCGATATTCTCGGTCGTTCCGTCAATCTGAAAATCGCTGCGCACGATATAGTCTTCGCTGCCGCGCGGGACGCCGGGATAGCCATCGAGGCCGCTTTTGCGAGATCCGTCAATCGCCAGATTGATGTCCAGACCGTTGTCGGGATTGTAGCGCAAGGCCAGACGGCCGGAATATCTGTCACTGGCATTTGCCGATACCGTGCGGCCCTGTCCGTTGGCCCCCGCGGCATTGGCCACCACATTGTTGCGAAGATAGCCGTTGGTGGTGGAGACATCCGCCGCAATCGAACCAAAGAAATTGTCCGATATCTGGCCAGACAGCGCAGCCTGCGCGCGCGCCGATTCGAATTCGTCGAAGGTCAGCGCCAGACGTCCGCGCGTCTCTTCATCCGGGCGGCGAAGCACGATGTTCAGGGCACCGCCTTGCGTATTGCGACCGAACAAGGTGCCTTGGGGCCCGCGCAAGACTTCCACCCTCTCCACATCCATGAAGCCGATGTCGAAAGACAGGGATGGCACGAAGGCTCCATCGACAAAGGTTCCGACCGCCGGCACCCCGGCGCCTTGCGCGCCGACCCCGCGGATCGCAATATTGAGGAAATCATTGCCCGGCGAAAGCACGTTGGAACTGAGCGACAGATTGGGAGTCCGCCCGACAAGATCCTCGACATTGTCGACCCGGTCGCGCTCCAGCGAGACGGCCGAGAAGACCTGCACGGACAACGGAGCATCGATCGCGCGCTCTTCGCGCTTTCGCGCCGTGACCACGATTGTGTTGGACGAATCGTCCGCGACGCCGCTCGCCGCTTGCGCACGCACCTCGGTGCTCGTTGCGGCAAGCGCCAGCGCACCTGTGGTCAAAAGCAATCCCAATTTCATGACTTCCCCCTATTCCGATCAAATGTGCCCGAAGGAAACAAATGATCCTATTGAAGCTATGTTAATTTAATTAACATTGGATTGTTATCTCGATTAACATTAGGATGTCAAGTCCTGACAATCGCTCACCGTTTTTTGGGCCTTCGTAGATAGAGCTTCACCATGGAACGCCATCCCCAGAAACCCGATAAACCCCTGAAAAAAATGCGTTACCACCATGGCGACTTGCGCAATGCCATCATCGATTCGGTGGCCAGATTGATCGAGGAAAAGCGAAGTCTGGCCTTCCAGCTCAAGGAAGTTGCGAAGCTGGTAGGCACATCCCAGCCCGCCATTTACCGGCATTTCGAAAATAAGGACGCCCTGTTGGTCGAAACCGCAGTTCGAGGCTACCAGCTGCAAAGAGAATTGCGGGAGCATGCCATCAAGACGACCGGCGGCACGCCATTGGCCGACATTCTGGCCATTCTGGAAGCCTATACGCTCTTTTCAATAACGCGGTCCGGCTATTTCCTGCTGATCAAGAATCTCGAAACCAACGAAATATTGGCATCCTCGACCTATCTCGAAGAGCGCAGCCGCTCCATCAAGCGCATCACCGATTTGCTGCAGGATTGCATCGAGAATGGACTTCTGGCGGAAACCGACCTCGAAATTGCCCACACCGTGCTGCAGTCGTCAGCCTATGGATTGGCCCATTTATATATAACCGGCCAGGTCGAGTTGATTACGCGCCCCGATGTTGACAATTCTATCTTATCAACCCGCATCTTCACTCTCAGTCTGGGCAGCCTTTTGTCCGAGAAGGGCAAAGCGGAATTTGCGAAAATAATCAAAAATCGCAATCCCATGGATTTTGCAAAACTGGCTGACGGAAAGATATTATCGGACATCGAAGATGAAGTCCGCTTGCGGTGATCTGCGCTACTATATTCGATGGCTGAAGCCGAGCCCTTTGCCGACAGGCTGCTTTCAGGCAGTTCGCCGGGAGAAGCGAACCTTTCCTCGGGTAGCCCATAGCCCCACGCGTCGATAAAATATCATCTTACCAAAGCGAAGATTAATTGCTCTTCAGCGGTCAAAGCCGATGAACGTCTATTGCAATATCCTGTAACTTGTATAACAATACCCTCTAACGAGGAGAATGACATGGTTTATATCTTGGGTGGCTGCCAGACGGACTTTGCCCGGAATTGGGAACGTCAGGGCGAGGATATCGCCTCGGTCTTTGCTGACACGCTTCACAAGGGTCTCGCGCAAGCCGAGCTTGATGCAGAAGATATTGAAACAGGTCACGTCGGCAATTTTGTTGCGGAGCTGTTTGCCGGACAGGGGCTGCTCGGCGGATTTTTCGGGCAGGCGCATCCGGCGCTTGATGGCCTTCCGACGGCGCGGCATGAAGCGGCCTGCGCGTCCGGCAGTGTCGCCATCCTCGCTGCCATGTCGGAGATCGAAGCCGGTCGCTATGATCTGGCCTGTGTTCTCGGGCTCGAGCAGATGCGCAATGTTCCCGGGCGTGTCGCTGCCGGTCATCTGGGCGCTGCTGCGTGGCGCGGACAGGAATATCAGGATGCGGAATATGTCTGGCCGCGATCCTTTTCGGACCTGGCCGAGGAATATGACGAACGCTATGGTCTGAAATATGAGCATCTGATGCGGATATCCGAGATCAACTTCGGCAACGCCAAGCGCAATCCCAACGCCCAGACACGCGACTGGGCCTTCACCGACAAAAGCTTCACCGCCGATGACGAAGCCAATCCGGTCATCGAAGGCCGCACCCGCAAGATGGATTGCGGGCAGGTTACCGATGGCGCTGCCGTCCTGTTTCTCGCTTCGGAAAAACGGGCCCGGCAATATGCCGACGAGCACGGCGTAACCCTGGAAAGCCTCCCGCGCATTTCTGGCTGGGGCCACCGTTCCGCACCGATTTCCTACAAGCAGAAAATCCGCAACAGCGCCGACGGGCCGTATGTTTTTCCGCAGGTCAAACGGGCGGTGGACGACGCCCGCGCCCGCGCCGGGATAGACGGCATCGACGCCATCGACATGGTCGAAACGCACGATTGTTTTGCGACCACCGAATATATGGCGATCGATCATCTCGGAATCACCGAAGCCGGCGAGTCATGGAAGGCGATCGAGGACGGCAGCATCGAAATGGGCGGCCGGATTCCGGTCAACCCGTCCGGCGGCCTCATCGGTCTGGGCCATCCGGTTGGCGCGACCGGGGTGCGCATGGTTCTCGACGCCGCCAACCAGGTCACCGAAAAGGCCGGCGATTGTCAGGTCGAAGGTGCGCGTCGCGCGCAGACGCTGAATATCGGCGGCTCCACGACCACCACCGTCAGCTTTATCGTAGAGCGCGAAGCCGCATGATCGGCAGACGCGAGCTTATCATCATGACAGCGGGCGCGGCCCTCGCCGCCTGCTCAAAAAAAATCAAAATATCTGGAGAGAGTGACATGTCGACCCGATTTGAACAGTTCAAGACCGTAATCGAATTCTGGAAAAACAAGGATATCGACGCGGTGATCGACGCGATGAGCGATGATATCGTCTGGCATTATGCCGCCGCGATCGCACCGCCGGTCAGGGGCAAGGACGAAGCCCGCGCCTTTCTCGAACGTTTTGGCGGCGCGATCGGCGAAGTCAAATGGCGCATTTTCGAGACAGCCGAAACCGCCGATCGCCTGTTTGTCGAAGGCGTCGACGAATATGTCACCAAAGACGGTGTCGCCGTCGCGGCGCCTTATGCCGGCGTCATCGAATATTCCGGAGACAAGATCAGCGGCTGGCGCGATTATGTGGACTCGGGTGTCATGAGTCACATGAAAGCGGGCAATCCCTATCCTGAACAGGTCAAAGAGCTCATCGCCCGGCCAGCCCGGTAGGCAAAAAAATCATGACCGATTTCCGAACCGCGCCGTTTCGCGACGCCGAATTCATGCCCGTTGATTTGGATGTGGACCGGCAGGACGACGGCACCATAATCTTCAAATCAAACATCCCGATGCCTGAGCGCGAGACCAATGTCGCGCGCGCCGTTTTCCAGAGTGTGGAAAATAATGCCGGCACAATCGCTCTCGCGCAGCGCGACGGGGAGGATGATTGGGAAGTCGTCAATTATATCACGCTCGGCCAGCGGATCGCTTCGCTCGCCAACTGGCTGATCGAAAATGTGCCTGCGGGACGCGCCGTTCTGGTACTGGCGGAAAATTCGATAGATTCGGCCATCGTCAAATTCGCATGCTATGCAGCCCGGGTCATCCATACGCCGGTGAGCCCGGCCTTTGCTCTGGCAACCGACTATGCGCGGCTGTCGCATGTCGCAAGGATGACCAATCCTGCATGTGTTTTCGCACCGGCGACGGCGCCATTTGTCAAAGCGGTAGAGACGGTCCTGGCGGATGACGTTGCGATATTGACCGACAAGCCGGAGCTGTTTTCGCGGCCAGCCACGGCTGTTCACGATATTTACGACATTGCCGCAACCAACGCGGTGCAGGAATCGATCAACCGGATCGATCCGGACGATGTCGCCAGCTATATGATGACATCGGGTTCCACCGGCCTGCCCAAAGTGGTCCAGCTCAGCATGACGGCCCTGGCCGCCAATACCGCCCAGACAATTGCCGCGATCGGCAAGGCGGCAGGGTGGGATGATGTCATGCTGGACTGGTTGCCCTGGCACCACGCGGCCGGCGCCTCGGTGCTGCGCTCCTGCCTGGTCGAAGGCGGCACGCTCTATATCGATGCGGGGAAACCCGCGCCGGGACTGTTCGACACATCGATCCGCAATTTGCGCGAAATCTCCGTCTGCTATTTCAACAATGTGCCATCGGGTTACGCGATGCTGGTCGCGGCGATGGAAGACGATCCCGAGCTACGCGCGAGCTTCTTCAGGAAAATGCGGCTAATGCTCTATGGCGGAGCGGGTCTGCCGCAAAATGTCTACGACCGGCTACAGGAAATGGCGGTCGCGGAGACCGGTCACCGGATTCATATGACCACCGGCTATGGCATGACCGAGACCGTCTCCGGTTGCCTGACTATCCATTTCCCGACTCAGACAGTGGGTATCGGCCTGCCGTGCCCCGACGTGACGGTAAAGCTGGTGCCGACAGATGGCCGCTATGAAGTCCGTTTGCACGGCCGCAATCTGATGAATGGCTATCTCAACGAGCCGGAGAAAAATGCAGCGGTTTTTGACGAGCAGGGCTTTTACAAGACCGGCGATCTGGCGCGACTGATCAACCCCGACAATCTCGAGGAAGGTCTCGCCTTTGCCGGTCGTCTGGCGGAAGAATTCAAATTGTCCAACGGCACGTGGGTCTATGGCGGGGAATTGCGTGACAGCTTGCTGAAGGCGCTTTCTCCCGACATCATGGATCTGGTCCTGTGCGACGCCAACCGGCCCTATCTGACGATGATGGCCTGGCCCGGCCCCAAGGCAGATGCCGACGCCGGACCGCGGATTGCCGAAAAACTGAAGGCCTTCAACGCCAATCGCAGCGGCAAGTCGGCGACCATCCAGCGCTTTGCCCTGCTCGCGACAGCGCCTGATCCCTCGGCCCAGGAAGTGTCCGACAAGGGCAGTATCAACCGGCGCGCAGTGATCGAAAACCGCGGAGACATTGTCGAGCAGCTCTACGCCGACACACCGCCCGCATCGATATTTTGCGTCGACCCGAGCAAATAAGGAATCATCATGAATCTGGTTACTATGTTGGCGATGAACGCCGCAATCCTGCTTACGCTGTTTTTTGTCCTGTGGCTGGTTTTCCAGAAAACCCGCGACGTCACGCCGATAGACAGCGTCTGGGCACTGGGAATGGTGGCGCTGGCGATCAGCAGCTTCTTTCTTGGGAGCGCGTCGGACGATCGCAAATATCTGTTGCTCGGCCTGTGCGCTGTCTGGGGCATCCGGCTCGGCGGCTATATGTTGTGGCGCTGGCGCGATCATGGGCCGGACCGTCGCTACGAAGCCATGGTCGGCAAGGCCAAGGCGAACAAGGGCTGGGGCTTTGGCCACGCAACCGCTCGGCTCGTCATCGCCCCGCAGGCACCAATGCTGTTCATCGTCTGCCTGCCGGTCCAGCTCGGGCAAGCCGGACCACCAGTCGCGCTCGGTATGCTCGCCATGGTCGGCGCTGCGCTCGCCGTCATCGGGATTATTTTCGAAACGGTCAGCGACTGGCAGCTGACGAAATTCAAGAAGAACCCGGACAATGCCGGAAAGGTCATGCAATATGGTCTGTGGCGCTACACCCGCCACCCCAATTATTTCGGCGACGCCTGTGTCTGGTGGGGCTTGTTCCTGATCGCAGCCGAAACGCCTGCCGGAATATGGTCCTTCTTCGGCCCCGCTCTGCTGACCTGGACGTTGATAAAATGGTCCGGCGCGCCGACGGTAGAAAACCGGCTGCACAAGACAAGAGAAGGTTATGCCGATTATGTGCGGCGTACGTCCGGCTTCGTGCCGATGCCGCCCAAAAGCAGCTGATCGCTATCCCCCGATAGCGGCCAGCCGCGCTTTGGCGGCGCGAAATTCGGCGTCCAGCTGATCGCCTATTGCCGCGACGGGTTCCCGGCCCTTGACGGCCTGGATACCCTGTCCCGCGGCCCACAGGTCCTTCCAGCGGGTACCGACATCGTCGCCACCATAGTTGCGGGTAGCGGGCTTGGTCAGGTCATCCAGATCATAGCCATTGGCAAGCAGGGACGGAATGAGCCAGGACGCCGGTGTGCCGGTCACGCCGGCGCTGACGATCAGATCGGTGGCGTCGCTGCTGACCACCATGTCCTTGTAGTCATCAGCCGCCATGCTCTCTTCTGCGGCGAGAAAGCGCGTGCCCATATAGACCAGGTCGGCTCCGGCCGCGACCGCGCCGGCGACGCCCGCTCCGTCGGATATTCCGCCGCCCACGCAGACAATGCCATCGAAAAATTCCCGGATCGCGGAGACAAAGGCAAAGGGTGACAATTGCCCTGTATGGCCCCCGGCGCCGGACGATACCGCCACCAGGCCATCCGCGCCTGCGGCGGCGGCTTTCCTTCCCAGAGCGATCGTCACGATATCTGCCAGGACGATCCCGCCATAGTCATGTACCACCGAAATGGCGGGTGCCGGACTGCCCAGGGCGGTGATCACGATCGGCGGCTTGTGCTTGGCCACCAGCGCAAGGTCATCTGCCAGGCGGTCATTGGTGCTATGGGTAACGAGGTTCGCCGCCCACAGGCCGTCACTGTCCCTCGTCTCCGCCACGATCTGCGTCATCCACTCGTCGAGCTGCTGCGCAGTGCGGCAATTGGGTGTGGGGAAGGCCCCGACCAGTCCGGATCGCGCTGCGGAGATGACCATTTCCGGGCCTGATACCAGAAACATCGGAGCGACAACCACCGGCAGACGCAGACGGGAAAGCAAGGGGTTCGTCATGACAGTCTCTCCACAATGATCGCTGCGCCAACACCTTGTGCGCCGGAGGCTACAACCAGTCCATATTTGCCATCTGCTGCATCCAGGGCGTCGAGCAAAGTGGATAATAATATCGCGCCAGTCGCGCCCATCGGGTGGCCCTTGGCAATATGGCCACCGCTGACGTTCACCCTGTCCATGTCCGGTTGATAGTTGCGGCGGAACAAGGCGTAAGGGACGGCGAAAGCCTCCATGAATTCGATCCGGTCGATCTGGTCGAGGGACAGTCCGGCTTGCGCCAGCACTTTGTCCATGGCGGCAAACCCAGCGGTCAAAGATTGCCGTGCATCAGCCCCTGTTTCTGCAAATGCAACGACCCGGGCACGCGGGGAGAGAAATGACTTTGCGCCGCCGATAGCGGCGAGACCCGCCCCATCCGTCATCGGCGGAGCGTTGGCGACCGACATCCGGGGATCCAGCGTCTGGCCGCTTAGCGCATGTGCATATTGTTCCGCCAATCCGCCAAAAGCCGGTGGCATGGCAGCCAGTTTTTCCGGGCTAGTCACCCGGACGGCTTCATCATGGTCGAGATTGCCGATCGTGATGCGGGAGGCCAGCAAGGCCGCGTCATTTTCCGCATTGGCCGCGCGCGACTGCGACAGATAGCTCAGGCTATCCATTTCCTCGCGGGTAACATCCTGTTCCATCGCCAGCAAATCTGCCGCAAGCGCGACCGGAATATAGCGATCCGCCGGTTCAAAGCTCTGGTCGCTGTAATAGTCCGCCCGATCCGCCATGAAGGGCACTTGCGACAGCATTTCCACGCCGCCCGCCAATGCGAGCTCGCTCTGGCCGGCTGACACCGCGGCAACCGCCTGGCCGATAGCGGTGAGACCGGATGCGCAGAAATTGTTGATCGTATGGGCGCTGCTCGTTTCGGGCAGTCTGGACGCTATTTTCGTGGTGAGCGCGATATGGCCGCCCTGCGCGCCGACCTGGCCGACACAGCCCAGCGTGAGCCGGTCGACATCGGACCGCTCGATTGCTCCGCGTTGTTCGACCGCATCGATCAGCGCACCGACCAGACCATAAGGCGTCTGCTCCGCAAGGCCGCCGTCCGGTCGCGCTTTGCCGCGTACCGAGCGGACACAGTCGCCGATGAATATATCCATGATCAAACTTTCTGTCGTTGCAGGGAAATCGAAGGCGGCTGGAACGCGAACAGACCGGCCGGCGCAGCGATGACTTCGGGAATGGCATTGATGGCAACCGCGCAGACTGCATCTGTAAGCGCGCGCGACGGGGGCTTCGAAGGATCGGATTCGGAAATATCGAGCGTCATCCTGATGTCTGGGCGGCCCTTGATATTCATGATCCAGTGTCCTTGTCGCTCGCTGTCGTGCAGACTGGGATCCGCCGTCCAGATGATCGACAACAACAGGTCCGTGCCGTTTTCGAGACGTGCGGTCCAGCGCCACTCGGTGGCGGCAACCGTGCCCTTGGCAATGGTCCCGGCCGCAACCTCGATATCGTGCGGCGCGATCGTCAGTTGATGGTCCGGCTCGATTGCCGATATTCTGCTGCCCAGATGATTGGCGCAGAAATACAGGACTTCGGAAAATAATACGCCATAGAGCCCGCTGAGCGGACCCTGGCGGATATCCTTCTCCGCGGGATCGGAACCCAGGCCCATCAGGCCGAAGACAAATTCCGGGCTTGTCATTGCCGACGCGTCGACCGTTTCAAAAATCTCGACCCTGTCCATATCCACCGACATGGCGCTGGCGGTCATCACCAGCCGCTCCGCCACCATGCCGGGGTTTACCCCTACGCCCGCGAGCGTTGCATTGCCTTTGATCGCGGCAGCGCGGAGCGGGCCAGCATAGCTTTCGCCATGCGCGTCCGGCCAGTGGAAGCCTGCGGTGGAAATAACATTCTTGCCGGATTCCAGCAGGCGGATGACATCGGGAACCAGCGCTTCATAAGGCAAAGTGATCCGCGGCATGTGGATCACGACATCTGCATTGCTATCGATAATCGCGTCTACATCGTCGGTGGCAAGGACACCGGTGGGCGCGCGCCTTGCAATATCGCCGACGTCGAGACCCCGTTTTCTGGCAGAGTAAACCAACGCTCCGACCAGTTCCATGTCAGGATGATCCATCACCATTCGCATTGCCGTGCGGCCCATCGATCCGCTCGCCCACTGGATGACCTGGATCGCTTTGCCTGTTTTCATCTATTCTGTTCCCGGAAATGTTGCACTTATCTGTTGGTATCTTTATGCAAGCTAATACGGTCACCGTCAATTGGACAGTGAAACCAATTTTGAGATGGGAGAAGGTCGCGATGTTTTTGACGCCAGACAGCCAAACCGAAGATTATCGCGCCAAGGGCTGGTGGGGCACCCGAACGGTTGACGACATGTTGCAGGATGCAATTTCCTCCCATCCGGCGAGCATGGCTTTGGTCGACCCCCTCAATCGCGAATCACTGGACGGCGTCATGCCTCGTTCGCTCAGCTGGGCTGATCTGGGAACCGAAGTCGACCGGACCGCAGCGGCGTTGCTCGCGCGGGGTCTGGAAAAGGATGACCGGCTGGTCGTGCAATTGCCGAACACGGTGGATGCGGTGATAATATTTCTCGCCGCCGCCCGGATCGGCCTCATCATCAGTCCGGTGGTGATGCAATATCGCGAGCATGAAATACGCTATATCATTGAAAAGATCGAGCCGGCAGCCTTTGTAACCATTCCGCAATTCGGTGGCTTTGATCATGACAGCCTGGGTCATAGCCTCACTGATGAACTTGCCGACGTCCAGCTGGTGATCCTGAACGGAACCGGCGAAAGCGCGCTTGATCTGGCCTCGGCCGACATTGCAGCCGTCGGGCATTATCGCGAGAACAACCCAGTCGACGCCGCCGAAATCCTGACCATCTGCTGGACCTCCGGAACCGAGTCACGGCCCAAAGGCGTGCCCCGCAACCATTGCCACTGGGTGCTCAACGCCGACGTGATCGTCGATGCTGCCGGGATGGTCGAGAGCGACGTGCTGCTCAACCCGTTCCCGCTGGTCAATATCGGCTCGATCGGTGGCCTGGTGCTGCCGTGGCTGCAGTTGCAAACCAAGCTGGTTCTGCATCATCCTTTCGATATCGCTATTTTTCTCAACCAGATCGCGGCCGAGAAAGTCAGCTACACGATCGCGCCACCCGCCGTTCTCGGTGCCTTGCTCAAGAATCCCGCGCTGCTGGAGACATTCGATATCGGGTCGCTCCGCGCGGTCGGGTCGGGCTCCGCGCCTTTGTCGCCCTGGCTGATCGAAACGTGGAAGAATGTTCACGATATCGAGATCACCAATATATTCGGATCGAACGAGGGCTCGTCGCTCTTTTCCAGTCCAGCCTTTGTCCCGGATCCCAGCGAGCGCGCGCGATTTTTTCCGCGTCTCGGCGCGAAGGGCGTTGAATGGCCGGGACGGGTGGCGGAAGTCATGCAGACACGGTTGGTCGACCCGGCGACGGGCGCGGAAATCACCGAGGCGGGTCTGGTCGGCGAGATGCGCCTTGCCGGGGGCACGATATTCAGCGGATACTGGCGTTCACCCGAACTCAACCAATCTGCCTTTGACGAGGACGGCTATTTTGCCACCGGCGATCTTTTCGAAATCGCGGGAGAGGGCGCTCTGTCGCGCTATTACCGGTTCGTCGGCCGCTCCAAGGAAATCATCGTTCGCGGCGGGGTCAATATCTCCCCCGCAGAGCTGGATGATCTGATTGTCGGGCACCCGAAGATACGCGAAGCGGCGACGGTCGGGATCGCCGATGACAAGCTGGGGGAGCGGGTCGCAGTGGCTGTGGCCCCCAATGAAGGCGAGGAAATCAGCCTGTCAGATTTGACCGCCTGGCTGAGCGAGCAGCAAATCGCGATCTTCAAGCACCCGGAGATGCTGGTGACCGTAGACCAGTTGCCCCGCAACGCGATGAACAAGGTCATGCGCGATGAATTGCGCGACATCGTGATTGCAAAGCTGGACTGAAGAAGATGCCGGGGACCCGTTGATTACGCTATGCGCAGTTAACGGGTTCCGGGCCTAGAGCTTGTCGCGCGACACCCAGGTTGAGTGGGTTCCACTGCAGATCTTGTGCGGCAATTTTATCCGGCACACCGGGCCGGCCTCGAAATTTTTTGCATCGATCAGAATACATTCAGACGTGCCGCTATTCTCGTCCATAATGAAACTCACCAGATAGCCGTCATCCTCCGACTGCGAATTGACCCGCGGAGCAAAGGGCGCTTCCGAAGCATAACGCCCGTCGTCCAGAGTGACCGTTTCGCTTTCGCCGGTCTCCAGATCATGTTTGATGAACCCGCAGAATAGAAACCATCCGGGCTTGGCGAAGGTCGAATAGACATAACGATATTTGCGACCCGAATATTGCTGGTTGATCATGCCGAATTCGACAATCCGGTCATCCAGCTGTTCTTCCGTGGTAGTGCCGTCCTTCAGGTTGAAGCGCCAGCGATGGAGCCGCGATTTGAAACTATGCTCGTCGAGATAGGCCATCAGATGCCCGTGCTCACCCGCTTCGGCAATCGGCGGCGGGGAAGGATCTTCCTGAAAATAGCCGTCCATGATGACTTCATCGCCCTCTTCATAGGCATTGAGCCAGTGCAGCACATAGGTTGGTGCCGCCTCGAACCAGCGTATTTCGGATGGATCGCCATGACGCGGGATCAGCGCAAAGCGCGAAGGCATATCATCGTGAAAGCGCACCGCATGAATGTTGCGCTTGAGCAGTTCTTCATCCCAGAAGACGGGCAAATCATTCAAAATCGACCAGTTCTCGCTGAACGTCATATCATGGGGCAAGCGCGGACCGGGCAGTTCGATCGGCACATAATGTACCAGCTTGTGATCCTTGTCGACCACGCCATAATGCATATAGGGCGCAAATTTCGAATAGTTGAAAAACATCATCTCGCCGGTATTTTCATCGACGCGAGGGTGCGCGGAAATGCCGTCGATCGGGACCCAGGGGGCCAGCCCTTCCGGCTCCAGTGTCTCGGGATTGAGCACATAGCCTTCGCCGCACTGGTAGAAAGTCGAAATGGCCTTGCCGGCATGAACCACGATATCGGTGCTGGAACTGTCCTTCAACGATCCGTGCGCGCCGAACCCCGGCCTCAGTGAAGTGCCCGGGCCATCCATCAGGCCGCCCCAGAGTGACTGTTCCGCTGACTGCTCGGCGTCGAAACAGCGTGTCTTGACGAACCGGTTGCGGTAATTGGCCTTGCCGTTCTGGAAGCTGATCTGGTGGATCATCCCGTCGCCGTCAAACGGATGATGGCGACCCAGGGGCTGGTGGATCTGGTTTTCGGTATTGCGCAGATAGATGCCGTCAATGTCGTCGGGAATGGCGCCCTCGATAACCTCCAGATCGGTTGCATCGACTTCCTCCATCAGCGGCGTCCACGCTCCATTGAGATAGGGGTGGTTGCTGGGTTGCAAGGTCGATTTAATCGGAGGCAGCTTGTCTACTTTCATCATCATTCCCGTTTATCACATTTACATTTTCGGCGTCTCTCGCGCCCTGATTGCGCAACAGCGATTCGTCTGACTATTTCCTTGACTCGATCATTCGAATATCGCAGGCCTCACTTTTATAACAATACCTACTGGAGGATTTTATGAAGTTTCGCAAGATATTTTTGCCCGTTTTGATGGGATTGTCACCTCTTGCCGTGTCGCCGGCCAGCGCTGCAGACACGGCGCCAGAAGGCGCCACCTCCGAAGATTCCCACCATGATATGAACAAGGATCAGGCCGCCATGCAACAGGACCCCAAAATCGCCGTCGTCCAGGAAATGATTACCGCATGGAACGAAAAGCAATGGAGCAAGGTCGGCGATCTGTTCACCGAAGATGGCGTGCTTCACTCGATGATGCTTGATCCGATCGTCGGCCGCGAGCCGATCCGCGAGCGGATCATCGGCCTTGGAGAAGGCATTGAGGAAATCACTCTGCATATCCACAATATCGGTCGCATCGGCGATGTGGTCGTGATCGAGCGGACCGACGAGTTCATCTATAAAGGCCACAAGGGCAAGGTGCCGGTCGTTGGCATTCTGGAAGTCGAAGGCGACAAGGTCAGCGTTTGGCGGGAATATTATGATCGCGCCGAGCTGATCGAGGCATTGGGCCTGACTGCCGATTTTGATCCGTCAGCGTGAGTGAAACAGAGCAGCTCGCTCCTACTGCAGCGATAGAAGCGAGTGCCGCCGGGATAGGTGAGGGTGAACCTCCCTATCCCGGCGCGGCTCTGTCCTGGGGCATCGTGGCGATGCTTTTCATCGCCTATATTTTCTCGTTCATAGACCGGATGCTGATCGGTCTTCTGGTCGAACCGATCAAGAAAGACCTGCTGCTGACGGACACCCAGATCAGCCTCTTGCAGGGACTCGCCTTCGCGCTTTTCTATACGATCGCAGGCATCCCGATTGGCCGCTGGATTGACCGCGCACCGAGAATGCGGGTCGTCGCTATTGGCATTACCATATGGAGCGGGATGACCGCCCTGTGCGCCACCGTCACAAATTTCTCCCAATTTTTCCTCGCCCGCATGGGCGTCGGTGTGGGCGAGGCCGTGCTGTCACCGGCCGCCTATTCTATAATCTCGGACAGCTTCCCGAAGAGCCGGCTCGGCCTCGCCATGGGTGTCTACGGTCTGGGCTCCGCAATCGGGGCCGGCATGGCGTTCATGATCGGCGCAGTGGTCATCGCCGCCGTCGCCAACGCGGAGACGGTTACGGTTCCGTTGCTCGGCGTCATCAAGGGGTGGCAAGTCGCATTTCTTGTCGCTGGCCTGCCCGGCCTGCTTATCGCCCTCGCTTTCGTGCTGCTGCCAGAGCCGGTGCGACGGATCACCAAGGGGGAAGAGCATCTCACCGGCCAGGTGCCGATGTCCGCCGTTACCCGTCACCTGAAAGACAATAAGGTCTATTTCTGGAGCATTTTTCTTGCGGTCGGCATGGTCAATCTCTCCGTTCTCGGGTCCATTTCATGGCTGCCGGTCATGATGGTCCGTTCGTTCGGCATGGAATTGGCGAATGCAGGCTGGCTTTCGGGATCGCTGTTGATTGTTGGCGGCCTGCTCGGGATGGTCGGCGGCGGCGCGCTTATGGACAGGCTTGGCGGCGGCTCACCCGAATCGCGGCTGAAATTCTGTGCGTGGGCAACGGTGGTCGGAATATTCGGGGCGGTGGCATTCCCGCTGCTCGAAAACACCATTCTCATGTCGGTCGCGTTCGTGATATTCTTTACCGCAGCGGCAGTAGCTGTCGGCGCTGCGCCATCGGTTATCCAGCAGCTCGCCCCGAACCGGATGCGGGCGACTATTTCTGCAGCCTATGTGTTCGTGATCAACATCATCGGACTGGGTGCAGGACCGACATTGACGGCGGTGATCGGCGACAATTTCTTCCCGTTCGAGTCGGGTATCCGTTACGCGATCGCGATTGTTGCCCCCTTTGGCTATGTCGTCGGTGCGATATTATTCTTTGTCGCGGCAAACAGCGTGCGCTCCCACAAAATCTAGGCCGGACTACCGACGCGAGACTTCAAGTGGCCAAGCTGGCGCGCAAGCCCGAATGGACAAATGACTAAAGGTGCGCCTATAATAAAGTATGGAAAAGAAACTCATTCGGTCCTGTTCAATATGGCGCGCGCTCGAGGTGGTTGGCGACGTACCTATTCTTCTGATTTTGGAAGCCAGTTGGCTGGGCGGCAAAAGATTTGACGAATTTCGCCGCCGCACAGGATTGTTGAAAGCCCTGCTTTCCGATCGCCTGGGGCGACTCGTGACGGGCGGTTTGATGGAAAAGAAGCTCTATTGCGATAGTCCGCCGCGCTACGAATATCTGATGACCACGAAAGGTCAGGACCTCTACTGGACCGCGCTGATGCTCCTCCGCTGGGAAAAAAAATGGCAGGTCAAGGACAAGATCAATGTGGAATTGATCCACAAGACCTGCGGCAAAATGTTCGACCCGGTTCCGGCCTGCGGGCATTGCAGCGAAGAGATTGATCCGACCCGGGTCGCGTGGAGCGAAGGCCCGGGGCTGGGCTGGATGAAACCGCTATACAGCCGTCGCCGGAAAACCCGGGAGAGTACGGGCGATACGACATCGCTCATGGATCAGGCGGCGCAGATCATGGGCGACCGTTGGGGCAGCCTGATCATGCGATCCATCTATACCGGGGTGAACCGATTTGATGATATCCGCGCCGACACCGCGATCGCAACCAACATATTGTCGGAGCGTCTGACGTGGCTCACCGATATGGGGATGATCAGACAGAGCCAGTATAACAGCAATCCTCCGCGCTACGAATATCGGCTGCGCCGCAAGGGTGTGGATTATTATCACGCGCTGCTCATGCTGATGCAATGGGGGGACAAATATTTCGTCGCGCCCGAAGGGCCTCCGCTGCTTTTGACCCACGAGGAATGTGGCCACGATCTGGATCCGCAAGTCGTCTGTTCGGAATGCAAGGAACATATCTCTTTCCAGGACGTCAGCTACCGGATTATCGACCGCCGTCCAATGTCGGAGAATGATTCAGAGCCTGTCCCGGTGTCGCGGACGGCTTCCTGAAAACTGGCCCACCCCGAAATATAAACTTTCATTACCATACCTTCTCGGCTAGTCGATAGAAAAGCCGGAGAGGGATTATGACGAAACAGCGAACTGCCTTGGTAACAGGTGCCGGAAAAGGTCTGGGCGCGGCATTCGCCCGCGGGCTGGCTGCGGATGGCAGCGCGGTGATGGTCAACAATCGCAGCCATGATGGCCAGCCAAGCTCGGCCAAACAGATAGCCGACAGCCTGACCGCAAGGGGTTTCACGGCGAGCCATGACAACCATGCCGTCGACGGCAATGGCGCAGCCGATGCAATCATCGGTCATGCGGTCGAGACATGGGGCGGACTGGATATATTGGTCCTCAATGCCGGGATCACCGGGCCTGCGGCGAAAGTCGGAGCGCTGACCGATGCCGATATCAGAGCCGTGATGGAGATAAATTTCCACGCCAATACCGCGCTGGTCGACGCCGCCTTGCCTCATCTGATCGCCTCGCCTGCCGGTCGCATTGTGTTCATCGCATCTTCCGCGGGACTCTATGGCGTGCGAGGGCGTGCTTCCTATGCCGCATCCAAGGGGGCGTTGATCGCTTATGCGCGGACGCTCGCCGACGAGCTGGCCCGGACTTCTGTGCGGGTGAACATATTGGCGCCTTATGCCGCAACCAATATGACCGCCGGCCAGGGCGAGGAGCTGAATGACGTGCTCCATCCTGACAAGGCGGCAGCCGCCGCCGTCTGGCTCAGCCGGCCGGAATGCCAGCGGACCGGCGAAATCTGGATAGCGGGCGGCGACTATTTCTGCCGTGCCGCAGCCACCGAGAGCACCGGTGGTGGCGCTCCCGATGCCACAGCGGACTGGTTCGGCGAAAATGTCGAGCAACTGTCAGCAATAGGAAATGGCCGGGAACATTCCGGCGCAGAGGCGGCGTTCGGCGATTTTTTCGATCGCCTGAAAAATATTTCAACAGAATGAAGGAGAGACAAGAGAATGGCACGACCAAAATCCGTAGAAGAATTGTTCGACCGCGAGGAAATATATGACATATTGATCAACTATGCGCGTGGAGCCGACCGGGCCGATATAGACCTGATTGCCGCGGCCTATCACGACGACGCTATAGAAGATCACGGCGGGACATTTCACGGACCGGCGAGCGAATATGTGGCGTTGATCAGCAAGGTTCTGCCAACTGCGCCGCGGATGTCCCATATTGTCACCAATATCAATATCGAGCTGGACGGCGAGAAAGCCTACACAGAATGCTATTTTCTGACCTTTTCGCGCCGCGACCAGATCGACGACCCTTTTGACAGCCTGACCATGGCCCGGGTGATCGACCGGTTCGAACGGCGCGACGGCGCATGGAAAATTGCCCATCGCCGCCTGGCATGGGACTGGAACCACGAAATGCCGCTGCTCGAAAGCTGGGGGCGTGGCGGGATCGCCCCCGACCCGTCCAAGCTGACCAGAGGGGCCAAGAAACCCGACGATATTTTATACGGCGACTGGCTCCGCGGAGACGGCCCGGCAACCCAAAAAGGAGAAATTGAATGAAGATTGAAGGATGTACGGCGCTGGTTACCGGCGGCAATCGCGGTATTGGCAAAGGCTTTGTCGAAGAGCTGCTCGATGCCGGAGCGAAGCGGGTCTATATTGCGGCTCGCAAATTGGCCGATGCCGAAGAATTGGCGCAGACGGCGCCGGACCGGCTGGTTGCGATCGAGCTCGACGTAACCAACGCCGATCAGATTGCAAAAGCCGCCGAGCAATGCACCGACCTCGATTTGCTGGTCAACAATGCTGGCGCCTTCAACAATGTCACCCTGATGGGGGCGGACGACATGACCGCGATGCGGCAGGAGATCGAGACCAATTATATTGGCGTTGTCGCCATGTGCCGGGCCTTTGCACCGATATTGAAAGCCAATGGCGGCGGCGCGATCGTCAACGTCTTGTCCGCCGGTGCGATTATCGCGGTTCCCAATATGGGCGGATATAGTCCGTCGAAATTTGCTTCGCGCGCGGCCTCGGACTGCATTCGTGCCGAACTGGAGCCGCAGGGCACGCAGGTTTCAGCGCTGATCGTCGGTTCGGTCGACACGCGCATGGCATCGCATGTAACCTGGCAGGAGAAAAGCTCGCCCCGGACGATCGGCAAGGCCGGCATTCTGGCCGTGGAACATGGCATCGACGAGCATGATACCGATCCGCATTCGGTGTCGGTTCGGGCTTTTCTGGCCCGTGATCCCCATACCATCAAGCGCTCGATGACCGATGCCCTGCACAAAGGACGCAGCTAATGTATAAAAACACGATCGAGACGGTTATCGCCAAACAGGATATCCACGATACAATCATGCGCTATGCCCGCGCCATAGATCGCGCAGACGGTCCGTTGTTGCACAGCTGCTACTGGGATGACGCGATCGAGGAGCATGGCAGCAGTTACACCGGACCTGCCCATGACTATATCGACGGCGCGATGGAGCGCCTGATGAAAGGCGATGTCATGATGCATCTGGCCGGTAACATTCATGTCGAGCTGGAAGGCGATACCGCCTGGGTCGAGACTTATCTGCTGACCTTCGCCCGCTTCAAGAAGGACGGAGAAGACTGGGACACGCTGACCGGCGGCCGTGTTTTCGACAAATTTACCTGTCGGGACGGCGAATGGCGCATCGCCCACCGCAAGATGGCGTTCGACTGGAACCACGACATGCCGTCTTCCGAGAGCTGGTGCGTGGGACTGTTCAACCCCGAGGATCCCCGCATGATCATGGGACGCAAGGGGAAGGATGACCTGACCTACAGCCGGTTCTGACGGCAGATCATTTCAGGCAAAAAAGAAGCCCGCGGACGAGATGTCCGCGGGCTTTTTCATGTATCAGAGAAGCGTCCGGTCTAGAATTTGAGAGCGACTTCCGCACCATAGGTCCGTGGCGCGCCCAGACGTGATATTTCATCACCGAAGAATGCAATCACGTTCGCGCGATAGACTTTGTTGGTCAGGTTGCGGCCCCAGATCGAGAAGGACAGGTCGCGCGTCGGGCTGAGGGTCAACCGTCCGCCCAGCGTTCCGTAACCAGGCTCATTGGCCAGGGCATCGGGGCTCCAGCTCATCTTGCCTTGATGGCTATAGCTCAGATTGGCCGCAAAACCGTCGGACCATGAACCAAGATCGGTCACGTAGTTCGCGCTGACGTTGAACTGATAATCCGGGGTCCGTTGCAGGAACTTGCCGTCGTTCACATTGCCGACCGAGTCGGTGAACTCGAGATATTTGGTGTCGAGCAAGGTCAGTGCGCCGTTCAGGTTGAAGCCGGGGAACAGGACAACTTGCGCTTCCGCTTCGATACCCAGGATCTTCGCATCGGCGGCATTATCCGTGATGTTGCACAGACAGATCTGCGACGTCTGTGTGACCTGCAGATTCTTGTAGCGCATCGAGAATGCAGCGACATTCAACCGAGCACGACGGTCGAACAGATCGAATTTCGCGCCGACTTCGTAGCTGTTGACCTTTTCCGGATCATAGCTGCTCTGCGCTGCCAGAGCATTGGCCGGATCGTCCTCGAACCCGCCGCCCTTGTAGCCCGTCGAATAGGTCGCATAGAGCATTATGTCGGGGTTGGGCTTGAACTCTGCAGTAACCTGCGGCGTAAATTGAGACCAGTGGTTGGAGTAGGCGGTCGTGTAACCGCCACCCTCGACATAATTGGCCGCAAGCGGAGCGGACGGAACCGGATCATTGGGTGTGAATTTGTCGCCCGTTTCCAGCGCCAGACCGGTGACGGTTCCGCTCTTCTTGTCGCGTGACCAGCGCAGGCCGCCGACGATCCGGAACTGCTCGCTGAAGCGATAGCCCAGTTGTCCGAAGATCGCATAAGAGGTGTTTTCCCCGTCATTGTCCCAAAGCGACTGGCCGTTCAGCGTCGGGATCGCGGGGGTTGCGATTTCGAAAGCGATAATATCGTCTTTCTTGACTTTATCGTGCTGGAAATATCCGCCGACGATCCAGTCGAACCCGCGGTCATAGGCCTGTTCGGAGACCATCCGGATTTCCTGCGTGAACTGCTTGATATTCTCTCTCTCACGTACCGGAGACCGGAACAGAAGAGGCAGGACGATCCCGTAATTGTTGCTGGGGCCGATGCCGGTCTGGTCATATTGGCTGAACGCCTTGCCGCTGCGATAGCCGGTAATGCTGGTAAGCGTACCAAGGCCTTCAAACTCGTTCGACAGGTTAAGCGTCAGTCCCCAGGCCTCGCGGTCGAGTTGTTGCGGGGTGGGATTCACGTCGCCCTTGTAGGTCTGCCAGTCGGGCAGGCTTTCCCGGATGGAAAGGCCTTCTGGCCGCAAGGCAGCGACCTGCGCACGCGCCGTGCTCCATGGACCGGCGCCGGCGTCGGGACCATCCAGGGCCACCGAGTGGAAACCGTTCGAACTGTCCTTGGTAAAGTCGGCGATCAGCAGCGCGCTGAAATCGGAATTTGACGGCAGATATTGCAACTGTCCGCGCATCTGTACGCTGTCGACATTGTCGAGGTCGATGTCATGGGCGATATCGCGGGCAAAGCCGTCACGATTGCGCACCTGGAACGCGAACCGTCCGTTGACGCTATCGCTGATCGGCCCGGTGAAATGTCCTTTCACCAGCTTTTCGTTATAATTTCCGTAGGATGCGTTGAGGCTTCCTCCGTAGGTCGATTCCGGACGCGCGCTGTAGATGCTGATCGCACCGCCGGCGACATTGCGGCCCAGAAGCACGCCCTGGGGTCCGCGAACGACTTCGACACGGCCGATATCATAGAGATCGAAATTGAACAGGCCGGAGCGGCCGACATAGACGTCGTCGGTGAATATCCCGATCGACTGATCGGCCGTCGGGGAATCAAGCCGCGTGTTGGTGATACCGCGGATGTTGAATTCCTGATCGAGGGGAGACAGTGCGGTGAACGACAGGGAGGTCGCTTCGCCAGCAAGATCCTCGAAGCTGAGGACGCGGGCTGTTTCGAGGCTATCCGCTGAAAAAGCGGAAATTGCCGCGGATGTGTCCTGCACATTTGTGTCGCGGCGCTGTGCCGTCACGACGATGACATCGAGTTGCATATTAGAACCTGCTTCCGCGGAAGCTTCGTTCTGCGTCTCGGCCTGCGCGGGCACCACAGCGGTCTGTGCGAGCGCCGCCGCAGGGAAGGCAAGGCAACTGATTGCTAAAGAAAGGTGACTCGATGTCTTGAACAAACTCATATATTTTCTCCCATCATATCCGGTCATTGAAGCAGCCGGTCTATCTTCGCACATCCGTAAACCATCGTAGTGGGTTCGTCAATGCAAGTTAGTCGAATGTGTTGAAGAGTGCGACCTCATGCTCAAGGCAGCCGTCCCGGCGAGACGATGCCTCCCTCTCACTTACGGGGATTATCATCCGGATTAAGGTTCGATGCCGATTTAGATGATCGCATTCCGGGAAATCTTGCCGTTGCAGTCGCCACGCAACAATCCCTGCCCGCCAATAGGCCAACAGAGGCAGCTATCGGGCAGCCGTCCTGAGGGGGATATTATCGGTTTCCGATCACTCCGGAGATGCTCCGGGGTTCCGTGTCGCTCTAACCCAATAAATGGCAGAAAAATGGTGCACCCGACAGAATTCGAATCTGTGACCTCTGCCTTCGGAGGGCAGCGCTCTATCCAGCTGAGCTACGGGTGCCAGGGCGTGTACCGCCGGATGGGCGTTTAGCAGCGACATTGCCCGATTGCCAATCAAATATTTGGCCTTTTGCGCGCGGCGGTCTAGTCTTCGCCTTCCGCCTTCGGAATTTTCTCGATCTGCTGGAACTTGCCGAGGCCGCAGGCGCCGCGCGTGTCCAGCTGGCCGCCGGTCTGCGACAGCACGTGAATGATATCGACGCTGCACAGCCGGTTGGTGGAGGTCTTGTAGGAAAAAGCCTCTTCAAAGCCGAGGCCGCCGCATTTGTTGGGCAGCTTGTTGCGATAGATATCGCCGTTGCGCATCTCGAAATCGATCGTCTGGTCGTCGATCACGTCGGTCGAGCGGATGCTCGAACGGGTGATGCAGCTTTTCGGTTCGCCGATCGCGCGGATTTCAGATATCTCGTCGCCGGACGGCTTCTCTGCGGCAAAAGCCAGGCTGCCGGCGGTCAGGGCGGACGCGATGATGACGGTGGATTGCAGGCGCATGTTCTTCTCCTTGCGATATCTGCCATTTGGGCGGCGAATTTACATTCCGATATATTTCGCGAAGCTGAATGCCGGCCGGAATGTTACGAATCGTCGGTCCAGCCGTCCGGCGCCGGCGTTTTCTTCTTGAACCGGCAGAGATCGGCAACCGGACAGCGCCAGCATTCGGGCTTGCGCGCCTTGCAGATATAGCGGCCGTGCAGGATCAGCCAGTGGTGGGCGTGGACGCGGAACGGGGCAGGGGTCTGTTTCTCGAGTTTCTTCTCCACCGCCAGCACGGTCTTTCCGGGCGCCAGGCCGGTGCGGTTGCCGACCCGGAAAATATGCGTGTCGACCGCAAATGTCTCGGCACCAAAGGCGCAGTTCATCACGACATTGGCGGTCTTGCGTCCGACTCCGGGCAGCTTGACCAGTTCGTCGCGGTCCGCCGGAACCTCGCCGCCATAGTCGGCAATCAGCATCTCCGACAGCGCGATGACATTTTTCGCCTTGGTATTGTAGAGGCCGATCGTCTTGATGTGCTCCTTCAGCCCGTCGAGCCCGAGATCGACCATCTGCTGCGGCGTTGTCACTTCGGCAAACAGAAGCCGGGTCGCCTTGTTGACGCCGATATCGGTCGATTGCGCCGACAGCGCCACGGCGACCACCAGCTGATAGACATTGCCATAGTTGAGCTCGGTCTCCGGCGACGGATTGTCGGCGGCGAGGCGCGAGTAGAATTCGAAGATATCGGCTTTTTTCATGGCCGCCGTCATGGCCGGTCGCGGCGCAAAATACAATCGGCCGCTCTGGCCGGATGTCATCCGGGCATCAGCGGCGCCGGCGAATCATTGGGTCAGGCGGCGCTCGTCGAACCATTGCCGCATGATCGCGGCCTGACAACCGGTCGATCCGTAGGTGCCGACCACCGAGCAGCTGCCCGGGCGGCCCGGCCGGGCGGCTTCTTCATGAGCGGCGAGGGCGGAGGACCAGCTCTGTTCTCCGGCCTGTTCTTCCGCTTCGACTTCCCGCACTTCCTTTGGAATGCGATAGCGTTCCGATTCGGGGCGTTGCGCGCAGACAACGATCTCGTCGCCTTGCGCTTCCGGACATGCATCCTCGCCATAGGTCACCAGAACATTGATCCGTTCCGGCGTGTCGAGAGGAGCGGGCGGACTGGCCGTCGCGGTCGTGCTCCAGAGACAGGCTGTCGCCGCGATTGCGCCCGATGTGGTGATATGCTTGAGAAAAATGATCCCGGCCTTCTCGCTGTTGCGCTCGTCGCGGGCCCTCACCGGCCGCTGTTTCCCGCGAGCATAAGCGGATATTCATTGCGGGACACTGAACGAACGGCGGGTCAGGTCGGGCCGTCGCCCTGTACCCGGTCCATCATGTCCATGAAATCCCGGGCGCTGTTGCGATCGGCCTCGTCCTCGAACGCCGTGTCGAGATCAAGATGCGTGCCGAGCATATAGAGGACCGCCCAGAGCGCGAAACGCCGCCCGCGATCCTGTTCCAGACCGAAGTCGACGCGCATATGCTCGATCCCCGCGGCCATCGCCTCCGGCTGGATCGCGCCCAGGTCGGCGGTGCCGAAATAGCGTTGCAGCTGATCATCAAAATCCATGATCAGGGCTTATGGGCTGCGGCGATGCTTGGCAAGCGGGGCGTGGGCGGTACGGGGTGCCGGTTTATCCTGTCGCTGCGGACAATATATCCTCAGCCTGTCTCCACCAGACCAGAATCTTCATAATTCATCGGCATGATGGGCAAATTCTATCCAGCAGGTCCATTTCGTCCGGGAGCATAAAATGGCATTTATCAATCATTTCGAAGAGGATGAAGTCGAGCAGGAATATATCCGCAGTGAACGCCAATCCCGGCTATATTCGACCCGGGCGGTGATCGTCATCGGGCCTCTGATTTTCCTCGGGTTCTTCATGTTGACCCCGGTTTTTTCTTCCAACGAAGCCTTCGCGATATTCAATATCACGACGGTGGTGACTGTCGCATTTTTCGCAACCATAATGTTCGTGACCGGCACCCGCCACTATATTGAAAAGACATGGCTGGATGTGTTGCCGTTCATCTGCCTGTCGATAGCGGCGGCTGTCTTGATGACCGTTCTGGTACGCACGGTTGATCCCGAACAGCTCGATCTCACCAAGATTTCCGTGATCTTCTTCGGTTTGATCTACTTTATCGCCAGCGTCCTGTTCGTCGCCAATGTGCGGCTTTTCATGATCTGGGCGATCGGGCTGCTCGGGGTCTTCTTCGTCTATATGGAGACCCACGGCATATCGATCGACGAGATGTACCATAGCGTTGTAAACATCGGTTTCTTCCTGTTGTTCGCGATCTTTTCCAACTGGGAGGTTGATCGCCGGGCGCGGGAAATGTTCGTCAGTCGTCAACAGCTGGATCTGGAACGCAAAAAGACCGAAAAACTGCTCTACAATGTCCTGCCGCAACAGGTGGCGAAGCGTTTGCGTGCGGGCGAAGTGGTCGCCGATTCCTTTTCGGATATATCGGTGGTGTTTATCGATATTGTCGGCTTCTCCAAACTCTCCAAACAGCTTTCCCCCGGACATCTGGTGGAGCAGTTAAACGGGTTCTTCCTGATCGCCGATCAATGCGCGAACCGCCATGGCATCGAAAAGGTAAAGACGATCGGCGATTGCTATCTCGCAGTCTCGGGCGGGACGACTTCCAATGGCCCGGGTGCGAAGGAAGCGGTCAATTTTGCTATCGATGTGATTGCCGAGATGCAGAATCGCGCGGCGGAAAGCGGCATCGACATTCAGTTGCGGGTCGGCGTCCACTCCGGTCCGGTGGTTGGCGGGGTGGTCGGAACGAACCGGCTGGCCTATGATTATTGGGGCGATACGATGAATATTGCCAGCAGGATCGAGGGTGCGGCGGAACCCAATGGTATCGCGGTATCTGCGGCGACCTATTTTCAATGCGCCAATAGCCACAAATTCGGTTCGCCCGAAACTATCCCGCTGAAGGGAGTGGGGGATACGACCATCTATCGGCTCAAACCGGCCATGGAGGAGCGGTGAACTCGCTGCCGCACCGTTGCTGCTGGACCAGGTGGCACATGATGTTCAGCCAGTCCGGCGCTCCGTCAGCCTCAGGTCATGATATAGCCGCCACGGATCATTACAATCGATGCCCAGGGCTTATCGGCTGCGCTTGTGGTTGGTAAGCCGGGCCTCCATTTCCCCATTCGCCGGGAACGGATCGCCACGCGGCGCGTATGGAAAACATGGAGAGTCCGGAAACGACGCTGACAGAGATTTTTTCCTACACGACGATCGGGCTGTCACTGGCCCTGATGTCGGGGCTGGCGCTGGGCCACGTGACCGAGCAATCAATGCATCCCCGCCTGTCTACCCCGCCGCCCGCGGACCCGGTCGAACGCTATGCGCTTGGTCAGAACGCCTACAAGATGCCCCATATCCCCGCCCGCATGACCCGCACACCGCCCGCCGAATATGCCGACGCCAGCCATGAAATCGGCCGCTACGAAAAGGGCGCGCGGGTGCTGGCACCGCAGGAGCCCGCCCGCAAGATCGAGCGGCTCCGGCTGGAACGGCTGCTTGCCTGGAATGAGGAGAATTTTGGGCGCGGTGACGGTCGGGCAGATCAGGCCGAGACGCTTGCAGACGACCATGCGCCCATCGATGTCGGCGCGGTAATGGATGCGCCGGAGACGGTGATGATGCGAGCCAGCGGGATATAACGCAATCGCACCGGTCGAAGACTGGTTGTCCCAATACATTAGCTGTCTGTTCGGTGCAGAATCCGCTATTCCGCCGAAGGTGTGGATTGAGCCAATCGGCGCTGCGGAGAGGAAGGCTGTGCCAGGTCCTGACGTGCTACGAATTGGTTCGACTAAGGCCGTAATTTCAACCGCTTATACCTTCTGCCATTAACGAGAAGGAGGCAAAACTTCTGCACTGATGCGCCGTTCAGGCCATTGTCGCATCCCGACAGCGCGATATTGCAAATGCCAAAAAAAAAGCGGGGCATATAGCCCCGCTTTAAAAGCAAAATTGTCAAAAGCTCAAGGGCTCGTAGGGGTATCGCTATCGCTTTCGCTGACTTCGGCGATCAGCAAAAAACCACCGATAACAGCAACCGATGCCAAAATTCCGAGAAGCGTACCGCTGCCTTCAAGGTTCGAAGCATTTTCGGTCTTGGCGGATACGCGCTCGACTTTCGATGCGACGGGCTTTGCAACGCTCTGCTGCGATTGAGCCAAGGCTGGTGCAGCAATCATGGAAGTGGCAGCAATGCAGGCTGCGATTTTACCAAATTTCATTATCGTAATCTCCGAATTTCTGTATTTCAATTTTATCATATGCTTCTGAGCCTAGGGAGACCAATGTTCGGCGGGAAAGTCAATAAAAATTAGCAATATCACGACAATGTACAGAACCTGTCACAATATAGTGACAGTTATTCTCGAATTTCATTGCAAACCCAAAACCCCGTCCATCCCGTACCGCCCGGCACTCTGCCCGGCCAGCCAGCCAGCCGCCTTCACGGCGCCGCGCGCAAAGATCATGCGGTTTTCCGCCCTATGGGTCAGCTCGATCCGTTCCTCGTCGCTCGCCAATATGACCGTGTGATCCCCCGCCACCGATCCGCCGCGCAGCGCGGCAAAGCCGATCGCGCCTTTTTTGCGCGCGCCGGTTATGCCGTCGCGACCGCTTTCGCTGTTGTTGGCCAGATCAATCTCGCGCCCCCGCGCAGCCGCTTCGCCCAGCAGTTTTGCGGTGCCGCTCGGCGCGTCCACTTTATGCCGGTGGTGCATCTCGACAATCTCGATATCCCAGTCATCGCCCAGCCTGCCCGCTGCCTGCTCGACCAGCGCCGCCAGCATATTGACGCCGAGCGAGGTATTGCCGGTCTGCAGCACCGGGATATTGGTCGCCGCCGCGTCGATCGCGGCATGATGCGCGTCTTCCAGCCCGGTGGTGCCGATGACGATCGGCTTGCCCGCCGCCACGCAGGCGTCGAGCGTCGCCTGCAGCGCCTTCGGCGAAGAGAAATCGACCAGCACATCGCTCGCACCGACCAGCGCCGCGACATCGTCGCCCTGGTCCGCGCCGCCGGCATGGGCGTGCTCCGCTTCCGCGATCGCCGCGACCAGCGCCTGTCCCATGCGGCCCTTGCTGCCGATAATTCCGATGGCTGTCATATCCCGGTCCCTGTCTTTGGTCCTGTGTTGAACATCCCTCTAGCCGTTCGTGTCGAGCGAAGTCGAGACACGTTGGAATCAAATTTCTCGCAAGTTCGCCCCACATGCTTCTCGACTTCGCTCGAAGCGAACGGTTATGGGGGGCGGATGCTGCAAACTATCAACAATATCGTCATCCTCACCGGCGCCGGCGTCAGCGCCGAAAGCGGCGTCGCCACCTTTCGCGGGCCGGATGGTCTGTGGGAAGGGCACCGGGTCGAGGATGTCGCCACGCCCGAGGCCTTTGTCCGCGACCCCGCTCTGGTCCAGAAATTCTACGACGAGCGCCGCGCGAAGCTCAAGACCGTCGAGCCGAATGCCGCGCACCAGGCGCTGGCGCGGCTCGACCGGACCTGGGCGGGCGAGCTGCTGCTGGTCACGCAAAATGTCGACGACCTCCACGACCGCGCCGGGTCGCAGCGCCTGCTCCACATGCACGGCGAGCTCAACAGCGCCTGGTGTCGCGCCTGCGACGCGCATTTTGCCTTTGAAGGGGAAATGGCGAGCGGCCCGGTCTGTCCGCACTGCCATGTACCCGGCTGCCTGCGGCCCGACATCGTCTGGTTCGGCGAAATGCCCTATCAGATGGAGCGGATCGAGGCGGCGCTCGCCCGCTGCGACCTGTTCGTGTCGATCGGTACATCGGGCGCGGTCTATCCGGCCGCCGGCTTTGTCCAGACCGCCCGCTATCACGGTGCCCGCACGCTGGAGATGAACCTCGATCCCTCGGAGGGCAGTTTCCATTTCCACGAAAGCCGGATGGGCAAGGCGGGCGAACTGGTGCCGGATTGGGTTGATCAGGTCCTGTCGCACGGGCTGTGTTGAGCCGGGCGCCATGAAGGGCCAATGCCATTGTGGCGCGGTGCAGATCACGGTGCCCGGACCACCGGCGGAGATCAGCCGCTGCAATTGTTCCCTGTGCCGCACGACCGGCTGGATCGGCGGCTATTGGCATCCCGACGAGGTCATGGTCGCAGCGCCGCCCGGGGCGCTGAACTCCTATGTCCAGGGCGACAGGATGATCACGACCTGGAATTGCGCAAGCTGCGGATCGCACACCCACTGGACGCCGCGAACCGCATCACCCGACCGCATGGGCGTGAATATGCGGATATTCGAGCCCGAAGAGTGGCAGCATCTGCCGGTGCGGGTCGTGGACGGGGCAAGCTTCTAATATGTGCCGAAATTTCTCCAATAAGCCGCGCTACACAGGGAGCCTGAACTTGCGAAACCTTTCAATCAATCTGCTTTCGGCCTTTTGCGCCTTTGCCCTTGCACCCGCCGCGTTCGCTCAACCAGCCAGTGAAGGCGACGCTCAGGCGACCGCGAGCAGTCTGGCGGGCAATTATCACCTGACCGGGGTGATGGAAACCGCGGCGCAGCTGCAGCTCGACGCCGACGGCAGCTATAAATGGATGATGATGGTCGGCAATCTCGATCTCTATAGCGAAGGCCGCTGGACGCAGGCGGGCGGGCAGGTGACCCTCGGCCCGCACCGGTTCGGCAAGGACATGCCGGTCTTTTCACTGGGCGAAGCCTATCCCTGGGGGCGCGAAGAAGCGGACGCCGCCTATGACAGCGATACCATCCGACTGCAAAACCGGGCGAAATGGCAATGCGCGTTTCTCGATGCTGGCGGCTATTATCAGTCGTCGGATGACACCGCCGCTGCAGAAGACCTGACCCCGTTGCAGCGCTACGAAGCCGCTGCGGCCAGCGAAGCCCAACTGCGCATCGAGTATGAGCGGGCGATTGCCGCCTATTTTGCCCGCGACCTGTCCGACCCGGATGACAATCTGGAAATTTCCGCACGCAGCGCAAGACGGGGCTGGGGCCAGGCGGTCGCGGTCCTGGCCAAAAGCGCACGCGCCGTTGGCAAGGCCGCCCGCTATCAGCCACCCTCGCTGCCCGCCGACTGTTTCTTCCTGTCCGATTATACGCCTGAATATGCCGACCGCGAATCCGGCCCCCGGATCGACTGGAGCGAAGGGGTCGGCATCTGGGTCAACCGGCGCGAGCGGCCCAATGCCCGGCTGGATATCGCTGCCGAATTCACCTTCGCCGATGGCAGCGTCGAAACGGCGAACAGTCATGAACTCGGCTTCGCCTTCGTCCCCGCAGCTGATGAACGACAGCTAAAGACGATTCGGCTGACGTTGCGGCATAACGGGTCGGAATATTCCTCCAGCTTCTCCGTAGCGTCGGACCGTGATGCGCGGGTCTACGCAGTGAAGCTGGACAATCGCATATTCATCAAGCCGCCCTTCGAGGAGCTTCGGCTCAATATTTCCGGCGATGATCTGGTACCGGCAGACGGCAGCGGCGGCGCCTATCTCAGGCGCGATTGACCTGCTGTTTCCGGCGAATCTTATAAATGCATCGTCACGAAAAGAAACAGGATCCACAGCGCCAGCGCCACGGTCGTCAGCCAGGTTGCCAGCACGCCCAATTGGCGAAAGCGCGGCGAGCCGCCCTTGTGATGCTGTGCCATGCCGACGATATGCGCGACCCGGCCGATCAGGAAGATTGCGGCGATAATCGTGATGCCGATATGATGGGCATTGGCCAGTTCGAGGATCGCCAGCATGATCAGGAAGACCGGCGCATGTTCCGACAGATTGGCATGGGTGCGGCGGGCGGCAAGCAGATCGGGATTGTCGCCGTCGCCGAAGCCGATCTGGCTGGCGAGGCGGACCTTGACCGTCGCATAGGCGCAATAGATCAGCAGCAGCGCACAAATCGCGGCGGCGAGGCCGGTTACCGGTAATGTCATGTTATTCCTCCCTGTGTTTTGGGGAGCTTAACCAATTCTCGGCGAAGCGCAACGTGCGGGGCAGGCGGGCGCGGCTTTGCAGGCGAGCAGCAGGATGCGCCGCGCAGCTATTGTCATGCGAGGGGCGCGGTCATTCTGCCCCGTATCGGCGAAACCGCGGCAGCCGGATCCATCATCATGAGCTCCTCCGGCGGCACCCCGCCGCGGAGCCGTGCCAGCCAGTCGTCGGGGTCATATTCCGTGCCGACGGGGTTCTGGCCGATGGCTTCGCCATGGAAATAGGCCGTGCCTTCCGCCTTGGTCGGAAACACATCGACGGAAAATTCCATCTGGTTGCCATCGGGGTCGGCATAATAGAGCGATGCGCTCATGCCGTGATTGACGCACCAATAGGGCCGGATCCCGACTGCCTTCAGCGTTTCGTAATTTGCCAGCAAATCGTTCAGCGAGTCATATTCCCACGCGACATGATCGACACCAATCATGCCGCTGTCATCCTTGTCGTCCGGATCGTCCGGGCGGATCACGCCGAGATCGGCAAAAGCGAAGCGGTGATGTTCTTCATCAAAGGTGAGAAACGCCAGCGCTGGGTTCTGATACTGGATTCTGGCCCCGAAAACCGTGGCATACCATTGCAACATGTCCTCAAAACGGCGGGTCCGGTAGACCACGTGGGCAAGGGCGGATGGTGAATTGATCATGAAGCTACTCCTTTGGTCATGAGGGTTCGGGAAGGGGCGCGGTCGTCCGCGTCCAGAAATTGCTCTGTCCGCGGTATCGCCGAGGCGGATGAGGCAAGCGCCAGGCCGAGGTGCGCCAGAATATAGGGTTTGATATCGTCCACTAGCCGGCCTGCTGTTCGTCTTCATTCGCCAGACTGCCTGCGCCAACTCCGGCGAACAGGCACAGGGCCAGTCCGGCAAGAGACAGGGCGGCTACCGCATAATAGGCCGCCGCATAGCCGCTGCCTTCGACGACCCACCCCGAGCCACCCGACAGGAGCGACCTAGCGAGATTGGGAGCGGCCATGAACAGCGCAAACAGACTCGCGGCAATGGTCGGATCGCAAAGTCGCATCGCCCAGACGATGAGAACGATGGTCAGGAGAAGTGCGACAATATACTGGATAGCATATATTGCCATGAAGACTGTACTGCCTTGCCATATTTCATAGGTGGCACCCGCTATGATTGCCGCAAGAGCCAGGACAAGAAAAAGCACCGTCATAGAATTGCGAAGGCCCGCCCAGCGTACAAGAAATGTGGTTATCGTGGCACCGGCGATCGCTGCGACCAGCCCGACAATACTCGCAAAACTGCTATAATCGTCACTCCCCCAGCCCAGTTGCTGGACCGCGAGCGTTGGCGCGACGGAATCCAGAAAGGCAAAAGTCGCCGAGGCCAATCCGGTCCCGGCCAGGAACAGGAGAGTCGGTAGCGATAGCAAGGACCGAAAAATGCCCCCGAGGATCGGAAGCCAGGCTGCGTGCTGGCGTTCGGTACATTCTGGTGAAGGTTGGCCGCCGGTCCACGGGAAAAGCCGTTCTCCGGGCCGTTCCCGGAACAGGGAAACGAACAGGGAGGCAATCCCGACAAAAGCGCCAAACAGAAACGCCGTGATCGAAATCTGGTCATCGACCAACAGCTGCCCGGCGATAAAGCCGGCAGCAGAAATGCCCAGGGTCTGGGAAGCAAACATAAATCCGTTAACGGTGGTTCGTTCTTCTTCGGGCACGAGGTCAACCGTCATGCCGTCGATTGCCACATCATTGAAGGTGGCGCACAGATTGAGCGTGAAACAAAAGGCCGTGAGCAAAATAATCTGGCTGGCCGACGGGGCGGCAATGGCCAGGCCGAACAAGGTTGCCATCATCAACGCCTGGGCGACCAATATCCATGACCGACGTCTACCCATCGGCCGATAGGTAAACCGGTCCATCAACAGGCCGTTGAAAAGTTTCAGCGACCAGGGGAGCAGGGCTGTTCCTACAAAGCCGCCAATTTCTATCGGCGAGGCGCCGCGGGCTGCGAGCCAGGCGGGTATGGCGATCGTGCTTAACCCGACAACGATACCCTGCATGAAATAGAGCAATATGATCGCGGTACATCGCAAATATATATTCTCGGACATGGTCGGAACAGCCGGGTAGCCCCTGTAAAGGGCAGATTTTGCTTCACTCATAAAAATATCGCTCTTCGATGATCTTTTGGTCGCGGACGGTGTAGATGGCGATCTCGCTAAAAGGTTGCCGCTCGCCGGTGGCCCGGCGCTTGATCAGCATGTCGATAAACAGGGCAAAATGGTCGCCAGTGATAAAAGGGCCATCGATGCTGAGCTCTTCCATCGCGCTGTGATCCAGCCAGCTTGTCAGCTTGTAATGCGCGGCCTTATATCCCGTAACGATGGCCGGGCCATGTTCCCTGCTATTCTCCGGCTCCATGCTGACGATATCGACGGCCCAATATTTTTCTGCCGCAGCAACCGCCTGCCCGTTCAGTAGCAATGATGAAAAATCATGTGCGAGATCACCAAGATCACTCATAGCATCCCCTTCCTGTGTTCGGGCCAAGCAGAAGAATCCGGCGGATGGCGGGTCGCAAAATCATCCGCCGGACTGGGGTGCGGCTTGGCCGGTTGATGCAAAGGGATGCAATCTCCGGCCAGACCAAACTTCAAAGCTAGCGGACGGTCGCTTCCTGCAGCGTCATCGACCCCGTGACCTTGCGGAATTTCGCCCGGTTGCCGGATTCGGCATCGAGCTGCGCGTTGGTTCTCTTGTCAAATTCTTCCCATTCCTTGCTGCGCTTTTCCATTTCGGCGCCGCTGGGCCAGGAAGGGAAGGTCCGCGTCAGATACATGGACGGTTCACCATCGCGGGGATCGACATTATAATAGATTTTATAATCGCTGATCCAGCCCTTGGACTTGGCGAAATCCTGGTTTTTCTTCCATTCGCCGGCAAGATAGCTGGCATAAGCCGTCCATCCGGCATCCTCCAGATAGATGCCGGTCATGGTCGTGTAGTCACCGGCGACCAGCGGGAATTCGTCGGCCATAGCCGGTGCGGACAAGGCCAGCGGCGCGGCCACGGTGATGGCAGTGGCCACCATCATTTTTTTCATCAGTTTCATTCGTCTTCTCCTGTTCTCTTTCGGTCAGCGAGGCCAAGGCGATATCGAATTTCACAGCCCCCCATTCGGCAAACACAGCTCTCCCGTTGGCGGAAACCGGGACTTCCGGGCCGCCTGACTGGCTATTCATGTCTGCAAATTCGATGGGACGACAGTGCGCCCAAAGCTAACATCGCGTCAACGGCGCTACCGTCAATAATACGTCAATTCGGTGGTGAGGGGGCGGGCAACAGGTCCGGCCAGCCATATTTTTCCCATGCCGCGACCAATCCGATGCGCCTGGCAAAGTCCATGAACTCGGGGTGCATGCGCGTCTGTCTTATCGGTTCGCCGTCGGCCCAGAGCGACATCAGGCCAACCATATTGGGCGGCGTGATCTGTTGGCCGAGGGTTTTGAACACCATCGGCGCATAGCCCATCCAGACCGCGGGCCAGACTATGGTCGGATCACAGGGGTCGGGCAACGTCGCGTGCAGCATTTCCAGCACCTGGCAATATTGCTGTCGCGCCTCTTCATCGCCGCTATGGATGCCTCTGGCCGCGAGCAGCCAATAGGCGTCCATCGCTTCGGGAGCCATGGGCGTCATGCCCGCCGGCGCAAAAATCACGCTGTTCATGAGCGAACGCGATTTCTGATATTGTTCCATCGCGAGATCGCGGTCGCCCGATGTCGCCGTCGCCGCCGCCAGATGCAGCGAAGGCTGACCGAGATCCGCCATCCGCTGCCCCGCATCTATGGCCGCATCGATATTGCCGAGGTTGAGATGGGCCGCGCATAACATCGCATAATTCCGGCCATCGACGGGATCCTGATCAATGGCTGCTTCGACATAAGGCAATGCCTCTGCCGTCCGTCCGCAATAGAGCAGAAAAGATCCCAGACGCATGACCACAGCGGGATTTTCAGGCTCCAGCTCATAGGCCTTGAACGCCAGATCCAGGGCACCCACAGCGTTATTCCTGGTCCATTGATACAGGCCAAGCATGGCATAGGCATGCCCCTGTTTCGGCGAGAGTTCGATGGCCTTTCTCGCGCATTCGGCCATGCGTTCTGCTTCGCCCAATTTGTCGAGACAAGGGGTGAAGACGGCTGTGTAGACATGCGCCTCGGCCAGAGCGGTCCAGCATTCGGCGAATTCCGGCTCCATCTCCAGCGCCTGCTCCAGCAGCTTGATGGCCGTTTCGAGTACACCGTCGCCGATCGCCCGGCGGGTCAGGGCCCGGCCCTGCAGATAGAGACCATACGCCGCCTTGTTATCCGTCATCCGGCGGACGTCATGGTCCGCTATGTCCAGCTCGAGCGCCGCGCACAGTTCTTTGGTGACCGTGCGCGCAACCTGCTCGCGTGACACAAAGATATCATCCTCCGTGCCATCATAGACATAGCCCCAGCTCTCGAAACCGGTCTGGCCGTCAATCAGGCGCACATTGATGCGGACATCACCATCCTGCCGCTGAACCGAACCCTCGACCAGGTGGGACACTCGAAGGACATCGGCAATTTCCGGCAGCGAAAGATTGGTGTCCTTGAACTGAAAGGACGATGTTCGCCCTGCAACCAGCAGCTGCGGCACCTGTCCCAGCGTGGTGATCAGTTCGTCGACAATACCGTCGGCAAAATATCCCTGATCATCTTGGCTGTCCAGGGAAGCGAACGGCAATATCGCCAACCGCGTTCTGCCGCTCTGCCGACCAGCCATGATGACGCGTGATGCCGCCGGGTGCCGCACCATCCACGCATCCAGAAGCTTTTCATGGTCTGCAAGATTTCCGGATGCTTTCAATTTGGCCAGGGCATCACTGACGCTGATTTGCAGCCGCTGATCTATGGATTGCCTGCGCTCGGCAAGCCAGGTTTCGAAATCCTCTCCAAAATGCAGCTGATCCAGAATTTGCTTGCCGCCGATGGCCAGCAGCAAAGTGGTCGCTTGCGCCCAATTTCCATCGGCGAGCGCATTTTCCAGATCGGTCAGGTCGGATCGGACCGAACCACCGTTCAGGCTCACCCGGCTCCGCGACACTTCCAGCAGTTCGCAATCGGCTGCCGCCAGCAATTTCCGCAAATCGAGCAGACATTGTCGCAGACTTGCCCGCGCCTGTGCCTCAAATCGGCCTGGCCACAAAAGTCTGCTCAGATGGTCGCGGTCAATCGGCTCGTCGGGTGCAAGACAGAGCATCGCCGCCACGGCCCGGGCCCGCCGGTTGGATATGATGATTTCGCTGCCGTCGGGTGCCAGTAGCTGAAAGCTTCCAAAGAGCGAAAAGCGCGCCGCTGCAACGGGTCTCGACAGCATGTCTTGCTTGTTCGCGAAATCCAAATCCTGATGCCCCCAATATCATGGCAGCATAACGCGATATGGTTCATGTGCAATTAATCAATTGGATCGTGTTCGGCTCCGGTGGAGCGGACATTGGGACGAAGTCGGGCTTTCGACCCGTGAAGTTTGCGCCAGTCAGGGATGTGATTGTCAAGTTTGCGGCGGGGTGCCGCAGCTTTTGCAATGCGGGTCCTTGGGCAGGTTGATGCTGCGCATCGCGGGGGCAAGGCCGTCGAAAAGCTGGAGCTTTCCGGCGGGGTCCTGGCCGAAGCCGGTGACCACGCGGATTGCTTCCATCGCCGCGAAACTGCCCATCAGGCCGACCATTGCGCCGAGAACGCCAACTTCGCTGCAATTGTCGCAATCATCGGGGTCGAGCGCGTCGCCGACGAAACAGCGGTAGCAGGGCTTGTCCTCCTGCCAGCCGCGGAACGTGCCGAGCTGCCCCTGAAACTGCCCGATCGCCGCAGAAACCAGCGGGATGCGGTGAGTGACCGAGAGATCGGAGACCAGCAGGCGGGTCTGGTAATTGTCCGACCCGTCGATAATCGCATCGAATGAGGCAAAAAATGCTGCACCGTCCTCGCCCAGATGTTGCGCGGTAAGTCTTTGATTAATAGTGGTTATCTCGACATCCGGGTTGATCCGCTGCGCGGCAACTTTGGCAACTTCAACTTTCGCCTTTCCGATATCATTTTCGGTAAACAATACCTGCCGCTGCAAATTCGAAAGCGATATAATATCATCATCAAATATCGTCAGCGCCCCGATTCCGGCCGCCGCCAGATACTGGATCGCCGGGCAACCAATACCCCCCGCCCCAACGATCAGAATATGGGCATCAATTATCCGCTTCTGCCCGATTCCGCCAATATCCTTGAGAACGATATGCCGGGCATAGCGGTCGAGCTGTTCGTCGCTGAGTGGGCTCATTCCGGCCAGCGGAAGGTGATCGCCTGACGATACCATTTCTGGTCACCGGAGCGTTTGACCGCTCCATCATGGCCGGCAAATTTGGTAAGATGCTGTATAACATATGTCTCCAGCTGCCGACAGCCTGTGTCGACGGGAACAACCTTTGTTACCCGGCCCTGGGGAGAGACCTCCAGCGCTACATCGACCCGTGCATGGACCCAACCGATATCGGAAGTTAGCTTACAATCTGCTTTTTTCGCAATACGCTCGGCCTGTCGTTCATGCCGTTCCAGAACAGGTAACTTTTTTGTGAACTGGGCCAGTTCGAGATTGTAGAAATCCGAAGACAGTTCCTTGATTTCAATGTCATCTGCGGAAGCGAAAGCACCAGAAAGCAAAATGGTAGCCAGAATATTGATCATCACATCACTCCTTCAAAAATAAATCGTGAATTATTCATACGCCGGTTGATCCGAAACCGCCAGACCCCCGCTGTGTTTCATCCAGATCTGCCACCTCGAAAAGTAGGCCCTGCTGGACCGGTGCGACCACGATCTGCGCGATGCGGTCGCCGCGCTCGATGATGAAATCATCCTCACCGTGGTTGATCAGGATTACTTTCAGCTCGCCGCGATAGTCGCTGTCGATCGTGCCCGGTGTATTGGGTATGCTGATCCCGTTTTTTAGCGCCAGGCCGGATCGCGGGCGAACCTGGATTTCATAGCCTTCGGGGATGGCGAAGGCAAAACCGGTGCCAGCCAGTCCGCGATTGCCCGGCGCGATATTCAGCGCTTCTGCCGCCCGGACGTCCATGCCCGCCGAGCCGCTGGTTTCATAGCAAGGCAGGGGAAGGTCGCCGGCATGATCGAGCCGTTTGACGGCAATATCAATGGGTTCGAACATCAGGCAATTTCCTCGATGATTTTTGCTACGAGCCGCCGCGCGACTTCGGGCTTTGGCAATTGCTCCCAGTTTTCGCTGCCGGTCGCGGTAATGATCTGCACGCTATTGTTTGCGCCGCCCATCACGTCCCCCGAAACATCGTTGGCGACAATCCAGTCACAGCCTTTTTTCGCCAGCTTGGCCTGAGCATGTTGGACGATTTTCTGCGTTTCAGCGGCAAAGCCGATGAGCAGTCCCGGGCGTTGCTCATGCCGTGCAAGACCAGCAAGTATGTCCGGATTTTCGGTCAATTTCAAAGGTTCGGGGGCAGCGCCCTTTTTCTTTATCTTCTGGCCGGATTGGCTGTCAGCCCGCCAGTCGGCGACCGCGGCAACCATGATCGCGATATCTGCGGGCAGAGCGTCATGGACCGCTTTTTCCATTTCGAGCGCGGTTTCCACATCGACGCGGATGACCCCGGCCGGTGTCGAGAGGTGGACGGGGCCAGCGACCAAGGTCACCTGTGCGCCGGCTTCAGCTGCTGCAGCGGCGAGGGCAAAACCCTGGCGGCCGGACGATCGGTTGGCGATATAGCGCACCGGATCGATTGGTTCGTGGGTCGGTCCTGCAGTGATTAGGACATGTTTGCCGCGCAACGGTCGATGCCGGTCGGGCGCAAAGGCAGGCTGGCCGTCGAGAATATTGGCGCGGTTTCCCGGCTCGGATTTCGTCGCGCCGTCCGTTGTTGTAAATGAAGCTTCCAGCTGAACGCTGATTTCCGCCATGATCGCTTCCGGATCCGGAAGTCTTCCGGGACCGAATTCACCGCAGGCCATATCGCCTTCATCCGGATGCATGACGAAGATGCCATCGGCCCTGAGCTGCTTTATATTGCGCTGGGTGGCGGCATGCAGCCACATCCTCACATTCATTGCGGGGACCGCCATGACCGGCGTGTCGGTTGCCAGCAACAATGTCGTCGCGAGATCATCGGCAACTCCACCCGCCATTTTGGCGAGCAGATTGGCGGTCGCCGGACAGATGACCAGTAAATCGGCCTCGCGGCTGAGCTGAATATGGCCCATTTCGGCTTCGTCTTTCAGGCTCCACAAGGTCGTGTGGACCTCGTTTTCGGAGAGCGCTGCCAGCGTCATCGGCGTGACGAACTGCGCGCCCGATTCAGTTAGAACACAGCGAACCGTCATACCGGATTTCTTGATCAGGCGGATCAGCTCGCTGGTTTTATAGGCAGCGATTCCGCCGCCAATCACCAGCAGGATATGTTTGGGCTTGGTCATATCATTCGATTTAGAGCCTAGTGGCTCCAAAGCCAAGCAGCATGTGCCTCGGGCATCATCCGGTGCAAAGCAGCCGCCTAATGCAAGAATGAAACCGGTGTTTAGGGCAGGAAACGACAGAGTTTGTGGCACCCGTCAGGGGCGTCAACGCTAACCTCGCTTGCCTATCCCCACAGGAACATCGCAGCGGCACCCGCCCCGCCAGCGACGATCGCTGTCAGCACATAGCGCCAGAAATCGCTCGCCGGGCCCTTGTTCCGTTTCTCCCAGATCAATTCCACGTCTGCAACCGGCAGAGCAGGAGGGGCACCGCCTTTGCGGGGGAGCTGAGCATCAAGACGCCGGACGATATCGGGCAGCATCATGATGGTGCCGAGATCATCATTGATCCGGTCGGCAATCGCTGCTTCCGGACCCAGTTCACCGCGAATCCATTCTTTGACATATGGTCCGCTGGTGTCCCACATGTTGATCATCGGATTGAGGTCGGTGGCGATACCCTCGACCATAACCATCGTCTTTTGCAGCAGCAGCAAATGCGGCTGGGTCTCCATGTCGAAATCGCGGGTAATCGCAAACAGTCCGTCGAGCATGTCGCCGACCGACAATTCGCTCACGGGTTTGCCGCGCATCGGTTCGCCGACTGCGCGTAAGGCCGTGGCGAAATCTTCCATGCTGTGATGGTCCGGGACATATTGCGCTTCGAAATGGATTTCCGCGACGCGTCTGTAATTGCCGGTGGTCAGGCCGTAGAGAATTTCCGCAAGCCAGACGCGGGCTTTCTTGTTGATCCGTCCCATGATGCCGAAATCGATTGCAACAATTGTGCCGTCCGCTTTCACGAACAGATTGCCCTGATGCATGTCGGCGTGGAAATAGCCGGCTTCTATCGCCTGTTTGAGGAATGTGTGAACAAGCCTGTTGGCAATTGCGTCCAGATCATGACCGGCCGCGATCAAGCCTTCGCGGTTTGATATTTTTACTCCTTCGACCCAGTCTAGCGTCAACACCCGGCCGGAAGTTCGCTCCCAGTCGATCGCAGGAATTTCATATTGGTCGACCTGGGTCATATGCTCGGCCAGTTCCGAAGCGCTGGCGGCTTCTCGGCGGAGGTCGAGTTCGCGCATTGTCCAGCGGCGGAAATTCGCAATCACCGATTCCGGACGGAGGCGCTTGGCTTCGCCGCCGAGCGCCTCGAGATGGGCGGCTGCCCATTCGTAGGTTTCAATATCCCGGGTAAATTTCTTGATGATGCCGGGACGCAGAACCTTCACGGCGACATCCTTGCCTTCCAACGTGGTTGCACGATGGACCTGCGCGATGGAGGCGGCGCCGACCGGATCGGGATCGATATGGCTGTAGAGTTCGTCCAGCGACTTTCCGAGGCTGAGCTCGATCTCGTCGCGAATCTGGGCAAACGGGACCGGCGGCAAGCTGTCCTGCAATTGCAGCAGGTCGCGTGCGGCTGCTTCGCCAATTACGTCGGGGCGGGTCGCCAGCGTCTGGCCGAGCTTGATGGCCGCGGGGCCAATGGCCTGCAGCGCAGCCGAGTAATTGGGCTCTTTCGGCTGGAATGTACCGATCCGCGCAATGCGGAACAGGCGGCGGACCTGTGGCGGCGTTGCCTTGTGCTTCTCAAGATCGCGCAATGCGCCATGTTTGGCGAGCGTGCGGCCCCATTTTAGCAGGCGGAATATGTGGGTGCGGGAACTGGTCATCGAATATGTGTGCTCAGACCTTCCAGCCGCTATGGATCGCGACCAGTCCGCCCATCAGCGGCTCGACTTTGGTCTGGCTGAATCCGGCGTCGGCAATCATTGCACGAAATTTCTCCATCGGCGGGAATTTCGCGATCGATTCGGCCAGATAGCGATAGCTGGCTTCGTCATTTGCCACTGCCTTGCCGACCTTGGGCAGGATCTTGTGAGAATAGGTTTCGTAAACCTTGTCGAAGCCTGGCCATTTGGTTTGCGAAAATTCCATGCAATAAAATCGCCCGCCATATTTCAGGACACGATGCGCCTCGGCCAGGGCTTTGTCGATGTGGGTGACATTCCGGATGCCAAAGACAATCGTATAGGCATCGAAATGTGCATCGGGAAAGTTCAGCTCTTCCGCATTCTGCTGGCTCCAGACCAGGCGCGTCTCGTCTTTGTCGAGCGCCCGCTTCACGCCCTCGGCCAACATCTCGGCATTGATGTCGGCTACCGTGATGTCGGCGCCGCTATCAACCATGCGAAAAGCAATGTCGCCGGTGCCACCGGCCATATCGAGGATGGATTCACCAGCGCGCGGCTTGACGCGGCGTACGAAGCGGTCTTTCCACAAGCGATGGGTTCCCGCGCTCATCGCGTCGTTCATCACATCATATTTGGATGCAACGCTGGAGAAAACCGCGCCAACCTTGCCGACCTTTTCGCTCTCTTCGACTTCTTCATAGCCGAAGGAAACGGTTTTGCTTTCGATAGCCATTTTGTGCCTGTGCTGATTTTTCTTTGAAATCCCAAGTAGACGACCCTTGGCAGCACTGCAATCACTCTATAGCTGACCGTTGGACCGTAACCGATAAGGACAGCCATGCCCGAGTTACCCGAAGTGGAAACAACCGTCGCCGGTTTGCGACCGGTGCTCGAAGGACAGCGGCTGTCGCTGGTCGAGCCGCGCCGCGCCGATTTGCGTCGGCCGTTCCCGGTCGATTTGCGCCAGCGAATGACCGGCGCGGCCGTGACGTCGCTTGGCAGGCGGGCAAAATACGGATTGATCCAAACCGATCGCGGCGATGTGATGATTTTTCATCTAGGCATGTCGGGACGCTGGCGTATTGATCCGGAAGAAATCGAGAAACACGACCATCTGCTGATCGAGACAGAATCGGGTCACCGCCTGGTGCTCAACGACCCTCGCCGATTCGGCTCGCTCGATTTAGTCCGCACCGACCACCTGGACGATTATAAGCCGTTCATTTCAATGGGTCCCGAACCTCTGGGCGATGCATTTACCGCCGCATATTTGAAAGCCGCGACCAAGGCACGGAAGGCGCCGATCAAGCAATTGCTGCTCGACCAAAACACGGTCGCCGGACTCGGGAATATCTATGTCTGTGAAGCGCTGCACATGGCAGGTATATCGCCGGGCGCGAAAGGCGGAACAATTTCCAACCTACGCTATGAACGGCTGGTTCTTGCGATTAAGCAGGTCCTGACCTCTGCGATCGCGGCTGGCGGGTCGTCGCTTCGCGACTTCGTACGACCTGATGGAGAACTGGGATATTTCGCCAAGGACTGGCTGGTATATGGCCGTGAAGGAGAGCCATGTCATTGCGGCGCGCCGGTGCTGCGCCGAGTCGATAGTGGCCGGTCGACCTTTTACTGTTCGCAATGCCAGAAATAAGCGGTTCACTAAGCTATTGACGGGAATCGGCTCCCACGCTATTGGCCGCCGTCTTGAGCCGGAAGCCATACGCAGCGCCCCGGCATTTAATTTCAGATTTTGAGGGTTTTTCATGGCTAATACGCCGCAAGCAAAAAAACGTATCCGTCGCAACACGCGCCGCACCGTGATTAATAAAAATCGGCTCAGCCAGATCCGTACCAAGATCAAGGCCGTGGATGCAGCTGTTGAAGCTGGCGACAAGACCGTGGCAGCCGCAGCCCTCAAGGCCGTACAGCCTGAATTGGCGCGCGGTGTGAGCAAAGGTCTGTATCACAAGAATACGGCTTCGCGGAAGTTCAGCCGTCTGACAAAACGGGTTGCCGCGCTTCAAACCGCATAAGCTTCCTGACATGATTATAGAAAGACCCGTCCGATTGTGGCGGGTTTTCTTTTGGGTGACTGCTTTCTGATGCGCTATTCGTGCAACTGATTCGGCTATCCGTAGGTTGAATCGCTTTTCCGCGAATCGTTGGAGTCCCGTTTTTCCTTGTGCGGTTGATGTGAAACGGCTCAAGTTGCCAATAAGCTGTCAGTCTGTCGCCGTTCAAACCCGGTTCAGCCTGATTTCTTCATCATGCACGACAATGATGGTGGGCAATCTGAAGGAAGAAATATGAATATCTCAGCCAAAAAAGGCTTCAATCGAAACAGACTTTCGTTGCTCGCGCCGCTTGCCTTGCTCACCCTTGGCGCCTGCGCCACGCCATTTCGCGCCGACGTACAGCGCTTCGTCGCGCTTCCTGACACAACGGGTCAGAGCTTTGCTGTAGTGGCGGCTGATCCGGATCTGTCTGGTGGTCTCGAATTTGGACAATATGCCATGATGGTTGAGCAGCGGATGCGTGATCTGGGCTATCGTCTCAGCGACGATCCGGCCGCGGCAGAACTGATCGTCAGCATGGATTATGATATCGACAAGGGGCGAGAGAAAGTCGTCGCCGACTATGATCCCTTTATCGGGTCCGCCCGATTCGGTGGATATTATGGCCGCGGATATTATGGTCGCCATCGCTATCGCTATGGCTTTCACGATCCGTTTCTTTTCGGTGGTTACGGCTTCTCCGGATATGACGGCGTCCGCAGCTTTACTGTCTATACCTCGGAGCTTGATCTGAAAATCGACCGTGCGGTCGATGGCGAGCGTCTGTTTGAAGGCAAGGCCGAAGCCTTATCGCGATCGAAGAATCTGACCTATCTTGTTCCCAATCTTGTCGAAGCCATGTTTACCGACTTTCCGGGCAACAGTGGTGAACGGGTCAGAATATCTGTCGCCCCAGAGAAAAACTAGTTCCCTGAGCCCGATTCGCCTCCGCTCAGCTTTCGAGCTGGCGGAGGAGCATCCGGACGTCATTGTCCATTTCGCTGTCTTCGCCGCGCAGATGCTCGACCAGTTTGACCGCGTGGATCACTGTACTGTGGTCGCGCCCGCCAAATTTCCGACCGATTTCCGGATAGCTGCGGGGGGTCATTACCTTTGCCAGATACATCGCAACCTGCCGTGGCCTGGCAACGGCCCGCGCGCGGCGTTTCGATGACATTTCATTGCGATCAAGCCGATAATATTCGCAAACCGTGCGCTGGATTTCGTCAATCGTGATCCGGCGGCGGCAGGCACTCAATATGTCCGACAATTGCTCTTCAGCCAGTTCACGGCTGATTTCGCGTCCGGTGAGCTGGGAATAGGCGAGCAGCTTATTCAGGCCGCCCTCGAGTTCCCGCAAGTTACGGCTTATCGTGCGGGCAAGAAATTCGACCACTTCTTCCGAGACATGCTGATGCGGCATGGAGGCGAGGCGATGTTTGAGAATGTCGCGGCGCAGTTCGAGGCCTGCGGACTGGATATCGGCGACCAGCCCCATCGACAGCCGCGACAGCAGCCGCTGGTCAACACCATCGAGTGCCTGTGGCGGCCGGTCGGCTGCCACGACAACGCGCTTGCCCTGGCTGATCAGCGAATCGACCGTGTGCAGAAATTCTTCCTGGGTGGAGTTTTTGCCGACAATGAACTGGATGTCATCGATCATCAGCAGGTCGGCTTCGCGCAGGGATGCCTTGAACTCCATTCCCTCGTTGCGGCGCATGGCTGATACGAATTCGATCATGAAACGCTCGGCTGACATATAGATGATTTTTGACGTCGGGAATTCTTCCCGAAATGCATGGCCGATGGCGTGCATCAGATGGGTCTTGCCCTGACCGGTCGACGACTGGAGATAGAGCGGACAGAAAAGCGGTTTCTCGGCCGCGGCAGTGCGCTGGGCAGCATTGAGAGCGAGAATATTGGAATTTCCGGCGATAAACAGGTCAAACGTCATCCGCGGATCCAGGTCCAGACGAAACTTGCTTTCGGGAAACACATTTTGACGGCTGTTTACAGCAGAATCATTGGCAGCACTGGATTTGGATATCTGTGCGATTTTCGCGGAGCCGGACTGGGCCTGAAAAACAAGTTCGCTGACCGCCGGATGATAGGCTTTCCAGGCCATCAACAAACGCTCTGAATAGCGATCCCGAACCCAGTTGGCGGAAAATTCCGACGGGAGAATGAGCAACATCGTGCCGTTATTCGAATCGAAAACAGACAATTTGATCGGCTTGATCCACTGACCGAAAATCTGCGCTCCCAGATCACGGCGAAGCCCCGCACAGATCTTTTGCCAGATTGTTTCGAGATCAGCCGAGATAATATCCTCGTTTGCCACAGCCTCAGTTTCAGACAGGTTACTAACCCGCCCAGATACGATTTCGTTCACGAATATCCCCCGACATTAACCCTCTACCCCGCACGATAGCGGGGCCAATATTTTAACCGCATGCCTTGTGCGCTTGATCTTTAACTACCCCCAGCCATGGGAATCGATCAGGCGCAGAAAACCCATGTCGAAAACATGTTTTCAACCATCAGTTTTATTTTCATATTGAGGCTTGGAAATTGCATCCTTAGCCACCAGCCGAGTTTCTTTAGTAAGCCCCTCTTCCCGAGTCGATCAATAGCGGCGCTGTAAAAAAAGTGAAATAATTCTATTGACAGCGGCAAGCCGTGGAATTTTCTGATTATCTTTTTAAGTTGTTGAAATAGAACATATATATCCTGTGGATAACAAGGCATAAGAGGCGAATCGCGGAGTCAGCTTGGGTTCTGCTAACGGGCCGATTAATGATGCAAAATAAGCATCGTAAATCGCCGGCAGGAATTCTTGTCGACCAATCAACGCAAATAGACTTGCCAAAGCCGTTATGTTTTGGCAGTGGCGCTCGCCTGACCCCGATGATGCGTGTATGCATCTTGTCATGGGGGCGATTAGCTCAGTTGGTAGAGCGCTTCGTTTACACCGAAGATGTCGGCGGTTCGAGCCCGTCATCGCCCACCATCATTCCCAACCGGAATGGATGCGGGTCAGCCAAAATCCAAAATGAACATCACGCAGGCAAGCGACAGAACCGCGGCGGCGATCATTGGAATCGGGCGCAGACGGTTTTCGGGAAGTTTTTCGGCGGAAAAATCAGCGCGGGATCGATGGCCGGTGACCATTGGTTTGAACAGCCTCTCCTTCAGAACGAAATGATAGACGGCGATCGCGGTTATATGCAGTCCGATCAGTGCAGCCAGAAGATTGAAATTCAATTCGTGGAGCTCGGCGAACTGCCGGCCGGTCTCGAACGACACCAATATTGCCAATGGGCCTGATTCGAGGCCGTCTATATCGACGGAAAATAATCCGGTGGCGACTTGGGTAGCGAGTGCGCCCAGCAAGGCAAGGACACCGAATACGGCTAGCGGGCTGTGGCCAAAGGTCGGGCGATTCTCCCGGACCCGCAGGCTGCGGATGTAGGACTTTAGGGAGACAATCCGCCGTAACATCGGGACAAAACGTGCTGTCCATGATCCGATGAAGCCCCAGATAAGCCGGAAGAGGACCAGGCCGACCATCGTCAAGCCGAGCCTGCGATGCCAGTCCATATAGCCCTCCTCTGCCGTCCACCAGAGAAGTGGCACGAGGATTACCATCAGCCAGTGCACGAGCCTCACGGCCCAGTCCCAGACCATAATGCGTGCCGGATCAGCCGTCATGGCGAACTAGTCGTCCAGGCGATATTTGTCGTGACACGCCTTGCAGGTGCCTCCGGTGGTCTTGAATGCGGCGCCAATGGCAGCGATATCGCCGGTCTGGGCGGCACTATCAAGCAGCGCGGCTGCATCCTGCAGAGCCGTGACCTTGAGATTGAAATCTGCTTTATTCTCCCAAATGACCGGCAGAGCCTCGGTTTCGACACCGGATTCGGGGCCGGTTCCTTCGGGGAACCAGTCGATCATGGTGGCCGATTCTTTCGGCACCGCTGCTGCGGCTGTTTGAATCTGTGAGAGGTCGGGACTGTCCGCTTTCAACTGGTCGCTGATCGTCTTGAATGCCTTGCCCATTTTCTTGAGCTGGCCCTGTCGTGCCTCGATCTGTTCTTTCACGGTCAGGCCATTGGGAAGCTCGACACTGGCTGCCTCGGAAGCCGGCGCTGTTTCAGGGGCCTGTTCGCAAGCAGCGAGCAGCGTCAGGCCTGCAAGTGCCGGCAGGATGAGTTCTATTTTGCAGCGTTTCATCAAATTCTCCATTTAGCCAATGGAGCACAGGATAGCGAAGCTCAATCGAAACGCAACGCGGACTGCTGTCGAAACTGATTATGTGGCTATTTGAAGTGCCCGCTTCCGCTTCCGCGAGAATGGCTCATCAACCCTCCGCCAGCGTTTCTTCCAGTAAGGCAGCGGCCTTGGCTCCATCCCAGTCCATGGCGCCGATCACCCTCCAGACCTCTTTGCCCCGCGAATCATAAAGTACCGTGGTGGGCATCAGGCCTGAACCAAAGCCGAAGCTTAGACCATTTTCGGGATCGATGTAGGGCTCCAGCGCCTGGAAATCATTGCGGGCAAAAAACGGATCGACCTTGTCCGCGCCCTGGATGTCCTGTGACACGACCAGAATCTTGAGCCGGTCTTTCTCGCGCATTGCCAGTTCATCGAGCATGGGCATTTCAACTATACAGGGTGCGCACCATGTGGCCCAGATGTTGACCAGTACAGGCTTGCCGGTGAAGTCGCTCAATTGCACAGGGCTCCCGTCGGGGGCCTGAAACGACGCGTCTATCATGGCATTGCCGCGCTGCGAGATGTCGAGCTTTCCGACCAGGCCCTGGCCGCTCTCGATAATCTCGCCTTCTTCCTGAGTATCGTCACCAGCAAATTCTTGCTCCGCTTCGCTGGACGCTCTATCGCAAGCGGCCAGGCCCACAAGCATGACCAAGAACAGGACGGTACGCATCACAACAGGCACGAAAAATTCCAATAAAATGTGGGGCGGCAGGTTTGCCGATGGCCCTTCGTCAATCATGCGCGAGATAAACGCGTCGATCCCGTTCGACAAGAAGTTATGGCGTCAAGACATTCGCGCGAGCCTGGCTCATGTCGCCATGTTGGCGGATCAGAAGATTGTCGAGGCGGAGGACGCGACCAAGATTGTCGATGGGCTGAATCAAATCGCCGAGGAATATGAAACTGGCGGAGTCCCTGAAGATCTCGATCTCGAAGACATTCACATGCACGTCGAAGCGCGCCTTTCCGAGATCATCGGCCCGGTAGCCGGCCGACTGCACACCGCCCGCTCGCGTAACGACCAGGTGGCGACCGATTTCCGTCTCTGGGTGCGCGAAGCGATGGAGATGGTGGATGACGCACTGGATGCCCTGCAAAAGGCTCTGGTGAGTCGCGCCGAAGAACATGCCGACACGATCATGCCCGGCTTCACGCATCTGCAATCCGCCCAGCCTGTGAGCCTCGGCCACCATCTGATGGCTTATTATGAAATGGTCCGGCGGGATCGCTCGCGTTTCGCCGATGCCCGCAAGCGGATGAACGAATCGCCGCTTGGTGCCGCCGCGCTGGCAGGCACAGGTTTTGCGATTGATCGCGACAAAACGGCATCGATGCTCGGTTTTGATAATCCGACAGCCAACAGCCTCGATTCGGTTTCGGACCGTGACTTTGCTCTGGATTATCTGATGGCGGCAACCCAGTGCAGTCTGCATCTATCGCGGTTGGCCGAGGAGTTTGTGATCTGGGCGAGTCAGCCATTCGGCTTCATCAAGCTGCCCGACAGTTTCTCTACCGGTTCCTCGATCATGCCCCAGAAACGCAATCCGGATGCTGCAGAACTGGTGCGCGGCCATTCCGGGCGGATTGCCGGTGCGATGAACGCGCTGGTGATGACGATGAAAGGCCTGCCGCTGGCCTATTCGAAGGATATGCAGGACGACAAGCCGCCGGTGTTTGAAGCCCATGATCTGCTCGGACTGTCAATTGCCGCGATGACCGGCATGATTGCCGAAGTGGAATTTAGCGGCAATCGCATGAGAGCGCTCGCGGAATCGGGTTTCTCGACCGCAACCGATTTTGCCGACTGGCTGGTGCGGGAAGCCAAGCTGCCGTTCCGTGAGGCGCATCACGTCACCGGAGCGGTGGTATCTCTTGCCGAGGAGCAAGGCTGTGGTCTGGCTGATCTTACGCTGGAGCAATATCAGGCGATCGACAGCCGGATTGATGAGCGGGTTTTCGACGTGCTGAGCGTTGATGCTTCTGTTGCCAGCCGCTCCAGCTATGGCGGGACAGCGCCGGATCAGGTAAGGGTCCAGATTGCAAAGGCCAGGCAGACGCTGGGGCTGGAGAATTAGCATGAACAAAGTCCATTCGATGCTGCTGCTGACCGGGGTTACGGTCATATTGGCCGCCTGCGGAAACCGAGGCGCATTGCAACCGGCCAAAGGCGAAGCTTTGCCTGCCCCGATCTACGGCGAGGCCATAGCGCCCAGCGGCGAAGACCTGCTGATCCCGTCGTCACAGGCCATGCCGGAACGCAGTGACGAACTGCTCCGCCGGTCTGAAAAGCGGCAGGATGACGAATTTGACCTGCCACCTCCCGGCTAATCCCGTTCCATCTGTTTGAAAGTATAAGATATTGGACCATTTCCAGCTCAAAAATGGTGTATTGCACGCTGAAGACATTCCGCTGTCGCAGATTGCGGAAGAAGTCGGGACCCCTGTCTATGTCTATTCGCGGGCGACGCTCGAGCGCCATGCACGGGTTTTTCGCGAAGGCCTGAAAGACGCGGGCAAGGTCCATCTCGCCTTTGCGGTAAAGGCAAATCCCAATCTCGCGGTTCTCCGGATATTGGCCAATCAAGGCTATGGTGCGGATGTGGTGTCCGGCGGTGAATTGCAACGGGCGTTGGCAGCAGGAATGAAGGCGGAAGACATTGTCTTCTCCGGAGTTGGCAAGAGCCGCGAAGAACTGACCCTCGGTCTCGACCAGGGCATCGGCCAGTTCAACCTGGAATCGGAAGAAGAGGGCGTAATGCTCGCCGAGATCGCGGCTTCCCGTGGGGAGAAAGCGTCCGCAACTCTGCGCGTCAATCCGGATGTTGATGCGGGCACCCATGCGAAGATTTCTACCGGCAAGAAGGAAAATAAATTCGGCGTCGCGATTGACGTCGCGCCTGCTATTTTTGCGCGGCTTTCCCAGCTCGACGGGCTCGACCTTCGGGGAGTAGCCGTCCATATTGGCAGCCAGCTGCAAAGTCTCGATCCGCTCGAGACATGTTATGCCCGAATGGGCGAGCTGGTCGCGCAGCTGCGCGGGGCGGGGCATACCGTCACCCATGTCGATCTCGGCGGCGGCCTCGGCGTGCCCTATAAGCCCGAAGACAATCCGCCAAGTCCGGCAGAATATGGCGCAATGGTCGCGCGTGTGACCCGCGATTGGGATGTCACACTGATGTTCGAGCCGGGCCGGGTCATTGCCGGTAACAGCGGCGTCATGATCACCAGGGTTATCCGGATCAAACCCGGTCTGGGCAGCGATTTTGTAATTGTTGACGCAGCTATGAACGATCTGATGCGGCCGGCCATTTATGACGCGTGGCATGATTTTGAAGCGGTTGAGCCGAGCGGGGAGACGATGACAGCCTCGATCGTCGGACCGATCTGCGAGAGTAGTGACATTTTCGCCAAGGAACGGGTCGTCGACCGTCTCGAGACCGACGACCTCGGAATTTTCCGTACAGCCGGTGCCTATGGGGCTACGATGGCCAACACCTATAACAGCCGGCCTCTGGTACCGGAAGTGCTGGTCGACGGTGATCGCTATGCTGTGGTTGCCGAACGCATTGAACCGGCGACGATCATGGCTGCCGAACATGTGCCTGACTGGCTGAAATAATATGTCACGCCGGTTGCCGCCGGGATGATCAACTCTATTGGTGGATGCGATGAACCAATTGCCCATTTTACTGAATTTGAAGGATCGCAGGATTCTTCTGTTGGGAAATGGCGAAATGGCGGATGCCAAAAGGCGGCTCTACGAACGGGCCGGCGCGGTGATTACCGATGATGAGCATGCCAGCGGAATTGCGCTCGCGGTGGTCGCACTGGAAAATGACGATGAGGCAATGGCGGCGGTGGAGCGATTGAAGGCGAGGGGGCTGCTGGTCAATGCTGTCGACCGGTCTGCGCTCTGCGACTATACCACACCGGCGATCATCGACCGCGATCCTGTGCTGATTGCTATCGGCACCGGCGGGGCTTCGGCAGGGCTTGCCAAGGCGCTGCGGCAAAGGCTGGAGCAATTGCTGCCTGCCGGCCTGGGTGTCCTATCGGTTGCCTTGTATCAGTCGCGGGAGCGGATTCAACAGATCTGGCCGGAAGGCGCCGCGCGGCGCAAGGCGATTGATGCGGCGCTTGATCCCAACGGTCCGCTGGATGTTCTGGCGGATCACAAAATGGAAGACTTGGAAGCATGGTTGGAACAGCCGCACGGCCAGGCGCGTTCGCAAGTCATTGATCTGGAACTGGCCAGCGCGGACCCCGATGACCTGACTCTACGGCAAGCGCGTTGGCTGGGGCAGGCCGACCAGATTTTCGCCAGCGATGACGTCCCGGAAGCGGTGCTGGTGCGTGCCCGCGCCGATGCCGAGCGGTTCACTCTCTCGTTCTGGGACGAGCAGCCGACGACGGGACTGACACTCCGGATCAGGATGAAGATATGAACGGTTTTTCCCAAATTGCCGGCGCCGATATTGTCACGGTTTTGCAAACTGCACTCGCTCCGGCCTTTCTGCTGGTCGGCATCGGGGCGATGCTCAACCTGTTCGCCGGACGGCTGGCGCGGATCATCGACCGGTCGCGTGATCTGCAGGAGCTGTTCAAGTCGACCACGGGCGTCGACCATGATCTTGTTGTATCGGAACTCGGTGATCTGCAGCTGCGTATCAAGATCGTCAACAGCGCCATATTTCTCAGCGTAATCAGCGCTATCATTGCTTGCGGGCTGATCGGTCTCTTGTTCATCATGGAGATGACGGGCGCAAACCTGTCTCTTGCCATCGCGGGGGCGTTCGTCGTGGCAATCAGCTTGTTGTCCCTTGCGCTCGTCCAGTTTCTGCGGGAAGTGCGCATCGGTATTCGCGATTTCATGATCCGCGAGGAATATCTGGAAAGAACCGACAAGGTGAAATGAAAAGAGGCTGCCGGTCCATTTGGACCGACAACCTCTGAACATGGGTCAGCGGTAGGAAGTGCCGCTGCCGGATGGCCTGATATCTAAATCAGATTTGCCCTCCGAACGGATTTTTCCGACCCCTGTGCTGAACCATGAGACATCGGACCACCTCCTTTCGCTTGTGAATATAATACGAACTGTTGCATTGAATCATTCTCCGCTGTTCGACGATCCAAATGTGAATCATATCGGAAGTTTGAACAAGTCTTGAAATTTTTTATTTTGCTGTCACAATTGCGCGTTCCGGCCTGTGCGCAAGCGGCTCAGTTGCGGCAATCTTCTACCACACGACTGAATTCGGGCCAGGCCGGGATCGCGAGCGACAGGAGACCGGTGGTTTCGACAGCGAAGCGGCCGCGGCTATAGGCAATTCGGTCCATCATGATATCGCGCGGCGCCACGGAAATGGCAGCATAGTTCGGCGTGCCGCCGCTATTGGCGGCAGAATATGTTTGCAGACCGGCGCTTGCACGCAGGACCATCTTGGCCTGATCGCCAACCGAACCGGAACGCGACAGGAATAATTGCCGGTCAGACTGATCACAGCGAATGATGAAGACAGCGTCTCTACCGGCTTCACCGAACAGAGCCAGCGAACCGCGGCTATCCTTGCGATAGACCCATTCTCCGGGTGTGATCGGCCAGTCGATCCAGTCTCCCTTCGGTTGCACGGGTTCTGTGGCCGGCGGCGCTATTGCAACAGGCTTGGTCGGCTGTGGAGCAGGCGCCGGTTCCGGGGGCGCGGGCGAGCAGGCTGCGATCGCAAGCAAGAGCAAGGGAATGGCCGGCGAAAGGCGGCGTGACTTGGAAATGTTTCTCATAGCAAAGGATTATGGCCAAAAGCATGGTGCTAGGCTAGTCCTCATTTCCGATGACCAAGACCGAACCCAAAATCGTGAAACAGCGCCTAGACCAGATATTGGCAGACCGTGGTCTCGCCGATAGCCGCGCAAAGGCGCAGGCTTATATCATGGCGGGTCTTGTTTCGGTTGCGGGCAAGAAAATGGACAAGCCGGGACACAAGATTGCCAGCGATGCCGAAATCGAACTCAAGGGCAAAGATCATCCGTGGGTCTCTCGCGGTGGTATCAAGCTCGATCACGGGCTGCGATATTTCGATATCGACGTCAGCGGCCTGATTGCGATGGACGTCGGTAGCAGCACTGGCGGTTTCACCGACGTGCTGCTGACCGGGGGCGCAAAAAAAGTTTATGCGGTGGATAGCGGCACCAATCAGCTTGCCTGGAAGCTGCGGCAGGATGACAGGGTTGTGGTCCATGAGCAGACCAGCGCAAGAATCCTCACCGACCAGCATATTCCCGAACAGGTCGACATCATTGTCTGTGATGCCAGTTTCATCTCGTTGATCAAGGTACTGGAACGACCACTCGAATTTGCCAAGGAAACGGCGATACTGGTGGCGCTGGTGAAGCCGCAATTCGAGGCCGAACGCCATGACGTCGGCAAGGGGGGTGTTGTGCGGGACGAAGCGGTTCGCCAGGCGGCGTGCGAGAAAGTGAGGGACTGGTTGATCGGTTCCGGCTGGGATATTCTGGGAATTGCGGAAAGCCCGATCACGGGGCCGAAGGGGAATGTAGAGTTTCTCATCGGAGCTCGAAAAGCCTGAGATCGACAGCGGGAACGGTACTGATTTCCATAGCACGGGTTGTTATTCTGGCGACTTCTCCCTAGCTGAAAGCTTATGACAAAAACAGCTGAACCCGCCCTTGTACCTACCGCGCCGGATATCGGGGCATCGATCCAGCGGATGACCGTGGACGGCGCCGACTGGTTGACCACCCATTATGTGGAATTGATCATCGCGGTTGTCATTGGTACCGCAATTTTCTTTGCGCTCGGCGCAGTCAAGCGTCTCGCTGCCCGCTATGTCCGGAACAATCAGGGCCTGACCGGCTATCGCACGATTATCGGTACGGCGATTTCCCGTACCAGCAAGTTTTTCATGATGATGGTGTCGGCCGAGCTCGTCGTCAGTTTTGCAAATGCGCCATCCAGCTTTGATCGCGTTGTCCATGTCCTGTTTACGATATCGGTGGTGGTTCAGGTGGCGATCTGGCTTCGTGAAATCATTCTCGGGCTGATCGTCCGCAAGACCTCGCAGGATCCGGACCAGCACGAAACGCTGGAAAACGCGATGACCTTGATCCGTCTGCTGGTCACGTTCGTGCTCTTTGCAATCGCGGCAATCATGATTCTTGATAATCTGGGTGTCAATGTCACCGGCCTGATTGCGGGTCTCGGCGTGGGCGGCATCGCCATCGGCCTCGCCGCTCAGGGCATTTTTTCAGACCTGTTTGCGGCGCTTTCTATTATTTTCGACAAGCCGTTCCGTCGGGGAGAGACAATCACCTATGACAATACCATCGGAACAATCGAGAAAATTGGCCTGAAAAGCACTAGGCTGAGAGCAACTACCGGTGAAGAAATCATCATTTCCAACACCAATCTGCTCGACAAGGAAATCGTCAATATGACCCGTCTGGCGAGACGGCGGACGCGCTTTGGCATTGGTGTGATTTACCAGACCAATCCTGACGAGGCCCGCCGAATTCCGGCACTTCTCAAAAAAATCGTGGAAGAAAATGAAGCGGTCTTTGTTCGATCCGGCTTTGTCGGTTTCGGCGATAGCTCGATCAATTTCGAACTCGATTTCGATATCATGAGCAGCGACTATGACGTGGTCTACGAAGGACGCCATACGATCGGGCTGGCGATCTTGCAGAAATTCAACGAAGAAGGTCTGGAATTTGCCTATCCGACGCAAACGACCTTCACCTCCGCCCCGAATGGGGAAATGATCATGCCCTATCCGGAAGGTGGATTTGTGCTGCCGCCAACCAAGGACTAGCGTTCCGTAACGGCAGCGCGGCGTTGAAAAAACCCCTTGTTAATTGGCCAATTAATAGGGACAATGGGCGTCAAAATCGAATCTGACACAAAACATAAGGATTATCATCATGCGTGACGCAGTCATCGTTTCTACGGCCCGTACACCTATAGGCCGTGCCTATAAGGGCGCCTTCAACACGACAACCGGTGCAACACTGGGGCATTATTCTGCCAAAGCCGCGATCGAAAGAGCGGGCATTGACCCGGCCACTATTGACGATGTGGTCTGGGGCAGTGCGTTGCAGCAGGGATCACAGGGCGGCAATCTTGCCCGGCAGGTAGCCCTGCGCGCAGGCTTTCCGATCGAAGTGCCAGGCATGACGATCGACCGTCAATGTTCCTCTGGTCTGATGGCCATCGCTACGGCATCCAAGCAGGTGACCCTGGACATGATGGACGTGGTTGTCGGCGGCGGACAGGATTCGATCTCGACCGTGCAGACACCGGAAATGCGGGTGCAGCCGGATCGTGAACTGATGAAAATGCACGACGATATCTACATGCCGATGCTTCAGACCGCCGAAGTTGTCGCCGAGCGTTACGGTATTGGCCGCGAAGAATGTGACGAATATGCTCTGCAATCGCAAATGCGCACCGCAGCCGCACAAGACGCTGGCTATTTTGACGCGGAAATCGTTGAAGTGACGACCAGCATGGGCGTGCAGGACAAGGAAACTAAAGAAATTTCCCATGTCGAAGTCACCATCAGCAAGGACGAAGGCAACCGCCCGTCGACGACGCTTGAAGGCCTGCAGTCGCTGAAGCCCGTATTGGGCCCGGACAAGATCGTGACCGCGGGTAACGCATCGCAGCTTTCCGACGGTTCCTCCGCCAGCGTCATAATGGAAGCAAAGGCGGCAGAGAAAGCAGGATTGAACCCGCTCGGTCGCTATGTCGGCATGGCTGTTGCTGGTACCAAACCTGATGAAATGGGCATTGGTCCGGTTTTCGCGATCCCCAAGTTGCTCGAGCGCTATGGCTTGAAGATGGACGATATCGGTCTGTGGGAACTGAATGAGGCATTTGCTGTGCAGGTTCTCTATTGCCAGCAGAAGCTGGGCATTCCTGGCGAGCTTCTCAACGTCAACGGCGGCTCGATCTCTATCGGTCACCCTTATGGTATGACCGGAGCCCGTTGCACCGGCCATGCGCTGATCGAAGGCAAGCGTCGCGGCGCAAAATATGCCGTGGTCACCATGTGCATCGGTGGCGGACAGGGTGCAGCCGGACTTTTCGAGATTTTCTAGGAACCGAAATACAGGGGGCTGGCGGGAAACCGCCGGCCCTTTTTCATCAAGGAGAATATATCATGGCAGCAATAGGTGTAGTCGCGACGCTAACCGTCGCAGAAGGCAAGAATGCCGATTTTGAAGCGGCTTTCTCGGAGTTGATGGCGGCTGTTAGCGCGAATGAACCGGGCAATGAATTTTACGCGGCGTTTCAGTGCAAGGACAATCCGCAGCAATATAAAGTGCTCGAGCGCTATGTCGATCAGGCCGCGCTGGAAGCGCACGGTAAATCGGATCACTTCAAGGCCAGCGGGCCGAAGCTGGCGCCATGCATGGCGGCCGCGCCCGTGATCGAATATCTGGACGGATTTTAATCCAGCCTATCGCCGGGCAATATCCTGCCAAATTCAAACTGGAAGGCGTCGGCGCGGTCTTTTGCGAGTAGCTGGGGCCCGTCGAGGTCAACCCAGTGCGCCAGTTGCGCCAATGCAAAGGCTGGCCGGATTCCCAGCGAGGTCGACAACATGCATCCGACCATGATCTTCAATCCCATAGCCTGTGCGGCATGGGCCATGGCTATCGCCTCGGTCAGGCCGCCAGCTTTGTCGAGCTTGATATTTATCACGTCATAATAAGGGGCAAGCCGCTCGACATCGGCGCTGGTGTGGCAGCTTTCGTCGGCGCAGAGAGGAACCGGTGATCGTACTCCGCTGAGCAGATGCTCCTTTCCGGCGCTGACCGGCTGCTCGATCAATTCGACAGAATATTGTGCCAGCAAAGCTGCCTCGGCTGCAATATCGAGATCGTTCCAGCTTTCATTGGCATCGACAATCAGGCGGGCATCGGGGGCTCCGCGGTGAACGGCGGCGACCCGTTCATGGTCGTCCTCGCCCGACAGTTTCAGTTTTAGCAGTCTCTGTCCGGTGAACGCTGCCTGGCGGGCCTGCGCTTCCATGATCTCGGGTTTACCCAGAGATATGGTGAAGGCGGATATCAGGGGCATCGGTTCCGGAAGGCTCGCCAGTCGCCAGAGGGATATATTCTTTTGTCGGCTCTCCAGGTCCCAGAGGGCGCAATCCAGCGCGTTGCGGGCGGCGCCCCGGGGCATGTGCTGGAGCAGGGTCGCGCGATCAAGTTCGGAATTCTCGGCGGCGAATTCGATGATTTCCTGCGCACATTGTTCTGCGCTCTCGCCCTCGTAATATATCGGTGTAGCCTCAGCCGTCCCGATATGTACACCGTCCGATATTTCGCACCGCACGACATCGACATGACCCTTGGCACCCCGGCTGATGATGAAATAGCCAGCGACAGGCCATCTTTCGACGGTGGCGGAAACGGTGAGCGTCATGCTCCGCTTCTACGGCACGCTGGCGAAAGCGCCACTCAATTTGTGAACGGTCTGCGCGGCTGCGGTAAGGCACCCGGTTTTGCCGCTCCGGTCAATCGGTTGGCGATCGGCTTCCACTGCGCTTCCGCCGACCTCCGCGTCATATAGGTGTCGAGCCCAATCTGCAGCGCAACCAGCATATAGACAAACGGCTGATAAGCGATGCCCAAGAACAGCGCCCCGACGAGAAAGATGATATGACCATGCTGCAGTGCAATGGCGAGAGGCGCAACCCATTGTTCGCCTTGCTTTTCTGACTTCGAATATTTCCGTCTCAGTACTTCCATTCGCCACAGGCCACCGAAGTGGATCAACATCCACAGGACCAGGCCGGGATAGCCCTGCTCGCCGAGCATCTCGAAATAGCTGCTGTGGAATGCTCGCGCTTCATCCTCTACCAATCGCGCGTCGACATCGTCTGGATCGATCCCCCATTCTTCATATTGGCTGACGTCGACTTCCGACAATTCATAGGTCAGCTTGTTGATCCGGTAGACTTCAAAACCGCCTCCGAACGGGTTGTTTTTGGCGTAATCGATTGTCCATTGCCACACCGCGATACGGGTCGACGCAGACTGGTCGGCTTCGTAATTTTCGATCGTCGCCATCCGTTCGGTGAAGCTTTGCGGAAGAAACGGGATCGACATGAGTCCCACCGCCATCGCAAGCCCTGCATAAAGCATCCGGTAGCGGACGAAACGCAATTGCAGTACCGCCAGTACCAAGATGCAGACCAGACCGGTTCGGGCCTGGGTGCCGATCGGGATGAGCAGCGCAGCAAAGATCAGCGCATAGGCAAAAGCCTTTACCCGCCAGTCGGGCGGGAAAATCGTGCCGTGATTGGCGAGCCAGAGGATCAGCGGGATTATGCAGATCGCGACCGTCGAAATGATCGAGCCCTCGTACAGACCGGCATTATTGTCGACCAGCAGAACCAGCACACCATATCCACCGCCAGAGGCCAGTGTCTTGATGCCACCGGTGATGATCAAAGTCCCTGCGCACAGCACCATGAACAGGGCGAGCGCTTCAAGCCGCAATTTGGTCTTGAGGGTCAGCGGCAGGAATATCGCGAAAACCAGCGCCTTCCAGACCCAGTCCCATTTTTCCAGCGCCCCGTCCGGAACCTCCGCTTGCAGCGTCGTATATCCGCAATAGATGAGCAGCAGAACCATCATGGCCTGCCGGAAGGAAAAGCGACTGTCCTGCTTGTTGTCGGCGAACATGAAGCCGAGGAAGGCCAGAGCGAATACGATCAACGACAGCGGTACCGAGTTGAGCATGAAATAGCTCAGCCGTTGAGGAGCTACAATGTCTACATAAGCGTAGATCAGAGTGAACAGAAAGGGTCGCTTGAAGGCGAGGAACAGCATCGCCACGATATATCCGACAAAGATGAGATCACGCATCGGAGTGCGACCCGCTGCCAGACGGTGGCTTTAAAAAGCCGTCAGGTTCCTTGTTGCGTTCGGGCGGTTCTTCGACGTCGAGATCGTCGCGATGGATCAGGCGCCACATCGCAAGCAGCAGCAAGCCATGCGTCACAGCGATAGAAAAATTGTCTATCATCGAACCAATCCATCCAGGCACGAGCGGCAAAAACACGCTCTTCTATTATCGCGCGATACAGACATTGGGTTGACGGGACGTTAATCCTTTTTTGGCAAGGCTTTATGCCATGACGCGTATTCTCCATATTCTCGATCACAGCCTGCCCCTGCACAGTGGCTATTGTTTCCGTACCCGTGCGATCATGAAGGCACAAATGGCCAGTGGCCTGACGGTCGCGGCTGTTACCGGTGTTCGCCAGAACCAGCATGGCTATGTCGCGGAGCAGCCTCTCGAAGAGGCCGATGGCCTTCAGTTCTTCCGCACCCTTGATCAGGTTCAGGGGCCATCACCGATACGGGAATGGCGTGAAGTTGCGGTGCTGGCAGAGCGGATCGATCAGGTTATTCGTGAATGGCAGCCCGACATATTGCATGCTCACTCGCCCGCTCTCAACGGACTCGCTGCCTTGCGCGCCGCGGAAAAATCGGGCCTGCCGCTGGTTTACGAAATTCGGGCCTTCTGGGAAGATGCCGCTGTGGGCAACGGTACGGGCAAGGTGAACAGTCCGCGCTACTGGCTGACGCGGCAGCTGGAAAATCATGTGATCAACGGCGCGGACGCGGTCGCGGTGATCTGTGAAGGCCTGCGGTCCGATCTGATGGCGCGGGGCGTGAAGTCGGACAAAATTACCATTTCGCCAAATGGTGTCGATCTCGAGCTGTTCGGAGAACCGCCTGCGCGCGATGACGAACTGCTGGCCCAACTGGGATTGAAAGAAAAGCCTGTGCTGGGATTTATCGGCAGCTTTTATGACTATGAGGGTCTCGACGATCTGATCGCGGCGCTGCCGATGATTCAGCGCTCTCAGCCGGACATCCATCTGCTGCTGGTCGGCGGCGGTCCGATGGAGGATGCGTTGAAGGCACAGGTGAAACGATTGGGAGTCGGCACGGCAGTGACCTTCACCGGGCGGGTGCCCCATGCGGAAGTGGAGCGATATTACGGCTTGATGGACATCATGGTCTATCCGCGCAAATCGATGCGGCTCACCGACCTGGTAACCCCGCTCAAGCCGCTGGAAGCGATGGCGCAGGGCCGGCTGGTAGCGGCATCTGATGTCGGCGGTCACCGGGAGCTGATTACAGACGGTGTTACCGGCACGCTTTTTCCGGCGGGGGACGCTGAAAAAATTGCCGCAAAGCTGGCCGATTTGCTCGATCACAGTGCAGGCTGGCCTCAAACTATTGAAAAAGCGAGAAAATTTGTTGAAGCGGATCGTAACTGGTCATCAAACATTTTGCGTTACACTCCTGTTTACCAAAGGTTGATTGCGCGCAAATCCTATGATCGCGCAGCCTGAACTGGTGGAGAATGATGTGGACCCGATGGAGCAGCACATGGCTCGGTTTAAACAGCCCGCGATGGCTATCGCCGGCGGTATTGCGGCGGCGCTTGTGGTCGCCACTCTGCCACATGTCTATCTTGAAAGCATCATCGGGGCGACCGGGCTCTCCGAAATCGTCCCCGCCGCAGCGCCGCCTCTGGGCAATACAGCTCGCGGCCTCGTTGCCGTTTTGGCGGGCCTGGTGTGCACTTCGGCCCTCTATCTGTTCCTGAATTACAAAACGAAATCTATTGAAGGAGGCTCCGATATGAGCTTGGCAATTCGCAGAAACCTGACCTCGGAAACAATGGACAAGGAGCGGGATGGCAAATCGGGTTTTTCCGTGCCGAAGCTGAATTTCTCGGCCAAATCTCTTACCAAATTTCTTAAAAAGCCAAAGAAGTCGGCTGGTCAGGTGACCGAGCTGAAGGATCTGCCAAATGTCAGGCCTGCGGATAGCCATCCCGACGCTCCTGTGCGCCAGCCGATATTCGCCTCCTCTGATCTGGGCGCTCCGCTGGCCGAGAAAATCAAGCCGTTCGAGCAGCCTGAGATGGCGCAGGATCACGTTGAATTCGAGGAGCCATCTGCTCCGCATCCGGTGACGCCCGCTCCGTTTGTTGCCGAGAAGACTCTGCATTCGTCACCCGAGCCGGAACCGGTGCCAGCGCCGGCACCAGCACCGGCCCAGCATGAAGATGTTTCACAAGCCGAAGAAACGGTTGCTCCTCGCGAGGATTTGACAGTTCTGTCTCTTGCGCAGCTTGCCGACCGTCTGGAAGCAGGCCTTCGTCGACTTGAAGCGCTCGAATCCCGTGTCCGGGGTGCTCCGCCGCCGGAAAGCCCGGTTGCTCCATCTCACGCTGTCGAAGAAGATATGCCACCAGTTCAGGCACCCGAAGAACCTGTCCCGGTTACCATCGCTCCGCTACGGTCGGTCGCATCTTCCGAAGACGATTTTCAGGACCATCGGCAGGCCGATATGGATGAGGCCCTGAAAGCTGCGCTCGGTACCCTGGAGCGCATGACGGCGCAGCGATAATTGCTATCTATCATTGCTCTCGACGGGATCGATGATCGAGAGGGCCTCCACCAGCAAATGAGTTTCCGTTTGTTCGGTTACCAATAGATCGGCGATGAAATGGCCGGGGATTGCGAATTCGTGGTCCGGCAATGTTGTGGCCAGATTTTGTAAAGCAGCAAGGTCGGCAGGGTCCGTCCAACGGATGGCAAAGCTGTGGCGCGTACCGGAAAAAGTTATGCTTGCCCAGGGACGCTCCCGTTCCAGAGTGACGCTGGCCCGATTGCCCGCCAGCGCCTCGATTTGACGGACAAGCAAGGAGCCGGGATCTTTTCGGCAGCTTTGCAAACGCGCCGGATCAACGCGCATGGTCGGCGCGCCACAAGTTCATGAAATATTCTACCCGGTCCGATACGGTCTTGCCGGGCTGGCGCCCGTTCCGCAGGTCTTCGACAAAGCGTGGATCGCGGACCGACAGCCGGCCGAATTTGGTCCAGGGCATGTTGGTCTCTTTCAGAAATATCTCGATTTTTCGCAACAATGGCATTGGCAATCTCCTTCTCGCTGCTCGTCGCGCGAAATGGCGACTCGATGAATAGGGAAATTCCTATTTGAAATCTGATTTCCTACATGGCTAGGAAAAATCCTATTGCCTATTCCGGCCAGAGCAACTATGTTGGCTCTATTGTGACCTCAGACCCGCGCGCCAATCTGGAAGACCTGATCCGCAAAAACGGCCATGATTTTGCCGCCGTTTCGAAAATGCTTGGCAAAAATCCAGCCTATATCCAGCAATATATCCGGCGTGGTTCCCCGAGAAAGCTCGACGAGAATGATCGGCGCAGGCTCGCGGAATTTTACGGGGTCGAGGAAGATGTGCTGGGTGCGCCCAAGCAGCGCGCCGCCGGGCAGGGCGGTCGTGGCGCATCGTCTGCCTTGCTCCGGATCAGGCAATTGCAGGTCGGTGCTTCGGCCGGTCCGGGATCACTGGCGGATGATGAATATGCCGAATCGATGGGCTTCGGGCCGAAATGGCTCAGGCGACTGGGCCTCGACCCTGCAGACTTGTCGTTGATTGCCGTGGATGGCGATTCGATGCAGCCGACCCTGGGCGATGGCGATGATATCATGGTCGATCACAGCGCTTCGTCCCGACCGTTGCGCGACGGCATCTATGTGCTGCGTATGGATGATGTGCTTCTGGTCAAGCGTGTCGCCATGGGGCCTTCGGGAAAATTGTCGATTCGGAGCGACAATCCCCAATATCCGGACTGGGATGATGTCAGTCCGGAAAGCGTGAACATCATTGGCCGGGTCGTCTGGACCGGACGGCGGCTTTAATCGGCTGGTGAACAGACGGGTTGCAACTTGTGGGCGTTGTCGCCAAATAGTCTGACATGACAGAAGCACCCTTAAAGGCCGTGATTATTCCGGTCACCCCGCTCCAGCAAAATTGCACGCTCCTCTGGTGCACCAAAACCAACAAGGCCGCATTGAGCGACCCCGGCGGCGATCTGAACCGGCTGAAGGCAGCGGTTGAAGAGCATGGCGTGGATCTGGAGAAGATCATCATCACCCACGGCCATCTCGATCATTGCGGGCAGGCAGGGATGCTGGCCGAAGAACTGGGTATCCCGATTGAAGGGCCTCACAAGGACGATCTGTTCTGGATCGACCAGCTCGACGGCGATGGCGCGCGCTATGGCATGGAAGCGAAGAGCTTTGTGCCGGATCGCTGGCTGGAAGACGGTGACCAGGTGACCGTTGGCGATCTGGTGCTCGACGTGATCCATTGCCCCGGCCACACGCCGGGCCATGTGATATTCTATCATCAACCGTCACGGCTGGCGGTGGTCGGCGATGTCATCTTCCAGGGATCGATCGGTCGCACCGACTTTCCCCGTGGCAACCATCAGGACCTGATCGACGCGATCACCCAGAAGCTCTGGCCGCTGGGTGATGACGTGACCTTCATTCCGGGCCATGGGCCGACAAGCCAATTTGGCTATGAGCGGAAAACCAATGCGTTTGTCGCCGACGATGTTCTGGCGGCGCGATAGCAGGTAGGAGGGCAATTGGGCCGATAGTGGACATTGATTGCAGCATAAGCCACAAGGGATATAGATAGTTCTCAAAATAGCTGAAGGATTATTGATGATACCTGTTGATCCGGTTGATTTATCCAATCCAGCCCCGTTCGATGCCTTGAGCTACTATGGGCATATTGCAATCGGGATAATCGGCCTGCTAGCCGCCATCATTGCCTTGGCGACCCGAAAGGGGAGCAACGTTCATATTCTAGCTGGCAGAAGCTTTGCTAGCTGTATTCTGCTCGTCGCCATCACTTCATTGATTTTGCTATCAGTGCGCATGGCTCCGCCGCTTTTTGTCGCTGCCCTTACCGCTGTATATGCCGTCGGCACCGCCATTCTGGCCCTGAAGCCCACTACCAAGAAGATTGAAATGATGGAATACGGACTTTTCGTATTCGAGATTTTCGTTGTCGGCATATTTCTCACCATGGCTATTCCGCAAATCATAGCCGGAAACATCCCGGCCATTGGCCCGTTGGTTATATTGGTCATTCCCATAATATTGCTCGCCGGAGATGTGCATTTCTTTCGCAACGCCCATCGACGCCCTGTACTAAGGCTACGCCGTCATTTGGCCCGCATGATCTGGGCCTTTATCATTGCCGTTCGCGCGCCATTGGCCGAAATATATGCCGAGCTTGATATGCCTGTCGCGGTGTTATTATTTGGGCCGCTCGTGGTTGCCCCGGTAATGATAATGATTTTTCTCAACAAATACGCGAGAAAACCTGGACCAATATAGGGCGCGCGAGAGTTCGCTCGCGCGCCCTTTTCGGACTGTAGGTCGAACCAATGGGAACGACCGCTATTGAGTTCGTAATGCTGCCTTTTCCGTCCGAAGCAAATTTTCGTGCTTATCCCCCCAAATAAGGGATTGCGATTGAATAGACCCCCAGCCCGAGAAGCGTCAGCATGGTGATAATCGTACCGACCATCCGGCCTTTGCCGAATTTTCCGTTATCCATACCAACCCCGTGCGCGACGCGGCCGAGCAGATAGAGGCCGCTGACGATCCAGAGCCATGTGGGGGATGTTGTGCTGGCCAATTCAATAGCTGCAACCAGCAGAACCACGAAGGGCGCGCTTTCGATATAATTGCTGTGCGCGCGCATGCGGCGGATGACTTTCTCGTTGCCGCCGTCGCCTATGCTGACCTTCTCGCTGCCCCTGACCTGTCCCACGCGGATCATCAGCCAGATATTTATCAGCGCAGCAGCGCCCGCTATCGTCAATGTTATCGGTAAAATCATCCTGTCCCCCAGTTGTATGAAAATTATAGCCCGTCTATAGAAGCACAATGCTTGCAACGCACAGGAAATTCATTATACGCGCCACTTCGCGTGCAATCCGTCGAACTTGAACCAGGTGATTCTCCAACGAAGCGGAGACTGGAATGTTTGGCTTGGATGCAGGCATTTGACATTAAATTTATAGAACAGGCTTAGCAATGGCTGTACCAAAAAGAAAAACTACACCGTCGAAACGCGGTATGCGCCGGTCTCATGATGCTTTGAAGGTCGAAGCATATCAGGAATGTCCGAATTGCGGTGAATTGAAGCGTCCGCACCACATGTGCGGAGCTTGCGGCCATTATAATGGCCGTGAAGTCTTGGCCGCTGATCTTTAATCAGCTAGTCTCCGGACTTCTGACGCGCAATCAAGGGGAATAACTGGTGGGAATGAGGCCGCGAATCGCGATTGATGCGATGGGCGGAGATGAAGGCGCGCGCGTGATGGTCGCAGGCGCAGCTCTCGCGCGTCACCGTCATGCCGGCTTTCAGTTTCTTTTCGTCGGTGATGAAGCGCAGATCAGAGAAGCGCTCAAGGATCATCCCAATCTCAGCGCGGCATCCGACATATTGCATGCGCCGGACGTGGTGTCCGGTGATGACAAGCCCGGGCAAGCGCTGCGCGGTTCCAAAACCACATCGATGGGCATGGCTGTCAATGCCGTGAAGACCGGCGAAGTCAGCGCAGCTGTGAGCGCCGGTAATACCGGTGCGCTCATGGCCATTGCCAAATTGGCGCTGCGCACGATGCCGGGTATCGACCGCCCCGCACTGTCAGCACTGCTCCCGACGATGAAAGAAACCGATGTCGTAATGCTCGACCTCGGTGCAAACACCGAATGCAACAGCCGGAATCTGGTGCAGTTCGCGGTCATGGGTGCGGCCTACAGCCGGATCATGCACGGTTTTGACCGGCCCAGAGTGAAGCTGCTGAATATCGGGACCGAAGAAGCCAAAGGTACCGGCACGATCCAGGAAGCCGCCGCAACGCTGAAAGGCGCTGGCGGTCTGCATATGGATTTTCTCGGGTTTACCGAAGCCGACAAAATATCGACCGGCGAGGTCGATGTGATCGTGACCGACGGTTTCTCGGGCAATGTAGCGCTGAAGGCGCTTGAAGGAACTGCGCGCTTTGTCACCGACCTGCTGAAGCGGAGTTTTCTGAGTAGCCTGCGTTCGAAGATCGGATTTCTGATATCGCGACCAGCCACCGAAATGCTGCGCGACCAGCTCGATCCCAATAATCATAATGGCGCGGTGTTTCTGGGGCTGAATGGTGTGGTCGTAAAAAGTCACGGTAGCGCTGATGCAAAAGGCGTCGCCAATGCTGTCGAAGTCGCCGCTCGGCTGGTGGAGGACAGTATCCTGGAACGTATCAGCGAAGATCTGAAAAAAATCAGCGAAACGTCTCCGGTTGCCGAGGTGGCGAAATGAGCGTTACTGCTGCCAAGCGTGCGGTGATCAAGGGGACCGGTTCTGCTTTGCCGCGCACCCGGGTCTCCAACGCCGATCTCGCGCAGCGGGTGGATACAACAGATGAATGGATTGTCGAGCGAACCGGCATCCGGTTCCGGCATATTGCCGAAGATGACGAGACCACATCGACTCTTGCGATCGAAGCCGCCAAAAAAGCCATGCAGGCAGCGGGTTTCAACAGTGCTGACATCGATCTGATCATCGTCGCGACTGCGACACCAGACCAGACATTCCCGGCGACGGCTACCATCGTTCAGGATGCGCTCGGCTGCAATGGCTGCGTTGCATTTGACGTTGCTGCAGTTTGTTCGGGCTTTCTTTACGCGCTTTCGGTTGCGGAAAGCATGATCCGGGCGGGTAGCGCGACAAATGCGCTGGTGATTGGCGCGGAAACTTTCAGCCGTATCCTCGACTGGGAAGATCGCGGCACCTGTGTGCTGTTTGGCGATGGTGCCGGCGCGATCGTGCTTTCGGCGGAACATGGCGAAAGCGGCGTTCTGGCGACGCGTTTGCATGCTGACGGCGCCCATAACCAGCTGCTCTATGTCGACGGCGGAGCCGGAACCACCGGAACGGTTGGAAAACTGCGCATGAAAGGCCGCGAGGTGTTTCGTCATGCTGTCGTCAACCTGTCTGCGGTCTTGAATGAAGTACTCGAAGAATCGGGCCAGTCGATCGGAGATGTCGACTGGGTGGTGCCGCATCAGGCCAACGCCCGCATATTGGACGCTACTGCCAAAAAGCTGAACCTGGCACCGGAGAAGGTGATCAAGACCGTCGATATTCACGCCAATACATCGGCAGCATCGGTGCCATTGGCTCTGGATACTGCGGTGCGCGATGGTCGTATCAAGGTCGGCGATTTGCTCGTTCTGGAGGCTATGGGCGGCGGATTTACGTGGGGCGCCTCGGTCATCCGATATTGAAGATATTTTCTTCATGCGCAGATTGGTGCAGGGGCGGCGTGTTCGTCGACAATTTTACATCTTTATCGAAAGCCTGTTGAGATAGACGAGGATTGGCCTTTAGCTTGGCCGCATGGCATATCCGATATCCACAAGTTTGACGATTTCCGCCCAGTTTCTCTATCGCGCCTACCTGAGCTGCCACGCGCTTCAGGCCCGCAAGCCCCAGCTGTTGGATGCGCTGCAATGTTCCGAGCCGGAATTACGCGACCCCGGCTTCCAGTTGGGCGATGACGCTATTGCCAGCCTGTGTGCGGCGACAAGAGACGAACTCAATCGTACGGATATTCATTCTGCCATCGGCAAGAACATGGTGCCGCGCTGCTTTTCCGACCTTGGCTTTGCCGCTCATTTCCAACCCAGTTTCGGCGAAGCGCTGCTCCAGCTCGTCGAAGAGCAGGGGCTGGGTGGCGAGAAGCCGACGGTAAAGCTCTTGTCCTTGTCCTCGGACGACCGGCTGGTGTGGAATCATGACCGGCCCGTTTCGCCGGATCTCATCCACATTGTCTTTTCGCTTATCTATCACAGCGGCGAAGTGCTGTCCGACGGGCGCTTCCGTACGGTGAAGGCGGTGCATTTCGCCCACCCGAGGCCCGATGGTTTCAGGTGCCTACCGGAAAGAAACTTACGGGACGATCCGGTTCCCTGCTATTTCAACAGGCCTTCCAACTATCTCGAATATCATCCGATGGCGATGGCAAGGCCGATGCCGCAACATAATCCGGAGATAATTTCAGCCACGGGACGCCAGAGGGCGATTTTTGCGCGAGGCCGATTCGAGCGCGAAAATATCGCGAAGCTGACCTATGAATATCTACTGCATCTGCTGGACAAATCCGGTCTCAGTCTCGACGCGGCAGCGATGACATTCGGAATGGCAGAGCGTACCCTGCGGCGTAAACTGGTTGCGGAGGGTCTGTCCTATCGCCAGCTGCTCGAGCAGGTCCGGCGGGATACGTGCAACCTCTATTTTCTCGAGGGAACCCGCAACCTCTCTGAAATAGCCGCAAAGCTGGGTTACAGCGAGCTAAGCGCTTTCACGCGCGCCTATACAAGCTGGTATGGCCACCCGCCCAGCCAGGACGCCTGCGCGTCAACGGCGCTGGCTGCCTGAAAATATGAATATCGGGAAATGGTGGGCGTAGAGAGAGTTGAACTCCCGACCCCTTCGATGTCAACGAAGTGCTCTACCACTGAGCTATACGCCCACGCTGGAGGCCGTCTAGCCAGCCGCTTCGACTGGCGCAAGGCCTAATTCAAGTCGCTGATACTGTCCGGTTCAAACAAGCGGTCAACCTCCAGAACCAGATCCCGCAAATGGAAGGGTTTCGACAAAATCTTGGCCTTTGGAACCGACTGTCCGGCGCGCAATGTTACGCCGGAAAATCCGGTAATGAACATGACCTGGGTGTCCGGGCAGACCGAAGCGCAATGTTGTGCAAGCTCGATCCCGTCCATTTCCGGCATGACGATGTCGGTCAGAAGCAGATCAAACCGTTCCGATTCGAGCAATGGCACCGCAGCAGTTCCGCGATCCACCGCCACGACTTCGTAGTTGGCTTTCTCGAGTGCCCGTGTAAGATGTTCACGCATTGCTTGTTCATCTTCCGCGAGGAGAATTCTGATCATATTGTCGCGCCTTCCAGAATATGTCTGATTTCAGACCGGCCATTATGCCGAGACCGCTGTATAAGTGCAAATCGGTTAATTTTTTCTGGGAATGGATGATATTTTCAAAGGAATATGCAGGTTTTTTGGAGCATGAACATGCCTAACGCCGGTTCCAGCGGACATTCGAGCGAAGTTTCCACTTATTCTCTTGCCAATGTCGACATGTTGAAATTCCCGGTGCTGGTCAGCGTGCCCCATGCCGGGCGGGATTATCCGTCCCGGCTCATCGACAACCTGAATGTTCCGGCGTCCCATTTGCTCCGGTTGGAAGATCGCTACGTCGATCGTCTGGCGGCGTCAGCCGCGGCAGCCGGCTTTCCGCTGATCGTTGCGCGAAAGCCAAGGGCATGGCTGGATCTCAATCGCAGTCCCGCCGAAATTGACCCGGAAATGGTCGCCGGGATGGATCCCTCGCAGACATCCCATATCAGCCGAAAGGTAAGGGGAGGTCTGGGTATATTGCCGCGTCGTCTGCACGGTGCGGGAAATCTTTGGCGGGAGAAATGGCCGCATCGGCATGTCATGGATCGCATCGAACAGGACCATGAACCCTATCATGTCAAGATCGCGCATATTCTCGCCCAGATACAGTCCGTCTTTGGAGGCGCGCTGCTCCTGGACCTGCACAGCATGCCGTCGGTATTTGATCAGGATCGTCGCCAGATCGGCTTTGTCATCGGCGATCGCTTCGGGCGCAGCTGTGATTCTCGCTATGCGGAACTGGCAGCGGTGCATTTCCGCCGGGGCGGTTATCACGTCCAGACCAATCACCCCTATTCCGGGGGCTATATTCTGGAACGTCACGGCAAGCCTGCGCGAAACGTTCACGCCTTGCAGCTCGAAGTCGACCGAGCATTATATCTTGACGAAAGCCTGCGCGAGCCGACGGACGCAGCCGGTCCTATTTCGGAATTGATCCGGAATTGCTGTGTGATGTTAGCTGACCAGCTATCGGGTCGTTTCCAGCTTGAGGCAGCGGAGTGAGGGTTTCCCAATAAAAAACCACCTCGCCGGATCGGCGAGGTGGCCAAGGTTCAGGGAGGTGGCATTTCAAGGAAATGCCTGTATGGATCCGATCGGGGGATGCGGACCCGTACAACCATAATGTGGGTGCAACAGCAACCAGTTGCAAGACCCTTTTGCCGGAAAATTATTCTTTTCCATCCGGTCCGATTCAACCGGACCGGATAGATTGATAGGTCCGTGAACCGGTCAGACTTGAACCGAAGGCGCTTCGGTCACTTGTGGCATTTTGCCAGCGCCGACCTGGCGCGCGAAAACTTCGCGCATCAGCTGGAGCGAAAAGAGATGGGCGTAGATCAACGGCAACATGCCATTCTGGTTGATCTTGCGGAGTTCATCACCGCGCAGCTCGCGCAATTTCTCTTCATCGACCATTTTGAAACCGCGATATACGAACGGCTTTTCGACTCCGGTCTGCTGGATCGAGACTTCACCATCCATCAGCAAACCCAGCTTTTCCAGTTCCTGGACAAACTGTCCGGTCCGTTGGCCCGCCTGTTCGAACTGCTCGCAAAAATTCAAGATATTCTTTGTGGTCTCGCTTGGCTGATCCTTGTCAAAAAGTGCGTCGCCTTCTTTGTAATCACCGATGGCATCCGTTGTCGGGTCGAAGCAGAGCGACAATTCGTCAGCATCCGGCCGCAATTTGGCGAGCATGAATGGATAGCGGCGAACATAGGCGGGGACATAGGCTGGCTCGCTGAAACGGCCTTCGTCGTCCATGAAAGTGTTCACACCTTCGTTCAGGCCCATGAGGATCAGCGGGACACTATTTTCTCCAACCGAGAATACGATCGGATAATTGCGCGCTGCATTGATAAATTCGTCACAGGTGATCGGAATGGCATGCTGCGACTGCATGAAGGATGCGTTGTCGAGCCCTTTGACTTTCCATTTCGCATGCTCATTGGAATTGAGCGGAACGAGATCCTTGTAGAACATTGGTAGGGCTTGTGCTTGCGGCGTGCTCGCCATGTTTGTTTCTCCGAAAAAATGACTGTTGAGACCGAATTAGTTGACTTGGCTTTAAGAGCCTGAATGGCCAGACGCAAGGGGAACGAGTTTGCCCGGGTTCATAATGTTCTTGGGATCGATTGCCGTTTTTATTGCGCGCATCATGGCGAGTCGTCCCGGCGACGACAATCGCTCCAGTTCCGCGCGTTTATTTTGTCCGATCCCGTGTTCCGCCGATATCGAACCACCGGCTGCGATCACGAGATCATGAACCAGCGGCGTAATCCGATTTCCATAATCTCGCATCCATTCCAATGGTTGCACGCCGGGTGGTGCCTTCACGTGAAGGTGGACGTTGCCATCGCCCATATGTCCGAATGCGGCGACTTTGGTACCGGGAAATTTCGCTTCGATAACCGGAGATGCCTCGTTGATGAACCGTGCCATTTTCGGAACCGGAACGCTGATATCATGTTGCAGGGCGGGGCCGCCGGCGCGTTCTGCTTCTGAAATGGAATCCCGGATTTTCCAGAAATCCTCCGCCTGCTGTTCGCTGGCCGCAAGCGTTGCGTCTTCGATCAGGCCAAGCTCCAGCGCTTCGGCAAGAAGGGCTTCTGCCACCGTTCGCGGATCTTGCGCATCTGCCTGGTCGCGCACGAGTTCGACAAGAATATTCCAGCGATGCGCGCCAGTCAGCGGCGGACGGGTTCCGGGAATGTGGCGCAGTACCGAATCCAGGCAGGTCTCGGGGATGATTTCAAAGCCTTCCAGCGATTGCGGTGTCCGGCGGTTGAGAAACTGAAAGAGGCGATAGGCCGCATCGGTGCTGTCAACTGCGATCCAGGCAACGCAGCGGTCGATCAGCGCGGGCACTGTCCTCAGCGTCGCGGCGGTGACAACACCCAAAGTGCCCTCGCCGCCAATGAGCAATTGTTTCAGGTCATAGCCGCGATTGTCCTTTTTCAGAGCAGCAAGGCCTTCGAGAATCGTGCCGTCGGGCAGCACCGCTTCGATGCCGGCGACCAGCGCCCGCATCGTTCCGTGGCGGAGCACCTGGGTGCCGCCCGCATTGGTGGAAATCAGTCCGCCGACCGTGGCAGAGCCTTTGCCTCCGAGCGTGAGCGGAAATCGCTGTCCTTCATCTGCCAGGGCTTCGTGCAAATTTTGAAGGATCACGCCGGCCTCGCACAGGACCAGCTGGTCTCCCGATTCTATCGCCCGAATCCGGTTCATGCGGCGAAGAGACAGGAGAATCGATTGCCCGCTGTCGTCAGGAGTTGCGCCACCGACCATGCCGCTATTGCCGCCCTGCGGAACGATCGCGACGCTATTTTCATTCGCGATTTTGAGTATCTCTGCTGTTTCTTGCGTGCTGCCCGGCGAAATCATCGCTGCAGCGGCGCCGGTGTAACGGCCGCGCCAGTCGGTGAGCCAGGGAGACATGTCGTCTGCAGCGCTGGTAAAACCCTTGGCGCCCACAACCGACTGCATCTGTTCCTGCCAATTCACCGTTTTCGGCATGCCGTTGCTCCTCGCGTGTCAGGGCCAATCTCTTCTCGTCCTGCATCCGATCCTGATTTTACCGGGAAGCCGGGACGGTCAGGTTGCCGCAGGAAGAGGATGATTGGCAATTTGTCAGTTCATGCAATATTCAATCGTCACTGGTATAGCAAAGCCAACGGTTAATTAAGGGATTTTGGTGAGCTTCTCACTTATAGCGATATTGCTGCTCTCCGTGCCGGAAACGCGCGGTATTCAGCCGGTGGATGACTCATCTGCCGAAGCGGGCAGGACCTTTGTTCCGGCGCGTCCGCCTGCATATGCCCAGGTCCGAATCGAAAAGCGGGTGATCATCCGGGTGCCGCGTCGTCGTCCGAATCAGGTGTCTCCGAGAGCCGATTTTTCGCGTGAAATTCCGCGACAGAGCTATCGGGAAAAGAAAATCGGCAAATGCCTGCCGATGAACAATATTCTGGGCGTGCAGATGTTTTCGGACCAATTTCTCGATCTGGTGACCCAAGACCGCAGACGTGTCCGTGCGCAGCTCGAAGAAAATTGCCAGGCGCGCAGTTTCTATTCCGGCTTCTATATGGAGAAATCGGCGGACGGCAAAATGTGCGCGGGGCGCGATATATTGCACTCGCGGACCGGAGCCAAATGTGAGATTGAACGATTTAGAGAACTTGTCCCGGAACGCTAGATCAAGCGAGAAAACTTGACAAATTCGGGATATGCGGTCATTGCCGCGCTTAGTCCAAGAGGCTAAGACAGGATGCAAGGTTGCATCCTATATTTTTCCGGAAACACTATGAAATTTGCCGATCTCGGCCTGTCTGAAGAACTGCTCAAATCCGTGGCCGAAGCCGGCTATGACGAGCCGACGCCGATTCAGGCCCAAGCCATACCACCTGTATTGATGATGAAAGATATCATCGGCATTGCCCAGACCGGCACCGGCAAGACGGCAAGCTTTGTGCTGCCGATGATCGACATTTTGGCGCATGGCCGCTCGCGTGCGCGGATGCCGCGGTCGCTGATCCTTGAGCCAACCCGCGAACTGGCTGCGCAAGTTGCAGAAAATTTCGAGAAATATGGCAAGAACCACAATCTCAGCATGGCCCTGCTTATCGGCGGTGTTTCGATGGGCGACCAGATCAAGGCGCTGGAAAAAGGCGTCGACGTATTGATCGCGACTCCGGGCCGGTTGATGGATCTGTTCGATCGCGGACGGATATTGATGTCGGGCTGTGAATTGCTGGTCATCGATGAAGCGGACCGGATGCTCGACATGGGCTTTATTCCCGATATCGAATCAATCTGCTCGAAACTGCCGGCGACCCGCCAGACGATGCTGTTCTCGGCGACCATGCCGCCACCCATCAAGCGGCTGTCGGACCAGTTTCTGAGCAATCCGAAATATATCGAGGTCTCCCGGCCGGCCACGGCCAATACCTCGATCGATCAATCGCTGATGGAGGTTTCTCCAAAGGCCAAGCGCAAGCTGATCGTCGACATATTGGACCATGAGGGCGTAGATACCGCGATCATTTTCTGCAATCGGAAGACCGAGGTTCGTGACCTCTGCCAGAGCCTGCGCAAGGACGGTTTTGATGCCGGGCAGATCCACGGCGACATGGACCAAAGCTCGCGTCTCGCGGAGCTGGACCGGTTCAAGTCCGGTGAAATCAATATTTTGTGCGCGTCCGATGTCGCCGCCCGCGGGCTCGATATCAAGGGCGTCAGCCATGTCATAAACTATGATATTCCATGGCATCCGGATGACTATATTCACCGGATCGGCCGCACCGGCCGTGCTGGTGCCACCGGCGTTGCGATCACCTTTGTGACCCGCAGCGATGCAGAACACGTCGACAGCATCCAGAAGCTGACCGGCATGACAATTCCGGTCCGTACCGAACGCAAGGGCAGCAAAGGCGGCAACATGCCGGCCGACAAGGCTCCGGCGAAATCCGCTTCGGACAAGCCTGTCCCTGCGAAATCAAGAGCGCCACGGCGTGATGATGCAGCGAAGAAACCACGGCAGGATGACCGGCCGAAAAAGGCGGAGCAGGACGATACTCCAAAGCCGTCGCGGCAAGATGACGCGCCCAAGAAGCCGGCGCGCGCTGCCAGGGTCCGGGACGAAAAACCGAAAGTGGTTCAGAGCGGCAATGACGACGGGGCGGATGATGGCTGGAACGGCCCGATGCCCAGTTTTCTGGACGCCAAGCTCAACCGCTAGACAGGTTTCCCGATTCTACGCCAGATCAGTCCGCGATAGCCGCTGCTATTGCAGGGTCAGGCTGTCCAATATCGTTTTCGCCAACGGGTCGGTCGATTGGGCCTGATCGGTGGCATAGCTGATTTCCGCCCGGACCATTGTCCCGTCGGGCTTGCGCAGCATTCGCTGGCTTGATTTCTGACCGTTGGTCGAAATGCCTGAAGCGCGATATTCATTCTTGCCGACCGGCGCGCCTTCCATGGTCTCGCTGCCGTCCTCGACGGTCTGGACAGCTTTGCTCCAGGCCGCATCTTCGCGATTTTCAACCCAGCTAACGGCCAGTTTTGCACCGCTTTCGGGGTCAGTATAGACCCGGCCATTGTCGTCGCTGGACGCTTGGTCGACGGTCCAGGCGCCGGGCACCATGATCGTGTAACCGCGCAGGGCGTTGGCATAGCTGTCGAGAGTGGCGAGATCGACCGCGCTTGTCGCGCCATCGCCTTCGGCCGCATCCGCTTCGTCGCGGATCGCCTGGCTGGCAGCATCGGCCTGTTGCGCCAATTCTTCGCTGGATGGAACATCGCCCACCGCTTCCTGTTTTCCGCAGGCCGAGAGAAGAAGCGCGAGCGTCAGGGTCGCGCCGAATGGAAGAGTTGGAAGCATGTTTTTCATGCAAGCAGACTTAAGACCGGCGGTGCCAAACATCAATGGCGATGTTGGATTTCGCGAAAACCGATTTTGGCCGAAAATGTCAAATCCAACAGGATCCAACCGGATATCCAACAAAAAAACCGTTTAATTACGCGGCATTATCAATGCCAAGGTCGGCCAGCTTGCGATAGAGAGTGGAGCGTCCAATCCCCAGCCGCCGCGCGACTTCGGTCATCCGGCCCCGATAATGGCCGATCGCAAGGCGGATGACGTCGGCCTCGATTTCTTCCAGCGGCCGCAAATTGCCATCCTCGCAATAAAGCGTGATCCCGATCCCTTCCGGACTGCGGACGAGATGCGGCTGACTATCGCCGGATTCGGCAACAAAGGAGGCGATTTGCGGGAATTCCTCGCAGGTCAGGGCATTTCGGTCGCACATGACCGCAGCGCGAAACAATACGCTCTGCAGCTGGCGGACATTGCCCGGCCAGCGATAGCTGCGCAGCAGATTGAGCGCTTCGTCGGTAATGCCCAAGCTGCGCAGGCCCGGCTGCAACGCGAGGCGAGCGAGGAAATGCCGGGCGAGGGCCGGAATGTCGCCGGTCCGGTCGCGCAATGGCGGGATGGTCAACTGCACGACATTCATCTGGTAATAGAGATCTTCGCGGAAATTGTCTTTTTCGACTTCCAGCAGCAGCTTGCGATTGGTCGCGGCAATGATCCGGACATCGAGCTGGAAGCTGTTCGGGCTGCCGAGCGGCTGGATATCGGAATGTTTCAGGAAGCGCAGCAGGCGGACCTGTGTTTCCGGCGGAATCCGGTCGACCTCGTCGAGGAATATCGTGCCGCCTTCGGCTTGCTGAAGCAGGCCGATCTTGCGGTCGAACGCCCCGGTGAATGCACCTTTTTCGTGGCCGAAGAGGATGGAATCGAGCAGGTTGCCGGTGATTGCACCGCAATTGAGCTTGAGCATCGGCTGTTTGGCACGGGGGCTGGCGGCGTGGATGGCGTCGGCGATGACTTCCTTGCCGACTCCGCCTTCGCCTTCGATCAGCACCGGAACCCGGGCGCGGGCCGCCTTGGCAGCGATGGCGAGGGCTGCGCGGAAGGCCGGGGCAGCGCCGACAATTTCCTCAAATTCGAGCGGTGCCGAGATTTTCTCGCTGAGCGGACGCAGTTCGCCGTCGTCCCGAGCGGATTCCACCGCGGCGTTGAGCGCATTGAGCATGAGTTCCGGGGCAACAGGTTTGATCAGATAATCGGTGGCACCGGCGCGCACGGCATCGACCGCTTCGGCGATCGAGCCGACCGCTGTCAGCATCAGAACCGGCAAGGCGGGCCGGCGGGATTTCAGTTCGGTGATCAGTTCGGTGGCTTCGGAACCCGGCACCCAATGGTCGAGGATGATGGCGTCGAGCATCATGCCATCCTGCGTGCCGAGCGTCGCAATCGCGGTCTCTGCGTCACGGGCGTAGATTGTGCGGAATCCCGCCCGGGAAGCGAGCGCGGAAATCAGCCGGCATTGCGCAGGCTCATCATCGATCAGCAGCAGTAATTTAGTGCCGTTTTGTACCATTTTTATCCCGATTGTCCCAATATGAGGCACATCATTAGCGGCAACCGGTAAAGAGCCGATTAAGGGGTGAATAAATTTTCTATTTAATATGACACTGGCTAGGGCTTGAGCAGCGACTAATATACGGTTACACCTCGCGCCTGTTTTGAACGATAATATGGGGATATCATGACATCGGATAATAATTTTGACGCAGCGGAAGAATCCTACGCCCGTTTTCTATCGCTGCTGAAGGTCGGTACGGTTGCTACCATCATTGTGACAATATTGGTGGTTGTTCTTATTTCCTAACTGATTGGAATATTTTGTGAAAATCGCGGTTTTGAAAGAACTCGCCGATGGCGAGAAGCGCGTCAGCGCGTCGCCGGAAACGGTCAAGAAATTCATTGCACTGGGTGCGTCTCTGGCCGTCGAAAAGGGAGCGGGTGTTTCGGCGTCGGTTGCCGACAAGGACTATCAGGACATGGGCGCGACAATCGGCATCAGGCAAGCGGTATTGAAAGATGCCGACATTGTCCTGGCGGTGCAGGGACCAGAGCCTGAGTCACTGAAGGGCATCAAGAAGGGTGCATGGCTGGTTGCCAGCCTCAATCCGTTCGGCGAACGCAAACGCGTCGACGCCTATGCCAAGCTGGGCATTGATGCGCTGGCGATGGAATTCATGCCGCGGATCACCCGCGCGCAGTCGATGGATATCCTTTCCTCGCAATCCAATCTGTCGGGCTATAAATCTGTTCTCGAAGCCGCCGCCCATTATGGCCGGGTCTTTCCGATGATGATGACCGCAGCCGGCACGGTTTCCGCCGCGCGTTGCTTCATCATGGGGGTCGGCGTTGCCGGCCTGCAGGCGATCGCCACCGCCCGGCGCCTTGGCGCTCAGGTCAGTGCGACCGACGTCCGGGCCGCGACCAAGGAGCAGATCAAGTCGCTCGGCGCGAAACCGATTTTTGTTGAATCGGTCGAAGGCATCGAAGGCGAAGGCACCGGCGGCTATGCCACCGAAATGAGCGAGAAATATCAGAAAGCGCAAGCCGAACTGGTCTCCGCCCATATCGCCAAACAGGATATCGTCATCACTACCGCGCTGATCCCCGGTCGTCCCGCGCCGCGTCTGATCTCCGACGCGCAGATCGCGACAATGCGGACCGGCAGCGTGATTGTCGATCTCGCGGCAGAGCAAGGCGGCAATGTCGAAGGTGCGGTTGCCGGCAAAGTGGTCGAGAAGCACGGCGTCAAGATTATCGGCGCAAACAACATGCCGTCGAGCATGGCGGCGGACAGTTCCGCTCTGTTCTCGCGCAATCTCTATAATTTCCTCAGCGCTTACTGGGACGAAGAGGCCAAGCGGCCGGTTCTGCCCGATGATGATGAAGTGACGATTGGCATACGCCTGACCAAGGATGGCAAGGTTGTGAACGAGCGCCTTCTGGCGAAATAGGGGTTAGACATGGACTTTATATCAATACTCTCAATCTTCGTGATGGCCTGTTTTGTCGGCTATTATGTCGTCTGGTCGGTGACCCCGGCCCTGCACACGCCGCTGATGGCGGTGACCAATGCGATTTCTTCGGTGATCATCGTCGGCGCGCTGATCGCGGCGGCTGCAGGAGCGCAGGCTGACGGCAGCCAGGTGGCGAAATGGCTCGGCCTGGTCGGCGTCGTTCTCGCCAGCGTGAATATTTTTGGCGGCTTTGCCGTGACCGAGCGGATGCTCGCGATGTACAAGAAAAAGGAGCGCAAATAATGCGCGCATTATTGGGGGGCGCAGCAGCGCTATTCTTCGCCACGCCAGCGATGGCCGCTTCCGGTGAAGCCGTAAATCCCTGGGTCGCCACCGCCTATCTGGTCGCTGGCGTTCTCTTCATTTTTGCTCTGCGCGGCCTGTCTTCGCCGGAAACCAGTCGGGCGGGCAACCGTTTCGGCATGGTCGGGATGTTGATTGCCGTGGTCACCACCCTGTGGACCCACAGCATCGCCAGCCTGCCGGAAATCGCCGGTGCCATCGCCATTGGTGGCGCGATCGGTTTCTTTACCGCGCGCCGGATCGCGATGACCGATATGCCGCAGCTGGTTGCGGCTTTTCACAGCCTTGTCGGTCTGGCCGCGGTGCTGGTCGGTATAGCCGCCTATCTCAATCCCGGTGCCTTTGGCATATTGGACGCGACGGGTGAAATATTGACCGTCAGCCGGGTCGAACTGGGACTTGGCGTCGCTATTGGTGCGATTACCTTCTCCGGTTCGGTGATCGCCTTTCTGAAACTCAACGGCAATATGTCGGGCGCGCCGATCATGCTGCCGATGCGTCATGTCCTCAATCTCGGCGTATTGGCCGGGATCATTGGCCTGACCGCCTATTTCGCCATTGCGCCCACCGTCGGTACGGGAGCGATTTTCTGGACCATCGTGGGCCTCAGCTTCCTGATCGGCTTCCTGCTGATCATTCCGATCGGCGGCGCGGACATGCCCGTGGTTGTGTCGATGCTGAACAGCTATTCCGGCTGGGCCGCAGCGGCGATGGGCTTTACGCTCGGGAACACGGCGATGATCATCACCGGTGCGCTGGTCGGTTCTTCCGGTGCGATCCTATCCTATATCATGTGCAAGGCGATGAATCGCAGCTTCATCAGCGTGATCGCCGGCGGCTTTGGTGCCGACAGCGGACCGAGCGACGGCGCGGCGAAGATCGACCGCCCGTGGAAACGCGGTTCGGCCGAGGATGCTGCCTATATGATGAAACAGGCCGAGAATGTGATCATCATTCCGGGCTATGGCATGGCGGTGGCGCAGGCACAGCACGCGCTGCGCGAAATGGGCGATCTGCTGAAAGAAGAAGGCGTCAACGTCAAATATGCGATCCACCCGGTGGCTGGCCGCATGCCGGGCCATATGAACGTCCTGCTCGCCGAAGCCAATGTATCCTATGACGAGGTTTTCGAACTGGAAGATATCAACAGCGAATTTGCCCAGGCCGATGTCGCTTTCATCATCGGGGCCAATGACGTGGTCAATCCGGCGGCGAAAACCGACAAGGGATCGCCGATTTACGGCATGCCGGTGTTCGATGTCGAGAAAGCGAAGACGATATTCTTCATCAAACGTTCGATGGGCGGTGTCGGCTATGCCGGCGTCGACAACGAGGTCTTTTATATGGACCAGACGATGATGCTGCTTTCCGATGCGAAGAAAATGTGCGAGGAAATAGTCAAGGCGCTCTAGACGCCAGGCTCGTATGTTTCAGGGATATAAAATTCGATGCGGAAAATTGGTCTGATTGGCGGAATGAGCTGGGTCTCTACGGCCAGCTATTATACGCGGATCAACCGCATCGTGCAGAACCGGCTCGGCGGCTTTTCCAGCCCGCATATGTTGATCGAAAGCGTCAACTTCAGCGACTATGCGCGTCTGCAATCGGACGATGACTGGGACGCTGCGGCCGGGTTGATGACGCGGTCGGCCAAGCGGCTGGAAAATAGCGGCGCGACGGCGGTGCTGATCTGTTCCAATGCGATGCACAAGATCTATGACCGGGTACAACCGGAAATCGGTGTGCCGATCCTGCATATCGCGGATTGTGTCGGCGACAAGATGGTGGCCGACGGGATAAAGTCGGCGACTCTGGTCGGCACGCGCAACGTGATGACCGAGGGCTTCTATCGCAAGCGGCTGGTCGGCAAGGGTATCACGCTTTCGCCGCCCGACGAGGAGCGGGTCGAGGAGATTGACCGGATCATCTACGAGGAACTGATGTTCGGTCAGGCCAAGCGCGAGTCCGAACGGACGATGAAAACCTATATCACCAATATCGCCAAGCAGGAGATCGAGGCGATCGTGCTCGGATGCACCGAGCTTGATTTGATTGTCGATACCAAGGCGAATATCCTGCCGATTTACGACAGCACCGAGATTCACGCTGATGCTGCGATCGAATGGATATTGGGCGAAGCCTGAGCTTCCTTTTCCCCGAACCAAAGCCGTAGCCGGACTGCCAAGGCGGGTAATCTACTGACATGAATGTCAATGCTCTTGGCATCGGCCGGTTTTTGCGTCATTATCCTCTGTTCTTGGAGGAGAGAGATATGATCCGCAGTTTACTGGTTGCCACCGCGCTATGTCTGAGCGCCCCGACACTTGCCAAAACCGTTAGCGTTGCACCCGGCGAAGATGCGCAGGAACGGCTGCAGGAAGCGCTGATTCTCGCCGAACCCGGCGATGTCATCGAACTCGGGGCCGGTCGCTTTGATCTGGTCGACGGCCTGTCGCTCGACGTCGACAATGTCACCGTGCGCGGTGCCGGCATGGACCAGACGGTGCTCAATTTTGCCGGACAACTCGGCGCGGGTGAAGGTCTGCTGGTAACGTCCGACCATGTCGTGCTGCGCGATTTCGCGATCGAGGACAGCAAGGGCGACGGGATCAAGTCGAAGGGCGCGGATAATATTGTCTATTACCGGTTGCGGGTCGAGTGGACCCGCGGGCCGCATCCGGAAAATGGTGCCTATGCGATCTATCCGGTCGAGAGCAGCAACGTGCTGGTCGACAGCGTGACGACGATCGGCTCGTCGGACGCCGGGATTTATGTCGGCCAGTCGGAGAATATCATCGTCCGCAACAGCGTCGCCAAATTCAACGTCGCCGGGATCGAGATCGAGAACAGCATCGGCGCGGATGTTTACAACAATGTCGCGGTCAACAATACCGGCGGCATCCTGGTCTTCGATCTGCCCAATATTCCGAAACAGGGCGGCCGCAATGTCCGCGTGTTCGACAATATCGTGGTCGACAACAACACGCCGAATTTCGCGCCCGAAGGCAATATTGTCGCCGAGGTTCCCGCCGGCATGGGGGTGATGGTGATGTCGCATTACGAAGTGGAAGTGTTCGAAAACCGCTTCGCCGAAAATGGCACCGGCAATATCCTGATCGTATCCTATACCAAGGGGCAGGATGACCCCAATTATAACCCGAAGCCGATTGGCGTGCGGGTGTTTGAAAATGACCATGGCCGGGCCGGCTATAATCCGGCCTTTCCGGGCGGCGCGCAGTTGAAGGCTGCCTTTGGCGGCGCGATCCCGCCGATTATCGAGGATGGTACCGGAGAAAATCTCCAGATCGGCGATGATGTCGCGATCCTGTCCATGGGGCTGACCACGCCCGGCCAGTCGCTGGCCGAGGCAAAGCCGTCGCTGGTCGCGGGCGCCAGCGAACCGTTTGACGGTCGCCAGCTGACACCGATCACCCTGCCGCAGGCGATGGAAGACGCGATCAGATAATGCGCTGGCTGGCTTCTGCGTGCGCGATCGCGGCGCTGGCCTTTTCGGCCGGCGCGCGCGAGCCGGCGAGCGTGGCGGACGGGGTTATCCTGTCCGACGGCCTGCCGCGGATGCTGTCGGACTATCGCTTCTTCAAGGACGCCTCGGGCTGGCAGCCGAACGAGCGGGTCGTGCCCTATCAGCTGAACATGCCTTTGTTCTCCGATTATGCGGAGAAATATCGGTTCATCTATGTGCCCGAGGGCGCGCAGGCGAAAGCCAATGGTGACGGCCTGCTCGATTTTCCGGTAGGGTCCGCGCTGATCAAGAGCTTTGGCTATGAGCGCGATGGCAAGCCGATGCTGCTTGAGACCCGGGTGCTGCTGCACCGCGCCGACGGCTGGCTGGCTTTGCCCTATGTCTGGAACGAGGCGCAGACCGAGGCGAAGCTGAAGGTTGCGGGCGCGCGTATCCCGGTTACTTTCACCGATCCGTCCGGGCAGCAGCGTTCGATCAGCTATGCCGTGCCGAACAAGAACCAGTGCAAGGAATGCCATGCCCTGTCGGACGCGGTGACGCCGATCGGGCTCAAGGCGCGCAATCTGACCCATGGCGGCCAGCTCGAGCAATTTGCGCGGCTTGGCCTGATCGACCGGAAGCCGGAGGTCGCATATCGCGTGCCGGTCTGGGGCGACAGCAGCGCCCCGCTGAAGGATCGTGCGCGCGGCTATCTCGACGTCAATTGCGCCCATTGTCACAATGTCCGTGGCTCGGCGAGCAACTCCGGCCTGTTCCTGACCTATGAGGAAGAGATGCCGGTGCGCATCGGCATCCACAAACGCCCGGTCGCGGCGGGGCGGGGCAGCGGCACCCATGATTTCGACATCGCGCCGGGTGATCCGGACGGCAGCATCATGATCTATCGTCTGAACAGCCTCGATCCGGGTATCAGCATGCCGGAAGTCGGCCGCTCGATCGTCCATGACGAGGGCGTGGCGCTGCTCAGCCAGTGGATTGCGGAGATGGAGTAGGGAGGTGCGCCGGCGAAAGCCGGATATCCGTTATTTCGCGCGGGTCCAGTTCTGGCCCTGGCAGAGAAAGGCGACGCAGCCCTTCATCTTGAGACTGTTGGCCGAATTCAGGCTGACTTCCGAGCGATAGGTCTTGCCGGTTTTGGGATCGTAAACCTTGCCGCGCCAGATGTCGCCGTCGGGGGTGAAGCCGGTGAGGATCGCGGTGCCGAGCAAGGTACGGTTGCGCAGTTTCTTGTCGGGATTGTTGATATCCTTTTGCCCGACGCCATTGGGCGGGGTCACCAGATATTTGTGAATGCGGCCGCAGACGGTTGCGCCGCATTTGGATATTTTGACGACGGCATCGCGGTCCTGGGTGATCCAGTTTCCGTGAATCGAATCCGCTGCCAGCGCAGGGGTGGCAAAGAGCATGGCAGCGGGGATCAGGGCCGCGGCTATTTTGCTGGGGGTAAGAATCGACATGGCCATGCTCCCGTACTGGTGATTTGTAATTCAGGAATGAGGCACTAAATCACTTGCGGTTACGCCAGTCTGAACACGCCGGAACAATTTTCCTTTTTCAGCCCAGAATATAAACGCCAATGACGCGATGCCACAGACCATGAAACCGGTGGCGAGCGGCAGGACCGTGCCGTCAAATTGCAGGCCGATGGCGGCGCCGATGACGGAAGACAGGCCGGACCTGGCGAAATTCTGGAACGAGGAAGCAACACCCGCGGTCCTGCCGAAAGGCTGCATCGCGATCGAACTGAAATTGGCTCCGGTGAAGCCAACCATCGCCATCGAGGGCACCAGCACGGCGGTAAAGGACCAGAGATTGAGCCCCCCGGCCTCGGCAAGAGCGAAGTGGATGATCGACACCAGAATGAAAAAGATCAAGGCGGACTGGGAGACCCGCCGTGCGCCGAAGCGCATGACGATCCGCGAGTTGGTGAAGCTGGCGATAGACATCGCGCCCGCGCTCAGGGCAAAAATATAGACGAAGATGTCACCGGCGCCGAATATATCGAAAAATATCTGCTGGGCCGACGCGATATAAGCGAAGAGCGGCGCCATCATCAGGCCGCTGGCAATGACATGGCCAAAACTGTTGCGGTTAAAAATCACTCCATGCCAAGCCGAGGCGACGGATCGGGCCCTGATCGGGGTCTTGTCGTCCGGATGCAGAGTCTCCGGAAGCCGTGTCATGACCCACAGAAATGTCGCCAGACCGGCTGTGGACAGCACCAGAAATATCGCTTTCCACGGGGCAATATGGAGGACCAGCTGGCCGAGCAAGGGGGCTGTGATCGGAACGATCATGAACACCATCATGATGGTGGACATGGACCGGGCCATCGCATCGCCGTCGTAGCGATCGCGGATGATGCTGTTCGCCAGCACACCCATTGCCGACGCGGCGAGGCCCTGAATGAAACGACCGATCAGCAGCAGTTCGTAATCCCAGGCCAGGGCGCATAATATGCCGAAGAGCGTATAGATGCCGATGGTCACCAGCAGCACCGGCTTGCGGCCAAAACGATCCGCAAGCGAACCGTATAGGATCGAGCCCATCGCCATGCCGTAAATATAGGAGGTGATGGTCCATTGCCGGTCGTTGACGCTGGGCAGGGCAAAATCATCGGAGATCAATCCGAGTGCAGGCAACATGATATCGATCGCCAGCGCGTTCAGCGACATCAGGCTGGCCATCATGATAATGAGTTCGGTGCGACCGATCGGAAAGGGGAGGGCTTTGTTTTGCACCTGCGGCCTATGGCAAGGTCGGGCGGGTGTGGCTATAGTAGAAGTGATAAGCTTGAGCCGGAAGGGCTTTGCAATCGAGGGGAAGTGGGATGACGAAGTTATGGTTTCCACAGCTTGCACTGGCTGTATTGGCGCTGGCAGGAACAGGCCCTGTGCGGGCGGAAACATCGCCGGTAGCGGCCAGCTGCGCATCCATATCGGGTGATATATGGGGAGAGGGCGAGCCGGTTGCTACGCGGCGTGAAATCGATGGCGGGCAGATAAAGTCGGTAGCCGATTTCTTGCGCTTGTCCGACCGCCGGATAGCGGGCGTGCTGATTGTCAAAGGCGGCGATTTTTCCGGCTGGGATTTCAGCGGGACGTCCTTTCCCGGCGTCTGCTTCGACGAAAGCAATCTGTCGGGGGCAAATTTTGCGGGTGCATTGGCGCCTGGCGTAGGGTTCATCAAAGCAGACCTGAGCGGCGCCAGCATGAACGGGGTACATATGTCCGGTGTCCTGTTTCGCAACGCCGGTTTGCGGGATGTGACGGCAAAGGGTGCGGATTTCTCCAGAGGACATTTCGATGGCGGGTGGTTCGAGGGCAGTGTCGAGGGCTGGGATCTCGACGGCGCCAATATGACCGGCTTTACTTTCGCATGCGGCATCACGGTTCCGGATGGTTGTCCGGTCTACCAGGGCGGGGCAAAAATGAGCGCGAAGGGAGCGGATTTCTCGGACGCCACGCTGCACAGCTTTGGTCTGCATGCTGTCGATCTAGCCGGTGCCAGAATTGACCAGTCGATTGTCGGACCCCTTCAATTGCCCGATCTGGCGAGGAGCGATTTCCGCGGTGCCGTCATCCTGCGCGGCGGTCTCAGCGATGTAAGTTTGACCGCCGAAGAAGCGCGGCAACTGGTGACGGCAAATACCGTACAGATGGCGGCGGAAGCGCAGCCGTCTTTTGATTGTGCCAAGGCAGACAGCAAGGTCGAACAGGAAATTTGCGGTGAATATGCCAGCGACCTGCGTGCGGCCGACCGCGATATTGCCATCTTGTACAAACGCGCCAAGGGGAAGGATTCCGCTGTCATCGCAAACCAGCGGGCCTGGCTGAAAGAACGCAATCTGTGCGGCGCGGCCGAATATCCCTCGGACTGCATCCGTGAAAGCTATAGCGATCGAAAGGGGCAGTTGCTTGGCCTGCTGGGCGAGAGCCAATGGCTGGCGCGGGGAGAGGCGGCATTGTTCATCGATGACCTGCTGCCGCTACCTGCCGAGACGGTTTCCTCGGCGCTATTTGCCAGAATCGCGCCGGTTCTGGTTGGTGCTTCGATGACCGAGATATTGATCGAACGCCGCGATGACGGGCTTTATGCGATCAAGGGAATCGCAATCGGAGCCAATGCCCATTTGTGCAGCGTCGACGCCTCGTATCTCTATTTCGACAAGGCATCGGGCTGGTATGTTCCGCTATCGGAAGGGGCGGCTGTTCCGGTCTTCCGGATATTCGAAGACCGGCTGGAGATATTTGCCGATGGTCGTCCGGATTATCAAACCCATCCCGAGGCGGCGGATATCATGAGTTGCGGAATGCGCGCCAGTCTCGGGGAGACGGTCCGCATTCGAGTCAGCAATGAGTATATCGAAGACTACCGGAAATCGTTGAACGAAGAAATGTAGCCGCTCCCCAAGCCGGGAAACAGGCGCTAGACTGTCGCCATGTCCGATTCCACCCCCGATCTGCTGCAGCGCAAGATCATCCATATCGATATGGATGCCTTTTTCGCCAGCGTCGAGCAGCGGGACTTTCCCGAATTGCGCGGCAAGCCGGTGGCGGTGGGTGGCTCGTCGAAGCGCGGCGTTGTCGCGGCGGCTTCCTATGAAGCGCGCAAATTTGGCGTGAGATCAGCCATGGCTTCGGTGACCGCCAAGCGCCGCTGCCCCGACCTGATATTCGTCAAGCACCGGTTCGAGGTCTATCGCGAAGTGTCGCAGCAGATCCGCGCGATATTCCGCATGCACAGCGATCTCGTGGAGCCCTTGTCGCTCGACGAGGCCTATATCGATGTCACCGAGGACAAGATGGGGATCGGCAATGCGACAAGGATCGCCGAGATGATCCGGGCCGATATCAAGAAGCAGACCGGTCTCACCGCCAGCGCCGGGGTCAGCTATAACAAGTTCATCGCCAAAATCGCCTCGGACCAGAACAAGCCGGACGGTATTTGCGTGATCAAGCCGCATCAGGGGGCGGATTTTGTCGCCGGGCTACCGGTGCGGCGCTTCTATGGCGTCGGACCGAAAACGGCCGAGCGGATGGCGAAGCTCGATATCCACACCGGGGCCGATCTGCGCGCCCAGTCGCAGGATTTCCTGAGCCAGCATTTCGGCAAGTCGGCAGGCTATCTGTTCCGCGCCTCTCGCGGCGTCGATCATCGCGAGGTGCGCGCCCACCGGATTCGCAAGTCGGTCGGCGGCGAGCGGACCTATGGCGATGATCTGGTCAGCGACAATGACATGCACGACGCGTTCGAGCATATTATCGATATCGTCTGGAACAGTATCGAGAAATGCGAGGCGCGCGGGCGGACAGTAACGCTGAAGGCGAAATATGCCGATTTCCGGCAAGTGACGCGGTCAAAATCCACCGACCATTATGTCGCGGACAAGAATGAATTTGCCGCCATCGGGCGGGACCTGCTGGGGCAGATCATGCCGGTGGAAAACGGGGTACGGCTGCTCGGGCTGACGCTATCCTCGCTGGAAGGCGCTGAATCAGCCGAACAGGAAGAAGGCGATGCCAAGAATGATCAGATCCAGCCGGCGTTTGATTTCCAGGCCTGAACGAGAGAAGCGAGCCACGCACCCTGTGCGCGGCTCGCTCCTGATCATATCCTTTTTCCTCGAGAGCTCCGCATCGCGTGCGGTGCAAAGGAAGCCTAGAATTTGAAGCCGGCTTCGACGCCCCAGATCCGTGGTTCGTTGACGAAGCCGGTCAGGTTGTTGAAGTCGATCGCCCCGACCGCCGATTCATCATTGGTGATGTTGCGGACAAATCCGGCAATGTCGAAACTGTCGGTCTGGTAGCCGACTCGCAGGCCGCCTTCGAGCTGGCGCTTGTCCTGGAATTCGATGGATTCGTAGAGGAAGAAATTGATCTTCGAACGATAGGACCAGTCGGTGAAGGCATAGATTTCACCGTCGCCGACCGGGATGCCATAGCGAGCCGTGGCATTGGCAATCCAGCGGGGGCTCTGTGGCAGGCTGTTGCCGTCGATATTGACAATCGCCGCAGCAAAAGGCGCCGCCGGCGTCACGATCGGGTCGAGCGGTGTGCAAAGCGACACGTTCGGGAATGTATCAACCCTTGTGGCACCGCAGGCGGCTGTGGTGAGACCGGCGTCGCGGATTTCGGTCTTGTTGTAGCTGAGGCTGGCGGTGAGCAGCAATTCCGGTACCGGCTTGAGCTCCGCGTCCATCTCCATGCCGTAACCGCGCACGCTGTCGGCGTTGATCAGCCGGTTGGCGTTGATGCCGCCGCCGACCGCGGTCAGCTGGGCATTGTCCAGATCATAGAAAAAGCCGTTGAGGTTGAACCGTCCACGGCCATCGAGGAAGGTGGTTTTGACGCCCGCTTCGTAGGAGAGGATGGTTTCCGACTGGCCGACGGTGACCCCGTCTTCCAGCGGCGTGGCGGTTGCAGGCGGGAACAGGATACGGCCCTGTATGCTCGGCGCGCGATAGCCTTTTGCAACCCGGGCGTAGAGATTGACGTCCTCGGTGGCCTTGTAGGTGATACTGGCATCCCAGGTGATATTGTCATCGGAAACCGAACGGCTGACATTGCCCAGCGGATTTTGCAGGAAGGCCGGAAATTGCGTATCCTGCGTGCGGGCGACGAAATAGTCGCGCTCGTCCTTGTTGTAGCGGATACCGCCGGTCACGCTGAGTTGATCGGTGAGGGCATAGGTCAGCGAGCCGAACAGACCGAAAGCTTCGCTGTCCTGACGCTGGCTGACGAGAATATTGATCCCGCCGGGGGCGTTGAGCGGATCGCCGAGCGTGGAATAATTTTCGCTGACGATGCGCAACCGCTCGTCAAAATAGAAGATGCCCGCCTGATAGTTGAGCGGCCCGTTGCCGTTGCTTTCGAGCCGGATTTCCTGCGTAAACTGGCTCAGCGCAGGAACACTGTCGCGGGTTTCCGCCGTGAACGGGATTTCGCCGGGGCCATAGAGTGCGGGCGGGAGGAAGTTGGCGCCAAAGCCGCCATCGACGTCGCCAACCGAAGTCGCATCGCCGGTCCAGAAGCTGGTCACCGAGACCAGCGAAACCGGGCCAAAGTCATGGCTGAAACGGCCTGAGAGATTGTAGGTCTTGACCTTCTGTTCGTTGCGGCCGTCGACCGCAACCTGGTCGCGACGGAAGTCTGGATTGAGACCCTCCTGGCCGCGGGTGAAGATATTGGCGCGGAAGACGCGCGCGGTGCCGTCGAGATTGCGATACTGGCCGGTCAGCAGCAGCTCGGTATCCTCGGTGAAGTTCATCAGCAATTGCAGGCGCGCGGCGAATTCGTCATAGCCTTCGAACGCATTGGTCTGCGGGTTGCCCGGATTGACATTGTCGACCCAGCCGTCCTGCCGCTGGTACATGCCAGAGGCGCGGGCAGAAATGCCTTCGCCGAGCGGCACGTTCAGTGCGGCCTCGGCATTGACCGCATTGAACCGGCCATAGCTGACCCTGCCGAAACCGCTCAGGTCATCCTTCGGTTTCACCGAGTCGAATTTTACGATACCGGCCGGCGTGTTACGGCCAAATAATGTGCCTTGCGGTCCGCGTAATACTTCGACGCGCTCGAGATCGAAAATCGGGAAGCCCTTGAGAATGGGGTTTTCCAGAACCACGTCATCATAGACCAGGCTGACCGGCTGCGAGGCGTTGAAGTCGAAATCGGTGTTGCCGAGGCCGCGAATGTAGAAGCGCGGGAAGGTCCGTCCGAAGGAGGATTCGACCACAAGGCTAGGCACACGGGCAGATAGCGCCCGTACATCCTGTCCGCCCGCGCCGAGGGCAGCCAGCTTGTCGTCGCTGATCGTCGAGACCGAGAGCGGTACATCCTGCAGATTTTCTTCGCGGCGCTGGGCGGTGACGACGATCACGTCGAGCCCCTGACCGTCATCGGCTGCGGTTTCGTCCTGGGCAAAAGCCGGTTGGACGATGCCGCCGGCAAGCAAGGCCGCGGCTAGGGTGGAACGAGAAATAATCTGCTTGGAACAGAGGCGCATGACGTGAATCTCCAGCTATTCAGATGTGTCGGGAGACGGAAGTGCCCCCTCTTCCTTGCTGCATATTCAGACCGACGGTTTTGCGCGCGGTCAAGCCAACACTGCTGGCGGGCACCATGCTGTGGTCGAATCACCACCAACTGTTGCTTTTTTGTTACGAAAAAAGGCCATGAGCGCCTTTTGGCCCGGTCAGAAGCTCATTTCGTCATAGATCCGGCTGACGTCGCCATTCCATTCGCCATGATAGCGTTCGAGCAGCTGCGCCGCCGGTGATTTGCCCTTGGCGACCACTTCGCGGAGCGGGTCGAGGAAACCGCTTTCATTGTCGCCGCTGCTGTTGAGGCGATTGCGGGCGGTGAGGCCGGCGGAGGATATGTCGAGGATTTCCTTGGCCAGGTCTTTGAGCGTCTGACCATTGGGGATCGGCGTGTCCAGGCCCTGCCTGGGTACGTTGTTGCGCAATGCTTCACGCTCTTCCATGGTCCAGCCCTTGACCCGGTCCCAGGCGGCATCGAGCGCATTCTGGTCATAGAGCAGGCCGACCCAGAAAGCGGGCAGGGCGCAGATGCGGTTCCACGGTCCGCCGTCGGCGCCGCGCATTTCGAGGAAGCTTTTCAGCCGCACTTCCGGGAAGGCGGTGGAGAGATGGTCGGTCCAGTCGGACATGGTCGGCTTCTCGCCGGGCAGCACCGACAGTTCGCCCTTGAGGAAATCGCGGAAGCTGAGGCCGGCGGCGTCGATATATTTGCCGTCGCGGAAAACGAAATACATCGGCACGTCGAGCATATATTCGGCATAGCGTTCGTAGCCGAAGCCGTCCTCGAACACGAAGGGCAGCATGCCGGTGCGGTGCGGATCTGTGTCCGACCAGATATGGCTGCGGAAGCTCTGGTAGCCGTTGGGCTTGCCTTCGGTGAAGGGCGAATTGGCGAACAGCGCGGTGGCCAGCGGCTGCAGCGCCAGCCCGACGCGGAATTTCTGTGCCATGTCGGCTTCGCTGGCATAGTCGAGATTGACCTGGATCGTGCAGGTGCGCAGCATCATGTCGAGGCCGAGATTGCCGACGCGGGGCATGTGCCTGAGCATGATATCGTAGCGGCCCTTGGGCATGATCGGCAGTTCGGCGCGGGTCTTGTCCGGCCACATGCCCATGCCGAGGAAGCCGGTGCCGGTCTTCTCGCCAATCGCCTTTACCTGTTGCAGGTGGCGACCGGTTTCGTTGCAGGTCTCGTGGAGATTTTCCAGCGGCGCGCCGGACAGTTCGAGCTGGCCGGCGGGTTCGAGGCTGATCGCGCCGTCGCTGCCCGACATGGCGATGACCTTGCCGCCTTCTTCGACCGGCTTCCAGCCGAATTCCCGCATGGCGAGCAGCAGGTCTTTTATGCCGCCGGGTTCGTCATAGCTGGGGGCGTGATGATCCTTGGTAGAATAGACGAATTTCTCGTGTTCTGTACCGATCCGCCAGCGATCCCTGGGTTTTTCGCCCGAGGCCATGGGCTCGACCAATTGGGCGATATTCTCGATCACAGGATCGTTGCTGTCGGAAACCTGTCTAGTGCTCATCGTCCAGCCTTAGGAAATCATCGGTGGCTAGGCCACTCAAAAAAATAGTGGAGCGCTAAAAGCTATTGTTTCTTGTCAAAGCAACCAGCTGACCGCGGCAAAGCCACCGACGAACAATATGCCGACGAGAGTCGTTGCAAGCGCGAAATTCTTGTCGATCCAGAGTTTCATTGGCGGCCCGAAAAAGCGCAGCAGCGCCGCGACCAGAAAGAAGCGCGCGGAGCGGGCGATGATCGCCGCCCCGACCAGAATGTGCAGCGGCATGGCGGTGCTGCCCGCGGCGATGGTGATCACCTTGAATGGCAGCGGCGTGAAACCGGCGAGCAGGACCACGATCCATCCCTGTTCGTTGAAATTCTGCGCAAAAACATCGAATTTTTCGGTGACGCCGTAAAATTCGAGGATCGGCAGGCCGACCGTTTCAAAGACGAAATAGCCGATTGCATAGCCGAGCAAGGCGCCGAGCACCGACGCGACGGTGCAGACAAAGGCGTACCAGTAGGCCCGCTCCGGCCGCGCGAGGCTCATCGGCGCCAGCATGACGTCCGGCGGAATCGGGAAGAAGCTGGATTCGGCAAAGCTGATTCCGGCGAGCCATTTGGGAGCCTGTGGATGGCCCGCCTTTTCGAGCATCCATTCATAAAGCCGCTTGAGCATTTTTCTTTTACCTTAGTGTCCCGGCGTGCCGGAAATATCCTCGAGCAACTCCTTCGGTGTCTCGCGGCCATGGTCGGTGCCGGCGGTGCGGTCGCCCTTGGCGAGCGCGAAGACGACGCCGGAGAGGGCGAGCAGGCCGATGATGTTCGGCAGGGTCATCGCGGCGTTGGAAATGTCGCCGAGACGCCAGACCAACTGCAGCGGCGCGAAAGAACCGATGAGAATGACCATGCACCACAATATCCGCCAGATGATATGCAGGGTTTTTTCGCCCTTGAGGCTGGAACCCGGCAACTGGTCATAGAGGAAGGTGATCGCCCGTTCGCCATAATAGCTCCAGGTGAGCAAGGTGGTGAAGACGAACAGGATCAGCGCGACCGATACGATCAATGTGCCGATCGGAATGCCGAAGACGAGGAACGGGAAGGCCGCGGCATAGGCGCCGGAGGTCATGGCAAAGCCGTTGAGATCCGACTGCCAGGCGTGTTCGACGGCCTGCTTGACGCCGTCGGCATCGGTATAGGTGAAGTCCCCGGCCACTGTCAGCATGACCAGCGCGGTCATCGTGCAGATGACCACCGTGTCGATGAACGTGCCCATCATCGCAAAGCGGCCCTGTGCTGCGGGATCGTTGGTCTGGGCAACCGCGTGGGCAATCGGGGTCGAACCCTGTCCGGCCTCGTTCGAGAACAGGCCGCGCGCGACACCGGCGCGGATCGCCATGATGATCGCTGCGCCGAGGAAGCCGCCGGTTGCTGACTGCGCATTGAACGCGCCGTCGAAGATGCGGCCGAAGGTTTCCGGCAGATAGGGCAGGTTGATGCCGAGAGCGATCAGCGCCATGATCAGATAGGCGCCGGCCATCCACGGCACGATGGTTTCGGCAACCTTGCCGATCGACTTGATGCCGCCGATGATCACGGCAAAGACCGCCACCGCAGCCACCGCGCCGCCGATCCATTCCGGCACGCCGAACAGTTCGTTGGCGCTGTCGCCGAGGCTGTTGGCCTGGATGCCATTGCCGGTGACCAGCGCGGAAAACAGGGTGCCGAGGCAGAAGAGAATCGCGAGCCATTTCCATTTCGGGCCGAGGCCGATGGCGATATAGGTCATCGGGCCACCGCGATAGGTGCCGTCAGCGGCCTGCGACCGGAAGCGCACGGCGAGCGACCCTTCGGCGAAGGCGAGGGCCATGCCGAACAGGGCGGTTACCCACATCCAGAAGATCGCGCCCGGACCACCGAGCGTGATCGCGGTGGCGACGCCGGCGAGATTGCCGGTGCCAACCTGGCCGGACAGCGCGGTCGACAGAGCCGCGAAGGGAGATATCTCGCCCGCGCCCTTCTTGTCGGATTTTTTGAACAGACCGGCCAGCGACGGGAAAAGACGGAATATCGGGTAACCGCGGAGGCCGATCATGAAATAGATGCCGGCGCCCAGCAGGATCACGACCATCGGTGGAATCGGGAGAATTTCCTCCCCGGCCCAGCTGCCGCCCCAGATGAAATCCGATAGGTTGGTAATCGGCTCGATCGCCGCTTCAAGCCCTGAAACAGGTGCTGTACTCACAAAACTTCTCCCCGATGGCGCCTGTGGCGCATATTCTGTCCCGTGCAGCAGGATTAGCAGGCCGATGGTTTTTGGCAAATGCTTTTGCCATCCTGACGACAGAGCCTATGCTGCGACGAAATCGAAAAATAGATGGAGACGACATCATGCACAGCCTGTGGGTAAAGAAAAACGAACTGGCAAAAGCGCAATGGCATGACAGCGATCTGCCGGCTCTGGCCGAGGGTCAGGTCCTGCTGGCAGTCGAAAAATATGCCCTGACGGCGAATAATATCACTTATGCCGTGGTCGGTGACGGCTTTGGCTACTGGAATTTCTTCCCGACCGGTGATGATGACTGGGGCATTGTTCCGGTCTGGGGTTTCGCCAATGTCGTGGCTTCGGAAAATCCCGATATTGCAGTCGGGGAAAGGGTTTACGGCTATCTGCCGATGGCCAGCCATTTGCTGGTCACGCCAACCAACGTCCAGGACGGCGGTTTCATCGATGGGGCTGCGCACCGGCAGGGCCTGGCGATGATCTACAACCAGTATAACCGGCTCGGGCAGAGTGAGGGACCGCTGGAAGCAGAGCGGGCTATCTTCCAGCCGCTGTTTACCACCAGCTTTCTGATCGAGGATTTCATGCGCTCGAACGACTGGTTCGGAGCGGAGGCCCTGGTGATGACCAGCGCGTCGTCCAAAACATCGCTGGGTCTCGCGATGGTCGCGAAAAGTCTCAGCCCCTCGATCAAGCGCATCGGCCTGACCTCGGCGGGGAACACGGCATTTGTCGAGCAATCCGGTCTTTACGACGAAGTGCTGACCTATGACAATCTGTCGGCGGCCGACGCTGCGCAGCCAACGGTCTCGGTCGACTTTGCCGGCAATGGCCAGCTGCTTGGCGCGATCCACGCCCATTGGGGCGAAAATCTCAAATTCAGTTCGCTGGTTGGTGCAACGCATGTTTCCGAACGTGGCGGCGCCGACGATCTGCAGGGTCCGAAACCACAGCTGTTCTTTGCCCCGACCGCTGCGGAAAGCCTGATCAAGGAGATCGGGGCGCCGGCATTCCGGGCGCGGGTCGATGAACAATTTGCCGCCTTCGTCGCGGGTGCCAGTGCCTATCTGAAGGTAGAGGATTTGAACGGACGCGAGGCTTTGCAATCGGCATATCTGGCAATGCTGGCGAATGAGGTGGCCCCCAGTCGCGGACTGATGTGCCATATGACGTGATATCAAAGACTTGATATTGGCACCATATGGCGGGATAACCGGTCAAGGCGGGTCGCACCGACGGGGGAAACAGTTTGGATGGACCATCAGATATGCCGGATCTGGCTCGTCACTCGCTTTTTGAGGGCGTCTCACCCGAGGCCTTGAAAGCGCTGCAATCGGCTTCCGCGATGCGCCACGTCGCGGGGGGTGAGGCGCTGGTTCGCCAGGGCGACGATGCTGACGCGCTATATTTTGTCGAATCCGGCCGTTTTCGGGTGGTGGTCAACAAGATGCGGATTGTCGCCCATATCGAAGCCGGTGAAGCGGTCGGAGAACTCGCCTTTTTCGCCGGGGGCAAGCGCACCGCCGATGTCATTGCGACGCGCGATTCGACCGTGCGCGAAATCTCGCGAGAGGCATTTGACAAAATCGCGGCGCTTTATCCCGAGCTGAACGTTGCCATGCTGAAGCTGGTTTCCGAGCGGCTGGCGGTCGCCACTGCGCGGACGTCGTCAATTTCGTCCAATATTCCGCGTGTGATCGCGATATTGCCCTCCGGAACCAGCAAATTGCCCGACGGATTTCTGGCAAGGCTGGCCAATGCGTTTGAAGCGGTGGTCGCGCCGGATACGCCGGTTATCCCGATCGACCGCGCGACCAGCGAAGCCGCGGATGCGCAGGAATATCAGTCGTGGCTCGCCGAACAGGAAGCGAAGGGGGCCTATGTCCTGATCGACGGTAGCGGGCCGGATGATTGGGGGCAGATGGTCTGCCGCAACGCGGATGCGCTGGTGATGGTCGCCCGGCCCGGTCAGACCGACCCCGAACCCAATGCGATGGAAGTTGCGGCAATGCGCTGGATCGCGGAGCCGCAGCGGACCCTGTTGTTGTTGCGGACAAGCGTCGACAAGCTGATCAGCAAGAGCGGCGAGTGGATCGATCCGCGAAGCCCCAAATTGCACCATCATGTCGCGCTCGACAATGATGCGGATTTCACCAAGATTGCCCGGTTCATGACCGGTCGCGCTGTCGGCGTGGTGCTGGCGGGGGGCGGGGCGCTCGGCTGCGCGCATCTCGGTGTGATCAAGGCATTGCGACGGGCAAGCATCCCGATCGACTTTATCGGCGGGGCCAGCGCGGGCGCGGCGATGGGCGGCGCGATTGCGCGCGGGATGACGGTGGACGAGACGCTCGACCAGATGGAGGCGATGTTCATTCATGCCAAGGCGATGAAACGGCTGACGCTGCCAATCTATTCGCTGCTCGATCCGACGGTGTTCGATAGCGAATTGAGAACCCGCTACGGGACGAGAGACATTGCCGACCAGCCGATCAATTTCTTTGGTGTTTCGACCAATCTTTCGACCAACGGCCTGCATATCCACCGGCGGGGGCCGCTGTGGGAATGCGTCCGGGCCTCGGGCTCGCTGCCAACCATATTGCCGCCGTTCATCGACAAGGACGGCAATATCCTGGTCGACGGCGGGGTGCTCGACAATGTCCCGGTCAAGGTGATGCACGGGCTCAAGTCCGGGCCGAACATCGTCGTGTCGCTGGGAGATCCGCATGAAATATGGCGCACCGACGTTGCCTATGATGATATCCGCGGGCGGTGGAGCCTGCTGAGAGACGTGATCATGCGGCGCAAGCGGGAGATCGAATTTCCCTCGATCGTCGAGATCATGTCGCGTTCGATGGTGGTCGCGAGCCGGATGGCGTCGAAGGAAATGCTCGGCGATCAGGACATATTGGTGAACCCGCCGATTATCGCCAACATGCAGATACTGGACTGGCATCTCGGCCGGGAACTGGCGGAAATGGCGGCGGACTATATCAGCGAGCATGTGTTGCCAACGCTGGACTTTCAGACTGATTTTACCAAATAGGTAAAATTATCTTGACATCGTCACGCTGTTTGGGTACATATCAGGAACATCGCGAAATTGTGATTCGGGCCAACCGGCTCTGAATGACCCCGCCAGACAGGCGGGGCCGTTCCGACCGGAAGGCCCTTTTTTATGCCCGGACGGTTCGCGGCGGTCCGGCACGGAGTAGGCCATGGCAAAATCGGAAATCAGGGGACTATATGACGACAGGCGCAAGCTGAAATTCCTGAAAGAACTCGCAATCAGTTCGCACATCAAAAATTCTGCCACAGCCGCCAATGTTTCGGTGTCGACCGTCTATCTTTGGCGCGAGCGCGATCCGGAATTTTTTCGCGCATGGATGCGCTCGCTGGCGGCAGGCTATGAGCTGCTCGAAGTCGATATGCTCGAGCGCGCGCGCAACGGCGTCGAGAAGCCGGTTTTCCACGAAGGAAAAGAAGTGGCGAGGGTCCGGCACTATAATGACGGCATTGGCGTCAAACTATTGCTGGCGCACCGGCATATGGTGGCGATGACCCGCGCAGCAGAGGAGGATATCAACCCCGAACAGGTGCGCGCGAGCCTTGACCGGAAGCTGGCGGATATGCGCGAAAAGCTGCTCAAGCGGGAGGCGCTGGCCGAGGGGCGCACAGGGTCGACGGCTTTTGACAATGATGAATGATGCCAATGCGACGGAGATATTGGCCCGACTGAAGCCGCGCGATCGCAAACTGTTTGTCTCGCGGCTGAGCACGGTAGAGCAGCAGGAATTTCTGTATCGCTGGCCCTTTTGGGCGCGGCCCGAACAATTGCCGCCTGATGGCGACTGGTCGATCTGGCTGATCATGGCGGGCCGCGGCTTCGGCAAGACCCGGGCCGGGGCGGAATGGGTGCGCCATATTGCCGAAGGCGATGGTAGCGCGCGCTTTGCCCTAGTTGGCGCGAACTATGCCGAAACGCGCACGGTGATGGTCGAAGGGGAAAGCGGCCTGCTTTTGATTGCGCCGCCGAAGCAGCGTCCGGTCTGGGAACCGTCGCTGAAGCGGCTGACCTGGAATAACGGCGCGCAGGCGCATCTCTATTCGGCTGCCGAACCGGAGGGCCTGCGCGGTCCCCAGCACAGCCATGGCTGCGGGCCAGGCGCACAAGGAGTTGTTCCACAACGAAGCCCTGACCCGTATCGACTTTTTGATTCATCCGATCGTGCAGGCGATCGAAACTGATCCGGCATCCATTGCCCCCGTTCCCGGCCAGTCCTGGCTTGTGGGTCCGGGCGCTATCGGTGACTGGCTGGATCATGATGATCAAATCGCTGGCTGGTCAGGCAATGGCTGGCAGTTTTTCTTGCCGCATCCGTTGATGCGCATCTATATCGAATCGAACGACAATTTTGCAGTTTATAAGGAAACCTGGCAGCCGACAGTAGAAGTCGAGGCCCCGGTGTCGGGTTCTGTCATCGATGTTGAGGCCCGGAGTGCCATCGATTCGATTCTGACCGCTCTTGAAGCGCAGGGGATTCTCAATTCCACCACATGATGATGTTGGCAGTGGCGTGTAGAAAAGCGGAATCGCCCCGCTGGGCCAATTCTCAACACCATTTTTTGGCCTAAACACCGAAAATGGCGACATTTTCGCAACAGTTATGCGATTTGGCTGCTTGCACTGACAGTGGCGAGAGGTTAGAAAGCGGCGTGAAATTTAGAACCTAAATGAGAAGGGGAATATAAATGCGGAAGCTTGCCTTAGGAATGGCGCTTGCCTCCACAGCGCTCGCAACACCTGCACTGGCTCGTGATAGCCAGTGGTATGTTGGTGTCGAGGGCGGTGCAATGATCGCCGAAGATTTGTCTATGAACGTTGCCGGCAACAATGGCGCGTTTGAAGTTGATCATGACGCCGGTTACGACTTTGACGGCATCGTCGGATATGATTTTGGAGGTTTCCGGTTGGAAGCCGAAGTTGGTTATAAATCAGCTGCTGCCGATCGTGTGCAAGCCGGTGCGCCCGGTCTGCCTCAGACCGCGAATGGTTCCGGTCCAACGGCCACTGGAGTCTATTCAATCAATGGCGAAGTAAATGCGCTCAGCTTCATGCTGAACGGTTTGCTTGATTTTGGCGACGATGACGGCATCCAGGGCTTTGCTGGCGGCGGCGTCGGCGTTGCACGGACCGAAGTTACCAATATCCTTGCAGGACCTTATCTTGATGACTCGGATACTGGTTTTGCATGGCAGTTGCTTGCTGGCGTTCGCGCTCCATTGAGCGATAACTGGGATGTGGGTCTGAAATACCGCTTCTTCAATGCTGACAAGATCAATCTTGTAGACCAACTTGGTCGTACCGCTGACACGCGTCTGCGGACCCACTCTGTTCTGGGTAGCCTGATCTACAACTTCGGCGGCGAACCAGCGGCACCACCACCGCCACCGCCTCCACCACCACCACCACCGCCACCACCGCCACCACCGCCACCACCACCGGCAGTATGTGCACCTGGCCCTTATATTGTGTTCTTTGACTGGGATCAGTCGGACATCACACCAGAAGCGGCTTCGGTTCTCGACAATGCGGTTACCGCATATGGTGATTGTGGTTCGGCTCAGGTCATGCTGGCTGGTCACGCTGACAAATCTGGTTCTGCCAGCTACAACGTCGGTCTGTCCCAGCGTCGCAACGCGGCCGTTCGTGCTTATCTTGAATCACGCGGCATCGGTGCTGGCGTTATTGCAAGCGAAGCCTTCGGTGAATCGCGTCCTCGCGTTGACACTGCAGACGGTGTTCGCGAACCGCAGAACCGTCGTGTTGAAGTTATGTACGGACCTGGTTCGGGTAACTAATACCAACATAAATGCTTATTGTAGAAAGGGCTGGTCTTCGGACCGGCCCTTTTTCGTTTCAGGTCCGCAAACGAAGCTATTCAGCGATCTTGCTTTTCGTCTCGACGAAACTGTGGCCTCAGAGCAGGGTCATACACCGGCGCGTGTGAACCTTTCGGGAGCCGGGGCATAGAAGCGGATTGCCGAACCGGGACGAGGGCTTTTTCGTCCTACAGCCGCTAGAATAGAGTTGCGGATTTTCTGATGGTCAGGATCAAGGCTTATCCTTGGTATATTGACCGATAAAATGTGCGAACCTTGTCCGCAGCTCTCGCCTGTCGGAACAAGACCTGTGCGATCGCGGCTTCCCGCTTAACCGTCAAAATTCTGCGCGAAGTTCTTGGGTCTAGCCAAGCAGGCTTTCGAACAGCGGCAGTCCATCAGTCCCGCCGTGCTTGCCGTCGATGGCGCGCTCCGGGTGCGGCATCATGCCTAGGACATTGCCTGCTTCGTTGATGATACCGGCAATATTCCGCGAGGAGCCGTTGATATCGTTTCTATAGCGAAACACGACCTGGTTGCGACTCTCCAACTCATCCAACGTGTTGGCATCGGCGAAGAAATTGCCGTCATGATGGGCAACCGGAACCGATATGGGTGTGTTTTGCGTGTAGCGCGACGTGAATATAGTATTGCAGTTGCTAACGTCGAGTTCAGCATCCCTGCAAATAAAATTGATGTTGCTGTTTCTCATCAGCGCTCCGGGCAACAGTCCGATCTCGGTGAGGATCTGGAACCCGTTGCACACGCCCAGGATCTTGACCCCGCGCTGCGCTGCTTCAACGACAGAATTGATGATGTTTGATCGGGATGCCATCGCCCCGGATCGCAGATAATCGCCATAAGAAAAGCCACCTGGAATTGTGATCAGATCCAGCCCAGAAGGAAGTTCGCTGTCACCGTGCCAGACCATATGAGGCTTGTTGCCCGAAACCGTTTCCAGGGCGACGGCCATGTCGCGGTCACAATTCGAGCCGGGAAAGACGATCACCGCAGATTGCATCAGCCCATCGTCCCCTGCGCCGCATCCGCAATCTCGATCTCGTAATTTTCGATTACGGTATTGGCGAGCAGCTTGTCGCACATCTTCTCGATGTCTGCGCGGCTGACCGACGCATCAACGTCAAGTTCGATCAACTTGCCGGCGCGAACATCATTGACGCCCGAGAAATCGAGACTTTCGAGCGCATGATGGATGGCTTTTCCCTGAGGATCCAATACGCCATCTTTCAGCGTTACAAATATTCTGACTTTCATCCGTCGTCCTCGCGTTGTTCCGCCGCCAATATCGCCTTGCTATAGCGGCAAGATTAGCAGGGGCAAGAGCAAGAAAGCAAAATGGAAAGGTCGCGCGATGAATTGCGGCGATTGACCTCAGAAATAGCGGGCCAATTTGAAATTCACCCGGTGGCGGTTCATTTCGTAGAGGTCGTAATTGCTGTCCACCCGTGAATAATTATAGTCTATCGAGGGAGAGAAACCGAGGAATTTGATTTTGCGGCTGCCGATATAGGCGCGTCCGAAGCTTCTCCAGTCGTCCCGGTTTTCTGTCGAATAGAGGAGTAATGGTGCATCAAATTCGGAACGACTGATGCTGGCTGAGACACCTGCATTCAGGCCGAGAGGCAATTCACCACCGATGCCCAGATTCATGCCATAGTTGAAACTCGAGAACCCGGCTTCGTTGAGCAGATCGCGCCTCGCGAAGATACTGGCAGACGCAATCAGGGATTTTCCGATTAGCTGCTCATATGTGACATTCGCGCCGAGTTGCCAGCCGCTATAGGCGTTGCTGAGCTGCGATTCTGTCCGGCGAGCATCCAATTCAAATCCCAGTCGCTGTCCTTCATTCAGTGCCTGTTGGTAGCCGATCCGACCGCCATATTCCCGAGTGGCCAATCTACCGCCATACCAGCGCTGAAGACCGACTGCCTGCAGCGAAAGGCTGGCATAGCGAGCGACGCGAAGCTCAGGGCCAGCAGCGACCTGAACAACAATATCGTCGGCTTCCTTGCCGTTATAATTGATGATTTTGCTGTCGGCATCGAACAACAGGGCTACACGATCACTGGCTTTCACGCGAACGCCGCCGGAAAACCCAGCTGTCTGGCCGACGCCGGAACGTTCGCGTGCGTTTTCGTCCAGCTGCAGAGGGAGTTTGATCGGGCCGAAGTTGATATCGATGGTTTCGGCGCTGGTGGCGCCGTTGATATTGGTATCCGGGGCAAAGCCGAAGTCGAAACTGAAGCGCCAGACCCGCTGGTCGCGCAAGATACTGCGGGTATTGCGAATAGTCCGCGCGATTTCATCCGGCAGGTTTTCGTCATTCTGGGCGAGCCGGAAATGATAGTCCGCGCTGGCCTCCTTGCCAGTCATCAGATAGGCTCTCGCGAGTTCCAGACGAACACGGGTCTGTCCCGGGTTTTCGTCCAGAATCGAGCGGAACTTTGTGATCGCTCCGTCGGTATCGCCGGTCTCGATAGCGATGTAGCCAGCCAGAAATCGCTGTTGTATCTGCATTTCGGGAACTTGTCCCAAAGCCTCGACCATCGGCAGAGCTGCCTGATATTGCTTGGCATGGATCAGGGCTTCGGCTTTGGCCAGAAGCTGCTGGGGCGTTACCCGAACATGGCATTGGCCAGCATCGTCGCAGGAAGGCTGAACAACAGCGGCGATGTCTGTTGTCGAGCCGGCTGTTGCCGCACTCGATGCCGTCGCGAGAACGAAAGACGCAACTGTGGCTTTGACCAATTTGGCGGAACGGGACATGGCTAGCCTTTAAGGTTTCTTGCCGACAAACGTTCCCAGAATATCGATTCTCTCGTCAGGTGTGCCACCAACAATCCGGTAGCCGCCACCCAGTTCTGCTGCATTGGGGCCATAAAAGGCACCGTCAATGCTTGAGCCAGCAATCACCATGTCGAGACGGGCACCGCCCGGATTGACGAACCATGCTTCGTTAAACTGCCCGAAGAAGCCTCCGGCGGATACCAGATTGATATCGCCTGCGCCGTTGGCGCGGAACTGGGCGTTCTGGAGAATAGTGTGCTGACGGCTCGTGCCGTCAAACAAAGGCGCTCCGACCGTGCCGTCTAGCGATAGCGAGAATGTATTGGCGCCGAAATCTACATTGGTGGTTGCGCGGCCTGCGATCCACTGGAAATAGGTATCGAAATTGCCAATGGTATCGGGCTGGTCGTTGAACACCATCGACGCAAGCATCGTGCCCTCGAACGTTCCTGTCCCTGTCGTTGGCACATTGTCGCTCGCGGTAAGCTGACCAAAAGCGAAGGCTCCCCGTTCGAACTGACTATTCTGTTCGATATATTCCGTCGTCGATCCGTCGGCATTATCAATTGTGATATTGTTGACGGTCGCCCTGTTCCGCAAATATCCGGCAAAAGACACGTAGTCGGTCTCTGTTCCGGGCGTCTGGTAGAAAAATGTCGTCCCCTCGTAGGTTCCGGGCTGACCAGGGTCTACAAGACCGAAAACAAATTCGCCCGGCACAGGGGTTGTCACATTATTGGCGGACCCGGATTCCAGATAGTTGATACCCTGAACCCCGAATTGGGCCGATCCCAGGTTGGGTGTGCCGATTTGAGGTTCGACGATCCCTCCGAAATCAGTGCGGTGCAAGGGGTCCTGAAAGCGGCTCACGGCGGACGTTCCTGCCAACGGATTGGTGAAGGTCACGTCGAAAATCGCGTCGCGCGGATTATAGGCAATGGTCAAGGCGCTGTTGCGAACCGTCGTGGCATCGCCCTGATATAATTGACCAGTCTGACCTGCGCCGGGATCACTGGGCGAGTCCACCCTGTAGTTATAGCTGTGAGAAGCGCCAACGGCCGTATAGGTTTTAGGTTCGGTCGGGTCGACAAATGTGTGGGCCGTTCCGCCTCCGGTCCCGCCCCCTGTTCCGCCGCCGCCTGTGCCGCCCCCGGTTGGAGGCGCAGTGCTGCCGACCGATTGAGGTCCGGCTCCACCGCAAGCGGCGAGCATCGTTGTCGTGGCGAGCAAAATTAGTAAGCGCATCGGAAATATTCCTCACATGAGTTCCACATGAGGGCGGTGCTATCATTTCAATGGTTAAATTCGCGTAAACCATAAGCGATATTCACGGGATATGCCCGCCCCCTGACGGGGTTAATCGCATGATCACCTAACCACGGCCCCAAAAACTATGGTTACTTTCCGCGCTTCTTTCGTTCACTATTGAGGTCGAGCACTTCGCTTTCGCCTTCCGGGAACAGGCCCAGTCGACGGGCAACTTCCTGATAGGCTTCGGCTTCGCCGCCAAGATCGCGACGGAACCGGTCCTTGTCGAGCTTTTCATTGGTCTTGATATCCCACAGTCTGCAACCGTCGGGGCTGATTTCGTCGGCCAGAATGATCCGCGAGAAATCACCTTCGAAAACCCGTCCGAATTCGAGCTTGAAATCGACCAGCTTGATCCCGATCCCGGCAAACATGCCGGCCATGAAGTCGTTGATCCGGATGGCCATGGCAGAAATATCCTGCATCTCTTCCTGGCTCGCCCAGCCGAAGCAGGCGATATGTTCTTCCGCGACCAGCGGATCGCCCAGCGCGTCATCCTTGTAGCAATATTCCAGCAATGTGTGCGGGAGCGGTGTGCCTTCTTCGATGCCGAGACGCTTGGAAAGAGATCCGGCAGCAACGTTGCGGACGATCACTTCGATCGGAACGATCTCGACCTGTTTGACGAGCTGTTCGCGCATGTTGAGGCGGCGGATGAAGTGGCTGGGGATGCCGATATGGCCGAGCAGGGTGAAAATATGCTCGCTGATCCGGTTGTTGATCACGCCCTTGCCGTTGATCGTGCCTTTTTTCTCGGCGTTGAAAGCGGTCGCATCGTCCTTGAAATACTGAATTATGGTGCCGGGCTCCGGGCCTTCATAAAGAATTTTGGCCTTGCCTTCGTAAATTTGGCGACGACGGGACATTGCTGGTTTCCACTTCGCGAAGAGAGCGACAAAAAATCATGCCCCGATTGTTCGAATCATGGCTGATTGAACGGATCGGGGCAACCGAGCCTTCCTATATGCGAAACCCGCTTGCGGCGCAATCAATCCCGTTTCATGATGGTTAACCCGGTGAACGGAAGGATTGCCAACGCTATGGCCAAATATGATACTATCAATGAAGTTCTGGACACGCTTTATGACTGCATATCCGGACCACCGGGCGGGCAGGACTGGGAGCGGGACCGGGAAATCTATCATCCGCGCTGCGTGCTTGTCCGTACCAGGATCGAGAATGGCAAGCCGGTCGCCTATCCGTTCAGCTTTGATGAATTTGTCGAGGCGACGATCCCGTTGCTGGAAGGCAAATCCTTTTACGAGATCGAAATCGGACGCAAGGTCGATGTTTTCGGGCAGGTTGCCCATGTCTATTCCAGCTATGAAGCCCGCGAGACGCCTGATCATCCCGCAATCCAGTTCCGCGGCGTGAACATGATCCATCTCTGGAATGATGATATGGGAGAGGATGGGAAGCCGAGTGGTCGCTGGTGGATCATGGGCATCATCTGGGACAATGAGCGGGAAGGCCTGGATTTGCCGGGAGAGTGGCTGCAGCGTTGACCGGCATATCCGCAAAGCTGTTTATCGCGCTGGTGCTTACAGCGGTGCCGGCGGCGGGAACAATTGCATTGCTCATGCTTCTGGGTCCCGACTGGTCGCGTTTTGCCGCAGCAACCTGCACCGAAACCAGATGCTTTTGCGAGATGCCCAGAACCGGTGCAACGCTATTGCAGCCTTCCAATAGCCTTTCTTCGTTCGGCTTTGTCTTCGTCGGTTTCCTGATGATGTTGCTAGCCTGGTCTCGGGGCTGGATGTCGGCCTTGTCTCCGCTTGCGGCCAGCGCATTGGGTGTCGCTGCAATCATTACCGGCATCGGATCGGTCCTGCTTCACGCAACGCTCACCTTGTGGGGGCAGTTTTTCGATGTGCTGGGCATGTATCTGGTCAGCGGATTCTTTCTGATCTATGCGCTCGCGAAATGGCAGGGCATCGATGATCGGCGGGCAATGCTATACTATGTCCTGATTTGCGTCGTTCTTGTGGCTATCCTCTATGCAGTGCCCGAAGTTCGCCGCTGGCTCTTCGCGGTTATTTTGCTGGCCGCAATCATCCTGGAGCTCGGATTTGCCAGACCGCTGCGACCGAATGTCCGGACCGGCTATTATCTTGCCGGACTTGTCGCGAATATTGTTGCCTTCACGATCTGGAATCTGGACCAGCGCGGCCAGCTTTGCAGCCCCGAGAGCCTGTTGCAGGGCCATGGGGTCTGGCACCTTCTCGGTGCGGTCGCCTTGTGGTTCGCGTTTCTCTATTATCGCAGCGAGCGGCGCGTGACGTAGAATCGTTGCCGAGGGATCCTGTTCCTTCGTCATTCCACAAATTTCCCCCTACCAACCCTGAATCCACCCTGCTATCGCTCGTCGCATGAGTGATGTAACCGATGCGCCCGAAGCGGCTCCCGAAGATGAATTTGACGCGATAGTCGAGGCCCCCTTTGATGCGGCGCTGTCCGAACGCTACCTGATTTACGCGATGTCGACGATCACCGCGCGGTCGCTGCCGGATCTGCGCGACGGGCTGAAGCCCGTGCATCGGCGGCTCTTGTGGGCAATGCGTTTGCTCAAGCTTGACCCGTCACAGGGTTACAAGAAATGCGCCCGTGTGGTCGGTGATGTCATCGGTAAATATCACCCGCATGGCGACCAGTCGGTCTATGACGCGATGGTCCGCCTCGCCCAGACCTTCTCGCTGCGCTATCCGCTGGTGGATGGTCAGGGGAATTTCGGCAATATCGATGGCGATAATGCCGCGGCCTACCGTTACACGGAAGCCCGGCTGACCCGCACCGCGATCGAGCTGATGCACGGGCTTGACGAAGGCACGGTTGATTTCAAGCCCACCTATAACGGCGAAGACGAAGAGCCCGAGGTCATGCCGGGGCTCTTCCCCAATCTGCTGGCCAATGGCGCGAGCGGTATTGCGGTCGGTATGGCGACCAGCATTCCATCGCACAATGTCCACGAGATCATCGATGCGGCTACGCTGCTGATCGATTCTCCCAAGGCCGAACATGCCGAGATCATGGAGATCATCAAGGGACCGGACCTTGCAACCGGCGGGACGCTGGTCGATCCCAAATCGGTGATCGATGCCGCCTATGAGAGCGGGCGCGGCGCTATGCGGGTGCGCTGCAAATGGGAGAAGGAAGACGCCGAGGGGCGGGGTGCGTGGCAGATTGTCGTTACCGAGATTCCCTATCAGGTGCAAAAGGGCAAGCTGATCGAGCAGATTGCCCAGATCATCGCTGACAAGAAATTGCCGATTCTTGCCGATATCCGTGACGAATCCGACGAGCATGTGCGGATCATATTGGAACCGAAAAGCCGGGCGGTCGATCCCGATGATCTGATGAACGCGCTGTTCCGGATGTCCGATCTGGAAAACCGCTTCTCGCTCAACATGAATGTGCTCGACAAGGACCGGGTTCCGAAGGTGATGGGCATCAGCGAAGTGCTGAAGCACTGGATCGTCCATCAGATCGAAGTGCTGGTCCGCCGTTCGCAGCACCGGCTCGACAAGATCGATGCCCGGCTGGAGCTGCTCGAGGGCTATATCGTCGCCTATCTCAATCTCGACCGGGTGATCGAGATTATTCGTAATTTTGACGAGCCCAAGCCGATGTTGATGGAAGAGTTCAAGCTCACCGACCGTCAGGCGGAGGCGATCCTCAACATGCGGCTGCGGTCGTTGCGCAAGCTTGAAGAGATGGAATTGCGCAGCGAGCTGGATAAGCTGCTCGAAGAACGCGAAGGCCTTGAGAAGCTGATCGAAAGTCCTGCGCGACAAAAGACAAAGCTCAAGAAGGACCTCGCTGATCTCCGGAAGCTCTATGCCGAGGACACGGCATTGGGCGCCCGGCGTACAATGCTGATCGAAGCGGCGCCGGCACGCGAAATATCGCTCGAAGCCTTTATCGAAAAGGAACCGGTCACCGTGATCATGTCGCAGCGCGGCTGGATCAAGGCAATGAAGGGTCATGCCGATCTCTCCGCACCGGACGGTTTCAAGTTCAAGGAGGGCGACGGTCCGAAATATGCCTTCCACGCGCAGACCACCGACAAGTTGCTGATGTGCTGCGATAACGGACGCTTCTATACTCTTGGCGCGGACAAGCTGCCGGGTGCGCGCGGCTTTGGTGAGCCGGTCGGCTCAATGGTCGATCTCGACGCCAATGCCGAGCCGATGACGTTGATGGTTGCGGACATGAAGGGGAAGCTCCTGATCGCTTCCAGCTGGGGACGCGGATTCGTCTGCAATATTTCCGATGTGGTTGCAGAAACCAAGAAGGGACGTCAGGTCGTGAACCTTAAAGGGGATGCGCGACTGTTGGTTGTGCGCAAAATCCCGGAAGGCGCAAACCGCGTCGCGGCGATAGGCGAAAACCGCAAGCTGGTTGTCTTCTCGCTCAGCGAAATGCCGGAAATGGCCAAGGGGCAAGGCGTCATGTTGCAGCGCTACAAGGATGGCGGCCTCTCGGATGCGACTGTGTTCAATGACGAGGACGGCCTGAGCTGGGCGATGGGCGGCGAAACCGGCCGCACCAGGACCGAGAACGACCTGACCATGTGGCGGGTTGCGCGCGGGGCGGCCGGACGATTGCCGCCTACCGGTTTCCCCAAGAATGGCAAGTTTGACTGACGCCAGACAAGATGTCATTTTCCCAGACCCAATCAGGAAGATGTCAACGTGCAGATATTCCGAGATTTGGTGCGAATGGCTTGAAAAAGCTTTGAAGTCTGCGATGAATAGGCCGATTGGTTCGCAAAATTTCGAGTGAATTGCTTTTTTACAATCTGCATAACTGTTCTGATACTGCTAACATTGTCATGCTCACTTGATACGGATTTCTTCGAGGTTGGCGCTTCTCTGTCAAAAGACCCGTTTTCTGGCCGAAAGTGAGTATTTTACTAATCTTGTAGATGATGATTTGGGAAAAAATATGTTGATAGCCCTGACATTCACTGATTCTTTATTGGAGCCGACGCAAAAATGCCGAACCTCGTCTTGATTGTGACGCGCTATTTGGAAATAGTTGACTTGATGAAAAAAATTCGTCATCTAGATCGCGTCTGATTTCGGCGCTCCACGTATGACAGGAAGAATTTTCTAAACCGATGAGCAGAGATAAAGAGACCTTGTGCGAATGGATCGATCGGCTCGAGCAGATTTTGGCGCAGCTCGATTCTATCGATGCCAATATCGCGGCAATCCATGTCGATATTGCGATATTGGAACTTTGTCAGATGGCGGAAGTTGAACGGGCCGGCGGGTCGATAAAAGCGGCCTAGCATTCACAATCCAGCGAGTTCAGAACTCGGCGAGCTCGCGCCCGATGTTTCTAAGAGCATTGCTGGTCTGGGCATCGCCATATGCAGTCAGCTTCAGCACCACCTGTCCTTCGTCTTGCGGTTCTTGTGATTTAGCCACGAGTCCCAGATTGGCCAGATAATCGACATATCGGGCCATAGTGCTGAGCGCCATGTTGTGCGTGATTGCAAGGCCATGCGCGGTGACGGGTGTTCCCGAGCTTTTGGCGGCGGCCAGGCCGACTAGAATGTGCCAGGAAATATCGTCAATATCGGACATAATGGCCCGGAATTGTTCTGATCTTATTACCCGGCTTTTCAACAATAGTTCCGCGGTTCTGGAGATGTCTACGTCGCGTCTCGGGTCTTTTGCAAATGTCGGGGTCCGGAATTGAATCCGCTGGAGGGGGCTGTCGATTGGCTGGCCAGTATTGGTGTCGCTGGCGACCAAATTCTTGTGCTGACGCATATATACTCCCGTCGCATAATCACTTCAAAAAGCTCTACCAACCGAACGCTCGGTAGTCAACTTCGTTGAACGCCAATATACGCGAATGCCTGAGAAAAAATGCCATTGTAGAGAAGGGGATAGAGGTGCTATGTGCGAACTATGGCAGATGTGACAACGATAACAACAAAGACGGCAATTATGAACGCGGCGGAAGATGCTGTGCGTAAAAGAGGGTATAACGGATTCAGTCTCGATGAAGTCGCGGGTGAAGTTGGGATACAGAAATCCAGCATCTACTATCATTTTTCTTCGAAGTCGGATCTGATCACGGCGTTAGTCAGACGGTTCTCCGATCAGATATTTTCTTTTCTCGACGATGCCGCGGCCACTGAAAATCGGGCTGGCGATCGTTTGATGAAATATCTTCTGGAAACGAGAAGTCTGATCGAGGAAGGAGAATCAATCTGTCTGTCGGTCGCGCTCAATATTGACCAGCAGAGCCTGCAGGCAAAAATCGTCGATGATCTGCTATTATTTCATCAAGTCAATATCGACTGGCTTTCCCAGACATTCGAGCTTGGCCGGCAGGACGGCAGCATAAGAAATATCGGCGATCCCGTAGAAGAGGCAAACGCCTGTCTTGCTCTGGTTGACGGCGCCCAATTGATGGCTCGGGCCCATCAGAATGCGGAATTATACGATCAAGCGACAGGCCTGCTGCGTTCCAGAATTGTTGCCTCAGCCGGGAAAGATGTCACAAATTAGATCTGAACAGGGCGATCAAATGGTCCGGTCCGTCCGGACCGCCCTGGCCATTCCTGCAAAAGCTGATTGCTTTATCCTCCCCGAGCCTTAGTCTGCGGTAGCTGCAGCAAGGGAGGCCAGCATGTCCGAAACCAGTCTGGATACACCAGACAAGGACGCGGAAACCAGCGTCACGGAAAAGGCTTATTGGTCTCAGAATATCCGGCTGCTCTGTACGCTGATGAGTATCTGGTTCCTCGTTTCCTTTGGCGCCGGTATCCTCTTTCGCGATTTTCTCGATCAATTTGCCATTGGCGGTTATCCGCTCGGTTTCTGGTTCGCCCAGCAGGGTGCGATCTATTTCTTCATCCTGTTGATCATCATCTACAATGTCCGGATGAAACGGATCGAGCGTCAATATGATCTTGATGATTGAGCGCGGCAGATGACAACCCAGACCCTAATTTATCTGTTCGTCGGCCTGTCATTCGCGCTTTATATCGGGATTGCGATTGCGTCGCGCGCCGGTTCGACCAAGGAATTCTACGTCGCCGGTGGCGGGGTCAATCCGGTGGTCAACGGCATGGCAACCGCAGCCGACTGGATGTCGGCGGCGAGTTTCATCTCGATGGCCGGGATCATCGCCTTTTCGGGCTATGACGGCTCGGTCTATCTGATGGGCTGGACCGGCGGCTATGTGATGCTGGCCCTGCTGCTCGCACCCTATCTCAAGAAATTCGGCCAATATACGGTCCCCGACTTTATCGGTACGCGCTATTATTCCAAGGCGGCCCGGGTGGTCGCAGTCATCTGCCTGATCTTCATCAGCTTCACCTACATCGCCGGTCAGATGCGCGGGGTCGGGATCGTCTTTTCCCGCTTCCTCGACGTGCCGATCAATCTGGGCGTGATCATCGGCATGGGTATCGTGTTCATCTATGCGGTGCTCGGGGGGATGAAGGGCATCACCTATACGCAGGTCGCGCAATATTGCGTGCTGATCTTCGCCTATATGGTACCCGCCTTCTTCATCAGCTTCCTGATCACCGGCAATCCGGTACCGCAACTGGGGTTGGGCTCGACGGTCAATGACGGTTCCGGGCTCTATGTGCTCCAGAAACTCGATCTGGTGCTGCAGGACATGGGCTTCGGTGCTTATACCGACGGCAGCAAGTCGATGATAGACGTCTTCTGCATCACCGCTGCGCTGATGGTCGGCACGGCAGGCCTGCCGCATGTGATCGTGCGCTTTTTCACCGTGCCCAAGGCATCGGACGCGCGCAAGTCGGCGGGGTGGGCGCTGGTATTCATCGCGCTGCTCTACACGACCGCACCGGCTGTCGGAGCCTTTGCCCGGCTCAATTTCATCGATAGCGTCAACAATGTGGAATATGCGCACGCTCCCGAATGGTTCAAGAATTGGGAGAGCAACGACCTGATCGCCTGGCGCGACAAGAATGGCGACGGCAAGATGCAGCTGGGCAAGGGCGATCCGTTCGAGGGCGCGCCGGAATTTGCCGCGGACACCGGCGCCAGCGGCGAGCGGGTCGTCGCCAATGCTGCGGCAGATGACAATGCTAACGAAGTCTATGTCGACCGCGATATCATGGTGCTGGCCAATCCGGAGATTGCCAATCTGCCCGGCTGGGTGATCGCGCTGGTTGCAGCCGGAGGATTGGCGGCGGCGCTGTCAACGGCGGCGGGGCTGTTGCTGGTGATCAGCTCGTCGATCAGCCATGATTTGCTGAAGAGCACCTTCCGGCCGCAGATTACCGAGAAGGGCGAATTGCTGGCGGCCCGGATTGCGGCCACCGCGGCGATTGTCGTTGCCGGTTATCTCGGCATCTATCCGCCCGGCTGGGTCGCGCAGGTGGTGGCCTTTGCCTTTGGCCTGGCCGCCGCGTCTTTGTTCCCGGCGATCTTTATGGGGATTTTCTCCAAGCGGATGAACCGCGAGGGCGCGATTGCCGGGATGGTGACGGGGCTGAGCTTCACCTTCCTCTATATCGGCTGGTTCAAGCTCTGGTCGCCGGAAAGCAATGTCGCGGCCAACTGGCTGTTCGGCATCTCCCCCGAGGGCATTGGCGTGATCGGGATGCTGCTGAATTTCGCGGTGGCGATTGCGGTGGCACGGTTTACCAGCGCGCCGCCAAAGGAGATTGGCTGGCTGGTCGACAAGATCCGGGTACCGCGCGGCTAAGCGTGTTGCCGCTACGGGTGCAAATGCCGTTCTCACGGAAGCCCGGCGAACGTGCTTGTGGAATGGGTCCAACTTTGTGATAAGCGAGCGCGAAGGGCGCTAAAGGGGGTAATCGATGATCTGCGCATCATGCGGCACTGAAGTTCGAGCGGGAGATACCTATTGCGCCAATTGCGGTGCAGCGTTGCAAACCGACGCGGAACCCGGACCGCCACCGGAAAGCGACAATGTCCGCGAACCAGGGCTTGCATCAGGTGGCCTGATCCTCATCCGCTCGATATTCACGATGCCAATAAAGACCGCCAATCTGGCAGCGCATGAACTACGCAAGATCGCGAAAACTGGCGCGATCGATTCTGATCGGGACTTCCCGCACCTGTTCTGGTGCAAGGCAATGCTGCCGGTCGTCGCGACATTCCTGTCGGCGCTTGTGTTGCTCGGCACGCTCGGACTGGCCATCGCCCAGGCAGGAATTGCAGGTTTTTTCATCGGCATTTTTGCTGCAATCCTTGCCGCAATCACAGCCGACTGGTTCATCATGATTGTCGGAGAATATCTGATGATAAAAGTCGTCAGCGCTCGCTATTACTTGCAGCATATCGAGGAATATGAGGGCGAAAGCGAGCGGCACTGACGACCCAGCCGGTTGCGCTGCAGCGCTACCGCTTCTTGGCGATCGTCAGCTTGTCCTGCTTCGCCCTTGTCTTGATCGATTCCTCGCTGCGGGTCAGCGCTTTCGAGATTGCCTTCAGCGTCATTCCCTTTTTCGCAAAGGCGTGAAGCTTCTGGATTTCTTCGCTGGTCCATGCCTGCTTGTGGCGTTCAAAATGTTCTTTCATGGGTTTGGGCCTAACAGATTATTCCCGCTATGCACCCCCAATATCGCCAAAGCTGGCGCTCCGCTCGTTCAAGCGGGGTTTGCATATATCCATTTGTCCGCTAGCCAGCGACAAACATTATCAATTGGAGCTATTCATGAAGTTTGACGAAGTTGTTCTCGGGCGCCGCAGCATTCGCGGTTACAAAGCCGAACCGGTCGCAAAAGAGCTGATCGAGGAAATTCTCGGACTGGCGATGCGCGCCCCTTCGTCGATGAATACGCAGCCCTATAATTTTTACGTGATCACCGGCGAACCGCTGGAGAAAATTCGCGCGGGCAATACCGAACGGATGCTGGCCGGTGTCCCGCAGTCGCGCGAGTTCCGCCAGGGAGAGGCTTTCGCGGGTGAACACCGCGAACGGCAGATTGGGGTTGCAAAGCAGCTTTTCTCGGCCATGGGGATCGAGCGCGATGACAAGGAAGCGCGGCAGGACTGGGTCATGCGCGGCTTTCGCCAGTTCGACGCGCCGGTTTGCGTGATCATCACTTATGATCGCGCGGTTGACGGCAGCGATGACACACCGTTTGACTGCGGCGCGGTGGCAACGGCGCTGGTCAACGCTGCCTGGTCGCGCGGGCTGGGCACGGTGATCAACAGCCAGGGCATCATGCAGTCGCCGGTGGTCCGCGAACATGCCGGGATTGCCGATGATCAGGTGATCATGAAGAGCATCGCGCTGGGCTGGCCGGACGAGAGCTTTCCCGCCAATGCGGTTGTGTCGACGCGCAAGTCCGTGGACGAGGCGGCTGTGTTTGTCGGCTTTGGGGGGTAGGTTTGTACTCCGCACCTGATGCGGATCCCTGTGCCACCAGCAGCAATCTTTGCCGCCAGAGCTCCGCATCGGGTGCGGAGCTCTGTTATGCGGCTATCTGTTCAAACGCCCTTCGACCAGAGCATCGACCACCGACGGATCGGCGAGTGTCGAGGTGTCACCCAGCGCGCCATGGTCATTCTCGGCGATCTTGCGCAGGATCCGGCGCATGATCTTGCCGCTGCGGGTCTTGGGCAGCGCGGGTGTCAGATGCAGATGGTCGGGGGTGGCGATCGGGCCGATTTCCTTGCGGACATGGACGCGCAGTTCGGCGACCAGTTCGTCTGAATGCTCCTCGCCGGCGTTGAGCGTGACATAGCAATAGATGCCCTGTCCCTTGATATCGTGGGGATAGCCGACCACCGCCGCCTCGGCGACCTTAGGGTGCGAGACCAGAGCGCTTTCGACCTCTGCCGTGCCCATGCGGTGGCCCGAAACGTTGATCACATCATCGACCCGGCCGGTGATCCAGTAATAGTCATCGGCATCGCGCTTGCAGCCGTCACCGGTGAAATATTTGCCCTTATAAGTGCTGAAATAGGTCTGGACGAACCGTTCATGGTCGCCATAGACGCTGCGCGCCTGTCCCGGCCAGCTGGCTGTAATGCACAGATTGCCGTCGGTCGCGCCTTCCAGAATTTTGCCGTCGCCGTCGACCAGCTGCGGCTGAACGCCGAAAAAAGGCTTGCCGGCGCTGCCCGGTTTCATGCCATGGGCGCCGGGCAGGGTGGTGATCATGATGCCGCCCGTTTCGGTCTGCCACCAGGTATCGATGATCGGTGACTTGCCGTCGCCAACCACATCATAATACCAGCGCCAGGCTTCCGGATTGATCGGTTCGCCGACGGTGCCGAGCAGGCGGATCGACGAGCGGTCGTGAGCCTTCACAGGGCCGTCGCCTTCGCGCATCAGCGCGCGGATGGCGGTAGGAGCTGTGTAAAAGATATTGACCTTGTGCTTTTCGACCACTTCCCAGAAACGGCTGAAATCCGGATAGTTGGGAATGCCCTCGAACATGATCTCGGTCGCGCCGTTGATCAGCGGCCCATAGACGATATAGCTGTGGCCGGTGACCCAGCCGATATCGGCCGAGCACCAGAAAACCTCGCCGGGCTGATAATCGAAGACATAGTGGAAGGTGGTCGCCACCCAGACCGCGTAGCCGCCGGTGGTGTGCAATACGCCCTTGGGCTTGCCGGTCGATCCCGACGTGTAGAGAATGAAAAGGGGGTCCTCGGCGTTCATCGGCTCGCAAGGGCAATCGGCGGATACATCGGCCGAAATTTCATGATACCAGTGGTCGCGACCGGCGGTCATTTCCACGTCGGTATCGGTATGATTGATCACCAGCACCGCATCGACCGCCACCTTTTCCAGTGCCGCATCGACATTGGCCTTAAGCGGCACCGGTTTGCCGCCGCGCAATCCGCCGTCCGCACAGATCACGAACTTGCTGTCGCAATCCTCGATTCTGCCGGCCAGTGCGTCGGGGGAGAAGCCTCCGAACACCACGCTGTGGATCGCACCGATGCGGGCGCAGGCGAGCATGGCGATTGCGCCTTCGGGAATCATCGGCATGTAGATGGTCACCCGGTCGCCTTTGCCGACGCCCAGTTTCTTGAGGCAATTTGCCATTTTGATCACTTCGGCCTGCAACTCGGCATAGCTGATCGTGCGGCCGGGCGATTGCGGGTCATCGGGTTCGAAAATCAGCGCCGTGACATCGCCCTTGCCGGCGGCGACATGGCGGTCGACCGCGTTGTGACAGATGTTCATTACGCCGTCTTCATACCATTTGATCGAGACCGGATCGAAGGAGGCATTGGAAATTTTCGTCGGCATGGTCTGCCAGTCGAGACGCTCGGCCTGACGGGCCCAGAAGCTGTCCGGATCGCTGATGCTTTCCTGATAGAGACGGTCATAGTCAGCCGCAGTGCAATGAGTGGCCTCACCGTTGCGCGGCGACGCGATCAACGCGACCAGATCCTTTTTTACTGGCTCATCCGTCATTTTCTATTCTCTCCTGTTTTTGCGCTGTTCCGGAATAGTTTTTCCGTCGCAAATATCAATATCATCACGACCGGTGTTCCGGTTCGTATTCACCCGGCAAGTTTCAGATCGGCTACAAATTCCCGGACCCATTGTTCGTCCGGAAACCCCTGGGCGATCCACGCTGCCTCGATTTTGGCCAGGGTTTTGGCAACCACAGGGCCGGGCCTCAATCCCTGGTCGATCAGATGGCCGCCCGTCAGCGGGAAGACCGGCGGTTGCCAGTCGGCGAGCCGCGCCAGCATGTCCGGCAGGGCATCGTCAGGGGCGTATAGCAGCGCCACATCCCGGGCTGCGTCTATATTGGTGCGATAGGCAAAGGCGCGGATGTCGGTCAGCTCCGCGTCCGGCGCGGGCATATTGTCGGCAGGACCGGGCACGAGCCGCTCGCCGATGGCTCTTTGCTGTTTTCTGGATAGATTCAGGCTCCTGGCAATGGCGATGGCCGTGTCCGAATCCTTCGGCAGCAGCGCCACCAGTCGCCGGATTGCAGTCGGTGCCAGATGCAGCCGCTGTTCGCGCTGCACGATGCGGTTCAGCACCGTCGCCGAATCCTCGTCGATCCGGTCGACAATATGCGACATGATTCCCGCGTCTATCATCTGGCGCAGCGCTGATCGCGGATCCTCGGTTTGCAGCAGTTTCAGCAGCTCGTCGGCAATCCGTTCGCGGGAAAGCATTTCAAGCTTCGCTGCAGCGGCGGTGCAGGCCGCATAAGCCTTTTCATCCACCTGCTGTTTTCCAAAGCGCGCCTGAAAGCGGAAATAGCGCATGATCCGCAGATGATCTTCGGCGATCCGTTCCGCAGGAGAGCCGATGAAACGGATTTGCAGTCTCTTCAGGTCGTCCAGGCCACCGAAATAGTCGAACAGCTCCAGCGTCTGCGGATCGGCGGAAAGGGCGTTGATCGTGAAATCACGGCGCGCGGCGTCTTCCTTCCAGTCATCGCTGAACGCCACGGTTGCCCGTCGCCCGTCGGTCGAAACATCACGGCGAAGAGTCGTGATCTCGACCGGCCCGTCGGGCAGTACGGCGGTTATGGTGCCGTGAGCGATGCCGGTCGGCACGACCTTGATCGATGCTGCGGTCAGCCGCTCCATCACATCCTCGGGCAGCAAGGGCGTGGCGATGTCCACATCCTTGACCTCGAGTCCAAGCAACGTGTCCCGGACGGCTCCCCCGACAAAGCGCGCCTTGCCATCGAGCGCCGCGACCAGCGCCGCGAGGCCTCTTCTTTCCATCCAGTCTGCCGGTGGTAATGTCATGCTTCCCAGCCTAGCCTTTTCCCGAGATTGTTCAAAATCCCCGCGGTAATTCCCCAGATGCGATATTCCTGCCAGTAGATTTCGTAATAATGCCGCTTGCGGCCATTCCATGTTCCTTCATGGATTTTGCGGTTTTTCGGGTCGAGCAGGAAATCAAGCGGCGCTTCAAACCAGCTTTCAACCTCGCCCGGATCGGCAACAAAGGGCAGGTCGGGCGGAATGACACTCAGCACCGGTTGAATGTTGAAGCCGCTGCCGGACTGGAAACTGTCGGTCAAGCCAATGATATCGACCTGGCTTCGGTCGAGAGCAACTTCCTCGTGCGCCTCGCGTAACGCCGCATCAATCGAATCGCGGTCGCCCGGATCAATCTTGCCGCCGGGAAAGGCGACTTGCCCGGGGTGGCTGCGCATATGCTGGGGGCGCTGAACAAAAATCACGCCGGGATCGGGTCGGTCGGTGACTGCAATCAGGACCGCGGCATCGCGCAAAACCTTTGGATCATCGATATGATCGCGTTCGTTATACAGAAGATGGTCGAGATCACTTGCATGGCCTTTGACGAGGGCCTTTTCCAGCCGGTCACGCAGGGTCATGATTGTCCCTCGATCGGGAAGAAGGTTCCGGCGGACCAGATGCCCATCGGATCGGCGGCGTCGTCCAGCGCCAGTTCGGCAAGCTGGTAATAGACCGGCCGGGCCAGTACCGCCTCGAGCCCGTTCCGTACTTGCAAATAGGGTTGCGGCTTGTCCGCGCCAAAGCGCAGAGGATGATCGGCATTGGCCACTATCAGATGATCGGTGTTGAGCCGAAATGCCAGCGTCCGGTCCGGACCGCTGCCGTGGCTTTCCAGTTCCACCGCGACAAATGGTGCATCATCGACGATGATGCTCAGCTTTTGATAAGGCGTGACCAATGCGAAGCTGCCATCTGCTTCCCGTCGCAAAATGCTGGAAAAGGCGCGCACCATGGCGGGGCGTTTGATCGGGTCGCCCTGATGATACCAGGTGCCGTCGGCGGTAATCCGCATCTCGCTGTCGCCGGTCTCCTGGGGGTCCCATTGATCGACCGGGGGCAGCTTTTGCGCTTCTGCCATTTCCGCAATTTCTGCGATGGATAGCGAAGTTAGTTCGGGGGGCGGCGTATAGGGCATGGAAAATGCCTATTGCCCGGCGCCATTTCTGTAAAGCTTTAGACGCGCTATCTTGTCCAGGGCCCGAGCTTGCCGGTTTCCGGCAAGGCATTTTTGGCGTTGCTGCGGACCAACAGCCGCGATGGCTCCCAAGGCCCGGGCAGCGTCCATCCGCCGGTGCCTTCCGCCGTAAAATCGAAGAAGCGGCCATAATATTCCGGATCGCCAATCATCACCAGCGGCAGCGGGTCATCGGCATGAATTTCCTTGAGCAGCGCCGCCATCATCATGCGGCCAATGCCCTCGCGTTGAAAATCGGGATAGACCGCTACCGGTCCGACCATGATCATCGGGTGTTTCCGGCCTTCTTCATCGGTCAGGGCAATCGGCCAGCACTGGATCGATCCGAGCAATTCGTGCTTTTCCTGATCGACAGCCGCCAGCGACAGACCTTCGAGCATGTCCATGCCGTCGCGCAGCTTATAGGCGGTCCGGTCATGCCGGTCGGTGCCAAAGGCGGAGTCTAACAGGGCCTCGACAAGTTGCGGGTCGATTTCCGCGAGAGGAATGATGCTGGCCAATTCGTGGGTCTCGTCTTTCAGGAAAAGCGCGCGCTACCCCGCTTTGAGGTAAATGTCGAGCCGCATAGGTTGCAATTGCATGATTGCGTAGCGCCAGCTAAAAGATGGATCTGATAAGGGGAGTTTGTGCGTGTCGGACCAGAATGAGCCAGTAAAACCATCGAAGGGCGAAACGCCAGCTGCCACCGGTGCGGCAACACCGGGCAAGCTTGGCTCATTGCGCCGGGATCCCAAGGGCTGGCTGATCCTCGTGCTCGGCTTGGGCGCGCCTCTCTCGTTTCTGATTGCTGCCGCTGGCAGCGGCTTTGGATTCTGGGGCTGGCAGGCCGGTCTGGGCGCGATACCGTGGATCATGCTGGTCGCCGTTCTCACGCTGCTTCTGGCGATCATCTTCATCGTGCTGAACCGGCGCAAGGGGCACAAGACGCGCTGGCCTCTGCTGGGGCTGGGAATGGTTGCAACGCTCGGCTTTCTGGCCTTCTGGATACCCTATGTTGTGGCGATCGCCACGTTGCCCGCCATTCATGACATCACAACCGATCTTGCCGACCCTCCGGAATTTACCGCGCTCACCCTGCGCGCCGACAATTGGGACAATATCCCGGGCGCGGATGACAGCGACATGCGCGGGATGAACCCGCGCCAGCGCTGGGCGACGGTGCATCAGGACGCCTATCCCGACATCCGCTCGGTCCGCATTGACCAGCCTGTATCTGTGGTGATCGAGAAAGCCCGGCGGCTGGCGGAAGATCGCGGCTGGGAAATTGTCAGCATTGATCCCGCAGCGGGCCATCTCGAAGCAACCGATACGATCTCGCTGTTCCGATTCAAGGATGATGTCGTTATTCGGGCTCGTGCAGCAGAAAATGGTGCCGCCAGCATCATCGACATGCGTTCGGTCAGCCGTGTCGGGGTGCACGACATCGGTGCCAATGCCAAACGGGTCCGCCAGTTTCTCAGCGACTTGTCGGGAACGACATCGACTGCTTCGGAATAGGTCTCCTGCGGGAAATCTCTATTTGGTCGGGGTCAGCTTGAGCATCCGTCCGTTTTCGCCGTCTTCGAGAATATAGATTGCGCCGTCGGGTCCCTGTTCAACCTCGCGGATGCGGTTGTCCATGATGAAACGATCGGCTTCCTTGGCAGTGTCGCCATCGAAACTGACGCGGATCAGGGACTGGCTGGCGAGGCCGCCGAGAAACGCGCTGCCTTGCCACGCAGGGAATAGCTTGCCGGAATAAAAGATCAGTCCGCCGGGTGCGATCGTCGGTACCCAAGCCACTTTTGGTGCTTCGAATTCCGGCCGCGTGCTGTGGTTGGGGATTTTTTTTCCGTCATAATGATTGCCTTCCGATACGATCGGATAGCCATAATTGGCGCCGCGGCGAACCAGATTCAGCTCGTCGCCATCGCGTGGCCCCATTTCCTGGTTCCACAGCTGGCCTTCGCTGTCGAAGGCCAGGCCGAGTATATTGCGATGACCAAGCGACCAGATTTCGGGAAGCGCGCCTTCCTTGTCGATAAAGGGGTTGTCCTTCGGGACAGTGCCGTCGGGATGAAGCCTTACGATCTTGCCGAGGTTGGACGCCATATCCTGCGCCGGGTCGAATTTTTGCCGATCACCCGATCCGATGAACAGATATTCGCCATCGGGGGAAAAGGCGATACGGTGGGAATAATGCCCGCCGCCGGTCACCTTCGGTTTCTGGGTCCAGATGGTCGTCAGATTCTTCAGCGCCGGTTTCTGACCGGACAGATCCAGCTTTGCACGACCGACGACGGCTCCGCGCTTATCCTTTTCTCCCGCTTCGACCCAACTCAGATAGACCATCTGGCTGGTCGCATAATCGGGGGCGAGTACGACATCGCCGAAGCCGCCCTGGCCTCCATAGGCGACTTCGGGAACGCCGCTGATTTCGGTTTTCTGTCCCTTGCCATCAACGAGCTGCAATTTGCCCGCCTTTTCGCTGACCAGCATCCGGCCATCGGGCAGGAACGTCATCGCCCAAGGCTCGTCAAAACTGGCGATTTCCAAGGTCTCGAACGGTTTGCGGTCGATCGGGGATATATCACTGAGGCTCTGAGCTTCTTCTGAAGCACCGGCTGTCGCCTGTGCATTCTCACCGTTTGTGCAAGCGACCATCAGGATTGCGATGGAGAGCGAAAGGCCAGTATCTTTCATGAGTTTCCCGTGTTTTATCATCAAATCATTCCCATCGACCACTATCAGCGAATATAGGGCATGCCGCAGGATATTCCTAGGCAAAACCTAGATAAATGCCTTAGTTTCCGGTCGTTCACGGCTTGCTTACCATTTTTGGTTAAAGCAGCCGCATGTTCGGACGAAAATCCAGAAGCGCTGACCCGCGCCCCCAGTCGGCGGTATCCCATGGCGTCGGTGTGGCCGGGCTGATCGGGCTGGCATCCTGGATATTGATAGCCCGGCAATATGGTCTGGACGGCCCCTATTCCGCGCTCACTGCCTGTGTCGCTTGCGGATTGCCGATGGTGATCTGGTCGCTGCTCAAGGACAAGGTCCATCTGCGGCCCTCCACCGGGATCGACTGGCAGAATCCGAAATCGTTCAAAGAGATATTTGACATCAGTCTGGTGAAACTGACCGGCCTCTGGGCAACATGGGGCATTATCGCGACCGTTTATGCGGTCGGCCGCTGGTATTGGACCGGGCAATATCAGTTCTCGATGCAGATGCTGGAGTTCGCGGCGCCCTGGCTATTCATCCTGTCGATCCCCTACGTTTTGCTCATGGACCGCTATTTCATCGAGCCGCGGGATGGAGCCTGGCATTTTGGCCAGTTTCTGACCGGACGGCAGAATGAATTTGATCGCGAGCAGATTTTCCATCATCTGCGCGGCTGGGCAGTGAAGGGCTTCTTCCTTGCCTTCATGATCTCGATCGTACCTGGCGGATTTGGTGATCTTGTCCGGCTAGATATCAATGAACTCGCGGGCGATCCGGTGGCGATTGCACGCTGGCTGATCATTGCGATGTTCGTCGTCGACGTCCAGTTTGCCACGGTGGGCTATTTGCTGACGATGAAATCGCTCGATGCCCATATCCGCACTGCCAACCCCTATCTCGCAGGCTGGGTAGCCGCACTGATGTGCTATCCGCCGTTCATATTGATGGGCGATAACGGACCGCTCAACTATCATGTCAACACCGCCGACTGGGCCTATTGGCTGGACGGCCAGTCGACGATCCTCTGGATCTGGGGCGGCCTGTTGACCCTGCTCACCGCCCTCTATGCCTGGGCGACAGTCGCTTTCGGTCTGCGCTTTTCCAATCTCACCCATCGCGGGATATTGACCCACGGACCCTATAGCTGGACCAAGCATCCCGCCTATGTCGCGAAAAATGCCTATTGGTGGCTGGCGACCATGCCGTTTCTGGTGACCTCCGGCAGTTTCACCGACTTTGTCCGAAACACGGTGCTGATGGCGGTGGTCAGCGCGGTCTATTACTGGCGCGCCAAGACCGAAGAAAAGCATTTGCTCTCTGATCCCGCCTATAAGGATTATGCGGAATGGATGGACCGCAACGCGCCGATCCCGCGGCTGCTCAATGCCATCAAGCGCAGGGTCGGCTGGTGGACACCGGATCAGGGCCGCGCACCGGAAATCCAGCCCGCTGAATAAAATTGTCAGGGTCAGTCGAAGCCGCTAATTTGCCTGCATGACGATAGCTGGCTCAGACGGAAAGCACCGGTGTTTCGGCGGACAGCCGGGCAAGGAATTTTATGGCGAATATCATGACGAGGAATGGGGCGTGCCCGTTCACGATGATCGGCTATTGTTTGAAAATCTGATTCTGGAAGGCGCGCAGGCTGGCCTGAGCTGGGAGACGGTGCTGCGCAAGCGTGACGGCTATCGCCGCGCCTTTCACGGTTTTGATGTCGAGCGTTGCGCCGCAATGGGCGATGAGGAGCTGGAGCTGCTGAGGGACGATGTCGGCATTATTCGCAATCGGCTCAAGATTTATTCGGTCCGCAAGAATGCACTGGCCTTTCTCGATATCCAGCGAGAATTCGGCAGTTTCGATGTCTGGCTCTGGGGCCATCTCGATGGCGCGCCTCCCGTCAACCGACCGGCCCGTTTCGCCGATATGGCGAGCACCTCACCGATCAGCGACGCCATCTCCAAGACATTGAAGAAGCGCGGGATGAGCTTCGTCGGCAGCACGATCATCTATGCCTATATGCAAGCGATCGGGATGACCGATGACCATCTCGCCGGGTGCTGGAAAGCCTGAACCTCGCTTGCTGCCGGTTTCGGTCAGCTCGGATTTTTGAGATAGGCAATCATGTCCGCGCGTTTTTGCGCGTCCGGAATGCCGGCGAAAATCATCTTTGTCTTCGGGATTACCCGATGGGGCTTTTCGAGAAACTGATTCAGTTTGGCTTCGGTCCAGGTAATCCCGCTTTCGGCATTGGCCTGGGTATATTTGAAGCCCGCAACCGTTCCGGCTGGCCGGCCGACAATGCCCGCCAGCGATGGGCCGACGCGGTTCATTCCGGGATCGACGACGTGGCAGGTACGGCATTGGGCGAAGGCAGATTTGCCCGACGCTGCATCACCGTTCAGGCTGGCAAAGTCCACGCCGTCCAGTGTTGCCACGTCATCAGGGGCTGGTGCGCCTGCTTCGACTGGCGGCGGTGCGGCTTCAGTCGTGCCAGATGCTGACGCTTCGGTTTCCGAGCTACTTTCCGAGCAGCCTGCTGTCAAAACCAACAAAGCGACTATTGCAGTTACCGTCTTCATGCTGGCCATATTCTATCCCAATCCCTCGATCTGATCATATATTCAATATGCGGATCGCTTACCGCAGATGGATATCAAATCAAAGAATCCTTTGACGGCGGTTCGTAAATTTCGCCGCCGGATGCGTGCAATATTCAGACCATCATGATGATGCGCCGCAGACATGCAGAACCATTCCAAAATTCGGAAACATATATGTTCTGGTAAAGGGCCGGAAAACGTGAACGTTGATGTGCATAGGGGGGCTATTTGATCAAGGTTCCGTTTTCCGGCGCAAACCTTTGGGTCGAAGGTGAAATCGAACATCGCCCAAGGATTACTGTGTTCAACACGGCGGCGATGAATTGGCTCCATGCAGAATGATTTTTTCTGGCGATGAGCGTGCACGCCAAAATTTGCCGGTCAACCGGCTGAAAAAGCGGCTGTAATATCTGAAAGCGCCGTCGGCTTTTCCATATTCTGGAGTGCGGCAACAGCATCCGCTACGATGATATCATATTCGGCGACTGGCCCTTCGAGCGAGCAGGGCTTCGCGCCGATCGACCGCATCAGGCCATAAGCCTTTTTGTTGCTGCGCAGGATATCGACCCGCAAATGTCTCAATCCTTCACAATAACAGTCAATAAAGACGGTCATCATCAAAATCCGCGCCACGCCCTGGCCATGATATTGATCCAATACGGTGATCGCGAATTCGCCATTTTCATCGGTCGGGGTTTCGCGAAAAACATGCGCGGCCGCAATTGGCGTTCGTTCCTTGTCGCTCATATTGACCACGCCCCAGGCGAGATGGTGGATCCCGTCGACACTTGCCAGTTTCTCGATGACCGATGGCGGTAAGGTCTTGGATCCGGAAAAGAACCGCAAATAGCGGCTCTGGTCGGACATCTGGCTGATGCCTTTTTCGATCTGGTCCATGTCCGAATGGCGAACCCGCCGCAGACAGACACGGGTGCCATTGTCGAGTTTGACGTCGACCGATTGTACCTGATTCTGGAACGAAGCTGGATCGGTCATCGGTTCATCCTTCATCTCGCCCTGCATAGCATATGGGACGCGGGGATTGGTCCCAAACTCGACCGGTTTTTGAACAATCATCATCAATCAATCCTCGGTTGAAGCTATTGCCAGTGATTCCTTGAACGTGTGGGTCATGTAGGGGAAAGGAATCTCTATGCCGGCATCATCCAGCGCGCGTTTTACCGAACGGATCACCACATCGCGGCTTTCGTGCATGTCGCGCTGGGCGGAGCCGGACCACCAGCGTAATTTGAAATCCACAGAACTGGAGTTAAACTCGCAGGCCAATATATCAATCGGCTTGGCGCTATCGACGATATCGGTGGACTTGACCGCATCGCTGATCACTGTTCGTGCCGCTTCGAGGTCGGTGTCATAGGAAACGCCGACAACAATTTCGTGCCGCCGCTGCTGCTGGTCGGTCAGAATTTCGACAGGATTCTTGAACAGGATCGAGTTGGGGACGATCGTCAACTCGTTGGACGGTTTCCTGATGTGCGTTTCGCGCAACAATATCTGCTCGACCTTCCCTTCGATACCATCGCATTTGATATAATCGCCGATCCGCATCTTTTCGCGCGCCATGATCAGAATGCCGGCCAGAAAATTCTCGAAAATGTCCTGAAAGGCAAATCCGATAGCGACGGTGCCGATGCCCAGCCCGGCAACCAGACTGCCCGGGGTCAGGTCCGGTAGCAGGATGGTCAGGGATATCAGCAGACCAATCGTCCAGATGCCAATTTTCACCAGCGTGTCGACCAGCTCGCGCAGCGACGGTCGCATGGACGTTTTTGCGGTAATCTTGTCGGAAATCTTGGTGGCGAATTTTGCGACGAGCCAAGTGAAGATCAGGAACGCGATTGCGATGACCAGACTCGGCAACAGGCCGACAATGCCAGTCCACATCGACTGAAGCTGGGCGATCAATATTTCAAGGGTGTTTAGCGATTTGTCGACTTGTTCATCCATTGCGCTCCAACGCACAAAGATGAATTTGGTTGCATATCAGAATGTTGGAGCGAGGGGCGAGCAGTGACAAAGGGCAGGAGCGATCGCCCGGATCACTGCTCGCGGAGTGAAGGAAAACGCGGCGGCAGGGCGCCTATTCGTTCCTCTCCAATATCTAGCGGACCGTCACCGTCACGGCGCGGCGGTTTTTGGCCCAGGATTGTTCGTCCGACCCCAGGGCATCGGGGCGTTCCTTGCCATAGCTGACGACCGATATTCTCGACAGTTGCACGCCAAGGGTCGACAGATAGTTTTTCGCGGCATTTGCCCGGCGCTCGCCTAGTGCAAGATTATATTCGCGCGTTCCGCGCTCGTCGCAATGGCCTTCGATCCGGATTCTGGCGCTGGGATTGGCGACCAGCCAGGCGGCCTGGCTGCGCATTATCTCCTGGTCCTCGCTATCCACATTGCTCCGGTCGGTTTCGAAAAATATCCGGTCGGCAGCTACATTCGCCAAAAAGTCTTCCTGGCTGCCCTTTATCGGCCCGCTGGGTGCCTGATTGTAATCCATATTGTCGCCAGGCGCAGGCGGCAGGCCTTGAGGCGCTTTCTTGCTGCAGGCAGACAGCGACAAGGCGGCAATGAGCAGAGGTAAGGACAGCAGTTTTGGCGAAATCGGAAAATTGGACATGGGACAACCTTTTTACTGTTACCCGCGCCTCATAGGTGGTTTTCGCAACAGCAATTACCACGGATTTTATATGTGCCTGCCAGCGCAACGGACATATGAATTCCATTGTAACAGCGCCGCACGTTTTGTCCTAATACGGGCTGGCCCTTTTCAGGGGCTGGATGGACAGGGAGAAGTCTCTCTGCGATGACGCGGGCAATCGCCCACCCCGACGATTTCCGCGTCATCCTATCTTCAATGTTCAGATTCGATATCCAGTCGATAGCCAACGCCGGGTTCGGTGAGCAGATATTCCGGTTGCGATGAATCATATTCCAGTTTCTGGCGAATAAGAGCCATATAGCTGCGCAAATACTGGGTATCGACATTGGGGTCATTCCAGCCGGCCAGCAACAGCTGCCGATGGGTCACGACCTGCCCTGCATGACGCGCCAATATTTCGAGCAGATCAAATTCCTTGGGAGAAAATTTGATCTCCTGGTCCATCAGAACGACTTTCCGTTTGCGGAAATCGATTGACAATTGGCCGGAGTGGAATTCCTGGCTCTTGACGGCCTCGTTCCTCAGGCGCCGGACCGCGGCCCGGATACGGGCCAGAAGCTCCTCGATATTGAACGGCTTGTTGACGAAATCATCAGCCCCCTGATCCAGCGCCGCGACCTTTTCGGCTTCCTGATGGCGGGCGGACAATATGAGGATCGAAACGGGGTTGAAGCTCAGCAATTTCGAAATGATCTCCTTGCCGTCCGCATCGGGCAGGCCGAGGTCGAGCAGGATGATGTCAAACACCGTATCTTTCGCCTTTTTCAGCGCTTCGGCGGCGGTTCCTGCTGCTTCGACACTATAGCCTTGCGCCGTCAAGACCGGTTGCAGCGACCGGATTAGCGCCGTCTCGTCATCGACCAGCAATATTTTCGCGTTCATTTGCCAATGCTTTCTGGTGCCGTTGCCGAAGCCGGAAGTTTAACGATGATTTTGGTTCCCTTGCTCTTTTCCAGCGGGCTGTGGGCCGAAATACTGCCTCCGAACGCCTGGGCAAATCCCGATGCGATGGAAAGACCAAGGCCATGTCCTTCCTTGCGGACATTTTCTGCTGAACGGTAGAAGCGGTCAAATATTCTGCCCAGTTCGGAAGCCGCTATTCCGCACCCCTGGTCCGAAATGGCGATTTCGACATATCGGCCCTGCTTGTGCCCGGTTATCAATATCGGCGCGGGATCGGGGCTATATTGGATCGCGTTTTCGAGAATATTGTAGAATAATTGCTCGAGCATGACCGGATTGGCGCGCACCGTGCAGACGTCGAAGGGCAGGGACTTGATGATGTCCCGTCCGCCATGATGGACTTTTACGGTGTTGACTGCCGATCCCAGCATTTCCACCAAATCGAGGCTTTCCAGCTGGTCGGGAGAAATGCCGGCCTGAAGCCGGCCAAGATTGAGCAAATTGGTCGTATAGCGGTTCAGCCGCTCGCATTGATCCTGAATGATCGTAAGCATGTCCTTGCGCGACGCCTCGGGCAGTTTTTCGCCATAAGATACCAGGCTGGATGCGGATGCCGATATCGCGGCCAGCGGTGTGCGCATGTCATGGGAAATTGATGAAAGCAGCGCGGTCTTGAACTCCTCGGATCGGCGCATGGCTTCTGCTTCCGATTTCTGGTGGAGCAGGACAAATCTGTCGATAGCCATGCTGAGCAGGTTCACTACCGCGGCAAAGTCTATCTGGCTCAGCCGCTTGGATTTCTGTGCGTTCTGATTGCAGATCAGCAGCCCGACGCGACGCTGCGAGGATGACAGAAGATAGGCAATTTTCTGATTGTCAATTTGCTGAATATCACCCCCATCAATGGCTTTCTGTGCCTGTGCCAGCCAGCGGTCCTTGCCCTCGACCGCAATCCATTTCTCTTCGCTGAGAGCATGAATTTCAAAATCCTCGGTCGAATCAAATATGCCGGTCTCGACGATTGCGCGGTCAATATCTTCAAGATGCACTGCTGTCTGAAGCTGGTTGCTGATGTCGAGCAGCAGGTTGATTTTCTGTTGTGCCATCTCGGCCGCGCGGGCCCTGTCGTTGATCCGTCCCGCCAGCGCGCCGGACAGGAGAGCGCTCAGGTTGAAAGCGAGCAGCGGAATATATTCGTCGGACGTGGTGACGCCAAAATCAAGCAGGGGTTCGCTGAAAAAGAAATTATAGAAGAATGATGCGCCAATGCCCGCAAGAAGGCCGCCGCGAAGGCCGTTCACGGCGCCGATTATGGTGACGGCAGAAACGTAGATCAGGGCGGCGCTGATCGGCCGATCGGCATTTTGCGCGACATAGGTCGCAAGAGTTCCCGCAACAAATACCACCAGGCCGACGAAGAACGAAAAATAACCCCGCGCGCTATCTTGCGGGCGTCGTTCGAAAATCATCGGGATCTGGCTGAGCTTCGGGAAATCCATAGCAACGCCATAGCGGAGAAATTGGAAAGCTACATGCACGGATTTTCTATGGCGCCTGCTTTTACCCGTCAATTCGGGCCGATAGGAAACAGGCTTCTACTGGTCCCACGCAGACTGGAACCTGACATTGCCGCCAATCAGATCGGCGACGGTAAACCCGTCGAGATGCCGCATGAACGCCTCGACGCTGTCGGCCAGAATATGCCGCAAGCCGCAAACAGGGGTTATGACGCAGCCATTACTGGCTTTGTCGAAACATTCGACAAAATTTCCGGTATCTTCGAAGCGGCGGACGACCTTGCCGACATTGATCGCGTCGGCGGGTTGGTTCAGCAACAATCCGCCGCTGCGACCGCGGACGCTGTCGACAAATCCTTCCGCGACCAATCGCTGGGCGACCTTCATCATGTGGTTCTTCGAGATGCCATATTGTCGGGCAATTTCGGTGATCGAGTGATGGCCGTCATTCGCGGCCAGATACATCAAGGTGCGCAGCGCATAATCGGTCTGGACGGACAATCTCATTAAAGATGTATATCATATATTGCTATTAACGGCCAAGCGGTATAAACAATGCATCTCAAATGCACCTTATACGAGTCGAGATCATGACCGAAGTCAGCTATGCCGAACGCGCGAGAGCGAAGAAAATGGCTCAGGCCAATGCAATCGGTATCGATGATGCCCTGATATCCAATCTGGTCGAGGCCTTTTACAGCGCCATTCGCAGCGATGAACTGCTCGGGCCGATCTTCCTGGCCCATGTAACCGACTGGACGCCTCATCTGGCGCGGATGAAGGATTTCTGGGCATCGGTAACGCTCGAATCAGGCCGTTTTCGCGGCAATCCGATGCTCAAGCATATCGCCATAACTGGCCTCGACAATGAACATTTCGATCGCTGGCTGGTGCTTTGGAACCAGACTGTCGATGCGGTCGTGCCCAATGATGCCGCCGCGCAGGTGTTTCGCGAGGCCGCGAGCCGGATCGCCGACAGCTTGCTCACCGGTATCAAGGTCCAGCGCGACGGTCTGAGGGCAGTCTCCAAAAAGCCTGCCGCTCCCTACGCCTCCTCGCCGATATTCGATCAGGACAATTTGCCGGATGCCTTGCGCAGCCACCACAGCACCAAGGACGGGACATGGGGACTGTTGCGGATGCTCGAGGGCGAGGTGGAGCTTGTCTTTGTCGATCCACCGTCCAGTCGAACCGTAACCGTCGATAATCCCGCACCGATCCCGCCGCAGGCGCTGCATTTTGTGAAGCCTGATGGCCCGATGAAAATGCAGGTGGAATTTTATCACAACCATCCGCTCGGCGGGGATCAAGCAGATAATTAGTCGAGCAGCTCGACTATGTTTGTTGCGGATATTGTGGAAAATAGTTCGCCGCCACTTTGAGCTCCGCAGAGACTTTCCAATGTCGCCCCGAAGGCCTGTTCAAAATCAGAACTCATGCAATATAATGGTGCCCCCTACGGGAGGAGCCTAAACGTCTAAAAAACCTATGTTTCCGGCTATTTTCTGATCACGCTAAACGCCTATTTTGTACCGCGCTGTACCTACGCTGGAAAGCTGTATTCAAGCAATTGTGAATTGTTAGCATGTCATTTCTCAGGCAATCTTGAACTTGTTGTAAGATAATCTGGCCTGTAAATTGCTAAGCAATTAGGCCCGCATCTGCTAAAACTTGCAGACGTGTAGGTGCAAAACTTGGGATTCAAATCTCTCAACCGCATGTTGAGCTATTCTCACAGTCGAAGGACAACAAGGTTTTTGATTCGGAAAAATATGAATCAGTTGGACATGATCCCCAGACAACGCGCCGCTGATTATCATCACACCTATCCGGCTCCATATTTACCGGACTTCCCTGCCTAGAAGCGATACGGTATCCGCACGCTTATCGCCATGTCTGGGCTGTCATCGGTCAGACCCACTCCAACATTGGCGACCAACGCGACGTTTTCCGCAAGCGAAAAAGTTGCGCCTAGATTGACCAGAGCGACGTTCGCCTGGCTGCCGACAACAACCCGCGCATCCTGGTCGTCGGGAGTCAGCCGGGTACGTTCGACGATACGCTGGGTGTAGGACATTGAGATGCTCGATTTATCATTGAGCGCGAACGCAAGGCCGCCTCCGAACTGATAAGCGTCGCCCAACTTGACATTGCCGGGCTGATTGCCTGGTATCTCGTCTATATCGTCGAACGCACGCGCGAAATTGTGGAAATAAGTCAGGCTTCCGAAGACGATCATTGGATCAAGGGTTTTAAGCACTGACACGCCTGCCGATGCGCCGTAGACACCGGTGCCGTAGGAAAGCCGTCCCGGGATCGATAGATTGCCTTCACTTCCCTCCACTTCGACAAATTCGATCCCAAAGGGGTGACGCCCAGTGGGGAATTTGACCCGCGTATTAAGCACCACATCAGGCGCGGTCGTGCTTTCCGGTAGTAGCCTATAGCTGAGCCCGAGACTGGCATCGCCAATGCCGGTTCCGCGAACGGTGCGCTCGACAAGGCCCGCGGCGGATCCGCCGGCCCCGCCCGACTGATAGTTTGATATACGTGACAGGACGGGCAAGCTGGCATCGACAAACAACCGATCACTCAGTCCAAGATCGATCGACGGTTCGAGCGTGAAAATATCGGCATTGATCTGGTCGATGCTGATAGAACCAAGGAAGATAGCATCGAGCGCGAGAAAACCATCGAGGTTGATCCGGGCGTTGCTGAAATGGGTATATGACAACCCCAGTTCGACACCGAAGCTGCGTCCGAATGTACCTTGCTGTTGCTTGGTAACATTCTCCTGCGCGGCAGTCGGCGCGGGCGCTTTGCGATCAGCCGGCTCTGTTGTTCCCGGAGGTTGATCCTGAAACACCTCCAATGCGGTGAAACGGGTCGGAGCCGGTAAATGAGGAAACAAGGGATCAGATGGCCTGGCTCTGGCTTCGGAAACGGCATATGTTCCGCGCATGATAGCGGCCTCATCAAGCAAGATCGTTTCCGTATCGATATCAAGCAAAACCGAACTCGTAGCGATACCCTCGAGCCGCAAGAGCCGCGCTTCGAGCGCCTCGACGCGTTTCCCGGCCTCCGCTTCGCGCGCCTTCAGGTCAGCCACCTGACTCCGCAGCGAAGCTATTTCTGAAGCCGCTGCTACATCGGGTGCTGCGACATCCTGTGCTGATGCGGCTGCAGGCCCGCCAACAGCTAACCCAGCCGCGGCGATTCCGATGATCGAAACGTGTGATGAGAAATATTTGTGCATTTTACATGCTCCAGTTCTTGGCGCCGGACAGCGCTAGCCATGATCAGGGATTGAGGAGGGTCCACAATGTGGCGGGATCAGGCACGCCGGTGGCCGTCAGGGAACTTTGTCGCTGGAACGCCATCAGCGCATCACGCATTTCGGTAGAAAACTTGCCATCCTCATCGCCCTTGTAGAGACCACGGGTTTTCAACGCGGCTTGTGACCTGCGAAGAATGGCTTCGTAAACAAAGGCCTGGTGGTTCGCGTCACCTACTTCAACCAGGGGCGAAAATTGCGCAATGCGGACTGGCCGCAGGCCGGTAACCATTCGTTGCACCACGCTCACCAGCGTGTCTTCTTTATGGTCTGCGCAGTGGGATTTCAGAATGATGTCGAAGGCTGCGGCATTGTGCCACGGGGTCAAGTCGAATGTGTTTGGCTCATATCGATTGGCTGCGCTGAGATAGCCTTCCACGAAGCCGATCATTCGCTGATATTCAGCAGAAGACTTGTCTTCGCGCGCTGCAGTGAAGGCTGTACAATCCAGCCTGCCGGCTCCTTCGACTGCGAACGCATTGTCGGTCGGCTCCGCAGCTTGGGCAATCGTCCCCACTGCCGCCGCAGCAAATGATGCCAAGATCCACTTTTTCATCATATTTTCCCCAGAGGGCCTGTTGGCCAAATTAGATTAAAAACGCGTCCGGATCAATAACGATGACCTTTCATCGCACTGAGCGCATTATCGATTTTGACCCCTTTCTGCTGGCCAAAGTTGTCCGCCGCCAGAATGATCGACGCCGAGTTTAGGATCGAATTGCCGTCGGTGTTGAGCATGGTCTGCTGCAGCATTTGGCCGACATTGCCGCCCAATGACTGAAGCGAACTGTCGAGCCCTTCACCGCCGGTCATGACAATGCCGATCTGGTTGTTTTCCATCAGGAACTGCAATTGGTCTCCATCGGCGAAACCGAGGCTGGTAGTTCCGTCGGCTGCTTGCAAGCCGGACATCGATAGTGACGGCATCGCCGATGCCGGCACTATCGCAATCCCCAAATTGTTGCGCGAGAAATTGTTGGCACCGGCAATCACATTGGCCTGCGCCGCGCCTTGATGCGTGTCGATCCCGCCAACCGAAAGAACATTTGCGGTCGTCAAATAGGGAACATAGCCGGAATGGGTGTCAGTAACATCCATCGTCGGATCGCCGTCGCGCTGCCAACCGATCATCAGGGCCGGAGCGGGCTGACCGTCATTGCCAATATTCAGAAAATCCACACTGAAGACGAGGCGCGCGTTGGTCGTAATGCCCTGCACATCCTGCCAACTGGTGAGCAGGGTAATGCCAAAGAAAGAGACATTATCCTGGCGCACGAATTTGCCCCGCATGTCTGCCAGCTCAGAATCGGGCAAAGCTTCGCCCATTGCCGCCAATCGCGACAAACTGTTTTGTGCTGCGGTCGGGCTTGCGGCTGAAAGGCAGGCTGCACCGACTAGGCCCAGCGCCAGTGAAGATCGAGATATGTTTGATGTGCGCATTGTAACTCTCCATCAAAATGAGAAACTGAAAGCTGCGTTGTTGCCGAACTCGGCAGTTTCGGCAGCGGGAAGGGATGCGTGAAGGTCTAGCAGGCGCTTGGCCGAAAGCGGTGAAGGCGGGTCGATCAAATCATTTTCGGGATCATATCCTTCACCCGCGACCACAAACGCGACATCATTCCAGGATTTTTCAAATTCCTTGCGGCTCATCATACGGTTGCCCAATGCCGGATCGCCAACGGCCACCCGATCAGCAAACGCCTTGCGGATGACGACGAAATGCTTGTATCCCTTGATGTCCAGCAGCGCGATTGATGGCAGGTCAAGCTGCGTGAGCTTGTCATAATCTAGCCGGTAACCTTCGGCTTCCATCCCGATCAAGCGCGCATAATTCTTCATGTCGAGCAGCGAAAACCCCTTGTCCCTCACGATGTCGGGATCGGCGACCTTGAGCATGTTCACCAGAACCTGCTGCTCGGTAGTGGTCCGTCCGAAGGCTTCATTGAAAATTGTTGCCATTACGGCCGCGCCACAACTGAAATCAGTCTGTTGGCGGACGAGACCGATAAATTTGCGGTCTTTCCAACTGGTGAGCGTTACCTGTGTGGTCCGGGCGCCTTCCGACGTCTGTCCCAGCCATAGCGGCGGATTTTGGGCCGGTGCTGTCATGCATCCGGACAAGCCAATCGCGAGCACTGGAGCTATCGCCCAGAGGGCGCTCGATGCCTGGTGAAGATTTGCCGGGTAACGGAACATAGCAGATAGCTCTTTACTCGTTGGTTAAAGGAAATGGCCGGAAAACTGGTCGATGAAGGGAGGGCATTGCCAGTTTGGCAATTGCCCTCCCCCCAGCGGGCGGTGGGATCTTCTGGGGTCAGCACAACCGCCCGAACGGACTGCTGGATCAGCTAGGATCGCTTGGATCACCTGGATCGCTTGGCGCTCCACCTTGCGATGCAGCAATAGTCAGCGAATTCAGCTGCTGATTGCCAGCACCTGCAGCAAAGTTGACGCCGATATTACCGGATGCACCGTTAAGCGTCAGTCCGCTAACCAAGTTTATGCTGTCCTGCTGTTCCACGAACGAAAGCGTCGAAGCCTGAATCAGACCCGAATTCGCTTCAGCAAGCGTGGTGTCGTTGGCGACCGCCAACGTCATTAGGTTTGCCTGCTGGTTCAGACTACCCGCAGCTGCATTGACGCCAATGTTACCCGACCCTGTAACGGTCCCGCCCATGACGGTATTACGGTCACGGAAGTTGTTGAACGCACCGCCTTCTTCAGGATCATCCTCATCGAGAATGGTGCCAGGGGTCGCAAATTGGGCTACACCCAGTTGTGATTGCAGCGACGTGGTCGAGGCTTCTGCCCAACCGCCTGCGGCCTCCGGATCAGAATTGCTGGATACCGCAATCGATGCAGCATTCATCTGGTCGTTGAAGTAGCCGGCAGCCAGATTGACGCCAATGTTGCCCGAACCTGACACGCTGAACGTATCAACAGTGTTGATGATCGGGGAAAAGAAGCCGGCGCGGATCTGGCTTTCGGCGACTCCATTGGGGCCGGCGGGACCGTTGAAACCTGGCTCACTCCATCCGGGTCCGAAGACCGGGTCGACATAGCCATTTTCACCGTTCAGCTCGTTTTCCTCGCGATAATTCACGTTAACACCTTGCTGCAATTGCTTGGCGTCGGTCACGGCTACTGCCGAGCTGTCAACGTCGACGATACCGAGCACCAATGCGCCGCCGATCAACCCAACATGTTTTTTGTAGGTAACGTCTGTGGTGAGGCTGGTGTCGATATTGTTGGCATAGCGAAGATCTACTTCGACCGAGCTTTCTCCATCGGCTCCGCCGTTGTGATTGCCATTCGCCAATACCGGTGTGGCAATGAATGCCAATCCGGCTGCTGAGGCCATTAGAATATTTCGCATCTTACTTCTCCTTGAGTTTGAGTTGCTTCATGGTGATCCGTCGCTCGCGATTGAGAGAGCGAAGGTGTTGGCGGAGGAATTGCCTTCGCCGCCGATGAGGTTTACCTGAATCAGGCCGTTGCCGTTGCCAAAGGCCGTATCACCGATAGCGATGCGGTCATTGGATGGCAGGGCTCCTTCCGGGCTGCCCCCTTTCGGTTCGATGGGCGCCCGGGTCTGTTCCAGTAGCTGGTCAGACATGGCACCGTTATTTCCAATCGCCAGCGCAGCCAGATTCGCCATCTGGTTCTGTGATCCGGCGGTTATGTTGATGCTGGTGAGGCCATTGGTGCCAGCGAAGGCGCCATCCTCTATGGTAATGCTGGTGATGTGGTCGGTCGGAGCGGGGCCGATCAGCCGCTGAATAGCGGTCTCGGTCACAAGTGCGATGTCGCCGATAGCGATAGCCGCGTCCCCCAATTGCTGATTGTTGTCGCCCGACGCGATGTTGACCGCGATGCGGCCGCTGCTGGCAGCGGCAGTATTTGCGGGCACCACTATTTCATCGGTGGATTGAGGCGCATCCTGGGCTGCCAATGCTGCAACCGGAGCAAGAGTGAATGCGGCAAATGCAGCGCTGCGAATGATGAGCTTCGATGTCACTGTCCGCCACCCAGAATTCCGCGGACGCTTCCAAGAGCGTCGCGAATTGCACCAGACGCTTGACCTACTGCGCCGTTGACGATGGAGCCCTGCATATTGCCGAGCGATGCGGCGGAACTGTTTGTACCCGACCCTCCGGTTAATGCATCGACGCCAAGCGAAACGTGGCTGCCAATCAGCCCTACGTCCCGAGAGGAGCCCGCAACGATGCCGGCACTTTCGGTATCGCTGATCGGCTGGAGCCCGGTTGTCAGGGTGGACAGTATCAATTGGGTGGGCCCGGTCTCTACCGAATGATCCCGGCCTGGCGTGCGAAACCCAATTGCGTGGCCATAGGAGACATCGCGGGAATAGATGAATTGGCCTGCGGCCTTGGTTTCGGAAGCGGGCGTAGCAGTCGCTTCCTGCGCCAAAGCCGAGTGGGGCGCAGCTAGTGCGGCTACGATTGCAACCGCTGAAGAGCAAGACAAAGCTTTCGTTATTTTTCTGAAATGTAGTTGTAGTTTTGTCATAATATTTACCCAAATATCTCAGCGACAAACGCGCTCAATAATTACTAAAAATAATCTATTCAGTAATCTATCAAATATATAGGCAAATTAATTATTCAGATGATATTATATCTATAATAACTGCGCTATACATTAATCCAATATAAGTGAATAATACTTGTAAAATACGACAATAGAAATATTACCAAAGTAATATGTAGATATTATCGTTGCCTCACTTTGCAGCAAGTCAATTCACATGTAGAGGTTTTGGGTATACATACGTGGTTAAATTCAATCAATAACAGCAAATTAAGAGTTGTGTGATTATAATATCATATATCTGATTCAATTATATGAATCTTTTGATTGAAGAAAATTATTCATAGTTGCAGATATCTTTTAATATTTTAATATTGGTGATGTTGATGGTTCCTTTATTGATATCTATCACACCATCCTCTTTTAAAGATTTTAGAATCTGGTTGAGGTAAACAGGGGTAACACCAATAGCGTCGGCGATATCAATCTGACGGATCGGAATATTGCAATCAAATCGGGCTGAATCGACATCAATGCCGGCATTGAAGCCATCAAATATTTTGCATAGCGTGAACGCGACACGCTCCACGCCGTGCCGGCATCCAATATTGTAAAGGCTATCATAGGCCTGACTCAATAGCCTGAGCATCAATGAATTCACCGCCTGAAATATTTCGGGCGTAATTGTCGCGATCCGCCTGAGACTAGCCTTGGAAAGTGCGTAGGCTTGAGTGTCCAAAAGGCATTGAGCGGAAAATGTGGTTGGTTGAGAATCTTCCGGGAGATCAGAAAAAACGGACTCACGGTAAAAGAAATCCAGAACCTGCCGATGCCCTTCCGCACAATGTCTTGTAAAAGCGACGCACCCTGATTGAATCAGGTAGATTTTATCAACGACTTCACCCTGTCGGAAGACAAATTTCCCTCTCTGGATAGAGCTACGCAAGCCTTCCTCTAGGATTATTTGCTTCAGAGAATCGATGTCCCATGACCCGGAAAAATCGAGTTGCCGTGCCTCTGTTCGGCTGGCGAGATTTGATATGTTGGTTGTGGGGTTCTGATAGTGCATTTGACCGCAATCCCTGCTTTCTAATAAACGGAATCTTTCGATTCCGATATTTTCATGCGACCCCTACAATCTGAGAACTTTCCTGATTCCCTGATGTTTGGAAATTAGCTCGGACACCAGTTGAGAGTCAACGTTAGTATTAGTACGTAACTTTCAAAGCAAAGTGCTCCTGGATTTATCTTTTTGAACGAACTCGTTTTAGCCTTTAATAAATCGAAATCGCGGCATTGATTGCCTTCAAGTAATTTAACTTATTCAATTCATTCGTATAGCTAGTTTAAGAACTATCTGTGTTTCCTTCCGGAGATGCGACGCCAACATCGACGGCTCTTTGGTCCCAGAGGTTCGGTCGATCGGGAAACTGTCTGATGCCGAACAGAAAGTCGGGACGTTTTCGCATGCGTTGCCGTTCAACTTTTAGTATTTTATCCTCGACCACCGATCGCCCATTGCTTCTGCGGATTGAACCTGGGCTGGCGAATTTTGAGCCATTGCCTGGTTGGTAAGAAACCCAAAGACCCGAAGCCAATGATAGCGGCTGGAAATGGACCAGGAGCGGCGCAAATTACATTGTTGCGGGCTCATCCACTATCCACAATCAATGTGCCTTCGACTGTGTTATAACCGTTTCGCTAGTTCCCATTTGTCTGATATCGCACAGTTTATTTTGTGGTGTTAACCGAATGTAGGGTCAATATCATCGGTATCGCTCCCAAGAACAGGGTATCGGAGCGGCGGAGCGAACAGTTTTCACTTCACCCAGTTGAGTGAAAGCGAAATTTTCTTGCCGATTTCGGATAGCAACAATATTCTAGTTCAGGCCATGTCTGATGACGATTGGTCAAAATTGGCCCCTTTTGTTAGCCGCTCGGATCTGGGCCACCGGCAACTGTTGGTTGCGGCCAATTCGCCGATTGACACTATCTATTTCCTCGAGGGCGGAATTGCATCGGTGGTAGCACGCAACGATAGCGGCGAGCAGACGGAAGTCGGCATTTTTGGCCGGGAAGGATTTTCCGCCGCACCGGTTTTACTGGGCAATGCCCAAACCCCCCATGACACCTTCATGCAGGTCGATGGCGGCACCGCCCTGACGATCAATGCTGCGCATTTGCGTGAAGCCGTAAACGCGAGCCGGACCCTGCGCGATCTTCTGCTGCGTTACATCAACACATTCATGATCCAAACGGCTTCCAGCGTTGTGTCCAACGCCCATCATAGCATCGAGACGCGTCTCGCGCGCTGGTTGTTGATGTGTCACGACCGGACCGATGGCGATGATATTTATTTGACCCACGAGTTTATGGCGATGATGATCGCCGCCCAGCGATCAGGTGTGACTTTGACCCTGCATGTGCTGGAGGGATATGGTGCGATCAGATCCAGTCGTGGAAAAGTCACTGTAAAGGACCGCAGCTTGCTTGAGAAAGCGGCTGGCGATTCATACGGACCACCTGAAGCTTGCTACCGGGAAACCATAGCCCCGTTTGGCAAAAGCATACGGAACTAGCGTGGCGGTTTACGGATCGGCTGTGAGATTGAGCGTGGATTGCGTAGATAGTCGAAATTCGACCTAGGGTTGGTATGATGAAGAGCCCTCGCATAAAAAACATTTAACAACGCGACAGGGCGATCGGATATTTTCAGCCGTTGCCCAATGCTTGCCGACTGGCTTGGTGCCTGATCCAAACTGGGACCATGATTTCCTCCCAGGCGTGATGATCTTCAATACTGTTGAGATCATGCGTTTACGGGGCAATCATTGCAGAGGTAGCGGCAGCGGCAATTGATCATCGTAATATTCCTCAGGGAGGACGAGGTGGCTCGAAATCTGGACCGTTAATGCATCTTCGGCGCGCTTGCGCAGATCCGGTTTTTGCGATGCGAGATCATGGCGCAACCAATCAGGTGTTTTTGCAATCACCTCATAAATCATGCTGCTTTCAAACGTGAGTTCGAGTCGCTCCATATCTCGATAAAAACACATCAAAGGGGTCCGGCGCAATATCTATTAGACCGATCCACTGAATTTTACGGGCGCTACTGAAACACAGGACTGAGCAAATTGGTCCATTGATACAGGGGAATTCGAACCTCTGCTTCCCGCATTACCAACGATCCCCCTTATCCAACCCATCACCCATGCCATACGCAAGTGCGCACCCACGTTTGGGCACTTTTCGAAGGAAACTAATTTTCACCAAGCTGAACAAAAACTGTTGCGAGAGAGCATTGAACTCTCGAACTCGTCAGCGCCAAGCCAGTGCCTTTCTCGTCTCCGCACTTCGTGGGAGTTGTCTGACCAAGGACACGCTATTGAAACGGAAGGTTCGGACAAATCACGATCTAGAATCGGCTATTGATCGTTGACAATATCTCCCCGATCCTCGGAATTCCCGTATGCCAGCCGATATGCCAGCCGATATGCCAGCGCGACACCGCCTGCGCCTCCTGCAATATTGCCCAACGTGACGATCAGCAGGTTTTGACCAAAATCTGTCCAGTCGACGCCAGCGCCGGCCAGCATCGCCTGCGGAAAGAAATACATGTTGGCGATCGAGTGTTCCAGGCCAAGCAGAACGAAACTGGCTATCGGCCATATGATGGCCAGAATTTTCCCGGCCGCCGATCGCGCGGCGAGCGAGAGCCAGACCGCAAGACAGACCAGGATATTGCACAGGATCGCGCGCGCAAATGCTTCCGTCATGCCGAGAGCGGCTTTCGATTCGGCGATGTCGATTGCCGTTTCGCCGAGGCCGGCGTTCAAAAGCCCCGATGCCCAGACCAGTCCCGCGATCAGAATGGCTCCAGCGAAATTGCCGATGTAGACGATGGTCCAGTTGCGGAGCAGCTGGCCCGGGGACACTAGTTTTTCCACGACCGCTATCGCCAGCAGCGCATTGCCGGTAAACAGTTCCGCACCTGCCACAATCACCAGAATCAACCCGAGCGAAAAGACGATGCCACCCAAGAATCGAGCCGGTCCGAAGGACATGTCGGTTCCGGTCATGACCATCGTAAAGGCGGCCGCGCCGAGCGCGATGAATGCACCGGCCAGAATGGAGAGCACGAGCAGCTGCGACAGCCCGAGGCCGGCTTTCTGCACGCCCGCTCTATCCACCAGCGCATAGATCTCGGAAGGCTTGTAGGCGTCGAGGCCTGTCGGATTGGGTTCAGCCATGATGTTCCTCATGTTGTTCGGACGTTCGACCATCCCCCGGATGCATGAAGAGAGGTCAGGCAGCCTGCCATTCACGAGAACAGAGATGGCTGAAGCTCCGGCGACTGGTCACACGCCGATATTGGATATCGGTGCCATGAGGTGCAAAGGTCGACACCAGCAGACCCGAAAACAAACCGGCACCGGAATGTCTCCAGTGGTTGAGCGCTTTACCACTGGCTCACACGTTGACACTGAATGTCGGCTGCGAACAGAGGGCCAAAGCTGTATTAAGGGGAGATCAAAAAGCCTGAGCTTGGTGCAAGCCTACGGAAAAAATCCAAGATTTTTTATAATGGTGACCCCTACGGGATTCGAACCCGTATTTCAGCCGTGAAAGGGCCGCGTCCTAACCCTTAGACGAAGGGGCCATACCAATTGCTGGTCAGCGAGCAACGGCCATTAGGGGGGCACTGGACTTTGGTCAACCCTCTTTTAGCCGGTTTTTCGGGCTTATTTCCTGAAGCCCTCTCAAACGGCTCGTGGCGTGAGGCCCATCTGCCCGCGTACATCTTTGCTATCACAGTGGAGAAGGCGGCAGCGGGACCGGAATAATGCGCTTCCGGGCCATTCTCAATCGGCCCAGGCGGCGTCTTCCAGGTGGATTTCCGCCGACGGGCGGCTGCCCCAGTCATCGATCTTGGCGCGCCCCGCGATCCACAATTTTCGTCCCCTTGGCGCGTTGAGCAGTGCCTGGCCGAGATCGGTTTCCGCCGCGCGGAAGGCAATTGTCTTGATCGATGCGCCGTCATCGCCTGCGACGATCATCCGGACATGGTCGGTTCCGACAATATCGCATTTGACGATTCGCACCGGACCGGTCACGACGCGCGGCGCGGGCCAGCCCATGCCATAGGGGCCGGCGCCGTCCATTGCCTCGACGATGGTCGGATTGACGCCCCTTGGGGAAAGCAGAGCGTCGACCAACAGGGCCTTGCCATCCTGAGCCTTGCCGACGCTGTCCGCCAGCCGGTCGTTGAGAAATTCCGAAAATGCATCGACCTTGTCCGCGTCAATGGTGATGCCGGCAGCCATTGCGTGACCGCCACCGGCGATCAGCAGGCCGCTGTCCTTGGCCGCGATGATCGCTGCACCGAGATCAATGCCGGAAATCGAACGTCCGGAGCCTTTGCCGATCCCTTCTTCATCGACGGCGATGATGATGGCGGGACGGTTCAGCTTCTCCTTGATCCGGCCGGCGACAATACCGATCACGCCGGGATGCCAGCCTCTGGCCGAGAGCACTGCCACCGCCTGATTCTGCTGCGAGGAACACATGGCGTCGGCTTCCTCGAGCACATGGGCCTCGATCGCGCGGCGTTCCTGGTTGAGATGGTCGAGTTCCGCGGCAATCGCCTGCGCTTCTTCCGGGTCCTGCGTGATCAGCAATCGCACGCCAAGATCGGACTTGCCGACCCGTCCGCCGGCATTGATCCGCGGGCCCAGCGCGAAGCCGAGGTCCGAACATACCGGTGCGCGTTTCAGGCGGCTGGCGTCGATCAGGGCAGAGAGGCCGACATTCTGCCGCCCGGCGAGGACCTTGATGCCCTGCGCGACGAAGGCGCGGTTGAGTCCGCGCAACTGGGCCACATCGGCCACCGTGCCCAGGGCCACGATATCCAGCAGCTCGAGCAATTTGGGTTCGGCTCGATTCGCAAAGAAACCCTTGTTGCGCAGCGTCCTCACGAGAGCAGCGCCGAGCAGGAAGGCCATGCCGACAGCGGCGAGATGGCCGTGTTCGGCGCCGGCCTCGCTTTCATCCAGCCGGTTGGGATTGACCAATGCCAGCGCCTTGGGCAATTCGACCGCACATTTGTGATGGTCGACCACGATCACCTCGACACCCGCCTTGTCGGCCATGTCGAGCGCTTCAAAAGCCATGGCCCCGCAGTCGACCGTCACCACAAGATTGCTGCCCTGTTCGCCGAGCTTGACCAGGGCCTCACCGGACGGGCCATAGCCCTCCATCAGGCGGTCGGGGATATAATAGCCCGCATCGAGCCCGAGGTCCCTCAGCAAACGGATCAGCAAGGCGGCGCTGGTTGCGCCATCAACATCATAGTCGCCGAATATCGTGACCTTTTCCTGGTTCCTGATGGCCAGGGCCAGTCGATCTGCCGCTACGTCCATATCCTGGAATACCGATGGATCGGGCATGAAGCCGCGGATCGTCGGGTCGCGGTTGACCTCCAGCGTTTCGCGGCTGGCGCCCCGGGCCAGCAGCAATTGGGTGACCAGATCATCAGGCTGAAATCCGGGATCGCGCGCGTCGGCGCTGGTGCTGCGCCAGCGCCAGCTCTGGCCGGACAGGGATTTTTCGACGTTCAATACTGCGTTCATGGTCCGCGCTATGCGTGAAACCTGAAGCGCTGACAATCGGTCTGTTACTTGTTAGGGGGCAGGCGATGAAAAATCTTCTGATCGTCTATTACAGCTATACCAGCGGCACCGCCCAGATGGTCGAGGCTGCTGCTGAAGCTGCGCGACAGGAAGACGGCACCGAAGTGCGCGTCGTTCGCGCGGAAGATTGCCGGCCCGATGACATGCTGTCCGCCGACGGCTATATTTTTGCGACGCCTGAAAACCTCGCCGCGATTGCCGGGGTGATGAAGGCCTTTTTCGACCGCTGCTATTATCCCTTGCTCGGCAGGATCGAGGGGCGCCCCTATGCCGCGATGATCTGCGCCGGATCGGATGGCGAAAATGCGAAGGTCCAGCTGGAACGGATCGCCACCGGCTGGCGTCTCAGGAAGGTGATCGACAGCCTGATCATCTGCACCCACGCGCAGACCCAAGAACAGATATTGGCGCCGAAGACGATCGGTGAAAGCGATCGCCAGCGCTGCGCGGAAACCGGCGCGACGCTCTCGGCCGGGCTGGCCATGGGGGTTTTCTAGGTCAGTTCCCTCACGCGATCCTGCAAGAACGGGATGACATCGGTCTCGAACCAGGGATTGGCCTTGAACCAGCGGATGTTGCGCGGGCTGGGATGGGGCAGGGGCAAGAGCTCCGGCCAGAATTCCCGCCAGCGCTTTACCGTGTCGGTGAGCGTGCGGGATTTCCGATCGCCGAGATGCCAGTTCATCGCATATTGGCCGAGCACCAGCGTCAGCCTGATATTCGGCAGGGCATCCAGCAGCGGCTGGCGCCATGCCGGCGCGCATTCCGGTCGCGGCGGCATGTCGCCGCCTTGGCCGGTGCCGGGAAAACAGAAACCCATCGGGATGATGGCAAACAGGCGCGGATCATAAAATTGCTCTTCGGTGACGCCCAGCCAGCCGCGCAGCCGTTTGCCGCTGACATCGTCGAACGGGCGGCCTTTCTCGTGGGTCTTGCTGCCCGGCGCCTGGCCGACCAGCAGAATCTGCGCGGCGCTGTCTGCCTGCAGCAACGGTTTGGGGCCCAAGGGCAGGCCTGTGCAGATCGTGCAGGCGCGGACTTCTTTTAGTAACGCCTCGAGTTGCCCGTTATTACGCAGCATCGATCCCGGCCAAAGCAGACGAAATCATTCCGGGTTGCGGCGACATTCCGCAACATCATCGGTTTCCGCAATATCGGGATCAGGGACAAGTTCGAAAACATGCAATAATCTGCTGGCCTTGCGTTTGCTTGCCCTGTTCTCGGTTCTGTTGACGACCGCTGCAAAATCAGAACAGGCAGGCCCGCTGCGCAGATAGTCGCTGTGGCCGGTCTGGCCGCGGCTGATAGCGGTGGTGTCGATAATCGTCAGCCCGCTCTTTTCCGGCTCGGTGTCATATTTGGTCTTGGCGGCATAGCATCGTTCGGGATAGCCCTGATCCCGCAATGATGCCGCCTCGAACGGGTTGAAGCAATCCGGACGGCCGAGTCTGGGATAGCCGTGAAAATTATAGGACAGGCCAAGGGCGCGATCTTTGGCTGATACATAAACCGTGATCCGGCGGTCATTGTTGACGCGGCGCATGGTGAGCACGGTTTCGACGATGTCGCGTTCAAAATCCTGCCGGTCAATATCGGGCGAGGCGAGAATGATGTTGGATATATTGCTCGAATCGGCGTTGCTGCTGTTGCGGTCGACAAACTCGATCGCAGGAATCACCAGCCGGCCACCGAGCGAATGGGCAACCAGAATGATTTCCTTCGTCCATGGCTGTTGCGCCAGCTTGGCCAGAAAACTCCGGAACTGGCGTTCATTATAATACATGTTCGTTTCATCGGCGGCATATTTCAGAAATTCGCCCTGCGATGGCCAGCTATAATGAACGACCGGAATATCGAGGCCCGACAGGCGGGAAATCTGGGCGCTATCGCGTGCGCTGGTAAAAAAAGTTTCCTTGAACCCGTGGACATAGAGCAAAATCCGCCCGTCGCGCTTCACAGCGGCTGCCGCGAGATCATCCCACCATTGCTGCTCGTTGTTCAGGGCAAAGGGTATCACCTCACGCAATTTTTCTTTGCCCTTGGCGTTGGTGATTTCCATTTCCTGCGGCGCGCCAAACCGGCCGTACCGAACGATTTCACTTCGCTGGTTAAGCAGCGCGACCCGGTCCGTCCGACAATCCGGCAAACGGCTGGTCACGACGAAATAGGGCTTGTCCGCCATCACTTCCGCGGGTTGTACTCCCGGCCGGCAGCGCTCGTCCGCGACATAATCGCCGTGGGGGATGTCGCCATATTGAACAGGAGAAATGCAGGCTGTTACCAATATTGGTAATATCAGCAGCAAGTGACGCAGTTTCTGGAACCGATGCAAGTTCTTGTCAGCAAACATCCCTTGCATCAGGTTTTGCGATGTTCGCTTTTCACCCAGCGTACGGTGCCGGACGACGCGCGCATGACTACGCTTTCCGTGGTCATCTTGCCGCTGCGCAATTTCTTGACGCCTTCCAGCAACGAGCCATGGGTAACGCCGGTCGCCGCGAAGATCACATCGCCTTTGGCCAGTTCTTTCAGGTCATAGATCTTATCGAGATCCTCGATGCCCCATTTATAGGCGCGCTGGCGCTCGTCGTCGTTGCGGAACAAGAGGCGTCCCTTGAACTGTCCGCCAACGCAACGCAGCGCCGCCGCCGCGAGCACGCCTTCGGGTGCGCCGCCGCTACCCATATACATGTCCACGGTCGTATCTTCGTCAGACGTTGCAATCACGCCGGCCACATCGCCGTCGGGGATCAGCATGATTCCACAGCCGATGCTGCGCAATTCGGAGATGATCTTGTCGTGCCGCGGACGGTCGAGAACGCAGACGATGATGTCCGCCGGTGCGACGCCCTTTTCCTTGGCAACGGCTTCGACATTTTCGGTCACGGATTTGTTGAGATCGATAATGCCGGGTGAATAGCCGGGCCCGACGGCAAGTTTGTCCATGTAAACATCCGGAGCGTTCAGCAGATTGCCCTTTTCCGCAATAGCGAGAACGGCCAATGCGTTGGCGCCCGCCTTGGCGGTAATGGTTGTGCCTTCCAGTGGATCAAGCGCGATATCAATCGCCGGCGCTTCGCCTTCACAGCCGCGGCCCACTTTTTCGCCGATAAACAGCATCGGCGCCTCGTCGCGTTCGCCTTCACCGATGACCACGGTACCACAGATGTCCAACTCGTTCAGCGCCGCGCGCATCGCTTCCACAGCAGCGGCATCAGCAGCCTTTTCATCGCCGCGACCGATCAAATTGGCAGCCGATATGGCAGCCGCTTCGGTAACGCGTACCATTTCCATGACGAGTACGCGGTCCAATATTTGGCTTGCTTCGGGCATATTGTGGGCTAGTCCTTCTATAGGGGTAATTTTGAACTCTCGATAGGGGAGCGATATTACAATGTCGAGACCGGTTTTAGTGTTCTCTTTGCTCATCCCGTCCGGCGCGATGGGGCAGGCGCTTCCGCCTGATGACCGGACGTCCATGTTGGTGGAAAACGCACGGCAGATGGTGGCGGTTGACGCTGACGGCTGCCTCCTCAGCCAGGCGAATGATGATATTCTGGTCTGCGGCACTTCGGATATCGATCGAGAACAGCGACTGCCATTTCCGGAACTGGCTGGACCAAACCGAAATCACGGACCGCAGCGCGGAGAGATTCCGGCGGCGAATTCGTCCCGTGTCGTTTCTGGAAGTTGCGGGGTTTCGCTACAGGATAGCGGTTGCTCGCTTGAAAGGCTCAAATCGGTTGTCGGCAACGGAAAAAGCGGTCGGATCCTGGACGCACTGCAGAAGATCGCCGGGGATGAAAATGCGGATGTCCCGTCCAAAGATTATCAACAGCAATTTCGTGACGGTGTTCTGACCGGAGATTGATCAGTCTTGATCACTCAGCAAATGCATCACTACCGGAGCAGCCTTCAGGCTTGTCGAACTGGACAGGGCGGCGAGGCCCAGTGATACGTCCCGCTCGCGGCTGTCATGGGTTACCATCGAGATCAGCACCGATCCCTCGGCGGCTTTCTCGGTCTGGATGAGGCTTTCGATCGATACTTCCGCATCGCGCATGGCCGCGGTAATTTCGGCGAGAACGCCGGGCTTGTCAGCGACGATGAACCGAATGTAGCTCTTGCCGATCCGGTTGCCACTTTCGGCGCGTTCGCACGGTTCCATCTTGCTGGCCGGCGTGGCAAAAACGGTGCCGGCATCGCCCCGGGCGATGTCGATAAGGTCGGCGACTACCGCAGAGGCCGTCGGGCCTTCGCCCGCGCCCGCGCCCTGAAACATGAGGCGACCGGAAAAATTGCCTTCGGCGACCACCGCGTTGGTCGATCCGTCGATATGGGCGAGTGGATGGTTTTCGGGCACCAGATAAGGATTGACCCGCTGGAACAATTTTCCGTCATCGATCCGGGCCATGCCGAGCAGGCGGATGCGATAGCCAAGCGCCTTGGCCTGGCCGATATCGGCCGCCATGATGTGGCGTATGCCGTCGATCTCGACGCCCTCGAAGTCGAGCGCCTTGCCAAAGGACAATGCGGCCAGAATGGCAAGCTTGTGGGCTGCGTCTACACCATCAATGTCGAAACTCGGATCGGCTTCGGCATAGCCGATTTCCTGGGCATCCTTGAGGACGTCGTCAAAGGCGCGGCCGTGTTTTTCCATTTCGGTGAGGACATAATTGCACGTGCCATTGAGAATGCCGTAAACCCGCTCGATCCGGTTGGCCGAAGCGCCGTCGCGCAGCCCCTTGATGACCGGTATTCCGCCTGCAACCGCTGCTTCATATCGCAGCGACAGATTTCCGGTTTCTGCCGCCTTGGCCAGTTCCATCCCGTGATGGGCGATCATCGCCTTGTTCGCTGTGACGAACGATTTGCCCGATGCCAGACTTTTGCGCGCGAGTTCCAGGGCGGTGCCGTCGGAGCCGCCAATCATCTCCACAACGCAGTCGATATCGTCCAGCGCCGCAAGCTGTTCAGGCTGGTCGTACCAGGGATATGCCGCCAGATCGATGCCGCGATCACGGCTCCGGTCGCGCGCCGAGATGGCGGATACAATGATGGGCCGGCCGGCTCGCTGCGCGATCATCGCGCCATTTGCCTCGATTAGCCGGATAACACCGGTTCCTACGGTGCCTAGTCCAGCGAGCGCGATACGAAGCGGGGCAGTCATGGTCATAAGCCTCTTTATGTTTCAAGTGAGAGTTTCGGCGCCTTATTAGCGACGCCTTGAGCGAATGCCAGTACTAGTTCTGCCGCGTCAGGGCTGTCGTGATCTCGGGCAGGTGCCTAGGTCGCGCAGGACCAGCCGATAATCGCTTTGCGCCTGGCGCGCATTGACCGCGCTAACACCGCTCAATGCTTCGGCAGGAAGCTCGCGGGGAAGAAAGCAGGCCAGCCGGTACCAGAGCAGGCTGTTTCTGACCGGCGCCCGTGCTGCCTCGTCGACAATCTCGCCGAGGGAAACGGCCCAGAATTTCTGCAGGCCGTCGCGCTTCAGCACGGTAATCGAAATGGGAGATCCGGTCTCGGTTTCCATGAATATCTGGGTTTCGCCTTCACCGATAATAGTGCCCGGTACGTGGAAGGCGCTGGCGATCCGGGTAATGGCGGGTGGTGCATCGCGACTGACCAGTTCGCGGACCAGGGAACGCACTCTCTGTTCGCGAACTTCTGTCCAGGCAATCTGCCCGTCCTTGGCTATTAGTTGGACATTGTCGCCGCCGCTCGATGGTCGACGGGCGAAAATAATGAACGGCTGCTTCTTGATCTTGGGGGCCCGACCCCGCGCATCAAGCGGCAGATCAACGACGTAACGAATCGTTTCTCCGACCCCGCCCTGACCGCGAATCAGCGCGTTGGTAGATGCGACAATATAAAAGCGTTGCGTTCCCGGAGGAGCGTTTGGCGCCCTTTCCGGAGCGACTTTAATCGCTTCCTTGATCGTCGCGTGGACGATGATCGGCGCTTCGGCGCTGAGGTCGGCGAGGTCCGCATATTGCAATGGATCGTTGTCGCCCGGCACCTGTGATAAAGCCGGAAACAACGCAATTTCGCTAAAAAGCAAGGCGAAGGCAAAAAATGTGAAGGAGCGCATGTTTTCCTCGGGGCTGGGTTTCAGGATGCTTGGTTTTAGCCCCTATAGTGGGTCTTTGACAGCTTAATCGATGATGAACCAATAAAGCGATTGCCTGCGTGGAACTACCACGTTAAAACAAATTTAAGATGGCTTTCATGCGAACGAAAAGCTGTCATGGGATAACAAAGGTCGCGATGGTTTTTTTCAAGCCTCATGCCTTTGTAAAGGGCTTCAGCGATGAGGCACGCGACCTTACGATGGGGAAAAAGGAGTTACATTGCTGAATGGCTTATGCTGACCAAGAGATGAGTTCGAGCAAGATTGTATCAATCTTTCTTGTCGTAATCATTCACCTGTTACTTGGCTATGCGCTGGTCACCGGACTAGCTTATAGTGCGGTCAAGAAGGTTGCTACGCAGCTGGACATGATCGATATTCAAGAGGAAGAACCGCCGGAAGAACCGGAGGAGCCACCACCACCACCACCTGAAAAGCCGATCGAGCCGCCACCAGTGGTATCGCCACCGCCCATCGTGGCGCCCGTGGTTGCACCTCGCCCGGTCATTCGGACGGTTCCAACCGCGCCGCCTCCACCGCGTCCGGTTGTAGCGCCTCCACCACCTCCACCACCTCCACCGCCGCCACAAAGGGCGACGCCGGAGCCACGTGGTAATCCTGGCAGCTGGGCCAATGCGAACGATTATCCTTCGCGGGCTCTGCGCGAGGAACGGGAAGGCACCACACGTTTCCGTCTGACAGTCAATGCGGACGGACGGGTAAGCGATTGCCAGATAACCGGTTCTAGCGGCCATGCTGATCTGGATGAAGCTGCCTGCAAAAACTTGACTCGACGTGCGCGGTTCCGTCCTTCTCTGGACGCAAACGGAAATGCGACGACCGGATATTATTCCAACGCCGTTCGTTGGGAAATACCCAAATAATATATAGGGGAGGGCATTATACGATGTCCTTCCCGCTCCAGATTTTTTGCTACAAACTTATCCTGAGGGGAATGTTAAAATGTTGATTGAAATTTTGGCCGCTGGTTCGACAGCACCACAAAACGCTTTCGGTTTCTGGGAGGCCATGGAACAGGGCGGTGTTATCGCCTGGTCCGTTCTCGCAATTCTGACAATTATGTCTGTGTCTTCTTTCTACATCCTGTTTTCGAAACTTTTCGAGCAGAACAAAGTGATGAAACAGGGCCAGGCCATGCGCTCGACCTTCTGGCGTGCCGGAACGCTTAAAGAAGGCGCTGCGAAGCTCGACAAGAACTCCGCTTATCGCCAGATCGTCGACGACGCGATCAAAGCCGATGCCGATCACGCGAAATTGACCGATCCGGTTGAAGCGCATGACTGGTTGCACGGTTCGATCGAACGTTCGCAGGACCTGATCAAGTCCAAACTGGCAACCGGCCTTCCTTGGTTGGCTACCGTTGGTGCGACATCGCCGTTTATCGGATTGTTCGGTACGGTTATCGGTATTTACCGCGCGCTGATCAAAATCGGTATCGCTGGTCAGGCATCGATCGATGCTGTTGCTGGCCCGGTTGGTGAAGCACTGATCATGACCGCACTTGGTCTTGGTGTGGCTGTTCCAGCCGTTCTTGCCTACAACTGGTTGCAAGGACGCAACAAGCGGATCGCTGAACAGCTGTCAGCATTCTCTAACGACGTTCTGGGCTACATGGCTTCGGATGGCGGCGTTAAACCAATCGCAACAACTGCTGGTGGTGTTAAGACCGCTCCGGCTGCTGCGAAGCCTGCTGCGCCTGCCGCAAAGAAATAAGCCGGGGGCCGGGTTGCTTGCCGCATGTCGCGGCGGCAACCTGGCCAACGCACGACAAGGGGGCTTTCGTTCCCTTCAGATGGTTTAGTTTTGAGAGGATAAAATCCTATGGCAATGAATGTTGGGGGCGGTAGCACGGAGGAGACTCCTCTATCCGACATTAATACAACCCCACTTGTGGACGTTATGCTGGTCCTGCTGATCATTTTCCTGATCGCGGTTCCGGTGGTTATCCAGACAGTGGAACTCGAGCTTCCGGTGCTTCCGTTTGAAGTGACCACGACGAAGCGCGAAAATGTGCTGCTGTCGGTTACGACGACCGATGCCGCAGGACGTGATCCGGGTGAAGAAGGCTATTCAGGAGCCACTCCTGGCGGCAATTGCCGGGTGTACTGGAACACTACTCCGGTCAATTCCAGCGAACTGGTGACCCGGGCCGTGAAACAGCTCGAAGACCAGATCGATTCCTTTGGCGGGGTGGAAAATATGACACCGGAAGATATGCCCGAAGTGCACATCCGCGGTGATATCAACACGCCCTATAAATGTATCGGCGGTGCTATCTACACAATGCAGCGCGCCGGTTTTGCAAAAGTGGGCTTTTTGTCCACGCCAATTGTCGTCGAATAAATTCGACCGGCAACCAGAGTTATTAAGGAGACGCACGAATGGCTATGAGTGGCGGAAGCGATGATGGCGAGCCAATGATGGAGATGAACACGACGCCGCTCATCGACGTCTTGTTGGTTCTTCTCATCATGTTCATCATCACAATCCCTGTGCAAACGCACGCGGTAAAGATCGACCTCCCAGTTGCAGACGATAGTCCGCCGCCGGAAGATTTTGTCGATCCGGTCAAAAACCGTCTCGGGATCACGGCAACCAACCAGATTACCTGGAACGATAGCGAAGTAACGCTGAACCAGGTCAAGCAATATCTGGCCCAGACGAAGTCGATGGTTCCCGAACCAGAACTCCAGTTCCAGCCCGATCCGCTGAGCGCCTATCTGACCACCGATCGTACATTGGCGGTGATCAAGGACAGCGGCGTGACCAAGTTCGGTTTTGTCGGCAACGAACAATATGGCAGCTTCAACAAGGCTAGCCGCCCGCCTAACTAAGGTTTAGGCAATGTGTTGATAGGGGTCGCGGTAGCAATATCGCGGCCCTTTTTTTATGGTAACGCCGGCAACGCCTGTGTCGTCATTTTGCTGGAAGCGATTTAAGTGAACTGCAACCTGCCAAACAGTTTCGCGCAGTCCATATAGCATGCAGCCGAAGACGAGAGGGCAACCGATGACCAAGAGCAAAACAGCGAAAATTGACATTCTCGTGCTCTTGTTGATCGGGCTGATGCTGACCTATTCGGCTGCCATTTTCCTGTCCGCCTATCTGTCCGGAACGGACATGGGCGCATGGGTCTGGGAAAGACACCAGAATCTCTTTTCCTGGTATTCACGTCCCTTGTTCATCATCCCCGCCGCTTATTATGCGTATCGGCGGAAGGTCTGGCATGTGCTTGGTTTCATGCTGCTGCTCGCGACCAGCCTGTTCTGGTTTGCCGCTCCTGCTACGACAGATCCGGCGATCCGGGATTATTTGCAATGGGAGGCGGATCTCTTTCTATCCAACAACAGCAGTTTTCCCCTTCTTGCCCTTATCCTTGCGGTGCTGATATTCCTGTTCTTGCTATTTTACGCCTTCTGGCAGCGCAATCCCTGGCTGGGCCTGCTGGTGATCAATGTCGGTACCATTCTGAAAATCGTCGTCAGTCTCGTCTTCGGGGAATCGGCAGGCGAAGCCGCTATTGTACCGTCGCTTTCCAGTCTGCTGGTGATCAATCTGTTCGCCTATTTTCTATATCGCCGTTTCCGCCAGTCGCGGAAACCGGGATAAGCCGGCCCTGATCCATCGCAACCGTCGCGACAGCGACAGGGCTGGTCAGGATAGCATTTTAGACCGGCCTGACTCGGCGCTGCTGAACTGCAGCTCGGCAAGCCGCGCGTAAAGGCCGTTCTTGGTGATCAGGCTGTCATGATCGCCCTGTTCAACGATCCGGCCCTCGTCCATAACGATGATCCGGTCTGCCGACCGTACCGTCGCCAGACGGTGTGCGATGACGATCGTGGTGCGGTCCTGCATCAAATGCTCCAGAGCGTCCTGCACCAGCTTTTCGCTCTCTGCGTCCAGCGCCGATGTCGCTTCGTCGAGCAGCAGGATCGGCGTGTTGCGCAGCAAGGCGCGTGCGATCGCGATGCGCTGGCGCTGGCCGCCCGAGAGACGGGTCCCGGATTCGCCCATGAAGCTGTCCAGACCCTCGGGCAGGGCCCGGAGGAATTTCTCGGCATTGGCAACCCGTGCGGCTTCCCAGATTTCCTCATCGGTCGCTTCCCAGTTCCCGTAACGCAAATTGTCGCGTGCCGAGGCGGCGAATAAAACGGTCTCCTGCGGCACCAGCGCCATGCGATGCCTGATCTCCGCCGGATCGGCCGAGGGCAGGGCAACGCCGTCTATGCGTACCGAGCCGCCCTGCGGGTCGTAAAAGCGCTGCGCCAGCTGAAACAGCGTCGATTTGCCTGCACCGGACGGGCCGACTACTGCGACCGTCTCGCCAGGCGACACGGTGAGCGAGAAATTGGCGAGCGCCTGCGTTTCCGGGCGGGCCGGATAGCAAAAGGTGACATTGTCAAAGGCGATCTGGCCGCGCGAAGGCTCCGGCAGCGCGATCGGATTCTCGGGGGCTGCAATGCCCGGCTTCTCGGAAAGCAATTCCGCCAGTCGCCCGGCGGCGCCGGCACCGCGCAGCAGATCGCCGTAAACTTCGGTGAGGGCGCCGAACGCGCCCGCAACCAGACCGCCGGTCAGCACGAAGGCCGCAATTGTCCCGCCGGATATCGATCCGTCCGCAACCCCGATCGCGCCCCGCCACATCAGCATGACGATGCCGGTAAAGATCAGCCCGATAACGATAGCGGTCATCGCGGCGCGCAGCCGGATACGTCGTTTGGCAGTATCAAAGGTGGCTTCCACAGCACCGCCAAAACGCTCGTGCTCGCGTTCTTCCTGGCCGAAAGCCTGGACGATTTTCATCGCCCCCAGAGTTTCGGCAACCATCGCCCCGACATCGGCAACCCGGTCCTGGCTGGATCGCGAAACGTTGGTCAGTTTTCGACCGATGAATACGATCGGCAGAATGATGACCGGGATGGCCAGCAACAACCCGGCGGTCAGTGCCGGCGCGAGAGTGAACAGATAGATGATTCCGCCAATCCCGATGACGATATTCCGCAAGGCCACAGAAACAGTGGTGCCGACGACCTGTTCGATGACCGCGGTGTCGGATGTCATCCGCGAGGCAATTTCAGAGGGACGGTTTTCTTCGAAAAAGCCGGGTGCGAGGCTCAGCAAATTGCGTTGCACCGCCAGCCTGATGTCGGCAACCACGCGTTCGCCGAGCCAGCTAACAAAATAGAAGCGGAAGGCCGTCGCTACCGCAAGAACGGCAACCACACCCAGAAGTCCCTGGAAATAGGGCGCGATATCACCGTTACCGGCCATGAACCCCTTGTCGATGATGGTCTTGAAGCCTGCGGGGATAGCCAAAGTCGCCATCGCCGCGACAAACAGGGACAGCATCGCAAATATGATCGCCTTGGGATATTTCGCGGCGCGTTCGAACACCATCCGCAAATTGCCGATCTTCTTGAGCCGGGCGGGAGGGTCATCCTGCGCACTGGAATTTGTTTTATCGTTCATGGCAAAGCGCTTAGCAGCACGTCCTGTTTGTCACAATCACTGGATTGTTGGGTTTCCATGGGGATGTTCCCATGCAACCAACATGGCGATCAAACGGGAAATACCAAGTGCGGTACCTATCTTATTGTCAAAATCTGGATTCCCGCAAAATCGACGGCATAACGCTGGCCAAATGCAGAGAGATTGTTAGAAGCATAAAAGGCTTGGGAACAAGCCTGCCCGGACGATTCGTGTAATTTTCGATCAAGGATGCTGCCCCTGTGAATCAGATTGCTTCAAAAGGTCAGCTGCGGATGTCCTTGTTCCGTTGGATATTGTTCATCGTCCCGATCACCGTTTTGCTGGGTTTCATGTTCAGCCAGTTTGCTAATTCCGGTGAAGAAAATCGCTGGTTCCAGTCATTGGTAAAACCGGCGGCACAACCGCCAGGCTGGGCATTTGGCGCTGCCTGGGCGTTGCTTTACACGCTGATGGGAACCGCGTTTGCGATGGTGCTGCATGCCCGCGGTGCGCCTTTGCGCGTTCCGGCGATCATTTTATATCTCGTGCAATATGCGCTCAATCTTTTCTGGCCCATCCTGTTCTTCGGCATGCATCAGGTATCGGCTGCCTTCTGGTTTCTCGTCATCATTTTCCTGGTGGCGCTGGCAACGACGGTGGTTTTCGGACGCATTCGCAAAGCGGCCGCCTGGCTGATGGTGCCATATCTCGCGTGGCTCTGTTTCGCGGCGGTCCTCAACAAGGAAATCGACTGGCTCAATCCAGGCGCCGAAACCCTTGTGGTTCCGGCTGCGAGATCCCAGATATAGGCTATCAGTTTTTCTCGGGTCCGATGGACCAGCGATGGAGTTTATCAAGATGCAAAGCCAGAACCGTTTTTTCGATGATATTTCAAAGGTATTAAATGGCCTTGCCGGCACCGTTGCCGGTGTCGGACGAGAAGCCGAAGCCGGCGCGCGCGAACGTGCCAAGGAATGGTTTGGCGGCATGGATTTCGTATCCCGCGAGGAATTCGAGGCGGTGAAGGAAATGGCCGCCAAGGCTCGCGCCGAAGCCGATGCGCTGAAGAAGCGGATCGATGCTCTCGAAAAAGGCAACGCCACACCAGCCAAGAAGCCGGCTACGAAAACTGCTGCCGCCCGCAAGGCAGCGCCGCGCAAACCGGCGGTACGAAAAGCGGCTGCTCCGAAAACCGGCGGCTGATCGACAGCCCTGACCGGCGGTCGTTCGCCGTTCCTTATCCACAGCGTTCCCACAAACAATCTGGCGGCAGAGGCTCGCTTGTCTTGCCCTGATCCGGCGAGTGCGCCACTACGCTTTCCTGCACAAAGGATCTGGAACCACAATGCTCGACGACCAATGGGAACAGCTTGATCAGGACGAAGCGCCACCGGTGGATATGCTGGCGGCCTTTTTCGAGGCGCGGGGCTGGTCAGTCGATCGGGTCGGCGAAGACGAGCTGTCGGTCGAGATCAAGGGCAATTGGACAAGCTACCAGATGCGGGCCGTCTGGCGGAACGAGGACCATGTCCTGCAAATTCTGCTGTTGCCTGAAATTCGCGTTCCCGATGAAAAGAAGCCGGTCATTTACGAGACGCTGGGACTGATAAACGAGCAGCTATGGCTTGGCCATTTCGATCTGTGGTCGAATAATAATATCTTGCTGTTCCGCCATGCAACCTTGCTGGGTGGTAGCGGCATGCTCGGACTCGATCAGGCGCAGACGATTGTCGATCTGGCTATAGAAGAATGGGAACGCTTCTATCCGGTCTTTCAGTTCGTCCTGTGGAGCGACAAGAGCCCCCAAGACGCGATCGAGCACGCGATGGTCGATACAGCGGGCGAAGCCTGACAAGGTCGCTCAGGACCGTTTTGCGCTCAGCCGTTATCGCCGCGCAAGTCGAACACCATCTTGCGGTCGCTGCCCGGGATCAGTCCCTCCAGAACATGCCAGAAGCCGGTTACTGATTCCTGGCCGGCCGACACATAGGCGGAGGAGAGTCTCTCTCGCAACTGTCGGAACAGCTCGGCTTCGAGCCTGGCACCTTTCTCGGTCAGGCGCAGCAGCTTCTGGCGCCGGTCGACGATGCCGGGCGATGTCAGAATGAAATCACGCTCCTGCAATTCCTTCAACACCCGTCCCAGCGATTGCTTGGTGATCGCGAGCAGTTGCAGCAGTTCGCCCACCGTCAGGTCGGGCTGCCGGGCGATGAAATATAATGCCCGGTGATGCGCCCGCCCGAGACCCTGTTTGACAAGTTCCTGATCGATCGAGTTGGTCAATCTGGTATAGCCGAAATAGAGCAGCTCGATGCCGCGGCGGACTTCGTCTTCACGCAGAAATAGCGGAGAAGCGCCGGGGGATGTGGCAGGGCGAGATACGTCAGTCATGTTGACGTATCTTGACAGGCTGATTAGGGGATTGCAAGACAATTGGATTATGCCTCCAACTCTTCCAGTGGCTGGCATGTATCACAGCGAAGGCGGCAGTATATGGCAGACGGAAAAACTCTCGAATTCAACCTGGAGCCCTGCGCCACGCCAGTGCACGCCAGCGAGCGTGAGCGGTTGCTGGAGAACCCGGGTTTCGGAAGCCTGTTCACCGATCATATGGCGATGATCCGCTACAGCGAAGCCCAAGGATGGCACGACGCCAGGATCACCAAGCGCGAGCCGATCCTGATGGATCCCGCGTCCTCTGTGCTGCATTATGCCCAGGAAATATTCGAAGGCATGAAAGCCTATCGCCTTGCTGATGGCGCGACGGCACTGTTCCGTCCGGAAGAAAATGCCAAGCGCTTTCAGGCGTCGGCGCGGCGAATGGCGATGCCGGAATTACCGGAGCCGCTTTTTCTCAAATCTGTCGAAGCTCTGGTCGATATCGACCGCGAATGGTTCCCTTCGGTCGAGGGCGGCTCGCTCTATCTGCGTCCGTTCATGTTCGCCAGCGAAGTGTTTCTCGGCGTCCGTCCGGCGAAGGAATATCTCTATCTGGTGATCGCATCCCCGGCTGGCGGCTATTTCAAGAGCGGGGCCTCGGCGATCAGCATCTGGGTGTCCGAACATTACAGCCGGGCTGCACCGGGCGGCACCGGCGCGGCCAAATGCGGCGGCAATTATGCCGGCAGTCTGATTGCCCAAGCCGAAGCCATCGAGCAGAATTGCGATCAGGTCGTCTTCCTCGATGCGGCGGAGCATAAATGGGTTGAAGAACTCGGCGGCATGAATCTGTTCTTCGTCATGAATGATGGCACGCTCGTCACGCCGCCATTGAGCGGAACGATTCTGCCCGGGATTACCCGCAATTCGATCATGACGCTCGCTCGCGAAGAAGGCCTGACGGTGGTAGAGCAACCTTATGCGATCGACCAGTGGGAGGCCGATGCGGCCAGCGGCAAGCTTGTCGAAACCTTCGCATGCGGCACCGCAGCGGTGGTCACTGCGGTCGGTACGGTCCGTTCCAGCGGCGGCGCGTTCACCATCGGCAGCGGTGGTCCGGGCCAGTTGACGGAAAAGCTGCGGCGCCGTCTGGTCGACATCCAGCGGGGGATTGCACCCGACGATCACGGCTGGGTCAAAAAATTGTTCTAAACTTAGATATAACTGCCTCTTGCCCCCCGAGGGCAAACTGGATAATAGGCCCGTTCACCAGCGGGACCGGACAATATTCGGTCCTTCGCTATTGGGGTGTCGCCAAGTGGTAAGGCAGCGGCTTTTGATGCCGCCATGCGCAGGTTCGAATCCTGCCACCCCAACCAACTTTTGTTTAACAGCTAAGCGCCTGAAAAACCTTTGGTTTCTCTGCGAGTCAAAACCCCGTGGCACCCTGCCGTGGCACCCTCTCGTGGCTCTGATTTTGCACCATGACTCGCGCGCCGTTTCGAATCAAGTCGGCAACCGCGATTTTGCGTTTTTCCACTGATTTATCCACATAATTTATGGGACATACTGCAAAGGCCTAGTCGTGCTCCGCAAGGTGGCGAATGGAGCCCTTCGCAGGTTCGGACCGTGATAAGGAAATTTGAAAAATAATTTACTGGTCAATAGCCGGCCAAGCGCTGAGAGTAGAACAGCTCACCATGGATTTGGTTTGGATGATGTCTAATTTGGATATCAAATAAGTTTCGAGTTTTTCATATTATAATCATATAATTCAGCTCGGTTATAGGTTGGGAAAAGATCAAAATTTGGCAGTCGGTGGAATGACTGTTCGAGATTGCGCGATTAATCAACAATTGCCGTTAGAGTGAAGTTGCTGCCACCTGATAAAACCCATCATGTTTCGACCGTCAGAACGCATGTCGTTCAGGAGGTCACAAACACATGGTGGTCACCGATCAAGCCGTTGCCGGTTACATGCCGGTCTTTGCCGATGGTATGCCGACTATACACCCAAATAGCTTGCTATTGCGCTTTTAGACGAACTAAAAGGAAATGTGCATGAAACAAGTTACACCAAATGGTCATCTTATTAAAGAGTTGCGCTCCAACTTGGAGAAGAACTCGACACAAAAAGAACTGTCATACGCAATTTGCATCAGTGAGCGGAAGTTGCGTCAAATTGAAAATGAAAACGCACCGATATCAGTAAAAACGCTCGATCGATTGGCGAAAGAGCTGGGTGTAAGGCGCGAACAGATTTCGATGAGCCAACCCGTTACAAACATTCTACCAGCTTCCGAGCACAATATATTTGAGGCCGTCCTTAACGACTTTCGTAAAGAGAAGCTTGTCCCTCGTTTCGATTACGACCTTGCAACCGTGACAATGGATGAGGGTTTGCTAATCAAGTCGGCGAACCAATCCAACGACTTCGTCTGTGAAATCATGGTTCCACTCACCGATATGACGGCTCAATACGCCGAGGATTTGATTGCGGCCCTCACTTCATTGACTTGGAGTGAGCGCAGCATCTTGGATACGATAACGTCCACAGAGGAAATCATCCTGCGTCGCCGTGTAAAGCAGCTCATGGTGCTATTGCGTGGCAACGATATCTGGATTTATCACACGACCCTTTTCCGCAGATTGCCAGAGCGCCACACCCTTCCGCCGGAAAACGAGCCAAGTGAGTTATCGTCGCGGTTCATTGTTGCACTCGCGGCCCCAGGAGAATACGGCGAGACTAGCATCGAGGTGCAAGTCGATCACGGCCAGCCTTTCATCATTCCGGCGTTAGACGGGAAGGTAAGTTAGATGCTAAAATCCATCAAAAAAATCACGAAGCTCGGTATTTTTGATAGCTTCATCGCTGCGAACGATCTTCCCGATTTTGCGCGTTACAATTGTATTTACGGCGACAATGCTTCGGGGAAAACTACGCTGACACGGCTACTGGGAGCCCTGAATCAAGCCCACCACCCCGATTATCCGGAACTAACATACGAGATCAAGGTCGAGACGGGAAAACTTAATCAAGGGACTGCATACAACCGCAAGATCCGCGTCTTCAATGCCGATTTCATTGAAGCAAACATCGGTCAGTTTAAAGGCCCACTCCGGCCCATTCTGATAGTAGGAGAGGAAAACAAGGTTCTGGCGGAGGAAGCCTTAGCTGAACAAGCGATATTTGATGCGCGCCAACTGAAAATCAAGGAATTCAAAGAAACTATCCAAAGGGATGAAGTTTCCAAAGGAAAACTATTTTCCGAGGTCGCAAAAACAATTAGTGAGGCCACGAGCGGAACAGCATTGCGGAACTATCGTAAGCAAAATTCAGAAAAGGCATTTGATAAAATTACAGAGCCAATAACGCTGTCAAAGAGAGAGCTGGAGCTTCATCGCACGAGCGTCCGTCAAGAACAACAGGACTTGATCAAACCCTTTAGGCAACCAGTGGTTGCATTACTCTCTGATAATAGTGCCCGGCCTTTATCGGAATGGGTAGAGATTGCCGTCGAGCAGACACGATCCCTTACGATGCGCTCCGCGCAAGGCAGCGCTCTTGCGCGTTTGAGTGAACAGCCCGCTATCGCTAAATGGGTGGAAGAAGGCTTGTCTATCCACCGCGAGCATGCGTCGACTTCGTGCGAGTTCTGCTCACAGCAGCTTCCACCGGATCGTTTAAGCCAGCTTGCAAAGCATTTCGGAGTCGAGGACCAGCGACTAAAAGCCGATGTAATGGCGATACGTGCTCTTACCGGACATATTCTGCGCGCCATCGATGACATGAACCCCCCGCCAAAACCGGCGTTTTATTCGGAACTTCGCGATCAAGTAGATAGTGCCGCTGCAATGTTTGAGGCTGCTGCAAACGAAGCTCGCGCACAGCTTATTCAATTGACGAACATTTTGGTTGAGAAGCTAGATCGTCGCGCTGTCTCTTACGAGGTCGATATTTGTATAGATTGCTCGAAATTATTCACCGCGATCGATGCGTTATGCTCCCTTGTTGACCAAAACAACGCCAAGACCAACGCCTTCGCCGAAACCTTGGCTGCGGCACGTGAGCGCATCGAAGCACATTATATCTCAAGCATAAAAGTGCCAGTGAAGGATCTGCAAGACAAGATCGATATCGTGACAAATGAGATCACGAAGCTAGTCGATGGTTCAATAGGCTTTGCCGATCCCCGAAGTCTGAGCGACCTCAAAGACTCATTCGAAGAAAAGCGCGCTAAGGTTTCTAGTTCTCACGCAGCAAGCGCCGAGCTGACCAGCAATGTCCGCACATTCTTGGGCCGCAGTGACCTTAAGTTCGAGTCCGATGTTGAAGGTTACCGGGTCGAGCGCAGCGGCAAGCCCGCTAAACGATTGAGCGAGGGAGAAAAAACTGCAATCGCGTTCGTGTATTTTCTTGTGCAACTCGGCGATCAGGATTTCAACTTGAGCGAAGGCGTCGTGGTAATAGACGATCCAATTTCCAGTCTGGACGCATCGGCCATCTATCAGGCATTTTCGTTCCTGAAAAACGGCGTAAAGAATGCCAAACAAGTATTCATTCTCACTCATAACTTTGAGTTTCTTCGGCTACTGCTGAATTGGCACAATCAAAACAAAAAGGCTGCTCGGCACTATATGATCCGTTGCAACGATAACACCGACGCCCGCAACGCGATTATCATCCCGCTCGACCCTCTGCTTCGCGACTATTCTACTGAGTATCACTACTTATTTAAGCAGTTATACAGCTACACGTGCGATGGCACTATCGCTAATGCATACCATCTGCCCAATATCGCTCGCAAAGTGCTAGAGACGTTTCTCGAATTCTACACACCCTCCTCAAAAAGCTCGTATCGGAAGCTTGAGGGGGTGCATTTTGATGAACACAAAAAAACAGCAATTTACAAGTTTGTGAACGACCAGTCCCACCCAACCGGGAAAAGCTTCGACCCTTCTCTTGTAGCGGAAACCAAAAAGAATATTAGCTTTTTGTTAGAGATGATAGATACGTTGGCGCCCGTTCACTATCAGGGACTCAAGGCCCTGTGCACAACTTGATATCCTCAAATTCGCACGATGACATTTTGCATTCGCCCGAAATAAAACTGTTGTTTTCGATAATCACGACCCAGCAACGTATGAATAATTGAATGCTCTAGCCGTTCTTTCTTGCCAGCCGTTGCCGTTCCAAGTTAGCGCTGCAATATGAATGCAGTTGAAATCGAACAAGCCATATCGGAATTGGCCGAACAGCCCTTTGATGCTGCTGAATTTTCCTATCAATTTCTGGCTGCGTTCGGGAATAAAGCCACCACGATCAAGCAGCTGAAAAGCGGTAACAGCGACCAGAGCAATATGGATGGCGCGGTCTTACAGCGCAATCATATCCATATTGCAACTTGCGACACAGGCACGGTCGACGGCACGCTGAAAGCCCTGCGGGAAAGCCCGAAGACGCAATCTGCCAAGGCCAAATTCATTCTCGCCACAGATGGCGAGACTTTGCATGCCGAGGACTTGACCGGTGGCGAAACCGTGGACTGCGACTATGTTGATTTCCCGAACCATTTCGGCTTTTTCCTGCCGCTCGCGGGTATCACTACGGTCAAGCAGATCCGCGAAAGTTCCTTCGACATTTGAGCGACCAGCCGGCTCAATCGGCTGTATTTGACGCTGCTACAAGACAATCCAAATTGGGCCACCGCCGAGCGGCGCGTCAATATGAATCATTTCATGGCGCGGCTGATCTTCTGCTTTTTTGCCGAGGATATCCAAAAGGCGGCATTCGTGGATTTGGCAATGGCCGAGATGGTCTATCCATCGGCTAGTCGACATCCGTTAACTTGGATTCGATGTTGGCCCAGAGAATGCGGGGCAACTAGCATTTTTGGCTCGAGGCGAGGGTAGGGGGTTAGGGCCTGCTATCGGGTCAGACGTAAGATGCGGGGCAGCACAGCATCGGGATAGGTAATTCAGAAGAGAGTAATTCTTTCAGAACAGCAGAAAATTTGAATCATGAAGTTGAAAGGAAAAATTCCAGCTTCGTGGTTCGAAACCACTCAGCGCGGCAAAGCCGCAAAGGAAAGAATCTTATGAACTATACCATTCCAGTTAACCCATCCGACTACCAATGCGGTGTAAATGATATCTTGCTCGCAGTTGAAAACGAATTCTGTGCCTCCATTGCTACGCCATGCCCGGGGTTGAATACACTGGTTATGGGAGGCAGCAGACTGACCAAAGAAGCGGAATTCGACATTGCCGAATACTCTTTTGAACAGGACTGGAACATAATCTATGTCGCTATAGATAAGTCAAAATACAATTCCAAGCATCGGCTGGACGACATGAAAATCAGCTTTTTCGACGCAAGCGGATGGGGCGAAGCCACAGTGTATGATGACTGCAGAATTTGGAAAGAAGGAGCCTTGGCCCGTCTCGTGCTTCAAACTAGCGAACCGCTTGAGATGAATGTAAGAATAAACGGAGATGTCGAAATACGCGATGGCGAATGTTCCTACCACGAGCACGGGTTCGACCTCGCCCGCAAGGATCTAGGAAAGCGAACGACGCGGAAGCAGTTGTCGGTCCCGGTCATCGGCACGATCGGAGATGCCAATGTAATTTTTGATATACAGACCTTGCCTAAAGCCTGGGTCACCGATTGATCGGTTAAAACCGAAGCGGCAATCACAATAGTTCGCAAGACGCGAACACCTACAAATCAATACCCGAGTAATGAAAGGGTTATTGAATTAGGGGGTAGAGGGGAAAAGCGGAGGCCGAGCCCGGCCCCGTGGCTTCGCCATAACTGGGAGACAATTAAGAAACTGTAAAGAGCATGCAAGATAATTGCTGACAAGCTGCTCAGCAGCCACTGGGGGACGCAGAAAAAGGTCTGCGTCCCCCAGAGCGCCTGAGAGGCGCCTTTGTCCGCTTACGGCGGACGTGCCCGAAGTTCTATATATCGGGATTTTCCACTCTCCTCTTCATAATCATTTATTGGCTTAGGCATCGTGATCGACTGCAAGTCGTTTATAAATTTTACTATTTTCATTTTTCAGGACTCCATATGCCGACGCATGCGGCTATATTCTTTTTTCCCTTCAACCCGGGAATTTCAAATTTCCCGTTCTTCAATCAGTTCTTTTTGAAACTGCCGCTATCGCGCCGCAGAAAAGCGGACCTCAGTGAATGGTGCTCTTGGTGTCGGCATGGTATACTGACCGATTGTTGCCATTAATTCCCGGACGCGTTGAGTTCAGGCGATGGTAGCTTCTAGGAACGAGCGTCGACCTTGGGAATGACGTCATTTGGGCGCATTTCGCTCCGTCTGTAGTTGGGCCGATTGCGGACTGTCCGGTTCTGGATAGCCAGCCCAACTAGCGGACATTAAACGCGGAGCGATTGTAATGTCAGCTTCCGCCGCAATCCCGGCCACTCCTGAGGTGTTTGCGTCCGCTCGAAAGTGGACGCGATCTTCGTGCGTTCAAAGTGAGAAAAGTCCAAGACCCGCTACGATTTCATCCTTAGTCTGCTCGCTGATCTCCCGGCCCCGCTAGCCCAAACTTGATTGTTGACTTAATATCATCAAACGTAAACATGCTATTGTATGGATTCCATTGGAGAAATGTCGGTTTTCGCTGAGGTCGTGCTAACAGGAAGCTTCGTTGGCGCAGCGCGGCGGTTTGGACTTACCGCTTCTGGTGTAAGCAGAAAGATTAGCCGATTTGAGGAACGGCTTGGTGTCCGATTGTTTAACCGGACAACGAGAGCCTTGTCTCTAACTGAGGCCGGTGAGGCATTGTTCGAGCGCTGTGAGGGGATACTCCAATCTATCGATGACGCTGAGAGCGCAGTCCGCGACTTAAGTGGCAATCCAAGAGGAATATTGCGGGTCGCTGCATCCGATGCATTCTCAATGCACGTTATTGTCCCGTTCTTGAAAACCTTTTCTCAAAACTTTCCAGACCTTTCCATTACCCTGATGCAGGCTGATGGTGGGATTAATTTACTCGGCGAACGAATTGATGTCGCTATTCTTTTTGCGAAGCCTGACGAAAATTCATTCATTATCCGCAAGCTTATCGATGATCCTTGGGTCGTCTGCGCGTCTCCTGACTACCTAGAGCAACATGGCACGCCAGCTTTGCCCAGCGAGCTGTCTGAGCATCGCTGCCTAACCATACACGCAAGAGGCACCACAAATGACCAATGGAAATTTGGAACTGATGGCAAAATTGAGACGATATTTATCGAGAGCAATTTTTCAGGAATAGGCCTCACAGTTAAGAAAGCGGCATTGCAAGGAATGGGCGTCGCGCGTTTGGCGCATTTCCTGGTTAGCGATGATTTAGCCGCAGGACGGCTCAAGCCGCTGCTCATGAACAATGTCATTCAGGACGACCGTGCTATATTTGCTGTCTATCCAAACCGCCAACATTTACCTTCGAAATCACGGGTTTTTATCGATGGATTGTCGAACTATATCGAAAAAACATTGATTGTGCCTGCTCCCACAATGAAAACCGATGATACTAAATTGTGTCCGCAACCCGATAGCGCGACAAAATAAGCTTGTCGTAAAACCCGTCCGTCAGCTTGCTACAGATCCTTCACCCGAATTATGTTCAATCTGTAAATTCAGCAATATTGCCTTAACTGGTGGAAGAAGAAGTAAGCAAACTATGACCCCTGTTAAAATACCGATTATGAATGCGATTGCTTTGGCGATCCAGCTATCGAATGACAGGATTGCAACAAGGATTAACGGTGTGATCACAATCATTGTAAAGAAACCAACGAAAAAAGCTGGGCCGTCGGCGGTATCGGCAACTGTTAAATCTAATCCGCAGTTTGGGCAGCTATCGTAGAATTTTAGATAGGATCTGAATAAGCTTCCTTTTTCACATGCCCCGCACTTGAGCCTAATTCCTGATTTGATAAGCTCGCTAGTCTCATGTTGCATGCTTGTATCCTTATGAAATAACATATTTGCTGACGCCCCGTCATCGATCTGAGCATATTTGTAGGTCGCGGGATATCTCCAGCCGGTGGTAATATAGAGATGGAATTGGCCTGCACCTATATTGCAAGCAGCATGACATTAGTGACAAATAGTCATTAATATCCTGTCCAATAGCTTATGCCGCTACACTGGCCATCGAGCCCATAACTGGATAACAGATGAATCATTAGTGGGCATAGACTGTGATTGGATCAGGAAGCTTAGCCATCGAGAAACAGGCGGAAATCGGCCAATTGGCAATCGTCGATCCTGTCATCAAATCGAAATATTAAATTGGGCAAACTGTGACCATCAAAAACGTAAGCGATCATAATGAAAACTTGTTTGGTAGCATTTGGATGGTCGTTGGCATGGCCATTTTTGCGATAGAGGATGCATTTGTCAAAGCGGCGGCTGTTACACTACCGGTCGGTCAGATTCTCATCATGTTTGGCTTAGGCGGGGCGTTCATATTTGCCTGTGTGATCAAGCTCAACGATGATCCTCTCTTTGTCCGGGAAGTCGTTTCACGCTCTATGCTCGTCCGCGTTTTCTTTGAGGTCGTCGGGCGATTGTTCTACGTGCTAGCCATTGCTTTGATCCCACTGTCGGCCGCTACCGTGATCCTTCAGGCAACGCCGCTTGTTGTCGTGGCAGGGGCGGCATTGATCTTTGGTGAAAAGGTAGGATGGCGAAGATGGACGGCAATCATCCTTGGATTGATCGGGATCGTGATTATCGTCCAGCCAGGGACCGATAGCTTTTCCATGCTTTCAATTTTGGCTGTCGTGGGAATGATAGGGTTCGCGGGTCGCGATTTGGCTAGCCGCGCCGCGCCGGCATCGCTGAGCACGTGGATTCTCGGATTATACGGGTTTTTGTCGATCATTCTTGCCGGGGTTTTGGTGTCCGTTTGGCAAGCGACTTTATATGTCCAGCCTAACTTCGAAATGTCTCTCTATATATTGGGGGCAGTCCTCGCGGGCGTTTGTGCTTATTCGTGTCTGATGAAAGCAATGCGAACGGGTGAGGTCTCAGCCGTTACCCCGTTCAGATATACGCGGCTCCTTTTTGGTATTGCCCTTGGCATTGCGCTCTTTGGTGAACAGTTAAGCCATTCAATGATGGTTGGATCAGCATTGATTGTGATTTCGGGTCTGTTCATTCTCTGGCGAGGAAAACACGCTAAAAAATATGAAATTGATATCAACGGGCAACGAATTTCAGACCAATAACAAAAGGTGCCTAGGCCCGTTAGTATTTGGCGCAAACAGTCACCTTCGACCGATAAAGGAGCATCTGCCTTCACGCATTGTGGCTCTTAAAACAGACAGTCCGCTTTCCACCCAGAAGCGGACATCTCCATTATAGAAAAAACCCCGACGACCGGGGAGGTCGACGGGGCGTTGGAACGGCGGGTCGCGAATGTCGTTCCATCGTTGATACTAGCGCGCAGGCATCTGGTTGAATTGTATAAAATGGACTCGCGGGTCACCACCCAGTTATTGCCATTATGGTGCGACTGCATCGACTTCAGGCAATGACAGCTTCCAGGAACCAGCGTCAGCCTTCGGAATGACGACAATTGGGCGCGAAGCGGACATAAAGCCGGGCAGCTGCGAATGTCTCCAAAAAGGGGCGTTTGCCGACCAGCCGCTTTTATGTTCCATCCAATCAATTCTAATGACCGAAACTGGTGCGGAAGCTGACATTGCAATCGCTCTGCGTTTTTGTCCGCTAGTCGGACCAGCTGCACAGAACCGGACCGTCGGCAATCGGCCCAATCGCAGACGATCTGAAATGCGCCCAAGAACAGACCATTACTCAAAAATTGATTTTGACCAAAAGCCGACATTCAATTGCCATGCCCTCCATGCGTGTTGGCGTCGGTTAAACTTCGCTTGTTTGACAAATAATATTTCTCGAACCCGACGATGATAACGATGCCGACAAATGCGATGACTATAATCCACGGATCACTGTTGGCTTTCATCATCAGGAAAGCGCCGAGCACAACGACATCGAAAAATATCGCGCTCAGCAATACCCATCCTTGGGCTCCTACATCCTTACGTAAATATCTGAACACACCCCAGTGGATGACGATGTCCATCACCAGATAGAAAATCGCGCCAAGCGATGCGATACGGCCCAGATCAAAAAATGCGGCCAGCAAGCCTGCTGCTATGACGGTATAAACCAATGTATGCGTCTGAATGCCGCCAGGCATGCCAAAGTGACGGTGCGGAATAAGCTCCATATCGGTCAGCATCGCAAGCATGCGGGAGACCGCAAACACACTGGCAAGAAGTCCCGATGCCGTTGCAATAATGGCAATGGCAACGGTAAACCAAACACCATAGTCACCAAAGGCCGGGCGGGCCGCTTCAGCGAGCGCATAGTCCTTCGCCGCGGCAATTTCATCAATGCCAAGCGTCGAGCCGACCGCAAAGGCCACCGCCATATAGACGAGCAGACAGATCGCCAGCGAGATCATGATCGCACGACCTACGTTCTTTTCAGGATGGACAACTTCTCCGCCGCTGTTGGTAATTGTCGTAAAGCCCTTGAACGCAAGAATGGCGAGGGCAATCCCGGCGATAAATCCGGTCGGAGAGGCCGCGCTTTCTGGCGCACTTTGCGCAGATTCAAAGGTGAAACCAGCGGCCCAAAGTATCGCGAGAGAGAATATCAATATGCCGCCGATTTTGAGTATTGCAGTGACCGATGAAATCGACCCGATAATCTTGTTGCTTGCGATATTGACGAGAAAGGCAAAAATGATCAGGCCGATAGCGAGTATCGGCACCAAGATGGAATCGCGGCCAACGTCGAAGAGTTGCAATGTGTAAGTCCCGAACGTCCGGGCAACGAGGCTTTCATTGATGATCATCGAGAAGGCCATCATTAGCGCAGCGGCTCCCGTCACTGTCGCGGGTCCATAGGCCTTTTGCAGGATCATGGCGATGCCGCCAGCGGAAGGATATTTATTGGACACCTTGATATAGGTATAAGCGCTAAATCCGCTGATCACGGCGGCAATAAGGAAAGCCAGCGGGAATAATGGGCCGGATAATTCCGCAACCTGCCCGGTCAGAGCAAATATCCCCGCACCGATCATAACACCGGTGCCCATTGCCACTGTTCCCGCCAATGTCAGGCTGCCCGCTTTGTAGGACGAGGTTTTTTTACCGGTTTTCACAGCGCTCCCGTGGTCGTTCATCGCCATTCACTTCTAAATCGCGCTGCCCGGTCCGCAAAGCGGTTCATATGCGATACCGCTTCCGTTGTCAGAGGATGTTGTGTCGCATCCTCCCTGGGTGAAATAAGTTCTGCCAATGCACGAACTTTTTCATGGGTTTTATCTGGGCTTTCCGAAAGCAGAGCCAACACGATATTCTCCAGTGCAATAACGCGAACTCTAAGCTGGACGAGTTCGGCGTTACCTATGTGCGGATATTCCGATGTCCGGTTATCCTCTTCGGTTTGTGCGCCACCTTCATTGTCCCAGCGGGAAAGCGCACGATAAGGGTCCCGATATAGCTCGGCGTCTTTTTTATCAGTCATGGATCTTTCCTGTCTACTTGGGGCTGCCTTCTCGCGAACCAGAGTGTGATCGAAGGTATAACGATCCACATCACAATAGGGATCAGGCCGACATCTACAAACGGTATGACCGGCATAAGGTCGCTATAGCGCCAACCCCAATCCCAGTCGCGCGGCACCTTCGTCGCGAATATTTCGATGACTAGCGTGATTGTCAGACCCGTTCCCAAATAGACCCCCAACATCCAGATCTTTGGATCGAACATCCAGTATCTATTTCGTTTGAGCAAAGAGACGAGCGAATAGGCGACGAGCAGGATCCCGGCATCGCCGAAACTTGCTTGCGTGCAGCCCAATGTCCTCTCCCAATAGGTTGCCTGTCCGACATCAAAAAAGGGCATCTGCAGAAACTCCCAGATGAAGGAGGTCATAAAGCCGAAAATCGCGACGTGCACTTCAGGTTGCTTGTCAAAGTTCATGATACGACAACTCCGGTTTTGAATAGCGAAACAGGACCCGCTGCGGTCGGGAAACTGTGCAATGTAGGAAGTTGGGTCAAAATCATTTCAGCTTTTCCGCCTCGCGTCTGCGAAGCAGATAATATGCTGCGGGCACAACAAATAGCGAAAGCAAAGGCGCGCTCAGCATGCCGCCGACCATCGGAGCGGCAATCCGGCGCATCACTTCCGACCCGGCGCCTTCGCCGATGAGGATCGGGAAAAGGCCTGCCAAGATCACCGCTACGGTCATCGCCTTTGGCCGTATTCGCAGCAATGCGCCTTCACGCACTGCCTGTTTCACCTGCTCTGCGTCCGGCTTTTCGCCGCGCGCTTCCAGTGCCTGTTTCAGATAGATCAGCATCACCACGCCAAACTCTGCTGACACGCCGGCAAGCGCGATAAAACCAACCGCAGTTGCAATTGACTGGTTGAGGCCCATCGCATAGAGCAGCCATAATCCGCCGGTGAATGCGAATGGCAATGTTGCCATGATCAGCAACGCTTCATCAAAACGGCGGAAGGTCAGATAGAGCAGAAAGAAGATGATCGCCAAAGTGGCGGGCACGACCACCATCAGCCGATTGGTTGCGCGTTGCAGATACTCGAACTGCCCGGTATAAGCCACGCTAACACCCGGTGGCAGATCAACCTCCTTGCCAATGGCCGCTTGCAAATCTGCAACCACCGACACCAGATCGCGTCCCCTGGTATCGACGTATATCCAGGTTGATGGCCGCCCATTTTCACTGCGCAGCATCGGCGGACCGGAACTGATGTCAATGTCGGCGACCGTGCCCAAGGTAATCTGCTGCAAGGATGGCGTGAGAACCGGAAGATTTCGCAGGTTTTCCAGGCTATCACGTATCTCCCGCGGATAGCGGACGCTTATCGGATAGCGGGCGAGCCCTTCGACGGTTTCGCCAACATTCTTGCCCCCGATTGCGCTCGATACGACAGACTGGACATCGGAAATATTGAGTCCGTAACGGGCGGCAGCCGCGCGGTCGATATCAATGTCGATATAGCTTCCGCCGGTCAGTCTTTCCGCCAGGGCCGAACTGACACCTTCAACCTTTTTGGCAGCAGCCTCGATTTTCTGGGCGACCTTGTCAATTGCATCGAGATTATCACCCGACACCTTGATCCCGATCGGGCTTTTAATTCCCGTCGAGAGCATTTCGATACGGTTGCGGATCGGCGGAATCCAGAAATTGGCCAGTCCGGGAACCCTGACCGCTTTGTCGAGCTCCTCAATCAGCTTGTCCGACGTCATGCCCGCGCGCCATTCTTCCTTCGGCTTGAAATGGATGGTCGTCTCGAACATGGTTAGCGGAGCAGGATCAGTTGCTGTATCGGCGCGCCCAGCCTTACCGAACACTGTTTCCACTTCAGGCACCGATTTTATCAATCGGTTGGTCTGTTGAAGCAGTTCTGAGGCTTTCGCCGGAGATAGCCCCGGCAGGGCATTGGGCATGTAAAGCAAATCGCCTTCATCCATTTGCGGCATGAACTCGCCGCCAAGCTGGCTGATCGGCCAAGCGCTGGTAGCAAAGATGAGCAGCGCGATCACGAGCAGTTTTTTCGGGCTTTTGAGCGACCAGTCGAGTGCTGGCCTATAGATTTTCATGAGGAAGCGACTGATCGGATTTTTCTCTTCGGACGGTATTTTTCCGCGAATGAAATAGCCCATCAAAACCGGTATCAAGGTGATCGAGAGAATGGCAGCCCCCGCCATCGCGTAGGTTTTTGTGAATGCCAGTGGGGAGAATAGCCGTCCTTCTTGCCCTTCCAGGGTAAAGATCGGCAGGAATGAAAAGGTGATGATGAGCAGGCTGAGGAAAAGCGCCGGGCCAACTTCAACCGCTGCATCGACGATCAGCTGCCATCGCTTTTCGCCCGGCATTTCGGCGTCCGGGTTGTCATTCTGCCATTTTTCAAGATGCTTGTGCGCATTCTCAATCATGACAATGGCGGCATCGACCATCGCGCCAATGGCAATGGCAATTCCGCCAAGCGACATGATATTAGCGTTAATCCCCTGAAAGCGCATGACCAGAAATGCGATCAATATACCAAGCGGTAGGGTTAGAATAGCCACGAGCGCAGAGCGCGCGTGCCAAAGGAACAATGCGCACACAATTGCAACGACGATAAATTCTTCGAGCAATTTCGTGGTGAGATTATCGACCGCCTTGTCGATCAGTTCGGAACGGTCATAGGTCGTCACAACCTCGACTCCGGGCGGCAGGCTCTGCTTGAGCGTCGCAAGCTTCGCTTTCACCCCGGCAATAGTCTCGCGGGCGTTTTTACCGGAGCGCAAGATGATGACGCCGCCAGCCACTTCGCCTTCACCGTTCAGTTCTGCTATCCCGCGTCTGATTTCGGGGCCTATTTGAATCCGCGCAATATCACCCAAGGTGACGGGAATACCGCCGCGCGCGGTTTTTAAGGGAATGGCCCGGAAATCATTTAGATTTTCCAGATAGCCGTTGGCCCTCACGATATATTCGCGTTCGGCCAGTTCCACGATCGAACCGCCGACTTCCTGATTTGCGTTCTGGATCGCCTTGATCACGCTGTCTTGGTCAATCCCCAGAGACACCATCCGGTCAGGATCAAGCACAACCTGATATTGTTTCACCATACCGCCAATGGACGCGACTTCCGCAACGCCGGGAATGGTCTGCAATTCATAGCGGAGGAACCAGTCCTGCAACGAGCGAAGCTGGGACAGGTCATTGCGCCCGGTTCGGTCGACAAGGGCATATTCATAGATCCAGCCGACACCGGTTGCGTCTGGCCCCAGCGTCGGGACAACGCCGGTCGGCAGATCGGCTTGAACCTGATTGAGATATTCCAGAACCCGCGAACGTGCCCAATAGAGATCGGTGCTGTCATCAAACAGCACATAGACATAGCTGTCTCCATTGAATGAATAGCCGCGCACCGCGCGTGACCCCGGAACCGACAGCATTGTGGTTGTGATGGGATAGGTAACCTGATTTTCGACGATCTGCGGAGCCTGTCCGGGATAGGGGGTGCGAATAATGACCTGCACATCGGAAAGGTCCGGCAGGGCATCGACCGGCATGGTTCTGACGGCCCAGATACCCGACGCCAGCAATGCCGCCATTATGAGCAGGACAAATATGCGCGCATTTACGCTGAGCCGTATGACCTTTTCGATCATTGGTTGGCCTCTGCGCGGCTAATGCTGGTGATGGTTGATCCGGTTTCCATTTGCATGAAGCGGAAGGTCACGCGGTCGCCTTTTTTAAAGCCGCGCAACAAACCCGGTTTGGCGAGTTTGAAGTCCATCGTCATGGCTGGCCATTTGAGGGCAGGCACGGGTTCGTGCGACAAGGTGACCGCGCCGCTTGTGATCGCTTCAATTCTGCCGGATGTTTGATAGCCGGACATTTTCTTGGGCGCGCTTTTCTGCTCACCCTCAATCGGACGCACTTTGATCCCTGAAAGGCTCGCTTCTGAATCGACCAGAAACTGGCCAGAAACAATTACTTTTTCACCTGGTAATAGGCCGGCCAATATTTCCGTCTGTCCGCCGCCTTCGCGGCCTATTTTGACCTCTGCCGGGCGATAGCGACCCTTGCCATTCGCTAGCATTACCAAGTTGCGCGTTCCGGTTGCGATAATCGCTTCGGTGGGGACCAGAATAGCAGGACTGCCCGTGTCACCCATATCTACGGTAGCGAACATGCCGGGACGAAGTCGTCCGCCTTTATTGGCTAGTTCGATCCGTCCGGTGAGCGTTCTGCTGCCGCTTTCGACGGAAGGCAAAATCGCAATGACTTTGCCCGCAAACTCCATATCGGGGAAGCTTTGCAGTTCAGCAACGGCGCGCTGCCCTACCCGTATTTCCGAGGCCCTTGCTTCGGGAATGGCAACATTCAGCCATACGGTATTCAGTCCGTTAATCTGTGCCAGCGGCTGGCCTTCAGCCAAGGTCATACCTTCTCTTACGCTCAGGCTTTCGATCACCCCGCCGATGGGCGCGGACACCGTGTAAACGCTTTGCTGCCTTCCACTTCGCTCTACCCGGCGGATCAGATCGTCTGGCATGCCCAGCAGCCGCATCCGTTCCTTTGCCGCTGTGGCAAAGTGGTCATTGCCGCTTCGTGCTAGCGCAAGATATTCTGCCTGTGCGCCGCCCCAGTCGGGCACCAATATGTCAGCCAAGGGAGCTCCAGCGGGCACAATGTCGCTGGGAGCACGGCGATAGGTGCGCTGGACAAATCCGCCCGACCTGGCCTGAACAATGGCGATATCGCGTTCGTTAAACTCGATTGTTCCCGTTACACGGAGCTTGGACTCAATTTTTCCAACCAACGCCTCAGCGGTGCGGATACCCAGATTTTGCGCAATATCCGGAGAAATGGTGATCCCCGGCTCGCTGGCATTCCCATCACTGGCTTCGCCAGCATATTTGGGAACAAGCTGCATATCCATGAACGGAGACTTGCCCGGTGCGTCAAATTTTTGCTGGGGAAACATCGGATCATAATAATAGAGGATATCCCCGTCGCCCTGCGTAGTCGCGGTTTTACTGCTATCGCCCGCCCCGCCAGTGCCGAGCCAATATCCGCCACCGCCCGCGGCCAGAACCGTAGCAAGAACAAGCACGCGCCATTTATTGTCTTGGATGGATGTCAGCGTCATGGCTGGTTCCTCTCATAAGTATATTTGATGCGAACTGTGTCGCGAACCAACGTGGCTTCCCGGTCGAGCAGATCGATTTCCGCCTCTGCGAAGGTCACGGCTGCATTGAGCGCCGTGTCCAGATCAACGCGGCCGGCGCCGTAGCTAACCCGTTCCAGTTCAGCCTGTTTTTTGGCCAAGGGTAAAAGTGTGTTTTTGGACCGTTCCCAGTTTTCCCGGTAAGACCGGTTTGCAGCGAGATCGCTGGAGAGCTCTGCGTGCAATTGCCTTTCCAGATCATTGGCTTCCAGCCGGGCTGCGCTGGCTTCCAAAATTCGCGCGTCGATGATCGGGTTTTGCCGCTTTTTTGCAAATAACGGTAGATCGATCGTTACACCAACCGAGACATATTCGCCATATTCCGGCCGGCGATGCACATAAGAGGCATTCACACTGAAGTCGGGTCGCTTGTTCGCCCGCGCCAGTTCCACGTCGGCGTCGGCCCGTTCGACTTTCGCATCCTGAATGTCCAGAATGGGTAGCTCCTTGATCGTGCTGACAAGAGCATCCCGGTCAATGGTGAATTCAGGGAGCGTCCCTTCGGTTTCGGGGCTTTCGACGCCGGTCCACCGAGCGAGCATTGCCCGTGCCTTTTCAATATCAGCGGCACGCAGCGAGCGCCGGTCAGCTAGTTTCGCGATCAGCCGTTCCGGCTCGAACGCTTGAGCTGGACGTGTGGTCCCTGATTCAAGGCGCGCGCCAACCGTTGCCGACACTTCATTGAGGCTTTGCTGCAAAACTTCCAGTATTTGGAGCCGCCGCTGGGCGTAATAGAGATCGATCCAGGAAAGCGCAGAATAAAGCTGCACATCCTGAACCAAAGTTTCCTTATTGGCTCTAGCCACTGTTATGTCCGCCATCGCCTGACCTGCCCGGGCGCGTCTTTTTGCGCCATTGGGAATATCCTGGCTGATACCGATCCTTTGCCTGGGAAATCCGTCACGACCCGGCCGCGGAGAAATCTCGAATGGGCCAGCAATTCTCCGATCCATTATGTCGACGCTGAGTTTCGGATCTGGAAGTTGATCGGCCGCAATCGCGGCGCTCTGCGCCGCTTCAACAACGAGCGACCGGGCCTCTATTGCTGGCGTCGCTGTCTCTGCCAGTTCGACCGCTTCTGCGAACGTGAGTGGTTCGGCTTGAAGGGAAAAGACGGGGACATATAGCGCTAAGGCCGGCAATGCCAACAATGGGCGCCGGGATCTTGCCTGGCGGGTTTTCGGTCGATATTTCATTATGCTTGCTCACTAAAATAGTAGGGCGAACATGCCGTCATCGGTGGCGGCAATTTTTAACCTTGGAGGTTAGATGTTCGAAAGTTTGCGGGCTTGCTTCTCGCCGGTATGCCAGAGCAATTTCACAGAAATCGGACAGAGATCGCAAGAATATCGTCACCCTAAAAAAGGCGGTATTCGCGATCTGCGTTCAAGCAATAATGGGAGGCTTTATCTCGGGAATGCTATGCATGCCAGTTGGGTTTCCAAACAGACGGCGCGTGTGGGACATAGCTTTAACGGCGATTGTTTCGGCGAAAGCTGGGCTAGCTAGAAAAGTCGTAGTTGTCTGAGAACATTGCAGCATCGCCGCGCAATCTGACCCACAACAATCCTTGGATTCATTGCCGTTTGTGGACGTTTCATTCATACCCGGTTCGCTGCAATGGGACATTTCCACACTACCAGCATCGCTTTTCGCTAGGGATAGGCAGGACATCGGACTGGCGATTCCCTGTCCAGCTAAGGCAAGTCCAAGAAGAACGAATAGAAAGAGCTGTTTAAACACGAACCGAGTGTCCGGTGTTTTCCGATCCCCGTCAACCCAATCTTTGACCGAGATGATGGCGGTGAGGCAAGTCTTTGCGCCACTGTCCCACGGTAATGTGAATTGCCCACTTTCGCGATACTGAAGCCACATTGACAATGCCCTTTCTAGGCGAATAACCGGAATAACCTATTACCTTACAGAACCTTGTTGTTCGCGGACCTACGCCAACCTCGTGCGGTTCATCAGCACAGGCTCGCTGCATCCACACCTTGACTGGCCAACATTTCGTTCACATTTGCTGCAATCACACCGTAACTGACATTTCCGAACAGCTTCTGGCGGCCTTCGTTGATCACATATGTTGGACTGCCCTCGATCCCGTGTAGCTGAGCAAGGTCATAATCCTTTGTGAGCTTTGCAATGGCTTCACCGGTTTTGAATTTATTCAATATATTGTCAAAATCGACATGCAAGAGCCCTGCTATTTCTCGTTGCACATCCCAATCCGAGACATCCTCTGCTCTTGTAAAAAAGGCAGAGCGCAGTTCCCGCGCGGCGAGGATGGATGGTCGTTCAGCAACAGGGGCTTTGGATATGAAGCCCTCTTGCTCGATCAATTCCACCGCCTTGATGAACAGATGTGGGCTCGCCGATGAGCGCGGCCGTGTCTTTGCCCAGGTATCGCTGTGAATCGGCAAATTCTCGAATTTCCCGGCGATGCCTTGGACATGGTTCGCATAACCATCAAAACCGCCCCGGTCTGTCCATTGAGACGCGATTTTTGTCCATGTATCCGGGAATACAGAGCAGAAATGGATGTTGATAGTTATCCGATCACCAAACTCTGCTGTAAGCCGATCAAAATTGCTCTGGGAGGCATAGGCCCATACGCAAAGTATATCTGAAAAATGGTCAATTTGAGCGGTTGGCATTGCGACTGTCTTTCTGAAAGGCTGATAACCACCAGCCGCTATTACCAATGTGCAACGGGAAGCTCGGCGGCAAACTATTCAATGCGGGAATAGTGCATAGAAAGTGGGAAGAACCCGGCTTGTTCACTAGCTTGGCTTCTTCCCGCTTAATTGACCGCGGTCCTTTGCGCTATTTTTTTGGCGGCATCATCAGTTCCTGCTGCATCATCAGGCTTTCCATCATCTCATGCATCATACCCATATGCTGCTTCATTTTCTCCATATGTGCTGGGTCCATCTTCATCATGCCACCCTCGGCGATCTTGGCCTTCATTTTTTCTTTATGTGCCGGGTCCATCGCCATTGGCTTCTTTCCCTGTGCCATCATACCGCCTTCGGCCATCTTGGCCTTCATAGACGCCATATGGGCTTTCATCATGGCCATGTTTTCGGTCATGAGCTTTTCTCGCTCTGCAGGCGTCTTGGCGTTCTGGGCTCGCTCCATCATCTGTTGATGCGCGGAATGATCGCCCATCGGCATGGCATGACTCTGCATGGCGGGCTTCGGTTCCGGGGGCGCTGCGTAGGCCGCACAGCCGGTCAGCATGGTGAAAACAGCGACGGTGGCAAGGTAGGGAGTTCTCATGTATAATTTCCTTTTTGTGTAGTTGCCCTCATGGAGGACGAAATCGGCGGCGCGACATTATATTTTCACCAGTAAATACTGGGGTCAGAGGAATTATTCGCTCGAACTTCTGCTCGTCAATCAGCGCGTTTGATCATGTATTATGGTTTGGATTACAGGCGACATCTCGCATGATTGGCACCTCGATCCGTCGTCGCTAAGCAAGCAAGCGATTATAGGTAGCGGTAATCGCCCAGACGAATAGCCCGGAGAAAACACTCCACGTGACAAGCCCGACAAAAAAGCCTGTCCAATGCAATGACCAGCCCATACCCTCAAAATTCGAGTGGACCATATGACCGCTCATTTGCATCATACCGCCAGGGGCCAAGATGACAAAAAGACTGCATAATATCCACGCAACTCCGAAGATAATTGCAGTGGCTAAACCAAGCTTAATGGCATCGAACTTCATTTCGCTCTCCTGATTGAAAACCAGCCGCCCCGAAAATCGGAGACATCTTGCAACCAGTTACCAACTGACAATAACAGGCCATCCCTTCTACGCTCATAGGTAATATTACTGAGCCAGCGCTTTGCGGCGCAAGCGCAAGGCGTTAGCGATTACCGAAACAGACGATAGGCTCATCGCCGCCGCCGCGATCATCGGGCTGAGTAAGATGCCGAACCACGGATAGAGAATGCCTGCCGCAACCGGCACACCAAGCCCGTTATAGATAAACGCAAAGAACAAGTTCTGTCGGATATTACCCATTGTTAGCTGACTGAGGTGGCGTGCCTTGGCTATGCCACCCAAATCACCCTTGACCAGCGTGATACCCGCGCTTTCCATCGCCACATCGGTGCCAGTGCCCATCGCAATTCCCACATCGGCCTTGGCGAGAGCGGGAGCGTCATTGATGCCGTCTCCTGCCATTGCGACTATTTTACCCGCCGCTTGAAGCTCGCTGATGACCCGGTGTTTGTCTTCGGGTGACACATTGGCGTGGATTTCATCGATCCCTATCATCTTGCCAACGGCTTGCGCGGTGGCTTCGGCATCTCCGGTTAACATGACCACGCGGATATTGGCTTTGTGCAGCGCTTTGATCGCTTCTGCCGTGGTCGGTTTGATCGGATCGGCGACACCGATAAGACCCGCCGGTTTGCCATCGACGGCCACAAACATAACGGTTTGCCCTTGTGATCGGCCGTCCTGCGCCTTGGCAATCAGGTCCGCGCTCTCGGCACCGAGCCGGTCCATCATTTTTTCATTGCCGATGGCGACGCGCTTACCGCGTGCGCTGGCTTCAACCCCTTCGCCGGTCACCGACTGAAAATCGGTTGCCGCATCAAACGAAAGCCCCTTTTCCTTTGCGCCGGTTACAATTGCGGCTGCCAGCGGATGTTCACTCGCCATTTCGATTGCGGCCACAAGCGCAAGCATTTCGTCGCTGTCAAAACCCTTTTCCGGTTCGACCGAAACCAGTTTAGGCTTGCCCTCGGTGAGCGTGCCGGTTTTATCGACCACGATTGTGTCAATCTTCTCGAGAGTTTCGAGCGCCTCGGCATTTTTGATCAAAATACCGTTTTGCGCGCCCTTGCCGGTGCCAACCATGATCGACATCGGCGTGGCAAGGCCAAGCGCACAAGGACAAGCGATGATAAGGACCGCGACCGCGTTGACTAAGCCATAGGCCAGCGCCGGTTCTGGCCCCCAAATGGACCATATAATGAAAGTGGCAATAGCGATCAGAACCACCGCGGGCACAAACAGGCCAGCAACCGTATCAGCCAGTTTCTGGATAGGAGCACGGCTGCGCTGTGCTTCGGCGACCATCTGGACGATCTTGGCGAGAAGCGTATCCTTACCAACGCGTTCGGCGGTCATGATAAAGCTGCCAGTCTGGTTGACCGTGCCGCCGGTGACAACATCACCTTCAGCTTTCGCAACCGGTATTGGTTCCCCCGTAATCATTGATTGATCAATCGTGCTGGACCCCTTGGCAATGGTGCCATCAACGGGAACTTTATCGCCCGGACGGACGCGCAAGCTGTCGCCGCTCTGCACCAGGTCGAGAGATATTTCCTCTTCCGAGCCATCCGCGCCAACGCGCAGCGCAACTGGCGGTGCCAGTTCAAGCAACGCGCGCAACGCACTTGATGTCTGTCCGCGCGCTTTCAGTTCCAACACTTGCCCCAATAACACCAGGGTCGTGATGACAGCCGCTGCTTCGTAATAGACAGCCACGCCCCCATCATGGCCGCGGAATGCTGCCGGGAAAATGCTAGGAAACAGCGTCGCAACCAGACTGAAGCCATAGGCAACTGCCACGCCTAGACCAATCAGCGTGAACATATTGAGGTTCATGGTTTTAAGCGAATTCACGCCGCGCACAAAGAACGGCCACGCGCCCCACAGAACTACTGGCGATGCCAGCAAAAGCTGCAACCATTGCGATACTCCCGGCTCAAATAAACCTTCAAACGGCCTGCCCGGAATAAGGTCGCCCATCGCGTAAATAAAAAGCGGGATGGAAAACAACGCACTGACCCAGAAGCGCTTGCGCATATCGAGATATTCGGGATCGGGGCCAGTATCGAGACTAAAGGTCTCGGGTTCAAGTGCCATCCCACAGATCGGACAGGAACCCGGTCCTTCTTGCCTAATTTCTGGATGCATCGGGCAGGTGTAGATCGTGCCCGCTGGAACATTTTCTGATACTTCGCGGTGCTTTCCAGTGAGGTAATGCGCTGGGTCGGCGATAAATTTGGTTTTGCATCCGGCTGAACAGAAATGATAATCCCGAGCCGCATGATGCGCATGATGCTCGCTCTTGCTCGGATCAACATCCATACCGCATACGGGGTCTTTTACAGTCCCTACAGCAGTCTCTTTGTCTTTGCAGCAGCACGATTTGGCGGTCTCACTATCATTCTCAGACATGATCAGCACCTGCAACCTTGCGGCCTATCCACGCGCGCAGCGGGATAACCAACAATGCAATATACCATCCATAGAGAAAGCTACCGACCGCGCCTGCAAGAAAACCTTGCAAAGTCAGCCACTCAAATCCGGGCAGCAACGGCGCCCAAGACTCATGCATATGCATTGACTGCGGCGCTAAAAGACCAAAGCCAATGCAGATGAGGTAGCTGAAAAGCAAAAACAGGCTCAGGGTCCAGCCCCATATGAGGATTTGTTTGCGGTTTGAAACATGCGTCATTTCTAGCTCCTCTTGATCATTAACAAAATATACTATAGGGGGGTATAGTAGTAAGGCGGCGAAGTGTCAAGGTTGATGCCGCCGCTTCTTTAGATTGATCACGCTCCAAAATTTGGCATAAGGGCATCATGACAGACAAATTCACCAAAGAAATCGTGCGCATGCGAAAGATCGAGGGTCAGGCGCGCGGAATAGCTAAAATGATGGAAGATGATCGCTATTGTATCGATATCCTCCAGCAATTCTCCGCGATGGAAGCCGCCCTGCGCTCTACCAAAATGAAAATTCTGGAAATCCATACCAATCATTGCGTCGAGGAAGCTTTGACCTCGGGCAGCAAAGCTGACCAGAAAGAGAAAGTTGCGGAATTGGTGAACCTGTTCGGCAAGATGGGGAAATAGTCTGGCCCGAAGAATCGTAAAGCGGAGCTCCGAGCCAGACTATTCTCTTATTCAGGCGCGTCTTTTTTGGGCTCCATCATGCTATGATCCATCTTCGAATGGTCCATCTTCGGATCCATAGCTGGTTGCGCTTTGTCACTCGCATCCGGGGCTGACATTTTAGAGTGATCCATTTTGCTGTGGTCCATCTTCGAGTGATCCATCATCTGGCAGGACATTTTGCCATCGGCACCCTTCATCATCATGCCCGGCATTTTCATACCGTCTTTCATCATTTCGCATTTCTGCATCGCAGGCGCGCCGGCTTTCGGTGCCGTATGGTCATGAGCCAATACCGCCCCGCCAGACGTCAGAGCCATGGCTCCCAAAAATAGTGTAAGCTTTTTCATGATATTTCCTTTCTTGGTTTAAATTTCAATTGTAACTAGCGAAAACGCGTTGGCCGCTGTCGCCAAACGCTATAACTTGATAAGGCTGGGTTTGGTTTTGATATTCCATTCCAGGCGAGCCGACCGGCATTCCAGCGACGGCAAGGCCCTTCACTCCAGTAGGTTTTTCCCGCAGTAATTTGGCAATAGCATCGGCGGGCACATGCCCTTCGATAACATATCCCTCAACAATCATGGTATGACAGGATCGCAACGTTTCCGGCACTGCGTTCGCGTCTTTGACAGCGCTCATATTTAGGCTGTTCCGTGTTTCCACATCCTGTTTCATATTCGTTTCAATATGCTCGGCCCATTTTTCGCAGCAGCCGCAGCCCGGGTCGCGGAACATCACAAGCGGGGCAGCTTGAGCGGCGCTGGTGCAGGCAGCGAGCAAGCCAAAGAGCACCGATGCCAAAAGCGGGTTTTTCTTCAGTTTGCGGATGTGATTGAACATCTATCTTTCCTTCGGGTAATAACGAGCCATCTGCTCGATTTGGAGCTTGGCGTGTTTAGAAATTCATATGATTCATGCCGCCATGCATGAATGTGCCGCCCAGAAACGCTTGAATCAGCACGCCGATCGTCAATAGGCCCAGCAAGACGGCGAACAGTATTTCTTCGCTGCGATTGTGGTGAAAACGGCGTAGCCCGGCCCATGCCAACAGCACCGATCCGATTGCGACGGTCATTCCTAGATAGCGATGCGTGGTGAGGATCAGGTTGCGGTCATAAAGATAGAAACCACCAGCAAACCAGCCAAAAAACGCTGCGGCTACTGCGCCCAGGGCACCAATGACGAGCATAATTCGCGCTGCCGAACGCCAGTCAGGCTTACCGCGCGCAACACCAAACGCTTCGGCTGCAAACGCGGCAACAATCATGGCAATTGGAAAATGGATGACAACCGTATGAAGTTTGCCCAGCCAGATGAACAGGCGCTCACCAAAGCTCTTATTACTATTATCTGCCGCTTCGCTATGATCCATCATGCCTCCATGGCCGTCACCCATACCTTCTAAGTGGTTGCCTTCCGGCGCCACGGGGGCTGATCCATCGGGTATCATCGGCATCGTGCCATCATCCATCATATCCTGCATATCGGCGTTCTGCGCAGCTTCACCGGCTCCGTTAGCTTTTTCATGATGGTCTGCGCCAGTTCCCGGACCAGCGCCCATCTCGGTCGGATCGCCGTGCGCAAGAGCAGGAACGCTGAGCGAACTGAGACCAATTGCAATGCACATCATAAATTTGCGAAACTTCTTAATTGGCATCTCAGCCCTTCCTGTAAAAAATTTGAGGTCGCGCATTGCCGTGTCCTTGATGACCGCTAACCAATAATACGCAGCGATAATGGCCACCCCTCAAAAATAATTTCGAGGGCAAAGCTGTCCAGCATGCGTATAAAGAACAGAAACGACGAAATGGGATAATATCAATGCCGCTATCTGACACTAAACTTGATGCGATGCTTGCAAGCTTGCGGGCCGATCAATCAACCGAGGCGCTGGCAAGCGATGATGGTTTCCACAATGATGTCTGGCTCCGTGTCGGCGAAATGAATAGCAGCCGGCTTTCGCGCCAGAAAAGTCTACTGGCGGCGCTGATGTTCGTGACCGCGCTGGGCGCTGGGTTTGGAACGGCCGATCAGCCTGCGCTGGCGATGAACCAAACCAGCCCTTTGATTGGCGGTGCGGATTACTCGCCCGCCAACCTTCTTCACGTTTCACAGTGACGGTGATGAGCATATGAAATTCGGACCAATACAAATTATCCTTCTCGTCCTGCTGGCGCTTGGCGCAGGCTGGATCGGTTCCCTCGGTGCCAAACACTGGAGCCAAAGCGACGACCAAAATGTTGGGGTCCACAGCTTCGTTCACGAAGAGCTTGATCTTGATAAGGCACAAGAGAAGCAGCTTGCAGAGCTGGAAAGTGATTTCGGGATCAGGCGGCAGGCACTGGACCTCGCGCTGCGATCGGCCAATGCCGATCTTGCCGCTGCCATCGAAGAAGAACATCAATACGGCCCCAAGGTTTCTACCGCGATTGAAGCGGTGCATGTTCAAATGGGATTGTTACAAAAAGTCACTGTCGAACATCTCTTCAAGATGCGCGCTTTGTTAAATCCCGACCAGCAAAGGGCGTTTGACGAGCGGGTATCAAACTCGCTGACCGCAGGGTATTAAGTGCAAAAGTCGCAGTCTGACGCGCAAGTTCCGGAAAATGCGCTCATCGCAGAGGCTGCAAAAGGTAGCAAAACTGCATTCAACCGTGTGATGAACCAGCAAGCGCCCCGGCTGCAAAATATCGCCCTGAGAATGATGGGCAACAGTTCAGATGCCGAAGATGCCGTTCAGGAGGCGCTGGCAGCTGCTTGGTTCAAGCTCGCCAGCTTTGATTTGTCGCGACCCATTTCTCCGTGGCTCACCCGGATTACAGTCAATAAATGCCGCGATCTTTTGCGTAAACGTCGGATCAGGCAGTTTTTTGAATTTCACAGCGACAATGAAGCTGGCATGATAGTAGCTGACGATGCACCTGACCCAAGTGCAGAATTGCAGGCGCGTCAGGCGCTTGAAGTCATGCAAAAAGAGATCACTCGCTTGCCAGCGACATTGCGTGAGCCGTTTGTTCTGGTCACTTTTGGCGAGAATAGCCAAGCCGAGGCGGCGCATATTCTCGGAATATCTGAGAAAGCCGTCGAAACGCGAATTTACCGTGCCCGCAATCGCCTGCGAGAAATTTCTGAAAAATTTGAGGGGTGAAGGAGTCTCCTCCGTATTGAGAAGCATATCGGTTTAGTAATCAGGATCACATATGCTTTCTCTTCCCCGTCGCCGCTTCCTTTCATCTGCTCTGCTTGCTGGCGGCGCGGTCGGATTTTCCTCTTCCATGCCTGCTTGGGCACGCGGAGCAATGGCAGGTTCGGTGCGTAAGGGCATTGACGAAGTTTCAGGCTCAAGCATTGATCTTGCCATCGGACGCGGTCAATTTTCAACGGGCGGACGCAGCGGTCATGCAATCGCGGTGAACGGCACCGTGCCGGGGCCGCTGGTAAGGTTACGCGAGGGGCAGGATGTCCGACTGAATGTTACCAACAACCTCGATGAGGATAGCTCAATTCACTGGCACGGCATATTGCTTCCCTTCCAGTTTGATGGTGTTCCGGGCGTGTCCTTTCCCGGTATCAAGCCCGGCGAGACCTTCACAGCGCCCTTCAAGGTGCGCCAGAGCGGCACCTATTGGTGGCACAGCCATTCGGGGCTGCAGGAACAGATGGGGCATTATGGCCCAATCATCGTCGATCCTGCAGGGTCAGACCCGGTAGCTTTTGATCGCGAATATATCATCCTTCTCAGCGAATTTACGCCGATGCACCCACATGTCATCATGAAGAAGCTGAAACATGCTGATGGCTATTTTGACTATCAGAAAACCACTGCCACTGATGATCGCAAATTGAGCGGCAAAGAACGCCGAATGTGGGGCAAAATGCGGATGTCACCCACCGACATACTTGATGTGTCGGCGGCAACTTATACTTATCTTATCAACGGGCACGGCCCTGCCGATAATCTAGAACTGCTTTTCAACCCTGGAGAAAGGGTGCGGCTTAGGATTATCAATGGCAGCGCAATGACCTTCTTTAATCTGCGGATCCCAGGCCTGCCGATGACGGTGGTGCAGGCCGATGGCCAAAATGTCATGCCAGTAGAAACCGATGAATTACAGATCGGGGTTGCAGAAACCTATGACGTCGTTGTCCAGCCAACCGCGGACAAGGCCTTCACCTTCGTAGCAGAATCTATGGACCGCTCGGGCATGGGCGTTGCTACCTTGGTTCCCCGTGCAGGAATGCGCGCCGAAGTCCCGGCCCTGCGCGATCCGCCAATACTGACGATGGCTGACATGGGGATGGCGGGCATGGATCATGGAGCATCGGGTGGTGCGCCAGCAAGCGGCATGGACCATTCGCAAATGGATCACAGCAAGATGAGCGCTGATGAGATGGCCAAGATGGATATGCCCGGGATGGATATGAGCGGCGGTGATGGCATGGCCGGTGTGGACATGAGCGGTATGAAAATGCGCGACACGTCGATGCTGCCGTCCGATGTAAAAGTCGGTCCTGGCCTAGACATGGTTTCAATGAATGCGGCGGACCGCATGGGCGATCCCGGAATCGGACTCGACAAAGTCGATCACCGTGTCCTCAATTACAAGCAGCTCGCGGCTCTGATCCCGAGCACGGACCACCGCAAGGCCTCGCGCAACATGGAAATCCATCTAACCGGCAGCATGGAACGCTATATGTGGTCGTTCGACGGCCAGAAATTCTCAGCCGTCTCCGATGAACCAATCCGCTTCGCCTATAATGAGCGCGTTCGGGTGAAACTCGTCAACGACACGATGATGGCGCACCCGATCCATCTGCACGGACATTTCTTTGAACTGGTCAATGGTCAAAAGAACCAACCGCTCAAGCATACCGTGATTGTTCAACCGGGCGGCAGCGCCAGTTTTGACCTGACCGCCGATGAACCGGGCGACTGGGCGTTTCACTGTCATTTGCTTTATCACATGCACGCAGGGATGTTCCAGATTGTCACGGTTGCCTCACAATCGGGAGCGGACGCATGAAATCGCTGATAATCATTCTCGCGGTCGGTGTATCCGCACCTGCAATGGCGCAACATCAAGGCCATGACATGAGCATGCCAGGGATGACAATGCCCGCGCCAAAAGCAAAGCCCGAACCAAAGCCAACGCTAAAACCCAAGCCTGCGTCTGTTGCGCCGAAGCCCGCGCTTGCCAAACCACAAGCCAAGGCTGCGCCAAAAGCCAAGCCTGCAAAAATTCAGCCCGGCCCTCCCAACACGGTCCCCACCGAAGCGCCAATGGTGATGGACCATGGTAGCATGGATCATAGTCAAATGGACGAGCAGCCAGCGATGGCGGATATGGATCATTCGACAATGGATCATGGCCAGATGGATCATGAAGCTATGGATATGCCAGGTAATGACATGGCCGATATGACGGCGCCCATGGCTGACGAAACACCTCCTCCCGAAGCTGGTAGAGGGCCTGCGCGTGCTGCCGATGCGATATGGGGAGCTGACGCTATGAGCGGCTCCAGGAAGCAGCTGGCGGCGGAAAATGGCGGCATGAAAACGCTTTGGGTGATGGCTGATCGCGCTGAATATCGTGTGCGAGATGGCAAGAACGGCTACTTGTGGGACGGTCAGGGCTATTATGGCGGCGATATCGACAAATTCTGGTTCAAGAGCGAAGGCGAAGGCAATTTCGGCGAAAAGATAGAAAGCGCAGAGGTGCAGGCGCTATGGAGCCATGCCATTGCACCATTTTTCGATTTGCAAGCGGGCGTGAGGCAGGATTTTGCGCCGCGCGACCGGACCTATGCAGTTATTGGAATACAGGGTCTTGCGCCTTACCTGTTCGAAATCGATGGGGCAGCATTTTTGTCTGACCGGGGCGATTTGACTGCGCGCTTCGAGGCTGAATATGACCAGCGCATAACGCAGCGACTGATCCTGCAACCCCGCGCAGAACTCAATCTTGCGGCGCAGGATGTTCCTGAATTGGGGATTGGCGCGGGGATCGATGCTGCTGAACTGGGAATACGCTTACGATATGAATTTGCCCGCGAGTTTGCGCCCTATATCGGCATCGAACAGGAATGGAAAGTTGGGCAAAGCGCCAGATACGCGCGGGCGGGCGGAGAAGATCCCAGCGTCACCAATTATGTTATCGGGATTAGATTCTGGTTCTAATATTTTTAGGGGGGGGGAGTATGGAATATATTGGTTTGGCGCTAATTTTGACGCTTTCTACAATTTCTTATCAAGCTGTGGCGCACGATAAAGACGCAGAATCTGCATCTATGATGGGGACACCTGAAAGCACGCTCGAAGCATATCGAAGCGGCATAGAAAGTCTCGATGATACCAATATGCCCCGCCTATTCACGGATGACGCGCTGGTATTTGAAAATGGAAAAGCGGAGGGCAGCTTTAGCAATTATCTTGCCCATCATCTCAGTCCTGAACTCAAAGAGTTTGAGAGCTTTACATTCAACAATGAGACTATCGATATATCTGTCATAGGTGAAACAGCAATCGCCTGGGAAACCTATACATATACGATAGTGCTAAAGGATGGCCGGATTATCGAAAGGCAAGGCGTTGCCACTGCGGTTCTCGTGAAACGAGACGAAAGCTGGAAAATTGCTCAATATCACTCATCTTCCCGCACGCCCAAGAAATAGCATGGCAAGACAGCAATAAAACCGATGCCTTTTTGGGAGGAGATAGCGTGACACAAAAGACCCATATACGGGCGAGTAAAATTCATAAATGGCTCGCGCTCTTTATCGGTGCACAGTTGCTGCTCTGGTTTGCAAGCGGCGTTATTATGAGCGTTGTGCCAATCGAGACGGTCCGCAGCGAACATCTTGTCGCGCGAGAGCCTGAACAACTCAATAGCCTTGTTGGGCTAGTGACACCTGAAAATTTGGGTCGCGAAATATCGGGGAACGTGGTTTCCTTGCGATACCGTAGTGTCTTAGGCAGGCCTGTTGCTGAACTTGAAAATGGGCGAGGCGAGACATTCCTTTACGATGCCAAAACGGGCATCAAACGTAGCCAAATAACGTCAAAAGAAGCCGGGTTAATAACGTCTCGCGCTTGGATAACCGGTCGCCCCAATATTGCGGCCGTCGAAAAGGTTGTGACCGGCTCCACAGAATATCGAGGCGCGCTTCCTGCTTGGCGAGTTGATACCGAGGATGACGTTTCTGTCTATATTCCGCTATCGACTGGCGAGATTGCAGCGGTGCGTAGCACAACTTGGCGTGTTTATGATTTCTTCTGGGGTCTGCATATCATGGACTGGAAAAACCATGAGAATTTCAACAGCTGGTGGCTCGTCATTTTTGCATTGGGCGGCCTGACTATGGCTCTTTCTGGATTGTTACTCATCATTAAGCGATGGCCGTTTCGGCGAAGTCGTAAGGGCCGGAACCTTCACACTACTCACGCGTAGTCTGGCCGTATTAAAAACACTTGCGCCTGATAAAAATAGGGAGAGGAAAACATGGGTAAATACACACGTTTCATCGTCATGATACTGACTTCAACGCTTGCGATGTTCGGGCTGATGTATCTCAACACCTATGCATTCGACCACGTATATTTTAGTGAGACACGCACATGGATGGCAATCTACATGGGCGCTGCGATGGCGATTATCATGTTGTTATTTATGCTTGGCATGTATGATGATAAGCGCAAGAATGCGATGATATTGGGCGGCGCAGTTCTCATATTTGCCGGCTCCTTGTTTCTTGTCCGATCGCAGGATACGGTTTCCGATCAGGCGTGGCAAAAGGCGATGATACCTCATCATAGCATTGCCATACTGACAAGTGAGCGCGCCAATATTGAAGATAAAAGAGTGCGCGAGCTAGCCGATGGAATTATCAGAGCCCAACGGAGAGAAATCAAAGAAATGGAATGGTTGATCAACGATATCAATCAAAATGGCAAGGCAACGACAGATGCAGAAGCCTCGGCGCGCGCCGTCCCAAAATTTGAAGGCGAGCTAAATCCCGCCGACTAACGCTAATGCTCACATCATTACAAACGTCCGAGTAGTTATCTATAAAGCCATTTTTTTCTGATGCCCGTCTGTTAGTTCTGATGTTGGATCAATATTGAGAGTTGAGCTGCTGTAGTTGCGAAGATTGAAACTATATGGTTGGAGATGCTAACCGTAGACTAGCAAGCGGTGCCTGCTTCCACTCAACTGAACATTGGAAGCCGCCATATCGCCAACGGCCCAATAGCAGTCGGTCCGATACGCGCCCATTTGAAGACATTAGCGTCTGGGCTGCCATAACCCGATAGCGGGCCTAAGGCCGAGCCATATTCAGTGAAACATTGCATCAACGATGGCGCAGTCCGGGACTTCTCCGCCATCGCATTTCTGCGCCATGTCCGACAATGTTTGCTCCAAACGTTTCAGGTCGGATATTTTCTGTTGAATAGTGGTAATGTGATTGTTGGTTACGGCCAGCACTTCGCCGCACGTATATTCGTTGGAATCGACCAGGCCGAGCAGGCCTCTCAGCTCTGCAATTGAAAAACCGAGTTCCCGTGCGCGCAGAATGAAGCGTAACCGCGCCTGATCATCGGACGAATAGACCCGGTGACCACTGCTCGTGCGATCTACGGCGCGTAACAGCTCGATATTCTCGTAATACCTTATCGTTTCGATGTTACATCCGGCGATTTTCGCCAGTTTTCCGCGCTTGACAGATGGTTGCATAAAAAGTCCTTGTTCCTGTAGTTACTACAGAGAGTATAGTCGTCTCCATCGAAGATCAATCGCAATGAAAGAGTATATTTTGCCAGGGACTATCCAGACAGAAATGCCTGCTCCATCACCGGACAAACGCAGTTGGTGGGCTGTTGGCGGCATCTCCGGGGCTATATTGGCATCGTCCTGCTGCATCGCACCACTCGTCCTTGTAACACTTGGAGTTAGCGGAGCGTGGATCGGAAATCTAACTGCGCTCGAACCCTATAAGTGGTATTTTGTGTCAGTGACCCTCGGGTTTCTGGCTGCGGGTTTTTGGCATGTCTATTTTCGGACAAAACCTGCCTGTGAAGAAGGCTCATATTGTGCCCGACCACAATCCACCATCGTCACGAAAACCGCTCTCTGGGTGGGAACATTGCTCATCGCTCTATCCATCACAATCGATTGGTGGGCACCGTATTTTTATTAGGAGAAAGATTATGAAACCTGCTTACATCATTTTTACAGTCGTTGTCGCTCTTGGAGCAGGCGGACTGGGAGCGGTGGCATTGTTGCCGACGTCCGGTGCTCAAGCCGTTGCAGAAGCGGCATCTCAGAATGCCCCAAAAACTGAAACATTCGATATCGAAAAAATGACCTGCGCCGCCTGTCCGATTACAGTCAAGAAGGCGATGGGCAAGGTCAGCGGCGTGTCTTCTGTCGATGTCGATTTTCAGGCAAAAACCGCAACAGTGACCTTTGATCCCAAACTGGCAAATGCATCCGCAATTGCTTCTGCATCGACCAACGCCGGTTATCCAGCCAGCATAGTGGCTGATGGAGCGGATCGCTGATGCAGCCTCAATCCAGATTGACCTGCCCTGATTGCGGGCATCAGGAAACCGAGACCATGCCGACCGATGCCTGTCAGTTCTTCTATGACTGCAAGGGGTGCAAGATTGTTTTGCGACCCAATGCGGGCGATTGCTGTGTCTACTGCTCCTTTGGCACCGTTCCGTGTCCGCCCATTCAGGAGGCTCAGGCATCTGGCGCAATCGCGTCCTGTTGCTGAGATTGAGGGATTCAAATGGAAACACAAAAATTCGATCTTGTTGTTCTGGGCGTCGGCATGGCGGCCGTCACCGCGGCTAACAAATGTGCGTCAGCTGGCTGGTCAGTCGCAGTCGTGGACGAGCTACCCTATGGCGGCACATGTGCCCTTAGAGGATGCGACCCCAAAAAGATGTTGAGGCGCGGCGCCGAAATATTCGACGCTGCTTCCTTGATGAAGGGCAAGGGCATAGAGCCCGGCAGCCTGGCTATCAACTGGTCGGACCTGATGGCGTTCAAGCGGACATTCACGGAAAAAATGCCGCCAAAAATAGAATCTGGACTCGATGTGAACGGTGTCACCACGTTGCACGGCAGCGCAAAATTTATCGGCAAAAATAAAATCGAGATTAGCGGTAATACGCTGCTGGAAGCGAAGAAGGTGCTGATTGCTACAGGTGCAAAGCCCCGAAAAATTGATTTGCCTGGGGCGCAGTATCTCATTGATAGCACAGAGTTTCTGGAACTGGAGAGCCTCCCGAAAAAGATCTTGTTTGTCGGTGGCGGGTTCATCTCCTTCGAGTTCGCTCATATCGCGGCGCGCGCGGGCAGCGACATTCAGATCATTGATCGCGGCGAGCGTGCGCTCAAGGGATTTGATCCCGATCTTGTCGATAAATTGCTGGAGCGAAGCAAAGAGGCAGGAATCGAGGTGGTTCAGAAGACCAGTCTCGTCTCCATCGCCCAAGAAGGTAGCGGCTATTCGGCTACCCTTGATGTCGACGGCAACACGCAAAAATATTCGGTTGATCTGATCGTGCATGGCGCGGGGCGCGTTCCTGCGATCGACTATCTCGATCTGGACAAGGCGGGCGTCGATTCCAGCGCCCACGGCGTCAAAGTGAATGAATTTCTGCAAAGCATCTCCAATCCGTCAATTTATGCAGCGGGTGATGCGGCGGACACCAAAGGTGCACCGCTCACGCCGGTGGCCGTGTTTGAAGGCAAGGTGGCTGCGTCAAATATGCTGAAAGGCAATCATGCCAAACCGGACTATAAAGGCGTTCCCACAGTGGTATTTACGATACCCGAACTGGCGCGCGTGGGCATGCTGGAAGAAGAAGCAAAAGCGGCCGGTTACAAGCTGCGCATCGCGACAAACGATACAAGCGGCTGGTATTCCAATCTTCGGGTGGGGGAGACCTGCGCTGCAACCAAAGTCATCATCGACGATGAAACCGACAAGATATTGGGCGCGCATTTGCTGGGGCCGGAATATGCCGAAATCATCAATTTCTTCAGTCTGGCGATGCGGCTTGATTTGACCACCAGCGACCTGAAAAAAATGGTGAGCGCCTATCCATCGGTTGGTTCCGATATTGGCTCGATGTTGTGAGGTAAACTGCTATAACTTTGAAGATCGAAATTAAATCGTTGGAGGTCGTTAAAGTGAACAAACCGATGACCTCTGCTTTCGCACAACCGAACATTGGAAGCCGCCAGTCTGAAATGCGTCCAGTTGTTGTCGTTCCCGCGATCTGTTCTCGATACTGAAAGCTGAATTTCAGCGTATCAAACTTGCAGTCGCAGCCAAGATACACTGAAAATATAATCTCAGATCAATTGGCTTTATCCAAGGTAGCTAGTGTTCGACGAAGATTTTGATTCCCAGGCCAATGAGAATGACGCCTCCTGCGACTTCGGCATGTCTCCCGATGCGCGAGCTTGCCATTCCGCCGATCATCACGCCCAAGCTGGAAAGCAAAGCTGTAACTGTCCCAATAATAACACAGGCCAGTAAAACCGGAAGGCCAAGAGCAGGCAGCATGATGCCGGCAGCAAAGGCGTCTATGCTCGTTGCTATCGCAGCCGTTCCCAGCGCCCAGCCTGAGAGACTGGACACCGCATCTCTTTCGTTCCTGCCCAGCGCTTCCCAAAGCATTTTTAACCCTAAACCGCTGAGCAGAATGAGAGCAATCCAGTGATCATAAGCGCTGATCTCCGAAACAAAAGCTATTCCAAGGGCCCATCCCAGAAATGGCATGATGCCCTGCGCTACGCCAAATGCCATTCCCGTTCGAGTGGCGTGAAACATGGAATTATGTCCTGCAGCCCCTTGAGCAACCGCCACCGCAAAGGCGTCCATCGCCAAGCCCACAGCAAGAGCTACAATGAGAAACAGGTTTTCCATTTAATGCGCTTTCCCAGCCGTCTAAGCTGGATTCACTTCCACGGTGATATGAGAAAGCCCCACGGTTTCGGCCAGTCTCTCGCGATAAACAGCGGGGGCTGTATCACTTTCCGTAATGACTGCTACAATAGCGGCATGGTGTCCTGGACCCAGTTGTCAGACATGCAGGTCGGAGATTTTGTCTCCAGCTTCCTCGATGATCGAGCGGATTTTTGCTGAGACTGGGTCGCCCGCTTTTCTGTAATCCAGCATCGTTGAGCCGGTATCGCGCATCAAACCCCATGACCAGCGCGCAATGACAAGCGAACCGACGATACCCATGAGCGGGTCAAGCCATATCCATCCGTAGATGCTGCCGGCTATCAGCGCAATTATTGCCAATACCGATGTTAGAGCATCAGCCAGCACATGGAGATAAGCAGCGCGCAGATTTTGGTCCCGGCCATGGTGTTCAGCATGATGGTCGTGATCGTGGCTATGATCGTGATGATGGCTGTCCCCATGATGATGATCATGATCGTCGCGGAGAAACCAAGCACTGACCAGATTCACAATTAGGCCAATGATGGCCACGAAGATTGCCTGGGGGAAGCTGATCGGGATCGGATTTGCCAGTCTGACGACACTTTCCCATCCTATCAGTAGCGCAACCAACGCCAGAACAATTGCGCTGGCGAAAGCTGCAAGGTCCCCCACCTTGCCGGTGCCGAATGTGAAGCGGGGGTTCTTGGCATTGCGGCGTGCATATAGATAGGCGAGCGCAGCGATCAGCATCGCAGCGGCGTGCGTGGACATATGCCAGCCATCGGCGACCAGCGCCATCGAACCGTAAATTGTCCCGGCTGCAATCTCGACAACCATCATCACGCTGGTCAGGGCAATAACGAACCAGGTCCGGCGTTCGTTCCGTTCGTGATTTTGGCCTAAAAATACGTGATCATGTTCGTGTCCGGCTTGAGTTGCAGCTTCGGAGGTTATCATTTCAAATATGTCCGGATAACCTGGATCAGATCTGTCGCGCCTTGAGCGCGCGCTTCATCAGTGTCCGTTTCAGGATTGGAGACATGTTCGCGGACATGATCCTCAATCAATTCCACGGTAAGCCCATTTACGGCTCCTCGAACCGAGGCGACAAGATTGAGTATCTCACCGCAAGGAGCCTTGTTTTCCAAAGCCCGCTCAATGGCTTCTAGTTGCCCTTTAAGGCGGCTGACGCGCGCCAGAAGCTTTTTATCATCCGATGTATGTGACATAGCATAGGGGGCTACCCTATATTCTGAATTTTGTAAAGGACCTGTTGAATCGCAATAGATTATGTCCCCCGTCAGCGATTGATTGAGTGTTCATCGCGTTGGCTTGGCGTGGCAGTGGTTTTAGATGTATTGCGCATCTGTTCTACTATTTTTCAATAGCCACAAACAGCACCAACTGAGCCCAAAAATCCAACCGCCCAGCACATCGCTTGGCCAATGGACGCCCAAGGCAATCCTCGACGTGCCGATCAAGACAGCCAATAATAGCGCACCACAAATCAGGGAAAAACGTGCATATCGGCCTGGCACGAGTTTAAATAGCGCCAGTGCGGTAAGGATATAGGCGATAGTCGAGTTCGCGGCATGGCCGCTTGGAAAACTCGCTGAATTGGGAACAGAAAGATATTCTACAATCGCAGGTCGCGGCCTGCCGAAAAAATCTTTTAATAAGGATACTGCCCAAAATCCACTGAGAGACAAAGCGGGCAACAAGAATGCATTGAAATAGGCTTTTTTGGCGATCAGAAAGAATGATACGGCAAATATGACCAGAAGCAGGAAGGTTGAATCTCCCAAAAAGGTGATATTGCGGACAAATTGGAGCAGCCAGTCCGGGCCCATCAGTATATCCGAATTTCTCGGCGATCGAAAAGCAAGCAAAAGGGTTCTATCTATTGCATCTAAATGACCTTTCGCCACCTTCGACCAGAATACCAAGAAAATTCCGGCTAGAATGAATGATGGTATCAATTCGAAACCGCGCTGAAATATCTTTAGACGAACGCTCATATCTTCACTCGTTTTTTGCGTTTTGGGTCAACCCTGCTTGATTGCATTAAACTCGGCTCAAATCTGATATTCAACAGGCTCTCGCTCTTCCATCCATGAGCACGACCGGCATGATGGCCGCACCGATTAACTTTCCTTATATCCCAGCAGCCGCAAGGCATTTATGACCACGACAAGCGTCGATCCTTCATGCATCACGACAGCGGGGCCGATCCCCAGGCCGAAGAGTGTTGCCGGGATCAATACGGCCACCACGCCGAGACTGATCCAAAGATTTTGACGGATAATGCTACTTGTCGATCTGCTGAGACCAACGGCAAAAGGCAATGTTGCCAGATCATCTGCCATTAACGCGATATCTGCCGTTTCAAGCGCGACATCGGAACCGGCGGCTCCCATGGCTATTCCAACAGTCGCATTTGCCATCGCGGGGGCATCGTTCACACCATCACCAACCATCGCCACTCCGCCCTGATCGCTCAGTTGAGCAATTTTCTCGACCTTGTCATCCGGCATTAGGTCACCAAAGGCTTCGTCAAGACCTACTTCCAGGGCGATCGCGTCGGCGACTTTCTGATTGTCGCCAGAAATCATCATCATCCGTGAGATTCCAATAGACCGGAGCTTGTTTATCACTTCGGACGCTGCAGCGCGGGGCGTATCCATGAGGCCGAGAACGCCAATAAATTTGCCGCCACGCCTGACAATCATGGTGGTGCGACCGCGTGAAGACATTTCGGTGACTTTTTGGGCGACATCTTCAGGAAGCGAATCCTGATCATCGTCGAGAAACAGCCCCGCTTTTCCTATCAAGACCTTTTCGCCATTGATTTTGGCAGTAACGCCTTTGCCCGTTATGCTCTGAAAATTTGTAGCGATCAGATCCGATGATCCGAGGCGTTTTTCTGCAGCACGCACAATAGCTTGCGCCAGAGGGTGATCACTATGCACTTCGACAGCGGCAGAAATAGCGATGAGTTCGTCTGCTCCAATTTCTCCGAAAGGCACCGTTTCGACTAACTCCGGTTCGCCAATCGTAAGGGTCCCGGTTTTGTCAAAAGCGATCGAATCAAGCTTACCCAGCATCTCGAGAGGCGCGCCGCCCTTTATGAGAACGCCGCCCCGCGCTGCACGGGCAATCCCGCTTAAAACAGCGCTGGGTGTTGCAATAGCCAGCGCACAGGGGCTGGCGGCAACGAGGACTGCCATCGCCCTGTAAATGCTATCGGAGACTGGCTCGTCTATCACCAACCAAGAAAATCCAGTTGCGATTGCAAGCAGAATGACAACCGGCACAAAAATCCGCTCAAACTTATTGGTGAAGCTCTGCGTTGGCGATTGACGCGTCTCCGCATCGTTCACCATTTCGACAACCCGGGCCAATGTGGTTTCCGACGCCAATCGGGTGACTTGCACTTCGAGGCTACCGCTTCCGTTTATGGATCCGGCGAAAACCCTATGTTCGGATTTGACTTTATCGGCTGCTTTGGCCGCCGCTGCAGCATTGTCGACCGGACGCTTGTCGACCGGGACGCTCTCACCGGTTATGGGAGCCTGGTTGACGCTGCTCGCCCCTTTGACAACAAAACCGTCTGCTGGAAGTCGCTCGTTGGAGCGGATGATTACAATATCGCCGATTACCAACTCGGCCACGGGCAATCGCAATTCCTCTCCATCCCTGCGGACCACCGCCTCCTCGGGAGCAAGGTCAGACAGTGCGGATATGGCATTGCGCGCGCGGGCCATTGCATAATTTTCAAGTGCATGGCCGATGCTGAACAGGAATAATAGAAATGCTCCCTCTGCCCATGCCCCGAGCCACGCCGCCCCGCCGGCGGCAACGATCATGAGAAAATCTATTTCAAATTTTCGATTTCTGATTTTTTCGAAGGCTTCCAATATCGTAAAATAGCCGCCGAAAAAATAGGCCGCTACCAAAAACCAGAACCCAATATTCGCCGGCAGAAGATTGATTTTTGGTCCCAGCCATCCGGCAAGAAGGGTTGCACCGCAAAGGCCTGCAAATACCATTTCTGCACGGCCACCAAGCAGCCTGTCGATTAGCCCTCCGTGCGAGTGATCCGAATTTTCCGAATGCTTGCTGTGCTCATCGGTCATTTCTGTTCTGCCGCTCGCGTGAGAACATCAACCTTTTCGAGGCTGACTAGCCCGATCCCCCGCAGATCGTCTAGCTGAGTGTAGAAATCTTCCAGTCGTGCCCGGGCATCGATTATTTCGATCACCACCGGTGGATTATCGCCAATTCCGAACGCGTGATGTTCATGAACAATGGAAGACGAGGAGAACCCCAATATTCCTTTCAGGACGGTGCCTCCGCGAAGGCCATAAGATCTGGCCCGATCAATAATGGTGGTAACAACTGTCTCGTCCCCATGCATTGCGGCTTCATCGGTATAAATCCGCATGAGTGATATTTGTTGCGGCTTTTGCATTATGCACTCCTTCTCATTCTGGCTTTGGACGGAAACGTTGCAGGATTGGAAATTTGTCCAAAGAGGGCGTGAATCGCTTGATATGCGGCCTCAAATCGGGAAATTCGCGCTCAAGCATCAACCGTGTCACGGCGGGCAACACGAAAAGCGTCAAAATCGTTGCGGTGATCAAACCGCCGATAACCACGATCGCCAACGGCTTTTGCACCTCAGCGCCTGTGCCAGTCGCGATTGCCATCGGAACGAAGCCCAATGACGGCACGATGGCTGTCATCAGAATGGACCTGTAGCGTTCGACTGCGCCAGAGTAGATGGCCTCAACCAATTCCACGCCAGATTCAAGACGCCCCTGAATGGCGGTCATCATCACAAGTCCATTGAGCACCGCCACGCCGGCCAGAACAATAAAGCCCACAGCAACCGAGATAGAGAATGGCAGACCCGTTGCTGCTAGCGAGAATATCCCGCCTGCAATTCCCAGAGGGACTGTGACAAATACTGCGGCAGCCATACGGAAGTTACCGAGAGCCATGACCAGCAGACCAAAGATCAACAGCGCTATGACAGGAACAACAAGATTGATTCTTGCCTGAGCGGCCTGCAGGCTTTCAAATTGCCCGCCCCATTCGAGGATGACTCCTGATGGTAGAGCGACATCGCGCTCAATTTGGGACTTCGCTTCGTTCACAAAGGAGCCAACATCGCGGCCTCGAACATTGAGCTGCACAACAACGCGCCGCTGTCCGTTTTCCCGGCTGATCTGATTGAGGCCTTCGGTTTCTTTCAGGGTAGCCAAGGATCGGAGTGGAACCGACGACCTTTTCCCGAAACCATTTTCCGGCAAAATAACTGGTAGCGCTCCGATAGCGTCGATATCGTTACGCACTTCGCCAGGTAGCCTCACAACAATATCAAACCTGCGGTCGCCCTGAAATACCAGCCCGCTTTCGGCGCCGCCCAATGCGGCGCTGACGGTTGCGGCCACTTCATCAACGGTGAGACCATGGGCTGCAATTGCCGAATTATCGAATTGCACGTCCAATGTCGGAAAGCCCTCGGTTTGCTCGACGCGGACATCCGCAGAACCTTCAATACCCGAAAAAACGGTCGCAAGCTGATTGGCAGTGGCCGACAGCTGCTCGAGGTCGTCGCCAAATACCTTGACGGCAACATCACCCCGCACACCTGCAATCAACTCATTGAAACGCATTTCAATGGGCTGACTGAACTCGTAATTCTGGCCGATGAGATTGGCTAGTTTCGCTTCCATCTGTTCCACCAGCTCTGTCTTTGAAAGCGACGGGTCGGGCCATTCATCTTTCGGACGCAAAATGATAAATGCATCGGAAATATTGACCGGCATGGGATCGCTGGCCACTTCAGCTGTTCCGGTTTTTGAATACATGAAGCGGACCTGTGGAAATTTGGAAATCTCCCGCTCGATCTGTTTTTGCATTGAAACAGATTGATCCAGCGAAGTGGACGGTATTCGGATCGATTGAAGGGACAGATCCTGTTCGTCGAGTTGCGGCATGAACTCGCTACCGAGAAAGCCGAACATACCGATCGACAGTCCAAATACGGCAAGGCCTGCCAAGGTTGCCCGTCCGGGCCATTTCAGTGCTTTTCGTAATGCCGGTTCGTATTTGCTTTTGCTCCAGCTCACCATCCGAACCTCTTTTTCAGAAACACGGCCGCTTATCAGCAGAGCCAATAATGCCGGGACCAAGGTCAGTGAGAGAATAAACGCCGATATGAGCGCAAGCATTACGGTGATGGCCATCGGCGAGAAGGTCTTTCCTTCAACACCCTGGAAGGTGAGCAATGGCACGAAAACCAGCAAAATTATCGCCTGGCCAAATAGCGAAGGCCTGATCATTTCTCTTGTTGATGCGATCACTTCTTCCAGTCGTTCGCCTAGAGATAGAAGTCGCCCTTCTTCATGTTGCCGGCCTGCCATCCGGCGCAGGAAATTTTCCACGATGATAACACTGCCGTCAACGATCAAGCCGAAATCAAGAGCGCCCAAGCTCATGAGATTTCCCGAAACGCCAAATCGATTCATGCCGATTGCCATCATCACAAAGGAAACGGGAATGACGAGCGCGGTAATCAGCGCTGCCCTGAAATTGCCAAGGAGCAGGAATAGCGCGACGATAACCAACAAAGCTCCCTCGGTCAGGTTTTTTTCAACCGTGCTGATAGTCGCATTGACCAGTTTCGAACGGTCCAGAACGACTTCTAATTTTATGTTGGGAGGCATTGTCTTGACGATTTCTGCAAGCCTTTCACCGGTTGCAGCGGCAACCGCACGGCTGTTTTCACCAAGCAGCATCAATGCGGTTCCGACAACGACTTCTTCGCCATTCTCGGTTGCCGCGCCGGTTCGCAAATCGCCGCCATTGCTGACGGATGCAACGTCACGGACGCGAACAGGAATGCCTTCGCGTGTCGCGATGATCGAATTTTCAATTTCTTCCAGCGATTTGAGTCGTGCGTCTGCCCGCACCAGAAATGCCTCTCCGCCGCGTTCAACGAAGTTTGCGCCAACAGAAAGATTGACCCTTCCAAGCGCTTCGGAAAGATCGTCAAAACCGATACCGTAGGAAGAAAGCCGAGCCGCCGAGGGGGTAACGACAAATTGTTTGGCGTAACCACCAATCGAGTCAACACCAGCGATGCCCTTGACGTTGCGCAATTGCGGTCCGATTACCCAGTCTTGAAGCGTGCGTAGATACGCCGCCTTTGAGACTTCATCGTTCAAGCGTTCACCTTCGGGAGTCAGGTATGAACCATCAGATTGCCAGCCAGAACCGCCCGCAGCTTTTCCTTTTTCAAATGGCTCGTAGCTGACCGTCCACATCAAAACCTCGCCAAGCCCTGTGGATACCGGTCCCATTGCCGGTTCGGCAGTGGCCGGCAGGCTATTGCGAACAGTGGTCAGTCTTTCGGCCACCTGTTGACGAGCAAAGTAGACGTCGGCGCTATCGTCGAATATCGCCGTAACCTGCGAAAAGCCGTTCCGGGAGATGGATCGGGTCGTCTGCAGTCCCGGAATGCCCGCCAGCGATGTTTCAACCGGATAAGTCACCAAGCGTTCAATATCGAGCGGTGAGAGAGTAGGGTCGACAGTGTTGATCTGGACCTGATTATTGGTGATGTCAGGGACAGCATCAATTGGCAGATTAACCAGATTAAAGACTCCGAGTGCCGCGACTGCAGCAAGAAACAATACGGTAAGATACCGATTGCGGACGGACATTTCGACGAGACGTGCAATCATAGCCGTTGCTCCAATGGGAATGTATTAATCAATGTTCTGCTTCGCCGCGGCCAAGTTCAGATTTCAGGAGAAAGGCGTTTTTACCGGCGATTTGTTCGCCGGACTTGAGACCGTCGACAATCTCGATTCTACCGCCGCTCTTCGCTCCGGTCGTAACGGACCGTGCACGGAAACCAGATTTGGTCTTTACAAACACGACGTTGCGTCCTTCGACGGATTGGACAGCCTCTGCGGGAACAATCAATGCCGTAGACTGATCGCTTGTCGCCTGCTGAAGTATCCGCACCCGCACATATTCTCCGGGGACGAGTCTGGCGCCTGAAGCAGGGGCAAGCACGACAATGGCCGCTCTGTTTTCCGGATCGGCAGCTGGCGTAACCGCCAATACCCGAGCGGAGATTTCACCCTCGGGCGTTTCGACCGTGGCCGCTGCTCCAGTGCTGATCTTGCGCGCATCTTCCGCAGGAACTGCCGCCTCAATTTGAATAAGGTTCGGATTGGCGATACGGAAAAGCTCATCCTGTGCGGTGACATAGGAGCCGAGAATTGCCGGGCTTGACGTTATTCGGCCGCCAATCGGTGAGCGCACAGCAATAAATCGTCCGCTGACACCTGACGCAGTGGCCGCCTGGCTTGCCCGTCTTGCTTCTGCGGCAGCCTGTTGATTTTCTGCTCTCGCCGTTTCAAGATCTGCCCGTGCGGTGATTTTCTCATCGAAGAGGCGCTGCTCACGGTTCAGCTGCGACCGGGCAAGCGCGGCCCGAGAAGCTGCCGATGTAACTTCGGAACTAATTGCGGCGGCTTCGCGGCTCTCTATGGTAGCTACTGTCTCGCCGCGCCGAACCGCATCTCCCAACCTCTTTTTGATGTTCGTGACCCTGCCTTCAGCGCCTGCACTCAATATGGCCTGCCCTTGGGGAGACGGTGCAACACTACCCTGCGCAATAATCTCGGCATCAAGCGAACTTGGAGCCACATCGAATATTCCGATTTCAGAGGCGCGCAGCTGTTCTTCTGTCATTTCGACAACGCCCTCTTCTTCGGAATGATTTTCTTCTGTGGTGTTGGCAGCGCCCTGATTTTCCGCGCTACCGCCGGTTGAGCCATTGAAAATTACTCCCAGCACAACCGCAAACGCGATGGCCAGGCCAGCGATTATGATCCATTTTCTGTTGTTCATTTTATATATCCCTGCTCGAATTTTGTGACCGTCCCGCAGTCAAACTCTGGTTTTGTGGAGGCCCGCTGTCACCGGAAAAACTGGTTTCTGTAGTGACGCAATCTGGCACCGCTATTGCGATCGAAGTCAGCATGAACAGGCCGGTTAGAACAGTCAGCATGGTGAAGATGCCAGCCAATATTATGACGTGATCTACTTCCAGTTTTCTCATCTATCTGGCCGCCAATCTCAGCAGTGTAATCACCGCCTCCGCTCTCGCTACCTTGGCTTCCAACAGGCCGAGTTCAGCCGTGTCTCTTGCTGCTGCAGCGTCCAGGACATCCAACAGGGTAAATTTTCCGTATTGATATCCCAGTTGGGCCAGCCTTGATGCTTCTTCAGCTTGGGGCAGTGTCTGGCTTTCCAGAGTTTCCACCCGGCTTTGCGTTGCTTCCAGTTGATTGCTGGCAATATTATATTCCCGGTTGATCGCTACCAACCGCAAAGCGCGACGCGCCTCAGCTCCGCGAACGCTCGCTTCTGCCGCTTGAATGCTGCCCTGGTTGCGATTTCCAAACGGTATGGCAATCGAAGCACCCACGATGAACGCAGTATCCCCGCTTTCTTCAAAACGTCTGGCGCCGCCGCTTAACGTTAGATCCGGAACAGCATTTGCGCGTTCGCGCGTGACAATGGCACTGGCAGCGTCCCGGTTCGCTTCTGCGGCTTTGATCTGTAGGGATTGGGACAGGTCGGCCTCAAATTCTACGTCACCGCCGCTGAGCCAGACCGGCTCAACTTCCTGAGGTGGTGTTTGCGAGCCCCAAAGCGATGCAAGTAGCAATCTGGCGGAATATTCCTCTGCCCTTGCGGCTTCCAGTGCTGCTTCCGCTTCGCCAAGCGCAGCGTCAGCGCGCAATGCTCTAAGCGGCGGGTCACGGCCAGTTTCAACGAGGATTCTAGCAATTCTTGACAGCTCCCGGTTGCGACCGACGACGCGCGTTGCAAAGTCAAGGCGGCTCTGAGCAGCAACTGCTTCTGTATATGCCAAACGCACGGAGCTGGCCAATTCGGCCTGAGAGATAGCAGCTTCTACCTCTGCCAGGCTTGTCTGCGCTCGCGCCGCACGTGTTCTGGCTCCGCGTTTACCGCCGAGCTCCAATCTTTGCCCAACAGAAACTGTATATTCGGTTGAACGCAGGCCTTTGAAAACGCCGCTCCCGGCGACGTTTTCAACCTCTACCGAGACCTCGGGATTTGGTCCGAGGCTCGCTTGTTTTTGGTTTCCGCGCGCGATATCAATCTCTGCTTGGGAAATTTGCACGGCAGGCGATTCAGCTCCAGCGCGCACTAAGGCCTCGTTTAAACTAACACTCTGATCCTCGGCCAGAGCGGCAGTGGCAGGGCTCGCGGCAAATATCATTGCCGCACAGAGGCGCAGGCGCGCCATTTTCTTCAACATTTCTGAGAAATCCTCGCTTAACTAATTGAAATAACGCCATGAGTCTGGCGCAAGTCAGAATTAGTTCAGACGCGAGGTGGTCGTTTTAAACGGGATGAATGCGCAGACAGCGCAAATTGATCGGCATTGCTGCTGAAGCTGGAACTTACCAGATTCACTGAACCGTCGAAGCCCAGCAACCGTTCTGTGGTAACGCTGCCGTTATGGCAATGACCATGCGGACAGATTCCATGTTTACCGGCGTCATTATCCGAAGGGGCTTCATCCGAGTGTCCGGCGTCGGAAATCAACATCAGTTCGGCGTTTTGTGGTTCGCTGGCGCATTCAGCTGCTTCGGCTACCGTCATGCTCGACATAATCAGAACGAGCAAAACCGCCATCAGGCGAAAGAGCCCTGACGTTTTTTCATTTATGCCGCTGCGTTCATTCATGGTTCCGCCCAATACATTATCTCGTTAGTTCATCAAGTGCTTTTGAACAACATTTCCAATATTTCATGCAGTTAGATATGTAATATCATCAAATTTTGTGGTCTTTGATCGGTTTAAGAATTAGTAAAAATCACGAAGAATTAAGTCTTCCTAGCATTATACCAATAGCCGATAGCGATGACTCCCATTGCCACAATCTGGGCCAAAATAGACTGAACCGCAGGGAAAATTCCCAACATCGAAATCTGCAGAAAATCAGGAAGCGGAGTCACGCTTATGAAACCGGCTTCCTGTAACGCAGCAATTCCTTTTCCGGTGAGAACCACTGTCAGCACGACCATCAATGCTGAGCTGTAAGCGAAAAACTTACCTATCGGCAATTTCCGGCTGTAGCTTAGCATTGCCCAGGCAATGGCCATAAGCAAAAAGATCGCGGCTCCAGAGCCAACCAGAATGATCATACCATTGTCCGCAGTCCAGAGCGCCGCAAAAAACAGTATTGTCTCAAAGACCTCACGGTAAACGACAATGAATGCTAGCCCAAAGAGAAACCATGCAGATCCCCGCGACAATACTTTGCTCATTGTTTCGCGGATATAGCGTTGCCACTCATCGGCGCGGGACTTGCCGTGCATCCACAAGCCCACAAAAAGCAGGATTACCGCTGCAAATAGCGAACCAAAGCCTTCGGTCAGTTCACGGCTAGCGCCGCTGATACCTATGAGATAGGTGGCAGCGAACCATGTGATGCCGCCTGCGAGAAGCGCCGTTATCCAGCCCCCATGCACATACAACATGACTTCGGGACGTTCGGCTTTGCGCAGAAACGCAATCATGGCAACCACGATCAGTAATGCCTCCAGCCCTTCGCGCAGCAATATCGTGAAGGCTCCTACGAAAGCCGATGCCTGGCTGGCTTGATCGGCGTCCAACGCGGACTCTGCTTCCGAAAAAAGCCGATCAAGCGCGTCGATCCGGCTCTCCACCTCTGCTACAGGAAGATCGTCACCGATAGCAGCGCGGACACGGGCCATCGAGCGTTCAATGGCTTTTAGCAAAGAGGGATCGCGAGAGGCCAGCGCAGGTTCCAGAGGTTCAAAGCCGTCAAGATACGCAGATAATGCTAGAGTTTCTGCCTCGTCTTTTCTGCCTGCTTGATAAGCAGCAAAACTTTCTTTTAGTTTGGTCCGCGATAGTGCCAGAGAACCGCTTGAGGTAGCCCCAATGGCATCCGGGTGGTTCCGCAGGAATGCCATCACCGCATCTGCTTTTTCTGGTCCAATCTGCTTTCCAAGATTGGCAGGAGTCATGCTTGCCAGAGCTGCGAGATCAGGAAACAGAGCGCGAATAGACGCGTCATTTTCCCAAAGCTCTTCTCCCTTGGATGCCTCAGCAAATGCAAAGCCGCCCACATAGGCGGCCATGTCCCAAAGATCCTGAGCAGGCAAATCGGCAAAACTCTGCATTGCTGTCCCGTCAAGCCCCTGACCTATAACCTGATAAAGTGCGAACAGGCTGCGTTCTCTTGCTCGAGCGCCATCGGTAAAAGCAATAGGAGCGGGGTCGAGCTGCTCTGCATTCGGCCCTTGGCCGTTACCAGACATGCCGTGGCAACTGGCACAATTTTGAGCATATAGCCGTTTGCCATTTTGTATGTTTGGTGCAATTTTGGGTGCAAGTGGAACAGGATAACTGCGTAGCAACTCCGTTGCCAGCAGGCGTGCCTGCCGCGCGACTTTATCCGGAGACGTTTTATTATCAATGGCCGCATTAAGCTCGTCACCTTTTGCAACCAGGTCGGCTCGACCCGGCTTTGGTGGCAGCTTTGCCAAACCGTCGACGACAGCTCCCGAAAACTCCTCCATTTCGGAATATTCAGCGTCGTTTGTCACCTTGCCTTTATCTACTGCGCCGGGATAATCGACCGCAATATAATCCAGCAATCGCCACAGCGTTTCAACCTCGGCAATTTTTACCTGCGCATAAGCCGGAATAGAAATGGCGGCCAGCATCAAGAGCGATATCAGAATGAATGATATTCTAGCAAAATGACGCATTAGGTTCGCAATTCTCTCAGGCATTTTGAAGCTGCATTTCGGCAACCGCGTTTTGTATGATTTGGTATGCTGAGTGAATGAAAAGCATCGCAATAACGGCAGCCACGGCGATATCGGGCCAGGCTTTTCCGGTCCACGCCACGAGACCGGCAGCACCTATTACAGCGACGTTTGCGATCGCGTCATTGCGGCTGAACAGCCATATGGCTTGAACATTTGCATCACCATCACGAAACTGTGACAGAACGTAAGCCGACGCTATATTTATCCCGAGCGCGACAAAACCAATTACCCCCATAATACCGGCTTCTGGCATTCCCGGACTCATAGCCCGCCAGATGGCAAACCCGATCACGCCTATACCTAGCAGTCCGAGAAAAATGCCTTGGACGAGCGCCACACGCGAACGCGCAAGCGCTGTCCACCCAAGTGCGAAAAGCCCGATCAGCGTGATTGAGCCATCACCCAGAAAATCGAGCGCGTCTGCCTTGAGTGCCTGACTATCAGCAACAAATCCGCCAATAATCTCGCATAGCCCAAACCCGATGTTGAGGATCACAACAATCCACAAAGCACGCCGGTATGCTGGATCATCCTGAGCCCTTACGGCATCACCAGCGCAGGCGCAGCCATCTTCATCATTCTTACTCATAGGGTTGCTCTACAACCTCTAGTGACTGTAGAAGCAAGCAGTTTTTGCAAATGCAAGTCATTAGGAGGTTATTTTGGCAAAGATGATGATTGGCGAACTTGGAAATCGCACAGGCACCAAAGTGAATACCATTCGGTATTACGAAGATATCGGGATATTGCCCCCACCTGTGCGGACAGATTCAGGGCGACGCACCTATGCTGAATGCGACGTAAAAAGACTATCTTTTATAAGGCATAGCCGCAGCTTCGGCTTTTCCCTTGCTGAAATTAGGTCGCTTCTAAGTCTATCAGATAGTCCAGAACAGGATTGCACTCTGGCATCGACCATCGCAAAATCGCATCTTGAACGAATTGATATGAAGATAAGCCAGCTTGAAGGATTGCGGCATTCGCTCTTGGCGTTTGCGATATCTTGTTCCGGTGGGCGAGCGGAGAATTGCGAAATCATTGGTGCACTCTGCGAAGTTTCACTTCCCCAGCGGACCCCCGGTTCCACAGGCATCGGCGCAGCAATTATCAGGCCTGATTTTTCATAGACAAAATTTGATTCGCCGACACTTATGCACCCTGTAGTAACTATAGGATCAAACGATGAAAATTGGAGCACTGGCAAAGGCGACAAAGACAAAAGTTGAAACCGTCCGCAACTATGAGAAATTCGGCCTGTTACCGCCCCCAGCACGAACGACTTCAAACTACCGGGATTACGGAAGCGACCATCTCGCCAGGCTTCCGTTCATCCGCCGTGCCCGAAATCTCGGCTTTACCCTGAAGGCACTGCGCGAATTGCTGGAATTATCGGACAATCAAGATCAATCCTGTGAAGCAGTTGATGATATTGCGAGCAGGCACCTTGCCGAGATTGATCAGAAAATTGACGACCTGACCACGCTACGTTCTGAGCTGGATCGCTTGATTGGTGCTTGTCAGCATGGAACAGTAGGGGAATGCAAAATCATTGAGACGCTGGCACCGAGAATTTAAAGATGGCAGAAAGGATCTGGCGCATCGCGAGTTCTGTCAACGAATTCCAGTATTTGCAAATATTCCCGTGACCGCTTTCGGCCCCGCCGGAGCTACATGTGAATGACCTAAACGAGGGCGCGAAGTAGCCATCCTATCGCACTACTGATCCCCCAGGAGGCCACCCGCTTCCAATAAATATCGACCATAAATTGCGAAACATAGTCCTTTGTCCACGGTGCGGAATCTATCTTGCGACTAGCCAAGCAAAATTATCCGAAAAAATTATTCACCAGAACCTTTGGGTGTTTTTTTACCACGTCCTATAACCTTTAGATAACTATGTAATCGAGGTATATTATGGACAAAAACTATCCGGATGAGAACGCCAAAGGCCAAGTCTCACCGCCCGCTACTAAGAGGAAACCCCTATCAAAAGCTGCAAAAGAACGTCGCCGTATTAAAAAGCTGCAGCGCCAATATCCGACGGGTAAATTCTCTCAAATTGGTTCTGACCCTGAACCAGGTTTTCCAAATTTGCCACCGGAAGCCAATGCCTACATTCTCAACGAACTACGCAGGACACTCCGGTCCGGAAGAACGGCCTACGGAAAAAACATGGCAAAGTCCGTCATGAAAGTTTTCGGCCGCTTGCCCAGCGATGAACCTGCTGAACTTGAAAACTGGATCAATTGGCTTTGCCGGAACCGGGAAGAATTGATCAGCGGCAAATATTCTCCCAGTAAACTGAATGATGCATCGCAAGATCCTGAAGCGAGCAGAGCAGTCCTGGATGAAGGAAGCTCACTAAAGTCGGAATTTTCCGATATGCACAACCAACGTTCGGATCTCGGCAAAGCTCCAGAGAATTTGGCAATAACTGATGAGGCTCCACCCCCCAAGGGTCAAAATAGCTTGCCCGATCAGGACCATGATCAAATGAAAAACAATTTGACCGAGGGGGAAGAGGTCAAGCGTTTTGAAGACGTTCCAACGCCGACCGCAACTCAGGATCGCGGGGCAGCAACTTTGGACAAGGTGTCTAAAGAACCATCATACCAACCTGCGAATTATGCGCCCAGCGATTCTGCCGTTCAACCGCATATCGAATATGTGGAGCATGCTACCAACGGGTCAGTCGCTAAAATGCCGGACAAATTCGACTTTTATTTCAAGAAGGATGGTGCTGGCAAAGCAAACAAATTCTTTGGAAGCATCCGGTTTAACGAGAGCCTAGAACAAGTCCTCGAGAACGCTGGTGCTCTTGCGTCAGACAAAGCGGCCGTAGATGAGGTTTTAAACCGAGGCCCGACAGAGCGGGCTTATCTGATTAAAGCGATGCGCGAACTACAGGTCCCTTTACCATGAGAAACCATGTCCAAAAGGGGCCTAAACTTAAGCAGGATGAATGTGGGATTCCCACATTTTATTGCCATCGTGTCGCTACGCTTCGTGACGGCATGCAGGTTTTCAGTTCGTTACTAGATTTTAGCGGAGGAGAAATCTGATGTCAGGCGGTTCCAAGCCGAAGCGGAAAGACCTTCGCACTTCGCGGCCCCGTATCGTTGTCCATTTTGGAAGCAAAGAAGAGGTCGAGTTCGTTAAAAAGTCAGCGCAGGGTGCCTCAACCTCTGAATATTGCCGCGAGCGCATCTTATTGTCAAACGGCTTCCGAGATCCCGTATACGACATAACGTCGAGGTTGTTGGTTACAGTAAATCTCGTTCAGAATGATCTATTCACAATTTGCGACGTTATCCGGGCCCTTACTTCGTTGCGTAAAGCTATCCCGAAGCAATCCGATGGTAGGCCAATCCAAACCCCTGAGATGTCCCGTCTGATCCAGCAAGCGAGCGATGCAATCGCCACAATGATTGAGAGAAACAGCGAGCGAATGGAGATAGATCACGATCTGGTCAAAATTTCTCGGGAGATCGTCAATTTACTGACCGACCGCGAGATCAACAATCGTTCTTCTGCGATCACTGACTGGCGTAAGCCGACGCCATGATCATCAAAATCTGGCAATATCGCGATCAAATAAAAGATCTTGTAGGCGGAGCGGCAAAACAAGCGCGCAGCTTTGATATCGCGATAGGCTGCTCCTCATACATAATCGGGCTCGCTGCCTCGGGCGAGCACCATCATGCTTTTGTGACCGCAGAACGAGTTGGTGAATATGCAATAATGGACCCGGAAGGTGAGGGGTCGCATCGTATAGTAGAGCGATACGCCGACAATCTGTCTTCAAATAAGGTCCAAGATCATGTCAGAGATATGGCCGTATATGCAGCTGGCGCAGGTCTCGACCGCCTTTGGCACATGACATGGAGCCATCGCAAAGGCGAAGCGGTCGACAGCGCATCAATGAGGCGTCAGCGAGCAACGATCTGCCGTATAATGGGAATCGAAGAATGTCCGTCAGTAGGCGCATTTCACGGTGATACCCCAAACTCCCACGGTCATCATCTCTCTGTTTCTATCAATGCCGCAACTGGCGGCAATGTAAGTTTTGGATACGGCTGGTGGAAAGAAGCCGCACAAATCGCGATCGCTGTTTGTGAATATCAAGAGGGCCTCGGGCCCGAACCGAACAGGAGATATGTGGCAGACGAAACCGGCGTCTATCATACCTTCTCAGACATAAAAATTGCAGACGCGCGCGGTTCAATAATCAAAAATGCTGATGGGAAGGTTGACCATCAGCTCATTCATAGCATCCAGAGCCAGCATGAAATTATCTTTGATAACAACAAAGCGGGACCAAAAGACCTCGCCGGTGAAGAATGGCCTATGTCAAGAGTTGCGCACATTCTTGCAGCACCCCGGATACAAAATGCGAAAGACTGGCCTGATCTCCACAGTAGGCTGGCGCGAGTAGGACTTCGCTATGTTAAAGTTGGTAACACAGCTGTTCTTGAAACCGTGCCGCAAAATGGAAAGCAGAAATCTTTAAAAATTGCAGCAGGAAAGGCTTACTCGAACGCAGCGTTAGGCAAGCTGCAGGCCAAGTTCGGCACACCCTATGTTCCGCCTTGTCCAAGCCTAAAAATCAGGCCGTTCGTAATGCCGCGCTTCGACAAGCCAACCACCGATGCGAAAAAGGAAAACTCGGCGGCAAGATGGGACCTTTCCCAGGAAGCAAAAAAACTCACCTCTCACATGCAAACCGATAATCTTCATCGACAGGAAGATTATCGTGATGGCAAAAAGGGCGCAAATTACAATTATCTAGCAAGCAGGCAACGTCAAATGGCTGAAGAGGAGCTATCCGTTGCCAAGCAATTTGCTGTAGCCATCGGAGCGAGACGAGCCCGCCGCAAGCGATCGCCGGACACGGGCAAGCTGCTGCCAAAACCTACAATATCCACACAATTTTTGGCAATTATATGGAGCAGGTTCAAGCCAGATAATGGAAAGGTCAAAGCTGATATCAAGGGCAAGTTGGCAAAGCGATACCAGATTAAGAAGCGGCTTGGCCGGATTGAATATTACGAAGGTATGCGGCTGATGTTCGTAGAGACTCAAAACATGATCGCCATCAGATCAACTGCGCGGCGAGCGCAGATTGATGCGCTTCGTCTTGCCGCAGCGAAACTTTCATCGGTTCGAATTTTTGGCAAACCTGCTGCAATTGCCAACACTGTATTTTTGGCCGCTGAACTTGGGCTGCAGCTCGAAGACCAGCAAAAGTCTTCCGGTGAAAAACACTGCGACAAGATTGAAAGGGAACGTCATCGCGGGATTCTAGAACGACACCGAATTTGGCTCGATTTGGTTCCAAAACTCAGGATTTATCGGGATAAAGAGCGAGCAGCCAAACAAAAGCGGCGCAAGCAAGCTGAGTTGTTCACAGATTCCAAAATTGAGACTTTAGGAATGCGCAATCAGATCGCGCGGGAGGCGGCACGAAACAAACAATTGAACGATCCATTGCCAGGAAGGGCCAGCCGAATATTAGACAATATGGATCGAAACACCTTGCTTCTGGCCTCTTCGCGGGGAACACGCGGCGGCTATCGCTATCTCGATGATCCTGCACTGTTTAATGCTTTTTCAAAAACTCCTGAGGCGTTGCTTTTATCGGAAACACAAATGCGGCTCGAAGCAATCGAGCATATACAAATGGAGCAACGAAAATGGTTTTGCGCCGCTATGCATTCAGATCGGATCATTGTTAAGGAGGGCAAGGTTGAAATTTCCAAACCAGAGGATCACTGGGTTATGGCGTTTTACGAGCAACAAAAAGATGATCCGACGTTCAACCGCTTAATAGCAGTATCTTACCTGCGGCCAGACCGCTTTAAGTTTGATACTGATATACCGCCGGAAATTGTTACATGGCGCTCCGCGCGCGCTACCAATAAACAACAAATGGCCGATTATATTGCCGATGAACTGCATCTGCGGGCAAGAACCGATAAGCGCGATCCTAAGAGCGGAGCCGAAGAATGCAGGCGGATATTTAATCTCATACCGTATGAAGCGCAGGCCTTGCGCGATACGCCGGGACATTTTCTCAGCCAGTATAAAAACTGGTCCTTTCGTAAACCTGACGAGAGTGAAGCTCAGTGGGAGCGTAGACGTAAACTAATTATCCGTAACAATAATTCTTGGGGCCGCTGACGCTTCAGCGGACATCTGTGTTGTAGAAGAAAAAATACATTGAAAGTGCTTTGCCGGTGAAGCCGGCAGGTGAGAGGAAAAAAGAGCAGTAGCGCTCGGCAAAGCCTCGCCGGTTTCCCAACAGGAGAAACCAAAATGAACATGTTACAAAACCAATCAGAGCTGGAGGAAATTTCCAGACGGCTTGACCGTGAAGAAGGCTACCGCGTGCTGCGCGCCGTCCCGAAACGCTTTTCTCATATGCCGGAAGACGGCGTGCCGCCCGATGGCAGATGCATTGCAATTTTAGACACTGAAACTTCGGGACTAAACGTTCATGAAGACAAGCTGATCGAACTCGCGATTATGCTGGTGTGGGTGGATGATGACGGAGAGGTCAGCGGGCACATGGGGCCGGTAAGTTGGCTGCAAGATCCCGGAATAGAACTGGAACCGGAGATCACGTTGATCACCGGCCTTGCCAATCATCATTTGGCCCACAAGCAGATTGATGATGCAGCAGCATTGGGCTTCCTCGATCGAGCGGATCTGCTGGTCGCCCAGAACGCAAAATTTGATTTGGCTTGGATCGAGCAGCGCTATCCAAAACTGAAAGGCAAGGCCTGGGCTTGTTCCTGCAGCGAGATCGACTGGTTGAAGCTTGGCTACGAAGGACGCTCGCAACAACATCTGCTGGCTCAGCATGGCTGGTTTACCAATGCCCATAGGGCTGAGGCAGACGTCTGGTCATTGTTCTGGTTGCTGCAGCAGCGTCAGCGGGGGCCAGGCGACAGTCCGGTCCAGAGCCATCTGCAGCGTCTGCTGCAAGCTGCCGAGACGCCGACCGTGCTCGTTGAAGCGTTGCGCGCGCCATATTCTGCAAAGGATAAGCTCAAGGCTCGAGGTTATCGGTGGGATGCTGGGCGCCGCATCTGGTGCAAAGAAATGGCAGAGGAAAAGCTGGCTGTTGAACGCAGCTGGTTCCGAACCGAGGGACTTCCACTGTTCGGAGCTAAAACGATGACCGCAACTGAGCGTCACCGGTAAAAATTAATCACAAGCCTCAACAACCACGGCCTGCCTTTCGGCGGGCTTTTTTTATGAAAGAAATATACTCATGACCAACCCAACAGAAATTGAACGACAGCTGTCACGCGAAGCCAATCTATTTGCAGCGCGCGGCAGTGCAGCCCATCACGACAGAACCCGCACCTATATCGTTGCTGACTTTGAATATGGCTATGACCGGGACCGCCATAACGGATATGGCGTAGCTGAAGGCAAAGACGCCGAGGAAAAGATACGTTGGCCGTTTCACCGCGTGGCGGCGGCATCTTGGTGCGTGATGCGCTTCAAGCGGGGTTCGGATATTCCCGAGATCCAAGGTCCGATTGTTCTCTCTGCCAATGACCACAGCGAAAAGGAAATGGTCTCTGTTTTCTTTGATGCCTTGGACCAGGAACCAGGCGCTGTGCTGGTGACATGGGGCGGGGAGCATAAGGATCTGGCCGTTCTGCGCCGAACCGCTGGTGAGCTTGATCTGATCATGCCCGGGCAGCTGCGCGAACTCTCGCCAGTCTCTGACCGTAGGATCGATCTATGCGGCGCCGTCTCGATCCGCGCGGAATCGGTTCATCTTCCGGAATATGCAGCAGCTTGCTCGATACCGGCAAAGCCGTCGCCATCCAAAACCATCGGCGAGCTGGTCGAGAAGGGGATGTGGGGGGATGTCGAGGAGCAGGTGCTGGCTGACGTCATGACGACAGCGATCATCATGTTGCGCCATCTCAAATCCCACGGGCTGATCCGCTGCGCCATTCCAGCATGCAGTTTGGCGCTGGCAAATGCAGCGACGAGCGCGAACCCGGAGAGCGAGTTTCTGAGGCGAACGTTCAAGCCCTGGGCTCAGCTCAAAGATAGCACAGCCAATTATACCTGTCCGATCTACCGGGCAGCGTAGCTTCTATTCTACGCTCCATCACGAGCGTGGACATTTTTAAAGTCGAGCCGGCGTGATCACGGGCAGCGCTCTATTGACGACTGGCTCTACCAATATCTTCTAACCAATCCTCAAGCGGGCGGCATCTCAGGATGACCGCCCGCTTGGCATTTCAGGATAATTTTTATGAAACTTCCCATATATTCGGAGCGGATCGTCACCTTCTCCGTCGTCTATCATCCCTATCGCCGCAACACCGAACGGTTCATACGCGCCTTTGGTGCCTTCGAAGTCAATTTCCAGCCTGGTGATGACATATTGTTCACGCGCCATCATCATACATATCCGGATAAGGATCGAACCGCTCCTTTACTGGAAATGACGAAGCTGCTCGATCAACAGACCGACTGCGTTTGCGCGGTTCTGGAAGCTCCGGGCGGGTCTCACCGGCCAAAAACCAAAGCCGACTTTGCGAAAAATGTCCTTGATGCACTGCCGATCTTCAATCTGGGTCTCCACCGCAAGATCCATGTTCACCGGACAGAAGACCAATATGTCAGGGTCAGCGCCGAACTGTTTGGCATAACTTTGGCGTCCAAGATGGCCGGGCCGTCAGAAAAATCCCGGCGAGCAGCAGACCACGCTCAAGCGCTGTGGCTGTCCTGGGTGTTCAATTGCCTTGCTGAGGATCCGGATCAGGCGAACCTGGTTGCGGCCTTTCAGGCTTGGCGCTGCGTCGACGACCTGCGTCCCGTGATATTTTAAAGAACAGGCATTCGCGTAGCGGCCACTGACCTTCGGGGCAGCGTCTGCCGCGCGGCATCATCAATCAATAACAGCAGGAGCAGAAATCATGTAGTAAACTCACCAAGACCCTGCAGCGGGCAAAACGCTGCACACATCATCAACCAAGTCGCTCGACATTTCGTCGTTGCGGCTTTTTTTATATCTAAAGGAAATATATCATGGCGAAGAAGCCAACCAATAATCGCGCGCCGACAAAGGCCGAGCCCAACAAGCCTTATAAAATCGCGGGCACTTCCATCGTCCCGGCCCAGCTATTCCATGTTCCCTCGCTTCAGCCAAGAAAGGAGGGGCCGTGGCGCGATGAACCCGATAAGCTTTCATGGACTGATAAAGCCACCGGTATGCCCTGCATAATGCTCCGCGCCCGGCTTGGCACTTTATCAGGCTATGTCGCGGTAAACACCGAGCATCCTCTGTTCGGCTTCGACTACCGCGCTGTTCCAGCAGACCTTGGCATTCAGCCTCACGGCGGCCTGAACTACAGCGCGCCCTGCGATGAAGAAGCGGACGAACGCGTTTCTGTCTGCCATATTTCACAGCAGCCCCGGGAACGGGTCCGCCATCCGCGCGGCAAGCAGGAGCATCCTCCATTCAGTGAAGAACTATGGTGGTTCGGGTTCGCCTGCGACAAATCCTACGATTTGGTTCCTGGCTGCTACCAAATCCATATGTCGGCTGAAAACGGGCAGACTTATCGCGGCGAGGATTACGTATTCACCCAGTGCACAAATCTCGCGCATCAGTTGGCTGCGGCTGGTGGCGAGATGGGTTCGGGCGTTCCCATCGATACGAGCAGCTTTACCGTGCCGCCTGTCGGTCTTGATGCAGGGGAGAAGTAAGATGGACGAGAACATTCCATACGAAAAACGCCGCAATCCCAATCTGCCTTGGGGATACTGGATGGCAGCTCCAGGTGAAACCACAGGCGATCAGGTTCTGATCGATGAAGATGGCAGCCGGTGGGCGTCTGTTCGTGAATGTCTGTGGGTCAAGCGCTTTAACATGGCGATGCCCGAGCATCTTCCGTATATTGACCTCGAACTGGAGTTCCTGCTCACCTTTCTGGTCATCACGGAACGCCGGATCATTCGGGTTGAGGAGAAGGCCATTGACATATTTGGTGACCATGACAGGGCCCGGTTCTACCAAAGCTGGCTGATCGACAAGAAGCTCATGACGTATGATCGGGGCGGTTGCCTATTTCCCGAACTCACCCCGGAAGCCTTTGCTATCTTGCTGATGCTGGCCAATACACGCAGCCTGAGGAACCAACCGCTGCCGGTCGGCCTGCCGACGCTGGAGCGATGGCATGGGCTCGACCCGGAAGCCATGACGCCCGAATGGGAAGCAGCGCTGCAGAAACTGGAGCGCTATGCCGACCGGCTGCCATATCGGTTTGAGCGGGTGATGATCGGCAAGCTTAATGCCATTAGGCTGGTCGGTGATGGACTGGGGCCGAACATCCCGCTCCGCCGGACCTTGTGGTCGCTCACCTTCCGGGATCAATATGCGCGGGACCGGTTCTACTACTGGCTTTGCCACCGCGTCGATCGGTGGAGCGATTGGGGGACGCGCGCTTGGGAAAATGGCCCCCGAGCGCTCAGCGAATATTTGCTGCAGCTGAAATTTGCAGATGAACCGGCCGTGATGCCAGACTGACCAAGCAGCATGATGCCAAGAACAACGGGCGGGCTCTTCGGAGGCCGTCCGTTGTCATTTACCTAGGCGTAAATTTACCAAAAACCCGCTTCCCTCTAGTTCATCCGGAGCACCTCGCCATCTAGTCTCCCATGCTTCGTTAGCCTACAAGGTCAGGTGACCAATCGATTTACTCGGTCGCTGCGTTGAAAGTTACCTCTGAATCCGGAGCAGACATGCCCTGAGTTCGACTCCGGCATTTCCGACGTCGGTCCAGACAAAGCCGCAGGCCATGGTCCTCTTTTCAGATTAGCTTATTGAAAGCCGGCAGTCGCGAATCCACCTAGTAATTGCAGTTCTGGCGCGAGCAAATTCTGAGCGCTGGACGGCAGCTTTCAGAATCGAGAATGGGTCGAGGAGACGGCAACAATTGCGCGTAATTTCGGACCGACTGTAGTTGGGCCGGAAGCGACCATAGAACATGATCGCCGTAGATGCACTTATGGAAAGCCGGGCGAAATCTGACAATCGACTTATACTTTCCGTCAATACTGGCTGCGTTGATTGCAGGCTATCTCCGCCAGAGGTCAAATGCGGGTGTCGCGCCGATTTTTGCGTAACGAACAGAGGAACCTGCTCGCCAGCATCTCGTCACGGTTCGCCGAGGCAGCATAATATAGTTGAACGGGGCGGTCTGGAAACATTTTTCCAGACCGCCCAGTCAAAACGAATGTTCAAACCTACTGCCGGTAAAAACGAACGATCCCGCGCAACGAGGTGCGCAGCGGCGCCTAAATTGTCTTCAAGCTCTCCATAAGCCTAGTCGCCAAAGGCATATTATGCAGTTCTGGCGGCAAATATTATTTTACTCGCGCTTTTCTTGGCTCACGAAGTTTTGCAGGAAGCAAAGAAACAGGGAAGGGGTCCAGATGCTTCGTTACTTCCGGTATCGTTGCTACGGCATTACGCAACAGTGCCATATGCGCCTTCGAGTAACGTCCTTCAGTTTCCCCTTTGAGAGCATGGCCAGCAAAATCTGCTCTGATTTCAGATGGGATTCCAGCACCCTTCATTGAATCTATCGCGGTGTGACGAAATGCGTGCATTGCTTGGCCGCCTTTAAGAAATGCTAGTTCCTTGGCTATCTTGGTCCAAATACGTTTATAATAGGCATCGCCCATCTGGCCCAAGCCGCTCTCAGCTACTAGCTCCGGAAATAGGGTCTTCTCTCCCGCTTCGCGTAGCGCCGTCACATAATCAATCAAGCCCAATCGCTGCAATTCCTTCGCCACCGGCACTTTGCGTGCCGAACTAATGGTCTTCACCCGGCGCACGTCATTGGCGCGAACGTTGAAGAACCAAAAACCATCTTCCGTTTCCACATCATTGACGTCCAGGCCGCAAATTTCATCGCGGCGCATCCCTGAATACCACGCGATCAGGGGCACGAAATACCACGCATCGTGAACGAGCAAATCGCCTGGCTGCATACGCCGCGCATGTGATTTTGAACCTGTCCATGGCGGGAGATTGAAAATCTCCCTGCCTTGCTCCACGGTATAGACCGATTGTAGTTCACGTTGGTTACGAGTGTCGTTCATAATGAATGCTCCATAGTCAAGTCGTCCCAATGGGTGGTGTTTGTTAAACCAGCCAGTGAGCTGGCGCAGGAAGCCCCAATGCCGGTTGGTCGTAACAACGCCCAACCCAAGTTCTTTTCGAGAAAGGTGCTCGGCCGGCTTAATTTTTGTATCTGTAACTCGCCCTTTCCGCTTCGCTTCTTTTTTCATCGCTTCTTCACCAGCAACGACTTTGGCTTCGGTTTCGTCGATGATTTGCCAGATCGTCATATCGCGATGCTTGGGGGATTTACGAAAGGAGGGGCCGTGCAGCTTTTCGAAACACTGGTCTAGTTTGACGAGATCGTCATGCGTGACGGTCGCCAGCGCTCGCCCGTCCATGACCTGCTCGAGAAGCATTGCAGGAAGTTCGAACTGGTTGCGCGTTTTCAAGGTCCAAGGTTCGCCTTTTTTTCGCGAATTGCCGTCCTTGCCGCCTGTGCGCGGATTATGCTCAAAAAATCTGAGCACTGCTTCGCTTGGTGTCATGGTGACCCACTCGTTAGCTACAGGCTGGTGAGAAGTTACGGTAGGTGAAGAATTTTGAGGGTTTATTGGTTCATAACCCGCCACTTGGACCGGAGCATAAGCCGTGCTTGGATCGGCGAGAACGCGGCGGAATTCCCGGACTGCCTCAATGCGCGCCTGATTGACCACTTTGCGCGCCATGGCTTCACGCAATACAGTTTCTTCCACGCCGATTTCGGCCAGTCTTGTGACGGCTGCCTCCTCAGCGCCATCCTGCTGAATTGATTCGGCAAGGTCCGACCAAGCCATGATGACAATGGGTTCATCGTCGTCGTCGGGATCTATCCGGGCGATCAGGAAATCATCGATTTTGCCTTTTACGACGCCGTCACTTGCTGCTGATTCGCTAGCGCCCAGACGCAGCGAGAGCGCTTTGTCTATATCGTCGTGATCTTCTGGAGGAATAATGTGGAGGTTTGCGTGCATGACTTCGAGTCGATCGCGCTCAATCAGCATTTGGCGGCGATAGATTTCCGCCCGCTGAGCGCTGGTCAGTCCGTCGCTCCTAATATTCGTCATCATGTTCATCGCGACCCTCTCGCAAATCAAAGTCAGCGCTGGAGCGAGTAACGCTGCATGCCTTCGATTCGTAGTCTTGAGGGACATCCTTAACCGAAAAGGCTTATCAAGCCCTAAACGTATGAGGCGGCGATAATAATAGGTGCCGTGCTTGCGAGTGACGTTTTGTATTCCGCACATGGGTGGTGGTATCCTTCCGTGGCACCCTGTCGTGGCGAACCACGACGGGGTAAGAGAAAGAAACCAAATATTTCAAGAGCTTATGTCATTGTTGGCTGGGGCTCCTGCCACCCCAACCAACTTTTCATCGATCAGATCATTGGACTGCGGGTAGCAGACCACAAAGCGCAAGCTCGTCCTGGATACAGCAGGATCAGTGACGGCCATCGGCGTATTTCCGTCAGGAACAGGGCCTGGCAAGGTGAATGAGACACCAGCTCTGAACAATCCGGCGGAAGGCAGTAAGCTATCATTAACCAAATAGGAGCATTGATTATTTTCCGGCCAAGCCATAGTCTCGGGAAACAGGTGTCAGATATGGGCAAGACGTTTGAAAAACTGAATCTGAAGAGCATAGCGCTCATGGGCAGTTTACACCGCAATCTGCGAACTATCGCGGTCGCGTGGATATTGGTGATGAGCTTTGCCTGCGGGTTGCGCTTGGCATTTTCGGCGACGGATATTGTTTTCGGCTGGTCGGCGGTGGCTGCCGTAGCGCCCTATTTCCTCGTCATAGCCTCACCGGTTGCCGTCCTGTTCTTGTTGTTGCGGATTTTCCCGGCCAATGGTCTGTTCGCTCAGCCAGAGATACGGCTGGCGCGCTATGGCAGGTGGCGGGAGCTCAGCTGTCTGGAAGCCAACGGCCATCCGCTGTTCGGAACAACAGGCATGATGGCGTCGCTGGTGATCGGAATGCTGATCAACGTGCCGTTTCGCAGCATCGAATTCTTGATGGCTATTCCCGCGCTGGGCAGCCATCCGCCCTTGTGGTTCAGCGATTTGTTCACCCTGATGGCCGCCGACCTTATCGTCATGAACGGCCTCTATATTACCGCTTTTGTCATGGCGATCCGCCATGTGCCATGGTTTCCGAGATTTCTTCTGCTGGTCTGGGGCGTTGATCTTTGTTCGCAACTGGCGATCGCGCAACTGGTCGCCGCAACGCCAAATGTCCCGGCTGCGGTATCGAGCGCGCTATCGGGACTGTTGGTCGGAAACCTGCAGAAAGTTTTGATCAGCGCGGCAATCTGGTTACCGTATCTGCTGCTGTCGGACCGCGTCAATCTGACCTATCGTCGGCGGGTGCGGGTTCAAACATAGCTTGGCGGAAAATATCTATAACCAGGTTGCAAAAATTCTCGATCGAAGGCAAGGGCTTACAATAGTCGCCCTGTAATTTCATTGCGGAAAAGGCCGAGAGTGCTTTTTGCGCTCAGGGACTCTTATGGAACAATTTATTTCAGGTCTAAGGCGTGACCGTTTGCCGATTATTATCGTTGCCGTTTTTATTGTCGTCGCAACTGCTGTTCGCATTTATTACGGATTTGCCCCGTTTAAGCTGTCGTCTTTTTTAAACAATTCAGCGATCATCGCATCTGGGCTTTTTGGTCTCGCCAGTGTCTGGACATTATTCAAGCTGGTAAAGGAAAGACCCGACTCTCCGATAATATTTTTGCGAACGAACCCGGTTGTTCGGAATGTCTTTGCCAGACTTCCAGGGTTGCTGCCGATCCTGTTTGCACAGGCGCTGTTCATGCCAACGTTTTCAGCGATGAAGTTATTGGTGGGAAAAATGTTTCCTTATACTTGGGATCAATTGTTCATCTACTGGGACGTGGTTCTTCATGGTGACCATGCGTGGATATACTTGCAGCCATTTATTGGGCATGCTGCAATCACTTCCGGCATAGCTCTGGTTTATCATATCTGGATATTATATCTTTATCTGGCATTTCCTATGGTCTGTTTTTGGCGCGGTAATCCAATACGCAGAGAGCAATTACTTGTTAGCTATTTTCTATGCTGGATTATTATCGGCGTCGTTATGGCTAATGGTCTGGCTTCCGTGGGGCCATTTGCTCTCGAAAGCATTAAGAGCGACCTGACATTTACGCCTTTGATGAACTATCTTTATCAGGCTGGAGAAGTGTTTCCAGTATTGACTCTTGATGTTCAAGAGACGCTGCTGGTCTGGCATCAGTTACGCGACGATGGCTTAGGGCGTGGGATTTCTGCCATGCCGTCAATGCATGTCAGCATAGCAATGTTGTTTGCGATTTTTGGTTGGCACGTATCTAAGCGCATTGGATTGATACTCACAGTGGTTTTTCTTCTAATTTTGCTGGGCTCGGTCCACCTCGGATATCATTATGCCGTGGATGGCTATGTCGCCATTGTTGCAACTTTCATAATCTGGATCACTGCAGGATTGTTCGTCAAGAGCAGCACATTCAAAACTTCCGCTCACTGAGAATGATCGAATATCATGCCCGACAGGCTGGCGACTCGGAGATGGATTCCGGCCAAACTAAACTAAAGTATTAAAACTATAGTAACTCATTGGGATATAACGAAATATATTGATTCGGACAGAAGCTAAGGCCCAGGGTTAACTGGTTAACAAAATCTTTACATAAAACTTTGTAAATAAACGATTATTTATGCCCCATTGACAAAAAAGCTGCCGGGGTCCTCTCTAGTAGCTGTTCACGGGTTGGACTTGCTGCATCGGTCGTCTTTATTTCGACCACGGGTCGCAGACGTTCGGTAGCCCCCGCCCGATGGACTTGTAAGATGCTGGAAATGGTTTCGGCAGAAAAACGGGGATTAACTATGACTAAATTTTTGAAAAACTTTGCTATGGACGAAAGCGGCGCATCGGCGGCTGAATATGCGCTGATCCTGGCGATTGTTGGTTCAGGCATTGCCCTTGCAGCGTTCGCTCTTGGCGGTGCAATTGAGACCGCGATCAGTGACGCAACATGTCAGATCGAAGCAGATGACACAGCTGGATTAGCAAACTGCTGATGATTTAATTAACTGGTTAACCCCACCAAGCTGTGTCGGGCGACAGCGGCTTGGTGGGGTGCCACCAGTTATTAATCTAAATATTCAGATTGCATTCCAGGGGGAAGCAGTGTCATGCCGCAAAATCGATCTTTAATCGTATTGGGTCTCGCGATCCTTTTGGGACTGGCGGCGGTATTTGTCGCCAACAGCTATTTGAGCGGCGTCGAGCAGCAGGCGGAAACCGTCGACAAAACACTGGTCCGCGTCGCCGTGGCGCGTGTCCCGCTGGAATATGGTACGGCCGTAACCACCGAAAATATCAAATTCGTTTCCTGGCCAAGAGCTTCACTGCCGGCCGGAACCTTTCCAAGCCGGACCGGGCTTGTTGTCCCCGGCGCACCCCGCGTGGCGTTGCGTCCGATCGAGGTCAACGAACCGATCATGAAATCAAAACTTTCCGGCGAAGGCGGCAGGGCGTCGATATCCGCCGTCCTTCCCGCCGACAAGCGCGCCATTGCCGTCCGCGTGGGCGACGTGACCGGCGTTGCCGGCTTCGTTCTTCCTGGCGACAGCGTCGATGTGTTTATCACGAGGCAGGTCACAGACAGCAATGGCGACCAGTCGGGCCAGATCACCGATGTCCTGCTCCAGAACATCAAGGTCATCGCGATCGACCAGAATGCCAATGACAATGCCAATCAGCCCAAAGTCAGCAAGACAGCGACCCTCGAAGTGGATCCGGTCGACGCGCAGAAGCTGGTTCTGGGTGAAACGGTCGGCAGCCTGTCGCTGGCACTGCGCAATGTCGCCAATCAGGACACCGAAGCGGTCCAGACTGTCAGCATCGATGATCTGCAGGATGGTGCCTATAGCGGCCGCTATCGTTCGCCATCCTCGAGCTATGCCAATTACACTCGGGCGCCGGTTTATCGCGTCCGCAGGAGCAGCGGCGGCGCTGCAAGACCAAAACGCCCATCAAACACAACCAGCGTGCAAATCGTGCGTGGAACCGGGGCGACAAATTACGAGGTGAAACGTCATGCTGGTTTCTAGATTGGGAAAAAGGCTGTCCGCCTGCACATTGCTGGCACTGGCATGCACCACAGCAACCACTCCGCTGTTCGGACAGTCGGTCTATACCGCCGATCAGTATAGCGGCGCCCATGGCGGCCAGCTGGATGTCCCGCTGAACAAGAGCCAGATCCTCAACGTCGACCGGAATTTTTCGCGCGCGATGATCGGCAATGACGAAATTGCCGACATATTGCCGATGACCAACCGGTCGCTCTATGTGCTCGGCAAGCAAATGGGCACGACCAGCCTGACGCTCTATGACAGCAGCAACCGGATGATATCGGTCGTCGATGTCGCCGTTGGCCCGGATGTGGTTTCGCTGCGCCGGCAACTCGAACAGCTCATTCCCGGCGAGAAGGTCGGAGCCAATATATCCAATGATTCGATTGTCCTGACAGGCGTGGTGTCGAACGCGCCCGCGGTTGACAGGGCCGTGCAACTGGCGCGGACCTACGCCGGCGACAATGTCGTCAACATGATGTCGGTCGGCGGTACCCAGCAGGTGATGCTCGAGGTCCGCTTCTCCGAGATGAACCGCCAGGTTGGCAAGCAGATGGGACTCAATGCGGCATTCATGTCGCGCAACGGGCGGTTTCAGGGCGGATTCGGGACCAATGCCCCGTCTACCGCTCTCCTCACCAATCAGAATGGCAACCCGACGATCAATATCGGGGGAATATTGGAAAGCTTCGGGATTGTCGCAGGATCGTTCAATATCGGAAATCTGGATATTTTTGGTGCCCTTGATGCTCTGGAACGCAAAGGGGTTGTAAAAACGCTTGCCGAACCGACCCTGATCGCATTGTCGGGTGAAAGAGCATCTTTCCTCGCGGGCGGTGAATTCCCGGTCCCGATTGCGCAGAGCAATGGTGATGGCGGCAACGGCAGTGGCGGCATCACCGTCGAATTCAAGCCGTTCGGAGTAAGCCTTGCCTTCACCCCGACGGTTTTGGCCGATGGCGTGATCAACCTTGTCGTGGAACCGGAAGTCAGCTCGATCGATCCATCGGCGTCCATCAGTGTAAACGGGCTGGTGATACCGGGCTTGCAGACCCGGCGGGCCAATACTACGCTTGAATTGCGCGACGGGCAGTCGTTTGCCATTGCCGGATTGATCCGTCAGGATTTTCAGGACACGGTTCGACAGTTCCCGATCCTGGGATCCATTCCGATTATTGGTTCATTATTCCGCTCTACCAGCTTTGCAAAACAGGAAACCGAACTGGTCATCATCGTTACGCCGCGGCTGGTGCAGCCAATGAAGGCCGACATGGTCAGCCTGCCAACCGACCGGGTAAAGAATCCGACCGAGCTGGAATTGTTCCTGATGGGCCGGACCGACAAGGCAGTCGGGGTCGATCCGTTTGATCCAGACGCACCGCCACCAGAAGCCGACACAACCATTCCAGCAGAAGGCGGCTTTATCGGGCCGAACGGATATGAATTTTAAATGCACCCTGATCTCCGCAGCGCTCGCTGCCGCGACCGTTGCCGGTCTTTCGGCCTGTACCGCCAACGACACCACTTTTGGGGGCGCCGTCCGGCAAAATTACGCCGCGCAAATCGTCAATCCGGATCCGCAATATGAAGAGGCACAGACCACTGATGGCACTCTCGGAGCTGCTGCGGTCGAGCGCTATCGCTCGGACCAGGTCAAAAAACCGGTGAGCATCAGAACCACCAGTGGATCTGGTGGATCTGGTGGATCAGGTAGTGGTCCGAATTGATCGCAAAAGAAAGGGAATGAAAAGTGAAGCGCGTGAAATGGAGCAAGTTCAGGGACGATGAGGGCGCAGCGGTTGCCCCGACAATCGCGCTGTCTTTATTCGCTCTGATCGCGGTTGGCGGGGTCGGCTTCGACTATGCCCGGATGGCTGCAATGGATAGCGAGCTTCAGAATGCGGCGGACCAGGCAGCGCTTGCAGCGGCAACGCAACTGGATGGCCAGACCGGAGCCATGACCCGTGCCACGACCGCAGCGCAATCTCTGGTCACCAATTCAACTCTGTTCTCCAACGATAATGTCGGCAGCACGGCCATTTCCATTCCGACGGCCAATGTGGTTTTCTATGTCGACAAGGCCAAGGCAACGGTCGCCACCACGGATGCAGACGCTAATTTCGTGGAGATAACGACGGTTACGCGTACTGCCGATTTCGCGTTGACGCCAATTGTCGCGGCATTTTCATCCGGGCCGCTCGCTGCGATCGCTTTCGCTGGAGTGGGGTCGTCGATTTGCAAATCCCCTCCGGTGATGTTTTGCAATCCGAGTGAACCGCCCGGCAATTTGGACCAGAATTTTGGCTTTAACGTTAATTCGTATATTGGATCAGGCTTGAATTTGGTTTCCGTGGGCAATGGCAGCGGCTCTTGGTCCCCCGGTAATTTTGGTTATCTCAGTAGTCACGGTGGAAGCAATGGCGTCCCGGGTTTGCGGGAGGCGCTCGGTTGGGACGCCCTGCCGGGCGATTGCATTTCCGGTTCGGGTGTTGATACAAAGCCTGGCGCGAGCGTGGATGTTACCGATTCACTCAACACTCGTTTTGATGTTTATCAAGACGGCCCGACATGCCCCGCCGGCGGCACCTGTTCTCCCTCCGTAAACTCGGTCAAGGACCTGATCAAAAAACCGGGAACCAATGGCAATAGTTGCAAGATCCACAATCAGGGCTGGCAGGAATCATCGGCTCCCTATCTCGCTCCCTCGGCAACCACTGCAATGACGAACGCTCAGGCAGATGCCGTGAAATCAATGGGGCACCCGCGTGACATGTGCCATGCGATCAGCAGCAACGGGTCCTGCGCCGATGGTCGCCTTGGCGACGGGATTTGGGATATCAACGCCTATTTTCGCATTAACTACGGGTCGGGTTTCGCCTGGGCAACTGCAATGACTGCCGCATACGGGACCAGTGACGTTACCCGTTACCAGGTTTATTTGTGGGAAATTGCTCAGACAGGCACCCATTACCCTCGCGCCGCCGAAGGCAGCGGAATGAATACGCTTTATGCTCACCGTACACCGGTATGCGGCGGCCCTGGTTTGACTCCGGGCGCCAACACAGTCGATCGTCGCCGGCTTTCGGTAGCAGTGATCAATTGTGATGCAAATAATGTGAGCGGAAGCTCCACAGGTGTACCGGTCTTGAAATGGGTCGATCTTTTTCTCGTCGAACCTTCATATAATCGTGCGCGCACTGGTGCGGGCGATGTTTATGCAGAAATTATCGGTGAAACCAGCGCTAGCGGTACCGGAGCAACCGTTGGGCAGACGGTGGCACGCAATGTGCCCTATTTGATCGAATGATCATGGGACCGGTTATTCGCATTTTACGTCAAACAGACGGAGTGGCCGCCGCCGAAATGGCGCTGGTCACCCCATTGCTTATAACCCTGATGTTCGGCTCCTTTGAACTCGGCAATTATTTTCTGAGCGAGCATGTCGTCGTCAAGGCCGTTCGGGATGGCGCCCGCTATGCCGGCCGGTTGTCATTCACAGAATATGATTGTTCTGCGCCCTCGTCTGACGCGATCGACAAGACCCGCAATGTGACGCGAACAGGGCAGGTCGCTTCGGGTGGGGCCGCACGTCTTACAGGCTGGACAAGCCCTGCAACCATTACAGTTTCTGTGAATTGTTCCGCAACAACCACCGGCGGAATCTATAAGGACAAGACCGGCGGCGCACCTGTGGTTACAGTATCGGCGAGCGTTCCTTACAGTTCACTTTTGGGAACTGTCGGTCTCGCCAATCCCAGCCTGACTCTCAACGCGCAGTCGCAATCGGCGGTGCACGGCATATGATCGCGCAATTCCAACAGTTCATTCGGGACGAGCAGGGAGGCCCCGCAGCAGAATTTGCAATGGTTCTGCCAATTCTGTTGATATTCCTGTTGGGAACAATCGATGTCGGCCGTCTCATGTGGGACTGGAACAGAGCGGAAAAGGCCACTCAGATGGGCGTCCGCTTCGCTGTAGCCACTGAGATTGTGCCATCGGGATTGAATACATATAGTTTTGCGGTGGATGGCGGCATTCCTCAGGGGGACCCGGTGCCTCTGGCGAATTTCCCGGGATTGTCGTGCACTGGCACGACATCATCTGCGACATGTACCTGCAAGTCCGGAGGGACCTGTGCGTTTCCGCTCACCGGAAACCATATCGCATTCAACAATATCGTTGACCGCATCAATATGTTCAAATCAGATGTTACAACCGCCAATGTCATCATCGACTATGACTATTCCGGGCTTGGTTTTGCAGGCGACCCCAATGGACCTGACGTTGCCCCTCTGGTAACAATCCGTCTGCAAAACCTCGACTTCCAGCCGCTTCTGACCCAGATTTTCGGTGCCACCGTATCGCTTCCCGATTTCAGCGCTGCGCTGACGCTGGAAGACGGTCAAGGCACTTATTCGAACTAGAGGATGAACAGTGGGCATTTTTGATCATAACAAACCTGAACAGGAGTGGGCATTGTCGCTCGATAACAATCACATCCATCTGATATTGTCGGAAAAGGAACTGGCTGCTTCAGAACTGTCTGATGCCGAAGGCGGCGCGGTGTCCCTGACCGTCGACATGCTTGACCTCGATGCACCGCTGCCGACCGATCTGCTCGAGGAATCTCGAATTGTCGTTATCGAGGTGGATAATGAAGTTCCCTCATCAATCGACCGGATTTCGAATATAGGGAAAGCATTTCCCAACCTCCCGGTCATCGCTGCCGTCCGCAATGCAGCCTTGCCGCTCGTTCGGACCCTGCTGAAAAACGGCGTAGCCGATGTGGTAGAGCTGCCGCTGTCCTATTCCGATTTGTCGGAGGTGCTTCAACAAGTTCTGTCCAGCATGACGAAAGACCAGAAGGCAGAAACCAGTCCGGCCAAGGTCATTTCCGTAATCAAGAGCATAGGTGGTGTTGGTGCCAGCATGATCGCGACCCAGGCCGCCAGCCGATATGCGGAAATGCACCCCAATGATAAAGCCGGAACCTGCCTTTTTGATCTCGATCTGCAATTTGGGAGTATAGCGTCTTATTTGGGGGTCAATCAGCCGCTCAACCTTTCGGATCTGCTCGATGCCGGTTCCCGGATTGACGGCGATCTGCTGCAATCAGTTGCATCCCACCTCCCGACCGGCTTGAAGGTGATCCCCGCCCCGGCAGACATCATGCCGATGGAAGCCGTCAACGCAGAACAGATTTACCGGATCATCGACATTGCATCGCGCGAATTTGACACGATTTTCATCGACCTACCTGGTAACTGGACCAACTGGTCAGTCTCGCTGGTAGCACGGTCGGATATAGTTCTGCTTGTGGTGGAATTGACTATCGCAAGTCTGCGACAGGCAAAACGACAGATCGCCCTTTTGGAAAGTCAGGGCATTTCCGGCGATCATGTTCAGGTTGTTGTCAACCGGGTCGAAAAAAAGCTGTTCCGTTCGATCAATCTCGAGGATGCGGAAAAAGCCATAAATTATCCAGTCCGGCACAGTCTGCACAATGATTATCCGTTGGTCAGCGCCGCTCAGGATCAAGGTGTGCTGATCGAGGAAATTCGTCGCAAGAGCAAAATCAGCAAAGATATAGAGGTCATATTGGAAAGTATTGACGAAACTCTGGGCAGGGCTGACTAGTCATGTGGCAAGTGCGCAAAACGAACGAATTGAAGCCGGGCTTCGGCGCACTCGAAGAAGTCGATGACGATGCCCGGGTCGCCGATACTTCTCTAATGCAGGGCGACAAAGAGGTGCCAGCTGAAAATCTCGATCTTAAGGTCGAACTGCATCGGCGGCTTATCGATCTGATCAACCTTTCGGCGCTGGAAAAGATGTCCAGAGATCAGATCGAAGTTGAAATCGGAGAGATTGTTCACGAACAGCTCGCTCTTCAGCGTCATGCGCTGAACAAAGACGAACGCAAGCGTCTCGTCTCAGATATTCTCGACGAACTGCTGGGCTTGGGGCCGCTCGAACCGCTGCTGCAAGATCCCGCCATCACCGATATCCTGGTCAATGGCCATGACATTGTTTTCGTCGAGAGACACGGGTTGCTCACCCGGACAGAAGTGCGATTCAAGGATGAAAAGCATCTGCTCCGGATCATCCAGAAAATCGTGTCTGCCGTCGGACGCCGGGTTGATGAATCGTCGCCATTCGTGGACGCCAGGTTGGCGGACGGCTCGCGAGTAAACGCGGTTGTGCCGCCCCTTGCTGTCGATGGTTCGCTACTTTCGATACGAAAATTTGCGAAAATTCCGATCAGTATGCAGCGGCTGGCAGAATTGGGCAGCGTCCCGGCCGAGATCGCCCAGGTTTTGCAGGCCGTCGTTCAGGCGCGCCGTAATGTCCTGATCTCCGGCGGTACGGGTTCCGGTAAAACCACTTTGCTCAATGCCATGTCATCCTTCATTGATGAACAAGAACGCATCGTGACGATCGAGGATTCAGCAGAGCTGCAATTGCAGCAAATTCACGTCGCTCGGCTGGAAACACGACCGCCCAATATCGAAGGGCGCGGCGAGGTTTCTCAGCGTGACCTTGTCAAAAATGCGCTGCGAATGCGGCCGGACCGGATCATCGTTGGTGAGGTCCGCGCCGGTGAGGCCTTTGACATGCTGCAGGCAATGAACACCGGCCATGATGGTTCAATGACCACAGTTCACGCCAATACCGCCCGGGATGCACTGTCCAGGGTTGAACAGATGATCGGGATGAGCGGCATCGAAATCTCGCCACGGTCCGCGCGCGGACAAATGGCATCCGCGATCAATGTTGTAATCCAGATTGGCCGACTGGCTGATGGCAGACGGCGTCTTTTGAGCTTGTCGGAACTGACAGGCATGGAAGGCGACGTCATCACCATGCAGGAAATATTCCGCTTCCGGATGAAGGGGCGTGACGAGGATGGGACAGTTCTGGGCCATTTCGAAGCAACCGGCATCAGACCCAAATTCATGAACGAATTGAGCGATCGCGGCCTGACCCTTCCTTCGGAATTATTCCGGCCAGAGAACAGGATTGAATGACATGACCCCTGCCATCATCCGACTATTTGTGCTGATCTTGATTTTTGCATCGGTATTTCTCGCTGCCGAAGCGACGATAAGTTGGATGCGGTCGCGCAGCGGCAGCAGTCGTGCGGTCAACAAGCGGCTAAAGATGATGGAAAGTGGCCTCGACCGCGACGTCGTTCTATCGCAACTGCGCCGGTCGACCGGAAGCAATTTCGATTTCTTGCCTTTCGGACTCGGGAGCCTGGCCCATCGCTTCGAACGCATTTTGCAATCCAGCGGTATCAACATGCCAGTGAGAAATATTGTTTTTCTGATGTTGGCTGGCACCGGGTTGATTTTTGCGGTCACTCTTTTTGGCGCCGCTGCTGCAGGCTACAGCGTGTCTGCCGGTATCACCCAGCTGGCAATAGTCTTTTCGGCCGTGATGGGCATTGGTGTGCCTCTCGTTATCTTTACGCGCCTTAGCGACCGGCGAAGGGCCAAAATGCAGCAGCAATTTCCGGTGGCGCTCGATGTTTTCGTCAGGGGGCTGCGCGCCGGCCATCCGATTTCGGCGGCGTTGGACCTTCTCACTACGGAAATGCAGGATCCGATTGGCAGCGAATTCGGCATCGTGGTTGATGAAGTCAACTATGGCGCAGATCTGCGTGACTCGCTGCAGGGCATGGCGAACCGATGGGAAATGGAGGACATGCAGATGTTTGTAGTATCCCTGTCTGTCCAGAGCGAGACGGGCGGCAATCTGGCGGAAATCCTTGAAAATCTTTCCGGTGTCATTCGGGAGCGCGCGAGCATGATGATGAAGGTCAGGGCGCTGAGTTCTGAAGGTCGGATGACGGCATTGATCCTTACGGCATTGCCGATACTCTCGTTCGCGGGTCTGTTTCTTGTAAAACCGAGCTTCTACCTGGATATCGCGACAGACCCCGCGTTCATCATTGGGTTTTCAGGTTTGGTCCTGCTCTATTTTATCGGGTTTTTTACGATCCGCCGACTGATCGATTTGAAAGTCTGATATGTTTTCTGATCTAGCCCTTTCCGGAACCGTTCGCATCGCCGTTTTGGTAGGCGTGTTTGCACTCGTTTCTGTGGCAGTTATTCTATTATATTCCTTCCTGTCTAAACGCGCTGCGGTGCAGTCGCGTCTGGGTGAAATGCAGCAGAGTGCTGGCAGCGCTTCGGGAACTGGGGGATTGCGCGCAGACTCGCTGAATAGCAGCTGGACACGATTGGCAGACGTCATCGAAAAGCGTGGTGTCTCGCTGGTTGACACGCGTGGCGATTCTCTGCGGACCAAACTGATCGCAGCCGGTTACAGATCTCCTGTAGCGCCGCGGATATTTACCTTGGTTCGACTGATCCTGACACTGGGTCTGCCGTTAATTTTCGTCTTGTTCACTTTGACTTCGGCTTCCCCGCCATCCTTGCTGAAGCTCTATCTGGTGGGACTGACTCTCGCTCTTGTTGGTCTGTTTCTGCCAAACCTGTGGGTTCAGGCACGGGCCGATCGGCGCGAGCAGAAAATCGTCAATGGCTTTCCTGACAGCCTCGATTTGATGCTGGTCTGTGTTGAAGCAGGTCTTGGACTGGAGGCGGCATTTGATCGCGTGGGACGCGAGATGGCGTTATCCTGCCCGCTCGTCTCGGAAATGCTGTGCCTTGCCGTGCTGGAATTGAGAGCTGGCAAGAGCCGTGAAGAAACCCTGCGCATGATGGGCGAGCGCAATCAGATTGATGATATCCGGTCATTCACGACACTGCTTATCCAATCCGACAGTCTGGGGTCGAGTATCGGAACAACATTACGGATTTATGCAACCGAGATGCGGGAAAAGCGCAGGATGCGTGCGGAAGAAAAAGCGCACAGACTGCCTGTTTTGTTATCGATCCCGCTCGTTGCATGCATGTTGCCGGTGATGATCGGTGTATTGATGCTTCCGGCTGCCATTCGTGTCATTCGCGAAGTTGCACCGGCATTGGCGGGGTGAGGAATATGAAAGCACAAAAAATTCTATTGTTAATCACGGCCGGCGCGATGGCCAGCGGTGTAAATGCAAGGGATCGCAAGCTTGATATTGACGTCCAAATCAACAGCGATGCATCACAATCAGCCGCTTCGATGGAGCAAAGCCATTTCTTGATCAGAAACAGGCAATATGGCCTCGCAGTTGACGGTCTTCGTAAAATCATCCGTAGCCAACCCGACAATGCCAAGGCCTACAGCGCCATTGCCGTCGCTTACGACGGTCTTGGCAGGCCCGATCTGGCACGCAAAAATTTTGAAATGGCTTTGGCATATGCGCCCCTTGAAGAAAGGCATTACCGCAACCTGGCGCGCCATCTGGATACCAATGGTGAACGAGCGCTTGCCCGCAATATTATGAACGATTTTGAAATCGCTCGGGCTCAGAAAGCGCAGGACAATGTCTCTCCAGTCATGGAGCCTGCCCTTGATATTACGGCATTGCTCACCCGGCTGGACCGTGAGAATCCAAGCGTTGCCTCGAAAATCTTGGATGACCGGCCATCTGATCCAGCACCGGAGGCACCGGTCAAAAGAGATTCCGCCATCGTCATTGGAGATGACAGGTGGTCCTCCAAGTCTGCCGCAATATTGGAGCCGGATAACGTCGGCAATGGTACAAGTGGTGACAAAGGAGGTGGCCAAGACGCGACGACCGGCGGAACAGAACAAAGCTATGCCATTTCATCGACCACTATCGATGATCTCGATGCTACCATTGCTGACATTTATAAGGGTCTGGGCATAGCGGATGCCGAGCTCGATGCGTCGATCCCCGATCCTGAGAAAGCTGAACCCCTGGAGCAGATCGCCAGATCGCACGCCAGCTTTAGCGATGAGCACAACGTCCAGACCGCCAGCATCCAATCCGAGCCAAATCTGGCTGACTGGCTGAATAACCTCTCAGAGCACCAGGCAGATGGTGCGCGCGAGGTCCAATTGCTGGAGCGACAAAAGCCTTCCCGTTTCACGCCGATGGAATCACAAGTCAGTACCGGTAATTTTCAACTCGTGAGACAATCATTGGGTGAGGTTTTATTGACCTCAAAGCGAACCGATTTTCTGGCACCGAAGCCGGTTAGGTCAGCAAGCAGGGCGATGGACAGCCTGTCACAGCAAAAGCGCCTTGGCGCCCGGCAAGAGGATGCGGGCCACTATCTTGCAGCGATCCGGTCTGTAGTGGATAGCGGCGCAAATCGAACGGCGATGGCGTCAACCGATGTCCTTGCCACTCTGGCGATGAAACAGCTTGATGTGGCAATGGCTGATCTCGCGAAAAAGCGCCACAGCCGCCTGCCGAGAATCGACCAGGGACCATCACGGCAATTGCGGACAATTGCAGCGATGCTGTACCGCGAGGCCGATGCGGCCCGAACCTTCCGACTTCCGCCGGCCAGGCAAAATATACGCGTCACCCTATTCTATCGGAACGAAGCTGCATGCGTGGCCTGAGCTTTTTTCTTTTGCTGGTTTTCTTGCTTCAGACCCCTGGCACGCTGTGGGCAACTGTAACCGAGCAGCATGCACAATCAGGCCGCGGCGCGATAATCGAGGCGGCCATCGAGGGCGGACGGCTAGTGCAAGCCTCGGAAATGTTGTCTGAAATGAGGAAGCGTCACCTGGATTCCGAAAAAGCCGAGCTGGAGATTCTCGAAGCGGAGCTGGCGATAACCCGCAAAGACGATCAGCGGGCGATCAAGCTATTTGCTAATCATTTATATCATCCGCAATATCTGTGCCGCGCCAAGGAGGGCAGTGGTATCGCACGTGCGCGGTCAGGTGAGTGGCAGGCCGCAATGGAACTTCTCGCCGATGTGACAATAAAATGTCCTGATCGATGGAAAGCCTGGAACATGATGGGCATATCACTGGCGCATTTTGGTAAATTTCAGGCCAGCAGATATGCATTCGACACCGCACTTTTCCGTTCCGATTATTCTCCCGTCGTGCTCAACAATCTCGGCTACTCTCTGTTGGCCAGACAAGAATATGCAGAAGCTGCGGAGATTTTTGAAATGGCGATCGTCAAGCAACCTGAAAATGAAAGATTGCAGAACAATCTGGATATTGCGCGGGCTGCCATTGGTGAAGCGCCGAAGAGGTCCACGAAAGAATCACAATCACGCTGGGTCGAGCGGCTAACCAACAGTGGCTATGCGGCGCTTCTGACCGGGAACAAGCAGGCCGGTATTGCGCTTCTGTCCAATGCGGTCATCGGTTCCAGTTCCATGGCATCCAAGGCTGCAGCCAATATGCGCTTGAAAACAGGCGGCGTTGATAAGCCATGACATTGAATTGGATATTGTTAGCTCTAACCGCTCTGCTGGTCCTTGCCGCGATCCAGGACGCAGTGTCGATGCGAATTTCAAACCTGTTTTCGGTTGCGGTCGTAGGGTTATTCGGCCTGTGGATCGTGGTTCACGGTTTCCCTGATAATGGATGGGAAAATGGGGTGCATTTTGCGATCGCCCTGGCGGTGGGCATGGGTCTGTTTGCGATGGGATGGTTTGGGGGCGGCGACGCAAAATTATACGCTAGCTGTGCTTTGTGGTTTGACTTCGCATCCAGCATAGTCCTGTTGTTCAGCATCTCCATGGCAGGATTGATCCTGATGCTGGCCATGCTGGTTACGCGCCGGTTTCGAAAAAAACGGGCCCATCCTAATCCTTTTGAAGATGAGAACGTTAGAAAAACAATGCAAATGCCCTACGGCGTGGCGATCGCAGCAGGGACTATCCTCACGATTTACTGGGTTGGTGTGAATCCAAGCGGTCTTGAAGCTTTTGATCCGACTGCGGTATCTGTGCCCCTGAATTAGGGCAGCGCTTTTTGCCTGAAAAGAACGTCAGCTATGGTTGTCCGTTGTAATCTGGCTGAGAGCGATCAGAAGCTGCGTTCTCGATTTGACCGCCATTTTGCTAAAGATATTGTGTAGATGGGTTTTAACAGTGCCTTCGGTCAATCCGCATTCCTCTGCTATTTCTCTGTTTCTCAGGCCAGAAGTAACATGCGACACGATTTCGCGCTCCCGAGCGGTCAAGCTGTTCAAGGCGTCCGTCCGAGCGGAAGGATTCTCGACCGAATGATGCAATGCGCGTTCGGTTACTCCTCTATCGAAATATGTGTTTCCAGCCAGGACCGTTGTAATGCAGTCCATAATTTCTGACGGTGCGCTTTCTTTCAATATAATGCCACGGACGTCGAGTTTTAACGCTTCCACGGTATCTTGCGGCTTTATGTGAACGGTAAGGAAAATTACCGGAACTTTTGACCCTGCTGCATGGAGCGAGCGCAAGATATCCATCCCGCCGCCGCCTATGATCGTGATGTCCAACAGGAACAGGTCGAATTCATTTTCTTCTATCAGTTCCGCAGCTTCTTCAGCTGATTGGGCGCAGAAGACTTCGTATCCGTCGTGGGTTTTGATGAATTGCTTTAATCCATCGAGAAAAATGGGATGATCGTCGACAAGTAGAAGTTTAATCATTTTCTGTAAAATCCATAGGGATGCTGATAGCGAGCAGGGTACTATCTTCTAAGCCAACTGCATAGGCTTGACCGTTGACCATTTCCAGTCGTTGCGACAGGGAACGGGATGCTAATATGTCTCTGGCCGCATGAGCGCTGTTAGTCTGCGTATTGGAGGCGTTCAGATCGTCTTTCAGAGACATCATCAAGTCTCCTTGGCTTAGCGCCAACGCAAATGTCAGCTGCTTGGCTTTCGCATGACGGATTGCGTTGGCGATGATCTCGCGGACAAGATGTTCTATGTTTTCGGCAGATTCGCGATCGACCGGAAGAGCCGGTTCTTGCGACGCCAATTTGATCGAGATATCCCATTGGAGGCTTAAGGTTTTTAGGCATACTTCGATCATTTCGACGAGGTTTACCGATTCATCGCCGACTTCATCATCGTGCAGTAAAGACCTTAATCTGGTCTGTTCTACGGTTATCATATCAATGGTCTTGCGCAAGGCGTCCAATTCGGGGTTGGAGATGGAAGCCGGGGTCGAAATGATTGTAACCAGACGCATTTTCAGCGCCGCGAGGGACTGCAATATGCCATCATGCATATCCCGACGGGCGAGGTCGCGCGCCAGTCCCATCATGTCCTGACGTCTTTCATCCCACTTTGATGCATCATCAAAATATCGCTCCAGTTGTCTGGTTAGCGTTATCAAATCGTTTCTCAGCGTCTCTTCAATTGGCGTGCAGGTCGAGAAAAACATCCGCCCTCGAATGTTACCAAGTTCAAAATCGAACAAAACCCCGTCGCTGAAACCTAGCCCGGCCAGTCCGCGTGCCATTCGTTCAAAAGAAGCAGGCACCGGTGATCGCTGACCACTTCTAATATCGGTCTGAATGCCATGATCGAGTTCTACAATGTTCGGTTCACCGCCATGAGATACATAATCTGTTAGCTGGGATCTCAATGCGTCTGCTGATGATGGTGGAATGGCGGTGCTGGTCAATATCGTCTTGCCTTCCCGCCTGTTTGGGCTGTCCAAGATGCAAACAAGCTTGCTACCCGGATATATCCGGTGGATGCAGTCAAAGACCGGTGGGATATTGTGCTTGCCCAATCCGACGGCAAACTTTTCCCGCCACGGTTGCTGGAATGGTAGAAGCCGTTCGACGACGCTAATGTGCATTATCGTCAAGAATGACAATAGAACGGCAGATAACGACAGCAGAAATAGCAGTATTTCACCCGCCACATTCAATTCGAAATACCTCGCAGGCCAGTCGACGCCCACCATGTCGAAGACAGCAAGGGGCCGAACCAGCAATGCCGCAACCGGAATGATGGCAAGAAATGCATCTAAACGGCCCGAGCGTCTCAAGATCAGAAATATTAGGGAGAGGCCAGCCAATGCCAGCGCGGACAACGTATAGACGGGAAAGAATACAATCACGACCGCACTGACCAACATGTCGGTCACAACCATTAGTCGGCCGCCAAGCCTCCAACGGAATTGGCCGGTCAGCGCAAGTATAATAGATACTATGGCCCAAGAGATTGGAACCAGCGCAATCCAATCTATCGTTGTCCAACCAATGTCACTCCAGTTTACAGCAGAATCGAGCAAGGTGATCGAAAATAGAAACCTCGCAAGAGGCAAGGCGATATTGAAAATAACCACAATGTCGCGGCGAAGGAAATCGACAATATCAAATGCTTCTGTTGGCGACTCGGAGTTGATTCGAACGCTATTATATTCCTTTGGCGGTGAGTGCATGAAATAAACCCTGCATCAATTATTCACATTTGTCAGCAGTTATATCCTTTCTCATACTTTTGGTATAAAACTTTAGGTAAAATTTTGTAAAAATTGGATAAAATTTTTCTAAAATCCCTAATAAATAGTTAATGGTCGTGACTCTGAAATTGAATCAAAATATAAATCTGAGTGCGGATTGAGCCTAATTTCAAATTTTCGGGTCGCCCCTCAATCCAATTTTTGTTTCGGGTCCGGCTCGGAGGAAATTCCTCTCGCTGAACCCCATATGGCTGCGGGGCGATTATGCAGAACAGGCGAGTTTTTTCGATTTATTTCCGACCATCTTTCGATGCGATCATCGAGGGCGGCGAGAGTCTATCCGATACGAAAGCAGCCGGCACCCTCGCGGGACATTTCTCCCGAAGCTTTTCTGCTTCGCCAGCTATCAAGCAACTCATCCTGACGGGAATTTAATATGGATTTCGAGCACAATAGCCTGGACCAAGGTTTCGACACCCCAGACCAAAACGATGTCCGGGAGCCCGGAAGTTATGTTGGGGAAGCTTCGTTTAGCTCAACGGTTAGTCTTCAGGCTGCAGGGTCCATTCCGATGCTCCAGGCAGGGACGCAAAACACGGTCATTTTGCCGGCAGGCGTTGAATTGGATGACATTCGGGTAGTCGGCCGCGATCTCGTGATCAGCCTGCCTGACGGAAGCGATATGGTAATCCCTGACGGCGCGGTGTTCATCCCTCAGTTCGTCATTGACGGCGTGTCTGTTCCTCCTCTCAATCTGGCGGCCTTGCTGGTCGGCAACGAACCACAGCCTGCTGCTGGTCCGCCGCAAAGTTCGGGCGGTAATTTTGCCGATCCGGTGGGCGATATCGGCGACCCCTTTGAATTGGGTGATCTGTTGCCGCCGACCGCACTTTCTTTTCCGGAATTCGAGCAGGATGAATTGTTCCCGTTCGAACCCGAGGATGAGGAAGACGAGCTGCCGGCCGCAATCATCGTTACACCGGACAATCCGACCGGTGCTACCAATGCCTCCAGTAGCGTCGACGAATCCGGTCTTCCTGCGCGCGGCAGCGAACCGGAAGGAACAAATGCTTCTGGCAATGGCGAAACCACCGTCGGCTCTATTATATTCAATCCCGGCGATGGCCCGGCAGTTGTTTCGATCAACGGAGTCGCTATCACCGCTGTCGGGCAAAGCTTTGCCGGCAACTTTGGCACGCTGACGATTACCAGCATAAGCAATGGCTCCATCGGTTACACCTATACGCTGGACGATAATACATCGGGGGATAATACGGCTGACCAGTTTGCGGTTTCCGTGGTCGATGCAGATGGCGACGTCGCCAATGCCGATCTGACTATTTCCATTATCGATGATGCGCCGGTTGCCGTGATGGACACGGACAGCATTGCGGCGGGCGAATATGGTCCTGCGACCGGCAATGTGATTACCGATAGCGAAGCCGACGGCGGTGCGGACATCCAGGGCGCGGACGGCGCGCTTGTGGCCGGCGTTGCGGCAGGAGACACGGGCGCTGTGCTGGTTGATGCCGGCACGGTCGGCACCAGCGTCAACGGCCTCTACGGGGTTCTGACCCTCAACGGCGACGGCAGCTACAGCTACGCGCGCAATCCCGACAGCCCGGGCGGCGTACAGGACGTATTTACCTATACGTTGCTGGACGGGGACGGCGATACGTCTGTCACCACCCTGACCATCGACATTGCCGACAGCCCTGTCACCCTGACCCTGCCGGTAAGCGGCGACGCGGGGGCGGTGGTCGACGAAGAAGGTCTGCCTGCCCGTGGCGCGGAATCGCCTGGTTCCAACGAAGCGTCCGATCTTGAAACGACTGCGGGAACGATCAGCTATAATGCAGCCGACGGACCGGCAACGGTAACCATCAACGGCGTGGCCGTGACTGCGATTGGCCAGACCTTTGCAGGTGCATCGGGCACTTTGACCATTACCGGTATCGCCAACGGCGCTGTCACCTACAGCTATACGCTGGCCGACAATACGTCGGGCGACAATATAAGCGACGATTTCGCTGTCGTGATCACCGATCAGGACGGCGACTCCGCCTCCGGCACGCTGAGTATCGCGATTATCGATGATGCGCCGGTTGCGGTGATGGACACGGACAGCATTGCGGCGGGCGAATATGGCCCTGCGACCGGCAATGTGATTACCGATAGCGAAGCCGACGGCGGCGCGGACATCCAGGGCGCGGACGGCGCGCTTGTGGCCGGCGTTGCGGCAGGAGACACGGGCACTGTGCTGGTTGATGCCGGCACGGTCGGCACCACCGTCAACGGCCTCTACGGGGTTCTGACCCTCAACGGCGACGGCAGCTACAGCTACGCGCGCAATCCCGACAGCCCGGGCGGCGTGCAGGACATATTTACCTATACGTTGCAGGACGGGGACGGCGATACGTCTGTCACCACCCTGACCATCGACATTGCCGACAGCCCTGTCACCCTGACCCTGCCGGTAAGCGGCGACGCAGGCACTATCGTGGAAGAATCGGGCCTGCCCAATCGTGGCGCTGAGCCGGAAGGCACGAATGAACCTGCAGATAGCGAGACGACGGCGGGAACGATCACATTCGATGCGCCGGACGGCCCCGGTACTGTCACGATTGACGGCGTTGCCGTGACTGCTGTCGGCCAGACTTTTGTCGGCAGCTTCGGAACATTGACCATTACCGGCATCACCAATGGCGCGATCACCTACAGCTACACGCTGGCCGACAACAGCTCCGGCGATGCGACCAGCGACAGCTTTGCCATAGTGGTTACGGATATAGACGGCGATATTTCGAACGGTGTTTTGACGATAGATATCATCGATGATGCACCGATTGCCTTGGACGATCTGGCGATAACGCTGGCAGAAGATGCGCCGGGCACCGTGGGCGGCAATGTGCTGGCCAATGATACGCAAGGCGCTGACGGCGCGGTTGTCACCTCTGTCACGATCGGGGGCATTACGACGACGATAAACCCAGTCGGTACAACCGATGTGGTAACGGCTAACGGGACCTATTCGTTCACGGCTGCTGGAGCCTGGACATTCGATCCGAACCCCAATCTCGACCAGAGCGGCGGTGATGTCGATGCTTCCTTCACCTATACAATCACCGACGGCGACGGCGATATCGCGACGGCCGAGCAGCCTATATCGATCACCGATGGTGCCGATCCGCTCGCAGGCGCGCCGATAACACTGACCCTTGATGATCAGAATCTGGCCGACGGTTCGACGCCGGCGGGTCCCGACTTCGTTGACGGGAACATCACGTTTACTGCCGGATCAGATGCGATCAGTTCGATCGTTTTCGGTACGGATCTCAGCGCCTTGTCGGGTGGGCTGACGTGGGTGCGTGTTGACAGCAACACGATCACGGGCAGCGATGGCACGAATGTCATCGTCACCCTGTCTCTCTCGGTTTCCGCAAATGTTGCGACGGTAACAGCAACGCTGAACGACAATTATGACAGCCATCCGGTGTTTACCGCCGATGATCTGCAAGCACTCGGCTCGGTTACGGTGGTGGCGACAGACAGCGATGGCGACACCGCCACCGGTACGGTCAACATCAATGTTTCCGACGATGTCCCGACAGCCTTTGCCGACTTTGACTCGGTCAAGGAAGACGGCGGGTTAATCGCCGACGGGAATGTGCTTACCGGCATCGGCGGCGCCGATGCCAACAGTACCGACGGCGTTGCGGATGTCCAGGGCGCAGACGGAGCGACGGTCACCGGCCTTGCATTTGGCCTGGTAGCGGGCACTCTGGGGATTGCGCTGGATGGTGCCTATGGCAAACTGACGCTGAACGCGGATGGCGGCTACAGCTATATGCTGACCAACAATGACCCGGCGGTTCAAGGGCTCGATGACGGTGAGACGCTGACCGAAATATTCACCTATACGATCACCGACGCGGATGGCGATGAAGCCAGCACGACCCTGACCATCACCATCAATGGCACCAATGATGCTCCACAAGTGGGCGCTTCGATGGCGGCGGTCTCCGAAGAAGGACTGCTCGGCGGCATTGCCGACGGCGTTGCTGCAGCGGGAAGCAGCGACACGACCGATGCAGCCACTTTCACGGGCCAGATCGCCATCACCGATGTCGACGGCGAGGCGCAGACAGTAACGCTGGGAGATCCCGGTGCGGTTCTGACTTCGGCAGGCGCTGCTGTCACGTGGAGCGGCGTCGGAACGCAGACGCTGACCGGATCGGCGAGCGGAAGTGCCGTTATCCAGATCACTATCGACAATAGTGGCAATTACACGATTAGCTTGATCGGCAAGATCGACCATGCCGACGCGGGCTTTGAAACGGCCGGCGAAGATCAGCTGGTCTTCACCGTCCCCGTGACATCGGATGACGGTAGGGTCAGCACGACCAATGCGACAGGCCTGACCATTACCATAGAAGACGACAGTCCGTCTGCCGTTGCCGACACCGCCACCGTCGCCGAAGGCGCAACGATCGGCGGAAATGTCGTCACCGATGCGGTTACCGGCGATTCAGCCGGTGCCGACGGTTTCGCATCTTCCGGCGCCGTGACAGGCGTCGCGACCGGCAATGATACAAGCAGTGCGGTTTCGGGTAATGTAGGCATTGTTGTCAACGGGACCTACGGCAAGCTGACGATAAGCAGTGACGGCACCTATAGCTATATGTCGACGCCAGGGAGCGTGCCTCCAGGCGGCGCGACAGACACATTTGTCTATACGGTTACAGACGGGGACGGCGACACTTCTACCACCACGTTGACGATCTCGCTCAACGACTCCGGTCTCGCGGCAAGCAGCGACGATGTCAGTGTCAACGAAGCCGCGCTTGATACGGTGGGCAGCGATCCTGCCAGCAATGCCGAAACGATATCGGGCACGATTGCCGATAATGTTACCGGCGGCACCGGACCCTATAGCTATACTGTTGTCGGGAGCAATGTCGGCTCCAACGGCACGCTTACCCTCAATCCGGACGGCAGCTACAGCTATACGCTGACCACGCCGGTAACCGGGGCGACCGCCAACAACGGTACGAACATCGAAAATAATGTCGAAACCTTCACCATCGAGGTCAAGGACGCAAACGGCAATACAACGACAACGACGATCACGGTCGATATAATTGACGATGTTCCGTCGACCACGAGCAACACGGCGGTTCAGCTGGATGACGATGCCCTTGGCGGCAATGCCGGCGGAACCGGCGACGTTGATCCGGATACGGCGAACACCGCCGGTACACTGAACCATGTGTTCGGCGCAGACGGCGGCACGCTGGCCTTGCTCGCCTCTGGCACACCGCCAACCGGTTTCACCTATGAAATCTCTGGCGGCGATCTGCTGATCAAGCAGGGCGCGACAACCGTGATCACAGTGACGCTGGACAGCGCCACTGGCGCCTATACGGTGACCCAGAATGCAGCGATTGATCACGCCGCAGGTCTCGATGAGAACGATATCAGCTTCACGCTCAACTATCAGGTGACCGACGGTGATGGCGACGTTGCTGCGGGCAGTTTGCAGATCAACGTCGATGATGACACGCCAACGGTAAGCGTCGTTAGTCCGCCCGTTTCGCTGGTGGTAGACGAAACCGACCTGGGCACCGACGCAAGCGCAAGTTTTGCCGGTATCTTTGCCAGCAGCTTCGGTGCGGATGGCGCGGGGTCCATCACCTATACGCTTGGTACAATTGCCGGACCAAGCGGTCTTGTAGACACTGCAACGGGCCAGAATGTCATATTGTCGCTGAACGGAACAGTGGTTGAAGGCCGGACCGAAACAGGCGGTGATCTCGTATTCACGATTACGGTAGCGGCCAACGGAACCGTCACGCTCAATCAAATACAGGCGGTTGTGCACGGCACCAATCCGGATCCCAACGATCCGGCAAGCCTGTCTGCCGCCAATCTCGTTACATTGACCGCAACGGTCACCGATGGCGACGGCGACTCCGCCACCGCCATCGCCGATATTGGATCATCGTTTGTCTTCCGCGACGATGGTCCATCCATTGATGCCGCTGTATCGGATGCTGACACAGTGATGCTGGTCACACAGGATGCCGATACGGTTGGTCCCGCTTCAGATACAGCTGTTTCCACAGCCAACTTCGGTGGCGCCTTCTCGATTGCATCTTCCAGCTATGGTGCGGATGGTGCGGGCAGCACGGTCTGGTCCTATGCACTGGTCGTCGACAACGCCGTTTCGGGTCTCTCCAGCGATGGGGTGCCTATCACGCTGACGCTTAACGGCACGGTTGTCGAAGGCCGCGTTGGCGCAGAGCTGATCTTCACGATCGCCACCGACGCGACCAGTGGTGTTGTCACTCTGACCCAGTTTGCCGAGATTGATCATGGCCTGCCGGGTGATAGCTCCGGCTATGATGCTCAACTGGCCACTCTGGCGAATGGTCTGGTTTCGCTCAACGGCACCGCCACGATCACCGATGGTGATGGTGATACGGCCAGCGAAACTGTGTCTCTGGACCTGGGCGGCAATGTCAAATTTGCCGATGATGGTCCTTCGGTTACCGCTACGCCTACCGCGGCCATGCTGATGGTCGACGAAACCACTCTTGGCACGGATGCCACCGCCGATCTTTCGGGCGCGTTCACGGTCGCCTATGGCGCGGACGGAGCGGGAACAACCACCTATGCGCTGTCAATATCCGCTACGGACGCCGATAGCGGTCTGGTCGATGTTGCCACCGGGGAAGCTGTGCTTCTGCGGGTCAATGGCAATATTGTCGAAGGCTATAGTGCTACTGGCGGGGTGGTCTTCACACTTTCGGTAAACGCCAGCGGTGTCGTCGAACTCGACCAGCTGCGCGCGGTGGAGCACACGCCCGACACCGGGGCAGATCAATCCGCAGGATTGGCCGGGACGAACCTCATCACGCTGACCGCCACCGCCACCGATGGCGACGGCGATACAGCATCGGGTGCAATTGATCTGACCGGTGCCTTGACGTTCAAGGATGACGGGCCGAGCATTGATGCTGCTGTTGACGCGGCCACTGCCGTGATGCTTGTAACCCAGGATGCGGAAACCGATGGCGATCCGACGGATCAGGATATTGCAAGCACGACCGCCAATTTCGGCGGCGCTTTCTCGATCGCTTCATCCAGCTATGGTGCCGATGGCGCGGGATCGATTGCCTGGTCCTATGCCTTGGTGGTCGACAGTGCCACTTCCGGCCTGACCAGCGGCGGAGACGCGATCAACCTGTATTTGGTCAGCGGAACCGTCGTTGGTTCCACAGCCGCGGATGCCGGCTCGATTACGGCGGGTAACACGATTTTCACGATCGGAACCGATGCCGTAACCGGTGTTGTGACGCTGACGCAATTTGCCGAAATAGATCACGACACTCCAGGAGTCGGCTCCGGCTATAATCTGCAGCAGGCAATGCTCGGCAACGGTCTGGTTTCGCTGGAGGGAACCGCGACGATCACCGACCGTGATGGCGACAGCGCATCTGAAACGGTATCGCTAGATCTTGGCGGTAATATAAAATTTGATGATGACGGTCCATCGGCTAACCCGGGGAATTCGACAGGAACCGTCGACGAAGACGGCCTTGCGGGCGGTATCGAGGGGGGCACGGGCGATGTTGCCGGTGTGATAACAAACGTATCGGGCAGCGTCACCACGCTGTTCAACGCCGGAGCAGATGCACCGCTCACTTACCAGCTCCTGACCGACACGAGCGGTCTGCCGGCTCTGACATCGGGTGGAGCTACCGTGACATATGCAGTGGTCAACAATGTCCTGACGGCATCGGCTGGCGGCAATCCCGTATTCACATTCACTTTGAACGAAACATCCGGCGCATGGGACTTCGTCCTTTCGGGACCGCTCGATCACGCGACCGGTGACAATGAAAATGATATCGTGCTCAGCCTTGGCAGCCTGTTGCAGGCGACCGATTTTGATGGCGATTTTGTAACGGCTGCGGGTTCGGTGGTTATCACGATTGATGATGATACGCCGACTGCAACCAACGAAGCATCGCAAAATGTCAATGAAGGCGCCACCGTTTCGGGGACGCTGGATTTCATGGGCGGCGCTGACAGTGCGACCGTTACCCATGTCAATGGTGCAGCGCTCGTCTTCACGGCCGGCCCTGCCGAGTTTAGCGACTGGGTGGATATTGGCGACGGCATGATCCGCGTGAAAGCTGACGGATCATATGAGTTTACCGCTGACAATCCAACGATTAGCCCGGTAACGCCAACGACGGCCACCTTCACGGTTACCGATGGCGATGGTGATACGGCCACCGCCAATGTGAGCTTCCAGATCCTGGATGCCAATGTTCCGACCGCCGGCACGAGCGCAGCTCTGGTTGACGATGATGGTCTGGCTGGCGGCAACCCGCTCAGCACGATTGATGGCGCAACCGATGCCAATGCCGATGGCGACAATAACCCCGCTACCTTTGGCGGCATATTGACCCACAATTTCGGCGGCGATGGCGCTGGATCAATCAATTTTGCATCGATGGACGGTCTGACTGCAACCATCGGCCAGGAGACGGTTACCTATGCCTGGTCAGGCAGCACGTTGACCGCGACCATCACCGGTGGAGCGCGCAATGGGATCGACCTCTTCACGGTCGAGGTCACTGACTCCGCAACAGGGGCTTATGAAGTCACCTTGCTCGACAATGTCCTGCATGCAACTGGTCCCAACGAAGAGAATGCAGTCGATCCGGTTGCGGCGCTTGGCTATACGGTGCTGGATGCCGATGGTTCGAGCGCATCGGGGACTTTGAACATAAGCTTTGACGATGATGCGCCGACGCTGAGTTCTTTCTCCGATGAAACGGTCGCGAACGCTGCAGGACAAGTGGCAAATGGCACGTTTACCTATGCCCCGGGCGCTGACGATCATGCCAGCTTCAATATTTCCGGGCCGACTCTGGACGGTGTGACCAACACCGTGACGCAAAATGCAGATGGTGCGCTGCTTACAGCCACCGTCGATGGCAGCGGTGAAATTTTGTATACCTTGCAAGTCAATACTGACGGAACATATGATTTTACGCTGGTAACTCCGGATGCGGGATCGACTGAAACCATCAGTCTGCTCGGTCTGGGTGCAAGTGGTCCGGATGGCTTTTTGGAAGTGCCTGCCGGTAATGTCGAATTTACCGACAATGAAACGGGTGAAGGGATTAATTCCTCAACCCAGGGCTTCGGTATCCAAAATCAGTTTGTCGGCAATGGTGAAAGCTTCACCATGGAATTTCACGATCCCGGTATTGTCGGTGACGAACCGACTGCGTCCAACCCGAATCTGATAGATTCGGTGGCCTTGGGTAACAACAATATCAACGGCTCTTTGACAATTCAGTGGACGGCTACAAACTCCGTTACCGGCCAGACAGAAACAGGGGTCATTGTTGTCAGTGGCACGACCACTCTGATTGACCCGACGATATCCTTCAACCACCTTTTGATCGAAGGAATCGGTGGTAACGGTCAGGGCGTGCGGTTCTCCTCGCTGGATATTACCAAACAAATTATTCCTCAGGATCTCAATCTGCCATTCCAAGTGTCGGCAGTGGACGGCGACGGAGATGTGACCCAGCTGGACGATTTCAACGTCTTTATAGATGCGTCGCTAGCACCTACTCTGGCCCCTCTCGCTCCGATCAACTTCCTCGGTTTCGAGAATGAACCGGTCTTCATGGCGCTGGATTCCGATGGCCAACCGGCCTCCAACGACAATGGCGGCCTGATGCTGCAGAACATCAATGGCCTGGGTGAGAATGTCGCGCTGATCGAGCCGGCAAATGCCGAGGTAACACCGGCTGCCAAGACCATGCTTGCCAATTCCAACGAGGCGCAAGCGGCCCGGGCCGGAGTGAAAGCACCGGCAGCGGCGCAGATCGCGCTGGCTGCAACCTTGCTGGCTGCAAATAGCCAACCCGAGGAATCGGCCGGTAGCAGGGATGCATCGCTTGGTGAGATCGGCAATAAAGCAGCTCTGGATTTCGGGGCGGCTGAAAATCAATCACAGCCCGAAGCCGTCGAGCTCGATGGCGTCCAGGCCGCGAATGAGGAAGCCGGCCCCGCTGGCCAAGCGTCCGCGTCCGGTGACTATAGCGGCGGATCTGACGAAGCATCGGCTGAATCCGCGGTCGACGGTGGCGAAGAGATGTTTGCCGAGGAAAGCTCGGGCAGCAACGACGCGCAGCCCGGATTCGATGCGAGCGAGTTCCAGCCCGCCTCCGGCCTGCAGCTCGACATGGGCATTGCGATGAATGTGGAAGCGCTGGCTCCCGTTGGCGAAACGCCCGCACCGGTGCAGCTCGACATTGCGGCCCCCGACACGCCACCGGCGACTGTTGAAGAGATCGTCGCCGATGCGATTGACGGTGGTTCACCGGAGATTGTTTCGATTGACGCAGTGATTGATGCCTTCGCCGGTAATGAAACCGAAGGCGGTCGCGGAGCGATCGAGCATCTTCCGGAACAGGCGCTTCCGGAGCAGATTCTGGACATGTTTGTCATGGGCGATGCCGGACCGCTGTCTCCGGGCGTATCAGACGGTCTGCAGACGCATATCGACATGGCGGATGCCGGCCAAGCGGCGGGCTAATTAAAAAGAATCAATGATTGGGAAACCGACTTTTCGGAGGGCAAAATGAAGAAGAAGATAGAAAAATTAACCATGTTTTTGGGCGGATGTGCGATCGCATTCCCGGGCATGGCGCTGGCGCAGGACGGCGCCTTGATGTCTTTGGGCAAAGCCGAATTGCGCGGAGAAGTGGAAAGCCGCTACGACGCTGCTGTTGCGGCGACGCTTGACGAAACTGTCCTGAGATCAACGGATTCCCGATATTATTGGGCTTCGGAGACCAAGGTCCAGTGCGGTATCGCGATGGGTTTTCTGAAGAGCGGAACCAAAGATGCCGACAGCGTCAGCAAGTGCGAGAAATTCGCGTTGCGCATGGTTGGCGATCCGTTGCCACCACCGCCGCCTCCGCCGGTAAACGAGATTCAGTGTACCGAGCAAATGCCCATGTATGTCTATTTCGACTGGGATTCGGCGGCACCACCACCCGACGCTTCGGCAACGGTCTCGCTGATTACTGAAAACAGCGCGGTTTGCGGTTGGAACGCCTTTTCCGTGATCGGCCATACAGACCGGTCCGGTTCCGACAGCTACAACTTCCCACTCTCTGTCGAGCGTGCGCAAGCGGTGGCGCGGATGATGGAAGGCGCCGGTATCTCTGCGTCGTCGATGACAATAGATGGCCGGGGAGAAACCGAACGCAAGGTCGAGACGCTCGATGGCGAACGCAACCCGTCCAATCGCCGGGTAGAAATCAATGCAATGCCTGCAACTCGTTAAGCAGGGGGGATGAAAAATGAGAATTAGTAAAATGAAATGGTTGGCTTTCGGTTCCGCTATATCGGCGCTCGTGGCGTCCAATCCGGTATCGGCGCAAACGGTCGAACTGGTAGAGGCTGTCGAGGCAGCTCTGGAATCCAATCCTGAGATCAATCAGGCGATTCAAAACAAGGAAGCCATCGAGTTCGAGCGGGAACAGGCCCAGGGTCTGTTCTGGCCGCGCATCTCGGTTGAGGGACAGGCGGGCGCGCGCAAACTGAAAAATGTGACTCGCCGCGCGCTTGGCATTGCCAATCAGACACTTTATCCGGCGGAACTGAGTATTTCCGGCGAGTGGACAATTCTTGACGGTGGTCGCCGGAGTGGCGAATTGAAACGTCAAGCAGCCCGCACCGACGGTGCGGCGTTGCGCGTGGAAGAGAGATCAGAATTTATCGCCCTTCAGGTCGCTAGGCAGTATCTTGATCTCTTGTTGCAACAACGGATTGTTGCAGCTTCTGATGACAACATCACCTTCCACCGCAACCTGGTTACCGATCTTTCCGAAGGCGTACGCCAGGGATCTATCAGCATCGCCGATCAGCAGCAGGCCGAAGAGCGGATGCAGGCGGCACTCGTTCGGCGGACCGAGGCTGAGGAAGACATGGTGAATGCAACGATTGCGCTCCGCAGTCTTACAGGTCTCTCGATTTCCGATGTCGCAATGCCTGGCTCGAGCCGCTCCAATGTTGCTCCGACCTTGGCTGATGCTGTTTCGCTAGCCCGCACGGGCAACCCTAAGGTGCAGGAAGCCAAGGCGGATGTAGATGCTGCGCACGCCATGGTGCAGAAAGCAAAGGCCGATCTCGCGCCAACAATTGGCGTCGAAGCCAGAGCCCGAGCCGGTGATGATGTCGACGGCTTCCGCGGGAGAACCAGCGATTATATGGCGATGGTTGTCATGCGTTGGAACATATTTGACGGCGGTATCAATCGCGCGAAAGTCCAGGAAATGGTGCGGCGCGCCAGCGAGGCTCGTTTCCGCCTGCATGAGATGGACCGTGAAGCTGAGAGCGAAGCGAGAACATCCTGGAACCGTCTGACCACCCAGGGCAAGCTACTGGAAGAACTGAGCCAGCAAGGTCGAGTTTCCGACGACCTGCTGATCTCCTATCGACAACAGTTTAATGTTGGCAGGCGCTCGCTGCTCGATGTGCTGGATGCACAAAACACCCGCTATAATGTGCAGGTTCGAACCGAAACGGCACGCTTTTCCGAAATGTTTGCGGAGTTCCAGTTGCTGGCTGCGACCAATCAGTTGCTCGAAGCCCTGAATTTGGGCGCGCCGGAAGCGGCCCGAGCCTATGCCAGAGAGCGCTATAATGTCGGACCCACGCCTCCAGCTGAAACTGACTATCGTCGGTATCCGAGATAATATTGTTTGCGTTGTAATTTGGTAGTTGGATGACAAGGAACCTGCGTTGAACATGGAAACGCCTGATATGCCAGGCAATGATGAAAGTCGTAGCGACGAGGTTCTGAATTGCTTGGTGTTTCTGGCCGAGCATTTCGGTCAGACAACATCTGCGCCAATCCTGCGCTCGGGACTGGCGGTTGACGAAGCCGGCTGTCTGCCGTTTCATCAGGTAGAACCGGCACTCGAACTTCTGGGCCTGAAAGCCACTCCCGTGACATGCAAACTGGCGCGACTTTCGGATAAAAATCTGCCTGCGATAATTTCGTTGCAGGATGGTAACGCTGCCGTGGTGCTGGAAAAAATCGAAGATGAATTTCTTGTCTGTCGGCCATCTGCGAATGGAATACAGTCGATATCAATCAGCGAACTTGCGACTGAACATGATGGAGAGATAATCTCTGTAGCGCCAGATGCTACAAAAATTCGCCAACATGAACGGCCTTGGGACGCTGCACGAAAGAGCCATTGGTTCTGGGATGAAATGCGCAAGGAAAGCGGTGCATTCAAGCAAGTTGCTGGTGCGGCCCTGTTTATTAACATGCTTGGCTTCGCGCTCCCGCTTTTTACGATGAACGTCTATGATCGGGTCATTCCGAACAAGGCGGCAGCAAGTCTCTGGGTGCTCGCCGTCGGCGTTTTTCTAGCCTTCACTCTCGAATTTGGCATGCGGCTGGCGCGGGCGCGGCTTATCGATGAGACCGGCCGCAAGCTTGATACCAAATTGTCGCAGAAACTATTCGAGAAGATCGTCAATATCCCGCTGGGTAGCCGCTCCGGTAGTACTGGCGCGATGGTGCGCCGGGTGTCGGAATATGAAATTGTCCGCGATTTTTTTGCGTCCACCACCATTGTTCTCATTATCGACATGCTGTTTCTGGTAATATTCGTCGCGCTGATTGCAGTGCTGGCTGGCTGGCTGGCGCTGGTACCGGTCGTGATGATCATCATCATGCTGGTTGCAGGTTATATCCTGCAGCAAAAAATGGGGGTTGCGGCTTTTGAAGCGCAGGCGGATTCCAGCCTGCAGCATTCGATGCTGGTTGAGTCCATCGCAGGTATTGAAACGTTGAAGGCCTGTGGCGCCGAAGGCCGGATGCTGTCGCGTTGGAGAAACTACGCGCAGATGAGCGCCGATACGCAAGAAAAAATGCGACGATTGGGCGCTGTCGCGATCAACCTGGCATCCCTGTGCCAGCAGATCACCAGCATCAGCCTGATTATCGGCGGATTTTATCTTTTCAATGCCGGCATCATTTCCATGGGTGCGATCATCGCTATCGTCATGCTCGCCGGGCGTTCATTGAGCCCGGTCGGCCAGCTGGCATTTCTGATGACGCGGGGCCGCCAGGCATTTTTGACACTCGACAGTATTCAGGCGATGACCGAGCAAGTCGATGAACGCGGTCTGGGTAGCCGCTCGATAACGCCAGAGGTCAGCGCTGGCGAGATTGTTTTTGACAACGTAAGCTTTGCCTATCCCGAAGCCGACACTGAATCCTTGTCGGGTCTGAACGTAACGTTCCGGCCAGGCGAAAGGGTTGCGGTCATCGGTCGTGTTGCTTCTGGCAAGTCTACATTGGGCCGATTGATCTGTGGGCTATACCCACCGGCGTCCGGCGCAATATTGGTCGACAGTCTGGACAGCCGGCAATATCCCCCGCGCGGACTGCGATCCGTCTTTCGTTACGTCGGCCAGGATTCCGAACTTTTCAGCGGCTCCATCAAGGAAAACCTGACGCTTGGCGCTGCAAAAAGCGATCAGGAACATATGATGGCAGTATTGCGAAAATCCGGTGCTGACAAGTTCCTTGCCCGTGATGCCGTCGGCTTTGACCGGCTGACCGGAGAGCGCGGTGCGAGCTTGTCCGGCGGACAGCGCAGCTTCCTTGTTCTTGCCCGTGCGTTAATGAGCCCGTTTAAGCTGCTCTATCTTGATGAACCGACCGGCGCGATGGACGTCGAGACAGAACGCCAGTTCATCGATCATCTCAAAAATGCGCTCGAACCCGATCAGACGCTGGTAATTTCCACCCACCGCCAAGCGATTTTGTCGATTGTCGATCGAATTATCGTGATGGACCATGGCCGCATTGTCGCGGACGGCCCGCGGGACGAAATTTTGTCGCGGGTCGGTAATGGCGAGAAATTGTCATGATACACCAATCCAAATTCGGAGCGGCTGAACCAATACGCGAAGCGTTGATAGGTTCGGACAACGGTCAAAGCACGGACCAACGGCCGGTATTTTTCCTGTTATTGCTGTTGATTGCCATCGCCGTGATAACCTGGGCGACCTATGACCGCTGGAGTGGTCCGGTCCTCAACTGGCTTGATGCCGATGGCGAAAATATGCCGGAAGCAGCAACGATGTTTGCTAAACGGACAGCCGAACAGAAAATGCTTATTGAAGTCACACAAGGAGAGCTTGCGGAAGCCGTTGTGACTGGTGAAACTGCCAAAGCCGCAAACGAAGCGCTGCCATTTTCTGATCAACTTGTTTCCGCAGCTCGCCCTTTCCGACTGGTTGATATCGCCGCGAACGAAGTCGCGCGCGCCGAAACCTGCCTCACGCAGGCTATCTATTACGAAGCGGGCTTTGAATCACTTGGTGGCAAGCGTGCCGTCGCTCAGGTTGTGTTGAATCGCATGCGCCATCCTGCTTTTCCTTCGTCGGTATGCGGTGTCATATATCAGGGGCATCAGGCACGTGTTTGTCAATTCAGCTTCACCTGTGACGGTGCCTTGTTTCGCAAACCGCAAAAAGCTGCCTGGGCGGTTTCAAGATCGGTTGCAGAAGCCGCGCTTGCGGGCTTCGTCGAAGCCAGCGTAGGAACGGCAACCCATTACCATGCCGACTATGTATCGCCTTACTGGGCTCCCAAGCTCGCCAAAATCAAACAGCTGGGAGCGCATATCTTCTATGCTTGGCCCGGTGCCTGGGGACAGCGAGCCGCTTTCAGCAGTCGATATTCGGGTCGCGAATATATTCCTTCGCTGGACTTGATTAGAAAGCCGTCCGAAGAGATCGAAGACGCGGCTGTTATCGATTTCGCGAAAACAGGCCTTTCGGTTGCACCCGCCGTGACAGACCGTCACGCGAAAACCGACGTTGGCGGCCGGCTTGACGTCAACAAGGGGTGGACATTGCGGATTCCGGAGCCTTCGGAAACAAGAGGGAATTTCGCCAAATTGACAAATATTCAGCATGCGCCGGTAGCGGCCCCTAAAACTGGTTCGGAAGGCGTCGGCCAATGAAATCGCTCCTGTCTTCGCTGAGCCGGTTGAACGGTAGTCAACGTATCCTGTTGATCGGAGCGTTGGGCCTGTTCCTGTTTCTGGTCTGGGCCAGTCTCGCTCAGGTCGATGAAATTACCCGCGGTCAGGGACGCGTGATACCTTCGAGCAAGGTGCAAGTGGTGCAGGCGAGTGATCCGTCGACCGTTTCCGACATTCTCGTTCGATCGGGAGAACAGGTTAAAAAGGGGCAATTGCTCGCGAGACTGGATGATACTGATTCCTCTTCGGAACTCGGGCAAATCCAGGCCGAGAACAGATCCCTGTCCGCACGCGCTGCACGTCTCGGGCAGGAAGGTCGCGGCACGGCTAGCGACTGTCCGCCCGGAGCGCCCTGTGCCGAAGAAGCGGTGTTGCAACAAACTCGTCAGGCAGCCTTGCGTTCCAGATTATCCGGACTATCTGCCGCTATTGAACAACGGCGACGGGACCAGAGCGAGGCGCAGGCGACAGTTTCCAGTCTTCAGAGCAGTGTAAAATTGGCGCGAGACCAGGTAAATCTTTTGCAACCTCTCGCGGCAAAATCGATTATCCCGCAAACCGAGTTGATGACAGCGCAGCGCGAATTGGTTGATTTGCAAGGTCGGCTTGCAGCCGCGCGCCAAAGCGTAGGGCGCGCAGGCGCGGCGGTACGGGAGGCTCAGGCGCAATTGTCCGAAGCAAATCTCCAGTTCCGTCAGGAAGCGCTGAACGAACGCAGCCAGGTTGCTGCAAAAATAGCAGTAAATCAGGAATCCATTCGGGGGGCGCAGGGCCGCCTGGAACGTTCTGAAATTCGGTCTCCGGTGGATGGCATCGTCAACGATGTGCAAATAACCACAATCGGCGGATTTGTAGGGCCCGGTGAAAAAATCATGCAGGTGGTTCCGATCGGCGACAAATTGTTGATCGAGGCGAGGGTTCGGCCCAGCGACATTGCTTTTATCCGGGTCAACGATCGCGCCAATGTCAAAGTGACAGCTTATGATTTCTCGATTTACGGCGGCCTGCAGGGCAATGTCGTGCAAGTCTCGGCAGACAGTATTTACGATGAAGTAAAGCAGGAGGCCTATTTTACCGTTATCGTCGAAACCGACCAGGCATGGCTGCAATCTGGCGGGAAAAAATTGCCCATCACCCCCGGCATGATTTGCGATGTCGAAATACTCACCGGTCGGAAAAGCATATTGAGCTATTTGCTCAAGCCGGTACTGCGGGCGAGATCACAGGCGCTGACCGAACGCTAAGGCGTGTGACTACCTGCCGACAGCAAGCGACGCGATCTGGGTTCCGCTTGGCTTGGCCGGATAGCCGTGTAGCCATTTTCCGTTGGCGCTGTAGCTCATGATCGGCCGGTAATCGCGGACATCGTCCGCGTTCAGTATCTGGTCTGTCTCGTTGTCCAGTACCAGCATCCGGTTTCCGACCCGAATGACAAGCAAGGAATGATCGGCCCGGCGAACCAGATCCTTGGCAATTACCAGAAACATATCGGATGCCTTTACGCCGCTGGCTTGCAGTAGCTGCATTTTGGCGATGGCAAAATCTTCGCAATCGCCGCGTCCGGATCGCAAGGTTGCGCCCACACTGGCCCAATGATCAGCCTGCCCGTAGAGTTTGCGATCTTCCACATATTTTATATTGGCGTTGATCCACCGGTTTACCGCACGAATATTCGTTTCCTGATGGCTTGCATCAACGGTCCCACCGGCCCGGACCAACGCGGCTCTGGCCATCGTCCTTTCCCGGCTGTTTTGCGCGCCGGTCCATTTTCGGTCCAGTGGCGTGTGACTGACCCGCAAGGCCACTGAGCCGAAAATATCGGGTTTACCGTTGAACGGTGTAATCACAGCGCGTTCAGATTTTGGTTCTTTTAAAGCATTAGGTGCCGGCAGTTCATTCCCGTCGGATATCTCCGCGCTTGCGATTCTCGCATAAGGCTCGACGGGCGTTGTTTCCCGAGGTGGAAAATGCACGGGATTCAAGGGAAGTCTGAAATTGGCAAACGCAGTACGCGCAAACGGCGCGGACTGCTGGCGGAACTGATCTTCGGTCAGGATGGCTGGAGCCTGTTTCAATACTGCAGGGCTTGTCCTGATGGCGAGCGCCTGTGCCAGCCAGGGTGGGTTTGTCGTGATGGCCGACATTTTTACCGCATTGTAAGAACGGGCGAATGGGCTGAACGCGGCAAGGGGCAGTTGGTTCGATACAATCACGGCCGGCTCGGATGAAATCGCCGAGGCGCCGCGGCAGGCTGGTTCCGCATCCACACGCTGGTTCGCCTGTATGGCTTCCAATGCACTCATTGTCCGCCCCAGTATCGCTTCGGATTTGCTGGCAACCGGATTCACAAAGGTCCTGCATGAACTGTCATCATGCCGGTCGACGTCGATGGACGAGGCCATCGCGGCATTGGACAGGGCCAATTGAAATATAAGCGCGGGGATGGCGGTTTTCCAACACATGCATTTGGCCAGCGCAGCCGTCGTGCCGCCAGATAGCGAACTGCTTTTCGCGCCAGAAAAGGATCGTGAGATGCTCATCACTCACGTCATGTCAGACCCGCAATAAAGTTCGGTTCACACATGTAGTTAGTGAGCTTTGAAAAAGCCTGGTTAACGGTCAAATAATCTCTGTTTATCAGCTAGTTATGTGGGCCTACCCCCTTTGACAACATGGTAGTTTTTTGGTAATCTCGGGTCTTCGAAACAGGAGGAGAAATCATCACCACCGAAAGTACAAATGTCAGGCATAAATTTTTGATTTGTTTGGCATTGATTGGGGCATCCCCGACATGGGCTGCTCAATCCTCAGCGCCATCTCCATCCACGGAAATTGGCGGCGACCTGTTACAGAAGAAAATAATCAGCTTAGGAAAATCATCCCAGGTTGCCTTTGACAAGCTTGAGATTTTGCCGGCGGTAGATGCTTCGGACCAGATCTTGAATATGGTCAAAAGCGTGGCGGACAATAACGGACATAGCTCAGCCGGTGTCTACAAATCCTACGCGATCATTTTGCATAAGGCTGGATTTTTTTTTGCTGCGGAACGGCTGTTTTATAGCGCCTATCGGATCAATGCCACTCAACTGGGGGAACATCATCCTTTCACATTGTCCAGCCTCAATAACCTAGCGTCCAATCTCAATGAACAAGGACGTCATGTAGATGCGGCGGCATATTATGAGGATGTATTGCGTTTCCGAACGCTGGTTCTCGGTTCACGGCACGCTGCGACAATCGATAGCCTCGCCAATCTGGGCTATACATATGATCGGCTGGGACAACTGGACAAAGCTCGGGAATTATTGGGTCGCGCTATCCATTTAAGCGTTGAAACACGAGGGCGGGATCATCCCGATAGCGCAAAGCTAATGGTCCTGTTTGCCGATATCCTCGGAAATGCCGAAGATGCTCCGGAAGCTGAAACCTATCTTCGTGATGCATTGAAGACGCTAACAGCGGTCCGCGGCCCTTATCACGAAGACACTATGAGCTGCCTGCAGCGGCTGGGCACGAACCTGTTTGAACAGGATAGATTTCAAGAGGCGGAGTCCTATTTCTATCATGCTTGGAGCCGACGGGAGAGTCGATTGGGCAAAGATAATTCCGCGACCAACCAGAGCAGGGAAAGCTTGATCGCAAGCTTGAATCGCCAGGGCCTTCACGAGGAGGCAAAAAAGATACTTGGACCTGAAGTCGCGGGTGCAGAATGATTCCTGCGATTTGCCTCGCTGGACATATTGGGGAACAATTTATTTCCAACACTCGAGAGGTAATTGGATGTTGCCCGTCGGCTCTCACTGTACCCAATTTGGTTTAGTCGACTGTGGTTTTGAATATGAAATATCGTAAACAGTCAGGAGGCTACGAAACACTTCTGGATGGAGTCTTGATATTGATAAGTGTGAGTAAATTTGCGCGAATTATTTTGGTCGAGAATCATTGTTTCGACGACTGTTTTTTCGAGTGTTTCGCGCCAGTTAGCATTAGAATTGATGTGTCCGAGCAAGACGGATTCAATCTGAATAATTCGGCCAATTCCGTAAAGTCCTGACATTCTACGACTTTCTGTCCCGATGTTCTCAATCTACATGTAAATGATTGTAAATCAACAACTAAGCATTTGGTAAACTTTCTGTAAATGGATAGTAAATCGTATAGGACGAAGCCACCAGAACAGGCAGTGTTTGCGGAGTTGAATCCAGACGACCGCCGGGAGAATGTTAATGCGTATTGCGATAGCCGATGACGATCCAGAAATTATCGAATTTTTGGGTAAAATAGTCGAAGGACTAGGTTATGTTTATTCGGGCTATGTGGACGGAACGAGCCTGACCAACGCATTGTTGCGCGACACGTTCGACCTGGTGATCCTTGACTGGAATATGCCGGGCAAGACCGGCATGGAGATTCTGCAATGGATGGCCAGCGCGGTCGAAGATTGCCCGCCGGTTGTGATGATGACCAGCCGGACTGCCAAGCAGGATGTCAGCGATGCGCTTAACGCCGGGGCCGACGACTATATCACCAAGCCGGAAGACAAGAATGTTATTGCAGCCCGCATCAATGCCTTGTTGCGCAGAAATAGCGGCGCGTCGGCGATGGAGCCGACTGCTGAATATGGTGATTATCGGCTCAACCGTATCGAACAGACGGTCAGGCATGGCGACAAGGAAATCGCCCTGACCGCGAAAGAATTCGAACTTGCGGACCTGATGTTCCGTAATCGTGACCGGACCCTGTCACGCCGCTATATTATGGAAACCGTCTGGCGCACCAACGCTCATCTCGCCACGCGAACCCTCGACATGCATGTTTCACGCATTCGGTCCAAGCTGGCGCTGAAGCCGGAAAACGGGTTTCGGATTTTCACGGTTTTCGGCTATGGCTACAGATTGGAGACGCTTGGCAACGGAGGATAATAGTGTTTGGAGACGTGCGGAATTTCATTCCACCATCGGGCCTTCGTATTTTTGCCACTTTTCTGATTTTTGCGCTGGCCTGCGCGCCTCAACAATCTGCTGCCCAGAAAAGTCGCGATTCCGAGCAGATTTCCTATATTTTCAAACGCGGCGATACCCTGTTTGACCTGGCCACCAAATATTTGCGCAAACGGTCGGATTATCTTGCGGTCCAGCGCATCAATCGCATCGCCAATCCACGCCAGATTCCGATGGGCAAATCGCTTCTCATTCCTGTCTATCTGCTGAAATATCGTCCGAGCGAGGCCAGTTTGAGCGCCTTTCGCGGAGATGTCTCGATTGCGGCTGGTGGGCAGAACCTGACGCCCGTTCAGGGACTTGACCTCGAAGAAGGCAGCCGGATTACAACCGCCGCGCGGAGTTTTTTGACCCTCCAATTGGAAGATGGCTCCCGGGTATCCATTCCGTCCAACAGCAATGTCAGGATAACCCGTCTTCGCCACATATTGCTTACCGATAGCGTCGATTATGAAATCGCCGTCGACATGGGCCGCCTCCGGTCGAAAGTTGCACCGTTGCAAAAGAAAGCTGACCGTTATCGGGTCCGGACTCCAGTCGCGGTTTCCGCTGTACGCGGTACCGACTATCGCACCCGGGTTGATGAAATTTCGGGCACAGCATTCTCGGAAACGGTGGAAGGCGAAGTGGTCGTGGCGGCCGGGGAAAGCCTGAATAGCGGTAATCTGGTTGCTATACCGGCGGGTACCGGCGCAGCAGCGACGGCGACCGGGGCGCTCGCCAAAGCTGAATTGCTGCCCCCGCCGGAGCTATTGGACCCCGCGAAGGTACAATCGGATGCGGCGCTGCAATTTGCCGTTGAACCGCGCGCCTCTGCCATCGGTCATCGCATCATGATTGCGTCCGATGCCGGATTTGTCGATATTGTCGCCGAGGGTCAGGAGATGGGCGCGGTGATTGAACTGCCAGCGATCCCCAATGGCCGATATTTTGCCAAGGTGACTGCTCTGGCTGCCGACGGTTTCGAAGGCATGCCGGCAACCTATAGTTTCAAGCGCCAGCTCAGTACCCTTGGTGGCAGCGCGGATGCGGGGGACTTCGGCTACCGGTTCAAATGGTTCGGTGAAGGCGAGGGCCAAAGATTCTATCGGCTTCAAATCGTCAAGGACAGCAAGACAGCCATTCCGATCATCGACGAAGCGGCACTTTCGACGAATACTGTTACCTTGTCGGAACTGGCTGACGGGGAATATTACTGGCGCGTGGGCGTGATCCAGTTTTCCACGGACCCGGAAGACAATGAGGCGATCGAGAAATGGACCGATTTTGAAAAATTGACCGTGGCCAACTAGCTGCCCGGGTTTCGAATCTTGATCAGTCTTCTACCGAGGCACAATTACCGATGAAGCTGCGTCAGCGTCTTGCTATGGAGTGGCTGGCGGTAGCGTTGCTGGCGTCCTGTGTGGTTGCGGCGCTGACTTCCTGGGAGAGCCTTTCTCGCCTGGACAACCTGGTCTATGACCAGCTGTCAGCGATTGATCGTCCGACTCCACCATCCGAGATTCTGATTGTCAAAATCGATGAGGACAGTCTGGCAGCCTACGGGAAATGGCCGTGGTCCCGGCAGAGGCATGTCGAACTATTCGATCAATTGGCCGTCGGCGATCCCGCGGCGATCGGTTTTGATATTCTACTCAGCGAACCGGGCGACCCCGAGGACGACGCTCGGTTGGCGCAGTCGATAGCCGGCAATCGCGATCTGTACCTGCCGCTCCATTTTGTCTTTCCCGGCAGCAATGGAGCGGAATATGATGTTAAACAGCCAATCGAGCCATTGCGCCAAGCCGCAGCGGGAATCGGCCACGTGAATCTGGCGATTGACACGGATGGCGTGGTCCGTCGTGCAGCCTTATGCTTTGGCGACAAGGCGGCGAAGGAAGATTGGCCGCATCTGATCGAGCTGATCTATCGGGCGGTTCACCGACAGCCATCCCCCGCTTATGATCGACTGGAAGATTGCGAGAAAAGGCTGTTGATGCCCTTCGCCGATCGCGGCAGCTACACATCTGTTTCTTATGCCGCCTTGGCCGAAGGACAGGTCCCCCTCACTTTCCTGCAGGACAAGATCATTCTGATCGGAGCGACGGCTAACGGTCTCGGGGACCAATATCCGGTGCCGCTCGGCGATGGAGGAACCCTTGCCGGTGTTGAAATCATGGCCAATCTCTTCGGCGCGATTGCGCGGGATGATTTTGTTCTTCCGCTTTCCTTTCCACAGCAGCTGGCGCTATCGCTGCTTCCCACTTGGATATTGCTGATCGGCTTCTGGCGCTGGCGACCAAGGACCACGATTATCGTCTCGTTTGGCCTGATATTGGCTATTCTGTTGTCCAGCGTGCTCTTGATGCAATTTCAACTCTGGCTTGCTCCAGCAGCGGCCCTGGTGGGCGTTATTCTCGTCTATCCGATCTGGGGGTGGCGACGGCTGCAGGCGACCAGCGACTTCATGGACAGCGAGCTGCAGAATTTTCATCGATCGAGCGTCGATATCCCGATCATGCGGCCTGATCTTGGTCCTGTTGATGTCATCACCGGTCAAGCCGAAAAGCTGACCCACGCGATCTCCCATATTCGTGATTTGCGGCGGTTCATCAATGACGCACTCAGCAATTTGCCCGACCCGATGTTCATCACCGATCTCGACGGCAAGGTGAAATTCGTGAATCGCCTGGCGCAGACGGGAATGGAGGACGGCGCTCAGGACCTTGCGCTGGACGACATGCTTGATCGCTTTGTCTCGCCTACTGATCTGCAGGGGGTGCACGAATATCTTGATCTGAAAAACCGGCCGACGAAACATGATTATGTCGACTTCACATCGCTTGACGGTCAGATTTTTGCGATGCGCCGCGCGCCGGTCGTGTCGGACGACGGAGTGCTCAGAGGTCATATCCATTATCTCGCGGACATAACGGAAGTAGCCCATGCAGCGCAGCAGAGGGAAGAAGTGCTCGAATTGCTATCGCATGACATGCGCGCGCCGCAGGCGGCCATTCTGGCCTTGCTGGACGGGAAGGAGCCAGATGACACCACAAGCCGGATCGAAGATCACGCAAGACGCACACTGGCCCTGGCAGACAATTTTGTCGGACTGGCACGGATCGAATCCAGCGAATTCGAAGGCGAGGACATATTGCTCGCCGAACTGGTCGCAGAAGCCAATGACAGCTTGTGGCCGCTCAGCAATGCACGATCCATTGTCTGTGAACTGGAGGATCAGTCTGACGGGGCCTTTATCAGCGGCGAACCCTCCAGCCTCTACCGCTCGTTCGTCAACCTGATCGATAATGCGATCAAATATAGTCCGCATGGCGGCAAGGTGGAAATCACGATAAGGGTTACCGAGCTGGATCGGCAACCTCATGTTTCAGTATCGGTTGCTGATCAAGGCTCGGGAATGTCGGATGAGATGCTGGGTCAGCTTTTCGAACGATTTGCCAGCGATGACCGAGAGGCTCATTCTTCGATCAAGGGGGCAGGGCTCGGGCTGAATTTTGTCGCCAAGGTCATAGAACGGCACGGCGGGCATATCAGAGGTGAAAATCGCCGGTCTGGCGGTGCGTGCTTCACTGTGGTTCTGCCCTTGGCGCCGGAGATCGAAAGTCAGGACGACTGAATCATTCGACGCCCTGACGGGTCCTGATCGTTTTCGATGGAGCTTCGGTCAATTCGCGATCCAATCCGGAAAGCGCGGAATCGACCAGAAACGGCACAGATTGCGCAATCGTACCCTTGCAGTGATATTCGGCGGCATTGCCGGTATATAGCTTCGTCCCGCGTGCTTGATCGAACAGGCTGACGGTCAACCGGTGTTCCTGATCCTTGCACGACTGGAACCGCTTTTGCTGTTTGGCGCTCGCGATCGTGTGCGAACTGTCTTTTTCGCCGCCATCGACCGCAATGTCAGCCGCCCGGCCCGAGAGAGCGACATGGACCAATATCGATGCGTCTGGCGCGGACTGATAGCCCTTCGCGATCAATGACTTCGCAACCAGATCGCGGGTCATCGCCAAATCGCGGTTTTCCGGAGCATCTTTTGGCGAAAGGGTAAATTGTTTGGGTGCCGCCGCCGCGATAACCTGATGCGTCTGGACGCGGGTCTCAATAGGTCCGGCGCAGGCAGAAACTGCCAGTGCGCCAATCAATATCCATGAGAGTGATCGGGTCATCACCTTCTCCAGCTGAAATTTTTTCTGCTCTTTTGATAGTGCGCCAGCCTGTTAAAGTCACGAAGATTGGCGTCGGCTGGAGAGACCTATCGCGTCAATGCGTAGTAAATCACATAGAGCCACGAGAAAAATCCGTGGATGACCGCCCAGAAAATCGACTTGTGCGTCGTGAAGCTGATGGCGATGGCAAGCGCGCTGCCAAAGCCGACGCCTTTGCTGACGATCTCCTTGCGGACATAGGTTGCACTGCGTCTCATCGGTGATTCTCCAGGCGCATAATCTTCCGGGCGCATGCGTTCGGCTTTGGCTTTCTCGACCATGATCAGGCGGCTTCCCGCGCTCGATCGGACAATTCCTGATTGAGCATTTCTGCCAGCAGGAAGGCCAGCTCCAGCGACTGTGCCGCATTAAGCCGGGGATCGCAGTGGGTGTGATAGCGGTCGCCGAGCGATGCGTCGGTGACTGCCACTGCTCCGCCGGTACATTCGGTGACATTCTGACCGGTCATTTCGCAATGTATTCCGCCAGCGAACGTGCCTTCCGCCCGGTGGACGGCAAAAAACCCGCGTACCTCGGTGAGAATGCGATCAAACGGCCGTGTCTTGTAGCCGCTCTCCGCCTTGATGACGTTGCCGTGCATCGGATCACAGGACCAGATGACCGGATGTCCCGATTGTTTAACCGCACGCACCAGCGGTGGCAGTCCGCTTTCGATCTTGTCGTGACCGAAGCGCGTAATCAAAGTAATCCGGCCAGGCTCGTGCGCGGGGTTGAGCGTATCGAGCATTTTTATCAGCGCGTCGGGTGTCAGCGACGGGCCGCATTTCAGTCCGATCGGATTGCCGATGCCGCGCAGAAACTCGACATGGGCCGAACCCTCGAAACGCGTGCGATCGCCAATCCACAGGAAATGCGCGCTGGTATCATACCAGTCGCCGGTCAGGCTGTCCTGACGGGTCAGGCATTGCTCATAGGGGAGCAACAGCGCTTCATGGCTGGTGTAGAAGGACGTCGCCTTCAATTGCGGTGCCGTATCGGGATTGATGCCGCAGGCTTCCATGAAAGCCAGCGCCTCCCCGATCTGATCTGCCATTTTTTCGAATTTCTTCGCCCACGGGCTGCGCGCCATGAAGTCATGGGTCCAGCCGTGCACCTGTTTCAGGTTGGCGTAGCCGCCGGTGGAGAAGGCACGGAGAAGGTTGAGCGTCGCAGCGGCCTGGTTATAGGCACGGACCATACGGTCGGGGTCTGGATCCCGGCCGGCGCTGTCGAATTCGATGCCGTTGATAATATCACCGCGGTAGCTCGGCAATTCGACGCCATCCTGCACCTCGACATCGGAGGAGCGAGGCTTGGCGAACTGGCCTGCCATACGGCCGACTTTGACGATCGGGAGCTTTGACGCATAAGTCAGCACCACCGCCATCTGCAGAATAACGCGGAATGTGTCGCGGATATTGTTCGGATGGAATTCCGCGAAGCTCTCGGCGCAATCGCCGCCCTGCAGCAAAAATGCCTTGCCCGCCGATACTTCGGCCAGGTCCTGCTTCAGGCTGCGTGCTTCACCGGCAAAGACCAGCGGCGGATAGCTGCCAAGCAGTTCTTCCGTTTCCGCCAGCTTGGCGGCATCGGGATAGTTGGGCATGTGCAGGCCTTCAAAATCCCGCCAGCTATTTGCCGTCCAATTCGTCGCCATCAGAGCGCTCCGTTCCGTTTCCTTTAAAATCGAGAGCCTTTAGGCGGGAGTCAAGAGCGATGGCAAGGAAAACCCATTGTTGGTTGCCAGCGAAACTATTGGGTGGCCGGCCGTCCGCCGCTAGCTTCCAGGCTTGTTCTTCCAGCTGCCGCTGTTGCGGAATTCAGGCTTGATCTGGCTGACGTCCGGAAGCTTCTGTCCAGCGAAGGCGCTGTCGCCACCTTTGGCTTTGGCTTCCCTGCTGTAATTGGGCGCCTGATAGATTCTCGGCGCATTGACATCGAGAGCGGGAACAGCCCGATCATGCCGACGGGCATTGTCAGCAGCCAGAGCCGCCGCTTTCTCGGAATTGGCTGCTTCGGCTTCGGCCTTGCGTCGGCCGGCTTCATAAGCCTTTTCCAATGCAATAGGGTCGAGCGACGAGCCGCTGTCTGTATCGGCGTTGGCAATCGCACTGCGTGGCTTGGGCACCGGCAACGGCTCGCCTCCGCGATAACGCTGTTGGAAGGCGCTTGCCTTGCCGGCATTGCCTTTCCAGCTGTAGAAACGATGCGCGCCGACGGTGCCCAGGAACCGCAGGCTCGGGGCCCAGTAAGGATAGACATAGGTCGCGTGATAATGGGTTGCGGTCCCGACAGAGCTATAGCTTTTCCCGGCCAGCGCTTCGGCGGCTACCTTTTTGGCCCGGTCCCAATGGAAACGCGCTGCTTTGCGGCGGAGAGAGCCGTCGCAAGTATAGGAAAACTGGCAACCCGTCTTGCGCTCGCTACCCTGATAGATCACGCCGCACACAGTGCCGGGATAGCTGGGGTGGCGAACGCGGTTCAAAATAACCTGGGCGACACCCCGCTGACCGGCATCCGGCTCCATCCCGGCTTCATAGTAGATGGCTTGGGTCAGGCAATGAAGCGCCCGGCTATCGTCTACTGCTGAACCTCGAAAGGCGGTTGGGCGGATCAGATGCGCAGTCGATGCCCGATCACCATCACTTGCCAGGATATCCGGCAGGCCATGGATCGATCCGGTACCCGGTTCGGAAAGCGGATCAATGCCGATCCCGCCATAATTTTGCGGGATCGCGTAATTGGGATCGATGAAATAAAAGGCCGAGCCTGCAAAATTATCCTCTGCGCGTTCGACCGATTGCAGCCGCGGGTCGCTGGGGTTGAACTGCTGCGCGTCGACGCTTGCTTGCGGCATTGTCGTGGGAATCAGGATCAGGCCGATCAGAACAAAAGCGGTCAAAATTCGTTCGCGCACCGTCAGTCTCATGAGAAATTTGCCCGGAACCGACTGTGCTGAAGAACTGATATCCACTGCTGGCTCGACAGTTTTTGCCTGGGCCGGTTCCCTGTCGATTATGGTTAACGCTTCCTGAGCCCTGCTACCTTGTCCATAATCGGGAATATGGCCGCTCAGATGCGGAACATAAGGAGGAGGAACGCGCACGGATTATCTAATTGCCTGAATAAGCCCAATCGGGCGGTTTGCGCAGGATATAACCGCTTTTTTCGAGTGTCGCTCGGTGCAAAAATAGACTGTTCCATCGCGGGACGTGGTCGCTGGGCAAATTAACTGGTTAACGTTGCCTGTTGTTCCCGCTTGCTGACCAGATATTGCGCAACCATATATCCGGCAATTCCGAACATGATGCCCCCGAAAGCCGGCCCGAGAACAATCCCGTCAAGCCCGTAATATTCGCGACCGAGCCACAGGAAGGGGACGAGCCCGACCGTGTTGCGCAGCCAGTTCATCAAGGTCGACCAGGTGGGCCGACCAAGATTGTTGCAGGCGGCATTGCCGATGAAAAGCATGCCGTTGAAGAAGAAAAGAGGGGTCAATAAGGCGGCAAAAAGCCAGAACACATGGCGGCCTTCTCCGGTAAGATTGAATGCGTCGCCGATCGGACCGTTGAGAAGATAGAGGATCGGCCAGATGGCGAGCGTATAGGCCAGGGCGAACAGGGTCGCTTGCTTGATCGTTATCCGGATCCGGTCAAATTTTAGCGCACCGAAATTCTGGCCGATAATCGGCCCCACGGCCCCGGAAAGCGAGAACAACAGGCAGAAAGCGACCGGCACGACCCTGCCGACGACGGCAAAGCCGGCGATTACATCGTCGGAATAGTCGGCGATGAACCGGTAGGAAATAAATCCCCCGATCGGTGTGGCAATGTTTGTCAGGATCGCGGGAAGCAGAATTGCCATGATCGGTCTCATGTCAGCGCGAAAAGCGGGCAGGGAAGGGTGGCTGAAGCCCCCGTAGCTTCGGATGATCGGCGAGATTGCAAATATGGTCGAAACAACCGCTGCACAGGCGCTGGCGATCGCCGCACCTTGCATGCCCCAGTCGAAGCCAAAGATGAATATCGGGTCGAGAACGGCATTGGTGATACCCATGCTGAGCGTTACGTTCATCGCTCGCCGCGCCGCGCCATGGGCGCGAAGAAAGCCGGAGCAGACCATGGCTGCGACGCTGAACGGCATGAATGGCGCGATGATCCGGATATAATCGGTGGCGGCCTGATTGGCGGCTCCGTCAGCCCCGGCCAGTTCCAGAATTTCGGGCGCAAAAATGAAAAACAGGGCGGCCAGTGGGACCAGCAACATCATGCTGAGAATCAATATATTGGTCAGATAGCGTCGCGCCTGCGCCGGATCGCCTTGACCGATATGGCGAGAAGCCAGCGCACTGGTGGCAATCATCAGGCCGATATGGAAGGCCGTACCGAAATACAGGACGGTCGCGGCAAAACCCATCGCTGCAGTCAGGGCGCTGTCGCCCAGTTGCGCGATATAGAAAAGATCGGCGAAATCGACAATGAACATGGTGAGCAGACCGATGCTGGCGGTCAGCGACATTGTTGCGATATGCCGCAACGGGCTACCGGTCAGAAATATGGCGGGTTGTGTCGCGACTTTATCTGTTCCACTGCAAATCGCCTGGCCGAAACTGCCAATGGCGGAGGAGATATTTTGCCCTATAGTCTTTTGCCAAGGGGTCAATTCATCTCTATTGGAAAATGATCTTTGGAGGGCGTTGGATGGTCTATAGAAAAGCAGTAGCAGGATTGATGATCGCGATGCTGGCGGGTTGTTCGGTCGCCGAAGAGGATGACCGTCAGACGGCCCAGGAACGCGATATTTTCGAGCGTCGAAATGTAGCGCCCGATCCCGCCGACAATGGCCAGACTCCCCGCAAAGCAGAACATGCCTATGCGAGGATAGCGCTCAACTGCATCAACAAGCAATATCCCAACAAGATAAGCCATGTGTTGAACAGCGCGGTCGATGTGGCGGAGCCGTCAAAGCTGACTCCGGTCTTCTACGGTTGTTATGACTGGCACAGCGCCGTTCATGGGCACTGGTTGCTGACTCGGCTTTGGGGACAGGATCTGGTGCCCGAGATGGATGAAGAAATTGCCGCAGCGCTGGCCGCGAATTTTACCGCCGAAAAAATTGTCGGCGAACTGACCTATTTGAGCAGCGAGGACCGCAAAGCATTCGAGCGACCCTATGGCATTGCATGGTTTCTTCAATTGACCGCCGAATTGCGGGACATTGCGGCCGGCGAGGGGGGGAAGGCGGAGCAGGCAAAAGCCTGGCTCCCGCGACTGGAGCCGCTCGAAACGTTGATAGTCGGCAATATCAAGGACTGGCTGCCAAAACTGGCTTATCCGATCCGGCTCGGGACTCACAACCAGTCCGCTTTTGCATTCGGTCTGTTTCTCGATTGGGCAGAGCGCAGTGGCGACACCGAAATGGCCAGTCTGGTGCGCAACAAGGCATTGGCTTTCCATAGCAAAGACCGAAACTGTCCGATGGCCTACGAGCCTTCGGGCGAAGACTTTCTGTCCTCCTGCCTGATGGTTGCCGACTTGATGCGGCGGGTGATGGACGAGGCTGAATACGCCACCTGGCTATCTGGTTTTCTGCCTGATATCCCGACGAATGGTAGCGACGACTGGCTGGCAGTGGGCATTGTCAATGACCCGACGGACGGGAAATTGGTTCATCTTGACGGGCTCAATCTCTCGCGGGCCTGGGCGCTCGAAGGCATGGCTTCGGCGCTTCCCGCCGACGACCAGCGCCGTGCTTCGTTGCTTGCATCAGCGACTCTGCACGGCAATTCCGGCGAGGAGGCTGTGCGCACCCCCCATTATGCGGGCAGCCATTGGCTGGCCAGTTTTGCGACCTATTGGCGAACGCGGAGGGGGATCGACGCAAGCCGCAGCAATCAAGCTTCGTGAAGCTCGTTTCTGCCCGGGATCTGGCGCACGACGCGCGCGGGCAAACCCGTTCGATGCTCGACCGCCTGTTCCCGGTCAATCAGGGAATCGCCATCAAGTCGATGTTCGGCATATGGGGCGCCTATTTCCTGTTCGTAACGAGCCGTTTTCTGTACAGGATGCAGGACAATGCCGATGCATTGTTCTTCCAGCGCATATTGATGACCAGCGTCTGTATCACCGTAACCTGGCTGCTGTATCGGCTGCTCATTGCGGTGCGCCGCAACGGCATGGGGGCGGCGATATTCATGCTTACCTTGCCGACTATCGTTCTGGCCAATTATATTGCGATCCTTGATCAGATCATCTTCGATCATGATGCGGCAATGCTCGACTTTTCCTATCTGCTCGACCCGGTCAATCTGGTTACATTTGACTGGGCCTATGTTCTGGACGAAGCCTTCACCCGTTATTTCATACTGGCAAGCTGGGGCGCTCTATATTTGGCATTGGCCCATAGTCACGACCTGCAGCGCATGATGGTGCACAGTAGACAACTGGAACAGCTGAATCGCGAGAGCGAGCTAAGGGCGTTGCGCTATCAATTGAACCCGCATTTCGTCTTCAACGCTCTTAACTCGGTAAGCAGCCTGATCATCGACCGGGAAAACGAGCAGGCCGAAAAACTGGTGGATGATCTGGCGGATTATATGCGTGCGGTGCTGACCGATGGAGGTCAGGACATGGTGGCGGTGGAACAGGAGATCGCGCAGCAGGTGCGTTATCTCGAGATCGAGCGCATGCGTTTTCCCGATCGGCTACACTATAGCGTTGATATTGATCCTGCCGCAAAAGGTTGGAGCATCCCGGCACTCATCATCCAGCCCCTGATTGAAAACGCCGTCAAATACGGTGTTTCAGGAACGGACCGACCGGTCAACATCAACATCTCGGCACATATAGAAGGCGACCGCCTCCGGATCACCATCGCGAATGATGGGCGGGTTCAGACAGGCGCTGGTATTGCGCAAGATCGCACTGCGGGGACCGGGACGGGCCTTATTAACATCCAGGATCGGTTGAAGGCCTTATATGGCCAGAATGCTTCGCTACTGTTGGCCAACAACAAAGAAGGGATGGCAACCGCGACCGTTGTCTTGCCGGACCCATCCCTGATTTTTCAGGATATCTGAGCATGCTTGCTAAGCTGCCATCGGTCCTCATTGTGGATGATGAACCGCTTGCCCGCTCGCGCCTCAAGGCGTTGTGCGAGCGGACCGGGCTTTTCGGAAACATGCATCTGGCCAATGGCGGCTTGCAGGCCCTGGAGAAAATACGGCAACTCGAGCCTGATATCTTGCTGCTGGACGTCGACATGCCCGATTTGTCAGGCCTTAAAGTGGCAGAAAAATGCGAAAGTCTGCTGCACATCCCGCAGATCATTTTCACGACCGCCCACAATAAATATGCGGTCCAGGCATTCCGGCTGGAAGCAACGGATTATCTGTTGAAACCGGTCAAGGAGGGGCAATTACGGGAGGCGGTAGAGCGCGCCATTGTCAATATTGCACGCAGTCGCAAGGACCAGGAACCGGAGGTCGCTCAGGCGCTCTGGGTGCAGGACGGAACCGGATCACTCCAACTCAATATTCTTGATATCGAATGGGTTGAGGCGGAACGGGATTATATGCGGCTCTACCTGCGGGGCCGCAGCTATCTGCTGCACCAATCCATGCGCTCGCTGGAGGACCAGTTGCCCGACAGCCTGTTTGTCCGCGTTCACCGGTCGGCTATCGTCCGGCGTGATTGTATCGCGGAAGTTCGCCGAAAAGGGCGCAAGCGATTTGTCATTCTACAGGACGGCAGTCAGTTGGCCATTGGTCCCCGCTACGCGGACCGTGTCATTGGTACGGGTTAAGCGGGACGCTTGGGCGGGTCCGAAACCGTAACCGAATAACGCGGTGCCGGCGCCGGTTGTTTCATCCCTCCGACATCGACAAAGGTCTCCCTGGCGACATTATGGGGATGTTCCTTCGCCTCTGCGAGCGACAGGACGGGAGCGAAACAGATGTCCGTTCCTTCCATAAGGTCGCACCATTGCGAACGAGTCTTGGTTTTGAACAGCGCGGTCAGTTTGTCCTTCAGAGCCGACCATTGCCTCGGATCCATCTGTGCGTCGAAGTCGGAATCCTCCGTCAGGCCCGCTACCTCTCGAAGTTGCGCATAGAATTGCGGCTCGATTGACCCGATCGAGATAAATTTGCCGTCAGATGTTTCATAACTGTCGTAAAAATGGGCCCCCGTATCCAGCAGATTGACGCCGCGTTCGTCTTTCCAGTGACCGATATTGTGAAAATCGAAGATCATGGCCATCAACGCGGCGGAACCGTCGGTCATCGCGCAGTCCACGACCTGGCCGCTGCCGCCGGTCTTGGCGTGGAGCAGCGCGGAAACCATGCCCAGCGCGAGCATCATTCCGCCGCCGCCGAAATCGCCAACCATGTTGATGGGAGGGGTCGGTTTCTCGCCGGCCCGCCCGAAGCTGTGCAACGCGCCGGAAATCGAAATATAATTGATGTCATGCCCTGCTGCAGAGGCCAGTGGACCGCTTTGTCCCCAGCCCGTCATCCGGCCATAAACCAGCTTTGGATTGTCGCCGAGCAAGATATCGGGTCCCAGCCCGAGTCGCTCCATAACGCCGGGACGAAAGCCTTCGATCAAGCCATCGGCATTTTTCACCAGATTGCGTGCGGTCTCGATTCCCTCGGGCGATTTGAGATCAACTTCGACCAAATTGCGAGAGCGGGAGAGGGCGAGGCGTGGATCCGGGGCGCCGCCCGCGCGATGGAGAACGGTGACCGTGGCGCCTTGATCCGCGAGCATCATGCCGCAAAAAGGGCCGGGACCTATCCCGGCGAATTCGATGATATTGATACCATTTAGCGGCCCTGCCATGCCAAAACTCCCGTTTAATCGATTGATTAACAGGTCCTATGCAGGGAAAGATTTCTAATCAAGCTTTATATGGAGGCCGAAGCCTTAGTCAGACAGGAACGCAGGTTGTAAGCTTTGTTGGCTGGTTAACGTAAATAGCGCGGCACATCCGATTTTTTCTGGCCGACTGGTTGTCTGGCCAGCTTCGGATCAATCGGATGATCAAAAGCGACGCCGAATCTGCCTTGGGCAACCCAGGCTACATAACCGGTAATCCGGCCAATATTGCGCAGTTCGATTTGGACATTGTCGCCCCGTTTGGCGAGAACAGGCGCTTCGGCCATCAGACCGCCTGCCGACAGGTTGCGAATACGCACTTCGCCGCAGTCATCGCCGTTGATAAAACGCAGGGATGCTTTCAGAAAGAGGCTGTCCCGGTCAAGCTGACGCTTCGGATGGTCAACCGCCTGACTATTCATCTTCAGATTATCGTCAAATGTCTCTTTCATACGATTCCCGCAGCCGATAAATGTAAATTCATGTTTCTTGAGACCGGAAATAGCCCAGAAAAGGTGCAAATTTGGTTAATGTTCGGCAATTTTTTCCGGTGATATATTTGCGCCACTGCGCTCGTTCGAGCTAGTGTCCCGACCGTAAGGCAGCAAAAATGTTAATTATTCTGCCGAGGCAGCAAATCAGATCACTGATCGCGCGAGATTTTCTCGTTTCGCTCATGCGCTTCCTGCGCTTCGACGGTCATCGTCGCTATTGGCCTGGCCTTCAGCCGGTCGAGCGAGATTTGTTCGCCGGTGACTTGGCAATAGCCATATTCGCCTTCGTCAATCCGTCGCAAAGCCGCATCAATCTTGGACGTAAGCTTGCGCTGACGGTCGCGGGTTCTCAATTCCAGGCCCCAGTCGGTCTCGCTTGATGCGCGGTCATTCAGGTCGGCTTCCTGGATCGGACCATCCTGCAAATGTGCCAGAGTCTCTTTGGATTCCTCGATGATTTCCTGTTTCCATTTTTTCAAGGCCTGCTTGAAAAATGCGAGCTGCTGCTCGTTCATAAACTCTTCGTCTTCGCTTGGCTCGTAGCCGTCTGCAAGGACTGGATCAGCAGCATTGGTGCCATTTTTAGCGGATGCTTTTTTTACCGAGGATGCCAACATACTCTCCAAACATCTCCCCTCGCGAATCCGGAGGGTCAAACCATCTATACGGCGGGCCTATACCCAGCACACCTAGCGGAAACAAGGCGCAAAATTCCTTATGATTCATTAATCCTAAATTGGGAAAACCCGGCGCAGCAAAATTCGACTGGGGGTATTTTTGAAAGCCCTTCAAATGGATATGGTCTAAGTCCGGGGCACCTGAGACATTCGCGATTTCTCCGCGCTGTCGCAACAAAGGCATCTGCAACGGTTCCAATTCGGGACATTAACCGTGGTTGGATACAGGCTGCTAAGGCTTTTTGCCATTTTCGATCGAGAAACAGGGTTAACGCAATTGTAGTTTACGATTTCTTCTGCGTTTCTGATGCATGTCGAGAGAGCGAACGGGAATATCAGCGGTTAATGCTGATTGAACTGGTCGCCTCCACAGCGGAAGAGAGATGTTATTATGTCGGTACGGATGGCTTTAGCAAAATTATGCGCCTGCACTTGCGGCGGGGCACTGATTGGCGGCGGCGCAGTTCATGTGTCGGAAGCGCCTGCAGCACCTTATGTAAAGCAGGTCTCGAAAAAGAAACCGGTTCGCGCACGTTTGGTCCGCAAAGGTGAGCCTGCCCGCAAAATAAAACGCACGCGGCGCACCGTCACCAAAACGGTGACAGCTTGCCAGCCGACGGTGGTTACAATTGCTCAGGCCCCTGCGGCCCAACCTGTTCCGATTCCATTGCCTCCTTACATTCCACCTGCTCCGCCGTTGCAGGATGGTGGTAGTTCTATACCTGTCGTGATTGGCGGCAGCGGCGGATATGGTGGCGGCGTTGGCGGCGGCTTCTTTGGCGGCTTCTTCGGCGGCGGTGGTTCCGGCGGAGGTAGTGTTGTCATTTCCTCCACCAGCAGCGGTGGATCAACAAGCACGTCTTCCGGCGGAAGCTCTACCAGCGGTGGATCGACCAGCACATCGACTGGCGGCGTGACAAGTACCGGTGGTTCAACGAGCACCTCTACTGGCGGCGTGACCAGCACCGGCGGTTCAACCAGCACATCGACCGGAGGCAGCAGTTCGTCTTCGTCCAGTTCATCCAGTAGCTCTTCGAGCAGTTCATCGAGTTCCAGCGGCGGTGACGGTTCAACCGGTGGAAAAGGCGGTTCAGGCGGTCACGGCGGTTCGGGCGGACATGGTGGCTCAGGTGGGCACGGCGGTTCCGGTGGCCATGGTTCTTCCGGTGGAGGTTCCAACGGGTCTTCGGGAAGCTCTGGTTCGTCAGGCAGTTCCGGTTCGTCAGGCAGTTCCGGTTCTTCGGGTAGCTCAGGCTCTTCGAGCAGCTCGTCCGGTAGCTCCAGTTCGTCTTCGTCAAGCTCGGGTGGCAGTTCCACCAGCAGCTCGTCGGGTGCAACGGGTGGTTCTTCGAGTTTCGGTGGCAACAGCACGTCCACCGGTTCTTCGGGCAGCTCTTCCAGCTCCAGCTCTTCGAGCAGCAGTTCCAGTTCGTCTTCCTCAAGTTCGGGTGGCAGCACCGGCGGATCGAATGGCGGTACCGAGGTTCCGGCACCACCGATCGTCTTGCTGTTCGGTGCAGCGGCAGCAGCATTGTTTGCCCGCCGTCGCAAGTCGAAAAAGATGATTGCAGCCTAAGCAGCATAAACCAAATTTCTGAAAAAGCGGCTGGAGCAATCTGGCCGCTTTTTTCTTTGCAGTCTTGCAAGTGAAACAGTCGCTCGGCATAGGCTATAGCCATGCATGATATAAAATATATACGCGAAAATCCTGATGATTTTGACGCAGCGCTGGCGAAACGCGGTGCCGCAGCAGCTGCGTCCAATTTACTGGCGCTCGATGAGCAAAGTCGCGCTCTGAAAACGCAGTTGCAAGAGGGTCAGGCGCGTCGCAACGAGGCATCGAAAGCGATCGGAAAAGCGAAAGGGCAGGGCGATGAGGAGACCGCTCAGGCGTTGATGGCCGAAGTCGCCGAGTTGAAAAGCAAGTTGCCCGAGCTGGAAGTACAGGAAAGCGCGGTGTCGGGCCGATTGCAGAATGTTCTTGCTGCCCTGCCAAATCTGCCAGGCGAAGATGTCCCGCCGGGCGACAATGAAGATGACAATGTCGAGGTTGATCGCTGGGGCGAGCCGCGCAAGTTTGATTTCGCTCCGAAAGAGCATAGCGATATTGGGCTGGCTCTGGGGCTCGATTTTGAAACGGCCGCAGCAATGTCCGGCTCGCGCTTTGCGTTTCTACGCGGCCAGATGGCGCGATTACAGCGGGCGATCGGCCAGTTCATGCTCGACCAACAGACGATGGAAAATGGGTTTCAGGAATGCGCTCCACCGGTACTGGTGCGCGATCAGGCAATGTTCGGCACAGGACAGCTCCCGAAATTTTCAGAGGACTCGTTCCAGACGACCAACGGCCACTGGCTGATTCCGACCGCAGAGGTCAGTCTGACCAACAGCGTGCACGGGCAAATATTGGATGAAGCGCAGCTGCCCATCCGGTTGACCGCGCTTACCCCTTGTTTCCGGAGCGAAGCTGGATCCGCAGGCAAGGATACGAAAGGTTTGATCCGTCAGCATCAGTTTGAAAAAGTCGAAATGGTCGCGATCGTCCATCCTGACAATAGCGATGCCGAACATCTGCGGATGACCGAAGCCGCAGAATCGATCCTCAAGCTGCTCGAGCTGCCCTATCGCAAGATGCTGTTATGCACCGGTGATATGGGCGCTACGGCCCGCAAAACATATGATCTGGAAGTGTGGCTGCCGGGGCAGGACACCTATCGCGAGATTTCGAGCATCTCGACTTGCGGCGAATATCAGGCGCGACGGATGAACGCTCGTTTCCGGCCCGAAGGCGAAGAAAAGGGGACAAGATTTGTTCACACGCTCAACGGCTCGGGTCTGGCCGTCGGACGCACGCTTGTGGCAGTGCTTGAAAATTATCAACAGGCTGACGGTTCTGTCACCATTCCGTCGGCCTTGCTGTCCTATATGGGCGGCATCGACACACTGGAGCCGGGATGATGCGGATATTGCTGACCAATGACGATGGTTTCGACGCGCCGGGGATGAAAATCCTGCTCGATATTGCGCAGCATTTCTCCAACGATATCTGGATTGTCGCGCCGTCTGATGAAAATTCGGGAGCCGGTCACTCGCTGACCATCACCCGGCCGCTGCGGATTCGCAAGCGCGGCGACCAGCAATATTCGGTCGACGGCACACCCACGGACAGCGTGATGATGGCGGTCGCCAAAATCATGAAGGACGGGCCACCGGACCTCATATTGTCCGGCGTCAATCGTGGTGCCAATCTGGGCGAAGATGTCACCTATTCCGGTACCGTATCGGCGGCGATGGAAGGCGCATTGGCTGGGATTCCGTCAATCGCGCTCAGTCAGGCCTATGCACGAGGAGACATGGGTGCCGATGTTCCGTTCGACGCCGCTGTGCAATGGGGCGAACGGGTTTTGCGGCCATTGGTCAAGCAACGCATGGATCATCGCACGCTGGTCAATATCAACTTTCCGGCCCTTCCGGCAAGCGAGGTCAAAGGCGTACGGATAGTGTCGCAGGGCATTCGCGATTACGGCCGGCTGCAGATCGTCAGCAACCGCGATCCGCGCGGTTTCGAATATCACTGGTTCGGACTCGGTCCCATGGTCGAGACGCCAGCGCACAGCACCGATCTCGAGGCGATAGCCGACGGCTATGTCTCGATTACACCGCTCCACCTCGATCTAACCCACTATGATTCGATGGAGGGGCTGAAAAAACTTTACCGCTGATTGCAATTGTCAGTCCTGCGAATTCGCTATGTTTGCGAGAGCGGGGCTGGCAAGCAGTGGTTTTGCTGCTAATAGCGGTCAGCAGGGGGAATGGTTAATGGGGTCAGATATGCGTCACGTTGCGATCCTGGTATTGCTCTTGGGGATTACTGCCTGCATTCCAGCCGGTCGCGATGATTATGCGCCGCCGCCGGTACGTCCGCAATTGGCCACGGATCCTGCCGTCCTTGGCACTAACCCGCAACCGACACTGTCTTCGCCGTGGGAAGCCAGCTCTGTCACAGCCAATGCCCGTACAGTGGCCCCGGGAACTTATGTTGTCCGACCAGGAGATACGTTGCGCGGGATTGCCAACCGGATAGGTGCGGGATCTCAAATCATTGCGTCGGCCAACGGATTGGTCGAACCTTATGTTATCCATCCGGGCCAGCGCCTCAAGATTATCGGCGGACGCTATCATACGATCAACGCGGGTGAGACCGGCATTGCCATCGCCCGGGCTTACGGGGCGCCGTGGCGTGACGTCGTGGAGCTGAACGCACTGGAAGAACCTTATGTCCTGCGGGTAGGGCAGAAGCTGTTGCTGCCGGCTTCCGCTCCCCAGGACCCGGCCAATTTGACCATCGAGCAACGCGCTGCGGCCTTTGACCTCGATATTGACGATATCGTGACCGGCGGGCAGCCCGCGTTGGCTGACGGCGCAGCTGCGAAAGAGCCTTCCGACTGGCGCAAGGCGATCGCACCCAGTACAGCCATCGCCACTCCGGGGGCCTTCTCCGGCCAGTTCCTGTGGCCGGTCAAAGGCACAGTGATCTCCAGCTTCGGCAGCAAAGGCGGCGGCAAGGTGAATGATGGTGTCAACATCGGCGTTGCCAAGGGTACGCCGATACGGGCTTCAGCTGGCGGAGTGGTCGCTTATAGCGGTGATGAAATCGGCGTGTTCGGCGGGCTGATTCTGATCAACCATGGTTCCGGCTGGGTTACCGCTTATGGCCATGCCGACAGGCTGAATGTGACGCGCGGCCAGCAGGTTAGCGCGGGTCAGGTGATCGGTCTCGCCGGCGAAAGCGGTTATGTGCAGGAACCGCAACTGCATTTCGAGATCCGCAAGGATCGCAAGCCGGTCGATCCCAAAATTCATCTGCCGAAAAATAGCTGAACCGGTCATGGCCAGGCAAACCCAGCGGAAAATGTCCGATTATTTCACCTTGCGGCGGCGTTCGAGTCTGCCGATCTGGGCGGATATCGCCTGGCGCGTCGCCTTTGTCCTCGGCCTCATCGGCATGGCTGTCGCGGTGCATTATTTCGACCGCAACGGCCTGCAGGACAGCTATGACGGTGATGTCAGCTTTCTCGACGTCGTCTATTTCACAATGATCTCGATCACCACCACCGGCTATGGCGATATCGCTCCGGTAACCGAGCGGGCGCGGATGTTCGATGCGCTGGTTGTGACTCCTATTCGGATCTTCGTCGTGCTAATCTTTGTCGGCACGGCCTATAATTTTGTTTTCAAACGAACCTGGGACAATTGGCGCATGAAACTGATTCAAAGCAATTTGCACAACCATATCGTGATTGCAGGCTTTGGTACCAGCGGCAGCGAAGCGGTTCAGGAACTGCTGGCACGCGGGACCAACCCGGAGGAAATCGTCGTGATCGACACCTCGGATGACGCGCTGGCGCTGGCCGAGAAGCTTGGCTGCGCCGTGATCAACGGCGATGCCACCCGCGACAATGCGCTGATGAACGTCAAGATTTCGCGAGCGCGGTCGATGATCGTCTCGGCGGGACGGGACGACACCAGCATATTGATCGTCCTCACCGCCCGGCATCTCGCCTATCATCTGCCGATCAGCGTCTCGATCAAGGCGGCGGACAATGAACTGCTGGCGCGGCAGGCCGGTGCGACGACCGTCATCAATCCTGTCAGCTTTGCGGGTCTGCTGCTTGCCGGAAGCTGCGAAGGCGCCAAGATTTCCGACTATCTCAGCGATCTGGCGTCTGCCACCGGCCGGGTCAAGCTGGTCCAGCGTGCGGTTACCGAGGACGAAGTCGGCATGGCGATGAACGACGTCGTCGGTGCCGGACTGGGAGTGCGCATATATCGTGGCGACACGGTGATCGGCTTCTGGGAAACCGAAGCGAAGAAGCTCGAGGCTGGCGACATCATTGTCGAGATCATCCCCGGCAACGGCTCTGAGCATCCGGCAGCGGAAGACGCCTGATCCAGCCTGTTCAATGGTTCATGTTGCACCTGCGAGATAAGTCCCTATCTTGATGCTTCAACCATGGAGCTTGCCGATGGCCACCCAGATACCAATGCCCACCGGGCTTCGCCCGCCCCGCAGACTGGCGCAGCTGGGCGAGCTGTCCCTGCCGCTTGATCTGCTGCGCTTCGGCCTGCAATGGCCGCGGCTGGTTACGGCCCCGCGCGGCGATGGCCGTCCGGTCTATCTGATCCCCGGCTATGGCGGCAGCGAGCTGTCGATGAGGCCGCTGGAAGCCTTTCTGGCGCGGATCAACTATGACGTCGCCGACTGGTCGCTGGGCCGCAACAAGGGGTCGGTGGACCGCGATGTCGCCCGCTTTACCGCCGTTGCCGAGCAACGGTTCGCCGAGAATGGCGGACAGGCCTTCACCCTGATCGGCTGGTCGCTGGGCGGAATTATCGCCCGCGAGACCGCTCGCCTCTCGCCCCATCTGGTCCGCGAGGTGATCACCATGGGCACCCCGATCATCGGAGGCCCCAAATATACCACGCCGGGCCAGCGCTACGCCCGGTCGGCCAATATCCAGCTCGACCGGTTCGAGCGCGAGGTCCATGACCGCAACAGCATCGGCTTCGACCAGCCGTTGACCGTGCTCTATTCGAACCGCGACGGCATTGTCGGGCCCGATATCGCCCGGGACATCTACAATCCGCAGGCCCGCAACATCCGCGTCGATGGCGGGCATATGGGCCTCGGCTTCAACCCCAGGGTCTGGCGGATCATCGCCGACACGCTGGCCGGCAACAGCTGATCCGGGCGGTTTCCCGGCTCAGCCAAGCCAGGCGTGGACGACCCCCATCGCGACGTAGAACAGCAGCCAGTAACCCGCGTCGATGAAGAACAGCGTCTTGCTCTTCTGCGAGAAAAGATAGTTGGTGCCGATCGCCGGGACGATGAAGCCCAGTGCCACCCCAAAGGCGGTCAGAACCTTCACCCCGAAATCCAGATCCGCGGCATAGGTCGCGAACGTATGCGCGAGCGTCCAAGAAGCAATCAGGCTGAACGCAAAGGCGCCGCCATAGATCATGCCCATATTGCCTTCCTTGATCTGCTCTTCGGTCAGGCCGACCGCGCCCATCCATTTCTTGCCCATCACCGGGCCGTACCAGATGCCGCCGACCAGAAAGCCCGCCAGCGCGGCCAGTACAACCGCAATCCAGTTTACATCGAAAATATTCATATCATCCTCCCCAGAATGTCACCCGGCGCCGACCGGGCAGGGTTTCCATAGCAAAATCGGGGAGTTCCGGCAATTGGTGCGCGATCAGGCGTCGCAGGGCTGCCCCGCTTCCGCCATGACCAGTGGTGGAAGTTTGCGAGATCGGCCCTCGCCTGCGCTGGAGGATGGGGCGCGGTGGCAACATTGATCGTGACTCGCCGGTCAAACAGGCCTAAAGGCCGCGCAATATGGCAACGCAAATTCCTTCTCCGCCCAAAGTGGGCATGGTATCGCTCGGCTGTCCCAAGGCTCTGGTCGACAGCGAACGCATCCTGACTCAGCTCAGAAGCGACGGCTATGACATGTCGGCAGACTATGCCGGCGCCGATGTCGTGCTGGTCAACACCTGCGGATTTCTCGACAGCGCCAAGGAGGAGAGCCTCGAGGCGATCGGCGAGGCGATGGCCGAGAATGGCCGGGTGATCGTCACCGGCTGCATGGGCAATGAAGCCGACCTGATCATGAAGCGTTTCCCCGATGTGCTCGCCGTCACCGGCGCGCATCAGTATGAAGATGTCGTGACCGCGGTCCATGCGGCGGCCCCGGCAGCCCGCGGCGCGTTCGTCGATCTCGTCCCCGAAGCGGGTCTCAAGCTGACGCCCCGCCATTACAGCTATCTCAAGATTTCCGAAGGCTGCAACCACCGCTGTTCCTTCTGCATCATCCCCAGCCTGCGCGGCGATCTGGTCAGCCGCCGCCCCGACGCGATCCTGCGCGAGGCGGAGAAGCTGGTCGCGGCCGGCACCAAGGAATTGCTGGTGATCAGCCAGGACACTTCGGCCTATGGCGTCGATATTCGTCACGAACCGCGCGTCTGGAACGGCCCGACCGGACAGGGCCGCGAAGTCCGCGCCCATATGACCGATCTCGCCGCCGCGCTCGGCGAACTCAGGACGCCGGAGGGGCAGGGCGTGTGGACCCGGCTCCACTATGTCTATCCCTATCCCCATGTCGACAAGGTCATCCCGCTGATGGCCGAGCGCAAGATCACGCCCTATCTCGACATCCCGTTCCAGCATGCCGCGCCGAACGTGCTGAAGCGCATGAAGCGCCCGGCCAACGAGGCCAAGGTGCTGCAGCGGGTCAAGAGCTGGCGCGACATCTGCCCCGACCTCACCATCCGCTCGACCTTCGTCGTCGGCTTTCCCGGCGAGACCGAAGACGACTTCAAATATCTGCTCGACTGGCTCGAGGAAGCCCAGCTCGACCGGGTCGGCGCCTTCCGGTTTGAACCGGTCGAAGGCGCTGCGGCCAATCTGCTCGACGGCGCCGTGCCCGAGGCGGTCAAGGAAGAACGCTACCAGCGGATCATGGACGTCACAGCCCGGATCAGCGCCGCCAAGCTGCAGGCCAAGGTCGGCCGCACGCTGCCGGTGATCATCGACGAGATCGGCGAAGCCGACGAGGACGGCGACATCGGCGCCACCGCCCGCTCCGAAGCCGATGCGCCCGAGATCGACGGCAATGTCTTTCTCCGCAACGTCCCCGCCAGCCTGTCGGTCGGCGACATCATCGACGCGGTGATCGAGGATGCCGACGAGCATGACCTGTTCGGGGTTGCTGCTTCGTAATCCGTCATCCTGAATTCATTTCAGGACCTCTTCCCACTTGCCACCAACTTCCGATTTAGACGGCCTAGATCCTGAAACGAGTTCAGGATGACGAGTTTGCTCTTCCTTCTTAAGCCCCTCCTTTTCAAAGGAGGGGTTGGGGTGGTTTTTCTCGTTTGAGTGCCGCGTTTGCGTTTCTAATTCCCCACCACCTCCACCCGTTCGTGTCGAGCGAAGTCGAGACACATCTTTGCCACCACCGGTCTCTCGACTGCGCTCGAGACGAACGGATTTATCTCGAGCATCCTCCCCACCATCCCCCGCAGCCTCACCCCGCACCACCCGCAAGCGCCGCACAAATTCATCCTGAAATGTCATAGGTTTTACTCCTTATAAGGGACCATCCCGACCGCGGCATTATGGTGCGGCGGGCCTAAAATGGTTGTTAGAGAAAGGAAATATAACCTATTAGGTTTTATGTAGGAAAGCCGTGGATTGAATATTCCGTGTCTAATGCCTGCTCCATTCTTGCAGCAGATGTTAGCTTTGACCGTGATTGAAGGCAGAAAACGGCTGGAACGTCAAAACCTGGGTGGAAAGCTGTTATCTCGTCAGCTAGTCTGTTGTCATGACCTCCAACGCCAATTTTCAACTTTCTCGCTTGCGTGAGATCGGCTGGTCTCAATGGGACCCGATTGGCCTAAATGACCATGAAGATTGGCCCGAAGACGAATACGACACTTACTTGATGCAGGCAGCCGGACGCCTTTGGAGGGGCGTGGGCGAGGAGGATGTAGCTGATTATCTCGTTGATGTGGAAGCGAACTACATGGGTATGGGGCCATCCGCTGATAGCCGCGTAAGAGCGAATAAGACTGTGATCTTGATTAACGATTACATCTCGGAACTTCGGTGCTAACCGACCGCAATTGGGGCGCTAGCAGACTTTCCGGTTCACTATCTTCAATGTCCCCTCTGCGGCTATACCGGACGATACGCAATCAAGCCTTAAGTAAGGCCGCCAACCGCTCCCACCCCTCACCCCAACCACGTCACACCCCCAAATTACACCGCGTTACAATATTTAACCGTTCATCAACCATCTCTGTGCCATCTAACGCCGGATTATATTCGAGGTGGGGTAATATGGACGATCTGCTGGCAGAATTCATCGCCGAAACGCGCGAGATGCTCGAGGCGATGCAGGGCGAGCTGGTGACGTGGGAGGCCGATCCCACCGACCGCGAGCGGCTGGATACGATTTTCCGCTTTGTCCACACCGTCAAGGGCAGCAGCGGCTTTTTCGACCTGCCGCGAATCGAGAAACTGGGCCACGCCGCCGAAGGGGCGCTGGCCGATGTGCGGGCTGGCAAGCGCGCTGCCGACGGTCCCCTGATCAACGCGGTGCTGGCGACCATCGACCGGATTGTCGCGATGGTCGACGCAATCGACGCGGGCGAGGCCTTTCCCGAGGGTGGCGATGACGAATTTGTCATGGCGCTGGAGCCCGACGCCGAAAATGGCAGCGAGGTCGAAGCCCTGATCGCCGACCAGCTGAATGACGAAGGCCGCAAGAATGTCGTCCGGCCGGCCCGTTCGATCCGCCTGCCGGTGCCGTTGCTCGACCGGGTGATGGCGGGGATTTCCGATATTGTTCTGGTCCGCAACGAACTGGCCCGCGCGATTCGCCATTCGGAGGTCGATCCGGTGGTCAGCTCGACCTTCGACCGGCTCTCGACGATCGTCGACGATGCACGGCAGGATATATCGCGGATGCGAATGCAGCGGCTGGAACATCTGTTCGCCACGATGCCGCGGCTGGTCCGTGACCTCTCGGCCGAGCTCGGCAAACATGCGATGGTCGAGATCGAAGGCGGGCAGGTCGAACTGGACCGCGAATTGATCGAGCTGCTGCGCGATCCGCTGATGCACATATTGCGCAACGCGATCGACCACGGCATCGAAAAGCCCGCCAGGCGGCTGGCCGCGGGCAAGAGCGAGATCGGACTGATCCACATTTCCGCGCGCCAGACCGGCAACAGCATCATCATCTCGGTGACCGATGACGGCTTTGGTATCAATACCGACAATCTGGTCGACCGCGCGATTGCAGCCGGTGTCGTGACTGCCGAAGCCGCTGCGCAACTGCCCGAAGAAGAGCGTATCGCGCTGATGTTCCAGCCCGGCGTTTCGACCGCTGACCAGGTGACGTCGGTTTCCGGTCGCGGTGTAGGCATGGATGTGGTGCGGGCCAATATCGAAAGTCTTGGCGGCCATATCCGGGTGACCAGCCAGCCGGGCAACGGAACCCGCCACGTTATTTCGCTGCCGGCGACGCTCAGCATCATTCCGGCACTGACGGTCAAGGCGGGCGGCCAGAGCTTCGGTATCCCGCGCTCCTATGTCGAGGAAATCGTCAGCGTCAAATCCCAGACTCTCGAATTCGACCAGGCGGGCGATACGCTGCTGGTCAAGTTTCTCGGCCAGCGCCTGCGCTGCTGCTCGCTGGCCCGGATTCTCGATCTCGAGCCGGTCGCCGGGTCGCAAAATGCAGCCCTGCTGATGATCCGGCTGGCCGGTGGCGATCTGTTCGGACTGGCGGTCGACGAGGTTATCGATCACCAGGAGCTGGTGATCAAGCCGCTGCCCCCGTCGATCACCGCGACCCAGCTCTATACCGGCAGTTCGCTGCTCGACGACGGCAGCCTGATATTGATGCTCTACATGGGCGCTATCGCGATCCGCGAGGGCCTGGTCAGCGATGTCAGCAAATCCAGCCGCAAGTCGACCCTAAAGGGGCGCCAGAAAGCGATTGCGACCGCAGAGGTCTCGGCCCTGCTGGTCGTTGGTCTCGACGGCAAGCGCCGGATCGTGCGGATGGACCCGGTCAGCCGCATCCAGAAAGTCGACAGCGCCGCCGTGCGTCTGTCGGACGAGGGCGCACAGGTGGTTATCGACGGCGACATCTATCCGCTGGCAGGGACCGGCTATGGCCCGATCGGCGACGGCGAGGTCAATCTGCTCATATTCAGCGATGGCGCCAACCATCTGGCCTATGCGATCCAGAATGTTGTCGACACCATCCACATCGCCAATGCGGTATTGCCGGGCGAGAAGAAGGGCGAGATCGAAGGCGTCACCCTGTTCGACGGCGAAGCGGTCGAGGTGCTCGACTGCCACTGGCTGTTTGCGCAGCATGATGGCCAGGGCCAGCGGACAGCATCGCGGACCTGCCAGATCGATGAAGCGGACCCGTGGGTACGCACGATCCTTCGCCCGATGGTCGAGGCCGCAGGTTACCGGATCGTCGATGCTGACTCCGGGGAAGATGTCGATATCGCGATCACGATGGGCCAGCAAGAAACGATGCCAGCGCGCGCCGGCCAGGTGATCACCCTGACCAACGATCCCGAAGCCGCCGACCACAAGGACGGCGTCATTTATCGCTATGACCGGGGTACATTGCTGGAATCCCTGATGAAACAGCAGAGGAAATCGGCATGAACATCTCGGTCGTGCTGGTGGAACTGGCCGGGCAACGCATCGCCTTGCCCTCGCTTGAAATTGATTCGGTCATCGAGATCGACAAGATAACCCCGGTTCCCGGTGCGCCGGACTATATCGCCGGACTGGCATCGCTGCGGAGCAGGGCGCTGACGGTGATCGACTGTGTCAGGATGCTCGGGCTCAACGACTATGAGAATGACGACTATCAAAGTGCCGTCGTCTTCAATTGCGGGGGCCATGATTATGCGCTGCTGGTCGAGGTCGTCGAGGATGTCGCCGACGCCACGACCGAGCCGGTGCCGGTGCCGGGCGGAGCGGGAGAAATGTGGTCGAAAATATCGGACGGACTGATCGAGACCAATGTCGGCCCGGCGATGCTGATCCGCACCGAAACACTGATCAATAGTCTGAAACAGAAGAAGCGTTAAGTCTTTGGTCAGGCTTGACCGTTAACTAAAGTGCATAATTGAGAGAGTTGAAATGAGCAAAACCTGTTTGATCGTCGACGATGCCAGCGTGATCCGGAAGGTTTCAAGGCATATTCTGGAGTCCCTCGGTTTCGAGGTGAGCGACGCCGAAAATGGTCTTGTCGGTCTCGAAAAATGCGCCGAGCATATATATGACCTGATCCTGCTCGACTGGAACATGCCGGTCATGACCGGTATTGAATTCATCAAGGAACTGCGAGCCCGGCCGGATGGGGCTATTCCCAAGATTGTCTTCTGTACGACCGAGAGCGATGTCGACCATATTCGGGAGGCAATGACCGCCGGTGCGGACGAATATGTCATGAAACCCTTTGATCACGAAACCCTGCAGATAAAGCTTCAAATCGTCGGATTTGATTGAGGTCGCGACCATGACCATGGCCGATAGCAATCAGAATGGCCAAAGGCGTGCTGATTCCAGTCGGACCGGGACGATCCGGGTCATGATTGTAGACGACTCACTGATCGCCCGCACCGTGCTGAGCAAAATGATCGAGCAGACCAGCGATCTTGTGCTCTCGGCGATGGCCAATTGTGCCGAGGATGCGATCGAGAAACTGTCAAAAGTCGATGTCGATATCATCCTGCTTGATCTGGAGATGCCGGGCATGGGCGGTCTGGCCGCGCTGCCCGAAATTCTGGATCGTGCTGGCGGAGCGCAGGTCATCGTCATCTCTTCGCTGACGGCCGAAGGGGCTGAAGCCACCGTGACGGCGCTATCGATGGGCGCGGCGGACACCATACTCAAACCGCGACCCAGCGAGTTCACCTCGGATTATCGCAGCGAACTTGCCACCCGCATCCGTGCCATCGGCCTGTCATCAACCGAGCCGAGAAAAACATGCTTTGTCCCGCCGGTAAAAAAGCCCAGGCAAACCGACATCGCACCCAAACCGGCCAATGTCATCGCAATCGGAGCGTCGACCGGCGGCATTCATTCGATGTGCCAGATGTTGCACGATCTGCCCAAATTTATCGATCAGCCGATTCTGGTGTCCCAGCATTTACCGCAAAGTTTCATGCCGGTTTTTGCCCGCCAGCTGGAAATTGCCGCTTCGCGCAAGACCAGAATAGCGGAAGACGGGATGGCGGTGATACCCGGAGAGATCATGATCGCGCCGGGTGACGGGCATCTGGTCATTGCCTTGAAAGACGGCCGGCCGGTCGCCCGTATCGCCCGCCACACGGTGCCAAATGGTTGTTTTCCTTCGGTTGATCCGATGCTGGAATCCCTGGCCAAAAGCTATGATGGCGCGATCCTCGCGATCATCCTGTCGGGCATGGGACGGGATGGCGCACTCGGCGCCCGGTGCGTTGTCGATGCGGGGGGGACGATATTGGTCCAGAACCGCGAAACTTCAGCGGTCTGGGGCATGCCCCGCGCGGTGGCGGAGGAGGGGCTGGCATCGGCAATATTGTCACCCGAAGATCTCGCATTACGGATTTTATCCAGCAAGGTAGTTACCAAATGGACATGAACTTCGGGTCGCAAAAGATCATTGCGGATTTGCTTGCAGCCCGGACCGGGCAACAGCTGACGGAGGACCGTAGCTGGCGAATTGGTACTGCGCTTTCGGGTATATTCCGGCAAATCGGAATATCCAACGTCGATCAGCTTGTGTGTCTGCTCGATCAACCCAGCCATGCGACCTTGTCCCAACAAGTGGTGGAGGCTCTGTTGAATAACGAGACATATTTTTTTCGGGACCGGGCGATGTTTAACCAGTTGTCCGACCTGGTTCTCCCGCAAATCGCCAAAGAGCGCAGACAGGAACGGACGTTGTCGATTTTATGCGCTGGCTGCTCGACCGGACAGGAAGCGCTGTCGTTGGGAATGGTCCTGCTCGAACAGAAGGCGCGCTGGGCGGGCTGGAAGATCGAGATCACCGGTATCGATATATCCCACGGGGCCATCGCGACCGCGCGCGCGGGCACATATTCGCAATTCGAAATTCAACGGGGCCTGCCGGTCGCGCAAATGCTTGCGCATTTCACCGAAACGCCGATCGGGTGGGAAGCCAATGAAGAATTGCGAAGCCTGGTGCGATTCAGGGTCCACAATCTGCTCGATCCGATGCCCGCAATCGGGCCGTTCGATCTTATACTTTGTCGCAATGTCCTGCTCTATTTTGATGCAGCGACCCGGAGGCGCGCCTTTTCGCGGTTGATGGAGAGTGTGAATCCGGAAGGCTGGGTCATGCTTGGCGCCGGAGAAACCATAGTCGGTCACACCGACCAGCTCGCATTGGTCAAGGGAGGGATAGGACTGTATCGCCCGACCGGATCCAGGCTGGAAGCCAATTTCATGAAGCGCGCATGAGCGCATCGACTCTGAAATTATATGTAGAACTTTGTATGTAGAACTTGCTAAAAATGCATTTACCAATCCTTAGGTAAAGAAATGTAAAACGCTCCAAAGTATCCCTTGCAGAGGATCATGAAGTGAGGAAATATCTGAAAGATTTGGGGTTAAGCGCAAAAAGCTTAGTCTTCACACCATTGATCGTCCTGACCTTGATTTCGGGTACAGTGGCATTTCTGCTGGTCGTCAACGACGCAATCTCGATACCGTTGACATCGCCGGTGATACTGGGCGGTATCGCCATATATGCGATCGCTGCGGCGGTCTTTGCGCGACTGGGCATATTTTATGTCGGCCATCTTGAAAGCCTCGGGATGACGGACAGTCTGAGTCTTCTGCCCAACCGCCGCGCCCTTCATGTAGATGTTCAACGTTATGGCGCAAGAGAATCGGAATTGGCGATCGCGCTGATCGATCTGGACGGGTTCAAGCTGGTCAATGATCAATATGGCCATAATGTCGGTGACCAGGTGATCAAGAACTGTGCAAAAATGCTGTCCGACTTATGCGGTCAGGATGCCCGATGCTATCGCCTCGGCGGCGACGAATTTGCAATTTCCATGAACGGTTCGCTCGCCGGAACGATCGTCGAAGGCATATCCCGGAGTTTTATCGACCTGTTCAAGAGACCAATCACCGTAGACGACCGGCGGATCGTGCTTGGCGCGAGTATCGGGATATCGAGCAGCAAGGGGGAAGACAGGCAAAATTCGTCCGAGCTGCTGCGCCGTTCGGATGTGGCAATGTATGCTTCCAAGCGTAACGGAAAAATGCGGTGCACCTGGTATCAGCCCGAGTTCGACCGCAACCGTGAGGCCGCCCAGAAAATTGACAGCGATATGCGTCAAGCCTTGGCAAATGACGAATTCTATGTGCTCTACCAGCCTTTGGTATGTGCCCAGACGTCCAAAATCGTTGCGGTGGAATCCCTGCTGCGCTGGGCCCGGCCCGATGGAGAGCCGATTGGGCCCGATGTCTTCATCCCGATCGCCGAAGAAACCGGATTGATCAATCCGATCGGATTGAAGGTATTACGCCAGGCCTGCAGGGATGCATTGGCTTGGCCCGATATCACGCTCTCGGTAAATATCTCTCCGGCCCAGTTGCGGGACGTCGAGTTTCCGATTCAGCTGGGACAGATACTCGAAGAGACCGGCTTTCCGGCCGAACGGCTGGAGCTGGAAATAACGGAAACATGTCTGGTACTTGACCCGATACTCGCGGAACGGACTTTGGATGTCATCCGCGGATTTGGTGTCAATATCTCTCTGGATGACTTTGGCACTGGCTATGCCTCTATCGGTTTCTTGCGGATGTTCCGCTTTGAAAAACTGAAACTGGATCGCTCTCTCGTCGTCGACGCGGGAGATGATGAAGGTTCCCGTGCGATGATGGTCTCGAGCATCAGCGTCGCGCGTGCGCTCAATATGGCGGTCACTGCCGAAGGGGTCGAAACCCAGCAACAAGCGGATTTGGTCAGGACGGCTGGCTGTGACCAGATTCAGGGCTGGCTCTATTTCAAGGCATTGCCCCCCGAGGAAATAACCCACCACCTCAATCAGCAGAATTTCCAGGATTCAAATTTAAAGTTAATTGGATAGGACCAGGTATCATGGCGACAGCATCAACCACCAAGGCCGACCTCGGCGCGGCTCACACGGAAACCAAGGAAATGCTCCTCGAGCAGTCGAGCCGGGTCGGCAATTCCTTGTGGAACAGATATATTGATTGTTCGGTCGGGACGAAGCTCAACATCTATCATGCGATAAATTCGCTCATTGGCCTGGCGATGCTCGGGGTTGCCTGGTTTTCGCTAAGCGCGATTCAGGCCAATTTGCTGGAGGAGGGCATTGATGCTCCGGTGGTTACGGAAATCGCCAGCCGGGCGGAAATGTGGCTGGGAATAATCATGATCCTCATCGCAGGATGGGCCGTGATCGCGATTTATCGCGTCAGCAAGGATATTACCGGCAGTCTCCAGCAACTCGTACCGATGTTGTGGGATGTGATCGAGGGCAAGATGGACATGGATATCCCTTTCCTCGACCGCAAGGACGAGATGGGCGACATGGCGCGATCGATTGAAGTGTTCCGCCGTGCGTCTGTCCAGCTCCAGAAGGTTCGCAGCGAACGCGAAGAATCCTTCGAACGGGAAAAGGAAAATGAAGCGAAGCAGGCCCGTTTGCGCGACGAGCAAACCAAGAAAATACGGGAAATGGCCGACAAGTTCGAACGCACGATCAGCGACGTTGTCAGCAGTGTGGCTTCCGCGTCGGCCCAGTTGCAATCGACAGCGACGTCGATGGCTTCCACCGCGGAACAGTCTTCGACCCAGACCGGCAATGTTGCACGGGCGATGGAAGATGCTTCCAAAGGTGTCACCGCCGCAGCCGCCGCCAGCGATGAATTTGCAATGTCGATCGGCGAGATCAGTCGTCAGGCGTCCAGTTCTGCAGAACTGGCCCGCAAGGCAGCCGATGCGGCGGGTGACGCAGACACGACCATGTCGGCTCTTTCCGACTCGGCCGAACAGGTCGGCCAGATTGTCGAGCTGATCCAGAGCATCGCCCACCGCACCAATTTGCTTGCGCTCAACGCTTCGATCGAAGCGGCGCGCGGCGGCGAAGCGGGACGCGGATTTGCAGTCGTTGCTTCCGAGGTCAAGGAACTGGCTTCGCAGACCAGCAAGGCGACCCAGGATGTCGCTCACCAGATCGGCAATATGCAGGAATCAACCACGGCAAGCGTGGATGCGCTCCGTTCTATCGGCTCGCAGATCCAGAAACTGGAAACCACCGCTGTTTCGATCGCTGCTGCGGTTGATCAACAGGCCGTGGCCGGTCAGGATCTGGCGCGCAGTATCGACGCGACCGCTCAGGGCACCGAGGAAGTTTCAAACAATATTGCGCAGGTCAGGGAAACGTCCCGCGTGACGGGGACTTCGGCGACGCAGGTGTTGGGATCCGCAACGGACCTCGAGAAGCAGGCTGCCAAGCTCAACCAGCATGTCGAACAGTTCCTTGGCCATATTCGCGAGTGGGATTTCTTCGCGCACGACGAACAGAAAACCGGCTGACCGGCTTCACTCCCTGTTTGCGCTCAGCGCCGCTCCCGCTGCAAGGGGGGTGATGGCGACGAGCAGCAGGGAGATCGCGGCCAGAAACAGCAGGGCGCTGTTGCCGTGGGCCGAGAGGCTGCCGGCGCCGAAGATCAGCAGCGGGATGGCCAGCGGCACCAGAAGCAGGCCGCCGAGCGCGCCCGCTCCCTTGAGGCCGGCGGTAAGGGCCGCGATCATCACGGCCAGACCTGCCAGGGCCGGGGTCGCTATCGCCAGGCTTGCCAGCAGCGTGCCGAGCGCCGCGCCCTCCAGTCCCATCAGGCCGCTGGCCAGAAAGGCCGCGAGCAGCAATGGCGGTCCGAAGGAGAGCCAGTGCGAGACCAGCCGGGCCGCCGCGATCATCTCGTCCGACAGGCCGCGCACGATCATCTGGTCGTAGACGCCGTTGTCCAGATCTGGCTGGATCAGCCGGTCGAGCGGCAACAGGGTCGCGAGCAGCGCTGCTATCCACAATATGCCGCCGCCGGTCTGCAGCAGCAGCGCGCGGTCCGGTCCTACGGCAAAGGGGAATAATGTCGCAGCAGAGAGGTAAAATATTACCGGCAACCAGGTCCCGCCACTGGCGTAGCTCTGCCGCACATCGCGCCAGATGATCGTGGCGATGCTGCCGATCACAAACATGCTTCCAATTCTTCCAGCGGTTCGAGCTTCAGGGTGAGATCAAAGCCAATCGGCAGCGGGATATGGCTAGCGGCGAGAATGATTCCGCCGTTGTCGAGATGATCCTGCAAGACGGTTCCGAGCCGAGCGACCGAATCGGTATCGAGGCCATTGGCAGGCTCGTCGAGCAACCATAATCGTGCATCGGTCAAATAGGTGCGTGCCAGCCGCGCCCTTTGTCTTTGTCCGGTCGAGAAATAGCGGACCGGAACTTCGGCGAGATGGCTCAGGCCCGCCCGGGCCATTGCGGCGGTCACATCTGCGTCGTCACTGCCGTCCAGCTTCGCCCAGAAGCGCAATGCCTGATCCAGGGGCAGGTGCTCGTCGAGGGCCAGCCGGTCATCGCACAGGGCCCTGGTTTCCGGCACTATGCATGACCCGGTTGATGGTTTGAGCAGACCGGCGATCAGCCGCAACAGGCTGGATTTGCCGACGCCATTGGGTCCGGCCAGCAATCCGGCCTGTCCCGGTTCAAGCGCAAAGGTCAGGTCGCGGAACAATATCCGTCCGCCGCGCACACAGCTGAGTGCCTCGGCCACGAGCCGATCACTGCTTCCGGTTGACTGTCCCTGATTCATCGCACAGACTTAAGACATGGATTGGCGCGAAAGCCAAGCAAGGAGCAATAAATATGGTGGCGCAACTGAGTGATGACGAACGCAAAGCGGCTCTCGCCAAGCTGGCCGGCTGGGAATATGACGCAAAGCGCGACGCGATCAGCCGCTCGTTCAAATTTTCCGATTTCACCGAAGCCTTCGCCTTCATGACCCGCGTAGCGCTGCACGCGGAGAAAGCCGATCATCATCCCGAATGGTTCAATGTCTACAATCGCGTGGACATAGTGCTGACCACGCATGATGCGGGCGAAAATGGCGGCCTGTCGCAGCGCGACGTGGACCTGGCCCAGATAATCGAGCGCTGCGCCTAGCCGCTATTTTTCTTCTCCGGCCAATACTTCGCCGAGGTCGCTGGTCAGGCTGACGGACTGCTTGCGCACACGGCCGGGCATCCAGCGTGCGGCAAAGGCCAGTTGCTTCGCCATCTTGTTGACCGGCGTGTGTACCTTGTCACCGTGGACGGCAGCCCAGGCTGCCGGACCGATGATCGCAACGGGACTGACCATGACGCCAGATTCTTCCAGACGTTCCTTGCCGCTCTGGTTGGTGCCTTCGACGACATTGGAAATGATATTGGTGTCGATGAATCCGGGCATCAGCGAGCGTGACTTGATGTCATGTTTGCGGAACTCGATGTCATGCGATTCGGCCAGCCCGCGCACCGCAAATTTGGTCGCGCTGTAGACGCTGAGATCGGCGACCCCGTAAATACCGGCTGCCGACGCCGTATAAAGCACGCAGCTGTCCGGCGTATTCTTGAGCATGTCGAAACAGGCGCGGGTGCCGCTGATCACGCCGGTCAGGTTGATCGCGATCATCCGGTCGATTGCGGCGTCTTCCATGTCCTGGATTGCGCCACCTTCGCCGATACCGGCATTGTTGAACAATACCGTCATCGTGCCGCCGGTGATCGCGGCAAATTCGGACACCGCCTTGGTCCATTGCGCGCGGTCGGTCACATCGAGCCGGTGGGTCGAGCTCTGGCCCTCCGGCAAAAGCGTTGCGGTTTCGGCCATGCCCTTTTCATTGACATCGGCAATCCCGACGAACCATCCTTTGTCAGCAAAATAGCGACCCACTTCGCGGCCCAGACCGGATGCGCCGCCCGTGATGAAAATAGTCTTCTGTCCGCTTTGATAGCCCATGAATCCGCTCCCGCCTCGTTATTAACATTGATGTTTATTCGAGCGGTTTTTGACGTAAACGTCAAGTGAAGTTGGACAAGCCCGGCAAAGCGCGTCACTATATATTCCAATGCCTGTCCCCGGTCCATCTATCAGCCTGCGCGAGCTAAGCCGCGATTACGGTACGGTTCGTGCGGTGGACTCGGTGTCGCTGGAAATCCCGGCAGGCGCTCTGGTTGCGCTGGTGGGCCTGTCTGGATCCGGAAAATCCACATTGTTGAAGATGATCAACCGGCTGGTCGAACCGACCAGCGGCACGATCCGGATCGGTGACGAAGCGGTCGACTCGATCGATGCCCATGTCCTGCGCCGCCGCATCGGCTATGTTTTCCAGAATATCGGCCTGTTTCCGCATATGACGATAGCCCGCAATATCGCGATCGGACTGGAACTGGCGGGCGAGATGACCGGTCGCGATGAACGGATCGCACAATTGCTCGATCTGGTCGAATTGCCGCAGGAGATGGCGTCGCGCATGCCCGATCAACTCAGCGGCGGACAGCAACAGCGGATCGGCGTCGCCCGTGCGCTGGCAACGCGGCCCGGGCTGATGCTGATGGACGAACCCTTTGGCGCACTGGATCCCGTGACCCGCGACAATCTGACCGAACAATATAAGGCGCTGCATCAAAAGCTCGGCCTGACCACGATCATCGTGACCCACGACATGGCCGAGGCGCTCTATCTCGCCGACCGTATTCTGGTGATGGAAGGCGGTCAGATCAAGGCGGATGCCACGCCCGCGCAGCTCTTGTCCGGCAATGTCGGTGAAGAAGCAGAGGCTCTGGTCGCCATTCCGCGCGCGCAAGCGGCGCATCTCATCGCGCTGGGCAAACAGGCATGACGGAGGCATGGAAACAGGCCTTTGCCAGAGTACCGGAATTGCTCGCGGCCCATGTCCAGATCAGCGTTTCTGCGCTGGTCCTGGCGATGCTCATCTGCCTGCCGTTGGCGATCTGGGCCTCGCGGGCACCAAAAGTCGCGACATTCACCCTGGCTATTGCAAGCCTGATCCAGACCATCCCCGGGCTGGCCCTGCTGGCGCTATTCTATCCGCTGCTGCTGGGCCTCTCGGCATTGATCGGAGGCGGCATATCCGCATTCGGCTTTCTCCCGGCGCTGCTCGCGCTGACGCTTTATGCCCTGTTGCCGATTTTGCGCAACGCCGTGACCGGATTGGCCGGGGTCGACCCGGCCGTGGCCGAGGCGGCGGACGGTCTCGGCATGACCCAGAGTCAGAAACTCTATCTGGTCGAGGCGCCACTGGCGGCTCCCACAATCATGGCCGGCATCCGCACGGCGGCGGTATGGACCATCGGCGCGGCGACACTATCGACCACGGTCGGCCAGCCCAGCCTGGGGGATCTGATATTTGCCGGGTTGCAGACACAGAACTGGACGCTGGTGCTGACCGGCTGCCTGTTTTCCGCATTGCTGGCCATTTCGGTCGATTTGCTGCTCGGCTTGATCGAGATGGGCATCCGCAAGCGACGGAAGATCTTGGTCTGGACAGGAATGGCGGTCATCGCCGCGGGCCTGCTGGTCGCGACGCTCCCGCTGATGATTGCGCGGGACAATGTGGTGGTGATCGGGGCTAAGGGATTTTCCGAGCAATATATTCTTGCGCGGCTGATCGGGTCACGGCTTGAAGAGGCGGGATATACCGTCCGCTACCGCGATGGACTGGGTTCCGCCGTCGTCTATCAGGCGCTGTCAGAGGGTGATATCGATGTCTATGTCGAATATTCGGGTACGATCTGGACCAATCAGATGGAGCGCACCGACAGCCAGCCCAAAGCGGCAATGCTCCAGACGATCGCGCAATGGACCAGTTCGAATCACGGCGTAAAAATGCTCGGCGAACTGGGGTTCGAAAACACCTATGCCTTTGCGATCAGGCCGACAGACGCTCGGGAAAAGACGCTGAAGACGCTGGATGATCTTGCCCGGGTGTCGAGCGATTTCAATTTCGGCACCGATGTAGAATTTCTGGAACGGCCCGAGTGGCAAATGGTTCAGGACGCCTATCCCATCCGCTTCAAGGATGCCCGTTCGTTCAGCCCGACCTTCATGTACCCGGCACTGGCCAGCGGCGAAGTCGACGTTATTTCCGCATTTTCCTCCGACGGCAGGATAGCTGCCAACAATTTTGTCGTGCTGGAAGATCCGAGGGGTGCCGTACCCTCCTATGAGGCGATCATGTTGCTCGCGCCGGACCGTTCGAGCGATGACAAATTTGTCGCAGCATTAAATCCGCTGATTGGTGCAATCACTGTGGAAGTCATGCGCGAAGCCAATTATATGGTTGATCGCAAGGACGACAAGAAAACATCAAGACAGGCCGCACGCTGGCTGAATGAAAAGTTGAGGGAATGAACGTGAAATCCGGTTTTGCATATCTATTGAAAATGGTCGGTCTGGTCGCTCTGCTCTGCATGGCAAGTTTCTCGGTAACCGCGCGCGCTGAAGTGACGGTCACTTTCTACTCGCACGATTTCGGCAAGAATTTCCCGCATGCCTTTTTCATTGCCAAGGGTGAGACTGCCGATGGCAAAAAGGTCGATACAGGCTTTGGTTTCACCGCGATCAACGTGTCTCCGGGTATATTATTCGGCTCGGTCAACGGCCATGTGAAGGCACCATCGGCTGATTATATCGCCAGCAGCAATTCCCACTTCACCGTTAAGGTGACCGATAAAAAATATCGCGAACTCCTGGCGGTGGTGAAAAAATGGCAGACCATTCCCCAGAAAAGCTACAGCCTCAACAAGCGCAATTGTGTCCACTTCATCAACGACGTAATCAGGGCGCTCGACCTAAAGACCAATCTGAAAACCGCCAACTGGAAGAAACCCCGATCCTTCATGGAAGAAGTCATGAAGCTCAATCCGTTTCTCAAATGATAGAATAAGGGTACGCGATATGACGGACGTTTGCATGGTAATCGGAGCAGGCGCCGGCATTGGCGGGCATGTCGCAAAGAGATTTGCCCGGGAAGGCTATCACGCAGCGCTCTGCCGTCGCAGCGACCAGGATGGTCTCGTGAGGATGGTCGCCGAAATCGAGGCGTCCGGAGGGTCCGCGTCGGGTCATCTGCTCAATGCCATCGAAGATGGAACGATCGAAGAAGCAATCGAGAAGATCGAGGCCGAGGCCGGTCCGATCACGACATTGGTCTATAATCTCGGCGCGCAGGTCGGCAACCGGCCGCTGGCCGATACCCATCACAAGATGTTCGAAATGGGCTGGCGGCTGGGAACTTACGGCCTGTTCCGGGCGGCCAAGGTGCTGATGCCGTTGATGGAAGCGCGCGGCGGCGGGACTTTTCTGGTTACCTCGGCGACGGCAGCGGTTCGCGGCAATGCAGGCCAGCACAGCCATGCGGCGGCTATGGCCGGCCGACGGATGCTCTGCCAGACGCTCAACGCCGAATTTGCGCCCAAGAACATCCATGTCGCGCATATATTGATCGACAGCGCGGTCAACGCGCCGGACACTTTGGGCAAGATGCTCGGAGCAGAGCGCTTTGCAAAATTGCAGGAAGCCAGAGCGAACGGCAAGGACGAGATCATGGAGCCGGATGCAATTGCGGATACCTATTTCCATGTCGCGCACCAGCATCGCTCGGCCTGGACATTCGAGCTGGATATGCGCGCCTTTACCGATACCGCCTGGTGGAACCACCCGGTCGATATCTAGCTACATCACCATCACATGATAATGGTGCCAGGTGAATATCGCCACGGCTCCCCGATGCGGCGACCAGCTCTCGGCGCGCTCGCGTATGTCTTTTTCGGACGGACGCTCTGCCAGCCCGAGGAAATTGCCGACGCCGACCTGGATTGCAAGATCACCGGCCGGCCAGATATCGGGACGGCCCTGCGCGAACAGCAGGTAGATTTCCGCTGACCAGCGACCGATCCCATTGACCTTGGTCAGCAAGCTGATCGCCTCTTCGTCATCCTGCGGCAGATTGTCGAGGTCGAGGCCGCCGGACAGGATGAGCTCGCCGAGGCTTCGTGCATAGCCCTGTTTCTGGCGAGACAGGCCGCAGGCGCGCAATTCGTCGAATTCAGTGGCGATCAGCGCTTCTGCCGGACATCCCTCTCCCAGCCGCGCCTCCAGCTTGTTCCAGACCGCCGCCGCCGATGCGACGCTGACCTGCTGGCCGACAATGGTGCGGAGCAAGGTCTCATAGCCTTCCGGTCGGATCCGCGGTTCGGGATAGCCGGACTGCGCGATCGCCGTTGCCAGACGCGGTTCAAGCGCGCTGACATGGTCGAGTCCGGCTTTGATCATTTCTTTCGACAGGCCCATTGAATATCCGTCCCCGTTTCGGCCCTTGATTCTTTCTGGCGGTCCGGACATAGCGTGCGGGATTTATTTTTAACAGTCACCACAAGGGGTAGCTATGCCAACAATCCACGTAACGGGCCGCGATGGCGAAGAAAAACCAGTTTCCGTCGAGAGCGGAATGAGCGTGATGGAAGCGATCCGCGACAATGGCTTTGACGAGTTGCTGGCGCTGTGCGGCGGCTGCTGCTCCTGCGCAACCTGCCACGTTCATGTCGACGCCGACTGGAAGGCCAAATTGCCACCGATGAGCGAAGACGAAGACGATCTGCTGGAAAGCAGCGACCATCGCGACGAATATTCGCGGCTCAGCTGCCAGATCGAATTGTCCGATGATCTCGAAGGACTGAAGGTCCGGATCGCCGAAGAAGACTGAATATTGGCCGACAGGCCATGACAAAAGGGAGCGTTTTGCCGCTCCCTTTTTTGTGTCCGGTCGTTCTATCTTGCCAGTTTGACAATGGCCCGTGGGCTACCAGCGGTGCTGCTCGCTTCGTCGATCTTCCACTGCAACTTCTTGGTGGAACCTTCGCTTTCATAGCCGTCTGCAGTGTTGTTGCTCAATATCTCGCCATCCGTCTCTATGGTGAAGCGGCCATCGATCGGCTGTGTCTCGCCCTCGGCGGATCTGCCCATCGGCATCGGTCCCATCGCGCCAGCCAGACCCCCCGGTCCGGCCATCGCCGGAGTCGATATTTCCAGCTCGCCGCCGCTGCGACGGATGATCTGGACGAAGGGAAATTGCATTGTCGCGCCGGGTATTGTCGGAAAGGCGAACATCTGGTCGAAATTGCCACTTATCATATATTCGACTTCAAACAGATTTTCGCCGACATATTCGACCTTGTTCCAGCCGTCATATTTGGCAAGCTGGACGGCAAATTCCTTCAGACCCTCGTCATCACCGGGCACCGCCCCTCCGAAGATTGAGCGCATGGCAGCATTTGTCTGCTGGTCGCCCCTGCCAACGTCTTCGGAAGAATCGTCATCATCCGCCTCGCCGGAGGGAAGAGGCATCGACTTGCCGTCGCCTTCGGCCAGTTGCATCTGGCCATTGTAGGTAAAGACATAGGTGCCGTCGTTCATCAGCCGCAGCTGGGAATCAAACTTTCCGGGAATCAGCAGGCAACCGGCCAGCAATAACGGTATCGAGAGAGCTGCAACCAATTTGACAAGCTGGTTCATAGACTATTCCCCTTTGTTCCTCGTATACTCCGCATAAAGGCTGATGGCCGCAGCGTTGGAGACGTTCAGGCTCTCCATCTTGCTGCTCATCGGCAAGCGAGCCAGTGTATCACAATGGGCGGCGACATTCTGCCGCAGGCCTTCGCCTTCCGCGCCCATTACCAGAGCTATCTTGCCGCTGCCCATCGCGCCTTCCAGTTCGTCCGTGGCATCGCCATCGAGTCCGATCCGCCAGTAGCCGGCTTCGGCAATATCATCGAGCGCACGCGAGAGGTTTACCACCCGCACCCACGGCACGGTTTCCAGAGCGCCGGACGCCGATTTTGCCACGACACCCGACTCGGGAGGAGCGTGGCGGTCCTGGGTGATGATCGCGGCGGCATCGAAGGCTGCGGCTGAGCGAAGAATCGCGCCGACATTATGGGGGTCTGTGACCTGATCGAGCAGCAGCAGAGGACGGTCGCTCTGCTCGTCCAAAATGTCACCGAGCCAGATATCGGGCAGGGGATCGACATCGGCGACCATGCCCTGATGCGGCGCATCGCGCGGAATGACCCGCCCGAGATCGGCAACATCGCAGATTACAACCGCGATATCGTCAGGAATTTCCAGCGTTGCAAGCGCCTCGCGGGTGATGGAAATCTTCTTGATCACCCGCCTCGGATTGTCCAGCGCTGCCTCGATCGCATGCCGTCCCCAGAATTTGAGTCCGCCGCCGGTTTTCTTTATTGATTTGTTTTTACGTGCCATAATTGCTCTCTAGACGGTAACCCTTCTGCGGACAGCCCTTTTTTTCTACGAAATTGCGCGGGGAGGCATTGACAGTTTGCCCTGCCTTCGTCATTGAGCCGCTCTTGTCGCCGTTGGCGGCCTTGGATAACCTGATGGACAGGTGGCCGAGTGGTTAAAGGCAGCAGACTGTAAATCTGCCCGTGTAAGCGTACATAGGTTCGAATCCTATCCTGTCCACCATCCCTTTATATTGCAGGACATCTGGCGTTCGCTGCCAAGCGGTTCCCTCGGGTCCGTGTGGCTTTGCCGGGCTGGCAGATTATATCTCCCGGTGGTGGAAGGCCCGCATCCTGTTGCCCGGACTTGCTATGAAATAGCCCGCGCGCGGGGGTCAGCCAACTTGTCTGGCGTCTTGCTCGAGCAGTTTGGCAACCACGCGGTAGGGCCGTCTGCCGTTCCCGGGCGGGCATTCTCCCGCTTGCCGTGACCGGTTACGCGATAGCGTCAGCCATCGTTCAGCAGGCTCTCCATCATCGCGATCGCGGATTCCCGTGCGAGCCTGATGATGAGCTGGCGGTCGGTCTCGTCGCCGATCTCGAACGTGACCGTTGGCGCGCCATAGGTCTTGTAGACATGGTTTTTGGAATTTGCCTGGCCGAGATTGTGATTGGCGTCTCGGTTGACCTTATAGTCGGGCATCCGGGCCTGCAGCCGGTCCAGCCAGCTCTTCAGGAACAGCGGCGGATTTGTCGGACTCTCGTCCGGAATTGTGTAGAAAATATCATTCTGGGTCGAATGGAAGTCGACGAACAGGCGGAGCTGCCTGCCGCGATCCGTTTCGATCTTGCCGAGCAGTGCGTCCATCAATCTGGTTTCGGGCTGTACGAACGGCCCCCAGTCCCGGTTCAGGTCGGTGCTGCCGCTGTTGTGACGCCAATAGCCGCGATCCACGCCGTCGGGGTTGAGCATCGGGACGACAATCGTTTCGAACCGCTCGCGAAAGCGGCGGGCGAGCGGTTCGTCGGACAATAAAGTTTCGACAAAGGGCATCATCGCCAGTGCGCCGGTCACTTCCGGAGGATGCTGGCGACCGACAAGGACGATCTGCTCGCGCGGCTTGCTGGCCGGAGACTTGATCGTCAGGGCCGGAATGTCACGACCTTCGGCTGACTGGCCGAGCGACCAGGTTTCGACGAAGGGTGAGGCCGCTGTGCGGTCGATCCACTGGCGATAGGATACGGAAGAGATGATCTCCTGCCCGGCGATAAATAGTGGCTGGTCGGCCAGCGCCAGCGTGATCCTGGCCTGTCTGACGCCGTCTACTTCGTAAACCTCGACCGCGTCCTGTGGCAGATCGGTCCAGGTGATGCCGTCGCTGCTGCTCTTGGGCCAATAGCGGTGGCCGCAATGTTCGTAGGTCAGGTTGACGGTAACGGTTTCCGCCTTTTGCGGCGTCAGGCGAAACGCATACCAGGCGCTGCAGTTGATCGGCGGCGCATCTTCCGGTTCTATGCTGATCGACAGTTCAGTGTCGCCCAGCGGCTCGCAAGACGCGATATTGCCGGTCAGAAATTCTGTATCAAGCGTGACGTCGGGCGTGCTGCAGGCAGTCGCCATGATCGCGGTCGGCGCTGGCCGCGCTGACTGTGTTTCAACCGTGCGTGCGCAACCGGCGAGCAATGGTGGCACGCACAATAGCCACAGATGATTTTTCAGCGACATGGATTGTCGTCCTTCCGATTGGCGGGACAACGGAAACCCGTCATCCCGCCTTTTTTGGTATCAGAACTTCTTGCGCAGCTCGACGGTAAATTGCCGTCCTCGCGCGCTGTGCAACTCGCTGAAATAGCCATAAGCTTCGTCTGCCAATGGCGGATCTTCGTTGAACAGGTTGTTGACGCCGAATTTCAACCGGGTTCCGTTGAGCGCCGTGTCATTGTCAACCGTGTAGCTGATCGACGCATTCATCGTGAACTGATCTTTGACCCGATAGAAGTTTGCATTGGGATCATCGGAGACAACAAGGACATCGCGGGTAACGCTGGTGTCCCAGACCTCGCCGATATATTTGCCGAACAAGGTCACATCAACCGGACCGCTGCCCCAGCTGACCGAACCACTGAGCCGCCATTTCGGACGCCCTTCGATTTCCAGCAATTCGCCAAGGCCGCCGACCCCCACGTCGGTCGGCAAGCTGCCTGCCGCGATCGCATCGAGCAATTCCTGCCCATCCGGTCCTGCCGACTGAACGAAGGATTTGAGTCGCGCTGCGTTGAGGCGCAGACGAATATCACCGATGCCAAATTCGGGAATATTGTAGAACAATCCGAAATCCCAGCCCTTGGAAGAACGGCTGTCGAGGTTGAGGTAGGGATCGAGCACCTGGATGATGCTGCCTGCCGCTTCGAGGCTGGTACCGGCAAACAGGGCAATCGCATCCGCATCAGGTGCATTGCGTATCACATTCGGGTTGGTGCTTCCGTTCTGGCGACGGACCAGGTCGAGCGCAATTGCATTGTCATCCCCGAACACCCCGACGATGCCACGCTGCTTGACGCGCCAGTAATCGGCGGTGAGCGTCAGGCCCGGAATGAATGCCGGCTCCAGCACGACACCAAGGTTGACGCTCTCGGTTTTCTCCGGTTCCAGGGTGTTGGTACCGGTACGCAGACTGACCGTGCCGGTCCCGCTGCACACGCCGAGATTGGCAATGATGTTCTTTTCGACCTGTGCCTGACAGGTAACAAAGTCATCGCGGGTGTTGGAGCGGGTGGTGCCGGCGTCGTTAACCTGCACGAGATTGGGTGCGCGGAAACCCTTGGACCAGGCACCACGAAAGATAACGCCCTGGACCGGCGTCCATGCTGCCGCGGCGCGCGGGACAACTGCGGTCTGATCGATATCCTTGAAATGTTCGACCCGCCCGGCAATTTGTACATTGAGATCGCGGATCAGCGGGATGCCCATATCGTCGGAAACCAGCGGAATGAAGGCTTCTGCAAATGCCGAATATACATCCCGTCGGCCGCTGGTGTCGGGAGAGGGGCTGGATCCGACGACGTCACTGCCATTGAAGTCACCGGTCACGCTGTCGGTAAAGGTAATCGTGCCGTCGAGACGCGGGTCACGATCATCCCTGAACGTCTCGCGCCGGAATTCGACGCCGGCCGCAATGCCGATATCACCGCCCGGCAAGGCAAACAGATCATCGCGCGACACCTTGAAGTCGGCTAGCGCCAGGGTTGTTTCACCCTTCCGGAATACATCTATCGTGATGTCGTCGATCACGCTTTGCGGATTGGGGGTACAGTCACCATTGTTGGGACCGGTTCCCTGATTTTCCAGGCAACCGCCGTTGAACGGATTATAGGCATCGGCGGTTGTCCGGTTGATCACCTCCTGGAGCTTGGTCAACGAGATGCGTCCGCGCGTCAGGTCGGTGCTATTGGCTTGTGAATAGATAAATCCGGTGTCGAAATCCCATGCGCCGAAATTGCCCTTGAAGCCTGCGACAAGCCGGTAGCTATCCTTGTTGACCGACACATCGCGGGTCCCGACGTCGACAAAGCGCATGCGCTCCATGATGACATCCGCGCCGCCAGCAGGGATCGTGGTGCCCGGCAAGCGGTTGGGATTGGCAACACCATTGCGTGTGGTGGGGCCGAATGGATTGTAAAAGGCGTCCCGGGAAATCCCCAGCGGTACCGCAGACAGCAATGCTGTGGCCTCGTTCGCGCGGCGGCTTTCAGAGCGGTAATAGCTGCCTTCCATATAAAATTCGACAGCATCGCTGATTTCATAATTGAACAATGCAGCGGCGTTGTAGCGATCTTTCTTTGAGAAGAGATCTACTCCGAAATTGGTGTTATAACGCACATCGGTGGCAGGTGTCGTCCCGGCCCGGGCGCAAATGCCGTTGCCGAAATCAAGTCGGCAGCCACCCAAGGTTGCCGGCACCAGATAGAAATCATCATCGCCGATTGGTGTGTTGTTTGAGGGTCGCTGAATATCAAACTGGCCAAATGGTGAACTTGTGGACCGGTTGTTGAATGAAGCATCGTCCTCGAATGGCGTGCCGTCGAACAGGCTCCGGCGATCATCAAAGGCGGCATAGTCGCGGATGGTGACCGGAGCGCCATTTTCATGGAAATAATTGCCATAGACGGTCAGATTCGCCCGGCCATCGGCAAAGTCGAAGCCATAGCCGCCGGAGATGCTGCTGCTGTAAAGGCTCGTCCCGTCGGATGCGCGCCAGTCAGCTTCGACGAAGCCGCCGGTCATATTGCCTTTCAAAATGGTGTTGACGACACCGGCAACCGCATCGGCGCCATAGACGGCGGACGCACCATCGCGGAGTATTTCCAGTCGTCTCACGCTGCCCGGTGAAATCTCGTTGGTATCCGGGGATACCACGGGCACCAGCAATTCTGTCTGGAACCCGGGATGCAAGTTCATCCGGCGTCCGTTGATTAACAGCAGAGTATTGCCGGTCCCGAGGTCTCGCAGGTTGATTGATGCGATGTCGCCGCGCGCGCCATTGACGCCGCCGGTTGTATTCTGTTCGTTGAAGGCAGTCGTGCCGACTTGCGGAATGGAGCTGAACAGCTCTTCGCCCGATGCGGCCCCGGTTGCTTCGATAGCGGTCTCGTCGAGGACGGTGACCGGCAGAATGTCATTGATTTTGGCGCCCTGAATTTGGCTGCCGGTTACGACGATAATATTCTCGTTGTCAGCTGATTCATCAGCTGATTGTGCATAAGCGCCATTGGCGCTGACCAGTGCTGTTGTCCCGAGCAACAACGCGCAGACATTACGGATTCCAGACATAACTTAACCCCCCGTGTAAAAAAACAGAAAACAAGCAGAACGAAACAGATATTTAATTTTCAGATGTGCTGTAGCTAGATCGCGCAACCCTCATTGGCGCAATTTTGATACAGCCAAATCCAAAAAGGCGCATATTCCATATTGGTCAATCGGGATTCGAGATAGAATTGTTCGTTTTATCGATGGCGTGGTATTTTGGTCACAGAGTGGTTGTTGACCGGAGAAACTTCGCTGAGCAGCGGCATAGCGTCCCGAAATGCCGGTCTGTCACACCCATAAGATAATAGAAAATACTTCGTTTTCAGTGACTCCCCGACCGGCGAAAACGCATCGGCCCGCTGTCCGGCAGCTGCCGACGGACCCGGATCAGCCCAGTCCGGTGATATCCAACCCGATCATGACAAATGCATAGCCCAATGCTCCGTACATCATCGCCCGGAATACAGGGTAGGGGATGCGTGCTTTTTCGGGATAGCCTTCCGGGTGGACGATTTCGACCAACTCGCCGATCACCGGTGTGGGGAAGGGCGTGTAGAGCGGGTCGCGGACCTCGATAAAACCGCCCTTCTGGTCCGGCAGGAGCAGGATGGCGCTGTACATGATGGTGCGTCTGCCGCTCATGCGGTGGTGGCGCACGATCTTGGCCTGGGCCCGGCGGGTGCCGTTGCGGATGAACAGCAGGTCGCTGCGCAGCGTCAGCGCCAGTCCCGAACCGGCCAGTGCCAGTCCAATCCAGAGGAAGAATGTTTCGATGGGGTCCCGCTATCACAGGTTCTGGAGGCTGTTAAGAGCCGTCTGCGTCCCGTTCCCACTCGGCCCGCGAAACTTCCCATACCAGCGATGGCCGGGTGGTGCCGTCGGCACGCTGGCTGATGATTTCGCCCATTCGCCGGAACCCCAGTCCGTCGAGCAAATGCGCGGTCCGGTGATTGTCGAGCGAAGCGGTCTCGCAGATCAGGTCGAGGCCCAGAAACTGGAACATCCAGTCGAAGCTCAGTCGGGCACCTTCTACGCCGCGTCTTTTGCCCTGGCGATCAGGATGAACCGCGCCACCCAGTTCGCCGGCCGCCCATTCGGGCCATACGGCAATATCGGAATAGCCGCCGATCGCGCCCTGTTCGTCAAAGTTGAGAAACAGCAGGCCGGTGCCATGTTCGCGTTGGCCCTGGTGGTCCGCGATAAAGTCGCGCACCGTCTCGACGGTGAGCGGTCGGGGCAAGGTATAGATCGGGGCGTGAATCTGCGGGTCGCTCAGAAATTCATGGAAGGCCGCGGCATCCTCGACAGTCGCAACGCGGGACGATGCATTTTCTGTCGTGATCGCGGTGGCGCCGCTGACCGCCGCGCGAATGGCATCGGCTTTCTCGCTTGCGACTCGCCGTCTGGTGATTGGAATATTGCTCCTGTTCGTCATAATATTCATCCAGCCTTTGCTCGGGTTCGACGGCATGGCCGAGGATAATCCCTTGAACAAGTGTCTTAACTGCCCAATTAAATTGTCAATTGCAACTCGTCCCTACCAATGGCATAACCGTTCAAAAGCTGGGAGAGACGGCAATGGCTACAAAGGTTGCGGACAAGAGTGCCGCCACGGCAATATCGGTCGACGTATTGATCGTCGGCGCCGGGATTTCGGGAATCGGCATGGCGGTTCATCTGCGGGACAAATGTCCCGGCAAGAGCTTTGCCGTGGTCGAGCGCCGCGATGATATCGGCGGGACCTGGAACCTGTTCCAATATCCCGGCATCCGCAGCGACAGCGACATGCACACATTGGGTTTCAAATTCGAACCGTGGACCGAGCAGAAGGCGATTGCCGACGGTCCCTCGATCATGGACTATCTCCACCGGATCAAGGCCAAGCATGATCTCGAAAAGCACATGCATTTTGGCCACAAGGTGCTGTCTGCGAGCTGGTCGAGCGAAGATGCGCGCTGGACGGTAACGGCGGAAAAATCGGACGGCAGCCAGGTCACGATGCACGCCAATTTCCTCTATATGGGGTCAGGCTATTATGATTATGACAATCCCTATGACGCCCAGATAGAAGGCTTGCAGAATTTCAAGGGCGATGTCGTTCATCCGCAATTCTGGCCTCAGGATCTCGACTATTCGGGCAAGAAGGTGGTGATCATCGGCAGCGGCGCGACCGCGGTGACAATCGTCCCCGTGATGGCGGAAAAAGCCAGTCACGTCACGATGCTGCAACGGACACCGACCTGGTTTTTCGCGCGTCCGGCAAAGGACTGGCTGGCCAATTTGCTGCGCAAGATCATGCCCGAAATGTGGGCCTATAAAATCATCCGGTTCAAGAATGTCCAGTTGCAGAATATCGCCTTCAAAATGGCGCGCGACAACCCGCAGAAGGTCATCGAAAAGCTTGAAAAACCGCTCAAGAAAGAACTGGGCGACAAATATGTAAAGGAAGATTACACGCCGCCTTACGGTCCGTGGGAGCAGCGCCTGTGCCTGGTTCCCGACAGCGACATGTTCAAGGCCATCGCCGCCGGCAAGGCCGATCTCAAGACCGGCCATATCGAGACGGTGACCGAGACGGGAATAAAGCTGAAATCGGGCGAGACAATCGACGCCGATATCATCGTCACCGCGACGGGTCTCAAGCTGGCGGTTGCCGGCAAGGTGGCGTTCGAAGTCGATGGCAAGCCGGTGCACTGGCCCGACCATTATTATTACAAGGGCTGCATGTTCTCCGACATTCCCAATCTGGCGGTCGTATTTGGCTATCTCAACGCCAGCTGGACGCTCAAGGCGGATGTCGTGTCGGAATTCACCTGCCGCCTGCTGCACCATATGGACGCGACGTCGACGCGGATCGCCAATCCGGTTCTGGATACAACGCTGGAGCAGGAGGATTTGTTCGACTTCTCGTCTGGCTATATCCAGCGCTCGCTGTCGGAGCTGCCGCGCAACAGCACCACGATGCCTTGGAAGCTCAGTCAGGATTATCTGTTCGAAAAGAAGGTGCTGGTCAACGACCCGATCGACGACGGGGTGCTCCGGTTTTACGGCCCCAATTCCGAGAGACCGGCTGACGGAAGCGAAGCGACTCTCGAAGCCGCCGAATAGTTCTGCTGTCAGAACATAGGGGGTGAATCATTTTACGCATGTTTACCATTTGTTGAGCAGAATTCGCTAAGGCCTTGGTCGAGGGGCTGACCATGGGATATATGAATTCACAATTTCGGACGGTGAAGCCGGCGCTGATCGAACATCGTAAAGTGTATCGCCATCCCGTCCAGATTCAGCGCGCCGCGATCCGGCAGCATGGCAAGACCGGGAAGGCTGGCGAACTGGTCGATGTTTCGATTTATGGATGCAGGATTGCCTGTGATTCGCGCTTCAGAGCCAGCACACGTCTCTGGTTGCGCTTCGATGACAGCAGCCCGATTCCGGCAACCACCATCTGGTGCAAAGACGGTCATATCGGCTGCCGCTTCGACGAAAAGCTGGACCACGGCCTGTTCCGCAGCCTGACTCTGATCAGCGAATAGACCAGCCCCAAAACCCCTCACTTGCCAACTAACATCTGTGTCAGTAAGGTGGCGGGATGAAAAACGAGATTCTTGACGTTCTGATTGTCGGTGCCGGCCTGTCCGGTATCGGTGCAGCGGTTCACCTGACCAAAAGATGCCCCGGCAAAAGCTTTGCCATTGTCGAAGGGCGAGAGCGGCTCGGCGGCACCTGGGACCTGTTCCGTTATCCCGGTATTCGCTCGGACAGCGACATGTATACATTGGGTTATAATTTCAAACCCTGGACCGCGCGCAGGGCGATTGCCGATGCGCCGTCGATCCTCACTTATCTCAACGAAACCGTCGCCGAATATGATCTGGACGACAAGATCCGCTTCAACCGCAAGGTGGTGGACGCCAGCTGGTCGAGCGAAACCGCCCTCTGGACGGTCAGCCTGCAGCATGGCGACGGGTCGCTGAGCACCGTCCAGTGCAATTTCCTCCACATGTGCTCCGGCTATTATAACTATGAGGAAGGCCATAATCCCGACTTTCCCGGCAAGTCCGATTTCGCCGGACCTATTGTCCATCCGCAATTCTGGCCCGAGGACCTCGACTATGCAGGCAAGAAAGTGGTTGTGATCGGCAGCGGCGCGACCGCAGTGACGTTGATTCCGTCGATGGCGGACACCGCAGCGCATGTCACCATGTTGCAGCGTTCCCCGACCTATATCGTATCGCTGCCGGGCGAAGATAAATGGGCTTTGCGGTTCCGCAAATTCTTGCCGAGCAAGGCTGCCTATATGTTGACCCGCTGGAAAAATGTGCTGTGGGGTCTGTTTACCTTCAATCTGGCCCGGAAGAAACCGGCCGGCTTCAAGGAACGCCTGCTCAATATGGTGCGCGAGGAAATGGGGCCGGATGTCGACATGACCAATTTCACGCCCAGCTATAATCCGTGGGATCAGCGGCTATGTCTGGTGCCGGACAGCGATCTGTTCGCTTCGATCAAATCGGGCAAGGCATCGATTGTCACCGACCAGATCGAAACCTTTACAAAGCACGGCATAAAGCTGAAATCCGGCAAGACGATCGAGGCGGATGTCATCGTGACCGCCACTGGGCTGAAAATGCTCACCGGCGGCAGCGCCAAAATTTCGGTGGATGGCGAACCGGTCAATTTCGGTGAGAAGATCAATTACAAGGGCGTTATGTTCTCCGGCATTCCCAATTTCGGGATGACGATGGGCTATACCAATGCAAGCTGGACGCTGAAAGCCGACCTGACCAGCGAATATGTCTGCCGCCTGATCAACCATATGGACAAGAAGGGCACGCCGATCGCGACCCCGACCCTGCCGGCAGGTGAAGAGATGGGAACCGAGCCGATGCTTGATTTCAGCTCCGGCTATGTCCAGCGGGCGATAAAGGATCTGCCGAAACAGGGCGATCGCAAACCGTGGCGGCTCAACCAGAATTTCCCGAAGGACATTATCAATCTGCGGCACAAGGCGGTGGATGATGGCGTGATGGTCTTTTCCAGGCCGACTGCTGCGGCGGTTTCCTCTCCGGACAACCAGGTCGAAGCAGAATCCATCGCGGCTGAATAGACTCTCGCGCTTCGCAAATTCTGTGGCTATAGCGATCAAATGACTGATTTTAAGGCATTGATCGAGGCCGACACCGGCCAGGCAGCACGCAATATCCAGATATTGGATGTCGGCAGTTTCGAAGACTGGCTGAAGGGCCAACCGGAGACCATCCGCGCGATTGTGAAGGCCTATCGCTTTGTCGCCAATCCCGACTCCTATCTGCTGTTGCCTCCGGTCGGCGGCAAGAGCGATGACAAGTTGGTCGCGGACGACTTTTCGGTTGTTGCCGGTGTCACCGACCGGAACAAGCTTGATGCCTGGTCGCTGGCCAAGCTCGGCGGCAGCCTGCCCGAGGGAAATTATCGTCTGCAGGACGCCAGCGCCAAGGGAACATTGTTCGGCTGGCTGATTTCGCAACATGAATTTGATCGTTATAAAGAGCTGCCGGACCGTCAGGGACCGAGCGTTTTGCTGGTCAACGACGCGATCGGTCAGCGCGACGAAGCCGTTCGGCAGGCGGAAGCCACCGCGATGGTCCGGGACATGGTCAACACGCCGGCGGCAGACATGGGGCCGGACAAGCTGGAAGATATTGTCGACAAGCTGGCGGCGCAGCACGGCGCAGAGCTGAAAGTGACGCGCGGCGATACGCTGGAGGAGCATTTCCCGATGATCCACGGCGTCGGCAAGGCTGCGATGCGCGCCCACGCGCCGCGCCTGCTGGAACTGAAATGGGGCAGGGCCGATCATCCGAAGATCGCGATTGTCGGCAAGGGCGTGACCTTTGACAGCGGCGGATTGTCGATGAAATCGCCGGCCGGCATGATGCTGATGAAAAAGGACATGGGCGGTGCTGCCCATGCCATCGCGCTCGCCCGCATGGTGATGGAAGCCAAGCTGCCGGTGCGCCTGCATCTGCTGGTGCCGGCGGTGGAAAATTCGATTGATGGCCATGCCTTGCGGCCCGGCGACATATTGCACAGCCGCAAGGGGCTGACCGTCGAGATTACCAACACAGATGCCGAAGGGCGGCTGGTATTGGGCGATGCGCTGACTCTGGCCGGCGAGGAAGAGCCGGAGATGATCATCGATTTCGCCACGTTGACCGGCGCGGCGCGGGTAGCCCTCGGTCCCGATCTGCCGGCGATGTTCTGCGATGATCGCGCCATGGCGGAGGGCCTGGTGCAGGCCGGCGACGGCGAAAGCGACCCGCTTTGGCAAATGCCGCTCTGGTCGGGCTATGATGCGATGCTGAACAGCGAAATTGCCGATTGTGTGAACAGCGCGTCGGGTGGCTTCGCCGGATGTATCACCGCGGCGCTGTTCCTGAAGAAATTTGCGCCGGAATCGGTGCCCTGGGCGCATTTCGACACTTTCGCCTGGCGTCCGGCGGCCAAGCCGGGACGGCCAAAAGGCGGCGAAGCGCTGGGCCTGCGGGCGAGCTGGCGCTATTTGCAGGGGCGTTTCGGGCAGTAGGAAAGACGAGAAAGATCTTCCTGTGGAATTTCGGCTACCGCCCCAATTGTGGAGGTACAATCTAGGCCGCTAAAATGTCTGTTCCGGGCGCAGTTGATGCCATTGTCTTGAAGTGATACCGGAAACATATGCAAGTCGAAATTCATCACGGCGGAAAGCTAATTGGTTGCAGCCATCTCGATGCAGCAGACCCACCGATGGGCGTAGCGACTGGTTTTTTCGAACCCACAACGAGCTATGATCCGAAAATCCACGCAGGTGAAATTGACGGCGTTCATCAGCCGGAGGTTTACAATTTAACCTTGGTGGTGAATTCTCTAATGCATGGAAAAATCGAGTGCCACTCAGTTTTCATTGAAGACTATAGCGAAAGCCTAGACGAGAGGCATGTCTCTATCCTAGCAATACCATACCCTGATTACGAAACGTATTTTGGTGATTATCCTGCATACAAGGCATATTGGAACCAAAGCTAATGTCCGCTTTCGGGATGAAGCAGTCATTCTCGACGGCATATCTTAGTGTCCGCTCCCCACCTAACAACAGAAATTCAGCCTGAGACAGCGGGCTTCTGCGACACCGCTTGATTAACCGCCCTCAGGTCGTCTAAAGGCCGTCGATTGTCACCGCTTTGTCACATGGCGCATAAGCCGCAGAGTCACGGACATTTTTATCGCTATTGGGATTTCGAAACGCATGGACATGGAAACTGCAGATACTGGCGCGCACAAGAAATTCGTGCTGAACGGTCCGGAAGGAGATTTCGATCCCCGGATTACCGCGCATCGCGGCGACCTGGCGGATATTGCGCTGGCGGGCAAAATGTTTGCCCCGCATTATGCCACGCCGATGCCGATGCGCTGTTCCGCGCCAAAGGCGATGCTCCGCAAGCAGCCCGGCAAGGATCATGAAGCGATTTCCGAATTGCTGCACGGCGAGGATTTCCACGTGCTGGATATCGCCGGCGACTGGGCCTGGGGCTATTGTGGGCATGACCATTATGTCGGATATGTGCCGGTCCATGCGCTGCAGCATCAGAAGAAGACGCCCGAGCCGACCCATTTGATCTTTGCCCGCGCGGCGCTGATCTTCATCGAACCGGATTTCAAATCTGGCGTTATGAAGCGACTGCCGATGGGATCGCGGATCGCTTGCGGCGAAGCCAGCGAATGCGGCAATTTCCTGAAGACCGGCAAGGGCTATGTCCATGTCCGCCATGTCCAGCCGATCGGTACCAAGGTCGTTTTCGACGGAACCAATGGTACGGCGGCGCTGGCCGAACAGCTGATCGGCGCGCCCTATCTATGGGGTGGCCGCAGCGGCGATGGTCTCGATTGTTCGGGTCTGATCCAGATGATATTGATGCTGACCGGGGTTGACGCTCCGCGCGACAGCGACCAGCAAATGGCAGCGCTGGGCGAGGAAATTGCCGCCGACGAGGAGCTGCGACGCGGCGACCTTGTGTTCTTCCCCAATCATGTCGGCCTGATGATCGACAAGGAAAGGATCGTCCACGCCAATTCCCACATGATGCAAGTGGCGATCGAACCATTGGCGGATACGATAGCCCGCTTTGCCAAGACAGCTGACAAGCCAGTATTGGCTCGCAAGCGGCTGTCCTGAGGCTGCTATGACGAAGACTGTTTTCATCGACGGCGCGGTTGGTACGACCGGACTGGAAATCGCCGAGCGGCTTTCCGGGCGGAGCGAATTTGCTCTCGTCCAGTTGCCAGAAGACCGGCGCAAGGACGTCAATGCGCGGCGCGAGGCGATCAACGACAGCGATTTCGTCATATTGTGCCTGCCCGACGACGCAGCGACAGAAGCGGTCTCTCTGATCGATAATGACAGCACGCGGGTGATCGATGCATCGACGGCACATCGCGTTGCCGATGGCTGGGCTTATGGTTTCGCCGAATTTCGCGATGGCCAGCGGGCCGCAATCGCCAGCGCGCGTTTTGTATCAAATCCAGGCTGTTACCCGACCGGTTTTCTCGGTCTTGTCGCTCCGCTGATTGCTCGTGGCCTGCTGCCCGCAGACTGGCCCTATGTCATGAATGCAGTGTCCGGATATTCGGGCGGCGGCAAGGCGCTGATCGAGCGGTTTGCCCAGGAACCCGATCTGGGTTTTCGTAGCTATGGCCTGAATTTCGATCATAAGCATCTGCCGGAAATGAAGGCCTACGCCGGCCTGAGCCACGATGTCATTTTTGCGCCTTCGGTGATCCGTGCCTTTCGCGGGATGCTGGTCGATATTCCGCTGCATCTGGGCGCTATCGGATCGGTGCGCACGGACCAGCTGCTCGAAGAGCTGACCGCCTTCTATGCCGGTTCGAAAATCGTCTCGGTTCAGGGCAGGGGCGACCTGTCAGAGCTGTTGATCAGCGAGAATGATGCCCCGACCGACCGGCTTGAGCTGTTTGTCTGCGGCAATGCGGAAGGCTATCACGCCCGCCTGATTGCGCGGCTGGACAATCTCGGCAAAGGAGCGTCGGGCGCGGCTGTCCAGAATCTCAATATCATGGCCGGTCTCGACGAGACCGCGGGGCTGCGGCTCTAGGCTTCGCTTATTTGGCGGCTGCAACCGCCTTGCCGGGACGCAGGCTGGTGCCTGCCCGTCCACCACGGAACGAACCGAGCCAGCTCAGCGGGTTGAACGTCGTCGTCCCATCGAGCGAGAATGTGATGAACTCCGCCCGTCCGCCGATATTTTCCCAGGGTATGGTTCCACCGAGACCAAGCGGACTGGCAACCCGGCTGTCCGCGCTGAGATCGCGGTTGTCACCGAGCAGATAGACCTCATGTTCCGGAATTTCCACCGGCGCCACATCATCGGTATATTGGGGGCCGAGATCGATAATATCGTAGCTCACGCCGTTGGGCAGTGTTTCGCGGACAATCGGCAGGCGGCACACCGGATTGCCATTGGCGTCTTCGCTGCGGGCACCCGGAAATTCGTTCAGGCCACAGGGCGAATTAGCATCGATCGGGATCAGCAGATCGGGCTGGACGTCCTGTCGCACGCCAATGCCGTTGAGGAATATCTGACCGCCCCGCAATTCAATCGTGTCGCCGGGCAAGCCGATCACCCGCTTGATATAATCGCTGCTCTGTTCTTTCGGGGTCAGGATCACGACATCGCCGCGTTCGGGCAGACTTCCGAACAGGCGGCCTTCCAGGCGCGGCAATATGTGGAATGTCGGCGACACCCAGGACCAGCCATAGGCATATTTGCTGACGATCAGCCGGTCACCGACCAGAAGCCTGGGCATCATCGATACCGAAGGGATGTAAAAGGGCTTGGCTACCAGGCTGTGGAAGGTGAGAACCGCCAGCAACAACAAGCCAATGCTCTTGATCTCGCCGATCCAGTCGGTTTTCTCTTTTTCCGGTTTCCCAGTGGAACCGCTGCCAGCAGTATTCTCTATAGCCATATTTTTATCTTTGGTTTCCTCGTCCATGGGGAGCGCATTTCCTACAGCGGATGGGCTTCGATGATCACGAATGCCTGCGCCCATGGATGATCGTCGGTGAGTGTGAGATGAACGATTGCCTCATATCCCGCCGGTGTCAGCGCGTCGAGGCGTTTTTTCGCGCCGCCGGTCAGCGCCAGCGTCGGCGCTCCGCTTCTGGCGTTGATCACGCCGATATCCTTCATGAACACGCCAGCCCGAAAGCCGGTGCCGACCGCTTTGGAATAGGCTTCTTTCGCGGCGAAACGCTTGGCATAGGTGCCGGCGATGGTGAACGGCCTTCGGCGGGCCTTTGTGCGTTCCAGTTCGGTGAAGACGCGATTTTCAAATCGCTCGCCAAAGCGGTCGAGCGAATTCTGGATCCGCTCGATATTGCAGAGGTCGGAACCGAGGCCGATGATCATTTTTTATCCTCCCTGCAGCAAAGCTGCGGGGAGGTGGCGCCGAAGGCGACGGAGGGGTGCCCCTCCACCACCCTTCGGGCGGTCCCCCTCCCCGTCTTCGACAGGGAGGAAAGATTGGCAGACATACTCACCGGGCTTCGTCCATCAGGGCGCGCATCTGTTTGATGCTGCCGTCGAGGCCGCTGAAAATCGCCTCGCCGATCAGAAAGTGGCCGATGTTCAGCTCCACGAGCTGCGGGATTGCGGCGATCGGGACGACATTGTCGAAAGTCAGCCCGTGTCCGGCGTGCGGTTCGATTCCGTTTTTGGCCGCGAGAGCTGCGGCATCGGCGATCCGGCGCAGCTCGGTTTCGCGTTCGGCGCCCGTAAGCTCCGCATAATGGCCGGTATGAAATTCGACCACCGGCGCGCCGAGGCGGATCGCTGCCTCGATCTGGCGCGGGTCGGGTTCGATGAACAGGCTGACGCGGATATTCGCTTCCCTCAGCTGACCGACAAAATCGGCCAGCTTGTTGTGCATCCCGGCGGCATCCAGCCCGCCTTCGGTGGTCCGTTCCTCGCGATTCTCCGGGACGATGCAAGCAGCGTGCGGCTGGTGGCGCAGCGCGATCTGCAGCATCTCGTCGGTCGCCGCCATTTCCAGATTGAGCGGAATGGTCAACGTGTCCATCAGCACGGTCAGATCGTCATCGCGAATATGGCGCCGGTCTTCGCGCAGATGGGCGGTTATGCCGTCTGCGCCAGCTTCGGCGGCGACCAGCGCCGCTCGCACCGGCTCGGGATGATCGCCACCGCGCGCGTTGCGGATCGTCGCGACATGGTCAATATTGACGCCGAGCCTGAGCGGGTTGGATATGCTCACGCTGGCGAAGGTTCCGCCCGGCTGCCGGGCTTGGTCGTGGGAATGGCGGCCAGTTCGGCGGGGACCTCGTCAGCGGCATAAGATGGCACGTCGAGTGCGACCAGGGGGAAGAAGGGGATATCGAACTGAGCTGCGCCATTGGAACGGTCGATCAGCGCGCCGGCCGCAATCACGTCACCGCCCGCGTCGCGGATCGCCTGGATAGCTTCGCGGGATGACAGGCCGGTGGTCACGACATCTTCCATCATCAATACTTTCTGGCCCGGTTCGAGCCGGAATCCCCGGCGCAGCTCGAATATGCCTTCAGGGCGCTCGAGAAACAGGGCTTCAAGCCCAAGAGCCCGGCCCATTTCATGGCCGACGATCACGCCGCCCATTGCCGGAGAGACGACGATATCGATCGAGCGTCTGATATTCTGGGGAATTTTCGCGACAAGCGCTTCGGCCATGCGCGACGCACGGGCAGGGTCCATCAGCAAGCGCGCGCATTGCAGATAGCGGCTGCTGTGGCGGCCGGAGGAAAGGATGAAATGGCCCTGCAACAAGGCGTCGCAGCTACGGAATTCTGATAAAATCTCTTCTTCTGTCAATTTTCCATCCCTGTCTGTATTTCGCCTTTCTGCCCAAATGGGCATATTGCCGCTTCATTGCCAGATAAATTAAAGCCAAAAAACTGAAAAAATATGTATTCCGTAGCTTGAGGCTTGGGTCAACCATGCCTATAAGCCGCCCCAATCGGACTATTCCAGGCCGGGCTCGCTGATTCCAAAAGTCGGGCCACTGCCGGAAAACTACCGAAACTTGGGGTAAGATAGGGTTGAGCGATATATGACTCATTTTGTGAAAGCTTGGATTCTGGCCATTGGCTTGATTCTCACGCCGACTGCATTGTCGGCGCAAGAAGCGTTGCCGGCGGCACCGGTTGTGGATCCAGTAGCGTCCAGCGAGCTGGAAGCGGCGGAAGTGCCAGCAGAGGCCGCAGCCACTGCGTCCGGACTTGATCCTGCGCTTTACACCCCGATGAAACCGACCGAAGGCATCGGCATGCCGGTCGATGGCGGCATCGATTTCCAGGAACAGTTCAGCGAAACCGGCAAAACCGCGCATTGGATCAACAATGCGATCCTGGTTCCGATGATGGTCGGTGTCAGTCTGCTGGTTCTCTTTCTTCTGATATGGGTTGTGTTTCGTTTTCGTCGTGGCGCAAATGCGGTTCCTTCAAAAACAACCCACAATACTTTTATCGAGATCATCTGGACGGTCATTCCTGTTCTGATCCTTGTTGTAATCGCCGTGCCGTCGATTAGCCTGCTCGCGGAGCAGTTTGAACCGGCACCGGAAGATGCCCTGACCGTGAAAGTTACCGGATATCAATGGTATTGGGGTTATGGCTATCCCGACAATGGCGATTTCGAAGTCATTTCCAACATGTTGACCGAAGAAGAAGCCGACGCGCGCGGAGAGCCCTATCAGCTCGCTGCTGACAACCGGATGGTCATTCCGGTCGGAAAGCCGGTCAAGCTGTTGATCACCGCAGCAGACGTGATTCACAGCTTTGCCATTCCGGCAGCATGGTTCAAGCTTGATGCGGTTCCCGGACGGATCAATGAAAAAGTTCTGCAGATTGATCGCGAAGGCGTCTATTATGGCCAGTGCTCCGAACTTTGCGGCGCGCGTCACGGCTTCATGCCGATCACCGTTGAAGTTCTGTCTGAAGAAAAATTCAACAACTGGGTTCGCGCCAATGGCGGTACAGTGAAGGGCGAAGCAGCAGAAGCCGCTCCGACCGACGCCGACGCCAGTGAAGCGACCACCGAAATCGCGTCTGCCGATGCAGCCGCTGCGACCAACTGAGGGTTAGAGTAATGACAACAATCACAGCAGATGGCCACATCGACGATCATGCGCATGACGCCGATCACAAGCCAGCCTTTTTCCAGCGCTGGTTCATGTCCACCAACCACAAGGATATCGGTACTCTCTATCTGATTTTCGCGATTGTCGCGGGTATCATCGGTGGCGGGATTTCCGGTCTTATGCGGCTGGAACTGGCCGAGCCCGGCATCCAGTATCTGCAGGCCTGGGCCAGCATGTCCAACGGCACCGAAGCGTCGATGGATCAGGCCTATCACCTGTGGAACGTGCTGATCACAGCGCACGGCCTTATCATGGTCTTCTTCATGGTGATGCCGGCGATGATTGGCGGCTTTGGTAACTGGTTCGTGCCGCTGATGATCGGTGCGCCGGACATGGCCTTCCCGCGGATGAACAATGTCAGCTTCTGGTTGCTCGTCCCCGCGTTCCTGTTGCTTCTCGGTTCCTCTTTCGTGCCAGGTGGTACCGGCAACGGTGCCGGTACCGGCTGGACGGTTTACGCGCCGCTCTCGACGAGCGGTTCGGTTGGCCCGGCGGTCGATATGGCGATTCTATCGCTCCATCTTGCCGGTGCATCCTCGATCCTCGGTGCGATCAACTTCATTACCACCATTTTCAACATGCGCGCGCCGGGCATGACCCTGCACAAAATGCCGCTGTTTGTCTGGTCGGTTCTGGTTACCGCATTCCTGTTGCTGCTCGCGCTTCCCGTGCTGGCTGCAGCAATCACGATGCTGCTCACCGACCGTAATTTCGGAACAACCTTCTACGATGCCGCAGGTGGCGGTGATCCGGTGCTGTACCAGCATCTGTTCTGGTTCTTCGGGCACCCCGAAGTCTACATCATGATCTTGCCCGGTTTCGGTATGGTCAGCCACATTATCTCGACCTTCAGCCGCAAACCGATCTTCGGTTATCTCGGCATGGCATATGCCATGGTTGCGATCGGTGTCGTCGGCTTCGTGGTCTGGGCACACCACATGTTCACCACCGGCATGTCGGTTAACGTGAAAATGTATTTCACCGCAGCGACCATGGTGATCGCGGTGCCGACCGGTATCAAGATCTTCTCGTGGATCGCGACCATGTGGGGCGGGTCGATGACCTTCAAGACGCCGATGATGTGGGCGCTTGGCTTCATCTTCATGTTCACCGTTGGTGGCGTGACCGGTGTTGTGCTTGCCAATGGCGGGATCGACGACAATCTCCACGACACCTATTATGTGGTCGCTCACTTCCACTATGTGTTGTCGCTTGGTGCGGTCTTCTCGCTCTTTGCCGGCTTCTACTACTGGTTCCCGAAAATGTCGGGCCGGATGTACAACGAACTGCTGGGGCAGCTCCATTTCTGGATATTCTTCATCGGCGTGAACATCCTGTTCTTCCCGCAGCATTTCCTCGGACAGCAGGGCATGCCGCGTCGTTATGCCGACTATCCTGAGCAGTTTGCTTACTGGAACCAGATCAGCTCGCTCGGCTATGCCGTGATGCTGGTTGGCGTGCTGATCTTCTTCGTGAATATCGCATACTCCATGTTCGCCGGCCGCAAGGCAGAAGGCAATTACTGGGGTGAAGGCGCAACGACGCTGGAATGGACATTGTCCAGCCCGCCGCCGTTCCACCAGTTCGAAACCCTTCCTCAAATCAAGTGATTTGAGGACCAGTCGGGAATTTGGGAATAGAAATGACCACTGCGTCACAAACAATGCAAGGCCTGGCCAGCGCGAAGGATCTCTTCGCGCTGACCAAGCCGCGCGTGATGTCTCTGGTGATCTTCACCGCCCTGTGCGGACTTCTGGCGGCGCCCGGAACAATTCATCCGGTCATCGGCTTTACCGCAATCCTCGCGATCAGCCTGGGGGCAGGGGCTTCGGCCGCGCTCAACCAGTGGTATGAATATGATATCGATGCGATCATGAAGCGGACCAGCCAGCGGCCTCTGCCCGCTGGCCGTATGGATCGCGAGACCGCGTTGCATTTCGGGATCGGACTGTCGGTCTTCTCGGTGCTGCTGATGGGCGTCGCGGTCAACTGGTTCAGCGCCATATTTCTTGCATTCTCGATCTTCTTCTACGCCGTGGTCTACACCATCTGGCTGAAACGCAGCACGCCCCAGAATATCGTTATCGGCGGCGCTGCCGGCGCTTTCCCGCCTGCGATTGGCTGGGCCGCGGTGACCGGCGACGTGACGCTGATGCCGGTCCTGCTGTTCGCGATCATCTTTTTCTGGACGCCGCCGCACTTCTGGGCGCTCGCGCTGTTCATGAACAGTGATTATTCGAAAGCCGGCGTGCCTATGATGCCGGTGGTTGCCGGGCAAAGATCGACCCGCAACCAGATTTTCGCCTATAGTCTTATTCTGACGGCAATCGCTATCGCGCCTTTCGCTCTCGGGCTGGCAGGTTCGGTCTATGGTGTTGCGGCAATCGCGTTGAGCCTGATATTCTGCCTGCTGTCATTGCAGGTCGCTCGCAGCAAGACGACCAAGCCGGATGAAATGGCAGCGGAAAAGCGCCTGTTCAAATTTTCGATTCTTTACCTGTTCGCGCTGTTTGCAGCGCTCGTAGCTGACCGGATGATATTCTCATGAGCGAGATTGATAATGGCAAAGCTCCGATGAGCCCTGAAGAACAGAAAGCCTATCAGGCACGGCAGAAACACCGGGCGGTCATTCTGGCCGGACTGCTGTTCTTCATGGTCATCCTATTCTATTTCATCACCATCGTTAAAATCAGCGGTGGTTCCTGATGACCGCCGCGAAAACCTCACTTTCTGGCAAAAACCTGCGCAGCGGCATGATGGCCGGTGCGATGGGTCTCGGCATGTTGGGCCTCGGCTTTGCTGCCGTGCCGCTCTACGAGGTATTCTGCCGGGTGACAGGCTATGGTGGAACAACCCAGCGAGTTGGTGAAGCGCAGGCAGCGACGATTGAAGCGACCAGTCAGGTGATGTCGATCCGGTTCGATTCCAATGTCAATTCTGCGCTGCCCTGGTCGTTCAAGCCGGAGCAGGCGGTTGACCGGGTCAGCGTCGGTGCGCGCGACATGGCGATTTTCATCGCGACGAACGAGAGCGACCAACCGGTTGTTGGTACGGCCACCTTCAATGTCACGCCGCTTCTCGCCGGCAAATATTTCAACAAGGTGCAATGTTTCTGCTTCAGCGAGCAGATGCTGAAGCCGGGGCAGACGGTCCGGATGCCGGTGCTATATTATGTTGATCCTGCGATCATGGAAGATCCGGAAACAAAAGATATCAAGGAAATCACGCTCAGCTATACTTTTTATCGTTCGACGGACGAGCAGGCAGTAGACGCCGCTAACGGCGATAGCTAAGAGAAATTCAAGTCAAGGTTAGGGAAATAATATGGCCGGTGCCAAAAATCATGATTATCACATCTTGCCGCCAGACATCTGGCCGCTGGTCGGTTCATTTTCCGCCTTTGTCATGGCAATCGGCGGCATTCGCTGGATGCATGACATGTCCTTCGGTCCGCTGGTCTTTGCAATCGGCTTTGCTGCGATTGCGCTGACCTTCTATGCCTGGTGGGCCAATGTGATCAAGGAAGCCCATGCTGGCGACCACACACCCGTGGTCCAGCTGCACCTGCGCTATGGCATGATCCTGTTCATTGCCTCGGAAGTCATGTTCTTCGTCGGCTGGTTCTGGGCATGGTTTGACTACGCCCTTTTCCCTCAGCCGCTTGAAATGGTTGACGGCATTGTCACCAATTATATCGGCCAGGACGGTGCTGCGGCGCTGTTGCAATGGCCGCCCAAGGGCATCGAAGTGCTCAACGCCTTTGAATTGCCGCTGCTCAACACGATGATCCTGCTGTGTTCCGGCACCACCGTGACCTGGGCGCACCACTCGCTGATCCATGGCGATCGCAAGGGCCTGATCACCGGCCTTTGGCTGACGATCATTCTGGGCGTGTTGTTCTCCTTCATCCAGGCCTATGAATATAGTGTTGCGCCATTTCCGTTTGCCGGCATCAACTATAGTTCGGCATTCTACATGGCGACCGGCTTCCACGGCTTCCACGTTCTTGTTGGCACGATCTTCCTGATCGTCTGTCTGGCGCGGGCCTATAAGGGCCACTTCACCCCGAAACAGCATTTCGGCTTCGAAGCAGCTGCCTGGTACTGGCATTTCGTCGATGTCGTCTGGTTGTTCCTGTTCATCGTCGTCTATGTCTGGGGCGGATGGGGCGCACCGGTTCACTAGGCTATAATGTTGAACGACACCGAAAATACAAAGGGGCAGCCGGATGTTCTTCCTGCTGCCCTTTTTGGTCTCTGCCCTAATTGCGGGCAAAAGACGCTATTTGCCAATTTTACGAAATTCTCGGACAATTGCCGCGCCTGCGGACTGGATTATTCGGAATATAATGTCGGAGACGGTCCGGCCGCGTTTCTGACCTTGATCGTCGGCGCGATCATTCTGGGCCTGGCCCTCGCGGTCGAGGCCAATTTTCATCCTCCCTTCCTGGTCCATGTCCTGCTCTGGGTACCGTTGACAGTGGCTGCGGTCGTCGTTTCGCTGCGGGTCTCGAAAGCGATATTGCTGATATTGGAGCATCGCAACCAGGCTCGCGAAGGCAGCATCAGCAAGCGCGAAGGCGAATGAGCGGACGGATTCCGATAATCGGGACAGTGCTCGTCTCGCTTGCGATCGCCACGATGGTCGGTCTCGGCATTTGGCAACTGCAACGGGCAGAATGGAAGAACGGGCTTCTGGATACTTATGCGGCGGCGTCAGAACTCCCTGCTATTGCCTATCCCGCTGTCCCCGATCCAGAAGACGCGCCCTATTTTCGCAAATCGACCGTCAATTGCCTCGCCGTGATCGGCTGGCGTTCGACCAGCGGGCGCAATATCAATGGCCAGTCGGGCTGGGCCCATATCGCCCAGTGCCGCACCGCCGGGGCCGAGGGCCCGGGCGCGCAGATTGTCGCAGGCTGGTCGGCTCGTCCGGATGACCCGGACTGGGAGGGCGGTATAGTGGACGGCATCATAGCACCGGACAGCCAGTATATCATCCGCCTGGTGGCCAGCGAGCCGGTTGCCGGGCTTCAGAAAAGCCAGCCGCCAGCGCTGGAGGATGTCCCGAACAACCATCTGTCCTATGCGGTGCAGTGGTTCCTGTTCGCCGGTATCGCGCTGATCATTTTTCTGATCGCTTTGGGGGCGCGCAACAAGGGCGTTGCCCAATCCGGCAACTTGTCCTAACCCGCTCGCCATCATGGAATATATCTCTACCAGAGGCGCTGCGTCGCCATTGAATTTCGAACAAGTAACCCTGGCCGGACTGGCTGGCGATGGCGGGCTCTACGTGCCGCAATCATGGCCGTCCTTCAGCCCCGCCGAGATTGCCGATATGGCTGGTCTATCCTATGTGGAAACCGCGGTCCGGGTGATGTTGCCCTTTGTCGGCGATGCGCTCGACGAGACGGAATTGCGGGATATTTGCGAGCAGGCCTATGGCCGTTTTTCCCACGCCGCGGTGACGCCGCTGGTCCAGCTCGACGGGCAACAATGGCTGCTCGAGCTGTTCCATGGCCCGACACTGGCGTTCAAGGACGTTGCGCTGCAATTGCTCGGCCTGCTGTTCGAAAAATTCCTCGCCCGGCAGGACAAGCATCTGACCGTCGTCGGAGCTACTTCGGGTGACACCGGCTCGGCGGCGATCGACGCGCTGGCCGGACGCGACAAGGTCGATATTTTCATGCTTCACCCCGATGGCCGGATTTCCGATGTCCAGCGGCGGCAGATGACCACGGTGCGCGCGCCCAATGTCCACAATATTGCGATTGACGGCAGTTTCGACGACGCCCAGGCAATGGTCAAACGGATGTTCGCCGATCAGGAAGTGACCAACCGTTTCTCGATCTCGGCGGTCAACTCGATCAACTGGGCGCGACTGATGGCCCAGGTCGTCTATTATTTCTACGCGGCCAGCCAATTGGGCGCACCGCATCGCAAAGTCGCTTTTTCCGTGCCGACCGGCAATTTCGGTGATGTCTTCGCCGGCTATGTCGCGTCGAAAATGGGATTGCCGATCGAGCAGCTGATCGTCGCGACCAACGTCAATGACATATTGCATCGCGCGCTGAGCGCCGGCGACTATTCCACCGGAACCGTAACCCCGACCGCAGCGCCATCGATGGACATTCAGGTAAGCAGCAATTTCGAGCGATTGCTGTTCGATCTGGAAGGCCGTGACGGTGCCAAGACAGCGGCCCGAATGGCGGCTTTTGAAAAGAGCCACAATATGCAGCTGGAGCCTGCCATGCGGGAGGCTGCATCCTCGATTTTTACCAGCCACCGTGTCGATCCGGACGATATGTCGATTGCCATGCGCTGGGCGCAGGACAGGGCCGGTCATGTGATCGATCCGCACAGCGCCATCGGGCTGTCCGCCGCGCAGAATGTGGGCCTTGATCCCGCGGTGCCCGTGGTGACGCTGGCGACCGCTCATCCGGCGAAATTTCCAGATGCGGTGGAACGAGCGACGGGCATCCGCCCGGCCTTGCCACGCCGTGTCGGCGATCTGTTTGACCGCGAGGAGAATTATACGAAGCTCCCCGGCACCTATGATGCGGTAAAATCCTTCATCATGTCCAACGCCACGCCGTCCGATGGCTGAAACCAGTACCGCTCCGATATTGATGATCAGCGAGCCGCGCAGCGACTATGCGCTGGTCGACTCTGGCCTCGGTCGCAAGCTGGAACGCTACGGCGAATTTCATTTCATCCGCCCCGAACCGCAGGCGATGTGGGCACCGGCGAAGGATGACTGGCAGGCGGATGGCGAATTCATTCCAGCCTCCGACGAGGATGGCGGTGGCCGCTGGCATCTGAATGCCAATGTCCCGGAAGAGGGATGGCAGATGGACTGGGAAGAAGTCAGCTTCACCGCCCAGTGCACGCCGTTCCGCCATCTCGCCTATTTCCCCGACATGGATCCTGTCTGGCGCTGGTTCCGCGGCAATTTGCAGGATCTTGAATCGCCGCAGATGATGAACCTGTTCGGCTATACCGGGGTTGGGACGCTCGCGCTGTCCGCGGCGGGAGCCAATCTGGTGCATGTCGATGCGTCGAAGAAATCGGTGACCGCGGCGCGCGACAATGCGGCGCTATCGGGGATGACCGAACGTCCGATTCGCTGGATCATCGATGATGCCGCTAAATTTGCTGCCCGCGAAGTAAGGCGCGAACGCCGTTACGACGCGATCCTGATGGACCCGCCGAAATATGGTCGCGGTCCGGATGGCGAAATCTGGCGGCTCGAAGAGCATCTGGCCGGGCTGGTCGAGGATTGCGGAAAGCTGCTCGATGGCGACAGCCGTTGCATGTTTCTTACCGTCTATGCCGTGCGCATGTCTGCGTTGGCGCTGGGATCACTGCTGAACGAGAAACTCTCCCATCTCGGCGGAACGATCGAAGTCGGTGAACTGGCCGTGCGCGAAGAGGCGCGGGGATTGCTTTTGCCGACTGCGATATTCGCCCGCTGGTCCGCCTAACTTGCCATTTTTCCGCTAACATGGTCAGATATTATCTATGACAGACACATTGCTTCTGGAAGTCAACGACCTCGATGTCGACGTGCTGACCGGGATTTATTCCGAAGAAACCCATTTGCCGCAGCCGCTGCGCATTTCGATCGCGGCGGAGCTCAAGATTCAGGAACGCTATGAAGCGGATACCCCGCTTGATCAGTCCAAAAATTACATGGACCTCAAACATGCTGCGACCGAGGCTCTGCCCGAAGGTGTGCATTTCAAGCTGATCGAGGCGGTTGCCGATCATATCATCGAAACGCTGTTTCTGCAGGACAAGAATATCCTCCGGGTCACCGTCAAGATCGTCAAACTGCTGATCTCCGAAAAAGGGGAGCAGATCGGCATCACGCTTAGCCGGGGCCGGAAATGACCAGACCGCTGGCGCTGGTCACCGGCGGCGTGAAGCGGGTCGGTGCGGCTATTGCTGGCCGGCTGGCGGACGCCGGCTATGCGCTGGCGCTCCATGGCAATAGCGATATCATTCCCGAGGACGGGCTGGCGAAGAAGCTGCAAGAAACGGGCTGTGACTGGTCCGGCTTCCAGCAGAATTTTCTGGAAGACGGCGCCGCCGAGTCGCTGATCGAGCACGTGGCTGGGCATTTTGGCCGAGTGCCGGATCTTATAGTCAACAGCGCCTCTATTTTTGGCCAGGATATGGCCGATGAGGTCGAGGAAAGAGAACTGCTGGATCATTATCGGGTCAATAGCCTGGTGCCGGTCCTGCTGACGACTGCGCTCCACCGGCGCCGTCCCGCAGGCAGTGACCGCGCCTGTGTCATCCATATTCTCGACCAGCGCATCCGCAATCCCAATCGCGACCAGCTGAGCTACACGCTTTCCAAACAGGCCCTGGCCGGATCAGTACGATCGCTGGCGGTTGCCTGTGCCGACCGGTTGCGCGTCAACGGCGTTGCCCCCGGGCTGACTTTGACGGCGGGGGAATATGGTCAAGACCAGCTGGCCAAAATCACGGCGATGATGCCGCTCGACCGGCTTCCCGAACCCGATGATATCGCCGATGCCGTCTTATATCTTGCTCAAGCCGAAGCTGTTACGGGGCAGATCATCTATGTTGATGCCGGCGCCAATCTCAAGAGCTTCGACCGGGACTTCGTACATCTCGGCAAGGCTTGAGCCACTTGATACGCCCCAAAGGACAGGTTTGAACCGGTTCTGATCTAGCCCATATCTTGCATATTCGAGGACCGGTCGTTGTTTTGACCGGAATAGATAAACATGTAATTTTGAAAGGCTTATCATGCGTATATCCCCTAAAATGATACTGACCACGACTGCTGCTTTGGCTCTAACGGCCTGCTCGACCGAAGCCCCGCAGGCAGCTGTTGACGAAGGTTCCGCGGACGCGATGATGGATTCGGCTGCGACCGCCGAAACCGGTACCATCGTTGACGTCGCCGTCGGCAATGATGACTTCTCGACCCTCGTTGCGGCTGTGACCGCTGCCGACCTTGGCGCGACGCTGAGCGGCGACGGACCATTTACCGTTTTCGCCCCGACCAACGATGCTTTTGCCAAGGTCGATCCAGACACGCTGGCGGCGCTGCTGACGCCTGAAATGAAGGCCGATCTTACCGGGCTTCTGACCTATCATGTCGTAGCCGGCAAACTGACTGCCGCGGACGTCGTAAAGGCCATCACGGATGGCGGCGGAACTGCCACTTTGACCACTGTTCAGGGCGCATCGCTGAAAGCAATGCTTGATGGTGATTCCGTGATCCTCGAAGACGCGGCCGGCGGCAAGTCGACGGTCATAATGACCGACGTCGACGCTTCCAATGGCGTGATCCATGCGATCGATACAGTCGTCATGCCGGGATAGTTTTCATCCCCCGAACTAGGATGGACTGGAAAGGGCCTCGCCGACCGGCGCGGCCCTTTTTTTACGAATTTATTGGGGATTTGCTTTCTCCGGCAGGGGGGAGTAATTCGCGCCTTGGAATTTCATCATAGTCACCCGCATGTTGCGGGACGCAAAATGATTAAAAGAAAGGAAATTCATGTTTAACGCCCCCAAAATTATTCTTTCATCTCTCGTCCTGGCGATGGTGCCGGCTTGCTCGTCCGAATTGAGCAAAGAGGAACAGGAAATCCTCGACGCGCGCCTCGCCGACGAGGAAAAGCCAACCAGTCTGACGGCCGTGGTGCAGGACCAGCCCGAACTCTCGACCGCCACGACCATGGTAGGTCTCTCCGGTATTGCTCAAGAGCTTAAGGACGGCGGCCCATTCACAGCATTCACCGCAACCAATGATGCGTTCAACAAGATGGATGCCGACCAGCTCAAGGACCTGATGAATCCTGAAAACAAGGCCGAGCTCGTCAAGATCGCAAAATTTGGACTGGCCGATGGTAATATGACATCTGCTGATATTGCCAAGGCTATCGCCGACGGCGGCGGCACTGCGGAGATTACTTCGGTGGAAGGCAGTGTGATCAAAGCCTCGATGAACGGGGACAAGATCGTTCTCGAAGACGGTGCCGGCAACAAGGCAACGGTTATCAAAGCCGATATTCCTTCAACCAACGGAACGCTCCACATCATCGATACGGTGTTGATGCCGGGTTAAGTCTCGCTTTAATCTACGACACAAGAGGCCCTGCCAGTCGGTGGGGCCTTTTTTGTTTCTGCCTGGTAGGTTATTGGGGAGGCCGAGAAAAAGGAAATCAGGATGTCACAATATTGGTTGATGAAATCAGAGCCGAACGAATATGGCTGGGATGATCTGGTAGCCGAGGGCGAAGGCACCTGGGATGGTGTAAAAAACGCGCAGGCATCGAACAATATGAAGGCGATGAAAAAGGGTGATCAGGTTTTATTCTATCACTCTCGTCAGGGGCTGGAAGTTGTCGGCATCATGCAAATATCGGAGGAGCATAGCCCCGATGTGACGACCGACCCGGAACGCTGGGTCGTGGTCAAGGTCAAGCCGTTGCGGAAAATGGGCAAGCCGGTCCCGCTCAAGGCGATGAAGCAGAACCCCGAGCTCAAGAATCTGGCGATCCTCCGGCAATCCCGGCTATCTGTTGCGCCGGTGACGAAGGATGAATGGGACGCGATCCTGACGATGGCTGGAGAATGAGCGTAGAGAATCCGGCAGTGGACTGGGGGCAGGCGCTCGCTTCGATAGAGTCAGCGGTTAATCCCCATATCGGATCGGGCAAAGTTGCCGATTATATTCCGGCGCTGGCCCGTGTCGATCCGAACAAATTCGGTCTTGCGGTGGCGCTCGATGGCGGAGAAATGCATGCTCTGGGTGACGCCGACGAGAGCTTTTCGATGCAGAGTATCTCGAAAATTTTCACGCTGGCGCTGACGCTCAAGCAGATTGGAGACGATCTGTGGGAGCGTGTGGGCCAGGAACCCTCCGGATCACCCTTCAACTCGATCGTCCAGCTCGAGGTCGAGCAGGGCATCCCGCGTAACCCGTTGATCAATGCCGGAGCCATCGCGACGACCGATTCTCTGGTGTCCGCATATGGCGGCGGCGAAGCGGGGGCGGACAAGGCAATCGCGGATTTGCTGCAACTATTCCGTCGCCTGTCCCAGGATGACAGTATCGCGATCGATTTGAATGTCGCGAGGTCGGAATCGGATACCGGGTCGCGCAATCGGGCATTGGGCCATTTCATGGCCAGTTTCGGGAACATGACCAATCCGGTGGAAGCGGCTTTGTCCGCCTATTTTCGCCATTGTTCGCTCGCCATCTCTTGCCGTCAACTGGCTCGTGCTGCCCTTTTTCTCGCATTTGACGGCACCGATCCCGAGACCGGAGAGCAAATTATCACCAAAAGGCGCTGCCGGGGGATTCTGGCGGTGATGATGTCGAGCGGCCATTATGATAATAGCGGAGAATTTGCCTACCGTATCGGACTGCCCGGAAAAAGCGGTGTCGGCGGTGGCATATTGGCGGTAGCACCCGATCAGGGAACGATAGCGGTCTGGTCGCCCGGCCTCAACCAGGCCGGGACGTCGATGGTCGGGAGCCTCGCACTGGGTGAATTGGTCAAGCAGACGGGCTGGTCGGTGTTCGGGTAAGCGTCGGCTCATCAACCATCACGCGAACGCGGCGTGCGATGAATCTAGCCTGCCAGGATAGTGGCCGCTGTCTCTTCGATGGTTCCGGCGACCAGAAGCGGCAATCCTCCGACCATGCCGACTTTGGTTTGACCATCGGCGTCGGTGCGCAACCACGCAATATTCTCGACAACTACCATGTAATTGCCGCCGTGTGATTCGAGTAGAACGAATTTCATGTGGGTGTCTCCAGACACCCTCGCTTATGCGCGGCAAACCTCTTTTTTCGATTAACCCCGGACAGCCTGTTTGCGCGTCCAAGAATCTAATTTCCTTATGGAACAGGAGGATAGCCGGGACAATGGTTAATGAACCGTCATTATTGCCGTATATCAATAGGACCGCCCAAGCATTCGGCTGGGCGAGAGGAGACAAGGATCATGTTAGGCGCCATCAGAACCCTCATCGTCGACGATTCTTCAACACTAAGAGCAATGCTAGATGTTGTGATCAGCGACAACCGGGATTTTCGCCCTCCTGAACATGCTGCAAATGCATCTCAGGCCATCGAACTTCTGGAAGAGCGATTGTTCGACCTGGTCTTGCTCGACATCAATATGCCGGGGATGGACGGGCTGCAGCTGCTTGATCATATTGTAGAAAATGAACTGGCCCGGGTCATGATCGTCTCATCCTCCTCGGTTCGCGGATCCGATATCAGAGCCGATGCTCTCAAACGGGGTGCCGTTGCCTGTTACGACAAGGCCGATTGCATCAGGAAAGGCGACAAGCTCGTGGAGCTTATTCGCCAGATTGTCGCCCAGAACCATGAATCGCCGTTATGGCTGGAAAGTATGGACCGGTCGGAAGGCCGGGTCGCAGAAGAAGCCTAGCCTATCGCTAGGCGGAGTGGACCGGTTCTAACGTGACCGCAACCCGCTCACCGTAGCCCCCGCTGCCGTCAAAAACTCGACATCGGTTTTCAGGTGCAGCAACCGCAAACCCTTGCGCTTCATTGCCTCCGCCAGTGCGGGTGCGAATTCGCCGGTATTCTCCACCGTTGCGCTCCATCCGCCATAAGCCTTTGCCAGTGCGGCAAAGTCCGGGTTCTTTAGAGACGTGGCCGAAAGCCGCGCCGGATATTCGCGTTCCTGGTGCAGGCGGATGGTCCCGAAACTGCCATTGTCGATCACCAGCACCAGCAGATTTGCGTCATACTGGATTGCGGTGGCGAGTTCCTGGCCGTTCATCATGAAATCGCCGTCGCCTGCGACCACCACCGACACGCGCTCAGTGAAGCGCAGGGCGGCTGCCACCGAGGCGGGAACGCCATAGCCCATGGCACCGGAGGTCGGGGCGAGCTGGCTGGGGAAAGCGCCATATTTCCAGTAGCGGTGCCACCAGCCGGAAAAATTGCCGGCACCGTTGCAGATGATCGCGTCGGCAGGAAGTTGCTCCTGCATCGCTGCCACGCAAAGACCGAGGTCCAGCTTCGCAGCCGTGGGTTGTGGCGTGGACCAGGCGAGATAATCGTCATGCGCGGCCTTGCCTGCGTCGAAAGTCAGCAGATCATCCTCCCACAGGGCGACCTGTTCGGTAAATTCGTCCATCTCCGCGCAGATCGGCAGGTCGGTGCGATAGACATGGTTGAGTTCGTCGGGGTCGGGATGGACGTGGACCAATATCTGGTCGGGATGGTCGGGGGTGATCAGCGTATAACCGTCTGTCGTTGCCTCGCCGAGCCGGGCGCCGACCGCGAGCACGAGATCGGCATCCCTGATCCGCTGGGTCAGCCTGGGATTGGGGCCATAGCCGAGATTGCCGGCGTAGACCGGGCTGTCATTCGGAAAATTATCCTGTCGACGGAAGGCTACCGCCACGGGGAGCCCGATACGTTCGGCATATTGGGCGAAATAGTATTTGGCCTTTTCGCTCCATCCCGCGCCACCGATGATTGCAATCGGGTCGGTGGCATCGCGCAGCATGTCGGTGAACGTTGTCATCGCGTCCGGACACAGCGGCTGGGCCGGGGCGACCACCTTGGGCCGGTCGAGCGCTTCAACCTCGTCGCGAAGCATGTCTTCGGGCAGGGACAGAACGACCGGGCCCGGGCGTCCCGAACTGGCGGTATCAAAGGCCCGCGCCAGATATTCCGGTATGCGCGCGGCATTGTCGATCCGCGCAGCCCATTTTGCCAATGGCGTGAACATTGCCGTAAAATCGACTTCCTGGAAACCTTCGCGGTCGCGGTCGTCGCGGGCGACATCGCCGATGAACAGGATCATCGGGGTGCTGTCCTGCATCGCGGTATGGACGCCGATGCTGGCATTGGTCGCGCCGGGACCGCGAGTGACGAAGGCAATACCGGGCGCGCCGGTCATCTTGCCGTCGGCCTCGGCCATGAAGGCGGCACTGCCGTCCTGTCGGGTGGAGACGGTCTGGATCGAGCCGCAGTCGTGGAGGGCGTCGAGGACGGAGAGGAAACTCTCGCCGGGGACGGTGAATATCCGGTCGGTGCCCTGGATGACCAGCTGGTCGACCAAAATCTGCGCGCCTGTGCGTTTATTCATATCCTGGCCTCTCACTATCTCGCCCGCAGCTTTGGCTGCGCTATTGGTTTATAGGACTCGCACGAAGACACAAAGCCACGAAGTAACGACCTTCTCATATCCGCTTTGTGCCTTCGTGTATTTGTGCGAGTCCTTCTGAATGCTGTCGCGGTCATAGACGATGCCGGGTGTTTCGAGACCGAGGCACGCTAAAGGTCTATGCCTGATGGATCGCCTTGGTGACCATATAGGCTTTCAGTCCGTCCGGACCGTCTTCCGATCCGTGGCCGCTTTCCTTGACTCCGCCGAAGGGTGCGTCACCCGGGCTCACGGTCAGATTGTTGATCGCCACCATGCCCGCCTCGATCCTGTCGCCGACGAGATTGGCCGTGCGCAGATTTTCAGTGAAGGCGTAGGCCGCCAAACCCAGCGGCAGGCGGTTGGCCTGTTCGATCGCCTCGTCGAGCGTGTCGAACGGGCGCATTACCGCCACGGGGCCAAAGGGCTCCTCGTTCATGATGCTGGCATCGAGCGGGACGTGGGACAGCACGGTCGGGTCAAAGAAAAAACCCTTGTCGCCGCGCCGTTCGCCGCCGAGCCGGACATCCGCGCCCTTGGTCCGCGCGTCCTCGATCATCGCGCCGACGGCGCTTGGCCGGCGCGGGTTGGCGAGGGGGCCCATCTCGACCGCGTCAAAGCCGTCGCCGACGCTGACCTTCTGGGCGCGTTCGGTGAAGGCTTTCTCGAACCGGTCATAAATGCCCGACTGGACATAGAAGCGGGTCGGCGAGACGCAGACCTGACCGGCATTGCGGAATTTTCCGGTGACTACCAGATCGAGCGTCTTTTCCAGATCACAATCGTCGAAGACCAGCACCGGCGCATGGCCGCCCAGTTCCATGGTGGTACGCTTCATGCCCTCGGCGGCGAGTTTCATCAGATGCTTGCCGACCGGGACCGAGCCGGTGAAGCTGATCTTGCGGATCACCGGCGAGGCAATCAGATGGCTGGAGACTTCGGCCGGATCGCCGAAAACGACTTGCGCCACACCGGACGGCAGGCCTGCATCGACGAGACAGCGGATCATTTCGATCGGGCTCGCCGGGGTTTCTTCGGCGGGCTTGAGAATGATCGAGCAGCCAGCGGCAATGGCCGGGGCCAGCTTGCGCACTGGCGTGAAGACCGGGAAATTCCACGGGCTGAACGCCGCAACCGGTCCGACCGGCTGATATTTCACGAAGCTATTCTGACCTGCCGGGCGTACCAGAACGCGGCCGTAGCAACGCTTGGCTTCTTCCGCCATGATATCGAAATGGCTGGCGGAAGCGGTGACTTCGCCAATCGCCTGGCCCAGGGGTTTGCCTTGCTCGTAGGTCATCAGACGGCCGATTTCCGGTGCCCGTTCGCGCATCAGGTCGGCGGCTTTGTGCAGAATCGCGGCGCGCTCGGCTACCGGTGTGTCGCGCCAGACCGGGAAGGCGCGGTCTGCGGCATCCAGCGCCCGGTCGAGATCGGCTGTCGTCGCCTTGGGCAGATCGGAAATAGTCTCGCCGGTTGCCGGGTTGACGACCTGATGGATATCGCGGTCCTCGCCATCAATCCATTCGCCATCAATATGGAGTTGCAATTTATCGGGATAAGCGTTGGACATAGTTGCTCCTGAAACTGTCTGTCTTGCTACTAGACTTGTCACCGAAATCCCGCAATGACTGTAAGAAAAATTGGGAGGATATATTGATGGAGATAGTCACCGAAGGCCTGCGCTTTCCCGAAGGGCCGATTGCGATGCCCGACGGCAGCGTCATTTTGGTCGAGATCGAGGCGCAGCAACTCACCCGGGTCCTGCCGGACGGCACCAAGCAGCTGGTCGCGAAAACCGGTGGTGGTCCCAATGGGGCGGCGCTGGGGCCGGACGGTAAGATTTATGTCTGTAACAATGGCGGGTTCGAATATAATGACCAGAATGGTTTCCTGACTCCCGCGGGCATCGCCAAAGATTATGCCGGCGGCAGTATCCAGCGAGTCGATCCCGACACCGGCGAAGTGGAGACGCTCTACAATGACGGCGACTTTGGCTGCATCCTGCGCGGCCCCAATGATATCCAGTTCGATGCCCATGGCGGTTTCTGGTTCACCGACCACGGCAAGACCGATTATGAAAAGCGTTGCCACGACATCGTCGGGATATTTTATGCCAAGGCAGACGGCAGCCATCTGGAAGAGGTGATTTTTCCTTCCAACAATCCCAACGGCATCGGCCTGTCACCCGATGGCAACACGCTTTACGCCGCCGAGACCTTCACCTGTCGCCTGATGAAATTCAATATCACCGCGCCTGGCAAGGTCGCGCCGGACGCCGGGCCCGGCGGCCCTGGCATCCCGCTCTATCGACCCTCGGGCTACAAGTTTTTCGACAGTCTGGCGATGGAGGAATGCGGCAATATCTGCGTCGCGACCATCGGCGAATGCGGAATCAGCGTCGTCTCTCCCGAAGGCGAGCTGGTCGAATTTGTTGAAACGCCGGATATCTTCACCACCAATATCTGCTTTGGCGGCGAGGATATGATGGACGCCTGGATTTGCCTGTCGGCAACCGGCAAGCTGGTCAAAACCCGCTGGAAACGGCCCGGAATGAAACTGGAATATTTGAATAAATAGCAGACATCGTTTGATCACAATAAAACAGAGTAGGCACAAGCAACTTGAATTATACCACCATAGTTTTCGATTTCGGCGGGGTTATAACCTCGTCACCATTTGAAGCATTCAACCGGCTGGAAGCCGAAAAGGGCGTGCCCAAAGACAGCGTCCGCCGGATCAACAGCGCCGATCCGGACAATAATGCCTGGGCCAGGTTCGAGCGCGCCGAGCTGGATGAAGCCGGCTTTGACAACGCCTTTGCCGATGAAGCAAAAGCCATCGGTATCGAACTGCGCGGCGCGGACGTGCTGGCGCGACTGGCCGGCGATGTGCGGCCCGCGATGGTGGCGACGATCGACCGGTTGAAAAGCGAGGGATTCACCGTTGCCTGCATCACCAATAACGTACCCGCCGGCAAGGGCGCGGGCATGGCGATGAGCGATGAAAAAGCCGCAGCGGTCAAAGCGATCATGCTGCGGTTCGATCACATTATCGAGAGCAGCAAGGCCGGCATCCGCAAGCCCGATCCGCGTATCTACCAGATGATGTGCGATGCGCTGGACGTCGAACCGGCACAATGTATCTATCTCGATGATCTCGGGATCAACTGCAAACCGGCGGCCGCGCTTGGCATGGCCGCGATCAAGGTGTCGGCTGAGCAGCAGGCGCTTGATGAACTCGGTGTTCTGCTGAACATGCAATTGCCCTGATAGGTTATGCCCATTCGATTAAACCTGTAATATTTTTGTCATCAATGAGTCGTCGAATGGTCGTGAAATCGCTATAGCGCGACGGGGATTGCAAGGTTGCGGGGATTCGTGAAAGATAGTTTTTCGGACAGATTTGGCACGATGGCCCGCTGGTATAACCAGAAGGGTCCTTACCCTGTCCTGCTTGCAATACTGGCTGTTTTGCTTCTGGTTCAGGCGGTTCGCCTGATCTGGCTGGTCCTGACCCCGCTGGGCCCTGTCGGTGATTATCGCGCTGATGCGGTACAAATCCTCTCGCCGCAATCGCGCCTGACCCTGTTCAGCAGCTTCGACCCGTTTTTTCGCAGCGACGCGGCGCAGAGCGCTAGCGTCGTGACCTCGCTGCAATTGACACTCTTCGGCATCCGGATGAACGAGGCGTCGGGGCTGGGGTCGGCGATTCTGGCAGGGCCGGACGGCGTGCAGACAAATTATGTCGTGGGCGAGGAAATCATGTCCGGTGTCACGCTGGACAGCGTCGAGTTTGATCATGTCATCATAAATCGCGGCGGAGTCCGCGAGAGTCTTTATCTCGACCAGTCGATACCGGCGCAGACGGTGGGCACGGACGATCCGGTTGCACCTGCATCGCTGACAGCAGCGGATAATGAAATTCCGGGTGTCGCATCGCTGGCGCCGCGCAACGACCAGGGCCGGGTTACCGGCATCGTGATGTCTCCTCTGGGAGATGGCGCTCTGTTCAACAGCGCCGGTTTTCGCAACGGCGATATCATCGTGTCGATCAACGGTAATCCGGTCGGTTCTGCCGCTGATATCGAAGCATTGAAAAATCAAATCCGGCTAGGCGCGCGCCTGTCTGTCGAAGTCGAGCGCGGAGCCGATAAAGTTCCGATAGCCGTCAATCTGGGAGCCCCTTGATGCGTAGCTTTTTCACCCGGTTGATGGCCGTCCTCGCTGTCTGTGCGTGCCTGTTGGCGGCGCCCGTGTCGGCCCAGCACACGCTGAATGTCCGCGATGCCGATATCCGCGCGTTTGTTCAGGATGCGGCCAAGGTTACCGGCCGGACCTTCATCCTCGACAGCCGAGTGCAAGGCAAGGTCTCGGTGGTTACCGACCGGCCGCTTAGCCGCTCGGAATATTTCGAGATATTCCTGTCGACGCTGCGTGCCAATAATCTGGTCGCGATTCCGACGACTCGTGGTGCCTATCGCATCCAGCCCGCCGATGGCGCGGCTTCGCAGCCGACCCGGATCGGCTCACGCGGCGCAGAGGGCAATCAGCTGGTGACCGAAGTGGTGCGGCTCAAATCAATAGTGGCGACCGAAGCGCTGGAAACGCTGCGTCCGCTGGTCAGCAAGCAGGGCTCGATCACCTCGAACCGCAACGCCAACAGTCTGGTGATCGTCGACTATGCCGACAATATCCGCCGGATCCGCAGTCTGGTCGGAGAGATTGACCGCGACAGCGCCGCTAGCACCATCATCACGCTGAAAAACGCTGGAGCCCGGGAAATCGCGACTTCGCTGCAGGCGCTGGCCGCACAGGGTGGTGGCGAAGGGCTGCGCGCACCGGTTACCGTGGTGCCGATCGACAGCAGCAACAGCATCGCGCTGCGGGGTGATCCGGGCGCGGTTTCGCGCTTTGCGCAAATGGCGCGGGAACTGGACAAGGGCGCGGAATCGGGGACCGAGATACGCGTCCACCGGCTCGATTATGCCAATGCCGAACATCTCCTGCCAGTGATCGAGAATCTACTGGGCAGCAACGGCACGGGCGGCAGTTCGGCAACGGTTGCGCCAGCCAGCGGTGGCGAAGGCGCGGCAGCACCGCTCGCTGCCAGCACCAGCGGCAATGGCATCGCAAGTCGTGGTCCCTCGATCGTAACCCGTCTGGAAGGGACCAATGCGATCATTGTCGCGGCCAATCCCGACGTGCAACGTATGATCGGCGAACTGATCCGCCAGCTCGACACCCGGCAGGAACAGGTGGTGGTCGAGGCGATCATCGTCGAGATTTCGGAAACGCTGGCCCGCGAGTTGGGCGTGCAATGGCTGGTGGGCGGCAAGGATGTGCCCTTTGCGGTGACCAATTTCTCCAATGCTTCTCCCAATATCGTCGACGTCGCGGGTGGTTTGCTGGCCGACCAGTTTGATACGACAACCACTACCACGACTGATACCGCGACCACCGTGACGACCAACAGCGCGGTCGGCGATGCGTTGCGGCAAAATGCAGCGGATGCGGTACTTGGCGCGCGCGGCGGCTTTGGCGGTTTTGCCACCAGCCTCGGCGGCAGCGCCGTGCTCGGCGCGATCATCAATGCGGTGCAGTCGGACAGCAATAGCAATGTATTGTCGACGCCTTCGCTGACGGTGAACAATAATCTCAAGGGCAGCATCCTGTTCGGTCAGGAAATACCGGTGTCGACCGGTGAAGCCTTGTCGGGCAATTTCGACAATGCCTTCCGCACGATCCAGCGGCAGAATGTCGGAATCGAGCTGGAAGTGACACCGCAGATCAATGCCGGTGACGAGGTGCGGATGGAATTGCGCCAGCAGGTCAGTTCGATTGCCGGGCCGGTCTCCGACGATTTCAACGAGCTGATCATCAACAAGCGGGAAATCAACACCACTGTGACCGTCGGTGATGGCGAGATTATTGCGCTCGGCGGTCTGCTCGACGACAATGAACGGCGCACGATCCAGAAAGTACCGTTTCTGGGCGACATTCCCGTTCTTGGCGAATTGTTCCGGTCGCGCGGCAAGTCGCGGATCAAGACCAATCTGATGGTCTTCATCCGCCCGACGATCCTGAAAGATCCCAATGACGCACGGCGCTTCTCGAGCGCGCGCTACGGCTATATCCGCGACCGGCAACTCAGCCGCAATCCGGATCAGGAGCCGTCGATTGATGCTCTGGTTCGCGATTATCTCGGCACCGTACCGCCATCGGTCGAAGCGCGGCCGGATGACCAGATCATCTATGCCCCGGGCGATATGCCCGCAGTCCGTGACAGCGGCATGATCGAGCAGGCCCCGCTGCCAGCGAGCGAGACCACCGGGAAGCGATGATGAAGATCGCTCGGGGAACAGAAGCGGTGGTCTCCGGAGCGGATGACGGACTTGTGGCGCCGGCGATCGCCAGGGACCTGCCTTATGGCTATGCCCGTGATCATGGTCTGCTGATACAGGACCGCAGCGGTGAACGGCTGTCGATTGCGATGCGCGAAGGCTCCGATCCGCAGGCGTTGCTCGAGGTGCGCCGCTATCTGGCGCTGCCCTTTGATGTCGAACCGGTCGATGGTCCGGCGTTCGAGAAATTGCTCAGCGCCCATTATGCGATGGACGGCAGCGCCGCTGCCATGGCCGGTGATTTGGCGCTGGCCGGCGAGGGGCTGGACGATATTGCTGGCGACATTCCCAGCGCCGAGGATCTGCTCGACAGCGCCGACGACGCACCGACGATCCGGTTGATCAACGGAATTATCGCCGAGGCCGCACGGCAGGGTGCCTCGGATATTCATATCGAACCCTATGAGACCGGTCTTGTCGTCCGGATGCGGGTCGATGGCGTGCTGACCGAGAAATTGCGGATGCCACCGCATGTCGCCGGCGTGATCGTCAACCGGATCAAGGTGATGGCGCGGCTGGATATTGCCGAGCGGCGCATTCCGCAGGACGGTCGGATCAGCCTGACGCTCGGCGGCAAATTGCTCGACGTGCGCGTATCCACCTTGCCGAACCGGGCGAGCGAGCGCGTGGTGATGCGTATTCTCGACAAGGAAAGCGCCGGTATCTCGCTTGATCTGCTTGGCATGTCCGAGAGCACCCATGCGATCCTGACCGATGCGCTCAGCGAACCCAATGGCATCATCCTGGTCACTGGCCCTACCGGCTCGGGCAAGACGACCACGCTCTATGCGGGCCTCAAGCAGTTGAACGACGGCAGCCGCAATATCCTGACGGTCGAGGACCCGGTTGAATATGCCATCGAGGGCATTGGCCAGACGCAGGTCAATGCGAAGGTAGGTCTGACCTTCGCTGCCGGTTTGCGTGCCATATTGCGGCAGGACCCGGACGTGGTGATGATCGGCGAGATTCGTGATCGTGAGACGGCAGAGATTGCGGTGCAGGCGAGTCTCACCGGCCATCTGGTGCTCTCCACCGTGCACACCAATGATGCGGTCGGCGCAATCACGCGGATGCGGGACATGAAGGTCGAGCCGTTTCTGCTCGCCTCGACCTTGCGCGCGGTAATTGCCCAGAGACTGGTCCGTAAATTGTGTGAGCATTGCCGCACGCCGTTTCAGGTTGATGGCGGTCTCGCTTCATTGCTCGGGTTCGACAACGGCACAGTGGTCTACCGCGAAACCGGCTGTGACCAGTGCAACCAGACCGGCTTTCAGGGGCGTATCGGAGTGTTCGAGGCGATCCGCATCGACGACACGCTGCGCAAGCTGATCAATGATGGCGGCGACGAGGCGGCGATAACCGCCCATGCGTTTCGCAACCAGCCCCATCTCGGCGTTGCCGCGAGAGCCTTGGTGCGCGAGGGTTTGACCACGCCCGAAGAAGCCATCCGCATCTCCCGCCGCGAAAGCGAAGCGGTCGATGCCTGAATTTGCCTATACCGCGATCGACCCCAAGGGGCGAGAGAAGACCGGACGGCTGGCGGCCGCCAGCGACGATGCGGCGCGGGCCAAGTTGACCGAACGCAATTTCTATATCGTCAAGATGGAAGCGGCGCAGGGCAAGCCGGGCAAGCAAAGCAAAGAATCTGCCGGCCTGTTTGGTCCGAAAAAGCTGACATCAAAAGAACTCACCCTGTTCACGCGGCAATTGTCCTCGCTGGCTCAGGTGAGCCCGCTTGAGGAAGCGCTGCGGCTGATCGGCAACCAGAATGAGAAACCGCATGTGCAGCAACGGATCGCGACCGTGCATGGCGGGGTGATCGAGGGGCAGCGCCTGTCGGAGGCGATGCGCCGCGAACCGAAAAGCTTTCCGCCGCTCTACCGGGCGATGATCGCGGCGGGTGAGAGCTCCGGTACGCTACCCGATATCACCGAACGGCTGGCCGATCTGCTCGAACGCCAGGCCGAATTGCGCGGCAAGCTGATCGGCACATTGGCCTATCCGGCGGTGCTGGCTCTGGTCTCCGTCATTGTGGTTGCGCTGCTTATGATCGCGGTCGTGCCCAAGGTGGTCGAGCAGTTTGACGATGTGAACCAGCAACTGCCGCTGGTCACGCGCATCGTGATCGGCATATCCGGTTTTCTGGCTGACTGGTGGTGGGCGATTGCGATCGTGATCGGGGTGGCGCTGGTGATCGGCTGGCGCGCGCTCAAGGAGCCACAGCTGAAATATCGCTTCGACGGCTTTCTGCTGCGCCTGCCGTTCTTCGGGCGCTTGCTGCGGGATTTGCACGCGGCGCGACTGGCGAGGACGTTGTCGACGATGGTGGCCAGCCGGCTGCCGATTATCGAGGGGCTGCGTCTGACCACCGAAACAATCAATAACAGCGTGTTGCGCAAGGCGTCTGAAGATATGGTGGAAGCCATTAGAGGCGGCGGCAGCCTGTCCACCGCGCTCAAGAATAGCGGCGTATTTCCGCCGATGCTGGTCTATATGACCTCCAGCGGCGAGGCATCGGGGCAGCTGGACGACATGCTGGCGCGGGCGGCGGGCTATCTCGAACGGGAATTTGACAATTTCAGTTCAACCGCCCTGTCGTTGCTCGAGCCGCTCATCATCGTGGCGCTTGGCGGGCTGGTCGCCGTCGTGATATTGGCGATATTATTACCGATCTTGCAACTGCAGAATCTTGCCGGACTATAGGCCGGAAAAAGGAATGATCATGACTACAGAAATCGAAAATCCAGAAGCGGGTAAGGCCGCAGAAGCAAGAGGGAAGCCGAAGCGCAACGGCTTCACTCTGGTCGAGCTGATGGTAGTAATCTTCATCCTCGGGCTGCTGACGACGATTGTCGTGATCAATGTATTGCCCAGTCAGGACCGTGCGATGGTGCAAAAGGCGCAGGCGGACATTGCGACGCTTGGTCAGGCGCTGGAGATGTATCGGCTCGACAATCTGAGCTATCCCGGCTCGTCCGACGGCCTGCAGGCGTTGATTGCTCCGCCACCATCATTGACCACGACCGCACGCTACCGGCAGGGCGGCTATATCAAGAAGCTGCCCGACGATCCGTGGGGACGGCCCTATCAATATGACAATCCCGGCCGTCAAGGTCCCGGCTATGATCTTTACTCGCTGGGCGCCGATGGCGCGCCGGGTGGTGATGATGACAATGCCGATATTTACGCCGAATAAGATTCCCAGCGCGTGAACCCTGATCTTCTCCTGATTGCCTTCCCGGCCAGCGACGACGAGGCGCTCTATTGGTGGCGTCTGGTCGATGGCGTCGTGCAGGCCGCCGGATGCGATCCCGACCCCCTGGCAGCATCGCAGCAGGATGGGACGGACGAGGGGCAGGGGGATATTCGCGTGGTCGCGCTGATTGCATCCCATCTGACCACTATCATGGCGCACGAAGCAATCAGCGACGCGACGCAAAGCCAGGCCCTGACCGCGGCGATCATGGCTGCAAAAGCCAATAGCCTCGATCGCGACAATCTCCACATCGTCTCGACGATGGTTGGCGCAAACGGAGTGGTCACGGCGTCGGTGGGGCGAGATATATTGTCTGCCGGACTGGTTCGCTTGAAGGCGCTGAACCTCGATCCGGATGCGATTCTGCCGTCGGGCTGGTTGCTGCCGGGTGCAGACGAGGGAGCAGTTTCTGCCGATTTCGGATTTGATCAGGTCGTCAGAGCGGGCAATCTCGTCACCACCGACGATCCGTCGCTAAGGGAATTTCTGTTCGCTGACCAAGTCGCCGCGCCGATCACCGGCGATGCGTTTGACGCCATGCTGGCCGGCGCTACTGAAAAGGCGGATCTGAATTTCCGCAGCGGCCTCTTTGCGAAAAAGACCCGGCGCTCGATGGACGAGAAGCAAAAGCGCCGGCTCGGCTGGATGGTCGCGGCGCTGTTCGTCATTTCTGTTGCCATTCCGCTGGTGCAACTGGCCCAATATCATTGGGCAGCCAGTGCGGCAGATGAGGCTGCTCTTGCCAGCGCCGCTCCTGTTGTGGGCGAGCAGGAAAGTCCCGACAGTGCCGAACGGGCGCTGGACCAGCGGCTGATTGCTGAAAATCGGGGCAATATCATGTTCCCAGTTCCGGCGTCGGCGCTCTATTCCGCGCTGCAACAGGTCCCGAACGTATCGATCACGCGCCTGGCTTATGGTGAAAACGGAATTGTGTCGGCGACATTGTCCGCCGTTCGCAACGAGGATATCAATCCCGCCCTGCTCGCGTTGCAGGAAGCGGGCTTCATCATAACCGCGACCCCGCGCACCGATGCGACCGGTTCGGCGCAGGCGGATATAACGGTGAGGGCGCCATGATTGACAATGCACGAAACTGGTTTTCCGGACTCAGCCAGAGGGAGAGGCTTTTGGTCGGGGTCGCCGGCCTGCTGCTGGTCGGACTGGTCGGCTATTATGGGGTCGCGCGGCCAATGGTCGGCGCAATGTCCGCATCGGAAGATCGCTATATGAACGCAGTCGAGCAGCAGGGGCGGATAGAGGCCAAGGTTGCCGCGCTTCTGCAGCCGGTCCAAGGGACGACAGTCAAGTTCAGCGGCGCCATCGACAATTTTGTCAGTCAGAGCGCGGGTGAAACCGGAATCGCGGTTGGCTCGATCAATCCACAGTCGGATAGCCGGGTCAATATGGTGGTAGAATCGGCCAAGCCGACAGCATTATTTGGCTGGCTGGCGCGGATTGAACGCGAAGGAATCGCGGTTGAAAACCTTAACGTCGATCCTGCCGGCAATGGAACCGTATCAGCAACCCTGACCTTGCGATCGCATTAGTCGACCGCAGAGCGGCCTTTCACTCCGCCGGTTCGATATGTGGCTGCCTGTCCTTGGCGGGGAACAATATGCCGCCATCGTCGGCCGACATGACTTCCGGTTCGGCGATGCCAGCCATTGCAACTTTCGCCTTTTTGAGCACCCATTCACCCTTGTCGTTGCGGATATAGGCAGGCGCGCGCTGAACGTTCCAGACCAGACCCATTTTTTCCCACGCATAGATGATCTGGCCATTGAGATCGAATTCCCACCAGGCAATTTTCGAAGACGCGGCGCGCGGGTGCTGGTGGTGGTTGTTGTGCCATCCGTCGCCGAAGGTCATCCAGGCCATGAACCAGTTGTTGCGCGATCCGTCCTTGGTCTCGAACCTTTGCGAGCCAAAAACGTGGCCGATGCTGTTCACGCCCATGACGAAGTTCAGGAAGAAGAAATTGCGGAAAAAGCCGCCTATCAGGATGGTGCCGATGATATGTTCCGGTCCACCGAATGCCAGCGCCCAGAGAGCAGGCAGGACGATGCTAGAGAAGATCGCAATCGACCAGCGATGCTTGTGGCACCACAATACCTGCGGGTCGTCGATCAGTCCCTTGCCGTAGACCTTCATATCCGATGTCGTATTGTCGAACAACCAGCCGAAATGGGCGATGCCGAGCCCTTTGAGTTTGCCCATTTTCTTGCCGTGCCCGTCGATATAGGGGCTGTGCACGTCACCGACGCCATCGGCAAAGGCATGGTGGCGACGATGGTCGGCAGCCCATTTCAGGACCGAAGCCTGGCAGGCCATTTGCGCCATGATGCCGATGGCGAGGCGCATTTTTGGCCCTGCTTCAAATGCGCGGTGGGTGAAATAGCGATGATAGCCGATGCCGACGCCCATGTTGATCAGGGCGAATCCGAACAGAAAGGCGGACCATTCGACCCAGCCGGTGGCATGGGTGAGCGTCCAGTATAAGGCGCCGAGCGAACCCAGAACCATGGTCGAAAGCAATATCCCATATTCGATGCGTTTGGCCCGCGCGGCCGGCCCGCCAATGATGACGCCGTGCTGCGGATGCTGTTCCGACGGGACATATTCGTCGGGTTGAATGTCGCTGAATGCGCTTGCCATCGACCAATTTCCTCGAAAATTTAACTCATTTTACGAGGATATAGGCTATTGAACATGATTACAATTGTCTTAACCATTTGCCTGAAGGTCGGCGAGGAACTGACCAATCGGGCCTATTCCAGGATGCTGCTTCCACTATCGGGGCGGCTATCGTTTCGCGCGGTACTGCCAACGCCGGCGTTTAGTAATTGGAAACCGCTCAAGCCTTGTCAGAGCGTCTAGTCGTCATTCAGGCGTTCACGGTCAATACGACTGGTCCTTTCGGAATAGCGGGGACGTTCCGCACGCGCTGGTCGGGATGTCTGCGCCGAACGTGCTGCGGGCCGGGCTCGGGATTGCGGCTGTACTGACGGTCTCGCGTCAGTCGCTCTCGCTGTACGCCGGCTTGGCCGTTCCGCACGATTGTCGCGATTGCGGGTTGGTGCCGCTTGTCCTTCGCGATCAGGTCGCGCTGTTCTTCTCACCGTCCGGTTGCCGCGGTCGCCGCGGGCGGCTCTGTCGTCACGATATTGGCCTCTCCGCTGATCTCGCGTTGCATCACCGCGTAAATCGCGGCGGTCACGCCGATCTGCATGTCGTTCCGGATTCCGATCCTGTCCTCTGGCGTGATGCCCGCCAAATTCGGCTCGTTGTCTGGCCCAGTGGCGTCTGTGAGTGTCCCGCATCGCATGGCGCCTGCCGACGCGATCGAAGATATAGACGCCATAGCCGGGATAATAATATTGATCGTACCAGCCGCCGCCAAAGCCGATATTGGCAAATCCATAGCCGGAATCGCACGCATAATAATCGTCAAACGGCGCATAAGGATCGCATTGATAGCCAGCATTGTTGACATAGCCGTCACCATAATAGCCGGTGCCGCCATACATGCAGCCGCCCAGCCCCAAAAGCGCGCCGACCGCCACGACAGATTTCAGGGTTCCGGGTATCTTAAACTGGATCATGATTTTTCCCATCGGAACCGGCCATAGCGGCACTGCATGTGCCGAGTCGCGATTCATTTTCAACTGTTGCCAATCCTATGTTGCAGCGATTGAATAACGGATGAATGGAGGCTCTTGCTGACATTGATGAAAGTAGCTAGTAAGATCATGTAACTTTAATTCAGGAGCTCTACCCGTGGCGACAATTTCAGCAAAACCGCATGGATATCCCTATCAGGAAAGTGCGAATCCGCATTGGGTAAAAACTCCAAGCGAAGATCAACTGGCACATATCCCGGGCGAAAACGGCATCCCGATATTCGGAACAACGCTGAAGGTTATCAAGGACCCGATCGGTTTCGGCAAATATATGTTCGATCGCTATGGCTCGGTTTACCGCACCTATAGTTTCGGCAAGCAGAATGTCATGCTGCTCGGAGCGGACGCGACCGAAATGGTGATGTTCAACAAGGACAAGATATTTTCCAGCGAACAGGGCTGGGGCCCGGTTCTGAACAACCTTTTCCCGCGCGGGCTTATGCTGATGGATTTTGAGCGACACAGAGCCGACCGCAAGGCGCTCTCGGTTGCCTTCAAGCCCGGACCGATGAAGCATCATTGCCAGGTACTCGGGACCGGCATATTGGAGCGTGTCGCCGAATGGGGCGACACCGAATTCGAATTTTACCCGGCGATAAAATCGCTCTCGCTCGACACCGCGGCCAGCGCCATTCTCGGCATCCCCTGGGGACCGGAAGCGGACAAGATCAACAAGGCCTTTGTCGATGAAGTCCAGGCTTCGATCGGTATTGCACGCAAGCCGATCCCGTTTACGAAAATGTGGAAAGGCGTAAAGGCGCGCGAATATCTGCTCGAATATTTCACCCCGCAGGTGAAGGAACGGCGGGCCAAGGGCGGAGAGGATATCTTCACCCAGATTTGTCTGGCAACCCACGAAAATGGCGAGCTGCTGACCGAGGACGAGGTCGTCGACCACATGAACTTCCTGATGATGGCGGCGCATGACACGATCACCTCTTCGGCGACCAGCATGGTCTATTTGCTGGCCAGGAATCCCGAATGGCAGGATCGTCTGCGCGAAGAGTGTCTGTCGGTGGCGCCGGCCGGCACGGTGCTGACCATGGAACAACTGGGCAAGCTCAACCTCACTGAAATGGCGTTCAAGGAGTCGCTTCGCCTGATCCCGCCGGTGCCGAGCATTCCGCGCCGAGCGCTCAAGGAATTTACTTTCCGCAACTACCGGATACCGGCAGGAACCAACGTCGGTATCAGCCCGCAATTCGTCCACAAGATGGAAAAACACTGGCCCGATCCGGAAAAATTCGACCCGCTGCGCTTCACGCCGGAAAACAGTGTCGGACGCCACAAATATGCATGGGTTCCGTTTGGCGGCGGCGCGCATATGTGTCTCGGTCTGCATTTTGCCTATATGCAGATCAAGATATTGATGCACGCGATGCTGACCCAGAACCGTATCGTCCTGCAGGGCGGGGATGATCACGAACCGGAGTGGCAGGCCTTTCCGATTCCTCAGCCAAAGGACGGATTGCCTGTCCGGCTTGAACGGCTTTAGTCTAGCGGTTGCGGAATATTGGCGGCCATCACGATGTAGGCTGCCGTGCGTGGATGGACGGCCACCTGTCTGTTTTTGATCGAGGATATTTTGTTGAACACAAAAATTGACAGGCGAATCCGTCCGTGTCAGTCTCCAATTGTAAAATGTAAAATGAGGGGCGCGCACCCGTTCAGGATTCATGTCGTCGAGCCGAACTCTTGTTCAGGCGCAGGAGTAACGCACGGTCAATGATTCGGGTAAATCTTCTCCCTTGCGGAAAAACAGATGGCAGGCTTGCGGATATGTTCGCCGGTCGAAGCCAGACGAGGGGGCAATCGTCGGAAGGCCTGTACAGCTTCAATCAAATGCGGTTCGGCAGGCATTCTGCCCGGTCGCGAAATCCTTCTCCGTCCAAGGAGCAGAGGATAAGATAATAGGGGATAGAACATGATTGCCTTTCGCATTGTCACCATATTGATCGGCTTCATTCCGCTTTGGTTCGGGATCAACGGTGTGTTTTTCGGCGCGGCAGAGCATATGGCCGGCGAGCCTTTCAGCAGCGCGATGGACAATCAATATCGTTATCTTTCCGGCGTCTACATCGGGGTCGCGCTGATGATATTCTACAGTTCCGGCGATATCAGGCGCAGAGGTGATCTCTTCCGCTTTGCCATCATCGCCATCTTCATCGGCGGCTGCGCGCGGGCGATCTCCTATCTTACGGTTGGCGCCCCGCCGACCGAACAATTCGCCGGGATGGTGGTCGAATTGCTGGCCCCTCTATTGCTGCTCTGGCGGGTACGGGCGGTACGATACTAGGCGAGGGGGCCTGAACCGACAGGCCGGAACGCTTCCCCCTGGATCGCCGGTCACTTCGCCAGCATGTCTTTCAGATAGCCGCCGGTAAAGCTGGCCTTGACCTTGGCCACTTCTTCCGGCGTGCCTTGCGCGACAATTTCGCCGCCCCGCACGCCGCCTTCGGGACCGAGGTCGATGATATGGTCGGCGGTCTTGATGACATCGAGATTATGCTCGATCACCACCACGCTATTGCCCTGCTCGACCAGTTGGTGGAGCACCTCCAGCAACTTCCGAACATCCTCGAAATGCAGGCCCGTTGTCGGCTCGTCGAGAATATAGAGCGTCTGCCCGGTTGACCGTTTCGACAGTTCCTTGGCCAGCTTGACCCGCTGGGCCTCGCCGCCCGACAGGGTGGTTGCCTGCTGGCCGACCTTCACATAGCCGAGGCCGACTTCGTAGAGCATCGCCATCTTGTCGCGGATCGGCGGCACCGCCTTGAAGAAGCTGACCGCATCCTCGACCGTCATGTCGAGAATATCGGCGATCGACTTGCCCTTGAACTTTACCTCGAGCGTCTCGCGATTATAGCGCTTGCCGTGGCATTCCTCGCAAGTGACATAGACATCCGGCAGGAAGTGCATCTCGATCTTGATCAGCCCGTCACCGCGGCACACTTCGCAGCGGCCACCCTTGACGTTGAAGCTGAACCGGCCCGGCTTGTAACCGCGCACTTGCGCTTCGGGCAGACCGGCGAACCAGTCGCGGATATTGGTGAAGGCGCCGGTATAGGTCGCGGGATTGGAGCGCGGGGTGCGGCCAATCGGGGACTGGTCGATGTCGATGACCTTGTCGCAATATTCCAGGCCGGTGATCTTGTCATGCGCGCCGGCAATCACCCGCGCGCCATTGAGCGTCCGGGCGGCCGAAGCGTAGAGCGTATCGATGGTCAGCGAGCTTTTGCCCGAGCCCGACAGGCCGGTGATACAGGTGAAGGTCCCGAGCGGGATCGATGCGGTGACATTCTGCAGATTATTGGCGGTCGCACCGTGCACGGTCAGCTTCTTGCCATTGCCCTTGCGGCGCTTGGCCGGGACCTCGATCTGGCGCGTGCCGTTGAGATAGGCGGCGGTCAGCGATTTTTTCGATTTCAATATCTGCTTGAGCGTGCCCTCGGCGACGACCTCGCCGCCATGAACGCCGGCACCCGGTCCCATGTCGACAACCCAGTCCGCGGTGCGGATGGCGTCCTCGTCATGCTCGACCACGATCACCGTATTGCCGAGATCGCGCAGGCGCTTGAGCGTGGTTAGCAAGCGGTCATTGTCGCGCTGGTGCAGGCCGATGCTCGGCTCGTCGAGCACATAGAGCACGCCGCTCAGGCCCGACCCGATCTGGCTGGCGAGACGAATGCGCTGGCTCTCGCCACCGGAAAGCGTGCCGCTGGTCCGGTCGAGATTGAGATAGTCGAGACCGACATTGTTGAGGAAGCCCAGCCGCTCGATGATTTCCTTGAGGATCGGTTCGGCGATCTGGCTCTGGGTCTTGTTGAGCTTGGCGCCGAGACCTTCGAAAAATGCCAGTGCATCGCCGACGCTGCGCCGGGTGGAGATACTGATGTCCTCGCCGGCAATCTTGACCGCCAGCGCCTCCGGCTTCAGCCGCGCGCCGTGGCAGGTTTCGCAAGGAGCCGCCGCCTGGAATTTGGCCAGCTCTTCCTGCATCCAGGCGCTCTCGGTCTGCAGCATCCGGCGATTGAGATTGCCGACGACGCCCTCGAACGGCTTTTTTACTTCATAGGATTTGCGCCCGTCCTGGAAGCGCAGCGTCACCGGCAGGCCCTGGGTGCCGTTGAGGATCACGTCGCGATGATGCTCGCTCAATTCATTCCACGGCGTGTCGAGATCAAATTCGAAATGGCGTGCAAGGCTGCCCAGAACCTGCATATAATAAGGCGAGGGCGGGTTGGACTTGGCCCATGGCACGACCGCGCCCTTCTTGATGCTCAGCGCCGGATTGGGGACGATCAGCTGGGTGTCGAAATGGAGCTTCTCGCCAAGACCGTCGCAGGACGGGCAGGCGCCTTGTGGTGCGTTGAACGAGAACAGCCGCGGCGCGATTTCCTCGATGGTGAAGCCGCTTACCGGGCAGGCGAAGCGTTCGGAAAAGACGATCCGGTTTGGCGGGAGGCCGGTGCCTTTCATGCTCCCTTCCCGCTTGAGGGAGGGGCCGGGGGTGGGGATTTCTCGGGTGTCCGGCTGGCCCACCCCTGGCCCCTCCCGCAAGCGGGAAGGGGAGTTATCCGGTTCCGGCTTGAAATTTGCGCTGGCTTCTGCAACGCCTTCCGTTCGCGCTGAGCCTGTCGAAGCACCATTGGCAAGCGCTTCCTCAACCGTACCATCCGCCAAATCCACAAAAGCCAGCCCATCCGCCAGCCGGAGCGCGGTCTCGAAACTGTCGGCCAGCCTTTGCTCCATGCCCTCGCGTACCACGAGACGGTCCACGACCACCTCGATGTCATGCTTGTATTTCTTGTCGAGCTTCGGCGTTTCCTCGATATCGTAAAATTCGCCATCGACCCGTACGCGGGTGAAGCCGGCCTTCTGCCACTCGAGCAATTCCTTGCGATACTCGCCCTTGCGGCCACGGACCACGGGCGCGAGCAGGAAGAATCGGGTCTTCTCGGGCAGGGTCATTACCCGGTCGACCATCTGCGAGACGGTCTGCGCGGTGATCGGCAGGCCGGTTGCGGGGGAATAAGGCACGCCGGCGCGAGCCCAGAGCAGGCGCATATAGTCGTAAATCTCGGTCACCGTTGCGACGGTCGAGCGCGGGTTGCGGCTGGTGGTCTTCTGTTCGATCGAGATCGCCGGTGACAGGCCCTCGATATGCTCGACATCGGGCTTCTGCATCATCTCGAGAAACTGCCGTGCATAGGCCGACAGGCTCTCGACATAGCGCCGCTGCCCCTCGGCATAGATGGTATCGAACGCAAGGCTCGACTTGCCGCTGCCGGACAGGCCGGTGATCACGATCAGCTTCTCGCGCGGAAGCTCGATATCCACGCCCTTGAGATTATGCTCTCGGGCGCCTTTTACTTTGATGTGGGTCAGACTCATGCGGATGCTTTGCAGAAGATGCCGGAGAGAGTCCAGCGGGCCAATGGGACAGGGTGATCTGCGCTATATGTTCAATGTTTGTTCCGTTTTCAAGAGGGAGTTTTTTGGCGAGGCGTGATGGGGGTCACGGGTGTTGGGGGCCAAAGCGAAGCAACAATCCGCGCACTGTTCAATTTCATGAGGTGCCAAATGAAAAATCCGCTCTTACTCGCAATTTCGACTTCGATGCTCGCGGGGTGCGCGACTGCTAGCTTTTCGCCCCCGTCGACTAATTTGGCCAATGTGATGGAAACCCGAGGGAGTAATCGCTCCGTTAGCCAAAGCTGCAAATCCTTTGAAAAGCTCTCTTCTGGACAGCCTATACCGATACTTGAAACTGTAGATGGTGCTCGCAGTTTGATAAATAACTTCATTTTGATGTACAGATGCCGAGCGCACAGTGCCGCAAATGGTCGGCAAATTTTTGAGATACCTGCATTTCTAACAGCGGTAGGCACAATTACCGCCACCGCATTTGGCGCTGGATCGGATGTTTCGGTTGCAGGTGGTTCTGCCGCTGCAGTCCTAAATGGTGCTAAAGGCTACTACAGCCCAAAGCAAAAAGCAGATATTTTCGACAGTTCCCTTGATGCCTTGATTTGCATAAAAATGGAAGCTGTCGGAATTGATGGTTTTGAAATCAAGAAGGTCCAGCAGGAGGCTGCTAAACAAGCAAAAGCTGCCGGGAACAAAGGTCGCTCTAATGGCGTCGAAATTGGTCCCGAAACGCAATATTATGATTTGATCTCTGCATCTCTGTTGTCAGTTGAGCGAGTGCTTGCTCAACGGCTGAGTGCGGTCGGAGTCTATGATCCTGCGGGTGTGGTAGCAGAGATTAAGCAGCTATCTGAGGAAATTGCGGAAGCGGAATCGGTGCCATCTGTTTCGGCCGCTCAAAACAAAACTCAACCCATGCAGCTATCTGCGTCAGAAAAGGCTACCGCTACACAAACTTTGGTTGAGATAAAATCCTTGCGGCCAAAGTTGCAAAGCTGCGTTGTCAGAGCAAAGCTTTAGTTGTCCAGATTGATCCGCTAGCGTCTCACTTTGGTCGATTATCGAAATTCAAAACGAACGGGCTCTGCTCGACATTTCAGATTCTTTTTTTACACTTCAACCCATAACCCGCCCAAAAACCGCACGATAGCGCTCAAAAAACCCAACCATCTCCGGCGACCTTTTGCTCTTCATGTCGCAAAAGAACTTCCGGTTCCACCCCTTCGCGGTACCCAGATGGATCATCGCGTAAACATAGGCGAGTAACCCTGCCGAAAACGCAAAAGCCGCGCCCACGCCGGCCGCTGCCCACACAACTGCCGCCACAACCGGATAAGCCAGCACCGGAAAGCTGATCGCCTTGCGGTAATTGAATATTGCCTTGCTCTCTCTGGTCGGCAATCCGAATTTCCCGACCAGCGTCGAGGTAAACGGCAGGCGGTTGTGGATGATCGCGGCGGGGACCTTGACCCACCACGGCACCGGCGCGAGCAGGATCGTGCCGAGCGCGAGCAGTTCGAAAAACGGGTAGCGGATGACCAGCAGCGCCAGCACCTTGTAATCGTGATATTGTTTTGCGGTGTGGCTGAGCAGCTCGTCGACGCCGTCGACCGCATAGCGGCCGGTCTCGCGGAAGCGGAAGACATTGTTCGGATACATATAATATTTCATCAGACCCTTGAGGCCGGGCGTGTCGCTGCGTTTCGGGCGGATGCCGAGTAGTCGGGCGACCTCGTCGGTATAAGTGCCGTACCAGACCAGATGGTCGGTCTTGCTCTCTGGCCGTTTGGCATAATAGTTCGCGTTATAGTTCGCGATCCGCTGCTCGATATTGGCGTTGATGCCGTTGCGGAATTCCGGATCGCTGATCATCCGGTGGACCAACAGGCACTGCATCTCGCTGATATTGTTGAGCCCGCCGGTGAACGGACGGGTGAAGCCTATGGTGTATATGTTGCGCAGGCGGGGGGATATCACGCCGAGAAACTGCTGCCGCGTCTTGTAGATGAAATGCTCCGACGCGCGGTCGCCGCACAGCCGGATTTCGGGGATATTGGGCACTTCCTGGTCGCCGTCGATGATCTCGTCAAACGTCGCCGTCTCGCCGCCCTCGGTCAGCGTCATCGCTTCGCGGTCAAGCGTGGCGACCGCCTTGTCCCACAATTTCACATGGCCATGTTCGAGGAAGAAGGGCAGGTCGTTGATCAGATAGCCGTCGCTGATCTTCTGCTCGAGTGTGTCGTCGCAATAGAGTTTGTAGACATCGATCGGCCAATATTTGATCGCGATATGGCCGTTTTCAATCGGTGCCCTGGCTTCGAAAAAGGTCCGGAGACTTTCGTGCGGCCGGATGCTTCTGGGGTGGCGCACGCCGAGGCTGTTGCGGTCGAAAAGCTTCGCAAACCAGCGGTGGATCAGGCCGTGGATATAGCCGCCGTCGATGAAGGCGCGATAGCTCCATTTGCTGACTTCGGAGAAATTATGGCATTCGAGCTGGTCGAGCGGGACGAAACGCGGGCCGTCGTCGAACGGCGAGAAGGTGGCGAACATCTTGTCGAGCATGATGAAGCCGTTGGTGACCAGATGCACTTTGGCGCCATGAGCGACCAGCTTGGCAATCAGCAGATTCGAGCTGTCGCCGGTCGAGGTGATCGCGACATTCTTGCCGGCATAGCTGGCATCAATTTTGATCTGCTTGAGATTGGCATTCATCTGCCGCCGGAAAGCGGTGGCGACGACGACATGCTGCGCGCGGAACTGCTCGCCACTCTCTAGGCGGACAATGCTGTGATCCGGATGATTGTCGATACTGCCGACCCGCCCGTGGTGGATATGGTCGGCGTAGCGCGCGGCATATTTCTTGTGGATCGCGTAAAATTCGCGGGCGGTCGGGAAACCGTCGGTGAAATCCTCGCCTTGCTCCCTGAGCATGTCGACCAGCTCGAAGGAATAGACGCTGCTCTGCAGGGAACTGACCAGATCGAAATCCAGCGCATCCGACGCTTCCAGCTGCTGCCAGATCGGGGTCATTTCCGACACCATCAGCCAGCGGATCCCGCTGGCGTCCAGCTCTCGGACCAGCGGCATGGTCGAAAAGCCGCCGCCGACGATCAGGACATCAATTTCACGCGTTTGCACCATATTCGTCCCCCTGCAGCGATCCGCTGTTGTCACTTCTGGTAAACGCTCGCAGCCGCAAAACCAATGTTCATTTCGCCGTGACGGGCGTTTCGGAAAGGATTTCTGTCCGATTTTGGGAAATCAGGGCTTTCCGCTTTTTCATCGACGGTCAATTGCCGTTGGTCGAATGAAAGCCGGAACGGCGCGCGCCTGTGTTATGCTGCGACCAGCCGAGTGATGACCCGGATACAGCGCAAAAGCTCCCGGGTCGTATCGAAGCTCAACCACGGGGGGATGGCGTCATGATGCGACATCGCAAACAGCTGGACCGGAGAAAATTGCCTACCGCATGGGCAAGCTCCATTCTCCGGGTCCGCCGGGCCGCCGTCCGCCCCCTATTGGGCGCGGCCCTTGCGACGCTTCTGGTGCCATCCCCTTTGGTTGCGCAGCAAGCGGCGCCTGCCGCGGTCTCTCCTGCGCCCGCGGCCTGCGCCACCGGCGATCACCGCGCTTTCGACTTCTGGATCGGTATATGGGATGTAACCGCCGCCGGACAGGACCAGCCCACGGCGGTAAGCCGCATATCGGCTGAACATGGCGGCTGCGCCATTCGCGAGGACTATGCCACCAAGGGCGGCTATACCGGTATGAGCATCAGCTTCTTCGACGCAGCCCGGAAAAAATGGCACCAGACGTGGATGGGCGTCGATGGCGCGGCGCTATATGCCGAAGGTGGCATCAATGACCGGGGCGAGATGGTGCTCAGCAACCGGAATACGCCTTATTATCAGGCGGGTGCCGCAATCAACCGGATCACCTGGACACCCCGAGCGGACGGCAGCGTTCGGCAGCACTGGCAGGCATCACAGGATGGCGGCGAGACATGGCGCACGGTTTTTGACGGGCTCTATGTGAAAAAGCGCTGATTGCAGGGCGTTGTTCGAAGAGCGTGTGCGGCAAGTCCGTTGGAAGCGGTGAAGACGCTTGTAACTTTTTCCCGACGAAGATAAAAATACCGGCGGGGGTCCTGATGAAAGGACTGAATATGTGGCACGGAAAAATATTCTGCTTCAGCGCGCTTCTGACGGCGCTGTTTTCGAGCGGCACGGCGACAGCACAGGAACCGGATATCGATTGCGAGAGTGCCAAGCGCTATCTGGTCGAGCAATATGACCGGTCTGATCCGGCGACCAACGAAAAATATTACGAAATATGGTCCAGCGCGCAATGCGTGCGGGCGCGGGAAAATGCAGAATTACATGTCGATCCCGACATTGCATCGAACGAGCAATTTATCAGGAGCCTCAGCCAGGATTATGATGCGCGACTGGCTCAGCTTCCGGCCATATGCCAGTCGATTGTCGACAATCGGTGGTCTCAGGCCAGCGAGAAGTTCAGATTGCAGCAGAAAAAGAGCGAGCTGCTGGCCTCGTGTATCCGCAACCGGCAGCATTCGGTTCGGGCAGAATATCTGAATCGGCTGAACAAGGAAGCGGCAGCACAATTTGTCGAGAAACAGCGATTGAACCGCGAGCAAATAGCCGCTGACGAAGCTGCCGATGCCATGCGGCGCGCCGAGTATGAAAAGAAAATGGAACAATGGCGCGATGCGGTAAAGCGATGCGAAGCCGGAGACGTGCGCTATTGCTCGTCAGGATTGTGAGACAGCCGGCGTCGGGACAGGGCTGACGGCCGCTTCTACTCTGCCATCAAGTCCCGCACGAATCCGATCAGGCCGGTTTGCCGCGCACGGCGCATCCGTTCGGTGGCGAGGATCTGCTTTACCTTGGCAAAGCAGGCCTCGAGATCGTCGTTGATCAGGACATAGTCATAGCCGTCCCAATGGCTGATCTCGCTGGTTGCGCGCTGCATCCGGCTTTCGATGATTTCCGGTGAATCGGTGTTGCGGCTGTCCAGACGGCTCCGCAATTCGCCGAGCGTGGGCGGCAGGATGAACACCCGGACGACATCCTGTCCGGCGCGTTGATAGAGTTGCTGCGTGCCCTGCCAGTCGATATCGAACAGGACATCCTGTCCGTCCGCCAGACTCTCGTTCACCGGCACCGCAGGCGTTCCATAGCGGTGCCCGAAGACGGTGGCATATTCCAGGAAGCTGTGGTCGGCGACCATCTCTTCGAATTCCTCACCGCTGACGAAATAATAATCCTTGCCATGTTCCTCGCCGGGCCGTTTGGCGCGGGTTGTGACGGAGACGGACATCGCGATTTCATCGTCGGCCTGAAGCAGCATGCTGGCCAGCGTCGACTTTCCAGCGCCCGAGGGCGAGGAAAGCACGAACAGCAAGCCGCGACGGCTCAGCTCGCGATGATCATTGTCGATGTTCTGGGAAGAAATATTGTCGGCCATATCGGCTATTGGCCGAGAAGGGCGCATGGCGTCAAGATTCAAGATGCCCTTATGACGTTTTATTGTTGCCGCTCCGTGCAATCATCCTGATGACAGTCTGGTAAATTGCGGCTATTCGCAGATCATGTTTCAGGGACGCATCAGCACCATATTTTTCGCGATCGGGATAACGATCATGGTCGGCTGGCTGTTTTACGTCGGCAAGGACATCATATTGCCGATCGTGACAGCGGTCATCCTGCTGCAGATCCTCTATGCCGCCAGCGCCACCGTCGCGCGCATCCCCGGATTGGGCATGACGCCCTTGTGGCTGCGGGCCACGCTGGCCCTCATCGGTGTGCTGGCTCTGCTTTTCGCGATGACCCGGATGCTGGTAGCCAGCCTGCAGAATCTCGTGCCGTCGCTGCCGGTCTACCAGCGCAATCTGGAAAATCTGTTTGCGGCATGGTTCCCGGCTCCGGCCACCGGCGGGATCGGCCAGCCGCAGGTTTCCGAATTGATGGCATCGCCGTCCGCGATATTCGACCGCGGTACCGAAGCGGTCGCCAAGGCGGTTAGCGAATTCGCGACCAGATTTTTCACCGAGATAGATATTGCCGCGCTCGCCCAGTCTTTATTGTCCTCGCTGACCAGCTTCGGCGGTTTCCTCTTCATCACGATATTATATGCTTCGTTCCTGCTCAGCGAGATCACCGGATTTCCCGAAAAGGTGCGCCGGGCCTTCGGTTCCGACAGCGCGTCGACCGATACGCTCAACATGTTCACGCGGATCAACCATGATATCGGCAGCTATCTTGCGACCAAGACGCTGATCAATATCATCCTCGGCGTTGTCTGCTGGTTGATATTGCGGATACTGGGTGTCGAATATGCCGCTCTGTGGGCGATTATCATCGGCCTGCTCAACTATATCCCCTATATCGGGTCCTTTGTCGGCGTAGCCTTTCCGGCGCTGTTTGCCGTGGCCCAGTTCGGCAGCCTGACGGTTCCGTTGATCGCCACCGGCCTGATGACCGCGGCGCAGGTGGTTATCGGCAATATCGTCGAGCCGAAGATGCTCAGCAAGTCGGTCAATCTCAGCCCGATGGTGGTGCTCGTGTCTTTGGCGATCTGGAGCAGCCTGTGGGGCATTCCCGGAGCGATACTGGCGGTGCCGTTCACAACCATCTTGATGATCGTGCTCGCCCGCCGGCCCGGCACCCGCCCGATTGCGGCGCTGCTCTCCAGCGATGGTAATGTCTAGGCTTTAGCCTGGCGCGCGCGGCGGCTTCATCAGAAACGCGGCGACCATCGCGGTGGAAAGCAATCCGATCGCAATCGCAAAGGCGAGATCATAGCTGCCGGTCGCCTCGAAGATATAGCCGCCGCCAGCAGGCGCTGCCGCCGCAAAGGGCAGCATCACCGGCGCGATCACCGAATTGATGATCGGAAACGCGCGTTCGCCGTAATAATTGCCAGTCACCACCGGGCCCAATACCAGCATGCCGCCGTAGCCGGCGCCGAACAGCATGCCCATCGCCGAGAGCAGGACGACGCCCTGACCAAGCCAGAAGCCGGCCAGCCCGATCGCCATCAGGGCGACAAAGCCGAACACCGTCCAGCGCAGCTCGAACTGGTCGCCCAGCCAACCCGCCGGTATCCGCGCCAGGCCGCTGCCCAATATCGCCAGCCCGATGATCGAGGCCGCCTCGAGACTTGAAAGCCCGCTGTCGGTGAGGTGCAAAATGCCGTGGTTGAGCAGAAAGAAGAATGTGCCCAGATAGGCGACCGTGATCAGCATGAGCAGATAAAGCATCGGCGTCCGGACCACCTGCTTGATCGTCCAGTCATGGCTGGTCCGGTGGGTCCTGGGGCGCAGGCCGGCGGCCAGGGCCTCCTGCGCCGCCATGCCCGGATCGACATTGTCGGGGAATTGACCGATATCGCCGGGGCGATTGATGACAAACCGGGTGGCGATCAGCGCGATCACGACCATGGCGGCGGCGATCAGCCAGGCCGCGCGCCAGCTGTCGAACCGGTCCATCATGCTCGCGAGTACCGGCTGCGCAAGCGCTCCGCCCAAGGCCCCGCCGGTCATCACGATACCGATAGTGGTTGACCGTTTGATATTGAACCAGCTGATCATCGCGGTCTGCGAACAGATCGGACCGGTCAGGGCAAAGGACAGGCCCATGACGCCGCCCCAGATCAATATCCAGTGCCAGACTTCGCTGACCGCTGAAACCAGCAGCAGGAGCCCGGAAAGCATCACCAGCAGCCCGATCGTCACCGTCTGGCGGACGCCGTATCGGCTGAGCAGATAGCCGGTTAGCGGATAGGCGAGGCCAAGCATGACAAGCGCGATCGACTGGGCCAAAGCCGCATTGCCGCGGTTCCAGTCCATCGTCTCGACCATCACCGGAAAGACCACCGAATAGGCGAAATAGACAAAGCCCGAGGCGGCAAACTGGATGAAGAAGAACAGACTGACATTGGACCAGCCATAGAATCTGCGGGGCGCCTGCCCGGATTGCGCGGTCGTCGCCACATCACTCTCCTGTACCGCTTGATATCAGCGACTTGGGAGGAGCTTACAGCAATGTCAGTTACAATCAATATTGCAGTTGGGCGGATGGATTATGGCCACTCGGAAGGGATCAAACGGTATCGCGGCGAAGCGTGCCATGCTTTAGCAAATGCAGGGGCAAGGTCCAAAGTTTGTCAAAGTTGGGGCCAAGGACGGTTTGTTCTGCGCGATGTTGGATAGATTGTTGCAGATGTAGGAAATATTATTTCGAAGGTCCGGACAATCAGCCAACGGGTTCCTTGGGCACCGGACGGCCTTCAATCTCTATCACGGCTTCCGATGCGGGAAGCGCTTCGGCCTCTTTCTTGTCATCATAAATCTTCTTGGCGATCAGCGCCCCGCCGACCAGCAGCGCGCCGGGGACCGAGCGGGTGGCCAGACGGGCGGCGAGCATGCCGAGGCCGAAATTGCGCAGGCCATGGCCCTGCGTGTGCTTGCGCGCCTCGTAACCGACGGCGGTGGTGAAGATATTTCTGATTAGCGACATGTTCTTGTTCCCGGATCAGGAATGATTTCCGACCATATTCTCAGGCCTTACATGGGTATCGTAGGTTTTTTCGTCAACCAGACCAAGTTCCAGCGCGGATGCACGCAGGGTCTGGCCGGTCTTGTGGGCATATTTGGCAATGGCCGCGGCCTTGTCATAGCCGATCACCGGAGCCAGCGCGGTCACCAGCATCAGGCTATTGTCGACCAGCTCCCTGATCCGCGCTTCATTTGCCTCCAGACCTTCCACGCAGCGTTCGGAAAAGCTCGACATGCCGATAGAGATAATCTCGATCGAGCGCAGCACATTGGCGCCGATCAGCGGCTTGAACACATTGAGCTCGAGATGGCCCTGCAGTCCGCCGACGGTGACCGCCTGATGATTGCCGATGACCTGCGCGGCGACCATGGTCAGCATTTCGCACTGGGTCGGATTGACCTTGCCGGGCATGATCGAGCTGCCCGGTTCATTGGACGGCAGATCGATCTCGCCGAGGCCTGACCGCGGGCCCGAGCCGAGCAGGCGGATATCATTGGCGATCTTGGTCAGCGACACCGCCAGCGTGTTGAGCGCACCGGACAATTCGACCATCGTGTCATGCGCGGCCAGCTCGGCGAATTTATTGCTGGCCGTGTTGAATTTCAGCCCGGTAATTTTGGAGATTTCCTTGGCGATATGCTCGCCGAAATTTTCAGGGGCGTTGAGGCCGGTTCCGACCGCGGTGCCGCCTTGCGCCAGTTTCAGCAGCCGCGGCAAGACCGCCTCGACCCGGTCGCGCGCGGCCACCAGCTGCGCGGCATAGCCGGAAAATTCCTGCCCGAGGGTCAGCGGCGTCGCATCCTGCAAATGGGTGCGGCCGATCTTGACGATGGATTTCCATTGCTGCGCCTTGTCGGCCAGCGCATCGTGCAACTGTTCCAGCGCCGGAAACAGCTCGACCTCCAGCGCCAGCGCTGCGGAGATATGCATGGCGGTGGGAAAGCTGTCATTGGACGATTGGCCGCGATTGACATGATCATTGGGATGGACCGGATATTTGCCACCTCTTGTGCCATATATCGCTTCGTTGGCGACACCGGCTATCACTTCGTTGACGTTCATGTTAGACTGGGTGCCCGACCCGGTTTGCCAGATAGTCAGCGGAAATTGATTGTCATATTCGCCGGTCCGCACCGCATTGGCTGCTTTTTCGATGGCGGCGGCAATCTCCGGGTCCAGTCCGTGAATGCCATTGACCCGCGCCGCCGCCTGCTTGACCGCAGCGAGGCCGTGGATCAGCCGGATCGGCATGCGTTCCTGGCGGGGAAATGGAAAATTCTCGATGCTGCGCTGGGTCTGTGCGCCCCAATAGGCGTCGGCGGGGACTTCTATCTCGCCGAGTGAGTCGGTTTCTATGCGGGTGCCGCTCACTTTTTCTTGCCGAAGTCCACCGTCACCACGTTGGAACCGTCATCAGCAGTTTCGACCGCTTCCGCATCGCCGTCATTTTCGGCCGGATCGTGATCGTTGACATCGCCCTCGACCTCGTCGACGTGGAACTGCAGCGCAAAGTCGACCGCCGGATCGACGAAAGACGTAATCGCGGCAAACGGGATATGCAGCATCGAGCTGATCTGGTTGAAGCTCAGACCGACTTCGAACCGGTCCTCGTCAACCTTCAGGTCCCAGTAGCGGTTCTGGATGACAATCGTCATCTCGTCGGGGAATCGGGCGATCAGATGATCGGGAATGTCGACACCGGGCGCGCGGGTCTTGAACGTGATATAGAAATGATGGTCACCGGGCAGGCCGTCTCTGACGACTTCCCCGAGCACCCGGCTCACCACCGCGCGCAGCGCTTCCTGCACGATTTCGTCATATGGAATCAGGCTATCTGGGGCTTCGTCGCTCATTTGCACTTCGTGGCGGCAACCGAGCATCGGGTCAAGTGTGTAAAATGAATTTTGCATGGCCAAAGGCCGCGAAATTCTTGCCTGATTTGTCCAACCCTTTATAGGCCGGTTCCATGAGAACAGCGACAATCGAACGAAATACCAAGGAAACCGAGATTTTTGTCGAGTTGAATCTCGACGGGGCCGGTCAATTTGACGTGTCTACCGGCATCGGCTTTCTCGACCACATGGTCGAACAATTTTCGCGCCATTCGCTGATCGACCTGAAAATGAAGATCAAGGGCGACCTCCACGTCGACCAGCATCACACCACCGAAGACAGCGCGATTGCGCTGGGCCAGGCGATCAACCAGGCGCTCGGCGACAAGGCAGGGATCGTGCGCTACGGCAGCGCCTATTCGCCGATGGACGAAACATTGAGCCGGGTCGCGCTCGATATTTCGGGACGCCCCTATTTCGTCTGGAACGCCGGATTTACCCAGGATCGGCTCGGCGAGATGGATACCGAACTGTTCAAACACTGGTTCCACAGCGTCGCCGACGCCGCAGGAATAACGCTCCATATCGAATTGCTCTACGGCGAGAATAACCACCATATCGCCGAAAGCATGTTCAAGGGTTTCGCCCGGGCCATGCGCCAGGCGGTAGAGCGCGACCCGCGCAAGGGTGACGCGATTCCCTCGACCAAGGGGCAATTGGGTGGCTGAGATGCGCATCCCGCGCCAGCGGGCTTTTTCTAGTCTTTTTGTCACGCGACGCCGCGAAGGCGCAAAGAAGGCGCGGTTTGCCGCTAATCTTCGCGCCTTCGCGGCTTCGCGTGAAAATAGTCGAGGGCTTTCAAATTTGAGCGCTTCCGGCGGTTGAGCGGCACCATGTCTGAAACTATCGCTCTCATAGATTTTGGCGCAGGAAATTTGCACAGCGTCCACAATGCACTGATGGCCGCCGGTGCCGGAAATGTCTCGGTAACAGCCGACCCCGCGCTGGTGGCAAGGGCGGACCGGATCGTCCTGCCCGGCGTCGGCGCTTTTGGTGCCTGTCGCGACGCGCTGGTTGCAATCGATGGCATGGTGGCCGCGCTGGATCAGCGGGTCCGCGGAGAGGCCATTCCGTTTCTCGGCATCTGTGTCGGGATGCAGATGCTCGCCGACAAGGGTATCGAATTTGGCGAACATGCAGGCCTCGGCTGGATCGGCGGCACGGTGCGGGCGATCGAGCCGTCCGACGCCACGATAAAAATTCCGCATATGGGCTGGAACGACGTGACTCCGACCGAGGGCCATGATCTGCTCGAATCGGGCGAAGCTTATTATCTGCACGGCTATCATTTTGAAGCTGCGGATCAATCCGATGTGCTGGCGACGACCCATCACGGCGGCCCGTTGGTTTCAGCGGTTGGCAGCGACAATATCGTCGGCGTGCAGTTTCACCCCGAGAAAAGCCAGGCCTACGGACTGGCCTTTCTGGGTCGTTTTCTGGAGTGGAAGCCATGACCATGCCGAACGCCGTTCGTCCTGAGCCTGTAGAAGGATGTGTTCCGTCGGACAAATGTGGTTCGACAAGCTCATCACGAACGGAGTTTCTGAAATGATCGTATTTCCCGCCATTGACCTGAAATCCGGCGAAGTTGTTCGCCTCGCCGAAGGTGATATGGACCGCGCCACCGTCTATGGAGATAATCCGGCGGAACAGGCGGGCCTGTTTGCCGCTGCCGGAGCCGAGCATATCCATGTCGTCGATCTTGACGGCGCTTTTGCCGGAGCCCCCCAGAACGCCGAAGCGGTGGAAGCGATCGTCGCGAGCTTTCCCGGCTATGTCCAGCTGGGCGGCGGTATTCGCAATCGCGAGACGGTCGAGCGCTGGTTCGAACTGGGCGTCGCCCGGCTGGTAATCGGAACGGCTGCGCTCAAGGATCCCGATTTCGTCAAGGATATGGCGAAGGAATATGAAGGCGGCATCGTCGTTGCTGTCGACGCGCGGGACGGCATGGTTGCCACCGAAGGCTGGGCCGACGTTTCCGATGTCAGTGTCCGCGACCTTGCCCGCCGGTTTGAAGACGCGGGCGTGGCCTCGATCTTGTTCACCGATGTCGGCCGCGACGGCATGCTCACCGGCTGCAATATCGAGGCGACAGTCGATCTGGCGCGCGGCGTTGATATCCCGGTTATCGCCAGCGGCGGGGTCAAGGGTCTGGACGATATCCACATGCTGGCACAATTTGCCAAGGATGGCGTCGAAGGCGTGATCACCGGGCGCGCGCTTTATGATGGCCGGCTTGATCTGGCGACGGCGATTGCGATGGCCAATCGTGGTTGAACTGTTTCAATCCGTTCGTGTCGAGCGCAGTCGAGACACCTTGAAATCGGAGGTCGGCGTCTCTCGACTTCGCTCGAGACGAACGGCAGGCCGCTCATGACCGTCCGTATCCGCGTCATCCCCTGTCTCGATGTCGCCAATGGCCGGGTGGTCAAGGGCGTCAATTTCGTCGACCTGCAGGACGCTGGTGATCCGGTCGAGCAGGCGCAGGCTTATGACGCCGCCGGTGCCGACGAGCTCTGCTTTCTCGATATCACCGCATCCCATGAAAATCGCGACACGATCCTCGATGTCGTCCGGCGTACCGCCGAGGTCTGTTTCATGCCGGTGACGGTTGGCGGCGGCGTCCGTACGGCTGACGATGCCCGCGCTTTGCTGATGGCCGGAGCGGACAAGGTCGCCGTGAACAGCGCGGCTGTATCGCGGCCCGAAGTGGTCAGCGACATCGCCACCCGTTTCGGCAGCCAGTGCATGGTTGCCTCGATTGATGCACGGAAAGTGGCCGAAGGACGCTGGGAAATATTCACCCATGGCGGACGAACCCCGACCGGCATCGATGCTCTGGAACATGCCGTTCGCATGGCTGATCTGGGGGCAGGGGAGTTGCTGGTCACCTCGATGGACCGCGACGGCACCCGCGACGGCTATGATCTCGAACTGACCCGCACCCTGGCCGATGCAGTATCGATTCCGGTTGTTGCTAGCGGCGGGGTCGGCAATCTCGACCATCTAGTCGAAGGGGTGACCAAGGGTCATGCCAACGCGGTGCTCGCCGCCTCGATATTCCATTTTGGTCAGTATAGCATAGCCGATGCCCATGCCGCGCTGCGCGCTGCCAGACTGCCTGCCCGGGCCTGATCGGGCTTTAACCACATATTTTCCCGCATGTTCATGCCTGTAGGCGATGGTTAATGTCGGTTCACTTTACAGATTCAGATTTTTCGAAATCGCGTTAACCACCTTGTTCTCCGGAAGCCGCGTGTTTCAGCGATCTGGCAGGGCTCTTGCTTAACTATTCCCATGATATTTTTTTAATGCGGGAATGGAAGAGAATCATGAAACTGGTGAAATATACAATCTGGACTGCCGCAGCGGCAATCGCCTTTGCCGCCGCCGTCCCGGCTGGTGCGACCTGGAACAGTGACAATCGCGGAAGTGTCAAAGGCTGGGGCAGCTCGGGCTGGGGCAGTTCCGGTTGGGGCAGCTCGGGCTGGGGCAGTTCCGGTTGGGGTAGCTCGGGCTGGGGCAGCTCGGGTTGGGGTAGTTCAGGATCATCGGGTTCATCCGGTAGCGGCGGAACGACGAGTTCGACCGGCGGCACCGGTTCCTCGGGCGGATCGTCATCCGGCGGCACTCCGGTTCCCGAACCATCCAACCTGATGATGCTGGGCCTTGCCTGGTCGGCCTGATCGGAGGCCGCCTGGTTGCCCGTCGTCGCAAGAAAGCCTGATAATCGCATTTCCAGAGCCGCCCGCCTTTCAGGTGCGGAGTGGCCGGAAGCGGACCGTCAGTCGGGGGGCTGGCGGTCCTTTTTTTTGGCCGGGGCAAACTTGTACCACTAATGCTTGACGAACAGGCGATCTGTCGCCCAAACCGCCGCGGATGAACGATATTCTCGAATCTCTCGAACGGACGATCCGCGAGCGCCGCAAAGCCGAGCCGGATACAAGCTATGTCGCCAGTCTCCGCGCCAAGGGCCGGGCCAAAATGGCTGAAAAGCTTGGTGAAGAGGCGGTGGAAGCGGTGATTGCCGCGGTCCAGGATGACAAGGCGGCGATGACCGGCGAGGCTGCCGACCTGCTGTTCCACCTGATGGTCCTGCTCGCCGACATGGATCTGTCGCTCGAGGATGTGACTGGAGAACTGGCCCGCCGCGAGGGGCTGTCGGGCCTGGAAGAAAAAGCGGCAAGAGGAGCAAGTTGATGGCAATCGATCCGACACAGGCATATGATGACGACAATATTTTTGCGAAAATCCTGCGCGGCGAAATTCCCAACAAGACCGTCTACGAAGACGAATGGGTACTCGCCTTTCACGATATCAATCCGCAGGCCCCCGATCATATATTGGTGATTCCCAAGGGGCGTTATGTCAGCTGGGATGATTTTTCGGCAACCGCAAGCGAGGCGGAAATCGCCGGATTTGTCCGCGCCGTCGGCCATGTTGCCCGCGAAGCAGGGATGGTCGAGCCCGGCTATCGCCTGCTCGCTAACATCGGCAAGCACGGCCATCAGGAAGTGGCACATTTGCATGTCCATATTTTTGCCGGAAAACCGCTTGGCCCGATGTTGATGCGCAGCTAGTAACAAAAGCAACAAGGCCGTAACCGGTCCTGAATATTGGGGAGTTTGATAATGGCAGGCGCAGCAGCACCGGGTGGCGAGGGTTGGTCCTCGCGAACAGCATTTGTATTGGCGGCGATTGGCTCTGCCGTAGGGCTTGGCAATCTGGTTCGGTTTCCCGCCGAAGCCGGGGCAAATGGCGGTGGTGCTTTTGTCATATTCTATATTTTCTGCGTATTGCTGATCGGTTTGCCCATTCTTCTGGCCGAAACGCTCATTGGTCGCCACGGCAAGGGCTCGGCGATTGAAAGCATGAAGAAGATCGCGCTCGAATCCCGCGCATCGAGCTGGTGGTCGGTGGCTGCCGGTATCGGAATGCTCGGCGCTTTCCTGATCCTGACTTATTATAGCGTTCTGGCGGGCTGGATTATCCATTTTATCGGCGTGTTCGTGGGGGATTTCGCCAGCACCCTCGGTTCGGGCAATATCGCCCAAGGGGCGTTGCAAGGCAGTTCGCTGGATGAAGTGCAGGGCATATTGCCCGCCTTGCAGGCGAACAGTAACGAGATGCTGGCGATGCACGCCATCTTCATGGCCCTGACAATCGCGGCTGTTGGTCGCGGTGTAAGCAATGGCATTGAAAAGGTAGCGGTCTGGTTGATGCCGATTTTCTTTCTGTTGCTGATCGCCATTACGATTTACGGGGCCTTCACCGGATCGTTCGGTGCGGCGCTCAACTTCCTGTTTGATTTCGAGCCGGCACGACTGCTGGATCCTTCGGTGCAGCTATCGGCGCTCGGGCAGGCGTTGTTTTCGCTGTCTCTGGGGTCTGCGCTGATGATCACTTATGGTGCCTATGCGGCGCGGGACATCAATCTTGCTAAAACATCCGCCCAGATCGCCACCGCCGATACATCGGTTGCGATTATTGCCGGTCTGGCGATATTTCCGATCACATTTGCCGCACTGGCTCCGGCCAGTCTGACTGCCATATTGGAGGGCCAGGAACAGGTTCAGGGCGGTCTTGGACTGTTGTTCGTCAATCTGCCGGTCGCTTTCCAGACCATGCCGGCGGGATCGCTGATCGGATTGCTATTCTTCATCATGGTGTTTTTTGCAGCGCTTACAAGTTCGGTTGCGCTGCTGGAAGCGTCCGTCAGTTGGGCGATCGGCTATTTCAAAAAGCCGCGCTGGCTGGTGACAATCGTTCTTGGCGGGCTTGCCTTCCTGATCGGTGCCTGGGCGAGCTTCTCCTTCAACAGCCAGGCCGATTTCCAGCCGTTTGATTTCATGATCTTTTCCGGCCAGCCGGTGTTCGGCATTATCGACGAGTTTACCGCAAAAATTCTATTGCCAACATCTGCGCTGCTGGTCGCCATTTTCGTCGGCTGGATCGCCGATCGTCGGTTGATTGACAGCGAAAACGGCCTCGACGGCAATTTGCATCGCATCTGGCTTTTTCTGGTACGCTGGCTCTGCCCGTTGGTGATATCTGCAATCCTGTTGACCGGCCTGTTTCCCGGTCTTTTGGCACAAGCATAGCAAATGGCCGGCTCAAAACCGCCCAAATGCCCGGTTTGCCGCGGTCCGGCGTCTCAGCAATGGGCGCCTTTCTGCAGCGCCGGGTGCAAGGACCGCGATCTGCTGCAATGGCTGGGTGACGGCTACAAGATACCCGGACCAGCGGTTTCGCCGGATCAACTGGCCGATCATTTCGCCAGTGATTCCGGCCGCGATGGCGAGGACTGAGCGGGCATAATAAAACCGCCATTTTTGGGCTGGACAAGCAGCAATCCCCCCGCCTATAGCGTCGCTTCCTAACCGGGCCAGCGCATCGCGCAGGCCCAGATGCCCGAGTAGCTCAGTTGGTAGAGCAAGCGACTGAAAATCGCTGTGTCGGTGGTTCGAATCCGCCCTCGGGCACCACTTTTTCCTTAAATTTGGTGCCGCAGAATTACTCGGGGAAATCCGGGATGAGAGGCCTTGTGGCGTGGGTTACGCGTTCGCCCGCTTAGCCAATGGAGATGACTGGGGAAGGGGAACTGCCGGCCTATCGCATCGCTGCCGCGACCACCGCGCTGCAATTCAGCGACTTGGGTTTGCGGATGAAGGCTTTTTTCTGCTCGTCGCTGTCGCCGATGCCCAGAGCGCTGCCGATGGATTTGCCCGCAACCTTCAGGACATCGCCCAGCGACGGCTTCTCCGCGTCCTCTGCCTTGCCCAGCCCTGCTACGGACACGTCCGGCGCAGTAAGCGTCCCCGAAATCCGGATCGGATCGACAATCCGCAACGCGCTTTTCCCCTTCGCGCCGCCGCGCAGGACCAGGGAGATCTGTTCGCCGTCCAGCGTGATCCGTCCCTCGCCGCGTCCGATCGACACCTCCGTATCAATCGCCAGTGGCTGTGGTCTCAAAACGCCGTTGCGCGCACTGAAATTGGCGACGAGACAGCGCATCGGTACTCGCGCTTTCGGATTGCCGATGATTTCCTCGACCGCACCGCCGAGATTCTGGCCCAGAACATGCGCGACCGTGGCGCGGACGCTGCCCCGCGTGGCGACCATTGCAGCCTTGCCATCGGCTTTTTCGAGCGCCTCCCTGAACGTATCGCCGGAACCGGATAATCTCACCCGGCCCCGCATGGTCGCGGTGACGATATCGCCGTTGCCGATCAGGTCGGAGAGGGACGCACCATTGAGCGTCAGGTCGGTCGACAGTTTCGGTGCGCCGCTGCGGTGGTCGACCTGGATGCTGCCGTTCATCCGCCCGCTTTTCAGGCCGACGTCGAGACCGGTGATCTTTATGACCTTGTGATCGAGCGACAATTTTCCTTTCAGGCTGCGGAAAACCGTATCGCGGCGTGAGAGCAGGCGGTTGACGGTAAAGTTCAGTTTGCCGTCAGTCGGGCCCATTTTGGACAGGTTGATCCTTGTATTGGGGAGGACGCGGGGGCCGATCCGCCGCGTCAGCGCCGCTGCCCGTGCGCGGCCTGCATCATCGGCCAGATCATCGAAATCCAGCGTGGCGGCATTTATATCGGCGTCTATCCTCGTGCGACCGTCGCGCTTGAGGATCGTCGCTTTGCCGGACAGTCGCGAACGTCCGATCGATCCGTTCAGGGTCTTGATATACCAGTCATTGTTATCGTGGCGGATATCGGCCCGCAAGTCGATCGGCTGGGTCCCGAACAGGCCTGCCTCGATAATCCGGTCGAGATTCTTGAGAGTCGGCGCGCGGGCGGAGAGGGATGCGGTGAAATTGTCGGTGTTCAATGCGCCACTCATCTTGCCCTTGGCGGCCAGTGTCAGGGCCGGTGATTGCAGCTTGAGGCTGAACGGATAGTCGGCTTCGGGATCGATCCCGGCAATCGCGCCGCCGGTGAACAGCAGCGTTGCCTTGCTTTTCAGGAACGTGCCGCGGCCCTCGGCCCGCAGGCCGTCTGTGCTGCTGACAGATACCGGGCCTGACAGCGAGAGATCGCGCTTGTGATCGATTAAACTGAAGCGGGAATTGATGATATCGAGATCGGTCAGGACCGGGGCGCTGCCCTTCCTGTCGTCATCATCACCATCATGCCAGTTGCTGCGGCCATTCTTGTCGCGCACGAGCACTATGTCGAGACCGTCGATTCGCACGCGATCGGGTCTTGCGGCGCCGGTGAGAATATCCAGCACGGAAACGCGCGCCGAAATCGATTTCAATGTGAGAAAATCGCCTTTGCCCGCCCAGGATGGTTGTGCGACGCGGATATTTTCGACGGTGATAACGGGAGAGTAGGAAAAGAAACTGTCCCTGCTGACCGTTCCGATTTCGACGTGGCGTTCCGATGCGCCCTGCAGTTTCTCGCTGACCACGCCGCGCAGGAGGCCTGCCGGCACAGCGCCCAGCGCCAGGACGGCAAGAAGCAGGACGACGAAAATCCCGATGACGACATTGCGCACCCACCTGTGCCGGGATGAGGGAGAGGGCTGTTCCTGGCCGGGGCTCAATTAACGGTCTGCCGCTGGTGTGCCGGCGCTCTGCATCATCGTCGCGTCGGGCAATATGGATTTCGTGAGCTGCGCAGTCATTATATTCCGGGCCTGTTTCCATGTGTAATGACTGATAATTTCAGCGGTGTCCGGTATACGCCTTGCGCGGGAAAAGGTTGCTCAAGGTGCCGACACGTATAGGGTTATGCACCACAAAGAGAAATTCCGTGATAGTGAGACCCAGCATCGACTCACGCCAAGGTAGAAAGACCGGACCGCCATGAAATTGAGCCATGATCCTGAACTGCAGTCTTTCCGCGAGAAGATGCGGGCCTATTTTGCCGATGAATATCCGCAGGATATATTGGCGAAAACCGCCACCGGCGCGAGCCTGACCACCGCCGAAGTCCGGCGCGCCGAGATGGCGCTGGGCGAAAAGGGCTGGCTGGCGAGCGCGTGGCCGGAAGAATTTGGCGGCCCGGGCTGGTCGATCGAAGAGCAGTATATTTTTGACGAGGAACTCGAGAAGGCAGGTGCGCCGACGGTCACGCCAATGGGCGTCATCTATGTCGGGCCGGTGATCTTCACATTCGGCACCGACGCCCAGAAAGACAAATGGCTGCCCGGATTGCGGGACGGCTCGGTCGGCTGGGCGCAGGGCTATAGCGAACCCGAGGCGGGTTCCGATCTGGCGTCGCTGCAATTTTCCGCAGTGCGGGACGGGGACGAATATATACTCAACGGCACCAAGATATGGACATCTGCGGCCCAGCATGCCGACTGGATATTCCTGTTGACCCGGACATCGCGCGAAGAGAAAAAACAGGCCGGCATCACCTTTATCTGCTGCAAGCTCGACCAGCCGGGCGTCACGGTCAAACCGATCATCACCATCGACGGCAAATATTATCTCAGCCAGTGCGAATTTGTCGATGTCCGGGTCCCGGTCTCCAACCGCATCGGCGAGGAGGGCAAGGGCTGGTCCTATTCGCAATATCTGCTCGGTAACGAGCGGACATCTTATGCGCGGATCGGCGGCAAGCGTAAGCAACTGGCCGACGTGCGGAAAATCGCATCGCAAATCCCGACAGGCGGAAACCAGCGGCTGATCGACGACAGTTTCTTCGCCAGCCGGTTGTGCGAAGCGGAAACGCGGCTCGACGCGCTGGAGATCACCGTGCTGCGTGTGCTGACGACGGTGCGGGACGGCGGTTCTCCGGGCGACGAGGCCTCGATCCTGAAAATCATGGCGACCGATCTGGCGCAGGACATCACGACCCTGTTTCTGGAAGCCGCTGCCGAGCACGGAAACCGCAAGTTCGATGACAGTGTCAGCCCGGACTGGACGGGGGATTCCGCCTTTGCCGCTCCCGGCGTTGCCAGCTATTTCGGCACCCGCGCGCAGAGCATCTATGGCGGGACCAACGAGATCCAGCGCAACATAATCGCCAAACGTGTCCTCAATTTATAGCCGCTATCCGGAAGGTCCCTCTATGGCGCAGCAGAAACATTCTTGATGATCGATGATCTTGCCCAATATGGCCTGGCTCTGTCTGTTCTCCTGTTCGTCCTGCTGGTCGGGCTCGAAGCGGTCTTCCCGCGGAAAAAACGCTCGATGCCGCGCGGCAAGCGCTGGCTGACCAATATCGCCATCATCATCGTCGACAGCGTGGCGCTCAGGTTGATGGGCCCGGTAGTCGCAATTGCCGCTGCCAGCTATGCGGCGGAAAACGGCATCGGCCTGTTCAACTGGACCAGTCTGCCGGGCTGGCTGGAATTTCTGCTCGCTCTGGTCATCTTCGATCTGGCGATCTACGCGCAGCATGTGATCAGCCACAAGATCCCGCTGCTGTGGGCGCTGCACAAGGTTCATCACGCAGATCGGGATATCGACGTGACGACGGCGGTGCGCTTTCATCCGGTCGAGATCATCCTGTCCATGCTCTACAAAAGCGCACTGGTCTTGCTGCTCGGTCCGTCGGTGCTGGCGGTGTTCGTTTTCGCCTTGCTGCTCAACCTCTTCGCGATGTTCAACCACGCAAATTTGCGCCTGCCGCTGTCGGTCGACAGGGTTTTGCGGCTGTTTGTGGTGACGCCCGACATGCACCGCGTGCACCATTCGACCGTGAAGACGGAAACCGACAGCAATTTCGGGTTCAGCATCGCCTTGTGGGATCGGCTGTTCGGCACCTACACGGCACAACCGGCCGCTGGTCATGACGATGTCCTCATCGGTCTCGACGAATATCAGTCCGATCATCCGAACGAGCTATGGTGGAGCCTCACGCTTCCATTCCATGATCGCTATCGTTCGAAAGCGGGCTATGGTTACAAAAGAAATTCTTCATGACCCTCTAAAATCGGCGGGTTCCCAAGCGGTTAGAAGCTCCATATAGGAAGAATTATAGATTGCTGCCATTGCACCGGAGCCCCGTCGGGCAGAAAGTTCCTGATGAAAAAAATATTGATCCTCATCCTTTTTGCCATGGCCGTGGCGAGCTTCTTCTATTTTGATCTCGGTTCGCAACTGACACTGGCCAATCTCAAGGAACAGCAGGCCGCTTTTGACGAGCAATATAGGGCCGCGCCCTTTCTGATCATCGCGATCTTCTTTCTCGTCTATGTGGTGACGACGGCGGCCTCCTTGCCCGGCGCGCTGATCCTGACGCTGGCAGCGGGTGCGCTGTTCGGCGTCGTTGTCGGCACGATCATTGTTTCCTTCGCTTCCTCTATTGGCGCAACCATCGCCTTTCTCTCGTCACGCTATCTTTTTCGCGACGCGGTCAAGACCCGCTTCGGCGACCGGTTGAAGGCGATTGATCGCGGTGTCGAAAAAGATGGTCCCTTCTATCTGCTGACCCTCCGTCTGGTTCCCGTATTCCCGTTTTTCCTGATCAACCTGCTGATGGGCCTGACGGCGATCAAGGCCCGCACCTTTTATATCGTCAGCCAGATCGGTATGCTGCTCGGAACACTGGTTTACGTCAACGCCGGTACCCAGCTCGCCAATATCGATGAAGTCAGCGATATCGGTTCGCCGGGCCTGCTGTTGTCCTTCGCCGCGCTCGGTGTGACGCCGTGGATCGGCAAGTGGATCGTGGCCCGGATCAAGCGCCGGAAAGTCTATGCCGGCTATAGCAAGCCGAAGAAATATGACCGCAATCTGGTGGTGATCGGGGCCGGTGCCGCCGGATTGGTTTCTTCCTATATTGCCGCGACCGTCAAAGCCAAGGTGACCCTCGTTGAAGCCGGCGAGATGGGCGGTGATTGCCTCAACTATGGCTGCGTGCCCAGCAAGGCGCTGATCAAGAGCGCGAAAGTTGCGCAGCAGATGCGCCAGGCCGATGCCTACGGACTGCAGAAGACCGACCCGCAATATAGTTTCAAGGCGGTGATGCAGCGTATTCACAACGTGATCGCGGACATCGCCCCGCATGACAGTGTCGAGCGCTATACCGATTTGGGTGTCGATGTGGTCAAAGGCTATGCCAAAATCATCGATCCGTGGACGGTCGAGATCAAGCGCAACGATGGCGAGACCCAGCGGCTGACCACCCGCTCGATCATCGTCGCCACCGGCGGAGCGCCCTTCGTTCCGCCGCTGCCCGGTCTCGATGCAGTCGGCTATGTCACCAGCGATACGCTCTGGGAAGAATTTGCGAAGCTCGATGATATTCCCAAACGGATGATCATTCTCGGCGGCGGTCCGATCGGCTGCGAGCTGAGCCAGGCTTTCGCGCGTCTCGGCGCAGAAGTAACCCAGGTCGAGCGGGAAGACCGTCTGCTGGGCCGCGAGGATGAAGATGTTTCCGCTCTTGCGCAGGCCGCTCAGGAAGGTTCCGGCGTCATTGTCCGAACCGGTCATGACGCGGTCCGCTGTGAAGTGGTGGATGGCGAAAAACGGCTGATCGTCAGCGCAGATGGCAAGGAACAGGCGATCGCTTTTGACGCTCTGGTTATCGCCGTCGGTCGCTCGGCGCGGCTCTCCGGCTTCGGACTGGAAGAGCTCGGCATCGAGACCGGGCGGACCATCGTCACCGATGATCTTCTCGCCACCTCCTATCCCAATATATTCGCAGCGGGCGATGTTGCCGGACCCTATCAGTTCACCCATGTCGCGTCGCATCAGGCCTGGTATGCCTCGGTCAACGCGCTGTTTGGGAAATTCAAGACGTTCAAGGCCGACTATCGCGTCATTCCCTGGACGACTTTCATCGATCCGGAAATTGCTCGCGTCGGTCTCAACGAACAGGAAGCCAAAGAGCAGGATATCGCTCACGAGGTGACGACATACCAGATGCACGAACTCGACCGGGCGATAGCCGAAAGCGCGACGCAGGGTTTTGTCAAAGTGCTGACCCCGCCGGGCAAGGACAGGATTCTCGGGGTGACCATCGTCGGGGACCATGCGGGCGAATTGCTCGCCGAATATGTGCTGGCGATGAAATACAAGCTCGGCCTCAACAAGATATTGGGTACGATCCACACTTATCCGACGATGGCGGAAGCCAATAAATATGCGGCGGGCGAGTGGAAGCGGGCGCATGCGCCGGAAGGCCTGCTGCGCTGGGTCGAGCGCTATCACAGCTGGATGCGCGGATGATCGATTTCCTGCAGCAGGGGCAGGGACTGATCGGCCTGACGCTGATCCTGTTGTTCGCCTGGGCCATCTCGGAAAATCGTCAGGACCGGCCAAGCTGGAAATGGATCGGCGGGGCATTGCTGCTCCAACTGACCATCGCGCTGGTCATTGTCCGGGTGCCGTTCGTCTGGGAAATCATCGGCCTCGCCAACCAGGGCGTGATGGCGATTGAAAAAGCGACACTGGTCGGATCATCCTATATGTTCGGCTATGCCGGCGGGGCGGAATTGCCCTTCGTGTTGAAAGAGGGCGCGCAGCCGCCTTTGATCATTGCCTTTCAGATATTGCCGCTGGTGATTGTATTCTCGGCGCTCTCGGCCCTGCTGTGGCACTGGGGCGTGCTCGCGTGGATCGTGCGGGGCCTGTCCTGGGCGCTGCGCAAGACCATGGGGGTGAGCGGCGTGGTTGGTCTCGGCGGCGGCGCCAATATTTTCCTCGGCGTGGTAGAATCTCCACTGGTGCTGCGCGCCTATTTCGAAAAAATGAGCCGGGGCGAACTGTTCATGGTGATGGTGCTGCCGATGGCAACCATATCGGGCGCCATCCTGATCCTCTACGCTTCGACCCTGTCGCAGGCGGTTCCCAACGCGGTCGGTCATATGATCTCCGCATCGTTGATCTCCCTGCCAGCCGCGATACTGGTGGCTCGCCTGATGGTGCCGGGCAACGGGGAGACCGAAGCGAGCGAGGAGCAGCCGGGGCTGAAATATGACGGCAGCATCGACGCGCTTGTGCGCGGAACGATGGAAGGCGTGCAGGTGTTTCTGGCGGTTATCGGGATCATCCTGGTGGTGTTTGCGCTGGTCGCGCTGGCCGACCAGATATTGACGATTTTGCCTTATGTCGACGGTCAGGCGGTGACGATCAAGCGCGCCTTCGGCTGGCTGTTCGCGCCGCTGATGTGGACGCTCGGCGTGCCCTGGGATCAGGCGCCTGCGGCCGGCGCGCTGATGGGGACAAAAACGATCCTCAACGAATATGTCGCCTATCTCGATCTGGCGGCGATCCCCGAGGGGACCTTCGATCCGCGCAGCCAGTTGATCGTCGTCTACGCGCTTTGCGGTTTTGCCAATCTTGCCAGCGTCGGCTTGCTGGTCTCGACCATCGGAACGCTCGCGCCCTCGCGCCGGGCCGAGGTCGCGGGGCTGGGCGTGAAAAGCTGGATCGCCGGCAATTGTGCCACCGCGATGACCGGAGCGGTGATCGGACTGGTCACCCTTGCCTGACGGTGCGCAATCGACGAGGATAGTCCATGCTTGATTCCCGTCTCCGTCCGATCATCGATCCCCCGCTCGACGCGCTGGGCGCCCGGCTGGCGCGGATCGGCCTGACCGCCAATCAGGTAACGCTGGCCGGCGGCGCGGTCGGCATCGCAGCGGGCGTGGCGATCGGATATCAGCATTATCTGATCGGTCTGGCTCTGCTCCTGTTCAGTCGCCTGTTCGACGGGCTCGACGGCGCGATCGCCCGGGCTACAAGACAGACCGATTTCGGCGGCTATCTCGATATCGTCAGCGATTTTGCTTTCTATATTGCGGTGCCGATCGGCTTCGGTTTCGCCGCGTCCGCCAATCTTCCGTTCGCGCTGATACTGGTCGGCAGCTTCACCCTGACCGGGATAAGCTTTCTCGCCTATGCGGTGATGGCGGCCAAACAGGGGCGGGAGACCGAGGCGCACGGCAAGAAGAGCTTCTTCTACAATAGCGGCCTCGCCGAAGGCACGGAGACGATCACCGCCTTTGTCCTGATGTGCCTGATGCCCCAATATTTCACCATCATCGCCGCCATATACTCGGCGATGTGCGTGGTCACCGTGTTCCAGCGAACCCTCGCCGCCAAAGCGGATTTTTCCTGAACCCGGAGGTGGCGGGCCTGCAATCCCGAGGGCCAGGGAAAGCGCAACCTGTCTGGTCATCGATCATCCTGTCTTGACGCGCCAGAGGCCGTGAGCCATGCGCTGCACATGCGATTTTTCTCTGACAATGCCGCGTCTGTGCACCCCAAGTTGCTGGAATCGCTGGTCGAAGCCAATGGACAGGACACGGCCTATGATGGCGATGGTCTTAGCGCGCGGCTCAACGGGGCTTTTTCCGATCTGTTCGAGACCGAGGTCGAGGCGATGTGGGTGGCGACCGGGACGGCGGCCAATTCACTGGCGCTCGCCGCGATGTGCCAGCCGCATAAGGGCGTGATCTGCCATCGCGAAGCCCATATCGAGCAGGATGAGGCGGGTGCGCCCGGTTTCTATACTGGCGGCGCAAAGCTGATGCTGCTCGACGGCCAGGGCGCAAAATTGTCTCCCGAAAGCGTCGAGGCTTGTTGCGCGGCGATCCGCGACGATGTCCATCAGGTTCAGCCCGCCGCGGTGTCGATCACCAATGCCAGCGAATATGGCATGGTCTACCATCCGCACGAAGTCGCCGGACTTGCCGAAGTCTGCAAGGCGCGCGGGCTCGGCCTGCACATGGACGGCGCGCGCTTTGCCAATGCGGTGGCGACGCTCGGCTGCTCGCCCGCCGAACTGACCTGGCAAGCCGGAGTCGACGCGCTGAGTTTCGGCTTTGTCAAAAATGGCGGGATGAGCGCCGAGGCGCTAATATTCTTTGATCGTGAGCTGGCCGCCGACACCCATTATCGCCGCAAGCGGGCAGGCCATTTGCAGTCCAAGGGCCGGTTCCTCGCCGCGCAGATACTGGCGATGCTCGAGGACGACCTGTGGCTCGACAATGCGCGTGCCGCCAATGCTGGCGCCCAGATCATTGCCAAGGCCGCTCGCGACCGGTTGCTCTATCCGGTCGAGGCGAACGAGGTCTTCATCAGATTGTCGACCGATGAAGCGGCGCATTTGCGGAGCATCGGGTTCGATTTCTACGACTGGGGCGCGGGACAGGCGCGGCTGGTGACCAGCTGGAACCAGAGCGTCGAGGATATCCGTCCGCTGGCCGAGGCGATTGCATCCTTATGAACGCCGGTGAAGAGAGCGAGCCAAGCCTGCTTACTCCCCGCATATTGATCCCGTTCCTGCTGGTCTCGCTGATCTGGGGGTCTACCTGGCTGGTGATCAAGGACCAGATTTCGACGGTGCCGCCCAGCTGGTCGGTGAGCTACCGGTTCATCATCGCCGCCGCCGCCATGTTTGTGCTGGTCGCCTATAAACGCCTGTCCTTCCGGCTTGATCGCACAGGCTATCTGTTCGCGCTCATTCTCGGGCTCTTCCAATTCTCGTTCAATTTCAATTTTGTCTATAACGCCGAATTGTTCATCACCTCGGGTCTTGTCGCGGTGCTGTTCGCGCTGCTTATGGTCCCCAACGCGCTGATGGGCCGTATCTTTCTGGGCCACAAGATATCCGGCGCCTTCCTCGGGGGCTCTGCCATTGCCGCTGTCGGCATCGCGATGCTGTTCTGGCACGAATATCGCGCATCTCCGGCCAGTCTCGAACAGGTGCTGATCGGCGCGGCGCTGGCCTTCGGCGGGATCATGTCGGCCTCGATCGCGAACGTGATGCAGGCGGGGCAGCGGCTGAAATCCTATCCGATCATCACCGTTCTCGCCTGGGCGATGCTGTTCGGGGCGCTGATCAACATCGTGCTGTCCTGGGTCACCGTCGGTCCGCCGGTCTATGAAACGCGCGCGGCCTATTGGGGCGGGATTGTCTATCTCGGCGTGATCGGTTCGGTGGTGACCTTCCCGCTCTATTTCTCGATGATCCGCGAAATCGGACCGGGCAAGGCGGCCTATTCCAGCGTATTGGTGCCGGTGGTGGCGATGATATTGTCGACGATCTTCGAGGATTATGTCTGGACCTGGTTGCCGGCTGGCGGTGCCGTTCTGGCGATGCTGGGATTGATTGTAGCACTGCGGGCGCGCAAGCCGAAAACCCCGCGTATATCGGCCTGATGGTCAGTCGAGCAGCGACTGCAGCCCTGCTTTGTAATCCGGATATCGCGGCTCCCAGTTGAGCATCCGCTTCGCCTTGCCATTGGCAATGCGCCGGTTCTCTTCGTAAAAGCCCAGCGCGGCTTTCGACAGATTGGCGTCCTCCAGCGACAGCAAGGGCGGGACATCCATGCCCAAAAGCCGCGCGGCATGGGCGACCACCTGGTGCTGCGGAGCGGGCAGATCATCGGAAATATTATAGACGCCCGCCGGGCCATCGAATGATGCGATTACCGCCGAGACAATATCCTCGACATGGATGCGGCTGAACACCTGTCCGGGCATGTCCACCCGCCTGGCCCTGTCGTCTCGGACCCGGGTGAGCGGGCTGCGGCCCGGGCCATATATGCCGGGCAGCCGGAAAACGTGGATATCGCTGCGCAATTTCTGCCAGCGCTGGTCGGCCTCGCTGCGCGCCTTGCGGCGACCCGAGCCGATTGGCGCGCTTTCGTCCACCCAGGCACCATCGACATCGCCATAAACGCCGGTCGCGGAGAGATAGCCGCTCCATTGCAGCGATGCCGCGCGGATCGCCTCCCCGTAATGGTCGAGCACCGGTTCACTGTCGTCCTTCGCAGGCGGGACCGAGGAAAGGACATGCGTCGCCTCCGCCAGCGCCGCAAGAACCGAAGTCTCGTCATCAAAAGCAATGCAGCCGTCTTGCGCTTCGCGACGGGTGCCGGTCACGGTCCAGCCCTCGCCGCGCAGCCGCTCGGCTAGCCGCAAAGCGGTATAGCCCATCCCGAAGATCAGCATGCGGCCGGTCACAGTCTATTCCTTCTCCAGCTTGCCTGGATTCTGTATCACCGGATTTGCGACATTGTCGGCCTTCCACTGCATCGCCATGCGCACACGTGTGGCGCCGGAGGGGTGATCGAAGAACAGCATTTCTTCCACCGGTCCCGGTTCGATTTTGCGATATTCCGACAGGCGCATGGCGACCTTGGCAAAACCGTCCGGTTCTCTGGCCGTATCAAGCCCGAATTGGTCAGCTTCGCTTTCGGTGATTCTGACCAAGCTGTTAAGCGCTGGCGTCGCGGCGAAGAAATAGGCAGTCAGGATGAGGCTGAGCAACGGAATCGCGGCAGGATCGGATATGCTGCGCACGCCCCATTTCCCGCCGTGGCGCTCGATCAGTCGCGGCGCGACGAGCGCCGTAACGAACAATCCGACGGCCATGATAAGCGACAGGATGAACACCGTCCGCCAGATATGGCCCAGAACATAATGGCCGAGTTCGTGGCCCATCACCGCCGCGACTTCGTCCGGATCGGTGCGCTCGAGCAGATTGTCATTTAGCGAAATCCGGATCGTCGGTCCGATGCCGGAGACATTGGCCGATATCCGTTTGTGCTGTTTGGACTGGTCGAAAACATAGATATTTTCGGCCGGAATATCATATTCCGCTGCCATCGCGACAATCTTGTCGCGCATCGGTCCCTCTGCCATCTCGTTATATTCGTTGAACAGCGGCGAAATGAAGATCGGCCCGAGCATCATGCCGATGAACAGGAAGATGGCAATCACGCCGGTTCCCCAGATCCACCATGTTTTCGGCGCGCGCCGGATCACCGCGAAAATGGCCATGACCAGCAGCGGGAACATGATCAACGATATCACGAGACCAACCATCTGCTCGCCGAACCAGCTACCAAAATCCAGGCTCATCAGATCATATTGCTGTTCCCGGAAAAAATCGGTGTAAATGGTCCAGGGCAGAGCGATCAGAAATCCGACGATGATATAGGGCAGGGCATAGAGCGCGGGCTGCAGCCATTTGCGGCTGGTTACCCGTTCGGCCCAGTCCCGGAAGCGAGCGGACAGGCGCGACTGCAGGATCAGAAAGTCGACCAATATGCCGACCAAGGCGCCCCACAGGATCAGCCAATAGCCGCCTTCGAAATAGCTGTTGGATTTCTCCAGATCTGCGCCCTGCAACGTATCAATATAGGCGCGGCTGGCCTGTTCGACGTCAAACGCCGCGCTGCCGGATTGCGCGAACAGCATTTCCGTTGGCAGACCGGCGATCAACATGGCGGCTATAACGAACAGCAATAATCTCGACATGACCCACTCCCTTTTGCTCCAGCCATAAACGCAATTGCGCGGGGTGCAAATGGCTCTTATGGCAAGCCCATGTTAGATATTCAAAAAGCACCGAATGACGAAATGGCCGATGCCGCGCCAGCTCCCAAGGATCCGGCCACCATCCGTCGCGAGGATTACCGGCCACCGGCCTGGTTCATTCCGGAGGTCGAACTGGATTTCCAGCTTGATCTCGAGCGGACCGTGGTGCGCTCGAAGCTGGACGTCCGGCGCTCGAAAAGCGCAAAGGCGGACGAGCCGCTCGTTCTGCAGGGCGACGACATCAGCCCGACATCGGTAAAGGTCGACGGCGAAGCCCGCACCGACTGGACATTGGTCGAGGGCGATCTGGTCCTGCCATTGAACGGTGCATCCCATAGCGTCGAGATCGAGGTCGAGCTCGACCCGTCGACCAACACCCAGCTTATGGGGCTCTACGCTTCCAATGATATGCTGTGCACCCAATGCGAGGCAGAGGGTTTTCGCCGGATCACCTTCGCGCCCGACCGCCCCGATGTGCTGAGCCGCTATCAGGTGCGGATGGAGGCCGACAAGGCGAAATTCCCGGTGCTGCTGTGCAATGGCGACAAGGTTGCGGAAGGCGACGGCGAGAACGGCCGCCACTGGGTGCAGTGGAATGATCCCTGGCCGAAGCCGAGCTATCTCTTTGCCTTGGTCGCGGGTGATCTCGTGGCCAATAATGACAGCTTCACCACCCGTTCGGGCAAGCCGGTCGAGCTCAACATCTGGGTCCGCGACGGCGATCTCGATCGCACCGGCCATGCGATGAAGGCGCTCAAGGATTCGATGCGCTGGGACGAGGAAACCTACGGCCGCGAATATGATCTCGGCCTGTTCAACATCGTTGCGGTCAGCGATTTCAACATGGGGGCGATGGAGAACAAGGGGCTGAATATCTTCAACTCCCGCTATATTCTCGCCGATCCCGAAGTCGCCACCGACGCCGATTTCGATGGTATCGAAGGCGTCGTCGCGCATGAATATTTCCACAACTGGTCCGGAAACCGCGTCACCTGCCGCGACTGGTTCCAGCTCAGTCTGAAGGAAGGCTTCACCGTCTACCGCGACCAGAGCTTCTCTGCCGATATGGGTTCGGCGGCGCTGAAACGGATCGAGGATGTGCGAATTTTGCGCGCGGCGCAGTTCCCTGAGGATGCCGGCCCGCTGGCCCATCCGATCCGGCCGGAAAGCTATCAGGAAATCTCCAATTTCTACACTGCGACCATTTATAACAAGGGCGCGGAAGTCATCCGGATGATGAACACGCTGATGGGGGCGGAGAGTTTTCGCAAAGGCACCGATCTCTATTTCGACCGGCACGACGGCGAGGCCGCCACTTGCGAGGATTTTGTCACCGCGATGGAAGACGGCGGCGAGATTGATCTCAAGCAATTCCGCAACTGGTATGAAACGCCAGGCACGCCACGGGTGACTGCCAATCTGTCACACGATCCGCAAACCGGAACCGCGACCGTTCATCTCAGCCAGAAAATCGCGCAAAATGGCGAGAAGCCGAAATCGTCAGAGCTGGTCATTCCGCTCAAGACTGCCTTGCTGGACCCGGAAACCGGTGCCCATCAAGGGGAACAATTGCTGCTGCTCGACCAGACCGAAAAGAGCTTCGTCCTCGAGGGCTACAGGGACCATCCGGTCCTGTCGATCAACCGCGGCTTTTCCGCGCCGATCATCCTTGAAAGCAGCCAGACCGCTGAGCAGCTGGCATTTCTGTCCGCCCATGATGACGATCCTTTTGCCCGGTTCGAAGCGGTGCAAAGACTGATGACCGGTTATCTGACCGCCAAGGTTCTGGGCACGCCGGTCGACCGCGATATCATCCTGCATGCGGTGGCGAAAATACTCGGGGATAAAGAGATTGACCCCGCCTTCCTCGCCGAATTGCTGGTGCTGCCCAGCGAAGCCTTTCTGGGCGACCAGATGGTCGAAGTCGATCCGCAGGCGATCCATGACGAACGCGAGAAATTGCGCGGCAAGATTGCGGTGCAGTTCGAAAAACAGTTCCGCAAGCTTTACAAAAGCTGCTGGCCGGGTGAATTCTCGCTTGATGCCGAAGCGCGGGCGAACCGCAAATTGCGCAATGTGACGCTGGGCTATCTGGCTGCATCCTATACCGACGACGCCGCCGAGCTCGCGTTCGAACAATATCGCGAGGCGGACAATATGACCGCGATGCAGGGCGCGCTGGCGGTCCTGTCGCATCTCGAGGCGGAAGAACGCACGATCGCCTTTGACGATTTCTACGCGAAATTCAAAAGCAATCCGCTGGTTCTCGACAAATGGTTCAGCCTGCAGGCCATGTCGCTGCGTCCGGATACGGTGAAACGGATCGACAGCCTGTCGCGGCATCCTGACTTCACCCTGTCCAATCCCAACCGCGTTCGCGCGCTGTACGGTGCATTTACCGGCAATCAGGTCCGGTTCCACGATCTGTCGGGCAAGGGCTACCAGATGATCGCCGATATGGTGATCGCGCTGGATAAGCAGAATCCGCAGACGGCGGCGCGCTTCATCCCGCAGCTCGGACGCTGGCGGCGCTACGAACGCGAACGGTCGGAACTGATGCGGCTGGCGCTCGAGAAGATTGCCGCACAGCCGGAATTGTCGAAAGACGTATCCGAACAGGTCCACAAAAGCCTTGCTTGATATCAGCACGTCTTCCCTGCTGGGTGGCGCTGCCCATGGCTTTCTCGGCCGGGCAGGGGGTGTTTCGGAAGGTATCTACGCCGGGCTGAATATCGGTCTCGGCAGCGATGATGACCGCGAAGCGATCATGGCCAACCGGCGGCTGGCAACCGAAGGCGTGCTCCCGGGGAGCGAACTGGTGACCGTGCACCAGATCCACAGCGCCGAGGTCGTGACCGTGACCGGACCTCTCCCGCTCGACCAGCGGCCAAAAGCCGATGCGATGGTGACGGATAGGCCCAATCATTTGCTCGGCATTTTAACCGCCGACTGCGTGCCGGTGCTGTTTTACGATGCAAGGGCCCGTGTCATCGGTGCTGCCCACGCCGGCTGGAAGGGCGCGCTGGCCGGTGTCACCGACAATGTGATTGGCGCGATGGAAAAGCTCGGTGCTGACCGCGACAATATCGCCTGCGCCATCGGCCCCTGCATCGCGCAGGCCAGCTATGAAGTTGACGCAGCCTTCCGCTCGCGTTTTGTAGATGCTGATTCAACCAATGACCGCTTTTTCGCGGCAGGCAGGCCGGACCATTTCCAGTTCGATATTGAAGAATATGTCGCCGCCCGACTTGGCCGGGAAGGCATCGCCAAGATCGATAAACTCGGCCTCGACACCTATGCCAACGAAGACCGTTACTTCAGCTATCGCCGCTCCTGCCATCGCGCGGAAGCGGGCTATGGCAGGCAGATTTCGCTGATCGGGCTTGCGGAATAATATTGATTTCCGCCGTCACCCCAGCGAAGGCTGGGGCCCAAACCAATCTGGCCTCTAGGAAAGACCGGCCGGTTTGCACGCCAGCAGAGACCAGCAGAACAGGGGAACGGGAGAGGGCATGAACGCACAACGCATCGGTCTATGGGCAGGACTTGCCGGATTTGTCATCATGCTGCTGGTTCCGGCTCCGGAAGCCATGTCGACGCCCGCCTGGCATGTCGCCGCGCTGACCCTGCTGATGGCGACCTGGTGGATGACCCAGGCGATCCCGCTGACCGCCACCGCGTTGCTGCCGTTTCTGGCGCTGCCGACAATGGATGTCATGTCGGTCAACGAAACCGCCAGCCAATATTATTCGCCCATCCTTTTCCTCATCCTCGGCGGCGCTTTTCTGGCGCTGGCGATCGAACGGGTCGGCCTGCACAAGCGTCTGGCGCTGGCGATTATCGGCCTGTCGGGCAAGACCGCCTGGGGCATATTATTCGCCTTCATGATAGCCACCGCACTGCTCAGCATGCTGATTTCCAACACCTCCTCGACCCTGATCATGATCCCGATAGCGCTGGCGGTATTGGTCGCGGGCGGGGTCAAGGATGGCGAGACCGACGGTTTTGCCGGAGCCCTGATCATGGGCGTGGCCTTTGCCGCCTCGATCGGCGGGCTCGGCACATTGGTCGGCAGCCCGACCAATGCGATTGCCGCCGGCCTGATCAACAAGACTTTGGGCATGAATCTCAATTTTCTCAGCTGGCTGAAATTCGGCATCCCGATCGTGATTATCGGCATTCCTGTTCTCGCCGCTATCCTGATAGCCGTCCAAAAGGTCGGGCAGCACAGTTTTGATGGTGTAAAAGCAAAGCTGGCGATCGGCTCGCCGGGGCCGTGGAGCGTGCCGGAAAAACGCCTCGTCCCGGTCGTCGCGATTGTCGTGCTCGGCTGGCTGTTCTTGCCGCAGATCAAGACGCTCTTTCCCGACAGCGCGCTGCACGATGGCAGTATTGCGATTCTTGGCGGCCTGCTCCTGTTCTCCCTGCCCGATGGCACCGGGCGGCGGCTGCTCAACTGGAACGAAGCCGACAAGGCGCCATGGGGCGTGATCATGCTGTTCGGCGGCGGCCTCGCGCTGGCGGCCGGGATTATCGAATCCGGACTGGCGGATTGGCTCGGCGGCGCGCTTGAGCCGCTGCGGTCGGTGCCGGTGCTGGTCATCGCCATCGCGCTGGTCGCGCTGGTCATCCTGGTCACCGAATTTGCCTCCAATGTCGCCACCGCCAGCGGCATCATGCCGGTGGTCGCCAGCCTGATCCTTGCCACCGGGGTCGATCCGGTGTTGCTCGCCGTCCCCGCCGCGATGGCGGCAAGCTGGGGCTTCATGCTGCCCAGCGGGACCGGTCCCAATGCGATTGCCTGGTCGACCGGCCATATCGAACTGCCGAAAATGCTGAAATCGGGGCTGCTGCTCGACCTTGCCGGCATCCCGATCATAATCGGCTGCATCTGGATGGTTTCCATTGTAACCAGTTAGATTTTCGGGCAAGACTTCATGCAAATATATTGATGTGGAGAGACAGAATATGGCCAAGCAAGAAGATCCCAACGCAGCCGTCCCGGTCACGCGCCGCATGCCCAAGGCACCGATCGAGAAAATCGGCGGCCGCAAGCTGAAACCGGCGACCCTGATGATGGGGCACGGCTATGATCCGGAACTGTCCGAAGGCGCGCTCAAACCGCCGATTTTTCTCACCTCGACCTTTGCCTTTGAAAATGCCGCGGCCGGCAAGCGCTTCTTCGAGGGGATCACCGGCAAGCGTCCCGGCGGTTCGGACGGACTCGTCTATTCGCGCTTCAACGGCCCCAACCAGGAAATCCTGGAGGACCGGCTGAGCATCTGGGACGAGGCCGAGGATGCGCTGGTATTTTCCAGCGGCATGTCGGCCATTTCGACCGTGTTGCTGGCCAATGTCAACCAGGGCGATGTCGTTGTCCACAGCGGACCGCTCTATGCCGCGACCGAGACATTGATCAACAAGATCCTCGGTCGTTTCGGCGTAACCTTCCTAGATTTCCCGGCTGGCGCTGCTCCGTCCGAAGTTGCCGTGATGCTCGAGCAGGCCAAGCAGCAGGCCGCGGCCAATGGCGGCAAGGTCGCGATCATCTATCTCGAAAGCCCGGCCAACCCGACCAACGCTCTGGTCGATATCGAAGGCGTTGCCGACGCGCGCGAGCAGGTCTTCGGCGCCGACGGCGCGCCACCGATCGCCATCGACAACACCTTTCTCGGCCCGCTCTGGCAGCAGCCGCTCAAACATGGTGCGGATATCGTCATCTACAGCCTGACCAAATATGTCGGCGGCCACAGCGATCTGGTTGCCGGTGGCGTGCTCGGCAGCAAGGCCCATATGGACCCGATCCGCGCGATCCGGAACACCATTGGCACGATCTGCGATCCCAATACCGCATGGATGCTGATGCGCAGCCTCGAGACGCTGGAATTGCGGATGACCCGGGCCGGAGAAAATGCCGAAAAGGTCTGCGCCTTCCTGCGCGACCACCCCAAGGTCGAAGGCCTCGGCTATCTCGGTTTCATCGCGGACGCGCGCCAGCAGGATATTTACGACCGTCATTGCAGCGGCGCCGGATCAACCTTCTCGGTGTTCATCAAGGGCGGCGAAGCAGAGGCCTTCCGCTTCCTCGATACAATGAAGATCGCCAAGCTGGCGGTGAGTCTCGGCGGCACCGAAACGCTGGCCAGTCTGCCAGCCGCGATGACCCATATCTCGGTCCCCGACGAACGCCGCGCCGCGCTCGGCATCACCGACAATCTGGTGCGCATTTCGATCGGTGTCGAGGACCCGGACGATCTGATCGCCGATTTTGACCAGGCTCTGGCGGCGGTTTGATGGCAGACTGAAAGCTTCTCCAGATTAGCGCTTTCCGGTTCAGGCCGGAATGCTATATCACGGTCATGACAAAGCGACCCGTCTACCCTGTGATATTCACCGATCTGGATGGCACGCTGCTCGACCATCACAGCTATTCGGCCAAACCGGCCGATGCGCTGGCGGCAAGGCTTTCCAGACAGTCGCTCGCGGAAATCATTCCGGTCACCAGCAAGACCCACGCGGAACTGCTCTGCCTGCAGCAGGAAATTCCGCTTCCTTTCTCGCTATGCGTGACGGAAAACGGTTCGGTCATCCATGGTCCCGAAAGCTATTTTCCGGGCGAGGATGGTCGATCCGGCAGGATCACGCTGGGCATCGCCTATCCGGCAATAATGGATCAGATCGGCAAATTGCCCCGTTCGCTGCGCAGCCATTTCCGCGGTTTTGGAGATATGTCCGTCGACGAGGTTGTCGATGCCACCGGACTGGCCCCCGATGACGCGCGGCGCGCGAAAGACCGTCAGGCGACCGAGCCCTTTCTCTGGTCCGGTACGGACGGCGAACTGGAAACGCTCGTGGCGATCGTCGCCGAAGCCGGTCTGCGGATTCAGCGCGGCGGGCGATTCTACCATCTGACCGGCCGCGCGACCAAGGAACAGGCGATGGCACGGATCATCGAAAAGATCGCCGGTCACAAGCCCGATTGCAATCTCGTTTCGATCGCTCTCGGGGATGGGCCCAATGATCTGGCGATGATCGAGACGGCCGATTTCGGGGTGATCATGCCCAATCCGCAAGGCGTTACCATCATTTCGACCAGGCCCGCCGTCCGCACCGCTCCGGCGCCGGGACCAGCGGGCTGGGTGACCGCGGTGACAGAAATTCTGGCAGAATTGGGTTTAAACATTCCCGAAAGCTGATTAGGCTCGTCTCTCTGCAAGAACAGGGACATCTATGGCTGATTTTCATCAAAACGGTTCAATTTCCACGCTCCACAACCTGTCCGATCGCTCGGTAGAATCGCTGGAAGCCGATTTGATGGGCTTTCGCAAAGCCAACCCGATGGCGCTGGTTTTACCCAGCCTGTTTTCCGAACTGGAAGGCCCAGCGCTTGAAAATATCGTCGATGAACTTTGCAAGGTGCCCTATCTGGACGACATCATCATCGGACTGGACCGCGCCGACAAGGAACAGTTCGAATATGCAAAGCAATATTTTGCGCGCCTGCCGCAACGCCATCATATCCTGTGGAACAGCGGCCCGCGGCTGACCGCGCTTGATGGCGAGCTGAAAGAATGCGGCCTGTCACCAGCGGAACCGGGGAAGGGACGCAATGTCTGGTTCTGCTTCGGCTATTTCCTCTCCGCCACCAATGCCCAGGTGGTCGGGCTGCACGATTGCGACATATTGACCTATGACCGGGAATTGCTCGCGCGGCTGATGTATCCGGTGGCCAATCCGACATTTCCCTATGTTTTTTCCAAAGGCTATTATGCACGAACAACCGAGGAGAAATTCAACGGTCGCGTCGTCCGCCTGCTGATCGGCCCCTTGCTCGCCGCTCTCAAGAAAGTTTGCGAGCCCAACGACTATATCACCTATCTGAACAGCTTCCGCTACGCACTGGCCGGCGAATTTGCGATGGGCCGGCAGGTGGTCAAGAATATCCGCATCCCCTCCGACTGGGGTCTGGAAGTGGGGGTCCTGTCCGAAGTGTGGCGGAACCAGTCGACCCAGTCGATCTGCCAGGTCGAGATTGCCGACAATTACGACCACAAGCACCAGTCGGTTTCGCACGACAATCCCGAAGGCGGTCTGTCGAAGATGAGCATCGACATCACCAAATCGCTGTTCCGCAAGCTGGCAACCGATGGTCAGGTCTTTTCCTCCGGTACCTTCCGCACACTGAAAGCGACCTATTTCCGGATTGCACTCGACAGAATCGAGACCTTCTACAATGACGCAGTGATGAACGGCCTGACGCTCGACCGGCACGAGGAAGAAACGACGGTTGAACTGTTCGCGCAAAATATCATGACCGCTGGGGAAGTCTTTCTCGAATCACCGAACGAAACGCCCTTCATGGCCAACTGGAACCGGATCAACAGCGCCATTCCGGATTTCACCGACCGGTTCAAGGAAGCGGTCCGGCTCGACAACGAAGATTAGGCCAGGGAAGACTAGGCCGGGTCGGGCGCGACGTTGCTGAACCAGACGGTGCGATAGGGCGACAGGCTGAAATCACCCTCGATGTCGGTGATGATATGGCCGGAGATCAGATCCCACCAGCGGTCACCGGCGATCAGATTGATGTCCGCGAGCGACAGTGTCTTTTCGTCATTTGTCACATTGCTGATCGCGAAGATGCTCTGTGTCCGTTCGCGACTCTGGCGCCAGATGCCGAACAGCCCTTCGGGCAGCGCCAGCGTGAATTGCACCGCATTGGGGTGAAAGGCCGGTTGCTGCTTGCGGATCTCGACCAGTGAAAGAAACCGCGAGAAGACCTGCGCCTCGACGGTTTCCGGGTCGGCCAGTTTCGCGCTGATCATATCATAGTCCAGCTGGGACCGGTTGATCGACCGGTTGTGCCCGGTCAGGTTGACATCCTCATAGCTGTTCGGCGTCGCCAGCAGGCTGTGGATATAGATGGCCGGAATCCCCTCCAGCGCCAGCATGATCCCCATCGCCGCCATGAACCGGTCGATCTGATATTCGTCCGGTCCGTCCAGCGTGCCCTGCATCGCTTCAAAAAAGGAGATGTTCATCTCATAGGGCTTCTCGGTTCCGCCCGGACCGCGCCGCATCGACACGCGCCCGCCAAAGCCCTGGATAGTGGCCAGCATCTGGTCGACCTCGCCTTGCGGCAGCGCCCCCTCGGTCGGACGCAGGCCGATCCCGTCGTGGCTGGCGGTGAAATTGAGATAGGTGCAGCCGGTCAGCGCCGGCGGATTGCTCCGCGTCAGACGTTTCAGATAGAGTGCGTTGCCGGTCAGCAGCGCGTGGACCAGCAGCGGCGGCAGCGAGAAATTATAGATGACATGCGCTTCGTTCTGGTTGCCGAAATAGGTCAGATTCTCGTGATTGGGAATGTTGGTCTCGGTGATGATGATCAGCGTCTCCGCATGATGGTCCATCAGCGTCCGGAGGAGCCTGATGATCTCGTGGGTTTCGTCGAGATTGATCGAGGGCGTGCCGATTTTCTTCCACAGGAACGCAACCGCGTCGAGCCGGAAAATCCGCACGCCATGGTCGATATAGGCGGCGATGATCTTGACAAATTCGATCAGCAGCTCGGGATTGGTGAAATCGAAATCCAGCTGGTCGCGGCTGAATGTGCTCCAGACATGGCGGTCGCCGGACGCCGTGCGAAACGGCGTCAGCAGCGGATGTGCCCGCGGACGCACCACCTGCCCGAGGTCGGCGGCTGGATCGGCGGTATAATAATAATCCTTGCCCGGCGCTTCATCGGACAGAAATTGCTGGAACCAGACCGATTTGCTCGATCCGTGATTGATCACCAGATCGCCCATCAGCCGATAGTCGCCGGCAATGGCCTCGATATCGGACCAGTCGCCCAGCTCCTCGTCGACCGCGAGATAGTCGATCACCCCGAACCCGTCATCGCAGCTATAGGGAAAAAACGGCAGGATATGCACGGCACCGATCGTCTGGCCGATATGCTGCTTCAGGAAGCGATGCAGTGTCCGCAGCGGCCGCTCGTCATCCGAGCGGATCGTGCCGCCATAGGTGATCATCGCGACATCGCTCTCGTCCCACAAATGCTTGTCGGCGATTTCCGACCGCGGGATCATCTTGCTCTTGTCGGGCCAGAACAGTTCGACGATGCGCTTTGCCAGCGCCTCGCAATCATGATCGGGGTAGACCGCGCCCAGATGCGCCGTCAGCCGTTGCAGAAGATGGTCGATAGTGGCGCGGTCGTTCATGGCTGCTTCTGTCACTCCGAAAATCTTCTTGACCCCGGCGGAACAATCGGGCCCTTATTGTGCAGTGCATCAAACAACAAATCCCGATTCAATAAAAGCCTTTTTAGCGGATCTCTATTTGCAGGCGCTACAACCGGCGCTTCCGACCAACGCGATGCGCGCCGTCCAATGGCCACAGGTGCCCGGCCGGACCTACCTGCTGTCCATTGGCAAGGCGGCCAGCCAGATGGCTTCTGCTATCCTCGATCGTCTGCCGGAAAATGTCGACGGTTTGATCGTCACGCGTCAGGGCTATGTCGAGCCGAGCTTTGCGCCGGACAATCTGCAGATTGTCGAAGCCTCGCATCCGGTCCCGGATTCGGTCGGCGCGGAGGCGGCGCAACGCGCATTGCAGGCGGCGGACGCGCTTGGCGCAGATGATCTGCTGCTGGTGCTGATGTCGGGCGGCGCCAGCGCGCTGCTCCCCGCTCCGGCCGACGGGATATCGCTGGCCGAGAAACAGGCTGTCACCCGAGCTTTGCTGGGCAGCGGCGCGCCGATCAGCGAGATGAACATGGTCCGCAAACATCTCTCGGCGATCAAGGGAGGAAGGCTGGCGGCGAGAGCCTGGCCGGCGGCGACCCATATGATCGCCATTTCCGATATTCCCGGCGACGATATCGCGATGATCGGCTCGGGTCCTACGGCCGCGGACAGCTCGACCTGCGCCGATACGCTGGCGATTGCCGACAAATATGACATCATATTACCGCCAGCGATCCAGAGCCGGTTGCTCTCCGGCGCGCTGGAAACGCCGAAGGCCGACGATCCGAAGATGCAGCGGACGACCGCCACCCTATGCGCCCGGCCGGCGGATATGTGCGCGGCGGCGGTCGAAGCCGTTCGTGCCATGGGCTATGAAGCGATCATGCTGGGCGATGCGCTGGAGGGCGACGCGCTGGAACTCGGGCGCGACCATGCCGCACAGGCGCTGGCAATCAAGGCCAGTGGTCGCAAGGCGGCCCTGATATCCGGTGGCGAGGCGACGGTGACCTTGCGCAACCGCAATGGTCGCGGTGGCCGCTGCACCGCCTATCTGCTGGCCTGCGCCCTGGCATTGCAGGGTGAGCGCGATATCTGCGGCTTTGCTGCCGACAGCGACGGCATCGACGGTTCGGAAGACAATGCCGGTGGCTACTTGTGGCCCGGGATATTGGACCTGATGGGCGGGGCAGGGCAGGCGCGAGAACTGCTCGAACAGGACAATAGCTATCTGGCCTTTGAAAAGGCCGGCGCCCTGCTGATGACCGGGCCGTCGGGCACCAATGTGAACGACTTGAGAGTGATCCTCGTCGGCTGATTCAACAGCCGCCCTGCAACTGATCTGGCCTGAGTCAGGCCGTGGCCGCGATCGCCAATATCTCGATGGCATCTTCCCGCCCGGCAAAATCACCGAGGTCGCCGGGTTCCAGCCCGATCAGCGCGCGGCTGACCGGCGCGGAAAAGGACACCAGCGCGCTGGCCGGATCGGCTTCGTCATCGCCGACGATGGAAAGAGTCTTTTCCTTGCCGTCGAGCAGGAACGTGACCGTGGTGCCGAATTCGACCTTTTCGCCGCTCGGCACCGGCGGCAGTTCCGCGGTCGATTGCCTGGTGTTCCAGTAGCGCAGGTCGCGCTTGGCTATTTTCAGCGCCACCTCGTCGTCGGTCAGCGCAGCGACCTTTGCCTGCAATTCCGCCACACGGTCCTTGATCAGTTGCAATCCGCGCGGTGTGACCAGATTGGGCCCGACGGGAATCGGATGCTCGAACTTGGGTTCGAGATGCTCGTCATCACCTTCTCTGCGGAAAGCAACGCTCATCGCTCAGGCTTTGGCTGCTTTTGGTGTTACCCAGATCGAGACCGGCGCAACAAATTTGCCATGCGCCGGCGTGCCGACGTCGATGCGTTCGGCGGTGACCAGTTCACCGCTCTCGAGGCTGAAGGAGGCCCAGGGTTTGGGCATGCGGCCAAAGGTCATCTTCTGGATCGGCTGACCGGTGGCGCTGTTCATGATGGTTGCGATAATTGCCATGCCGCGCCGCTTGCGACGGAAGGGCCGGACTGTCAACTATATGGTGACGCCCTGCAGCCCGGCCATCAACTTTTCGGTATCGTATCGGCCCGAATATAGGGAAACATGTGCGGAATATAATCGGCCTTGCCGAGTTCTACCCCTTCGCGGCGCATTATCGCATAAGCGGTCATGAGGTGGAAATAGAACTGGCCGAGCGTCCAGTCCCGGGCATATTGCTCCGCGGTGAGGTCAAACACCATGCCGTTCGGCAGTTCGTGCGCGATCGCTTCGCCCGGATCTCTATCCAGCGTGTCGGGGCTCAGCTTCTCCAGCAGTGCCAAGGTTTCCTCAATCCTTGCCTTTGCATCCGCGAACGAACTGGGCTGTTCTCCCGCATTGCGCCCTTCATCGACAAGTTCTCCGAGCGCAGTGGGAAAAATCTCGCCTTGCAGACGGAACACCGCTTCCTGCGCTTGCACGCAGGCAAAGCGAATTTGGGTGGACAGGGGAAACATGTCGGGCGCGAGGCGCGCAGACAGCAGCGCATTCGCTTCCGCTTCTGGCAACTGATCCTGGGCCTTCTCGAGCCAGCCCGAGAGAGCCTTCAGCATTTGTGTATAGGTCGGTACGAGCAACTGCGTGAGTGACATGTGTGGTTTTCTCCGAAAGGGGCCCATGGCTGGCAATCCAGTCGATTTGGTTTATCGCCGCTTGCCTGTCCACCGGAATCAGGATGCTGGTTATGGCAGAATCAGTTTTTGGCCCCTCGCTCTGACAGATTTGGTCTCTGTCGGGTCAGCGCCAGTCGACGATTTTCCAGCCGCGCTGCTTCGCCAGATGGCGCAATTTGGGGGTCGGGGTTGTGGCTATCGCCTCGTCGGCCCATTCCAGCATCGCCTGATCGCTGACATGGTCGGAATAGGCGCGGACATGGGATTGGGAGCGCTGCCATCCCTGGCTGGCGAACAGCGCCTCGATCCGGCCGATCTTGGCGTCGTCATAGCAATTCTCGCCGATGATCTGCGGCAACACGCGTCCTTCGTTGTCGACCATTAGCTGGGTGCCGATCAGATGATCAAATCCCAGACGGCGGGCTATGGCTTCGGCGTAAAGTTCATAGGATGCGGTAACCAGCACCAGCTTGCGTCCGTCCGCGCGGTCCGCTTCCACCTGCTCGATCGCCTTTTTGTGATGGTTGGAGCGCAGGACCTTGTCCACGAAACGCTCGATATGCGGTTGCAATAGCGACAGTTCCGGACCGTTGCCGAGCAGCATCTGCTGGTTGAACGTCTTCAGTCGCCCGCGGCTGATCAGCTTGAGCCCATAGGCGATGAAACCGAACGGCAGGATCGGCAGAAACACCAGCCGCCACGGCGCTCTGGCAAAGACCATATGGAACAGGAACGGCGTATAGGTTCCGCGCACGGTGATCGTGCGGTCCATGTCGTAAAGTGATATTTTCTGCATGCTGTCCCGATATTGCCGTTCGCGCGCTCCTTAGCAGCCCGCCTGCCAAAGCACCAAATATTTGAACAGTTTAATCTCTTGAGCTTTGTCGCAATTTCCGTCACCTATAGGCGCGATGTCGATACCCAGCGATTTTGTCGAAGAGACAGCCGAGGATGGTGCGGTTACGCTGCATTTTTCCGGCGACCTCTCGATTGCCAGTATCGGCGACCTGCCGGAGCGGCTGAGAGACTTTGCTAGCCAGGCCAAAAGGCTCGATATTTCCGGTACCGGCTATGTCGACACGGTCGGGGCATGGCTGATCCACCGCACCGCGCGCGATATGGAAGCCGAGATTGTCGGTGCCGATGATGACGCGGAGCGGCTGATTGCCGCCGTCGCTGGTGCCGATCAGGCGACCGAAATCCGGCCCGACGCATTGAACCCGGTGGTCCGTGTACTCGGGGAAATCGGCGAATCGACCGCTTTGGCCTTTACGACATTGACCGGCCTCATCGGATTTTTCGGGGCGATCATGGTCGGTTTTTTCCGGCTGGTCCGCCATCCCGGCCAGATCAGGTGGAATGCGGTGATCCAGCGTTTCGACGTTGTCGGCGTCCGCGCTCTCGGCATTGTCGGCCTGATGAGCTTCCTGATCGGGCTGGTGATTGCCCAGCAGGGCGCTGTGCAATTGCGGCAATTCGGCGCGGAAGTGTTCACCGTCAATCTCGTCGGCCGGCTGACGCTGCGCGAACTGGGCGTGCTAATGACCGCGATCATGGTTGCGGGACGCTCCGGCTCGGCCTTTGCCGCACAGATCGGCACAATGAAACTGACCGAGGAAATCGACGCGATGCGCACCATCGGCGTGTCGCCGATCGAGGCCCTGGTGCTGCCGCGCTTCCTTGCTGCGGTGATCATGCTGCCCTTGCTCGGTTTTTACGCATCGGTCGTGGCGATCATCGGCGGCGGCCTGCTGAGCTGGGTTGAACTGGACATTCCACCGGCAACATTCTTTGCCCGCATCCGCGAGGTCGTGCCGCTGACCGACGTCTATGTCGGGCTGGTGAAGGCGCCGGTATTCGGTGCGATCATCGCGATCACCGGCTGCTATCAGGGCATGCAGGTCAAGGGCAATGCCGAGGATGTCGGCAAGCGGACAACCGCAGCGGTGGTCCAGGCCATTTTCCTGGTGATCGTGCTCGACGCCTTTTTCGCGGTCTTCTTCAGCTGGATCGGATGGAATTGATGAGCGCGTCGCAGACCATCGCCTATAATCCTGACTATGACGGTCCGATCATCAGCGTGCGCGGGCTGCGCAACAGCTTTGGCGAACAGGTGGTGCACGACAATCTCGATCTCGATGTCCGGCGCGGCGAGATCATCGGCGTCGTGGGCGGGTCCGGTACCGGCAAATCGGTGCTGATGCGTTCGATCATCGGATTGCAAATGCCCAATGAAGGCGAAGTCGAGGTTTTTGGCCAGCATATCCTCGGCAAGTCCGACGCCGAGACAATCGAGATCCGCAAGCGCTGGGGCGTCTTGTTCCAGGGCGGCGCGCTATTTTCCACGCTGACCGTGGCAGAAAATGTCATGGTGCCGATCCGCGAATTCTATCCCGATATGGATCGCGAGTTCCGGCGGGAAGTGGCCAAATATAAGGTCTGTCTTTCCGGATTGCCGCCCGATGCGGCGCCGAAATATCCCTCGCAATTGTCGGGTGGAATGCGCAAGCGGGCAGGCATCGCGCGGGCGCTCGCGCTCGATCCCGAGCTGCTGTTTCTCGATGAACCGACCGCAGGGCTCGACCCGATTGGCGCCGCCGCGTTCGACAATCTGACCAAGGAGTTGCAGCAGACGCTGGGGCTGACGGTGTTCCTGATCACCCATGATCTGGATACGCTCCACGCGATTTGCGACCGGGTCGCGGTACTCGCCGATCAGCAGGTGATTGCCGTCGGCACGATCGACGAATTGCTCGCGCTCGACCATCCGTGGATACAGGAATATTTCAACGGGCCGCGCGGCCGGATGGCCTCCAGCGGCAAAAAGATGCTAGGATGAGAATGGGCCACCGGTTTAGAGAATTGTTGCAGCTGACGGCACCGCCGGTCATAGAGGTGAAATAGATGGAAACGCGCTCGAACCATATCCTTGTCGGTGTTGTCACTTTGGCGATGCTGGCGCTCGTCGCTGCCTTTCTGGTCTGGATCGTCCGTTTTGGCGATGGCGCGACCAAGGAATATGATATTTTCTTTGCCCAGTCGGTTGGCGGGCTGGCCTCGGGAACCGGTGTGACATTTGCGGGTGTCCCTTCCGGCCAGGTGACCAAGGTCGAGCTGTGGAAGAAGGACCCGAATTTTGTCCGCGTCCGCATCGCGGTGAGCGAAGACACGCCGATCCTCGAAGGCACTACCGCCACGATCCAGAGCGTCAGCTTTACCGCGCCACCGAATATCCAGCTCGACGGCGCCAAAAAGGGCGCGCCGCCGATTACCGATCTCGGCCCCGAAGGGGTGCCGGTCATCCCGACCAAACCGGGAGCGCTAGGGGAATTGCTCAACAGCGCGCCGCTGGTGGTCGAGCGGCTGGCAACATTGACCGACCGGCTGACCCTGTTGCTGTCGGACGACAACCAGAAATCGATCAGCGGAATTCTGGCCAATACCGACAAGTTGACCGGCACGCTGGCAAGACAGGCGCCGGCCCTCGAGGCACTGATGGAAGAATCGCGGATCGCCATTCGCAACGCCGGCCAGACCGCCGAGAAGCTGGGGCTGGTCGCCGACAATACCAATGCTTTCCTGACCGACAACGGCGAGCCTGTGGCGAAAAATCTCGCTACCACGCTGGATTCCGCCTCCAAGAGCCTGCTCGCTCTCGAAGGCGTATTGAAAAATGCGCAGCCCGGTGCGGAGCGTTTCTCGAACAAGACTTTGCCGGAAATCGACCAGCTGGTCGAGGATATGCAGGCGCTGACCAAATCGATGACCAATGTGACCGAGCGGCTGGATCAGGGCGGGGCAGGGTCCCTCTTGTCGGCACCGACACTGCCGGATTACGAGCCAGGAAAATGAAGGGGCAGATATGATGAGCAAATTTTTGAAAGCCGTCGGTCTGCTGGCCGCAACCACCGCGCTGGGCGCCTGCGTGAGCTTTGGCGGCGCTGAACCGCCCCCGTCGCTATTGGCGCTGTCGCCCGACCAGAAGCTTTCGGCCGGGGCCGTGCGCAGCGGACCGCAGGCCGGTTCTCTGGTCGTTGCATTGCCCGCCGCGCCCCAGAAGCTGAATACGATCCGGGTGCCGGTACAAACCACCGGTACCGGCATCGCCTATCTCAAGGACGCCGTGTGGGTCGACAAGCCGGCGCGCCTGTTTCAGGACCTGCTCAGCGAAACCATCGCTGCCACGAACAACCGGCTGGTGCTCACGGCAACCGAAGCGGGCGGCAACGCGCAAACCTATATTACCGGTGAACTGGTCAATTTCGGCCTCGACGGCCCCAGCCTGACCGTCACCGTCACCTATGACGCGGTAAAGATGGTCACCGACAAGCCGGTCGAGAAAAAGCGCTTTCAGGCCAGTGAAAAGGTCTTTGCGGCCGAACCAAATCCGGTCGGAGAAGGTCTGAACCGGGCGGCCAACAAAGTGGCTGCGGAAGTCGCTGAATGGGTGGGCTAGCAGCCTAGCAGCGCCCTTTATGCCTCGCCGTAGCTGAAACCCTCGGGTTCCGGCCAGTCGATCGGGGTCGCCGCCATCACCCGGAACAGGCATCCCATCTCGTCGGCATGGGTTAGCCGCTGGTGCGCAGCCCGGATATTATCGGCCTGTTTCGGCGTCGCATTGATCAATGCCTCCGCGCGCTGGTCAATCCCGAGCGACTTGAGCCATTGCCCCTGTTCCGCAGGGCCGTGAACGGAAAGCAGACGGTTCCGGGCGATATTTGCCAGCGTATGAAAGTCGACATGGGCGGTGAGATCGGACGTGCCCGGACTGTCGAACGGGCTGATCGGCATATGGCCTTTCACCGCCTGCAAGGTGCTGCCGGTCCCCGGACGCGCATAGCCATAGTCGATGATCAGCAACGTGCCGCCCTGTTTGGCCAGCCGATTGGCAAGATGACCGGCCAGTTCGACGCTGACCGGGGAACGTTCCAATATCGTGCCGTCCGGAAAGCCGCTCATGCTGCCGCCAATCCGGTCTTCTGCAACTTCGGCACTCGCCACGGCGACAAATTTGCTCCGGTCGCGCGCGACCATCTGCCGTCGCCAGCCGCCGGATGTCGCGACAAATTGCTCGATCGGCAGCGCGTCGAAAAATTCATTGGCGACGACCAGCAGCGGACCGTCGTCGGGCAGGCTGCCTATATCGTCATGCCAGATTGCTTCAGGATGCAGCAGCGCCTGCTTGGCTTTCAATACCGGGCTGGTCTCGACGAAATGGATCGTCGGCGTGCAGCCGAACTTGGCGAGGGAACGCAGCGCATCCTGGGCCAGGGTTCCGCGACCGGGTCCCAGCTCGACATAATGGCAATGGTCCGGTGACCCTTTGCGCAGCCAAAGATCAGCCAGCCAGATGCCGACGATTTCTCCGAACATCTGGCTGATCTCGGGCGCGGTGACAAAATCGCCCTCTTCGCCGAGCGGGTCCTTGCTGGCATAATAATGTTCGTTGGCGATCGCCATATATTCGCCGAGCGGAATCGGACCTTCGCGGTCGATCCGGTCGGCAATTACATGGGCTGCGCTGGGTCGGTCCGCCTTGATGCCGTCAGGCAACGCTCTTGTCTCCGGCCACCGCTTCAACCCGTGCACGCCGCCGTTTTGCGGTCAGAACCAGCCAGGCGCCAAGCAATATCATCGGCACCGTCAGCCACTGGCCCATGCTGAAGCCCGACTGTTCGACCAGCCAGGTCAGCTGGACGTCGGGCTGGCGGAAGAATTCAACGGTGAACCGGCTGAAGCCATAGACCAGCAGGCCGGCCCCGAGCAATTTGCCGGGCTGGTAGCGGGCGTCGGTTTTCCAGAACATCAGCGACAGGATGATGAAATAGAGCAGGCCTTCCAGCCCCGCTTCGTAAAGCTGGCTTGGATGGCGGGCAACCTCGCCGCCCATCGGGAAGATGATCGCCCAGGCGACGTCGGTTTGCCGTCCCCAAAGCTCGCCATTGACGAAATTGGCGAGCCTTCCGAAGAACAGGCCGAAGGGAATGACGCAGGCGATATAGTCACACATCCGCAGGAAATCGAGCTTCTCGCGCCGCGCGCTCCACCACAGGGCAAGCACAACACCGATCGTGCCGCCGTGCAGCGACATGCCGCCGTTCCAGACCTGCAATATCTTGACCGGTTCGAGCAATATTTCGGGATTGTAGAAAAACACATAGCCCAGTCGTCCACCGACTATGATGCCGAGCGTTGCCCAGAAGATCAGGTCATCGGCATGGCGGCGGGCCATTGGTGAACCCGGCTGGGCGACCAGTTTGATCAGATACCAATAGCCGATCAATATTCCGGCCAGATAGGCCAGCGAATACCATTTGAGCTGAAAAAATCCGAGGTCGAGAGCATTGGGAGACAGGCCAAGTTCCTCAAACCGCGTAAACTGTGCCGCATTGGCCAATATAATATCAATCAACTCTTTTCCCCGCGTGGTTTCCTGTCCATATAAAGGGAAATCCCCTGAGACCAAGAGGGAACAATTGGAGACTTGAATAATGGCTGCTTCTGAACTGGATATGGTAATCGACAAGACGCTTGAAGTGCTCACGCAGCCCGGTCAGCTGCTCGAGCTCGACACGATCAATAAATATGGCGTCGATATGCCGATCTTCAAGAACGCGCCACAGAATGTTTCCGACTATCTCGCCTATTTCTGCCATCAGCACGCCGACAAGGAATTTCTGATCGATGGCGATATTCGCCTGACCTTCGGAGAGACTTACGCCGCTGCCCGTGTATTGGCTGGCGGACTGGTCGAAGGCTATGGTGTCCAGAAGGGCGACCGAATCGGAATTGCCGCGCGCAACTCCGCCAACTGGGTCATTCTCGACATGGCGATCACCATGGCCGGTGGCGTTTCGACTAAATTGAATGGCTGGTGGCAGGGCGACGAGCTGGCCGACGGAATTGAGGATGTCGGCTGCCGCTTCGTGTTCGCCGATCGTCAGCGGGGCAAGCGACTGGTGGAATCGAAACGCGATCATGGCGCCGAGTTGCTGATATTCGAACATGACAAGCAACCGCTTGAAGGGTTGAAAGTCATGCTGGAAAAAGGCGGCGGAGCCGAGACGCCGTTGCCGCAAATGGCGCCGGAAGACAATGCGACGATATTGTTTACCTCGGGCTCTACGGGCCGTTCCAAGGGCGCTTATGCCGAACATCGTTCGGTTGTGCAGGGGGCGATGAGCTTCGTTGGCACGGTGATGGTGCTGGTCCATATCATGGAAAAGCAGGGCACGATGCCGGAGGGGCAGCCCACGGCCATGGTTTGCGTGCCACTGTTCCACGTGACCGCTTCCGTGCCTCTGGTGCTGGTGAGCTATGCGATTGGTCGCAAACTGGTGTTTCTCAACAAATGGGATGCCGAAGAGGCGATGCGCCTGATCGAGAAAGAGCGGGTGACCTATTTTGTCGGCGTGCCGCTGATGAGCATGGAAATCTATTCGCATCCGAATTTTGACAAATATGATCTTAGCAGCTGCGTCACCATGGCCGCTGGTGGCGCACCGCGCCCGGCGGAACATGTCAAACGGATCAAGGAGAAGATGGGGGATGGCTATCCGGTGATCGGCTACGGCCTGACCGAAACCAACGGTGTCGGCTGTTCCAACCAGAATGAAAATTATCTCGCCAAGCCGGACAGCACCGGTCGCGCGACGCCGCCGATTGTCGAAGTCGCAATTCTCGATGATGACGGCAACAAGATGCCGCAGGGCGAGCGCGGCGAGGTCTGCATCCGTACGGCAGCGAATTTCACGGGCTATTGGAACAACGAAGAAGCGACCAGAGACGCCTTTACCGATGACGGCTTTTTCCGCACCGGTGACATCGGCTATCTCGACCCCGAAGGCTATCTTTTCATCGTCGACCGCAAGAAGGAAATCATCATCCGCGGTGGCGAGAATATCAGCTGTCAGGAAGTCGAAGCCGCAGTTTATGCCAATCCGGCGGTCGCAGAAGCCTGTATCTTCGGCGTGCATGATGAACGGTTCGGAGAGGTTCCTGCACTGGTCTATCATACCAAGGACGGTCACAGCCTGACCGACGAGCAATTGCTGGAATCGCTCAAGAGCCAGCTCGCGCCCTATAAAATGCCGGTCCATGTCTGGCAATATGACGAGCCGTTGCCCAAACTCGGCACTGCCAAAATCGCCAAGATCGTCCTGGCGAAAAAGCATCGTGACGAACTGGCCGCTACCGGATGAATGTTCGCGCCAATATTCCCGCTGCCCCCGACGATCCGGGCAAGCGGATCGTGCGACAGCGGGACATTATCAATCGTCGGGCGCTTGCTGAAGAAATAGAAGAGCTTATCGCCGAGCATGGCATGCCCGATGCCCGGTCGAAAATCCTCCCGCTGCTGCAGAATGCGCTGTCGGACGGCCGGGCGGAGATCAGCAGGCGGTTGCTGAAAAGACCCTCGGCTGGTCATGAAATGGCAGCCGCTCAGTCATTCCTGGTCGATCAGCTGGTCCGGTTGATCCACGATATTGCCGTCCAGCACCAATATCCGGTCGGCAACCCCTCGTCGGGCGAGCGAATCGCGGTAATGGCGGTCGGCGGCTATGGCCGGGGCGAAATGGCACCGCATAGCGATGTCGATATCGCGTTCCTGACACCGCACAAGGCCACCAGCTGGACCGAGCAGGTTGTCGAGGCGATGCTCTACTGGCTCTGGGATCTCGGACTGAAGGTGGGCCAGAGCAGCCGCTCGATCGACGAGATGGTGCGGATGGCCAAGAGCGACCTTTCGATTCGCACCGCACTGCTTGAAGGCCGTTATATCTGGGGCGATACCGGTGTCTATGAAGAGGCGAAACATCGCTTCTTCCAGGACGTCGTTGCCGGAACCGACAGTACTTTCGTTGCGGAAAAGCTGGCCGAGCGCGATTTGCGGCACAAGAAAATGGGCGACAGCCGCTATGTCGTCGAACCCAATGTCAAGGAAGGCAAGGGGGGGATGCGTGATCTGCAAACCCTCTACTGGATCGGCAAATATATTCACCAGGTGGCGTCGGCCGAGGATCTTGTCGAGGTCGGCCTGCTGACCGCCGATGAATTCAAGCGTTTCCGCAAGGCCGCCAATTTCCTGTGGGCGGTTCGCTGCCACATGCACGACATGACCGGTCGCGCAGAGGACCGGCTCACCTTTGACCTGCAACCCGAGGTGGCCCGGCGAATGCATTTTGCCGACCGGCCCGGCAAATCCTCGGTCGAGCGGTTCATGCAATATTATTTTCTCAACGCGAAAGTGGTCGGCAACCTGACCGGCGTGTTCCTCGCCCATCTCGACGAAACGCATAATGCGGGGGTCCGACGCTTCCTGCCGTCGCTGACCCGCAAGCCGAAGAAGCTCAAGGGCTTCGTCCTCGATCGTGGCCGTCTCGCTCTGCCGGACGAAAGTTTTTTCGAAGAGGATCCGGTCCGGCTGGTCGAGATATTCTGGCTGGCCGACAAGCACGGACTTGAAATTCACCCGCTGGCGATGCGGGCGGCGCGGCGCGATGCCAAGCTGATCGACAACAAGGTCCGCACGGATGCGCGGGCCAACAAGCTGTTCCTCGACGTGCTCTGCTCGCCGCGCGACCCCGAGCTGGTGCTGCGCTGGATGAACGAAGCGGCGATTTTTGGCCGGTTCATTCCCGATTTCGGCCGTGTCGTGGCGCAGATGCAGTTCGATATGTACCATCACTATACGGTCGACGAGCACACTATCCGTGCCATCGGGCTGCTCGCCAGGATTGGGCGAGGAGATCTCGCAGCCGATCATCCGAACAGCACCGCGACGATGGAAAAATTGCAGAACCGGCGAGTGATATTTGTCGCCACCCTGTTGCACGATATTGCCAAGGGCCGCGGCGGCGACCACAGCATATTGGGCGCGGAAGTCGCGATGAAACTCTGCCCGCGACTGGGGCTGAAGCCGCACGAAACCGAACTTGTGGCATGGCTGGTCCGCAACCATCTGCTGATGTCTGCGGTTGCTTTCAAGCGAGACCTGTCCGATTTCAAGACCATTCAGGATTTTGCCAGCCAGGTGAAAAGCGTCGAACGGCTCCGCCAGCTTCTGGTCCTTACGGTGGTCGATATTCGCGCGGTTGGACCCGGCGTCTGGAACAGCTGGAAACGGCAGTTGCTGACCGATCTGTTCGAGGCAGCGCAGGAAATGCTGCTGCTCGGCCACAAGCAGCGCGGACGCAAGCAGCGGATCGACGAGAAGAAGGCGGTTCTGGCGGAAACGCTTAACCTGCCGGAAGCGGAATTCAGGAAGCTCGCCAAGCGGTTTACCGATCCTTACTGGATCGCCGAGCCCGACGACATCATCGCCCAGAATGCGCAGCTCGTGCTCGATGCAGGAGAAACCAACCTTGCAATTTTTGGCGATGTCTATGCGGAGCGCGGGGCGACGTTGATCACCGTCTACGCAGCCGATCATCCGGGCCTGTTCTACCGGATCGCCGGCGGCATCCATGTCTCGGGTGGCAATATCATCGACGCGCGTATCCACACCACCCGCGACGGCATGGCACTGGACAATTTTCTCGTTCAGGACCCGCATGGCAAGCCGTTTTCCGAAGACGGGCAAGTGGACCGGCTCAAGCAGGCGGTTGAAGACGCTCTGGCCAACCGGTCCAAGCTGTCGACCAAACTGGAGGCGAGACCGCTCGCCCATTCACGGGCCGGTGCCTTTGCCATCACGCCTTTCGCGCTGGTCGACAATGACGCATCCAACCGGTTTACCGTGATCGAAGTCAATGCGCAGGATCGTCCGGCCTTGCTCAACGAACTCGCCTATGCATTGTTTGAATCGAAAGTGACGGTGCACAGCGCCCATATCGCCACTTATGGCGAGCGCGCGGTGGACACATTCTACATCACCGATCTTCTGGGTTCCAAGATCACCAGCAAGCAGCGGTTGAACGGGCTTCAGAAACGCCTGACCAAGGCCGCAGCGGCAAATCCCGACAAGGTGGCTGCCTAGCCGAGCTTGTCCTTCAGCGCCGCCAAAGCGCCAAAAGGACCGGCTTCTGCTTCGGATTTCAGGCCTCTTTTTCTGGCCACCTCATCCGCGTCCGGGCCGCGCGGATAGGGGTCGAGCGACAGATAGAGGGTTTGGGCAATCGCCTCGCCAAGATCGATCTGGGCCTGTTCATATTCGACGATGTCGCATTCATCCTCGGTCAGCTCGATTTCTTCTTCCAGATCGCCTGGGTCCGGCTTCGGAACGAACAGAATATCAAACTCGTCACGAATCTTGACCGGGATGGCTTCGCCGGTAATCGCGCAGCTCTGGTGCAGATCGGATGCCAGCGATCCGGTGAACGCAATGCCCCTTTCCCCGGCGATCAGCTTGTAGGTTGCTGTCATCGAGGAAATTTTCGGAATATCGAACCGCAAGGCCAGTGCGTTTCTCTCTTCTGCGTCAGCGGCAAGCTTGCCGGTCTGCGGCTTCGATCCGATTTCGGACAGTCTGACGATATGGGAAAATTCGGGCGTATCGATCATTTTGCTGATCCGCTGTCGGGGAGTTTGCCGGCGATGATCTCGCTGCTATCCAGGCCTTGCAGCGCGGCGTGATAGGCAGCCAGTTGCCGGGCAACATAGGCGAGCGCCGCATCATCGGGCTTCTCGCCGCGGAAAATGTTGCGCAATATGGCGTCTTCGAGGTTCGCGCCATTTTCCAGCGCTTCGCGATAGGCACCGACCCGGCCACCCAGCGCGCCCATCATCCGTCCGACATGCTTGCCGACGACCATCTCGCCGATACCGATCTGGCGCAATTGGCCGTCCATGTCGGAGATGAATATTTCGGTCAGCCACGCAATGTCCTGGCCCCGGTCCTCCTCTTTCTCGAGCCGGATCATGACCAGAGCGAATATCGCGGCAATCATGTCGAACCGGCCGTCGATACTGTCCGGAACCTGACCTTCCTCATACCAGGCGATCTGCCGTCCTTCCTGCACGATCGATTCGTACAATGGCCGCATCCCGGCATTGGGTTTGTCTTTGGAAAATATCTTGCTGAAAAATGACATTGCTGGTTCCGCTGGTTGGATCGCAAGTTTATGGACGATCGGGTCGTTTGTTAAGTCTGGATACAGGGCATATTGATATTTATGGCGCGAGATGCAATGGGCGATGACAAGTCAGGCACCGGTACGGTGTCGGCTGTACAGTGGAGAATCAGTTCGATGGTCGGCAATATCAAAAAACACAGCTTGTGGCTTGGGCTCATGGCTGGCGCCATGACGATGGCGGGATGCACCCAGGTGCGCGGTCATCAGGGATATATTGCCGATGAAGTGTTGATGTCCGCCATTCAGGCCGGCGTCGACAACCGTCAGTCGGTGGAAGCCTCGCTCGGTCGGCCGACCTTCACCGGCCAGTTTGACGATGATACATGGTATTATCTGTCCCGCGATACCCGCCAATATGGCTTCAGCACCCCGCGTCCGCGCGAGCAACAGGTTATGCGGGTGAAATTTGATGCCGCAGGAAATGTGTCGGCGGTTGACCGCACCGGTCTGGAACTGGTTGCCAGCATCAGCCCGGATGGCGACAAGACACCGACGCTGGGCCGCGACCGCTCCTTCTTCGAAGAATTGTTCGGCAATATCGGCGCGGTTGGCGCTCCCGGCGCTCAGGGCGGCAGCAACGACCCGACCCGGCCCTAGAAAATGACCGAAACAGGGCGCCCTTTCCGGGCACCCTGTTCATTTCCTGTTTTTGAGTCCTATTTGGCGATCCCGCTGGCGGCCAATACTGCCAGTGTCACCAGTTCCGATGCCGTCGACGCCATTGTCGCGATCTGCACGGATTTTTCCAGTCCGACCAGCATTGGTCCGATAACCGAATCGCCGCCCAGTTCGCGGAGCAGTTTTGCCGACAGATTGGCCGACTGAAGGCCGGGCATGACCAGAATATTGGCTGGCTGTGACAGGCGGCTGAACGGATAGTTGGCCATTAGCTTGGGGTTGAGCGCAACATCTGGTGCCATTTCCCCTTCATATTCGAAATTGACCCGCCGTTGATCGAGCAACGCCACGGCTTCCCGCAGATTGTCGAGCCAGCGTCCTTCGGGGTTGCCAAAGGTCGAATAGCTGAGAAACGCAACACGCGGTTCGTGACCCATTTGCCGGGCAACCGCTGCCGTCTGTTCGGCGATATCTGCAAGTTCATGCGCGGTTGGCCGTTCGTTGACCGTGGTGTCGGCCATGAAGACGGTATGATGCTGGCCGACCATGACGTGAATGCCAAAGGCGGTGCGGCCTTTTTCGACATCGATCACCTTGGCGACATCGCGGAACGATTGCGAATAGGGACGGGTCACCCCGGTGATCATCGCGTCGCCCTGATCCATCGAGAGCAAGGCGGAGCCGAAGATATTCCGGTCCTGATTGACCATGCGCTTGATATCGCGCTCCATATAGCCGCGGCGGTGAAGCCGTTGGTACAACATGTTCACCATGTCGGGGACCAGCGGACTGTTGCGGCTATTGTGTATTTCGAACCGGTCGGGATCGCGGACCCCCAGTTCCTTGAGCTTTTCGCGGACGCGGTCATCGCGCCCGACCAGAACCGGCGTGCCGTAGCCACCGTCCTGGAACTGGATCGCCGCGCGCAGCACGACATCTTCCTCGGCTTCGGCGAAAATAACCCGCTTCGGGGCGACACGGCAGGCCTGATAGACCTGGGTCAGGACCGATGTTGTCGGATTGAGGCGCGCCTTCAGGCTCTGACGATAGGCGTCGAGATCCTCGATCGGTTTCTGGGCAACGCCGCTATCCATGGCCGCTTTGGCCACCGCGGCGGAAACCACGTCCATCAGGCGCGGGTCAAAAGGAGCCGGGATGATATAGTCGACGCCAAAGCTCGGTGCCAGTCCGCCATAAGCGACGGCGACCTCTTCGGGGACCTGTTCGCGGGCCAGTTCGGCAATCGCGTGGGCGGCGGCAACTTTCATTTCTTCGTTGATGCGGGTCGCCCGGACATCGAGGGCGCCGCGGAAGATGAAAGGAAAGCCGAGTACATTGTTGACCTGATTGGGATAATCGGAGCGGCCGGTCGCGATAATCGCATCGGGGCGCGCGGCCTTGGCATCGGGAGGAGAAATTTCCGGATCGGGATTGGCCATCGCAAAGATGATTGGCTTGGCCGCCATGTCCTTGACCATTTCCGGTTTCAGGGCGCCGGCAGCAGACAGGCCGAGGAAGACATCGGCGCCCGAAAGCGCGTCCGTCAGCGTGCGCGCATCGGTGTCGATGGCATGGGCAGATTTCCACTGGTCGACATCGTCGCGGCCACGATAGATAACGCCGGTCCGGTCACACATGGTCAGATTGTCATGCGGAACCCCAAGGCTCTTGATCAGCGAGGCACAGGCAATGGCAGCGGCGCCGGCGCCGTTGACGACAACCTTGATATCCTCGATCTTGCGGTCGGTCAGCAGGCATGCGTTGATGATCCCGGCAGCGGCGATGATCGCCGTGCCATGCTGGTCATCGTGAAAAACAGGGATATTCATCCGGTCGCGCAGGGTCTGCTCGATGATGAAACAGTCGGGCGCGGCAATATCTTCCAGATTGATGCCGCCGAAGCTGGGCTCCATGATCTGGACCGCATTGATGAAGGTTTCCGCGTCCTCGGTATCGAGTTCCAGATCGATGGCATCGACATCGGCGAAGCGTTTGAACAATACCGCCTTGCCTTCCATCACCGGTTTCGACGCAAGCGCGCCGAGATTGCCCAGGCCAAGGATCGCGGTGCCGTTTGAAATGACGGCAACCAGATTGCCCTTGGCCGTATAATCATAGGCGGTTGACGGATCTTCGGCGATGGCGCGGACGGGGACTGCGACGCCGGGCGAATAGGCCAGGCTCAGGTCGCGTTGGGTGGCCATCGGTTTCGACGCTATGATTTCGATTTTTCCGGGACGGCCGTGGGAGTGAAACAATAATGCTTCGCGTTCGGAGAATTCTAGATCGTTATCGTTCTTGTCGGCCAAATTATATCTCCGTTCATAGATAGTCGGCCCGCGTGTGCCGATTTGATGTTCACGTCCCGGTTCACCGCCTACTCGTTTTGTCGCTGAGCCGCAATATTAAGTAAATTTCAAAAGGATCTAAGCGCCACTCTTTTATGTATCGCTACACTCGGCTATCGCGATGCCATGACAGTGCGGACTCAGAAAAATGTGAAAAACGCGGATCGGGATTCTGCGCCGGTAGCGGCCAAGGTCACGCCGATGATGGAGCAATATTTCGCCCTCAAGGAAAAGGCGAGTGACTGCCTGCTTTTCTATCGCATGGGGGATTTTTTCGAACTATTTTACGATGATGCCAAGCTCGCTTCGGCGGCGCTCGACATCGCTCTGACATCGCGCGGAAAAAATGCCGGGGATTCGATCCCGATGTGCGGGGTTCCGGTCCACGCGGCGGAAAATTATCTGGCAAAGCTGATCCGCGCCGGTTTCAAGGTAGCGATTGCAGAGCAGACAGAGACGCCCGCCGAGGCAAAGGCGCGCGGCGGGTACAAGGCGTTGGTGGCGCGGGACATCATCCGCTATGTCACCGCCGGGACGCTGACCGAGGATAATCTGCTCGACGCGCGGAGCGACAATATACTGGTCGCGCTGGCGCAGGTGCAGGGCGAGATCGGGCTGGCATCGGCGGACATCTCGACCGGTAGCTTCGAACTGGCAACGATAGCCGATGATGCTCTGGACGCCGAACTGGCGCGGCTGGCTCCGTCGGAAATCATCTGTTCGCCGGGACTTATGCCACGGCTGCTGCGGGCAACCGAGTGGGGCAAGGAGCATTTCGACAGCGTCGGCGCGGAAAGGCGTCTCCAGGATCATTTCGGTGTCGCGACGCTCGACGGCATGGGTGAATTTTCGCGGGCCGAACTGGCGACCGCCGGTGGCCTGCTGGCCTATGTCGAACATGTCTCGCAGGGCAATATGCCCTATCTCCATCCGCCGGGCAGGCGCGAGACCCGGGAATTTCTCTCGATCGACGGTCCGACGCGGGCCAGTCTCGAGATTGACCGGACCCTGGCCGGAGCGCGCGAGGGCAGCCTGCTCCACGCCATCGACCGGACGGTCACGCCGGCTGGCGCGCGTTTGCTGGCGCGGGACTTGTCGGCGCCCTTGTTCAATGAAAAGCAGATCAACCAGCGGCTGGGGCTGGTGCAGTGGTTCCACGACGGCTCGGCGGTGCGCGATGATGTGCGGACCGAGCTCAAGGCCTTGCCCGATATTGGCCGGGCGCTGGGCCGGGTCTCGGTCGGGCGCGGCAGCCCGCGCGACCTCGGCCAGATCCGCGATGGCCTGGCCGGTGCACGGATATTGCGCGAGCGGCTGACTTTGGTGGCCGGTCTGCCGGAACTGCTCGATCAAATTCTCCCCGCGCTCGATGGTCATGGCGAACTGGTCGATCTGCTCGACCGTGCGCTGGTCGATGCCCCGCCCACCGATATGACCAATGGCGGCTATATCGCCCAGGGTTTCGATCCGGCGCTCGACGAACTGCGCAGCGCCGGTTCCGATGGCCGCAAGTCAATCGCGATACTCGAAGCGCGCTACCGCGAAACGACCGGGATCAACACGCTCAAGATCAAGCATAATGCCGTGCTCGGCTATTTCATCGAAGTGCCCGCCCGGCATGGCGATGGCCTGATGGCGGAGAATTCCGGCTTCACCCATCGCCAGACGCTCGCCGGGGTGGTGCGGTTCAATTCGACCGACCTGCACGAAGAAGCCGTGCGGGTATCGCAGGCCGGTGCCCATGCGCTGGCCGCCGAGGCCGCGCATTTTGAAGAGCTGGTCGAAAAGGTTCTGGCCCGCAAGCACGAGATTGGCGAGAGCGCCGATGCGCTTGCTCGGATCGATGTTTCCGCGGCGCTAGCTGAACGCGCCGCCGAAGGCCAGTGGAGCCGCCCCGAATTTGTCGACGGCAACGTTCTGGATATACAGGCCGGACGTCATCCGGTGGTGGAAGCCGCGCTGTCGGCCAAGGGCGATCCGTTTGTCGCCAACGATTGCTGCCTCGCCCAGGACGAGCGGCTGTGGCTGGTCTCCGGCCCCAATATGGGCGGTAAATCGACCTTCCTGCGGCAAAATGCTTTGATCGTGATCCTGGCCCAGGCCGGCGGTTTCGTACCGGCGTCTTCCGCGAGGCTCAGCCTGGTCGACCGCCTGTTCAGCCGCGTCGGCGCGTCCGACAATCTGGCACAGGGCCGTTCGACCTTCATGGTCGAGATGGTCGAGACCGCCGCGATCCTGTCACAGGCGACCGAGCAGAGTTTCGTCATTCTCGACGAAGTGGGCAGGGGGACCTCGACCTATGATGGTCTGGCGCTGGCATGGGCGGTGGTCGAGGCGGTGCACGAAACCAACCGCTGCCGCTGCCTGTTCGCGACCCATTATCACGAACTGACCCGGCTGGCCGACCGGCTCGACGCGCTGTCGCTCCATCATGTCCGCGCCCGCGAATGGAAGGGCGATCTGGTCCTGCTCCACGAACTGGCCAAAGGTCCGGCGGATCGCAGCTATGGTCTGGCGGTCGCGAAACTGGCAGGCATCCCCAAGCCGGTGCTCAATCGCGCCAAATCGGTGCTCGACAAGCTCGAGGCCGGAAAGGCCGAAACCGGCGGGCTCGCGGCCGGTCTCGGCGATCTGCCGCTTTTTGCGGCCACCCTTGCGGATGTCGAGGAAAAATCGGATGGCCTGCGGGACGCGCTGGGTGCGATTGACGTCGACGCCCTGTCCCCGCGGGAAGCGCTGGATCAGCTCTATGCGCTGAAAGCGCAACTGGAACAGGAATGACAAGATGAAAAAATGGATCGTGATCCTGATGACAGTGGCCATCGCCGCGGGTGGCACCTACGTCTATCATGCCCGCAGCAACAACAGCGAACCGTTGGAAATCGGCACCACCGCGCCCGATTTCACCACTATCGGCGCGCTGGCCGGCAAGGAATTCCAGTTCTCGCTGGCCGACAAGCTCAAGGACGGTCCGGTCGTGCTCTATTTCTTTCCCAAGGTGTTTACCGAAGGCTGCACGATCGAAGCCAATATGTTCGCCGATGCTACGGCGGAATTCAATGCCGCAGGCGCGACCGTGATCGGCATGTCGGGTGATGATATCGAGGGGCTGAAGAAATTCTCGGTTTCCGAGTGTCGCGACAAATTCGCCGTCGCCCGCGCCGATGACGAGATTATCGAATCCTATCAGGTCCGCATGTCACCGGGGCTCGCGATGACCAACCGGACCAGCTATGTGATCGACCGCGAAGGCAGGATCGCCTTCGTTCACAGCGCCACAAAGCCGCAGGGCCATGTCACCGGCACGCTGGCAAAAGTGAAAGCCCTCTCCAAAAGCTGATTAAATACTTGCATTTGCCGCGCGGCTAGACAGAAAGACGCTCATGACCGATCACGCACCAGATCCAGCCATGCTTGCCAAGGCGGAAACACTCACAGACGCATTGCCCTACATGCAGCGCTATGCCGGCAAGACCTTTGTCGTCAAATATGGCGGCCACGCGATGGGCGACGCCAGACTGGCGCGCAATTTTGCCGAGGATATCGTCCTGCTCAAAGCGGTCGGGATCAATCCGGTTGTCGTGCACGGCGGCGGCCCACAAATCGGCGCGATGCTGGCGCGGGTCGGTGTCGAGAGCGAATTTGTCGACGGTCTGCGGGTCACGACCAAGGAAACCGCGGAAATCGCGGAAATGGTGCTGTCCGGTGCGATCAACAAGGAACTGGTCAGCTGGATCGGACAGGCCGGCGGTAGCGCCATCGGCATTTCCGGCAAGGATGGCGGCTTTGTCAAAGCGACCAAGCTGCGTCGCACCAATCGCGATCCGGATAGCAATATCGAACGGATCATCGATCTCGGCTATGTCGGCGAACCAAAACGGGTTGATCGCAGCGTCGTCGACCGGATTTCCGCAGCCGGGATGATCCCGGTCATCGCGCCGATCGGAGTGGGTGACGATGGTGCGACCTATAATATCAACGCGGACACCATGGCCGGTGCTGTCGCCTCGGCCCTGCGCGCGGCGCGCCTGTTCCTGCTGACCGATGTCCCCGGCGTGCTCGACAAGCAGGGTGAATTGCTGACCGACCTTGATCCGGCGAAAATCCAGGCCCTGGTCGACGAAGGCACGATTTCCGGCGGGATGATTCCGAAGCTGGAAACCTGCGTCAAGGCGGTCCAGGAAGGCGTCGATGCCGCCGTCGTCCTTGATGGCCGCATTCCCCATGCGATGCTGCTCGAAATCTTTACCAGCAAGGGCGCGGGTACGCTGGTAAAGGACGATATTCATCCGGTTGAATAATCGCCTGACTGTGTTATATTGTTGATACAGTAAATTACTGGCGTTACCGGCGACAAATCTCTAGCCGCTATGCCAGATTATCGATAAAGGGTCCGTCCATGGCATTCGCAATTCTTCAAATCATCGCAATCCTGCTCAACGTGGCGATTACCGTCATCATCGTGCAGGCGATCATGAGCTGGCTGCTCGCGTTCAACGTCATCAACCTGCAAAATGATATCGTCAACGCGATCTGGACGACGTTGGACGCGCTGACCGCGCCAATCTATCGGCCGATCCGCAAAATCATGCCGGATTTCGGAGCGATCGACCTGACCCCGATGGTCGTCATCATCGCCATCATCATCCTGCAGGACGCAATCCTGCCTCCCCTGGCGCAAGCACTGCTCAGTTGACCACAGCGCGGATCATTGACGGCAAGGCCTTCGCCGCCGGTCTTCGCGAACGGATCAGGGAAGCGGTCCCTGCCTTTCAAAAGCAGGCCGGTCGTGCGCCCGGTCTCGCCGTGGTTCTGGTTGGCGAAGATCCGGCCAGCCAGGTCTATGTTGCCTCCAAGCACAAGGCGACCATCGCTGCCGGCATGGAAAGTTTCGAACATAGGCTCCCCGCCGATGTAGCCCAGGACGATCTGCATGCTTTGATCGATCGGCTCAACGCCGACGAGACGGTGGACGGCATACTCGTTCAATTGCCACTGCCAAAAGGCCTCGACGAAAAAGCCGTGGTCATGGCGATCGATCCGGACAAGGATGTCGACGGCCTCCACGTGATCAACGCCGGACGTCTCGCCAATGGCGAAGAGGCGCTGACTCCCTGCACCCCGCTGGGCAGCCTGATGCTGCTTAAGGATACATTGGGCGATCTGACCGGCCTCGACGCTGTCGTCGTTGGCCGGTCGATCCTGGTCGGCAAACCGATGGCGCAGTTGCTGCTCGCCGAAAATTGCACCGTCACCATGGCGCACAGCCGGACCCGGGACCTTCCCGATGTCGTCCGCCGCGCCGATATTGTCGTGGCTGCGGTTGGCCGCGCCGAGATGGTCAAGGGTGACTGGCTGAAACCCGGTGCCGTCGTGATCGACGTCGGTATCAACCGGCTGGAAGCCGCGCCGGGCGAGAGCAAGGGACGTCTGGTCGGCGATGTCGCCACCGCTGAAGCCATGGATCATGTCCGTGCGATCACCCCGGTGCCAGGAGGGGTTGGCCCGATGACCATTGCGGTGCTATTGCGCAATACCCTGGTCGCTGCATCCGCACGCGCCGGGCTGGAGAAACCGGAGAATCTGTAATGCGCCTGTTTGCCGCAATCGGAATCACGCTGATCCTGGCAGGCTGTGCCAGCGGCGGCGGGCGTATGAACGACCGCGAACGCTATAACCGTGCTGCCGGCAAACCGGTCGCCAATCCCAGCGCCGTGGTAAAGGCGGAACTGTCCTTTGCCCGGCTGGCGCAGGAAAAGGGACAATGGACCGCTTTCCGCGAAACGGCGGCGGATGATGCGATCATGTTCGTGCCGGCTATCACCGAAGCAAAGCAATGGTTGAACGGCAAGGCTGACCCCCAATCGGCGGTCGAATGGCAGCCGCACAGAATATCCATGTCCTGCGACGGCAGTCTCGCCGTGTCGACGGGCGCCTGGCAGGCCGCCAATGGCAGCACCGGCTCCTTCGTCACCATCTGGCGGCTGGAGAATTTTGACGAACGCCATCGCGGCAAGGATCAGGAGTGGAAGTGGGTATTTGATCACGGTACGCCGCTGGATGAACCATTGCCCGCTCCCGATTTCATCGAGACGGAAGTTGCTTCCTGCACCGGTAAAACGCCCGAGCAAACCGGGGAGGCCGGTGCGCAAAAGCCAGCGGACAGGCGGGTTGGAAAATCGCCCGACGGCACTCTGGTCTGGGATGCCGTGCAATATTCCGGCAAGAATCCTTCGATCACCGTGCGGGCATGGGACGGCAATAGAATGCAGGCTGTCGAACATGCCCTAAAGGAAGACCAACCGCAGTGATCGAGCTCTTCATCTCTTCCTTCATCACCTTTTTCGTGGTGATCGACCCGCCCGGCTGCGCTCCAATCTATGCCAGCCTGACCAGCAGCGTGCCACCGCGCGATCGCCGGATCATGGCCATCCGGGCGATATTCGTCGCCGCCATCATTTTGCTGGTTTTCGCACTGTTCGGCGAACAGATGCTCGGCGCGCTGGGTATCAGCCTCGACAGTTTCCGGATTGCCGGTGGTATCATGCTGTTCCTGATCGCGCTGGAAATGGTGTTCGAAAAACGCACCGAACGGCGCGAAGACAGGGCGCAGGAGATTATCGAGCAGCCCGAGATAGAGGATGTCTCGATCTTTCCGATGGCGATGCCGATGATCGCCGGACCGGGGTCGATTGCCGCGGTCATGCTCCTGACGTCGCAGAATGACGGTATCGACAATGCCATGGTCATTCTTGGCGCGCTCGGCGCGGTGCTGCTGCTCACGCTCGCCGGACTGATCGCCGCCGGACCGCTGATGCGGATCCTGGGGAACAAGGTCGAAGCGGTGATCACCCGGGTTCTGGGTGTGCTGCTGGGCGCGCTTGCCGTGCAGTTTGTGGTCGACGGCCTGATCGCCAGCTTCTGATTCAGGGTTTCGCGTTCACTCGGTGATCACACCGGTGATGGACAGCAGCAGGAAGGCCCGATTGGCCAGCGACGGATTGAGAATCAGGCGGTCCAGAAATTCTCGCGGGCTTTCCTCTGTCTTGCTGCCATAAGCCGCAACCAGTCGGTCCCACGCTGCCCGGGAATCCTCGATCCGGCCGTTTTTGGCATAGACCATGGCCATCGCAACGTCATAATATGGCCCGACACTGTTGCTGGAAGGCATGATGCTCTCCGCAAATTCCAGCGCTTCCTTGTCCTTGCCCTCGGCCAGCAAGGTGAACACCAATGCCGTTTCGGCCAGAATCGAGCCCCGCGGGTCGAGGGCAATCGCACGGCGCAGATATTGGATTGCGGACGGATCGCTGCAGGCAAAAAGAAACGCGCCGGTTTCCGCATGCATGGTGGCTTCATACGGATCGAGTTCAATTGCTTTTTCGGCAAATTCCTTGCCGCGGGCACAGTTGCGACTGAAAAAGCTGGCTCTGGCAAGAGCGAAGTTCGCGGACGCCTCTTCCCGGCCCCGCACCATGGCCTCACGCGCAAAACGCATTCCCGCTTCCGGATCGGGCGTCCGTCCGGTTTCGTCTTCCCGCAAAAAGGCGACGAAGGAGGCTGCTGCAAGAATCCGGCTGTCCAGCGGATCGGCGGCCAGCGATTGTTCCAGGCAGGATTCGACCACGGGTAACAGTTCGGGGTCACGGTCGGCGCGATAGCTTTCGAACCGCAGAAGACATGCATGTCCCATCATCGCATCGTCGGGCAGATGCTTGCGCTGGTCGGTAGCTATGACACCATATACGCTCGCAATGCGGCTGGCGATCGGGCCCAGTTCGTCAGGATAATTTGCCGCGGACTCCGGAGCCGCAATCGTCGCTGACCAGATCACTTCGTTTCGTGCTAGCGAGGTTAGGGAAAATATGACCTCCGGGCCATTCTGGCCAGGGACCCACTGGATATCGAACCGATAGGCGTTTCGATAGGGTTCGGAACTGCTGTCGGATATGTCTTCTGCTCCCAGACGCACTTGCGAGGAATTGGCAAGGGCATGTTCCATGAACAGCCGGATTTCAGCCTCTCTGCCCGGTTCGTTCGCGGGAAGCTCGTCATTTGCGGCTGTAAAATAGATTTTCGGTGGCAGGATATAATAATCGGACATGGTTTTCTCGTCCGGAAGGTCGTCGTCGAAGAGACCCGTCGACCACGCGAACGCCATCACTGCGATCAGGAGGATCGCCGCCAGACCAAGGATCATCTTTTTCTTGTGAAACCACCGGTCTCCCCCGGCTGCCGCAGGAGAGGCAAGGGCGGGCGCGTCTGTCTCCCCGTCCGGGATGTCGGGTTGCTGGTCTATATTGTCATCATCCATGTGGATTTCGACGGTATAGTGGCCGATCGGGATGCGCAGCCTTTCCGGGCTATCCGCTGCGGCATAATGGGCCGCCAGCATCTTCCGCAGCCGTCCGACCTGGACGCGCGGGTAGCTGTCGGCCTGGACATCAAAATCCTCGGACCGGCCCAGTCCGTCAACCGCAACCTGATAGGCTTTCGGAGGGTTGTCGGGGTTGGTGATCGCTTCTTCGACCAGATATTTCAAAAGCTGAGACATGACCGGAGACCGGACAAAGTCCGGCGAATGCAGAAGCGTGTTGGCTTCTGCCCGCAGCATCTCTGCTCTCTGTCCGTCCGATATCGCCGATGACATAGCCTGAAGTCCTTTCCTCATGTAACTTGAGGTAAATTAGGGGGAATTGGCAAGTAGAATCATCATTCGAATTCTGCCCAATCGCGAAGGCTGACCCAGCCTTCACAACCGACAATTATGTGGTCGTGGATGGTCAGGTCCAGCTCTTTGGCTGCTTTCACCAGCCTTTCGGTGGCCTCTATGTCAACCTCGCTCGGCTGTGGATCACCCGACGGATGGTTGTGGGCGATGATTAGGGCACTGGCGTCCAGCACCAGGGACCGCTTCAATATTTCCCGCGGGTAGATGGGGGCCGATGAAATTGTGCCCCTGCTGACAACTTCATCGCTGATCAGTCGGTTCTTGCTGTCTAGAAACAACACGCGCACCTCTTCTACCGGCAAACGTGCCATGGCAATGACCAGATATTCGATCACGTCGGTCGCCTTGGACAGGCAGATGCGATCCAGCATCTGTTCGCGCGACGAGACAAGCATCGCCTCGCGGACCAAAGACAGGATAGCCCGAGCGGGATCCTGTTCGTTCGACCGCGAATCGGCGTTCAATATGGCCCCGATGGAACCGAATTCGTTGATCAGGCCCGCGGCTACCGCTGGTGCATCATCGATTCTCGAGAGGATGAAAAGTCGCTCCAGGATCTGTCGACCCCGAATTGCCGCAGGCGTTGCTGATGGCGGTAGGTGCCGATCGCCAATGTCAGCAGCATGGGATAGGCCCAGAACGCTATTACTACATAATAGGCTTGGGGAAGCAGTTCGGGGATTATCATTTTGGGGATATGGGACAGAACCTGTATCACCTGCATGGCGCATATCCATATAGTCCAATACCTTTCGGCGCTAAGCGCCAGCATCATGAATGCGAACAAAATCGCCATATCAGTGACCAAAATGCCAAATTCCAGTTGCGCATACCTGTCGGCTGACAACGGTGTTACAATGAAGGTCGTCCCGACACCGATAATGAAAATCACCACAGCCCATCTTTCGGGCGGGCCTCCTTTGATAGCCGAATAGGAGCAAACAACCATCATGAGCGAGAAGAACAATTCTATAGGCAGCATAGGTTGACCGGACCAAATAAGTGCGGTCCGGTCAAGCGTTGCCTAATGCGCTAAGCGCTTTCTACTACCCGGAGAGGGCTCAATTTCTCATCTGCAGCGCTAGCCTGGTTTGGCGGGCATTTGCCCACATCACCAAGACCAATCGTCCGCAATCCGGCATCATCCCGGTCTTCGACCAGGTGGCCGTGGGCTTCTACGACTTCGCGATAACTGCGGGCGGTTCTGGCTGCTGCGGCGATCAGTTTCTCCGAAGCATCCATGCCGGCGGTCAGGGAAAAACGCGTGCCCGGTGCCATACGCGCGGCAGCAATGCTGCTCATCAGTTCACCCATCTGGATCATCGTGAGATTGAGGGATTTTTCGACTTCATTGATTTTTTTGGCAATGGGGCGGGCGGCTTCGATACGTTGATTCAACATGAGTGTCTCCAGACGCCGGACGACACCGGCGACGACTATTTGGTCAATAATTACAGAGATTAGTTGGGGTTGATCAACCGGCTCACGAGCATCGCTGCAAGACAGACAAAGGCGAATGCAAAGGCGAGCTTGACCGAAAGGTCGGCGATCGCCCAAATTCGTGCCCCTTTGCTTAGATCATTACCCGTTTCTCCCTGCCTGCGGAACGGCACCGACAGGAGCGGGTTCGAGGAAGTGGCATAAGACTGATAAGTCGTCTGCATTTCCCTGACCCTGTCCCGGTCCGGTGACGCTGCCTGATGTCCAGGCAGGGGGTAAATTGCGTCGGATTTGGGCTTTTGGACAATGCCAATATCCTTGGGCACAATAAATTTGGGAGCGATCCCCTCGTGGTCAGCCAGCATTCGCGCCGCCGCCTTGCTGCTGGTAACCTGCAGTTTCTGTCTTGCCGACCGCAACCGTTCGTTGATGATATTCGGCGTCACACCGATTGTCTGGGCCGCGGTTTTGGCATCATGACCCTGCAAAAGCAGGTGGAGGGCCGCCTTTTCATTGTCGTTGAGATCATCACAAGCCACTCTGGTCATAACTGGATCATAAATGAGGTGGCTCCGTTTGGCAAAAAAGATCGACCGGAAATGTCTGATTCTGTGCGTGCTCTGCTTTCAAGGAGCATTTTACCCTCGTTTACCAGCGTTAAATCGAATGTTACCGCTACAAAAGGTTAACAAAAATGCCGGAAAGCAAGTCATTTTTGACGGAAATCCAAGATGTAAATAGTTGTAACATTAACTTGTAACCCCTCTAGGGGTAGGTGACACGGGTTGAAACTCGAGAACTGTGCGCGACCGGCCCATAACCCGTCTAGTTCGTTCGAGAATAGCGAGGCAACGTTCGTTCGGAATGGCGACATCATGGTTCCGGTCCCCCTGGATTCAGGTCAACATTGTTAAACATTCGTTGTCGTAAGACACGGAATATTCTGGTCAATGTTCTGCTGTCGGATAAAATTCCCGAGCTAACCCTAGATGAAGCGATTGATAGCCTGTCGCTTCTTTAGACAATCAAATCCGGGTCGGTTCGCTCTCTCCCAGAGCGGATCGACCCGGACACGATTTCAACCGACAGGGCAAGTTCGTCCTCTGCCAAAACTTTGTTCTCGGATATTTCAGCGTGCCTGAAAACCGCAGTTGGCGACAGGAATATGGGTCTCGGGCCAACCGGGATGGCCAAAATGCAGATGGAATGATTTGAGATGAAATTAGGAAAGAAAGCCCGGAACCGGAGGGACAAGGAACTCCTGCTTGGCAATCTTGTGACCTGGGGATCTCTGATTGCCGCCGTCACGCTGGCGATTTCGCTGTAATTTCCTAAATCGTCCTCGCGATCGGTGCCCGGCGCGACAATATTCCCGCCGCCCCCGAAGCAATATCTATAGCCTGCGCGCCTCTTCGACCAGCATCACCGGAATGCCGTCGCGTATCGGGTAGGCGAGCCCTGCCTTTTCGCTGATCAGTTCCCGGGCTTGCGAATCATGGACAAGGGGTCCCCGGCTTGCCGGGCAAACCAGTATCGCCAGCAATTCGGGATCAATTGTCTTGTTTTCCTGTCCGCCCGGCAGATCATCTGCTGCGTTGTCTTTCACTGCAACGTGACCCGATCGTCGTCACCGTCCTGCCGGCCGAAAAACTGCAGCAACTGGATGATCAGTTCGGCGCGGTTGGCCAGGCCGTCGACTTCGAGCAAGGCCTGTTTCGATGCCGCATCGAAGGGCGCGATCTGGGCAATGCCGTTGACAAAGGCTGTGTCGTCAAGCCGTCCGATACTGTCCCAGTCGACCTGATAGCCCTGCAATTCGGCAAATTTTCGGGATTCGATCTCCAGCGCAGCGCGCTCGGCGCTGGCCAGCACTTCATCCTGCTCACGGTCTTCCTCGATTTCGGCGCGAACCTGCCGAAAAGCGGTGGAGGCGTCGATTTCCTCGATAACCCGGAACCGGGCGACGCCCTCCAGCACGACGTTGAAGCGGCCGTCGTCCAGCGCCTCGATGTCGATGATCTTGCCGAGGCAGCCGACGTCGAACAGGGCAGGGTGACTTCCCGCTTCCTTGGGCTGGATCATCCCGATCTGCCGGTCACGCGCCATCGCGTCGTTGATCAGTGCCCGGTAACGCTCTTCGAACACGTGCAACGGAAGGTGCATGCCGGGAAACAGCAACGCTCCGGCCAGCGGGAAGATTGAAAGTCGTTTTGTTTCGGTCATCCGAACAGCACGGCGCTGAGTTTGCGGCGGGTGGCCGAAACCCACTCGTCCTCGAGACCGACCATTTCGAACAGCGAGAGCAGTTTCTGCCGTGCCGCGCCGTCGTTCCAGTCCTTGTCGGCAGCGATGATCGACAGCAGATGCTCGGCTGCTCCGTCGTGGTCGCCGTTGGCGATCAGCGCACTGGCAAGGTCGAATCGGGCCTGATGGTTTTTCCCGTCGGCTGCAACCGCCGCTTCGAGCTCGGCAAGCGCTGCCGAATCGGGCTTGTCCTTGGCCAGCTGCAAAGTCGTCTGGGCGCGTTCGATCGCCGGGTCGCTGCGCATTTCTTCCGGCAACGAGCCGAGGGCGGTTTCCGCCTGGTCGAGATGGCCGGCTGCGATCATCGCCCGAATCAGTCCGCCAACCGCCAGCGCATTGTCGGGGTCCATCTCGGCAATCTGCCCGAAAATGCCGGCGGCCCGTTCCGAATCGCCTTCCGCCAATATTCCTTCGCCCATCGCGAGCAGCGGCGCGACATCCTGCTGCGGCGCTGCATCGCCGCCCACGGGCAGCTTCTCGAGCAGCTGGTCGAGCATGGCCGACAACTGGCTTTCCGTCCGGGCGCTGGTCAGGTCGGCCACCGGCTTGCCCTGAAATATGGCATAGACGGTGGGAATCGACTGCACCTGAAATTGCGCCGCGATAAATTTATCTTCGTCGACATTGAGCTTGGCCAATATAACGCCGCGGTCGGCATATTGCGCCGCGACTTTCTCCAGCACCGGCGTCAGCGCCTTGCACGGCCCGCACCATTCTGCCCAGAAATCGAGGATGACCAGCTTGTCCATACTGGGTGCGACCACCGCCTGTTGAAAGGCCTCGACCGATTTCTGTTCTTCGACTGTCAGTCCTGCTGTTGCCACATCATGCTCCTGTTATGGCGCAGCGGCCGAAGCCATATTCCGCGCCCAAATCGTTTAACTTATGGGCTTTATGTGGGGAGCGGCCCGTCAATGCCAAGGATATTTTTGCATTTGCGGGCAACAAGAGGTTGATTGGGGCTTGCGGGGTCGAAAAACCCATGCTAACCGCGCGCCTCAACTGCTGCTGACCAAGTGATTACCCAAGTGTCGCAGCAACGCCGAGCGGGCGTAGCTCAGGGGTAGAGCACAACCTTGCCAAGGTTGGGGTCGAGAGTTCGAATCTCTTCGCCCGCTCCAGTTTTTCGGAAAAAATGACAATCCGGCGGATTGTCATCCGAAAAACTCCCGACCGCAAGGGAGGGTGGAACACCCCAATATCCCTCAGTACCATCCCCCCGCGAGTTTCCCACCCCGAAGCAATGGCAATCCGGCGGATTGTCATCCGAAAAACTCCCGACCGCAAGGGAGGGTGGAACACCCCAATATCCCACAGCACCATAATCCTGCGAGTTTCCCATTTCGAAAAATGACAATGCGGCAGATGTTTACCCAGAAAACTCCCGGTCGCGAGGGAGGGTTGGTTGCCCCCCTTTCTACATCCACCCACATCTATAGAGTTTTCCACCGACGCAATTCTGCATCTATTCCTTGATGACAAAGATAAGTTAACGCGTTCCGGAGCCGACACCGGCGTAATGGCGGTTTTGTCTCGATAGCGGACGTTAGCTATTCACTGCGGAAATGACCGAAACGGGTGGAAAGCGGTCATTCGATTGTAATGGCTAGAATTAGGCCCTCAGCGGACCGACTTCACTCGCGCAGAGAAATCATCATAGCTGCCGTTCAAACGGCTCATGGGCTTAGCCGGCTGTTGCCGAATTCCCGCCCGTTGCCGGATCGGACCCGGACCCCTCGGTCCTTGGCCGCAAATAGCGTCGGACCAGAGAGGAACACTCAAACCAATATATCTATTGCAAATGATAATGAGTCGCATTAGTAGAAAGCGCAAGATTGGGATGTGAGGGAAATTGATGCGACTTCTGAAAACTGTCATGCTTTGCGCGAGTGCGCTGTCCTCTTTGCCGGCCTGGGCCGAGAGCGCGGCGGGGGATGCAGAGCAACGCACCATCGTTGTCACCGGTGCGCTGGAGGAAGGTAGCACCGCGACCAAGACCGACACGCCGATTATCGAAACCCCGCAACCGATCACGGTAATCGACGACGAGCTCTTTCTCGCCCAGGGCGCGGTCAGCATCGGCGATACGCTGAATTACGTGTCGGGTGTGACGGCCAACCCCTATGGCCCTGACAGCCGGGTCGACGGCGCCTTCGTCCGCGGCATCAACGCGCTGCAGTTCCGCGACGGCATGCGCGATATATACAGTTTTTACGCCAGTATCCGCGCCGATCCCTATAATTTCGACCAGGTAGAGCTGGTTCGTGGCCCGGCCTCGGTTCTGTTCGGCCAGGGCGCGCTCGGCGGGATCGTCAATCTGGTTTCCAAGCGGCCCGAGTTCGAGGCGAGCGGGGAAGTCTCGCTGCGCTATGGCTCGTTCGATCGCAAGGAAGCACTGGTCGACGTTACCGGTCCGCTTGGTGATACGGTCGCTGCCCGGGTCGTGGCCCGTGTCCGCGACGCCGGCACGCAAACCGACTATGTGCCGGACGACCGGATAATGGTCTCGCCATCGATTAGTTTCAAACCGTCGCCCGACACGGATCTGACGCTGATCGGCCTGTATCAGGAAGATGACAGCGGCTCGACATCACAATTCCTGCCGCTGGTCGGGACGATCCTGCCCAATCCGAATGGCCAGCTGCCGAACGATCTGTTTGTCGGCAAGCCCGGCTGGGACCGTTACGACGGTCGGCTTTTGCAGGGAACCGCGCTGTTTGAACATCGTTTCGGGGATAGCGCCAAGCTCAACCTCAAGGCGCGCTATATCGACAGCGATCTGACCTATTTCACCCATTATCCGAATAATTATTCCAATCCGACCAACCCCTATCTCGACGCGGACCAGCGGATAATCGGCCTCTATGTCGACGGCAGCATCGCGCGGATGGAAGTTTTCTCGACCGACAATAATGTCCAGTTCAACTTCAACACCGGATCTAATGTCGAACATACGTTGCTCGCCGGTGTCGATTTCAGCTTCAATTCGGTCTACAAGACGGGCGGTTTCGGCTTCGAGACAATCGATATTTACGATATCGATTATAATGCACTTTCCGATTATGGCGGCGGCCTGCCGACACCGACCTATGTCTCCGAAGATGTCGATCAGGACCAGCTTGGCATATATGTGCAGAACCAGATGCGCTTCTTTGACCGCGTCTCGATCGTGCTCGGCGCGCGCCGCGACTGGACGAGCGCGCAGAGCATGGGCGGCGCGACCCGCGAAGATGCGGCCACGACCTTCCGCGCCGGCGTCATTGCCGAAATCGTTGAAGGCGTCTCGCCCTTCTTCAGCTATACCGAGAGTTTCGAACCGATCGCCGGAACCGCCAGTGACGGCAGCGCCTTCATCCCGAAGGCGGGTCGCCAGTTCGAGGCGGGAGTCAAGATCCACCCGGCCGACAATATTCTGATGACTGTTACCGGCTATCATATCAGGGAAAGCAACCGGCCGGTTTCGGACGACAGCACCACCGACCCGTTCGACCAGATCCAGATCGGTTCGATGACTTCAAAAGGCATCGAGTTTGAGGGCAATGTCTCGCTGCCGGGCGAATTTGCCGTGATCGCCAACGCCAGCTATAATCAGGCCGAGGTGGAGGGCACCGGGCAGCAGCTCGACAATGTGCCGAAATTCAACGCCTCGCTTTGGACAACCAAGGGCTTTGCGCTGGGCAATGATACCAGCCTGCTGCTCGGCGGCGGTGTGCGCCATGTCGGCAAGCAGCGGTCCTTCGGGCCGGCCTTCCCCGATGGCGTGCTGACACCGTCCTTCACTCTGGTCGATATGCTGGCTGAAGTGACCTATGAGAACTGGAGTTTCGCGCTCAACGCCACCAACTTGTTCGACAAGCGCTATTATTCGGCCTGTCTGGCTCGTGGTGATTGCTTCATGGGCAGCGAACGCAATGTCATGGGCACCGTCAGCTACCGTTTCTGATGATCGGTGAGCTCCTCTTCCTGACCGGTTCGGCGTGCGCCATTGCGGCGGTTTTGGTTTTGCGCTTTTCCTGGGCGAGACCGCTGCGCTCGCGGCCTCTTAACACCGCAGGCTGGTTCCTGATCGCAGTATCAATTGCCGCGGGATGGTCTTTCGCCGGAGCATGGGGTGTGACCGTCATGTTGCTATGGATGACCATGGCCGCCTTCTTCATCCTCGCCTTCGCGGCATGGAAGTCGCCACCAGCCAGGCGTAAGCCATCCAATCGCCGGGCAGGAATGCTCCCGGAATCAGGCGAACCGCTGCGACTCGGCAGCCGCTTCATAACATTTTTTCTCGTTGCGCTCGCCGCTATGGTCTCGTCCGTCGCTCTCGCAATCGCCACCCGCTGGATTGCGCTGATTGCGGACGCCAGCGACGCAAATGCCAATGTGCTGGCGCTTTTTGCGGCACCGCTCGGCTGGACGATTCTGGCGTTCCTCATCCTGATGAGCGACAGCCGCAAATGCCAGCTGGCAATCCTTGCCGTTCCGGTCGCTGCCGCCATTCCGGCATTCATTACAGGAAGCCCGCTATGAACGCGATCATCGAACCGGCGACGGTCAAGAAGGCCCTGTCCGCCCATGCGGCCATCGGCCTCGTTGCGGGCGCATTGCTCTACATCGTTTCACTGACCGGCACGGTCGCGGTCTTCTATCAGGAATTGCAGCGCGTCGAGCAACCGAACGCGCCCGAAATGGCCTCGATTGCGCCCGAAGCCGTGCAACGCGGCGTCGAGGCGGTTCTTGCCAGCGAAGCAGGCCAGCCGAGCACAACCCATCTTTATGTCCATCTTCCCGACAGCGAGTTGCCGCGCACTACAGTCACCACCGATACGCAGGCTGTCCATCTGGCGCAGGACGGCTCGATCGCCGGGCCGGAACAGATCGCCTGGTCGGATTTTCTCGTGAAGCTGCATTATACGCTCAATCTGCCGACTCTCGTCGGGATCACGATCGTCGGCATACTCGGAGTGATGATGCTGGCGCTCGCGGTAAGCGGCGTGGTCGCCCATCCGCGCATCTTCCGTGATGCGTTTCGCCTGCGCGCCCGGAATGACAATGGCGTCGGGCTCGCCGACTGGCACAATCGCCTGAGCGTCTGGACCTTGCCCTTTTCCGTGGCGATCGCGCTGACCGGCGCGCTGATCGGGCTGGCCACCATTACCGCTTATGGCATTGCCGCCGATGACTATGACGGCGACGTCGAGGCGGTCTACGGACCGATCTTCGGCGAGGAAGGCGAGGCTGATCCCCGGCCGGCAGCGGTGCCCGATGTCGCCGCTGTGCTTGCGCATATGGCCCGCGAATATCCCGCTGTGCGTCCGACCTACGCGATTCTCCACGATCCGCTGACCATGGGACAGCATGTCCAGATTGTCGGCGAACATGACCAGAGGCTCATTTTTGGCGAATATTATGGGTTCAACGCCGACGGCGGTTTCACGCATGTGGCGGGTCTCGCGGACGGTGAATGGGGACAGCAGGCAGCAGCCTCCACCTATCAACTCCATTTCGGTACGTTCGGCGGTCTTGCGGTAAAGCTTGCCTATCTCCTGTTCGGGGTCGCGCTTACCGCCATTTGCGCCACCGGCACTTATATCTGGCTCGGCAAGCGCCGACGCAGAGGAATTGAGGAACCGGGGCTCCGCGGTGCCTGGCACGGGGTCATCATAGGCACGCCGCTGGCGCTGGCTATCACGCTGTCCGCACGGCTCGTCATGGGCAATGACTTTCCCTTTGCGATTACATTCTGGATCGTCCTGGCAGTCGCCGTTGCTGGCGGAGCGGAGGTCATGAGGCGAAACTCTGTCACGCGGATCGCCGCTTCGAGCCCGACCGTCTAGCTTCAAATTTTCAGAGACTGGATTAAATTTATCTCGTCAAAGCCGGGAACTGTATGCCGATGCGGAATGAGATGACTGCATGACTGCTTTTGATCGGATCTCGTGCAAAAACGAGCGCCCGTAACCGGAGCATAAAGCGGACGCAAGGTCACACAAACATCAATGTCCACTTCTGCAGCGCTAGCTGAAGAGCCGCCTTACGTCTCCAATGCCTTTTTTCCCCGCCACACCGGACACATCGATCGGGCCTTACGCAACAGATGAAATAGCCTGCCAATGGGCCAGTTTTTCCCGGGCTAACCCTCGCGCCGTTGCAATATCCCGGTAACCAGTGCCAGATCATCCAGCTTGTCCACATCGATCGCGGCCTCGGCTATCGGCAATATGATCGGTCCGGCCCGCAAGCCCATGCGCTGGCCAGCCGTGCCCATCGCCTCGCTGAAGCCGATTGTCCGGCTGAGCGCGCGGAACAATAGCCGGGGGCCGAAATGGGCGAAGATTTTCCATCCCTTCTTGCGATCCTTCTCGACCGCAGACCAGAATGCTACAGCGGCTTTGGCCGCATCATTGTGCAGGGCGAACAGATTGGCGCCGCTATAGGCCCCGCCGTGAAATTTCAGCCAGGTCCGGCGGGCGTCGGGATAGGCGGCCAGCATCGTCTTGCGCTCGACCACCGCGACCGCGACATCCTGTCCGTCGTGCGCCCGAAAGAAATGGTCGAGGATTTCGCCGGTCAGCAAAGCATTGTCGGCGGTGGTCACCAGAACCGGCCACGGCGCAATGTCTGTGCCGATGATATTGTGAATGCTCGTCGCTATGCCGTTGTCCGAGGCGATGAAGCTGATCCGCTCCTGCATCGCAAGGTCGGGACTCAGTCCCGCCTTCAGCTCTTCGGGCGACTGGGCCAGGACGACGATCCTGCCGATATCTGCAGAGCCGATCAGGGCGCGCGTGACCCGTTCGAGCATCGTCTGCCCGTTGATCGGGATCAGCGCCTTGTGGGTGACGTGGCAATAAGCGGCCATCGGATCGCCCTCCGGACGCTGGCCCGCCAATATGATCGCCGTCCACAATGCATTCCTGTCGGGGTGCCCGTCACGGGGGCATGTCTCTGGCTGGCTAACAGGGGTCACGGGCGTCCTTGATCTGGTCCATCGCGTCCTGCGAAAACCGGTTATGCTGACCGCCTGTTAGCTGCAGCGAACGCATTTGCAAAGCGGCCATGAGGTCATCGCTTCCGGTCTGGTCATGCGCCGCGCCCCGATCAGCTCTCCGTGGACTTTCGCGGCAAACCTGTTCAAGGACAGAAAGCGGCGGATTGGTTCCGCCCGTGGTTTGAGCGCAGATGAGGTCGGACATCCGATGGAAATGAAATGACGTCCGGTTCATCGACCGATCCGCAGCGTATCGGCTTTCTGTTCAATCATGACGAATTGCACCAGGTCGCCCATACCGCGCCGATAATCTCGGCTCTGCAGCGTCAGGCCCCGCGCGCGCGGGTCGAGGTCATCACCTCGAGCGACCGCCAGGCCGATGCGGTGCGGCAATTTCTCGACCCCGCTTTGCCGACGCCCGCCTTCTGGTCGATCCGGCCCAATCGCTGGAGCCGGCTGGCCGAGAAGATTCTGGGGCAGGTGGTGCCGCTCAACCGGCTGAGCAGTCTGAAGCGAAGCACCGAATTGTTCCGGCATTTCGACGCGCTGGTGGTTCCCGAGACGACCACGACCTTTCTCAAGAAAAGCGGCAAGATGGCCAGACCAAAGCTGATCTTCTTTCCCCATGGGGCCGGCGACCGGTCGATCGGCTTCTCGCCCGAAATCCGGCAGTTCGACTTTGTTCTGCTGCCCGGCAAAAAAACCCGCGACCGGATGCTCGACGCCGGCGTGATTCGCCCCGACGATCACCGAATCGTCGGCTATCCCAAATTCGACGCCTTTGCCGCCCGCCCGCCGGTCAGGCTATTCGACAATGACAAGCCGGTCGTGCTCTACAACCCGCATTTCGATCCGCTGCTTTCGTCCTGGTTCCGTTTCGGCGAGCAGATTCTGGACTATTTCGCAGGCCAGACCGACTATAATCTGATCTTCGCGCCCCATGTCATGCTGTTCCAGCGCAAATTGCTGGCCTCGGTAGAGCACCGCATGCTGCGCTTTCGCCAGCAGGTCGATCCGCGCTTTGCCGCGTTCGATCATATCCATATCGACACCGGCAGCAGCCGCAGCGTCGACATGACCTATACAAACGCCGCCGACATCTATCTCGGCGACGTCAGCAGCCAGATTTACGAATTTATCCAGAAACCGCGCCCGGCGATTTTCCTCAATTCGCACGGAGCGGAATGGCAGGGCAACGCCAATTATGAACATTGGAATTTCGGTCCGGTTCTGGACGATGTCTCGGGTCTCGGGGCGGCGCTGGACACAGTCTCGCCGCTATCCGAATCGTACAGCGAGGCCCAGGCGCGCGCCTTTGCCTATTCCTTCGATGTCGATGATCAGCATCCACCGGCGCAGCGCGCAGCCGCAGCAATCGCCGATTTCATGGATATTCCGCAATAGTTGCAGTCGAAACGCGCTAGAAGTCGACCGCAATGCCCTTGCGTTCCCAGTCGCCATAGCGGGTCGGGCCGTTTTTCTCGGTAATTTCCTCCGCCTTGTCCAGCGGATCGGGTTCCGGCACCGGCTTGTTCGGGGAAAGATGCGCGGGCGCCTTTACATGGGCTGGCCGCTCACCGGCTTTTCTATCGCTTTGGGTCATATTTTTGCCTGTCCGCCAATTTGAATCGTCCCGCCTCAAACCCTATATTGAGGTTGGAACGAGGATTATCAAGCGAGCAGAGACGATGAACTTTATGAAAACAACCATGTTGCTGGCGGCGCTGACCGCATTGTTCATGGCATTGGGCTATTCGCTGGGCGGCAGCGGCGGCGCGATCATCGCCCTGGTCGTCGCGGCGGGCATGAACCTGTTCACTTACTGGAACGCCGACAAGATCGTGCTGAAAATGCACAATGCGGTGGAGATTGATGGCAAAAGTCACCCCGAATTCTACAAAATGGTCGAAAATCTGGCGAAAAGGGCACAATTGCCGATGCCGAAAGTCTATATCGTCGACCAGGCCCAGCCGAACGCCTTTGCCACCGGCCGCGATCCCGAACATTCGGCGGTCGCCGCCACCACCGGCCTCCTTCAGATGCTCGACCATGACGAGATCGAGGGTGTGATGGCGCACGAGCTGGGCCACGTGAAAAACCGCGATACATTGATCATGACGATGGTCGCGACGATCGCCGGTGCCGTCTCGATGCTGGCCAATTTCGGCCTGTTCTTCCGCGACCGCAACGCCGGCATTGCCGGTCTGATGGCGGTCCTGATCGCGCCGTTCGCGGCGATGATCGTGCAAATGGCGATCAGCCGCACCCGCGAATTCGGTGCCGATGCCGCAGCCGCGCAGATCAGCGGCAAGCCGCTGTCGCTGGCCGCCGCCTTGGGCAAGATTTCCGGCGTTGCTGCCCGGACACCCAACCCTGTCGCCGAACGCAATCCGGCGGCGTCGCAACTTTATATCGTGCCGGGCGGCGTCCGCCAGATGTTCTCCACCCATCCCGCCACCGAAGACCGGATAGCGGCGCTGGAGGCCATGGCGCAGGGCGGTGGCTCAGGCGGCTGGTCCGGAGGTCCCGATGAAATCGGCGCCACGGGACGGCTGCGCAAGCCAAGCGCGCTAGATCCGACGCGCTAAGGCTGCCTGCACATCATTTTGCGCGCCGAACGCCGATCAGGATATCGCCCGGACAATGCCGCCATCCACGCGCAAGGCCGCGCCATTTATCGCGGATGACTTCGGGCTGCAGAGATAGGTAACAAAAGAGGCGATTTCCTGGGGATCGATCAGGCGCTCAATCAGAGACGTTGCCCGATTTTCCTGCATGAACTTCTTCTCGGCCTGATCATATGGCAAATCGGGAAAAACATCCTGGACGAATTTTTCAACGCCCTCTGTCCGGGTTGATCCGGGAAGCACCGAATTGACCGTCACGTTCGTGCCTTTGGTTAGCTCTGCCAGACTTCTCGATAGCGATAATTGCATGGTCTTCGTCGCGCTGTAATGGGCCATTTCCGGCGCCGGGTTCAACGCGGATTCACTGGACATGAAAAGCACTTTGCCAGCGTTTCTGGCGAGCATGGCGCGCAGATAGTGGCGGGTCAGTCTCACGCCGCTCATGATATTCACGTCAAACAGTCGCTGCCAGGACTCGTCGGTCTCGTCAAAGAAACCAACGGCTTCGTAAATGCCGAGATTGTTGACCAGGATATCCACTTCCGCGAACTTCTCGATAGTTGCCTGACAGCCGTCGGGCGTTCCATTGTCGGCGACAAGTCCGTTCAATTTGGCGTCGGCAACATCCTGTTTTATCGACTGGATCGCCGTGTCGACGCTCGCCCGGGTGCGGCCATTGACGATGACGTTCGCCCCTTCAGCGGCAAGCGAGCGTGCAATTTCAAGGCCGATTCCTCCGGTTGAGGCAGTGACCAGAGCGGTTTTGTCATTGAGGTTCAGATTCATAATATATCTCTTTTCCGTTTCTAGCGGGACGGTTGCCCGCTGGTGATGCACCTCGTATGAAATATGTATTGTTGCGGAAAAAGAGGCTTATATGCATTAGATAATTGTTCTATATGCAATTATGCAGATAAATTCCCAAGAACTCCTGACCTTCGTCACGGTCGTCGATTGCGGTCAGGTCGGCCTTGCCGCGCAGATGCTCGGCCAGAATCCGTCCAGTATAAGCCGCACCCTCGCAATGCTTGAGGAAAAGCTTGGGGTAACCTTGCTGGCCCGCACGACCCGCCGGCAGCAATTGACCGAGGAAGGAATCTTCTTCCTCGATAAGGCGCGGCTGGTGCTGAGCGAGATGAAATCGGCCGAAGATATCCTCAGGGATCGTGACCGGACACCGTCCGGGCGCCTGCGGGTTGATGGGGCCTCGCCATTCATGCTGCATTGCGTTGTGCCGCACATCCCGCTTTTCTGCCAAAAATATCCGCGGATCGAGCTTGAGCTGACCAGCAGCGAAGGCAATATTGATCTGATTGAACAACGCACGGATGTCGCCTTGCGCATCGGCACGCTGAAGGATTCGGCGCTTCACGCGAGACCATTGGGCGTGTCGCAACTCCGGTTGCTGGCCAGTCCGGAATATCTGTCTCGCAGAAACGCACCCCAAACGGTCGAGGAACTGGGCCGGCACGACCTGATCGGTTTCACTCGACCCGAGAGCCTGAACATCTGGCCGCTCAAAACGCCAAACGGGGCCACATCGAAAGTGGACCCAAAGACCAGGGCGTCGAGCGGTGAAACGATCAGGCAACTCGCCTTGCACGGACAGGGTATTGCCTGCCTGGCCGACTTCATGACTCACGAGGACCAGCGGCAGGGACGGCTGATCCCGGTCCTTGCCGAACATACGATCCCCGATTGGCAAGAAATTAGCGCGGTCTTTTATCGACAGACCGAACTGGCGTCGCGGATCCGTGTTTTTATTGATTTTATCGTCGAGAATGCGGTTCAATCAGGAGGCTTGATTCGCCGCATGCCTTGACCAGGACGATAGCTCAAAAGCGTATCGCGCTCAAATAGCCAAGGAAGGCGCGCTGTTTTGAAGCGGCGGCATTGCCTCATCCGGATCGGCCATGCCAGGCCGGACATCGCTTCGCGCTACACGTCCCTGCGGCACCGGCTGCAGGAATATCAGGTTCGGGAAACAGCCGAGAATTCGCGTTGGATAGGCATCAATCGCACGGCAGAGAAGAATCTCTGCCGTGCCAAATGTTATGCCTGATTTGGGTTACTCGGCGAGCATTTCATCATAGACGGCGCAAGCTTCGACAATTCCAAAGCTTCCGTCGGCGGCACCCTTCTGCATCTTCTCCTGAACTTCCTGCATCTTGCTGGTCATTTTCTGCATAGCTTCAGGATCGCTGGCCAGGCCTTGCATCTTTTCGCCAAGCTTCGTTGCTTTGGCCATCATCGCATCCTGGGTACATTCCTCAGTAGATACAGCCTCTGCAGTTTCTTCCGTTGCGGCAGTTTCCGATGTTTCATTGCTGGTACCGCATGCACTGAGCGCGAATGCGCTCGCAAAAACTGTCAAGGTCGCAATCGAATTTTTCATAGTTGATTCCCGTTATTTTTATTGAATGCCGCCTTTGCTGGCAATGGGCCAGAACCCGGCAGCGGACGTGGTTTTTTTCACTGATCTTGCATCGGTGAAATTTCGGATTGATCCACCAATATTCCATTCGGACAGCTTTCTTGCGGCACGATCACGGCAATGCACAGGGCAGCAGCGGTAGGCGAGATAGTCATCGTTAAAGGTCCCCGGGATCAATCCAGATGTTGACCTAGCGTGGCTCGCGAACGGGTGAGTGATGTAGATCACAACGTGACGGTGGGTAAATTTCGGTTTTCTGGCCTGATCCGCCTACATCCTAAAGCTTGATCGAAACGCGGGAGGGTCTATGCGGTGGGACAGAGCGAACCATCCGGGTTCTTCATGCCAAATTATCGCGGAATAAAAATGAACGAACCCAATAATAAAGTCCCCGGCCTCGCTACGCGCCAGTCCGCCATTCGCCTGCTCGACGCCGTCTGCCGGCGTGGCGAGACGCTGGATCAGGCGATGGCCGCGGCTACCGGCAAACTCTCCAATCCGTCGGACAAGTCGCTGGCCCATAATATCGCCGCCAATGTCCTGCGCTGGATGACCGCGCTCGATGCGATGATCGACAGCGCGACCCGCAACCGGCTGGCCGATGATGCCAAGCCGCGGATGGCGCTGCGCATTGCGCTGGCCCAGGTGCTGATCCTCGACACGCCGCAGCACGCCGCGATTTCCACCGCCCTGCCGCTGGTCCACGGTGGCCCCCGCCGGCTGGTCCACGGAGTGTTCTCGACCGTCATGCGCGGTGTCGAATCGGGCAAGCTGAAACTGCCGGAATATCCGGAAATTCCCGGCGAGACGCTCGATCGCTGGACCGGCAACTGGGGTGAGGATGTCGCCAATGCCGCGAGCCAGGCGTGGGCCAGGCCTGCGCCGCTCGATCTCAGCTTCCGGTCCGATGATACAGGCTCGCTGGAAGGCGAGAAGCTTGCCCCGAACCATCTCAGGATGCTTCCAGCTCTTCCAGTCACCGCGCTTGACGGCTTCGACGACGGCGCCTTCTGGGTGCAGGATCTGGCCGCCTCGATTCCCGCTCGATTGTTCGGCGCAGGCGAGGGGCGGACGATATTCGACCTCTGCGCGGCCCCCGGGGGCAAGACCATGCAACTGGCCAGCGCCGGCTGGAAAGTGATCTCGGTCGATAACAGCGCCAAGAGAATGGAACGCTTTCACGACAATCTGGTACGCACCAAATTGCAGGCCGATGAAGTCATCGCCGACCTGATGCAGTGGGAACCGGCGGAACCCGCCGACGCTGTGCTGCTCGACGCTCCGTGCAGCGCCACCGGCATCTTCCGCCGGCACCCCGACGTTCTTCATTGTATCGGTTCGCGCCAGATCGCCGATCGGGTCGACGTCCAGCGAGCCTTGCTCGACCGCACCGCGCCCTGGGTCAAGCCCGGCGGAACTCTGGTCTATGCGGTCTGTTCGCTCGAGCCGGAAGAAGGCGAAGAGCAGATCGAGGCGTTTCTCGAAAGGCATGAGGATTTCACGATCGATCCGGTCACCGCAGACGAATTGCCGGCGCATATTCTGCCCGGCGAATCCGGTTGCGTTCGTACCCTGCCGACCACGCTGGCGGAACAGGGTCATGTCGACGGATTCTTCATCGCGCGCCTGCGCCGGAAAGCCTGATTTTCTACATATTGTGAACCTGTCCCCAATCTGTCCACAAGGGACTGTGGAAAGGTCCGAAACGCGCCTTGCCTGCACCGGACAAAAATTATAGAGGCGGGCGCAGTTTAAGGAAGAGCCATGTCCGACATCCGTATTGCCCCATCCATTCTCTCTGCCGACTTTGCCCGTCTGGGCGAAGAGGTGCAGGCCATCGACAAGGCCGGTTGCGACTGGATCCATGTCGATGTGATGGACGGCCATTTCGTTCCCAATATCACGATCGGTCCCGCCGTGATCAAAGCGCTGCGTCCGCACAGCGCGAAGCCGTTCGACGTCCATCTGATGATTTCGCCGGTCGACCAATATCTCGAAGCCTTTGCCGAAGCAGGCGCGGATATCATCTCCTTCCATCCGGAAGCCGGTGCCCATCCGCACCGTACGGTGCAGACTATCCATTCGCTGGGCAAGCAGGCCGGGCTGGTGCTCAATCCGGCGACTCCGCTCGACATACTCGATTACCTGATCGACGATCTCGACCTCATTCTGGTGATGAGCGTCAACCCGGGCTTTGGCGGGCAAAGCTTCATCGACAGCCAGCTGCGCAAGGTCGAGGCGATCCGCAAGCGGATCGACGACACCGGCAAGGACATAAGGCTGGAGGTGGACGGCGGTATCGATCTCAAGACCGCGCCCAAGGCAATTGCTGCTGGTGCCGATACGCTGGTAGCGGGAACCGCAACCTTCCGCGGCGGCCCGGATCAATATGCGGCCAATATCAGCGGCCTGAGGGGTGAATGACCACCGGCGGGTCTGACCGGCTTGATCTGGGCGATGGCCACCCGGAAGAGCCAGCGACCCATGACGAAAATGCTGCCGCCGGAGAAGGCCGCAGCCTGACTCTCCGCCACGACCGCGATCGCGGCCAGTCGCTCGCCGAACAGGCGACCATGCTCTATTACCGGATGACCTGGCGGATGCCGATGCACCGGCTGCGCCTGTCCGGCAAACTGCCTTTGCGCCTGCTGGCCGTTCCGGTCGATCCGGTTGACGGTGACCGCGTCCAGGGCATGGCGGTCCGCGCCGGATATTTCCTGTTTCGCGGTCTCAAGAAGAAACACGAGAAAATCGATTTCGCCGAGCTCAGGCTGCCACCGCAATTTGAAGATTATGTCCACCGTTTCCAGTGGCTGCGCGATCTCGACACCGCCGCGTCGCGCGATCAGGCGGTGCCGGTGGCGGAAAATCTGATGAACCAGTGGCTCGATGCCAACGGCGGAGTCATTCGTCAGCCGGCGTGGCGGCCTGACAATTGCGCCTGGCGCCTGTTGATCTGGGCCAGCCATGCGCCGCTGATCCTGTCTTCCAAAGACCTGATCTATCGCTCCAAGCTGCTCAACAATATCGCCCGCACCGCCCGTCATCTCGACCGCACGGCGGACAAGGCCCAAAGCAGCCTCGGCCGGCTGGTCGCCTGGAGCGGCGTTGTTGCCGCTTCCCTGCTGCTGCCCGAAGGCCGGGTGCGCCAGATTGTTGGCGAAGCGGGTCTGGAAAAGGCGATGGGCGAATTTTTCTTTGCCGACGGCGGCACCGTCTCGCGCTCGCCGCTCAACCAGATGGAAGCGGTGATCCTGCTGTCGATGCTCAAGCAGGTCTATATTGCGCGCAAGGAAGACCCGCCGGTATTCCTCCAGGAAGCCCTCAACAAGGCGGTTCCGCCGCTGACCGCGCTCACCCATTTTGACGGATCGCTGGGCAATTGGCAGGGCAGCGGAGCGACATCGGCGGAACAGGTTGCGCAGGTGGTCGAGGCCAGCGGCGTGCGCGCACGGCCGCTGCGGCAGGCGCGCGAATGGGGCTATCAGCGGGTGTCCTCCGGGCGTTCGGTGCTGATCCTCGACGCGGCACCGCCGCCGATCGCGCGCATGGCGGTGGCCGGCTGCGCCTCGACACTGGCCTTTGAATTTTCCCATGGCGATTGCCGGATCATCAGCAATTGCGGCGGCGCAGGACTGGTCGGCGCGACGATCCCGGCCGCGCTGGCACGGGGCCTGCGGACCACCGCAGCCCACAGCACCTTGTGCATCGCCGATAGCAACAGCACCTCGATCCTCGCCGATGGCAAGCTCGGCCGCGGGGTCAGCGAAGTCGAGCTGTTCCGCCGCGATGTCGAAAACGCGACCCGGCTCGAGGCCAGCCACGACGGCTACGCCCGCCGCTTCGGTCTGATCCACAAACGGCTGCTGCTGTCGCGCTCGGACGGTCTCGAATTGCGCGGCGAGGACATGCTGATTCCCGACGGCAAGAAACGCCGGCGACGCAAGGACGATATCGCCTATGCGTTGCGCTTCCATCTCGGACCGGATATTGAAAGCGATCTTGTCTCCGAAGGCAAAGGCGTCTTGTTGCGCCTCAAAGACGGGAATTTGTGGCAATTCCGCTCGACGAGCGGCGAAATTCAACTGGAAGAAAGCCTCTGGGTAGACGGCATGGGCATTGGCCATGAAGTCCGGCAGATGGTGATCAGCGGTGCAGTGGGCAGGGGCGGTGGTGCCACCGGCTGGCTGCTCAAACATATGGGGTAGTAATGACGGAAAATATCAAAATCAAACGCGCGCTTTTGTCGGTCTCGGACAAGAGCGGGCTCGCTGATCTCGGCAAGCAGCTGGCGGCGATGGGCGTGGCGCTGATCTCGACCGGCGGCACCGCCAAGACGTTGCGCGAAGCGGGCCTCGAGGTCGCCGATATTTCCGACGTCACCAATTTCCCCGAAATGATGGATGGCCGGGTCAAGACCCTCCACCCCAAGGTCCACGGCGGTCTGCTCGCCCGGCGCGACGACGCCGGCCATGTTGCCTCGATGGAAGAACATGATATCGCCGGGATCGATCTGGTGATCGTCAATCTCTACCCCTTCGCCCAGACCGTCGCCAAGGGCGCAGAGCGGGACGAGATTATCGAGAATATCGACATCGGCGGCCCTTCTATGGTCCGTAGCGCGGCGAAGAACCATGATTTCGTCACCATCGTCACCGATCCTTCCGACTATGACACCCTGCTCACCGAACTGCAGCAGAATGACGGCGGCACCTCGCTGGCTTTCCGCAAGAACATGGCTGCCAAGGCCTTCGCCGCGACCGCCAGCTATGACAGCATGATCGCCCAGTGGTTCGGCTTTGCCGATCAGGGCAAGATGTTCCCCGATACGCTGCCGGTCACCATGAGCCGCCCGGTCGAGCTACGCTATGGCGAGAATCCGCACCAGAGCGCCGCGCTCTATCTGCCTGACGGCCCGTCCGCGAGCGGTATCGCTCAGGCAGAACAGCTGCAGGGCAAGGCGCTAAGCTATAATAATTACAACGACGCCGATGCCGCGCTCGAACTGGTCAGCGAATTTCGCGACGGCCCGCCGACCGTGGTGATCGTCAAGCACGCCAATCCGTGCGGCGTTGCCAGCGCCGACAATATTCTCGACGCATATAAGGCCGCTCTGGCCTGCGACAGCGTCTCGGCCTTCGGCGGTATCATCGCGGTCAACCGCCCGCTCGACGGACCGGCGGCCGAAGCGATGACCGGCATCTTTACCGAAGTTGTCTGCGCGCCCGCCGCGAATGACGAGGCCAAGGCCATTTTTGCCAAGAAGAAGAATCTGCGCCTACTGCTGACCGGAGAGCTTCCCGATCCGGCCCGCACCGGCATGGGTTTCAAATCCATCGCAGGCGGATTTCTGCTCCAGTCCCGCGACAATGGACAGATTGCCCAGACAGACCTGAAATGCGTCACCAAACGCCAGCCAAGCGAGCAGGAAATGAACGATTGCCTGTTCGCCTGGACGGTTGCCAAACATGTCAAATCCAACGCCATTGTCTATGCAAAGGGCGGCGCGACGGCGGGCGTCGGTGCCGGCCAGATGAATCGTCTCGAATCGGCGCGGATTGCTGCGTGGAAAGCCAAGGATGCAGCTGAAAAAGCAGGTTGGAGCGAGGCTCGCACAAACGGTTCGGCGGTTGCGTCCGATGCCTTCTTCCCGTTTGCCGACGGTCTGTTGGCCGCGGTTGAAGCGGGCGCGACAGCGGTCATTCAGCCGGGCGGTTCGATCCGCGATGATGAGGTGATCGCGGCGGCGGACGAAGCAGGCCTGGCGATGCTGTTCACCGGAATGCGCCATTTCCGCCACTAGATCCTCGCGACCATGAATCCCGGTCCATATCCGAATGCGGGATGGACCGGGTCTTCAATGGATTAGCTGCGCCGCACGGACGGTTCGATCATCCAACGATCTTGGAAAACCGGTTGGTGACGCCGGGCCGTCTGGTCGAGCTTTGGGTCTTGAAACCGGTCCAGACATGGCCGTTACTGGTTGGTTGGACAAAATGACGCTGCTTGTTGTCATCGGTAAAATTGAACATTTCGACGTTTACAGGCTCCGAAAACAGCACCCCGAAATTCTGTCCTTCGGTCCAGCGGACTTCACCGACAATCCGTCCATATCCTTTTTTTATGACCGTGATCAGCTCAAACGGCCGGAGAAAACCCTCGGTACGGCCACCCATGCCCTGTTCAGATAAATTGGTCACAATAGCCGAGAATCCCGGTCCATTCTCTCGTTCGATCTCCACCCGGATCAGCTTGCGCGCTCGTGCCTCGCGTTCCGCGGCGGGAATTTGGTCGTGGAAATTGTCTGCGTTGCAACTAGTCATGGTTTATATAACGGTAAAATCGGGTAACATTAAGCAATCAGGCCGGTCTCGGATTATTTTCTTACAGGCAGATATTGTTCTGCGATCATGGCCCGGAAAGCAGCCGTTTATCGCGGCGTCGGCCAGGCGAAGGGCAGGCGGGTTTCGCCTGTCGCCAATCCCGAAGCCGCGAACCGGCGTTCGGTGAACATCCCTTTGCCGCGGCGATCAACCGTCACCACCGTGCTGCACCGGGTCCCGTAGGTCGGGTTGCGGATAAAAATGGCCGAATGCTCGGGCTGCAGGCCGGTGGGCGAGGATTGACCGGAAAGGCCAGCGGGTTCGTGGGTGGTCTGGTCTAGCAGATGGTCGAACAGCTCTTCCGGATCGCTCGATCCTTTTGCCATCCACTGTTCGAGAGCTCCGTTGAGCCGGGGCGACTTTGCCCAGGGTTGCCGGACCATGCCGTTGGACAGGCCGTGCACCCCGTGACCGAGCAGCTCTGTCTCGCTGTCGGGCCGGTTGCTGTGCACCCGCGCCTCGCCTTCTGCGACGGTTATCAGGTTGAACGGATTGAAATCCGAATAATCGGCAGCGCCGATATCGGCATATTGCCCGTCTCCTAAGAGAAAATCTTTCAGCAGATCGCCCCGCGATGCGCGCTCCGCCACCGGCGGGCCATGGCCGTATAAATTGGTGACGACCGCAAAGCGGCCCTGTTCGGATATGCCCAGCCAGGTTCCGCCGGCCAATATATCCCTGCCCGCAAGCAAATGCTCCGCGCCTTCCCAGCGATGTGCAGCGTCTGCCGGTCGCGCGTGCAATTCATCGCGATTGCCGATGGCAACCAGCTGCCATTCGGGATGGGCTTTCCAGGCAAATGCAACGATACACACGGTCGCGATGATAGCCGGATATATCGAACTTGCGACCAAAATCTCGGCCACAAGGCGCAATAATCCGGCATAGTTGCTTAAACATTGCCCGGCTGCTCTAATGTCTGTACGACTTGCAACGCCTTTCGGGCACCAACCGGTGTATTGATTACATCGTTCAATCAGGGAAATATAAACTCGTATGCCGCCATTTTCAGAACCGACCTTTCAAGAACGCACGCAAATGGCCGCCAAAGCCAAGCAGGCCGCACTCAAGCAGTTGAAGGCGCAGCCGACCGTCAGCGATGAAGTGCTTGCCGAACGCAAGGCTGCACGCATTGCCCGCGAAGAGAAAAAGGCGAAAGCGCGCGAAGAGAAGCGCGCGGCATTCGAACTGGTAAAGGCGGAACGCAAGGCTGCGAAAGAGCAGGCTGCTGTTGAAAAGGCTGCCGCAGAAGAAGCAGCGGCTCCACCCCCGCCGCTCACCGAAGCCGAGAAAAAGGCCGCCCGCGACCTGCGCTATGCCAACCGGAAAAAGCGCCGGAAATAAAGTCCGGCCTTCGCGCCGCGTCTGTCCGCAGGGTTAAATGGCAAAGAAGAAACTGTTTGTGGCTGCCGGAGATATTCTCTCGCTCGCCAGGAACGGCGAGCTGACCGTCAGGGTGACGCCCAATGCGGGTGACAACAGCATCAGCATGCCGAAAGACGATGACGCCGCGTGTGTCCTGTCGGTCCGCGTCACGGCGACGCCGGAGAATGGCAAGGCCAATGCGGCGGTTCTGAAGCTGCTGGCCAAGGCGCTCGGGCTGCCCAGGACATCCCTGGTGATTGTCCGCGGCAGCAATAGCCGCACCAAGACCATTGCCATTCCGCAATGATGTCTGGATTTCCGCTTTACCGCTAAATTCTTGGTCAGGCCAATCAGGCGCGACCGGAACGATTATTCCGGTGTCGCGGCCTGTGCATTTTGTCCGTCACCTTCCGGTGCGGCGATGATGTCGCGCGTTACGCTGCCCTTGTCGACGGTGAATGTTTCCGGATCACCCACCGAGGAGCGAATGCCTGCTTCGGAGCTGCCAGCCTGGCCGACAATCGCCGATTCGGTGACGCTGCGTGCTTGCGGTCCGCCGAACAGGGCTTCCAGAGTCTGCTGCTGCAAACCACCGGTCTGCGGACGAGGCTGACCGGGCTGAGGCGGGGTCAGCGTGAAATCGGGCGGGATGACCAGCGGAGGCTGGCGCGAAACCGCGAATTCATCGGGCCGTTCGCGGTCGAACAGGCCGCTGGAACCACAAGCCGTCAGGCTGGCCAGCGAAACAAGGCTGATGGCGACGGTCGATTTACGCATGTTATTGTCCCTCAAAAATCTCTTACGGAGCCTGATAGCGCGCTCCTGTCACAGGTCAACTTTCGTCAAGCTGAACATGGTCTTTTGTCTCGTCCGTCTTTTCGCGGATTAACAGCGCCCGCGCAAGCAGGATTACCACGCCGATGCTGATCGATGCGTCGGCGAGGTTGAATATCAGGAACGGACGGAATTCACCGATGTGCAGATCGGCAAAGTCGGCGACATAGCCGAGCCGCGCGCGGTCGACGATATTGCCCATTGCCCCTCCCAGCACCATGCCGAGCGCGATAATGTCCCACTTGGCCTTTTCCTTGTTCATCCAGACCCACACCGCGATCCCGATCAGTCCGGTCAGCGTGACCAGAGCCCAGCGCTGAAAATCGGTCGAGGCGGTGAGAAAACCCATCGAAACCCCGTAATTTTCCGCCCAGGTCAGGTTGAAGAACGGGATCAGCTCGATCTGGCCCTTGGTCGGCAGCTGGAGCAGCTGCATCACGACAAATTTGCTCGCCTGATCGATGAAGAAGATCATGAAGGCGATGATCAGGCCGGTGCGGCGGTATTTCTTGATGGGGTCGGTCATATCAAATTCCGTTCCAAACAGCGCCACGGCGAGACAAAAAGTCGTCATTGTGAGGCAAGGCGTCGTCATCCTGAACTCGTTTCAGGACCCCGGCGGGCTTGGTGCTCTGTTGAGAGAGATCCTGAAACAAGTTCAGGATGACGAATGAGTGCCTGTCACTCATTACGCCAAAACCTCCGCACAACGCCCGCAAAGCGCGCCGTCTTCTTCCACTTCCGGCAGCAACCGCCAGCAGCGGCCGCATTTGTGATTGTCGGTTTTGGTGACGGCAATCGCATCGCCATCACTGACGTCCGCGACAATCGCGAGCTCGGCGAATTCTTCGGTGCTGATCGGCAGGTCGGTCATCGGATAGACGACTTCGGCTTCCAGACTGGAACGAATGGTTTTTTCCCGCCGCAGCGGTTCAATCGCCTCGGTCACCTTCTCGCGGGCATCGCGGATGGTCTGCCATTTGCCCGCCAGATCGTCATCCAGCCACCCGGCATCAACCTCGGGCCATATCTTCAAATGGATCGAGTTATTCTCATCCGGGAACCGGCTCTGCCAGATTTCCTCGGCGGTAAACACCAGTACCGGTGCAATATAGCGGGTCAGCGCGTGGAACAATATGTCCATCACCGTCCGATAGGCCATGCGCTTCGGATCATCCTGCGCGTCGCAATAGAGGCAATCCTTGCGGATATCGAAGAAGAAGGCGCTGAGATCTTCCTGCGCAAAGGCGTTCAGCGTCCGCATATAGGGACCGAAGGCAAAATCATTCACATGTTGCTTCAGCTCGGCGTCGACCTCGGCCAGCCGGTGCAGGATATAGCGTTCCAGCTCCGGCATGTCTGCCACCGCGACCCGCTCGGCATCGGTGAAATCACCCAAGCCGCCCAGCATATAGCGGAAGGTGTTTCGCAGCTTCCGGTAACTGTCCGAAACCCCTTTCAGGATTTCATCACCGATCCGGTGATCCTCGGTAAAATCGACGCTCGCCGCCCACAGCCGCAATATGTCCGCGCCCTGCACGTCGATGATCTTCTTCGGATCAAGCGTGTTGCCGAGCGACTTCGACATTTTCTTGCCGCTCTTGTCGAGCGTCATCCCGTGGGTGAGCACCGCCTTGTAGGGCGCCCGCCCCCGCGTGCCGCAGGACTCCAGCAGGCTCGACTGGAACCAGCCGCGATGCTGGTCGCTGCCTTCCAGATAGAGATCCGCCGGCGACTGCTGGTCCGGCCATTTGCCGCTTTCCAGCACGAAGGCATGGGTGCAGCCGCTGTCGAACCAGACGTCGAGAATATCGGTGATCACCTCATAATCGTCGAGCGCATGGTCGTTGCCGAGAAAATCCTGATGATCGGCATTGAACCAGGCATCGGCTCCGCCAGCCTTGAACGCTTCGATAATCCGCGCATTGACCGCCGGATCGTTGAGATATTCGCCACTCTTGCGATTCACATAAAGCGCAATCGGCACGCCCCAGGCCCGCTGGCGCGACAGCACCCAGTCGGGGCGGCCTTCCACCATCGATTCGAGCCGGCGACTCCCGCGTTCCGGCACAAAGCGCACCTTGTTGCGGATTTCGTCCAGCGCAACATCGCGGAGGGTGGCCCCTCCACCATGCTGCGCATGGTCCCCCTCCCCGTCGCTGCGCGCCAGGGAGGATGCTTCCCCTTTTCCTCCCTGCGCCAAAGGCGTGGGGAGGGGGACCGCCGAAGGCGGTGGAGGGGCCGTGAGCGGCGCATCCATCGGCACAAACCATTGCGGCGTGCAGCGATAGATGATCTTCGCCTTCGACCGCCAGCTGTGCGGATAGCTATGGGTAAAATCGGCGCTCGCCGAAAGCAGCGCCCCCGCCTCGCGCAGGTCCGAACAGATCGGGCCTTGCGGGCCGTTGAAATTCTTGTTGATCACCCCGCCGGCGCGCTCGTCGCCGCGCGGCAGCCATTCCCAGTCTTCGCGATAGACGCCATCGGCATCGACCGCGAACACCGGATTAATGCCATTGGCCTTGCACAGGTCAAAATCATCCTCGCCATGATCGGGCGACATATGGACGAGGCCAGTGCCCGCATCGGTGGTGACAAAATGCGAACCGTCGAGGAACGGGCGCGGCTTGGTGTAGAATTCGCTGTCGGGAAACTTGTCGGCCATTGGGTGTTTGGCGGTGGCATCCTGCAAAACGGAGCCTTTAAATGCGCGGATAGTATCCTGCCCGGCAAAAGCGGCAATCACTTTAGCTCGTTCAACTGACAGAACGTATCGGCGTCCATCTGCATGTTCAAATATTCCGTATTCAACATCCGCCCCATAAGCGAGCGCCTGATTGACCGGAATAGTCCACGGCGTGGTCGTCCAGATCACCGCATGGGCGCCAACCAACTCCGGCGCATTCGGCGCGTCGACAATCTCGAACGCCACATCAATCTGGGTCGAGACAATATCCTCATATTCCACCTCGGCCTCGGCCAGAGCGGTCTTCTCGACCGGCGACCACATCACCGGCTTGGCACCGCGATAGAGCCGGCCCGCCTCGGCGAATTTCAGCAGCTCGGCAACAATCGCTGCCTCGGCGTCATAGTCCATCGTCAGATAGGGCTTGTCCCACTGGCCCATCACGCCAAGGCGCTTGAATTCCTCGCGTTGCACATTGACCCACTGGTCGGCATAGGTCCGGCATTCAGCGCGGAATTCGCTGGCCGGAACCTCGTCTTTGTTGCGCTTCTTCTTGCGATATTGTTCCTCGATCTTCCATTCGATCGGCAGGCCATGACAATCCCAGCCGGGCACATAGGGCGCGTCCTTGCCGAGCAGAGACTGCGAGCGCACCACCAGATCCTTCAGCGTCTTGTTGAGGCTGTGGCCGATATGGATATTGCCATTGGCATAAGGCGGGCCGTCATGCAGAATGAATTTCTCGCGACCGGCGCGGGCTTCGCGCAGCTTTTCATAGAGACCGATCTTCTGCCAGCGCTCCAATATCGCCGGTTCCTTTTGGGCAAGGCCGGCTTTCATCGGGAAATCGGTTTTCGGCAGGAAAACCGTGTCTTTATAATCTGCTTTGGGATCGGTCATGATCGCGGGGATTAGGGGAGGCGGGGCTTGGGTGCAAGCGGGATTTGTGCCACGCGAGAGCCACGCGATTTGCTCGTCATTGCGAGGGCTGGAAGCCCGTGGCAATCCAGTGCGGCGAGCGGCCCTGGATTGCTTCGCTTCGCTCGCAATGTCGTACAGGGCTGCTTAAACTCCTGCATCCGTTAGCCCTGAGCTTGTCGAAGGGCGCTTTCCGACGAGAGGCGTGGTTCGACAAGCTCACCACTAACGGATACGCTCTAACGGATAATCCTCAGGCCAGCAATTCCCGCGCCCGGTCGCAATCCTTCTCCATCTGCACCTTCAGCGCATCGAGATCATCGAACTTCTCTTCCCCCCGCAGGAAATGGTGCAATTCGACCTCGATGGTCTGGCCGTAAAGATCCTCGCTGAAATCGAAGAAATAGGGCTCGAGCAATTCCTTCGGCGGATCAAAGCTCGGGCGGATCCCCAGATTGGCCGCGCCGTTCAGAACCCGCCCGTCGGGCAGGCGGCCCTTGACCGCGTAGATGCCATATTTGGGCCGCAGATAATGGCTCATGTCGACATTGGCGGTCGGATAGCCGAGCAGCCGGCCGTTCTTGTCACCGTGAATGACCTCGCCCTGTATGGTGAACGGGCGAGTGAGCAGGCGGCGTGCTTCTTCGCAAAGGCCTTCTTTCAACGCTTTGCGGATGCGGCTGGAGGAGATGACATCATCGCTGTCGCTGATCGCGCTGACCGCTTCGCTCTTCAGCCCGCGCGCCGCGCCGACTTCGCGCAGCACATCGATATTGCCTTTCGCGCCCTTGCCGAAAGTGAAATCAGCGCCGGTAACCACGCCCGCCGCGCCAAAACGCTCGACCAGCAGCTTGGCGACAAAATCCTCTGCCGTTGTTGCGGCCAGTCCGGCGTCAAATTCGAAGACCAGCATCGCGCTGGCCCCGGCATCGGCAAACAATCGCTGGCGCTGGTCAAGCGACGTCAGCCGGAACGGCGCGACATCGGGCTTGAAGAATCGCACCGGATGCGGATCGAATGTCGCGATAATAGTCGGGCGGCCCTCTTCCCGGGCCCAGCTCAGCGCCTTGCCGGCCACCGCCTGATGGCCGAAATGAAAGCCGTCAAAATTGCCCAGCGCAATGATCGCGCCGCGCAGGTCGCCCTCGATCCGCTCTTTTCCGTTCAGTCTTATCATCGAATCGCTATTGCGGGATTTTGCATTTCATTCAACAAATTCGTCATGCCAGCGCGGGCGGGCATCTAACCCGCATCCGTAGTGCGGTCATCGCGATCGGGTTGGTCCCCAGCCTTGGCTGGAGCGCCAGGTGCCGATAAAGGCACCAGACCCGCCCTGATCACCCGCAACGCATTCAGCCCCATCACCGCGCGAGTTTCCGCTTCGCTGAACCCCGCGTCCATCAGTGCCTGGGTAATATGGACAATGCCGCTGGTGTCAAAACGCGTGGTGACCGCGCCGTCAAAGTCGCTGCCCAGCGCGACATATTCTATCCCGACCAGATCGCGGACATGCTTGACCGCTCTGGCTACAGTCGCCGGATCGGTATCGCACATCGCGCCGTCCCAATAGCCAAGACCGATGATCCCGCCGGTCGCCGCCACGCCCCTGATCTCCGCGTCAGTCAGGTTGCGGTTGACCCCGCACACCGCCTGGACGCCGCCATGGCTGGAGACCACGGGCCGCTTCGCCATTTTCAATATGTCGGCCACCGTCGCATGGCTGCTATGGGCGATATCGACGATCATCCCCATCTGCTCCATGTCGCGAACGATTGTCCGTCCGAAATCGGTCAGCCCGCCCTTCTCAATCCCGTGCATCGATCCGGCCAGCTCATTGTCGAAAAAATGCACCAGCCCCGCCATCCGCATGCCGGCACCATAGAGCTTCTTCAGATTGGCGCGATCGCCTTCCAGCGTCTGCAATCCTTCGGCGGAGAACAGCACGCCGATCGATTTGTCGAGCCGGTCGAGATGCGCCGGCTGGCTGATCGAAGCCAGTCTGCCGCCCGATGCGGCAACCGCCTTGTCCAGTTTCTGCGCGTGATAAAGCTGGCGCTCGAGCAACGAAAACCAGGTCCGCACCGGCTGCAACTGGGTGATCGCGAGCGCGGTGATATTATCCGTGTCTGCGCTGTTGCTGTCGTAATTCTGGCCCTTGGGCGTCTTGGTCACGCTGGAGAATATCTGCAGCCCGACATTGCCCGCTTCCAACCGTTCGAGGTCGATATGACCATAGTCGACGCTGTCGGTGATCTTGCGTTTCCACAATAATGTATCGCCGTGGAGATCAACGATCATCAGGCTGTCGTGCAACTCTTGCGCTTCCGCTCTGATCTCCGGCAGCGGCTTGCCGTCGACCATATTGGTCTGCTTGTCGAACCATGCCGGTCCGAAAATCAGGAAGGCGGCGAGGGCGATCCCGCCGAGGCCCAGAAGCGCCAGCAGGAATTTCCTCATCCGGTTTTCCTTTTTAGAGTGACGAAGCTGTAACCGGGCTTGTCATTTTTCGGCTCATGATCCTCGCGCATCGTCTCTTCCCAGACGCTGTCGTCGAAGGCCGGCATCTTGATATCGCCCTTCGGCTTGATATGCACTTCGGTCAGTTCGATCCGGTCGGCGCGGTCGAGAAAGACCTTGTAGATTTGCGCTCCACCGATCACCGCGATATGCGGTGAATTGGCTATTTTCAGGGCGTTTTCTGTGCTGGTTGCGATCTCCGCGTCATCGGCTTCCCAATCCGTGTCCCGGGTCAGCACGATATGACGCCGTCCGGGCAACAGGCCGGGCAGGCTGTCGAATGTCTTGCGGCCCATGATCATCGGCTTGCCCATGGTCATGGTCTTGAAACGCCGCTGATCTTCCGGCAGGCGCCAGGGAATAGTGTCACCGTCACCAATCACGCCATTGTCGGCGCGGGCGAGGAAGAGAATGATTTCAGGATGGTTCATGGGCGACGCCTAGCGCAGTTCCGGCAGACTGCAAATTAGAAATGCAATTTTGTAACATGGCCCATTTTGCGACCCGGCCGACTCTCGCCCTTGCCGTAGAGATGGAGGTGGTTTGCACCGTCGGATAACAGGCTCTGCCAGTCGTCGGCCTGCGCCCCGATCAGATTGTGCATCTCGACCTTTTTCGCCGCCAGTCCAGTATCACCCAATGGCAATCCACAAACCGCCCTTATGTGATTTTCAAACTGGCTGGTGACCGCCCCTTCGATCGTCCAGTGGCCGCTATTGTGCACGCGCGGTGCCATTTCATTGAACACCGGGCCGTCCCTGGTGGCAAAAAACTCGCAGGTCAGAACGCCGACATAGTTCATCGCCTCGGCCATTTGGGCGGCGAGCGCGCGGGCACTGTCCTGCTGTTCGATTATCTCGGCTGGAGCAGGCGCGGTCGAGACCGACAATATGCCGCCGACATGGACATTGTGCGGCGTGTCCCAAAAACGGATCTCGCCATCCTGGCCGCGCACCAATATGACCGAAAATTCATGGTCGAATGTCACGAAGCCTTCTGCGACGCAGGGCTGATGCGCCACCGCTTCCCAATGCTGGTCGAGATCATCGCCCGGCTGAATCCGTGACTGGCCCTTGCCGTCATAGCCCATGCGGATGGTCTTGAGGATCGCCGGCGCGCCGATCTCGGCAATCGCCTTGTCCAGTCCTCCCCGGTCGAGCACTTCGGCAAAGGGCGCGGTCGTCCCGCCATGGTCGCGGGCGAAAATTTTCTCGGCGATTCTATTCTGGGCAATGTCCAGCGCCGCGATCGGTGGATGCAGGGGCGCGCAGGCCTCGATCTGGTGGAGCGGATCGACCGGTACATTTTCAAATTCGAAGGTAATCACGTCACACGCGTCGGCAAAGCGGGTCAGCGAAGCAATGTCATCATCTTTCGCGCAGGTGAACTCCGCCGAGACTTCGGCCGCCACGCTGTCGGTGTCGGGCGCATAGATATGGCAGCGATAGCCCAGCTGTGCCGCAGCGACGCCGAGCATCCGGCCAAGCTGGCCGCCGCCCAATATGCCGATGGTTGATCCGGGGGGAATTGTTCTCATGCCGGCTTTATTCAGGCTGCTCGGCGACGGATTCGGTTTGCGCCGCGCGCCACGCATCCAGCCGTTCGGCCAGCGCCGGATCCTGATTGGCGAGAATGGCTGCTGCCAGCAGCGCCGCATTCTTGGCTCCCGCGTCGCCAATAGCCAAAGTGCCGACAGGAACGCCGCCGGGCATCTGGGCGATGGAAAGCAGACTGTCCATGCCGCTCAGCGCCTTTGACTGGATCGGCACGCCGAGTACCGGAGTGCGGGTCATCGACGCCACCATGCCGGGCAGATGGGCCGCGCCGCCCGCGCCGGCGATGATCACTTTCAGTCCGCGATCCACAGCCGAGGTTGCATATTCGTAAAGTCGGCCAGGGGTCCGGTGCGCGGAGACGATCTTGGTCTCATGCGCCACGCCGAGCTGATCGAGAATGTCGCTCGCGAGCTTCATCGTCGCCCAGTCGGACTGGCTGCCCATGATAATTCCAACCGGAGGAGGTGCTTCGACCATTTTTGCCCCTGACAAATGCTACGGAAGCAATGCGGTTTAGTAGGGAAGTGTCGCCGACGCAATGACACTTATGACGGCTGTGAAAATTTCTGTCGATCCAGGCGGGGCCGCCGGAGCAGTGCTGAATCCCGACAAGTTCGGGAAATCCGCCGCTCCCCGTACGTCAAATAATTATGTTGTTTATTCAGATAGATAAAATATAGACGGTCGCGAAACCAAGAATGGCGAACAATATGCACCATGATGCAACAAGCAGCGAACAAAATTGTGCCAACTGTAGTGAACTGGAGCAGCAAATAAGCGCGTTGAAAGACCAACTCGCTAAAATGGAGCAATATGCCTACCATGACGTACTGACCGGACTGTCCAACCGGCGGTTTTTTCTTGATAGCCTTGAAAGCCGGATTTCGCGATGTCAGCGATATGGCGACAATTGTGCTTTGCTGTTTCTCGATGTCGACGATCTGAAAGCGGTCAATGATCAGCACGGCCATGGTGCGGGCGACCTGCTGCTGGCCCGGCTGGCGGAAATATTGAAACTTCACACACGTACGTCTGATGTGGTTGCGCGGATCGGCGGAGATGAATTCGGCCTTCTGCTCGACAATCTCGATGCCGACGAGGTGGTCCGGAAAATCGCCTTTCTCGTAGACCAGTTCAGCAAGGCAAATTGCACCTACGCCAACACCTCCCTGAAACTGGGTGCGGCGATAGGCTATTGTTTTGTCGGTCCCAAAGATACGGTCGGCGGCCTGATGTCCCGCGCCGATGCCGCCATGTACCGCGCGAAGGACAAGGCTCAATAAGCGGCCGCGCGCAACAGTCGCGGCTGGCTACCGCTCCGAGAGATAATAATGTTCGATCTCGTTCAGATCGTCGTCCAGCTCGTAGATGATCGGCTGGCCGGTCGGTATTTCCAGGCCGGTGATTTCGTCGTCCGGAATATTGGAGAGATGCTTGACCAGCGCGCGAAGGCTGTTGCCATGCGCGGAAATCAGGACCGTCTGGCCATTTTGTAATTCCGGTGCGATCCGCGTCTTCCAATAAGGCAATACCCGGACGATCGTGTCTTTCAGGCTCTCGGTCGCCGGCACTTCGATTCCCTTGTAGCGCGGGTCGTTGGACATCTGAAATTCGCTGTCGGTCGCCATTGGCGGCGGCGGCGTATCAAAGCTGCGGCGCCAGATATGAACCTGTTCGTCGCCATGCTTGTCACGGGTTTCCTGCTTGTTCAGACCGGTCAGGCCGCCATAATGACGCTCGTTGAGCCGGTAATTTTTCTCCACCGGCAGCCACAGGCGGCCCATTTCCTCCAGCGCGAGATTGAGCGTCTTGATCGCCCGTGTCTGAAGGCTGGTGAAGCAGATGTCCGGATCAATGCCGCGCTCTTTCATCAGCTGGCCCGCCGCCAGTGCCTCTTCAATGCCCTTCTCGGTGACGTCCACATCCCACCAGCCGGTAAAGCGGTTTTCGAGATTCCATTGCGACTGGCCATGGCGAAGCAGGATGAGTTGTGGCATCTTTGTGTCCTTACACTGGTGGATGATTTTCCCTAGCGGCGATGATGCTGGTCGCCAAGGGTGATTTCGGGATAATGCAACGGTGATTTCAGGATAATGGTCGCCGGACCTGCCGGCAAAGACAGCGAAGGCGGAAGCCTTTTGTGTGATTTTGGTGTCTCTCTGCCGATGGAATGCCTGATTTCCGCTATTCGACATTGTTACATTTTTGCAACGTTGTTTCCCTAATCGGCTTGGAGCGGTTGTTCACGGCTTGATTTAACGGCGCAATTAACGGACTGACACAACCGTAGCGGTCGGAAAAACAAGCCATCCCCCCAGGAAATCGGCGATGATGACCGCGAGTATAACTGGAGAAGATAAATGAGAGCCTTCAATAAATTCCTCATGGCTGCACTTTGCACCACCGCCATGACCACCCCAGCTTTCGCGCAGGACGAAGCGCAAGAAGTTGAAGCCTTCGACGATAACGTGATCATCGTGACGGCAACCCGCCGTGCCGAAGACGTTCAGGACATTCCGATTGCCGTGACCGCGGTCAGCCCGGCTCAGCTCGAGCAGCAGGGCGTTGTCAATGTTCAGAATATCGGCAGCGTCTCGTCAAGCTTCTCGACCTCCAACGCGCAAACGGCATCCGGAACGGTTGTTCTGCGTATTCGCGGTGTCGGTACGACTTCCAATAACATCGGCTTTGAATCCGCTGTCGGTATCTTTGTCGACGGTGCCTATCAGTCCCGTCCCGGCGTTGCGCTTGGCGAATTTGTCGACGTTGAACGCGTCGAGGTCCTCCGCGGCCCGCAGGGTACATTGTTCGGACGCAACACCTCGGCAGGCGCCCTGAACATCACCAACGTACGGCCTGACCTCAACGATTTCGGTGGTTTCGTAAACGCGACCTATGGCAATTTCGACCATATGAGCCTCCAGGGCGCGATCAACGCTCCCCTGATCGAGGACACTCTGGCGTTGCGCGTAACCGGTGCATACCGGAAGCGTGACGGCTATGTTGATATCATCGACAGCGCCGGCAACAGCGTAGGTGATTCGAACGACACCGATCAATATCTGCTTCGCGGCCAGCTCGGCTTCGAAACGCCTGGTGGCATCAGCGGTCGTCTGATTGCAGATTATTCGAAGAGCACTGCAAGCTGCTGTGCGGCAATCGAGGTCCTGCATCTCCGGTTGAAACAGCTGGTCTCTTTGGCGCTGTAGGCCTCGGTGCACGCGGCGGCATGGCCGCTCCCGATGTTGCGGTGAACCCGTTTGATACGGTCACCATGCAACGCGCCTTGGATAACCGGATTGCGACCTCGGATCAGAGAGCCGACCCGTCCAATGATCAATGGGGTGTGACCGGCGAAATCGAATTTCCGATCGGCGACAGCGCAGACCTGATCTATATCGGTTCCTATCGCGAATTCCGTGCGGACGAATCCTATGACTCGGATTTCTCCGGTCTGGATGTGTTCAATGTTTTGCCAGGTGGCGGAACCGCGATCAATACCATGACCCACGAATTGCGCTTGCAAGGCGAAGCCTTCGGCGGCGCACTCGAATGGCTGGTCGGTGGTTATTATTCCGACGAAGATATTACGCAGTCCGTCAACTTTGGTCTGGGTGCAGACTATGACCGTCTTGTCGGAGCCCTGCTGGCAGCCGGTACCGGCGGCGCATCGTTGAACCCGGCGAGCCCACTGTTTGCAGGTGCGACACCTTTGCAGACATTGACCGGTGTCGATCCGTCTACCGTTCGCACCACCAATGACTACACGCAAAGCAGCAAAAGCTGGTCTATCTTCACGCACAACACTCTGGAAGTGGCCGAGGGTCTGAAGCTGACAGTTGGTCTGCGCTATTCGGATGAAAGCAAAGACGGTTCCTTCTCGCAGCCATCGGTCAACAACGATCTCTGCCCCGCGACATTGGGCCAGATTTTTGCCGGAAACCTTCCCGGAGGTCCGGGCAGCCCGCTTACCAACAGCTATTTTGGACTGGGTTGTTTTGCCTTTGTCGCGCCAGCAATCGGAACGGATGCAAATCCATTCCCGCTGCCACGACCATTCACCAGCAATTTTAGCGATGAAGAGCTGATCTACACCGGTAAAGTGAGCTATGAATTTGCTTCGCCCGTGACGGTTTATGCCAGCTTCACGCACGGCTATAAATCGGGTGGTTTCAACCTTGATTCCACGGCCGCATCCGGTGGTGCTGATCCGCGCTTCGCTTCGGAAGAAGTCGATGCCTATGAAGTTGGCCTGAAAGCTAAATTCCTGGACAATGCGGTGACCTTGAATGTTGCGGGTTTCCATGAGGAATTCACAAACTTCCAGGTTCTGGAATTCACTGGTGCCCAGTTCACGACCTTCAACGTTCCGCTTGCGAAATCGACCGGTGTTGAAATCGAAACTGTGATTCGTCCGAGCGATAATCTGACGATTAACGGCGGATTGACTTACACCAACGCCAGATATCCGGATAATTGTGCTGGCACGCAGACTTCGAACAATGTTCTCAGCCTGTGCGGAAATTCGCTGACCAACGCTCCGAAATGGGTGGGTATCATGGGTGCTACCTATGATCGCGATATTGGTGACAGCCTGAATTTCTTCATCAACGGTCAGTTGCGGATGGAAAGCGATCGTCGCACGTCGACGCAAGCCTTTGATCCGGCGGATCTGACGACGCGGACGCCAGTGCCATTTGATGTTCAGGATGGCAACATCAAGATCAACATGCGTGCCGGTCTCGGTGATATCGACGGTGCATGGGGTGTTGAAGCCTGGGTTACCAACCTGACCAACGAAATCACGCGCGGTGTTACCTTTAACACTGTGCTGCGTTCCGGCTCGCGCTCGGCCTTCATTCAGGAGCCACGCATGTTCGGTCTGACCCTTCGCGGCAAATTCTAGGTCCGAATGAAATGCGGCGGCAAATAGCCGCCAGATGAACAGGGGCCGGTTTTTCCGGCCCCTTTTTATTGCGCGGCACAGCCATCGGTGCAAAAGACTGATGCCATGAAAAACTTTATCTTCCAGACCGTCCCCGTGCTTCATTTTGGCGAAGGCTGTCTCGCCGAATTGCCCGGTCAGATCGCCGTCCTGCGCGCGTCCCGCCCGATGATTGTTACCGACAAGGGGATCGTCGGCGCAGGCCTGATCGCTCCGGTTGACCGGACCTTGCGGGAAGCCGGTCTCGAGGTCGCGATTTTCGATTCCGTGGTTGCCGACCCGCCGGAGGCGATCGTCCTGCAGGCTGTAGAAGCGGCAAAAGCGGCGGACGCGGATATTGTCATCGGACTGGGTGGCGGCAGCTCGCTCGATACCGCCAAGGTGGTTGCGGCGCTGGCCGTGGATGGCGCGCAACCGCTTTCCGATATTTACGGCATCGGCTTGCTGGAGCGCAAGGGCCTGCCGACCATCCTGATCCCGACCACCTCCGGCACCGGATCGGAAGTCACCGCCATATCGATCCTGACCACCGGCGAAACCACCAAGGCCGGCATCATCTCGCCGCATCTCTTTGCCGATGTCGCGCTGCTCGACCCGGCGCTGACGACCGGGCTCCCCGCCAGCGTCACCGCCGCCACCGGTATCGACGCGATGGTCCATGCGGTCGAATCCTATACCAGCCGCAACGGCAAGAATCCGGTCTCCGACATGCTCGCGATCGAGGCGCTGAAACTGCTCACCGCGAATATCGAGACCGCCTGTTCCGACGGGAACAACATGCCGGCGCGCGAAGCGATGCTGCGCGGTTCGATGCTCGCCGGACAGGCTTTTGCCAATTCGCCCGTCGGCGCGATCCACGCGCTCGCCTATCCGCTCGGCGGCATCTATCATATCCCGCACGGCCTCTCCAACGCGCTGGTCATGCCCTATGTGATGCAGTTCAACCTGGAGGCTGCCGCACCGCTCTATGCCGAGCTCGCCGATGCCCTCGACCTGCCGCGCGGCAGCGAGAACAGCAGCGAAGCGCGGGCGCAGCAGCTGATCGACTATCTCGAGGCGCTGGCGGTCAAGGTGAAGGCACCACGCAAGCTGCGCGAAATCGGCATCGCACAGGACGCCACCACCGAACTGGCCGAGGCGGCGATGCTGCAAGGCCGGCTCTTGGACAATAATCCCCGAGAAGTGACGCTGGCCGACGCGCAGAGGATATATGATGCCGCCTGGTAAGAGCCCCAGGGCCGAACCGCCACGGCGCGATGCCTATCGCACCGGCTCGGCGATTACCACGCGCTGGAACGACAATGATCCTTATGGTCACGTCAACAACGCGATCTATTATTTCTGGTTCGACACCGCGGTAAACCGCTATCTTATCGAGCAGGGCGCGCTCGACATCACCGGCGGCGCGACCATCGGACTGGTGGTCAACACCAGCTGCGACTATTTCGCGCCGATAGCCTTTCCCGACGAGGTGATGGCGCGGATCCGCGTCGACCGGCTCGGCAACAGCAGCGTCACCTACGGCGTCGGCCTGTTTCGCGGTGACGAGGATGTGGCCTCGGCGGCCGGCAGCTTCACCCATGTCTATGTCGACCGCGAAAGCCGGCGACCGGTTCCGCTGCCATCTCCCTTGCGTTCCGCGCTGGAAGCGATAAAGGTTTAATCAGACGATTAAATCGCTAGGAGAGAGACATGCTACGCCCCTTTGAAAATGAAGAGCGGCGCCAGTTCCGCGAAACCTGCCGCCGCTTTGCCGAAACCGAATTGCAGCCCTTTGCCAACGAGTGGGACGAAGCCGGGGAAATTCCCTGGGAGATGCACGAGAAAGTCGGCGCGCTTGGCGTCTGGGGCTTCGGTGTTGACGAAAAATATGGCGGCCTCGGCATGGACGATGTCTTCATGCGCGCGGCCTGGGGCGAGGAAGCGGCGCGGGCGCACAATGGCGGCACGCTGGCAGCGCTCGGCGGGCGCAGCATTTCGATCGGCCCGATCCACAAGCTCGCCTCGCAGGATATCAAGGACCGCATCCTGAAGGATATCGTGCTCGGCAAAAAGGGCTCCAGCCTCGGCATCACCGAACCGGGTGGCGGATCGGACGTCGCCAATATGCAGACCACTGCGCGGCAGGATGGCAATCACTGGGTGATCAACGGCGCCAAGACGTTCATCACCGGCGGCATGACCGCCGACCATTATGTCATCGGCGCGCGCACCGGGGGCGAAGGCCTGAATGGCATTTCACTGTTTCTGGTCGACGCCGATGCCGAGGGCTTCTCGCGCACCGCGCTCGACAAGAAAATGGGCTGGTGGGCGTCGGACCAAGCCTCGCTCTATTTCGACGAAGTCCGCGTTCCGGCTGAGAATATGCTCGGCGAGGAAGGCCGCGGCTTCATCCAGATCATGCACAATTTCAACCATGAACGGCTCGGCATGGTCGCCCAGTCGCTCGGCATGATGCGGGTGCTGCTCGAATATGCGATCGACTATGCGCAGCAGCGCGAGACCTTCGGCAAGCCGCTGATCCGGCATCAGGTGATCCGCCACAAGATCGCCGAGATGTCGGCCCGCGTCGACCGGCTCGACGCCTGGCTGAACCAGATATGCTGGCTCGCGGATCAGGGCGAAATGCCGGTGGCGCAAATCTGCAAAGCCAAGTTCAGCGCCACCAAGGATCTCGAATATTGCGCCAGCGAGGCGATGCAGATTCTCGGCGGGGCCGGCTATCTCCGCGGCAATCCGGTCGAGCGTTTCTACCGCGAGGTCAAGGTCATGGCGATCGGCGGCGGCTCGGAAGAAATCATGCGCGATCTTGCGGTCCGGCAAATGGGCCTCTGATCCCGCTTGCCATTTCGGGCGATCCGGCGATAACCGGCGAGACTTGAAAACCCGTTCGTGCTGAGCCTGTCGAAGCACCGGGACTGGGGCAATTGGAACACTATATGGCTGACATAATATCCCCTGACCCACGATCCGAAAACGCCCCGATCCTGCTGCCGGCGGGCTCGGTGCTCTTCGGTCTGCTCACATTCGCGATGATGGACGTCGCGATGAAAAGCCTGTCGATCGAGCTGGGTGCCTATAATGCCATTCTCTGGCGGGTGCTGCTCGCGCTTGTGATTGTGTCCTTGGTCTTCTTCGCCCGCCGCCCGAGAATGCCGGGCAAGGCCGCCCGCAAGGTCCATCTGCAGCGCGGCATCATCATCGTCTTCATGTCCTATCTGTTCTTCTGGGGCCTGGCGCGGGTGCCACTGGCCGAAGCCATTGCGCTGTCCTTCATCGCACCGATTATCGCGCTCTATCTCGCAGCGGTTTTTCTCGGCGAGACCATCCACCGCAACGCCATCTACGCCTCGGCGCTGGGCTTTGCCGGGGTGCTGGTGATCGCATGGGGCAGGGCGAGCGGCACATTTGAAAAAGAGGCGCTGCTCGGCATTGGTGCCATACTTGTGTCGGCGGTACTCTATGCCGGCAATCTGGTGATCCAGCGGCAACAGGCGCTGCTCGCCGGCCCAATCGAGATCAGCTTTGCCCAAAACCTCGTCGTCGGCGCGTCCTTCCTGCTGCTCGCACCGTTTTTTGCGGTCGTGCCGGACATGCAGTCGCTGCCCTATATCGGTGCGGCTGCCCTGTTGTCGATCATCTCTGCGGTGTTCATCGCCTGGGGCTATGCCCGGGCAGAAGCGCAGAATCTGATCAATCTCGAATATAGCGCTTTCATCTGGGCGGCGATCTTCGGCTGGCTCTTCTTCCGCGAACCGATCACGCTGACCACCGTTTCCGGCGCGGCCATGATCGTCATCGGTTGCATATTGGCCACCCGGCGCGACCGGAAAGTCGCGCATATCGAAACCACTGCAGTCTGATTGGGTGATGCTGCGGATCGACAACCGGAAGGCGCGCTGGCTCTGGTTGCAGGCGCAGGGTCTGTCCGATACCCCGATCGGCCCGCTCGACCTGCCGGAGATGATCCGGCGTCTCGGCTATGTCCAGCTCGACACCATCCAGAATGTCACCCGCGCCCACCATCATATCCTGTGGAGCCGCAACCAGAATTACCGCGAACCGATGCTCGACCGGTTGCTGGGCGAGGACAGGGCGGTGTTCGAGCATTTCACCCATGACGCCTCGGTCCTGCCGATGGAATTTTACCCGATGTGGCAGCGCCAGTTCCGGCGTCTCGGTGACAAGGTGGCGGGCTATGCCTCGTTCAAAAAAGCGGTCGCGGAGATCGGGGGCGAAGAGATAAAGGCGCGGATCGCGGCGGAAGGGCCGCTGTCGACACAGGCCTTTGATACGAAGGTTACCGGCAAGAAACAGATGTGGGACCGCCCGCCGCACAAGCGCGTAATGGACCAGCTCTGGTATTCCGGCGAACTGGCGACCTCGCACAGGCTCAACTTTACCAAATATTACGACCTCAGCGAGCGGGTGATCCCCTCGCATCATCGCGAGGCGACCGATGACGACGAAAGCCAGATCGACTGGCTGTGCCGCAACGCCCTCGACCGGCTGGCCTTCGGCTCGCTCGGCGAAATCCAGCGTTTCTGGGACGCGGTGAATGCGAAGGAAACGCGGCTGTGGGCAGATTCGGCCAAGGACGCTGTTACGGTCGAGGTCGAGAACCATGAGGGCCAGTGGCTCAAGGCCCTGGCACCGCCCGATATCGAGGTCCGTCTGGCAACCCTGTCCCGACCAACCACGCGCCTGCGCATCATCAATCCGTTTGATCCAGCTGTCCGCGATCGCAACCGCCTGCTGGCCCTGTTCGGCTTCCACTATCGCAACGAAATGTTCGTGCCCGCGGCCAAGCGGCAATGGGGCTATTATGTCTATCCGATCCTAGAGGGTGACCGCTTTGTCGGCCGGATCGAGATCAAGGCGGACCGGGCGGCAAGCCATTTGCGCGTCACGCAATATTGGCCCGAGCCGGCGGCACGCCGGTCCGCCGCCCGCCACGACAGGCTGAGCGCGGAACTGGCGCGGCTGGCCCGCCTGATCGGGGTCGAGCAAGTGCTGTGGGAATGTGATCGACTGTGACGCGCGGCCAGGCCTTATTTGACGATGCCGCGAAAGCGCAGTTCACCGGATGCGCCGGGGGCGATCGGGGACGTCAGGACCCAGCGGATATGGGTGACATCGGACGCGACCGCCGGGCGGCTGGTCTGCACCGGAGCAGCCGTTTCGCCAGTTTCTTCGGTGCCAGTCGCCACCGTTTCCGTGACGGTCAGTTCGGACAATTTGCCGAAATTCTTGCCGCCATCGACCGAGACCAGAGCCCAGTCCTCGACCACTTCTGTCAGGGCGACCGCAGCGTGGACGGGATTGTTGACAACAAATCCTGTCACCGCATTCTGGCCGGTATTGCGATAGGCGTTGACGAACAGCAATTTGTCGCCGGGAATGACTTTGACAGTCGCGGGATCAAGCAGCTTGGTCACCGTTTCGCCGGATGCGCTTGTTTCGCTCCGTTCGACCATTATCGTGCTGTCAATTTTTACATCGGCCCGCGGATCGGTTGCTGCGGCCTGAGCCGAGGCTGAAAGCGGCGTCGCATGTGCAACCTGAGATACGGTCATACCAGCCAGCAACACGCTGGTCACCATCGCCGCTTCGATCAAAATCATACGCATATCAGACATTTTTAACGATCCTGTTGAACATTTGCCGACCCGTCAAAAGCGACCGGTCCCTATTCACCGGAAAATATGGCCCATGTTGGTTAACGATAGATTAAAGTCGACCATCAAAATGGCGACATAATGACGGCGTCACGGAGTATCCTGCAAAAAGAATAGCTTGGCGAAAAGCCGTTCTTATTCATTGGCGTCGGGATTATCCAAGGCTAAAGAGACTGCAATGGGTCTGATCGCTTATCGTAGCTGCTTCGGTATGCTTGTTGTTCTGCTGATGGGTTCGCCCGTTCGGCCGATCTACGCTCAAACCGCCGACCCGGTGGTCTCCGCTCCCGACGATCAGGGGGAATTTGACGAGCCGCTCGACCCGGATCAGGAGCTGACCGAATTCCCGGATTTCGGCGTCGAATGGCCGGATCTCGAGCAAGTCGCCGAACCGGTGTTCGAGGAAAGCGAAGAGGAGAGCGAGCCTGCGCTGGCGGAAAATGACGAAGCCGATGATCAGACGATCCAGACGGCATCGGAAGAACTGGCCGCCGATGCCCCGCTGAACGTCTACCGTCCGACCGATGCGCTGGCCGAAACCGCTTACCGGATATCCTTCGACGGCCTGCCCGAGGCGATCGGGGAAGCGTTCATGACCCGCTTCAACATATTGTCGGTCCTCGAGCAATATCGCGGTGACGAAGCCAATTTCGCCCAGATCCGGCGGAGGGTGCAAAGTGACGAAGAGCTGGTCGAGCGCCTGCTCCGGATCGAAGGCTATTATGACGCGGTCGTGCAAAGCCGCTTTGAAGCAGATGGCGACGAACGGCTGGAGGTCATCATCAACGTGCAGGCGGGGCCGCAATATCAGCTCGACGAGATCGCCTTGCCCGGTCTCGAAAGCGCGCTTGCCCCCGATCCGGAAAATTTCCGCGAACGCTTTGGCCTGGAGTCGGGAGAGGTCATCAACAGCGACCGGATCATGGATGCCAAGGGACGGCTCGATCTGGCGATGGCGGAAAATGGCTATCCGTTTGCCGAAACCGCAGAACCGGAACTGGAAATCGACCATGCCGAACGGCTCGGTGATCTCGATATAAAGGTCACGCCCGGCGGCAAATATAACTTCGGTTCGATTGTCATGGACCGGACCGACCTGTTCGGTCCCGATCATGTCCAGATGATTGCCCGCTTTGATCCCGGTGATGTCTATCAGGCGTCCGATGTCGAGGACCTGCGGCGCGCCCTGATCGCGACCGGACTGATCTCGACAGTCTCGATCGACCCGGTTGTTGCGGAAGACCCGGCCGCGGTTGATATCGCCGTCAATGTAACCCCGGCACCGCTGCGCACGATAGCCGGCGAGCTGGGCTATGGCACCGGCGAAGGCGCGCGCGCCGCGGCCAGCTGGGAGCATCGCAATTTCTTTCCGCCCGAAGGGCTGATCCGCTTCTCCGGCGTGCTCGGGACCCAGGAACAATCGGGCAGTATCGCCTATCGCCGCAGCAATTACCGGCGCCGTGACAATATATTGAACGGGCGCACCGCATTGAGCGTTGTCGATCGGCCGGCGTTCAAGGCCCAGACCTTCTCGGTCGCTGCAAATATCGAGCGGCTCAGCAATCTGATCTATCAGAAACGCTGGAGCTGGTCGGCGGGTATCGAGCTGCTTGCATCGCGCGAAACCGATGTCACCGGCCCCGCTGACGCCACTGGCAGGGAAACGTTTTTCATCGGATCATTGCCGGGGCTGGTCACCTATGACGCCAGCGACGACCTGCTCGATCCGACCAGTGGCTTTCGCCTCTCCGCACGCGTCGCTCCCGAAGCCTCGCTGCAAAATGGCAGCTTCTTCTATGTCCGCAGCCAGGTTGACGGCAGCGCCTACTTCCCGGTCTCGGATAAGATTGTGCTTGCCGGCCGCGCGCGGCTGGGATCGATTGTCGGTGCCGGCAACAACCGCATCGCCCCGTCGCGCCGTCTCTATTCCGGCGGCGGCGGTTCGGTGCGCGGCTATGGCTATCAGAGCATCGGACCGCGCGATGCGAATAATGATCCGGTGGGCGGCCGTTCGCTGGTGGAATTTTCGCTCGAAGCACGCGTCCGCACCGGTTTCCTGGATGGCAATCTCGGCATCGTACCCTTCATCGACGCGGGCAATGTCTATACCAGCAGCACCCCTGGTGTTTCCGGCATGCGCTACGGCGCCGGTCTCGGGATGCGCTATTACAGCGATTTTGGGCCGATCCGGATCGACGTCGGCACGCCGATCAATCCCCAGCCCGGCGACTCTCCGGTCGCGGTCTATGTCTCGCTCGGGCAGGCGTTCTAGATGGCCGAAAGCCCCGACAAGCCGCGCTCCAAACTGGTGACCTGGCGCTGGCCCATGCGCAGTCTGGTGGCTTTGGCGGTACTGCTCATCCTTGGGCTGATCGGGGCCGCGATCTGGCTGGACAGCGATTCCGGCCATCGCTTCATCATCAGGCAGGTCGAGGCCCAGGCACCGGAAAACGGCCTGCGTATCCGCATCGACGATATCGAAGGGTCGATCTACGCAGGTGCACAGGTTCAGGGTCTGGAGCTTGCCGACCCCAAGGGGCGGTTCTTCCATGCCGGTACGGTTGCGGTCGAGTGGAACCCGCTCGCCTGGATATTCAACGAACTCAACATCTCCGAAGCGGTCATTACCAGGGCGAAGCTCGATCGCCTGCCGGAACTGATCGACAGCGGGGAAGACCAGCCCTTGCTGCCGAATTTTGACATATTCATCGGGGCTTTTCGGGCGGATAATCTGGAACTCGGGCCCGCGATCACAGGCTCCAGCCAATTTGCCGACCTGTCCGGCTCGGCCGACATCCGCGCCGGTCGGGCGATGGTGCTGCTGGATGCTGCGACGACGCGCAGCGGTGACAAGATATTGCTTGCCCTCAATGCCGAACCGGATCGTGAAAAGCTCGATATCGACGCAGAGATAATCGCGCCTGCTGGCGGGGTTCTCGCGGGGATGCTGGGCCTCGAGCAGGATCTGTCCGTCACCCTGGAAGGGGACGGCAGCTGGCGCAAATGGGATGGCGAGTTCAAGGCGCTGATCAACGGCGATCCGGCGGCCCAGGTCACTCTCGAGGCCAGGGAAGGCCTGTTCGCTTATGACGGCCAGCTGACCGCATCGATGCTGCCCGACGGGGTCGCGCAGAAGCTGGCCGCACCCAATCTGGTGCTGAATGGCACCGCCAGTTTCGAAAATCGTCTGGTCGCGCTCGATCTCGAGGCGCGTTCCGCCGCCTTGTCCTTCACCGCCAAGGGCGGAATTGATCTCGGGCGCAACAGCCTTGATGCGATGCGGCTCGAGACAAGGCTGATCGATCCATCCGCGCTGGCGGCCAATTTGAAGGCGCAGGATTTCGAGCTCAAGGCACTGCTCAACGGAAAATTCTCCGAACTGCGCTATCAATATCTGCTGACCGCGCCGCAACTGGCCTTGGGCAAGACCCTGCTGACCAATGTCCGGGGCGAGGGTGAAGGACAGCGCGATGCCGGCGGCTGGAGCATTCCGGTGGAGCTGTCTGTCGCCAAGCTGATCGGCAACGGCGAATTGCTCCAGCAATTGCTCTCGGGCTTCAACGCCAAAGCCTTGCTGCGCTATGAAAACGACCTGTTGTTTGCCGAGCGCGCCCGTGTCGCGACCAACGTCGCAAACGGCACATTGGATCTTGAACTGCGACCGTCGACCGGCGATTTCTCGGTCGATATCGATGCCAATGCTCCCGGCTTTGCCGTGCGAGGGGTCGGGGTGGCTGATATTGTCGCCAGCATCAATCTCGGTCCGGCTTCCTCGGGACTATCGGTCGACGGTCAGGTCAACGCCAGGCTGCGTCGTTTCGATATCGGCTTTCTGCGGGAGTTGGCGGGTGGCTTGCCCGAATTGCAGACCGGCCTGGCTCTCGGCCCGGACGGATTGCTGCGGTTCACCGATCTTGTCGTCAAGGCTCCGGAAATTTCGTTCAGGGGTTCCGGCAAACAGACCGGAGCGGCGACTTTCGCCTTTCAGGGGTCCGGCAGGCAAGATACCTACGGTCGTTTCGATCTCAAGCTCGACGGCGCGCTCGACCGGCCCAGAGTGGCGCTGCTGTTAGACAGTCCGCTGCCCGCACTCGGTCTGTCTGCGGTCAGCCTGCAACTTACCCCGGCGACGGCCGGTTTCGCCTATATCGCATCCGGTGGATCGACATTGGGGCCGTTCAGCAGCAATGGCATGATCGTGACCGCAACGGGTCAGGATACGGCGGTCCGGGTCGATCGCCTGCTGGTATCCGACACGCTGGCGACCGGGACGATCAGGCCGACCGCCCAGGGTCTGGCCGGAAGGCTCGCGATCAGCGGTGGCGGCGTCAACGGCGATGTGGTTTTCCGTCCGGGCAGTGACCGGCAATTGATCCGCGCCAATCTCAAGGCCGAAAATGCCCGCTTCGACGGCAATCCGCCGATTTTCATCCGCACCGGCGTGCTGGATGCCGATATCGTGCTGATCGACGGCAAGTCGAATATCGACGCCACGCTGCGGGCGCAGGGCATCAGCCGCGGCGAACTGATGGTCGGTCGCATCGCCGCCAATGCCAAGCTGGTCAACGGAAGCGGTAGCGCGACATTCACGGTGGCCGGCACCCGCGGCAGCACGTTTGAATTCCAGGCCAAAGCCGACATCACACCGGATCGCTATCAGCTGACCGGCAGCGGCCAGTTCGAAGGCCGCGTCCTGCGCTTGACCCAAAAGCTCGACCTCCGGCGGTCGGGCGATGGCTGGACGATGGCCCCGACCACGATCAGCTACGGCAGAGGCAGCGCCCGCATGTCCGGACGATGGGCGACGGGGAATTCCAATCTGGTGATGGCCCTGACCAAAATGCCTTTGTCTCTGGTCGATATCGCCTATCCCGACCTCGGGCTGGGCGGCACGGTCAACGGCACGGTAAAGCTGACCCAGTCGCGCTCGCAGGTCCCGGTCGGCGAAGCGAAATTGACCGTGAAGGGCCTGACCCGATCCGGCCTGATCCTGACCTCCGCTCCGGTGGACCTGGGTCTCAATATCGCCATTTCGCAGCGCAATGCTGCGGCACGGGGGATCATCAAGTCTCCTGAGGGTAAAACCATCGGCCGGTTCCAGGGACGGGTCACCGGCCTGGGCGGAGGACGTTGGCAGGACGAACTGATGCGCAAACCGCTGTTCGCCCAGGCCCGGTTCAGCGGCGGTGCGGAAAGCCTGTGGCGGCTTACTGGCGTGGAAACCTTTGACCTCACCGGACCGGTGTCGGCGAGCGCGGATGTCAGCGGCAGCCTCGCCAATCCGCAGATCGAGGGTCTGGTCCGGACCAGCAACGCGCGGCTGGAAAGCCCGCTGACCGGCACCGTCGTCTCCAACATCAAGACGGTTGGCCGCTTTGACGGTTCGCGTCTGGTCCTGCCCAAATTGACCGGTGTCACAAGCGGTGGCGGAACCGTCAGCGGCAGTGGCAGCTTCAACTTCGCGGTCGAACCGGACGAAGGCATCGGGATCGTGATGGACATCAATGCCCAGCAGGCAGCGTTGATCGCGCGGGATGATTTTGCCGCCACGGTGACCGGTCCGATCAAGATACGCAGTTCGGCGGATGGTGGCCTGATCTCGGGCGATGTCACTCTCAATCGCAGCTTCTTCCGCTTTGGTCAGGCGAGCGCGACCGCGAGCCTGCCCGACATCAAGACGCGCGAGATCAATCGCCGGGCCGACGAACGGCCGGTACAGGTACGCAGCCGGCCATGGCGCTTTGACCTGACGGCGGATGCCCCCAACCGCTTGCGGGTTGAAGGGCTCGGTCTCGACAGCGAATGGGGTGCCAATCTCAAAATTACCGGACCGGTGGATAATTTCATCATGGTCGGCGACGCCAATCTGATCCGCGGGAATTATACGTTTGCCGGCCGTCGCTTCCGTCTCGAGCGCGGACGGATCCGCTTTGTCGGCAACCAGCCGGTCAATCCGATACTGGATATCGAGGCGGAGGCCAATCTGACCGGGCTGAACGCCACGATCAATGTCACCGGCACCGGCAACCAGCCCGAAATCGCCTTTACCAGCATCCCGGCTCTGCCCCAGGACGAGTTGCTGTCACGCGTCCTGTTCGGTGCGTCGATTGCCGATCTGTCGGCACCCGAGGCAGTCCAGCTGGCGGCGGCGGTGGCCTCGCTCAACAGTGGTGGCGGCCTCGATCCGATCAACCAGTTGCGCAAGGCAGTGGGTCTCGATCGTTTGCGGATATTGCCGTCCGATACCGACACCGGTTCGGGCACCTCGATCGCGGCCGGCAAATATATCACCCGCCGCGTCTATGTGGAACTGATCACCGACGGCAAGGGCTATAGCGCCACCCAGCTGGAATTTCAGATCACCCGCTGGCTGTCGATCCTGTCAACCATCTCGACCCTCGGCCGCCAGAGCGCCAACGTGCGGATCAGCAAGGATTATTAAAGACAGGGCTGACGGAGCCTGAGCGCGAAAGCCGGGGCTGCGGCGACGGGCAGGCATGGCTTCCGCCCCAGCGCTGACAGCTATTCTCCTTGCTTTGCACGCACTTCACTGTTGCAGTACTCGAGATAATCCTTGTCCATCTCCCCGATCGAAGGCAGGTTGCGACTGACATTCCGGAAAATGCCGGATGATCAGGGGCGTCCAGCAGTTGCTTCGGCTTCGAAGCTGGGGCTACCGACAGGGAGAGAGAGATTGACTGAAGCCATCATGGCGCCTTCATCCGTCCGCAAACCGTCGCTCTGGACAAAATTGGCTTATGGTTTCGGCACCGTGGCATATGGCACCAAGGATGCCGGTCTCAAATATTTCCTGCTGCTGTTCTATTCCCAGGTGGTCGGGATGGATTCCCGTCTCGTCAGTCTCGCCATCTTGGTCGCACTGGTCTTCGATGCGATCAGCGACCCGATAGTCGGCTACTGGTCAGACAATTTCCGATCCAGATGGGGCCGAAGACATCCGTTCATGTACGCCGCCGCCCTCCCGGTCGCCGTCAGCTATTATTTCATCTGGACGCCGCCCGAAGGCTGGAGCGACGAGGCCCTGTTCGGATATGTCCTGGTCCTGGCCATCACAATTCGCACCTTCATCACCTGCTACGAGACGCCCAGCACCGCGCTGGCGCCGGAGCTGACCGATGATTATGACGAGCGCAGCAGCATCTTGAGCTTTCGCGGTTTCTTTGGCTGGGTCGGCGGCAATGCGATGACGGTCATCGCCTTCACGATTATCTTCCCTGCGTTCGTGACGGTTGCGATTCCCGACGGGCAGTTCAATCCGGATGCTTATGCTTTTTATGGCCTGATGGGATCTGTAGCAATTTTCTGCGCGATCATGATTTCGGCCCTGGGTACGCATCACTATATTCCCAAACTGAGGCAAGCGCCGCCAAAGCGGGACATGACGCTCAAGATGATCTTTAAAGAGATTTATCAAACCGTCGCTAGCGGTTCCTTTTTCGCTCTTTTCTCTGCCTCGCTCATAGCCTTTACCGCCAGTGGTTTTGCTGCAGGCCTGTCGTTCTATTTTTCCATCTATTTCTGGGGATTTACCTCCGCACAGATCGGCCTGATCACGCTAGGTGTGTTTTTGGCGGCGGTTATCGGAGGTTCGCTGGCACCATTTGTGACACGAAAACTGGGCAAGAAACGCGGGGCTCTCACCGTTGGTCTGGTTGCCTTTATCGGACTGCCGCTACCGATTTTCCTCCGGCTGATTGACATGTTGCCGGAAAATGGGACTCCAGAGATTTTCTGGATAATAGCGGTCGCCAACACGCTCGATGTTGGCCTGATCATTTGTTACCAGATACTCGCGATGTCGATGATGGCCGACCTGGTGGAACAAGGTGAAGCAAAAACGGGAAACCGATCGGAAGGCCTGTTTTTTTCGGCCTATACATTCATGCGTAAATTTGGCGAAGGCTTTGGCGTTGTGATTGCAGGCTTTGTTCTATCAGCAGTTGGTGTAGCGGCCGGAGCCACGCAGGGTCAACTGTCGGACAGCACATTGTGGAATCTGGGAGCGGTCTATGTGCCGGTCATATTGGGGCTTTTCCTTACGGTTCTCGTAATCATCAGCTTTTACAAGGTCGACCGGGCCAAGCATGAAAAGACGGTGAGGGATCTGGCGGCACGGAAAGTCGCGTCATCATAGGCGGGGCGCAACAGCCTTTTCCCGATCCCGCTTGAGAGCCTGCGCCGATGATTTTTTCACCGGCTCGCCACTAAAAAGCCCGGAGCAATCGCTTGCCCCGGGCTTCCTGTTTCCAGTCTGATCGGAAGGATCAGCTCGAATAATACATGTCGAACTCGACCGGGCTCGGTGTGGTTTCCCAACGGCTGACTTCTTCCCATTTCAGTTCGGCATAGGCATCGATCTGGTCCTTGGTGAACACGTCGCCCTTGAGCAGGAACTCGTAGTCTGCTTCCAGCGCTTCCAGTGCTTCGCGGAGCGAACCGCAAACCGTTGGCACTTCGGCCAGCTCTGCCGGTGGCAGATCATAGAGATTCTTGTCCATGGCTTCGCCCGGGTGAATCTTGTTCTCGATGCCGTCGAGACCCGCCATCAGCAGGGCTGCTGACGAGAGATAGGGGTTGGCAAGCGGATCGGGGAAGCGGAACTCGACGCGCTTCGCCTTGTCGCCCGCTCCGTAAGGAATACGGCAGGATGCGGAACGGTTACGGCTCGAATAGGCGAGCAGCACCGGCGCTTCAAAGCCGGGAACCAGACGCTTGTAGCTGTTGGTCGTCGGGTTGGAGAATGCGTTGACCGCCTTGGCATGTTTGATCACGCCGCCGATATAGTGCAGGCACATTTCCGAGAGGCCGGCATATTCGTTGCCGGCGAAAAGTGGCTTGCCGTCTTTCCAGATCGACATATGTGTGTGCATGCCGCTGCCGTTATCGTCCTTGATCGGCTTGGGCATGAAGGTTGCGGTCTTGCCATAGGCATGGGCAACCTGCTGCACGACATATTTGTAAACCTGAACGCGGTCGCAGGTCTGGGTCAGCGTGCCGAAGGTGATGCCGAGCTCGTGCTGGGCGGATGCAACTTCATGATGATGCTTGTCCATCGGCAGGCCCATTTCCAGCATCGTCGCAACCATTTCGCCGCGAATGTCGACGCAGCTGTCAACCGGAGCGACCGGGAAATAGCCGCCCTTGGCGCGCGGGCGGTGACCCATGTTGCCGACATCATAGTCGCGGCCGCTGTTGGTCGGCAGCTCGATATCGTCGATCTTGAAGCCGGAGCGGTCGTAGCCGGTTTCGAACTTCACATCGTCGAACATGAAAAATTCGGGTTCCGGTCCGACAAAGACGGTGTCGCCGATGCCGGTCGATTTCAGATAGGCTTCTGCGCGGACAGCGGTCGACCGGGGGTCGCGATTGTACAGCGAGCCGTCACCCGGTTCGACAATATTGCAGACCAGGATCATCATCGGCGTAGCCGAGAACGGGTCCATATACATGGCGTCGAGATCGGGACGCAGGATCATGTCGGATTCGTTGATCGCCTTCCAGCCCTCGATCGAGCTGCCGTCGAACATGAAACCTTCTTCCAGCACATCTTCGTCGATGACACCGGCGCACATTGACAGATGCTGCCATTTGCCGCGTGGATCGGTGAAGCGAACATCGACCCATTCGATCTCATGTTCCTTGATCAGTTTAACAATATCGGATGCTGTATAGCCCATTAGTTAGTCCCTTGGTTCTGGTGTGTTTATTTGGTTGCGGAAAATAGATCAGATGGCGTCATTGTCGCGCTCGCCGGTGCGGATGCGCAGTGCTGATTCGACCGGAATGACGAAAATCTTGCCGTCGCCGATGCGTCCGGTCTGTGCCGCCGAGGCAATCGCTTCGACCGTGCGGTCTGCCAGACTGTCCTCGACCACGACTTCAAGCTTCACCTTGGGCAGGAAATCGACAACATATTCCGCACCGCGATACAGCTCGGTATGGCCCTTCTGCCGGCCAAAGCCCTTGGCTTCGGTCACGGTGATCCCGGACACGCCGACTTCGTGTAGCGCCTCTTTGACTTCGTCCAGCTTGAAGGGCTTGATAATGGCTTCGATCTTTTTCATTTTAATACGTCCCCGTATACCACTTGCTCGGCGCATCCTCCTGCGCAGGAGGAAAGCGCCTCGGCCGGGCACTATTGCCCGATACTATTCAATTACCATGCCAGAATCGATTCGCTCTTAGAATCGCTGATAGGCGTTGATCCATTGCTATAGGCTATTCGGACCGCTGACAATGCTGCCCAAAAAACAGGCATCTGCAGCGGCCGATGTCCATTTTTTGGGCAGGTGTTTTTTGCTGCCGATAGCGCGAATTTACCGCGGCGTCGGTGCCGTCATTTCCGGCAGGTTTTCCTTGGTCCAGCGTGACCGGTTGACCACATAGTGACGGATATTCTCCACCTGGGTTTCGCTCAGCTGTTTTCCGAAGCTCACCATGCCGGCATGTTTCAGCGCCCCGCCGGTGACCACCGATGCCCAGGCATCCTTGTCACCGAGCACGCCGCTGACCCTGAGGTCGGGCGTGAAGCCGTTGCCGATCGCGCTATCGCCGTGACAGACGATGCAATTGCGACCGAACAATGCCTTGCCGGCGGCGATCTGTTCGGGGGTTCCTTCCTGTACCGGAGGTTCCCAGATCACTTCGCCTTTTTCAGGCAGGGCCGGCAGTTTTGCCTTTCCGCCGAGTTTCATCACCACCAGCCGGGGGATGTTGGGAAGCTGGCGCGTTACCCCGCCAGCGACACCGGCGACCAGCGGAAAGGCACCGCCCTTGCTGGTCAGGAAGGCGACATATTGCTCACCGTCGATCATATAGGTCGATGGCGCGCTGACGATGCCGGACTGCATCTCCATGCTCAGCAGTTCCTCGCCCTTGTCGGCGGAATAGGCCTTTAACAGGCCGGTGCTGGTGCCCTGGAATACCAGATTGCCGGCGGTGGTCATCGTGCCGCCATTCCAGGCCGCCGGATAATCGCTGCTCCATTCGACCTTGCCGGTTTTCGGGTTGAACGCCACCAGCTTGCCGGTGGTCGCGGCGATCGCCGCCCTATAGGCATCCTTGTCGTCGGGAAGCTGGCCGATCGACCAGCCAATGCCGACGTTGAAGCCGAGTCGTTCGCGTTTCTTGTCGATCTCGCTGACCGGCACGTCATAGCCCTGCGGGATCTGCTGGGCCGGAATATAGACGAGGCCCGTCTCCGGATTATAGCTCATCGGATGCCAGTTATGCGCGCCCAGAGCGCCGGGGATCGCGATAAACGGCTTGCCGGTCTTGTAGAATCGCGCGTCCGGATTCTCGATCGGTCGGCCGGTTGTCAGGTCATAGCCGGTGGCCCAGTTGATCCCGTCGACAAAGGGTTCGGCGCTGATCAGGGTTCCGTCGATCCGGTCGATGACAAAGAAAAACCCGTTCTTCGGCGCGTGATAGAGCACCTTGCGCATCACGCCGTCGATTTCGAGTTCGGCCTGAATGATATGCTGGGTGGCGGTATAGTCCCAGGTTTCCGCCGGGGTTTCCTGATAATGCCAGAGATATTTGCCGGTGTCGGGGTTGACCGCGACAATCGACGAGAGGAACAGATTGTCGCCTTCGCCGCCGGAGCGCAGCCCGTGGTTCCACGGATTGCCGTTGCCGACGCCAAAGTAAAGCTGGTCGAGGTCCTCGTCATAGACGATGCTGTCCCAGACCGTGCCGCCGCCGCCGGATTCCTTCCACTCGCCGTCGCTCCAGGTCTTGGCCGCCGCCTTGGCGAAAATCTCGTCGCTCGCGGCACCATCCGGTTTCCCTTCCGGATTGGGGACGGTGTAGAAGCGCCATTTCAATGTCCCGTCGCGGACATCATAGGCCGAGACATAGCCGCGCACGCCGAATTCCGCGCCGCCATTGCCGATGATCACCATATTCTTGACCACCCGCGGCGCGCCGGTGATGGTATAGGGCTTGCTGTTGTCGGTGGTCTGGGTTTCCCAAAGCCGTGCGCCGCTGATCGCGTCGAGCGCGATCAGGCGACCGTCGATGGTCCCGAAGAATAATTTGCCACGGTTGATGGCGACTCCGCGATTGACGACGTCGCAGCAGGCGTCGACCGCTTTCTCGCCCGAGACTTCCGGATCATAGGACCAGAGTTCCTCGCCGGTCTTTGCATCATAGGCAAAGACCTTGGACCATGCGGTCGAGATATAGAGCTTGCCGTCGACGACCACCGGAGTCGCTTCCTGGCCGCGCGCGTCGGGCAGGTCCTTGAACCAGGCGATACCAAGCTCGCCGACATTGCTTTCGTTGATCTGGTCGAGCGGGCTGTGCCGCTGTTCCTTGGCGTCAAAGCCGATATTGTTCCAGTCCGCGTTGACCACCGCATCGGGCGCCGCCGGATCATCGGCCTGATTCTGGCAAGCCACCAGCAAAAGTGGAGCCAATAAAAATCCCAGCCTGCGCATCACCCGTCTCCCAAAAAGTGCCGGACGCTTGCCATCCGTACATTTAACTGACTAGCTAAATCGGGAGCACTTGGTCAAGGCTTATAGGAAGGGGCGTCCGGTCGGCGCGACTTTCCGGGCTGGCCGCGTTTGAGGATCCCCGAATCCGGGATCGGCGGCTATGCCTCGGCCAGACTGGCGAGTCTCAGTTCCATGCCGTGGCCACTGGCGCGCCAGTCAAGCGATGCGCCGAGCGAGCTTGCCAGCGAATTAATCACGCGCGTTCCCAGGCCCGATGCCGACGCGGCGAGCGCGGCATCCTTTGTGTCGGCCGATCCATTGTCCTTGCAGACGATCGACCATTGATCCTCCTCTGTCGTAATCACGAACTCGATTCTGCCCCCGGTTTCCGTCAGTCCGTGTTTCACGCTGTTCGACACGAATTCGTTGACGATCAGCAGCAGGCCGTTCGCCAGATGCGGGGACGCCCGTCCCCCGCGCACATCGGCGGACAGCGAAACACCTTCGGGAAGCAATTGCTCGAGATCCATGCAGACCCGGCGGAACAGCGATTCGAGGTCGACCGACTGGCCCTCTTCGAGATCGTGCAATTCGGCGTGCAGCGATGACAGCGACCGAATTCGCATGCTCGCGTCTTCCAGCGCGATCCGCACATTTTCGTCCGGCGCGGTTCTTGCCTTCATTGAAAACAGCGAACCGATCGACGCGAGCGAGTTTTTCACTCGATGGTCGATTTCACGGCGCAGCATCTGCTCTCTTTCCAGCGCCTGACGCAAATCCAGTTCCCGCATGACCTGGTGCGAGAGCGCCGTGATCACCTTGCGCTGCAAGTCGCTGAGCACGCGCGGCTGGTGGTCGAGCACGCACAGGGTGCCGAGCGGCAGCCCGTGGCTCCCTTTCAACACCGCACCGGCGTAAAAACGGAATCCGGGATCGCTGGTACAGAGAGGATTGTCGGCCATCCGCACGTCGGCGAGCGTATCGGGGATTTCGACGAACTCGTCCTGCAATATCACATGGCCACACAGGCTGGTTTCGAGCGGCGTCGACCGCACGCCCAGACCCGTTTCCGCCTTGAACCACTGCCGGTCCTTGTCGATGAAATTGACCACCGAGACCGGCGCTTCACACAATAGTGCCGCCAGTTCGACAATTTCGTCAAACGCCTGTTCGCGGTCGGTGTCGAGTATGCCATAGCGGCGAAGTTCGCGGAGACGCTCTGTCTCCTGGGGGTGCTGTTCGGGCTTCATCCCGCGTTATTAGCAGATTGTCTTGGCGAAGGAAGGGGCTGTCGCGCCGGACATCATATCTGCAAAATGCGGTCGGAATTTTTGTCGATCACTGGCCGTTTGCGATCAGCGCCGCAGCCGCCGGTCCGGTTCCCCGCTGCAACGGTTCGCCCCGCGCCGGTCTCGGAACGTCCCCATAATGGGCGCCCATGCCGGCGGTGTTCATCGGGCAGACAGGATGACGCGACCAGTCGGGAGGGCGACAAGTTCACGGGTGGTCGAAAGGCCGCGCATTTGTGCCGCCAACCACGAGGGAGACCGGGAGGCGGCACATCATCCCGAATCCGGCGAGGCGGAGCCGGACAATCATGACGAACCATTTTGAAGGAGAAGACTAATGAGCAATATTTCCACCATCAACCGGGCGAGCCTGCTGCTCGCCACTGCCGCCCTGCTGGCCCCGGCCAGCGTTTCCGCGCAACAGGAAAACCGCGAGGATATCGTCGTCTCGGGACAGCAGGAGGCGCAGGCCATCGTCGACCTGTCCGAAGCCCCCCGCGGACCGGAGATCGAAGGCATCATCTCCGCACGCGACAGCAGCCGTCTGCAGGTCACCGCGGACGATGGCAGCAAGACGATCGTCGGCTTTTCCGACCAGACCGAGATCAAGGCCAGCAAGGGCCTGTTCGGCCTCGGCCGCAAGGCGCTCGCCACTGACGCGCTGCTCAACGGCCTGCCGGTCAGCGTCGAAACCGTCCAGGTCGGCGACGAACTGGTCGCCAGCCAGATCAGCCTGCGCGACAAGGATCTCAAGACCGCGAGCATGATCCACAATGGCACCGCCCAAGGCTTTGCCGAACAGACCGCGGCAACCGAAGCGCTGCGCAGCCGCGTCGGCGATATCGACAAATATAACGTCAAGGGCACGACCAACGTGAACTTCGACACCGGCAAGGCGACCCTGTCCTCGCAGGGCAAGGCCGATCTCTGCGCCACGGCACAGCAGGCCGACGCGATGGACAATGCGCTGTTGCTGGTCGTCGGCTACACCGATTCCACCGGCGATTACGAATATAACCAGCAGCTCAGCGAAAAGCGGGCCAGCCGCGTGGTCAACTATATCCAGCAGAATTGCGGTTGGAAGCCCTATCGCATGCTGACCCCGACCGGCATGTCCGAAGCCGATCCGATGGCCAGCAACGACACCGCCACCGGCAAGGCGCAGAACCGCCGCGTCGCGGTCAATATCCTGGTCAGCAAGGGCCTCGACGGACTGTAAAATCGCGCGGGGGCGGGCCTGGCCCGCCCCCGCTCATATCCTGTCGGATGATGGCAGGGAAAAATGCTTTGGTAGCCACGCTGCGAAAGCAGGCGGCGGTCCGGATCAGCGGCCTAGCGCGGCTCGCTTCTGCGATCCCCCTTGCGCCGGTCCCCGCTGCGGCGCTCCGGCCCCTTATAGTCCGGATCGTCCTGCACGCGCCGGTCTGATGAGCGGCGATCGGATGATGATCCGTCGCCCGGATTTTCGCTAGACATACTCTTTGCTCCTCCCGAACAAATTTGCGCGCCCTTTCAAAAGCTTATTCCAAAGATTAAAGACTGTAAACCATATTCGGGCAAGCCACCGGGCGGCGCGGATTGCCGCCGTTGTCGCGCCCGTCCCGCATTACCACCCGACGATTGCCAGCCCGGTTGCCGGGCCAAGGGGGCCCGCCGGGCTGGCGTCGCGCTGTCTGGGGAGGGACAGATCAGCGCGATTAGCTGACGTCGGTGGTCCGCAGATAGGGCCGGTGCTCGGTCCAGCCTTGCGGGAACAGGCCTTTCGCCTCTTCGTCGCTGATCGACGGCGGGATGATCACTTCCTTGCCGATCTGCCAGTCGGCGGGCGTCGCGATCCGCTTGCGGTCGCTCAGCTGCAGCGCGTCGATGACCCGCAGGATCTCGTCAAAATTCCGTCCGACGCTCATTGGATAGGTCATCGTCAGCCGCACCTTCTTGTCGGGATCGATGATGAACACCGACCGGACCGCCGCGGTCTCGCTCTCGTCGGGATGGATCATGTCGTACATCTTGGCGATCGCCAGATCGGCATCGGCGACGATCGGGAAGGTGAGGTTGGTATTCTGCGTGTCGTTGACATCGGCAATCCACTTGCGATGCTCGTCGGCGGTGTCGGTCGACAGGCCGAGCGGCTTGGTGTTGCGCGCGTCGAACTGTTCGGCGAGCTGCGCCGTGCGCCCCATTTCGGTGGTGCAGACCGGGGTGAAGTCGGCCGGATGGCTGAAGAAGAATACCCAGCTGTCGCCGGCCCAGTCGTGCAGGCTGATCTCGCCGTTCTGGGTGTCGACGGTAAAGTCGAGGGCGGTGTCTCCAATATGCAATGTCATGTCATTTCCTTTCTGATGGTGGAGAGTTTTTACCGCCCCGATCCTGAAATATCCAATTCATTTACTCAATTACATTAAGTGAACAAGTGAATATGAAGGGAAGCCGAAAAACGCACCCCCGCCGTCACTGCCCCGAGCCCAAGACGACGCGGCAATCCGGCACGCCAAAAGACGCAGCGGATCGCTCCGCCGCGCGCAAGTCCGTCAATCCATCCTGATCCGTCCGGCAAAGGCCTCGGTACCATCAGCCTTCAGGCCGATACCGCGCCGTCACCCGAAGCCGCAGCCAGCCCGCTCAGCGCTGTTTTTTGGCGATCGTCGCGTTGAAGTCCGGGTCCTTCTTCGCCACCCAGTCGACAAATTTGCGCACCGCCGGATCGGCGAGCAGCCCCTCGACGTCCATCCCGTGGCGCTGCAGCTCGCTGTTGCTGAACTGGGTGATCAGCATCTTCTGGCAAATCGCATGCATCGGCACGGTATCGCGCCCGCCCCGGCTCTTCGGCACCGGATGATGCCAGACAATCGTCTCCCCGGTCGACCGCGCACACAGCCAGCAGGCCGGCGCCTCGGCCGGAGCTTCTTCCGCGTCGGGCTGCAGATCCTGCCAGCCGCCATGTTTCGAATGTTTGCGGGCCATGTTTCGGGGTCTCGGTTGGTGGGAGGTGAGGGGCTTGCCTAGCGGCGGACGGTCGGGATGGCCAGATAAAGCTGGCTGGCGCAAAACTGTCTTGGCCTCTTTACAAGCCCCGCCTGCACCAATAATATGACGATCCGTCTGCAAGGAGCATCAGCCATGGCCACCGTCCGCAAGACCATCACGCTCAGCGCGAGCCAGGACGCATGGATAAAATCCCGGATTGCCGACGGCGAATTCACCAATGACAGCGAATATATCCGCGATCTGGTCAAGCGCGACCAGTCGCAGCAGGACCGGCTGGCCACGTTGCGCGCGGCGATAGCAGAGGGCCTCGACAGCGGCACCAGCGACCAGTCGCTGGACGATATATGGACCGCCGCCGAAGACCGCGCCACAAATGGCTGACCTGCGCCTGAGCAGGCGCGCCGCCAGCGATCTGGCCGAAATAGCCGATTACACCATAGCCGAATTCGGCATCGACCAGGCCCGGCGCTATCGCGACCAGTTGCACGCCTGTTTCCAGTCCCTGCTCGCCAACCCGCAGCTCGGTCGCAGCGCGGAGGCAGTCGCCCCGGGCCTGCGCCGCATCCGCCAGCAGGCACATGTTGTGTTTTACAGAGTTGAGCGGGAGGGGTTGCTGATCGTGCGGGTGCTGCATCACAGCATGGATTTTGAGCGGCATCTATGATGGTGCGGTGAAATCATGAGATGTGGGTCTGGTGTATTTGGTAAGCTGTCACCCTAATCCATATCATCAAGCCGGTGATTTCCGCTATATTTTACAAAGTGTTCCATTCGTGTATATTCGTCACAGGGGAGCGGCGATCAGGAGTTTCCGAACGTCGCGCTGATCTGGGTGAGATATTCGGTAGCCTCTGATCCATTGAAGGAAATGAAAAGGAAGCAATATTCTTTTCTTTCCTTTCGGGGGATATATCTTGGAATCAGCTTCTCTGGCGGGGCCTTCGAGCCAGCCCGTATTTCTGGCCGAAAACAGAAACCTGCGCCTGTTCACAATATTCCTGCTCTATGCCGGGCAAGGCATTCCGCTTGGCCTGTTCGATTTCACCATACCGGCGTGGATGGCAGTCAGCGGCGCTTCCGCCCGGGATATCGCGTTCGTGGTGGCGATGACCGGGATACCCTGGAGTTTCAAGTTCATCGCCGGGTTCATGATGGACCGTTACACGCTGCTCGCCATGGGGCGTCGAAGAATCTGGATCATCGGTGCGCAAATCGTCATGATCGCGCTGCTGGCAATTTTCGCGATCATCAGTCCAGGACCGCGTGATGTACTCATTCTCGGCCTCGTTGCCCTGGCGGTCAATACGGCCACGGTGTTTCAGGATGTCGCGGTCGACGGCCTGACCGTGGACATTCTCCCCGAGGAGGAACGATCGATGGGCGGGGCGCTGGCATCGGGCGGTCAGGTCATCGGTATCGCCGTATCGGCGGGCCTGACGGGCACCATGGTCTATGCCTTTGGCGCGAGTGCGGCCTATATCGCCTGCGCGCTGCTCGTCGTTCTGGTCACCGTACATGTCATTTGGGTGCGGGAACGTGTGGGCGAGCGCCGCCTTCCCTGGTCCCGCGGCGAGGCCCAGCAAGTGAATATTCTGGCCCAGGCCGATCACTGGCTGCCATTGCTGAAAGGCGCGCTGCGCAACACGTTTTCGCGGCAAAGCCTCAGCTATTTCCCGATACTGGTCAGCGTCGGCCTGACATACGGAATATGCCTGATCGCCGTGCCGATGATCGCCACCGGCGAGACCGGCTGGGCGGAAGATCAGCTGGGATCCCTCAACGGCACCGCACAGCTGGTCGCGGGCGTTGCCACCATCGCCATCGGCGGGTTCGCGGTCGGCAAGCTGGGCGCCCAGCGCGCGTTCTGGATATCACGCTGTGCGTTTATCGCGCTCACCGGGTGGATGATATGGGTGGCCGACAGCTGGAGCGATCCGCGGGTCCTGATCATTTTTGTGCTCGGCTGGACCGTGCTGCATTTTTTCGGCGCCATCAGCGAAGTCGTCATCAACATGCGGCTCAGCCCGCCGGCGATCGCGGCGACCCAGTTTTCGATCTTCATGGCCTTTTCCAATATGGGCATCAGCCTGGCCGGCATTTTGATCGGATCGATCGCGATGCTCTCCGAACCAAAGGCCATGCTGATGTTTCTGATCGGCGTGCATATTTTGTCGGTGTTGATCTTGCTGGTGGTTAAATATCCGACCCGCCAGATCGGCGCCCTCGATATACCAGCGGCCACCGGGACAGATCCCGCCGTCGCTGACCCGATAGCCCATCCAGCGCGCGACTAGTTTTCCCGGCGGATCGGGGAATGGGGGCAGAATGCCGGGCGCGGGTGAACGCAGACGGTGTGGATTTGGTGCATTGGATAGTCTGTCACCGTAATCGGCATCGATCAGGCCCGGCGCTATCGCGACCAGCTGCAGGCCTGTTTCCGGTCCCTGCTCGCCAACCCGCAGCTCGGCCGCAGCGCCGAAGAAGTTGCCCCGGGTTTGCGGCGCATCCGTCAGCAGGCGCATGTTGTGTTTTTCAGGGTTGAAGGGGAGGGGCTGCTGATCGTGCGGGTGCTACACCACAGCATGGATTTTGAGCGGCAGTTTTAGGATCATGGTGGCGGTGCACTTTTTCTAGGGATCACCATGATGAAGTTAATGGTGCACTGTCGCCGTAATTCCATATTTGACCGCTTATTCTCGATATTAGGATAGATATTATACAGTTGTCTGTTATTCTTTTGCTATGCCAGATCAATACATCGAGAAAATCCATCTAAAAAATTTTAAGGGATTTAGAGATCGAAAGGTTCAAAGCCTCGACAGTGGGTTGAACATCTTTGTTGGAGATAATGAAACCGGTAAGAGCTCGATTTTGCTAGCGGTAGAATTGGTTCTCGGTGCAAATCCCTATCGAGTAGAGTCTATTGGTCTGGACAGGTTACTCAATCAGCAAGCCGTCGCAGAGTTTTTGGCCAAAGACCAACGCAAGTTCGAAGATTTACCAGAAATGGAAATCGACATATATCTCGGCGGTTGCAGTCAAGAAGAGTTCGATGGCCAAGCTAACCTTGAGCATACCGACGCATTTGGCATTTACCTACGTTGTCGGCCGAGAGATGATCTGCACGAAATTATCACGCAACTGATTTCAGCGGCCGATCCAACATTCCCATTCGAATACTATATGATTGAGATCAAAGGATTTAGCGGTAGTCCGATCACTCCGTACAACAAGCCGATCAATCATCTCTTGATAGACAATACTCAGATTAGCAATGAACATGCTTCGCGGGCTTATGTGCGTAAGATGTACGATGAGTATACCGTAGAAAATGAGAAACAGCGTCTAAAATACGAGTATCGACAATCGAAAGCGATATTTTCAAAAGAGCAGTTCGAGGAGTTAAATAAACGCATAGAAGGGGATTACGCTTTCGCTGTGAAGAGTAATTCAAAAGCAAACCTCGAGACCGACCTCACTATCGCAGCTGCAGGCGTTGATATCGAAAACATGGGAATGGGTGCACAATGCTTCATCCGGACCGAATTTGCGCTTTCCAAGCAAACCAAGATCGATGTGGTCCTGCTTGAGGAACCGGAAAACCATTTGAGTCATGAGCGAATGAAGGAATTGGTCAAGATTATCGGCGACGCCAGCCAATCTCAAGTCTTCGTGGCCACACACAGTTCTCTCATATGCTCGCGACTTGATCTTCGGCGCGCAGTTTTCCTTGGAGACCTGTATGCCGATCCGATCAAGCTTGATAGGCTGTCAGAAACAACAGCCAAGTTCTTTATGAAGGCACCGAACAGCGCAGTACTGGAATTCGCGTTGGCTAAGAAATGCCTGCTGGTTGAAGGGCATGCCGAATATATGTTGATTGAGACCTTTTTTCAGTCTGTGACCGGCGGACCGCTCTCGGGGTCAGGAGTCAGCGTGATTTCAGTTGGGGGTCTGAGCTTCCCAAGGTTTCTTGAGATAGCTCAGTTTCTGGGCATTAAGACTGCTGTCGTGACCGACAATGACGGTGACTGGCAGCACACCTGCGTTGATCGGTATAAGGCATTCGCTGGTTCGGAAAACATCGAAATATTTGCTGACAACAACAATCAGCGAAGTACCTTTGAAATCTGCCTATATGAAGACAATTCTGCGTTATGTGATGAACTATTTGAGAAAGGCCGGAAAACACTTTCTGTTCAAGACTATATGCTGTCGGACAAGGCTGAAGTGGCTTATCAGTTGGCCTCCAATCTGGGCGACAAACTCACATGCCCTGAATACATCAAGAACGCGATCACATGGCTAAACAGCTAATTTTTGCCGTTGCTGGATCCGGAAAAACGACGAAAATTCTCGATGCTATCGATGATAATCAACGGTCGTTGATCATTACCTACACCCACGAAAACCGTCGCAGCCTGGAAGCTGGTATCGTTCACAAATTTGGTCATTTGCCGAAACATGTGACGGTCGTAACTTACTTTTCATTCCTTTATCGTTTCTGCGTCCGTCCCTATTTTTCTTACGAGTTGAGAGACAGATCTTTCACGTGGAAAGCACCGCCGAGGTTTCCTTCATGGAGAAAAAACGACGACCGCCATTACATGAATGGAGCTGGATATATCTATGCAAATCGTGCCGCCAAGTTGATTTCCGAATTTGATGCAGTCAACGACATAAACGCCCGACTCGCGCGGCATTTCGATTGTTTTTTCGTTGATGAAGTCCAAGATTTTGCTGCCAACGACTTTAACCTTCTGCTTGCGCTTACAGATGCTGATCTTGAAATCATGCTTGTCGGCGACTTTTTCCAGCATACGTTTGATACTAGCCGTGATGGGCAGGTTAAAAAGAACCTCCATAAAAAGGGTGTAGAAGCGTATTTAAACGAATTCCGCAGGGTTAATATCGACATTGACACGAAGTCGCTCGACAAGACCTATAGATGTAGTCCCTCGGTATGTGATTTTATCACGAATGTGGTTGGTATTCCGATCATTAGTCACCGAACGGAAGATAGTACCGTTCAGTTCGTTGATGATGCGGAAACAGCGTTGAACCTAGCTCGCGCCCCAGGAAACGTGACTTTATTTCTTCGAAATTATCGCAAATTTGATTGTCATGCGAATAATTGGGGTCGCAGCAAAGGACTAAACTCTTATCAAGATGTTTGCGTAGCTCTGAACCCCGGCACTTTCAAACACGTCTCGCGCGGAACAGTGGATCAGTTACCTAATGAGACCCGAAACAAGCTCTATGTAGCTTGCTCCAGAGCGCGAGGGGATCTTTACTTGTTTGAGGAGAAGTTTCTGACCAGTCTGCGCTATTCATCGAGCGTATAGCGGAGTATGAGGACAGGCCAGCTCGAGAACAGAAAACGGCTTTCAAGCCGAGTTGGCAAGACTTAAGGAGGAGCGGGAAATTGAAAGATAAAGACTTCACCGGCATCATCGCCGGCATCAAGGATGCAACCGCCTTCGTTCAACGCAACCAATCCCGCGCGCGAGTGGTGCGACCACAAAAACTCAATAAGGCGGACAATCCAGCCCGGCCGCACTCTTCGTAAAAATCTCGTTCCCGTCTTCGGTAATCCCGATACTATGCTCGAACTGCGCGGTTAGCGAGCGGTCGCGGGTGACCGCGGTCCAGCCGTCGTCGAGCATCTTGCAGGCATATTTGCCGATATTGATCATCGGCTCGATGGTGAAGAACATGCCGGGGCGCAGCTCCGGGCCGGTGCCGGGGCGGCCGGCGTGGACGACTTCGGGGGCGTCGTGGAACATCTGGCCGAGCCCGTGGCCACAGAAATCGCGGACCACCGAATAGCGGTGGGCCTCGGCGTGGCTCTGGATCGCGTGTGCGACATCGCCCATCCGGTTGCCCGGCTTGGCCTGCTCGATGCCGAGCATCATGCATTCATAGGTGACCTGGACCAGCTTGCTCGCCTTGATCGGGGTCTTGCCGACCAGATACATGCGGCTGGTATCGCCGTGCCAGCCGTCGACGATCACGGTGACGTCGATATTGACGATATCGCCCTCGGCCAGCTTCTTGTCGCCGGGGATACCGTGGCAGACGACATGGTTGATCGAGGTGCAGCAACTGTGGGTGAAGCCGCGATAGCCGAGCGTCGCCGGGACCGCGCCGGCGGCAAAAGCCTGTTGCCGGACCATGTCGTCGAGCGCGCCGGTGGTGACGCCGGGTACGACGTGCGGGACCAGGCTGTCGAGGATATCGGCGGCGAGGCGTCCGGCCTTGCGCATGCCTTCAAAACCTTCCGGCCCGTGCAGCTTGATCGCGCCGGTGCGGGATTGCGGGGTGGTGTCTTCTACGGTCATATAGTCTGTCATACGGCCTATATAGGCATCGCGCGGGCGTTTGGCGAGACCCGAAATATCGGTGATTTTTGCCGGATATTAACCCGCACCCGCTAGGCCTTCGCCTGAGAAACGGAAGCGGATTCCCGAGACCTGATGCAAAATCGCCTGAAATATATGCTGCTGGGGCTCAGCCTGCTGCTCGGCGCCGGGGAAATCTGGCACCGGCTGGCGATGCTGGCAACGCCCGAGATCCAGCCGGCGGGGCTGGTCGCCTTTGCCGGCCTGTGGCTGCTCTGCGCGATCAGCCTCGCGGGCTTTGCCCTGATCAGGAGCGGCTGGCTGCGCTGGCCGCTGGCCGCGTTGCTGGCGGCGGGGTCGCTGCTGGTCGACGGCTATCAATGGGCGGTCGGCGATTTCATGGATTACGAGAGCTTCGTCACGATGGTCGAGAGCGCCGGCGATATCGGCAGCGCGATGGCGCAGCAGGGCGGGGCACTGCTGCTGGCGGGGGGCAAGGCGTTGCTGCTGTTGCTGGCGGTCGGTCTGAAGCCGTCTGAAGGTGGCGGGCTGTGGGCGCGGGGCGCGCGATGGGCGGCGCTGCCGATCCTGCTTGGTCTGTCGGTGCTTTTATTCTTTCGCGGCGGGGAGGGGGGCAGCGGCCTGCCGTCTTCGCACAGCGGCACCAGCCTCGCTTTGCTCCACGTCTATGACCGGGCGACCAGCGAAAGCGGGCCGCGGCAGCAGGTGGCGCTGAAACCCGCCGCGACGCCACGCCGTTCCGACATCGTGCTGATCATCGACGAAAGCATCGCCGGCGCCTATCTCGATATCAACAGCGCGAGCGGCGTCTATTCCGGTCTCGGCGCGGACGGGGCAGCGGGCAGGCCGCCGATCCACAATTTCGGGCTGGCGACATCGGTCACCCATTGCAGCGTCGGCAGCAATGTCGTGCTGCGCTTTGGCGGGACGCGGGACAATTATCGCCAAACGGTCCGCACCGGTCCGTCGATCTGGGCTTATGCGCATTCCGCGGGTCTCGGCACAGTCTATCTCGATGCCCAGCGCACCGGCGGCCGCTACCAGAACCGGATGGACGGTGCCGAACGCGCGCAGATCGATCACTGGCACCAGTTTACCGATGTGCCGGTGGTGAACCGCGATCATGCCGTGGCCGACCGGCTCGCCACCTATCTGGCTGACGGCAAGCCGCAGCTGGTCCTGGTCAACAAGGTCGGCGGCCATTTCCCGGTCAGCGACAAGTTCCCGCTCAGCCACGCCCGCTACCAGCCGATGCTCAAGCGCGGCCGCTTCGCCGATGTCACCGACATGGCGACCCGCGACGGCATGGACGGGCGCGCCGCCAACTGGCGGCTCTACCGCAACAGCTACCGCAACACCCTGGTCTGGAGCGTCGGCGGCTTTTTCGACCGGCTGTTCGATCGGGCCGGGCCGGCAATCGGCGACGCGACGATCCTCTACACCGCCGACCATGGCCAGAGCTTCCACGAGCGCGGCGGTGGTGGCGAGGCGACCCATTGCACCCCCGCGCCGCAGATCGAGGAAGGCGTGGTGCCGCTGGTGGTGATCGGCGGCGAGAGCGACGGTGACGGGGAAAAGGCCGCGCGCTGGACCCGGGCCGCGGCGGCGGGCAGGGACCGCCTGTCCCACTATCGCCTCTTCCCGACCATGCTCGGCCTGATGGGCTACGCCCCCCGCGACATCGCCCCGCTCTACGGCCCCGACCTGTTCTCTGTCACGCCCGATCCGTTCAGCTTCAACACCCGCTTCAACGCGCGGCTGGGCAGCGAACCGCAATGGCTCCGCGTCCCGCTCGCCGAGATCGCCCAGCCGCCGCTGTCCGACTATCGGACGCCAGCGACAAGCGGCACCAAATAACATATTCCCAAAGCGCCCGGCATCGCTCTATAGCAGCGGCATGACACAAGAAAAAATCTGGACCGCCGCGCTGATCGTGATCGGCGATGAAATCCTCTCCGGCCGCACGCAGGACAAGAATATCGCGCAGATCGCCAGCTGGCTCAACGTCCAGGGCATCCGCCTCGCCGAGGTCCGCGTGGTCGCCGACGACATGGCGCTGATCGCCGAGGCGGTGAACATATTGCGCGCCCGCAACGACTATCTCTTCACCACCGGCGGCATCGGCCCGACCCACGACGACATCACCGTCGACGCGGTCGCCGCGGCGCTCGGCGTCGAGGTCGTGATCCACCCGACCGCCCGCGCGATCCTCGAGAAATATTACGAGACCCGCGGCGGCCTCAACGAAGGCCGGCTGCGCATGGCCCGCGTGCCGCAAGGCGCCGAGCTGATCGAGAACCGCATGTCCGGCGCGCCGGGCATCCGCATCGAGAATATGTTCCTGATGGCTGGCGTCCCGCACATCACCGCCGGCATGCTCGACGCGCTCACCGGCACGCTCGAGGGCGGCGCGCCCCTGCTCAGCGTCACGCTCGGCGCCTGGGCCCCGGAAAGCGAGATCGCCGGCGTCCTCCGCGACGCGGAAAAGGCGCACGAAAGCTGCGTCATCGGCAGCTATCCCTTCTTCCGCAACGGCACCGTCGGCGCCAATTTCGTCGTCCGCTCGACCGAGCCGCATGATCTGGAGACTTGCCGCGTGGCGCTCAAGGCGGGGCTGGAGGCTGCCGGTTACGAGGTTACCGACGGCGGCATCTAGGGGCGGGGCAGAGGGCGCGCACGCCGCTTCCCCCCAATCGTCATCCTGAACTCGTTTCAGGACCTCGTGAGATTGCGCTGTGCCGGTGGGGGTCCTGAAACGAGTTCAGGATGACGAGAATATCCCGCACCCGTCACCCCTCGCCATATTTCGCCTCCAGCGCCGCAACCCGCGCCTCGCGTTCCCGCAGCGCCTGCTCCTCCCGCGCCCGCCGCGCCTGCAATTTTACCCGCATATCGGCCAGTTTCCTGTCGAGCGACGCCCGCACCGCCGCCGCCTCTTCGGCGCTGCTGACCTTGTTGCCCTGCTCGTCAAAGACGATTCCGTCCTGCCATTCCTCCCAGGTGATCAGCCGGTCCGCGTCCTGCTCGGTCAGATTGCCCTGCTTGATCAGCAGCGCCAGCAGCGAGTCCGACGGCGTCACCCGCCGCTCGACCTCCTTGCCCGCCCGGATGATCACGGTCTCCCGCCCGACCACCGCGCGCTCGTGCGCCACCGCGATAAGCCCGGTGCGCGCGCTGGCCTGCGCCGCTTTCCAGCGCCCCGCAAATTCCGCATCCTGCCGCCGCAGCCGGTAGGCCGACGTGCTCGACATCGCCGCCACCCGGCAGGCATCGCGCACACAGCCCGCCTTGCGCAACGTCGCCAGAAACACGGCACGGGTCGCCGGGGTCCAGCCGTCATGGCGCGGCGCGCGGGGTTTTTTGGGCTGGTCGGGTTTGGAGGGGTTCTTTTCCGCCGTTCGTCCTGAGCCTGTCGAAGGACCTTGCGCGCGCTCCACCTGTGCTTCGACAGGCTCAGCACGAACGGATCTATTCTTGTTTCCCGTTATTTTGGCCATGCAAGAATATATATCAGAACCGCAGGCCTGTAGGAAAGCCTGTTGGATTTCACCCGCTGGACGCCACGTCGCCACGCTGCCATAATCCCCCGATGTGCAATCATTATCGCAATATCCCCGGCGCGCTTCATACGATCGAGAGCTGGGCCGATTATGTCAGCCATTTCCGGCTCGATGGCGCGGCAGAGGATGTCTGGCCCGGGCGACAGGGCGCGATTGTGCGGGTGGAGGACGGCGCAAAAGTCGCCGAGACCATGCACTGGGGCTTTCCGTGGGTCGGCAAGGGCAAGCGCCCCGGCACCACCCGAAAGATGAACACCACCAATGTCCGCAACCTGCAAAGCCCGCTCTACCGCAATGTCATCAACAAGGCCGAGCATCGCTGCCTGGTCCCCTTTCACCAGTTTGCCGAGCCCAAGCCGGGCGCTGGCCGGGAGGAAGTCTGGTTCAGCGTCAACGAACAGCCCGTGTCCTGCTTCGCCGGTATCTGGCGGCAACAGGAGGAGGGGCCTTGCTACGCCTTCCTGACCTGCGAACCCAATCCGCTGGTGAAGCCGATCCACCCGAAGGCGATGCCGGTGATCCTGCAGCCGGAAGATTACGACCGCTGGCTGTCCGGCGATGATGCGCAGGCGCTGCAAGCGCCGTTTCCGTCGCAGCTGATGGCGGTGGTGGGTTAGCCGAGTTGTTCACCGGCGTAGGCGCACAGGCGACTGGCCATGCGGGGCATGGCCATCAAGCCGAGCGCCCAGAACAGTCCTGTCCGATCGGCAATTAGTGCATTTAGTAAACTGTCACCGTAATCCCAGAGGAAAAGGCAAGGGGTCGGGGCGCAGTCCGTTTGTCTTGCCCATGCGGAAGAGTGGGCAGAGCGAGAGGAAAGAAAGGGGCCTATTGCCAAATAATGTATTTTGCCTAGTATAGTATCCATGAATATTGGGGGTCGAAAAAAAGTTTCATTACTGAGCGCGATAGAGACGTCAATGTCTGAGGTGAACCGGCCGATGTCAGGGAAGGAAATAGCTTCGCTTGTTCAGGAGTCATATCCTGATCTGATTGGTGGAATGACTCCTTGGAAAACTGTCGGTGCTCGATTGGCTTCAGATATTAAAGGCAACCCTGATTCTATTTTTGTCAGGGCCGGGAGAGGTTCTTACGCTTTAAAAGAGTGGGAAGACGTACCACAATTCACTGTTAAACCGAGAAAAGTAAACCCGCTCGAAGAAAATATTTTGGTTGTTCCTAGGCCAGAATTCTTGCCTTTTTTGCCTCAAGATTCCGGTCACTATCTCCGCACCGTTTCTTTAAAAACGATTATGCATCATTCTGTGACCATGCGCAGGTTGGATGCGGAAAAAACAGATAAGTTTGTCCAACTAATTCCGAGTTTCATTATCTTCAAATCAGACGAAGTTTTAAGTTACAAACGAACAAAAAAATCTCCCGAGAGCCGACTCCACGAGACTCACTCGATCATATTCGGCGGGCATCTCCAAGAAGAAGACAATCCAACACTGTTTCAGGAGGATCCTGAGATAATGACGGATTTTATTTTCAGGGAATTATACGAAGAACTAACATTCAGTGATCCAATCCGGAACCACTCATTTTGTGGCATTCTTTATTTGCAGAAAACAAAGTTCGAACGTCAACACGCGGGGATCGTATTTGCTATCGAGATAGGTGATGACACTAACGTTGCGAGCGGAGAACCGGGCTATCATTCCAATTTGGAGTTTTTAAACTGGGACGAAATTGAAGATAGTTCAGTAATGCAAGATACTTGGTCGAACCAATGCATTCAACACTTGAAGCAGTCGGATCAATCGCATGAGTGAATTTTGGACAAATAGACTAGTCGCATTGTTCGATGAGGGAATCGCAATTGCGGTAACTGGAATTTTTATTTTCGCCGCATCAAAAATCAAAATTCCAATATTTTTAAACAAGTTTAGCCTCAGATGGAAAGTAAATGGCTATATTTTAGTATCAATATTTCTAGGCCTCATAATTTTCTATTTTACCGAGCGCAATTTAATTTTAACTTCAGTCTCAGTCTCAGTCTTTTTGATATTTATATGTAATTTAATGATCTCAAGTTTTTCTGCAGTAGGAATTATCAATGTTTTTCCGACCACTGAAAAAGGCATTATGCCTGCTAAATCACTTACGATGATTCAAACCGATGTAGACTTTCTTGGCATTGGAGGAGCGAAGCTAACAGATCACAAAGAAGAATTTGTCAACATGCTCAAGAGGATAAAGAGCAACGCTGGTAAAGCTAGGTTTTTGCTTTCTTTGCCCGATAACCAAACTCTCGAATCTTTAGCTAATAAGTATGGGAGAGATGAAAAGCGTTATCAACTAAAGGTAATTGGGAGCGCACGAGAGATCACAAGCCAGTGCGAAAGTATCGGTGTTGAATACGAATTGCGATTCTACAATCTCGATAATCGATTCTCTTTGCCAGCATTCCGACTAATGTTGGTGGACAAGAAGCTTTGTATATTCAGTTTCCTTAACTGGACGAAAGCGGAAGGCCTCGACAATCCTCAAATGATTGTGCGTAAGTCAGGTCGGAAATCGCAAAGTGCGCTCTATAAATCGATGCTTCAATATTTCGATAGCTTGTGGGAATCGGACTCCGCCATAAAAGTTAGTGATCAACGCGCGCAGAATTTTCTTGTCGATAGTTGATCCTCAGCATTTTGGCTGTTCCGCAAAATTACCGTTCGACGAAAACGAACGGCTAGCAGAGATCGCTTCTGATTTTGGATTTGGTTGCCGTGACTTCTCTCGGTTAAACTCTGATAAATCTGTAATCCAATCTATCGATAAAGTTTCGCGCTGTTCTGAAAGTTGGAACAAGTTTGCTACAATAGCGATTGTGCACGGTCTAAATGACATAGTAGCGGGTGGTGCAGACCCAGAGCAACTAATGATAGCATTCGAATTTGGACCTGATGCCGAAAGTTCAAATGACCGTGAAAACGCAACGAAAGCATTCTTAGATGTGGCATCGCATTTTGGTTTTCATGTCGGCAAATGCCATTCATCTGTGGGTTACGGCCCTACATCGGTCACTATCGCTTGCATTGGCCGTCAAGCTAAAGCGGATTTGCCAGAAATAGGCACAGAGGGGCAATTATTTCTCAGCAATCCTCTAGGAGCCTTCAAAGTTCACTATTTGGCGGAGTTGGGGAGCATACCAGATGATAGAGGCGCTTATGATGTAATGAAAAATAGGATGTCAGAATATAGCCGAGTATCCGAAAACTCTACTGTGGTAACAGATGTCACGGGGCATTCGTTTCTGGGCCAGATAATGACATTTGCCCATAACTATAACGTGGACATCGATATAGCGTTGAAGCCTCAACACATGTTCCATGCAGAGGTGTTGGGGATACCGGTGGAATGTTTACAGAATGAAGTGGGGCAATATGGTCATGATGTCAGGGTGATTGACGACATTGCTGGTGATCTAGCAGTGATAAAGGAGACGGCAGGCCCATTTCTTGCACTCAAGAATTCGGAATTCTGTACGCAAAACGATCCAATGTCTGTTGGGCATTTTAGGGATGGCAGCGGTAAGGTTGAGCTAAAGTGGATAAAATAAAAATTGGCTCGGTACACGGGCGTTTTCAGCCGTTTCACAACGGTCATCTTGACTATGTTTTGCAAGCTTTTGCGCGAGCGGATCATATTTTTATCGGCATAACTCAAATTATTCGTCCGACTTCTAGAAATGATGATAAAAAAAGAGAGACGTCGGATGCAAACCCGTTTAGTTTTTTTGATCGGCGAGCACTGCTAATAGAAGGCTTGTTAGAGAACGATATTCCTAGGGATCGCTTTTCATTTATACCTTTTCCGATTGAAAAACCGAAGCAAATTTCGGAATTCTTTCCACGTTTAGGTGTTTGCTACACAACCGTTGTTGACGAATGGAATCGAGAAAAGATCAAACGCTTAAATTTACAAGGATACAAGGTCGTTGAACTGGATGTCTCGCCCGCCGACAACATTAGAGTGACGTCAGGAACTGAAATTCGCAGAATGATAAGGGCAGGTGATAATCAATGGAAAAGATTTGTTCCAGTATCAGTCGCTGAAAAGATCAGTAGAGAGATGCTTCCTGAAATTCTTTCAGTTTAAAGCACCCCTTCCCCAACTCCCTCACATCAGCTAAAGCGCTCCCGAACATCCGAATCCCACCTCCGCCACGGCCCCAACCGGCAAGGCACTCCCCGTAGTGTGGGTTTCAAAATAATAGTAACGAAAGGCCACACTCCACCATGACCACCACCGGCAAAGACTCACTCGGCACCCGCTCGACGATGACCGTCAACGGCACCGAATATAGCTATTACTCGCTCGCGAAAGCGGCGGAAAAGCTCGGCAATATCGACAAGCTGCCCTACACGCTGAAAGTGCTGCTGGAAAATATGCTGCGGTTCGAGGATGGCGGCTTTACCGTCGACGCGAAGGACGCGCAGGCGGTGGTCGACTGGCAGAAGGAAGCGAAAAGCCCGGCGGAAATTCAATATCGCCCGGCCCGCGTGCTGATGCAGGATTTTACCGGCGTGCCCGCCGTGGTCGATCTCGCCGCGATGCGCGACGGGATCAAGGCGCTGGGCGGCAATGCCGAGCAGATCAACCCGCAGGTGCCGGTGCATCTGGTCATCGATCACTCGGTGATGGTCGACGAATTCGGCACGCCGCAAGCGTTCGAACATAATGTCGAGCTGGAATATCAGCGCAATATGGAGCGTTACGAATTTCTGAAATGGGGTTCGAAGGCGTTTGACAATTTCTCCGTTGTGCCGCCGGGAACCGGCATCTGCCATCAGGTGAACCTGGAAAATATCGCCAAGGCGGTCTGGTCGTCGAAGGACGCCGAAGGCAATATGGTTGCCTATCCCGACACCTGCGTCGGCACCGACAGCCACACGACGATGATCAACGGTCTCGGCGTGCTCGGCTGGGGCGTTGGCGGGATCGAGGCGGAAGCCGCGATGCTCGGCCAGCCGGTATCGATGCTGATCCCCGAAGTGGTCGGATTCAAATTGTCCGGCAAGCTGGCCGAGGGCATTACCGCGACCGATCTGGTGCTGACCTGCGTGCAGATGCTGCGCCATGTCGGTGTGGTCGGCAGCTTCGTCGAATTTTACGGCCCCGGCCTGAAGGAACTGTCGCTCGCCGATCGCGCGACCATCGCCAATATGGCGCCGGAATATGGCGCGACCTGCGGCTATTTCCCGATCGACGAAAAAACGCTGGAATATCTCGAACTGACCGGCCGCAGCGCGCAGGATATCGCGCTGACCGAAGCTTATGCTCGCGAGCAGGGCTTCTGGCGCTATGACGAGACCACCAAGGACGCGATCTACACCAAGACGCTGGAACTCGACATCAGCACCGTGGTGCCGTCGCTCTCCGGACCGAAATTGCCGCAGCAGCGCGTGTCGATGGCCGAGCTGGACGAAGAGTTCAACCGCGATCTCAAGAAGGTCTTTGGCGTCGATGATGACGGCAAGCGGGTCGATGTCGACGGCAGCGACCAGGGCTTTGCCCATGGCGATGTCGCGATTGCCGCGATTACCAGCTGCACCAACACCTCCAACCCGACGGTGCTGATCGCCGCCGGTCTGGTCGCGCGCAAGGCGCGGGAACGCGGTCTGCAGCGCAAGCCTTGGGTCAAATCATCGCTGGCACCGGGATCGCAGGTGGTTACCGACTATCTCGACAAGGCGGGGCTTTCGGAGGATCTCAACTATCTCGGCTTCAATCTGGTCGGCTATGGTTGCACCACCTGTATCGGTAACTCGGGGCCATTGCCGGCGCCGATTAGCAAGGCGATCAACGAAAATGATCTGGTTGCCGCGTCGGTGCTCTCGGGCAACCGCAATTTCGAGGGCCGGGTGTCGCAGGACGTCCGCGCCAACTATCTCGCTTCGCCGCCGCTGGTTGTCGCTTATGCGCTGAAGGGCACGGTGCGTCAGGATATGTATGAAACGCCGATCGGGCAGGGCAAGGACGGCGAGGACGTGTTCCTCAAGGATATTTGGCCGACCAACGCCGAAGTGACCGACATGGTCAACAGCTTCGTCAATCGCGAAATGTTCGAGAGCCGCTATGCCAATGTCTATGACGGCGACGAGCAGTGGCGCGCGATCGACGTCACCGGCGGCGACACCTATCATTGGCGCGCTGGCTCGACCTATGTTGCCAACCCGCCCTATTTTGACGGCATGACGATGACGCCGGAGCCGATCAGCGACATCATCGAGGCGAAAACCCTGGCGCTGCTGGGTGACAGCATTACCACCGACCACATCTCGCCAGCCGGCGCGATCAAGGAAGACAGCCCTGCCGGAGAATATCTGAAAAATCATCAGGTTAACAAGGCCGACTTCAACTCATACGGCTCCCGCCGCGGCAACCACGAAGTCATGATGCGCGGCACTTTCGCCAACATCAGAATCAAAAACGAAATGGCCGACGGCAAAGAAGGCGGTTACACAAAATATAACGGCCAGGTCATGCCAATCTACGACGCGGCAATGAAGCACAAAGCCGACGGCACCCCATTGGTTGTTATCGGTGGCGAGCAGTACGGCACCGGCTCCTCCCGCGACTGGGCGGCCAAGGGCACCAATCTGCTCGGCGTTCGCGCTGTCATCGTCGAAAGCTACGAGCGGATCCACCGTTCGAACCTCGTCGGCATGGGCGTTTTGCCATTGCAATTCGGCGAAGGCACCGATCGCGAAATTCTCAGCCTCGACGGTTCGGAAAGCTTCACGATCAAGGGCGTTGCGACATTGAAACCACTGCAGGAAGTCGAAGTCGAAATGACCCGCGCCGACGGCACGACCTCGACCTTCAAGACGATCTGCCGGATCGATACCGCCAATGAAATGGAATATTTCCTCAACGGCGGCATCCTGCATTATGTGCTGCGGAATCTCGCGAAAGGCTAGAACGCCACGCTATATTGTGCATAGTCGGGGCATAGGAGAGAGACCCATGCCCCGACTGCGCGAAATACCCCGGTCCGAAGTGACCGACGACTATGTTCTCGGTCTCTATAATATTTTGTTCGGCGACCGTGATCCGGTGGCCGAGCCCGGAACGGCAACCGGCACGCCGGGCAACTGGTGGACCGTCTTCGCCCAGGTTCCCGATGCTTTCAGGCATACCAGCGAGGGCTTCGGTTTCTACCGCTCTCCCGATCGCAAGCTCGACCCCAAATTGCGCGAACTCGGCCAGATTCGCGCCGGCTATGCAGTGGGCTCACAATTTGTCTATTCCCAGCACAGCAAGGCAATGCGCTTCGAAGGCTTTTCCGAAGAGCAGGTCAAAGCCGTTCCCAACTGGCAGGTCGCCGACTGCTTCAGCGACGTCGAACGCGCAGTGCTGGCTTATGCTGATTGCCTTGTGCTCGAGCGGGGCAGGGTGCCCGACGGCGTCTTCGCGGCGCTGAAAAAACATCTCGGCGAAGTCGAGATACTCGAACTCACCTACATCACCTGCACCTACATGATGCACGCGGTGATGAGCCGGGCGCTGAAGCTGGAGTTCGACGACGTACCGGAACGGGTTGTCGAAGTGCCCGCTCCCGATGGTACCACCGCCGATGTCATGGGCATGGTCGACAAGCGGAACGGAGCGAACCAATGAGCTACCACCATCTCGCCCTCGCGGCGAAAGACATGCAGGCGATCCACACATTTTACGAAGTCGTGATGGGCTTCGAACTGGTCAAGGTCGAGATCGCGCCGGTGATGGGTGGCGGCTGGGGCAAGCATTTTTTCTACCGGATGGACGGTGACGACAGCCGGTTCATCGCTTTTTGGGAATTGATGGATACGCCGGGAGAAGGGGAATATAGCTTCGACCTCAACGAAGCTGCCGGAACACCACAGGGTACCAACCATTACAGCTTTGCCGTCAACACCGCTGAGGAACTGAACGGCTGGCGGGCAAAATGGAATGCTGCGGGACTCGACGTGCTGGAGATCGACCACAATTGGTGCCACTCGGTCTACACGCGTGATCCCAATGGCAATATGGTCGAATTCTGCCTGACCACCGGCAGCTTCACCGCTGCAGATCGCGCCCGGGCGTTGGCGGCGCTGGACGAGACGGAATTGAACCCAAGCCCGCCGCCTGCGATGATGAAGCAATGGCTAGCGAAGGACGCCTAGCTGGCGATATGCAGTCCAGGTTTTGCTCTGGCCTGCGGCTCTCTGGCCTGCATGCCGTTCAAGATGGTGCCGATCACGATCCTCAGCCGCTCTTCGGTAGCGAGGTGCATCATCTGCATCATCAACCGGGGATTGCAAAACGGCTGCACCATGGTGTTGACCAGTGATACGACAGTATCAAGTTCCAGCCCTTTGAAATAGCCTTTCTCCATCGCTTCGGCGAGGATTGACGCCATGTAATGATCGGCCAGATCGACATAGCCCTTTATCACTTCGAAATGTTCGTCACCCAGTTCCATATAGGATTCAAAAAGCTCCGGATCCTCTTCGTAGCGCGCACGTTTGATCACCACGCGCTTGGCAAAAAACTGATAGAGTTTTTCTTCGACCGGCATGTCGGCGGATACCAGTCCCTCCATAATGACAAGCAGCTCGGCGAACCATTCTCCGGCCATTGCCTCCGCCAATGCATCCTTGCTCTCGAAAAAGCGATAAAGATTGGATGGCGACATGCCGACCGCCGTCGCGAGGTCGGTCATGGTGAAGCTGATCGCACCTCTTTCCTGGATTATCCGGTCAGCGGCATCCATGATTCTGATGCGCGTGGCTTCGATATCGGTTTCGGGACGGGGCATGGTTGGCTCCTGCAAGGGCTCCTTGGCTCGGCAAAATAGCCGCCGTGACTTATATAGGCGATACGGTTTCATGATAAAAGACGAGATTCTTCATTTTTCAATTACGTCAGGGATCATGTTTTTCTATTCGCGCTGGCAGCGGGACGCTAAGAGACTGTTATGACAAACGATAAAGCTGATCCTGTCGGTGCAAAAAAAACGAAGGCAAAAATGCCGTCCAGTCCTCTGGCCCCGATTAGCGGCAGCATTCGATTATTTCGTCGCTGGTGGCGGCTTGCCGTGCGCGCCGGAGTCGATCAGCAAACGGTGATCGACAAAGTGCGTGAGGATAGTGGCTTCACCCCGCATTTCGCGTTCATGACCTCAATGTCGGCGGGCATCGCTATCCTCGGGTTGCTGCTCTCGTCCCCGGCAGTTGTTATTGGCGCCATGCTTCTCTCACCGTTGATGGGGCCGATCATGGGTGCCGGCTTCGCACTCGCCGTTGGCGATTCCGTGTGGCTGAAGGAAAGTGGCAAGGCGATCTTGCTGGGAACAATAATTTCCATATTGTTTGCCGCACTTGTGGTGACCATGTCGCCCATCCAGACTGTCACCGCTGAGATTGCGGCCCGTACGCGACCCAATCTGTTTGATCTCGCCGTCGCTCTCTTTTCCGCATTAGCCGGTGCCTACGCGATGATCCGGGGCCGGATGGGTACAATTGTCGGTGTTGCAATCGCGACGGCGTTGATGCCACCTCTCGCGGTTGTCGGCTTTGGCCTTGCGACTTTCAACTGGTCGGTTTTCGGCGGTTCGCTACTGCTGTTTTTCACCAACTTGATGACGATTGCGCTGACGGCGACCGGGATGGCGCGCCTTTACGGTTTCCGCTCTGTGCTGTCGGAACGGCAGTCACAGGTTCAGGTGGCGATCATGACCATCGTGTTTGTCGCGCTTGCGATTCCACTAGGCTTCTCGCTCAAGCAGATTGCCTGGGAAGCAAATGTGTCCCGATCAGCCAATGGCTATATCAAGGATCAGTTCGGCGACCGCGCCAGCGTTTCGAAAATCGAAATTGATTTCGATGCAGAGCCCATTGTCGTCAATGCGACGGTTTTCACGCCCAGGATACTGGCTGGCGCAAATGAACAGAGCGCGCGGGTGATAAGCCGCAGCTTGGGCCAGTTGATTGCGGTGAAGATCACCCAGTTCAAGGTGGAATCGGGTGATGACGCCCAATCTGCGGAACTGGCTGCGGCGAGAGCCCAGGCGCAGGCTCAGCAGGCGGAGATCCAGGTAACGAGGTTGAGAGAGAATCTCGCCCTGATTGCTGGTGTCCCGATGGATGATGTCACGCTCGATACGACCAGGCGCCGCGCCATGGTGATTGCAAAACCACTGCCAGGCGCATCTCTTGCATCCTATTATGCGCTCGAACAGCGGGTCGGAGCAGGGGCAAAGAACTGGACGATAAAGTTGCAGCCGCCAGCCGCTGCCCTGCCGGAGCTGACGATCAGCGATGGCGCTCTGCCTGAAGCGTCCGCTCGCAATCTCGATCTGATAATTTGGGCATCCGAGCGCTTGAACCTGCCATTGAGCATGAGCGGGGGTTTTGCAGATATGGCGGTAGCCAAGCAGGCCCTGGCTGCCAGAAATGTGACGGTGACCGAGCAATTTAATGCTGCTATTCCGAGTGGAGCGGTGAGACTGCGCTGGCTGTCTCCGACAGAGAATATTGGCTCGCAGTAAAACATGTTTAGCTCAGGTTCATTTCCAAGGGGTTAGCTTCGATTCTCGATAGGGGAGAAAGACAATGCGGCGTTTCATGTTCACCGGACTTTTGTTGGCGAGCGTTGCAACGCAAGCTGTTGGCCAGTCGTCGACGGATGAATCTGCGCAAGGTGCCGTCTCGGTTACCATCTACAATAACAATCAGGCGCTGGTGCAGGATATTCGCAGTCTAAATTTGCCCAAGGGCCGCAGCAAGCAGCAATTCCCCGATGTCTCCGCCCAAATCCGTGCTGAAACCGTGACGCTCTCCGGTCCCGGCATCGGCATCGTTGAACAGAATTTCGATTTCGATCTGCTCACCCCGGCCAAGCTGATGGAAAAAGCGGTGGGGCAGACGGTGACCCTGATCCGGACCAATCCTGCAACAGGTGCAGAAACCCGGGTGCGTGCGGAAATACTCGCGGCCAACGGCGGCGTGGTGATGAAAATCGGTAATACGATTGAAGTGCTGCGCGACGACGGTCTGCCGGTGCGGGTGATTTTTGATCGCGTGCCACCCAATCTGAGGGCGCGTCCAACGCTATCCATCACTTTGGAGTCGACGGGAGGGCAGGTGCCGACGACGTTGAGTTACCTGACCCCGGGGCTCGGCTGGAAGGCGGATTATGTGACCCTGTTTGACGACGCCAAGCAGACAATTGACGTCCAGGGCTGGATCACGCTGACCAATAATAGCGGTACCGATTATCGCAATGCCAACACCCTTTTAGTTGCGGGAAGTCCCAACAGTGGCGGAGGGCGGAACAGCTATCCGCAATGGCCGACCGGTACGATTGACAGCGCCGGAACCGAATCCAATGATCGTGAGCGGCTGGGCGATTATTATCTCTATCCGCTAGCGGAACGGACCACGATTGCGAATGCCCAGCAGAAGCAGGTCAGTTTTCTCGATGTAACGGCAGCGCCCGCGCGCAAGGTCTACGAGTTCACGAACAGTTGGCTGGGGACCCGCGATGCTGCCAGCGCCAATTCGGTGCTGAAATTCTCGACCTCGCGCGCCGGTGGTCTGGGCGACCAGCTGCCGTCCGGTATCATGCGGGTCTATATGCGCGACAAGCGTGGCGATCCGCAATTTATCGGCGAGAGCCAGATCGAGGCGACACCCATGGGTTCGTCAATGTCGATCCGCACGGGCGAAGCCTTTGACGTAAAGGTCAAGACCGTCGTCGAGGAGCGCACCCGCCGCTCGTCGAGCCGCTGGCGGAGCAAGATGCGCTACGAGGTTACCAATGCGCGGCCCGAAGCGGTCACGGTCGACCTCGCTCAGTCCGGACTCTGGGGAGACGTTCGCATCGAGCAGGAAAGCCAGGCCAGCGAGCGGGTGTCCGCCGACAAGGTGGAATGGCGACTCAACGTGCCTGCCAATGGCAGCGTGACGGTGACCGCGACTTTCGATAGCCGTTACTGATCGGGGGCGAGCGGCATGACCGTCTCCCGGCTTCTGCCCTTTCTGATATTGGCGTTTTGCGCGCAGGCTGGTCCGCTTGCCGCGCAGCAGCTTGTGGTTTCCGAGGAGGCTAGCAGCGTGTCGATCACGATCTACCGCGCTCCCGGAAGGGGGGATGGCGCTATCAATGTCAATTGGCCGCAAGGCTATGCCCTGATTACTGAAACCCGCACGGTGCATCTGCCCGCCGGCGACGCGACGGTGCGCTTCGAGGGCGTTTCGGAAGGCATGTTCCCGGAAAGTGCGATGGTTACGGGATTGCCCCAAGGCGTCCGGGAAAAGAACCGCGATGCGCGGCTGTTGTCTCCACAAGGTTTGGTGGACGCCTATCTCAAACGCGAAGTCTCGATCACCCGCGCCGACAAGGCGACTGGCGTCTCGCGCACGCAAGATGTGTTCATCACCGCCGGGCCGGATGGCGGCGTAATCTTCGAGAGCGATGAGGGCTTTGAGGCGCTCCGCTGCACCGGCCTGCCGGAACGGATGACCTTTTCGGAAATCCCGGCAGGTCTGTCTGCCAAGCCGACCCTGTCGATCCTCACCACTTCACCGCAGGCTGTGACGGCAAAATTGACACTGACCTATCTGGCATCCGGCTTCGACTGGCAGGCCGATTATATCGCGACGGTCAAGCAGCGCGAAGTGCAGGAAAAGCCAAAGATGGATCTGTTCGCCTGGCTGACCGTAGCCAATGGGGGCAACCAGAGTTTCGCAAATGCCAACATGATGGTGGTCGCCGGAGAACCCAACCGCGAACGGCGCACCGATCAGGTGCGTCCCACCGGAGGCGCGCTGATCATCCGCTGCTGGCCGATGCAACGGACACATCAGGTTCCCTATAATCCTGGATATATTTCCGCTCCGCCGCCACCACCGGCTTATGCTCCCATGATGTATGAAGACGAGGGAGCAGAGATCATGGTCACGGCGACGCGGCGTAGCGAAAAAATGATGGATATGGCCTCGCCGGTAGCGGTTGTTGTCGCGGAGCAGGAGGATCTTGGCGATCTCAAACTATATCGGGTTCCCGAGCGCGTGATGGTGAATGCCAAGGGCCAGAAACAGGTGGCTATGATCGTCAAGCCAGACGTTACCTTTGAACGTGTCTATGTGGCGAATGCCGGAAATTATAATGAGAGCAGCGCCGCGATCAGTTATGTTCTCCGCAGCAAGAATGATGCGGAAAACGGACTGGGTGTACCGCTGCCGGCTGGGCGGGTTGCGGTGTTTGAAAATAGTTTCGCCGGACCGCTGCTGGCGGGGGAAGGGGCTTTGCCCGATCGGGCACTAAATAACGAGATTGAGGTCGAAGTGGGCCGTTCATCCGATGTGCGATTGTCGGTGGTTTCAACACGCCAGTCCAGGCGCAAGCAAAGCTGGCGCGCGGTGGTGACCAATGCCCGCGATCACCCGGTGACGTTTGAAATGGAAATCCCCCATATTATCTCGGGCCTGGTCAGGGGTGTTGAGGTGATTGACGGTGTTCCGACTTGGCGGGTGACGGTTCCGGCCAATGACGAAGCGAAACTTTCCTACGCAATCAAATTGCGCTGACCAAAAAGCGATCAGTCTTTGCGATATTTCTGTTTTGATTCTTCGGGTATCAATCTCGGGTGATGGTTCTCATCTAGAGCAACGAAGGTAAACAGCCCGCTGGTCACCGGAACGCGTTCTTCTCCCAAATTCCGTGAAGCGATAACGTCCAGCCGGATCGCGACTGATGTCCGCCCGATCCGTTCGACCCGGGCATAGACCGAAATCAGGTCGCGGGTCAGGATCGGGGCGATAAATTCCATTGCCTCAATGGCGACCGTTGCGGTCGATCCGCGCGCCACTCTTGCCGCCATGATCCCGCCGGCGATGTCCATTTGTGACAATACCCAGCCACCGAAAATATGGCCGTTATTATTCAGATCACGCGGTTGCGGCGCGACCCGCAGCACCGGCTGCATCTTTGCCAATGCGGCCAGATCATCATCACTCATCATCAAATCCATCCGGTGAGAACGGATCATCAATCGACTCGTCATGTCCGGTACCGCTCGACAGGAACACCAGTCCCATCAGCGCCGCCGTCAGCATCAGCGCAAAGGCTATGCCGCCGGCTGTGGCGATGTATAAATGTATCGAGACCCAGCCATGCAGATAGAATAGCACCGACAATGTGGCTGCCGTGCATATCAGCGTGAACAGTGCCATGCCGCGCATCAGGCGCCAGTATCGGGCCCAGGCCATGCTGGCGTAAAGGGGGTCATCAAGGCGGGAAGGTTGAGGCAAAAGACGCTCCGTCGGTTTTCAGTGCATTGGACGCTAATCCTGTTACCATCAAGCCCAATGACTTTCAAAAATATGTTATAGAGGTGCAATAAACAGAATCAAAGCGGAGGAGAGGCACGATGACGATTCATTCTATTTTGCAGGGACGCAGCGGCGAAATTTATAGCTGTACTGCAGATATGTCGGTTTCGCAGGCTGTAGAAATACTGGCAGAGAAGCGCATCGGCGCCCTTCCGGTGCTCGATGGTGCCGCGATCGTGGGCATATTCTCCGAGCGTGATGTCCTCCATTGCATCCGGCAATATGGCGCTGCCGCGATGGACCACGCGGTGCGCGACGTGATGACCGCCGATGTTATCACCGTCGACCGGAAAAAAAGCGCGATCGGCGCGCTGTCGCTGATGACCAAAAGAAGAATTCGTCACTTGCCGGTGGTCGAAGATGGCGAATTGGTCGGTTTTGTCTCGATCGGCGATCTGGTCAAATATCGCATCGATAAAATCGAAAGCGAGGCGGCGGCGATGCGGGACTATATCCAGTCGGCATGAACAACGGTCAGGAACAGAAACGGCGATGCTGATCGCATAAGCTCTATCGAGCCTCCGGCTGTAGTTCCGCAAGCACCGGTTCCGGCGGCTTGCGGCGGACGATCAGCTGGATCACCTCGATCAGCGTCGGCTTGGCCAATATATATAGCAGGGCAATATAGGCGAGGCCGCCAATTGCGACCAATAGCGCCAATCGCGCATAGACTATCATGACCGGCAGCATTTGATCGGCGAGATAGACGATGGCCGCCATCGCGACCGAGGCAGAAAGGCCGGGCCAAACGGCCTTGGCAATTTCCCACCCGTTTATGCCGATATGGCGATGGGATTGCGAGTAAGTGAATATCGTCAGTAACGGGAAGGCGATGACCCAGCCCCAGGCGAGGCCGTAAATCCCGAACTGGATGCCGATCAGGAAGGTGGCCGGCATCAGGAACGCGCCGAACATATTGGTGCGGGCGGTAATCTGCGGGCGGCCAAGCGCATTATTGGCGGGCGTGAACAATATCTGCAGCGTCATCACCGGCATCGCCAGCGCCAGTATCGCGACAAAGGGAGACATTTCGGTCCACTTGGGACCGAATAACGTCTCGACCAGCGGATAGGCGGTGACCGCCATTCCGAGATAGAGCGGGCAGGAGATCAGCATGATTAGCCGGATCGCCTTGAGAAAGGACCAGGCCAGCGCCCGCGGATCGGATTGCAGCCGGGAATAGGCCGGGAAGGCCACCTCGTTCAGCGGCGGGACAAACTTCGCGGCGAAAATCGTCGTCAGGAACAGGGCCTCGGCATAAAGGCCGAGTTCGTGCGGATCGAGAAAACGGCCGGCGATGAATATGTCGGACTGGCTCTGGATGGTCCAGAACAAGTGGCTGGCGAGCAGGGTTGCGCCAAAGCCGAACATGGGGCCGGCACCCTTGAAGTTGAATGTCGGCAATATGTAGAATTTGACCGCTATCACCAGACAGATGGCTCTGGTCCAGAATATCGCCAGCGGTGCATAGATCAAAGTCCAGACGCCATGGCCATTATAGGCAAAATAGAGAGCGGTGACAGCGCCGGTCACTCCGGAGATCAGATTGATGATGGCCGGTTTCTTGAATTGCAGATCCCGGCTCAACAGCGCCTCCGGCAGAACCATGAACGGAGTCGCCAGAAAGATCAGCGCCTGCACCCTCAGCAGGTCGGCGATAATCGGCTGGCGAAAATAGTCGGCTGCCACAGAGGCGAGGGCCACCTGGAGAATGGCGATACCGCCATTCAGCAGCAGCAGCATGCCAAAGGCCTGCCGAATCTGGATTGTCTCGACTTTCTCGGCCTGGATGATCGAGCTGGCCAGGCCATATCCGTTCATGAAGCTCAAAAAGATCAGAACAACCTGGGTCATTGCGAAAATGCCGTAATCTTCCGGGTTGAGGATACGAATCACCGCCAGCGTCGAGCCCCAGGTAATGATCTGGGACAGGATCTGGGTTCCGGAACGCCAGAAAACGGCGCTCCTTACGCGACTGCCGAAGCTGCTGTCGCCCGCCAATGGTTCGT
>NZ_JABWMH010000003.1:645000-650000 GCF_013371215.1 Parasphingorhabdus flavimaris
TGACATTGTGAATGGGTTTTTTTAATCGATGCCGTGGCAATTTTGCGGTTTCGGTTCGGCGGTTTTCCGTCGGGTTGAAACACATAATTGGCACAAGTATTCAAATTATTTGAATTACTAAAAGGCTGAGTAATTAATTGTCCGCACTATACAGGCAAGGCCGAATTGGTCATCTGAAGCGCTTTTTTATGCAAGGAGCGTGGGAGGATTGGTCCAATCTTGTTGTTGGTGGTGTGGATTCTCAAGCGTGAGGTAAGAGCATTTGGTGGATGCCTTGGCACATACAGGCGATGAAGGACGTGGCACGCTGCGATAAGCGTTGGGGAGATGTGAGCAATCTTTGATCCAGCGATTTCCGAATGGGGGAACCCATCCTCACCATTTACTTTTGTTTTGAAGTCTTTCGAGATGACAAAATGAGAGTAAATGGGGAAGGATATTACCGAGTTGAATAAAATAGACTTGGTGAAGCGAACCCGGCGAACTGAAACATCTCAGTAACCGGAGGAAAAGACATCAACCGAGATTCCGTTAGTAGTGGCGAGCGAACGCGGACCAGGCCAGTGCCTGATTGTAAATTAGCAGAACATTCTGGAAAGTTTGACCATAGTGGGTGACAGTCCCGTATGCGAAAATGATCAATCAGGACTCGAGTAGGGCGGAACACGTGAAATTCTGTCTGAACATGGGGGGACCACCCTCCAAGCCTAAATACTCGTATGTGACCGATAGTGAACAAGTACCGTGAGGGAAAGGTGAAAAGCACCCCGATTAGGGGAGTGAAATAGTACCTGAAACCGAATGCTTACAAGCAGTGGGAGCCCCCTTGTGGGGTGACCGCGTACCTCTTGCATAATGGGTCAGTGACTTAATCTATCTAGCAAGCTTAAGCCGTTAGGTGTAGGCGCAGCGAAAGCGAGTCTGAATAGGGCGACTGAGTTAGATGGATTAGACCCGAAACCCGGCGATCTAGGCATGACCAGGTTGAAGGTGCGGTAACACGCACTGGAGGACCGAACCATTTAATGTTGAAAAATTATTGGATGAGTTGTGTTTAGGGGTGAAAGGCCAATCAAGCCGGGAAATAGCTGGTTCTCCGCGAAAACTATTGAGGTAGTGCCTCGGATGTTTTCCTATGGGGGTAGAGCACTGGATGGGCTAGGGGGTCGCGAGACCTACCAAACCTAACCAAACTCCGAATACCATAGAGACAAGTCCGGGAGACAGACGGCGGGTGCTAAGGTCCGTCGTCAAAAGGGAAACAGCCCTAACCTACAGCTAAGGTCCCCAAGTCATATCTAAGTGGGAAAGCATGTGGGAATCCCAAAACAACCAGGAGGTTGGCTTAGAAGCAGCCATCCTTTAAAGAAAGCGTAACAGCTCACTGGTCTAAATAAGGGTTCCTGCGGCGAAGATGTAACGGGGCTAAAGATATGCACCGAAGCTTAGGGTTCAGAATTTATTCTGAGCGGTAGCGGAGCGTTCCGTAAGCGGATGAAGCCGAAGGGTAACCGACGGTGGACGTATCGGAAGTGCGAATGCTGACATGAGTAGCGACAAACAGTGTGAGATGCACTGTCGCCGAAAGCCCAAGGGTTCCTGCTTAAAGCTAATCTGAGCAGGGTGAGTCGGCCCCTAAGACGAGCCCGAAGGGGGTAGTCGATGGGAACACGGTTAATATTCCGTGACCTGGTGGAATGTGACGGATCTCGTGTGTTGTCTGATCTTATTGGATTGATCAGGCTTCGAAGAGGTTCCAGGAAATAGCTCCACCATATAGACCGTACCCTAAACCGACACAGGTGGGCAGGTAGAGTATACCAAGGCGCTTGAGAGAAGTATCCTGAAGGAACTCGGCAAATTACCTCCGTAACTTCGGGAGAAGGAGGCCCTGTCAGAAGGCAACTTTTGGCAGGGGGCACAAGCTGGGGGGTAGCGACTGTTTAGCAAAAACACAGGACTCTGCTAAGTCGGCTTCAAGACGACGTATAGGGTCTGACGCCTGCCCGGTGCTCGAAGGTTAAGAGGAGGAGTGCAAGCTCTGAATTGAAGCCCGAGTAAACGGCGGCCGTAACTATAACGGTCCTAAGGTAGCGAAATTCCTTGTCGGGTAAGTTCCGACCTGCACGAATGGCGTAACGACTTCCCCACTGTCTCCAGGATATGCTCAGCGAAATTGAATTCTCCGTGAAGATGCGGAGTACCCGCGGTTAGACGGAAAGACCCCGTGCACCTTTACTGCAGCTTCAGAGTGGCATTAGGAAAGAATTGTGTAGAATAGGTGGGAGGCTTTGAAACTTGGGCGCCAGTCCGAGTGGAGCCATAATGTGAAATACCACCCTATTGTTTTCTGGTGTCTAACCTAGATCCGTTATCCGGATCAGGGACCCTCTGTGGCGGGTAGTTTGACTGGGGCGGTCGCCTCCTAAAGAGTAACGGAGGCGCGCGATGGTTGGCTCAGGACGGTTGGAAACCGTCTGTTAGAGTGCAATGGCATAAGCCAGCCTGACTGCGAGACTGACAAGTCGAGCAGAGACGAAAGTCGGTCATAGTGATCCGGTGGTCCCTCGTGGAAGGGCCATCGCTCAACGGATAAAAGGTACGCCGGGGATAACAGGCTGATGATTCCCAAGAGCTCATATCGACGGAATCGTTTGGCACCTCGATGTCGGCTCATCACATCCTGGGGCTGGAGCAGGTCCCAAGGGTTTGGCTGTTCGCCAATTAAAGTGGTACGTGAGCTGGGTTCAGAACGTCGCGAGACAGTTTGGTCCCTATCTGCCGTGGGCGTCGATAATTGAGAGGAGTTGACCCTAGTACGAGAGGACCGGGTTGAACATACCTCTGGTGTACCAGTCATGCCGCCAGGCGTGCAGCTGGGTAGCTATGTATGGACGGGATAACCGCTGAAAGCATCTAAGCGGGAAGCCTCCCTCGAGATAAGTTATCATAGAGTCGTGGAAGACCACCACGTTGATAGGCTGGGTGTGGAAGTGCGGTAACGCATGAAGCTAACCAGTCCTAATTACTCAATTCGCGCTTGTAGAATCCCGCCATCAACAACAATGTTGGAAACAGCATGTTGTCTGATTGAACGGACAATTAAGCTCGGCCCATGGTCAACATGCACGGATATTACCCCTCGGGATATATCCGGGCGTGATCTTGCCAACATCGATTAAAAGACCCGTGATTACAGCTTATGCGCCTGCTTCATTGCTTGGTGGCCATAGCGCCTGTGCCCCACCCGATCCCATCTCGAACTCGGCCGTGAAACCAGGTTGCGCCGATGGTACTTTGTCTCAAGGCATGGAAGAGTAGGACGTCGCCAGGCATTGTAGCAGGCGCATTAAACTGTACCCACGAGGAAATAACCCATTCACCTTTTCAAAAGCGGCCTGTCCCCAAAAGGGCTGGCCGCTTTTTTGATTTTTGCAGACCAGCCCCACAAGGCGGTCCGCAAATGTTGGCGCGGGATGGAGCAGTCCGGTAGCTCGTCAGGCTCATAACCTGAAGGTCGTAGGTTCAAATCCTACTCCCGCAACCAAACAAAAAAAGGCCCCGCTACATATAGCGGGGCCTTTTTTGCGTTCGAGCTGTAAGCATATAGTAAGCAGGCTGCGGCGTAGAGCAGCGTATTTAAGAGCAATAGCAAGGGTTTGTTTGTCTCGGTCTGGAAGTCCAAAGACCATACTGACTGATCGATTGTTTTTAAAACCTAGCATTTGCGCCCGATATTCTCTGGTTTTTAAGTTTTACCGTTATAAAATACACGGCATCCCTCCACTGGTCCAGCAGCACTAGCTCTCTCCCTTCGCTCAAGTTCTTTACAGCGACATTGCGGAATTGCGTCAATTCTGCACGGAAAATCCTATGCGCGGGAAATGAACAACGACCTGGCCGGCCTGGGGATCTTCGCGGCTGATCGAAACATGATGTTCGGATGAGCCCACGAGCAATCCATCGACCGCGTCGCGCCCATAGTCGTCGGCGGCGACAGTCACCCGCTTGCCTTCGAGCTCGGCGTCCCGGGGCGCAACCGTGCCTGCCATCGGCTCGGTGGTCCGCGCAATATCGAGTGCGTCCTCGCGGCTCACTGCGGACCGCTTGCCATGACCAATCGCCTTTACCCTCTCCAACCATTCAGGCACGTGCGCTATGCTCTCGAACAGACTTGCCGCTGTTGGAAAGGCAGAGTGGATGAACCACAAGTTGTAATAACCATTCGCATCAACCAGTCCGGCGCGGTCACCAGTCAGAAACCTGCGCCCATCCGCAAGCTGATCGGACAGCAAAGCGACATGTGCTCGCAACTGTGCTTCCATGTGAGGGACAGCCGCCTGCATGGCGGCGGGGTTAAACGGACGGCCGGAAAGGGCGGCGCGGTCGTTTATAAAAGCAGCCGGGACTTTGTCGCCGAGCCCTCCGAAGATAATCGCGACCGCTGCTTGGAATACCGCGCGGTCAGACCACATCGCATTGGCATGGGCCAGGCCGTGGTCGCCCTGCGGAAACAACGTTGGTTCAGGAAAGCGTCGTTCAAGTTCCCGGACGATTAGCTGGCTGTCACAGTAAATGTCTGCGCCGATCTGCATGACCGGAATACGGCGATATCCGCCCGTCAGGGCCACAAGTTCAGGCTTGGGCATGATGACCGGTTGATCGACAGCAGCCCAGGCCAGCTTCTTGATGCCAAGGCAAACGCGCACTTTCTCCGAAAATGGCGAACTATCATATTGATGAAAAAGAATGTCAGGCATCGTCGACCTTTCCGGAATTACCACCAATCGATGAAGGATTTAACCGAAGCGGTCAACTTGGTCCCCCGCAGCGAGTGTAATACTGGCTCTGCGCGATACCTTCCTTCCGGTACAGCTCTGCGATACTATCATCTCCGCGCAGGCCTTCCAGCATGATCCTAATCTTGTCTTTAGCTGAGAAGTGTCGAAGCGTGGCGCGGCGGATGTCATTTACTAACCGTTCAGCACTTGCTTTGGGTT
>NZ_JABWMH010000003.1:652500-805369 GCF_013371215.1 Parasphingorhabdus flavimaris
TTTGGTTTTTAAGAGCATCCGGTTTCAGAGATGGGCCGGTAGCTCAGTTGGTTAGAGCGCACCCCTGATAAGGGTGAGGTCGGAAGTTCGAATCTTCCTCGGCCCACCATTTCTAACTAGACAAGTTTAGGGGCCTTAGCTCAGCTGGGAGAGCACCTGCTTTGCAAGCAGGGGGTCATCGGTTCGATCCCGATAGGCTCCACCAGTTTTTCGGTTCAAGAGAACATGCGGGGCATGTTCTCCCGGAAAACTCCCGAGCGACAGCGAAGGGTTGTCGCTAGAACGCATTTCTCCAGAGATGAAGACAAAAGTTTCCTGCAGGTTACGATCTGCAGGCAAGCGAGGCTTCGGCCTCTATTTGACATTGTGAATGGGTTTTTTTAATCGATGCCGTGGCAATTTTGCGGTTTCGGTTCGGCGGTTTTCCGTCGGGTTGAAACACATAATTGGCACAAGTATTCAAATTATTTGAATTACTAAAAGGCTGAGTAATTAATTGTCCGCACTATACAGGCAAGGCCGAATTGGTCATCTGAAGCGCTTTTTTATGCAAGGAGCGTGGGAGGATTGGTCCAATCTTGTTGTTGGTGGTGTGGATTCTCAAGCGTGAGGTAAGAGCATTTGGTGGATGCCTTGGCACATACAGGCGATGAAGGACGTGGCACGCTGCGATAAGCGTTGGGGAGATGTGAGCAATCTTTGATCCAGCGATTTCCGAATGGGGGAACCCATCCTCACCATTTACTTTTGTTTTGAAGTCTTTCGAGATGACAAAATGAGAGTAAATGGGGAAGGATATTACCGAGTTGAATAAAATAGACTTGGTGAAGCGAACCCGGCGAACTGAAACATCTCAGTAACCGGAGGAAAAGACATCAACCGAGATTCCGTTAGTAGTGGCGAGCGAACGCGGACCAGGCCAGTGCCTGATTGTAAATTAGCAGAACATTCTGGAAAGTTTGACCATAGTGGGTGACAGTCCCGTATGCGAAAATGATCAATCAGGACTCGAGTAGGGCGGAACACGTGAAATTCTGTCTGAACATGGGGGGACCACCCTCCAAGCCTAAATACTCGTATGTGACCGATAGTGAACAAGTACCGTGAGGGAAAGGTGAAAAGCACCCCGATTAGGGGAGTGAAATAGTACCTGAAACCGAATGCTTACAAGCAGTGGGAGCCCCCTTGTGGGGTGACCGCGTACCTCTTGCATAATGGGTCAGTGACTTAATCTATCTAGCAAGCTTAAGCCGTTAGGTGTAGGCGCAGCGAAAGCGAGTCTGAATAGGGCGACTGAGTTAGATGGATTAGACCCGAAACCCGGCGATCTAGGCATGACCAGGTTGAAGGTGCGGTAACACGCACTGGAGGACCGAACCATTTAATGTTGAAAAATTATTGGATGAGTTGTGTTTAGGGGTGAAAGGCCAATCAAGCCGGGAAATAGCTGGTTCTCCGCGAAAACTATTGAGGTAGTGCCTCGGATGTTTTCCTATGGGGGTAGAGCACTGGATGGGCTAGGGGGTCGCGAGACCTACCAAACCTAACCAAACTCCGAATACCATAGAGACAAGTCCGGGAGACAGACGGCGGGTGCTAAGGTCCGTCGTCAAAAGGGAAACAGCCCTAACCTACAGCTAAGGTCCCCAAGTCATATCTAAGTGGGAAAGCATGTGGGAATCCCAAAACAACCAGGAGGTTGGCTTAGAAGCAGCCATCCTTTAAAGAAAGCGTAACAGCTCACTGGTCTAAATAAGGGTTCCTGCGGCGAAGATGTAACGGGGCTAAAGATATGCACCGAAGCTTAGGGTTCAGAATTTATTCTGAGCGGTAGCGGAGCGTTCCGTAAGCGGATGAAGCCGAAGGGTAACCGACGGTGGACGTATCGGAAGTGCGAATGCTGACATGAGTAGCGACAAACAGTGTGAGATGCACTGTCGCCGAAAGCCCAAGGGTTCCTGCTTAAAGCTAATCTGAGCAGGGTGAGTCGGCCCCTAAGACGAGCCCGAAGGGGGTAGTCGATGGGAACACGGTTAATATTCCGTGACCTGGTGGAATGTGACGGATCTCGTGTGTTGTCTGATCTTATTGGATTGATCAGGCTTCGAAGAGGTTCCAGGAAATAGCTCCACCATATAGACCGTACCCTAAACCGACACAGGTGGGCAGGTAGAGTATACCAAGGCGCTTGAGAGAAGTATCCTGAAGGAACTCGGCAAATTACCTCCGTAACTTCGGGAGAAGGAGGCCCTGTCAGAAGGCAACTTTTGGCAGGGGGCACAAGCTGGGGGGTAGCGACTGTTTAGCAAAAACACAGGACTCTGCTAAGTCGGCTTCAAGACGACGTATAGGGTCTGACGCCTGCCCGGTGCTCGAAGGTTAAGAGGAGGAGTGCAAGCTCTGAATTGAAGCCCGAGTAAACGGCGGCCGTAACTATAACGGTCCTAAGGTAGCGAAATTCCTTGTCGGGTAAGTTCCGACCTGCACGAATGGCGTAACGACTTCCCCACTGTCTCCAGGATATGCTCAGCGAAATTGAATTCTCCGTGAAGATGCGGAGTACCCGCGGTTAGACGGAAAGACCCCGTGCACCTTTACTGCAGCTTCAGAGTGGCATTAGGAAAGAATTGTGTAGAATAGGTGGGAGGCTTTGAAACTTGGGCGCCAGTCCGAGTGGAGCCATAATGTGAAATACCACCCTATTGTTTTCTGGTGTCTAACCTAGATCCGTTATCCGGATCAGGGACCCTCTGTGGCGGGTAGTTTGACTGGGGCGGTCGCCTCCTAAAGAGTAACGGAGGCGCGCGATGGTTGGCTCAGGACGGTTGGAAACCGTCTGTTAGAGTGCAATGGCATAAGCCAGCCTGACTGCGAGACTGACAAGTCGAGCAGAGACGAAAGTCGGTCATAGTGATCCGGTGGTCCCTCGTGGAAGGGCCATCGCTCAACGGATAAAAGGTACGCCGGGGATAACAGGCTGATGATTCCCAAGAGCTCATATCGACGGAATCGTTTGGCACCTCGATGTCGGCTCATCACATCCTGGGGCTGGAGCAGGTCCCAAGGGTTTGGCTGTTCGCCAATTAAAGTGGTACGTGAGCTGGGTTCAGAACGTCGCGAGACAGTTTGGTCCCTATCTGCCGTGGGCGTCGATAATTGAGAGGAGTTGACCCTAGTACGAGAGGACCGGGTTGAACATACCTCTGGTGTACCAGTCATGCCGCCAGGCGTGCAGCTGGGTAGCTATGTATGGACGGGATAACCGCTGAAAGCATCTAAGCGGGAAGCCTCCCTCGAGATAAGTTATCATAGAGTCGTGGAAGACCACCACGTTGATAGGCTGGGTGTGGAAGTGCGGTAACGCATGAAGCTAACCAGTCCTAATTACTCAATTCGCGCTTGTAGAATCCCGCCATCAACAACAATGTTGGAAACAGCATGTTGTCTGATTGAACGGACAATTAAGCTCGGCCCATGGTCAACATGCACGGATATTACCCCTCGGGATATATCCGGGCGTGATCTTGCCAACATCGATTAAAAGACCCGTGATTACAGCTTATGCGCCTGCTTCATTGCTTGGTGGCCATAGCGCCTGTGCCCCACCCGATCCCATCTCGAACTCGGCCGTGAAACCAGGTTGCGCCGATGGTACTTTGTCTCAAGGCATGGAAGAGTAGGACGTCGCCAGGCATTGCAGCAGGCGCATGGAGATGTAGTCACGAGGAAATAACCCATTCACCTTTTCAAAAGCGGCCTGTCCCCAAAAGGGCCGGCCGCTTTTTTATTTTCTGGATCTGCCAATATGGCCGTCCAGATATGTTGGCGCGGGATGGAGCAGTCCGGTAGCTCGTCAGGCTCATAACCTGAAGGTCGTAGGTTCAAATCCTACTCCCGCAACCAACATTCCCAATACATTCAAAACATTACAAGCCTCGCTGCTACCAGCGAGGCTTTTTTGCGTTCGGACTGTAAGCATATAGTAAGCAAGCTGGATGGGAAATACGGGTATTACAGAGTAATGCGAGGGGATTGTTGCTCTTCGGCTGCGAGGACCGAGATGCCCGCCGACCGTCGGTTCATTCTTGGAAGGCTGCAGTCATGTCAATTCTGCACTGAGAAGCCCATGCGCGGAAAATGAACGACGACGTGGCCAATGATCGCTACAGCAACCGCAAAACAGCGCGGTCCGGGCGCGAAGCCGACATTATGTTCGTCCTGTGCAAAAAACAGCTACTGTGCCGATTGCTGACTGACTGCTTCCGGGAAGGTTGTTGGCGTGAGCGGGCAATCGACTAGCAACGCAAGCTTGCGAATGACGACCCGGCAGGGTTGCGGAGGCTGCGTGTTCCGTGCAGATAAGTTCAGCCTGTTCAAATATGGACATGTGCGATTCAGCTCTGACTAAAGGGATGAGGCGATGAAATGCCGTTGGGGAATAGTGCTTCTTGCGTCTTTTGCGCTCGTGGCATGCGCAGCGCCGGCAACACTCGACCGTGAAGGGACCGGCTCTACCTCTCTGCATGAGAAGACGATCTTCGTCATAAGGCATTTGCAGAAAGAGCGAGGCGACGATCCTTCACTCACTAGCGAGGGTGCAGCAGCATCAGAGCGCCTTGCGAATATGCTGGCGGACAAAGGCATTTCTGCGATCTATGCTACTCCAACTCGCCGGGCGATGGAAACTGCCGCTCCGCTTAGCAAGAAGACCGGTGTCGCGATCTCAGAATATGACGCCAAAAACCCCGAAACTTTGGTCGCCTCCGTCGCAGAAAACGACGGAGCGGTGCTGGTTGTTGGCCACAGCAATACTGTTCCTGACCTGGTGGTCCGTTTCGGCGGGCGTTCGCAACCTCAAATGACCGATCAAGATTACGGGACGGTATTCCTCATCGATGCGGCGGGAGATGTCCACGAGTTCATACTCGATTGAACAACAACGCGGGTCACAAAACCCAACTGTAAGTTCGCTTATAGCCGGGTGCGCGATCTGACCCATGATCGTGGTGTGCAATGTCGGCGCTGGACAGATCGCTTGCCAATGTCCGGCACGCCTTGGCATCCCTGCTTCGACAATGTATGATATGGCTTTAGCCTGCCGCCACCGCACCGACCGAAAGCTTCGCCATGCCAAGCAAGACACTTCGCTCCGCTACTTTTCTCACCGCGCTATTGGTTCCTGCTTCCGCACTCGCCTTGCCGGAAGGCGAAGGGAGAGAGTTGGTGCAGGGTGTCTGCGGCTCCTGCCACGGCACAAGTGTTATCGAGAGGAGTTCTGGTTATTCACGCGAAGATTGGCGTTATCTGACGTCGACCATGCTTGATCTGTCTAACAATGAGGAAGGTCAGGACAAGATTCTTGATTACCTCGCCTCGACATTCCCGCCGAGCACGAACCGCGCTTCGACACAAGTCCGCGGACCACTGACCCTCCGGTTCGAAGAGTGGCAGGTTCCGACATTGGGCCAGCGTTCACGCGATCCGGTCGAGGCGCCCGACGGCAGCATCTGGTGGGTTGGTCAATGGCGCGATATCCTTGGCCGACTGAATCCCCAAACGGGCGAAATGGAAGAGTTTCGATTGCCCGCAGGTGCGAAACCTCATTCGGTGAGCATTGGCCCGAACGGAATGGCGTGGTACACCGGCAATCGCAACGCGACCATCGGTCGGTTTGACCCTGCGACCAAAACGATCACCGAATTTCCAATGCCGGACAAAACTGCGCGCGATCCGCACACGGCGGAGTTCGACGCAAACGGAACTCTCTGGTTCAGTCTTCAGGGCAGCAACATGATTGGCCGACTTGATCCGGAAACGGGAGAAGTTCGACTCGTCCGCAGCCCACGCCCAAATTCGCGTCCTTACGGCGTGAAAATCGCTGCGGATGGAATTATCTGGGTCGCCTGCAACGGCGCAAATTGCCTGTTGCGCATCGATCCGGATACGATGGAAGTCACCGAAATTACTCTGCCGGAAAAAGGCACCACGGTACGGCGACTCGATATCGATGCCGACGGAGATATCTGGTGGGTCAATTCAGGATTGGGGCGCCTGGGACGCTATCGCCCAGCAAAAGGCGAAATCACCGAATGGGCATCCCCAAGCGGACCTCGCTCGCATCCCTACGCAATAGCGATTTTTGATGGCGCAGTCTGGTACAACGAAAGTGGCGTGCGTCCGGACATGCTTGTTCGGTTCGACCCGGAAACCGAGACTTTTCAGAGCTGGCCCATCCCCTCGGGGCCGATCCACGCAGGTATTTTGCGCCACATGCGAACGACTCTGGACCGGCAAGCGTTGTTGATTCATCAAAGTGGAACAAACAATATCGCCCGGGTGACTGTCGTGCGTGATCAGGCCATCCCCTGACGTCGCGCTAATGGTACCTTTTCGCGAATGCCGAGAATCTGCTCAATGTCCGCCAGACCCGCTACGACCCGCTATTATTGCCGCGGCTTGACTCAAACGGGCAATGGACGGTTGATGCCTGGGCACCGCTCGACGGATTTACTTTGAAGGGGGACAATAGGCTTTGGTTTGGTGGAAAATGACGAATGCTATTGCGGTAGGAAGGGACAATCGCAGACTGATCGGCTCTGGCCTGATTGTTAACAGCTCGACGTTTTTCACCGAATGTCTGATTGTAAGATAGTCTGGATTATTTTAGTATAACTGAGATCGGGCGCATTTCGGACCGACCGCTTGTGGGCCGTTAGCGGAATGTCCGCATTTAATCTGCAATACCCATAAAGCGGGCGCTGTGGTTCGCGTTTCAGGAACTTCCGATTCCGCCGCAATTCCGGTCGTTTCAGGACCAAATTTGATCGCCGCGGAGCAGTCAATGACAGAACGGCGCTCGTTTCGGTGTTGGCCGTGTATATGAGAAACTCAAATCGCTTGCTGTTCGCCGCTGCCTTACCGCTTCGCCGATCAGCATCAGGGTGGGACCTGCTCCCAGGGCAGATTTCGCCGAAAGTGCCAACAGATCGAGGCGCGTACTGAATTGGTGTTCTTCGGGCAGGCTGGCATTTTCCATCAAAAGCACGGGGGTGTCTGCGGGCAATCCGGCGTCGATAAGCTGGCGTGAAATGGTGGCCGCTGCCGCTTTGCCCATATAAATTGCGAGCGTTGCCTTTGGATCTGCGAGCGCCTGCCAATCAAGATCGAGCTCTTCATCCGCTTTCGCGTGGGCAGTCACGAATATTAGTTTGCGGGCGAGCCCACGCAAGGTGAGCGATATGCCGGCGCTTGCAGCGGCAGCTGATGCCGCGGTTATGCCGGGGCAGATGTGGCAGGCAATGCCATGATTGGCCAGCGCATCCATCTCCTCTGCTGCACGGCCAAAAATTCCCACATCGCCGCCTTTGAGCCGTACCACTCGCTCCCCGGCCAAAGAGGCATCAACCAGCAAGTCATTGATGCTGCATTGGTCCTTGGAATGGCGGCCAGATCGCTTGCCGACGGGGACAAGCCTTGCAGAGCGCGGCGCAAGTTCGAGCACGCCCTTGCCAACAAGCGCATCGTAGAAAATGACGCTGGCAGCGCGGATCAGTTTCTCGGCCTTGCGGGTCAACAGGTCTGGATCTCCCGGACCTGCGCCGACTAACCAGATCGTTCCGGGCGGGATGACAGTATCGCTCATTCGGCGGCCTCCAATTTCGGTTCCAGTGTTTCCGCCAGCAATTTGGCAAGCGCGGGTCGGCAACTGCCGCAATTTGTTCCGGCGTTCAGGGCGGTTCCGACGTCTTCCAGACTGGTGAGCGATTGCTCGGCAATCGCGCCGACGATCTGCTTCACGCCAACGTTGAAACAGACACAGAGGATCGCGCCTTTGTCCGGCCCGGCAACTTTCGGGCGCGCTGCGAGCAGGGATGGAGCATCCGCCTGTTCGTCGCTGACCAATTGTGCCGCAATCCATTCGCGCGACGGAAGTTGACCGTTGCGCGTCACGAAAAGTGCTGCCGCCAGCCTGCCCCCGCTATCGCGCACGGCAATCCGCCGCATCCCGCGCTTCAGGTCTACTGCTTCCAGACGGTCGCCATCTGGCAACAGTCCGTCAACGTCAATATTGCCCTCGCTCGCCATTTCGGTGAGCCATCCACCCGCTATTCTTGCACTCGTCCAATATAGCAGGGCTGGCAAAGCCGGCCGGTTGCTGCTGACCAGGAAGGCCCGCCATTCCAATTCGACCGCTGCGATATTGCACGAACTGTTTTTATACGCAGGTTGTCCCGATACCGGGTCGACCGTTTGGTCGGGCAACCGGTTGGCACGGCCACCGCCGCTCATCTGATCGGTCCAGTGCATCGGGACGAACATCTCGCCTTTGCGTTGTGCGTCGGTGAGCTGCACCCGAAAAATGCTATTGCCCTGCGGCGTCATGATCCGCGCCAGAGTGCCATCTTCTATAGACCGGTCCTCGGCATCATCCGGGTGAATTTCAACCAGCGCTTCGCGGCGATGTTGTGACAGTCTTGGACTGAGACCGGTTCGGGTCATCGTGTGCCACTGATCGCGATAGCGGCCTGTGTTGAGACGCAGCGGTAATGCGCGATCAACCAGCTCTGAAGCAGGAGGAACAACGGCAACCAGCCTTGCCTTGCCGTCAGAAGAGGTGAATTTCCCCTCGGCAAAAGGAGATACGCCACCCCAGGCTTTCGGCACCCAATCGTCATATTCGCGATCGCTGGTGTCGGCCCACTCCGATATATCCAGTTTGCGCTGGCCATCATTGCGAAATCCGGTTTGCGCTGCATATTCACGGAAGACAGCAGCCGGCCCATCGAAGGAAAATGCGTCGTCAAATCCCATGCGACGAGCGACCTCCTGCACGATCCACCAATCGGCTTTCGCCTCTCCGGGCGGCGCAAATAGAGGGCGCTGACGACTGATGAGCCGTTCGCTGTTGGTGACGGTGCCGTCTTTTTCGCCCCAGGCAAGCGCTGGCAGTTTCACATCGGCATAAGCGGTCGTGTCGGTTTCGGTGATGACATCAGACACCACCACGAAATCGCAGCGGTTCAATGCCTCGCGGACATAATCAGCATCCGGCATCGAGACAGCTGGGTTGGTTGCCATCACCCAGATCGCCTTGATTTTTCCATCATGCACATCGCGAAACATGTCGACAGCCTTGCGGCCGGGTTGTCGTGCAATGGTCGGGCTGTTCCAATATAATTGTACGGCTTCGCATTCGGCGTCGGAAAAGCCCATATGCGCCGCCAGCATCGAAGAAAGCCCGCCAACCTCGCGCCCGCCCATGGCGTTGGGCTGGCCGGTGATCGAAAATGGCCCCATGCCGGGCTTGCCAATCCTGCCAGTAGCAAGGTGCAGATTAATAATGGCATTGCCCTTGTCGGTGCCACCGACGGATTGATTTGCGCCCTGGCTGAACAGAGTGACCATTTTGGGATGGGCGGCGACCAGATCGGCAAGCTTATCGAACAATCCCCGATCAATACCCGCCGCAGCCGGATCGTCCGTCAGCCTGTTCCAGAATCCGGCGGGCGTGTCGACATGATCGCGCAGATAGTCTTCGTCCAGCAATCCCCTTGTCATCATCTCGGCGAGCAAGGCGTTGAACAAGACCACGTCCCCGTCGAGCGCGATGGGTAAATGGAGATCGGCACATTCGGCTGTTTCGGTGCGGCGCGGATCAATAACCACCAGTTTCGTTCCGCGTTCGCTGCGGGCCTTTTCGATGCGCTGCCAGATCACCGGATGACACCAGGCGGTGTTCGACCCGACCAGCAGGATGAGATCGGCTGCTTCCAGATCATCATAGCTGCAGGGCACCACATCTTCGCCAAAGGCCCGCACATGGGCGGCAACCGCGCTGGCCATGCACAGGCGGCTGTTGGTGTCGATATTGGCGCTGCCGATAAAGCCTTTCATCAGCTTGTTGGCGACATAATAATCCTCGGTCAGCAATTGGCCGGAGACATAGAATGCAACGCTGTCCGGGCCATGTTCGCGCACCGTATCGGCAAGGCGCTTTGCCACCAGATCGAGCGCATTGGCCCATTCTACTCGCTCGCCGCCAATTTCCGGATAAAGCAGGCGCCCTTCCAGGCTCACTGTTTCCGCCAAGTGCGTGCCCTTGGAACATAGCCGTCCGAAATTTGCCGGATGCTCCTCGTCACCCTTGATAATGACCTCACGGTCTCCGGTGATTTCGGCTTTTATACCGCAACCGACGCCACAATAGGGGCAAGTGGTGCAAATTTTTGTCACGCTACCCCGGCCAAAGCGGCAACGCGTTCGATATAGATCCGGCCTGCATCAACCTTTACCGGAATGACGGGGACGCAGCCTTTATCTTCGCCCAATGCTTCGCCTGTCAGCAAGGAAATGCGCCAGTTATGTAGCGGACATGTAACGCTGGTGTCGTGCACCATGCCCTGGCTCAGCGGTCCGTCTTTGTGCGGACATTTGTTTGCCAAAGCATGTATGCTGCCGGTGGCGGTGCGGAATATCGCTATTTCCTGGCCACCTTGCACCGGCAGGGTCCGTGCTCCCAGGGCAGGCAGCTGCTCTACGGGTCCGATATCAATCCATTTTGCTTCAACCATCATGCAGGCTCCAGAATTGCAAAGGGCCGGATCTCGGCGATATGCTTGTGCAAGTGGCTTTCCGCACCGGCGACGCGCTCGGCCCAGGGATCTTTCTGATGCACCGACTGGGCAAACAGAAAACGTTCCTGCAGCGCCTTGCGTCCAGGCTCATCTTCAACAATACGGCCCTTGATATAGTCCATACCGACCCGTTCGACCCATGGCGCCGTACGATCCAGATAGCGGGCTTCCTCGCGATACAGCTGGACGAAAGCAGCAATATATTCGAGCGCAGCCTCTTCGGTTTCGGCCTTGCACAGGAAGTCGGTCCCGCGCAGATGGATGCCGCCATTGCCGCCAACGCTCAGCTCATAACCGCTGTCGACACAGATGATCCCGAGATCTTTGATCGATGCCTCTGCACAATTGCGCGGACAGCCCGACACGGCGATCTTGAATTTATGGGGCATCCAGCTGCCCCAGGTCATCTGTTCGGCCTTGATCCCCAGACCGGTCGAGTCCTGCGTACCAAAGCGGCACCATTCGCTACCGACGCAGGTTTTTACGGTGCGCAGCGCCTTGCCATAAGCATGGCCGGAAACCATGCCGGCGGCGTTCAGGTCGGCCCAGATCGAGGGCAGATCCTCTTTCTTGATACCGAATATATCAAGCCGCTGCCCGCCGGTGACCTTGACCAGCCGCGCTTCATATTTGTCAGCAGCATCGGCAATTGCCCGAAGTTCGTTGGGCGTGGTAATCCCGCCCCACATTCTGGGAACCACCGAGTAGGTGCCGTCTTTCTGGATATTGGCATGCATCCGCTCGTTGACGAACCGGCTTTGCGGGTCTTCCTCATGTTCGGTGGGCCAGGCACATAGAAGATAATAATTGAGCGCCGGACGACAGGAAGCGCAACCATCGGGCGTGGTCCAGTGCAGTTCCTGCATTACCTGCGGAATGGATTTCAGCTCTTTTTCAAGGATATTGCGCCGTACATCCTCGTGGGTGAAACTGGTGCACTGGCACATTGGTGTGACCGTCCGTGCGCCGCCATAATCTTCGCCGAGCGAGATGCTCAGCAAGCTTTCCACAAGGCCGGTACAGGAACCGCAACTGGCGGAGGCCTTGCAACCGGCCCGAACGCTATCGAGGTCATTGGCTCCACCATCGATGCACGCGACCACCTGTCCCTTGGTTACGCCGTTGCAGCCGCAGATTTCTGCGTCAAGGGACAATGCTGCAACGGCGCTATCAGGGTCCAGCGTGGCCCCTCCCGAAGCAAAAGCCTGGCCGAAAATAAGCGCTTCGCGGATATCGGATATGTCTTCCTGGCGTTTCAGAAGATCAAAATACCAGCTGCCGTCTGCCGTGTCTCCGTACAGCACGGCTCCGATCAAGCGGTCTCCCTTCACCACAACCCGCTTGTAAACCCCGCGGGACGCGTCGCGCATGACGATGTCTTCGGTGTCGTCGCCACCAGAGAAATCGCCAGCGGAGAACAGATTGATCCCGGACACTTTCAGCTTGGTCGCGGTGACCGAACCGACATATCCGGATGGATCGCTGGTCATGAAATCCGCAAGAGCCCGGCACATTTCCCACAGAGGTGCGACCAGCCCGTAACAGGCGCCACGATGCTGCACGCATTCTCCGACCGCCAATATCGCCGGATCGCTGGTGACCATATCGTCGTCCACGACGATGCCGCGCTCGACTTCCAGTTCAGCCGTTTTTGCAAGATTGACAGACGGCTTGATCCCGACGGCCATGACGACAAGGTCAGCGTCGATTTCGGTCCCGTCCTTCAGCTTTACGCCGGTGACATGGCTATCACCCATTATTTCGGCGGTATCGGCCTGGGTAATGATGGTTTGCCCGCGCCGTTCGAGTTCGCTTCTCAACAGGAAACCTGCCGCTTCATCCAGCTGCCGCTCCATCAGGGTCGGCATCAAATGCAAGACGGTGACCTTCATCCCGCGCAGGGAGAGACCGTGCGCCGCTTCCAATCCCAGCAGACCGCCGCCGATCACGACGGCATGACCGCCGGTCTCTGCTGCTGTCAGCATCTTGTCGACATCGTCGAGATCGCGAAATGTGATAACACCCGACAGCTTGTGTCCCGGTACCGGAATGATGAACGGATCGGACCCTGTGGCAATCAGCAGCCGATCATAAGGCGTCACCCGGCCCGAAGCACTGACCACCTCTCTGGCTTCGCGTTTGATCGCGATGACAGCATCGCCGCTAACCAATTCTATGCCGTTATCATCATACCAGCTTTGATCATTGATGATGATTTCTTCAAAGCTCTTGTCGCCGGCCAGCACCGGTGACAGCATGATCCGGTCGTAATTGACACGGGGCTCAGCTCCGAAAATGGTGATGGCGTAGCGGTCCGCATCGCGGGAAAGGATTTCTTCCACCGCGCGACAACCCGCCATGCCATTGCCTATAACAACGAGACGTTCGCGCTCATGAGGGGAAGCATGTTCCTGCTTATCATCTATTGTAACCGGTGCGTTCATTTACAAATTCCAGTTGTTAGAAACTATATCCCAGCCGCAGCCAGAATTTCTCGGTATCGACGGCATAACTGTCGGCGTTGTAGTTGGCGTATTTGAGACCGACGCTGATGACATTAATTTTGAAGTTGAGAGCCGCGTCAAATTCGGTGCCATAATCGATGCTGCCGATGTCGCTGCTGAAGTCGTGATAGGCCGCACTCGCTGTGATGCCGCCAAGCAGATCGAATTTCTTGGCTATGCTGACATATTTGTCTTCCAGACCCGCTGGCGGCGTGCTGAGAAAAACATCGGCCCAACCGTTGAACTTGTGCAGCGTGGCGAGGGGGGTCTGAAATCGATTTCCCAAACCATCGCTGCCCAGGCTCTCGTATCCCAGCGTCAAACCAAAGCCGGCAACGGCGGTGCCGATGGAACCGGCAACATAATCGACGGAATAATTGTTTGGGTTGGCTTTATAATCCTCTTGCACGGCATAGCTGCCTGCGAGATCCAGTGTGAAATCCTCGACTATCGGAAGCTTTGCGGTAGCCCGCAAACCGTATGTCGCGCTGGAACTGAGCGAAACCGGCTGGCCTGCGTCAAAATCGAGCAAATAGGCAAAGCCCTTCAAATTAAGCGGGCCAAGATTTGCGCCAGCGCCCAAAAATATAAAATTTCCGTCAAAGGCCTCCCGCGTTCCGGCATCCGCGCCAAATATGGTGCGCTGGGAAATCGCGTACGTGGCTTCTAATGTCAGTGGTTTCAGCGCTGTTACAGATCCGCTGACGGCGTCAAAAGTTTGTTCATTCTGCCGCCAGCCAACACTACCGACAAAACGCTGGTCATCAATGTTGAGCCGTTGACGCCCGACAGTGAGACTGCCCATATCTTTTTTGGAGAACTTCAGCTGGATGCGGTTCAGTTCGATATTTTCCGGGTCGGCAACGACCGAAAAAGCTTCGACGCCATTGCCTATATTGGTGTCGTTATAATCATTAATGATGCCCAGCGTCGCTTCAGTCTCGACCAGAAAGGAAAGCCCGAAATCGCTGGCCAATTCTATTCCGGCCCGTGTCCGCAATGTCAGGGAGTCCGCGTCGGTTGCCGGTTGGTCAACATGCTCATAAGCGAGACGCGCGTCGAAAATCGGGTCCAGTGTCAACCCTTCCGCTACGACCACCGGATCACCCGGTGCCGCAAAGGCAAAGGATGGTGTTGCTGCGATTGCAGCGGATAATGATAGATAGGCAACCAGTTTTATCTTTTTCATTTTACCCTCTGAAATTGTCATATTTTTGACCAACACCTTTTCGCTCAAGCTGCTTCTTGCTGCGTGCTTTTGTTCGGATTTCCATGTTCATATTCGGCGAGGAACTGCAGAACCTCCTGCCGGTAGGCATAGAATTTCGGATGTTCGAGCAGCGCCTTGCGGTCGCGCGGCCGTGGCAGATCGACATCAAGTATCTTGCCGATGGTGGCCTGCGGGCCATTGGTCATCATCACGACCCGGTCGGCAAGCAATATGGCCTCGTCCACGTCATGGGTGACCATGATGGCAGTGACTTTCGTGCGGTTCCAAACCTCGATCAAGACATCCTGGAGATCCCAGCGGGTGAGGCTGTCGAGCATGCCAAACGGCTCATCGAGCAGCAGCAATTTGGGTGACAAGGCGAAAGCGCGCGCAATGCCAACTCTCTGGCGCATGCCGTTCGACATGTCGGCGGCCATTTTGTCCATCGCATCGCCAAGGCCCACGCGGTCCAGATAATATTCGATAATGTCCTTGCGTTCCGATCGCGACGTATGCGGATAAACCCGTTCCACGCCAAGAGCGACATTCTGCCGGGCGGTCAGCCACGGCATCAATGAGGGGGCCTGGAAAACGACCGCCTTGTCGGGACCGGCGACGTCAATTTCGCGTCCGTCCAGAACAATCCCGCCATCGCTGATCTCGTTCAATCCGGCAGCCATTGTGAGCACGGTGGATTTGCCGCAACCAGAATGGCCGATCAGCGAAATAAATTCGCCCTTGTCCATCAGGATATTCACGTCCTCGACAACCGTCAGCGGGCCTTTGGGCGTTGGGTAGATTTTCTTGAGCTTGAAAAATTCGAGATAGCGCGTCGTGATCGGACTTTGGGCTGCATCGAGATAGGCCTGCGGCAAGGTTGTCTTTTTGCCTTCTTGCGCGCCTGAAAGGTCCAGGGGCGTGATATCCGGCAGATCCGCGGACTCTGAGGCAACCGCTTTTTGATCGCTGCTCAATATATCAAGGTAGCCAACGATCGTATTGCGCAGGGTTTTATAGGCCGCATCTTCATTCATCGCTTCGCGCTGCCGGGGGCGCTCGATATTGACATCGAATATCTTGCCGATGGTTGCCGAAGGGGCCGGAGTCAGGATGGCGACGCGGTCGGCGAGTAGCAGCGCTTCATCGACATCATTGGTGACCAGAACAATCGTGCGCTTTTCGTGCTTACGGATGCGCTCGATCTCGTCCTGCAATTTTGCCCGGGTCAAGGCATCGAGCGCTGACAAAGGCTCGTCCATCAGCAGGATTTCAGGCTCCATCGCAAGGGCACGCGCAACCGCGACGCGCTGCCGCATGCCTCCCGACAGCTGAGCTGGCTTGCGGTCCATTGCGTGATCCAAGCCAACCAGTTCGATCTTCTGCTTTACCAGTGCCGCGCGCTCTTCTTTCGATTTGTCCTGATGCACCGCATCGACCGCCAGAGCGACATTGGCTTCAACGCTCAGCCAAGGGAACAGCGAATAGCTCTGGAAGACCAGGCCGCGATCCTTTCCAGGCCCCTTGCACGGCTCGCCCTTGACCAGCACTTTGCCGCTATCGGCTTCGGCCAGTCCGGCAATGCAATTTATCAAGGTGGTTTTGCCAGCACCGGAAAAACCCAGAATGGCGATAAACTCTCCCTCGGCTACATCGAGGCTGATATTGTCGAGTACGTCTGTCCGGGTTCCCGATCCGTCAACAAAGGATTTGCTGACGTTTTTCAGGGATAATATGGGCGGGGCATTGGTCATATCTTTTCCCTCAAACCGTACGATTGCGACTGGCGAAATTTTGCAGAAGCATCATGATCCGGTCGAGCAAGAAGCCGATCAGGCCGATCACGATGACCGCGAACATTATCCGGGCGAGCGACTGGCTGGATCCATTCTGAAACTCGTCCCAGACGAACTTGCCGAGACCCGGATTTTGCGCGAGCATTTCGGCGGCGATCAGAACCATCCAGCCCACGCCAAGCGACAGGCGCATGCCGGTAAAAATATACGGGAGCGCCGAGGGCAGGACCAGACGAGTGAGTTTGGCAAACCAGCCAAGCCGAAGCACTTTGCCGACGTTCATCAAATCCTTGTCGATGGATGCCGCGCCGATGGCGGTATTGATCAGCGTCGACCAGAGCGAACAAAGCATCACGACGATCGCGGAAATTACAAAGCTTTTTGGTAAGGTCGGATCCGGATCGGTCATCGTCGCCGAAATCACCATGGTGACAATCGGAAGCCATGCCAGCGGACTGACCGGCTTCATGATCTGTACGATCGGGTTGATCGCGGCATTGAATGTTTTCGAAAGACCGCAGATCAGGCCGAGCGGGACGGCAATGATTGTCGCCAGAAAAAAGCCCAGAGCAACCGTCGCCAAAGATGTCCAGATCTGATCCAGAAAAGTTGGGGAACCGCTATATTCAAAATTCCGCGTTTCGCCACCACTGGCAATTGCCGCTTCATTGCGGGCATCCTGCGCCGCATAAAATTCTGCTTTCTGGTCTTGTGCGGCGGACCATTCGTCAAAAAGAGCAACCCCTTGGGCGGAGACTTCGACCGGCCCCGGAAGGCTGCCGAGCGACGTGTCCACCTGCGGTGCCAGCGCGGCCCATAAGGCGAGAAAAGCCAATATCCCTATAGTCGGAGCCGCAAGACCTTTCAGCCATCCGACAATTTTCTTTGAGTCGATCGGCGAGCTTTTTCCAGCCTTGGGGCTCGGTTTTGTGGATGTTACCGGATCGACCGAAACATCTGCAACGCCAGCCTTCCCTTTTGCCGGAGAAACCCCGCCATTATCGCTGTGAACCTTATCTACAATGACGGTCGCCATGTCTTTGTTTCCTTTATTCATCAGAAGCTTAATTGACGCCGGAAGCGGTCACTTTTTGACCTTTTTTCAATCCGATAGGGAATTTCGCCAGATAGGCATTGGGCGCTTTGCCGTCATAGACGATGCCGTCGATAAAGCCCGATTGCTGGTCCTTGAAACCGTCGGTTTCCGGGATACTATCTGCAGGGATCGCGCCTTCGTCTGCCAGTTTCCTTGCTGCCGCGAGATATAGGTCCGGCCGATAGACAGCCTTCGCTGTCTCGAAATACCATTGATCACTCTGGTCATCGGCAATCTGGCCCCAGCGCCGCATCTGCGTGAGATACCAGATCGCGTCGGAGTAGAAGGGATAGCCCGCATAGTCGTTGAAGAAGATGTTAAAGTCGGGCGCGGGCCGCGTGTCACCAGCCTGGAAGGTAAACTGACCGGTCATCGACGCGCCGATTACGGCTTCGTCCGCGCCCACATAATTGGATCGCGCCAGGATTTTCACCGCCTCTGCACGGTTCTTGCCACCATCAACATCCAGCCATTGCTGGGCCTTGATAATAGCGCGCAGCATGGCGGCTGTAGTGGCAGGATATTTCTCGGCGAAATCTTCACGCAGGCCGAGGACTTTTTCCGGGTTCTTTTTCCAGATCTCATCGTCGGTAATCACCGGAACACCGATTTTCTTTTGTACGGCGGCCTGGTTCCAGGGCTCGCCGACGCAATAGCCGTCAATCGTACCGGCTTCCATCGTGGCGGGCATCTGCGGCGGGGGCGTTACAGACAAAGCCGCCTGCGCACCAACCGTACCACCGACGTCGCCGGGCGTGTAATAGCCCGGTTCGATACCGCCAGCCGCCAGCCAGTAACGCAATTCATAATTATGCGTGGAAACCGGGAAAACCATTCCCATTTTAAACTGCTTACCCTGCTCCTTGTAGCTAGCGATAACCGGCTTCAGGACGGAAGCGCTGATCGGATGCACGGGTTTCCCGTCGGCATTTTTCTTCAAGTCCGGCTCAATCTGGTCCCAGACCCTGTTGGAAAGGGTGATCGCATTGCCATTGAGATCAAGCGAGAGCGGAGCGATGAGATCAGCCTTCGTGCCATAGCCAATCGTTGCCGCGAGTGGCTGGCCAGCCAGCATATGCGCGCCGTCAAGCTGTCCGCCAATCACGCCGTCCAGCAGCACTTTCCAGTTGGCCTGCGGTTCAAGAGTGACGTTCAATCCTTCTTCCGCGAAAAACCCCTTTTCCTTAGCTATAGCCAGCGGCGCCATATCGGTGAGCTTGATGAAACCCAGCTTCAGGGACGGCTTTTCAATCGCCCCGTCGACGGTTGAAGGCTTGACTGATTCGCCGCTGTTTGACGAGCTGTCGCCGCCGCTTCCGCAGGCCGACAAAGACACTGCACAGACAGCCATGAGAAGAAAATTGCGGCGGTTCGATTTCATTGCTCAATCCCTTTTTTATTGCCGGACAACGCAAGGGTGGAACGAAAAAAACACACAAAAAAACCGCCTCAAGCGACAGTCCTTCAGACTGGCTTGGGCGGCGACATTGCCTATTCGATTGTAGATCGTTCTACCATGCGTTTGCCCGTCATTGGACAAACCGGTAAATATACTGCCGAGGATTTTCCCGACCCGAATCAAATACCATCAGCAGATCTAAAAAGGCAAGTCAAAATATTGCGTTGCAGCAAAATCTAGAGTTTTGGCAATGAATCCAGGTAGTTTCCGACTTCCATCGGATCAAAAACACGACCGTCAAAAAACGGATTGGCCCCCAATGTCAACCGCCCCTGAGTCGAACCGACCGGCAAGCTACCGGTTACGCTGCCTTCCAGTTTGGCATTGGCACCAGGTATCGGGGTATCCAGTCCCTTTAACGCCGTACGATAGACATTGGGCCGGAAAACCTCCTCGGCGCGCAACTGATCCTCCGCATTATAGGTTAGATGATCCCAGCGCAGCATTTGCGAATAGAGCCATGCCGCCTGACTTTTCCACGGGAAATTCGCAGCCTCCCGATACTGGAACATGAAATCGGGTACATCAAGTGGCCGCGCACCCGCGGTCAGCATGATCCGGTCCGATATCGCCCGGTTTATCAGCTTCGCCGAGCCATCGAGATAATCCTTGCGGGCAAGTATCTCGGCATTGGTATCCCAATTTGCCGGATCAACAAAATGTCTGGCGGCAAAATGCAGCGCTCGAACCAGACGTTCAATCTTGTCCCGATCATCATCAAGCTTTTCGGCCGGCATGGCCAGCACCTTTTCAACGCCGCGCCGCCAGATTTGCGCCGTGACCAGAACGATACGACCTACGCCGCGCTCGACGGCGACACTGTTCCACGGCTCGCCGACACATATTCCGTCAACCTCGGCATTGGCCAGCGCATCGGCAGCGAACGGCGGCGCAATAGTCACAATATCAACGTCGGTATCAGGGGCGATCCCGCATTGGGCAAGCCAGTAACGCAGCTTGTAATTGTGACCGGAATAACGGTGCACGACACCAAATCGTATGCGATTTCCTGCCGCCGCACGTTTCGCAACTTCGCTCTTCAGCCTTTCGCCGACGGAGACCGGATCACCGAGCATACCGGCTGGCGCTACCTTGTCGGCCAGCGCGTGGGACATTGTAATTGCGTTACCGTTGAGGCTCAGGACGAACGGAACGGCCAGTGCCTTGGCCGGTCGGCCCCGTCCCAGCGTGGTAGCAATCGCAAGCGGCGCGAGCAAATGGGCGGCGTCGGTGTGGCCGTAGAGCAGCCGGTCCAGTACCGATGCCCAGCTGACGTCCCGAATGAAGTTTAAATGAAGCCCCTGTTCTTCGGCAAAGCCATGCTCCTGGGCCAGAATCGGTAAAGCCGCGTCCACCAGTGGCAGGAACCCGATATTCATTTGATCAATGCTCACAGGCCGCCCCCTAATAATTGTTCGGCCATGACGATTGCTTCGGCCACCTCAGCCATTCGTTTGTTGCTGTTCATGGCATGATCGCGCAGCAGTTTGTGGGCTTCCGGCTCGCTGATCTTCCGCTTCTGGATCAGTATTTTTTTGGCTTTATCGACAATCGTTCGGTCGGACAGCGCATCGCGTGCCTCCTTCAGTTCGGCTTGCAACCGCGAAAATGCCTGAAATCGCCTTACCGCCAAATCAAGGATCGGCTTCATGCGGCGTTGTGACAGGCCATCAACAATATAGGCCGAAACCCCGGCATCAATGGCCGCGGCAATCGTGTCGTCATCGGATTGCTCCACAAACATGGCGATTGGTCGCGAAACCGCACGGCTGACGGCAAAATACTCCTCAAGCATGTCGCGGGACGGATTGCCCAGGTCGATCAGGATAACATCGGGGTCTATCGTTTCAATCGCGCGCGCCATCCCCGAACGCTCCGAAATCACAAAAACATCGCGCTCACCCACTTCGGCAAGCCCGTCTTCAATTATGGCCGCGCGAACGGGGTTTTCATCGATTACAGCGATACGCAATTGCGACTCCGATTGCGGAAGTGACTTTAGCCAGTCTAACGCCTTTATGTTCGCAGGTGCAACATGAACGATCAAACTATCGTTAAGATACCAATCGAAGCGGCTCCTTTCCTCGTTGGTGCTAAAAACCGGACAGACCGATTCCGACTCATTTGTTGCCGTCTGAACTCGAGTAAATAGTGAGCTTGGAATGGCTGCTATCATGCACAATCTTCTACCGCGGTCATGACCGCAATTGGGCGCATTTCGGATCGACCGCAATTGGGCCGTTTGCGGACGGTCCGCTATTGGATGCTGGGCGGTGGAAAGCGGACCTTCGGCTAACGCCCCAGGAGCGGTCCTTCGCAGCAATCCAATCCTATGTCCGCTTCGCGCCGAAGTGTTGTCATTCCGAGGGCAGACGGTTGTTCATGTGAGCGGCCATTGCCTGAACTCGATCGGCGCGTTTCATCATCACAAAATTGGTTGGGAAGCAGCAAATCATGCGATCCAAGGTCGGTTTCAGCGCTTAGCTGTTAGCAGGCCTTCTGTTCATGGAAATCTTCAATAAGGCGGATATTGGTGAGCCATGATAGCCACCGATGTCGGCGAACCCATGTATCTATCGGCTACCGGCATCGTTCACATCTTCGCTTGCTAGCTTCCGAGCGAGCCGGTCCGCGCGTCGGCGTTGCTTCTTTTCAAGAATTTTGCGGCTGGCTTCGCCGAGAAGGATGGTATCTGCCATGACCGCGCCGCGCTCGCCGATCGGCCTGTCTTTTCCGGTCGTCGAATCCTCGAACGTCTGCCGTTCGATTTCCGCATTTATTTCGGCACCGATCAATACGGAATATGCCGAGAGGAACAGCCACATAAGAAAAATAACCACCGCAGCGAGCGATCCGTAAGTCGCGTTATAATCGCTGACATTGGCGGCATAATAGCCGAAGCCTACGGTGATCAATAACCAGAGCAGAGTTGCCACTACCGACCCCAGCGAGAGCCAGCGCCATTTTGCGGGGCGGCGGTCGGGTGCATAGCGAAAGAACAAGCCAAAGGTCAGGCTGACCAGAAATCCCGCCGTCAGCCAGATCGCCAGCTTCAGAAAGACCAGCACACTATCGCCAAGATAGCCCTGCAGGAAATTGCTGATATAGGTGAATAGCGAGATTGCGGTCAGGCCGACAATCGCGACCCCCGCCATGCCGATGGTAATCTGCGCGCCAACCAGTGTCGTCATGAAAATATTACGCGATTCATGTTCTTCGTAGATGATATTGAGCGCTTTCATCATCGCATTTGCCGCTCGCGTCGCGCCATAGGTCGAGACAAACAAGGCAAGCGCCAGGCCGAGGCCCTGCGCGGCCTTGTTCGTGTTGACGACCGACAGCATCTGCTCGCGCAGGATGGTAAGCACGGCAGTGGGTAGGATGGCAGACAATTGTTCGATGCTGTTGGTGACCGTATCGGGGTCACCGACGAGGCCGTAGAGCAGTACGATGACGGCGATCAGTGGCACGAAGGCGAGAAAAGCAAAAAACGCAACGCCGGCCGACAGCAAGGGCAGATTGTGAAAGTCGTTCATCACATATAGGCGCTTCAGTATCGCCCACCATGCTTTTGGCGGGAAATGGAGCGGTGTTCGGGCCGTCGCGCCCGGAGTCCGCGCCTCGATATCGTGCGGACTGGAATCTTGATGAACCTCGCCGGATTGCACTTTGTCATCGCCATGCTCAGCGCTCATTGGGTCGCCCCGTTTTCCTCTTGGATTGCTTCGACCGGTTGTCCTGCAGACTCGATCGCCTTATCCGCCTTGCGTCCCTCGGCCAGATGTTCGTTGACGCCGGCCTCGATTCTCTGGGCTTCTTCATTCAGCTGATCGAGATTGTCCTGATATTTTTCGTCAAAATCTTTCTCGCAAGCGCTCAACGATAATATCGAGATTGCCAGCAATATTATCTGTCGCCCCATCAATAGTCCTTCCGGTATCGCAGGTTGACGTTCGAACCGCCAAAGCTGCCGACCGAACTCAGCACCGACAGCGCAGGCGTCAGGCTGATTTCCAGCTGTGTCGCCGTATAGCCGCGCGCATCGGTCACGATCTCGACATAGACGTCATTGGTTATATATTGCCCGGCGGCAATTGATGTGCTGCGGCCCGTGTCCTTGTCTGCACCCAATATGCGCAGGCGATCGATGCCCACCGACGACTGCAGCACACCAAGCGGATTGAGGCCGCCACCACCGCCACGCAATCCGTTGAGGGACGATGCCAGTTGCACGGCCTGGATAGGTGTCAGTTCGCCGATCGAATTACCAAATAATATGCGCGCCATAATCTCGTCCTGCGGCAAGCCGGGTGTCGAACTGAACGCGATTTCCGGGTTCTCGGCGCTGCCCGTGATGTTGACGTTGATGTTCACGTCATCCACTTCACCACTGGCTGTCAGCAGTAACGTCGGGTTGGTCATCGAACCGCCATTGAAGCGCAGGCGCCCTGATTCCAGATCGAAAGACCGACCGGCAAAGCCCAGCGTTCCGCGGATCAGGTCAATACCACCGGTCAGCACAGGCTTGCCGGTGGTGCCGCGCACCTTGATATCGGCGGACCATTCGGAATCGAGCCCCATCCCGCTGACATAAATCTGGTTGTCGGCGATCAGATCGATGTCCAGCTTCCAGTTGCCGGGCACCCCGCTGATCGGTTCCGCATCGCCGGTGATTTTCTTGCGACCCAGAGCAGGCTTGCGCCGCACTCCGGTCAGGGTCGCGACTTTCGTCGATCCTTCATACACGATCTTGTAGCGCGTTTCGGGCAGGCGAATACGGCCACGGATCGTCGCAGGGGTGGTCGAATTGTTGACCAGCTGGATTTCGCCGGTGGCCGATGCGGCAAGATCGCTGCCTTTTGCAAGCGTTGCATTGTCCAGATCGAGTGCCAATTGCAGCGGATAGCCCTTGGCGGAACTCAACGACACAAAACCCTTGCCGCTGATTGTTCCGTCTCCGGCATTGGCGGTCAACTCGGTCACCTCCAAACGGTCGTTGGTGAAGTTGCCATTTATCTTCATATTGGTCAGGCGGGTGCCGTAGGCGTTGTTTTCGTAAACCAGCTTGTTCGCCCGAACCACACCGGTCAGTACCGGTGACTGCACTCGACCGGAGAAGTCTGCCGCCACGCCGATAGGGCCCCGCAGATCCTGATCGGGAAGCGCCGCGAGAGAGAATAAGGTACTCGCCGGTCCATTATAGCGCAGGCCGCCGGATAGCGGCGCGGCAAGCAACCGCGTCGTCCATGATCCGGCAGCAGGTGGAAGCGGCGTCAGGTTTACATGCATCCGGCCAATAGCAGCACCCCTGCGCCGGAATATCGCACGAGCATTGCCGCCATCAGCGAGCAGCCGTCCGACAAAGTGCAGATCCACCGGCTGCGATACCGACGCCAGGCTGGTGCGGGTAAAATTGTCGATCCGCAGGCGCGCGTCCGCTTCCGGAAAGGCGCTGGGCGAGCTTTGGGAAAAATCGAGGCTACCCGTCGCTATTCCCCCGAGACCAAGACCGGGCATCATCGGATTGATCAGCGCCAGGTTGACGTTGTTCAACCGGCTTTGAATATTGAGGCCGCGCCCGTAATCGCCCGCCAACTGAATGCTGCCTTTCGACAAGTCGATGGTCGTGGGGAGCAGGCTATATTTGTCGCGCCCGGGGATGATTCGCGCGGCTTTGCGGGTTTTAAATTCAACGCCGTTGGCCCGGCCGTCAAGCGCCACTCGCCAAAGCTCGGGATCGAGGACGGCGTTGGCCGCAAAACGGAATGGAACCTGATTTCGGCCCTCCGCCATGATTTTCGCTGTGCCTTGTCCGCCAAGATAATCGATTTTTGCCCGCGCGGCAGCAATTTGCAGATCTTGCATTTGCAGGCCCTGGATCTGGACATCGGCAACAACCTGCGGCTGGTCGTAAACAATGATATCGGCATCGATGATGGCCCGCTCGATCGCCAGATTGGCAGGGCCTGGCAATAGGGTTTGGACGGCGGTTGCGGCGATGATTGCCCGCTGCTTCCCGCTGAAGGCGCTCAGGATCACGTCCCCCTCTATCCCGGAACCACTGGCGGCCAGTTGCCCGGAAAATGGACCGGCTCCGGTCTGACGGATGCGGCCTGTCAAACCGACTCCGGCAAACTGGGTTCCGCTGTTCACGTCGACCGTCAGCGGCCCGCTACCCGCGAGAATATCGACATTGGCGTCAAACTCTCCGTAATCGCTATTGCCATCGGCGACGATGGCATAACCCTTGGCATTGCCCCTGATAGTGGCAACCACATTATTCATGCCCACTCCGAAACCAGGGCGCGCAGCGGCTATTACGGCAACCGGGCGGGCCACGCTGCCGCTGACTTTTACGCCGATCGGCCCATATTGGTCAGACATACCCTTGGCTGCAAAATTGATTCCGCCAGACGGCGTATAGCTGCCACTGCCTTGGGTCAGCCGGAAAGATGGAGCTGCAACATTCAGACTGCGGACCCGCGCGATGCCGTCCGTGTCATAGGATAGTTTGGCGACGATCAGGCTGTTGCCGCCGAGAAATTCGCGAGCACCTTCGTTGAATATCTGGCTCGACCGCGCGCGGACTGTGCCGGTCAGTACAAAGGCACCGTTTTTCCCGGACTTCAGATCGATATCGCTATCGATATTGAAGACCCCCACGCTTTCGACCCGGTAGCCGTTGATGCGCCCCTTGAGGCCTCCGGTATAAAGTCCCTGGTTGAGATCGGCAACGATCACTGCGGTTGCGTTAATCCGGTCTGAAACAATCTTGAGATTTTCGGAAAGCAGTCTGCCTTTGGCATATCCGAAGTCGCCGTCCAGCCGCACATTCGTGAGCAACGCGCCGACGCCTTCGTCTAATCCGGCGATCCGTTGTGCTCGCGCCCGCAAGGGAATGCGCCACTGCTCCTCTTTCAACGCTACATTGCCGCTAGCGCGTAAGCCGATCACCGTAGTGTCATCAAAGCCGATGCGCGCTGCATTGATTGTATATGCGATAGCGGGGGCAGCGAAATCACCGTTCAATATCATATTGGCGGTGACGCCGGCGCCATTTACATTGGCTGCAATTACCGATGGCTGAAGCAATCGGAAATCGACGTTGAGATCCTGCATCCGGTTGTTGCCGAGATCAACCACACCGTTGGTCGCCAAAACGAAATTGTCGCTATCAATCCGTCCGTTGATGTCGAACTTCCGGTCCTCACCGGCGGCGGTAAAGTCGATGCGGGTGACTGGCTCGAGCATGTTCTGGCCGGGGCCGGAAACAAATAATCCGGGACGTGCATCGCCGCGCACTGTGAATGTACCGTTCCGTGCCGATATGGCTACGTCTGCGAGCATGTCCTCGCCGCTTTTGCCTTCCAGTGTACCGTTCCATTTGGCCCAGTCTCCCTTGCCGTTCAGTGCGAGGCTCATCGGCTGACCAGTTCCGGAGAAACCGGCTACAAGTCCATTTTCCGGAGCATCCAGATTGAGCGCGAGGTCGAGCTTATTCTGTTCCGGCATGGCGTCGAGTCTGAATTTCAAACTGTCGCCGCCTGCAACGCCCGGCCTTGCAAGCGCCCGGGCTCGTCCGTTTAGAAGCGCGCGGGCATCAGCAATTTTCACCTCCGCCGACAGGCTGAGCATGTGACGTTCGCCAGTTATCACCTTGGCAATATCCAGCTCTCCGACTTCCAGTCTATCAACATCTATATCGAGGTCGGGCAACAGGGGCCCCTCGGACTCTGTTGGTAAAAATTCAGGCATGCGGAGCAGACTAGCTTTCGGAATGATTAGCGAGCGAATATCAACATGACTGCCAATGAAAGCGAAGGGCCGCCAGTCCATTCTGACGGTGTCGGCGGTGGCGAAAACACCTTGCGGATCTCGGATTTTCAGACCGGCAATTTCCATCTCGCCGTAGATGGAACCGCTGATCTCGTCGATCTCCAGTTCCATACCGTTTTCGAACTCGAAGCCCTCAATCTGGTTTGCGACAAAGCGATGTCCGCTGTTGCTGTCCAGCCAGAGATAGCCGGCAATCAGGATCACCAGAACCAGCGCGATCAATGCTCCCGACCAGATCGCAACTTTATGAGTCAAGGGCCCGTAAGCCTCTGTCTCGCTCATGGTTTCGTTATCCGCCATCAGAATGCCTGTCCGATCGAGATATATACCGAAACTCGCGATTCACCCGGTTGCCGGTTTATCGGGGTGGCAACATCGACCCTGAGTGGTCCGAAATTGGTGTAAAAGCGCCCGCCTATGCCGACGCCGTAGCGCAAATTGTCAAAGCCCGGAGTGGAGCTCGTGTAGACTTGCCCGGCATCTACAAAACCGACGATTCCGTAGTCGCCAAAGCGGTAACGGACTTCCGCCGCCGCTTCGACCAGGCTGCGCCCGCCAATCGGACGGTCTTCAGTGTCTTTGGGACCAAGTTCCTGATATCCGAAGCCGCGTACGGATCCGCCACCGCCGGCATAATAGCGCCTGGAGGGTGCGATCAGTTCGCGGTCCGCGCCAGCGATAGACCCGACGCGCGTACGGCCCGCAATGATGATACCGTCATCGACCTGGAAATATGCGGTTCCTTCGAGAAGGCCGCGGCCATAGATTTGCGTGCCGCTGCCGAGCGATGCTTCGGGCGATAGTTTCGCCGACAGACGGAAGCCTTGCGTCGGATCAAGCAAACTGTCGGTCGTATCAAACGTGACCTGCCCCGGCAGCGCGGCGACGTAAAAAGTACGCCGATCCCTTTCGCCGGTAGTAAAATTGAAATCTTGTTCATTGGTGCCGAGAATCTCGAAACCATAGCTATAGGTTAAACGCTTTTGCCAGATTGGGGTGCTGTCGTAGGAGATGCGCCCGGCCAGCTTTCCGGTGAAAGCCTCATAGGCCTCAAAATCACTGTGCAACGCGGAGATTCCCAGTTCGACCGTTCTGTCGCGGCGACCGGCATTGCTGCGCCTGAAAGTCAGCGATGCCCCCTGCTCCTGGGTTCCTGCCACTCCGCTCGCGATCAGCGCGCCTTCTGGCGGGAATAGATTGCGATGGGTCCAGCTGCCTTCCACACGAAAGCCCTGCCCGGTACTATAGCCAGCGCTGCCCGCCAGAGTGCGCGGTGGCCCTGCTACCTGCTCGACATTGATAGTCGCATATTCGGTCCCGTCCGGCGCGGCTTCTCCACTCGCGGTTGGCTTGACCGATACAATTGAAAACAGACCCGTGGCGACCAAGGCCTTGCGGAGGTCGTCGACCATGCGGCTGTCGTAAAGCGCACCTTTTTCGAACCGGCTCAGCACCGCGATATGGTCAGCATCGAAAGCGGTTGTGCCGTTCGTGACTATCTCACCATAGCTGCTACGTGGGCCAATATTGACAGGCAGCATATAATCGCCCGTGCCAGTGTCGGGGTCGAGTAGAATATCTCGCTGGCCGGTTTCAGCAAAAGGATAGCCTTCCTGTGGCAGAACCACTGCAATATTGGCTTCGGCGGCCAAGACCCGCTCGGCGACAATTGGTTCACCCGTTTTCGGTACGAAATTCTTGGTGATCAGGTCTTCGGGGACGACTCTGTCAGCATCGAATATTATCGCGCCGAGATTATAGCGCCTGCCGGGCTCAACCTGGAGTACAACGGTCAGTTTCTCGCCTTCGGTCTCGGGAAGCTCGACCATACCGTTTACCGACGCGTCAAAAAATCCCTGACCGGTCATGATATCGACCAGCAATTGCTGGTCCTCTTGCATCCGGGCCGAAACCATTGCGCCGTTCGCGGCCTTGCCGTCAGCCTCTTCGAGCGCAGAGAGCTCCTCAAACAGGCTGCGAATATCATCCGCACTGACAGGACGCACTTGAGTCTTCCCGCTTTCGTCGAGGCTTTCGAGACCATCTATCCTATAATCATATCGCAATGACGCCGTTTGCTCGCCGTCGTCTGCTTCCGTATACTGGCGCTCATCAAATGGCTCGACATCAAAACCCTCAATCGGTGTCAGCGGATCGTCGATTTCAGGATCATTGACCGGCGCATCGGCAATCAACTCGTCCGGATCTGCATCTTGCAGTGCAGGCAGAGCCGACAGACCATCCTCCGAATCTTCTTGCTGTGTCTCGCGTTCCAGCCTCTGCTGTTCGGCATCCCATTCTTCCACGCTGCCCATCGTAGCATCTGGATTTTCGTCGATTGCCGGGATCGTCCGATCAAATTCGGAATCGTCGATGATCGGCGCACGCGGTTCTGTTGGAGATTGTGGGCTATCCAACGCTTGAGCACGAGAGGGTGTCGCGTTCAAACTGGCCAGTGATAAAATTGCGGTGAAGGCCGGGATCATATTCTTATGACGCATTGTGGTGCCGCACCTACTTGAACGCATATCAGTACCGAGATGCTGTGAAATTGTTTGTCAAACCGAGATGGCCGCAGATCCTCACAAATATCGGCCTCAGCGACAATACGTTCAATTCATCAATTGGTTCCCTGTTGATAACATATTTCCGCTCATCACCCATTAAACGACAGCTTCTCACGCAGTTGTTGCCATTCGAGCTCGAGTAAGCAGCGCGAGTGGAATGGCCGCAATTAGGCACAATTTTCGACTATGATATGGCGGCAATTGGGCGCGAAGCTGACAGGCGGACAATATGGAATACTGACGAAGTGATAGAACGTTTGAAATTTGAGTCTTCGGCTGCTGGTCATTTTGATCGCCGTGCCGGCCGGCGATCCAGATTCTGCTGTCCTACGTAGAACAAATATAGAACATAGGATTTTCCGAATCATGGAAGACGTGTCTTATGCTTATCATCGACAGTGCAATCGTGGCAGCTTTTGCCGCAGTTATCGCAAGCATATCCTCGCTCATCTGGGCATTGCGCCGTAAACCATGAGTTATGTGTCCGAAGACAGGCTCATCTGGATGGCGCTAGTTGCGCTCGAAGGTGTGTTGGAGCAATGCGGAGGCCGTAAAGATAATCTGCAATCGCGTAGCATTGCTGTTTTCCTTGCATATCTTGCGACACGGCGGCCGGTCGCCGTTCGATGATTTCTGGACCTATCTGGCGGATCTTGACCCAATTAGGCGTTCGGCCAATCTCAACCGGTGCATTAATGCCATCTGTCTTCAATTGAAGACCAGGCGGCCGGAGCGAAGTGCATGCCAAAAAAATGTGGAAAGGAAAAACCGATAGGCATATCGTCCCATTATGCTCAGTTACGAAATCAGACAGCGACTTCAATCAATGCTCATCTATGTCGGGGCAGCCTTGATTATTGCAGTGCTGATCGGCTAGCCAATCTAGGGAGTTTTCTATGGCTAAGCTTTCGGAATGGGAACTCTGGGCAATCGCCTCCAAATTTGACGCTGATTTCGGAGACGAAGCAGCTATCCATGCCGCATTCAAAGCTGATGCGATGTTAGAGAGGAACGACCGGGAAGGCTATCAGGCCTGGCTTGCAATTATCGACCTAATCCAACGGCTGGACCGCGATACTCCTGCCGCCGTGCATTAGCCTGGCCCGCCCCGCCCATGTGTAACCTCTACCGAATGACCTCAACTGCGGCCGAGATGAAGAAGCTCTTCGGCGAGTTTGAAGGCAGCCGGTCGAATATTCCATCCTACGACGCGATTTATCCGGATCAAGAAGCTCCGGTATTGACGGCAACCGGCGGCCGGCACTCTCTGGTAAACATGACATGGGGCGTGCCCGGCTGGAAAGAAGGAATGCGCCCGATCACCAATGTTCGCAATCTCACCAGTAATTTCTGGAAGAACATGCTGGTCGATCCACAGCAACGTTGCCTCGGTCCTGTCACAGCGTTTTGCGAGTGGACAGGTAAGAAGGGCAGTAAGAAGAAGGTCTGGTTTGGGTTGAAAGATGAGCCGCTGTTTTCGTTCGCTGGAATATGGCGGGAAACTCATACCGGTCCGCGCATGGCGTTCTTGACCTGCGAACCGAATAGCTTGGTGGAACTTGTTCATCCCAAAGCCATGCCCGTAATCCTTAAACCTGACGATTATGGCGGCTGGTTATCGGGAGGCTACGACGACGCGGTGAGTCTCGCAAAGCCCTTTGATGCAGACGCTATGGAAATCCTCGAGTGAGGTGTCTGCATAAACTCATGCGTATTTGGCAATGTATGGAGTTCCTCCGCAACGTTTTGACCAGCCGCCGGCTACAAGGTAGGGCCAGATAATGATGATAAGCGTGTACCTCGCTTTAGCGAATTCTGTAGTCCCGGCCGGTCAGGCCTTCACATGCACGCCGGTCGCTGTGTGGGACGGAGACGGTCCGATATGGTGCGCAGAAGGACCGAGAATTAGATTGTCTGGTATCGCAGCACGCGAAATTGACAATAGCTGTAGGACTGGACACCCTTGTCCCACCGCAACCGGCGTTGAAGCAAGAGATGGCCTGGTTAAATTGCTTGGCCGGCCGACCGGAATTGGGCCCCACGGTCACATTCAAATAAAGGGACCGGTACTGTCTTGCCAATCATTAGGCGGGGCAGGGGGTAGACGAACAGCTGCTTGGTGCAGTTCAGCCAAGGTTGGCGACATTTCATGTGCGATGGTCAAGGGCGGTTTGGCTCTTAAATGGCACAAATATTGGAAGGGGCATTCATGTTTGTCAGAAGCGAAGAACTAGATGAGAAAATTTAAGAATACGCCGCTTCCTGAGGCTTTTCAGGAAATTACATCAGATAACGAATGGGACGCGTTCAGGAGTTGGTATTTCGATGGTCCTAAAGGGAAGACACTTGTCGATAATTGGACCGGTTCTTATTATTTATCGCCATTAGTCGACATTATTTTCGAGCGCGTTAAGGAGAAAGTCAGAGACGAAATCTGGCAACTGGAAGGCGTCTTTAATGACACGAGCGAATTTAAAATCCTCGATAGCCGCTTAGCCAGTGCAGCAAGATATTACGCCCCCACAAATCAAGTATTCGTAGACGGACCGAATCCTCTGCAGTTTTCCAATGTTGTCATTTCAACCCTTCAAAGCGATCATGTTTTGGTAGCATCTACTAAACCCAAAATCCGCAGTATGGTTGATAAATGGATCGCAGAGTTCGCACTAAGGAAACCGGGCAGAGTGAAGCAATCTGAGGCTTTTGATCTGTGCCGCAATGAGCTTTCCAATGAAGTAAATCCAGACGAGGTCACCACCAATTTGTTCGCTGTCCAATGGCGAGAAAAGGCACCAGCATCTATTAAATTGAGGGGAGCTCCTCGAAAATAAGCCTTAGAGTAAGCCACAAACCTATATTAATCCTCACCCTTTTGTTGTCTCTTATTAACGCGCAATCACACTTAGTAATTCTCTCCACCTTTCCTGGAGAATTCACTAATGTCTGGAATCAAAAATCCGCCCGTCTTTTTTAATCAGCATGAACTAAGTCTTCGCTGGTCCATCAGTGGGCGAACCCTAGAGCGTTGGCGCTACGAGCGCAGTGGACCAAATTACGTGCGCATTGGCGGACGCGTCCTGTACCGGATTTCAGAGATTGAAGAATATGAGCGACAAGGTGATGAGTTCCTGTCTTAGAGCTTCTCGGTGGCGTCAACGTTTCCTAAAGTCGGCCATAAGCCATTCCCTGTTTCTGACTACGAAACTGCCCTGTTGCAGGGCAGGGTAGTTGACAACCTTGCGTCGAACAAATTGCGTATTCCACGCGACATTGCAGAGCTCCCATTCTTTGTGCCATCCAAGCGACGCCTTCGAGACGTATCATATTGTCGGTCTAGAAACGATCTAGAGTTCAGAGCGGCTAGCGGTGAGGGAATGTATATCCCGCATGTGTGGGATATGGATATATTCCTTGTGATAGTGTCGGAAGCATTTCGACAAATTATGGCTGCCGATGCCAACAGCAAGATGTTTGACTGCGACAAAACTGTTTACGTTGTTCCGCGGAATTTGCTCGAAGCAGCAAACAGAAATTCCGGAGGCAGTGACTATCAGGATCTATTCAACTGTATGTCTCGCCTCTCATCAGCGAGGTATACCTTGAAAGGTCCGATAGGTCATTGCCCCAAGGGTGTTCAGCAAGAGATCCGACTTATTAACGGATGGAAGAAAATCTACTCTGACAATAATCGGTTCCCGCGCGGCATGGCAATTCGACTCTCACCGTGGCTCTACAGGCAGTTACTCAGCACTCAAAACCTGTTGGCCGTCGACCCCGCATACATGAAAATACGGTCTGGAATAGGCCGGCGATTATATTCTCTTTGCCGCAAACATGCGCATGGGCAGCCGAACGGAATAAACTTCAAAATTTCGACGTTGCATCAGAAATTTGGCGCTGAACAGAGGCTGCCGCAGTTCACGAAATCGCTCAAAGATTTGGCAATTTCAGCAGTTCCAGGTTATATCCTTGATTGGTTGCCACTGTCGAAAGCTGGTGAAGCTATGCTTAATATACGCCCGGATCCGCATCACGAATTTGTCGGCGCGCTTGTTCGGACTCACCGAGACAACAGACTGATAGAGAAGTGTGAATTTTTAAATGAAGTGACTTTGCAGAAATATGCCCCACTCGATGATACTGATTTTCTGAAAAAGTGCAGTGAGCGTTATCCCGGGGCCAACCTTCTGGACTTGAAAAAGAAATTTATTGCATGGAACGAGGAGAAGGGAACTGAACTTCGTTCTGTAAGTCAAGCATTTGAGAGCTTTGTCCGCTCCGATCTACAGCGCAATGTTAGAGAGGCTGGCTCAGCCTACTAACCTAATCCTTGAATGCCCGCTTCGTTTAAAGTTCTGTTAAATATGTTAAGAATAAGAAGTTACACATCGAAAATGAGCTAAATTAGACCAGTAAATCAACGTATAAGCGAACGTTCTAATTTCTCAAACCCCGCGTTGAGTGTATTTCAAACCCCGTACATCAATACCTCAAACCCCGTCTGTGATTTCTCAAACCCCGTATCGCGTGATCAAAGCGGGGAGGGGGGGCTTTCAAACCTTGGGCTCGTTCAGGAAAAGACCGGCGAGGGACTAAAAAAAGCAAATCAGCGAAATCTCACTAGGGGGGTGAGTCGAGAGTTACGCAGAGCCAATCAGAGGCTGGTCGCGTAGTTATGGCGACCAGAATTGCAAATTATTGGCGTTCAAAACATGGCAAAACAGCTAACATCTCTTGCTGTTTCGCTCTATTTAAGGTCGCGAACTACTTTGTGGCCGTCGGCCACATTCCCCGTCCAAAGAGCTGTTGAGGGGCGATCCGTCTTTCCGGTGCCGAGAACCCGAATAGTTGGCGCTGTATAGCCCAGTCAGTAGGAATATTCGACTCGAGTACGATTTTGCGCGTTAAGGTTGTAGGCTGAGTACCGTCGAGGATGGCCGTCACGATGTCCGGTGCAAGATAGTTCAATCGGATCAGGCGAGCAAAAAACGTGGGTCGGCAATTTTGTTTGTGGGCGAGTTCTTCAATCGACCACTCTCGATGCTCTTCCACCAGTCGCTGCGCTTTCCTTGCGCGCTGCACCAAATTCACGAGTTTCTTGTCGGGATTGGCTACCTGCGAGTTACTTTGTGGTTTGATATGCAGCGAAGGCCAACGTTCTGCCGTCACAGTACGGGCAGCAACTTCAAACTCATAACGGGTGTCGCTGCATGGCCAATCAGCTGGTCGCCCTCGAAAGATAGAGTTGTTATCCCAAAGCAGGAATCGCCGCAATTCCAGCGATCGGACGTAGATTGCTAGTCTCTCCTCACCTACTTCAATCTTATAAATTAGTGCCGCAAACAGCTCTTCCAACTTTTCCGATGGTGTATTGTTAAGACGTATGGCGGCTGCTTTGCCTCGCGTAGACAATTCATGCAGTTCGTCATCATAAACCCCGAGGCCTTTGAGTGCGCTTCGGAGCCTGCCCCGATCGCTAAAAAAATCACAGACCGACGCAAAAATGAGCGTGTCCAGATTGTCTGCGTTACAGCGATAAGCACGGCGATATTCTCGTTGGGACCAATATGCATTGCTTGACACATATGCGCAGTAGGTCTTGCCTCGATGCCAGTTAAGATCCAACCGCATCTTGCGTCCGAGATCATCCCACAATAATCCGGCCAAGAAATGTTTTGTGTCCCTAGCATCAGCAGGACGTTTTTTTCTCTTGGCGCTCAGTGCCTGAGCCGCCTCCCAATCCTCTTGTGAGATGATAGGTTCATGAATTCCCTTATATGTGGTGCCTATTCCTCGAATTTCTCCGACATAAATAGGATTGCGAATTATACCGTATACCGTGCCGGCACTCATAAGAGTTCCACCACGAGCATTGCCTTGTTTTGTCAATTTGACTGAGCTGCAGTATCCAGCTTCTCGCACAGCCGTCATTACAGCTGTGTAGCGCCTAGTTTGCAGAAACTTTTTGAATATAAAACGAACGATCGCTGCTTCGGCCTTGTCGATGCTCAGTCCATCTTTAGTGGAAATGTAGCCAAATGGCGGCAAACCTCCATGGACCAATCCGTGTTTTTTGCGAGTGCGGAGACTATCGCGCGTCCGTTCGGAAATCAGTTCACGCTCAAACTGTGAGAATGTGAGCAGGATGTTCAGGATCATACGCCCCATACTATCGGAGGTATCAAATGCTTGGGAGATCGAGGTCAATGTTATGTTTTGGCGATCAAAAATCTCAATCAAGCGGACGAAATCAAACAGACTCCTCGTCAACCTATCGATTTTGTAGACTACTACCGCATCCACTTTGCCCGCTTCTATGTCATGCATCAGTTGCGCCAGCGCCGGCCGTTCCAATCCGCTGCCTGAATGACCTCCATCATCATAGCGATCAGTCAACTCTACCCAACCTTTATACTGCTGGCTTTTAATGTACGCGCTGCAGATTTCACGCTGTGTCACTAGAGAGTTCACATCATGATCGAGACGTTGGTTCGAGCTTTTTCTTGTGTAGATTGCGCACCGTTTGATCGGACTGGTTTGGTCCACCGACATACGACATCTCCAAAAAAAGATGATGTTCTTCTAAATATTGGGGCAGGGCAATGTCGCCTGCTGTATCTCATCGGTCGACTCCAATTCGCCGGTACTTATACCTTTTTACAAACCCAGTATCAAAGCAAACAACGCCCGCATCAACCAATATGCCATTGGCAAAACCAGCAGGAAAACGAAAAGTCCGAGGGCCCACTCTTCAAGATCGGGAGGGCGCATATAGTCTGGTTACCGCGTAGGGTTTGTGTAGGAAAACGCCAGCATGCTTATCGTTACGGTGCGTTTACGGGGCGGTAAACAGGTAATGCGTTCTTCCGCTCATCAACTGAGGGATGGATTTCTGCTTCTCCGATGAGGCGAGGTTCCGCCCAAGGGACATAGTGCCAAAGTAGCGACCAGCGCTTCCACTCCCGGTGTCTAATATTTTTGGGGATGATCTCCAGCACCCACCAGCCGGCCGTAAGCGATCTGTGAAGCATCCCGGTCGGTGAGGGCGGTTCATATTGATGCTTGCTGCCTTTGCGCGGTTTTCCGTAAGCTAGATGATTGAGCATCTGGGTGCTAATCTTGAGTCCTGCTTTCTTGGCCTCTTCGGCCATCCAGACAAGCGGATATTTGGACAGGGCGCTTTCTTTCTCCGGATAACCGCCGCCGACATCGGAATGGACGCCTGCAAACCAGACCTGCTTGATATCCTGATTCTTAGTCATGCTCTTGTTGAATGGATTTGGTTCGAATTTTTGCGGATCATTCCACTTTGCGACGCGGAACATTCGGCGACGTTCATCAATCGCCAGTGCATGCCGGAACCGTGCCACCGAGGGGTTCTGAAGCGTATATGGCAATGTCTCGAGGCTTGGTATCCAGAACCGGTCAGGGCGAGGCACGAGAACCGAGGCAACAGTCTCCCAGAGACCGATAAGCTCGATCGGAACCCGGCGTGCTCCAATCACGCGGGCAAAGTGCCATGCCAGATCAAGCTGATTGTCTTTCGCCGCTTTCTTGTAAGTTCCAAGCGCGCTGTCACTCATATTGATTTGCTCAGGCTCCAGTAGCCCGATCAAATGAATGAACCCGGCGAGAACTCTTGCCGTCCAGGCGCCCCGGCTGAACCCGAACAAATAGATGCGGTCGCCATTTTGATAGTTTTCAACGAGGAAGCGGTAAGCGCCGAGTACATTTTCATCGAGCCCAAAGCCAAAGGCGAGACCCAATACACCGACCAGTTTCTGGCGGAAGCGCTGCCACGGACTGATCCGGCTGATTGTACCAACACCCGGGCTGTAATAGACCAGCTGCTGTTGGCTTTTTTGCGCGATGCGGTAGAGCTTCAAGACATTGGAAAGATTGCGCCCCAGTTCATTGCCTGTTCCGTCCAGCATGATCACAAGATTACGCGGCGCGAACGACTTACGGGCAGGCTTAGATTTTGTGGACTTCGTTTCCGGTTTTGCTCCTACTCTAGGGCGTGAGGGCATTTTTAGTTACCACTTCATCTGGATAAATCTTGTTGTAGGTAACGTTGATATCGTAATTGTATGTTTAGGTCACTGGTGAGCGCAAACATTTTTAATGGTCGAGGTAAATTTTGAAAAAAAGCACTGGAGGAAATGTCCCACATTCGGATAATCGCAGGCACTAGATATTATGTCCGCTTTGCGCCCCAATTTCGGTCATTGCAGACCATTCTTCGACCGCTCAAAAGCGGACCTCAGGCCGCTCAAGTTGGTTTGGCTTCACCAAGTGTAGGACCCCGTGCCTGAACGGTATGCATCTCAAGGTATATTAGCAAAAAGATTGCCAGGGCCATGATCCTTCAGATGTTGGACGAATTGTCGCACAGCCTTCGCTGATTGAGAGACAGTCAGTTTGCGAGCCAATCCATCCGGCTGTTCGCACACTTCAGCGTAAGTCTTCCCGCCGAATTCGTCGGGACAAAAAATCGTATCCCAATAGAATTCCCTTTGCCCCTTCGGTTCGGTCGCGAGCGTTCCTCTTGTTTCGCCAACAAAGGTCCAGACGTTAACGCCATCGCAGTAGCCGACAACAGCTTGCGCAATGGCGACCTCCCCCGGGCGGCCAACTCTTTCGAGAAATCCCTCAGCCTGCAGAGAATCCCACATCGGTTGCGTTAGGCCACCTGGGAATCCTGTCGAATCTTGCCCCTCAAAAATGAGGCCAGCATGTTCGACGATGCAAGGCGTAAGCAGCTGCCGGTAGGCTGACCGAACCTTGTGGTCGACCATCTTGCTCAACGATATTTCAAGCGGTTCGTTGGTAGCTACGTTGGTGAATTGTAAATCACAGTAATCGCCAATTGGCGTCGGGTCTGCTCTCTGTCCTACGCTCAACGGCTCTTTCCGAAGGATCGCGATCTCATCGCGTTTGAACGAGCTTGAAGTTGCGTAAAAGACCGTTGGTGGTTTCATGCGGACATTTCCTGAAGAACCTTGGCCGTCGCGGCCGTGCGATCATCGCCGTAGGTCGGGATTACGGTGACATTCCGCCGCTCGAACAGCTTAAACTCGAAATCTGAAGGGTTGTGGGAAATAATGTAGGCGCGCTTACCGGAGACACTGTCGGGCAAGGTATCAAGAGCCGCATTAATTAGCTCGAAAAGTAGCGCTACGTTCATATCATTGAAGCTATAGCCGATGAACAGTAACACCCGGTTAAGCAAATCTGAGCGCAGCTTCCAGTCCAAGGGGCCGTCGAATTGCATCCGCCGATAGTAGTGGCGTTCTGATAAAACCATATCTTCTGGACGATTAAAGTCGCCGTGGTATTTCACCACCTGCGAAATGTTCCCATTGCTGATCATTTCTCGCTCGGAGGTTATGGCAACGGCCTCTCGCCCGCAGAGACGCAGCGACCGTTCTATAAAATCATCGTAGTTAGTGGTGTAAAAAAGATTGCATTGATCCAGCGACGCCATAGTCTGATGCAGTGTTGAATCTGCAAGCTCACCATCAGACGGATCCATTCGTCGAACAAGCCAGTTTGTAAGTGGTGAAAAGCTGCCTTTTGTAAGCCTAAAATACTCCAGAATTTGAAGATCGCTTCCTCGCATCCTGAGGAGGTCAGGTTCGGGATATTTCATGATTTTGCAGGCCACATCGACCAGTTCGCGCCAAGATGGTCCCGTCACCTCTTCGCCGCGAAAATCCCATTTGAACGACATCGAAGCACCAGCTCCAATGAAAGGAATGACTCTACCGGCTCGATAAAGGGACCTCAGCTCTTGCGGGCAGGACTCCATTACGCAGGCTTCTTCGCAATAAGGCGCGTCAGTGAGTGATGATGCGGAATACCATTGTGTGGATGTGTCTCATGCAAATCAGTATCTGTAAGTACCTGGGTGTGCCAACCGCCGAACTTCCCCGCATACCAATCATGTGGCATTAGCAGTGGTTCAAAGCCGGGGTGAGCTGAGAGGTCCTGTGAGCGATCGTTAAACGCTACGAGTATCACCGTCCCTTCAGGCTTAGTGAGGCGCTGCACATCATTTATCAAAGCGACAGCTTCTGCTTCAGAATTCATGCAATGTAGCAATCCGTAGGCGACGACCACATCATACGTCCCGTCAGATTGCGAGGCAGCAAAACTCGTAGCGTCTGCGATGTGCCAGTCAATAGGACTATTTCTAAATATGGATTTGCCATTCGTTATCGCATCCTGCGAACAGTCAACTGCAATCGCGGCCGCCCCGGCTGCTGTGAACGCACTCGCGTTCTTGCCTTCACCACACCCTAGGTCGAGAATGACATTTCCTCTTACAGAATGTTCGTCGAGAAACAGCTTAACAAGGCTGCCTGGGCTTTCGCCCCAAAAACACGGGACAGCGGAATACCCGTCATCGTAACCACCGTTTTTCATTGTCTCAATCCTAATTTGGCCAGCATCTCATTGATTGCCTTCTCATATTCAACCAACCCAATCCAGTTATAAAGAATGACGTCGGCGTCTTGAATAATGTATCTCACTTGGCCTTCGACAGGCGCGTTATAGAGATCAACGAAAGAGTCAAAATCAATGTCCCTCAAACCATAGTCTTCACGCATCCGATACATTTCAAATGCGACATCAGGCGGGGTGTAGACGTACATGAGAGCCAACGGGACGTCCGACATCTCTTTAAGCTCTGCCAGCGTCTCTGGATGACGAATTCCATCGATGACGATCCGTTCGCCCGCTATTTGCCTCGCGGCGCTATCAAGAGCAGCTGCTAATTTCCTTGGCCCATCTGGTTTCGAAATGAATTCGAACGCCGCCTTTTGAAAGACAGCTCGATCAGACGCGGGCACTGGAGGAATACCAATTAGCTTAGCCAGCACCTCACCGCTGTTGATCTGTTCGTAGCCAGCTCGATCGATTAACGCATTTGTAGTTGCGGACTTGCCCGAGCCAATCGCGCCAACGACACAGGCGATATGACGGCCTCGAAACACGTTTTGACGCTGTATTCTGTAACTAGGAGTGGTGCGAAGAGCTTGGGGATAGAACTCCCGAATACAAAGCTGCGACCAATACTCAAAGTCTGAAAGATTGAGTGGCTCATGCCTGGTATCAATCCAGCGAAGACGGTTGATGGACGCCTCTCCTCGTTGTGGCCTCTCCCATTTAGAAAAATCCTCAACCCAATATCGCATGACAATGGCTAAATGACGGACACCAACCGCTGAGGAATTGTCATTTAAGACGCCCAAAATTTCTAACTTCTCTGGGTCAATCTGCGGGCGCCCAGAGGGCAGATTAATCTCCTCGCCAATCTCACGAACTGCGTTTGCTCGAATTCCCAAATCGGTCTGCGTGAAAAGGGAAAGATCGGCGTCAGTAACGTGACCACCAAAGCCAACGCACCTCGCGCCTCGCAGAAATGAGGCTGCACGGTTGTATTGCCCACGGACGAACGAGAGGATTTTCGTCTCGTGTTGAACGATCGTGTATGTAACGAACTGCTTGAGATCATCACGGGTTTCAGCCTCAGTTCGCGGAAGGTACGTCACCAACCGTCGGTCGAGAAGCTTCTCTGGCGACTCAAACGGGCCCAAGCCGATGCCCTGGAAATCCAAAATCGAGCGATATTTGTCTCGGTGAATCGCCAACACCTTTTCCGAACTTGGTGGTGCTTCACGTCGTGGGGCGGTATAGACTTCGAGCCCTTTATCGGCGGCGCCCTCCTTGCCGAGAAGGTCGCGCAAGAAAAATTGACCTTTTGCAATTCGGACAAATTTAGATTCCGTACCGTTGCGGAGAATTTCCATGCTCAGCCGCGACTGCATGGATTTCTGAGGCGTCTTACTAATGTCCTGATCATCAAACAGTTGATCATCCAGGCCACGATCTACTAGCTCGGCTGCGCGTAGTGGCCGACCTACTTTACGCAGGACTGTCTCAGCAACCCAAAGGTATGTAGCTTCCCCTATGTTGGCCAATGTTTCGCTCTTTTTCCCTCTCGAAGATGCACTTCGTTATGAAACTTGGCTCAAGCCATTGAGAAATGCCAGCCTACTCAGAGGTACTTATAGACTGATAGGACGTGGGTACGAAAGAAAATTGATTGGGAGGAAAGTCGGGCGTCTAATATCCGATCATTTCACCTAAAAGCGGCCTGTTCGCAATCGGCCTAAAAGTGGCCGTCTTTGTCAGGTCAGCGGTATGATCGCTCCCTACCCAATTGCTGCCATTCCAGTATTTATCAGAATTGAGGCCTTGCTACCGGATTGCTTTTGAACTTTGTTTGCGACCTCTTCCATCGTAGCTAGCAGCCGGTTAATTTCAGAAACGGAATTCACCATAGCTGGTTCGTATCGAGAGATCAGGTATTCACGATTGTTAGCTAACGTTTTTAGATGGTCGGCAGTTTTCTTGCGTAGCACCAAGCCGTTGTTCGTAGATAATTCAGCGCGTCTTTGCATGTCGTGCTGTAGCGCGCGAATTTCACTCGGCTTCATTCCGTTTTGGAGCAAGAAACTGTTGAGAAACAGCTCGATCGCTTGAATAGCGCAAAGTCGAAAGGGAGCAGTTGAAAGAGGCTGTTTGGTCTTGAGTAGTCCACGCAGCGCAGTGGCGGCTTGCCGATATTCTTCAGCCAACGCTAAAATTTCTTGCGGCTGAGATACCTCGCCGGGATAGGGTTGTGCTGGACTGGACATATCTCAACACTTAATATCGAAGCGCTCAATATTGAGTTAAGACATGAATTGGATGCCTATCGTTCAGCAGCTTTCAGGCTTTCATCTATGAGAGTTGTGATGTCGTTCGCCGCAGCGATAATAGGTTCTGTCGCCAAATGAGCATAGCGGGCCGTCGTCTGAACCTGCGTGTGCCCAAGTAGCTTGCCGATCATTGGGAGGCTCATGCCGTTGCTAACCGCAATCGAGGCAAAAGTATGCCGCAAGTCATGAATGCGTGCATCTTTAAGCCCAGCCCGTCCGCGCACACGTTGCCAGAACGGCTGGAGGTCGGTGAGATGGGCACCGGGATTGCGACCTACAATGACATATGGGTTGTCAGCGTACCGTTCAATTTGCTCAATCACATCAACCGCCGCCTGCCCAAGATGTACTGTTTTTGCACCGGTTTTGGAGTCAGGAAGATTCAACACATTATTGTCGAGGTCGACCCACTGCCATTCGAGTTTCATAATTTCGTTGAGCCTGCAGCCGGTAAATAGCAGCAGTCGAACAGCTGCGATGGCGGATGGTAACTCGATATGTTCATTTTCCATTTCGGCCAGCACCCGCCCGATGGATTGCAGCTCGCCTGCCGAGTAGTAGCGCTCACGCTTTTTTTCGGGATATTTTTTGATGTGGCGACGCGGGTTTGTTCCGTCAGGTCTCAATCCCCAGAGCTCAGCAAGGTTGAACATTTTCGATATAATCTCGAGATTGCGGTTTGCCTGATACGGCCGGTGCCGCCAATCATGATGAAATTTGGAGATGTCGGCTCGGGTGACATCAGTGATCCGCAATGACCCAATGGCAGGGAGTATAAACAGCTTCAGGTTACGCCGATATTCCTTAGCCGTGCTCGCTTTGAGATGGACGGCACAGTGTTCATCGTCAAATCTCGAGGCGAGTTCGCTAACGGTGAGGGCAGTGCGGCGCTCGCGCTTTTCTTGCAGTGGGTCGATGTCGTTGCGTATCTTCGCGAGGTTGTTCATCGCTAAACCTCGAGCCTGGTCGACCGTCATTGCTCCATATTGCCCGAGCGACATGCGGCGTGATGTCCGGCCATGCCGATATTGTAATACGAACTTGATCCGGCCGGTTGGAAACACGCGAACGCCAAAACCAGAGAGCTCGCTTTCCCAAATGAAATAGTCCTTGTCCTTTATCTTTAATCCTTCAATCATCCGCTTCGTCAGTTTCGTCATTTTTAGCCTCCTGTTACCAGCCGGCTTTCGAGGGTCTCAACTGTAAGCATATAGTAAGCAAGAGGATGAGAACCGGTGCGAAAGTCTGCGTAGCCACACAGCCAAAACAGCGGCAAACAGTCAAGCTAAGCTATTGAAAATAAGGATTATTGCGTAGTATTGCGCAAAAGAAGGTAGGGATGAAGCTGAGCCCTCATAACCTGAAGGTCGTAGGTTCAAATCCTACTCCCGCAACCAAATAAAATAGGCCCCGCTACATACAGCGGGGCCTTTTTTGTGGCCGGGATATACGAACGGAACGCTTGTAAAATGTCCGCTTTCTGGCAGCTGAAGGGAACCAGTTGGCCAGTGGCTGCGTTATCGGAGCAGTTGTAGCAAAATCGGAAGTTCCCAATGACCCCGCAGATCATGATTGTCGAAGACGAGTTTCTCATAGCCATGGAGATGGAGCAGATCGTCGGCAATCTGGGTTACAACTGTATCGGCGTTGCCGATGACACCGAATCGGCGATCGAACTGGTTTTGAAAAAGCCCGATATTGCGATGGTCGATGTCAATCTGAGCGACGGGCCGACCGGTCCGGAAATCGGGGCACGCCTTGCCAATGAATATGATGTCAAGGTCGTGTTTGTTACCGCCAATCCCAAGCAGCTGGGGAACGGCGTCAAGGGCACGCTTGGCGCGTTGACCAAGCCTCTGGAGATCGAGGTGTTGAAAGACATGCTGGATTATCTGGTGAAAGTGGCAAACGACAGGGATGACGCTGAACCGCCGCGGAGAATGCAACTGTTCAACTGACAGACGTCAGCGCGCCAGGCGCGAAGCCTGTACTTCCATCATGATCTGCAGTCCGGTTGGCAGCCATGATCTTTCGAGCGATCCCCCAAGCTGCTGGGTGACCGACATATCGACAAGCTTTGATCCAAATCCCGAACGGGCCGGCGCGCCGGAAATGGCAGCCCCTCCGCTTTCGGTCCAATTGAACCGCAACATGCCCCCATCGGGTGAAATCACCACATCGACGCGCCCGTGCTCGGCGGCAAGTGCGCCATATTTCATCGAGTTGGTTGCCAGTTCATGGAAAACCAGAGCAACCGGTGTTGCTGCGCGATCGCTGACCACTATATCACCTCCCGAAATCGTGAGCCGCTGGTCTGTAAAGGCCGGGTAGGACGCAAATATCTCCGACAGGAGATGCCGGATCGTGACTTCCTTGCTATCCCCCTCAGGCTTGTCATTATGCGGACGGACATATTCGTGGGCGCGCCCCAATGCGGCGATCCGGCCTTTCAACGTGTCAGCCATCGCGGCCAATTTTTCGTCCCCGCGAAGGGTCATGCTGACCAGACCGGATATTATCGCAAATATATTCTTGATCCGATGGCTGAGTTCCTGGCTGAGTATCTCGTTGTGGCTGGCAATCTGCTTTGCGTCTTCGATATCGGTGCATGTGCCGATCCAGCGCTGTATCTTTTGATCCGGCCCGATAATCGGTAGCGCACGCCCGAGAACCCAGCGATATTGGCCCGAGCGGTGACGCAGCCGATATTCGACTTCATAAGGTTCGCCGGTGGCAAGGCTGAGCTTCCATCGTCTCCAGGCCTCCGGTTGGTCATCGGGATGGAACATGTCAGCCCAGGCTTCGCCGTCGGTCGATCCGGCGGGGGCTCCGGTAAATTCATACCAGCGCGCATTATAATAGTCATGGTCACCGTCGGGCAGGGTCGACCAGACCATTTGGGGCATCGTGTCGGCAAGAGCGTGAAAGGCATCGCCGCTCAGCTGCAACGCCCCCCGCTCCTGAAGTTGGGAGTCGCTATGCCGCCGGTCTCGATATTCGTCGAGCCGGAAATTCTTGATTTCGCTTCGGGTGGGCATGATCAGCTTTCACTGTATATTGGGAGGAAATCGGGCGGTGCGTTACATTTGTTATCGTCGCCCCCGAACTGATCGATTTAGTATATTCTCGTCAAAAGTAACCAAATATTTTGCTCGGAAGGACGCTTTTTTGGAGCGGCTATCTGGTCGCGGAGGTTTGACGCTGGCTTTGCGGTCTGCGGCGACTGATGACGATTGCCCCGCTAGCTGGTTTGCGGCATGGATATTTCGGGGTTTCGAACCGGGGCAAATAGCGGGAAAGACAGGCTTGAACAATATTCTACCGATTTTCAGCTTTTTGAAATCGAAATCCGAGGCCGGACAGAAGACCGTTCTTGTGACCCTGGTCGCTGTCACCGGCGCATCAACGCGCAATCCCGGTGCGCATATGGCGGTCGCCGAAGACGGGAGTTTCGCCGGCTCATTTTCCGGCGGCTGCGTCGAAGCGGCGGTGGTGGCCGAGGCTCTTGAAGTTGCGACAAGCGGCCAGCCGCGCGAAGTCCGCTTTGGTGCAGGTTCCCCCTATCTGGATATACGCCTGCCATGCGGTGGCAATATTGACTTGCTGTTTACGCCGGTCGTCAGTGGCACGATCATCTGCGATATATATGACCGGATCAGGAAGCGGCAGCCGCTGACCATCATCCTCGACAGCGAGAACCCTGAGATCTGTTGCGTCGCGCAGACATCGAACAAGGTCTCGGTAGAGCGCAAAGCTTCACAACATTTCGTCCACCATATCCCGGCAGCGAGAATCATCATCCTGGGGCAGGGGCCCTCTGTGGCAAGTCTGGCGGGATTATGCGCCAGCTATGGCATCGACTGCGACATATTGTCGCCGGATCCGGTGGTTATCGATCAGGTTGAAGGCCTGGCCAACTCTGTCAATCTGCTGAAGACACCGGATGCGACCCCATTGCTCGACCCCGACCCGTGGACCGCCTGCATATTCTATTTCCACGATCATGACTGGGAAGCGCGATTGATGAAACAGGCCCTGTTTTCTCCCGCCTTTTATGTCGGCGCGATGGGCAGCCTTAAAACGCATGGCATTCGCCAGCAATATCTCGCCCAAATCGGAGTTTCGGAAGCAGAGCAGAAGCGCATGTCGGCGCCGATCGGCTTGATCCCGTCGACCCGCGACCCGGCGACTCTGGCATTGTCGACCCTGGCAGAGGTTGTCGAAAGCTATCATCGACATTTTGGTTGCAACGCTTGAGTAGAAGTTGTTGTTCGCTGTTCCTTCCGGCCAGAAACTGGAATAGGGTTGGGCATTGGTGAATTCAGGGTTGGGGAAATATGATGAGATATAGTCTGGTTTCGGTTATCGCTGCGTTGCTTTTTTCAGGCGCGGCTCATGCGCAGGCAGGCACGGGAGAGTCCGCCGATGACAAATGGGACGTCAACGCACCCAAGGGAGCGATGATCAAGCAGGTCTCGATCAACGTGGACGAAGGCAGCTGGATCGACGTTGATGTCAGCCCTGATGGCCAGAGCATGGCATTTGCTCTGCTCGGCGACATATATACGATGCCGATCGTCGGTGGCCGGCCGGTGCGGGTCGCCGAGGGCCTAGCCTGGGAAGTGCAGCCCCGTTTTTCTCCCGACGGCAAGAGAATAGCCTTCACCTCCGATCGCGGCGGCGGCGACAATATCTGGATCATGAACCGCGATGGCAGCGACAAGAAGCAGGTTACCAAGGAAGAATTCCGTCTCCTTAACCAGCCGAGCTGGAGCCCCGACGGCCGCTATATTGTTGCGAAAAAACATTTTACCACGTCGCGCTCGCTCGGTACCGGAGAAATATGGGTCTATCATGTTTCGGGCGGCGGCGGCGTGCAGCTGGTCAAGAAGCCTGGCGACAAGCACCAGAAGGAACTGGGAGAACCGATCTACGCGCCGGATGGCCAATCGGTCTATTATACCAAGAATATCACGCCGGGCGGCACGTTCATCTATGCTCAGGACAGTAATAGAGACCTGTTCAACATCGAAAAATATGATCTCGAATCCGGTGAAATAACCACGGCGGTCTCCGGCCTCGGCGGGTCGGTGCGTCCGAACCCGTCACCCGACGGCAAGAAGATTGCCTTCGTCCGCCGCGAGATGACCCGGTCCAAACTCTATGTGAAAGATCTTGAATCCGGAATTGAGCGCAAGATCTATGATGATCTTGATCAGGACGTTCAGGAAACCTGGGCCGTCACCGGAGTATATCCGAATATGGACTGGACGCCCGACAGCAGCGAGATCGTTTTCTGGGCCGGCGGCAAGCTCCGCCGGGTTTCCGCAAGCAACGGCGCATCGTCGATCATCCCGTTTCAGGTCAGCGACACCCGCGGCGTGGCCAACGCGCCCCATCCCGAAATTGCGGTCGCGCCGGACAGCTTTGTAGCCAGGATGCCGCGCTTTGCTGCTGTATCGCCCGATGGCCGTCAGGTGGTGTTTGAAAGTCTCGGCAAGCTATATCTTAAACCGATGGCGGGTGGTTCTGCCAAACGGTTGACCAATTCCGGTGCGGAGCTGGAGTTGTTTCCGTCATGGTCGCGCGATGGTCGTTCGATCGTGTTCGTTGGCTGGACCGACGCGAAGCTGGGGCAGGTCAAGACCGTTGCGGCAGGCGGCGGTTCTGCACGAACAATTACCAGCCGTCCGGGCCATTATGCCCGTCCGCAATTTTCTCCGGATGGCAAGACGATCGTTTTTGAAATGCAGGGTGGCGGTTATCTGACCTCTCCGGAATGGTCAGTTGATGACGGTGTTTACCGGGTCTCAACGTCAGGCGGTGCACCGGTGCGGGTATCAAGGGGCGCTGCCAGTCCGCAATTTGGCGCGACCAGCGACCGCCTTTTCATGGTTGACAGCGAAGAGGACAAGCGCGTGCTGATAAGCACCGATCTCAACGGTGAAGCGAAGCGCACTCATGCCAAAGGCGAGATGACCAACGACTATATCATTTCGCCAGACGGGCAGAATGTCGCTTTCCGTCAGAGCTATGAAGCCTATGTCATGCCGTTGATGCCGGGCGCCCAGGCGGTTGAGGTCAGCCCGACCAGCAAGTCACTCCCGGTAATCAGAGTCAGTGCCAGCGGCGCGGACTATATCCACTGGTCGCAGGACGGCAAGCAGTTGCACTGGAGCCTCGGTTCCACGCTTTATTCCGAGGCAACCAGCCGTCTGTTCGTCGACGGACCGGCGAACAATGATGCAGCAAAATATCAGCCGCAGACCAGCGGCCTGTTGCTCGAGCGGCAAATCGCGGCAGAAAAACCGTCGCAGACGGTGGCTCTTTCCGGCGCTCGTCTGGTGACGATGGCAAAAAGCGACGGCGGGATCATCGATGATGGTGTGATAGTCATACGCGACAACCGGATCGTTGCCGTCGGATCGCGCGCAGATGTCAGCATTCCCGCTGGTTCCCTGCAGGTTGACGTCACCGGCAAAACGATCATTCCCGGTCTGATTGACGCCCATGCGCACGGGGCCCAAGGCAGCGACGAAATCGTTCCGCAGCAGAACTGGTCTCTGTTACAGAATCTCGCGCTCGGCACGACGACCATTCATGATCCGTCGAGCCGCGCCAGCGAAATATTCGTCGCCAGCGAAATGCAGCGGGCCGGGATAATCCTCGGCCCCCGGATATTCTCGACCGGCGAGATTGTCTATGGCGCGAAAGCGGCTGACGTTTATGCCGAGATCAACAATCTCGACGACGCGCTCGCCCATGTCCGCAGACTCAAGGCGCAGGGTGGCAGCAGCGTCAAGAACTACAACCAGCCCCGCCGCGAACAACGCCAGCAGGTGGTAGAGGCCGCGCGCCAGGAGAACATGCTTGTGGTAGCCGAGGGCGGTTCGCTGTTCGGCATGGACATGGCGCTGGTCGCCGACGGCAATTCGACGCTGGAGCATAATATCCCGCTAGACATCTTTTACGACGATGTCGTGCAGATGTTTTCCCAGTCCGACACCAATTACACGCCGACGCTGGTTGTCAGCTATGGCGGGCTGGCCGGCGACCCCTATTGGCGGCAGGCCACCAATGTCTGGGAGAACCCGCTGCTGGTCCACACGCCGCCCAAGATTCTGGCAGCGGCCACGGCCCGCCGCACCACGGCGCCCGAGAGCAATTTTGTCGATGATGACAATGCCCGCGAAGCCAAAAAACTGGCGGACGCAGGCGTGAAAGTCGCTATCGGCGCGCATGGTCAACAGGCGGGGATTGGCAGTCACTGGGAGCTGTGGTCCTTTGTCCGCGGCGGGATGCAGCCGGTCGAGGCGCTTGCCGCAGGAACTATTGAATCTGCCAGATCCCTTGGCATGGATGCCGATATAGGTTCGCTAGAGCCGGGCAAGCTCGCCGATTTGCTGGTGCTCGATGCCGATCCTACCGCCGATATCCGGAACAGCGACAAGATCGATCGAGTGATGCTCAACGGGCGTATGTACGATCCGCTGACGATGAATGAGGTCGAGACCGGCTCACGCAAACGCGTTCCGCATTGGTGGGAGTGAATTTATCAGGGGTGCGGCGATTACCGCACCCCTGACTTTGATTTCGCAGCTTAAAGTATAATTATCTCTATTCAAATAAAACGACCAAGATTGCATGAACACCAGTTTAACAGGCAGGGTATTTCGCTGAATGCCAGGTGAACAGTGCGTTCAGGAACTCGATTCATCTCCATTTACACTCATATTGCCTCTGACGAGGGACCCTAATCTCGCGCGCATTCGTTTGTTGTTCGAAACATTAGGAGAAATGAGATGACCAATAACCTCAATGCCCCCGTTGATAGCGCCTTTCCGGTTAAACCCGCCAGCCGCTTATCCATGATAAGCATGTTGGCGATTTCGGTCGGCCTCGCCGCCGCACCTGTCCATGCTCAAGATATGGCAGAGCCTCTTGGGGCCACGCCCGCACCGATGCCCGCACCAGATCTTGTCGCCCCACAGTCTGCACCGGCATCGGCACCGACGACTGGCTCACCTCCGGTGACCAGCCCTTCGATGACGAAGGCCAACACAACACCACAGATCGCCCCTGACCGGGCCGATGATTTGGCGGAAAAAGGTGGTTTCGATGCAAAAACGGTAGCGCCCGAAGCGCTTGCCCAGATCGAAAGCCAGCAACAGGCGCGCAAGGCTGCTGCCGCAAAGGCAACAGCAGCGCAGGCTGCAACGACCGCCATGGCCACAGCCAGGCCGGCTCCCGCTCGCGCAACCAGTGCACCTGAGGCCGGGAGCGCGTCACAGGGCGGGCCCGCTTTGGATGGTGATGAATCAGCGGCCGTCGCGGAGGTCACGGCTGACGCAGCAGCAGCCACCCCAATGATCGCACCGGTTTCGCAACCGGCGGTATCGCAAGAAGCCATCCCGGTTGACGATGCTACCGACTGGGGCTTGCTCGCTGCTTTGGCAGCCCTGCTTGGTATTGGCGGAGCCGGTGCCTATGCCGTCGGCCGCCGCCGCAAAAGCAACGACCGGTCTGCTGCTGAAATCCCCGAAGCAGACGTGCATGGCAGAGATACCTTTCCTGCCGCGATAAATGAGGCGATCATGCCCGAATTGCGCGACGACACGGCTGAGCCAAAGGTACATTCACCGGCTACTGCAGGGCGACCTGTCGCCAGCAATGCGGGTATCAAGACCAAGGTTGCGTTCGCTAACTTTGTTGCGGACCTCCCGGAATTTGAGAGTCCGGCTGGCGAGGCCAGCCGCGGTACGACCATTGGACAGCGACGCGTCACTGCTGCTCCGCGCCCCTATCTTGGTGAGGCAGACCTGTCTCGTCCTGAAGGATATTTCATGGCCCACGTCGACGCCATGCCGACGCCGCAGAACCCCTTTCTGACTCGGCAAAATCGCCTGAAGCGCGCACGCGCGCTGGACGCCAGCCTGGCAGAGATGAAGGTGTCGGTTGGCAATGCCCGCAGGAAAATGTACCAAGCGATGGTAAGTCCGCGGGCCTTGGAACCGGCCTTTAGCTGAGCCCGCTGGTCACAGCCTGGAGGAAAGGGTGGTCCGATGATTCGGGTCACCCTTTCCTGCACCCGATCCTGTTATCCAGGCTTTCATCATGACGACGAATCTGGCGGTGCTATTATTTCCGGTAATCGAGCGGTGGATCGCGGTCACCGAGTAACGATTTATACTTGTAATCGGGTCCCCTCGCGTCGTCGAACTCGGCCTTGGCCTTGGCGCGCAGTTCGGGGTTCGTGTAAAGCTCAATTGCTGCGAGAGCGAGCGTCTTGGCCGCAACCTGTGTACCCTTGAACCCAATCGACATGCCGCTGGCCGCCGAACTTTGCCAGCTGTGAGCCGAAGTGCCCGGCACCCATGTTGCGGTCCTTAGGCCAACCGTCGGGGTGGCATAAGATACATCGCCGACATCGGTCGAGCCATAGCCGAGAGATTTTTCGTAGGGCTGGATTTCCTTTTCGCTGCCCAGCTTGTTGTTCGGCTTGTCAAAGCTGGCGTAGATGTTCTCGGCAAATTCCTGTTCTGCCGGCGTATACTGGATACCGCCGACTTTGCGCAATTTCGCGTCCATCATTTTCGCCAGCGATTCATTGACCAGCAGCGGATTGTTGCCGTGAATGACCTCCCAGTCGACCTTGGTTCCCGTCCCCAGCGCCGCCCCACGTGCGGCTTCTTCGAGACGGGTCCAGATCGCGTCGACACCTGTCGGATCGGGATGACGGACATAATAGAAGACTTCCGCAAAATCGGGCACAACATTGGGTGCGGTGCCGCCTTCGGTGATCACGTAGTGAATCCGGCTTTCCTGAGGGACATGTTCGCGCATCATGTTGATCATCATGTTGAAGGCTTCAACCCCGTCGAGAGCAGAGCGGGCCTTGTCTGGCGCGCCCGCTGCATGGGCAGAAGTACCACGGAATCGGAATTTGGCCGAGCGATTGGCCAGCGTCGTCCGCGCGGCGGCCGAATTCTCATCACCGGCATGCCAGTGCAGGGCGAAATCGACATCGTCAAACAATCCGGCGCGGACCATATAGACTTTGCCGCTGCCGCCTTCTTCGGCCGGGGTGCCATAGAGGCGAACGCGACCCGGAGTACCTGTCTGTTTCAGCCATTTGCTCACTGCGATTGCGGCTTCGACCGATCCGGCCCCAAACAGATTGTGGCCGCAGGCATGGGCAGCGCCCTTGCCCTCGATCGGGGTGCGGGTGGCGACTGCATCCTGATTGATCCCGGGCAAGGCATCAAATTCTGCAAGGATCGCGATGATCGGTCCGCCGCTGCCAAATTCTGCAGTAAAGGCGGTGGGGATATCTGCAACACCGTCAGTGATCTTGAAGCCGTTGGCCTTGAGTGATTGCTGGAGAAGACCGCTGGATTTTTGTTCCTGATAACCAACTTCCGCCCATTCCCAAAGCTTGCGGGCGGTTTTGGCCGACTCCGCTGACCGGGCGTCAACCAGGGCGGATATGTCGGACATGACATCTGTCTGTTGGGCTTGAGCCATGGCGGGAAGCGCCGCAAGGGCGAAAATCAGGGAATAACGGATCATGGGAACCTCATATTGGAACTATATCCCGCGAATGATGGCATAAACAGGAACCGGTAGGCAATCTTTCTTCTAACCGTCGCTGTTCCGGGGAATTTCCGGTCAGTTGCAAAAACTACACTCGCAGGTGCAGCATTTCATATTGCAACTTAATTTAATCGGAGGCTTAACTAGGCAATAAAATCAAACCTGAATGGAGTAACTTCATGCGTAAACTATCCTCCCTGATCCTTGCGGCAACCGCATTGACCCTCACCGCTCCAGCGGCATTCGCTGCCGATGCCGAGCGTAACGATCGCCTTTATGATGCCAGTGGCGCCAGTGTTGCCAAAGTGAACCGGGTAAACGATAACGGTGATATCCTGATCATCTACAAAGGCAAAGTGCGCATGATAGCGGCTTCCACGCTTTCGAACACTGACGGCAAGCTGACGACCAGCATGACCAAAACGGAAATCCGTCGTCAGGACTAATCGTCAAACGCTATTGATCGCGACGATTAATTTTGATTGTTGAGACAGAACGGCCGGGGCTTGATCAAGCACCGGCCGTTTTGCCATGTTCCGCATGGATCAGGTCTTGCGGCCGGTTAATGTTCAAAAACAGGCGATCGTCGGGCCACGTCACCGCAACTGCGTCTGCCTTCGCGGCCAGCCAGCGAAGGGACGGGGCTTTGTCAGCCTGACCGTAGTCGGCGCGAATGCTGTCGACAACGTCGCATTGCCAATAGGCAAAGGCCGGCTGGGTCCGCAAATGATCCCGTGCCACCGCGCAGGAGCCGCTCGCCATGAGCCGTCCGACCAGGTCGGCTGGTGCATGGGGCGCGTCTACCGGAATTGTGACAAAGCCGGATATGGCGGGCTGGAGCTTCTGCAACGCCGCCGCCGCCGAGAAAATCCCGCCGACCGGTCCATCGGGGAAAGCCGGGTCGTCGCTGATGATATCGAGGCCGGTACCGTAGCTCTTTGAAGCGGACAGGAACAGGCGATCGACCTTGTTGGCAAACCGGTTGATCAGAATATCGATCAATCGTTCCCCGCCCAGCTTGATGACCGCCTTGTCTGTGCCCATCCGGCTTGATTGCCCGCCGGCAAGAATCACGAGGCAGACAAGCGGATTGGTGATCATGAGAGAGGTTCCCGTTGAAGCATGATGCTCCAATCTGGCCTTAGCTTCCCACTCTGTCCAGCAATTCCCCGATCAGGTCCCTTGGTTCTGCATCGGTCGGCCGTTCTTCTGCTGCGGATTGCTCCAAATCGGCGGTGAGCCTGCGATCAAAAAGCGAGCGATTTGGCATCCGGCTCTGGCGGGCAGGTTTCGCAGATGCCCACTGTCGGCCATCTGGCGCGGTCTGGCGCGCTGGATAGATGAAACCGTTGACGGGAAACGCCGTGGTCCCGAGATTCTCAATCGGCGCATACCAGATGCGGATCAGGCTCCAGTCATTTCGCGCCGATACATCCTGTGCCGCGACCCGCCGCTCGATCTGGCCCCGCTTGCCGTTGATCGGTGACCAGTTGGCGTGGCTGATCAATATATTGCGATCGTCGACAATGTCGCGAACCACCGCGACATGTCCCAATTGCATTGCGCCATGGCTGGGCAGGGACAATACCGCGCCTTCGACCGGCATGGCCCCGCGCTGATATTTGCCGGCGGCTTGATCCCACCAGCTATGCGCGTCACCATAGATCTGGATACCGCTTAGCTCTCTAGCGAACGGGACGCATTGCAGATAATCATTGGCCCTGGCCTGTGTCGGCATCATCACAGCCTGCACCACCAGCAGAATCGGAACGATCGCGTTCCGGATCAGAATAGCAGAATTTTTGAGAGCCATTGCGTGCATCCGCTGGCACATAAGCGCCAGACGCCAAATCAACGCTAACGAATAATGTGAATCATCCGTAAACCATGTCGGAGCGAGGGTGCGTTCTATCGCAGTTTGACGGTTCCGTCCGATACTTCGAAGTGCAACGCGTTGTCCGGAATGTCCCTGAACAAGGCTGGTTCGGTTCCGGTCAGCCAGACCTGGCCTCCCCGTTCCGCAAGCTTGTCGAAAAGCGCCGCCCGGCGCTGTGGATCGAGGTGGGCAGCAACCTCGTCGAGCAGCAGGACCGGCCGTTGTTCGCGTTGTTCGGCAATCAGGTCGGCATGGGCCAGTATGATCGAAAAGAGCAGCGCTTTCTGTTCCCCGGTGGAGCATTTGTCGGCTGGTTGCTGTTTGGCGGAATGAAATACATCCAGGTCGGCGCGATGCGGGCCGCGCAACGTTCGGCCCGCTGCTCTGTCCGCAGGCCGGTTCCGCCGGAGCATGTCGTGAATAAGATCCTCGCTTCGTAACTGGTCATCGGCCAAGTCCAATGTCGGCGTTGCAAAAATACTGCTGTCTGCTTCTTCGAGCAGCAAAGCCAATGCCAGAACCATCCTGTGCCGGGCTTCGGCGACCAGCGAGCCAAATTGCGCCAATTGCCCGTCCAGTCCATCGAGCCAGCTCATGTCGGCCAGATGGCCATCGGCGAGCAGCCGATTGCGTTCCCGGCGTGCGGCTTCGTAGCGGGCGCAATTGCGGGCATGGGCCGGCTCGAGTGCCATGACCAGCCGGTCGAGAAAGTTCCGCCGCCCTGCCGCGCCTTCCATGAACAGGCGATCCATCGCCGGGGTCAGCCACAATATCGAAAGCCATTCGGCGAGATCATTGGTCGGGGCCGTCGCTTCGTTGATCCTTGTTCTGCGTCGTTCCGGTGTGCTTGCGTCGGTGCCGGTGCCGATTTGCACATCGCCCAACTGTGCGGCAACGGCGAAATCGCCCGCGCCATTCTGCCGCGCCATGTCGCGCAGGGCCGCCCGCCGCAGTCCGCGCCCCGGAGCGAGCAGCGACACCGCTTCCAGAATATTGGTTTTGCCGGCGCCATTTTCTCCGCTGAAAACCAGGAACCCTGGCGCTGTTTCGAGACGCAGTTCCTGATAGTTGCGAAAGTTGTGCAGAGAAAGCTGGGACACGGTCATGGCAGAGCCCTCCACTAGCTTTCGCCGCCCGCAAAGAGAAGCGAATTCGGATCGGGTCTTGGGCCGGTTCATTCGTCGTTCATCGCACCCCAAAATTTAGGAAAATACGCCAATAGTAAGCTTTTCAATGATCGGCGGTCGGATTCGATAGAGGCTAAGTGATTGAATATAAGCAGTTTATAATAACTGGCATGGGCTGTGCAATGTGGGAAGCATCTTCGCAACGCAGCGAAACAAAATTTTAAAACGAAGGGAAACCGAAATGATCTCCAACATGTCTCACAGCGTGACTGCCGCCGTAGCCGCTTTCTTCTCCGCCTCCTTGCTGATCGCAGCCAGTGTCGGCCCAGCGGTCGGCAATGCCGCCTCGATCATCGCGTAATTCAAATCCTACAAGGAAAGGACCGATCATGTCTCATAGTCTTCAAAATTCATTTCTCGCCACTTTCGCTGCGGTTATGTCCGCCGCGTTGTTCATAGGTGCCAGCATCATGCCAGCATTCAACCTCTTAACGTCGGGAGTGATCTGATGTCCGGCAAGAAAAGCACCCAATCGCAACCGAAAAGCTGGCCCGAGCCAATATCTACAAGCACAGAAAGCAACCGTCCGATGAAAACCAAACTCAAACTCGACAAAGCCAATGGCAAGCTGATGGGCGTATGCTCGGGGCTTGCAAACTGGAGCGGAATGGACGCAAATCTTTTGCGGGTCATCTTCGTGCTCGCCACGATCTTCGGCTTTGGTTCCGCAATTATCATCTATCTGGCGATCGGGCTGATTGTCGACTGAAGGACATATCCGCTCCTCGTTGAATGATATAACATACGGGAAATATTGAACAAATAATGTGGACCCCTCCGACAAATCCGTGTAATTGACGATCACATTACAGTTGCCGGAGCTTAGATGTCTGCAGGTCATAACCATAGCCATGGGCATATACCCCACAGCCATCATGATCGGCATGGTCCGCACGGCCATATGCCCAAAGATTTCAGCCGCGCCTTTGCTTTGGGCATCGCGCTCAATGTAATTTACATCATAGTCGAAGTGACATTCGGCTGGCTGGCCGGCTCGATGGCACTATTGGCGGATGCGGGGCATAATCTATCCGACGTTCTCGGCCTTGCGGTTGCATGGGCAGGCGCAGAGCTCGCCAAACGACCGCCAAGCAAGCAATTCACCTATGGCCTGGGCGGATCATCAATTCTTGCCGCTCTGCTGAACGGTCTATTCCTGCTGGTGGCCTGCGGAGCGATAGCCTGGGAAGCAATCGGGCGGTTCAGCGCGCCGAGCGAAGTTGCCTCGACCACCGTAATCATTGTGGCATCACTCGGGATCGTCATCAACTTCGGAACCGCGATGTTGTTCATCCGGGGACAGAAAGACGATATCAACATCCGCGGTGCCTTTTTGCACATGATGGCTGATGCCGGCGTGTCGGCCGGCGTCGTGGCTGGCGGAATAGTCATCTATTTTTCCGGGTTGAACTGGATTGATCCGCTGCTCAGCTTGCTTATCGTTGGCCTGATATTCTGGAGCACCTGGGGTTTGCTATCCGAAGCGGTGCGGATGTCTCTGGCGGGAGTGCCGCGCGACATTGATGTTGAAGACGTGATGAAATATCTTGCGTCACTGCCGGGCGTGGAAGCGGTTCATGACCTTCACATCTGGCCGATGAGTACGAGCGAGACCGCAATGACCGCCCATCTGGTCATTCCGCGTGGGCATCCGGGCAAAGATTTTCTCTTCGAAACGCAAAAACAGCTGAAGGTTCGATTTTCTATCCATCATATCACGATTCAGATCGAACTGGAGGATGAAGAGGCCGAATTGTGCCAGGTGGACTGTGGTCGGCAAGGCTGAGCAAATCGCCTACAAGCATCTAAATCGACGATGTTTTTTCAAGAAAATCGGGTTCCGTTAACATTTACACAAGTGTCCCTTGCTAATCATCAGTCAGGACCATCCTATTGTTTGTACAATGATACAGGCATTCAGGGCGATCTGTTCGGACCAGACAATGCTAGCGACAGGGATTTCAACCATAATGAAAAATAGAATGGAAAGTCGCGCAATCAACAAGGCGTTAAAGCGAGACGATCCACGGGCGTCCTTGCGCACCGACGTTGAAATAGGCGCGGTCATCCGTGAACCGGGGCTCGGCAGCGTTGATATAACCATTCTGGACCTGTCAATCACCGGTTTCCGGATGCTCTGCCTGACGCGATTGACCGGTGAAAAGCCGGTTTTCCTTAAACTGCCGTCATTCTCTGCTCTGGAGAGCAAAATCTGTTGGCATGCAGGCGATTGTTTTGGTTGTGAATTCCTGCAATCGCTCCATCCGGCGGTCTACAACCATATTATTGCCAAATATCCGTCCTTGGAGATGACCGGCTAGCAAAGGGCCGACTTTCCATCCGTCAGCTTTCATGGCGGCAATTGCAAATAAAAACTCCCGCTCGCCTTTTCGCAGGACTGCACCAATGAACATCTTTCGTTGCGCGGTGCGAAAATAGACTTATGGTCTTCTGCAAATCGCGGCATCCGTTCCCGCGAGAGGAGGATGCGTGCACGACGAGATAAAGCCGAACTGGTTGTCGGAAATTGTCCGCCGGTTTTCCGTATTCATGTTTACGATAAACGGCTGGACCGCGGTCCAGGAAAACCCGCCTCCGCGAAAAGCGGTTATCATCGCGGCGCCCCACACCAGCAATTGGGATTTCCTTTATTATTTCGGGCTGCTCAACAAGCTCAAGATTTCCTCCTACTGGATTGGCAAGAACACGCTGTTCAAATGGCCCTGGGGCGACATGATGCGGCGTCTGGGCGGCGTTCCCGTGGACCGGTTCAAATCCCACAATATGGTCGATGCGATGGTTCGGGAATTCGAGCGGCGAGATGATTTCCTGTTGACCATTCCGCCCGAAGGCACGCGCGGTGCCGGCAAGCAATGGCGGACCGGTTTCTATTATATTGCCCTGCAGGCGAAAGTCCCGCTGATCATTGGTCTGATGGATTATCAGAAAAAGACCGGTGGTCTGGGGCCATCGTTCATGCCTTCGGGAGATTATAAAGCCGACATGAAGATACTCAGCGATTTCTATCACAGCGTGACCCCGAAATATCCGGAAAAAGCGATGCGGGATATTATCTCTACAGATCCCGGAAACGCTGGCGGCAAGCCAGATACGGGAGAGCCAAAGTGAATATATTGACAGCGCTGGGACTGAACTTCGCATTGCTGGTAGGCATCATGCTAATCTTGTGGCTGATATCCGTTCGCATCCGCGACGTGTCATTCATTGATGCCTTCTGGGCTTATGGCATGGCGATCATGGCGAGCGCTTCCTTCATGCAGTCGGAAAATCCGGGATCTCTGGCCTATATAATCTGGGCGCTCACCGCATTGTGGGGGATCAGGCTTGGAACCCACCTGTTCCTGCGCTGGCGTAAGGAAGGGGTTGACCCGCGTTATAAAAAGATAATGGGCCGGGCGATGGACAAGCAGGGGATGAGTTTTGCAAAAGCTGCGCTGTTGAAAGCATGGGTAACCCAAATACCGCTGCTTTTCATCGTCTGTCTTCCCGCACAGCTCGGTATCTTGCTGGCTGGCGCTGACAGTCCTGGCCCGGTTGCGATCATCGGGACAGTGATAGCGGTGGTTGGTATCACCTTTGAAACGATCGGCGATTTGCAACTCAAAGCCTTCCGGTCTAATCCTGGCAGCAAAGGCAAGGTGCTTGATACCGGCTTGTGGAAATATACCCGGCACCCCAATTATTTCGGCGACTTTTGTGCATGGTGGGGCATTTGGCTGGCGGCTTCGCAAACCGGCTGGCCGGTCTGGATCGCCATTGTCGGTCCGCTGTTCCTGAGCTTCACCTTGATGAAGTGGAGCGGAGCGCCGTTGCTCGAGAAAAGCCTTAAGAAAAACCGGCCGGACTATGTCGACTATATCGAGAGAACGTCCGGTTTTTTCCCGATGCCGCCAAGGAAAAAGTGAGGCTCAGGCTGCTTTTTTGAGCAGCTTGTTCTCGATAATATTGGCGAAAACATCGGTTTCCTGGGCGCCGGGCACCATGAATTTCTTGTTGAAGATGAATGCGGGCACGCCGGTAATGAACCGTTCCTGCCATTCGGCTTCCGTCGCCCGGACTTCTTCAGCATATAAATCGGTGCCGAGCAGATCACGGGCACGTTTTTCATCGAGACCAACCGACGAGGCGATCTCCACGAGAACTTCGTGATCGCTGACATTCCTGCCGTCGCTGAAATGCGCCTTGAACAAAGCCAGTTTCAAAGCGGTCTGCTTGCCGGTCTCTCCGGCCCAGTGAAGCAGGCGATGCGCATCAAATGTGTTTACCATCCGCATCTGGTCGTGAGAGTTGAATTCAAAGTCGAGATCCTGGCCTGCCTGACGCATGCGTTCGCGATTGGCTTTGCTCTGTTCGGCTGTGGCACCATATTTCTGTGCCATATGTTCGGTGATATCCTGGCCTTCTGGCGGCATCGAGGGGTTTAGTTCAAAGGCATGCCAGGTCAGTTCAAAAGCTGCCTTGCCTTCAAACTGCAGCATCGCCTTTTCCAGCTTCTTATATCCGATGATGCACCAGGGACAGACAACGTCGGATACGATATCGACGGTGATAACAGGCACATCAGACATGGAAATTTCCTCGGTTATATCAGGCTTTCTCAAGCGTACACTGCAATGGATGCTCGTTCTTGCGGGCAAAATCCATAACTTGCGTGACTTTGGTTTCTGCAACTTCGTAACTGAACGTGCCGCACACACCGACGCCTTTCTGGTGCACGTGCAGCATGACGCGCGTCGCTTCATCTATATCCATGTTGAAAAAACGCTTCAGTACCAGAACCACAAATTCCATAGGTGTATAATCGTCGTTGAGGATCAGGACCTTATACGGGCTGGGCTTTTTGGTTTTGGCCCGGGTCTTGGTTGCGATCCCGAGGTTGGTGTCGTCGCCGTCTTCACCCGACCCCTTGTCATCATCATCGCCCATAGTCGGCCGATCGCTGACGCGACATAATCGGTGAGGCGTTTGTATCTCGAAAAGAATCTGCTGGTTCATCATTAGCCTCAGGATATGGTATTTTTGGGCCCGAGGGCAAGTGGCGGATTGATAGTTTCGACAGCTTTTGCGTTTGTCCGTGTTAATTAAGCGCAAAGAAAAAGGACCGCTCCAACGGAACGGTCCTTTTTTGGTCTCTCAAAAAGCGGCTTAAGCGGCTTTTTTCATTTCCTTGCGGATTTCGCTGACGCGATCAGCAATCGGCTGATAGGCTTTGCCAGCGAGCTTGACGACGGCGTCGGCATTGTTCGAAGTCTGGTCCATTACCCGGTCCAGGCCGCTGCGGACATAGTCAGCTTGCTTAGCAAACATGTCCTTGGGCGTCGCTACGCTGAACAGGCCTTGCAGGGCGCGGCTGGCTTCAACAAAATTCTCGCGGGTATATTTGACGTTGGTCTTGCCGATTTCCTGGGCGCCCTTTGCAGCAATCTTGCCGCTTTCAAGCAGGGTTTCGACGTTTTCACGGTTGAATTCAACCGCATTTTTCGAAAGTGCAACAGCACGGTCAGCAGCAGCCTTGGCGCGGGTCTGCGCGTCGGCGGTCAGCTGCTCGAAGCGCGATCCGAGCTTGTCAGCGGTTTTCTTCGCGGTGTTGGCAGCCTTGGTGTTGGCCGCTTTGGTGTTCTTGACAACGCGCTTGGTTGCGGTGGTTTTGGTGGTAGCCATTTTCTTGGTTCCTTTGGTCGTTTTTGTGGATGTGGTTTTGGCAACTGGCTTCGCAGCGACTTTACGCTTTGCTGCGGGCTTCTTGGCTGCCGGCTTGGATGCTGCGGTTTTCTTGACAGCAGGCTGTGCCGCTGTTGCCGGTTTAGCAGCAGAAGCCACCGGCTGTGTTTCGGTTTTCGCGACGGCCGGAGCATCAGCTGCCGGCTTGTCTGAATTGTTGGACGCAGAAGCTGGTGCAGAGGTAACCGCATCAGCAGGGCGCGGGCTGTTTTCTTTGGCTGCCGGAGCAGTAGATGTTTCGTTCTTGATATCGGCCATCTGAAATCTCACTTCTTTGTTGCAGTGCACAAATAGGGCAGCGGCGCGTCGATGTCAAGAAAAATGCTGCACTGCACAATAAACCGGATCGCGGGATTTAAAAGGCGCCTTTTCATGGAGATGGTTCTGCCCGTGACGGCTGCAGCGATCGGGCTGGCGAAATCTTTCCAGGAAAAATGCTGCAACAGACAATGAGCGTAGTGCAACAAATTTGCCATGCGCTATCATCATGGCGGCAGGTTTCGGGGAGGCAGATACGCTATTTGGGGCAATGGAGCAGATTTCACTGTCTCGCCGCAGCATCTGCTGTAACAAGAGAGGCATGATGATTGAAGATTGCACATGGCACTGTTGAGATCCATCGCCACCGCCGTGCCCGATCACCGGATCACGCAAGCGGAAGTGCTGGACGTGCTGGCGAAGGCGAGGGGGGCGGCGCTGCCCGCCCGGCTGGCGCAAATTCTCGGCAACAGCGGGATCGACCAGCGCTATCTTGCCTGCGAGCCGGATTATTATCTCGAACCGCGCAGCTGGACCGGCAGGGCGGAGATATATGACGAAGTCGGAACGCGGCTTGCGCATCGGGCGGCTGGTGATGCGCTGGACAAGGCAGGGCTTGCTCCGGCTGTGATTGACGCGATCGTGCTGATTTCGACCACCGGCACGATGACCCCTTCCATCCCCAGCCGGATGATCGAGGCGATGGGCTTTGATCCTTCGACCCAGACCATTCCGGTATTCGGCTATGGTTGCGCCGGCAGCGTGCTGGGCCTCCGGCTGGCCAACGACCTGGCGGCGGCGAACGGCGGGCAGAATATTCTGCTGGTCTCGCTGGAATTGTGCAGCCTGTCTTATGACTATAGCCAGTTCGACAAGAAGAACATGATCGCGACCGCGCTGTTTGCAGACGGATGCGCGGCTGCGGTGATCAGCGGCAGGGAGGGACCGGCTGACGCGCCCAGCTTTCGCGCCTTTGACCAGAAGACCTGGCCCGGCACTTGCGACATGATGGGCTGGGAGATCGGGCACACCGGTTTCGATCTGGTGCTGGCCCGCGACATCCCGAGTTTCGTGACCAGGGATTTCGCGCCTTTCTGCGATGCGTTTCTCGCCGCCCAGGGGCTCGCCAAATCGGACCTGTCGGAGCCGGCCTGCCACCCCGGCGGCGGCCGGGTGGTGGAAGCATTGGAAGCATATTTTGCGCCGGAGCTGCCCGGCATCCCGGCGACCCGCGACGTGCTGCGCGATCATGGCAACATGTCCTCGCCGACGGTGCTGTTTGTGCTCGACAGGCTGCTGGCGGACGGGCCCGACAAGCCGATCCTGCTCACCGCACTCGGCCCCGGCTTCACCGCAGCGCTCGGGATAGTCGACCCGCGGGGTGCAGCATGAGCGGACAGCTCGGCGCTCTTTTTACCACCAGCCCGACGCTGGTGACCTGGCTACTGGTCTATATCGTGGTCCAGCGGCTGGGCGAACTGGTCCACGCCAGCCGCAACACTCGACGGCTGCTGAGCGAGGGCGGGGTGGAGCATGGCGCGGACCATTATCATTATTTCATTTTCCTCCACAGCGCGTGGATCGCCGTCATCGCCCTGCTGGTCGACCCGCAGCATGATATTCATCCGGTGATGCTGACGCTGTTCGCGGGCACGCAGTTGCTGCGGCTATGGACGCTGGCCAGCATCGGCCGGTGGTGGACGACAAGGATCATCTCCGCTCCGCATTTCGACCGGATCAGGCGTGGGCCGTATAAATATGTCAACCATCCCAATTATCTGGTCGTGGTGCTCGAGATCGCGATTGTACCGCTGATGCTCGGCCTGCCGTGGGTGGCGCTGCTCTTCTCTGTCCTAAACGCGATCCTGCTGCGCCACCGGATCGGCGTCGAGAACGCGGTGCTCGGCGAGCGCGGCTGATCCGAAGTTTGTCAAAGTTCGGGCCAAGGAGGGGTTTTTGCCGCGCCTTCGGGCGAGACGCGCTCCGGCTGGCAGACGCGCGAATGTTACAACGCCCCGCCCGAAATCTATCAAGATGCAGCCCTGTAGGAAAGGCGTTTTATGCCCGCCCCGAAAGGCGCCCGCCGGTCAGCGAAATATTGAGCTTGGCGATGGACGGTCTATAATGAGTGGCCAAGTCATCGGGGGAGTCGCATCATGCCGAAACTAGCGAAGATCATCGTTGCGATTGTCGCGATCCTGCATCTCTATATCGCCTGGTTCGGGATATTCGCCTGGCAAGGGCAGGGACCGTCCACCTTCCCCGATCTTCCGGCCAGCCTGTTCGAACCGACCAGCGCGATGGCCGCCAATCAGGGTGTCTACAATCTTTGCCTTGCGGCCGGTCTGATCTGGTCCCTGTTCATCCGCGACAGCGAATGGCAGCGCAAGGTTGCGACCGGATTCCTATTGTTCGTTGCCACTGCCGGCATTTTTGGTGCCGCGCGGGTGTCGTCCGACATCGCGCTGGTCCAGGCCGGTCCGGCGGTGATCGCCCTGTTGCTGCTTTGGCTGCCGAGGGGGAAGATGCGGCGGGGATGACTGCCGCTCCGACCGATTCTTGCCGCCGGCGGGCGTCACGCGATTTGTGCGGCTATGGTATCGGGAAAGGCAAGGGCGTGGCAGCGGTCGCGATATTGTCCCGCAATCAACCGATGTTGCGCGACGGCCGGTTTGCGGACCGACGGTCGCTCCTGCTCGTGCGCTTCATTCTGTAGAGCGCGCCGTCGGCGGCCTTGAGCAATTGCTCGGTGCCGTGGCCGTCGAGCGCATGAACCGCCGTACCGATGCTGGCCGACGCGGTGAGAACATGCCCGCTAATATGGGCTGGTCGGGCAAAGCCGGAAAGATAGGCCGTCGCTTTTGCGGACGCCTGTTCACGGCTGGATATGTCCGGGATCAGGATCAGAAACTCATCCCCGCCAAGACGCCCGACGATCTCGCCCGCGGCGCTGCTGTGCTTCAGTCGCCCGGCGACTTCGACCAGCAGCTGGTCACCGATATCATGGCCGAGATTGTCGTTCACCTGCTTGAAGCGGTCGAGGTCGATCAGGGCGACGGCAAAGCCGGTGCTGTGATTGGCAAAGGCCTGCTCGGCGACGCGGAGATGGTTCATCATCGCCCGGCGATTGGCAAGACCGGTCAGCGGATCGCTATGGGCCTGTTTCCAGATCATGTTGCGCATGATCAGCGAGGAGATGATCTGGTTGTAGCTGTCGATGATGAACCGGACCATGAGCAGCGCGATCGTGATCATGCTCCAGCCCATGATCATCTCGTCGAATCCGCCGACCAGGATCATCGCCATGGCGGTTGGGATGACGCCGACAACCAGCACGGTGATCGCCGCCTTCTTGATGCAGGCGAGGCAATGCGCGATACAGGTGGACCCGAATACCAGCGATGTCGGAATGAACATCTGGTTTTCGAATATATCGGTCGAGATTGCGTAAACCGACCAGACGCTCAGAAAGGTAATGCCGCCGACCGATATGACGGTAAGATTGTGCAGGGTTTTTTGCGCGCTGGTTCCGTAAGACCGGTGTCGGGGAGCGCGCATCCACGATATCATCCGGACCGCGGAGCCAATCGCCAGCACCCCCATCCAGGCATAATATTGCGGTTCGACGCCTTCGTGCGCCGACAGGACCATCGCCGCCACCAGATTGAAAATGCCGACCAGATAGATCATCGGCACATGGGTCAGCGCCCGTTGCAGCTGCATATCCTCTACCGAGGAGCGGATGTCATCCGGGATTTCGGGGGATCGCCAGGGAGTGCGCCAGGACGCCCGCCAGGTCTCCTTGGGTAGCGGCGCTGAATCCATGGTTGTGCATATTCCTGTAATAGCTGGCGATATATTGCCGGCCAAGCCTAGGCTGCGCTTGTAAAAATAGGGTTAACAATATGCTGTCACGATAGCGTGAATGTCTGGTTACCGGCGTGGACTTAACTATCTGATTTAAATGAATATTTATCTCTCCGCGCGGTGACGGAGGCAACCTTTGGGGCGCTGGCGCGTTGAATGTCCGAACCAGAAAAAAGGACATTATCATGGGCACACTCAACTTTCCGGAAGAAACATTTGTCGTTATCGCCACCGGCGAGCAAGCAAAGACCTTCTATGTCAGGAGCGGCTCGCTCGAGCATGATGGCGACTGGGCGCCCGGCAACCTGGCCGATGAAGGCCCGTCCGGCAAATCGCCGCCGGAGCGCTCGGCGAAGGACAGCATGGAGGCGACCTTCTCCAAGCAGATCGCCGAGCGCCTATACGCCCATTCCCACCAGGGCGCCTATGAACGGCTGATCCTGGTCGCCGACCCGACGACCATGGGCGAGATCCGGCCGCTGCTGCACCAGGAAGTGAGCGACAAGATCGTGCTCGAGCAGGCGAAGACGCTGATCAATTCGCCGGTAGAAGACATCGAGAAGTCGATCTCGCAATAGCGCTGGAACCGCGCCAGCCCGTCTCTTCTGCCCTTGGGGCTATTGAAGCGATGGGCTGGCGCTGATTTTTAACAAACAGCCTAGAATTTCGCGCTGGCCTGGATGCCGTAAAAGCGCGGTTCGGCCGGGATGAAGGTCGGAATGCCAAAACCACCACCAGTGTTGCCTGCATCGAGCAGATAATCCTTGTTGGTGAGGTTGCGCGCAAATCCAGCGATCTCGAACTGTTCGTCGGCGAAAGAGATGCCCGCGCGCAGATTTACGAGCGTCACAGCAGGCTGGCTGATCAGGTTCGAATTCGGCGCTTCGAAAAAGACCCGGCTGCGATAGGTGACGCTGGGCGTGGCAAACAGGCGGGTTTCGTTGCCGATAGGGTAGTCGAGCGTCAGGCCTGCCGCCGCCTGGACTTCCGGCTGGAGACGGAAACGTGCGCCAGCTAGGTTGCCATTGCCGGGATCATTGTCGATGCCTCCGTCGATATAGCCGATATTGGCGAACAGGCTTAGCCAGTCAGCCGCGCGCACGTTGACCTCGGCCTCAACCCCGAAATTGGTTGCACTGCCAGCGCTGCGGGTGATTGTGGTACCGGGCCTGGTCGGGTCGTTCACACTAACCTGGAAATTCTCATAGGTTTGGTAATAGACGCCAAGAGAACCGGATACCGGTCCGACCGCGCCTTTCAGACCGACTTCATAGTTCCACACGATTTCCGGTGCGATGTCGGTGAAATTGCCGACCGGCCCGGTAGCGGTAGCGATCGCGCCAGCGTTTACCGTCGCCGAGCGCCGGCCTTTGGAGACCGTGGCGAAACCGTTGATATCATCGGAGAAGCGGTAGAGGATGTTGAAGCGCGGCAAGATCGCGGAGAAACTGTCTTCGGTGCGGAAGGTCTGGCCAGCGGTGTCGGTGAGCGGGAAGGGCGGCGAGCCGGTGAAGAACGAACCCGGAGCGGTCGCGCGATAGCCGGAGCGGCGCTTTTCGATCAGCACGCGGACGCCGGCGGTCATCTCGAGGCTGGGGGTCGGTATCCAGGTGCCATCGGCGAATACCGAATAGCTGTCATTCTTGCCGAGATTTTCGAACACAGCCTGATAAGGCACTGCTCCGACCGCGCCGTTGGTCAGCGCAGTGATCGCATCTCCGGCGGGCACGCCATTGGCATCGACACAGGGCACGCCCGGGACGACGATACCGGCGAGACATTGAAAATAGGTCACTTCATCGGTCGAGAAAGGCACTCGCTGATTGCTGTCTTCGCGGAACAGATTCCAGCCGAAGCTGCCACGGAATGTGTCGCTTGTGTAGGCAAAGCGGGTTTCGTGACTGCCCTGTTCGCCGTTTGCGTCCTCGGCAAATTCGAGAAAATAGGCGGCCGAGCCGTCGGCGTCGAACACTTCGTTGGAATTGAACTTGCGAAAGCCGTTGACCATCGTGATGTTCCAGTCGTCGGCAAAGTCCCAGCTCATCGTCAGATTGGCGTCATAGACGTCGCGGGTCAGGCCAAGCTCGGTATCGCCGAGCACTGCGGCGGAGACAGGCGATCCGCGCAAGTCGGCTGCGCCGAAGGGATCTGCCGGTCCAGCGCTGGTTGGCAGCGTGCCGGAAATGAACGGCGTCCCCGAATTGCGCTGCCGGTCATAGGTCAGGATCAGGTCGGCGGTGAAGTCGCTACTCGGCGTGAAGCGGAAGGATGCGCGGGCGCCAAACTGGTCCTGCGCGTATAGATCCTCCTGGTTGGGCGCGAGATTGGTGACATAGCCGTCGCGTTTCTTATAGGCCCCGGCGACCCGCACCGCGAATGTGTCATTGCCGGCGTTGAGATGGCCGCCCAGAGTATAGGCATCAAAATTGCCATAGCTTCCAGAAATTTCCCCGGAAAGACCGGGTTCCGGCCGGGCGGAGATGATGCTGATCGCGCCGACGGCAGAGGCGGTCCCGAGCAGGGTTGCCTGCGGACCCTTGATCACCTCGACCCGGTCGATATCGTAGAGGTCCTGATAGGAACCCCGCGAACGCGAGATATCGACGCCATTATAATAGAGCGTCACGCGCGCCGCCTGCTGCGCCGAGCCACTGTCCGAGGTGATACCGCGAATCACGATACCGGGATTGTTCGCGCTCTGCTCCTGGATATTGAGGCCGGGCACATAGTTGGACAGCTCGTCGAGATCGGACACGCCGAGCTGCTTGAGCCGCTCGCCGGTGTTCGCGGAGATGGTGATCGGCACATCGGTGGACTTCTGCTCGATCTTCTGGGCGGTCACGATGATCACATCGCTATCGGCATTTTCGGCGATATCGTCGGTGGCGCTCTGGGCATATAGCGGATTGAAGGTTGCCGAGCAGCAGAGCAGGGTGGCGATCACGGATCGGGGCGTCGGGGAAATATATTTCATCGGAGAATCAACCTTACTGATGTGGTGGAAATCAAATTCAATGGTGCAGTGCAGCAAAGGTGTGACCGGATGAGGCATTTTATGTGACGGTTCGGTAAAATCGGGATGACGCAAATGTGACCTAGCTTTTCGTCTCCATGTTGACGAACCGGCGAATCCCGTCTAAGGGGCGCGCTTCCGCTCCATCGGGTTCGCTCGATGCCGCAGAAAACTTACATAGGCAAAACACTTGCCGTCACAATGGACGGTGAGAGTAACCCCTGCTTCATGCAGGACCATTTCTACTATAAGGTGAAGACTTTATGCCAACGATTAACCAGCTCGTCCGTAAGGGACGGGTGGCCCAGAAGACGAAGTCCAAAGTGCCGGCCATGGAAGCCAACCCACAGAAACGTGGCGTTTGTACCCGTGTCTACACAACGACTCCAAAGAAACCAAACTCCGCTCTGCGTAAGGTTGCCAAGGTTCGCCTGACCAACCAGCGCGAGGTCATCAGCTATATTCCCGGTGAAGGTCATAACCTTCAGGAACATAGTGTTGTCCTGATCCGCGGCGGCCGTGTTCGCGATCTTCCCGGTGTGCGTTACCACGTACTGCGCGGCGTTCTCGATACCCAGGGTGTCAAGGACCGCAAGCAGAGCCGCTCGAAATATGGCGCCAAGCGTCCTAAATAATTCAGTTTCGGAGTTATAAGATATGTCACGTCGTCGTCGTCCCGAAAAACGGGTCATTTTACCCGATCCTAAATTCAAGGATCTCATCCTTTCGAAATTCATGAACAACCTGATGATGGATGGTAAGAAATCCACCGCAGAGCGCATCGTATATGGTGCCTTTGACAGCGTTGAAGCCAAGGCGAAGAAAGATCCCTTGCAACTGTTTCATGATGCTCTGAACAATATCAAGCCGGGCATCGAAGTTCGCAGCCGCCGTGTTGGTGGTGCGACCTATCAGGTTCCCGTCGAAGTGCGTCCCGAACGTGCGCAGGCTCTGGCAATCCGCTGGATGATCTCTGCCGCTCGCGGTCGCAGCGAAACCACAATGGCTGCGCGCCTGTCGGGTGAAATCCTCGATGCGTCGAACAACCGTGGCAACGCAGTGAAGAAGCGGGAAGAAGCGCACAAGATGGCGGAAGCCAACCGCGCGTTCGCTCACTACCGCTGGTAGTATAAGTTTAGACCGTTCGTCCTGGGCCTGTCGTAGGGCGCTTCTCGCCAGGGAAGCATATTCTCGATCGAGGCGCTTCAACAGGCTCAGTGCGAACGGACTTTTTGCCGTTAAAATACACCATCACAGGGCTGGCATTGTTCAGCCCATTTCACTATAGGGCAGCCAGAATTTGGTTCCCCACATACTGGAGTACAGACTATGGCACGCAGCCATCCGCTCGAACGATATCGCAATATCGGCATCATGGCCCATATTGACGCTGGTAAAACAACCACCACCGAACGTATTCTTTTCTATACGGGCAAGTCCTACAAGATCGGCGAAGTGCATGATGGCGCGGCGACGATGGACTGGATGGAGCAAGAGCAGGAGCGTGGTATTACCATTACCTCTGCTGCGACCACCTGTTTCTGGAATGCCGAAGACCGCAAGGGTCCCGAGCACCGGATCAACATCATCGATACGCCGGGCCATGTTGACTTCACGATTGAAGTCGAGCGTTCGCTGCGTGTGCTCGATGGCGCGGTAGCCTGTTTCGACGGCGTTGCCGGCGTTGAGCCGCAGTCCGAAACCGTGTGGCGCCAGGCTGACAAATATAAAGTGCCGCGGATGTGCTTCATCAACAAGCTCGACCGCACCGGCGCCAACTTCAAATTCTGCGTCGAGTCGATCATCGAGCGTCTCGGCGCGACGCCTGCTGTCCTGTATCTTCCGATCGGCATCGAAGCCGATCTGGTCGGTCTCGTCGATCTGGTGAACGAACGTTCGATCACCTGGAAGAACGAAGATCTCGGCGCTGAATATACTTATGGCGAAATTCCTGCGGACATGGCCGACGAAGCGGCCGAATATCGCGAGAAGCTGATCGAGCTTGCCGTCGAGCAGGACGATGACATCATGGAGCAGTATCTGGAAGGCAATCTGCCGGATGCGGCGACCCTGAAGTCGCTGATCCGCAAGGGTACGCTGAACCAGAGCTTCGTTCCCGTGCTGTGCGGCTCGGCGTTCAAGAACAAGGGTGTCCAGCCTTTGCTCGACGCGATTGTCGACTATATGCCAAGCCCGCTCGACGTTCCTGCCATTAAGGGCGTGAAGCTGGACGGCGAAACCGAAGACAGCCGTGAATCATCCGATGACGCGCCATTTTCGGCGCTTGCCTTCAAGGTCATGAACGATCCGTTCGTGGGAACCCTGACCTTCTGCCGCATCTATTCCGGCAAGCTGGAAAAGGGCACCGTGCTGAACTCGGTCAAGGACAAGAAGGAAAAAGTCGGCCGTATTCTCGAAATGCACTCCAATGACCGCAAGGACATTGAAGAGGCATTCGCAGGCGACATCGTTGCTCTGGCGGGTATGAAAACCACCACGACCGGCGATACGCTCTGCAATTCCGAGAAGCCGATCATTCTCGAGCGCATGGAATTCCCTGAGCCGGTTATCGAGCTCAGCGTTGAACCAAAGACCAAGGCCGACCAGGAGAAGATGGGTGTTGCCCTGAACCGTCTGGCTGCCGAAGATCCATCCTTCCGGGTGACGACTGACCACGAATCGGGTCAGACGATCATCAAGGGCATGGGCGAGCTTCACCTCGACATTCTCGTTGACCGCATGCGTCGCGAATTCAAGGTCGAAGCCAATGTCGGTGCGCCTCAGGTGGCCTATCGTGAATCGCTCGGCAAGGCGGTCGACCTCGACTACACGCATAAGAAACAGTCCGGCGGTTCCGGTCAGTTCGCGCGTATCAAGTTCGAAGTCACTCCGGGCGAGCGCGGCGCTGGCATCACCTTCAGCGACGAAGTCAAGGGCGGTAACATTCCGAAGGAATATATCCCGTCGGTTGAAAAAGGTATGCGCGAGACGGCTGAAACCGGTTCGCTGATCGGCTTCCCGATTATCGATTTCGACATTCGCGTATATGACGGCGCCTATCATGACGTTGATAGTTCGGCGCTGGCATTTGAAATCGCCGGTCGCGCAGCAATGCGCGAAGCGGCCCAGAAGTCCGGCATCAAGTTGCTTGAACCGATCATGAAAGTTGAAGTGATCACTCCGGAAGACTATCTTGGTGATGTGATCGGCGATCTCAACTCTCGCCGTGGTCAAATCCAGGGTACAGACACACGCGGTATCGCCCAGGCTGTGGACGCCATGGTGCCGCTGGCCAACATGTTCGGTTATGTGAATGAGTTGCGTTCCTTCAGTCAGGGACGTGCACAATATTCGATGCAATTTTCTCACTATGAGGAAGTGCCGAGCAACGTGGCCGAAGAGATCAAGGAGAAAATGGCTTAACCGCCACTCCTTTTCGAGGTAACGCGCTTTCCTTTTGCGTTGGCCTGACGGGAAAACCGCCAGACCGGCAAAAGGGTGTTGACAGAATTAGAGAGTCTCGCCAAAGCGCGGCGCAGACTATCAAGACGATAGAAAATCAGAGGTAATATAAAATGGCTAAAGAGAAGTTTGAGCGGAACAAGCCGCACTGCAACATCGGAACCATCGGTCATGTTGACCATGGCAAAACGACGTTGACCGCGGCGATCACCAAAGTGCTTGCTGAATCCAGTGGCGGTACCGCCGTTGACTTCGCAAATATCGACAAAGCGCCTGAAGAGCGTGAGCGCGGCATCACCATTTCGACGGCCCACGTTGAATATGAAACCGAAGCCCGTCACTATGCGCACGTCGATTGCCCAGGACATGCCGACTATGTGAAGAACATGATTACCGGTGCTGCTCAGATGGATGGCGCCATTCTCGTGGTTAACGCTGCTGACGGCCCAATGCCACAGACCCGTGAGCACATCCTGCTCGCTCGTCAGGTTGGTGTTCCTGCACTCGTTGTCTTCATGAACAAGGTCGACCAGGTCGATGATGAAGAACTGCTTGAGCTGGTTGAAATGGAAATCCGCGAACTGCTTTCCTATTATGACTTCGACGGCGACGCCATTCCTGTTGTATCCGGTTCTGCGCTGGCTGCTCTCGAAGGCCGCGACGACGAAATCGGCAAGAACAAGATTCTTGAACTGATGAAAGCTGTCGACGAAGCCATTCCACAGCCAGAGCGTCCAGTCGACCAGGCATTCCTGATGCCAATCGAAGACGTGTTCTCGATCTCCGGTCGTGGTACGGTTGTTACCGGCCGTGTTGAAACCGGCATCGTCAATGTTGGTGACGAATGTGAAATCGTCGGTATCAAAGATACCACGAAGACCACCGTTACCGGCGTTGAAATGTTCCGCAAGCTGCTCGACTCCGGTCAGGCTGGCGACAACATCGGTGCCTTGATCCGTGGCGTTGACCGTGAATCGGTTGAACGTGGTCAGGTTCTCTGCAAGCCGGGTTCGATTACCCCGCACACAGAATTCTCGGCTGAAGTTTATGTGTTGTCGAAAGACGAAGGCGGCCGTCACACGCCATTCTTCGCCAACTATCGTCCACAGTTCTACTTCCGCACGACCGACGTAACCGGCGAAGTGATCCTTCCTGAGGGCACCGAGATGGTTATGCCAGGTGATAACGTCACCATCGGCGTGAAACTGATTGCTCCAATCGCTATGGATCCAGGTCTTCGCTTCGCTATTCGCGAAGGTGGCCGTACTGTTGGATCAGGGGTTGTCAGCAACGTAACAAAGTAATATAGAAACGCCTCGCTGCCCGGATCGGTGATTCGGGCAGCCAGATTTTTCGCCGCTCCGGCTTTTTTCGTTAGAAAATCGGGGCGGTTTATTTTTGGCTCTTTGACATTGGTAACAGGTACATGGAAACGCAGAATATTCGCATCCGCTTGAAGGCATTCGACCATCGGGTTCTGGATCAGGCAACCGGCGATATCGCTGATACTGCACGCCGCACTGGCGCGCTCATTCGTGGACCGATACCTTTGCCAACGCACATTGAAAAATTCACCGTAAACCGCGGACCGCACGTGGACAAAAAGTCCCGCGAGCAGTTCGAGGTGCGGACCTACAAAAGGTTGCTCGATATCGTGCAGCCGACCCCGCAGACGGTCGATGCTTTGATGAAGCTCGACCTTGCTGCTGGTGTGAATGTCGAGATCAAGCTGGCCTAAGCCACTTGATCAGCGATGCCCGCCATTGGCGGGGATCCAGACGAACGACAGGATACCGCCGGATTTAACCGGGCAGCGTCCTCCGTCTCGTTCCGAAAGTTTCGGAACAATTACAGCCCGGACGGGGTGACGCATGACAATTTGGGCTGGCAAGCCGGACGAAATGGTTCGTTCGGCCTCTGTGAAGGAGATTGATCGTGCGTACAGGCGTGATCGCGAAAAAAATGGGGATGACCCGCTTGTTTCAGGAAGATGGTCGGCACGTGCCGGTAACCGTTCTTTCCCTGGAAGAATGTCAGGTTGTCGGAGCCCGCAATCAAGAACGTGATGGCTATTTTGCCGTTCAGCTTGGTGCTGGTGCCCGTAAAGCGAAAAATGTAAATAAGCCGCAGCGTGAAGCTTTTGCCAAGGCAGAAGTTGAGCCAAAAGCGCGAGTTGCCGAATTCCGGGTCGATAGCGAAGATGCTTTGCTCCCCATCGGTGCTACCGTGACTGCAGACCACTTCATTGCCGGCCAGATGGTTGATATCCAGGGTGTTACCCAGGGTAAAGGCTTCGCCGGTGCGATGAAGCGCTGGGGTTTCGGCGGTATGCGCGCAACTCATGGTGTTTCCATCTCTCACCGTGCCCACGGTTCTACTGGTCAAAACCAGGATCCGGGCAAGGTGTTCAAGGGCAAGAAAATGGCCGGTCACATGGGCGCGAGAAATCGTACCCAGCAGAATCTGGAAATCGTCCGTACAGACGCCGCTCGCGGTTTGATCTTTGTGCGCGGCAGCGTTCCCGGTTCCAAGGGTGGCTGGCTTCTGGTTAAAGATGCAGTGAAAGTTGCTCTTCCCGAAGGCGTTCCATTCCCGGGTGCCATGCGCCGCAACGCGGATGAAACGAAAACGGAAGACGCGCCTGCAGGCATGATCGAAGCGGATGCAGCGATCGAAGCGCCAGCTAGCCCGACCGATGCAGAAGTAGCGGCAGCAGCTGCGGCTCCAGCAGAGAAATCTGATGCTGCAGATGATGCAGGGAAGGAGGGCTAAGCCATGAAATTGAAAGTGATAACCCTCGACGCCAAAGCCAAGGGCGACATCGAATTGAACGATGACGTTTTCGGTATCGAAGCGCGTGCAGATATTCTTCACCGTGTCGTTAACTGGCAGCGCGAAAAAGCACGCGGGACGGCTCGTCCGACCCGTGAGCGTTCGGACGTTGCCCGGACCGGCAAGAAGTACGGCAATCAGAAGGGCGGCGGTACAGCTCGTCATGGCGACCGTCGTGCTCCGATCTTCATCGGTGGTGGTAAAGCCCACGGTGCCCGCAAGCGTGATTTCAATCCTTCGCTGAACAAGAAAGTTCGCGCATTGGGTCTGAAGATGGCGCTGAGCGACAAGGTCAAAAACGAAAATCTGATCGTGCTTGAAAATATTGATTTGAAGGAAGCCAAAACACAGGCGCTTCTGGCCAATATCGCAAAGCTTGGTTTCGGCAAATCTGCACTGATCATGGATGGTGATGTTGTGAATGACGCTTTCTCGAAAGCATCGAACAACATTCCACGCATCAACGTGATGTCAGCTGCCGGTGCCAATGTTTATGACATTTTGAACCATGAAACCCTGGTGCTGACGCGCGCAGCGGTAGAAAAGCTGGAGGCGCGCTTCAATGGCTAAAAAAGAAGCTGTCGATATCCGTCATTATGACGTGATTGTTGGCCCGCACATCACCGAAAAATCAACCTTGCTCAGCGAACATAACGCTGTGGTGTTCAAAGTTGCGAACACGGCAACCAAGCCGCAGATCAAGGCAGCCATCGAGGCGTTGTTTGATGTCAAAGTCAAGAACGTCAACACGCTGGTGCAAAAGGGCAAGACCAAGAAGTGGAAGGGTCGTCCCTACACTCGTAACGACATCAAGAAGGCTGTTGTCACTTTGGCCGAAGGCCAGACCATTGACATCACCACGGGAGTTTAAGGGCACATGGCATTAAAATCCTATAAACCGACGAGCCCCGCCCGGCGTGGTCTTATCCTGGTCGACAAGAGCGGCCTGTGGAAAGGCAAGCCTGTCAAGAAGCTTGTCGAAGGCAAGAACAAGACGGGTGGCCGGAACAACAAGGGTCATGTTACATCGCGCGGCATCGCCGGCGGTCACAAGCAACGCTATCGTCTGATCGATTTCAAGCGGCGCAAGTGGGACATGGCGGCTACGGTCGAGCGGATCGAATATGATCCCAACCGCACTGCCTTTATCGCGCTGTTGAAATATGAAGACGGCGAACTGGCCTATATCATTGCACCGCAGCGTCTCGACGTTGGCGACAGCGTGATTGCCGGTCACAAGACCGACGTGAAGCCGGGTAACGCGATGCTATTGTCGCAGATGCCCGTCGGTACGATCGTCCACAATGTCGAAATGAAGCCAGGTAAGGGCGGCCAGATCGCTCGTTCCGCCGGTGCTTATGTCCAGATTGTCGGTCGTGATCGCGGTATGATCATTGTTCGCCTCAAGAGCGGCGAGCAACGTTACCTGCGCTCCGATTGCATGGCGACCGTTGGCGCGGTTTCCAACCCCGACAATTCGAACCAGAATTTCGGCAAGGCAGGCCGCACCCGCTGGAAGGGACGTCGTCCTCTTACCCGCGGTGTTGCAAAGAACCCAGTCGATCACCCGCATGGTGGTGGTGAAGGTCGGACATCCGGTGGTCGTCATCCAGTGACGCCATGGGGTAAACCAACCAAGGGTGCTCGTACCCGTAGCAACAAATCGACTGACAAGATGATCATCCGGTCGCGTCACGCGAAGAAGAAGAGGTAAGCATGGCTCGTTCCATCAAAAAAGGTCCATTTGTTGACCTCCACCTGCTGAAAAAAGCGCAGACTGCGCAGGAAAACAATGCTCGTACCCCGATCAAGACCTGGTCGCGTCGTTCTACTGTTCTTCCTGACTTTGTCGGCCTGACCTTCAGCGTTTACAACGGCATGAAGTTCATCCCGGTTTCGGTGAATGAAGACATGGTCGGTCACAAGCTTGGCGAGTTCGCTCCAACGCGTAACTACTACGGCCATGGCGCTGACAAAAAAGGCAAGAAATAATGGGTAAGGCATCATCACCCCGCCGCGTTGGCGACAATGAAGCTTTGGCTGTCGGCAATTCCATTCGTGGTTCTGCCCAGAAGCTGAACTTGGTTGCTCAATTGATCCGTGGCCACAAGGCTGGCGACGCGCTGAACATCCTTTCCTTCTCGAAGAAGGCGATGGCAAAAGACGTCAGCAAGGTTCTGGCTTCGGCTATCGCCAATGCCGAGAATAATCACAATCTGGATGTCGATGCTTTGATCGTTCACGAAGCGAGCGTCGGCAAGTCAATCACGATGAAGCGCTGGAAAGCGCGTGCTCGTGGTCGTTCAGCCAAGATTATCAAGCCATTTAGCCGCGTCCGCATTGTCGTGCGCGAGCATGAAGAGGAAGAGGCGTAACCATGGGTCAAAAGAGTAATCCTATCGGGCTTCGCCTGCAGATCAACCGGACCTGGGATAGTCGCTGGTATGCGGAAGGTTCCAATTACGGCGAGCTCTTGATGGAAGACATCAAGATGCGCAAATTCATCTTTAAAGAACTGCCTCAGGCAGCGATTTCAAAGGTTGTCATCGAGCGCCCGGCCAAGAATTGCCGCGTTTCTATCTATGCTGCCCGTCCTGGTGTGATCATCGGGAAAAAAGGCGCGGATATCGAAAAGCTGCGTCGCAAGCTGAGCGAAATGACGTCGAGCGACGTTTCGCTGAACATCGTCGAAATCCGCAAGCCGGAAGTTGACGCGAAGCTGGTGGCTCAGGGCATTGGTGATCAGCTGATCCGCCGTGTTGCATTCCGGCGCGCCATGAAGCGCGCAGTGCAGTCTGCATTGCGCCTTGGTGCCGAAGGTATTAAAATTGTTTGTGGTGGCCGTTTGGGCGGCGCGGAAATCGCGCGGGTTGAATGGTATCGCGAAGGCCGCGTGCCGCTCCATACGCTGCGCGCCAATATCGACTATGCTGAATATGAAGCGCTGACCGCTTACGGCATCATCGGTATCAAGGTCTGGATTTTCAAAGGCGAAATATTGGGTCACGATCCAATGGCTCAGGATCGGTTGAACGTGGAAGCACAGACTTCCGGCGTCCGTCCGCAGCACCAACGTTGATATTTGAGGAATAGGTAGAGCATCATGCTGCAACCCAAGAAACATAAATTCCGCAAGGCTTTCAAAGGCCGGATTAAAGGTAAGGCGCCAGGCGGTGCTACTCTGAACTTCGGCAGCTATGGCCTGAAAGCCATGGAACCGGACCGGATTACCGCCCGTCAGATCGAAGCGGCTCGCCGCGCGATCACGCGTCACATCAAACGTCAGGGCCGGTTGTGGATCCGGATTTTTCCCGACGTGCCAGTATCCAAGAAGCCTGCCGAAGTTCGTCAGGGTAAAGGTAAGGGCTCGGTTGAATATTGGGCTGCTCGGGTCAAGCCAGGTCGGATTTTGTTCGAACTGGACGGCGTTCCCGGACCGATAGCAGCAGTCGCTTTCGAGCGGGCAGCGATGAAGCTCCCGATCAAGACAAAGGTTGTGGCCCGCCTCGGCGATACGTCACATCTGGAAGGTTAAGGTAGATGAGCATTAAGACAGAAGATTTGCGGACCAAAACCGACGATGAACTCGGGGCGGAACTGGGCGAACTGAAGCGCGAGGCATTCAACCTGCGTTTTCAGGCTGCGACCAACCAGCTCGAAAAGCCAAGCCGGACCCGCGAAGTGCGTCGCACGATCGCCCGGATCAAAACATTGCAGGCCGAGCGTGCAAACGCGGCGACCGCAGAAGCTAAGGCGTAAGGAACCGATATGCCAAAACGTATTCTCACCGGCACGGTTGTGTCAGACAAGGGCGACAAGACAGTTGTCGTCAATGTCGAACGCAAGGTGAAGCACCCGCTTTACGGAAAAATTATCCGGCGCTCGAAAAAATATCATGCGCATGATGAAAATAACGAGATCAGCATGGGTGAAACCGTGCGTATCGAGGAAACGCGTCCGATTTCCAAGTTGAAGACCTGGAAAGTTCTGGAGCGGGTCGGCGCAGCAGCCGGTGTAGCAACACCGACCGTCAGCGAGATTACGGCTAGCGATCCGAAAGACGAAAAGGTCAAGGCGCCAGTGAAGCCACAGGCTGAACCCGCTGCCGAAGAAAAGGCCGCAGGCGAATAATTAGAATATCCCGGTAGGTACCGGGGTGACGACGTAGGAAACGCCCGGTTCGCCGGGTTTATGAAGAAGGAATTGGATCCATGATCCAGATGCAATCGAACCTGGAGGTCGCTGACAATAGCGGAGCCAAACGCGTGCAGTGCATCAAGGTGCTGGGCGGCTCTAAGCGTCGCTTTGCCGGCGTTGGCGACATCATTGTTGTGTCGATCAAGGAAGCTGCTCCACGCGGCAAGGTCAAGAAGGGCGACGTTCACCGGGCGGTGATCGTGCGCACGAAGAAAGACATCCGTCGCAAGGACGGCTCGGTCATTCGCTTTGACAGCAATGCAGCGGTTCTGGTCAACAACAACCAGGAGCCAATCGGCACCCGCATTTTTGGCCCCGTGGTTCGTGAACTGCGTGCGAAAAAGCATATGAAAATCATCAGCCTTGCGCCGGAGGTAATCTAATCATGGCCAACGCAAAGATCAAAAAAGGCGACACCGTTGTTGTTCTGTCCGGCAAGGACAAGGGCAAGTCGGGTGAAGTCAGCAAAGTGATGCCGAAGGATGGCAAGTGCATCGTTTCGGGCATCAACATTGCTGTTCGTCACCGCAAGCCGACCCAGGCAAACCCTCAGGGTGGCCTCGAGCGGCGCGAAGCAGCGATGCACATCAGCAAAGTGGCTCTGGCGGATCCGAAAGACGGCAAGCCGACGCGGGTCCGATTTGAAAAGACAGAAGACGGAAAGATGCAGCGTATCGCTGTAAAGTCCGGGGAGAAAGTCGATGGCTGATAAAAAATATATCCCACGCATGCGCACCAAATATGACGAGGAAATCGTCAAAGCGATGCAGGAAAAATTCAACTATTCCAATCACATGGAAGTTCCTCGGATCTCGATGATCACGATCAACATGGGTGTGGGCGAAGGCAGTCAGGACAAGAAAAAAGTCGCGACCGCAGCCGCAGAAATGGAATTGATTGCTGGTCAGAAGCCAGTGATTACCAAGGCGAAAAACTCGATCGCGACGTTCAAGTTGCGTGAAGGCATGCCAATTGGTTGCAAAGTCAATCTGCGTCGGGAACGGATGTACGAATTCATCGATCGTCTGGTGACCGTGGCTATGCCGCGTATCCGAGATTTTCGTGGTCTGAATCCGAAAAGCTTTGACGGCCGTGGCAATTTCGCCATGGGTCTGAAAGAGCAGATCATTTTCCCGGAAATCGCCTATGACAACATCGATGTTGTCCGCGGCATGGACGTGATCGTAACGACGACCGCAAAAACAGACGACGAAGCGCGTGCGCTTTTGGCACTATTTGGTTTCCCGTTCCCTAAAGAGGAACAATCGGAAGAAAAAGAAGCCGCGTGAGCGCGCTTCATAATACGGAAGGACGAGAACTTAAGTCATGGCGAAACTGAGTTCCATTAACAGAAACGAAAAACGCAAGCGGATGGTGAAGAAATACGCCGGCCGTTATGCGAAATTGAAGGCTATGGCAGCAGACCAGTCTCTTGATGAGACCGAGCGTCTGATGGCACGCCTCAAGATGGCGGAAATACCGCGCAATGCGAATCCAACCCGCGTGCGCAACCGCTGTGAAACCACAGGACGGCCGCGCGGCTATTACCGCAAATTCCGCCTGTGCCGTATCGAGCTGAGAGACATGGCCAACAAAGGTCTGATTCCCGGCGTAACGAAATCAAGCTGGTAAGGGAGAGATAATATGGCTTTTACCGATCCCTTGGGTGACATGCTCACCCGTATCCGTAACGGACAACAGGCGCGCAAAGACAGCGTGGTAACTCCTGCGTCCAAATTGCGTGGTGCCGTCCTCGAAGTGTTGCAGCGCGAAGGTTATATTCGTGGCTACAGCGAAGAAGAGGTCAACAAGCACCCCGGTCTGCGGATTGAATTGAAATATTTTGAAGGCGAGCCGGCTATCCGCCACGTGGCCCGCGTTTCAAAGCCTGGTCGTCGCGTCTATAGCGGTTCGGAAGATCTGCCACGGGTTCGCAATGGCCTGGGCATAACAATCGTATCGACGCCCAAAGGTGTTTTGTCTGACGCAGAAGCGCGTCATGCAAAGGTCGGCGGCGAAGTACTGGCTGAGGTATTCTAATCATGTCCCGTATTGGCAAAAAATCAGTAGCTATTCCGGACGGCGTCACCGCTGTGATGGAAGATGGTCTGGTCAAGATCAAAGGACCCAAGGGCGAACTTACGACCCCGATGTCTGACGATCTGACCTATGAACTGAGCGACGGCGGTTTGCAGGTTATGCCGGCAAACAAGTCGAAAACCGCACGTGCCTTCTGGGGCATGCAGCGTACGCTGGTCCAGAATCTGGTCGAAGGCGTAACCGCCGGGTTCACCAAGGTTCTGGAAATCAACGGCGTTGGTTATCGTGCAGCCGCTCAGGGCAAGAACCTCAACCTGCAGCTCGGTTACAGTCACGACGTCAATTTTGCGATCCCGGACGGTATCGAAATCAAGACGCCTGACCAGACGACCATCGAAATTTCCGGCATGGACAAGCAAAAAGTTGGCCAGGTCGCTGCTGAAATCCGGCGCTGGCGCAAGCCCGAGCCGTATAAAGGCAAGGGTATCAAATATCGCGGCGAATATATTTTCCGCAAAGAAGGGAAGAAGAAATAAGCCATGGCGAATATTTCTCAGTTCAAACGGCGCCAGCAACGCGTACGCAGCAAATTGCGCAAGCGCGGGCTCTCAAAGCCTCGTTTGTCCGTGCATCGCACGAGCCGGCATATCTATGCTCAGGTTATCGACGATGCCGAGGGCAAAACGCTGGCTTCCGCTTCGACCATCGACAAGGCGTCCAAAGTCAAGACCGGTGCGGATAGCAATGCTGCCGCCGATGTTGGCAAGCGCGTTGCCGAAGCAGCCAAGAAGGCTGGCGTTAAAGAAGTAATTTTTGACCGTGGCGGGTTCCTGTTTCACGGACGTGTGAAGGCTCTGGCCGACGCAGCACGTGAAGGCGGATTGGAGTTTTAATATGGCCGAAGAGAACACAACACCAGACGGCGCGGCAAAGCCAGGCACGACAGGCGAGGGCAATCAGCCTGCGGCTGCTGTAGCGGCTGAAGCCAAAACCGGTGGCGCTCCCGATCGTCCAGCACGCGGTGGAAACCGTGGCGGCGGCGGTGGCAACCGCGACAACCGCGGCGGCGGTCGCGACAATCGTGGCGGCGGACGCAACAACAACCGTGGTGGCCGTGGCAACAATGACGGCGGCGAAGAGCTGATCGAGAAATTGGTCCACATCAACCGTGTTTCGAAGACTGTTAAGGGCGGTAAGCGCTTCGGTTTCGCAGCATTGGTCGTGGTTGGCGACGGCAAGGGCCGCGCCGGTTTCGGCAAGGGCAAGGCGCGTGAAGTGCCGGAAGCCATTACCAAGGCTACTGCTGCAGCGAAAAAGGCCATGGTTCGTGTGCCGCTTCGTGAAGGTCGTACCCTGCACCATGACGGCACTGGCCAGTTTGGCGCCGGTAACGTGACTGTTCGTTCGGCACCTGCCGGTACCGGTATTATTGCTGGTGGCCCAATGCGTGCTGTTTTCGAAAGCCTCGGCGTTTCCGACGTTGTGACCAAGTCGAACGGTACAGCCAATCCTTACAACATGATCCGCGCGACTTTTGCCGCGCTAGCAGATCAGTCGAGCCCGAAAGCTGTTTCGCAGCGTCGCGGCAAGAAAGTTACTGACCTGCTCGCACGTGCTGGCGGTTCGGCTGCTGAAGTGGCAGCAGATGCTGCGGCAGTTACGGAGTAATTTTGATGGCTAAAATTAAAATCAAGCAGATCGGATCTCCGATCCGTCGTCCGGAATCGCAGCGCAAGACGCTGATCGGTCTCGGTCTCAACAAGATGCACCGTGTTTCCGAACTGGAAGATACCCCTGAAGTCCGGGGTATGATCGGCAAAGTACATCATCTGGTGGAAGTTGTTGAAGGGTAACACCCGACACTTCCGTGCGAATAAAAGCGAAAGCGAGTACAAGACATGAAATTAAACGAACTTAAAGACAATGATGGCGCGCGCAAATCGCGCATGCGTATTGGCCGCGGCATTGGCTCGGGCAAAGGCAAAACCGGCGGACGTGGCCAAAAAGGTCAGAAATCGCGCTCCGGTGTAGCTATCAAGGGCTTTGAAGGTGGCCAGATGCCACTCCACATGCGTCTTCCAAAGCGCGGTTTCAACAACCCGTTCGGCACAGACTATGCGGAAGTGAACCTGGGCATGATCCAGAAATTCATCGACAGCAAGAGCCTCGACGGCAAAGGCACGATCGATCACGCGACTTTGAAAGCCGCTGGTCTGGCTCGTGGCGGCAAGGACGGCGTCCGTCTGCTGGCCAAGGGCGAATTGAAAGCCAAGATCACGATCGCCGTTGCAGGCGCTTCCAAAGCGGCTGTTGCAGCGGTTGAAAAAGCCGGCGGCAAGGTCGAAATTCTTCCAGCGGGTGGCGAACGCCGTCCCAAGGGCGAGAAAAAGGCTGTTGCTTCCAAGCCAGCCCGCGAGAAAAAAGCCGCTAACCGCGCGAAAAACAAAGATTGATCTTCGAGAGGCGCTAGTTTTAGCGCCTCTTTTTCTGGCCCCTTGTTTTTGTCGGACTAACATCCGATATGGGGCGGGTTGCATAGCTTTATATCCAGCTATTCATCTCCGGAGATTGCACCATACGCAATAGTTGGAGATGGGCTTCTGCCCAGGCAGAGGCGCGTGGCAAACTAATTTTGGGGCAGGGAAGTCAAGCATGGCATCAAGAGCCGATCAGGTCGCAGCCAATCTAAGCCTGGCGAAATTCGGGCAAGCTACCGAATTGCGCAAACGTATCTGGTTTACACTCGGTGCGCTCGTCATTTTCCGCCTGCTCAGCTTCGTACCGCTGCCGGGTGTGGATCCGGTCGTACTGGCTGATCTTTATGACCAGACCCGTGGCGGCGTTCTCGACATCTTCAACACTTTCTCTGGCGGTTCGCTGGAGCGGATGAGTCTGATCGCTCTGGGTGTGATGCCCTATATTACCGCGTCGATCGTGGTTCAGCTGGCCGCGGCCTTGTCGCCCACGCTGGCCGCCATCAAGAAAGACGGCGAAGCAGGCCGCAAGAAACTCAATCAATATACCCGCTATGGTACGGTCGGCCTGACCGCCGTCCAGGGCTATTTCATCGCCGTCGGCCTGGAAAGCTTTGCGTCCCAGTCGGGGCTGCAGGCGGTCGTCGAACCCGGATATATGTTCCGCATCGGCGCGGTTATCAGTCTGGTCGGCGGAACGCTGTTCCTGATGTGGCTGGGTGAGCAGATCACCAGCCGCGGTATCGGCAACGGTATTTCCCTGATCATCATGGCCGGCATTGTCGCCCAGATGCCTACGTTTGTCGGCAACCTGCTCGAAGGCAGCCGCAGCGGATCGTTTAGCCCGTTGCTGATCGTCGGTTTGATCGCGATGGTTGTCGGGCTGGTATTGTTCATCTGTTTCATGGAGCGCGCGCAGCGTCGGGTTCTCATTCAATATCCCAAGCGCGCAACCCAGCACGGGGTTATGCAGGCCGATCGCAGCCATCTGCCGCTGAAGGTCAACACCGCCGGTGTTATCCCGCCGATTTTCGCATCTTCCTTGTTGTTGATGCCGCTGACGGTGAGCCAGTTTGCCGGCAACGCGACGGCAGGCGAATCCGCCTTTGGTGATTTTGTGATCACCCTCAACCAGTATCTCGCGCACGGCCAGCCGCTTTACATGGCGCTCTATGCGGCAGGGATCATCTTCTTCTGCTTCTTCTACACCGCGGTTGTCTTCAACCCGGAAGAGACCGCCGAGAATCTCAAGAAAAACGGCGGCTTCATTCCCGGCATTCGTCCGGGCAAGAATACGGCCGATTATCTGGATTATGTCCTCACCCGGATTACCGTGGTCGGTGCCGCCTATCTGGCGCTGGTCTGTGTTCTGCCGGAATATGTCATGGCGCAAACCAATCTGCCGATTTTCTTCCTTGGCGGAACAAGCCTGCTGATCATCGTCAACGTGACGGTCGATACGGTGACCCAGATCCAGAGCCACTTGCTGGCGCTGCAATATGGGGATTTGCTCAAGAAAGCGAAACTCAAGGGCGGTCGCCGTAGACGCTAGGGTCTGAACGCGCTAGTTCCAGATCAGAATCATTTCACGACACAGGGGTTATTTCATGGACATCATCTTGTTGGGACCTCCTGGTGCCGGGAAGGGTACCCAGGCTAGCCGTCTTGAAAATGAGCATGGCATGGTACAATTATCCACCGGCGACATGCTGCGGGCAGCGGTAAAGGCGGGTACAGAAGTGGGCCTGAAGGCCAAGGCACTGATGGATGCTGGCGAACTGGTTCCTGACGAAGTGGTCTCGGGCATCATTGGTGACAAGCTCGACGAGCTCGGTCCCGACAAAGGCGTGATCTTTGACGGTTATCCCCGGACGGCGGCGCAAGCGGCGTCGCTCGACGAAATCCTGGCGGCAAGAAACCGTTCGCTATCCTATGTGATCGAACTGGCGGTCGACGAAGATGCTCTGGTCGAACGCATCGTTGGCCGGTTCACCTGCGGCAATTGCGGGGAAGGCTATCACGACACGTTCAAGCAGCCCGCCAAGGAAGGCGTCTGCGATGTCTGCGGCTCGACCGAATTCAAACGGCGCCCGGACGACAATGAAGATACCGTCCGCACCCGGATGCAGGAATATCGCGCCAAGACAGCGCCGATCCTGCCGATCTACGAAGCGCGCGGCATCGTGCGCAAGGTTAACGGCATGGGCAGCATGACGGAAGTCAATGACGCGATCGAGGCGGTTCTTTCGCTCTAGGCGGTTTTCACAGGAGGCATGGCGATGATCAAGCAGGCAAACCGGATCTTTCTGGCGATAGCCGCGCTGACGGCCATGACCAGCGCCCGGGCCGAAGTAACCAATAGCGCCGACAACGGCTTCACGGTCCAGCATCAGACGGTCATTGCCGGCGACAGCGAAGCGGTCTGGAAGGCGATGGTCATGCCTTCGCGCTACTGGAACGGTGACCACAGCTGGTCCGGCAATGCCGAGAATTTCTATCTGATCCCTCAGGCGGGCGGCTGTTTCTGCGAGCTGATCCGCACGACCGCGGATGACAATATCAAATCCTCCGAGGGCAGCGTTCAGCATATGCGCGTGATTTACGCCCATGAAAACAAGATGCTCCGTCTTTCCGGCGCGCTCGGGCCTTTGCAGGGTGAAGCGGTAACCGGGACATTGACGATGCAGCTGCAGCCGCAAGGCGAGACCACGGTAGCGCGGTTCACCTACAAGGTTGGCGGCTATATGGAATTTCCTGTCGACGAGATTGCTCCCGCCGTGGATTCGGTGATCGGAGAACAGCTTTCGCGCCTGTCTGCCCTGTTCGCAGACGCTGCCAATGCTGAGCCCGGCGCGCCGGAGGATGGCGGCGATGCAGCAGGCGATGGTCCGGCAGACGACGACCAGAACTGATTCCTTCCTGATGTCTGGGGGTTTACAACCCGGCCTAATAGTTGAATGGTAGTTTCATGGTTGCTGCCGGTGTGAGGAGATCGCCAGTGATGTTCGGGTCGTGCTGATATTCACTTTCCAGGGGGTTAGACTATGGCTGTATCCGATCATGTAGATTTTCCGACATTCATGGAGGGCGTCAAGAAGCGCAATCCGGGCCAGCCTGAATTTGTTCAGGCGGTGCAGGAAGTCGCGATGGACATTTTCGATTTCATCGAAGACAAAGAAGCATATCATACAGCTCAGATTTTGCGGCGCATCGCCGAACCCGACCGGGTCGTATCGTTCCGGGTCTGCTGGGAAGACGACAATCACAATGTCCGTGTCCAGCGCGGTTTCCGGATCCAGAATAACAACGCGATCGGCCCCTATAAAGGCGGCATCCGTTTCCACCCGAGCGTGACCGAAAGCGTGCTGAAATTTCTGGCGTTTGAACAGACTTTCAAAAACTCGCTGACCGGACTGCCCATGGGCGGCGGCAAGGGCGGCGCGAACTTCAACCCCAAGGGAAAATCCGACGGAGAAGTCATGCGCTTCTGCCAGTCCTTCATGACCGAACTATATCGTCATATCGGTCCGGACACGGATGTTCCTGCCGGCGATATCGGCGTCGGCGGCCGCGAGATCGGCTATATGTTCGGCCAGTACAAGCGCATCACCAACCGCTGGGAAGGCGTGCTGACCGGCAAAGGCATCGAATATGGCGGGTCGCAGATGCGTCCCGAAGCAACCGGCTATGGCGCGGTTTATTTCATGGAAAACATGCTCAAGCATCGCAACGACGCGATCGCTGGCAAGACCGCGGTTATTTCCGGTTCGGGCAACGTTGCTACCCACGCAGCGGAGCAGATTACCAAGCAGGGCGGCAAGGTCCTCACGCTCTCCGACAGCGGCGGCTTCATCCACGATCCTGACGGTATCGACCAGGAGAAGATCGACTGGGTCAAGCATCACAAGACGCATACCAGAGGCCGGATCAGCGAATATGCCGATCATTTCACCGGCGCATCCTATCACGAAGGCGCACGCCCCTGGAGCGTACCATGCGATCTGGCATTGCCATGCGCCACCCAGAATGAACTGAACGAAACGGAAGCCAAGGAACTGGTCGCCAATGGCGTGATGGCAGTGTCCGAAGGCGCGAACATGCCGACCACGCTGGAAGGTGTTCATGTCTTCCACGATGCCAAGATCATGTACGGTCCGGGCAAAGCGGCCAATGCCGGCGGTGTGGCTGTGTCAGGGCTCGAAATGAGCCAGAATGCGGAGCGGATCAGCTGGAACCACGCGCGGCTTGGCGAGATGCTCACCGATCTGATGGAAGGCATCCACGGCAAATGCGTCGAATATGGTGATCAGGGCGATGGCTATGTCGACTATGTGAAGGGCGCCAATATCGCGGGCTTCAAGAAAGTCGCCGATGCCATGCTTGCTTATGGTGTCGTCTAGACCATAATTATCTTGCGCAAAAAAGCGCCATCGGCCAAATCATCGGCCGATGGCGCAAGCACAAAACCCTAAAGCGAAACGGCTTCCTAAGAAACTCAAGGAGCCGTGCGAAATCGGTTGGTGCGAGCTGATTGACATCCCCGGTCTGGGGGTCGTGAATCTTCACGCCAAGGTCGATACCGGAGCAGCGACCTCTTCGCTCCACGCCACCCGGATCAAGCCATTTGAAAAAGATGGCCAGCAATTTGTGAAATTTACCATCCCCATGGGGTCGGGGATTGCCGATCACCAATGCGAGGCGCGGGTCTATGGCCAGCGCAGAATTAAGAGTAGCAATGGTGTCATGCAAACCCGTTATGTGATAGAGACAGTCATGAAGCTCGGACCACTGGAGTGGCTCGGGCATATGACACTTGCAAATCGGCAGTCGATGATATTTCCGGTCCTGATCGGACGCAGGGCACTGAAGCGGGGATTTCTCGTCAACAGTGCCAAGCGCTGGATGCTGGGCCGGCACGAAGAAAGATAATTTATGAAGATCGCCATGCTCGCGCGAAACCCGAATCTCTACTCGCACAAACGACTGGTGCAGGCAGCAGAAGAACGGGGGCATACGCTCGATATATTGAATACCACCCGCTGCACGGTGAATATCGCCAGTCACCGGCCGACCATCACCTATGATGGTCACAGGCTTGAAGGCTATGAAGCGGTTATTCCGCGGATCGGCGCGTCGATCACCAACTATGGCACCGCGGTGCTGCGCCAGTTTGAAATGGCCGGTGTCTGGCCGCTCAACGAAAGCGTCGCCATTGGCCGCAGCCGCGACAAGCTGCGCTCGATGCAGATATTGTCCAAATATGGACTCGGTCTGCCGCTGACGGCCTATGCCAACGATCCGAAACAGGCCGAAGAGATTATCAAGGCGGTCAACGGCCCGCCGGTGGTGATCAAGCTGCTGGAAGGCACGCAAGGCATTGGCGTGGTTCTCGCCGAGACGATGTCGAGCGCCAAGTCGGTGATCGAGGCCTTTCGCGGTGCCAATGTGAACATATTGGTGCAGGAATTCATCAAGGAAGCCGGCGGCACCGATATCCGGGCGCTGGTCGTCGGCGGCAAGGTGGTCGCCGCCATGAAGCGCACCGGTGCGCCGGACGATTTCCGCTCCAACCTGCATCGCGGCGGCAGCGCCCAGATCGTCAAGATCACGCCCGAGGAGCGGTCAACCGCCTTGCGCGCGGCCAAGCATATGGGGCTGAATGTCTGCGGCGTCGACATGTTGCGGTCCAATCACGGTCCTGTGATCATGGAAGTGAACAGCTCGCCCGGTCTCGAAGGCATCGAGAATGCCACCGGCAAGGATGTCGCGGGCCAGATTATCGAATTTATCGAGAAAAATGCCAAGCCCGGGAAGACCAAGACGCGCGGGCAGGGGTGATGGCTATGCCGGGCGATGCTGCATAATGCAGGTCCGTCCGGCACAGGCAGGCGCTTGATTGGCGGAGGCGGTCCCGGGCGGGATATCATTCGCTGTCGGCACGAGCCTCAAGCGTTTGCATTCTGTTGGCGCAAAGCCCGTTAGCTGATCTAGATCACTTCATCCTCGTCCAGCAGCTGGTTGCTGGTGATCGCGTCCTCGATTTTCTCGAGCCGCTCTCCGACCGTATCGAAAATCCGCACCTCGGCGATGTGGAGCAGGGCGTCGCCCTGGTTGACGACCGGCAGATTGCTGTGGCCGATGACGATCCCGTCGACCGGGGAGAGTATGGCTTCTTCGCCGTCGCCGAAAATATCGCTGATGCAGGCGACCATGTCGCCCTTGTGGACCTTGCTGCCGGACGGCGAGATCATGCGACAGATGCCGCCCCGCGTCGAGCGCAGCCACACCGTGCGGGTGGCCTGGGCGGGTGGTACCCCGCGCTTGCCGAGCCGCTTGGTGTCGATCATCCCGAGTTTTTTCAGCACCCGCAAGATACCGTTGACTCCGGTCAGGACGGAAAACTCGTCGAACCGCAGCGCTTCTCCGGCTTCCATGAGCAGCATGTCGACACCGGCTTCCCTCGCCAGCGCGCGCAGCGAGCCGGGGCGCAGCTCCGCTTCGATAACCACCGGCGGCCCGAATTCGAGAGCCAGTTCCCTGAGTTCCGGATTGCCCGAGGCGATCCGGATCTGTGGCAGGTTATAACGGTGCTGCGCGGCACTGTGGATGTCGATGCCCAGAGAGCAATGATCGATAATCTCGGTCGAGAAAATATTGGCCAGTTGCGATGCGAGCGAGCCTTTCTCGGTGCCCGGGAAGGACCGGTTGAGATCGCGGCGGTCGGGCAGGTAGCGGCTGTGGGTGATAAAGCCGAACATATTGACGACCGGCACGAATATCACCGTGCCGGACATGCGGCCCGGATGGAGTTTCTTCATCACCCGCCGGATGATCTCGGTGCCGATGATTTCATCGCCGTGGATCGCCGCGCTGACAAAGATCGTAGGGCCGGTGCGCTTGCCGTGAAACACGCGCACTTCCATATTGGCCTGCATGCCGGCGGAAAGGTCGCTGATCGGAATCGCGATGTCGCCGGTCTTGCCCGGAGCTATTCTGGTGCCGCTAATCTCGAAAAGATCATATTTGTTACGGATGGTCAAACTTGCCCCCAATCTGTCCCATTCTATTCCGAGCGTCCCGCTGGTTTTGCAAGGTAAAAGAGGCTGCAGGGCAGGCGGCACGCATTTCGATATGATGGTGAACCGGGTCAAATCGACCTATGCATCGTTGGCGCTGCACCTCGGCCGAATGCAATTTCGGTCGGGATGGCTTTGTAGGCCATTTCTTTTGCGACGCTATTGCGCTTTCCGGGACGAAATATAACGGGGTGGGTGACCTCGCACCCTTCGGCACCGCCCGCCTGGCAATGTTTATTGCAATAATTGCCGAGCAACTTGTTATAGAAGGATAAAAGCAAACATCATTTTCTTAAGATTTGATGATCGCGTCATTCCTGCGCTTGACAGCGCGCGCGACTCCTCCTACTTCACAGCTATTCGAAATCCAACACAACCGGCAGCGCCCTTCGTGCGTCCGCTGGTTTTGTGCGTTTTGGGTGTGTTTTTAACGACTTGGCTATGAGATAGGTGCCGGCGAATCGGTCCCTGTGGAGCATGGAGAAAAATATTGGCACGTATTGCTGGGGTAAATATCCCAACTAACAAGCGCGTAATCATTGCGCTGACCTACATTCACGGTATCGGACGCACTGCTGCGGCTGAAATTGTTGAGAAATTGAAGATTGATCCGACCCGTCGGGTTCAGGACCTTACCGATCAGGAAATCTTGCACATTCGTGAAACGATTGATGCCGAACATACGGTTGAAGGCGATTTGCGGCGTGAAGTTGCAATGAACATTAAGCGTTTGATGGATCTGGCCTGCTATCGCGGCCTGCGTCATCGTAAAGGCCTGCCGGTTCGCGGACAGCGTACGCATACCAATGCGCGCACCCGCAAAGGCAAGCCCAAGGCGATTGCTGGCAAAAAGAAATAAGACTTGTCTCCGGATGAGTATCTTCAAGATATTAGGTAGGAATTTATCACATGGCACGCGAACCGCAGCGCATAAAAAAGAGCGCGCGCAAAAATATTTCGGCAGGCGTAGCGCACGTCAATGCCACTTTTAACAACACGATGGTCACCATCACCGATGCACAGGGCAATGCGATCAGCTGGTCCTCGGCAGGCATGATGGGCTTCAAAGGCTCTCGTAAGTCGACACCATATGCAGCTCAGGTTGCAGCGGAAGACGCCGGTAAAAAAGCAGCCGACCACGGTGTGCGTACGCTTGAAGTAGAAGTGAAAGGCCCCGGCTCCGGTCGTGAATCCGCCCTTCGTGCGCTTCAGGCAGTTGGTTTCACGATCACCTCGATCCGTGACGTGACACCGATCCCGCATAACGGTGTTCGTCCATCCAAAAGACGTCGGGTCTAATTACCGCCTGAGCTTTCGAGGCAGGCAGGCTGGCCGGTCTCACATTTTTACATTCAGAGCGGCAACGTCGTCCAAACCCGCTCTTTGAACCATTAGGGGAAGTCCATGACTGTCAATATGAAGAACTGGCAAGAACTGAAGAAGCCCAACGTCCTCGACATCAAGCCCGGCGGAGATCCGAAGCGCAAAGCAACTTTCGTTGCCGAACCTCTGGAACGCGGTTTCGGTCTGACCATGGGCAACGCGCTTCGCCGCGTGCTTCTGTCGTCGCTTCAGGGCGCAGCGGTTACATCGATCAAGATCGAAAACGCCTTGCACGAATTTTCGTCGCTTCCCGGAGTTCGTGAAGATGTCACCGACATCGTTCTGAACGTCAAGCAGATCGCTTTGAAAATGGAAAGCGAAGAAGCCAAGCGCTTGCAGCTTTCCGCGACAGGCCCTGGTGAAGTGAAGGCTGGCGACATCGCTGTCTCCGGCGACATTGAAATCATGAACCCTGACCTGATTATCTGTCATCTTGACGAAGGCGCTTCGCTCAACATGGAACTGACCGTCAATGTCGGCAAGGGCTATGTTCCTGCGGTTGCCAACCGTCCGGCAGACGCACCAATCGGCCTGATCCCGATCGACTCGCTTTACTCGCCGGTCCGTCAGGTATCCTACAAGGTCGACAATGCCCGCGTTGGTCAGGAGCTCGATTTTGACAAGCTGAACCTCACCATCGAAACCGACGGCACGGTTACCCCTGAAGATGCGATTGCTTATGCAGCCCGCATCCTGCAGGACCAGTTGCAGCTTTTCGTACACTTCGAAGAAGCTCTCGAGCAGGTTTCCTCGCCTATCGGCATGGCCGCCCAGCAGAGCCAGGCAGAAAGCGACGCCAACCAGCTCAACCGCTATCTTCTCAAGAAGGTCGACGAACTGGAACTCAGCGTTCGCTCCGCCAACTGCCTCAAGAACGACAATATCATCTATATTGGCGATCTCGTGCAGAAGACCGAAGCGGAAATGCTGCGCACGCCAAACTTTGGCCGCAAGTCGTTGAACGAAATCAAGGAAGTTCTTTCCAGCATGGGTCTGCGTCTCGGCATGGACATTCCTGGATGGCCACCTGAAAATATCGAAGAAATGGCCAAGAAGCTCGAACAAGAGCTGCTCGGTTAATTTTACCGTCTACGACAAGGGGCCTGTTGGTGATGCCTCATTAAAATCACCTGCTGCGGGGTACCTCATACGGCCCCATAACGAACGAAGGAAATAACCATGCGTCATAGAATGAAGGGCCGCCGGATGCAGCGGACCGGTGCTCACCGTCAGGCTCTGCTCAAGAACCTCGCGGCCGCACTGATCAAGCACGAGCAGATCATGACAACCCTGCCAAAGGCGAAAGAATTGCGCCCAGTGGTTGAAAAGCTGATCACGCTCGGCAAAAGAGGTGGCCTGTCCAACCGTCGTCTCGCGCATGCGCGTTTGATGGATGAAACCCAGGAAAAGAAACTTTTCGAAGTTCTGGCCGATCGTTATGCTGAACGCAGCGGCGGCTACACCCGTATCATTCGCGCCGGTTTCCGGGCTTCCGATGCCGCTCCTATGGCGATTATCGAGCTGGTTGACCGCGATGTAGACGCAAAGGGTCAAGACTCCGGCCCGGACCAGAGCGTTCAGGATGAATACGAAGACGCCTAAGTCCTTCATCCAGGATACAGTTTCAATTGATATGAGAGGCCGTGAGCGATAAGCTTGCGGCCTCTTTTCTTTTGTCCGGGGTGAATATGCGTAGTTTGACCATTTTGACATTGGCTATCGGATTGGCCGCCATTGCTCCCGCGCAGGCGGCGGAGCATGAAAACAAGGAAACTCCCCTGACATATCCGGAAACCAAGACGGTTGACGTCGTCGACGAGCAATTTGGCGAATATATCTCCGATCCTTATCGCTGGCTGGAAAATGACGTCCGCGAGGACGCCGAGGTGGCCGACTGGGTGAAGGCACAGAATGCCGTCACCGACGCCTATCTCGAAACGCTTCCCGGCCGTGACGCGCTCGCCCAATCGATGGAAGAATTGTTCGATTACGACGATCTCGGCAATCCGGTCGAGGCCGGCGGCAAATATTTCTACGAGCGCAAGAGCGGCGGACAGAACCAGGCGGTTCTCTATGTCCGCGATGGTGCGGAGGGCGAAGAACGCGCTCTGATCGATCCGGCTGGCTGGTCGGACGACGGGGCAACCGCTCTGGCCGGCTGGAAACCGTCCGGAGACGGCAGCCTGCTCGCTTATGCGGTGCAGGATGGCGGCTCCGACTGGCGGACGCTGAAAGTGCTCGATGTGAAAACGGGCGAGGTCAGGGCGGACACGGTCGAATGGGCCAAGTTCACCGATCTGGTGTGGATGCCCCAGAATTTCGGTTTTCTCTATTCGCGCTTTCCGGAACCGGAAGAAGGCGAGGCATTCCAGTCGCTGAACGAGAATCACGCCGTTTATCTGCATCTTATCGGCACCGATCAGGAAAAAGATACGAAGGTTTACGCGACGCCCGATCAGCCGGAGCTCAATCATGTGGCGGACCTGACTTCGGACAAGGAATGGGTGGTGATCACCTCATCTTCCGGCACGGATGACCGCTATGAAATCACCCTCGTCAAGGTCGATGCGCCGAAGCTGGAAACGCGCAAGCTGGTCAGCGGATTCGAAAATGACTGGCGACTGATCGACGGCGCCGGTGATACGCTCTATTTCGTGACCAACAAGGACGCGCCGCGACTGCGGGTGGTGAAAACCGATCTGAGCGCCGACCAGCCTGAATTTACCGAGCTGGTTGCGGAAAGCGATGCGGTCGTCGACGGTGCAATGATCGTCGGTAACCGGCTGGTCGTCAGCTATCTCGTCGATGCGAAGAGCCAGCTGTCCGTTTTCGATCTTGACGGCGAGGCGCTTGGCACGCTCGACCTACCCGGACCGGGGCAGGTGGGCAGCCTCAGCGGATCGATGAAGAGCGACGAAGGCTTTTTCACCTTCCAGAGCTTCAACCGGCCGACGACGGTATTCCGTTACGAGCCATCGTCGGAACCGACCGTCTGGGCCGCACCTTCGCTGCCATTTGATCCGGATACGGTCGAAGTGAGCCAGCGCTTCTACGAAAGCAAGGACGGGACGAAAATCCCGATGTTCCTGGTCCACATGAAGGGGCAGGATCTCTCGGAAGGCGCGCCGACCATGCTTTATGGCTATGGCGGCTTCAACATTTCGGTATTGCCGCAATATAAGCCGGCCTGGATGGCGTGGATCAAGGCGGGCGGCGTGTTTGCCTCGGCCAACCTTCGCGGCGGCGGCGAATATGGCAAGGAATGGCATGACGGTGGTCGCTTGCAGAACAAGCAGAATGTGTTTGACGATTTTATTGCCGCTGGCGAATATCTGCTCACCATGGGTATCACCTCGCAAAACGGACTGGCCATAGAAGGGCGGTCCAACGGCGGATTGCTGGTCGGCGCAGTGATGAACCAGCGCCCCGATCTGTTCACTGCCGGACATGCCGCGGTCGGGGTGATGGACATGCTCCGCTTCGACCGGTTCACCGCCGGACGCTATTGGGTCGATGATTATGGCTATCCGAACAAGGAGCAGGATTTCAGAACCCAGCTTGCCTATTCGCCTTATCACAATATCGAGGACGGGATCGATTACCCGGCCCTGATCGTTTCGACCGCCGATACCGACGACCGGGTCGTGCCCGGTCACAGCTTCAAATATACCGCGCGGTTGCAGGCACTGGATACCGGCGACAAGCCTCATATCATCCGCATCGAGACCCGGGCCGGTCATGGCAGCGGCAAGCCGACCGACAAGGTGATTGAGGAATATTCCGATATATACGCTTTTCTGGCGCACGCGACCGGGTTGGAGCTCGATCAATAGCTGTTCATAAAAATAGCACTTAACATGAACGGCTCCTGTCGGGGCAGTTCAGCCTTCACTCAAGCCGAATCACCTAGAAGGGCTTTGCAAGCTCGGGAAAAGGTTTCGGGCAGTGTGAAAGGAAAGTGGATATGAACAAGTTGAACAAAGCTCTTGTCGGAACCGCTGCTGCTGCTGCAATGGCCGTTTCCGCAACCCCTGCAATGGCGAAGGACAGCCGCAATGGCGGACCGAGCGCCGGCGAGGTAATCGCCGGAGTTGCGATTATCGGCGCGATTGCCGCAATCGCCAGCTCGGGCAGCAAGAACCGTGGCTATAGCGATGCGAATTATCGCGGAGACCGTTATGACAACGGGCGTTACACCGAAACCCGCTATGGCAATAATTACCGTCAGATCGGCCAGCGCCAGGCGGTTAACCGCTGCGTGCGTGCCGCCGAGAGCGAGGCAACACGGCGTGGCCGGGCATCGGTAACCGACATCCGCGACGTCGACCGGACGCGCTACGGCTATCGGGTCAAGGGCAAGATTCTGGTCGAACAGGGTCGGGGCGGTCGTCATTATCGATCGAACTATGCCGATCAGGGCAAATTCACCTGCTATATCGAAGGCAACCGGGTTAGCGACGTCCAGTTCAGCGGGCTCAACTACAGCCGCCGCTAAGTAGGACGATCAGTCCTGACCAAGAGAAAATGGTTCAGCCTGGTGACAGGCTGGACCAACTATATTCGGTTCAACTGCAGGATTCTTTACGGGAAGTCTGCGCCAAAACGGGGATAACAGACATGACCATCGTAACGAGAATTTCTGCCGTTGCAGCTTCGACTGCACTGATTTTTACCGGCGTATCGCCGGCATTTGCGGCGCCCATGAATGGCGGCAGCGCGATTGCTACGCCGATTGACGCGTCCGCGCTCGGCTGGAATGCCGACAGCGACATCGCCGAGGGCTGGCGGTCCAACCGCGGCTATCGAGGCTATCGCGGACATCGTCGCCACCACCGCGGGATCAGCGGTGGAGACGTTCTGGCCGGCATTTTGGTGATCGGCGGAATTGCCGCAATTGCCAGCGCGGCATCAAAGAGCAATGATGACCGGCGTTCCGATGATCGCGACTATCGCACCGATCGCCAACGCCAAGACGACTGGCGTGCCGAAACCCGCAACGACAACCGCGACAGTCGTGGAACCAATGCGATGGAATCGGCGATCAATGCCTGTTCCTCTGCCGCCGAGCGGCAAGCCGGTCGCGACGCGCAGGTTGTCGCCATTGAATCGGTGGTCCGTGATGGCGAGGGCTGGCGGGTTGAAGGCGAATTGTCAAACAGCGACCGGAGCACATTTCTGTGCGGAGCCACCGAAGGCCGCGTGGACTTTGTCCAGATCGGCAATGGTGGCCTCGCGTTCGCGAATTGACTTTCTGGTCTGACTAGACCGCAGTCCGGCCGAATTCCTGACGGGTGACCGGGTGCGATGCGCTCAGTCCGCCGTCGACGGCGATCGCCTGGCCATTGACATAAGACGAGCGGTCGGACGCCAGAAACAGTGCGACCTCCGCCATCTCGCTGGGCGATGCACCGCGGCGTAGCGGGTTGAGATAGCCGAGCCGGTCTTCCTTGCCCTTTTCCCGGGCCTTGTCGTAGATGAACTGGGTCATGCCGGTTTCGGTAATGCCGGGACAAATCGCATTGCACCGGACGTTGGATGTCGCGAATTGCTGTGACGCCACCTTGACCAGATTGATGACGCCGGCCTTCGAGGCTGAGTAGGCTGGTCCACCCGCGCCGGACCGGATACCGGCTACGCTGGCGGTGCAGATGATCGATCCGCCATGTTTGCTTTCGGCGATCACCTTGCCGGCATATTTGCAGGCCAGAAACGGGCCGATCAGATTGACCCGCAACACTTCCTGCCATTCGGCGACGCTGCTGTCGAATATGCCCTCAAACCCGCCGCCGATTCCGGCATTGGCGAAAAAGACATTGAGGTCGCCGAAGCGTTGCTGGGCCGCTTCCACCAGCATTTCGACATCGCCTTCCGAACCGGCATCGGCCTTGATCGCGATGATATTTCCTTCGGAACCTTTTGCAGTGTCTTCGACCGCGTCGGTCACGTCGCTGGCTATGACCTTGGCGCCATGCTGGGCGAAGAGCAAAGCCGCAGCGCGGCCAATCCCGCTACCGGCTCCGGTAATGATCGCGACTTTGTCCTTGAGGTCCATGCTCATGCTCCTGCTCGCTTTGCGGCTTCCCAGCCGGCTATTGCCAATGGGGTGACCCGATCCGACATTTCGGCGGCTGCCGCGCTATTGGCGGTGCCGTCGGCAACGCGCTTCCGGATGCCTTGCAAAATCGCGGCAATGCGGAAGAGATTATAGGCGAGATACCAGTCCATCGGCGGCAGTTCTTTCATACCCGACTTCTCGCAATAGCGGGCAATCGCTTCTTCGCGCGACGGAATACCGAGCGCTTCCAGATCGACGCCCTTGAGGCCGCTGCGGCCTTCCGGCTCCATTTCATAGGACATCAGCCAGTAAGCGAAATCGGCAATCGGATCACCCAGCGTCGAGAGTTCCCAGTCGAGAACGGCGATCACCTTGGGTTCGTCATGGGCAAAGATCATATTGTCGAGACGATAGTCGCCATGGACGATGCCAAAGCCTTTCTGCTCGGGGATGGTCTTGGTGAGCCATTCGATCAGCCGGTCCATTTCCGGAATCTCGTCGATTTCGGACAATTTATATTGCTGCGTCCAGCGGGAAATCTGGCGTTCGCAATAATTGCCAGGCTTGCCATGCTTCTCCAGCCCCAGTTCAGCCGGGTCGAAGCTGTGCAGCAGGGCCAGATTGTCGATCATTTCATAATAGATCGCGCGGCGCTCTTCGGGATTGCTGTCGGGCAGCGTGCCTTCCCACAAGGTCCGGCCATCCGCCATGTCCATGACGTAGAACATTGTCCCGATCACGCTGTCGTCATCACACAGGCCATAAGGCTTGGGGACCGGGAACGGCGTGGGGTCGAGCCCTGCAATCACGCGAAACTCGCGATCAACGGCGTGGGCCGACGGCAGAAGCTTTCCGAAAGGTTTCTTGCGCAAGACATAGGATTTGTTCGGCGTGTCGATCTTGTAGGTCGGATTGGATTGCCCGCCCTTGAATTTGGTCAGGGTCAGGGGGCCGGCATAGCCTTCGACATTGGCCTCCATCCAGCGGGCCAGATTCGCTTCGTCCAGTTTGTCTTTTTCCGGCACGTCCATCGTGCCGACCATATCAACCTGTGGGTTCATGGATTCCTCTTTCTTTATCCGAAGACGATCACGGAACGGGCCGCATCACCTTTTTTCATTTTATCAAAGCCGTCGTTGATCTGCTCGAGCGGGATTGTTTCGGCGACGATGCTGTCCAGATCAAGCATCCCGCGCAGATAAAAATCCACCAGCCGGGGAATATCAACCGGGAAGCGATTGGCCCCCATTAGCACACCCTGCAATTTTTTGCCCGAAAGCAAGTCCATCGCGCTCAGCCCGACCTTGTGATCGAGCGGCATCATGCCGAGTATGGTCGCCGTGCCTCCGCGCTTGAGCGAACCGACTGCCAGGTCACCGGAAGCCGGACGCCCGACCGCCTCGATCGCATGATCGACGCCACCCTTGGTGAGCTCGACTATCTGCTCAGCCGCATCGTCGGCAGCCGCATCGATCACGTCGGTCGCACCCAGCTTGATCGCCAGATCGCGTTTTTCCTTGATCGGGTCCGCAGCGATAATCCGGCCAGCACCCGCAATTTTAGCGGCATTGATGGTCGCCAGACCGACCCCGCCGCAACCAACGACCGCCACTGTTTCACCAGGTGTCACCGCGCAGGCGTTGAAGATGGTGCCCGCGCCGGTGGTCACCGCGCAGCCGATGACGGCAGCGCGATCCAGCGGCATGTCCGGATCGATCCGCACACAGGCATGTTCGTGAATCAGCATCTGTTCGGCAAAGGCCGAAAGATTGAGCATCTGCCCGACGGTCGATCCGTCCGGACGGGTGATCCGCGGCGCGTCATCGGGGCTCCGCCGGGTGTCGGCGCCGAGGCACAGGGACATCCGGCCGGATACGCAAAATTCGCAATGGCCGCAAAAAGCCGACAGACAGCTGACCACCGCATCACCAACGGCGACGGTGCGGACTTCGCTTCCGATAGCCTCGACGATCCCCGCCGCCTCGTGGCCCGGAATCGCGGGCAGGGGATGCGGATAGGCGCCATCGATGAAATGGAGATCCGAATGGCACAGCCCGCAGGCTGCTGTCCGGATCAACACTTCATGGGGTCCCGGTTTGGAGATTACGACATCCTCAATGACGAGCGGTTTTCCCGCTTCTATCAGTACTGCTGCTTTCATTATCTGCTCCTAGCGGGTGACGGCGAGATCGCCGGACGAAAAGTCTTCCTTCATCTTGCTGCCGTCGGCGGTCTCGGCATATTTGCCATATTCCATCTTGGCGATCGTGCGATTGTGTACTTCGTCAGGACCGTCGGCAAGCCGCAGGGTCCGCTGATGCGCATAGGCCTGGGCGAGACCGAAGTCGTCGGAAACGCCGCCGCCGCCATGGGCCTGGATCGCATCGTCGATAATCTTCAGCGCCATGGTCGGTGCCTGAACCTTGATCATGGCGATCTCGGCCTTGGCATATTTGTTGCCGACCTTGTCCATCATGTCCGCCGCTTTCAGGCAGAGCAGGCGGCTCATGTCGATGTCGATCCGGGCGCGGGCAACCCGTTCGTCCCAGACGCTATGTTCGGAAATGCGCTTGCCGAATGCGATGCGCGATTGCAGACGCTTGACCATTTTCTCGAGCGCTTCTTCGGCGACACCGATGGTCCGCATGCAGTGATGGATACGACCGGGCCCGAGGCGACCCTGGGCGATTTCAAAACCGCGCCCTTCGCCGAGGATGATATTCGAGGCGGGAACGCGAACGTCCTTCATTTCGACTTCCATATGGCCGTGTGGCGCATCGTCATAGCCGAACACCGGCAGGTGACGGATGACGTTCACACCGGGGGCATCGGTCGGCATGAGGATCTGGGACTGCTGGGTATAGCGGCTGCCTTCGAACGTGGTCTTGCCCATCAAAATGGCAATCTTGCAGCGCGGGTCGCCGAGGCCGGATGACCACCATTTGCGGCCATTGATCACATATTCATCGCCATCGCGAACGATCGCTGTTTCGATGTTTGTCGCGTCGGAGGATGCCACGGCCGGCTCGGTCATCAGGAAGGCGGAGCGAAGCTCGCCGTTCATCAGCGGCCGCAGATATTGTTCCTTTTGCTCCAACGTACCGTAGCGGTGGAACACTTCCATATTGCCGGTGTCGGGAGCGGAACAGTTGAACACTTCCGAAGAAAAGCCGACGCGGCCCATTTCTTCTGCGCACAAGGCATATTCCAGATTGGTCAGGCCGGGGCCTTCAAATTCGAACGTATCGTCAATGTGCGACAGATTCGGATTCGAGGGCGGCATGAAGAGATTCCAGATGCCGGCTTCCTTGGCCTTTTTCTTCTCTTCCTCAATGACTTGCAGGACCTTCCAGCGATCACCTGTTGCATCTTCCTTTTGATAGTCAGCGATGCGGGGACGGAGATGGGTATCGATGTGATCGCGAACCCGGTTGCGCCAATATTCCTGTTTTTCAGTGAGATCGAAATCCATTCCCCAGCCCTTTTCTTTCTGTCTGCAATTTAACTACACGATTAACTTATCAGAGGCGGCGAGGCTTTGCCACAGCGAAAGCCGCGCCGAACGCGTTTTTATTCCGTCTCCGTCATTTCACCTTCGGCATGGCTACGGCGAGCTTTGCCACGCGCTCGCCATGGTCCTGTTCGGTCAGCGGGAACAGGCTGTAGGCCCATGTACCGGCGAGTCCGATCACGGTAACCAGTGACACGAAAATCAAGGCGAGATTGTCGACAATCGCCGGATCCACGCTTCCCGGAACCGCCTGCGCGGGCAGCTGGATGAAGGAAATGATCAGGCCCGACAGCAATATGCCCATGCCCCCGACCATCTTCTGCATGAACCACATGCCGGAGGAGAACAGGCCTTCGGTGCGTTTGCCGACCGCGAATTCATAGGCGTCTGTCACATCGGCCATCATCGACATGGTCAGGATCATCGCCGAGATGCTGGCGCCAATGCCGATCACGAGGAAGGTGAAAAGAACGGGAATCAGCGGCGGTGATCCGGGCGGCGGAAAGGCATCGATCATACGCAGCCAGTAAGGGGCCGTGCCGACGATCACCGCAAACAGCGTAAAAAAGGAAGCCGCCTTGGGTTTGCCGAATTTTTTCGATACCGGCGTGACCAGGATGAATGCCAGAATGACCCCGATGAACAACACCGCAGAATAGAGCGTCATTTCCGCCGAGCCGAATTCCCAGACATGGGTGAGCAGATAAGGCGTCATCGAAAACAGCAGCCCCTGATTGGTAAAGGCGAATATGCCCGCGAACATCAGCAGCAGAAAGGGCGAAAAGCGGAACGCGGACAGCATTTCCGAGAAGCTTTCGGCGGTCTTTGGCTGGGTTTTTTCAGCCTTGTACCGGCCAACCATCCGCTTGTGGGTGCCGACGGCCGACACCAGGACGGCAAAGGCCATGATGCTGGCGCCGATGATCGCGAAGGTCGAATAGCCGTCGATGTTGAGCATTCCGACGGGATATTTTTCGCTGGGGACCAGCAGGACGCCATAAGCAAATACCATGATGCCCAGGCCGCTGGCCCAGCCGAACAGGGTGCGGTAGCGCAATGTACTGGTCCGTTCATGATAATCGCGGCTGAGTTCCGGCAACAATGCCAGCGAGGGGACTTCGTAAGCCGACAGGGAAATCCGCACCAGCATCGCCATCGTCAGCAGATAGAAAAACTGGATCGCGGCGCTGGCTTCGGGTGGATGCCACAGCAGCAACCAGGCGGCGGCGATCGGTATGGCCGCGCCGTATAGCCACGGGTGGCGCCTGCCTATCGGGGTGCGGGTCCGGTCGGTCATCTGGCCGATCAGCGGGTCGATAAATGCGTCCACGAACAGGGCGATGGCAATCGCCAGGCTGACGACGTCGGCGCGCATGCCGATAACCTGGTTATAATAGAAGAGCAGGAAAACGGAGAAACCGTTATCCTTGATCCCGTAGGCCGAAGCCCCGAAGCCGTATAATATTTTGGTTCTGAGCGGGAGCTTGTCGGAAGTGTCTGTCAACGTAGATGCTCCGGCGCGATCGCATCGAGCATGCCCGGCACTTCCGGGTTCCAGCTGCCCGGCGTGCCGACCAGCATACCGCCGTCGACCAGCAAATGCGTGCCGGTGACGAAGCCCGCCGCTTCGGACGCCAGATAGGCGGCTGCTTCGGCGATGTCGCTAGGCACGCCCGGGCGGGCAACCGGCTGCGCGTTGGCAGCGGCCTGGCCGAGCACCGAATTGATCTGCCGGGCTTCTTCCTTGTTCGCCCCGAGACTGGCAGCAAAAATATTGGTCTGGATGAACCCGGGGCAAATCGCGTTTACCCGGATCTTATACTGGGCCAGTTCGGCTGCGGCGACCTTGGTCAGATGCAGGACACCGGCCTTGGCCGTGGAATAGGCAATCGGGCCATAGCCGGCCTGAAAAGCACAAATGGAGGCCGTGTTGACGATCGCTCCACCGCCGCGTTGCTTGAGATGCGGTGCCGCGTGGCGAATCCCCATCGCGACGGACTTGAGCAGCAAGGCCATGGCAAAATCCCAATCATCGCCGCTGATCTCGTCGATCGCATCGCGCGGGCCACCGGCGCCTGCATTGTTGAACAGAATATCGATGCCGCCGGTTTTTTCCGCAGCATAGTCCATCAGCGCCTTGATTTCACTTTCCTGCGTGACATCGCATTTTTGGAAAAGAAACGCATCGCCCAGCGCCGACATCATCGCAATGCCCTCCGCCTCATCGATATCGCCCATGACGACCGTGGCGCCCTCACGCAGAAAAAGTTCAACGCTTGCTCGTCCAATACCCGATGACCCGCCGGTTATCACGGCGGTCTTGCCTTTAAATCGCATCCTCTTGCGCTCCCTTTTATCCTGCCAATAAAGCGTTGATGCATTTGTGCGTCAATCACTTGTGCCAACCAATCCTGTTTCCGTTACGGAAATCGAAAGCCTGATCGGTCGCCGAAAAAACATGCGCCTGATTCCCTGATTCTTTTTGACTTCCGACGAAGGGAATCGTTGAATCAATCCACGCATTTATGATAGTCGAACTTTAATTGATCAATTAAAAGGAAATTCGTGATGTCCGATCTTGAAACATTCCGGGCGGAAACCGCCGCCTGGCTCGAAGCCAATTGTCCGCCAGAGATGCGCCAGCCAATGACGAGCGAAGACGATGCCGTCTGGGGTGGCCGCAACGCAACGTTCAAACCGGGCCAGAAAGAATGGCTGGATATCATGGCGGCGAAAGGGTGGACCGTACCCGACTGGCCGACGGAATATGGCGGCGGCGGATTGTCGCGGGCCGAAGCAAAAGTTCTCGGACAGGAAATGGCCCGGCTCAGATGCCGTTCGCCCTTGTCGAGCTTTGGCATCTGGATGCTTGGCCCCGCATTGCTGCACTTCGGCACCGAAGCGCAGAAGAAATATTTCCTGCCCCAGATCGCTCGCGGAGAAATTCGCTGGTGTCAGGGCTATTCCGAACCGGGTTCTGGTTCCGATCTCGCGTCGCTGCAAACCAGCGCGATCGACCAGGGCGATCATTATCTGGTCAACGGCCAGAAAATCTGGACCAGCTATGCCGATCAGGCCGACTGGATCTTCTGCCTGACGCGCACCGACAAGAACGAGAAGCATAAAGGCATTACCTTCCTGTTGTTCGACATGGCCAGCGAGGGCGTCTCGACCAAGCCGATCAAGCTGATCTCCGGTGCATCGCCATTTTGCGAAACTTTCTTTGACGACGTGAAAGTGCCCAAAACCTATGGTGAAGACGTGTCCGCCATCGTCTATGAGGAAAACAAGGGCTGGGACGTTGCCAAATATCTGCTGGGTCACGAACGCAGCATGATTTCCGGTCAGGGCGGCTCGGCTGGCAGTTCGCTGGGCGAGAAATTTGCCGACAAGATCGGCCGCGATGAAATGGGCCGTCTAGACGATCCGATCCTCCGCGCGAAACTGGCTGACCTCGATATGGAACTGCTCGCCTTCCGCGCGATGGCCGAGCGTTTCGGCGACACGTTCAAGGCAGGCCTCTGCCATCCGGCGCAACCCAATATGATGAAATATGTCGGCACCGAGCTCAACAAGAGTCGTTACGAACTGATCATGTCCTCTGGCGGCAGCGCGGTTCTGGAATGGGAAAGCGATGCCAGCAACGGCGGTCTCACTGCCCGCGACTGGCTGCGGACCAAGGCCAACAGCATCGAGGGTGGCACCAGCGAGGTTATGCTGAACGTCATTTCCAAACAGATATTGCGGTTGCCCGGCGCCTAGCAGGGCTCTTTCCGACCACCGTTCCGGCGGAACGGGTTTGCGAGCGTGCTCGCAGTACACAGATCAAGACAAGGACTAGAAAATGCCTCTTTATTTGAACGATGATCAGAAGATGCTCCACGACAGCGCGGTAGAATTCATGAAGGGCGAGGCACCGGTTTCGCACATGCGCGAATTCCGTGACAAGCAATGCAAGGACGGCTTCTCGCACGCTTTGTGGAAGCAGTTTGCGGAGATGGGCTTTACCGGCATCTTGATCGGCGAAGACGAAGGCGGGCTTGGGCTCGGCCATGTCGAAGCGGGTGTCGTGCTGGAAGAAATTGGACGCAATCTCACGCCATCGCCCTTTCTAACCACAGCGGTTGCCGGTGTCGAAGCGCTCAACGCGGGCGGCAAGGCATTGCGCGACAAATATTTTCCCGGCATCCTTTCCGGGGACACGGTATTGGCGCTGGCCATTGATGAAGGCGCGAAACATCGTCCCGACCAGATCGGCATGGCGGCGACCCGCGAAGGCAACGGCTTCAAGCTCGACGGCAAGAAGCAGTTCGTGGTCCAGGGCGGTTCGGCCGACATGGTCCTCGTCGCAGCGCGGACCAGCGGCAAGGCTGGCGATGAAAAAGGCCTGACGCTTTTCGCGGTCGACACCGGTGCAAAGGGTGTCTCCAGAGACAATGCGCGGCTGGTTGACAGCGCGATGGCAGCGCATATGCAATTTGACGGCGTTCTCGTCGACGCCGACGCGGTGGTTGGCGAAGTCGACGACGGCGACGCGGTCTTGCGGCGCTTGCTCAATGCCGGTCGCTCCGGTGCCGCAGCCGAAACGCTCGGCGTGGGGTCCGGCGCGATGGATATCACCGTCGACTATATCAAGGGCCGGAGCCAGTTCGGTTCGCTGATCGGATCGTTCCAGGCGCTGCAGCACCGTATTTCGCATCTCTACAGCGAGATCGAAGTCGCACGGGCCTGCGTTCTGAAAGCCCAGCAATTGCTCGATGAAGGCTCGGCCAGTGCCGACATGATGGTTTCCGTTGCCAAGGCAAAGGCCGGCAAGGCAACCGCGCTTTCGGTCAAGGAAGGCGTCCAGATGCACGGCGGCGTCGGCATGACCGACGAATATGATATCGGTCTCTATATGAAGCGCGACCGCGCTCTGCAGGAGTTCATGGGAGATGTGAATTATCACACCAATCTCGTCGCTGAAATGCAAGGCTATTAAAGGATAATGACGATGGATTTTAACAAGCTATTCTCTCTCGAAGGGCGTGTTGCTCTCGTCACCGGTGGCCAGCGCGGAATTGGCGCGATGATCACCGAAGGTTTTCTGGCACAGGGCGCCAAGGTCTATATCTCCGGTCGCAAGGCCGATCAGGGCGAAGCCGCTGCTGCCGAATTCGGCGACAATTGCACCTATATCCAGGGCGATATCTCGACCTATGAAGGTTGCAAGGCACTGGCTGCAGAAATCGCATCGCGCGAAGAGAAGCTCGACATATTGGTGAATAATGCCGGTGTCGCATGGGGCGAGGAATATACGTCTTTTTCCGAAGGCGGCTGGGACAAGGTCATGGACACCAATGTCAAAGGCCTGTTCTTCCTGACCCAGGCTTTGCATCCGCAACTGAAAGCCGCCGCCAGCTTCGAGCGCCCGGCCAAGGTTATCAATATTGCCTCGATCGACGGTCTGAGAGTCAACCCGTGGGAAACCTACAGCTATCAGGCGTCCAAGGCGGCGGTGGTCCATTTGACCCGCAAAATGGCGTCCAAGCTGGTCCAGGAAGATATCATCATGACCGCCATCGCGCCCGGCGCCTTTGCTTCGACCATGAACAAGGCGGCTCGCGATCATGAGGACAAGGTCGAAAAAGGCATTCCGGCAAAACGCATCGGTCGCCCCGAAGACATGGCGGCGGCAGCGCTATTCCTCGCCAGCTCGGCCGGTGACTATGTCGTCGGTTCAACGCTTCCCGTCGATGGCGGCGTCGTCAATGCTGGTAATCCGGGAACCTCGATCGAGGCCTGAATCCAGACTGACGCTTGACGAGATACCCTCCAGACTGTATTAATTCAATAATACAGTCTGGAGGGATTTTCATGTCTACCAAATATCTTATTCTACTGGCGGCATTGCCGCTTGCTCTGTCGGCTTGCAGCAAGTCTGAAGACGGTTCCGCCGTATCGATAGATTTCAGCGACGACGACAAATCCGAAGCCGAGAAGGTCAAAATCGGCGGCGACGGTGAGGACAGCAAATTCTCGATCAAGGCGGACGGCTTTTCAATGGAGGTCGATCTCCCGGACATCACTCTCGACAGCGATGATTTCGACATGAACGATGTCGATCTCTATCCCGGCAGCCAGGTCACCGGTTTCGATATCGAGGACAAGGACGGGCAGGGCGGCGAGGTCCGGATCAGCTTCAAATCGCCAGCCGGTGTCGAGAAACTGGCCGACTGGTACGAAAGCCGTTTGACCGGCAATGATTTCAAGGTCGTACGCGATGGCACCAGCCTTTCGGGCGAAACCGCAGAGGGTGATCCATTCTCGCTCGACCTGACGGAATTGTCCGGGACCGAGACCAAAGGCATATTGCTGTTTTCCGAACGCAAATAGCGGCGGCGAAAATCTGTCGCTTTGCATGATTTTACCCGATTTGCCGGGGCCGTTCAGGCAAGAGCACAAGGAATATGCTATGATCACCTGAGTTAAAACAGGAGATATGGTCATGGGGTACGGAAAAGTCTTTAGCAGAACATGCAGCGCCATCGCGCTTGCGACCACGCCGTTGGCGATGATGGCTTTCGCGGCGACCCCCGCCATGGCGCAGAGCACAGGCGTGAAAAGCCTGCTCGGCGACGCGTCCGACAATGCGCTCGACAAGCTGTCCGAACCCGGCGCATTCTACGCGGACAAGGCGGTGCGGATATTGCTGCCCGGCCCGCTCGCAAAGGCCACCAGCATATTGCGTTTCACCAGCAAGGCGGGGCTGACCAAGGATATTACCAAGACACTCAATGACGCCGCCGGCAGGGCCGCTCTCGAAGCCAAGCCGGTGTTCCGCTCGGCTATCGATGGCCTGACATTGCAGGATGGCGTCGGTATCGTGACCGGCGGCGAAGCGGCAGGCTCCGACTATTTGCGCCGCACATCGGGTGAAGAACTGGCGGTCAAGGTCCGGCCATTGGTGGAAAAGGCGCTCGGTGACCTCGGTGCCTATGACCAGGTCGAACGGCTCGGCTCTATTTCCTCGCTGGCCCGACTGGGCGGTGCAGATTTTTCGCGTGATGGCCTGACCGACAGCGTCACCGATCAGGCGCTCGAAGGTATCTTCACCTATATCGGCAAGGAAGAAGCGAATTTCAGGAGGAACCCGCTCGACAAGGGCAAGAAACTCCTTAAGAATATATTCTGATATTTCAATTAGATAGAATTTACTCAGTTGCGTTTCATGCAACTGAGGTGACTCCATTCTCAATTGAAACCTTTATCGGAAGCGACCATCTGGAGCCTGTAAGTTACGCAGGAAAAGAGATGTTTGACAGGCGTTTTAACAAGGAGAAAATCCATGAGAACGCTTTTCAATATTGTCGCCGCCCTGTCCGTTAGCAGCATGGTATTGCTGTCAACGATTCAGGTCTGAGGCAAAGAGTTACAATCCCGGCTGCCACCTCCTCCTCCCAATTGAGGCGCCGGGGTTGGTCCAAAGGTCCGGTTCTTCGACAATCTCCTCCCGATTGAAGGACCGGACCAGCGGACGACTGGCGCGACTATTTGCCTTCCCGCCGGCACCGTCCCAATCTTATCCACCACATCGGCAGTAGTTTTCCACCGTTAACTATGCCGCCTGTGGATAACTTCATATTTTCCATTAGGTCCGACTCGGGATCAAGAGTCATATATGGCTTATCGGAAGGCCACCGGACGAACCAGCGACCAGTCAGCAATGACCCGCAGGACAGCCCGGGAACCGGAAGATCGTCGAGATGACCAGATTGTTTTTTGCAAGAAAGATAAAATGATCTCACGGCGGATGATCGGAGAATAGCCGAAAAGGGAAGGCGCAAGCCGGAACGGATCGACTGGACGAAGATCATCGGGTGACCGGACCCAATGCGGGTTGGAGACCGAAGCGAAGAAGCGCAAGCGGACACGTGGAAAACCACCAACCATTAACGCCTTCGGACCGGAAGCCGGACGCCGAACAAGCGGCCGCTGGAATCGCAAGAGGACAGCAGCCCCAACAGAGGCGCAGCGGGAGCTTATCTTCGGATAAGCTCCCGTTTTTTTGTCCGGAGACGAGCGCGACGATGCTCGATATCAGCCACAATATTGCCCGGCGGCCAAACCTGTCCCAAGAAGCAGCTTTTCCGATGATCCATTACTGCTAGTCTGGATCCAGCGACTCATGAAATATGAGCGGCATAACAGACAAGAACAGGACAGGATGATATGGACACCAGCAAACTCATGTTCCGCGACGACCTGATGAAGGGCGAACGGATACTCGTAACCGGCGGCGGCACTGGTCTCGGCAAGGAAATGGCCGAGGGCCTGCTCAAGCTTGGCGCAGAGGTTCATATTTGCGGCCGGCGCGGCGAAGTGTGCCAGGCGACGGCAGAGGAACTGGTCGAAAAACATGGCGGCAAGGTTGTCCCGCACCCGTGCGATATCCGCAGCGCGGAGATGATCAGCGAGATGAACGATATCATCTGGCAGCAGCACGGACCGCTGACGGGCCTGGTCAATAACGCCGCGGGCAATTTCATCTCCCGTACCGAAGATCTTTCAATCCGCGGATTTGACGCGATTGCCAATATCGTCTTTCGCGGCACATTCTACATGACCCACGATATCGGCAAGCGCTGGATCGAGGGCAAGACTCGCGGCAATATTGTCTCTATCCTGACCACATGGGTGTGGAATGGCAGCGCCTTTACCGTGCCCAGCGCGATGTCCAAGGCCGGGATCAATGTGATGACCCAGAGTCTTGCGGTCGAATGGGCGCGTTACAATATCCGTCTCAACGCGATCGCGCCGGGACTGTTCCCGACCGAGGGCATGTCGAGCCGCCTCAATCCCACCGGCAGCGACGAAGAGCGCCAGCGCAGCGGAGCGCCGATAGACCGGCCGGGTGAAATGCACGAGCTTGCCAATCTCGCTGCCTTCCTGCTTGGTCCCGGTGTGGAATATCTGACCGGCCAGACCATTGCGATAGACGGTGGCAGCTATCTTGCCGGCGGCGGCAATTTCTCGCAGCTGCTCGGCTGGGGAGACGAAGAGTGGAGCGCTGCGAAAGACGCGATCCAGGGGCAGAACCAGAAGGACCGTGCAAAACGGACGGTCTGAATAGCGTCCGTCCCGCTGCAGTTTTCGCTGGTCATGGTTTGTTTTTCTTCGGGTCAGTGATCCCCGTCACAGTCAGCGTAAAAAGACTCGGTTAACAAAATCTTGCGGCACCGACCCCATCGGGAAGTTCATCCTTCTCGGTCCCGGTGCCGCACCAAGCCCATTTTGGGTATCCAGGGGAAGTCCGGCAGTTAATGCGACCCAGCTGCCGGGCTTCTTTGGTTTTGGCGCGCGTGCCAACCGTCGGCGATAACAGGTCTATTGATCGAATGGCTTCCTGACAGATGCTTCAATAATCGACATCCTCGATTGCTCTTAGGAAATTTACTGATTTCGGCATTGTTTCTCCTCGGGCTAATCTTCTGTTCATCATGGGATGGTCCCGGAGGAGAGAAAGATGTTCAAATCACAAGTTTCACTTTTTGCGCTGCTGGCCGCTTCAATGGCGCCACTGGCGATCGCAAGCCCGGCTGAGGCGCAAAAAACGGTGGTGCAGGATCCGCCGGGCGCCATGTCCAACAAGGACTGGTGGCCACAAAGCCTCGACCTCGCAGCGCTTCGCCAGCACGAGGCACAGTCCAATCCTTATGGGCCGGACTTTGACTATGCAGCGGAATTCGCGACGCTCGATCTGGCGGCGGTCAAGGAGGATATCCGCAAGACATTGACCACTTCGCAGGACTGGTGGCCGGCCGATTATGGCCATTATGGTCCCTTCTTCATCCGCATGGCCTGGCACAGCGCCGGCACCTATCGTGTCGGTGACGGCCGCGGCGGTTCCGATGGCGGGGAACAGCGATTCGAGCCGCTCAACAGCTGGCCCGACAATGTCAGCCTCGACAAGGCGCGCCGTCTGGTCTGGCCGATCAAGCAGAAATATGGCCGCAAATTGTCATGGGGCGACCTGATGGTGCTGACCGGCAATGTGTCGCTTGAAGATATGGGCTTCAAGACCATCGGCTTTGCCGGTGGCCGCGTGGATGCATGGCAACCCGATCTCATATTCTGGGGCCCCGAAGCCAAGATGCTGGAAGACAATCGCCGCGACGGCAAGGGCGACCTCAAGGGCTCGCTCGCTGCGACCCAGATGGGCCTTATCTACGTCAATCCCGAAGGACCCAACGGCAATCATGATCCGATCTCGGCGGCTGCCGATATTCGCCGGGCATTCGGCAATATGGCGATGAACGACGAGGAAACGCTGGCCCTGATCGCCGGTGGCCACACGTTTGGCAAGGCGCATGGCGCGCACAAGCCCGAGGAATGCATGGGTGACGAACCCTCCGCTGCGGGAATCGAAAGCCAGGGCATGGGCTGGGCCAATAAATGCGGCAAGGGCAATGCCGAGGATACGATTACCAGCGGACTGGAAGGCGCGTGGTCGGCCAATCCGATTGCGTTCACCAACCAGTATCTCGACAATCTGTTTGGTTTCGAATGGGTCAAGGCGAAGAGCCCGGCCGGTGCGACCCAGTGGATTCCGAGCGATCCGAACGCTGCCAACATGGTCCCCGACGCGCATATCCCGGGCAAGACCCACGCGCCGATCATGTTCACCACCGATATCGCGGTCAAGGAAGATCCCGGTTTCCGCAAGATCGCCGAACATTGGCATCAGAATCCCGAAGAATTCGCTGAGGCCTTTGCCCGCGCATGGTTCAAGCTGACCCATCGCGATCTCGGGCCCTCGGCGCGCTATCTCGGTTCCGACGCGCCGAGCCAGACCTTCGTCTGGCAGGATCCGTTGCCTGCGGCTGACTATGCGATGATCGGCGATGCGGACGTGTCGCAGCTCAAGTCGAAAATTCTGGCATCCGGTCTGTCGACACCCGAACTGGTGCGCACGGCATGGGCTTCGGCTTCGACCTTCCGCGGCAGTGATATGCGTGGCGGCGCCAATGGTGCGCGGCTGCGGCTGGAACCGCAGCGCGACTGGGCGGTCAATGACAAGGCCGAGCTGACCAAGGTGCTGGGCAAGCTGGAGGCGATCCAGAAGGATTTCAACCGGAGTGCCAAAGGCGGCAAGCAGGTTTCGCTCGCCGACCTGATCGTTCTGGGCGGCAATGCAGCGGTCGAGCAGGCGGCGAGCAAGGCGGGCCACAAGGTCAGCCTGCCGTTCACGCCCGGACGTGTCGATGCCACGCAGGAACAGACGGATGCGGCGTCCTTCGCCTATCTCGAACCCAAGGCCGACGGCTTCCGCAACTATTATGCTGCCGGTGCGGATATGGCGCCAGCGGCAGCATTGGTCGACAAGGCCGATGCGCTCAACCTGACGGTGCCGGAAATGACGGTGCTGGTCGGTGGGCTGCGGACGCTGAACGCCAACGCGGGCAAGTCGTCCCATGGTGTGTTTACCGACAGCCCTGGTCAGTTGAGCAACGACTTTTTCGTCAATCTGCTCGACATGAAAACGCAGTGGGCGAAGTCCGATGCGAACATGGGCCTGTACGAGGGTCGCGACCGCGAGACGGGCGAATTGACGTGGACCGCGACGCCGGTTGATCTGATTTTCGGATCCAATTCGGAATTGCGCGCGGTTGCGGAAGTGTACGCTTCTGATGATGCCGATCAGCAATTTGTCGAGGATTTTGCAGCGGCCTGGACCAAGGTGATGAACGCCGACCGTTTCTAGGCTGACATAAAATGCTGGAAAGCCCGGTGGCCGCGTGAACCGCAGCCGCCGGGCTTTTCTTTTGCGGCTGGAATTGGGTGTCTCGGCTCGATCCCGTTCGTCCTGAGCCTGTCGAAGGACGGGTGCGCGCCATCATGCTTCGACAGGCTCAGCACGACCGGAGGGTTCCGTTCCCCCTATATCGCGGCCTGCGCGCTCATGATCTCTTGTCCGTCATTGCCGATGACGGCGAGCGCAATATTCTCGCCCTCCTGTTTGCCGACGAGATAGATCGCGGCATTGGCGAAGGCGGGCGCCTGTCCCCGGAAGGAAAAGCTTGAGAGCTGATATGCACCCAGTTCGCGTGCGGCCAGATTGAGCAACAATGTCGCCATCAGCGGTCCCTGCACGACCAGCCCGGGATAGCCTTCTTCCTCCATCGCATAGGGTCGGTCATAATGGATGCGGTGGCTGTTGAAAGTCAGCGCCGAATAGCGGAACAGCATCGGCTCGGTCGGCACGATTTTCTGTTGCCAGTCCCAGTCCTGATGGTCCGGCGCTGCGCTGCTGGTCTGGCGTGTCGGTACCGGAGCTGCGGCCGGCTCCCGATAGACGATATTCTGCCGTTCCCTAATCGCGACCATTTCGCCAACACGGGTTTCATGGTCGACCGCGACAAACACCAGATCGCCCGACTTGCCGGATTTCTCCTCTATGCTGGCGACGGTCGAAACGCGCGAAATTTCGTCGCCGAGCTGCAGCGGATGTTCGAACGAAACTTCGCTCGACGCCCACATCCGGCGGGGCAGGGGGATGGGTGGCAGGAAACCGCCTTTTGCCGGATGACCGTCCTCGGCGAGCTGCGCGGTCGGTGTATCGGGCAGGCCAAGACACCAGTGCAGCCCCTGCGGAATGTCATCGGTGACCGGCCGGTCGATGGTCGCGCAAAAGCGGTGCAGCAGGCCCGGCGTTATCACGTCACGGCGCGTCTCGCTCTTGCCGATCCAGTCTGCCCAGTTGCTCATCAATAGCTCCGGGGCAGGCCCAGCACATGTTCGGCGACATAGGAGAGGATCATATTGGTGCTGATCGGGGCGACCTGGTAGAGCCGGGTTTCGCGGAACTTGCGCTCGACATCATATTCCGCGGCAAAGCCGAAGCCGCCATGGGTCTGGACGCAGGCTTCTCCAGCGGCCCAGCTGGCGTCGGCGGCCAGCATCTTGGCCATATTGGCTTCCTCGCCGCAATTTTCGCCCGCCTCATATTTGCGCAGGCCCTCGTGGACCAGCAGCTCGGCAGCGCGCATCTGCGCATAGGCGCGGGCGATCGGGAACTGGACCCCCTGGTTCTGGCCGATCGGCCGGTCGAACAGCACCCGCTCCTTGGCATAGGCGGTTGCCTTCTCGATGAACCATTTGGCATCCCCGATACATTCCGCCGCGATCAGCAACCGCTCGGCATTCATGCCGGAGAGGATATAGCGAAAGCCATTGCCTTCCTCGCCGATCAGATTGGCGGCGGGTACGCGCATATTGTCGAAGAACAATTCGGTGGTGCTGTGGTTCATCATCGTGTCGATCGGCCGGATGGTCAGCCCGTTGTCTCTGGCCGCATTCATGTCGACGAGAAATACTGACAGACCGTCGGTGCGCTTGGCCACCTGGTCGCGCGGGGTGGTGCGGGCGAGCAGCAGCATCAGGTCGCTATGCTCGGCGCGGCTGGTCCACAACTTCTGTCCGTTGACGACATAATCATCGCCGTCCCGCTTCGCCACGGTCTTCAGCGCCAGCGTATCGGTGCCGCTGGTCGGTTCGGTCACGCCAAAGGCCTGCAGGCGCAATTCACCGGTTGCGATTTTCGGCAGATATTGTGCCTTTTGCGCGTCCGATCCATGGCGCAGCATCGTGCCCATGATGTACATTTGCGCATGCACGGCGCCGCCGTTGCAACCCTGCGCCTGGATTTCCTCGAGGATCGCCGCTGCCGCCGAAATCGGCAATCCGGCGCCGCCGAATTCCTCAGGGATCAGGGCTGCCAGATAACCGGCCTCGCCGAGAGCGGCGACAAAGTCGCTCGGATATTCACGCGCCTTGTCACGCGCCCGCCAATATTCACCCGGGAATTTCTGGCATAGCTTGGCAACTTCCTCGCGGATGGGCGTGTAATCCTGGATCAATTCTGCATCTCCCAATATCCGTTTCATTGAAACGATTGCGGCGGGAAGATCAACCGTCAATCCGGTGCCTTGGTCAAATCAACGATTGTGGCGTATGGGTCGGGCCGTCTCAAATTGCAAAATGCGCCTTGCGGACACCGAACACTGTGACCTACAACAGCGAAAATCGCTTAACCGAGGAACCTCCCTAATATGAAAACACGCGCAGCCGTAGCATTTGAAGCCAAGAAGCCGCTCGAGATTGTCGAGCTTGACCTGGAAGGCCCCAAGGCGGGCGAAGTGCTGGTCGAGATCATGGCGACGGGCATCTGTCATACTGACGCCTATACGCTCGATGGTCTGGACAGCGAGGGCAAGTTCCCGAGCGTACTGGGCCATGAAGGCGCAGGGATCGTGCGCGAAGTGGGGGCGGGCGTCACTTCGGTGGCTCCCGACGATCATGTGATCCCGCTCTACACGCCGGAATGCCGCCAGTGCAAAAGCTGCCTGTCGGGCAAGACCAACCTGTGTACCGCGATCCGGTCGACCCAGGGACAGGGACTGATGCCCGACGGCACCAGCCGCATGTCCTACAAGGGCGAGGCGATCTATCATTATATGGGCTGCTCGACCTTTTCGAACTTCATCGTCGTGCCGGAAATTGCGGTTGCGAAAATCCGCACCGACGCGCCGTTCAACACCAGCTGTTACATTGGTTGTGGCGTCACCACCGGTGTTGGCGCGGTGACCAACACGGCGAAAGTGGAGCCCGGCTCCAATGTCATCGTCTTCGGTCTTGGCGGCATTGGTCTCAACGTGCTGCAGGGCGCGCGAATGGTCGGCGCGGACAAGATTATCGGCGTCGACATCAATGATGACCGCGAGGAATGGGGCAAAAGATTCGGCATGACCCATTTCGTCAATCCGAAAAAGATCAAGGGTGACATCGTCGAGCATCTGGTCGCGCTGACCGACGGCGGTGCGGACTATACGTTCGACTGCACCGGTAATACCGATGTGATGCGTCAGGCGCTCGAAGCCTGCCACCGCGGCTGGGGCGAAAGCATCATCATCGGCGTCGCCGAAGCCGGCAAGGAAATCTCCACCCGGCCATTCCAGCTGGTCACCGGACGCGTCTGGAAAGGCACGGCGTTCGGCGGCGCGCGCGGCCGGACCGATGTTCCGAAAATCGTCGACTGGTATGTCAATGGCAAGATCGAGATCGACCCGATGATTACCCACACATTGTCACTGGAAGAGATCAACAAGGGATTTGACCTGATGCATGCCGGCGAAAGCATCCGCAGCGTCGTAGTGTTCTGATGGAAAGCATTTCCTCAAGCAGAAGTTTTGCCGGCATTCAGGGTGCCTATTCCCATGCTTCCACCGTGACCGGGACCGACATGAGCTTTGCGGTCTATGTGCCCGATCATGAAGCAGGCGCGAAAATGCCGGTGCTCTGGTTTCTGTCCGGTCTGACCTGCACCCATGCCAATGTCATGGAAAAAGGCGAATATCGTCGGCTGGCGAGCGAACTGGGGCTGGTCGTGGTCGCGCCCGATACCTCGCCGCGCGGCGAAGGTGTCCCGGATGATTCCAGCTATGATCTCGGGCAGGGCGCCGGCTTTTACGTGGATGCCACCGAGGAGCCATGGGCCGACCATTTTCAGATGCGCAGCTATATCGAAGAGGAATTGCCAGCCCTGATCGCCGAACAATTTCCGGTCGACATGAGTCGGCAGGGCATATTCGGGCACAGCATGGGCGGCCATGGCGCGTTGACCATGGCGCTACGCAATCCTGACCGCTTCAAGTCTGCTTCGGCCTTTGCGCCGATAGTCGCCCCGTCAGACTGTCCCTGGGGCAAGAAGGCGCTGGGCCGCTATCTTGGCGAAAACAAGGCAGTGTGGCGGGACTATGATGCCTGCGCGCTGATCGAGGATGGCGCGCGCTTTCCGGAGTTTCTCGTCGACCAGGGGGCGGCGGATAATTTCATGGAGGAGCAATTGAAGCCGCATCTTCTGGCCGAGATTTGCGAGAAGGCGTCAATTCCGCTGACGCTGAACCTGCGTGACGGCTTTGACCATAGCTATTATTTCATCTCCACGTTCATGGACGACCATTTGCGCTGGCACGCCGCCCGGCTTTAACGGCCTGGCCCGTTTCAAACCACGCTGCTGCCATGCCGACCTCGGGCAAAAGCCGTATTTTACCAATGGCCGCTATATGTCCGGTCGATAAATGCACATGATTGCGCTTCTGCGGGTCTCACATCCGCAATTCCTTAAGTAATCTGCATTATCGCCGTAACTCTAGCGAGAGCCAATCCGCCTCTGCATGATCTGTTCTACATGACGAGGCGGAATCCGGTTGGCCGGCGTAGTCTGGAATATAAAGGCGGTGTTCGTTGTTGCGGTTTCAAAATACCATTCTTGAGATGATCGCCACCGGCAAATCACTGGATGTTACGGCGAAAAAATTGTGCCTGGAAATCGAGCTCCTGCTGCCGGACGTTGCCTGCTCCGTGCTGCGGGTCGAGCGCAACGGACAGCTCTATCCACTTGCAGCGCCCAGCCTTCCCGAGATATTTTCCGAACTGGTCAACGGCATCATGATCGGTCCCAATGTCGGTTCGTGCGGCAGCGCCGCCTATCATGGCGAGCCGGTGGCCGTAACCGACATCGCTACCGATCCGCGCTGGACCTTGTTCAAGGAACATATTTTGCCAGCCGGTTTCAAGGCTTGCTGGTCGGTTCCGATCTGCAATGCCGAGGGCGAAGTCTGTGGCACCTTCGCGCTATATTTCAAGCAGAACAGAATACAGGACGCACTCGAGCAGGAGCTTGTCAACGCCTGCATCCACCTTTGCGCGATTGCGCTCGAGCAGCACGAGCGCGTCTTGGAGCGCGAACGCCAGGCATCGATTGATGCACTTACCGGCTTGCCGAACAGAGCAAGCTTTGATGCGGCACTGGGCCGGCTTTCCTGCGATGAGGCCGGGACCTGGGCGCTGATGGTGGTGGATCTCGACAATCTCAAGACAATCAACGACACCTTTGGCCATCAGGCGGGCGACGACCTGCTGCAAAGCGTCGCCAAGCGGATAAGAACAGCGGTTCTGCCTGATCATGTGTTTCGGGTTGGCGGCGACGAGTTTGCCGTGATTCTGCAGGAAACCGGCGCGGTTGCGGATCTGGACGGAACAGCCTCGCGCATTCTCGAAACCGTCGGAACGGTCACCAGTTGCGGGGGCCACATAATCCAGCCACGCGCGACCATTGGCGGAGCGGCGCTTTCGCCCGGCGACCGCGAGGCCGAAACGGTGCACAGGCATGCCGATTTCGCGCTTTATCACGCGAAGGAAACCGGGCGCGGCGGCTTTGTCCGTTACTGGCCGGGTATCGGCACGGCAATCAAGAAGCGGATCGAGGTAATTCAGGACGTCGATACCGCATTGGGCGAAGGGCGGATCGAGGCTTATTATCAGCCGGTGGTCCGGCTCGACACACGCGAGATCGTCGGTCTGGAATCCTTGTGCCGCCTGCGGACGCCGGAGGGCAATATTGTTGCCGCCGGAGCATTTCACCAGGCGACGACCGATGTGAATGTCGCCGCCAAGCTGACTCAGGCCATGTTGGACCTTGTCGCCGCCGATGCCCGTTCCTGGCTGGACCGCGGCGTCCCGTTCAAGCATGTCAGCGTCAACATCTCGTCTGCCGACTTTCACAGCGGTACGCTTTATGACCGGATCAAAGCGGCTTTCGGTCGTCACAATATTCCATTGAAACATGTCATTCTCGAAGTTACGGAATCGGTCTATCTGGGGCAGAATGACGAGATCGTCGCAGAGGAAATCAGGTCTCTCCGCTCGCACGGACTCCGTATTGCGCTGGATGATTTCGGCACGGGCTTCGCTTCGCTGACCCATCTTCTGACCGTCCCGGTTGACATCATAAAAATCGACCGGTCCTTCGTGAAACAGTTGCAACGAGATGACCGCAGCAGTGCCATTATCGAAGGATTGCTCGGCATCGCGCAAAAGCTCGGTATCCGGGTGATTGCAGAAGGAATCGAGACCGAAAGCCAGGCCGGTCAGCTGGACGAAATCGGTTGTCAGCTGGGACAGGGCTATCTCTATTCGGCCGCGGTCCCGCCTGAAGCAGCAAGAAAATTGCTGCTCGACCACGGGCAAGGGGACAGGCTCGGGCAACGCGCGCCGATCATTGCATTCCCCGAGCCACCGATCACCGAACAGACCATCCTGGAAGAAGCCGTTCCGGTTAGGAAGCGCGGCGTCGCCGGACGATAAGGACTCAGGTGGGAGCGAGACCCACGCAGCAAAGCCTCCCTTCAACCCGTTTGACGATTGCAATATGCTGCGAGCGTGGCCGGCGCGCAAAGCGTGCACTTTGTGTGAAATGGGTTATAGGCGGGGCAATCATTGCGGAGAAACAATCATGACGACAGTATCGCGACCGCCATCGATCGGCGACGCCGAACGCGAGCAGCGGCTGGACCGTTTACGCGGCGCGATGCCGGCCAGCGGTTTTGATGCGGTGATCATCACCCCCGGCAGCAATATGCGCTATTTTTTCGCCGAGGCATTTTATGAAAGCGAGCGTTTTGTTGGCGTACTGATTACCGCGGACCGCATTGTCTTCATCTGCCCGAAATTCGAGGAATCCGCGATCCGCGCCAAATTCCCGATGGCGTCGGAAATGGCCTTCTGGGAAGAGCATGAATGCCCCTTCGCGCTGATAGCGTCTTTGCTGGCGGACAACGAAAGCCGGGCTTGCGCGCTCGATCCAGAATGTTCCTACGGCCACGCCGCGCGTCTGTTCGACGCGCTGGCGCAGCGCGAGAATCCTGTTCTCTGTGGCTCTGCCGCCCCGGTTATCGCTCCATTGCGCGCGATAAAATCACAGGCCGAAATCGACCTGATGATCGCGGCGATGCAGCTGACGCTGTCGGTTCACAAGACGGTCTTCGAGTGGGTCAAGCCGGGCATGAAGGCCAGTACCGTGATCGCCGAAATCGACCGTCTGCATCGCGCCGGCGGGGCCGATGGCGGCAACAGTTTCTGCGCTGTCCAGTTCGGCGAAGCGACCTCCCATCCGCATGGCGTCCCGGGTGACCCGGCGCTCGAGGAAGGCGAGCTGATCCTGATCGACACCGGCTGCACCATCGACGGCTATAATAGCGACATTACCCGCACCTATGCCCTGTCGAAACTGGACAGCGAAGTCGAAAAACTGTGGCATGCGGAAAAACAGGCCCAGCAAGCCGCCTTTGACCGCGCCGCCATCGGCACGCCCTGCGAAGACGTCGACAAGGCCGCCCGCGATGTGCTGATCAGCCACGGCCTCGGCCCCGACTATGATCTGCCGGGTCTGCCACATCGCACCGGCCACGGCATCGGGCTCGACATTCACGAAGGCCCTTATCTGGTGAAGGGCGACAAGACGCCGCTGGCGGCGGGCATGTGCTTTTCCAACGAGCCGATGATCGTTGTGCCCGGCCAATATGGCATCCGGCTGGAAGACCATTTCTACATGACGGCGGCGGGTCCGGCGTGGTTTACACAGCCGCAAGAGGATATTTATCGACCGTTCGGATAGGGAGTCGGGGACAGTTCACCGGATGGATAGATTGTCTATAGCCTATAGGAAAGCGCGGCCGCTCAACCCGTATGTCTGTTCCGCCAAATCGACAGGCCAAGAACCAGGATTGCGGCGGCCAGAGCCGCGACGGCGACCATCTCGGAGGAGTCCATATTGGCGACCGCAATCCCGAAAAAGCCCCAGGCCACCGCTGCCCCGTAGGGCCATGATGCCAGGCGATAGCCGTTATAGGCCGCAAATGCTGTTGCCAGGACAAGCGCGACGATCGCTGCGGGTATTTCTTCCATCCAGCCATAGCCGGCAAGCAGCAGGCCGATCGAGACAAATGACGCGGCGGAGAGCCAGCCTGCATAGAGCGCCACTGGCCAGCGGGCGATCCAAGAGGGCGTTGCGCCGGCGGACTGATAGAGGGAGGCCAGTGCCGAAAGCAGCATGACCCAAATCAATATCGTCGCCCAGATCGGCGACAATAAAGCGACCGGAAGCCAGATCGATCCAATCGCCAGCGACACAAGCAATGCAATGCGACCGCGGTCCCATGCAGTATCTTTCCCGTATTTCAGAACACCGAAAGCTGCATGAATGATAAGGCCGAGGTAGATGATGCCCCAGATGCCGAACGCCCATCCCGCAGGCTGAACCGCAGCATTGCGTTGCGGTATCGGATAGCGCTCGGGGTCAAAGCCGCCAAATTCCGGTGATAAAAACGGCGAAATGGCAAATGCAATCGACGCGATCAGAACGAAGACGGCTTTCATAAATGGTGACTCCAGATAAGCGGTGGCCAGATCCCTGACGACCGGAATGGCGCTTGCAGCGATTTTTATTCCAACGCCCGCCGCCGAAGGTGGTTCCAACCTGTTATCGGCATCTGGATGTTTTGAAGAAATCTATGGCGCGAGGAGCAGGCAACGGAACTGCCCCGTCCGACTGCATCCAGCCGAGTTCGCTGACGCTCCGGTCGCGACATTCCAGATATCCCTTGTACACGGGCAAGGCAGAAAAGCCGTTCCTTGGCGCGAACTTTGACAAGCTTGGAAACAGATTGTGGCAACTTCAGGTGAGGTGTTGCAACGACCGCTCGTTTTCCGGACGCCCTCTGGCTCCAGAAAATTGGTCGGGACGAGAGGATTCGAACCTCCGACCCCCACACCCCCAGTTGATAAATGCGTGATATTTACTGGGACGGTTTGGTATGATTTGGGACTATAATTGCAATAAAATCAAAAAGATAGCTTGATTTTGACGTTCCCGTTTTGTACTCATTGATCCCGGTAGATTTCATCATTTTGCACTTACATTGCACTTACAGAAAAAGTGCGTGTGTTGAGATAGAAAGGAAATGGCCGTGCAAACTGCACTTACACAGGCTGTCATAGACCGTGCCAAATTGGCTAAAAGACCTTATGAAATTAGAGATAGCCGTTTGAATGGTTTTCTGGTTCGGGTGCAACCTTCGGGCGTAAAATCATTCTACTGCGAATATGATCGCGGCAAGCGCTGGCGGCTAGGACGCGCAGACTCCATGGCCGTTGGACAAGCAAGAAATCAGGCTAAACGAATCATTTCTCAGTATCATTCCGGTATTGATCCGATGGATGAGAAAAAATCAAACGCCAGAGCAATCACGCTCGGTGAGTTTATCGATCTATTTTTCCAACCTTGGGCTCAATCTCATCAAAAGGCACATGAGCAAAATATCAAGCGGATCCGAACCGTGTTCAAAGATTTTCTGAAAAGTAAAATGGATGATATCAATGTTATTGATCTGGAGCGGTGGAGAGCTAGCCGAATTGCTGTGGGAAACAAAACAACAACCACCAATCGCGACATCGCATCCATAAAAGCAGTCTTTAACCGAGCTGTCGATTTTGAGATCATTGAACAAAATCCAATCGCCAAAGTGAAGAAGGCAAGAGAGGATACCAGGCCGCGTGTTCGCTATCTCAATGATGAAGAACTGAAGTTGCTGCTCGAATCGTTAGATCGCCGCGAGGAACGCAGGTGCGGTGAACGGGACAGTGCAAACCGGTGGCGAAGTGAACGCGGCTATCGCCGACTTCCTGACTTTAAGAAGTGCGCGTTCACAGATCACCTCAAGCCAATGATCATACTTTCGCTGCACACCGGTATGCGGCGAGGGGAGGTATTCGATCTTAAGTGGCAGCATGTCGATTTTACCGTGAGATCAATTGCTGTTGTTGGTGAAACGGCGAAGTCAGGAAAAACGAGACATATTCCCATGAACCGCACTTGCTTGGAAGTTCTTGGCCGTTGGCAGAAACAATGCGCAAAATCATCGGGCAGGGTATTTCAAAATGCTGATGGAATGCGTTTTAACAATGTGAAAAAATCGTGGACAGCAATCTTAGAACAAGCGGGAATTGTCAATTTTCGTTGGCATGACATGCGGCATCATTTTGCGTCCCGCTTGGCTATGGCGGGAGTGGATTTGAACGCTATCAGAGAGCTGTTGGGTCATAGCGATTACGAAATGACTTTGCGCTATGCGCATCTTGCTCCCGAGCATAAGAGAAAAGCTGTTGAACTGCTTGATTAGCAAATTCAATTATTCAATTTTTGACACCAATCCAGTCCACTTCAATCCCGTCAACACCGGATTGAACGCCTTCAATGATCACTTGGGTGCCGTCCTTTGGGGTTTTCACGTCCAAAAAGTTTAACCGCCAAACATTTTCATCTGCGCATTGAAGCAAATAGTGGCGTTCGCCTTTGATGAGTTTACCGGTTAGCCGAAGGCGGTTTGAGTTTGAATGGTTCATGATCAAGTGTTCTCTGTCCTACAGCCCCGATTCTGTCCAGCGCGCAAGGACCTTCTTTACGTAATTCCGTGTTTCCTGGTATCGGGGAATGCCATTGGCTTTCAGCACGGCGTTAGGTCCGGCATTATATGCCGCCAGCGCTAGGTGAATCCCCCCAAACTTATCCAGCATTTGCTTGAGATACCGTGCTCCCCCGTCAATATTGGCGGAAGGATCGAACCGGTTCTCAACCCCAAGGTCTAATGCGGTTCCAGGCATCAACTGCGTAAGACCGCCAGCACCAGCAGAACTAACAGCCATAGGATTGTACCGCGATTCCTGCCAAATTAGAGCGTCGAGCAACCCAAAGGGTAGGGCGTGTTTTTTTTTCGGCTGCCCGGATGGAGGTTAGGTAAATAAACCGCCTTGACGAGGCTGATCGGCTTAGTCCTGTAAGCTTTCTTGGTTGTAGATTGGTTTTAGTACCTTCATGATTTGTCGGTGCTCCAGTCACGGGCTTTAGCTGATTTTCCGGTTGCCAAATTCCATGCTGGAACAACCGAAACGTGGGTTTTTCACTTGCGTGTTGATCCAGAGCTTCCCGTTCAGTGGGGGCATTGCTTTCTTGTAAACTCACATCCTGCGCCCATGTCACGCTTGAACACATCGCTATTGTAAGCAGTCCCATTGATAGCTTCTTTGCCAAAATTCATCTCCATCTTGTATCGAATCGGATGAGAACATAAATAGAACATATAGCTGTAGGAAAGTGTTTTCTTACGTGTTGAAGAGGGGAGGCTGCCGGGAAGGGGAGAACTGGCGCAGATGCAAGGAACTCCTCGATGTCCCGTAACGTCCTGACTAATCCCACATCATCCCTCGAGAATACTGCCAGACAGATTTGTGAAAAATTTTCAGGCTATTGGAAAAATGACAAAGGAATGTGCTGCTGCCCGGCACATGATGATAATACGCCGTCGCTTGGTGTCAGTATCGGCCGAAACGCGATTCTCTTTCACTGTTTTGCGGGGTGTCCGCAGAAAGAGGTGCTTGCGGGTTTTGAGCGCCAAGGTGTGCCCGCGCGCAGTCTGTTCAGCGGAAGCTCCATTCCAATTCCCGCAACAAGTCCCAAAGAGATAAAGCCGAGCGCCAATGCACAGCGACTCTGGCGGCAGGCTCAGCGCCTGCAAGGAACTATTGCCCGGACTTATCTCAAAAAGCGCCTGATTAGTATTACTTCTCCAGAATTGCGCTTCCTCGAACGCACGCCGCTTGGTCCCAAGAGCCATGTCCGCTTTCTACCAGCGATGCTGGCATCGGTGCGCACCGATGCGCATATTATGGCCATTCACCGTACATTCCTGCTTCCCGATGGTTCAGGCCAGTCTGATTTCATAAAACCCAAACGCGCACTCGGATCCCTCGGGACCGGGGCTGTGCGCCTTTTTCCACCCAAAGATGGTGTTCTGGGATTGGCAGAAGGCACAGAAAGCGCCATGTCCGCGACGCAGCTGACCGGCATCCCGACCTGGGCAACATTGGGCAATGAGCGCTTTGGGATCGTTACCATCCCGGAAAGCGTGAAGCAGCTTTATCTCTTCGTGGATCATGACGCTGGCGGCGACCTTGCCGAAGCCAAGGCCCGTGAACATTTTCAGATGCCCGGCCGGTCCATTATAGCGCGCCGGCCTAGCCGGCGCGGCGATGACTGGAATAATGAGTTGTTTCGAGCAAACGCAGCTTCCACCTAACCCGGTCCACCTGTGATCCAGAGGAAAGGGGGCTTTTCGCTGTTTGTGCACGAGAAGGCCGTCTGAGGTCTGTCCGTGCCTAACGGAGGAAAACCATCATGACTCTACAAAACGCACAGTTGCAACTTGACGATACACAGGATCTGGCCAGCGAAATAATAATCAAAGCCGCTCACGAAATAGCAGGTCGTCTAGAGACAAGTTCCCAAGTCACACGAAAAGACATTAATGCCATATTCAAGACCTTCACCGGAAGCAGCGACGCGACAGATGGTTGGTCGGTAAAAATGTCCGGCTGCGCTATCGAGCTGGCCGAACTGATGTGGCTTCGTGATCATTCCGGTATTTCACTCCATTCCGATTTTGCTGAAGCCGACAGATGCTTCGCAACTCTGGAGCAAGTTCTTCCGCCACAACATAACCGGCATGATGACCAGATTGCCCTCCAGCAGTTTTCGACCCCCGCCCGGCTTGCCTGGGCTATGGCTTTGGCAGCGGGCACAAAGCCCGAAGATATCGTACTCGAGCCATCCGCGGGAACGGGAATTCTCGCCATCTGGCCGCATCTTGTTGGCGCGAAGCTAATCCTCAATGAGATCGACGGCCTGCGCGGTGCGTGTCTAAACGAGCTGTTTCCGGGCGCTCCGCTCTCCTCACACGATGGCGAGCTGATCGACGAACTGCTTCCACCGCGCCACAATCCAAATCTTGTCATAATGAACCCGCCATTTGCCCGTAGCGCAGAACGGGGCAAAGACTACCGCTCAGCCCTGCGGCACTTGCGCTCTGCCTGGCGGCGTCTGGCGCCAGGCGGACGGCTTGTCGCGATCATGCCCGAAGGCTTTGACGCGACCATATTTGCTAAAAACGATCCTGCTCCCTGCGCTCTGCGTTTGGATGCGCGCATCATGCGATCTTTCGCCCGCCGGGGAACCGGCATCACCGTGCGCCTGGTGGTCTTCGATAAATTTGTTTCCGAGCAATGCGTAACACCAATCGACATCGCTGATTTTGAGGGTTTGTACAGAGCCTGCTGTGCTTTGCCCGCTCGCGCTACCTCCAAACCAACGGCGCAAACTTCCAGGTCCAATGCAAAGCCATTCGCGCTGGTATCGAACGATCGTTCGAAACGCCCTGTCGCGCCAGTTTCCAAATCCTCTCCAGACTCGCAAATATCCGAAAAACTCATCTTTGAAGTTCTCGGCGATGCGGCACCAACACCGGAGCAAAAAGGCATTTATCTAGCCTATCGGCCAAGCCGGATATCAATCGCCAATGCTCCCGTTCACCCGACCCCACTGGTGGAATCGGTAGCGATGGGGTCTGTTGCTGCGCCAGTCCCGCAGCACCAGCCATTGGTTCCGGCAGACTGGCGGGAGAAACAGCTTCTTTCCGATGCACAATGCGAAACGCTTATTTATGCAGTAAACGCCTTCGCCCGCGATTTGCCCGGTACTTACAGGCCAATCAACAAAGGCTCTGGGCTGGAACCGTCCGAAGAGGGTTTCTGTTATCGGACTGGCTTCTTCCTAGGTGATGGAACTGGCGCGGGGAAGGGCCGAGAGATTGCTAGTGTCATCATGGACCGGTGGCTGCAGGGTCATTGCCGTCATATCTGGATTACCAAAAACGAGACCTTGCTTGAGGACGCCCGCCGGGACTGGTCCGCGCTCGGCGGCTTGCCGCTTGATATCCAGTCGCTTTCGAGCTGGAAGCTGGGAAGGCCGATTTCAATGTCAGGCGGGATTTTATTTGTCACCTATCCAACGCTGCGCTCGGGCAGGATGGATACGACTAGACTTGCTCAAATATTGGAATGGGCAGGGCAGGAATTTGATGGCGTCATAGCCTTTGATGAAGCTCATGCGATGGCGGGTGCGCTGGGGGGAACGGGAAGCCGCGGCAAAGTCAAAGGATCCGAACAGGGCATTGCAGGTCTGCGTCTTCAAAATCTTCTGCCCAGCGCGCGAGTATTATATGCATCAGCAACCGGCGCATCTGATATTGCCAACCTTGGTTATGCGGCGCGTCTTGGATTGTGGGGACCGGAAACCGCCTTTCCCAATTATGACACGTTCCTCACCGATATCCGAGCGGGCGGTATTTCTGCGATGGAACTGGTCGTGCGCGACCTTAAATCCCAAGGTCTCTATCTGGCCCGCGCCTTGTCCTTCGCGGGCGTTGAATATGAGCTTCTCGAACATGAACTGACCAAGGAACAAATATCGGTTTACGATAGTTATGCCGGGGCTTGGGCGATTATTCACAAGAATCTCGAGGCGGCCCTTGAAGCCACGCGGATCGTTGATGAGGATAGCGGCGATACGCTTAACCGAAATGCAAAAGCAGCGGCGCTTTCGATATTCGAGGGTACCAAGCAGCGTTTCTTCGCGCAGCTGCTGCTATCGATGAAACTTCCCAGCCTGCTCCCGGCGATCGAACAGGCATTGGAAGAGGGACATTCCGCCGTTGTGCAGCTTGTCTCGACCGCCGAGGCAATGCTCAACCGCAGACTTGCCGATCTCAGTGCTGAAGAACGCGAGCAGCTTGATATCGACCTGTCCCCGCGCGAATATGTCATTGATTATCTGGCCAAAAGTTTTCCGGTCCGTTTGATGCAGGTGTTCCTCGATGATGACGGCAACTTGCGATCAGAGCCTATGTCCACTTCGGAAGGCCATCCAGTCCTCTGCCCGCGCGCCGTTCAGGCAAGAGACGCGATGATCGAAAAGCTGTGCGCGCTTCCGCCCATTTGGGCGGCGCTTGATGCGGTAATCGAACGTTTTGGAACAGATCATGTTGCCGAAGTGACGGGCCGGACCCGCAGGCTTGTAAATGGCAGCGACGGACGTCAACGTCTCGAACGCCGCACGGCGCGGTCGAATTTAATCGAAGCTCAGAGCTTTATGGACGGCGAGAAGCGCGTGCTTATATTTTCTGACGCAGGCGGGACAGGCCGGTCCTATCATGCCGATCTGGACGTACAAAACCAGCAGCGGCGCGTGCATTTCTTGCTCGAGCCGGGCTGGCGGGCCGACAATGCCATACAGGGTTTGGGCCGCACCAATCGTACCAACCAGGCATCCGCGCCGCTCTTTCGGCCCGTAACCACTGATGTCAAAGGTGAACGGCGTTTTATCTCCACCATCGCCCGGCGCCTCGACAGCCTTGGCGCTTTGACTCGCGGCCAAAGACAAACAGGCGGTCAAAACCTGTTTAACCCGGCTGATAATCTTGAAAGCGAATATGCTCGCGACGCGCTCACTAGCTGGTTCCACCTGCTTTATGCAGGTAAATTGGATGCCGTATCACTGGACCGCTTTCAGGATGTCACGGGCCTTAAGCTTGAAACACCCGATGGTGATCTGGCTGAAAAACTGCCAACCATCCAGCGCTGGCTAAACCGGATATTGGCGCTGCCCATCGCTCTGCAGAATGCAATATTTGATGAATATCTGTCGCTGATCGAAGCCCGCGTCGAAGCGGCGCGTGAAGCGGGAACTTTGGATATGGGCGTTGAAACCATTGCGGTTGATACATTTGAAATTATGTCAGACAAGCTTCTGCGAACGGATGGTATTTCTGGCGCAACCACGCATCTTGTGACCTTGGAAACACAGCGCCCGCTTAAACCGCTCCGTTTCAAGCGACTGTACCAACTATATGATTTCAGCTTGCCAAATATCCATCTGCTGCAAAACGCGCGCTCGGGCGGTGTCGCCTTATCTATTCCGACCCGGCGTATGATCACCGATGAGGGAGAGACAATCGAACGCCGCCGCCTGATCAGGCCGCTAAAATCGGTAAATTGGACACTCGAAGCTTTGTCGGAAAGCCTTTGGGAGCAGGTCGATTTCAAAAGCTTCCGAAAAGGCTGGATGGATGAGGAAGAACAAGCGGCGATGGAAACGGCCCATGAACGCGTACATCTCGCCACCGGATTACTGCTGCCAGTCTGGAATAAAATCCCCGGAGAGTTTGTTCGTGTCACCCGCATTGCAGCGAGCGACGGGCGTTCGATCATTGGCCGCGAAATTTCCGAACTCGATATGGCTGATCTCGCACGGGCCTTTGGTCTCGACATGAACCAGACTATCAATCCCTCCCGGATTGCAGAAATGGTGATGCAAAGCGGCAAGCCGTTTTCAGTTCAAAGCCATGATGACCTTATGGCCAAACGCTCACTGGTCAATGGCAGCCAGCGACTGGAACTGACGGGCTTTTCAGCCGAGCGGCTCGTCTGGTATAAATCCAAAGGCTGTTTCACCGAGATTATCCGCTACCGCACGCGTCTATTCGTGCCGGTCAATGAAGCAGCGCAGATACTGGAAAAACTGACTGCCTAAGCGCTTCCGCTCTCCCTCAATCTCAAACCACCAGAAAGCGAACGCGTGATCTCTAAGAATGAGAGGGGAGGAGGCTTGGCTCTTTTGAACCCGGTTTTGGCGATGGTCGCCGAAAATCGTTAGTTCGATCAATCAGGAGTTAAAAATGTTCAAATCTATTCCACTCAACAAACTCGTTGAATCCAAGAAAAATGTCCGCAAGCGGACTGATCCGGCAGCCGATGCATGGCTGAAGGCGGATATTGCTGCGCGAGGATTGTTGCAAAATCTGGTCGTCAACGCGATTGCGCGCGGCAAATTTGAGGTCACGGCAGGTGGCCGCCGTCTCAACCAGTTGAAGGCACTTGCCAAGGACAAAGCGATTAAGAAGACCGAGCCGATCACATGTCTGGTCAAAAACGGCGAAGCGCATGAAATCCGGGAAATCAGTCTGGCCGAGAATTTCCAGCGCGTAAAACTCAATCCGGCTGATGAAGCCGAAGCGTTTCAGGATATTGTGAACGACGGCGCAAGCGTTGAAGATGTTGCCATTCGCTTTGGTCAGACCGTTCGCTTTGTCGAAGGGCGTTTGCGGCTCGCCAAGCTCGCACCAGTGGTTTTTGAGGCGTTGGCAAGCGGTGACATCACGCTTGATATTGCAAAAGCTTACGGCGCGACCTCGGATGTCGAACGTCAGGCCCAGGTGTTCGAGGAAGTCTCTGGAGGATATTACAGCGTAAATTCCGACAGCATCCGGCGCATGGTTCTGGACGCCAGTGTCCAGGCCAGCGATCCCCGCGCCGTTCTGGTCGGACGCGATGCTTATCTCGAGGCAGGCGGCAAGATCGACCGGGAGCTCTTCGATGATGATGAAACTGAAAGCTGGGTTGACGTTGCTCTTCTTGAACGTCTCGCTGCTGAGAAAATGGAATGGCGATCCGACGAGATCAAAGATCAGCATGGTCTTGCTTGGGTAAAGCCGACGCTCGACTGTTATGTCTCGCATGAACTTGTCGAAGGCTTGAACCGGCTTCCTACCGAGCTTGAACCGCTTAGCGAGGAGGCAATCGCGCGTCTGTCTGAATTGGAAATCGAATATGACGGCGAAGCTGTCATCCTCGAAAATGAAGACAGCAGCGAAGATGACGTTTTCGCAGCCGAGAAACGCGTGTCGGAAATCGAACAGGAAATGCGCTCGCTGGATGATCGCAAACCAGTTCTGGCCGATGCGCTTCGCAGCGAAGCAGGCGCTTTTCTGGCACTTGGTAACGACGGGATACCGACATTGGTTCCGCAATATTATACGGACAAGGTTGATGTCGAGCATGAAGATGAAGGCGTTGAACTAGTCGAGGAAGGCGAGGCCGCCCAACCCAAGCGCACGGCGCTTTCCAAACGCCTTGTCGATGAACTGGCGATGCAGCGGCGCGATATTTTGTCGCTTCATGTGGCAAGCGATCCGGCGCTCGCGCTCGATTTTATGATCTTTACGCTTGCGGATAGCGACAGCCATGACTGGCGGGCACAGGAGGCATCGACGCTGAAAGGCCCTGTTGCAAATGGTCCGGCGCATAATTTCGAGGCAAAGGATGCACCGGCAAGTGCAAGCCTAGCGGAATTGCGCGGATCGCTGGATGAAAGTTGGAAAGCTAGCACTACCGATGTCGAGCGTTTCGTGGCATTTCGGGAGCTCAGCGATGACGCGCGCAGCGCGTGGCTCGGCCATGTTGTCTCGCGAACGCTGATTGCGAGCCTGAATGTTGAAGGCGATCGCCAAGTTTCAATGCACGATTATCTGGGCGGTATCTTGGAAATCGATATGGCGGCTTGGTGGCGACCGACTGCGGCCAATTATTTTGACCGTGTACCCAAGGCCAAAACGCTTGACGGCATGCATGAGGTCGGCGGTTTGGAGCTTTCAAACCGCTACGGCGCGTCCAAAAAATCCGATCTTGCAGCAACCGCCGAACGCATCTTCTCCGGAAACTTCATCGCAGAGGCTGAAGTCAAACAGCAAGCTGCGCGGTGGGTTCCCGATGCGATGCGCTTTGCTGATTTGTCTGCGGCTGATGAAGTTTTGGAAGATGAAGCTTCGGAAGCCGGCGCATCAGAAGATATTCCAGAGATAGCCGACAAGGCTGCCTGATCCTCCTCCTGACAGGTGGTCTTCTGGCTGAAGCGGCTTGCCTTTTTAAGGCAAGCCGCTTCTTTTCATCAAAATCATGGCAGTAGGCGGTTACCGGATCGCGGCCAGTTGACCGGCAACTTCCGGGAGTGATGCAATTTCAATGCCCTCGGAATGAGGATAGCTTTCGGAGCCTGGATATATGACAAGCTTGCGATCCGGGTGTATGTCGTCGCAGGCGTTGTAAAAGCCTCTTTCCAATTTTGGCGTCAAGCTTCGCTTGATCTCAATCGCCCATCGTTTGCCTGTGGGCAGCGTCAAAAGGAGATCGATTTCCGCTCCTGCCGATGTCCTGTAAAAATTAGCCAGCGCAGCTTCAGGTGCGGCAGCGATCAGGCTTTCGATGACAAATCCTTCCCAGCTGGCTCCGGCGACCGGATGGCCAAGCAGGGCTTCGAGACTGTCTATGCCCAGTAGCGCGTGAACAATGCCGCTATCGCGTACATAAACACGCGGAGATTTGACCAGTCTTTTGCCGGTATTATTGTGCCAGGGCTCAAGACGCCGAACGAGCAGCAAGTCAACCATCAAGTCAAGATAGGATGCAACCGTTTTTCCATCGACCCCCAATGATCTTGCGAAATCGGCAGCATTTAATAAGCCTGATTGATGATGCGCGAGCATGACCCAGAAACGTCTTAGTGTTTCAGCGGCAATTCTCGGTCCCAGTTGCGGGATGTCCCGCTCCAGATAGCTGCGGATAAAATCCCTGCGCCAGCGTAGGCTCATCTGATTGCTTTTGGCAAGATAACTGTCCGGGAAGCCACCCCTTACCCAAAGTTCATTCAAATCGCCTGGATCAATTTCCAGAGGGTCAAGTGGCCGCATTTCCAGATAGGAGATGCGGCCCGCCAGACTTTCGCCCGACTGGCGCATCAGGTCCAGAGATGCTGATCCTAACAGGAGGAACCGGCCCGTTCTCCTTCCCTTTTTACGCCCTTTGTCAATCAATCCGCGCAAGTTCTGGAAAAGATCCGGAACACGGTGAACTTCGTCGAGGATTACAAGCTTGTCTTCATGATTGCCAAGATAAAGCTCCGGTTCTCTTAATCGGGACCGGTCAGCATCCGATTCCAGATCGAGATAGAGGGAAGGACCGCTTTCACCAATTTCCTGCGCTAGAGTCGTTTTACCCACCTGACGCGGCCCAAGCAAGGCTACTGCTGGACTTTCATCCAGTCTTTCGAGCAAAATATCGTGGATTCGGCGGTTAATCATCCTTGCATTTATGGAGTACAGTTCCAGAATTGCAAGTTATATTGATAGCCTGACTTCCTGATGAGAGAGGAGAGGGGGGCTTGGGCCTGTCTGATCCGGCAATTTTGCTGGATATATTCAGGAGAATACACATGCCCAAAAGATCATATCTCTCACCGAAGATATCCCCAGCCGCAAGGATCACCGCCGCGATCATTGAAAAACTGGAAGTTGGAACAAAACCCTGGATACAGCCTTGGAGAGGACTTCCAGTCTCACGGCCCTTGCGCAGTTGCGGTACGCCCTATCGCGGAATGAATGTATTCTGGCTCTGGATGATGGCGCAAGAGAACGGCTATAGCGCGCCATACTGGATGACCTACCGGCAATGCGCATCGCTTGGCGGTCAGGTCCGCAAGGGCGAAAAATCGTCCATCGCCATATTCTACAAAAGCTATACCAAAGAAGTCGAAGCTGCGGATCATGGTGAAGCGCAGGAGGAAACCCGCCGCGTGCTCAAATCCTATGCTATATTCAATGCCGATCAATGCGACGGTCTGCCCGAACGCTACCATCCCACGGCTGAAGTATTGGATATCGAACCGGAGGGACGAGCGGAAGAGTTGGATCAATTCTTTGCGCGAATTGGTGCCAATACCCGCGAGCATGGCAGCAGCGCCTACTATGAACCGGTAGCTGACCGTATTACGATGCCGCCCATCAGTCTGTTTGATGGCTATGACCAATTTTGTGCGACCCTTTCTCATGAACTTGGTCACTGGTCAGGCCATAAGTCGCGCCTGAATCGTGATCTCAAGAACCGTTTTGGCAGTGCTGCTTATGCCGCCGAAGAGCTGGTAGCAGAGCTTTCCAGTGCCATATTGGGCGCGGAGCTTGGCCTTCCGGTCGGACATCTGGATAATCATGCAAGCTATATCGCCAGTTGGCTAAAGCTGCTCAAAAAGGATGATCGCGCTATACTGACAGCGGCGGCGCGCGCGGAAGAGGCGTCAAATCTGCTGTTGAGCCTTGGCGGTTATGTGCAACAAGAGTCTGGTGAATTATCCGATGCCGCATGATTGAGCAAAAAACTTGCAATCTTGCAAATGAAAGATTATTGTAAAATACATTCATTAGAAAGAAATGAAAATGACTAAACGGGCACTCAAAATAGAACGGAGCGATGATAGGTTGCTAAGTTCTGCAATTGGTAGAATTGCAAAATTCTGGAACCTGAGCAATGTCAAATTAAGTGCGGTGCTGGGCCTGTCGGAAGCAACCATTTCCCGGCTTCGTTCGGGAAAAACATTTCTGGATCCTGCATCCAAATCTTTTGAAGCTGGGCAGTTTCTCCTGCGGCTGTTCCGCAGTCTGGACGCGCTTATGGGCAGTGATGATGATGCAGCCAAATCCTGGCTGACATCGCATAACCTTGATCTCGAGGCGCGGCCGATTGATCTCATCGACAGTTTCAAGGGACTTTTGACGGTATGTGACTATGTGGACGCCCACCGCGCTCGCGTCTGAATTTCGCCGCTACCGCAAAACCGTTTGGCGGGTGGTCGAAGCGCAGCACCGTATATCGACCAATCGCTTGGCGGAAACCTTCGAAGATCAGGCACGCCTTGAAGAGCTTGCCGAAGCAGCAAAACCCGACCTTCCGAAGTCTGCTCAGGGTCTGCATTATCTTCTCGCTTCACCCTTTCGATACGGTCATAAAAGTCTGAGCCGGTTCCGGCGGGCGAATGAGCGTCCCGGCATTTTCTATGCCAGTGAGGCCGAAGCCACAGCGATTGCAGAGACTGCCTATTGGCGACTGCGTTTTTTCAGCCGATCACCGGATTTTGTGCCGGGGAACCGGACCAGCGAGCATCTGAGTTTTTCCGTTGCTGTTTCGACCTTACGCGCGGTTGATCTTTCCAGGCCGCCATTTGACGCGCAAGCATCAGACTGGGTGCATCCCAACGAATACAAAACCTGTCAGGAATTTGCTGATGTAGCTCGCAAAGCAGATGCGCAGCTTATTCGCACAGTCTCGGTGCGAGATCCGGATGCTGGATATAATAGCGCGATATTTGACCCGTCCATATTCGCCGGGAAGACACCGGATTATCGCCAGACCTGGCATTTCCGTTTTGAGCAGGGGCGACTGAACGCCATTGCGGCTTTTCCGGGCGGGGGAAGCTACGCCTTTGAACCGAAGATTTTCGGACTACCAAGTTCGCCTGGACACTGATCCCATAATCTCCTGATGGTAGACTGAGCATCCAGCCGTTTTTTCTCCCCGCAAGAGAGGCCCTGGACCATCAGGGCTTTGACGCAACCCCGCGAGGACTGCGGCCCGTGTGGCCCGCGCCAGCCTTGTCTCGCGAGGTTCCCCGCTTGGGCAAGCGGTGCGTCATGCGCCCTGACGTTCCTTTCGGGCTCTTGCGGGATAAAGCGGCAAGGTGCCGAACATCTCCCGCATATCAGGAGAACATCATGGACAATTTATTCAAACAGCAACTTGCTGGTCTTGACCTTTCCGGTCTCACGATCAGCAGTTCCCCATTTATATCATCGGATTTTCCAGCTCAGGATGCTATCTCGCAGACACTTGCAGCTGTTTGGTCGGATTTATTCGCTGTCTTTACCGATACCGCTCTTGAAGCCGACGTTGAAGATCTCGGATGGGGCTTCGTCAATCTCTTCCACCGCGCTGCGCAGCGTAAATCAAAGCAGCTTGACCGTGCATCGGATGAGGTCCGGGCACTCATCGCATCTGCTGATGGATCGGAAGTTCATACCAGCAACCTGGAAGAGCAGATAGAACGCGCGCAAGCCGCAGAAGCCTCCATGGTCGCCTTTGAAGAAATGCGCGAGGTTGCAGCAGCGCTCTATCTCGATGAAACGCACAGCTCCTGGAAACCAGTTTCCAGTTCCCGCGCCAGCCACGGGGCGATGCTGACCTCTGCCGTCATTCAGGGGCGGGATTTTCTCAAAGCTCGCAGCCAGTCCAGACGCAAAGCGCTGATGCCCGAGGGTGCGCCAATAATCTTTGCTGGTGGCCGCAACAAGCAAGACAGTACTGAAGATGCGAAGACTTTTGCCAACAATGTCTGGGCCACGCTCGACAAGGTGCATAATTCCGTTGGTGACATGGTGTTGGTCCATGGCGGAGATGGCAAGGGTGCCGACCGTTTAGCTGCCTCTTGGGCTGAGCGTCGCGGCGTTGCGCAGCTTACCTTTTCGCTGGATCGCCATTTGGGCGCACGAGCAGGCTTCAAACGCAATGAACAGATGCTGGGGCTCGCTCCTCGCTACGTCATTGCATTTCCCGGGAATGGCGTATTGGAACGTTTGGTCATCGAAGCCAAGAGACGGCGTATCACGGTCGTTGATCGGCGCGGGCCTCTTGGCGTCAGTCCCAAGACAAAGCCAGCCGATACAGGCAGCTAGGCTGTCCGAGTCAGCACCGCTTTGGCGGCGCTGACTTTTCTCGCTGAGAGGAAAGGAGGCTCGGGTTTCCCTGAGCCGGACACACGGTGTGATCGGCTGAAACAGAACCGGAGGTATTTATCATGGAAACGAGGGAATGGATGACGGACTATTTCGACAAACAGAAAACCCGCAATGCGCGTTTGATCCAGTCTTTTCAGCGCAACAAGTCAGCTATTCTTGATGGGCTGCGAGAAGCAAATGTAGCGAGCGTTGAGCTCAACTATGACGGTATGGGCGATAGTGGTTGTCTGGAAGGTGCTACCTATTATTCGAACGATAACAAACCAATCGACTGTTCCGATACCAAAGTTGCAATTGAAATTTTTGAGATTGGTTCGACCATGATCATGCGTAAATCCATGCCACTGGCAGAAGCGCTTGAAACTCTCGCTTATGATGCGCTGGAAGTTCATCATCCGGGATGGGAAATCAATGAAGGAGCCTATGGCATCTTCAGGATCGAGGTTGAAGAGGGTACGATGGCACTGTGCTGTAGTCTTCGGAGCACCGACTATACCGAAACAGAAATCGGCGGAGAGGAATAATGTCGCATTGTCATTATCATGCGCTTTCTTCGGTCCGTAAATGGGGCGGGGAGGCAAGCGATTATCTGCCCCTGCATCAATGGTTTGATAAATCGAAGGAAATATTGGCGGACCCGCGTCACCGGGCGCTCCGGCATCATGCCGAAGGTATATTCATGCTGGAATCACTCTTCGGTACGACCATTGTTAACGCCGATGGCCGCGAGGTTCCTGTCCGCCTGATCGGCGAACAGCATGTCATGGAAGATTTGGGAACCATCCCCTCGTTTGCGGATTGGGCGCGGCTGATCGAACCACAGGCCTGGATGATGCGAGGGCAACCAAAGCTCGTCGCCGTTGAAGCGAATATGGCGGCGTAAGGCTTTTTCACGCGCAGCCTGTTCCGTACTACGTGTGCCGGTGTTGCAGGCGGGTTCCCAATATATAACCACTAAGCCAGCCGTTAAACATGCTTGCTTCAATCGTGATTGACGGATCCAAAACACGCGCTGTCAGCGTCTCCTGAAGATCAAATCAACCGTGACCAATTCGGCTTTTTCGCGAACCTTCCTGAACCAGGTCAGCCGCATTGCAACCAGCTTTGTTACCGGCCGTGTTGCACCTTTCAGGTGCTGCCCGCACCACCCGGACAAAGCTGGTTTCCCTTCGGTGCAATCCCGCTTCTCCCTGTTTCTAACGGATGTTCGCAAGCCGGAATGGTCCGGTTTGAAGATTAATATCAGGAGAATAACAATGACAAATATCGTAGTTTTGGTTGGACGTGTCACTCGCGATCCAGAAAGCCGGGAAACAAACGGTGGTACAACGGTTACAAATCTTTCGGTCGTAACCGATCGGCCAGCCCGCAACAGTGAAGGCAAGACCTACAAGGATGAAAAAGGCTTTACGGTCAAAGATGCAGAATTCCACCGTATCACTTGCTTCAACGGTCTTGGCAAAAACGTTGCCCAATATTGTACCAAGGGCCAGATGGTTTCGATCGAAGGGCGCCTGCATTATACGCAATGGGAAGATGCCGATAAAATCAAACGCTATGGCTGCGAAATTCTTGCCGATAAGGTGGATTTTCTCACCCGCGGTGCTTCCCAGGATAACAAGGATGCACCCGATATCGGTGAATAATCCTTGATCTTCATGCTTAATCAATCAGGCCTCGCCGGTTTCCCGGCGGGGCCTTTTTTATGTTCACATGCGTGTTTAGGGAGTTAGCGCGCTGAAGTAGAATTTCCAATTTTGAGTGTGGCTAGCGCCTGCTCTTCGTTCATTTTTCCAAGAACTGTTCCCATGCGCTTGAGACTTTTTGCGCTGAACGTTTCGACGCCGGTTCCCAAGAACATCCGTCCAAGTTCGATTGCCGCTTTGGTCTCCAGCTCTTGCTGTTTTGTGTCGAGTTTTGCGCGTTCGCTTTCAAGCTTTTTGAGCGCTGCCAGCGCACCTGTTTTTCTGGTCATGAGATTTCCTTTTTCTCAGTGTTGACCCCTTGAAACTCCGTAATTGCATATTGTCCCACCTGTAGGAAAATGATTTTTGCGAATGTAATCTGGATGTGGAATACGAATTTGGGGAGGGGTTGCTCACTTGAAGTCCAAGTATGATGCGCGAAGGGCCACCGCGTAAAGGACGACGGGGCCCCACCATTTTACCGCTCCGGCGGCTGGGCCGCCTTACGCGATAAAATCGTTTCCCCCATCGCCGCTTCGCGGCCGCCTGTTCCAGCCGGTCCTGTGACCCGGTAACCCTTCACGCATCACGAGACTTGTCGTCATTTTGACAAATTTCAGGAGGTAGTATGACACAGGTTATAGATACGGTATTTGATGCACAAAGCTATTTTGCGGCAGTAGAAACAGCGGAACGGAGGGCTCTACACAGCTTCTTTGATCAGCATGTCGTTGAGGACGACGACCAGGGTTATGTAGCACTGGATGAAGGAGATTATAACGCGCTACCGACATGGGCAATGAACCGGGTTGTCCATACTGTCCATGGGGCGCTGCTGGATGAATTCTAAGGACGGCACACAGGGCAGGGGCCGGAAACGGTCTCTGCCACTATTTTTGTTCGCTTCAGAAAGTGGTAGCGCCGAAAATGTCTTTCAAACCTAGCCCCCCGACCGTCGGCCTGAAAGACATTTTCTGCACTGTCGGTTGGCTTAAACCTAACAGGGAGAAATACAAGGTACTTTGCCGAAAGGCGATTCCATACAATCATTCCGGGAATCGAGTTGCTAACTATCAGGAATAAAGATTATTCAGAATTTCCGTATCGATTCTGGCCATTTGCGACCCGGGCTGGCGTTGATATGGAAAACACCCAAATCGGGTGACATAGGGGCAGCGGAATCCCCATTCTGCTGCCCTTATTTTTTGCTCGTGCTTTAGTTTGTAATTCTAGCCATGGGGTAATTGTGGAACGCCGATGTCAAGCATCAGCGCGCGTTTTTATCCATGCTATCCACGTGGCATAACGCCACATGATGTAATCGAGAAAATTCCTAGAAATTTACTGCCGAGCTGGGAACAAAAGAGCGCACACCGTACGCAGCTCGCTGCCTTGGGTATATTGTTTTATATCAATTGTTTAAGTTCCAAAATGGCCCGATGTAACAGACAAATCCTCTAAGACTTGGTGGGTTTTGGGCAAGTCTTACCCCAATCACGTCAGCATAACATATTGATAAAAAGCGATATATAACCGATTGACTTAGACTTGTTCACGATTTATTCTTATTGGGCTTTTCGAAGGGTGAACCAGGTTCTTGAACGTCAAGGAACCTGAGTATGACCAACCATATTTGCTTACAAACCTATCTTTCTTATCCGCTGGCGCAGTGGGTCAGGTCGGAGGCTGACGATCACGGGGAATGTGTCAGCGTCTTCATTCGTGATCTTGTGATGGCGGCGTATATTGCGCAGGATGAAGGTAATAGCGACGCTTTAAAAGGCCTCGACAAAGCCCGCGAGATTGTATTTTCGTCCGTAGCGCTTGATGCCATTTTGACTGCCCATCCAGATAGTTCGCTTCGGCAAAAAACCCATGATGCCTATGCCCGCCGCCTGCAGCGATTGGGGCTTGCTCCTGCCTCTTCGAATGGAGGTCGTGATGAAGCGTAATCTGGTCAATTTCACGCGCGGTAGCCAGCTTCTCGGGCACTTTGGATTCATGTTCGCAAGTGGGCTCAAAGCCCCTCTCATTATCGCTGCTATTCTCCTGTTAGGGATGTGCTATTGGCAGGTAACATCTGGCCTCACCGACCATCAGCGCTACCTTGCCGGCATGAACCTTTATGCATCGCTCTACGGGTTCATGGAGTTTGATCCTACCAAGCCGGTTAATCTTGATCTTGCCGGTGGCGCGAGCACTGAAATGGCGATTTCAACGGTTCAGAACTTCCCTCCTGTCGTGCGCGCAATGGAAGCATTATGGACTGCGCTCCGGACGGCTTTGGCCATCTCCGTATTGCTGTTTCTGCCTGCCTTTATACTATTTTATTGGGTGGCTGAATATTTTGGTGGACGGTCGAAAGAAAGTAAACATGAACGCGGAGCGCAGCTTGCAACATTGCCCCAGCTGCAAGCGGAAATAACCCGCCATAATGCTAGCGAGCAGGTAAGGGAAATGCGCGCCGAATTAGGCCGGCGTTGGCGACTGGCAGGGCAGCATGGGCTCGATGCGGCGGGCTATTATACTCCCTCTGCAATTACAGGTGTTCGTTATCCCTGGCGGCTTGAACAGAGCCATGCGATGCTGATCGGAACCACCGGAACCGGTAAAACCGTTGCCTTGCTGGAGATGATAGACGAGGCCCGCAGAAAGGGACAGCGCGCCGTCATATTCGATCTGACCGGCGCTTTTATCGAACATTTCTATGACCCTTCGCGTGATGTCATATTGAACCCGCTTGATGCCCGCTGTCCGCAATGGAGTGTGTTCAATGATTGCAGCACCATTGCCGAATTTCACAGCGCTGCTGAAGCAATAGTACCCCAGGATGGGGGCGGCGATGACCAGTTCTGGGTTATTGGTGCCCGCTCGGTATTTGTGCAATCCTGCATGCAACTGATGAAGGCGGGAACGCCAACCAACGAGGCGCTCGCAAACAAGCTGATTACGGCCGATCTCACAGATGTTCATAAGCTCCTAAAGGGTACTGTCGCGGAGCAACTGACCGCGCCCAAAGCGGCCCGGATGGCAACCTCAATCCGGGCTGTGCTTAATGCAAATGCCGAGGCTTTGATGTTGCTGCCCAAACATGGTCCGCACTTTTCAATCCGCGACTGGGTGCAGGGTGAATGCGAACGCGGCGGGATCATATTTATATCCGCGCGCTATGTGGACATGAGTATCTGTTCCAAGCTGCTAACATTGTGGATGGACACTGCGATGAATACCCTCATGTCGATGAGCCGGACATCCGATTTGCGGGTGTGGTTCATGATTGATGAGCTGGGCGCATTGCACCGGTTGCCAGCGCTGGAAAAAGGTTTGCAAACGGCCCGCAATTTTGGCGGCGCTATCGTGACTGGTATTCATGCATTTGCCAAACTCAAGGAGGTGTATGGTGAAAATATGGCGATGACATTGTCTTCGCTTGCGCGCACCAAATTAATACTGGCTACAGCCGACCGGGAAACGGCAACATGGTGCTCAGACTTTATCGGTCACCGGCAGATACGCGACATGGAAGAAGGCTATAGTTACGGCTATAATAATGCCCGTGATGCCGTCAGTCTAACCCCCAGAAGGCAGATCGAACCGCTGCTGCTGCCCGATCAATTTATGAACTTGCCGCGGCTCAACGGCTACATCAAGTTCCCCGATGGCTTCCCCGCTGCGCCGGTTAAACTGGTCCCGCAATCCTGGCCCAGTCTGGCAGAAGGATTTATTGCGCGGGCATTTGATGAGCCCGATGAACTGTATAAACCTCGCGCACCCAGCAAAGAACCACTGCCGTCTTCCAAGTCTGAAGGGACGGCTAAAAATAGCCACAGCGGGGAGGAGGAGCCAGCAGCGGACTCCGATGACAATGACGAAGGCGTTAAACAATCTGCGGCCGATCAGAAGGAGTTTGCCTTTCGGGAGCCCGAAGAAATCACCGACGTCCAGTTGTCCGATGAGCCTCAAGATAAAATACTGAAGGGCAACACAGCGGATCCCGCTACCGATGGTCCGATTAAATCGCTCGGCAAGGATGAGCAGGCGCCATCACCGTCTCCCGAAGATGACAAACAGCAGCGCTCTGATCTGCCTGATCCATCCGATCCACCGAACAAGGCCCGGTCGCTGAGCGGTCTGCCGCGTGATGCTGGCCGGGATCTCCGTGAGGGCGCTGTGCGTGATGAGCCGGACCGCGATATCGGCGAATATGACATGTGAAACCTGCGCGGTGGAGGGCGCGTTCAATGATAGGAATGGACTATGCTCTCCGCTTCCAATGTTCGCTCTGCGGGCGGCGCTGCAACTTATTTTGCGGCGGATAACTATTATACCAAAGCCGATGCCGACCGGTCCGGTCAGTGGATCGGAGAAGGAGCGGAGCGGTTAGGTTTAAAGGGCCAGGTGGACGCGAGCGGCTTTGAAGCTTTGCTGCGCGGTGAATTGCCAAATGGCGAGCGTGTTGGCAGCGATAAACAATATCACCGCGCCGGAACCGATCTTACTTTCTCGCTGCCCAAAAGCTGGTCGTTAATCGCTCTGGTGGGCGGCGATAAACGGATCATCGAAGCTTACCGGACGGCGGTGATCGAGACGCTGCAATGGGCCGAGAAAAATATCGCCGAAACACGGGTTTTTTCTCGCGGCAAGATCAAGGCCATTGGTTCCGGCAATCTCACCATTGGACTGTTCCAGCATGATACCAATCGCAATTCTGAACCCAATGTTCATTTTCACGCGGTTGTCGCCAATATCACCCAAGGCCCGGACGCCAAATGGCGGGCGCTGCATAATGACAAGCTCTGGTCGAACAACACGCTTCTGAACAGCATGACGATGGCGCGCTTTCGTCTTGAAATCGAAAAGCTTGGCTATCAGCCTGCCCATCAAGGCAAGCACGGTAATTTTGAAGCCGCAGGTATATCGCGCGAAGCGGTCATGGCCTTTTCGACCCGCCGACAGGAGGTGCTTGATGCGCGCCGGGGACCAGGACTGGAAGCTGGCAAGATTGCCGCTCTGGCCACCCGTGCGCCCAAAGAAGCCATAAAGGACAGGGATGCCTTGTCTACAACATGGCAGGAAGCAGCACGGGCGATGGATCTCGATCTTGGCGGATTGATCGACAAAGCGAACATTCGCGCAGCTGGTTTGGAGGTTGATAAAAATCCCAATCTGTCGCTGGCGCAAAAAGGGATGATTTTCCTGCGCGCGTTTGCAGAAAAAATTCAGGGATTTGGTCCAAAGCCTTCCGCCGATCCTTTGGTGCCAGTGCATATCCTGAACAAACCCCGCGAAGAGATAGCTGCAGCGCAGGCGACCGCTTCAGCCATTCGCCATCTGGCGCAGCGCGAAGCAGCCTTTGGGGTTCATGATGTTTACAAGACAGCTTTGGATTTTGGCCTACCGACATCCATTGCCCATGTCGAACGCCGTGTACGGGCGCTGGTCAGGGAAGGTGAGCTCGTCCGGGGCAAAGGACGCGACCGTGATTTTGTCACCACGCGTGATGCTTTGCAGACCGAGCAGCGGATAATTGGACAGGTTGAAGCGGGCAGGGGCAAGTCAGAGCCTTTTTTGTCATCGGGCATGGCAGGCGATCAGCTGCAAGCGGTCGCGGGTCTTAACTTTGGGATGACACTTAACGAAGGACAAGAGTCCGCAGGCCGGATGATATTATCATCGTCCAACCGCATTATCGCGGTGCAGGGCATTGCCGGGGCAGGCAAGAGCAGCCTTCTTAAACCCGTCTCGCAGCTTTTTGGCGAGAATGGTAAAACGGTTCTGGGTCTCGCCGTCCAGAATACGCTCGTCCAGATGCTCGAACGCGATACCGGGATTGCGTCGATGACCCTGGCGCGCTTCATCGGAAGTCACAAAAACCTCCTACAGGAGGGAGCGGATAAAAATGCTCTCACAGAAGCCAAAGCCGCCATGAAAGACCATGTGCTGGTGCTCGACGAGGCCTCGATGGTATCCAATGTCGAAAAAGAAAAGCTGGTCCGGCTCGCAAACCTGCTCGAGGTAGACCGTCTGGTGATGATCGGGGACAAGAAGCAGCTTGGCGCTGTCGATGCCGGCAAGCCCTTCGCGCTTGTGCAGGCCTCGGGCATTGATACCGCAAAAATGATCACCAATTTGCGCGCGCGTGATAAAATATTACGCCGCGCACAATATTCAGCCCAGGCCGGAAATATCGGCGAGGCCATGTCCTATTTGAAGGACCATATTATCGAAACCAAAGAGGGCAGCGCCCTGATCGCTGCCGAACGCTGGCTCGCGCTCTCTCCGCACGAACGGCAATCCACGGCCATTTATGCTTCGGGTCGGGCGCTGCGCACCGCCGTCAATGAAGCGGTCCAGACCGGGCTTAAACAAAACGGTGAGCTCGGCAAACGCGGACTCAAATTGGAAACTTTCTCCCGGGTCAACAGCACCCGCGAAGAACTGCGCTATATTCACAGCTACAAACCGGGCATGATGATTGAACTTAAAGCTCCGGACAGAAGTCAGCGCCTTAGCAAAGGGCAATATGATGTCGTCTCGGTCGATGAACGCCCAAAGAAGCTTGTATTGAAAGATCACAGGGGCAGGGAGCGGAGCTTTCAGGTCAGCAAACTTCGCGCCAATGCATCTGAAGACCAGATTGCTCTCTATGAAAAGAAGCATCTTGATATTTATGCCGGTGATAAAATCCGCTGGACCGATAGCGATCACAAACGCGGATTGTTCAATGCGGATCAGGCAAGCATCACAGACATTGATGCCAAGCATGTTAGCTTGCGAACATCTTCCGGCATCGAACACCGGCTCCGCCATGATGATCCGATGCTCAAACGCATTGATCTGGCTTACGCGCTCAATGCCCATATGGCTCAAGGGCTAACCTCAGATCGCGGGATCGCCGTCATGGATAGCCGTGAACGCAATCTTTCCAACAAGCAGACGTTTCTGGTTACGATTACCAGATTGCGGGATGGTTTGACGCTAATTGTTGATAACCGCGAGAAACTGGAAACGGCGGTTGAAAAGAATGACGGCGCAAAAACATCGGCGCTCGAAGTGACCAAGCGTCTTGGTAAAGCCGCTGCCACGGGGCTTGCCAAAGGAAATGAACTTGCGCCCAAAGAACCGCAACAGGACCAGCGAGAACTTGAGAAAGAGCACAGCAAGCCATTGGATATGGGGATTTAGAATAGCTCAGAGCGATATTCCTCTCAAAGCGCGCGACCAAACCAAAGCACGCGACCTGCGATATGGACGGTGCTGCGATCAACATCCTCCCAGGTCGGATAGGTCGGGTTATCACTGGCAATGGTAATGAAGGGACTATCAGGACGCAGCGCAATTCGCTTGATCACCAGCGTGTCATCAACCCGCATCACATAGATCCCATCGCGGAGCCGCGAACCATGATCAGAAGCGTCCACGAGCACATCATCACCGTCCGACAGGGTCGGTTCCATGGAATCGCCCATGACGCGGACTACCGATAGGCTGACGCCTCTCGCCGGTGTCAGTTTGCGCAGCCAGCGTTCATCGAATGAGAAACGCGTTTTCCTATCCTCACTTGTCGCAAGCGCGCCATGTCCTGCAGAAACATTGACATCAAGCACAGGGACTTCGACCATACCGTCGCTGCCGGTTGGCGGTGGCCCGCCCAAGAGTTGTTCGTCAATGCCGTAAAAGCTCGCCAGCCTAAGCCTGTCCTCCGGATCCAGTTTGCGCGGTGTGCCGCGCTTTATGAACTGCTGGATATAGGCTGCATTACGGCCAAGCATTTTTGAGAGGCCGGAATAATCATCCCCGTTTTCGCGGATCAGCCGGTCCAGAGTTTTTCGTACATCATCCATCTTTTGTGCCTTTCGACCCCTCAATAGGATTTATCCTAGACAATATGCAATCTTCCTACTAGGAACATAACAAGAACGCAAGGAATTTATGATTCGAGGAGACCTCAATTGAAACTGTTGGATCGTATCGAAATGCACCTTAAGCAGACACATATGTCGCCGACGCGGTTTGGCAGGCGCGCGGTGGGTGATCCGAGGTTTGTTTTGGATTTAAGGGGAGGGCGCAGGCCGCGTGCCAGGACGTTGAAGAAAGTGGAGGAATATTTGCGGAAACAAGAAGCTTTTAGCTCGGGATCACAACCACTTGGGCTCAACAATAGTTGATGCGGTTTATTCGATTCAGATCGAACGTGAGGCCTATAGGCAATTAGTGTACGGACACCTTCAGAATTTACTCAGATTATCGTGCCAAATATAGTTTCGCATTAATCTTCCAATACGGAGCCATTTGATTTAGCATGAAATTTGAAAATACCAAAACTGTACTACTGCTGAACACACGGCTCTGGTCTTAAGGGTTAGTATTGTTCTCCTGCATTTCTAACATCAAAGGTTTTTGGGGCATATTGAAAACTTAGACATTGGCGAAAATTGGGGGCACGCATGAAAAGACTGGTATTTTGTTTTGACGGGACTTGGAATAAGCTTGCCGCCGACTCACCGACTAATGTTGTGCTGTTGGCAGAGATGACCAAGCCGATCGCATCCGATGGTACGCCTCAGTTAATCTACTATGACGAAGGTATCGGTACCGCTAAGGATGAACGGTTTCGCGGTGGCGCATTTGGCAAGGGGATGATGGACAACATCCGGGATGCCTATCGCTTTTTGCTGTTCAATTACGAACCCGGCGATCATATTTTTGCTTTCGGTTTCTCCCGGGGGGCCTTCACGGCCCGCTCGTTTGTCGGTTTTATCCGACATGCCGGAATATTGAATGTCGATAGCGCTAAAGAAATCGAAGAAGCGATCGGTCTTTATAAGGCAGTTTTCAAGGGTGACGGCGATGACTCGCTTGATGCGCTCAAATTCCGTTCCCAATATTCTTCACAAATCTGTGTGAGCGAGTGGGATAAGGACTGGCGGCAGGAGAATTGTAGCGAAATGGACTGGCGCGATATTCCTATCCTGCAAATCAAATATATTGGTGTTTGGGACACGGTGGCTGCGCTGGGCTGTCCCAAATTTATTCCTGGAGCCACTTGGATAAACCGAAAATTTAAGTTTCACGATGCCAAATTAACCAGCAAGCTGCAGGCGGCGCGCCATGCTGTGGCAATCGATGAGCGCCGTGTCCTGTTTGAGCCTGTCCTGTGGAACAACGTGGCGGATCTGAACACCGACCAAGACTGGTCGATGTATGATCCCCACGCCCCATATCAGCAAAAATGGTTTCCTGGCGTTCATGGTTCGGTCGGCGGCGGCGGTCCGGAACGGGGGCTTTCAGATGCAACGCTAGCCTGGGTTTTGAAGGGTGCCAGAGCGCAAGGACTAGAAGTTCGCAACGGCCCGGAATCACGAGCCTATGAAATTTCCCCCAACCATTTGGCTCCCTTGCAGAACGATCCCGAGGTTGCGCGCAGCGCCAACTCGCTCATCGGCAAGTTGAAGAGCGCCATGCTTTCTTCGGACCGTGTCGGACCAAATGATATTGTCCAGGTCAGCGCAAGCGCTCGCCGCCGCTGGAACGCTGAACCTAGTGCAGGACGAGGTGCTGCTGCGTATCGGCCAAAGACTCTGGACGCCGTTGCTTCTAGGATGACGGTATTGGGCGTGGATGCTGAGGGATCAGATGACGAAATTGCACTGGTCCATCCAGTAGTGCGTGGCGACACGCTGGGGAAACTGGCGGCAAAATATTTGGGTAACAAGAACAGATATGACGAGATTTTCAATCTCAATCGGGATCAACTCGATGATCCTGATGATATATTCGTTGGGATGGCCTTGAAGATTCCACCGGATCATTTGATGGGCAATGGAGCAGGAGGAGGAGATCATGTTACTGACTATACCCCGTCTACCTCAGGATCCGAAAATCTGCGGGATTGATGACGCGAAAGTTGTCGGTGACCTGATCGCGGAAGACGTGCCATTGTTTCGGCACGTTTTGAGTTAGGAACCCCAGGATCGCTGCCCTAAATTCGCGCGCCGTTGCGTAGCCTTGGTTATGGGTGATGTTTTTGTGCATCACTCCCCAGAGTCGCTCGATCGGATTGAGGTGGGGGCTGTAGGTCGGCACGAAGTGGAGCCTGATCCGCTGGCCTTTTCGGGCCAGCCATTCCTGCACCAGCCGGGCATGATGGTAGCGGGCGTTGTCGAGGAAGACGTGGATCAACCGCCGCGACGGATGGGCGGCAAGGATCGCCATGAGCAGCAGGATCGTGCTTTGCGCATCGACGGTGAGGACATCGAGCATCTGGGTCTTGCCGGTCTCGAGGTCGATGGCGCCATGAATATTCACCCGGTCACGGCCGCTGCTGGGGGAAATCGCTACCGCCTCGCCCGTGGGTGCCCAGCAGCCCACCGCACGGACCTGATGGGTCGGATGAACGGCGTCGACGAACACCACTGCCTCGTCGTTCTCAAGGCCGCACATCAGCCGGTCATAGTCTGCGATGAACGCCTGCTGCTTGGCCGCGTCCAGCTTGCCCGACACCATCGCAGGCTTGCGGTACGAAAGCTTCAGCCGATGCAGCAGCGCGATCAGCCCCGCGTGGCTGTACTCAATGCCAAAGCGACCGGCGATCCACGCGCCGATCGTGCGCGCGTTGCGTGGCAGGCTGGCGCTGACCCACGTAAACAGCGCGTCTTCCTGTTCCGCAGAAAGCCGGCTGTGACTGCCCCCAACATCGAAGACCACAAGGCCGGTCAGGCCATGCTCGTCATAAAGTCTGTGCCAGGAGCGAGCCGTGTCATCGTCGATCAACAAAGCCTCCGCCACCTCCTGGCAGCTCCATCCCTTGTCCAGCAGAATGATCGCATTGGCACGGCGCGCCGCGCGCGCTTCACTCAGCCCATCCCGCGCCAGAGCGCGTAGCTCAAGCCGTTCTGCTTTGCTCAGGAAACCACTGCGGATCATGCCCCAATACAGAATCGCTTCCCGACTATAACGCAACCGCTATTTTTTCGGATCCTCAAGGAGTCGGGGTATATCTACCTATTTTTTGTGCATGTAGCTGGCTGCGGGCCAAAATTCATTGATACAAGTATCCAGGCCAATGTATGATGAAAGATTGTATTTTTACATTTGGCATCTTAGTATTGAATTGGGTGAGATGTTAGCGAAGCAATTCCTGCACGACAGAAGGTTTGCGCGCGATCAATGCTAGGAGCACCTGAGCGGGACCGCTTGGATCTCTTCGGCCATGCTCCCAATTGAGTAATGTACCTTTTGCAACTCCAATGCTGCGGGCGAAGTCTGTTTGCGACAGGCCGGTTTTTTGCCGAATGTCAACGACATCGACGCTCGGTACTTCAATTTTGTGAACACGAGCGCCTTTAGTCTGGCCTTCGGCGAAAGCTAAGGCTTCATTCAACCCTTTTTCAATAGTATCGTAAGCGCTCATTTCTTTTCTCCATATGCCGCAATGATTTTTTTGCTCAATGCAACAGCTGCTGCCTGTTCCGATTTAGTCAAATTACCTTTTTCATTTTTCCCAAAGACCGTGATTAAAAAAATCGGCATATGCCTATCACCGAACACATATATCGTTCGAAAGCCGCCACTCTTTCCGCCTCCCTCTCTTGGGATACGCACTTTTCTCAATCCCCCGCCAAGCGGAGCGCCAGATTCAGGGTTCGCCGCAATGTAATCAATTGCTTCATGCCGCTCTGAATCGGACATTATCGCCTTTGCACGTTTCTGGAACTCAGGAAGCTCTACAACGGTTTGAAGGCTATTCATTGCAAGCCTTCTATACGTCATTGGCGTATATGTCAATGGCGTAGTAAACATACAAAGGCGATGTCGACCAATGTTGCTCTTTGTCGGCTAAACCGAAGACTGATCCAGCTTTGTTTATCGCCATTTTTGACCCTTTATCGATCCTCGGAGTTATGAATTTAAGTTCAGTGATTGCCGCAATGAGGCGCGTGCGACATCTTGAGGGCGAATGGACCCTATCTAGCTCACAATTTCCACCAGTGATCGGAACGATAAATTGTAGCTCCATTCTGCGGCGTCCATGAGCGTTTTTCCCACATGTTGTCTTTGTTGCCATCCAGCTTCACAGATTCGTGCATCACATCATATACGGCTGCGGAAATCCAAGTCGCGTGTGTATTGGGAAGATCACTAAGCTTCGCCGCCCAATTCGCGGAACGTCCAACCCATACGAGATCGTTATCGCCCCGTACACCGGTTCTGGCGACAAAGAGGTTCGACGTGTCCACCCCGCAAGTATGTTTCAGTTCGAACGTACTATTGGGATATTGCTTCTTTAGCGCGGGCTGAATGATATGTTGCCGAGCTGAGTGAATTTTCAAAGCAGTTTTTACGGCGCTGGTATTTTTGCTTTTGCCCAAATAGACCGCCATGATGCGGTCTCCATCATAAGCGGTTATCGTGCCGCCGAAATGTTTGATGATTTTCGCTGAACAATGAAGAAAGGTTTTGTACACTTCAGCTGCGAACCAATCCTTTTTCGATTTGACCATCGCGGTAGATTCCGAAAGATCGGCATACAGTACGGTGCCCTTCAGCTTGACTGCGTCGTTGCCGAGTTTGACGTCTGCCGGGGATGGTACAACTTGGCCGTCTCGCGTGGTCCATTTTGTTTCGAAGGTTTCGGCGACCTCCGCCTCGAGATCGTCCTTCAGGGACACGAACTCTCTCCAGTACGTTGTGCAACGTTCGCGCTATGCAAGCGCGCTTGGCATTCGGCCACTATTGCGCCTCCGGTCGCGGGAGTTATGCCACTCTCGATTCCTTGTTGCATTGCCCTCGAAATAGGGTTCTCGGCACCATTTGATTGTCGCATTTCAACCCTCCATTCTTTTGTGCTCGAAAACTGCAAAGATTCCAATCAGCACTACCGACACGATTGCGATGGGTGTCAGAATGGTCCAGTCGAGGTCCAGTCCGCTTGACACCAAAGACACCTCTGTTTCCTCTGATCCGTTTTTCATCTTGGCGGCGATAGTCCAATCCATCACGAACAACCCGGCCCATCCCAACAGCACATACGAAATCAACCTGCGCCATAAAAACGCCGGGTTTAGCAGCATCGTGAATATGAAAAATAGAAGTGCCGTTCCTCCAGTGGTTACGGCCCGCTCTATCTCCCCAAAGGGTAAAAAAGCGGTTGTTGTCCAGGCAATCGCCGCACATAGAACCGCTACCAGTAAGGATATGACGGTCCATAAAGCGAAGCTTTTCAAACCGTCTCGAGCGGGCTTCCAAGCCAATTGCTCTCGATGGCGAGACGATAACTCCCGCCTAATACGAAGGGCAGCCTTGCCATCGGCTACGAAGAGTTCGTTAAAGTTTTGCGCCGGAACTTTCCACGCATAGACCGCGTCAGTTTTTGCTCGCACAGTGGCCGACCGGGGCATACCTGCATCCAAGGCAGCCATTTCGCCGACTTGGTTGGGAGCAACACGTTTTGCGCGCCATTTCTTGTCGATTAAGATATCAACTTCACCGAACAAGAGGAAGTAAACGTCGTCGTCGTTCGCTCCCTGCAAGATCAAATCTTCACCCTTGCTAAAACCTTGGAAAGCCCCTCGATCGTACAACGTCGCCGCGACTTCGCCTTGGCCATCCACAACTGGATTTTCGCGAAGAATAGCGATTACTCGCTCCCGCCCCGTTTCTCCGTCGTAAAGCGCGGAATCTTGAGATGATTTTCTAGGTTGGAAAAGGTGTCTTAATTTCTCCGGCCAAGCCATTTTTCGACCTCCTCCATATTAGCGACTTTGAGGTGAAAACTGCTCACATTGCGCATGGCTCCGCCTTCCAGATCATGGGGATTGAAGCCATAGAATCTCAGATAATAGAACAACATTGCCTGTCTGATCTTGACCCTGAGAGCGCCTTTCCGCATCCGATATTCAGATTCCAATCTCTCGCGCCTAGGTTCCGGCATCGCTGGGTCCGCCGTGAGGACCAGCTGTATTGTAGATGTCCAATCAACATCGCGAGGAAGATCACCGCTGGGTGTATCAGCAAAGCCTTTGGCCTCCAGTCTGGAAAGCACAAAATCGGAATAACGTTGGTTGTCAAAATCAAACGCTCGCATATGCCAACGGTGACCGTCGCTTGCCAAGGCATGAGGAAGGATCGCTCGGAACCCTTCACTACCGGAACTGAGGGAAACGTATCTAGCCTTGAGACATTGCCGCTGTCGGATTGCCGCAAGGACGAGTTTAAACGTCTCCGGCGCAATCGGCCGTGAGTGAACAGCCACGGTATCAAATTCCGGGATGTTGACCGGCCAAATTTCGCTTTCTTCGCGATAGCCTTTGCTAAGCATTTCCAGTTGGGCAAGATATTCTGAAACATCGCCATCAGTCAGCTGGGGCGCAAAGGCCGTCCCGCGCACATAAGCTCTTTGCCGCGGTGTCCGTCGTCAGAACATTTGGCACAGATGGCTGCGTAAATTAGCGGAGCATCGGCCTCGTCTTATTGGTTGATATTAGGCGGCTAGCTTGCGGTGTTGCAAGCGCCGATGTTCAATGGTCTT
>NZ_JABWMH010000004.1 GCF_013371215.1 Parasphingorhabdus flavimaris
AAGACCATTGAACATCGGCGCTTGCAACACCGCAAGCTAGCCGCCTAATATCAACCAATAAGACGAGGCCGATGCTCCGCTAATTTACGCAGCCATCTGTGCCAAATGTTCTGACGACGGACAGGCTGCCCATCCGGAAAATCCTTTTCCAGAGGCGCTCAAACCGGTCATGCCGGCCGAACTGCCCTTTGTTCTGCTCGGCAAGAACCCGCCGATCGATGACTGGACCAAATGGTGTGATCCGGCAAACGCAGCGCTCGACAAGCCGTTCGCCGAATTTCTTGCGCAGCAGGGTTTGAACGAGGAAGCGATCCGGCTGGGCTATGATCTTGCGCCCTATCACGGACGAAATTCGCGCGACGTCTCCACGATGATGATGAGCTTTAACAGCGGTTTCGTGCAAAACCAGATCGCCGCGGGGCCGGAATCATTCGCGGCAAAGGGTGGCAACATAAAATTGCCGGAGGCCATGGCGGCGCAGTTAAAGGGTGACGTGATTCTGGGAAAACCGGTGGCCGCGATCGAACAAAATGCCGGCGGGGTTATCGTGTCCTGTCGCGATGGTTCGCGCTTTCAGGCGGCAAAACTGGTCTGTTCCCTGCCGCTTGCGGCGTTGCGGAACGTCGATATTACGCCCGGGCTTCCGGCGCTGCAGGCAAAGGCCGTTGAAGAAGTCAGCTATCAGCCGATCTCGATAGCATTCCTGACCGCCAAAGCGCCTTTCTGGGAAGAAGACGGTTTCGCACCCGGCATGTGGAGCGACAGTTTCTCCAGCACCGTAATTCCCCAGCGATACGGAGCAACCGACGAAGAAGTGACCGGACTGATGGTACAGGCGCGCGGCGACCTCGCGCTTGAATGGGACAGGCTCGGGGCGGAAACCGCCATGGCAAAGATCGTCGCCGATATCGAAGCAATGCGTCCGGCGGCAAAAGGAAAACTGGAGACACGCCATTATCACAGCTGGGCTCAAGAAGAATTTTCAGGCGGAGCTTGGGCCTATCATGGCGCTGGCCAAGCGACGACATTACCGAATGTGATCGCCGACAGGGCCGGGCCGATCAGCTTCTGTGGCGAGCACACGGAAAATGTTTCCCGGGGCGTCGAGGGCGCACTGGCGTCAGCCGAACGCGTTGCGCTGGAAATTCTTGCCGGATAAGGTCGCCAGTCCCTGTTCGCATGATGGATGTGCCTTGAGTATCGGGACTGCCCTAATCTGCAGCTGCTTTGGGCCGGACGATGTTAGATCAATGGAGCTGGCCAGCAGAAGATGATCGTCATCACTGTTTTGCGAAACAAATCCCATTGTTTTAGAACCCATCGACATGGATCATTATAGACGCTTCCATTGTCCGAAGACAAAAAGCCTGTTTTCAAATCCTTAGCCTTTGTGATATCGCGTCCGTTCACCCGATAATCGCGGTTTATTATCATGCTGTGACGCAATGCTTCGCCACGAAAGCATGGTCTTCTAGGAGAGAAAAATGTCTGTCGTAACCACTGAAAAACATGACAATATTCTGGTCATCATTTCCAACAATCCTCCGGTAAACGCGCTCGGCGCCGCGGTTCGCCAGGGTTTGGTCGACGGCATCAACGAGGCGCTCTCCGATGAAAGCGTAGAGGCCGTGGTCATCCGCTGCGACGGACGGACTTTTTTTGCAGGCGCTGATATCACCGAATTTGGCAAGCCGATGAAGGGACCGAATCTGGGCGAGGCGCTTGACCAGCTGGAGGCGAGCAACAAGCCGGTCGTTGCAGCCATCCACGGCACCGCGCTCGGCGGTGGCTGCGAGGTTGCCTTGGCCTGCCACTACCGGGTGGCGGTTCCGTCGGCGAAAATCGGTCTGCCCGAAGTCAAATTGGGTCTGATCCCCGGCGCTGCAGGAACCCAGCGCCTGCCGCGCGTGGTTGGCGCAGAAGCCGCCTTGCCGATGGTCGTGATCGGCAACCCGGTTTCGGCCAAAAAGGCCCATGGCATCGGCCTGATCGACAAGATCGTCGGCGAAGACAGTCTGGCTGAAGACGCGATGGCTTTCGCCCGCGAGCAGATTGGCAAGGCGCCCCCGCGCTCTTCGGAAGGCACGGCAAATCAGGACGGCGTCCGGAACCCGGCCATATTCGACGATTTCCGCCAGCAAAGCGGTCGCAAGATTCGTGGCTTCGACGCCCCGGAAGCCGGTATCCAGGCGGTCAAGGCAGCGGGCGAAATGTCCTATGCCGATGGCGTGGCCAAAGAACGCGAACTGTTCACCAAATTGATGACCGGCACCCAGGCGGCTGCGATGCAACATTATTTCTTTGCCGAACGGGCGGCCAACAAGATTGACGGTATCGATCCCAAGATCGACCTGATCCCGATCAGGAAAGTCGGCATTCTGGGTGCGGGCACCATGGGCGGCGGCATCGGCATGAACTTCTTGTCCGCCGGCATACCGGTGACGATTGTCGAGCTGAAAGAAGAAGCGCTCGACCGCGGCGTCGGCGTCATCCGCAAGAATTACGAGAATACCGCCAAGCGCGGCCGCATGACCGAGCAGCAGGTCGAAGACGCCATGAGCATCTTGACGCCCAGCCTGTCCTACGACGATCTCGCCGACTGCGATCTAGTGATCGAGGCGGTGTTCGAGAATATGGACGTCAAAAAGGAAGTGTTCACCAAGCTTGATGCCATCGTCAAACAGGGCGCAATCCTTGCCAGCAACACCAGCTATCTCAATATCGACGAGATAGCGGCAGTAACCAAGCGTCCCGAATATGTTCTGGGACTCCATTTTTTCTCTCCGGCCAATGTGATGAAATTGCTGGAAATCGTACGCGGCGAAAAAACCGCCGACGATGTGCTGATGACCGCGATGAAGCTGTCGAAAAAAATCGGCAAGGTCGCAGCGGTGTCGGGCGTCTGCCCCGGCTTCATCGGCAACCGGATGCTCAGCCCGCGTCAGGAACAGGCCAATGCGATGCTCATGGAGGGCGCCAATTACTGGGAAGTAGACGATGTCCTGCTCGAATTTGGTTTCCCGATGGGACCCTTCCAGATGTCCGATCTCGCCGGTGTCGATATCGGATGGCATCGTGATCCGGAACGCATCGAAACAATGCGCGATGCTTTGTGCGCGGTCGGGCGCTGGGGCCAGAAAGTCGGCAAGGGATTTTACGATTATGACCAGGCGCGTCAACGGACGCCTGCTGACGAGGTCAAACAGATCATCGCCGAATTTGCTGCCAAGGCAGGCAAGGAACAGCGCGAGATTTCAAAGGACGAAATTCGCGAGCGGCTGCTCTATCCGATGGTCAATGAAGGTGCCAAAATCCTCGAAGAAGGCATGGCACAGCGGGCCAGCGATATCGATGTCGTCTGGATCAACGGCTATGGCTGGCCGCTTTATACCGGTGGCCCGATGTTCTGGGCCGATACCGTCGGTCTCGACAAGGTCGTCGCCGGACTCGAGAAGCACAATCTACCGGTTGCCGATATGCTCCGGGACAAGGCGAGCAAAGGCGAAAAGTTCAACGGATAGGTTTTAGGTTTATCGAATAGGAGAGAATAAATTGGCAACTCAAGCTATAGATCCACTGGAAAAGTGGACGCCGAGCAATGGATGGCCCCTGCGGTCGCGTGATGAAATCGAAACCTTGTTATGCGCACCGGGTGAACCATTTGAAATGGAGATGGTCGATATTGAAGGCGTCGCCACCCGCGTCTGGAAAAACGCCCATCCCAGCCTGGCGGCTCTCGCCGAGCATGCCCGCGGTCATGGTGATAGCGAATTTCTGATATTCGAAGACGAGCGCGTCACCTATGCCAACTGGTATCGTGCCGTCGCCGCTCTCGCGGTGGAGCTGCAGAACATCGGTGTCGCCAAGGGTGACCGGGTATCGCTCGCGATGCGCAACCTCCCGGAATGGCCGGTGATCTTCTTTGCTGCCGCTTCTATCGGCGCCATTGTTGTGCCACTCAATGCCTGGTGGACAGATCAGGAACTGGTCTTCGGACTGGAAAATTCACAGACCAGCGTCTTGCTCTGCGACGCCGAACGATGGGACCGGATTTCGCCACATCTGGCTGAACTGCCCGACCTCAAACATGTCATAGTGGCCCGTAGCCAAAGCGAACTGGCCACAGCGGCCCGGCCGCTGGAAGCGATTATCGGACGGCCCAATGATTATGGCAATCTTCCGGATCAGGACTTGCCCGCGGTCGATATTGCACCGGATGACGCGGCGACGATTTTCTATACCAGCGGTACAACCGGACAACCCAAAGGCGCACTCGGCAGCCATCGCAACCTGACAACCAATGCGATTTCTTCCGGCTATGCCGGAACGGTCGCGGCATTGCGCCGGGGAAATGAACTGCCCGAGCCTACCGTCCGGGTTGGCCTGACAGTCATACCCATGTTCCATTGCACCGCCTGTTCCGCAACCATGATGCCAACGGTTCATGGCGGCCACAAGATGATATTCCTGCACAAGTGGGACACGGTGAAAGCGATGGAGATCATCGAACGGGAAAAGGTCAACGCGACCGGCGGTGTTCCGTTTATCGCGTGGCAATTGATCGAACATCCGGACCGCGAGAAATATGATCTGAGCTCGATCGACTCGATCAGCTATGGTGGAGCGCCCTCAGCGCCCGAACTGGCCCGAAAGATCTTTGAAGTCTTTGGCGCACTGCCCGGCAACGGCTGGGGCATGACCGAAACAACGGCGACGGTTACAGGCCATAGCGCCGAGGATTATCTCAATCGCCCGACCAGTTGCGGCCCGCCGGTGGCGGCTGCCGACCTGAAGGTCATGAGCGAGGATGGCAGCACCGAAATGCCGATCGGCGAGGTCGGTGAACTATGGGCGCGCGGACCGATGGTCGTCAAAGGCTATTGGAGACGACCCGACGCAACCGCCGAAACCTTTGTCGATGGCTGGGTGCGAACCGGCGATCTGGCGCGACTGGATGACGAGGGCTTCTGCTATATCGTCGACCGTGCGAAGGACATGATCATCCGCGGAGGCGAGAATATCTACTCGTCTGAAGTCGAGAATGTGCTCTACGATCATCCTGCGGTGATGGATGCTGCGCTGGTTGGCATCGATCACAAGATGCTGGGCGAAGAACCCGCCGCCATTGTGCAACTGGTTCCGGGACAGAAAGCCAGCGAGGCGGAATTGCAGGCCTGGGTGCGCGAACGACTGGCCAATTTCAAAGTGCCGGTGAAAATCCTGTTCAGAACGGACAGCCTGCCGCGCAACGCCAATGGCAAGATCCTGAAGAAGGACCTCAAGTCGCTTTTCTGAGACCCGCTAGGCTTTTGGTGTCAGGCGGATCATGCCTTCCTGCACGGCCGTCGCCACCAGAAGCCCGTCCTGCGTAAACAGGGACCCGCGATTGAGGCCGCGCGTATTGCCGGTCCAGTCGCTGTCCATGACATAGCAGATCCACTGGTCGACCCTGAAATCGTCATGGAACCACATCGCATGGTCGAGGCTGGTCGAGAACAGGCCCGGCGTGGTCCAGTGCAGCCCGTGGGGGATCATCGACGTCGAGAGCAGTCCCATGTCCGACGCAAAGGCCAGAGCGGCGCGATGGGTCAGCGGGTCATCCGGGAGCGGTGCCACGGTTTTGAACCATTGATATTGGCGCGCATCCGGATTCTTGCCTTCCGGACGAAAGCTACGCATTTCAAAGGGTCTCGGCACGCTCATCCGTTCGATATGCTCGTCCGATATCAGCGGATTGCAGGCGATTTGTTCCATCGCGCTCATACATTGCTCGGGCGGCAAGACGTCGGGCATCGCGATCTGATGCTCGAGCCCCTCGGCCGCTTTCTGGAAGGATGCGGTCAGGTTGAAAATGACCTTGTCATCCTGCCGGACGACAACCCTGCGGTTGGAAATGCTGCGGCCGTCAAAGTCCCGGTGCACCCGGAAATGCAGCGGCTTGGTTTCATCCCCGGCCCGCAGGAAATAGGAATGGAGCGAATGGATATTCTTCTCATCATCCACCGTGCGATCCGCCGCGACGATCGCCTGGGCAATCACCTGACCACCGAAAATCCGTTCCCGCGCCGTTGAATTGAGGGCCGGAAAGATGAATTCGTCATCATCTTCCGCCGTCAAATCAAAGGTGCGAAGCAATCGCGATATCAGCTTCTCTGCGGGCACGGAGGACCGATGGGCCAAGGCATCCGACAACCGGCGCTCGACTTGTGCGTCTGTTAATTTTTTCAAAACTGCTTCTGTTCCTTGCTATGCGCCAGGCCCGAATGGACGCGCGCGATCAGGGATAAATTTCGAACAGGCCGGCACCGCCCTGTCCACCGCCAATGCACATGGTAACCACGCCCCATTTTGCGCCACGACGGCGGCCTTCTTGCAACAAATGGCCGGCACAGCGTGCACCGGTCATGCCGAACGGATGGCCGATCGAGATCGAGCCGCCGTTGACATTATATTTCGCCGGATCAATTCCGAGACGGTCACGGCTGTAAAGACACTGGCTGGCGAATGCTTCGTTCAGTTCCCAGATATCGATATCATCAACGGTCAGCCCCTGCCGTTCCAGCAGTTTGGGAACCGCAAATACCGGGCCGATGCCCATTTCATCCGGCTCGCAGCCGGCCACGGCCCAGGACACAAAACGTCCCAGTGGTTTCAGTCCGCGGCGTTCCGCTTCCTTGGCTTCCATCAGCACGAGAGCTGCCGCGCCGTCGGACAACTGGCTGGCATTGCCGGCCGTGATGAACTTGTCTTCGCCCATGATCGGCTTCAGGCTGGCAAGGCCTTCCAATGTCGTTGACGGCCGATTGCACTCGTCGCGGTCGACGGTGTAGTCGACAATGGTTTCTTCCTTGGTTTCCCGGTCGACCATTTTCATCTTGGTCTGCATCGGCACGATTTCATCGTCAAACAGCCCGGCTTCCTGCGCCGCCGCGATCCGCTGCTGCGATTGCAGGGAATATTCATCCTGATACTCGCGGCTGATATTATACCGTTCCGCGACGATATCGGCGGTTTCGATCATCGGCATGAAGATGGCCGGCGCAATTTTCAGGATTTCCTGGTCAATGCTGCCTTCTTCTGCCCGTGTCCCCTGCATCGAGATACTCTCGACGCCGCCCGCTACGACACAGTCTGCACCGTCGCCCCGGATATGGTTGGCCGCAATGGCGATCGACTGCATGCCCGAAGAACAGAAGCGATTGACCGTCGCCCCCGCAGTTGTCTTGGGGAGACCCGCGAGAAGCGCCGCGTTGCGTCCGATATTCGGGGCCGCATGCGCCACATTGCCGAATATGCAATCATCGACAAAATCGCCTTCAACACCGGACTTGGCAACCGCATGTTTGACGGCATGGGCAGCCATGGTCATCGGAGGCGTGATATTGAAGCCACCACGACCAGCTTTGGCAAGCCCGGTACGGGCATAGGATACGATGACTGCTTCACGCATTTGATTTCTCCGGTTGATGCTCAAAGCCGATGCTTTGATTGAATGGCATTTGAACAAGACGGCCTAAGATTATTTGGAACCTTGTCAAGATATCCGCGGTTGGACATCGCGCGCCTTTGCGGCTGGACATCGGGAATATCTGCCACGGGCACGACTTTCCTGCCGGCGCTCCGGCAAAAAGAAATCTTTTCATGAAAATGTCGGCGGTCTGCGCGAATGTCGATGTTCGTCCACGCAGACCGCGGCCTGCAGATTCCGGGAAACCGGTATCTGCCTATATTTTTTTCACTCGCCGGATCGTGCGATCGATTCCAGAGCGGCAAGATCAATCTCGTCAAGCACGGCACGGAGATCCGCTACGGAATCGGCGTCACCGTCGACCTGCACATTGAAACGGTCGCCAACGATTACCCCGTAGCGGCCATCCCTGCTGGCGCTGTCGTAGCGGATTGTGGTCAGACGGCCGTCAATCTTGCCCATTTTTTCGATCACGGTGCCATTCTGGCTTTCCGATTCCATATTCATCGCGTTGCCCAGCGTCGCGAGGCTCCCGGCAATACCCAGGTCGGTGATGGTCAGCTCGATGCTCTTTTCGTCATCGCCATAGCTGGCCGATGCGCTGGATGCTCCGACGCCGGCAACCGATGTTCCGCTGGACCGCGACCTGGTCTGTTCCAGCCCGCCTGGCAAGCTGGCCGGAAGCATCGCGGCGAGCTGCTTTGATGGCAATGTCGTGGCCTGGCCGCTTTGCGCCCGTTCGTTCGCAGCCGCCATTTTCTCGCCGGCTTTTTCCAGCTCGCTCAAATCCAGGGATCCGACACCGGGCACATTGACGCTGCCGGACAGGCTGCCGTCGCTGGTGTCCGGCACGCTGCTGGTCAAGAGCATCAGCGGAGCCAGAATGACGCTGAAAATCATCCCCGCAATGGCGCCGATGACGACGATCGCCACGGTGTAGATCACCGCCTTGTCTTCCGGCGCCTTCATCATCACCGGGATGCCGACATAGAGCAGATATAATCCATATAGCCCGAGAACCGTGAGCATCCCAAGACCGGGAACAAGCTGGAAAGCGCCCGCCACCCATGCCGCGGTTGCGCTATAGGCGGCGAGCTTGAAAGCATTGGTGCGATTGGCCGTTCCGCCGAAACGGGGGGCCAGAAAGTCGATCACCAGCGCCATCAGGAAAACCCCGATCAGCGTGAAAATGTAACTGACCACTGCGGTCGACAGCGCCGACAGGAAAGACGGCCGGTGCGTAATACCGAAAAAGCTGTTGCCGAACAGGACCGCGTGGATGAAGCCTGCCACTGGCCCGATCGCAGCCAGCGGAATGATGTAGGATTTGTAGATTGAAGCGATGCTAGCTGCTTCGCCTTCGATAATTGGCCATTCCTGGCGTGGTTGCAATAATATGGCCTTGGCCCGCTGCAACAATGTTGTTCCGATATGCCCTTCGTTCATATAACCACCTCGTAAACTTGACTGGTTACAACCCGGGCAACAGAATGGTCACAAAAGCAGTTAAAGTAAATGCCAATATTTCCGCAGTTTATCTGGCAAGGCAATTGCTGGTCACGGTACAGTTTAGTGCGGTTCGTGACGAACAAGGCCAAGGTGGCTTGAATATACCACAATGCAGACGGTTCAAAAGGCGCTACCCCGATTCAAGGGCAATCCATGGCCCGGCCAATATCGACGCAGCGGGCGTTGCCGCGTTTTTCAGGCGATGGCGGAGACCAGCCAGACCTTGCCCTGCATCATCACGCCTTTTCCCGGTACATGGTGGGTAGCAAAAAGGCTGACCAGATCCTTGTGGGCGGCTGCAACGACCGCCTCGCCCTGGTCACGCAGCAATCGGCCGGTGGCCATCGCGGCCGACGCAAAGTCGGCCGCCTGCTCCGGCGTTGCCCCGACACCACCAACGGGTTGCAGGGATTCATAGGCAGCAACATCAACATCGGAAAACCCTCCACGGCTCAATATCTCGCCGAGATATTCCAGATCCTCGAAGGCAAACGGCCCCGGCGCGCGCGGCACCGCCGGCGGAACTTCAACATGGTTTCTGACCACGCCCATCATCTCCATCATCCAGAGATTATCGCGCGGTGGCCCCCAGACCGCCAGATCAACGCGGCCGCCCTTTCGCAGAAGACCATGGAGATTTTGAAAAGCAGCAAACGGATCTTCAAAAAACATGCTGCCGAAACGGGAGAAAAGGCGATCATATGGAGAATCCGGCAAATTGACGGTCGCGGCATCGGCGCAGGTAAATTCCATATTTGTCGCGCCAGCCTGCGTTGCGCGCTGCCGGGCTGCTGCCACAAGGTCCGGCGAAATATCGACTCCCCTGACCCTGCCCGAAGGAGCAATTTTCTGCGCGATCGCAAGCGTTGTCGCGCCGCCACCGCACCCCAGATCGATCACCGTTTCGCCGGGCTGGAAATCGGCCCGAGCGAGCAACGCGTCACCGATCGGTGCTATCATCTCCTCGAATGCGTCGAGGTTGGCCAGCCATTTCAACCCCATTTCACCCGCCCAGTCTTCCGGTTTCACCGTGTCGGGCTGCGGGTCTTTGCGAGAACTGTCATCGTTCATGGAAATGGTCCTGTCCTATAATATTTTCGCGAAGCCCGCCGTTCCCGAGCGGGCGTTTTCTCTATCGGTTGCCGATTGTGCCGCAGGGTCAGCCTCTTTCGCGGCCTTCATCACCTGCGCCGGGTCGGGCCGGTCAACCAGCAAGGCCTCCATCGTTCTGACACACAGACGCGAGGCGTCATCGGCAAGATCATACCAAATCTGCTTTCCATCCCGGCGCGTTTTCACGACGTCTGCCTGTCGCAAGGCCGCCAGTTGCTGGCTGAGCGCCGGCTGGCCAATGCTCGTCGCCATATCGATGTCGCTGACGCTGCTTTCGCCGCGCAGCAGGTAGGACAGGATCATCAGCCGCTGGGGCTGGGCAAAGATTTTCAGCTTCTCGGTCGCCGCATCTGCCTGTTCCCGGCTTTCAAAAATGGCCGTCACGGGGCCTTCACCTTGTGGCAGAACCAGTCGTCTTCGCGGCTGATATTTCCCGCAGCTATCGGCGGTGCGGCGAGCACGTCATCGCCGGGCTGCCATCCTTCCGGGATCAGGACGTCAGCCTTTTCGGTGAGTTGCAGGGCGGCCAACAGACGGATCATCTCGTCGACCGAGCGCCCGACATTGTGCGGATAGCAGGTTGTCGCCCGGATGATGCCGGCGGGATCGATAAAATAGCTGGTCCGCATCGCCGCAGAATCGGCGGCATTTTCGTCGATCATGCCAAAGGCGCGACCCACCGCCATGCTCGGATCTTCCACGATCGGAAAGGGTATCTGGACGTCGAACCGCTCCTCGATGGCGCGAGCCCAGGCAAGATGGGCATAGAGACTGTCGACGGACAGGCCCAGCAGCGCGCAGTCCATCGCTTCAAACTGGTCCTGATGGCGCGCCAGCGCGACAAATTCGGTCGTGCAGACCGGGGTGAAATCGGCGGGGTGCGAAAAGAAGATCAGCCACCGGCCGCGATAGTCGGACAGCTTGACCGGGCCGTGGGTTGTCCGCGCCTCGAAATCGGGCGCACTGTCACCGATACGCAATGACCCTGACTTTACCTGCAACGCGTCTGACATTAATTTTCACCTCTCCCGAGAATTGGCAGTATTGGCATATTGACGCAACACATATAATGTATTACATAGTTTATGTAAATATGAATTTGAGGAATTATCCATGACTGATTCGACACTGATTCATGCAACGGAACAAATCTCCCGCGCGCAGCAGCAGCTCCCTGTTATCAAGGCTTTCTTTGATCAGCCGACCTACACGGTGACCTATGTGGTGCATGACAAGAAAACAAAATGCGCCGCGATCATCGACAGCGTATTCGATTTCGACCCGGCTTCCGGTCGAACCTCCTTCGATTCCGCTGACGAAGTCATTGCCTATGTCAAGGAACAGGACCTGACGGTCCAGTGGTTGCTCGAAACCCACGCCCACGCCGACCATCTGTCGGCTGCGCCCTATCTGCAGGAAAAGCTCGGTGGCAAGATTGCCATTGGCGAGCATATCGTGACGGTGCAGGACGTGTTCGGCAAATTGTTCAACGCCGGCACCGATTTCCAGCGCGACGGATCGGATTTTGACCGTCTGTTCGCCGACGGAGACACGTTCAAGATCGGCGATCTCGATGTGACGGTAATGCACGTGCCCGGACATACACCGGCCGATATCGCCTATGTCATCGGCGATGCGGTCTTCGTTGGCGATACGATGTTCATGCCGGATTACGGAACCGCCCGGGCCGATTTTCCCGGCGGTGATGCGCGCAAGCTCTACCAGTCGATGCGGCGGCTGTTGTCGCTACCCGATACCACCCGCCTGTTCATGTGCCATGATTATCTGCCGGCTGGCCGGACCGAATATGTCTGGGAAACCACCGTCGCCGAGCAGCGGAAGAATAATATCCATGCCCATGACGGCGTGACCGAGGACGAGTTTGTCAAAATGCGGACCGAGCGGGACAAGACGCTGGATATGCCGCGACTGATCCTGCCCTCGGTGCAGGTCAACATGCGGGCCGGCCATTTGCCGCCCGAGGAAGACAATGGCGTGCGTTATCTCAAAGTTCCGTTGAACGGCGTCTGATGCTCGCTGCTTTTCCTCATGCCATGCCGCTGGAAGGCCTGATCGGCGGACTGATGATCGGTGTCGCCGCAGCAGTGATGCTGCTTGGCCTCGGCCGTATCGCCGGGGTCAGCGGCCTCGCCGCACGGGCCACCGGAATCGCCGACAGTGGCACCCCGCGCGGCATTGCCATCGCCTTCATCATCGGCGTGCCGCTCGGCGCTCTGCTGATATCCCTGATCACCGGCGGGATTGAAACCCGCTTTCCGCCATCGGTCATTCCCCTGGTCATCGGCGGTTTGCTGGTCGGCTATGGCACCCGCCTTGGCTCGGGCTGCACCAGCGGCCACGGCGTCTGCGGCATGTCGCGCCTGTCCCCGCGATCGCTGATCGCCACCGCCATCTTCATGGCGAGCGGCTTCGTCACGGTTGCGCTGATGCGTGCGGGAGGCTTTCTATGAAACAGCTTTTGGTCGCTCTGATCGCCGGATCTTTATTTGGTGCTGGCCTCGCCTTTTCCGGCATGGCCGATCCTGCGCGGGTCCAGGGCTTTCTCGATCTCTTCGGCCGCTGGGACCCGACCCTTGCCTTCGTGATGGGTGGAGCGATGACCCCCATGGCCATCGCCTGGATTATCCAGCGGCGCCTCGAAAAGCCTTTCGCCGGCGAACAATTCTCGCTCCCGGGCACGACGTTGATCGACCGCAAGCTGACGATCGGTGCGGTCCTGTTCGGGACCGGCTGGGGCATCAGCGGCCTCTGCCCGGGACCAGGCTTCGCCGACCTGGCGATCAACCCCCTGCCTGCCCTCGCATTTGTAGCAGCCCTGCTGGCGGGCATGATCGCACATCGCGTTACGAGTTAGGCAATGATATGAGCACGAGGGATATAGGATGACGAACATGGCAGAAAACAACGACTCAGAGGCCCCGGCCAACCGGTTTAATGTCGTCATCGTCGGCGGTGGATCTGCCGGCATCGCGACCGCCGCAAGCATGTTGAAGCGAGACGGAAAAATCTCGCTGGCGATCATCGACCCGGCTGATGACCATTATTACCAGCCCGGCTGGACGATGGTCGGGGGCGGTGCTTTTTCAGCGGAGTTCACGCACCGCAAGGAAAAGGATCTGATCCCGGCGGGGGCACAATGGATTCAGGCTGCGGTCAGCTCCTTCGATCCTGAAAACAATGCCGTCCTCACCGCCGACGGGCAGAAGATCGGCTATGACGTGCTGATCGTCTGTCCGGGCATCAAGCTCGACTGGGAAGCCATTGACGGCCTGCCGGAGACCCTGGGAAAGAATGGTGTCACCTCCAACTACCGCTATGATCTCGCGCCCTATACCTTCCGGCTGGTCAAGGAAATGACCGGCGGAACGGCCTTGTTCACCCAGCCGCCAATGCCGATCAAATGCGCCGGCGCGCCGCAAAAGGCGATGTATCTGTCCTGCAGCAAGTGGGAGAAACAGGGGGTGCTGGGCAATATCGACGTGCAGTTTCACAACACCGGCGCCGTGCTCTTCGGCGTCAAGGAATATGTGCCCGCGTTGATGGAATATATCGAGCGCTACGACGCGCATCTGAACCTCGAATCCAGACTGGTCGCGATCGACGGTCCGGCAAAGGTCGCGACATTCGAACAGAAACAGGGCGAGAAAACCAAAAGGGTCGAAGTGAAGTTCGACATGATCCATGTGGTTCCGCCGCAAGTGGCGCCTGATTTCGTCCGCTCCAGCCCGCTGGCCGCCGAAAGCGGCTTTGTCGATGTCGATCCGGCCACGCTGCGGCACACGAAATATGCCAATATATTCGCACTCGGCGATGCCTGCAGCGCTCCCAATGCCAAGACGATGGCAGCAGTTCGCAAACAGGCGCCGATTGTTGCGGTCAATGCGCTCGCAGCCCTCGATGGCAAACCGCCGGTCGCCGATTATGACGGCTATGGCAGTTGCCCGCTAACCGTCGAGCGCGGCAAAGTGGTGCTGGCCGAATTCGGCTATGGCGGCAAATTGCTCCCGAGCTTCCCCAACTGGCTGATCGACGGCACGCGGCCATCGCGGCTTTCGTGGCTGTTGAAGGACACGATCCTGCCGCCGGTCTACTGGCATGGCATGCTCAAGGGCCGCGAGTGGATGGTCAAGCCCCACCGGATCGGTGCGGACTGAGCCGGTCCCATGAAAATCGCCCGCTATTTGCCGATCCTCGATTGGGGCAGCCGCTATAACAGCACCACGCTGACCAATGACGGCGTCGCCGCAATCATTGTCACGATCATGCTGATCCCGCAAAGCCTGGCTTATGCCATGCTCGCAGGGCTGCCACCCGAAATCGGCCTCTATGCCTCGATCCTGCCGCTGATCGCCTATGCGATATTCGGGACCAGCCGGACATTGGCAGTTGGACCGGTTGCGGTGGTATCGCTGATGACCCTCACCGCCGCCAGCGCGATAGCGCCGCCCGGCAGCGCGGACTTTATTGCGGCCGCCTTGGTTCTGGCGTTGCTGTCAGGCCTGTTCCTCTTGCTCATGGGCATATTCAAGCTAGGATTCCTGGCCAATCTGCTCTCCCACCCCGTCGTTTCCGGCTTCATCACCGCCAGCGGCATCATCATCGCGACCAGCCAGCTTAAATCGATCTTCGGTATCAAGGCGAGCGGCGCCGCCATGCCCGAACTGGTCTCCAGCATAGCCGCGACAATCGGGACGACCAATATCCCGACGCTGATCATCGGCGTTTCCGCCACCGCCTTTCTCTTCTGGGTCCGCAAGGGTCTCAAGCCGCTGTTAATGCGCATTGGCCTCCCTGCGCGGCCAGCTGAACTGATTGCTAAGGCAGGACCGATTGCTGCCGTTGCCGTCTCGACAATTGCAACGATAGCCCTCGGACTGGAAGCCAAAGGCGTCAGCGTGGTCGGTGATATCCCGCAAAGCTTGCCGCCATTTTCCGTACCGCTTATTGATCTGGAATTATGGACAACACTCGCCATTCCGGCTCTGTTGTTGAGCATTATCGGATTTGTCGAATCTGTCTCCGTCGGCCAGACCTTGGCGGCCAAGCGCCGCCAGCGGATCGACCCGGATCAGGAACTGATCGGCCTTGGCGCAGCCAATATCTCGGCGGCTTTTTCCGGCGGCTATCCGGTGACTGGCGGCTTTGCCCGTTCGGTCGTCAATTTCGATGCCGGTGCCGAGACGCCGGCCGCCGGCGCCTTCACCGCGATCGGAATCGCCCTGGCGGCACTTTTCCTGACACCGCTGCTGGCCTCCCTTCCGATCGCCACGCTGGCCGCGACCATCATTGTTGCCGTGCTCAGCCTCGTCGATCTCAAGACCCCGCTAACAATCTGGCGCTATTCCAAAGCCGATTTCGCGGCAATGGCGGCCACCATTGGCGTGACGCTGCTCGCCGGTGTCGAACCGGGCGTGATCGCGGGTGTCGGGTTGAGTCTCGCCCTGTTCCTGTGGCGCAGTTCGCGGCCCCACGCGGCGATTGTCGGTCGGGTCCCCGAATCCGAGCATTTTCGCAATGTCGACCGGCACAAGGTTTTCACCGATCCCCGCATATTGACGATCCGGATCGACGAAAGCCTGACCTATCTCAACGCGCGCTGGCTGGAAGAATTCATCCTCGAACAAGTGGCGGAGCAAAAGACCGTGCGCCACGTCATCCTGATGTGCTCGGCGGTCAACGCAATCGACGCATCGGCACTGGAAAGCATCGAGGCGATCAACCACCGGCTCGACGACGGCGGCATCTCGCTCCATCTTTCCGAGGTCAAGGGTCCGGTGATGGACCGGCTCAAACGCTCGCACTTCCTCGACCAATTGTCTGGGAAAGTATATCTTTCGCAAAATGCAGCTTATTCCGCGCTAATTGCAATTGCGGACAATGAAGACAAAGCCGACAGTCCGGTTGATATTTGGAACGCAAGGGGCCTGATATGATGGAAAATGATCTCGCAATCAATTTGGCGCGGATCCAGTTCGCGTTTACCGTCAGCTTCCATTTCCTGTTCCCGGCATTTACCATCGGCATCGCCAGCTATCTCGCGGTACTCGAGGGACTCTGGCTGAAAACCGACAATGGCGTCTACGCCAACCTCTACCGTTACTGGCTCAAGATTTTCTCCATTGTCTTTGCGATGGGCGTCGTCTCCGGCATCGTCATGTCCTACCAGTTCGGGACAAACTGGTCGGTATTTTCCGACAAGGCCGGACCGGTTATCGGACCGCTCATGGCCTATGAGGTGCTGACCGCCTTCTTCCTCGAGGCCGGGTTTCTGGGCGTGATGCTGTTCGGCATCAACAAGGTTGGCCGCAAACTGCATTTCGTTGCCACATTGGCCGTCGCCATCGGGACATTCATTTCCGCTTTCTGGATATTGTCGGTGAACAGCTGGATGCAGACGCCGGTCGGCTTTGCGATCAACGATGTCGGACAATATGTGCCCGCTGCCGGCTGGTGGGATATCGTCTGGAACCCCAGCTTCCCTTACCGTCTGGTGCACACCGTGCTCGCGGCCTATCTGACCACGGCCTTTGCGGTCGGCGCGGTCGGGGCATGGCATTTGCTCAAGGACAAGACCAACCCGGGCGCCCGCAAGATGTTCTCGATGGCAATGTGGATGGCCGCCATTGTGGCGCCGACCCAGATATTCATGGGCGACCTGCACGGCCTCAATACGCTCGAGCATCAGCCGGCCAAGGTGATGGCGATGGAAGGCCATTACGAAAGTCATCCCGACGGCGCGCCGCTGATCCTGTTCGGAATTCCCAACAGCAAGGAAAAGCGCATCGATTATGCGATTGAAATCCCCAATGCATCATCGCTGATCCTGAAGCATGACATGAATGCGCCGCTAGCCGGGCTTGATACCATCCCCGACGAGGACGAGCCGCCGGTCGGCATCGTATTCTGGGCGTTCCGGATCATGGTCGGCCTGGGCTTCGCGATGCTCGGCATCGGCATGTGGAGCCTGCTCGCGCGGTCGCGCAAGAAACTCTACGACTGGCCCCTGCTGCATCGCGCCGCCGTGGTGATGGGGCCATCGGGCTTCATCGCCGTCCTCGCCGGCTGGGTAACCACCGAAGTCGGACGCCAGCCGTTCACCATCTATGGCCTGCTGCGCACCAGCGAGAGCGCCGCACCACTCGACGCTCCGGCGGTCGCAGCATCGCTGCTCGCCTTCGTGGTGGTCTATTTCATCGTCTTCGGCGCCGGCATCGTCTATATCTTCAAACTGGCGGCGAAAACGCCCGAAGCTCACGAACCGACGCCCGACGATGCGCCCATCCGCACCGCTGGTATCACCCCGGCGGCGGCGGTGCTCGAAGGGGATCATGAGGAAGGAGCAGCGACATGAGCGGCACCGAACTGACCGTCATCTGGGCGGGCATCATCGCCTTTGCGGTCGTCGTCTATGTGATCATGGACGGCTTTGACCTCGGCATCGGCATATTGTTTCCCAATTTCAAAGTGGGTCCGGATCGCGACACCGCGATGAACAGTATCGCACCGGTATGGGATGGCAATGAAACCTGGCTGGTGCTGGGCGGGGGCGGACTATTGGCCGCTTTCCCGCTCGCTTATGCGATCATCCTGCCGGCGCTTTATGCGCCGCTGATCGCGATGCTGCTGGGTCTTGTCCTGCGCGGCGTCGCCTTTGAATTTCGCTGGCGCGACCCGGCCCACCGCGCGCGCTGGGATTTTGGTTTTACCGCAGGGTCGGTCATCGCGACCTTTGCCCAGGGCGTCACGCTTGGCGCATTGCTTCAGGGAATCACGGTCGAAGGCCGCGCCTATGCCGGCGGCTGGTGGGAATGGCTGACTCCGTTCAGCCTGTTGACCGGCTTTGCTTTGTTGGCGGGCTATGCCCTGCTCGGCTGCTGCTGGCTGATCTGGAAAACAGAAGGCCGTTTGCAGCGCCAATGCTACAGCTATGCCGGCCGTCTCGGCATCTTGCTGCTGCTGGCGATCATCGCGGTCAGCGCCGCCACGCCCTTTCTCGAGGAAGAATATTATACCCGCTGGCTCGCCTATCCCGGCGTTATCGCCACGGCGCAGATTCCGCTGGCCACACTGGTCATCTCGGTGCTGTTCTTCCGCAGCCTGTCAAAAAAGCAGGAAGCAGCTCCCTTCTTCTACGCGCTCGGTCTGTTCGGTCTCAGCCTCGTCGGCCTCGCGGTCTCGATGTGGCCGGATGTGATCCCCGGCCGGATCACGATCTGGGAAGCAGCCGCTCCCTATGAAAGCCAGATGTTCATGCTGATCGGCGCGGCGATCATGGTGCCGGTCATCCTCGCCTACACCGGCTGGGCCTATTGGGTGTTTCGCGGGAAGGTCGGAACGGACGGTTATCACTAATGGCTTTTGATCCGCTCTCGACCAATGGCAAAAGCGCGGACGACGCGCCTCTGCCAAAGCGCTTGCTCTGGATGATGGCCTATTGGGCGATGGGCGTTCTGGCGATCGGCACGGTCGGCTTTTTCATCCGGCTCTGGATCAAGACCTGAAGAACAAGCCGCAAGGCCCTTACTATTTCGTCCTCGACCTAATGGGCTTCGTCCCAGTTCTTGCCGGTCCCGATATCGACATCCAGCGGCACCGATAATTTCACCGCCGGTTCCGCCGCGCCCGACATCACCGTGCGGATCACCGCGCTTGCGGCCTCCACGTCGCCTTCGGGCAATTCGAACACCAGTTCATCGTGCACCTGCATCAGCATCCGGACATCGTCCAGCCCCGCCTCGACCAGCGCAGGCAGCATTCTTGCCATCGCGCGCTTGATGATGTCGGCGCTGGTACCCTGGATCGGCGCGTTGATCGCGGCGCGTTCGCTGCCCTGCCGTTCGGCCTGGTTGGACGACTTGATCCGCTCGAACCACGTCTTGCGGCCAAACAGGGTCTCGGTATAGCCGGTCTCGCGAACCGATTGCAGAGTGGTGGAGATATATTGATTGATGCCCGGGAAACGCTCGAAATAGGTATCGATCATCGCCTGCGCTTCATCCGGGTCTACTTCCAGCCGCTTGGCCAGACCCCAGCGCGAGATGCCATAGAGGATTGCGAAATTGATCGTCTTGGCGCGGGCGCGGGCGTCGCGGTCTTCGGCGCCGAACAGTTCGCGCGCGGTGCGGTTATGGATGTCCTCGCCATGGGCAAAGGCCTCTTTCAGGCTCGCCACATCGGCGATATGCGCGGCCAGCCTGAGCTCGATCTGGCTATAGTCGGCGGCAAGGATGACATTGCCGGGCGCGGCGACAAATGCCTGCCGGATCTGCCGCCCGATCTCGCTGCGGATCGGGATATTCTGCAGATTCGGTTCGGTCGATGACAGACGCCCAGTCTGCGCGCCACTGAGACTGTATGAGGTGTGCACGCGACCGGTCTTCGCGTTGATCTGTTCCTGCAGCGCGTCGGTATAGGTGGATTTCAGCTTCGCCAGCTGGCGCCAGTCGACGACCTTCTGCGCGATCGGTTCGCCGTCACCGGCCAGCCGTTCGAGCACGGTAACGTCGGTCGAATATTGACCTGACTTGCCCTTCTTGCCACCCTTCAGGCCAAGCTTGCCGAACAGAATTTCACCGAGCTGCTTGGGACTGCCAATGGAAAAAGGCTCTCCGGCCAACTCGTGAATCTGTGCTTCCAGCTTTTCCATTTCCTCGGCAAATGTCTTGGACAATCGCGCGAGTTCCTCGCGGTCGACGAGCACGCCGGTGGCCTCCATCCCGGCAATCACCGGCACCAGCGGACGGTCGACCATCTGATAGATGCGCGTTGCCCGTTCGGGCACCATCCGCAGGCGCAATATCTCCCACAGACGAAGCGTGACGTCGGCGTCCTCCGCGCCATATTCGGTCGCCTTCTCCAGCGGCACTTCGGCAAAGCCGATCGCCTTCTTGCCGGTGCCGGTGAGCGACTTGAAGCTGATACATTCATGACCCAGATGCAGCTTGGACAGTTCATCCATGCCGTGGCCGTGCAAGCCGGCGTCAAGGTTGAAGCTCATCACCAATGTGTCGTCAAACGGCGCAATCCTGATGTCATGCTGGGCCAGCACGCCCATGTCATATTTCAGATTCTGGCCGACTTTCAGCACCGCATCATCCTCGAGCAGCGGCGTGAGTCTGGCGAGCGCGTCATCGAAGCCGATCTGATCCGGCGTTTCGCCAAACATATCGCCGCTGCCGTGGCCGAGCGGAATATAACAAGCCTCGTTGGGACCTGTAGCAAGGCAGACCCCGACGATCCGCGCGGTCACGCTTTCAAGACTGTCTGTCTCCAGATCAATAGCGCAGACTCCTTTTGCGGTAGCGCGCTCTATCCACTGATCCAGCGCTGCCATCGTCTGCACACATTCATATGATGACCGGTCGATGGCCGGCGAATCTGCCGCCTTGACCGCCGACCGCGCCGAGGCCTTGTCATCGACATCGGGGTTCTGCGGCTCCGCCTGGCCATTGCCGCCGAGCTTTTTGAGCAGGCTGTTGAAACCGTGGTGCGACAGAAATTCGTGCAGCGGCTCGTGGGGGATATCCTGAATCAGGAAACTGTCCAGAGTGTCCGGCAACGGACAATCTTCCCTCAGCGTCACCAATATCCGCGACAGACGGGCCTGTTCGGCAAATTCGAGCAGATTATCCCGCATCTTGGATTTTTTCATCTTCGGCGCTGCGGCGAGCACGCTTTCAATATCGCCAAATTCGTTGATCAGCTTCGACGCCGTTTTCGGCCCGATCCCGGGGACCCCGGGAATATTATCGGAACTGTCACCCATCAGCCCCAGCACATCGCCCAGCTTCTCGGGACCGACACCGAATTTTTCCTCGACCGTCGCCCGGTTCATCCGCGCGTTCTTCATCGTGTCGAGCATGTCGACGCGACCTTCATCATTGGGCTCGATCAGCTGCATCAGATCCTTGTCAGACGATACGATCGTGACTTTCCAGCCCTCGGCCAGCGCCGCCCTGGTATAGGAGGCGATCATATCGTCGGCCTCGACATTCTCCTCCTCGATTAGCGGCAGCGAGAAAGCGCGCGTGGCATCGCGGATCATCGGGAATTGCGGCCTCAGGTCCTCGGGCGCTTCCGGACGATTGGCCTTGTACTGGTCGTAGAGATCGTTGCGGAAACTGGTACCCGCCTTGTCCAGAACCACCGCCATATGGGTGGGGCCATCGGCCTTGTTGAGCTCGTCGGCCAGCTTCCACAGCATCGTCGTATAGCCGTAGACTGCGCCAACCGGCTCGCCATGGACGTTGGTCAGCGGCGGGAGACGATGATAGGCCCGGAAAATATAGGCCGAGCCGTCCACGAGATAGAGATGATTGGGTTTGCTGTCAGGAGAATTGGTCATAGCCGCGAGCATTAGCAGCGCCCGTCGCCTTCGTCATTTCAAATTCTGACTTATCGGAAATTTGAATCGGACATGGTCAGCCTCAGATTACGCGACTGTTCACGGCCCGGAAGAGAGCTGTTGGCGCGCATACCCGGTTCGTACAATACCACCTGATTGCGCCCGCGGCGTTTGGCGGTGAACAGAGCGGCATCGGCGTTTTTCATCGCCGCCGAATCCTTATGGTCCGGGGCCATGCCGGTCACGCCAATGCTCACGGTGATGACATGACGTATATTGTGGCAGGGCTCAAATATTATACTCTCTATCTCGTGGCGCACCATCTCGCCGATGATCTGCCCCTCCAGCGCGCTGGTGTCAGGCAGAAAGATACCGAATTCTTCACCACCGATGCGTCCCGCTATATCATTTTTGCGCAAAATCCTGTGGAAAACCTTGCCGAGCAGGTTCAGCGCCTGATCCCCGACCGGATGGCCGAAATTGTCGTTGATATCCTTGAAATGGTCGACGTCGACAATCAGCAGCGCATTGCTGTCTTGGTCGCCGCGTAATTTGCTGAGCTGGCTCAGGAAACTGTCCCGATTGAGCAGGCCGGTCATCCCGTCAAAATTGGCCCGCAGTTCAAGCGCCTTGTTGGCCTTGCGCAATTTCCCTTGCGTGTCTTTGAGCCGGTTGGTGAGCTGGATTAGCTTGAACCGCTGCTTCGACATGTAGAGACCGAGCGGGATGCTGATTCCCCAGGGAACCACGATCGCCATGGTCATTGCTTGCCAGAACCGGCCGTCCACCCCGTAGAATAGCAGATAGAAAAATCCGGTGAGCGTGAAAGACAGTAGCACCGCGATTGCCGATATGATGGCCGTCTGCCGGATCGGCGAGATGCTTTGCACTGGTTCGGTCATGATCCGTTGCTGTAACGGAAATTGGTTGATCGGATGTGCATTGCCGTGGTTAACAGGCTGCAATGGCAAATCGCTCAATCCATCGGAAAACCGGTAAATTGTGGCTGATTTCCGGCGCGGTTCAGCCTGGATCAGCGTTAAGTTCCGCAGTGCAGACGAACCATTCCGCTAACCATGTTGCATTGCGCCGATGGCGTTCAATATCTTCTTTCGTGCCTGATTTTTTCACCGCAAATAGCCTTGCACTCACCGGTCAACTGCCGCAGGCTCAGAGCAGTCTAAAAATAGTCGACAAGGAGGAGTCCAGCATGACGATACCGATAATTGCAGCGGTCACTGGTGCCATATTGATCATAATGCAGGCACTGTTGATGATCCTTGTCGGCACTCACCGTATCCGCAACCGGATCAATCTCGGCACCGGTGACGATCCGGCGCTGGAACGCAAAATCCGCCGCCACGGCAATCTGGCGGAGAATGCCGCGCTGTTCGTCGTGGTACTGGCGCTGGCGGAAATGACCGTCGTGCCGAATATTGTCGTGCAGATCATCGCCCTTGTCTTCGTCATCGGTCGAATCTTTCACGCCGTCGCCTTGTCGACCATAGCCGGCTCGCATGGCGCCAAAACCGGCAGGATTTTCGCTGCCCTTCGCGCCATCGGCGCGATGACGACCTTCGGCAGCTTTGTCGCGCTCGGCGGCTATCTGCTAGCCGGCATATTCTAGCGTCCATATTTATCCCGCTCATCGAAAGAAAATATATGACCACCAACCTCTCGTTCATTCTCAAAGGCTCCGCCGCCCAGGCCTTCCGCGGTCTGACCAAGGTTCTCACCAAGGCCAAGGCAACAGCAGAAGCAGCCGGAACAGCCGAGGAATCCTATCTCGGCGCGCGCCTGTTTCCCGACATGAGCGATCTCAAATGGCAGGTGCAAATGATCACCGAATTCGCGGTGCGCGGCGCTGCGCGGATGAACGGCACAGCCCCGGATGCGCTGCCCAACATGCCGATGGAAGGCGATACATTTGACGCCCTGATCGCCCGCATCGCCGAATGTGCCGAGACTATCGCAGCCACCGATGATGCCGCAATCGATGGCAATGCCGATCTGAAAATCTCGATGCCGGTTGGGCCGGAACAGACGATGGAACTGGACGGCCAGACCTATGTGCTCAGCTTCTTCCTGCCCAACCTGTTTTTCCACGTCACCACAGCCTATAATCTGCTCCGCATGCAGGGCGTCGCGATTGGCAAACGCGATTATATGGGATTGTAAGCCGGATTCATTCGGCCCGCTGCGGGCCACGGCCGTCCTGCCACCATTCCTGTAGCCAGCCATAGGGGCGCGCAACCGCCTGGCCGCGCGCGTCCCTTGCCGGTTCGAAGCGGAAGCGCTGTTCGATCAGACGACAGGTAGCGGCATCGAGTACCGGATGGCCGCTGGACTGTCGCACGGCGCAATCGCTGGCACGGCCATCGACCCCGACCGTGAAATGGGCCACGACATTGCCGCGGTTTCCGGCCTTCCAGACCCCACGCGGAATATCCCTGCGGGTGATCGCCCCGGAGAGATGGCGCGGACCGGAGACGATTCCGCCACTTCCGAAACCGTCCCCCTGCCCGCCGCCGCCATGTCCGGCGCCCGGCCGGTCGGAAGCGCCGGCATCATTGTCATTTCCCGCACCTGCAACCGGCGCAGCAACGACCGGAGTGATAATATCCAGTCTGACCACCGGCTCAGGCACCACGATCTGGGTCGCCTCGGCTTTCACATTCTTGGGAGAAGCGGCCTGTTTTCCGGCTTCGACCGGCTCCTTGTCCGGGACCGGCTTTGGCGGTGGCGGGGCAGTGATATTGATGACCTTGAATCCTGCCGCGACAGTCCTGGTCATCTCCATTCCCAACCCGCTCACCAGCGCGTAGCCGATCGCGGCATGGATGACGATCACCGCGGCCAGCGATTTGAGGCGATCCTGCCGATCATGTTCGGTCACAAATTCCATATTCATCTTCTAGCAGCAGGCGCATGAATATTCGCTGGCACGCAAGCAGGTCCCGATTGATCGCGCGCCCCAACACTGGTAGCAGGATGTTGTCCGTAACTGGCGAGATCAAGATGGAACACCATCGGGGAGCGGACATAGTTACAGCCGATCGCCTGGGCGTTTCTCTAAGCTGGAGCCACCCCATGACCGATAGTCCAAAATCTTTCCACATCGTCTTCCTGCTGTTCGACGGCATTACCCAGCTCGATTTCACCGGACCCGCCCAGTTTCTCGCGCGGATTCCCGGAGCAATTGTCCACACCGCCGCCAGGCGTCCCGAACCGATAGAAACCGACAGCGGCTTTGCCATCTTGCCGAACAGGACTTTCGCCGACTGCCCCCAGGCCGACCTGCTGTGCGTGCCCGGTGGTTTCGGCACCAGGGACGTGATCGTCGACGCTGAAACATTGCAGTTTCTGCGCGATCAGGCAGCCGGAGCGCGCTACATCACCTCTGTCTGCACCGGTTCGCTGGTCCTCGGCGCGGCAGGATTGCTGAAAGGCAAACGGGCAACCAGTCATTGGGCCTATACCGCATTGCTGGAAAAATTCGGCGCGACTTTTGAAAAGGCGCGGGTGGTAAAGGACGGCAATATCATCACCGCGGGCGGCGTCACATCCGGAATCGACTTTGCGCTGACCGTCATCGCGGAGATTGCCGGTCAGGAATTTGCGCAATCCATCCAGCTGGGACTCGAATATGATCCCCAACCCCCGTTCCGTAGCGGCCACCCTGATCTCGCGGATCCGAAACTGGTCAAGCTGCTGCACGACCGGATTTATGGAGAGAAGGCTGCCGACATAGCGGCGATCATTGACCGGCTATAATGTCGGAATTTTGATTTGCGCTTACATCGTTATCGCGTAGGCCAAGACGTAAATGGACAATCCCGCGCAAATCAGCGAGCTCAAGCTTTTCCTCTTCGCCCTGTCTTCGGCGGCGGTGGTCGCCAACGGCTATTATATTCACCCCCTGGTCACACCGGTGGCAGAAGAATTCGGGGTCAGCGGCGCGACCATCGGACTGGTTCCCGCGCTCAACCAGATCGCTCTGGCGCTCGGGATATTATTGCTGCTGCCGCTCGGCGACCGGATCAACAACCGCAAGCTGGTGACAATATTCGTGGCGGGCCAGTTTCTCGCGATGCTGGCGATGGCGCTGTCCGGCAGCTTCCTCCTGTTCGCCACCGCTTCGTCGCTGCTCGGCTTTGTTACCATCGCGCCCTATCTGTTGCCCGCTTATGTTACCCGGCGCGTCGCGCCCGGTCGGATCGGCCATGTCACAGGCATAATGACCGCAGGCGTGACGCTGGGCATATTGGGCAGCCGGGTTGGCGGCGGCTTGCTCGGTCATTATTTCGGCTGGCGCTCGGCCTACTGGGTCGGCGTGGCTTGCATGGGATTGCTGGTGGTCCTCCTGCCTTCGATCATGGAGCGCAGACAGGACGAAAAGCCCTCAGACGTCGAGCCCCCGCGTTACAGCGAATTGCTCCGGTCCTTGTGGCCGATCATGAAATCGATGCCGGAAGTGCCTCTCGGCGGTATGATCCAGGCGCTCTCGTTCGGACTGTTCCTCGCGCTCTGGCTGGCAATCGGCCTGCATCTGCCGCGCAATGGTTATGGCGTCGATACGGTCGGTTATCTTGCGATCATCGCCATCGTCAATGTTTTCGGCTCGCCTTATGCTGGCCGGTTCGCGGACCATATCGGAGCGGAACGCGCCCGCATCTATTTCTGCATGGTACAGCTCGCCGGCGTCTCCCTGCTCCCCTTTGCCGGCAATAATCTCTGGTTGCTGGTCGTCGCGGTCATTTTCAACAGCATTGGCGGCGCATCGGTTGATATCTGCAGCCGCACGATATTGTTCAGCCGCGCCCCGGAAATCCGGACCCGGCTGATGACCATCTATATCGTGATCATGTTTATCGGCGGCGGCATATCGAGTTGGCTGGGCGCCGCCACTTATGAATTTGCCGGATGGCCGGGCATTTCGATCATGGCGATCTGCTATGCGGTGACGATCATGGGACTTTCGCTCTGGGGCTTGCGTTTCAAGCCAGCCAGAGACGAAAATCAGTCATCGCTGGCTCGACACAAGGCATGACCGGACAACGCTAGAGCAAACTGTCCCGCTCGATCCTGTCCTCTTTGGCGGGCAGGCTGAACAACATGCCGTCCTTCCCGAGAACTACTGGCCCTTCGAAAGCGCCAGCGACGCCCTTCATGAAATACCCCTCGAGATAGTCGAGCGGCAGCGCCGGAACGATATGGGAGAAGACGAGCATCTTCGCCCCGGCCGCCCGCGCCGCTTTCGCCGCTTCGACCGGCGTCGTGTGATAATCCGGAATGTCCGACATGATCTTGACCATCCGCGTGCGACCGGCTTTGTCAAAAGCCGCTTCCACGGTGCCGACCATCTCTGCATTCAACACTTCGTGCACCAGCAGGTCGCATCCGTTGCAGGCTTTTTCCACGGCGGTCTGCCTGACCGTATCCCCGCTGAACACGACCGATCGGCCCTTGTAATCGAAACGATAGCCGACCGCCGGCGAGATCGGCTTGTGGGACACCGGAAATGCGGTAATCTTGATACCGTCCTGCTGATAGACAATGACTTGGTCCTGCCCCTGTGGAGCGGGAAATGATCTGGCTTCGCCACCGGCGCCGGACGGCGGCATCGTCGCTTCTCCATGATGGGCGATGCGATATTGCACGTCGGCCGCATAGGCCGCGTTCAGACCGTCGACGATCGCTGCCACGCCCTCTGGTGCAATCACCGGCAGGGGCGCGTCCCGGCCACCGCCGGCCCAGCGCTGCAGCATCAATTCTCCCATGCCGTCGATATGATCGCTGTGGAAATGGGTGAGCAGCAAGGCTTCCACCGCGCCGGGATTGAGACCCATCAGCCCGAGATTGCGCACGGCGCCACCGCCGATATCGACAATGAACATCCTGCCATCGATGATCACCGCCGAACAGGGACCGGCCCGGGTCGGATCGGGAAGCGGCGAACCCGAACCGCATAGCGCGACGTGCATTCCGTCGGGCAGACCGCCGATCACGTCGCGCACGACTCCGGTCGCGACCGCACGTGCAAACATGCGTTCGCCGATTGGCTCACGAAACATTATCCCGGCGCCGACCAGCAGCAACACCAATATCACCAGTCCGATACCCAGTTTCTTCATGACAAACTCCCATTGTCCGGTTCAGCATTCTACCAGATTGACGGCCAAACCGCCTTGCGAGGTTTCCTTGTAACGGTCGCTCATGTCCAGCCCCGTCTTGCGCATGGTTTCGATCACTTCATCGAGACTGACCCGATGCGTGCCATCGCCGAGAATCGCGAGCCGCGCCGCCTCGATCGCCTTGACCGCGCCCACTGCATTGCGTTCAATACACGGGACCTGCACCAGTCCGCCGACCGGATCACAGGTCAGGCCGAGATTATGCTCCATCCCGATCTCGGCGGCATTTTCGACCTGCAGCGGAGTCCCGCCCCAGGCGGCCGTCAGACCGGCGGCGGCCATCGAGCAGGCGACCCCGACCTCGCCCTGGCAGCCGACTTCTGCACCGGAGATCGAGGCATTTTCCTTGAACAGCGATCCAATCGCGGCAGCGGTCAGCAGGAATGTCTCGACGCCCGCTGCATCCGCCTTGGGCGCGAACCGCTCGTAAAAGCGCAGCACCGACGGGACGATGCCGGCGGCACCATTGGTCGGAGCGGTCACCACCTTGCCGCCCGCGGCATTTTCTTCGTTGACCGCCAGCGCCCAGAGATTGACCCAGTCCAATATGGTCAGCGGATCGGACAGCGATCGTTCCTGTCGCTCCATCAGTCGCGCGTGGATCAGCGGGGCGCGGCGCTTGACCCGCAGCCCGCCGGGCAAGATGCCACCCTGCAATATCCCGCGGTCGATGCAGGCCGACATCGCATCGGCAATCTCGCGGATCGCGACACTGGTCTGTTCATCGGTCTGGCGAGTGCGCTCGTTGGCGCGCATGATGTCGGCGATGGAGATATTCTCGTCCGCCGCGATCCTGAGCAGATCAGCGCCCGAGCAAAAACTGTAAGGCACGTCCCACAGGCCGCTTTCCGGATTGTTGCTGCCGATCTGGTCCTCGTCGAGAATCGCGCCGCCGCCGACCGAATAATAGACCCGGGTTGCGAGCAGTTCATCACCATGGAACGCATTGAACCGCATCGCATTGCTGTGGAAGTCGAGCCGCTTTTTCTGGTCGAAGATCACGTCGTTTGCTTCATCGAAAGCGATGACATGGGCATCGTTCAACCTGATCTGCATCGACTCCCGTATCGTGTCGACGAGCAAATCGGCTGCATCCGGCTCGATATCTTCCGGGCGCTGGCCACTAAGACCCAGCAGGATCGCCCGGTCGGTCGCGTGGCCCTTGCCGGTCAGCGCCAGCGAACCGAACAGCAATGTCTCGAGACGGGTGACCTCGCTCAACCGCCCGCTATCGGCCACCCGCTCGACAAATTGCGCCCCCGCCAGCATCGGTCCCATCGTGTGAGAACTGGACGGCCCTACGCCGATCTTGAACAGCTCGAATGTGCTACAGACCATCTCGCATCCTGACCTTTAAGACACCAGCGTTTCGGCGATCCACTGGTCGACGCGCTGTTCCAATATGCCGAGCGGCAGAGCGCCACCGCCAAGGATGACATCGTGAAAAGCCCTGATATCGAACTGGTCACCCAGTTTCTCCTGAGCCCGGGCACGCAGTTCGAGGATCTTGATCATGCCGATCTTGTAGCTGGTCGCCTGGCCCGGATTGACCAGATAGCGGCGGACTTCAGAACGCACCGCCGCTTCGGGAATCGAACTGTTTTCAAGGAAATAGGCCACCGCCTGCTCCTCGCTCCAGCCCTTGCTGTGCAGACCGGTATCGACCACCAGCCGGATCGCCCGCCAGATCTCGCTGGTGAGCCGTCCGAATTCGGAATAGGGATCCTGATAGCCGCCCATTTCCTTGGCGAGCTTCTCCGAATAGAGACCCCAGCCTTCGCTATAGGCGGTATAACCCGCCTGGGTGCGGAACACCGGAATGCCGGTGAGTTCCTGAGCGATTGAAATCTGCATATGATGCCCGGGCAGGCCTTCGTGATAGGCAATCACCTCAAGCGTCGGGATCGGCATCGCCCGCATGTCGGAAAGATGGGCATAATAGATGCCCGGCCGCGATCCGTCCGGCGTGCCGCTGCGATAATGCTGGGCCGCGCCGTCCCGCTCGCGGAAGGATTCGACCCGGCGCACCTCGAGATCGGCCTTGGGCAATATGCCGAAATAATCCGGCAGTTTTTCCTTCAGCGCCTCGATATGCCCCTTGGCCGCCGCAATATATTGGTCCGCTCCGGCATCGTCGTCGGAGAAATAAAAGCGGTCGTCCTCACGGATGAACTTGAAGAAAGCCTTCAGATCGCCGTCAAATTCCACCTGATCCTTGACCGCTTCCATGTCGGCCCGCAACCGGGCCACTTCGCTGAGACCCAGATTGTGAATCTCGTCGGCGGTCAATTGCGTCGTTGTCTGGTTGGCAAGGCGGTAATCGTAGAAAGCCGTTCCGTTCGCCAGAGTGCCCGCGCCTTTTGGCGCCGCGTCGGTGTTGGGCAGGTCGGCTTCATACCAGGCGATGATCCGCTGATAGGCTGGTGCAAACGTGCCGGTCAGGGCCGCCCGCGCTTCGCCGCGCAGCACATCCGCGCGCGCTGCGTTGATGATCTCCTCGTCGACCAGCCCCTGCAACTTCTCTTCGGTCGCAGTCCAGATTGCCGAAGGCTCTCCATCGTCGAAGGGCGCGCCGCTGATGATCTTGCGCGACTGGTCGATCACGCCTTCATAGGCGAAACGTGGCGGCCGGGTTCCGGCTGCGGCATTGGTTTTTGCGCGCGCCAGAAGCTGATCGAGCGCAGTAGCAACCCCCGACAGCCGCTGGATAAACCCGAGCATATCCGCTTCGGATTCGACCTTGTGGGTGTTGATCAGAAATGTCGGGAAAAATGACTGCAGCCCATTATGCTGGTGCAGCGCATAGCGGTTCGTCCGGAACGCCAGACCGGCTTCGGCCTGTTCGAGATTATAGACCCAGATATCATAAGAGATTTTGGCGTCCTGCGAGAGCTTCTCATAGTCAAAGCGGCTTTTCATTTCCGCAACCGCAGCGCGTCGCCACGCCAGTTCGCGATCCGCGCCGGCGTCGCTGAAATCGTCGATCAGACCATAGCTGGTCTTGCGCCCGATGAACGTCTGTTCGATCGGGCTGAACGCGAGTTCTTCTTCATATTTCTCGTCGAACCACCGGTTGATGCGATCGGTCTCGCTCGCCGCTTCGGTTGCCGCTTGCTCTGTTGCCAGTGCCGCGGCTGGCACCATCGGGAGAGCGGCCAGTCCGCTCAATAAAGCCGTGCTCAAAAGAAAAGACCGGATCCGCATGTTCATTCATCCTCTCGTCATATTATTCAATGGAACTTCCATTGCACATGTAACGGAATTTGGAAACGCATCTGGCGTTGATAAAAAAAGGGCCGGAAGTTTCCTTCCAGCCCCTCTTGTTTGGTTCAGCCTTAGCTGGGTGGTTGGGTTTAGAAGCCCATTCCGCCCATGCCGCCGCCCATGCCGCCCATGTCGGGCATGCCGCCGCCGCCAGCTTTGTCGTCTGATGGCGTTTCTGCCACAGCCGCTTCGGTGGTGATCAGCAGACCGGCAACCGAGGAAGCATCCTGCAGTGCAGCACGGACAACCTTGGTAGGATCGATGACGCCGGCTTTAACAAGGTCTTCATAAACATCGGTCGATGCGTTGAAGCCGAATTCCTTGCTCTTCTGGTCCAGCATCTTGCCGGCTACAACCGCGCCGTCAAAGCCCGCATTTTCAGCGATCTGGCGAACCGGAGCCTGCAGCGCACGACGAACGATGTCGATGCCGCGGGTCTGGTCGTCGTTGATGCCTTCAAGACCTTTGAGAGCCGAAGTAGCATAGAGAAGTGCAGCACCGCCGCCCGGGACAATGCCTTCTTCAACGGCAGCACGGGTTGCGTGCAGCGCGTCGTCGACACGGTCTTTCTTCTCTTTCACTTCAACTTCGGTAGCACCACCGACCTTGATCACGGCAACACCGCCAGCGAGTTTCGCCAGACGTTCCTGCAGCTTCTCTTTGTCATAGTCAGATGTGGTGTTTTCGATCTGGTTACGGATCGCTTCAACGCGTGCCTTGATGTCGGTTTTCTTGCCGGCACCGTCGACGATCGTGGTGTTATCCTTGTCGATCGTGACATTCTTGGCTTCACCGAGCATGTTCAGCGTAACGCTTTCCAGCTTGATGCCGAGATCTTCGGAGATCATTTCGCCCTTGGTCAGGATCGCGATATCTTCGAGCATCGCTTTGCGACGATCGCCGAAACCAGGTGCCTTGACCGCTGCGATCTTCAGGCCGCCGCGCAGCTTATTGACCACGAGGGTCGCGAGCGCTTCGCCTTCAATATCTTCGGCAATGATCAGAAGCGGGCGTCCAGCCTGAACAACAGCTTCCAGAATCGGGAGCAGTGGCTGCAGGTTGGTCAGCTTCTTTTCGTGGATCAGGATGTAGGGATTTTCGAGGTCCGCAATCATCTTGTCCGGGTTGGTGATGAAATAGGGCGACAGGTAACCGCGGTCGAACTGCATGCCTTCGACAACGTCGAGTTCAAAGTCGAGACCCTTGGCTTCTTCAACCGTGATCACGCCTTCTTTGCCGACTTTTTCCATGGCTTCAGCGATTTTCTCGCCAACTTCACGGTCGCCATTGGCGGAGATGATGCCAACCTGAGCGATTTCCTGCGTACCCTTGACGTCTTTCGAACGCTTCTTGATGTCCGCAACAACAGCTTCAACCGCCTGGTCGATACCGCGCTTCAGATCCATCGGATTCATGCCGGCAGAAACGGATTTCATGCCTTCCTTGACGATAGCCTGAGCGAGAACGGTAGCAGTGGTGGTGCCGTCGCCGGCAACATCGTTGGTTTTCGATGCGACTTCACGAAGCATCTGTGCGCCCATATTCTCGAACTTGTCTTTCAGTTCAATTTCCTTGGCAACCGAAACACCGTCCTTGGTGATGCGCGGTGCGCCAAAGCTCTTGTCGAGCACAACATTACGGCCTTTGGGACCGAGGGTTACCTTAACGGCGTCAGCCAGCGTGTTCACACCCTTGAGGATGCGTTCGCGGGCATCGCGACCAAATTTTACGTCTTTAGCAGCCATGATATTTTCCTCTGCTTAGTTGATTGAAATTATGATGGGGGAAGCAATTACTTCTCGATAATACCGAGAATATCGCTTTCCTTCATGATGATCAGCTCTTCGCCGTCAACGGTGACTTCGGTGCCGGACCATTTGCCGAACAGGATCTTGTCGCCTTTTTTGACGTCAAGCGCTGTGGTCTTGCCATTGTCGTCTTTCAGGCCATTGCCGACAGCGACAACCTTGCCTTCTGATGGCTTTTCCTGTGCGCTATCCGGAATGATGATGCCGCCCGCAGTTTTGGTATCCGCTTCTACGCGGCGCACCAGTACACGGTCATGTAATGGACGAAATTTCATAGATTTCCCTTTCTTGCCCAATCCAAATCTCTTCATGCCAGCGGTTCGCCGCCGACCGGAAGAGCAGAATATATGTGAATTAGCACTCTATGCTTCCGAGTGCTAACAGGCCCCATGTAGTCCTTATTCATCCACCGTCAAGGGAAAGGACAGAAATTATTTTGGTTAATTTTTGTTGGATTTCCAAGGCATTCCGATTCTTTTTTCTGCAATACGCAATGCTACGGAAGCGCTGTGTAACCGGATCGCCAGCGCCGCCGAATATCATCACGAGCCCGCATTGGCAGGCTCGCACCTGTTCCCCCATATACAAGAGAGGAAAATTTCATGTCTGTTCTAATGAAAACCACCGCCGCCGCTGCATCACTGGCTGCCGCCGCGACACTGTCCCTTTCCGCCACCGCTGCTGAAGCCGCCGGGGCCAAGGAGAAATGCTATGGCGTCGCGCTTGCCGGCAAGAATGACTGCGCCGCCGGGCCGGGCACGAGCTGCGCCGGAACATCGACCGTGAATTATCAGGGCAATGCCTGGAACTATGTCGCCAAGGGCGCCTGCGTCAAAATGGGCGGCACGCTGACCGCGCACGAGGGCAATGCGAAACCGGTTCCTAAAAAGGGCTGAACGCGCTAGATTCCGTGGATGATTCCGATTTCTGATCCCGACGCTTCGCCAGCCACGCCTGTGCCATGTTCCCTCCCTCCATTGAGTGGCATAGGCCTTAAATCGGTGCATTACACCCATGTGCTCGACGATGACACGGCGGCGAAACGACCTTCCTGGGTTGAGGTTCATCCACAGAATTACTTCGGCGATGGCGGCCCGGCACACCGCTGGCTCACCGCCATCGCCGGGGTTTATCCCCTGAGCTTTCACAGCGTCGGCCTGTCCCTCGGCAGCGCGGACGGGCTCAACCGCGACGATCTGGAAAATATCGCCGCACTTTGTGACCGGTACCAGCCGGCGATGGTGTCCGACCATCTCAGCTGGAGCGGCAATGCCCATGACCGCTATCCCGATCTGCTCCCCATTCCCTACACGCAAGAAGCGCTGCATCATTTTGCCGGCGAGATCGGCAAGGTCCAGGACCGGCTGCAACGCGCCATCCTGATCGAGAATCCGTCCCGCTATCTCTCCTATCGCGACGACGAAATGGGCGAGACCGACTTCATCCACGCCTTGTGCAGGACATCGGGCTGCGGACTGCTGTTCGATATCAACAATGTCGAGGTCAGCGCCACCAATGTCGGACTAGACATGCAGGACTATATCGACGCGATCGACCCGGGAATCGTCGGCGAGATCCATCTGGCCGGCCATGCGAGGGAAGAACATGACAGCGGGCCGCTGCTGATCGACGATCATGGCTCGATTGTCAGCGATATCACCTGGAACCTCTACCGCCGCTTTGTCGAACGGGCCGGTCCCAAACCGACCCTGATCGAATGGGACAGCAATATTCCCGAATATGATGTGCTGATGGCCGAGGTCGCCAAGGCAGACGCTGTTCTGACCAATGCTTCGCTGGAAGAGTCCCGCCATGCCCTCGCTCGCTGACGGCCAGTCGCGCTTCATCGCCTGCCTTCAGAAGGGCCCCGGGCATTTTCCCGACGACCTGTTCGCGCAGGATGCGGAACGCGCGTTGCTTGGCCTGAAGGCGCATGCGAACAACATCTCGCACGCCCGTCTGGTGTCGCTGGAGGACAGTTTTCCGCGACTGCACGCCCATATGGGCCATGAAACCTTCCACGCCATTTCCCGCGATTATGTCGATCAGGGCCATGTCATGGCCTGCGACATCAATCACATTGCCGCCGATTTCCCGAATTTTCTGGTGACTCGCGAACAGGCAGGCACCGCAATCGATCTCGCCCGGATCGAATGGGCGTGGATCGAGAGCTATCGCGCCGCAGAGGCCACGCCGGTTGCGCTGACCGACATTGCCGCCCTGCCCGAAGACGCGCTGCTCGCTTTCCCGGTCGCCGCCCATCCGGCCATGCGACTGATAAAGATCACCGGGCCGATGTCGCCGGAACTCGGCGAACTGGTCGAGACGGACCCGAGCGCGCTGATGGTCGCCCGCCCGGAAGCGCTGGTTTCTCTCCACCCGCTCGATACAGTGGAACAGGCGATTGCCGAAAAAATTGCCGATAGCGGAACCATGGGTAACCTTTTGGCGCATGCGCTCGAACTGGGGGATGAAACAACGGCAATGCAGCATATTATCACGCTGATCCAGGCCGGGGCGATGACGCGCATTCAGGGGTAGAAGAACATGAACAAGAAGATGACAAAGAAACTGGTCGGCCTGATCGGCGGCACCATTCCCGAGGGCATCGCGCTTCTGGTTACCCGTATCGCCCTCGCCGGAATATTCTGGCGGTCGGCCCGTACCAAGGTTGAAGAAGGCAGCATCCTGACGATCAAGGACACGACATTCTACCAGTTTTCGGACGCCCCGTTCAACCAGGTGCCGATACTCAACGGCGACCTGGGTGCCTATGTGACCACCTATATGGAGCATTTGCTGCCGGTCCTGCTGGTTCTCGGGTTGGCAACGCGGCTTGGAGCACTCGGCATATTGGCGATGACCATGGTGATCCAGATATTCGTGTTCCCGGAAATGATCATCTGGTGGCAGACCCATATCCTCTGGGTCGCGATGGCGCTTGTCCTGATCGTGCGAGGCGGCGGCATATTCTCGCTGGACCGGCTGACCGGTCACAAACTGGGCTGATCCGGTGATCGCGAACGAGGAAACCTTTCGTCATCTGATGATCAGGGCACAGGGCGGCGACAAGCTTTGCTATGCCAGTCTGCTCACCGAATGCGAAAAATGGCTGCGCCGCTATTATGGTCGAAAGATCAACCCGTCGGCGATCGATGATCTGGTGCAGGAAACATTGATCTCGCTCCACCGCAAGCGCGCCAGCTACGATCCGACAAAAGCGTTCCTGCCCTGGCTGGCCGCCATCGGACGCTACCGCTGGATCGACAGTTTGCGCAAAATATACCGGCACGAACATGACCAGCTGTTTGAAGAAATGGTCGCCGATCCGCAGGACGAGGACATGACCGCCAGGGTCAGCCTGGCACGGTTGCTGGGGATGCTCCCCGAAAAACAGGCCGAAGTGATCAGTCTGGTCAAGATTGAGGGCCTCAGCATCAACGAGGCCTCGGCGATGACCGGGCAGTCGGAATCACTGGTCAAAGTGAATATCCATCGCGGTCTCAAAAAGCTCTCATCGATGGTTGAGACCGAATGAAAATAGAAGAGTTTAAATGATGTCAGACAAGATGATAGATAGCCTGGTCGATGACCTGACACCGGTCAAACCGTTGAAGGCCCGGAGCGGGCTGGCACTGACTCTGGTGATCGCTGCTGTTTTTGCGGTCGCCGTTGCAGTGTTCGGCGGGCTCCGTGGCGACATATTGATGGGCATACCGCACCCGATGTTCTTTCTGCGCGCCGGCGCCTTGCTTTTGCTTGGCGTGACCAGCAGCTATGCGGTCATCGCGATGAGCCAGCCCGCCGTCGGCAACAGCTTCAAGGGCTGGGTCTGGGCATTGCTGGCCGCCTTGCTCTTTCCGGCCACAGCCATCGTCATGGCGATGATGGCCGCGCCGGATAATATGGCGATACTGGTGCCGCGCTATGGCCTCGAATGTCTGGGCATCAGCATGCTGCTGGGGACCGGTATAGCCGCAACCCAGATCATGTGGCTCCGGCGCGGCGCGCCGGTCGCGCTTAATCGCGCCGGATGGCTGGTCGGCATGTCTTCTGGCGCTCTGGGCGCAGCCGCCTATAGCCTGCATTGCCCGTTCAACAGCATATTCTATGTCGGGCTGTGGTATTCGCTGGCGGTGGTCCTGTGCGCCGTGGTCGGCCGCCTGGTCGTTCCGCACCTTATCCGCTGGTAATCTCCCGATCCGATCCCATATAGGGCAGGTAATCCAGTCAACGCAGGGACATGAATATGCAATTTGCACGGGCAGCATGGAGATTTCTGGTCGCCATCAAGGACGGCATGGTCCTGATCGCCATGCTGCTGTTCTTCGGTCTGCTCTATTCCCTGTTGTCAGCGCAGCCGAACAGCGCGTCGATCCGCGACGGCGCCTTCTTGCTCGACCTGAACGGCGTGATTGTCGAAGAACCGGCCGCACCGACGTTCGAAGACCTACTCGCCAGCAATAGTGACAGTCCGCGCGAATATCGCCTGCGCGACGTCGTCCGCGCGATCGATGCAACGGTCGAGGATGACCGCGTCAAAGCCATCGTTCTTGACCTCAGCCGTTTCATCGGCGGGGGCCAGACCAGCCTGACCGATGTCGGCGAAGCGCTCGACCGGGCCAGGAAGGCAGGAAAGCCCGTCTATGCCTTTGCCAATTTCTTCGGCGATGACGGCTATCAGCTGGCGGCCCATGCCACCGAAATCTGGATGGACCCGATGGGCGGAATTATCTTCGCCGGCCCCGGCGGCAACCGCCTCTATTACAAGGGCCTGATCGATCAGCTCGGCGTGACCGCCAATATCTACCGCGTCGGCACCTACAAGAGCGCCGTCGAACCCTATATGCGCGCCGACCAGTCGCCGGAATCGCGGGAAGCATCCGAAGCGCTCTACGGCGTGCTGTGGGACAGCTGGCTTGCCGAAGTGAAAAAGGCGCGGCCCCAGGCTGTGATCCAGCCCTTTGCCGATGATCCTGCCGCTTTCATCACCGCAGCAGGTGGCGATATTGCTTCGGTCGCGATCAGGCAGAAACTGGTCGACAAGCTCGCCGACAAGACCGCTTTTGACCGGTTTGTTGCGGACAAGGTCGGCGTGGACGAGACCCCCGCACCCGACAGTTTCAAAAGCATCAACTATGACGACTATGTTGCCGCAAATCCGGTTGAGACCAAGGGTTCGCCCATCGGTGTGATCACAGTCGCCGGCGAAATCATCGGCGGCAAGAGCGGAACGGGCAAGGCCGCCAGCGGCCGCATCGCCGAACAGATTTACAAGGCGCTGGACGAAGACGAGATCAGGGCGCTGGTGGTCCGGGTCGATTCACCCGGTGGCTCAGCCTTTGCCAGCGAGGAAATCCGCCTGGCGCTGCTGCAAGCAAAGAAAAAGAAGCTGCCGATCGTCATTTCGATGGGCGATGTCGCGGCCAGCGGCGGCTACTGGATTGCCGCTGCCGGCGACCATATTTTCGCCGAGCCGGATACGATTACCGGGTCGATCGGTGTGTTCGCGGTTCTGCCCAGCTTTGAAAAAGCGCTCGCCAAATGGGGTGTCACCGCCGACGGCGTCCAGACCACCCCCTTGTCCGGCGAACCGGATTTTGTCGGCGGCTTCAGCGAGGATCTCAATCTGGTCCTGCAGTCGGGCGTGGAAAACAGCTATCGCGATTTCGTGACGCTGGTTTCCGAAGCACGCGGCAAGACGCCGGCCGAGGTCGACAGCATCGGACAGGGCCGCGTCTGGGACGGCGGCACCGCGCGGCAGCTCGGCCTGGTCGACGGCTTTGGCGGCATGACCGAGGCCCTTGCGGAAGCGGCCAAACGGGCGGGTCTCGAAAAGGGCGAATATCATGCGCAATATCTCGACCCGAAGGTCGGCCTCTCCTGGCTCCCCTTTGATGGCATTCCCTTTGTCCGGCAGGAAGGCGCTCCGGTAACCGGCGTCATCGGCTGGGCTGCCCAACGCCAGAAGGCGATTGTCGGCCAGGCAATGGCCGCCGCCCAGGGTCTGCTGGTGCGCGAAGATGTCCAGGCCCTGTGCCTCGAATGCGGCACCGGCGTGCACCGGAACAGCCAGGCATCTGCCAAATGGATAGATCGGCTGCTCGCTTATTCCTTCTCTTCGGCGCCGCGATAGGCGGGTAGCGACAGACCCTTGACGATTGCCAGGGCGCGCAACGCAAATCCGGCGGTAAAGGCGATCAGCGCGGCGACAAATCCCTGCACCCCGGTCTGCACCAGCAGGACGAATACCGAAGCAGCGAGCGCGCCGGCGGTCACATAAAGCTCCGGCCGGATAATGATCGACGGTTCTCCCGAGATCAGGTCACGGATCACCCCGCCGACGCTCGCGGTGATGATCCCCATGATCGCGGCGGGAACCGGGTCGATGCCCAGTTGCATCGCCTTGGCCGCACCGAAAACCGAATAAGCCGCCAGTCCGATCGCGTCGAACCAGTCGACCGCCGCGGGTCGCCAGAATTTGACCGGTGTCAGCCAGACCAGCAGGGCAATCCCCAGACACAGGATGGGTACGCGGGCGTCCTGGACCCAGAAGACTGGCGCACCGATCAACAAATCGCGGACCGTACCGCCGCCAACGCCTGTAACGAGCGCGAAAAAGCCGAAGGTAACCAAGGTCTGGCGGTTGCGCGCTGCGACCAGCGCACCGGAAATCGCGAATACCGCGATACCGAACAGGTCGAGCCATCCCAGCGCGCTATATAAAATGGTGGAATTCATGACGATATGCTCCGCTTGCGCCTGCGCCGGGTGAACAGCAGGACAAATCCGAGAATTGATCCCGTCAGGGCGAGCGCAGCCGATCCGATCAATATCGGGTGGCTGGTATCTTCGCGCGTCTGCAGGTCCATGATATGCAGGCCCCACATGAAATCGAACACCCGCCAGAATTTCGTCCGCACCGCAAGCAGCTCGCCGGTATCGGCATCGATATAGAAGCGCGCATCATCGTCGAACGCGACCTGCCAAGCGGGCCGCCCGCTGCGCTGGTCGCTCGGTGCGTTGCCGGCATCGAAGCGTGTCACCGAGCGGATTGCAGCGCTGTCCGCTCGCGCCGCCCGGGCGATGGCATCCGCCTCGGCAGCTGAAACCGGCGGCAGCAACGCTCCGGTCAGAGCATCCGCCCGCCGCTTGCCGCCGTCTGCATAGGCAATCACCCAGAACGGACCGGCATCATTTTGCTGCAAGGTCAGGCTCTTGGCCGTGCGGCCCTCCAGCAGGGGCACGACCGGCCGGATCGCATCCAGCATGGGTGCTTCGCTACGCAAATGATTGCCACGGACATTTTCGATCGGCTGGGCCACCATCAGCAATCCGCTCGCGGTCCAGATGATGATCGGCACCCCGATCAGCCACCCGAGCCAAACGTGCCAGCGCATGAGTTTATGATGCTTCATGGAAGTCCAGCGAGCAAGGCTTTGCGCTCCGACAAAGCCTCACGAATATCAAAGGCAGGATCGGCGATCTTGGTGGACGCGATCACATCGATGGCAGCGTCCAGTTCCGCTATGGCCGCTTCCCGGGATTGCCTGGATTCGAAGACGAGCGCCCGAATGAGATGCGTATGAACGATGGCGACATCAGCCGCCGGATATCGTCGTCCCTCCGTCAGGGCAAAAAACCGCTGCGACTTTATGGCAAAATCCTTGCTCACCAGGCTGTCAGGATCGCGCAGACATTCTCTGGTCATGACGTTCAGACGCATCGGCTCAAAAGCGTGAAAAATCTCCAATAACGGCAAGCAACTATAGAGCGCGCGAGCCATTTCTTTCCCGCCTCGCGACTGACAGCTGTCGGATTCGGCCCGGTGAGCCGATGTTTGCGCTATCAGGCTTGCGTCGATGCGGGCCAATTTTCCGATGGCGCCCGCCCAGGCACCCGATATCTCCAGCAGATTGCTCGACAGCGTGACGGGCGGAGATGCGGCCAGCAATAGCGGCAGGGAAAGGAAGAGGGTAAGCCGATGCATCTTTTTCCCCTCCGCTCGTCGACTAGATATGGATCGGCTTGCCCTGCACCGCCATTGCCGCTTCCTTGATCGCTTCCGAATGGGTCGGATGGGCGTGGCAGGTATAGGCGATATCCTCGCTGGTCGCGCCGAATTCCATCGCCTGGGTGACCTGGGCGATCATCGTGCCGGCGAGCGACGAGATGATATGGGCGCCCAGCACGCGATCGGTTTCCGCGTCCGCAATGACCTTCACATAGCCGTCAGTATCGCGGTTGGTCTTGGCGCGGCTGTTGCCGGCGAAGGGGAATTTCCCGACCTTATATTCGGTGCCACTGTCCTTTACCTCTTCCTCGGTCTTGCCGATGCTGGCAATTTCGGGATAGGTATAGACGACACCGGGGATCAGGTCGTGATTGACGATGCCCTGCTGTCCGGCGATAAATTCGGCCGCCGCAATGCCTTCATCCTCGGCCTTGTGCGCGAGCATCGGGCCGGGAGTTACATCACCGATCGCATAGACACCGGCAACATCCGTCTGGAAATCATGGCCGACCTCGATCTGGCCGCGGTCGTTGGTTTCGACGCCGGATTTTTCGAGTGCGAGCCCGTCGATATTCGGCTTGCGGCCAATCGCCACCAGCACGACATCGGCCTCCAGCGTCTCGCTGTCGCCGCCCTTGGCCGGTTCCATGGTGAGGGTCGCCTTCTTGCCCTTGACGGTGCAGCCGGTGACCTTGGTCCCGGTCCTGATATCAAAGCCCTGTTTCTTGAAAATGCGCGCCGCATCCTTGCGGATATCGCCATCCATGCCGGGCAATATCTGGTCGAGATATTCCACCACCGTGACTTTCGCGCCAAGCCGCAGCCAGACCGAACCCAGTTCCAGCCCGATCACGCCGCCGCCGATCACGACCATATGGCCGGGAACCTTGGGCAGTTCGAGCGCGCCGGTGGAATCGACCACGACATGCTTGTCATTGTCGATCTCGACGCCCGGCAACGGGGTGACCGAAGAACCGGTGGCGATCAGGATATTCTTGGCCGTGTAGCTCTTTTCTCCGACCTTGACTGTATTGGCATTTTCAAACGCGCCGCGGCCCTTGATCCAGTCGACCTTGTTCTTCTTGAACAGGAACGCGATACCGCCGGTCAGTTCTTCAACCGCCTTCAGCTTCTCGGACAACATCTGCTTCAGGTCCAGCTTCGCGCCGGTCAGCTTGACGCCGAATTTCTCGAGCGCGCCGCTATGGGCTTCGTGATAGAGTTCGGACGCGTGCAGCATCGCCTTGGACGGGATACAGCCGACATTGAGGCAGGTGCCGCCCAGTGTCTCGCGGCTCTCGATGCAGCCGGTCTTCAAACCGAGCTGAGCCGCCCGGATAGCCGCGACATAACCGCCGGGCCCGGAGCCGATTACCAGAAGATCATAGTCAAAATTGTCGGTCATATTCTGTCTCTCATTCCGTCATCCTGAACTTGTTTCAGGACCTCCCGAGATGCTGAATCTGGTTCAGCATGACGAGCAATGGTTTGTCGTCTTACAAATCAATCAAAAGCCGCGCCGGATCCTCGATCGCTTCCTTTATCCGCACCAGGAAGGTCACCGCCTCGCGACCGTCGATCAGACGATGGTCATAGCTGAGCGCCATGTACATCATCGGACGGATAACAATCTCGCCATCCACGACCACGGCGCGATCCTCGATCCGGTGCAGGCCGAGCACCGCTGACTGCGGCGGGTTGATGATCGGCGTCGACATCAGCGAGCCGAACACACCACCGTTGGAGATGGTGAAGGTCCCGCCCTGCATGTCGGCCATCGTCAGCGATCCGTCCTTGGCGCGCTTGCCGAAATCACCGATCGTGTTCTCGACATCGGCAAAGTTCATCGCTTCGGCGTTGCGGATCACCGGAACGACCAGACCGTTGGGCGCGCTGACCGCGACCGAAATATCGGCATAATCATGATAGACGATTTCGTCGCCATCGATCTGCGCGTTGACCGAAGGCACGTCTTTCAGGGCCATGCAGGCCGCCTTGACGAAAAAGCCCATGAAGCCGAGCTTCACGCCGTGTTTCTTGGCGAACAGGTCCTTGTACTTGCTGCGGGTTTCGATCACCGCGGTCATGTCGACATCGTTGAACGTGGTCAGCAGCGCCGCCGTATCCTGCGCCTCTTTCAGCCGCCGTGCGACGGTCTGGCGCAAGCGGGTCATGCGGACACGCTCTTCGTTGCGGTTGCCGGTCGATGAGGTTTCCGGCGGGGTCTGGGCTCCCTTTGCCGTTCCCTTTTCCGCGAGCGGGGCCTGCTGACTGCTCTGGGCACCGGATTTCACATATTGTTCGACATCGGCCTTGGTCAGGCGGCCATCCTTGCCGGTCCCGCTGATCTGGCTCGGATCGACACCATGTTCGAGCACCAGACGGCGCACCGATGGTGACAGGGTGATCGATGCATCGGGCTCGCCCGCTTTTGCCTCGCTCCTGGTTTCTGCCTTGGCCGGGGCCGGAGCCGGAGCGGATTTGGCTGCGCTCGCCGCGCCGCTTCCTGCCTCGATCGTCGCGATGATCGCGCCGACTTCGACGGTATCGCCCACAGCAACCTGATGCGCGCCCATCACGCCAGCTTCCGGCGCGGGTACTTCCAGCGCGACCTTGTCGGTTTCGAGGCTGGCAATCGGTTCGTCGGCGGCAACCGCATCGCCGGGCTGCTTGAGCCATTCGCCCAAGGTTGCTTCGGTAATCGATTCGCCCAGAACCGGGACTTTTACTTCTATTGCCATAATATTCACTCTGCTTTCGTAGCTTGTCATGTTCCTGCCGAGACAGGAGAACGGCCCTTACATCTTATTGCGCTTCATGCCCCAGGGCCTCGGCGATCAGCTGCTCCTGCTGCTGCTTGTGGCGGCTTGCCAGTCCGGTTGCCGGCGAAGCCGAGGCGGCGCGTCCGGCATAGACCGGGTCGCGTGGCCCGACGTCGGCCAGGGTCAGGGCCTTTTCCAGATAACGGCGGACGAAATGCCAGCTGCCGTTATTCTTTGGCTCTTCCTGCGCCCAGACCATCGTCTCGAGATTTTTCATCCGCTTGAGACGGACCACCAGAGGTTCGCCGGGGAACGGATAAAGCTGTTCGATGCGGATGATCGCGGTATTCTTGTCGCCGGCGGCATCGCGCGCCTCGATAAGGTCATAGGCGACCTTGCCCGAGCAGAGCACCAGACGTTTCACATCCTTGTCCGCGGGTGGATTGGTATCGGACAATATCCGCATGAAATGATGATCGCCCTGGAAATCCTCCGCCTTCGACACCGCCATCTTGTGCCGCAACAGCGACTTCGGCGTCATGATGATCAAAGGCTTGCGGAAGCTACGCAGCATCTGGCGGCGCAGGACATGGAAATAATTGGCCGGCGTGGTGATATTGGCGACCTGGATATTATCCTGCGCGCAAAGCTGCAGGAACCGTTCCAGCCGCGCCGAACTATGCTCCGGCCCCTGGCCTTCATAGCCATGGGGCAGCAGCATCACCAGCCCGTTCGCGCGCAGCCATTTGGCTTCGCCGGAGGCAATGAACTGGTCGATCATGATCTGCGCGCCATTGGCGAAATCGCCAAATTGCGCTTCCCACAACACGAGTGTTTTCGGATCGGCGCCGGCATAGCCATATTCGAAACCGAGCACGCCATATTCGGAAAGCGGGCTGTCGAGCACTTCAAACCGGCCGTGACGCACGGTGCTGAGCGGCACATATTTTTCTTCGGTTTCCTGATCGACCCAGACCGCGTGGCGCTGGGAAAAGGTTCCGCGCCCGCTGTCCTGCCCGGACAGGCGGACATTATAGCCTTCCGAAACCAGCGCGCCATAAGCCAGCGCTTCGCCGGTTGCCCAGTCGAAATTCTCTCCGGTCTTGAACATCGCAGCCTTGGCTTCGAGTACGCGGCCGAGAGTCTTGTGAATCTTGTGACCTTCGGGAACCGTGGTCAGCGTCCGGCCAAGACTGTCGAACAATTTCGTGTCGATCGCGGTGTCGGCGTTGCGACGAGCGGTTTCCGGATCGGCCGGAATATGCAGCCCCTGCCAGCGACCGCCAAACCAGTCGGCCTTGTCGGCCTTGTAGGTCGCTGCCGCCTGGAATTCGGTTTCGAGATGTTCGGCAAAAGCGTTGCGGGTGCTGTCACCCCAATCGGCATCGATCACGCCTTCCTCGACCAGCCGCGCTTCGTAAAGCTTGCTGACCTTGGGGTGTTTCTTGATCGCTGCATACATGATCGGCTGGGTGAAGCTTGGCTCGTCGCCTTCATTGTGACCAAAGCGGCGATAGCACCACATGTCGATGACGATATCCCGGCCGAAACGCTGGCGGAATTCTATCGCGATCTTGCAGGCAAAGGTCACCGCTTCCGGATCGTCGCCGTTGACGTGGAAAATCGGTGCCTGCACGCCCTTGGCGACATCCGACGGATAAGGCGAGGAGCGCGCGAATTGCGGGCTGGTGGTGAAACCGATCTGGTTGTTGATCACGAAATGGATGCAACCGCCGGTATTATAGCCGCGGATGCCGGAGAAGCCGAGACATTCCCAGACAATGCCCTGTCCGGCAAAGGCGGCGTCGCCGTGGATCAGAACCGGCAGAACCTGGTCATGCTTTTCGAGATCGTCGCGCGCAACCTGCTGGGCGCGGACCTTGCCGAGCACCACCGGATCGACCGCTTCGAGATGCGACGGATTGGGCACCAGGCTCATATGGACATTGATACCGTCAAATTCGCGGTCGGAGGATGTTCCGAGATGATATTTCACATCGCCGGAGCCGCCGACATCATCGGGATTGGCCGATCCGCCGTGGAATTCGTGGAAGATGACCTTGTAAGGCTTGGCCATGACATTGGCGAGAATGTTCAGCCGGCCGCGATGGGCCATGCCGTAGACGATATCGCGCACGCCGGACTGGCCGCCATATTTGATGACATTTTCCAGCGCCGGCAGCATCGATTCGCCACCATCGAGACCGAAGCGCTTGGTGCCGACATATTTCTTGCCGAGGAAATTCTCATATTCCTCGCCCTCGATCACCTTGTTGAGGATCGCCTTCTTGCCTTCCGGTGTGAAGTGGATCTCGGCGTCCTTGCCTTCCATCCGGTCCTGCAGGAAGCGCCGTTCCTCGATATCGGCAATGTGCATATATTCCAGCCCGACCGAGCCGCAATAATTGGCGCGCAGCACCGCTTCGATTTCCCGGATGGTCGCGGTTTCAAATCCCAATACGCCGCCGAGGAAAATCGGCTTGTCCATTTCAGCAGCGGTGAAGCCGTGGAATTCGGGGGTCAGGTCAGCCGGTTCTTCCAGCTTGGACAGGCCCAGGGGATCAAGATTGGCACCGAGATGCCCGCGCACCCGATAGGTCCGGATCAGCATCATCGCCCGAATCGATTTTTCGGCTGCGAGCGCCACTTCGGCGTCGGACATCGATTTGCCGGATTTCTCGGCGGCTGCCTTGATCTCGACGCCCATTTGCGTGGGATCGAGCGCGCTGTTCAGCTCGTCGGCATCATCGAGCGGCCAATGTTTGCGCTGCCAGCTGGGGCCTGCTTCTTTTTCGGATTGGAGAAACTCTTGACCTTCAAAACCCATGATCATTTCCTTGGGGGGAGGGTGGCCCTCTGCTTGCGCAGAGGGCCCAGTAATCTAGACCAGCTCTTTCAGCATCGCATCAAGCGTCGTGCCCAATTCGCTCGGTGAAGGCGAAACGCGGATGCCCGCGGCTTCCATCGCCGCGATCTTGTCTTCCGCGCCGCCCTGGCCGCCCGAAACAATCGCGCCGGCATGGCCCATGCGGCGTCCCGGAGGTGCGGTGAGACCGGCGATAAAGCCGACCATCGGCTTGCTGCGGCCCTTCTTGGCTTCGTCAGCAATGAACTGCGCCGCTTCTTCTTCCGCGCTGCCGCCGATTTCACCGATCATGATGATCGACTTGGTTTCGTCGTCGGCCAGGAACAGTTCGAGCACGTCGATGAAGTTGGTGCCGTTGACCGGATCACCGCCAATGCCGACCGCTGTGGTCTGGCCAAGGCCAACCGCTGTGGTCTGGTGCACCGCTTCATAGGTCAAGGTACCGGAACGCGAGACCACGCCGACCGAGCCCTTCATGAAGATGCTGCCGGGCATGATGCCGATCTTGCATTCGTCGGGGGTCAGGACGCCGGGGCAATTGGGGCCGATCAGGCGCGACTTGCTGCCCTGCAGCGCGCGCTTTACGCGGACCATATCAAGCACCGGAACGCCCTCGGTAATCGCAACAATCAGCTCGATTTCGGCATCGATTGCCTCGAGGATCGAGTCCGCCGCGAACGGAGGTGGAACATAGACAACCGAAGCCGTCGCGCCGGTAGCATCCTTGGCTTCCGCCACGGTGTTATAGTTCGGCAATCCGATATGGGTCGTGCCGCCCTTGCCCGGCGTAACGCCCGCAACCATCTGCGTGCCATAAGCCAAAGCCTGTTCGGTGTGGAACGTGCCAGTGTTGCCGGTCATGCCCTGGGTGATGACCTTGGTATTCTTGTCGATCAAAATGCTCATAAAATTACTTTCTCGTCATTCCAGCGAAAGCTGGAACAATCTTCCCAGCGCGCTGCGTTGTAGCAAAAATCCCGATTTTTACCGGGATGCAATTTGCCCTTAAGCCAGTGAGCTATCCAGCCCCTTGCAGGCGACCAGCAATTCCTTCACCGCATCGACCGACACGTTGAAATTGCCCTGGGCCTCTTCGCTCAGTTCGATTTCGATGATCTTCTCGACACCGTTCTTGCCGATGATGACCGGCACGCCGACATAGAGATCGTCAACGCCATATTGGCCGGTCAGATGCGCAGCGGCTGGCAGGACACGGCGTTTGTCCTTGAGGTAGCTTTCCGCCATCATGATCGCGCTGGTTGCCGGAGCATAATAAGCCGAGCCGTTGCCGAGCAGGCCGACAATCTCGCCGCCGCCCTTGCGGGTGCGGTCGACGATCGCGTCGATTTTTTCCTGCGTGGTCCAGCCCATCTTGATGAGATCGGGGATCGGGATACCGGCGACCGTCGAGTAAGCCGGAACCGGAACCATCGTGTCGCCGTGGCCGCCGAGAACGAAGGCGGTGACGTCTTCGACGCTGACATTGAATTCGTCGGCAAGGAAGTGGCGGAAGCGGGCGCTGTCGAGCACGCCGGCCATGCCGACTACCATGTTGTGCGGCAGTCCGGAAAATTCGCGCAAGGCCCAGACCATCGCGTCGAGCGGGTTGGTGATGCAGATGACGAAAGCGTCGGGCGCATTGGCAGCAATGCCTTCGCCAACCGCCTTCATCACTTTCAGGTTGATGCCGATCAGGTCATCGCGGCTCATGCCGGGCTTGCGCGCAACACCGGCGGTCACGATGATGACATCGGCGCCGGCGATATCGGCATAGTCATTGGTGCCCTTGAGATTGCTGTCGAACCCGTCGACCGGAGCGGCCTGGCTCAGGTCGAGCGCCTTGCCCGCTGGCATGCCCTCGGCAATGTCGAACAGGACGACATCGCCCATTTCCTTGGAAGCTGCGAGGTGGGCGAGCGTGCCGCCGATCATGCCTGCGCCGATCAGCGCAATCTTGTTACGGGCCATGTGGGAAATTCTCCTGATAGAATAGAGTCGGAAAAGGATATTAACGACCGGATTAGGCCGCAATTAAGACAAATTCAACCGGAGAAAGCATCATTTTACCTGCTATCTTTGCAATTAGTTCTCAATAGCAATTGTAGTGGCTTAGCCTCGTCATCCTGAACTTGTTTCAGGACCTCCAACGGCTCTCCGTCTCCCGGGTCCTGAAACAAGTTCAGGATGACGCAGAACAGTAAACATGCTTCCAATTCTTCCAATCTTTTGCGTTGCAAAGCGAAATTGAAATGCCATGATGCAAGAAAAAGAGGATGCAACATGCTGACAAAAGGCGACGACTATCCGCTGCACCAGACGCCCGAACCAATGGCGCTATCGGGCGGAAACCGGAACTTCTACGACCGCTATTTCTTCAACGGCTATTCGCCTGACGGCAAGATATTCTTCGCTGCAGCACTCGGTGCCTACCCCCAGCTGGACATCATGGACGCCGCCTTTTGTGTCTCAATCGACGGCAAGCAGCACAATCTCCGCGCCTCGAAGAGAATGTCCAGCGAGCGGCTTGATCTGACCGTCGGCCCCATCACGATCACGATCGTCGAACCGCTCCAGCGGCTCCACCTGACAGTCGCAGGCAACGACAGCGCGATCACCGCCGACATCCGCTTCACTGCCCGCCACCAGCCGATCGAAGAACCCCGCTTCATCCGGCGCGACGGCCCGCGACTGCAGATGGACTATACCAGAATGACCCAGAACGGCGACTGGTCGGGGACGATCACCGTCGATGGTCAGGATATCGATATCGCCAGTTGCCGCGGCACCCGGGACCGCAGCTGGGGGATCAGGGCGATCGGCGCCGCGGAGTCGCAGCCGCCGCCAGCCGGAGCCTTTCCGCAATTCTGGTGGCTATGGACCCCGCTCAATTTTGACCAGCACGCCTGCTTTTTCCACAGCAACGACGACGGCGAAGGAAAGGCCTGGAACCGCCGCGGGGTGGTCGATTCGATTGGAGGAAGCGCAATCGAGTTCGAACCCGAGACGATCGATCTCGCCTATCACAGCGGCTCTCGCCGCATCAGGCAGGTGCGGCTTGAGACCGGCAACGGATCGCTCTCGATCACGCCCCGCACGGGCGATGCCGCCCGGACATTCTATATGTCGGGCCTCGGCTATCTCCACCCGGTCTGGGGCCACGGGATGGATCACGGCGATCTCGAGGTCGCCCACGATGTCATCACCCTCGACCCCGCTCCGGCGATCGACATGACCACTATCCATATCCAGGCGCTCAGCGACACCGTGCTGACGGTTGACGGCACCGAACATCGGGGCATCGGTGTGGTCGAGCAATTGTTCATCGGTCCCCACGCAACCAGCGGCCTGACCGGGCTGATGGACCCCGCAGCATGAGCCGCCGCTTCCCCGTCCGTCCCGAAGAATTCGATACCGCCTTTGTCGAGCAGGTTTTCGACGCCGCCCCGGGGTCGCTTATATCCCTGAGCCACGAACCGGTCGGCACCGGCCAGGTCTGCGACAGCTATCGGTTCACCTGCGACTGGACAGAAGGCAGCCATCCCGCGACTTTCATCGCCAAATGCCCGAGCGCCGACCCGGTCAGCCGGGGAGCCGCCGCGATCTTTCATCTCTATGATATGGAGGTCGGCTGGTATCGGGACGTCGCGGACCATTGCGATGCACTCTGCCCGAAATCCTATCACGCCGACATTGCCGAGAATGAACAGGAATTCGTCCTGCTGCTCGAGGACATGGCCCCCGCGTCGCAGGGCGACCAACTGGCGGGAGCATTGCTGATCCAGGTGGAAACGTCACTGGCCGAAGCCGCCGCTCTCCACAGTTTCAAACCGCCAGCCGGCTTCGAAAATCTTCCATGGCTCGGTCATGGCGAAGGCAATGCCCAGTTTCTCGAGAAAAGTCTGGCGGCCGGCTATCCGCTGTTTCGCGAGCGCTTCTCGTCCTTGCTGTCGCCCGATATACTGGACCTCGGCCAGCAGCTGGTTGACGGGATCGGGACCTATATCGCGCATCCTCCCGAACAGCAGGCGATCACACACGGCGACATGCGGCTCGACAACATCCTCTTCCACGATGACGGCCGTATCGCGGCCCTGGTCGACTGGCAAACCTGCTCTCTGGGCAACCCGGCCAATGACGTCGCCTATCTGACCGGGACCAGCTTTGCCGACCCGGCCGACCGGCGGCGGCATGAGGAAAATCTGGTCCGGGCCTATTTGGCCCTGCGGCCCGACGCGCCCGATTTCGACAAATTCTGGACCGAATATCGCCGTCACGCCTTTTCCGGCTTCATCATGGCGATCAACGCCTCGCTCCACGTCGAACGGACCGAGCGCGGAGACCGGATGTTTGCGGCGATGGCCGAGCGGCCGGCCCAGATGGCCATCGATCTGGACAGCCTGAGTCTGCTCTAGACGCCCGCTCCGTGGCCCAGGGCAAGATATTCGTCCGATTGCATTTCCAGCAACCGCGAAGCAGTGCGTTCAAACTCGAAGGAACCGTCACCCGCAGGGTATAGCGCATCGGGCTCTGCGTCGGCGCTGGCGAGCAGCTTGACCCGATATTCGTAGAGTGCGTCGATTAGAGTGACAAAGCGCGCGGCCTCGTTGCGATTCTCCTTGGACAGCACCGGTATTCCGACGATGATGACGCTGTGATAATGGCGCGCAATCGCCAGATAGTCCTGCGCACCGCGCGCCTCAGCGCATAAACGCTTGAACGAAAACACACCCACGCCTTTCAGCGATTTCGGAACGGTCAGCAACCGGCCGCCCGGCACCGCGATTTCTGCGGAGGGAACATGCTCACGGTCCTCGGGCGGATAGTCGGTGAGGCGGAAAAAGGCCTCGCTCAACGCCTTTGTTGCGGCCTCTCCGTTGGGCACATGCCAAAGATCGACATCGCCCAGACGCTCGCGCCGGTAATCGGTCGGACCGTTCAGTGATATTACTTCGAGCCGGGTCTTGAGCAGTTCGATAAACGGCAAAAAATGCTCGCGGTTGAGACCGTCCTTGTAAAGGTCGTCCGGCGGACGGTTCGAAGTGGTGACAATCGTCACGCCCGCCTCGACCAGCCCGGTAAACAGCCGCGACATGATCATCGCGTCGGCGCTGTTGTTGACCACCATTTCGTCAAAGGCGAGAAAGCGCGCCTCGCTGGCCAAGGCAGCGGCAACCGGCAATATCGGATCGCCAAGTTCCTTCTTGCGCTCCTCCCTGATTCTCGCGTGAACATCGAGCATGAACTCATGGAAATGGGCGCGTTTCTTCCGGCGGATGTCGAGATTGTTGTAAAATAGATCCATCAGCATCGACTTGCCACGACCGACCCCGCCCCACATATAGATGCCCTTGGGAGCGGGCGGCTTCTTGCCAAAGGTGCGCCACAGAATGCTGCCCCGAGGCGGCACGGCTTCGAGCTCTTTCTGCAGCCGGGCGAGTTGTTTCGCGCAATCGTCCTGATCGGCATCAGGCTTGAGTTCGCCTTGCGCAATCAGCGCCTGATAGCGCTGGTAGAATGCGCTCATTGCATATCTGTTTTCTGGCGCGGCGCCTTTTTGACGATGGCGGTGAACGAAGCCATATTGTCCTCACCCTCTGCGCCCTGCACCACCAGTCCGCGCATGAACAGAAAACGGCCGGTTTCCCGGGTTATTTCCACCTGCGCTTCCAGTGGTTCGGTCATTCGCGCGGCACCGATAAAATGGGTCTGCAATTCCAGCGTCACGGCATAGCCGGATGGTCCGAGTTCGAAGACCCGCATCGCGGCGAACAGCGAACAGTCGATAAAGCCCATCATCGTGCCGCCATGCACGACATCGCCCAGATTGCGGTGCTTGCGTTCCGGGAACATGCGGACCCGCGCGATATCATCGCCCAGCCCGTCGCCACCGCGCCGGACAATCAATTTTCCGAGAAAACTATTATAGCAATCGGGATCGTTCAGCACCCATGTGTACCAACCCGGATAGTCCGGATCGGGATTGCTGATTTCAAAATTACGCTCCGCTTCAGTCATGAACAGCCTGCCAGCGGTTCAAACTGCGCGCGCGGCGGTCATCTTCTTGATTTCGGCAATTGCCTTGGCCGGGGACAGACCCTTGGGGCAGGCATTGGCGCAGTTCATGATTGTGTGGCAACGATAGAGCCGGAACGGATCTTCCAGTTCGTCGAGCCGCTCACCGGTCATTTCGTCGCGGCTGTCCGCCAGCCAGCGATAGGCTTGCAACAGGATGGCGGGACCAAGGAACTTGTCGCTGTTCCACCAATAGCTCGGGCAGCTGGTCTGGCAACAGGCGCACAATATGCACTCGTACAGTCCGTCCAGCTTGTTACGATCTTCCGGCGATTGCAGCCGTTCCTTGCCCGAAGGGGTCGGCGTGACCGTCTTGAGCCAGGGCTCGATCGAAGCATATTGGGCGTAGAAATGGGTGAAATCCGGCACCAAATCCTTGATCACTTCCATGTGAGGCAATGGCGTGATCGTGACCTTGTTCCCGCAATCTTCGATCGCGGTGGTGCAGGCCAGGCCATTTTTGCCGTTGATATTCATCGCGCAGGACCCGCAGATCCCTTCGCGGCAAGAGCGGCGGAAGGTCAGAGTGGCGTCCTGCTCCGACTTCATCTTGATCAGGGCGTCGAGAACCATCGGACCGCATTCGTCGGTGTCGATCTCGAACGTGTCGTAGCGCGGATTTTCGCCCTTGTCGGGGTCATAGCGATAGACTTTGAACGGCCGTTTCTTTCCGCCGGTCAGCGCCTGGTGCAACTCGCCCGTTTTGCGAATCTTGCTGTTCTTGGGGAGCGTGAAAGTGGCCATGTCTGTCGGATTCCCTTGTTCTGCGGATCGGCATAACCAAGAAGTGCCATTATCTCAACCGTTTTGCGCAGCAAAAACAACGGCGAGCCTATCATTTCATGCGATCACTTGTGGCGTTCGAAAAAGGCCACCATGTCATCCAGCACCGGCGCCTTGTGGCGAAACGGCTTGGCCACCGCCATCATGATCTCGAGATGGTCGATATCGGGATATTCGACATATTCCGCATCGCCACCCGCCTCGAGGATTTTGTCCCGCAAGGTCTTGCTGTTGCGCGGCTTGACCTTGGTGTCGTTATCGCCGCTGGAGAGCCAGAGTGGCGGCGCATCGGGCCGCACGAAATTGACCGGCTGAGTCATCTCCGGCCTGTGAAATTCGCCAAAGCTCTGCTTGGTGGTTTCGGAATCAAACGGATAGAAATCATAGGGCCCGGCCAGCGCCGCGACGCCCCTGATCAGGTCCGGTGACTTGCCTTCGCGCCCCAGCCATTGCCGGTCGAGCGCGAGCATCATGACATTATAGGCTCCGGCGGATTGGCCGGAGAGGAATATCCGCCGGCTGTCACCGCCATGTTCGCCAATATTGTCGTGGACCCAGGCAAGAGCCTTGGCGCTGTCTTCGAGAAAGCCGGGAAAGCGGGTTTTGGGGAACAGCCGGTAATCCGGCAGCACCACAATATACCCGCGACTGGCCAGCGCCCTGCCGGTGAATGCATAATGATCCTTGGCGCCGTCACGCCATCCACCACCATAGATGAACATGATGACCGGAAGCGGTTCGGTCGTCATGCCTTTGGGCGTCCAGATATTAAGCCCCAGGCCCAGTTCCTGATCATAGATCTGGTTCTCGACCAGCAGCTTCGCATCGCTGTCGCCGGGCATGATATTATTGGCGATATCAAGCTGCTTCGGTCCTGGTTGCGAGACGAACCACCAGCCAAGGCCAGCGCAGGCCAGCAACAAAACAGAGATTATGACAAGCCACTTCATATTCTAAGCCTTAACCAGCCGGTCAGGCGCTGGCAATGGCGCTCCAGTCGATCGGCTGATGGCGGTCCAGCGCAGCATCAGCAGCGGGCATGGGATATTTGAGACCATTGCCGCAGTTGAACAGCACGGCGCGGTCGGACTTTCCGATCAGCCCGTCCTCAAGCGCCTTCAGATAGGCAGCGGCGGTCGCTGCACCTTCAGGACAGAGCAAAAGCCCGTCTTCCTGCCCGATCCTCTGTTGCGCCGCGATGATCGCTTCATCCTCGACCGCAATCGCGAAACCACCGGACTCGCGCACCGCCTGCAATATCAGAAAGTCGCCAATCGCCACCGGCACGCGGATACCGGCGGCGACCGTACTGGCATTTTCCCACAATGGCGCGTGGTCGAGCCCCTTTTCCCAGGCATCGACAATCGGCGCGCAACCGGTAGCCTGCACCGCAACCATCCGCGGCCGCCGGGATCCGATAAAGCCGATCGCTTCGAGTTCGTCAAAAGCCTTCCACATGCCGATAAGGCCGGTGCCGCCGCCGGTCGGATAGAAAATCACATCCGGCATTTCCCAGCCCAGTTGTTCGACCAGTTCGAGTCCCATCGTCTTCTTGCCTTCGATCCGGTAAGGCTCTTTCAGGGTCGAGAGATTGAACCAGCCCATTTCCGCTTCGCCGTCAGCGACAATCTTGCCGCAGTCGTTGATCAGGCCGTTCACTCGCCAGACCTTGCCTCCCTGCAACGCGATCTCCCGGACATTCACCTCGGGCGTGTCGTCGGGGCAAAAGACAAAGGCTTCCATTCCGGCTCGCCGGGCATAAGCGGCCATTGCCGCTCCGGCATTGCCATTGGTCGGCATCGCGAGCCGCTTCAGCCCGAGTTCCTTCGCCATCGACACCGCCATGACCAGCCCGCGAGCCTTGAATGAACCGGTCGGCAGACGGCCTTCGTCCTTGACGATCACATTGGACCCGAGAGAATTGTCGAGCGCGACGAGTGGCGTCATATCCTCGCCCAGCGAAACGATATTGGTCGCGCTGGCGACCGGCAATAGTTCGCGATAGCGCCAGAGGTCGGCAGGCCTGCTGGCGAGCTTTTCCTTGGTCAATTCGCCGGCAACCGCGTCCAGATCATAGCGCACCAATATCGGCGCACCCGCTGGTGACAGGTTTTGCACGGTTCCGGCGGGCAAGGCCTCTCCGGTTTTGGAACATTCCAGATGGGTGACGAAATTGGTGATGTCTGCGGATCGGTTATCTTGGTTCATGATGCCGAGCTAGCATCCCCCGCTCGGCAATCCACCCAATAATTCCATTGTCGGTTGATCAAGCAATCAGGCCGTTGCGCTTCAAGCCTTCCGCAATGATCGTTTCGAGCAGTTGCGCATGACTGAAGCCCGCGGCCGCAGCCGATTTGGCCACGACCTTCTCGGACCATAGATTGCAGTTGAGATTGATCTCGATAAAATTGACTTCGCCGGTCTTCTTGTCCAGCCGAAACTCGATCCGTCCATAGTCAAACGGCTCGAATTCACGGGCAATCCGCTCCGCCATCTCCTGAACCCGCGGAGCAAATTCCGGATCGTCAAAGCGTTTCAGAGTCGCTTTCTCTGTATTGGGCACCAAATCGCGCTTTTCATAATAGGTCCAGAGCTTCTGCGTATCTTCCCGTTCATAGATCAGCATCGGCAACGCTTTGGGTCCGTCGGAACTGATGAAGGCAGCCTGCACGTCATATCCATCGAGATAGGGTTCAACAATCGCATCGTGACCCTGGCCATGAATTCCGGCAACGGCGTTGGCGACGCCGGCCCAATCAAAGGCATCCGAAATCCCCCAGCTCGCCGAACTGGCATTCGGCTTGATGACCCAGCGCTCGGCTGTTGGACAGTCAGCCTCCAGCACCGGGGCGCCGCGCCGGTAGCAAAACCAGGGCGCGGTCGGAACGCCGGCATGGGTTGCGACGAGCTTGGATACCGATTTGTCATCCCCCACGCCGCGAATGAAGGGCATCGCACCGACATAGGCGATCCGGTGCATGTTGCACAGCAGCGGAATCATCATTTCGCTGTTCACGAAGCCGCCCCGATTCAACAATGGAAAGACAAAATCCACGCCCGGATGATCGAACAATATGTCGTACTTGTCCTCGACCGCGAGATTTATGCCAAGACTTTCGAGACTGGTTCTAACCTCGTGATGATATATGGCGTGATTGCCATCTTCGGGATGCATCCCGCCGCCCCAATGGGCATGTTTCGCTAGATATAAGAATTTCAGCCGCTCTTTGGCTTCATCGGGAATCGCAAGCGGCAGCACATCGGGAGATTTTGACATCATACTGATTCTCTTGGCTATGTTCTGGAATATAATTCAAAAATCTAGGGCAAAACAATCAAATTTTGAGATCGTCGATGCGGTTTTGTAACACCGCTTCAACGATCCGATATGTGCGATCATTGTCGACATCGATGGCCTGCGTACCATCGCTTATCGGTGCCCGGCGCATGGTGATGCCAAAGCGTTTTGACATTCTCTGGAAGGCATTATCAACGGTTACCCAGCCAAAGCGCATCAACAGGATGTTGAACAGGCCAAAGGCGTTCACCAGACGCCGGGGGTGGTTCATGAACTGACCGCCTTCGCGGAATATTTCCACCGCGTGTAGTGCCCGCTCGCTGGCGATCCCATAGAGGTTGCAATTTGCATAGCCGTGATCGCGAAACTCGTAAAAGAACCGCTGGGCCGCAGGATGGATGCTGCGAACATCATCTTTATTGGCCAGCGCAGCGACCGCATCAGCCCCTGCGGCCATGATTTCCACGACCCGATCGATACTCTCGTGCTTGATGAGTACATTGTCTGCGGTTGTAATAACAAAGGGCCCTGTCCCGTTTTCACAACCAAGCAGCACGCTACCGGCAATATTACTGTCCGAAGCGATGAAATATATCGGCAGGTCCGCTTTCGCGAACGCTTCTGCGACGGGCCGGACCGCAAGCTCGCCGTCCGGTTCGATCAGAATATGGATGGCCCGGCACCCAGGGTGAGACGAGACCGATGCCAATGTGCGGCTGATCAGGATTTGGTCTGCGATTGGAATAAGACATTTATGGCTGACGCCATGGACCTCCGCGAGTGGGTTGGTGACGCCCACGCGTTGCGCTGCAAGCAGAATCACATCAAATCGAGTGCTCATCCTGTTCTTGTGAGGATTGGATATGACTTTTTCAAGACAGGCTTGGCAATTGAAACATGGAAATCGCTGGATTTTAAGATAAAGACAGGCTCAGCCGCCGGATCATATATTCGAAAAGTGGAAACCTGTGTCGCGAAATTTGCTCTCCAAATGGTCCCGCAGCGAAGATTCGCTTGTCCGCGTCTTTCGTAACAGCAGCTGGCTGTTTTCTGCCAAGGGCGTCGGCGCGATATTGAGCATCTTCTATCTCGCCATTTTGACCCGCACCCTGGGCGTCGCCGGTTTTGGCGAGTTCATGGTGATTGTCGGCGCGGTCCAGGTTCTCGCTGCAATATTGAAGCTCCAGACCTGGCAGGCGGTGGTGCAATTTGGTGTACCCTATCTCTTGGCCGGTCAGGACCGGAAATTCCGGAAACTGTCATGGCAGAGCTTCTGGATCGAATTGCTGGGCGGTATTGCGGCCTGTGTTGCCTTGTGGCTGATGCTGCCCTTTGGGGCCTCCCAGTTCAACTGGTCCGCCCCCGTTGTGCAGGCAATCATGGGCTATGGCCTGATCATCTTTCTATCGGTCCGCTCGACGCCCATTGGCATTTTGCGTGCGCAGGACCGCTATCGCGGCAACGCCTTTGGCGACGCGATAATCCCCATTGTCCGCTTCGTCGGCGCGTTGATATTATATCTGACCCTGCCCTCGATGACGGGTTTTCTGGTCGTCTGGGGATTGTCTGAATTTATCAGCTTTGTAGTGATGTGGGTGATGGTGTGGCGCCGCCATGACATGCATCCGCTGCAAGCCTCGACCGTTGCCGTCGAAGCGCCTGACCGGAAAGAATTTCTGGCATTTCTGCTGTTCACCAACCTCGCCTATCTGGTCAACGTCGTGCGCGAGCGACTGGTGGTGGTCATTGTCGGCTTCTTCGTAGGCCCGGCTGCCGCTGGCCTGTTCCGGTTGGCGGACCAGATCGCCAACAGCCTCAACCGCCTCTCCGAAGTATTCGCCCGCCCGTTGTTTGCGGAACTGTCGCGACTATTCGCGATCGGCCAGTCACGGGAATTGCGCGGCTTGTTCTGGCGATCGCTGCGCGTCTCCGCGATCAGCGGCGCGGTGCTGTTCCTCGGCCTGCTGCTGCTGGGCAAATATATGATAGCCCTGATATCCGGACCCGAATATCTTGCCGCTTTCCCCATTTTGCTGCTGCTCGGTGCAGCGACCATTATCAGTCTGGCCGGACTTGGGCTGGAACCCATGCTCCAGGCAGCTGGCCGCGCGCGCAATGCGCTGTTCGCCAGACTCGCCGGACTGGTCGCTCTTGGCGCGCTATTGGCGGTTTTCCTGCCAAGATTCGGGACAATCGGCGCCGCCTGGGTGATGCTGATCTCTGCGATCCTCACGACCGTAATTCTTTTCATCTCGAGCCGGGCAGCAATCATCCAACCCCGGGCCCGCACGCAAAGACCGCGCCCGCCTCAATAGCCGAGCAAAAAAAAAGGCGACCCGCAGGCCGCCTTTTCGAATATCGATCTGGTTTCGCTTAACGCTTGGAGAACTGGAAGCTCTTACGCGCTTTTGCCTTACCATATTTCTTGCGTTCAACCTTGCGGCTGTCACGGGTAAGAAAGCCTTCGGCTTTCACTGCCGACCGCAAAGCCGGTTCATATTTGGTCAGGGCTTGCGAAATGCCGTGCTTGACTGCTCCGGCCTGTCCTGAAAGACCGCCGCCCTTGACGGTTGCTTCGACGTCATATTGACCTTCACGCTCGGTGATGGCGAAAACCTGGTTGAGGACCAGACGCAGGGTCGGGCGCGCAAAATAGGTTTCCTGATCGCGGCCATTGACCGTGATCTTGCCTTTGCCAGGCTTCAGCCAAACGCGGGCAACCGCGTCTTTCCGACGACCGGTCGCATAGGCACGTCCGAACTTGTCCAGCTCTTGCTCGCGCAAAGGCATGGTCGAGACGGGCGGTTCAGCAACCACGGTTTCAGCTTCGGCGTCTGCAGCAACTGGTGCATCCACAACAGCCGGGCCAGCGATATCTTTTAGATCAGCGAGATCGGTTTTTACGTCAGACATTATGAGCCCACCTTGTTCTTACGGTTCATCGAAGCGACGTCGAGCGCCACCGGGTTCTGGCCGGCATAAGGATGCTCGGTACCAGCGAAAACATGCAGCGCGCGCATCTGGGCGAAGCCAAGCGGGCCTTTCGGAATCATCCGCTCGACAGCTTTTTCGATGATACGCTCCGGGAAACGACCTTCGAGGATCTTTTCCGCAGTGGTACCGCTGATGCCGCCGGGGTGGCCGGAGTGCTTGTAATAGGTTTTCTGCTTGGTCTTGTTGCCGGTGAACTTCACCTTTTCAGCATTGATCACGATGACGTGATCGCCGCAATCAACGTGCGGGGTGTAGCTTGGCTTGTGCTTGCCGCGCAGAATATTGGCAATAATCGACGAAACCCGGCCAACGACCAGATCTGTGGCATCAACGATATGCCATTTTTTTTCGACTTCAGCAGGCTTCGCCGACTGGGTCTGTTTGGTGATACCCTTCATGGGGTTTGCTCCTTCTGGGAGAATGATGTGATTTAGAAATGATAAAAGCCGGACGCGATGATCCGGCCGACTGGGGCGCCAATGGCGTTGTTTTTGCGGCAAGTCAAGCGAAAGCGGGGCTTAGCCGACGGGTATAATATTACCGAAGGGGGTTTTTCAATTGCCTCGACAATCATTTTCATAGCCCGGATTCGAAGCCTCGGCCTTCCAGTGAAGAATGGCAGGCGTCTCGAAACCATGCAGGGCCAGCAAGCGGTCTCCCGCCGGTTTTGCAAGCTTTCCTGAGGTTTTGAAGAGTACGGGGAACTCACGATCTTCGTGAAACTCCCCCTGATATTCATATTGCGACACTATCGGAGGGAAATGATTGGCGCAGGCGATCAGCTTTTCCTGCAGCAATATCTTCGCGACGTCCCGCGCTTCCTCCTCGGAACCAAAGGTCGAATAGATCAGCGATAGCGAGCGGGTCATCGTGATTCGCGGCCGATCAGATGGACGCCCCAGACGGTGGAAGCGACGACCAGAGCACCGACCGCCTGATGAAGCACCGCGAGATGGATGTTGATCCCGGTCATCACGGTTGCGATGCCCAGCAATATCTGGGTGCCGAACGCAATGTGAACAGCGACCGAAGCCCTTCGGTCGATAGGTCGCACCTTTCGCGCGAGAAACACGAGGAATCCCACAGCGACCCATGCCCACCAGCGGTGGATGAAATGCACCAGATAGGGATCATTATTCAGCGCAGCCCACCAGCCGCTATCCCAGCCAATCCCGCCGGGGACAAAATAGTCGTTCATCAACGGCCACGTATTGGACACGTAGCCAGCATTCAGACCTGCCGTATATGCGCCAAACAGCAACTGGATGAACAGAACGGCCAATACCGTCCAGCCGAGGCCCGTCACCCGGGCCGGCCTTGCATTTCCCGCCGCCAATTGACGCAGGTCGAGCGCGGTCCAGACCAGACCGCCGAGGATGAACAGCGCGGTCAGCAAATGCACCGCCAGCCGGAAGTGGCTGACATCGGTCCGTTCACTCAGGCCCGAGCTGACCATCCACCAGCCGATTGTGCCCTGAAGCCCGCCGAGCGCGAGCAAGGCGAGCAATCGCCAGCCATAGCCCGATGGTATGGCCCGCTTGACCGCGAACCAGAGCAGCGGCAACGCGAAGGCCAGGCCAATCACCCGTCCGAGCAGCCGGTGAACCCATTCCCAGAAATAGATGAATTTGAAATCCGCCAGCGTCATGCCGGCCGGACCGTTGATTTCGAGATATTCGGGAATTTGCTTATATTTGGCAAATTCCGACAACCAGTCCGCTTCGCTAAGCGGCGGCAACGCTCCGGTGACCGGCTTCCACTCGGTTATCGACAGCCCCGACTCGGTCAGCCGGGTGATGCCGCCGACAACGACCATGATGAATACCAGAAAGGCGACCGAATAAAGCCAGTTTGCGATAGCTATCGGGCGGGCGGTGGCCATATCATTTGGCTGTTTCGAGGAGCTCTGGTCCGTCATCGGCCGCTATTTGCGATTAAAACCGGGTTCTGACAACCGGAAACGGGGACCCCGGCCGGAAAAAGCCACAAACTTCAAAAATGTTATGTTGTATCTTAACACGCATCTCCCTATATCGCTCATACGCAAGCAACAAGTGAGACAGTGAGTCGTGTTTACGGCAGCAAAATTGTGGAACAAAGATGGTCTTTTGGTCAGGGATGGCCTGTGGGATCGTGTGGCCGTGCTCGTGTCCGGCCTGTGTCTTGTCCACTGCGTCTCGACAATTGCTATAGTCGCCATCCTTTCCTCGGCGGGCGGCATGCTGCTCGACCCGCTGGTTCATGAAATCGGTCTGGGAATCGCGATTGCGCTCGGCCTGTTCACCCTCGGTCGCGGTGTTCTGGATCATGGTTATATGATGCCAGCGGCGATCGGCGGTCTGGGACTGGGAATCATGATCGGAGCGATCTCGCTCGGGCACGAGAACGGGCATAACGGAGCTGAGGTGCTTTATACCATGCTCGGTGTGGGCATATTGGCACTTGCCCATGATCTGAATTACCGCGCCACCCATTAAACTGCTCCCCATTGCCCTTGCGGCCAAACATCCCTAAATTATCCCTATGGGAAAACATGATCATCATGAGCATCACGGCGAATCTCTAGCAGATGCCGCACGTGACAATCTGGAAAAATCCGGCGAGAAATGGACCGATACAAGGGCGGCTATCTTTGATGCGCTTGCAGGTTTCTCCCGCCCGGCCTCTGCCTATGACATAGCCGAGCTCGTTTCTACCGCACGCGGCAAACGCGTCGCCCCGAACAGCGTGTACCGGATTCTCGACCTATTCGTGACCAACAATCTCGCGATGCGGGTCGAAAGCGCCAATGCCTATCTTGCCAATAGCCACCCGGGCTGCGCGCATGATTGTATTTTCCTCGTTTGCGACACCTGCGGCGAAGCAACCCATATCGACGACGACCCTCTGTCCCAGCAAGTGCGCACGGTGGCAAAAAGCGAGGGCTTTAACTCCATCCGCCCGGTGATCGAGGTGCGCGGCATTTGCCAGAAATGCAGCTAACCAATCCGATTTGTCAGCATAGGTTCACAGGCAGGCTGCTGAAAGTTCGACAGACCGCCGCGATGGCGTTAAAGCTGGGACCAATCAGGGAGTGAATATGCCAGTTTCGAATACACCATTGCTGGATGACGTCTCCTATCCAGCAGATTTGCGTAAGTTAAAACCTGCCCAGCTCCGCCAATTTGCCGACGAGCTGCGCGCCGAGGTTATCGACACGGTGTCTACCACCGGTGGCCATCTGGGTGCCGGTCTCGGCGTGGTCGAACTGACCACCGCAATCCATTATGTTTTCAATACTCCCGAAGATCGCCTGATCTGGGATGTCGGCCATCAATGCTATCCGCACAAGATCATCACCGGTCGTCGCGACCGGATCAGAACCCTGCGCCAGAGCGGCGGATTATCCGGCTTCACCAAACGGTCGGAAAGCGAATATGATCCCTTTGGTGCGGCGCATAGCTCGACCTCGATCAGCGCCGCGCTCGGCTTTGCGATCGCCAACAAGCTGAACGATAAGCCAGGCCGGGGCATTGCGGTCATCGGCGACGGCGCGATGAGCGCCGGCATGGCCTATGAAGCGATGAATAATGCCGAGGCCGCGGGCAACCGGCTGGTCGTCATCCTCAATGACAATGACATGTCGATTGCACCGCCGGTCGGCGGGCTTTCGGCCTATCTCGCCCGCATCGTGTCTTCCCGCGAATTTCTCGGCGTGCGCCAACTGGCGCGGCGCATCGCGCGCAAGCTGCCCAAGGGTCTTTACGACGCGGCGCGCAAGACCGACGAATATGCCCGCGGCATGACCATGGGCGGGACCCTGTTCGAGGAACTCGGCTTCTATTATGTCGGGCCGATCGACGGTCATAATCTGGAACATCTGATCCCGGTCCTGGAAAATGTACGCGATGCCGGAGAAGGCCCTTGTCTGATCCATGTCGTGACCGAAAAGGGCAAAGGCTATAAATTTGCCGAGGAAGCCGCTGACAAATATCACGGTGTCGCCCAGTTTGACGTTGTTTCCGGCAAGCAGAACAAGGGTCCGGGCGGCGGACCGCCCGCCTATCAGAATGTTTTCGGCGAAACTCTTGCCAAACTGGCCGACAGCGATTCGCGTATCTGTGCGATTACCGCAGCCATGCCGACCGGCACGGGTGTCGACAGATTTGCCAAGGCCCACCCAGAGAAGGCATTTGATGTCGGCATCGCCGAACAACATGGGGTGACCTTTGCTGCCGGCCTTGCCGCGCAGGGCATGCGTCCCTTCTGCGCCATCTATTCTACATTCCTCCAGCGCGCTTATGACCAGGTTGTCCACGACGTGGCCATCCAGAATCTGCCCGTCCGCTTTGCGATCGACCGTGCCGGACTGGTCGGTGCCGACGGCAGCACCCACGCCGGCAGCTTCGATGTCACCTATCTCGCAACCCTGCCGAATATGGTGGTAATGGCTGCAGCGGATGAAGCCGAACTCGCCCACATGACCTACACCGCAGCGGAATATGACGAAGGGCCAATAGCCTTCCGTTATCCGCGCGGCAACGGCACCGGCGTACCGATTCCGGACGTTCTGGAAAAGCTGGAAATCGGCAAGGGCCGGATCGTCAAACAGGGCACCAAGGTCGCGATCCTCTCGCTCGGCGCCCGGCTCGAGGAAGCCAAGAAGGCAGCAGAGCGGCTTGAGGCAAAGGGCCTGAGCACCACCGTCGCCGACCTCCGCTTTGCCAAACCTCTCGATGAGGAACTGATTCGCAAGTTGCTGACGACCCATGAAGTAGCGGTCACGGTCGAGGAAGCCTCGGTCGGCGGTCTCGGCGCTCATGTCCTGACCTATGCATCGGACAATGGTCTGACCGATGCGGGACTGAAAATCCGTACCATGCGCCTGCCCGATATCTTCCAGGATCAGGACAAGCCGGACGTGCAATATGCCGAAGCCGGGCTGGACGCCGACGGCATCGTCGAGACGGTCCTCAAGGCACTGCGCCACAATAGCGCCAATATCGAGGATGAGGGAGCGCGGGCCTAGCCTATATTGCCGCTTGTGATTGTCGGGAACGCCCTTTAGGCGGTTGCGCCATGCCACCGGAACTCTCCCATATCGATCACTGGATCTTCGATCTCGACAATGTGCTCTATCCGGCATCCTGCGATCTGTTTGCACTGATCGACATCAAGATGGGCGAATATATCGCCAGGGCGCTGGATTGCGATCTGGTCGAGGCGCGGAAGATCCAGAAGGGCTTTTTTCACGACCACGGCACGACGCTGGCCGGCCTGATGCACCATCATGGTACCGATCCCGCCGACTTCCTCGATTTCGTCCATGATATCGATATGGACCGCCTGTCGCCTGCACCGCTGGTCCGCGCGGCGATTGCCGCGCTGCCGGGCGAGAAGCTGGTCTTTACCAATGCCGACCGGCCTTATGCCGAGAGGGTGCTGGAGAGGCGCGGACTGGGGGACCTGTTTCACCAGATGCACGATATACTGGATACCGGCATGGTGCCCAAACCACAGACCGTCGCCTATCACAGCATGATCGCCGCAACCGGAATCGATCCTTCCCGCGCCTTGTTCGTCGAAGACACTGCGCGCAATTTGCGTCCGGCGAAAGCATTGGGCATGACCACCGTATGGGTCAACACTGGCGCCGAATGGGCTGGCCGGGAACATGATCCTGACTATATTGACCACGAAATTACCGATCTTGAAAGCTGGGTGACCGGCCTCCACCATGCGAAGGAAGAAATAATATCATGACCGCAGCACTGCAGACCGTAATCGACGCCGCCTGGGACAAGCGCGAATCCTTGAGCCTGACCTCGCAGGGACCGGAACGCGACGCGGTCAATCAGGCCTTGGCGATGCTCGACAACGGCACCGCGCGGGTCGCGGAAAAAAAGGATGGCGCATGGGTGGTCAACCAGTGGCTCAAGAAAGCGGTTCTGCTCTCCTTCCGGCTCAACGACAATGTCCTGATCGAAGGTCCGGGCGGCGCCAATCACTGGGACAAAGTGCCCAGCAAATTTGCCGGATGGGGCGAAAACCGCTTCCGCGAGGCAGGCTTTCGCTCGGTACCAGGCTCGGTCGTCCGACAGGGCGCCTTCATCGGTAAAGGTGTCGTTCTGATGCCGAGCTTCGTCAACATCGGCGCCTTCGTCGACGAAGGATCAATGATCGACGGCTGGGCCACGGTCGGCAGCTGCGCGCAGATCGGCAAGAATGTCCATATTTCCGGCGGCGCCGGAATTGGCGGGGTGCTGGAGCCGTTGCAGGCCGATCCCGTGATCATCGAAGACGGGGCCTTTATTGGCGCCCGCGCCGAAGTCGCCGAGGGCGTCCGCGTTGGCGAAGGTGCGGTGCTTTCCATGGGTGTCTATCTTGGCGCATCGACCAAGATCGTCGACCGGGTCACCGGCAAGATCTGGATCGGCGAAGTGCCGCCTTATTCGGTGGTGGTTCCGGGCACCATGCCTCCGAAGGTCAATATCGACGGCGTACCAGGGCCGTCGCTCTACTGCGCGGTCATCGTCAAGACGGTCGATGCACAAACCCGTTCCAAGACCGGGATCAACGAACTGCTGCGCGACTGATCGCCAGACCGGCCAAATTAAACGGGTGATTTCCTCTCCCCTCGAGGGAGAGGAAAAGTGGAACTTATCTGCATGCTGATTAGTGAAACTCGGTGAGGGGTGAGCGGCAAGGCGGACTTTCTCCGAAGCTCCCCTCTCCAACGTCGCCTAACGAGCAAGCTCGCAAGGCTTTGACATCCTCTCCCTCAAGGGGAGAGGAAAAACTCAATCGAACAGCTCTCCGTCCACTTCTTTACCGGCAGGCGGCGTCAGGCCGAGATGCTTCCACCCGCGATCGTTGAGCGTCCGGCCTCGGGCCGTCCGGGCGATCAGGCCGAGCTGGATCAGATAGGGCTCGATCACTTCCTCCACCGTGTCCCGCGGTTCGGAAAGACCAGCCGCCAGCGTTTCCACGCCGACCGGGCCGCCCTTGTAGACATCCGCAATCATATGGAGATAGCGCCGGTCCATCGCGTCGAGGCCGATGCTGTCGACTTCCAGACGAACCAGCGATTCATCGGCGATTGTCCGGTCGACAAGCCGGGTCCCCGCGACATTGGCAAAATCCCTTACCCGGCGGAGCAGGCGGCCGGCAATCCGCGGCGTACCCCGCGCGCGGCGCGCCACTTCGGTCGCGCCGTCGGGCGCAATATCGAGATCAAGCAGGCGCGCGGCGCGGTGGACAACCAGTTCCAGCTCTTCGGTCGTATAGAAATTGAGCCGCACCGGAATACCGAAACGGTCGCGCAAAGGTGTGGTCAGCAGACCCTGGCGGGTCGTCGCTCCGATCAAGGTGAAGGCGGGCAAGTCGATCCGCACGCTACGCGCCGACGGTCCCTCGCCGATGATCAGGTCGAGCGCGCGGTCTTCCATCGCCGGATAGAGCACTTCCTCGACCACCGGATTGAGCCGGTGGATTTCGTCGATAAACAGGACATCGCCCTCTTCGAGATTGGTCAGCAGCGCCGCGAGATCGCCAGACTTTGCGATAACCGGCCCCGAAGTGGCGCGGAAACCGACGCCCAGTTCCCGCGCAATGATCTGCGCCAGCGTGGTCTTGCCCAAACCGGGAGGTCCAAAGAACAGCACATGATCCAGCGCCTCGCTGCGCCCCTTGGCCGCCTCGATAAACACCCGGAGATTGCCACGCGCCGCCTCCTGCCCGATAAATTCGTCGAGCGTTTTCGGGCGCAGGGCGGCATCGATGTCCTCCGGCTGGCGCTGCGGCGTAAGATGCGGATTGTCAGTAACGGCCAATACCCCTGAATGCGTCACCCTGAACTTGTTTCAGGGTCCATGGTGCGTCCATATACCGCCCGTGCGACAAGTGAAACAACCATGCGTCTACATACTCGCCAGCCAGCCCCACGGTACGTTGTACATCGGCGTAACGTCGAACCTGATCCAGCGCCTTCACCAGCACCGCAACCAACTGGCGCCCGGATATACATCTAAATATGCTGTATATCGCCTTGTCCGCTTTGAAATGTTCGACGACATGACCAGCGCGATCACACGAGAGAAACAACTGAAAAACTGGCATCGTCCTTGGAAGATCAATCTGATTGAATCGGAAAACCCGCAATGGGTTGATCTCGCGGTCAATCTTGGGTTGCCGCCTATTAGTGGCTGACTTCACACAACTGCCACGCTGAACTCGTTTCAGTATCCACCGCGAACCAATCACAGCCTGTGAGCGCGGAGAAATGGACCCTGAAACAAGTTCAGGGTGACGGAAAGAATGCTCATGAGACTGCCCGTGCAAGCCATCCATCACCGCGCCGCCTTCTTCAACGCCAGCCGCACCAGCGCGTCCAGTGTCGCTCCATCCCCGACTTCGGCATCCGCCGCAGCAACCGCCGCGCTCGCATCCGCCGGTTTAAAGCCGAGATTCTGCAGCGCGCTGACCGCATCGGCGCTGTTGTTCGATGGCGCGTGGACTACGCCGCCTGCTCCAATAATCGGATCGGTGGCAATGCCGCCAACCTTGTCCTTCAATTCATTGACAATCCGCAACGCCAGTTTCGGACCAACCCCGTTTGCCCGCGAAACCATCGCCTTGTCGCCCATTGCTATGGCCCGCGAAATTTCGCCCGGTTCCAGTGCCGACAATATCGCCAGCGCCACCTTGCCTCCGACACCCTGCACCGAGATCAGCAGCCGGAACCAGTCGCGCTCCGAGCCGCTGGCAAAGCCCATCAACCGCATGTCGGTCTCGCTGACCTGCATCTCGGTATAGATGGTCGCCCCGTCGCCCTTGCCGCCAATCGCCCCGATGGTCCGCGACGAGCAGAAAACCAGATAGCCGACGCCGTTCACATCGAGCACGATATTGTCCGTGCCGATTTCGTCGATTGTGCCGGTGAGTTTTGCGATCATGTCCGTGTTTTAGCGCAGCAGGCGAATCTGTCGAGTTTTTGTTTTGTTCTTTCTCTCGCTGCGCCAGCAGGTGTTATAGAAAGGGGCTCGCACGAAGACACGAAGGCACCAAGTTGATGGTGCTTTTGTATCTTCGTGACTTTGTGTCTTCGTGCGATAAATCCGTTCGTGCTGAGCTTGTCGAAATACGGATTCGCGCGCTCCAAGGTCCTTCGACAAGCTCAGGACAACCGGTGTTTTGCCCGGCTATCTCTTCCGATGATGCGCGTGCGTGATCGCCACCGCCAGCGCATCGGCGGCATCCGCGCCGGCCAGTTTCACCCCGGGCAGCAGGATCTTCAGCATCGCCTGTACCTGGTCCTTGTCGGCATTGCCGACCCCGACCACCGATTTCTTCACCGTCCGCGCCGAATATTCGCCGACCTCGATTCCGGTCCGCGAAGCGCCGAGCAGCACCACGCCGCGCGCCTGCCCGAGCTTCAGCGTGCTCTGCGGGTTGCTGTTGACATAGACTTCCTCGACCGCCGCGCCGTCCGGCTTATGTTCGAGCAGCAGGTCAGTGAGTTCGAGATCGAGCTTCAGCAACCGGCTGGCGAGCGCCATCTTGCTGTCGGTCTTGATCTGGCCATTGGCGATATGGGACAGGCGATTGCCGTCCGCAACGATCACGCCCCAGCCGGTGGTGCCGAGACCCGGATCAAGGCCAAGAATGATCATATTAAATCGGCAGACCCATGCGGCGACCGACAAAAGCCATGATCAGATAGAGACTTACGGTCAGCAGGCATCCTGCGGCCAGCGAGAGCCAGAAGCTGATACCATTGCGCAGCAGCACCGGAATCAGCAGGAACATTGGAAGAGATGGAAGCACATACCAGAAGGTTGCCTCAGCGTGCAGCGCCATGTTTTCCGTGTCAGGTCGCGCATACCAGAGGAAGATCATGCCCAATATCGAGATCAGCGGCAACGAGGCGACCAGCGCCCCGAAGCTTGGCTGACGTTGTGCAATGGCTGCCACCATTGCCACGATCACTCCTGCAAGCGCGGCCTTGGCGACAAATTCCCACATCACTCGGCGTTCAGTTTTTCCATGATTTCGTCGGACACGTCATAATTGCCCCAGACCGTCTGGACGTCGTCATCTTCTTCCAGCATGTCGATCAGGTTGAGCAAGGTCTCGGCCTGCTCCTGGTCGACTTCGACCTGGACCGAAGGGCGCCAGGCAAGCTTGACGCTGGCCGCTTCGCCGAGCGCCTTTTCCAGCGCGCCGGACACTTCATGAAGGTCTTCCATCGCGGTCCAGATTTCATGGCCGTCCTCGTCGGAAGAAATATCCTCCGCACCCGCTTCCATTGCCGCTTCGAGAACCTTTTCCTCGTCGCCGGCGCTGGCCGGATACTGGATATAGCCCACCCGGTCAAAACCGTGCGAAACCGAACCGCTTTCGCCCAAATTGCCACCATTTCGTGACATTATCGTGCGAACATTGGTGAAAGTGCGGTTATTATTGTCGGTCAGCGTTTCGATGATCAGGGAAACACCACCCGGACCAAAGCCTTCGTAGCGAATCTCGCTATAGTCATCGCCTTCGTTCGCCGTCGCTTTTTCGATGGCGCGCGTGATATTGTCCTTCGGCATCGACACCGCCTTGGCGCTGTTGACCGCCAGCCGCAGGCGCGGATTGAAATCCGGGTCCGGCATGCCGGACTTGGCCGCCACGGTTATCTCGCGCGAGAGCTTGGAAAATTGCGCCGCGCGCTTCTTGTCCTGAGCGCCCTTGCGATGCTTGATATTGTTAAATTTGCTATGGCCTGCCATTTTACCTCAAATTCCCGATTTGCTATTCCACGATTACCGCGGTTCCCGATGCCGATACCATCAGCATCGATCCCTTGTCGCCAACAACCTCATAGTCAAGGTCAACGCCGACCACGGCATTGGCGCCGACTTTGGCCGCCTCTGCTTCCATCTCCGCCAGTGCTTCGTCGCGCGCGCGTTTCAGGACATTTTCATATTTGCCGGAGCGGCCTCCGACAATGTCGGTGATGCTGGCAAACAGGTCGCGGAACAGGTTCGCGCCGACAATCACCTCGCCGATCACGATCCCGCGATAGTCGCGGATCGCGCGGCCTTCGACACTGGGTGTGGTGGTCACGATCATCGTTGCTCTCCCGCCGCTAAAATTCGACTGTTAGCCTATTGATCAGGCGAGGCCAAGCGCCGCTTTATAGGTGTCGAGAATGGCTTCCATTTCCTGACGGTCATGGGCTTCCATTTTCCGCAGGCGAACGATCTGGCGCATGATTTTCGCGTCATAGCCCTGTGATTTCGCTTCGGAATAAACATCGCGGATATCGTCCGCCATGCCTTTTTTCTCTTCTTCCAGCCGCTCGATGCGTTCGATAAACAGGCGCAGCTGGTCTGCGGCGACATTGCCTTCGCTCATAGTTTCATTCCTTTAAATCTATATTCGGATTCGGAGCCTGCCTTTAAGGCGCGTCGGCGTTTTTGGCCACGCTTTCCTTCATCTTTTTGAGCCGCTCCGGCGTCGCCTCGGTCTGGTATTTCTGCTTCCATTCGCTCGCCGGCATGCCGTGGATTATATGGCGGGCCTCGTCCTTGGCGATCGATCCTCCGGCGGCATGGTCCGCTTCCATCACCCAGTCGGCAAGACAGTTGCGGCAAAATCCGGCCAGCCCCATCAGATCGATATTTTCCGCGTCGTGGCGGTGCTGGAGATGTTTGACCAGGCGGCGAAAGGCCGCGGCGGCAGTAGCGTCAGAAATATCGTCGATCATGTTCGTTTCCGTTGTTTTTTATCATGAACCTGTCATGAAATAGAAATAGGCAACGCGCAATTAAAGCGCCACCGAGGAATTGTACATGGCATCGCCAATTTTCTCCCGTAACCGCAAAGTCAAGGTGTTGGCGACGCTTGGTCCGTCCAGCGGCAGTCCGGAAATGATCGAGAAAATGTACCGTGCCGGTGTCGACGCTTTCCGGATGAACATGAGCCACGGGGAACATGCGGCCCACGCCGCCAATGTCAAATCGATCCGGGCGCTGGAAAAGAAAGTCGGCCGGCCGATCGCCATCCTCGCCGACCTGCAGGGACCGAAACTGCGCATCGGCACCTTTGCCAAGCCGCCGGTGATGCTGGAAGAGGGGGCAAGCTTCACGCTCGACATGGTCAAGCAAAAGGGCGACGCAACGCGCGTCACCCTGCCTCACAAGGAAATATTGAGCACCCTCCAGCCGGGCCACACCTTGTTGCTCGACGATGGAAAAATCCGTCTCGAAGTGACCGAGGCGGACGGCAAGAGCGTCGCGACCAAAGTGATCGTCGGCGGAGAAATTTCCGACCGCAAGGGCGTGAATGTTCCCGAAGTGGTGCTGCCGGTCAGTTCGCTGACCGACAAGGATCGCAAGGATCTGACCTTTGCGCTGGAACAGGATGTCGACTGGATCGCGCTCAGCTTCGTCCAGCGGCCTGAGGATGTCGCTGAAGCGCGGCGGCTGATCGGCGGCAAAGCCGCGTTGCTGGCCAAGATCGAGAAACCGGCCGCGATCGACCGGCTCGACGAGATACTCGAACTGTCAGATGCCGTGATGGTCGCGCGCGGCGATCTCGGCGTGGAACTGTTGCCCGAGCAGGTGCCGCCGCTGCAGAAGAAAATCGTCGCCGCAGCCCGCGCGCTCGGACGCCCGGTGGTGGTCGCCACCCAGATGCTCGAATCGATGATCAAATCGCCGACTCCGACCCGCGCCGAGGTCTCCGACGTCGCAACCGCGATTTACGACGGCGCCGACGCGATCATGCTGTCGGCGGAATCGGCGGTCGGAGACTGGCCGATCGAAGCGGCAACCATGATGGACCGGATTGCCGCGCAGGTCGAAAATGATCCGTCCTACGCCGATCGGGTGCATTTCACCGAAACCGTGCCGGATGAAACCACCGCAGATGCGCTGGCCGCTGCCAGCTACAATATCGCCCGCACGATCGAGACCTCCGCGATTGTCTGCTATACCGCATCCGGTTCGACCGCCCGCAGAATGGCGCGGGAACGCCCCTCGGTTCCGCTTCTGGTGCTGACCCCGAATCGCCACACCGCCCGGCGCATCGGATTGTTGTGGGGCGCCTATGCCGTGGTCACGCGCGACGTTTCGGATTTCGAGGAAATGATCGCCAAGGCCAAGCGGATGGCCTTGCGCCACAAGCTGGGCGAAGCCGGTTCGCGCCTGATCGTTTGCGCTGGCGTGCCTTTTGGTACCCCAGGGTCGACCAATTTGCTGCATATCGTGCGTCTCAGCGGAGACGAGCTCAAGAACAGCTAGGCCAGACCCAGAGCCTTCAGCTCGTTCTCGAGACTGGTGGCGCTGGTGAAATGATGGCCGGCAATTCCGACGGCTTCGCCCGCCTCGATATTCTCCGGCCTGTCGTCGATGAACAGGCATTGGTCGGCGCGGCGGGAAAAGCGCTGCAGCGCCAATTCGTAGATCGCGGCATCCGGCTTGATCAATTTCTCTTCGCCGGAAATGACAATGTCGGAAAACAGGTCGAATATCGGAGCCGATGGCCGGAATTGCGCCCAGGATTCAGCACCGAAATTGCTGATCGCGAATAGCGGGACCCCGCGATTCGCCAATGCGCGAACCAGATCGAGCATGCCTTCCACCGGTCCCGGAATCGATTCGGGGAACCGCCGGGAATAGGCACGGATATGATTACTATATTCTGGAAATTCGCGGCTGCGTTCCGCGACCATGTCGGCAAAGGGCCGCCCGGCATCATGCTGAAAATGCCATTCCGGGGTCACCACATGGGCGAGGAACCAGTCCAGCTCTTCGGGATCGTCGATCAGCTTTGCAAACAGGCAGCGCAAATCCCAGCGATACAGGACATTGCCTATATCGAAGATGACGGTGTCAATTTTGGAAATGGCAGAAGTCTCTGCCATCATCAGGCAATTAGCCCTGGCGTGCCTTGAACCGGCGATTCGTCTTGTTGATCACATATGTGCGACCACGGCGACGGATAACGCGGCAATCCCGGTGACGGTTTTTAAGCGACTTCAGTGAGTTGCGGACTTTCATTTTGGTACCACGCCTTGATTTTTTGAATTTCTTGAAAGCAGCCATGCTGCGTTGAAGCAGGGCAATTACGGTCGACAACCGCTAAAGTCAAGCGACCAGCGCTATTCTCCGCGAATTTCGATCAGTTTGCGCTCCCAGGCGAGGGCATGGGCCACAATTACGTCGAGATCGGCATGTTCTGGCTGCCACGGAAAGCGTTTCATGATCGCACGATTGTCCGAAATCAGCGAATCGGGATCGCCGGCGCGGCGGCCTTCCATTTTCCGGACAATTTTCTGGTTGGTAACGCGGTCAACGGCGTCGAGCACTTCGAGCACCGAAAAGCCGCGACCATAGCCGCAATTGAGTAGATGATTCTGATTCGGGTCGGCAATCAGGGCTTCGAGCGCGAGCACATGCGCCGCGGCAAGGTCCGAGACGTGAATATAGTCACGGACACCCGTGCCGTCGGGCGTATCATAGTCACTGCCAAAAACAGCAACGCTGTCGCGCTTGCCGAGCGCAGCCTCCACCGCAACCTTGATCAGATGGGTGGCGCCAGCGGTCGACTGGCCGGTGCGGGCCTGCGGATCGGCACCGGCGACGTTGAAATAGCGCAGGGCACAGAAATTCAGGTCGTGCGCCGCCGCGACATCGCGCAGCATATGCTCGGTCATCAGCTTGGACATGCCATAGGGATTGATCGGAAGCTGCGGCGTGGTTTCGCTGACCGGGCTTTCCTCGGGAATGCCATAAGTCGCGGCGGTGGACGAGAAAATAAAATGGTGGACGCCGCCATTCACCGCCGATTCGATCAGGCTGCGGCTCTTGGCGCTGTTATTGTGATAATATTTGAGCGGATCCGCGACCGATTCCGGTACGATGATCGAACCGGCAAAATGCATGATCGCACCGATATTCTTGTCCTGGATGATTTTCGCGACCAGAGCGCTATCCTCGATATCCCCCTCATGAAAGGCGACCCCCTCCGGGACGGCCCAGCGAAAGCCGGTGGTCAGATTGTCGATCACCGCGACCGGCCATCCGGCATCCAGCAGCGCCAGCACCGCGTGGCTACCAATATAGCCTGCTCCGCCGGTGACCAATATCGTGAACGGTTTCGCCATTAATCTTACGTTCCTATATATATCCTATATCGGCTGGATAACATGTTGGCGTCTCCAATCGGTTAACCACGGCCGCCTGCATATATATTTTTTTACCGCAGTCTCGGCGATTATGCGCTAATATAGATTCAGGCAGTTTAAGGAGTGAGTATCATGGCCGGTTTCCAATCATTTGCAACGACGGCATTGGCGGTAGCGCTCCTGTCCGGTTGTACGGCAATGACACCGCCGGTTGATGTCACCCGTTTCCACAACGCGCAGGTGGCTCCGATTGTACCGGGCAGTGTCATCATCCGGCCCAACGTGACCGACGAAGGTCATAGCAGCAGCATCGAATATGCAACCTATTCGGCAGCATTACTGCGCGAATTGCAGCGGGTCGGGTTTTCCGAAGCGCGTGATGACAAGCAAAACAGCGATTATATTGTCCGCTACACGCTCGAAAGAGCAGTCTTGAGCGCGAGCGGATCACGGTCACCGGTCTCGGTCGGTGTCGGCGGCAGTACCGGCAGTCGCGGGTCCGGTGTCGGCCTGGGCATTGGCATCGACCTCAGCGGCCCACCGAAAGACAAGATCGTCACCGAACTTTCCGTGCGCCTGACCGAACGCGAAAGTGGCGAAATTGTCTGGGAAGGTCGCGCATCGGTCGAAGCAAAGGACGGCTCGCCGGCATCCCAGCCTGGCCTGGCCGCCGCCAAATTGGCGGAAGCCTTATTCAAGGACTTCCCCGGAGAGTCCGGAACCACTATCAGGGTGCCATGAACATTCAAATCACCTCCGCGTTCGATAGCGGCAATATCGAAGTCCACGCCATCAATGGCACCACCGCCAAACTGTCGATCCGCAAGGACAAGGACAGCGAATTTTTCCAATGGTTCCATTTCCGGGTAGCCTGCGAGATTGGCGACGAACTGGAACTCGACATTGGCGGTCTCAAGGAATCGGCCTATCCTCAGGGCTGGCCCGATTATGATGCCTGTGTCAGCGAGGACCGGGACTATTGGGGCCGCGCGCCGAGCAGCTATGACGAAGCGAGTGGCACCTTGTCGATTCGCTATACCGCAGCCAGCAATATCGTCTGGTTCGCCTATTTCGCGCCTTACAGCATGGAACGCCATCACGACCTGATCGCCGAAACCGCAGGGTTTGAAGGCGTAGCGGTCCGGACACTGGGCCATAGTCTCGAGGGCCAGCCGATTGACTGTCTGGAACTGGGCAGCGGTGACAAGCAGGTCTGGCTCTATGCCCGCCAGCATCCCGGCGAGAGCATGGCCGAATGGTGGATGGAAGGCGCGCTGGAGATGCTGACCGATCCCGCAGACCCCCAGGCACGGCTGTTGTTGCAACAATGCCGGTTCCATATCGTCCCCAATATGAACCCAGATGGTTCGCGCATGGGTCATTTACGAACCAATTTCGCAGGTACAAATCTCAACCGCGAATGGCATGAGCCCAGCGCCGAGAAATCCCCCGAAGTTCTCTGCGTCCGCAACGCGATGGACGAAAGCGGTGTCGATTTCGCCATGGACGTACATGGAGACGAAGCGATTCCGGCCGTTTTCATCGCCGGCTTCGAAGGCATCCCGTCGATCACAGACGCCCAGCTGGAGAAATATCACGGCTTCCGCAACCGGCTCGCGCAACGCACGCCCGATTTCCAGACAACGCTCGGCTATCCGACCGCCGCAGAGGGCAAGGCCAATCTGTCAATGTCGACCAATCAGCTCGCCGAACGGTTCGGCGCGGTCGCGATGACACTGGAGATGCCGTTCAAGGACAATCGCGATCTGCCCGATGCCGAGCAGGGCTGGTCTCCCGAACGCAGCAATCTGCTCGCCCGCGAATGTCTGGCGACCCTCGCCGAGATGATCGACGATATCTGAACCGGCGGGAGAATCGCGAAACTATACCCGGTGGAGCGTCAGCCAGGCGTCGACGGCGCGATTGACCCGTTTTTTCTTGTCTTCCTCGGTCATCATGACCTTGTGGCCGTAGCGGAGAAACAGATCCATTCTGCCCATGGTCAGACCGGCAAACATTTCCGCTGATTCGGTCACATTCTCGCTCCGGATTTCCCCTCGCTCGATCGCGGCATTGAGCAGGTTGGTCAGGTCACCGAGCAGCATACGCGGACCGTTGTCGAGAAAATATTCACCGATTTTCGGGTCCCGGTTCACTTCGGCGGCCAGCACCCGTTCAAAACGGACCATCTCGTCGCGCATCAGGAAATTCAGCATGCCGTGCGCCGCGGATATCAGGATATCCCGGAGTTCTGTGCCTTCGAGATTTTCGACCACGAAATATTTGCGCATCTGGCTACATTCGGTTTTGACCACTTCGCCAAACAGGTTCTCCTTGTTCTTGAACCAGGAATAGACCGTGACCTTGGACACGCAGGCCCGCGCCGCGATTGCTTCGATGCTGGTTGCGGAGAAGCCGTTGGCAAAAAACTCGGTCCTGGCGGCAGCCAGAATATCGACGATCTTCCGCTGGCTCGCCGGCCGGTCGGTGTGCAACAGCATATTGGTATGATCCGCGTTTTTCACGGCTTGTTCCTCTCTTCAGTAATCTCCCTATATCAAAATGTACGGTAGCGTTCAAATAAAACGTTGACGTTCATTTTCACCGGTGGCATTTTAGACGGGCTTGGTAAGGTCCGGGCCAGCGCAATTGCGAAAGATATTGTGAAAAAAAGCCCAAACAGGATCAAGGCATCGCTTCTTCTGGTTGCTCTGACAACCAGCGGCTGCGTGAGTCTTGCACCCCGGTCTGCCGCTCCGGAGATCGCTGCCGGCATCCCTTCGCAATTTGCAAAGCTCGGTGCAGAAGGCGATTACCAGCCGGCCCGCTGGTGGGAGTCGTTCGAGGATCCTGTCCTGAATGCCCTGCTCGACGAGGCGCTGGCGAAGAATTTTGATCTTGCCGAAGCCACGGCGAGGCTGAGAGCGGCCGAAGCGCGCGCGAAAATTTCAAGGAGCGGCCTGTTCCCGCAAGTCAACGCCGGCCTCGGTAGCAGCTATTCCGAATCGCCCACCGCCGGCACAAGCTTTGGCGCGATACCCGGTGCCGGAGCAAGCCGGATCGAGAACGAGACTTATTCCTCAAGCCTCGCCTTTTCCTACGAGCTCGATATCTGGGGCAAGCTGCGCAACGATGCCCGGGCCGGACGGGCCGATGCTAATGCCTCCGCCGCCGATTTGCAGTCGGTGCGCCTCGCCGTTCTCGCCGAAACCATCACAAGCTATTTTGACATAGTGGATGCGCGCCACCAAATTGGTCTTGCTACCAAGATCATCGACGTGCTGGGTGACCGGCTGGAACAGACCGAGGATCGCTATCGCCGCGGGCTGGTGACCTCATTCGAACTCTATCAGGTGCGGCAGGAATTTCGCAATATCCAGTCCAGCCTGCCACAGCGCGAGAGCCAGCTGGCCGCGATCGAGGGACAATTGGCCGTGCTTGTTGGTCGATATTCCGACAATATGGATGCACTGATCGGCACAAAACTTGCGCCGAAACTGATATTTGAATCGGTGCCTGCCGGGCTGCCGATCGACCTGCTGGCCCAGCGGCCGGACATATATGCCGAAGGCCAGCGGCTGGAATCGGCGCGGTATAATCTCGGCGCACGGCGCGCCGAACGTTTTCCGTCGCTCAGCCTGTCCGCGAGCACCGGATCGCAGGGCGGCAACCCTTCCCAGGCCCTTGATATATTCGACAACTGGGTGCTGAATCTTGGAGCGAATCTGACTGCGCCGCTGTTCCAGGGCGGCCGCATCCGGGCCAATATCGAAATGGCCGATGCCCAATATGCCCAGCAGACCGCGGTCTACGCCCGCACCGTATTGACGGCCTATCAGGAAGTGTCCTCCGCCATCGAACGTTACGAGGAAGAGCGGCAACGTTACCGTTTTCTATTCTCGCAACTGGACGAGGCGACGGCGGCGGCCGGGTTGCAGTCGCGGCGCTTCGCCAATGGTGTGGGAAGCTATGTCGACTATCTTGATGCCTTGCGCGCGCAATATCAGGTCCAGTCCTCACTGTCCTCGGCGGCGCGCGGCGTCGCCCTTTCGCGGCTGGCTATCCACCGGGCGCTTGGTGGCAGCTGGGATCAAACATCAGACATGGTCCCGCAGCCGGTTGGCGACAATGCCACCGCAACCTCTCAGGGAGAAAAATAAGTGCATCGGCAACGCGTTATAGGCGGCTTGATCCTGCTCGGGGCCATATTGATTGCCGCAGCATTGATCCTGCTGCGGTCGGAGCCGGAAGAAAAAGCGCCGGTTGAGCAGATTCCCCTGGTCCAGGCGGAGCCGGTGGAAATCCGTTCCGGAAATCTGCTGATCAGCGGCGCGGGCACGGTTCGTGCGCGCGAGGAACTGACACTGGCCGCCGAAGTTGCCGGGAAGCTGGTCTATGTAAATCCGGCCCTTCGCGAAGGTCAGCTGATAGCGCGCGGAGAAACCCTCTTCCGGATTGATACCGCCGACTATCGCAACGCGGTGCAAACCGCGCAAGCCGATGTCGCAGCGCAAGGCGTGTCGGTGCTGCAGGCACGCGAAGAAGTCGCCTTGGCAAAGGCGGAACTCGCCCGTTTCCAGCAGCGCGGCGCCAGCGCCGGCAACGCATATGCCAGCGTCGACAGCAGCGATTATGCGGCGCAGATATTACCGCCGGACGTGCTGGTCCAAAAGGCACAGGCCGGACGACAGGTGGCAGAGCAGAGCATCAGCTCCAACGGTCTGGCAACCCGCGAACCGCAGTTGAAATCAGCACAGGCCGGCCTGCGCCGAGCCGAGGCACAATTGGCCAACGCCCGGACTGCGCTGAAACGCACGGTTGTCACCGCGCCCTTCTCGGGGGTCGTCAAAACCGAACAAATAGCCTTAGGCAGTTTTGTCCAGCCCGGCCAATCGCTGGGTTCGATCGTCGGCACGGCCGATTACGAAGCCGTCATTCCCTTGTCCGAAAAGGAAGCGGCACTGATTCCCCAGCTGTTCCGGGCAGGAGCGGGCAACAGGATCGAAGCGTCTGTCTATTCCAATTATGGCGGCACCCGCTATCGTTGGTCGGCCTATGTTGACCGCGTGAATCGCCTGCTCAATCCGCAAACCCGCACCATCGACATATTTTTGCGTATCCCCAATCCAATGCGTGGCGGCTCCCCCGCCGCAAAGCAGAATGGGAGCGGAACGACGGCTACCGCCGCCAGCGCGCCGCCATTGTTCGTCGGCAGCTTTGTCGACGCAGAAATTACCGGCAGGGCGATGAAGGAATATGGGGTGCTTCCGCTGGCCGCGCTGAAAGCGGGCAACAAGATCTGGCTGGTCCGCGACAACAGGATTCATATTGTCGCGGTGGAAATATTGCAGCGGACCGACAAGACGGCGCTGATCAGCACATCGGGCCTTGGCGACAAGCCGGTAGTGATCACCGGGAACCTGAAAATCGCAACCGAAGGACTGCGGGTGAGGATTGCAAAGCCGAGCCTGGACAAGACGGCTTCGCAGTCTGGCCCGTCCCCCGCTCCAGCCAAGCCAAAGACGCCCGCGAAAGCAACCGCTGCTAAATGACAAAGCCATCTGATCCCGATCGACCCCCTGCGGACGAACCCGTGCCCGAGCAGCCCAGCAAGGAAATCATGGAACAACGTGGAGTCGTTGCGTTCATGGCCCGCAACGGCGTCGCAGCCAATCTGCTGATGATCTTCTTGTTCGTCGCCGGGATTACGTCCTACGGCACAATCGTTCAGGAGGTCTTCGCGGAAAACAGTCTGGATACGGTCCAGATAAGCGTCACCTATCCCGGCGCGACACCGGACGAGGTCGAAGAAACGATTGTCCGGAAGATCGAGGAAGCGGTTGAAGCGGTCGAAAATGTCAAAGAGATTAAATCCAACGCCGCCGAAAATGTCGGAGCGGTATCGGTCGAACTGGAACTGGGGACCGATATCAGCCGGGCGCTGGATGATATCAAGGCCGAGATCGACCAGATCCAGACCTTCCCCGACGATGCCGAGGAGCCCTCTGTCCGGGAGCTGACGACACGACAGAGCGTGATGCGCATTGCCATTTTCGGCGACGTATCCGAAACCGCACTGAAGGAAACGGCATATCGGCTGGAGGAATCACTGGCATCATTGCCGGAGATTTCCTTCGTCGATACCAGTTCGATACGCGACTATGAGGTGTCGATAGAGGTCCCGCAAAATATGCTGCAGGCATTCGGCCTCTCGCTCAATGATATATCCCGCACCGTCGCTGCCAGCAGTCTCGACAGCCCGGCCGGCTCGATCGACACCAGCAGCGAGGAAGTCAGGGTCCGGACAATCGGGCAGAATTACAACCAGCAGAATTTTGAAGATATCATTCTGGTGAGCAACGAGGACGGCGCGCTGGTCCGTCTGGGCGAGGTGGCAAATATCAGCGACGGGTTCGAGGATTCCGATCTGGTATCGCTTTACAACGGTCAGCCGGTTGCCTTTGTCGAGGTCTTCCGCACCAGCGACGAGCGGGTGCTGGATGTCGCGCGCGCGGCCAAGGAATATCTGAGTTCGGAATTTGCGCCAACATTGCCGGATGGCATATCCTATGCGATCTGGGACGATGACAGTGAATTGCTCAACGACCGCTTGAGCCTGCTGCTGAAAAACGCCGCAATCGGCCTGTTTCTGGTGTTGCTCGCGCTGACCCTGTTTCTCGATATCAGGCTTGCCGGATGGACGGCGCTGGGCATCGGCGTGACCTTTGTCGGCGCGATATTCCTGCTCGATCTGATGGGTTCGAGCCTCAACATGTTCTCGCTGTTCGGATTCATTCTTGCATTGGGTCTGGTGGTCGACGACGCGATTGTTATCGGCGAAAATGTCTACGCGCAGCGCGGCAGGGGCCGCACCGGACTGGGCGCCGCGATCAGCGGCACCCGGCGGGTCACCGTGCCGGTCATCTTTGCGGTCCTGACGACAGTCGCGGCATTTTCGCCGCTCTTTGCCATCGGCGGCACCATCGGAAAAATATTGTTCGACATCCCGCTGGTCGTGGTTGCGGTTCTGGCTTTGTCTTTGGTCGAATGTCTGCTGATCCTGCCCAACCACCTCAGTCATCTCCCCGCACCCGGCACACCGACCCGCAATCCAGTGACCCGCTTTTTCGAGCGGGTACAGGCCAGCGTGGATTTCTACTTCCAGGCCTTCCTCAACGGTCCTCTCGACCGGGCGCTGAATTTTTCCGTCCGCATGCCGTTCGTTGTAATCTCCGGTAGCGTGGCGCTGCTAATCGTCGTCGGCTCGCTGGTTCCAGCCGGAATTATAAAAAGCTCCTTTTTCCCCGCTATCGAGGCGGACATTGTCACGGCCAGTCTGGAGATGCCGGCCGGCACGACGATCGGCGATACCGAGAAAATTGCCCGGCTGATCGAACAAAAGGGCCGCGAGACCTTTGCGAAATTTGACGCAGAACGGGAAGAGGATGAAGCCTCGCCGTTGAGCGGGATATTCACCCTGGTCGGCCAGGGTCCGCGGTTGAACGGGCCAGAAGCTGCGGCGAGCAGAGGTTTTTCATCCAATATTGCCAGCGTCCAGTTCAGCTTCATTCCCGGAGACGAGAGGGAATTGGCGTCAACGGATTTCGAAAATGCCTGGCGCGAGGCGGTCGGGCCAATTGTCGAAGCCCGATCGCTGGTTTTTGCCTCCGACCTTCTCTCGGTCGGTGCACCGGTCGACGTCCAGCTCTCTGATCCCGACCCGGCGGCCATTGAGGCGGCCTCGGTCAAGCTGATGGAGGAACTGAACCGCTTCGCCGGCGTCTTCGATATCGAAACCGATCAGGACGAGGGTCTGAAGGAAATCCAGCTTCGATTGAAACCCGAGGCACGCACGCTCGGAGTGACGCTCCAGGATGTCGCGCTTCAGGTCCGTGCCGCATTCTTCGGCAGCGAGGCGCTGAGAGTGCAGCGCGGACAGGAAGATCTGCGGGTCTACATTCGGCTGCCCGAAGAAGAGCGCAACTCGATCGCGGATGTGGAACGTTTCCGGGTCCGTGTAGCGGGTGGCGAAGTGCCACTTTCCTCGCTCGCCGACGTTTCCTTTGGCCAGGCACCGTCGGTCATTCGCCGCACCGACGGACGACGGGTGACCACCATTACCGCCGATATTGATGACAATGTCGTCACCAGCCAGGAAATTGCCGATGCCCTGGACAGCGAAATCATGCCGGCGCTGCAGGCCGACTATCCCCAATTGCAATATACGTTCGGCGGCGAACAGAAGGAACAACAGGAATCCTTCGGTGATCTGGGCATCGCCTTTCTCGCCGCGCTGCTGATGATCTACGCCTTGCTGGCGATACCTTTCCGTTCTTATGTCCAGCCACTGATCATAATGGCGGTCATACCCTTTGGCATTATCGGGGCGCTGATCGGCCATCTGATCCTGGGCCTGCCACTGGGCGTGCTGAGCATGTTCGGTATCATTGCCTTGTCGGGTGTCATCGTGAACGGATCGCTGGTGCTGATCGATTTCATCAACGAGAATCTCGCCGATGGCATGGAAATCGAAGACGCTATCATCAACGGAGCCAAGTCACGATTTCGCCCGATCATGCTGACCTCGCTGACCACCTTCCTCGGCGTGGCACCGATTACGTTCGAAACCAGCCTTCAGGCGCAGTTCCTGATCCCGATGTCGGCCAGTCTCGGTTTCGGGGTGCTGTTCGGGGCGATCATTCTCCAGCTTCTCATCCCCGCGCTGGCGGTGCTGGAATATCGCGGGAAGCGGCGCTTGCAAAGAAAATGGCGGGCCTGGTCAAACAGAGCGCATCCGGCTTAGACTTACGGGACGGAGCTCAGCCTGTCAGCCGGCGCGGCAGCCCGGTTTCTGAAAGCTTTCATTCTTCACTTCGGGAAAGTGGGGGACCTGTATATTTCGCTTCCGCGTCGATAGACCAGCAGCTTTTCCAGGGTCACAGGGTGAAAAAACGCTTCGATGGATTGCCCGCTTTCGTTGCGAGCGTAGACTTCATAACAGTCCCCTTCGACCTGCAATTTCAACAGCTCCCAGCCTTCCATCCAGACTTTCTTCTTCATTTTCGCAATCGGCTTCCAGTTCTTGACCGGGCCGGATTTGCATTGGACATTGCCATCGGCATAAGCCGGTGCAGCCGTGAGAAGCGTTGCTCCGGCAATGGCCGCAAGAGCTAGGCGATAAACTTTATTGTGCATTATATACTCCGTAAAAGAGACGCTTTTCTCCGGGCACTTGACCAGCGGAGACCCCATGCAATCATCAGGGGTGCGAGATGAATAAATGCTGGCCACCAATCCCAATCGAGCAGAAGCCAGTGGACCAGACTGATGATCAGGGCTGCGTAAACGAGACGCTGGATCATTTTCCATTTTCGACCGAGCCTTTGCATGGCCTTGTCGAAACTGATCGAGGCTGGCGGGATCATCAGCGCCAATGCCAGCCACCCCGTCCAGATGCCGGCTATGCCCAGTTCATCCAGCACAGCGGCAACGTCGGGCATATCGAGAAAATAAAATGCCAGATGCAATATCGCATAACCAAATGCCGCAACTCCCAGATTACGCCGCATCGCGAGCCAGGCTCTGAAAAACCGGTTGAGTCCGAAAAATTCCGACAGGGGGCCGGCCAGCATGGCGAGGATCATGAGCCGGATCGATATCTCGCCACTGGGGTGCAGTATGTCCATGGCCAGCATGTCATTGTGCGAAAACTGCCAAATCATGCCAAGGCCGGGAATAGCCAGAATAGCCCAGCATAGGGCCTTCCACACGATCCGGCTCATACCGTTGCCCAGCGTCGCAATAAATTATGATAGACATGCACCAGACGGTCTATGTCGGGATCATCCTTGGGACGATCCAGCGACAAGGCCTGTATCGACTGATCGAGATCGTAGAGCATCTCACGCGCTGCGCCGTCCGCGACGGCACTTTGCATCCATGTGATTGCACATATTCTCTGCCCACGGGTGACCGGGGTAACCTGATGCAGGCTGGACGACGGGTATAGCAGCATGTCACCCGCTGCGAGTTTTACCGCCTGAGCACCAAATTGTTCTTCGATCAGCAGCTCCCCGCCGTCATATTCATCCGGTTCGGACAGAAAGAGCGTTGCCGACAAATCGCTGCGGATCGTGAGACCGGATTCGGGCAAGCGCATCAGCGCGGCGTCGCTATGCGTGCCGTAATGGCCGCCATTCTGATAGAGATTGAATGCAGGCGGCCAGATTTTCTCTGCGAGCGAAGCAGAAACAAATTGCGCGTTGTTGCCCAGTTTTCTGAGAATCATCTCTCCCAGCTGCTTGCCCAGCTTGTCCGCCCGGTCAAGTTGCTGGTTTTGCTTGACTGCAACCGAGCGGGTGCCCGCCGACTGCGCGCCATCGATCCAGTCGGCTTTTGCAAGCTTGGCCCGGAACTGCTCGACTTCATCCCTGGTCAGAAGCTGTTCGATGACGGTGATCATATTCTCTCTCGCAAATATTAGGGTCGTTGCGGCGGAAAGCAGAACTGCTTTCCGCCGCTCCGGTTAGAAACGACCTGTCAAAGTCACAGTAGCTCTTCGTTCATCCCCTTTATAGAGGAAAGCACCGCTGCGATAAGCCGCGGTATAATAGTCCGCATCGCCGACATTCTGAACATTGATCCGGCCGGAGAAATGTTCGTTGAACTTATACTGGGCGAAAGCATCGACAACCGCATAGGACGGTACGCGATAGGAATAGCGACCGGCTGTCTCATTGAAACTGGCAGCGCTATCGGGCTGACCGGCATACATGGCGCTCTTGTACGTCGCGGTTGCGCCAAATGCGAACTGCTCGGTTGCCTGGTAGCGGATTTGAGCGGTGGCCTGGGTATCTGCAAAGTTCGAAAGCGTTAGCCCGACATTGTCCGGATCAATGCTTTCCAGTACCTCGGCGTCCATGATTACAACGCCGATCTGACCAGAGAGGCGGTCCGTTATATTGCCGACAACCCCCAGTTCGATCCCTTTCACCCGGGTCTTGCCGGTGTTGATCGCGCCTTCGATCGAATAGTCGTCCGAGCCAAGCTCGAAAATATCGGACTTGGTTGTCTGAAATACGGCTGCGGTCAGCAGGAACCGGTCGTCGAACAGGTCCCATTTCAGGCCTGCCTCAAAGCTCGTCGAGGATTCAGGCCTGCCGCTGACAGCAGGATTGACCGGGTCCACGCAGAAACCGCCATAGCCGCAATTGGAACCCAGATCGGACTCGCCGCCGTTGATATTCTTTGCTGTGCCCCAGCTTGCATAGAGCATCATTTCGTCGACAGGCTTGATGCTGATCCCGGCATGGCCGTTCCACAGCGTTTCGTTCTGGCGGTAATCTTCGCCGCGGGTTGCCAGGCTAAAGTCTGTAGCATCGAGCCGCACGCCACCGTTGATCGAGAGCCAGGGCGTGATATCAACCGTGTCCATCGCATAGAAGGAAAGCGCGCTGACCTGCCAGACGCTGTCCGATCCATCTCTTGTGATTTCGCGGCCAAGCAACGAACGTATCGCATCCGGTTCAACGATCAGGTTGCCGTCGGCATCCGTGATACAATAGCCGGGCCGTGTCCCGCCGCGGCCGCTTACCGTGCAATTGGTCGCGCCGCTATTGGTGATCGAATAGACGCCGTTTGTAACCTTGTGGTCGGAATATTCGCTGCCGACAATCAATGTATGGGCCAGAGATCCGGTGTCAAAGCTGCTGATCGCGTTGAACTGGTTGACGAAATAGCGCACTTCCTGCCAACCCTGATGGTCGCTCAGGGCTATGGTGGCGCCGTCCACGCCACCGCGCGCGCCGGTTGTCACATAGCCATTGCTCGATTCACCATAGCGGGTCGAGTTGACGATTTTGAATCCGTCAAATGGCTCGATGAAAATACGGCCGGTGACGGTATCGACATCGGATTTCAGAAAGTCTCCGTCCTGGGTAAACGCGGGAATATCGTCAAACGGTTCTCCGTAGCCGTCCGCCGTGCTTGCGGTCACATAGCTGCCGAGGTCGGGCTTGTCGTTGGCGGTCAGGTGATAATAGTCGAGCGAAAAGCGCACGGCATCACTTACCTGCAACGTGCCGGAGATCGCTGCGCCCCACCGTTCCCGATTTGCCGGATCTCTGCCGGGAACATCCTGATTTGAATATAGGAGATTCGCGCGGATCGCGGCATTGTCGGACAAGAGCCAGTTGGTATCTATCGTCCCGCGATAAAGATTGTCGGTTCCTATTCCCAGATCGACCCGGCTGAAATTATAGTCCGTGCTGGCCTGTTTGGTGATAGCGTTCACCGCTCCGCCGGTCGCTCCGCGTCCGGCAAAGGTCGCGCTTGGGCCCTTGGTTATTTCGATCTGGTCCACAGCGAAGCTCTCCCGCGTGGTCATGCCGGGATCGCGCAGGCCATCGACGAAAACGTCGCTTCTGGCTTCCTCGCCGCGGATGATATAGCGGTCGCCAAATGCGTTGCCATTCTCTCCGGTGCCGATCGTCACGCCTGGCTGCTGGGACAGAATTTCCTTCAGGTCGGTGGTCCCTGCTTCCTCGATCTGGCTTTCGGTGATGACCGTGATGGTCGCCGGCGTTTCGGCCAGTGGCTTCACTCTGCGGGGATCAGCTGAAATGCGCGCCTTATATGGTGCACCCTTTTGCGTATACGGGTTTACGTCGGCGGTATCATCCTCGATCCGCAGCGTTTCCAGTTCGACCTCTTCCGGCTCGGCATCCTGGGCAAAAGCCGGAGTGGCCGCGATCATCGTGGTGATCCCCAAGGCTGCTGCTGCGCCGCATGTGGCGAGGCTGCGATGACTGACGCTCTGGGATCTGAGACTCGTCGGGCGCAGGATATTCTTGTTCATGATGTCGATTTCCTTTTTCATCGTGTTCGGAGTGAATAATCAATGGGAAGGGTGATGGTGACGCTGCCCTGAACCATCGTGTCAGGCATGCGGGGCAGCGGTGCCACGCGCTGCATCAACGCGAGAGTAGCTTCGTCGAGTATCGCGTATCCGCTGGATCCTCTGATCGAAACGCCGGAAATATTGCCGCTTCGACCCACTGTGAAGCGCACCTTGACCACGCCCTGCTGGCGGGCCTTGCGCGCCTCCGACGGATATTGCTTCCGGCGGTTCAGATGCGCGCTAACCATCGCGAAATAATCGGCTTTTTCCTTCCGTGCCTGCGGACTATCGCCGGACGTTTCGCTGGATGGCGCCTTTTCAGGAGCAGCGGCGGCGGGACCGGCACTGACGGCTGTTCTGGGTGATGGCAAAATGACGGGACTGTTATTGCGCAGAGCCATGGGCTGCGGCTGCGCCACCGGTGACTGTTTCGGCGACGCCGCCGGGACGGGCGGAGCAGGCGCGCGCGTGACGGGTCTATCCAGCGAAGCATGTATTTGCTCAATCGGCACGGGGTCAGCGGGTCGCGGGTCGCTCGACGGCTGTTCCGGCGCAGGAGAAGAGGCCCCGCTTGCCGGAGGCAGTTCGACCAGAACAACGGGCTCCGGCATTGGCGGGACAGGCTCTTTGTCCCAGGCTGTGAGCGTCCAGGCAAGCACGCCATGCGCAGCGAGCGCCGTCAGCCCGGCAAAGACCCATTGCCGCTGCTCGGCCCGATCGAGAAACGGCGCATTCATTGTGGACCCGTTGTTTCGGCGCCCACAAGCGCGACGTGGAGATAGCCTGCGGAGCGGAGCTTGTTCATCGCGCCCATGATCGTGTCATAGGTTATTGTCTTGTCGGCGCGCAGATAGATGCGCTGCTCTTTATCGGCCTTGGTGGCGACCCCAATGGCAGCGCCCAGTTCGGCCAGCGTTACGATGGATTCATCGACAAGAATCTTGCCGTCTGCCTGGATCGAGAGAAAGACCGGCTTGTCGGGCTTTGGCGCCGCTGCCGCGTTCGAGGCTGGCAGATCAACTTTCACGTCCACCGTTGCGAGCGGCGCTGCAACCATGAAAATGATGAGCAACACCAGCATCACGTCGATAAACGGAGTAACATTTATCTCGTGATTGACCGGGAGGTCGTCGCTGGTGTCGGATAGCCGGATCGACATCGTCTCAATCCTTCCTGCCGGCTTCGCGCTTGCCGGAAGCGACGCCGCGGCTGAGATCACGAGACACGAGGCGCAAAATCGCCGCCGCGGTATCGGAAACGAGCGCGCGATGGGCCGATATCTGGCGCGAGAAATGATTGTACATGATCACCGCCGGAATGGCGGCAACGAGGCCAAGCGCGGTCGCCAGCAGCGCTTCGGCGATGCCCGGAGCGACCACGGCAAGATTGGTTGTTTGCTTTTCGGCGATACCGATAAAGCTGTTCATGATGCCCCAGACCGTTCCGAACAGCCCGACAAAGGGGGCGGTGGCACCGATTGTGGCAAGAATGTTGACGCCGCGGGTCAGGCGGCGGGCTAGCGCGGCTTCATATCTCTCAAAACGGGAGACGATCCGCTCCTTGACGCCTTCGCCGTCGTTCAGGGCATCCGACGATAGCGCCAGCTCCGTCGATGCCTCTGTCACCAGCGCGTTGCCGTTCAAGGCCGCGACGCCGTTCGCGTCGTCCAGCGATTTCAGCACGATGGCACCATCATGGGCTTCGCGTGCTTTCGCAGTCGCGGCGCGCAATTCCAAAGTCTTGGCGATAAAGATCGTCCAGCTGGCAAGGGAAGCGAATGCAAGGCCGACAATGACGAGTTTCACAATCCAGTCCGCCTGGGCAAACATGCCTGCAACGCTCAGTTCAACCGGTATTGTCGCCACCGCAGGCGCGGCCATCGCTGAAGCAGGTGCAATGAATGCAAAGCAGGCAACGACGCCGATCGCGCATTTTTCAAATTCAAGTTTCATTCAGACCCCCAAAGCCGTCTAAGTGCGAATCACTCGCAATAGCGGCCAACTTGCAGAAATGCTCTGCTAATGCAAGTGATTCTCATTAGAATTAAGGATCGTCGTGCTTTTGACCAGTTTCGCGCACGCTGGAAACAACACTGGAACTGGCCGGCGGGCTGCTGCCGTTCGGCGGAATTGGCTAATGTTCCATTTGCTTCGAGATGGGCAGGCGCGCGGTAGGATGGGCCTGTGAGCGTTCGTTTGTTTGGCTAGTCGTCGAAAACCGATCGGCCGCCAGCTGCCGGATTCCGGCGAAATATGCTGGCCTTGCCTCAGGACAATGCGATCGAGCTTCGCTGGCCGACTGCATTTAAATGCCTGCAGCGCCTCTCGGCCACGACAATTGTGTGGCAGAATGAATGTAAACGATAAGGATAGCTGGCGGAGCCGGAGGGATTCGAACCCTCGATAGGTTGCCCTATACACGCTTTCCAAGCGTGCGCGATCGACCACTCTGCCACGGCTCCGCATTACCGCCTGACCCGTGAATATGGTCGAAGTTCAGACAGCGAGGCTTCCCTAATGGGGGAATCGGGCTTTCGCAAGCGATAGTGTGCGGTTAGGGTTCACGCCAGCAATTAAACCCGTTCGTCCTGAGCTTGTCGAAGGACCGGGTGCGTATATAACCGTGCTTCGACAAGCGCAGCACGAACGGAATTTGGGGGATATGTTTATGAGAAAGATCAGCGCCGCTGTTTCACTATTCGCTCTGTTGAGCGCGACACCCGCCCTCGCCCAGGACGCCGAAAAACCCGAATATCCCAGCCCCAATGCGATAGTCGATGCCGCCCCGGCCAGCGACTGGGTGACCATCGCGCCAAGCGACTTGCTGGTCATGGACCTCGCCGCCGATTCCGAAGGCAACGCCCGCCGCGTGGTCATCCAGCTGATGCCTGAACCGTTTTCGCAGGGCTGGATCCGCAATATCCGCAAGCTGGCCGCCGCGCACTGGTGGGACGGCACCAGCATCAACCGGGTGCAGGACAATTATGTCGTGCAATGGGGGGATGCCGGTTACGATAATCCGGAATCGGGCGAGACCGAGCAGAAGGCTTTGCCGGAGGGTTTGGAGACGGTGCCGGAGGGTGATTATCACACGCTGACACTTCCTGATTTTCCACAATTTCCTCTCAAACCTGATAAAATTTCGGACAAGCAATTGTCACTAGTTATTAATGCAATGATATTGGCTGGAATAGATCTTGAAAAATTTGATTTGGACCAAGAAAAGAAAAAAAAGGGCTACCCAAATTCGCTCAGGGCTCAGTTAGCAGATCGGTATTCGGATGTCCCATCCATCACCGCTGGATGGCCGATCGCTGGCGAAACCGACGAAAAAACGTTGATTCCTAAATTTTGGCCCGTCCACTGCTACGGCGCCGTCGGTGTCGGCCGCAACCTGTCCCCTGATACCGGCAGCGGTGCCGAGCTTTACACCGTCATCGGCCACGCACCGCGCCATCTGGATCGCAACATTGCGGTGGTCGGACGGATTATCGAGGGGATCGAACATCTCTCCAGCCTGCCGCGCGGCAAGGGGCAGCTGGGATTTTACGAGGACGCCAGCAAGCGTGTACCGATCATCTCGATCCGCCTGGGTGATGCACTGGCCGAAGACCCGTCACCTGCCTTCGAGTATCTTGATACCGAGAGCGAGGTCTTCGCAAAATATGCCGACGCCCGCGCCAATCGCCGCGATCCGTTCTTCATCGTGCCAGCGGGTGGTGCGGATATCTGCAATATTCCGGTGCCGGTGCGACGGGTGAAGGGGGAGTGAGGAAGGCGGTGCACCTGCGCAGGCAGGTGCCCATCTCTCGCCATTGCGTCTGGTCGCTCGCTCGGGAGATGGACCCCGGCCTTCGCCGGGGCACAGTGAAGTATTTTGCCTTTCCTACAGCCGGTAATTTGGGTTAGCCTGGCTTCATGGTCGAAAGTCTGTCTTCATCCTCCAAACTGCGGTTTTCAGCAATTTCCGGACACGAATTTTTCTTCGCAAAAGGGGGTGTGACCCTGTGTGACCCAATTGTTCCCCGCCGCAGGGCGGGGTCCAGAACAGTCGCGCCTTTGCGTCTGAAAACCTATCGACAGGACTCGACTGGGCCCCGCCCTGCGGCGGGGTACGAAATCGCCTTTACCGGGGGCAGGAAGCTTATTTTTTCTTAACAGTGTAAAGTTTGTAAAGTTCAACGAGGCAGGAGTTGCATGAAACACTATTTTCGATCCGTACAGATGGTCTTTTCGTCGCTTGTCCTCGGCTGTTTTTCACTGGCTGCCCCGGCACTGGCGCAGGAAGAAATCGCAGAACAAAGCCCCGGCGAAATCCTCGCTGCCGCCCCGGCCGAGCACTGGCTGCCGATCCCGCTCACCGATCTGATGGTGATGACCCTGCCCGATGCCGCCGACGGCAGCAAACGGGAGGCGGTGATCCAGCTGCTCCCGGCCAGTCTTTCCGGCGGCCATGTTCGCAACGTCCGGACCTTTGCCCGCACCCGCTGGTGGGACGGCACCAAAATCTACCGCGTCGCCAGGGATTTCGTCACCCAGTTCGGCGGCAATCCCGACGCCAAGAAGCTGCCGAAAGGCCTCGAGACTGTTCCTGAGAGCGAATATTATAATGCCGCGCTCGGGGTGAAACGCGACGCCGACATGGCGGCGCTCAAGGCGGCGGTCGATTACAGCAACCAATATCAGGGCACCGAAATCCAGCCGCTGATGAAGATGATCTACGAGAATACAGGAGCGCAGAAAGTCGGTTTCGGTGGCGGCTGGCCGATCGGCAGCAAGACCGTGGACGGCGAGCTTCGCTATTATCCGCTGACCTGTCGCGGGTCGCTGTCGCCGGCCCATTATGATCCGCCCGACGCCGGAACCGGCGCGGAAATGTCGGTGATCACCGGCGAAGCGGCGCGCAGTCTCGATACGACCTTCGGCATGGTCGGCCGGGTGATCGCCGGGCTGGAGCATTTGCAGAATCTCCCGCTCGGCACCGATCCGGGCGGCTTCTATGCCGACAAATCGGAATATACCGAGATTGAATCGATCCGGCTGGCGAGCGAATTGCCGCTCGCCGATCAACCGGCTTACGAATATCTCGCCAGCTACAGCCCGGCGCTGCTGCAATATATCGAGGCGCATGGCGGCTATGGCAATATTTGCACCGTGCCCGTGCCGATTAGGAAAGTTTCAAGATAGGGCAATAAAATTACAAGGCGTCTCGCGCAGGCCGATATTTGCTGTTATTGATTGCCGACAGACTCAAGAAACAGGAGCCTCCCCATGCGCGTCGGTACCCCAAGAGAAATCAAGAACCATGAATATCGGGTCGGCCTGACCCCGGAATCGGTCCGTGAGCTGGTTGCCCACGGCCATGATGTGCTGGTCGAAACCGGGGCAGGCCTTGGCATCGGTGCCGAAGATTCGGAATATATCGATGCCGGCGCAACCATTGCTTCGACCCCTGCCGATATCTTCGAAAAATGCGACATGGTGGTCAAGGTCAAGGAGCCGCAGGCGGTCGAACGGGCGATGCTGCGCGAAGGCCAGATCTTGTTCACCTATCTCCACCTCGCGCCCGATCCGGAACAGACCGCAGACCTGGTCAAATCGAAAGCAATCTGCATTGCCTATGAAACGGTCACCGGCACAGGCGGATTGCCGCTGCTCAAGCCGATGAGCCAGGTCGCCGGGCGGATGTCGATCCAGGCTGGTGCGACGGCGCTGGAAAAAGCCCATGGCGGTCGCGGTATATTGCTCGGCGGCGTCCCCGGCGTTGCCCCTGGCAAGGTCACGATCATCGGCGGCGGTGTCGTCGGTTTCAACGCCGCGCAAATGGCCGCCGGTCTCGGCGCGGATGTGACAATCCTCGACCGCGATCCGGATGTGCTGGAATCGGTCGGCACCCATTTTGAATCGCGCGCCAAGACCCGCTTCTCCAACAAGGCCAATCTGGCCGAATGCGTTGCCGAAGCGGATCTGGTCATCGGTGCCGTGCTGATTCCGGGCGCGGAAGCCCCAAAGCTGGTGACCCGCGAAATGCTGAAGTCCATGCGGCCCGGCTCGGTGCTCTGCGATGTTGCGATCGACCAGGGCGGCTGTTTCGAAACCTCCAGGGCGACCACCCACGAAGACCCGACCTATGTCGTCGATGATATCGTCCATTATTGCGTCGCCAATATGCCCGGCGCGGTATCGCGCACCTCGACCTATGCGCTCAACAATGTGACCCTGCCCCACACGCTGGCGATTGCCGACAAGGGCTGGGAAGCGGCGCTGCGGGACGACGCGCATCTTGCCCAGGGGCTGAATGTCTGGAATGGCCAAGTCACATATAAGGCCGTCGCCGAGGATTTGGGCTATGAATATATGCCGGTATCGGAGATTGTGGGACTGAAGGCGTAATCTGGTTGGAGAACAGCTGTTTGATCCGTTCGTGGTGAGCTTGTCGAACCACATCTCTCGGACGAAATATGTCCTTCGACAAGCTCAGGACAAACGGCATAACAAGAAGGACGGACCTACATGGCAGCAGCAGACCAGAAACCGCTCGGCTCGGGATTTCCAGCGAAGAGCGAACCGCACGAAATACTCGCCGGCATTGATCTGTCCGGCAAGACCGCCATCGTCACCGGCGGCTATTCCGGCATTGGTCTGGAAACCACCCGCGCGCTGGCGGGTGCTGGCGCGACGGTGATCGTGCCGGTACGCGATCCGGCAAAAGCAAAAGAGAATCTGGCGACCATCGACGGCAATGTCTCTTCGACAAAAATGGACCTTGCCGATCTCGCTTCGGTGCGCGACTTCGCTGCCTCGGTGGCCGGCGATATCGATTCGCTGGATCTGTTGATCAACAATGCCGGCATCATGGCTTGTCCACTCGAGCGGGTCGGGCCCGGATGGGAAAGCCAGTTCGGTGTCAATCACATGGGCCATTTCGCGCTGACCAAGGCGCTGATGTCCTTGCTCGAAAAAGCTTCCGCACCGCGCGTGGTCGCGCTGTCGTCGGTCGCTCACAAGCGCAACGGCCTGTTGTGGGATGATATCCAGTTCGAGAACAGCGACTATAATAAATGGGTCGCTTATGCTCAGGCCAAGAGCGCCAACGCCCTGTTCGCCAATGCGCTCAGCCGCCGGATGCAGGCTTTTGGCGGCCGTGCCTTCTCGGTCCATCCGGGCGGCATTTTTACTCCGCTGCAACGCCATCTGCCCCGGGAAGAGCAGGTTGAACTGGGATGGCTGAACAAGGACGGCACGGTCCCGCCGATGATTGCCGAGATATTCAAGACCACCAGCCAGGGCTGTACCACGAGCTTGTGGGCCGCCACGTCACCGCTGCTTGACGATATGCCGGGCGTCTATTGCGAGGATTGCGACGTCGCACAGCTGGTGGGAGAAGACTCGCCATCCTTCATGCATTGCGCACCGCATATCACCATTGACGAGGATGCCGAACGGCTTTGGGAGCTCAGCGAGACGTTGCTCGCGACTGCATGATGGTGAAGGACGGCAAGGAGACCAGCGAATATGCCGGGTTGCTGCAGCGCGATGCGACCGGCTTCTTTCTGCGGTGCGACGATGGCGAGCGCTATCGGCTCGAACTGTTGCGCACCCCGATTGACGAAGTCGAGAAAAGGGTGGTGGTGACCGGGCGGATCACCGGCAATGCGATGCTCGAAGCAGAGGGAATCCGGCTGACATGAATTTCGACCGTGCCGGGACCGGCGATATTCCACGCCTCCACGCGCTGGTCGAAAGCGCCTATCGCGGCGAAAGCGCCAGGCGCGGCTGGACCCATGAGGCCGACCTGCTCGGCGGACAGCGGACCGATGCCAAGGCGTTGCGGGAAATCATCGAGGCCGACAGTCAGGTCATCCTGCTGGCGAAAAACGTCGACGCCATCACGGGGTGCGTCCAGCTCTCCCATGTCGGAGATGGGCTCGCCTATCTCGGCTTGTTGACCGTCGATCCCGATTTGCAGGCGTCAGGTCTTGGGAAGGAATTGCTGGTACGGGCGGAGCAATTTGTCCGCGACCACTGGCAGGCAAGGGCCATGGAGATGACCGTCATCCGCCAGCGCAGCGATCTGATCGCCTATTACGAGCGGCGCGGCTATGCGCGAACCGGCGAGCACCGGCCCTTTCCCCATGGCGACGAACGCTTCGGCCGGCCGAAATCTCCCGAACTGGAATTTGCGGTGCTACGCAAGCCGGTCTAGGCGGCCTTACCCTCGAGCGCTTTTTGCCGGCGGCGCTGGACCGAACTGCCCATGCCGAGCGCTTCGCGATATTTCGCGACCGTGCGCCGGGCGATGTCAAAGCCCTTGGCCTGCAACAGCGTGACCAGCTTGTCGTCGGACAGGATTTTCTTCGGGTCCTCATCATCGATCAGCGCCTTGATATGGCTTTTGACCGCCTCCGCCGACGCCGCCTCGCCGCCGGTCGACGACTGGATTCCGCTGGTGAAGAAATATTTGAGCTCAAAAGTCCCGCGCGAACAGGAGAGATATTTGTTCGATGTCACCCGGCTGACGGTCGATTCGTGCATCTCGATCTTTTCGGCGATATGCCTGAGCGTCAGCGGACGGAGATGCGCGACCCCCTTGCGGAAAAACTCCTCCTGCTGTTTGACGATCTCGGTTGCGACTTTGACAATCGTCCGCTGCCGCTGGTCGAGCGCCTTGACCAGCCAGTTGGCGTCGGCGAGGCATTCGTTGAGCCAGTCCTTTGACTCCTTGTCCTGCGCGCCGTCTTTCAGCTCGGAATAATATGTGCGGTTTACCAGCACCTTGGGCAAAGTGGCGCTGTTCACTTCGATGATCCAACGGCCTGCCCGCTCGGCGATGAACACGTCCGGGACCACCGCCTGCACCGCACCGCCGCCAATCTTGCAACCGGGCTTGGGGTCATAGTTGCGCAACTCGCTGATCATGTCCATCAGGTCTTCATTGTCGACACCGCATATCCGCTTGAGTTGCGGCAGCGCGCCTTTCGCCAGCAGATCGAGATTGTCGATCAGACGCTCCATCGCCGGATCATAGCGATCGGCGTCCTTTGCCTGCAGGGCCAGACATTCCGCCAGATCTCGCGCACCGACACCGACCGGGTCGAGCGTCTGGACACTATCCAATATGCGTTCAACGTCGACGAGCCCGACATTCAGCCGCTGGGCCAGCTCAAGCAGGTCTGCCTGCAAATAGCCGCACTCGTCGATCTGGTCGATGATATGCTGGGCAACAAACAGGTCCATACCCGAAAGAACGGCGCCGGCCTGATCCATCAGATGATCGGTCAGGGTTATTTCGGCGACCAGCATATTCTCGAAATCCGGGGCTTCACCGCTGGCCGCCGCACCGGAGCCGGAACTGGAACCATTGAGCCCGAGCTGGCCATCGAGCGCGCCGTCGCTGTCCGAAAGACTGTTGTTGGAAAAACTGTCCGTATCGCCCTGCATGTCGAGCGTGGATTCCGATTCCGCCGGTCCGGTCGACAATATTTCGTCGCTACCCTGCGCGGCAGCCTCACTCGGTCCGTTCTCATTCTCGCTGACTTCACCGCTTTCGGTCGAAATATCTCCGGTATCCAGAAGCGGGTTTTTCTCGATCTCGTCGGAAATGAATGTTTCGAGCTCGAGATTGGACAAGGTCAGCAGCTTGATCGCCTGCTGCAATTGCGGCGTCATCACCAGCGACTGACTCTGCCGCAAATCGAGACGAGGCGCGAGTGCCATTGCTAGAGAGCGAAACCTTCGCCCAGATAGAGCCGTCGGACGTTGGCATCCGCAACCAGATCTTCGGGGCTGCCGGCAAACAACACCTGGCCGTCATAGATTATGCAGGCGCGGTCGACGATATCGAGCGTTTCGCGGACGTTATGGTCCGTGATCAAAACCCCGATGCCGCGATCACGCAACTGGCAGACCAGATCACGAATATCCGAGATCGACAGCGGATCGATACCGGCAAATGGTTCATCGAGTAGCACGATCGACGGGCTCGCGGCCAGCGCGCGGGCAATCTCGCATCGCCGCCGCTCGCCACCAGACAAGGCCATTGCTGGCGAACTGCGCAGCTTTGTGAGTCCGAATTCATCGAGTAGCCGGTCCAGCGTTTCATGCCGGACATCACCATCGGGCTCAACCATCTCGAGCACCGCCAGAATATTCTGTTCGACGGTCATGCCGCGAAAAATAGAGGTTTCCTGAGGAAGATAGCCGATGCCGAGGATCGCCCGGCGGTACATCGGCAAAGCGGTAATATCCTCGCCATCGAGCATGATCCGGCCGGCGTCCGGCCGCACCAGCCCCATGACAGAGTAGAAACAGGTCGTTTTCCCGGCACCATTCGGGCCCAACAAGCCTACGACTTCGCCGCGCCCTACCGACAGTGACACGTCGGACAGGACCGAGCGCTTGTCATAGCTTTTGGCGATGGAAACAACGGCCAGGCCATGTTCCATGGCGTCGCTGGCCATGGCGGCCCCCGGATCGGCCATCGCCGGAATGTCAGTGACCGCTGCGTCGTTCATTATTCGTCCTCATTTGCATGGGCTGTCTTGTTCGTTGGTTGAGAGCATGCCCCAATCTGGACCGAATTGGCAAGCTTTGTGCATGCTATATTGAAAATGGCTTTTTCGCGGCAATAATCAAGCACAGGGAGAGCGGAAACGGCACAATTCATCCGCTGCCGGTTCGGGGCGTCAGTCTTTGCGCTGCGGCACCGTGAAGGTACCGGATACGCGTCCGCTCGAATCCTGGGACCCGACCGAAGAGCCGCCCGTCGAACGGCCATCTATCGTCGATCTGCCTGATGCAAGATCGATGATGACACGTCCGCCCGAAAGACGGTTGGTGCCCTGAGTCAATGTGACATTGCCCAATAGGGTGATGAGACGCCGATCGAGGTCATATATCGCAACATTGCCCGAAGCTGTGTCACCCGCTTTCCTGACCGTTACGCCGCCCGATGCATCGATCCGGTCGATTTCGATCCCGCCGGCGTTGCGATAGGCAACGGTCATCCGCGCTGCGTTGAGCACCAGTCCAGCCTGCTCGACCCGGACAGCGCCCGAAAGCACGACGCGGTCGGCACGATCCTGTACCTCTATCCGGCCGGCATCGAAATTCACCGGTGCGTTGCTGTTGTGACTGCCAAAGACCTGGGCAGGAGCCGGGCCCGCGAGCAACAAAAGTCCCGAAGCAAGGATAGCGGTGCCGCCGGACAGCGAAAGAAATAGGTTCAATTTCATCTAGGGTCTTCTTAATCCATTTTGTTCGATCCGCAAACGCGCATTGCCTTCGAGGCTAACCGTACGCTCTGCCAGATCGGCTTCCAGCCGGTCCGCTCCAAATGTGCCGATATTGGTTCGGCCTTCCACGGCGCCTCCGCTTGTCAACGTCCGTTGCTTGAGATCAACGGTCACATTGCTGGTCGAAAGACGGTAGCCGCTGGCAGACTCGACCTGCACGGGCCCCGGAACCAGGACATTTTCCTGATCCATGTCATAGCGACCCTGATTTGCACGAATCTGGGCCGGGCCGTCCTGCAGCAATATCCGGGCCGAAAGGTCTTTGAGATCCACAACCGCTTCGCGCGAACTTTTCTGCACGGCAGACCCTGCTTTCAGCGAAAACGGGCGGCCTTCGCTATCCTCGCCCCGGTAGAGCGCCTCGGTCACGCGCATCCGTTCCCTGGCAACCTCGACACTATTCTTGTCGAGAACAAAGCTGAGTTCCCCGGACATGGTGAACGGAGCCAGCGCCAGCATGGACCCCAATGCTCCGACGCCAACCGGCAGGATGAACCGCAACCATTTCACATTGCGGTCGTGCTTGCCGTTCGGAGCAGCAAATTCCTGACGCTTCGTCCGGACTAGATTGGCGGCGGTCGACATGGTTGCGTTACAATCCCAAAAACCGGAACTTAAATCGATTGTGCTTGAGGTCCAACAACTTAAGCATGGGCAAAAATATCCGTTTCCGGCCAACCCGCGAGATCCAGCCGGGCCCGATCGGGCAGAAAGTCGAAGCAAGCCTGCGCCAGAGCGGTCCTGTCCTCGCGCGCGAGCCGGATTTCCAGTTCATCCTTCAACCGGTGCAGAAAGCGAACGTCCGATGCTGCATATTCCCGCTGGGCCTCGCTCAGTTCGGGGTTGCCCCAGTCACTGGACTGCTGTTGTTTGGAAATATCCTGGCCGAGCAATTCGCGGACCAGTTCCTTCAGGCCGTGGCGATCGGTGTAGGTCCGGATGAGCCGCGAAGCGATTTTGGTGCAGAATACCGGCTCTGCCATCACGCCCATATAATGTTCGATGGCAGCGAGGTCGAAACGGGCAAAATGATAGAGTTTCACGCGATCGGGATCGGACAAAATCGCGCGAAGGTTCGGGGCAGCATAGTCGCTATCAGGGCCGAAGCGCACCAGATGCTCGTCACCCTGGCCGTCCGATATCTGCAGCAGGCACAGACGGTCACGGGGGGTTTGGAGACCCATGGTTTCGGTATCAACGGCGACGGCACCCTCGCCTAATACGCCTGCGGGAAGGTCTTCTTCATGAAAAAAAACTGCCATTATATTCTGCCTGTCCATTTAATCGCTGGCGCAGCTTCCTTTTCTCAACCGTAACGCCGGCACAATACCCTTTTCATTCCACTGGGGGTCCTGGCCAGATCTCCGGCTGCAAAAAATTGACAGCTCCGCATCATTGGATATGCTATGTGCCGCAGGCCGGTTCAAACAGCAAGTTTAGTTTGGCCAGGAACTCGGATCGGTGGCGCAAACGGAGGAGGAATTCGACGATATGAGCGAAAAAGCACCCAAGGCAACCGCTACCGGCTTCGACTTCAACAAGGCGACGATCGTCTCGCTCCTCTACATCGCCGGATTTGTTGTGGGCATTACCGGAATCGTCGGCTTCATCCTGGCTCTGGTCTGGAAAGACGAAGTCGCCGGCACCTGGGAAGAAAGCCATCTGCAATTCCACGTCAGGACATTTGTCATCGGGCTCGTGGTCGGCATAATCGGCGGAATTCTGTCGATAATATTGATCGGCATTCCGATTCTGCTGGCGCTGTTTCTATGGATATTGGTTCGGTCCGTGGTCGCTTTGTCCAAAGCCCAGAAACATGAACCGATGGCTGATCCGAAATCATGGCTTTTGTGACGAAGGCGCCGTCGAATTCTGAATCGACGAGATTCTGACCCGAACATCGAATTCATTCGCTTATTCGTCTGTTTTTCTATATAGTTGAGACGCGTGGCAATTAGATTCGCGCGAACAATGCTTTGGAAATCGTCCGCTGCAGCATTGGGATTATTGGGTAGGGCGAATTGAAAGTGACGATTTAAGAATGGGTTTTGACAGAAACCGGCGAGGTAGAGGCCGGGACAAGCGCGACGGCTTCGGTGACGAAAACTTCGATGGATACCAAGGTGATAGCGGTCCGCCCGTAGAGAGATATACGCGACCGGACAGTGATTCCGGCGGCGCCAGACGCGGCGGTGGCGGTATGCCAGACCAGGTTGTCGGCGAAAGCACCGGAACAGTAAAGTTTTTCAATGCGCAAAAGGGTTTTGGCTTCATCGTGCAAGACGGTGGTGGCGAGGATGTTTTTGTTCATATCAGCCAAGTCGAACGCGCAGGCCTGAAAGGGCTCGCAGAAGGTCAGACGTTGCGATTTTCGCTGGTCGACCGTGGCGGCAAGGTTTCGGCTTCCGACATACAGATCGAAGGCGATCTGATCGAAGTTACGAACAGCGCTCGCGAAGAGCGCGGTGGCGGCGCGCCCCGCCGGGAACTTACCGGAGAAAAAGCGACCGGAACGGTCAAATTTTTCAACGGCACCAAGGGCTTCGGCTTCATCCAGCGTGATGACGGCCAGCCGGACGCTTTTGTCCATATCTCAGCCGTAGAACGCGCCGGAATGCGCGGGCTGGAAGAAGGCGACAAGCTCGAATTCGAACTCGAAGTAGACCAGCGCGGGAAAACCGCTGCAGTGAATTTGACCGCAAAATAGCGGGTTAGATCTTGTTCAGGAAATCATGAGTAGCGGGCCTTCGGGTCCGCTATTTTTTTTATGTGCTCGAAGGACATCGAGACCGGTGCCGGGCAACAGACAAAGAAAAGCCCGCCGAAACGCGCGTTCCGGCGGGCTTTTCAATGTGTCCGGTTTCTAGAAGCGGAAGGTAACCGCGCCCGAATATACCTGGCTGGAGACGTCCGACCGACCGACCGTGGAATCGGCAGATAGATCAAACGAGATGTTACCGGCGTTGTACCGCAAGCCGACGCCGACTTCGCCCCAGTTTTTATCAGCATTTACCAGCTGGAACGGCACCACTGCGCCATTTCCGCCGACAAAATTTGCGGCAAATGCATTGGGATTGTCCATGAACTCGTGGACATAGTTCATCGAAGCGCGCAGCTGCAATTTATTGCCCGGCTTCGATTTGAATTCCACGCCTGCGAGGCCCTGGATACTGGCATAGTCTGGCCGAATAATCGCCAGGGCCGGTCCGCCGCCTTGTTCGCTAACATTGCTGAAATTGATCTTCGCTGCCCGGGCACGGATACCCGGAGAAACGATTGATTCAAGAAGATCCAGTTCTTTCGACAATCCGATTTCGGAACCGAACACCAGGCTGTCATCGTCGGTCGTCAGGCCGAATGTCTGTGCACCAAGCGTCACGTTGCGCAACGTTTCGACATTATATGTACCCAATGTCACCCGCGCATCCAGTATCAGGTCACCAAAGGTCTTGCTGCGACCGTAAACGGAACCCATGATGGCTTTTGATTGCGCGGTGTTGCCCAATGCCACCGTGGCATCGATGTCCGAATAATATGCAGACAGTCCGATGAAGGACGACTCGTCGAGATAATATTCGATGCCACCGGAGATGAAGAAGCCGTCAAATTCATCTTCTCCGTCGGCACCGGCACCCGGATTGCTGAGCGGCATCGATCCGCCATCACCGTTCACGTATCCGCCGGCAAGATAGACCGCCATGTCTTCATTGACGCCGCCGGAGCGCATTACAGTATCATCGGCGCTTGCAGCTGCATCGCTCAGGACAGCAGAGCCGTTCGCGACCATGCCACCCAAAGATGCTGCGGCCAGTTGCATCGGACGACCGATAACGGCCACCGTACCTCCGTTCGAGGAACGGTCCGCCATGCTGATTCTGTTCTGGTGCAAACCGGCAACATTGCCCAACATCCCGCGACCCATGGACTGGACCGTCGATTCCGTAGTCGGCGCCCAGCTGTTGAAAGTGGACTGAATGGTTGCCGCATCCGCGAAGTCCAGAACAGAGAACAGACCGGCAGTGGCAACGTTGCCGCGATTGCGGTCCATCAGCGCTGCATAGCTAACCTGCAGAGGGTCCGTTCCATCCACGACATTCTGATAGCTCTGCGCGCTCACTGTCAGATCGACCGCGTTTGCGCTGTAGATAAGCTCGGAAAGCAGGACGGCCGATACGTTTGCCACGCCATCGAACTGGCCGGTCACCCCGCCATCCGCCGTTAGAATGCGATAGGTGCTCGGGGTCACCGTCTGGAAACCGGAAACCGGACCCAATCCGACATTACCACCAAGGTTCGCTTCACCGGTCACGGCCAGCAGATCGGAATTTCCGGTTGCTCCAAGGTCGGCAAGAACGGTTGATCCGGAAGCCAGAATCAGATTTCCGTCAATCGTCAACGTGCCGATGGTACCCATCGTGCCCGGAGCGATGCCCCCCGCGATGCTGGTTACAAACGGAGCATTCACCGTACCGGTGCCCGAGAGCAGCCCGGAAAACAGTGTGTAGTCATAGGCGCTGGTCAACATGCCATTGACTGCAACACGACCACCCGTCTGGTTGCCGTCGTTTTCGAGAGTCAGGCTACCGGCACTATCGATCACGAGCCCGGCCGCTCCGCCAACATTCAGACGATCGATCGTCCGCGCGCTGCTCAGGGTTGTCGTGCCAGCCTGATTAAGCGTCACTTCGAAGTAACGCCGTCCTGCCAGGATGCCGTCTATATCGGAATCCACGTTGTCTGGAATGAAGTCGGTCGCTCCGGCTAGCCCGTTTTCGATGGTTGGCGCCGGTTGCGGATCGCCAGGCGCGTGGGGCTGCTCTTCAACGGCTTCCGGTCCGCCATCGGAAGAAGCGAGGGCGACCGGTGTTGCACCGCCGCTGATCGCGACATTCTCGACCAACGAAGCGCCACCGCTGATCGCGACATTTTCAACGATCATGGCTTCGCCACGGATCGCAGCATTGGCAGCGATTGTTGGCCGTCCGGCGGAAGCGACTTGCGAAATAACCGCAGTAGCCTCTGCTTCTGCAGATGCTACAACAACCGGAGACGCGTTTGGAACCCGTGCTTCGCCAATATTGGAAGCGGGTGCTGGCGTCGGAGCCGAACCTTCCCGCGCGGGAGGAGTCGCATCACCCGTCGCAAGATCCTGGCAGCCATCACCTGGATTAGCGCCTTCTGGATCAAAACAAACTTCGCCAAATTGAGGACTGTCACCAGTACGACCCGCTGATTGTGTGCCAGGGAAACCGTTTACGACATTACCGTCCGCGTCGATGATCCGATAGGCAGGGTCGAGATCGCTCTGCCAGTGGGTTGCGTCTTCCCATGCGCCATCGCCAGCTTTCGCGCTGACATAGCGATAGGGATTCGTGGCCGCGATATAGTCGGCGAAGAGAAACAGTGGCTGATAAAAGCTTTCCGTGCCGTAGGAACTGAAGACCTGAGGCCCAAAGAACCGCGAACCGCCGGAAAGAACCCCGATCTGGAGATCTTCGTCCGAGAGGCTGTTGTTGGCGGCATCGAGAATCAAGGGGCCGCCGGAGTCTCCGCCTGCCGTCGTTGCTTCCCGAACACGCGGCTCATCTTTGTAAAGATTGAAATCAAACGGGTTTGTCTTGTTCGGATCGTCAAAGTCCAGACGATAAAGAACCTGCGGGAGATCACCGAAAGGATCGCCAAAGAGGAACTGGTTACGGTCATCAAATGACGTCAGCGAACCGAGCATGTTTTCGGCTGCACGGCGGCGCCAGTCGATGCCCTGAGACGCACCGGTCGTGCCGCTACCTGACCGGCCATAGCCTGTTATGTTTACGTGATAGCCGGTGCCGTCTTCGTCGCTGATCGCGTCGGGCGTCGGCAGCGGCGAGAACAGCAATGCCCAGGTCGGAATATCCCGCGCTGGATCATCAAGAGCAGCGAGTGCGATATCAGCTTCGAGGAATCCAAACGCATTCGGATCTACGAGGGAATCAGGATGATAATAGATCTGGCTGATGTTGTAGACAAACAGATCGGGGTTTGATGCGAAGCCGTTGTTGATCCAGTCAACAAATCCGGGAAGCGCATTGTCATCGAAGGAGAATGCAGAGCGAAGGCCATTTTCGGAGAAATCGCTCTCGAGGTTGCTGTTAACACAGTGAGCAGCAAACAACACAGTACGAGGATTGATCAAGGTACCGCTGCAGACAAAACCGTCATTGCGGAAGAACATCCCGACGCCGTTTGCGCCGGTTTCATCAATAATATCGGTAGGGGTGAAATTATCGTTGGGCACAATCGCATGAACAGGGGTTGCCAGAGCGAGAGTAGCTATTGCCCCCGTTGCTGCGGTCCGCAAAAGTACAGATTGTGTGGCTCGTCCGAAGTTCTTGATCATGGAATAATGTCCCCTAAAATGCCCAGCCGGAATAGACTCAAGTTATAGCTTTGCGTGATTTTTCCAGCCGAATCAAAGCGAAACTTATTCAGGACATTAATATAAGGTGAAGAAACGGCGGTTTTCCGTGACTTTCTTCAAAGGGGAGCCATGACTTTCGTTACAGTTGTGATTATTACGCAACAGTTATTGGCCAATTTCGGCCATTTTTCGCCGCCACCCCGTTACATTGACGGGCGGCGGCGATAATTCGATTCGGTGGACGAATTCTATCTCGTCCACCGACTGTTATTATGTCCTGGCTCAATCTTTCTGTGCAATTTCGAACAGGAACCAGGCGCGTTCTTCGGCCTGATCGGTCCAGTCGTCGAGCAGGCCGTCGGTCGCATTGTCGCCCGCTTCGCCGGCGAGCTCCTTTGCGTCGCGCAATTTTGCCACGAGTTTGAGATTGTCCGCGCGCAACTCGGCGAGCATGTCCGACGCCGCGACCTTGCTGTCATCATTATCGGAAAGGCTCTGTCGTTTGGCGATATCACCAATGGAAGTCAGGGTGCGATGCCCGTTTTTGCGAACCCGTTCTGCAATCAGGTCGGTGGTGCCGAGTATCTGCGCGGCATGTTCGTCAAACATCAGATGATAATCACGGAAATGCGGCCCCGAAACGTGCCAGTGGAAATTTTTGGTCTTGAGATAGAGCGCGAGACTGTCCGCCAGAATGCCGTTCAGTGCTTCCGCTACCGCCTTTTTTGCATTGTCCCCGGTGGTCATTGTCTTTCTCCTGTTCATTTCAATATGGCAAAGAAATACGCGCGCCCGGAGTGGCTTTCCAACGGGAAATCTGGTTGTCACAGATTGAGGATATCGATCAACAGGGCCTGAGTGAGCAACTGACTGACTTAGTCAGACAATTCCCCACGCGCTGAGCGCCAATATGCCGCCGACCAACAGGAACGCAGCGCCCCCGACGAACCGGACCTTGGCAATCGGAATCGCATCGGCCAGCCGCCGCCGCAAGAGAATAGCCGGCACACAGGCAATCATCACCCCGACCCATCCACCGGCTGCCGCAAATAATGCCATATCCGTCCGCGCGGCGGTGGCAGCCAGGATGAACTGGCCCTTGTCACCAAATTGCAGGATGAACAGGCCCAGAAACGAAGTCCAGAACGGCCCAAGACTCCAGTCGTCGAGCAGGTCGGTCGGTCGTCGCCAGGCCACCATGCCGATTCCGGCAAAGATCAGGGAGAGAGCGTAGAAAAGTTGCAGGGGGTCTTCGCTGATCCACTGGTGGACCGCAGATCCGGCCACCGCGGAAATCGCGCAATTGCAGAGCGTTGCCAGACCCAGTCCCCAGAGGACAGGGGATACACGGCCATATCGGATTGCAAGAGCGGCGCAGAGAATCTGGGGGCGGTCGCCAAATTCGGCCAGGGCCATGGCGAAAAGCGAGGTTAGAAACGCATCCACTATTCTATGCGGCTAAGGCTGGCCGCCAAGACGCAGCGCCACATTGGCCATCAACGCTTCGGTCATCGCCGGGCTGATCTCTTCGCAGTCGAGAGTCGACCGCATTGCTTCCAGATAGAAGCGTACAACGGTTGTAGCGCCACCGTTTGTGATGGCAGGCTGCAGGGCAGCTTCCAACGCACAGCTCAGATCATGGAGAGCGGTCAGATGATGTTGGGTAGCCTTTTGCCGGACATGGTCCAGATGCATCAGAAACTGCACCGGATGCCGAACTATCAGTTCCGCCGGCAATTCGTCGAGCAAGGCATGCATTTCTGCCTGTACGAATAGATTCTGATCATGGTTCATCGCAACTGCCCCTGTTCCAGTGATATCATAGGAAAAACATGGTTAAGAACAGGTAAACGGCGCGGCGTTTTTCGGCAGAATAGCGGCGCAGGCTTTTTCTTGACATTGGCTGGCATTTTCACCATTAGCGCGGGAACGGATGCGGCGCCGATGCGTCGCTGTTTTTATTTCAGCTTCTGCCTTAAGGAATGCACCATGGCGAAACCAGCCAATGTAAAGATCAAACTCGTCAGCACGGCGGACACAGGCTTTTTCTATGTAACCCGCAAGAACCCGCGGAATCTCACCGAGAAAATGGTGCAGCGCAAATATGATCCGGTTGTTCGGAAGCATGTCGAATTCAAAGAAGCCAAGATCAAGTAAACCGCTTTTGATCCGACTTTAACGGTGCAGAACCTTCTGCACCGATTCGATGAATTTTGCGACTGATATCGGCTTGGAGACATAGGCTTCGGCCCCGGCGCTCAATATCCGGTCTTCATCTCCCTTGCCGGCATAAGCGGTCACAGCCATGATCGGTATGATCTTGAGCTGAGCGTCTTTCTTGATCTGCTCGATCAGCTCCAGGCCGCTGACATGCGGCAGCTGGATATCCATGACGATCAGATTCGGCACGAAACTGCGCGCCTTTTCGAGCACCTCGCGACCATCGCTGACCGGCTCGACGACAAAAGCATGGGCCCGCAGCAGGTCGCAAAACAGCTTGAGGTTCAACTCATTGTCCTCGACCACCAACACTCTTTTTGCCACGACCGGTTTTGCCCTTTCAAACTTGTTGCCGACCCATTAGGCGAAAGCGGCAATGGAAACAAATCCCAATCTCGGACCCGATGCCGACATCATCGCCTTGCAGGCGCTCGGCTGGGTGCTGCAGGACCAGGACCGCGCGGAGCGGCTGCTCGCTTTGACCGGACTGGACCCGCGCGAACTCAGGTCAGGTCTCGAGGACCCGACGATGCTGGCGTCCTTGCTCGGCTTTCTCGCCAATCACGAACCCGATCTGATTGCCTGTGCAGAGGCCATTGGTATCGCACCCGATAAACTGGCTGCCGCCGCACATCATCTTAACGCCCCCGGAGATTTTTATGAGTAACAGGCCCCTTCTGATCAGCGATTGCGACGAAGTCCTGCTTCATATGGTGGTGCCGTTCCAGCAATGGCTGGACAGCGACAAGCACATCCATTTCGATCTCGAGAACGGGAGCAATTTCGCGGAGGCGTTGCGCCACAAACATGATGGGACTCAGGTCCTGCCCGAGCAGATCTGGCCGATGCTGAAGGAATTTTTCGACACCGAAATGTATCGTCAGGGCGCAATAGAAGGCGCGGTAGAGTCGATCAACAAGCTCGGCGAAGTCGCCGATGTCGTCATATTGACCAACCTGCTGGATGATCGCCGCGAAGCGCGGGCGGAACAGCTCAAGGCCGTCGGCATCGATTTTCCCGTTTACACCAATCAGGGCGGCAAAGGCGAACTGCTGGCCAATATCCTCGAGGAATTTGAACCGTCGGTCACCGTCTTTGTCGACGACCTCGGGCACCAGCATGGCAGTGTCGCCAAACATGCGCCCGATGTCTGGCGATTGCAGATGGTCGGCGAGCCGATCCTGGCAAAGCATATCATTACAAATCCGGCCGCCAATGCGCGTATCGATCTTTGGGGAGACGCTCTTTCCTGGATATCCGACAAATTTGAAAATGCCGAACCGGCTCCGGCGATGGACCTGTCATCGCAAGAGCTTGACCCCGCCAACCATGCATGAGAGATTTGCCTTATGACCGATAATATTGAAAGCGCCCTGACAGCCAGGGGCATCGAGCTGCCGACACCCGCTGCTCCGGTAGCCTCCTATGTTCCGGCGGTTGAAGCGGGCGGCTTGCTCTATATCAGCGGCCAGGTCTCGATGAGTGATGGCAAGTTGATTACCGGACGGCTGGGAGACGACATGTCTCTCGAAGAAGGCCAGCAGGCCGCAAAGGCCTGTGCCTTGATGATCGCGGCCCAGATCAAGAAAGCGGCCGGATCGCTCGACCGTGTCGACCGGATTGTAAAACTCGGCGTCTTCGTCAACAGTACGGCGGAGTATACCGACCATCCCAAGGTCGCCAATGGCTGTTCCGACATGATGGCGGTGATTTTTGGTGCTGGAGGACAGCATGCCCGCAGCGCGGTCGGCGTTTCGTCATTGCCGCTCGGCGTTGCGGTCGAGGTCGACGCCATAATTGCCCTGAAACCCGAGTGATCGCGGCGCTGCTGGACAATCTGCTGGCGCCTGCCCCGGCGCCCGAACGCGTAGCGTTCCTGAAGGGCCAGCCTTATGCCCATCGCGGTCTGCATGGCGATGGCGTGCTCGAGAATAGTCCCGCCGCCTTTGAAGCCGCGATCAAACTGGGCCATGGAATCGAATGCGACGTCCAGGCAGCCGAGGATGGCCGCGCCTTTGTCTTCCACGACTATGAGCTGGACCGCCTGACCGCTCAGAGCGGCGCGATCGGGAGATTGCGCGCCGACGATATTGACGGAATCCAGCTGAACGGCGGGCATGGCAAGATACCGCGCTTGCGCGAAACGCTGGCGCAGGTTGCCGGACGGGTGCCGATCCTGATCGAAATCAAATCGCGCAACATGCTGGTTGGCCCGCTATGCCTGTCGGTCCGCCGGGCGCTGGAAGGCTATGGCGGCAAGGCCGCGGTCATGTCTTTCAACCCGCTGGTCGGCGCGTGGTTTCGCAAGAATGCAGCACATGTCGTTCGCGGGCTGGTGGTCACCGAGGAGGATAGCAAGAACTGGCGCGGCCGGATCGCCCGCCATCGCAACCTTTGGACAGCGCAGCCTGATTTTCTGGCTTACGACATCCGCGACCTGCCCTCCCGCTTTGCCGCTTCGCAGCGGGTCCGCGGATTACCGGTGGTGACCTGGACGGTACGGTCGGCCGATCAAGAGAAAAGCGCGTCACTATATGCCGACGAACCGGTTTATGAGTTGCCGCAAAGCGGATAGTATCGATCCCAATGTCCGATTCCCCTGCTGCTACCGAAATTCACGCCCGCGTTGCCGATGACATCGCCAGCCTGCCGGCAGACCAGTGGGACGCCTGTGCCGGGTCAAACAATCCGTTTGTTTCCCATGCATTTCTGTCCGCGATGGAGCTGTCGGGAAGCGTCGGCCCGGGCACCGGCTGGAAATCGCTGCCGATCGTCATCGAAGACGGTGCCGGCGAGATCGCGGCCTGCCTGCCCAGCTATCTCAAATCCCACAGCCAGGGCGAGTATATATTCGACCAGCAATGGGCCCACGCCTTTGAACAGGCTGGTGGCCAATATTATCCGAAGATCCAGATCGCCGCGCCTTTCTCGCCAGTGCCAGGGCCTCGCCTGCTGCTGCGCGACCGGGCTCTGGCCGTGCCACTGCTGAAAGCAGCCGAACAACTCGCCCGGAACAACGGCATTTCGTCGGTCCACGCAACCTTTGTTACCGAGGACCAGCTAGACCATTTTCGGGAAGCAGGGTGGATGATCCGCACCGATAGCCAGTTCCACTGGCGCAACGACGGCTATCAGAGTTTCGACGATTTCCTCGCTGCCTTATCTTCCCGGAAACGCAAGGCTATCCGCCGGGAAAGGGTCAAGGCCCGGGAAGACGTGGAGATTGTTCATCTGACGGGGGACGATATTCAGCCCGAGCATTGGGACTATTTCTGGGAATTTTATCAGGACACCGGGATGCGCAAATGGGGCCAGCCCTATCTGACCCGCACCGCCTTTGACCTGCTGCACCAGAAAATGGCGAGCAAACTGCTGCTGATTTTTGCGATGCAGGACGGCATTCCGGTTGCCGGGGCGCTCAACGTCATCGGCGAAGAGACGCTTTACGGGCGCTATTGGGGTTGCACGCGGGAAATCCCGTTTCTGCATTTCGAAATTTGCTATTATCAGGCGATTGACGCGGCCATAGCGCGGGGATTGAAGACGGTCGAAGCAGGGGCGCAGGGCAGCCATAAACTGGCGCGGGGCTATCAACCGGTGCCGACCTGGTCAGCGCATTATATCGTCGATCCGGGGTTTAGGTCGGCGATCGCCGACTATCTGGAACGCGAGCGGCAGGCAGTCGCTGCCGACATTGAATTTCTGGCCGAAATGGGGCCGTTTAAAAGACCGAATTCAGCTTAAGCGGCGCGGCGTGTGTTGTCTTGCAACCAGCTGCGCGCTTCCCGCTGCGCTTCGGCAATTTCGCGCGCTGTCATGTCCAGCGAAATTTCTGCGCGGCAGACCTTGCTTTCGTCATGGCCGGACAAGGCCGCCAGATTAAACCATTTATGGGCTTCAACCAGATCAACGTCGACGCCCTCCGATCCGGTCGAATAGATCACACCGAGATCAAAATATGCATTGCTGCTGCCTTTTGCTGCGTCCGAGAGGCGGCTCTCTATCAGAAAGGCCGCGCTTTTCATGCTGTTGCCCATATTGTCAGTCCCTGTTTTGTTGCCGCAAGTAATGGCGACGGGACGACTTTCACCGCAATTTCCTAAAGGAATGGTTAACGCGAATTGCGGAAAATTAAGCATATCGCGGAAATGCGCCACGATTTCGCACCGATCCACGCGATTGCATGGTTAACGAATCGGTGGCGCAGCCCCTATGAAACGGGGATATTGTCGATCAGACGGGTTCGGCCGATATGAGCGGCCGCAAGAAGACGGGCAGATCTTGTAAAATCATCCAATAAAGCCAGCGTATCGGCGTCGCGTAGTTCGAAATAGTCGACTTTGTGAAATCCCGACCGCAGTAATCGCGCCTTTGCGTCCGACAATATATCAGCAACAGGACTGCCCGCTGCTATCGCTGTTGCAGCTTCCTGCATCGTTTCGGGAAGCGCAACCGCATCGGCTCTTTCTTCTGCGGTCAGATAGGCATTGCGCGACGACAGCGCCAGTCCATCGGCGTCCCGAACGGTGGGCACTCCGACGATTTCATGGGAAAAATCAAGATCGCGCGCCATCCGCCGGATAACCGCAAGTTGCTGATAGTCCTTCTCGCCAAAAAAGGCGGCATCGGGCCGGACCTGATTGAACAATTTGGCAACCACCGTGGCGACGCCGTCGAAATGGCCGGGACGCGCTGCCCCGCAGAGGCCGTCGCTGATCCCGCTCACGCTGACATTCGTGGCATAGCCGGGTGGATAGACCTGATCAGCGGTTGGCGCCCACAGCAGTTTCACGCCCGCAGCCTCTAGCAGGGCAGCATCGGCGGCTTCCTGACGCGGGTAGGCATCTAGATCCTCACCCTCGCCAAACTGGGTCGGATTTACGAAAATCGAAGCGATCACGGCATCGCATTGGCTCTGCGCCACTTCGACCAGCCGCATATGTCCGGCGTGCAGCGCTCCCATTGTCGGGACCAGACCGATTGTCAGCCCCGCTGCGCGAAACTCCGCCAAGGCATTGCGCAACGGATCTAGCTGTCGAACAATTTGCATGGAACACTCTTTGCGTTTAGATTTTTCTGTAAAGCTCTGGTAGGCTATGCGACGATGAACAGCCCTTCGCAAGGGCCAAGAACAGGGATAGAAACCAAAACGTGACCAGCAGCGCGCACCATATCGTCTTTGCCAATGAAAAGGGCGGGACCGGCAAGTCGACCACCGCCGTACATGTTGCGGTGGCGCTGGCCTATCAGGGCCACAAGGTCGCGATCATCGATCTCGATCCGCGCCAGCGGACATCCTATCGCTATCTGGAAAACCGCGACGCGACGATGAAGCGGCTGAATATCGATATTCCGCAGCCATTCTATGATGTCTTCGACGGGGACGATCTGGCGGGGCTCCAACAGCTGATCGAGCGGATGTCTGCGGGGGTTGATTTCCTGCTCTATGACACGCCCGGCCGCGATGACAAATATGCCCGCTATGTTGCAACCCGAGCCAATACACTGGTCACGCCGATCAATGACAGTTTTGTCGATTTCGACCTGATCGGGCAAGTCGACCCGGAAACCTACAAGGTCCGCAAATTGAGCTTTTACGCGGAACTGATCTGGGACGCGCGCAAGGAACGGGCCAGAGTCGACGGCAATACGATCGACTGGGTGCTGTTGAGAAACCGGACCCAATATGTCGAAGCGCATAATATGAAGCGGATCGTTGCCGCGCTGACCGAATTGTCGCGGCGGGTTGGGTTCAGGATCATCCCGGGCCTCAGCGAGCGAGTCATTTATCGCGAGCTTTTCCCTTCGGGCCTGACGATGCTCGACAAGAAGCATCTCGGCCGTCTGGCAACAAGCCATCTGGCGGCGCGTCAGGAATTGCGCGAACTGATCAAGCATCTTGCCCTGCCGCAATCCGCGCAGCAGCTGCCGGATAACGACAAGCCTGCCCGCTCCAAGCCACAGCTGGTGGCCTGACCGATGGTGCCATTGCTCATATTCGGCGGCGCCATTCTGGCCTGGCTGGTGTTGTCGGGCAAGGCAAAGACGATGACTCCCAACCAGTGGCTGGCTCTGGTGATGGCGCTGGTGGGTGCGAACTTCCTGCGCGGCGGCGGATGGATCATGGGCGGAGCGATGATTGCCGGCGCGGCTTTTCTGAGCGGCTGGCGGATATTGATACCGGCCCGCGACGAAATCGAGGAACCGAAGCGCAAGCCGCGCAATTTTGAACTCGACCGGGCCCGATCGCTGCTGGGCGTAAGCGATAATGCCGGATTTATCGAGATCAACGCCGCCTGGAAGGAACGGCTGGCGGAACATCATCCCGACAATGGCGGGGACGAGCATCTGGCACAGATGATCAACCGCGCGCGGGACCTGCTGCTGGAAGAATTGGAAGCATCCGGACGCCGGTAACCACGCCCGCCCGGACCGACGGAAAGACTGGATTTATAGGCATTTGCCCCTTACAATCGGGCAAATCCAACAATCCGGGAACCCCATCATGACTTCACCCCCCACACATGATTTTCACCCCTCTTCGCTGCGTGAATATGATATTCGCGGGATCATCGGAGAGACGCTGGGGGAAGAGGATGCCTATGCTATCGGGCGGGGTTTCGGGACGTTGATTGCCCGCGACGGCGGCAGCGCGGTCGCCACCGGATTTGACGGACGCACCAGCTCGCCGATGCTCGAGGACGCGCTGATCCGCGGTCTCAATGATGCCGGAATCAATGCCGTTTCTGTCGGAATGGGCCCCACTCCGATGCTTTATTATGCCGAATCCGTACTGGAATCGGTCCAGGGCGGCATAATGATTACCGGCAGCCACAATCCTGCCAATTATAACGGCTTCAAAATGGTGTTTCAGGGTCGGCCGTTTTTCGGAGCGGATATCCTGAAACTCGGAACCATGGCGTCAGAGGGTGACTGGGATAGCGGCAGTGGATCGGTGGAGCGGATCGACATCATCGACGAATATGTCGAACGCCTGCTGAAGAATTTCACCGGCGGCGCGTTCAGGGTCGGCTGGGACTGCGGCAACGGCGCCGCCGGGCCGGTGATCGAGAAACTGACAAAACTGCTCGCCGAGCGCGGGGCCGGAGAACATCATCTTCTCTACACCGAGGTTGACGGATCTTTCCCCAACCATCATCCCGACCCGACGGAAGAAAAGAATCTCGAGGATCTGAAGGCGCTGGTCGCCGAAAAAGGGTTGGATTTCGGCGTTGCGTTCGATGGTGACGGCGACCGGATCGGCGCGATTGACGGCGAGGGCCGGGTGATCTGGGGTGACCAGTTGCTGCAAATCTTTGCCGAGGACGTGCTGAAAAGCGAACCCGGCGCAACCATCATCGCTGACGTCAAAGCGTCGCAGGCTTTATACGACCGGATCGCCGAGCTCGGCGGAAAACCGCTGATGTGGAAGACGGGCCACAGCCTGATCAAGTCCAAGATGAAGGAAACCGGCTCACCGCTGGCCGGCGAGATGAGCGGCCATGTATTTTTCAAACATGATTATTACGGTTTCGACGATGCGCCCTATGCCGCCATTCGCCTGATCCAGGCGGCGGCCAATATCGGCAAATCGGTCACCCAGCTGCGCAGCGACATGGTCGAGATGATCAACACGCCGGAAATGCGCTTTCAGGTCGATGAAAGCCGCAAGTTCGCGGTGATCGACGAAGTCCTCGAGCGACTGTCGGCCAGCGGGGCGGAGGTGAACGATACCGACGGTGCGCGGGTCAATACCGAAGACGGCTGGTGGCTGCTGCGCGCCAGCAACACCCAGGATGTACTGGTTGCCCGGGCCGAAGCGAAATCGCATGACGGACTGGACCGGCTGATGGCCCAAATTGACGAGCAGCTGGCACTGTCGGGGCTGGAGCGCGGCGAGCAGGCGGGGCACTAGCTCCCGGGACGGTCCGGTGCAAACCGGCTGACCTTTGTCAGATCAAGGTTGCGCCATTGGTCGCCGGACCGACCGACGAGATTACGAATATTGCCGAGCAGAACATGGCGGCGATACCGGCGGCGATTTCCTGACGCAAAGTGAAGCGGGGCATGATATTCTCCTTGGGTTGAATTATGTTATGCGATCAGTGACGCACTATTCTGAACAGCGGGACCGACGCTTGCAGCGACGAGAACGGCAGCAGAGATAACAGCGGCGAAAGCGGCGGCGACATGGTTCTGGATATTGATGTTCGACATTTTGTAATTCCTTCACGGTTTAAATTTGGGCTTCGCAATATCTGTCAGCGAAGATGGGAATAGCTTTGCACAGTGCGTGCCAGTTCTTATCTTTCGCTGTTTTACAATGATTTAGGCGTAATTCTGAAAAGAGCTGCCAACATTCGATCCCGACTGTTGGGAAATTTCCCCATGTGTTGGTCCGGGAGCTCCCACCGGCGCTCGGCGAGGTCGGCTGATCCGGGGCGCGTGACAAATCCGCCGATCTGCTGATAATGGGTGCGAATGACGGATGAAATTCCTCAACATACGCTTGCTGCCTGGAAAGACTTTCCCGATGCCCTGGCTGAAAGACTGATCGCACTGCGGCAGCTGGTGCTGGAGGTCGCTGGTGACAATCCGGCGATCGGGCCGCTGGAGGAAACGCTCAAATGGGGTGAGCCGGCGTTTCTGACGTCGGCCACCGGAGCGGGAACGACGATCCGGATCAACCGTCACAAGAAGCGTGACGACAAATATGCTTTCTATGTCCATTGCCAGACCGATCTGGTCGAACGCTATCGGCAGCTATATCGGGACAGGCTCAATTTTGACGGCAATCGTGCGGTTGTGCTGGATGTCAAAGACGAGCTGCCGGTCGAGGCGATCCGCCATTGTCTTGCCATGGCCCTGACCTATCATCTGCGCGATTCCGGCCAGGCGGCCCGTTCTCGCGCCGACCCGGTCAATCCCCGGCCTTGACGATCTCGCTCTTGTCCTGGTGCATTTCGGAGAAAATCCCCCAGATCGCGATAAACAACGCCGCGACCAGCGGGCCGATCACGATGCCGTTTATGCCGAACAGCTGCAACCCGCCAAGCGTCGAGATCAGCACCACATAATCCGGCATCCGCGTATCCCGGCCGACCAGAATCGGCCGTACGAGATTGTCGGCCATGCTGATGAGGAACACGCCGCAGAGAACCAGCACCACAGCCTCCCAGATAGCGCCGGTGATAAACAGGTAGAGCGCGACGGGAACCCAGACAAAGCCGGTGCCAATCGCCGGGATCAACGAGAATATCCCCATCAATACCGCCCATAGCAAGGCGCCGCGGATATCTAGCGCCCAGAATACCAGACCGCCGAGAGTGCCCTGGATGATCGCGATGATCAGGCTGCCCTTGATCGTTGCACGGATCACGACGAGGAATTTTTCTCTCAATATTTCCCGCTTTTCCGCGCCCAGCGGGATGATATCCTCGATCCGTTCGGCCAATGCGCGCCCGTCGCGCAGCAGGAAGAAGGTCAGGTACATCATGACGCCAAGGCTGAGCAGAAACTGGAACGCCCCCTGCCCGACGCTCAGCACCCGGCTGACGAGAAATTCGAGAATCGCGGAAATCGACTGTTCGATCTTTTCCCTGATCCCGGCAAAATCATCATAGCCATAAGCCGCCAGCTGGGTCTGCATCCACTGGGGAAGCGAGGATTCAAACGCCTCGAACACCGCGCCGAAATCGATTTCACCGTCCTGGATCCGCGAATAGATGCTGGCCGCTTCCTGGGCCAGGGCCATGCCGAGCAGGATCGTCGGTACCACGACCAGCAACAATATCAGGAGCAGCGTGATCACCGCAGCCAGATTGGTGCGGCCCGGCAGATAGGACAACAGGCGCTCGTAGACCGGGCGGAACAGGACCGCGACAACAACGCCCCAGACGATAGCGCCGAAAAACGGTTCGATCAGAACGCCAAATGCCAATGAGATTATCACCAGAAGCGTGATCAGAAATCCCCATTCGACACGCTTTTTCGATGTTTCCCGATTGTCCATAATATGTCGCTCTTATTGGGTCCGCTCGCGCAACCGCGTTTCACCTTATTTGGCCAGCGGATACGGGAATATTGCAGGGCGGGCAAGGATCAGACGTCATTGCCAGTCGGGATTTCTACACTATCTATAGTGTTGCGGGAGCGCGAGAGCGTATCGGCGGGAGGTAGAACGGAGCAATATCAGCACAATGGCCGACGACAATATCCCGCCGATTCTGGCCGACTGGTTTGCCTCGCGCGGATGGGCGGTGCGCAAGCACCAGCTGGAAATGCTCGCGGCGGCCCGGGCGGGACGCCACGCCCTGCTGACGGCACCGACCGGGGCGGGCAAGACGCTGGCGGGCTTTTTGCCCACGCTTGTTGATCTGGTTGAAGGCGAGCAAGAGACATCCGTTAGCCCTGGGCCCGCCGAAGGGTCGATTGCGCCAAGGCCGGTGCTTCGACAGGCTCAGCACGAACGGCATGATCTCCATACGCTCTATATCTCGCCGCTCAAGGCGCTCGCGGTCGATGTCCAGCGCAACCTGCTGACGCCGATCGAGGAAATGGGCCTGCCGATCACGGTCGAGACCCGCAGCGGCGATACGCCGGCCAGCCGCAAGGCGCGCCAGCGGGTCAAGCCGCCGCAGATTTTGCTGACCACCCCGGAATCGCTCAACCTGCTGCTCAGCCAGCCCGAAAGCCTCACCCTGTTCGCCGGTCTCAGGCGGGTGGTGATCGACGAGGTCCATGCCTTCGCCACCGGCAAGCGCGGCGACCTTCTGGCTCTGTCGCTGGCGCGGTTGCAGAAGATTGCGCCGGAGATACAGCGCGTCGCACTCTCGGCGACGGTGGCCGAACCGGATGATTTCCGCGCCTGGCTGGCGCCTTATGGCGATATCGACAGCGTGAAACACGTACTCGGAGCGGAAGGTGCTCCCGCGGACCTGTCGATCATGCTGCCCGAAACGCCCGAAGGCGATCCGGTGCGCGTGCCATGGGCGGGTCATGCCGGGACCTATGCGATCCCGCAGGTGATGGAGCAGATACGCAGGAACCGGATGACCCTGGTCTTCTGCAACACGCGGTTTCTCGCCGAATTCACCTTCCAGAAGCTGTGGGATATCAACGAGGATAATCTCGCGATCGGCGTCCACCACGGCAGCCTGTCGCGCGAGGCGCGGCGCAAGGTGGAAAACGCCATGGCGTCAGGGAAGATGCGGGCGCTGGTCTGCACCGCCTCGCTCGATCTCGGGGTCGACTGGGGCGATATCGACTGCGTTATCCAGATGGGCGCGCCCAAGGGTTCCTCGCGGCTGCTGCAGCGGATCGGCCGCGCCAACCATCGGCTGGATGTGTCGTCCCGGGCGCTGCTGGTTCCCGGCAACCGCTTTGAATATCTCGAGGCGCAGGCGGCGCTGGATGCGGTCAATGAAGGGCGCCGCGATGGTGAGCCGTTTCGCGCCGGAGGGCTCGATGTGCTCGCCCAGCATGTGATGAGCTGTGCCTGCGCCGGACCGTTTCAGGAGGATGATCTGCTCGACGAGGTGCAAAGCGCCCTGCCCTATAGCGCCCTGTCGAAGGAGCAGTTCGAGCGGGTGCTCAATTTCACCCGCGACGGGGGCTATGCGCTCAAGGCCTATGACCGGTTCAAGCGGTTGCGGCGGGATGCGAAGGGCATCTGGACCCTGACCCATCCGAAATTTGCCGCCCAGCACCGGCTCAACGCGGGGATCATCGTCGACGGCGCGATGATGAATGTCCGCTTCAAAAATGGCCGCAATCTCGGCAAGGTCGAGGAAGGCTTTGCCGCGATGCTGTCGGTCGGCGACACGTTTTTCTTCGCCGGGCTGAGTCTCGAGCTGATCAAGATGGATGCCAGCGATGTGATCGTCCGCGCGGCCAAGAAAGCCGCGATGATCCCGAGCTATGGCGGCGCGCGGCTGCCGCTTACCACCCATTTGTCCGACCGGGTGCGCGCTTTCCTGACCGACCGGGCCGGCTGGTCGCGTTTTCCCGACGATGTCCGCGAATGGCTGGAGATGCAGGACCATCGCTCGGTCATGCCCGAACCGGGGCAATTGCTGGTCGAGACCTTCCCGCACAAGAAGCTGCATTATATGGTCGCCTACAGTTTCGAAGGCTGGAACGCGCACCAGTCGCTCGGCATGCTGCTTACCCGGCGGATGGAGGATCGCGGGCTCAAGCCGGTCGGTTTTGTCGCCAATGATTATGCGCTGGCCTGCTACAGCGTCGAGCCGGTCACCGATCCCCGCCCTTTGTTCAGCGCCGACATCCTGGAGGAGGAATTTTTCGACTGGGTCGAGGGATCGCATCTGCTCAAGCGCGCTTTTCGCGAGGTGGCGGTGATCAGTGGGCTGGTCGAGCGCCAGCATCCCGGCAAGCGCAAGACCGGCAAGCAGGTGACCTTCTCGACCGATCTCATCTTTGACGTATTGCGCAAATATGAGCCGGATCATCTGCTGATGCAGGCGGCCTGGGCGGACGCGAGGGCACGGATGACCGATGTCGGCCGGCTCGGCGACCTGCTCGACCGGGCGGCGGACTCGATAATCCATGTCGAGCTGGAGCGAGTCAGCCCGCTCGCGGTGCCGGTGCTGGTGATGATCGGGCGCGAACATGTGGCGCAGGGGGCGACCGACGACGCGCTGCTGATCGAGGCGGAATCGCTGATCAACGAGGCGATGAAAATCGACTAGAGGTCCGTTCCGGTGGTGCCGGATTAGGAAGGACGGGGTTTTTGGCGTATAGTGGGCCCATGACCTGTCCAGCCATGCTGCTTCCGCTCTGCGCCTCGCTGTTCGCGAGCCAGCTGGCCGTGGCCATTCCGGTCGAACCGGAAACCGAAGCCTATATCGCCGATGCGATGCCCGAGCAGTTTCTCGACCCCGATGCAGAGCAGATAGCGATCGCACAGGACCAAGTCGAACGGATGACCGTCGCGGTCAGCATCGCCGAGGGCGGGCCTTATGATTTCATCATCGATACCGGATCGCAGCGCACCATATTGTCCAGAGAGGTTGCAGGCGCGCTGGCGCTCGACCTGGAGGACGAGGTCAAGATTGTCTCGCTGGCCGGCACGACCGTCGTACAGACCGTCTATGTCCCCAGCCTGACCCTGGGCAAGCGCAGCTATGACAGCCTGGTTTCGCCGATATTCCGTTCGGCCAATCTCGGTGCCGACGGCGTCCTCGGGCTCGACAGCCTGCAGGGACAGCGGATATTGTTCGATTTTGCCGCCAAGGAGATTTCTGTCGGCGACACCGGCGAGAAGCTGCGCAGCCGGTCGCTGCGGGAAATCGTGGTGACGGCAAGACGACGCTCCGGGCAGCTGATCTTCACCAATGCGACGATTGCCGGGGTCAGGACCAGCGTGATCATCGATACCGGCGGCGAATTGTCTATCGGCAACAAGGCGCTGCAAAGACGGTTGCGGCTGAAATCATCCGCGCTGCAGCAGACCAATCTGCTCGATGTCACCGGCCGCTCGGTAGCGGCCGATTATGGTGTCGCCGAAGAGCTGCTGATCGGGCGCGCCCGTTTTGGCGTGATCCCGATCGCCTTCGCCGATATCGCGCCGTTCAAGGCCCTGAAACTGGACAAGAAACCGGCGCTGTTTCTGGGCATGGACGCGCTGCGCAAATTCGACCGGGTGGCGATCGATTTCGCCAACCGGACAATCTATTTCCTGCTGCCGGAGGGAGTTTAGCGACGTTGTTGGTCGAGACCAGACAGGCGTTTATGCTATCCCTGTGGCAAGCCCCAAGCCGGAGCCTAAGCTGATGCGGCCCGGAGCAAACAGATCGGAGATAATATGTCGGCCTTTTTGATGAGCATGCCCCCCATTCTGGCATCCGCGCTGGCGCTCGCCTATCCCGTTCCGCTCGGCCAGCCGGTCGCGCCCGACAGCCTGACCGATCCCGTCGGCGAGATTGTCGGTATCGAGCAGGACCGCGCCAAGCGGATGACCGTGCCGGTCAGCATCGAAGGAAACGGCCCTTTCTCCTTTGTCATCGATACCGGCGCGGAGCGAACCGTGATTTCGCGCAAGGTCGCCGACAATCTGGCGCTGGAGGACGAGGAGCCGGCCAGCTTGATGAGCATTGCCGGCACCTCGACGGTCGACATGGTTTTCGTGCCCAGCCTCACGCTCGGCCGGAAAAGCTATGGCGGCCTGATTTCACCCGTCCTGTCAGCACAGCATATCGGCGCCGATGGCATATTGGGCCTCGACGGGCTGCAGGACCAGCGGATCCTGTTCGATTTTCTCGCCAACCAGATCATCATCGAGGATGCCGAAAATGCCCGCGACCTGCCCAGGTCGCGGGAAATCGTGGTGACCGCCAAACGGCGTTCTGGCCAGCTGATCTTTACCGACGCGACGATTGCCGGTGTCGAGGTCAACGTGATCATCGATACCGGAGCGCAGGTTTCGATCGGCAATTTGGCGCTGCAGAAACGACTGCGAAGACGCGCCAGGGAATTGGGTGATGAAAATCTGCTGATCGCGGTCACCGGAGAGACTCTGGGGGTTGAATTTGGCAGGGTCCGCGAATTCCGGATCGGCCGCGCCCGCTTCGCCAGTATGCTGGTGGCCTTCGCCGATGCGCCGCCGTTCGAGCGCTTCGGTCTGGGCAACAAGCCGACCCTGTTGCTCGGGATGGACGTGCTGCGCAAATTTGACCAGGTCGCGATCGACTTTCCCAAACGGAAAATCCATTTTCTCGCGCCAAGGGATGCCAGAGCCTATTTCAACTAGGCAGGCAATGGCCGGAGCGAATCCGGACCGGCCAGCGCGACGCGCTCCCGCCCAACCGTCCCAAAGTTTGTCAAAGTTTGGGCCAAGAACGGTTTTTTCGGCCATTGTTGGATAGAATATTGCGCGTGCCGGAAACGATATTTCCCACTCGTTGCACCCGCCTGAATCGCTTTTCCAAAAAAATTATGGATTAAACCGGCCCCCCGCTTCGTTCCCTCCACACACAGACAGGCATGCGCCGCCCGGGCGCATTGCCTGTTCTTCCAGGAGCGAACAAATATGCGTATTATTCTGACCTTGCCGATAATCCTCGCCGCCAGCCCTGCGCTCGCTCAGGATAGTAGCGAACAACAGAATGTCGGCCCGAAAGACGAAACACGGTTCCAGCTCTTCACCGGCGTTGACCATCTCGAAGGCGATGTCGGCGAAGGACTGGACTATGAAACCACCTTCGCCACCACCGGCGTGGCGGTGACCAAAGGCCGGTTCAGCGCGTCCGCCTCGCTCCCCTATATTTCCTCGACCGCTCCGCAGGAGGTCATCATCAACCAGGGCGGCCTGTTCGGCACGCCTCTGCTGGGCTCGAGCGGCACCCAGAACGGTCAGGTCAAGCGCGAGGGCATCGGCGACCTGTCTCTCAATGCCGCCTATCAGTTGCCCGTCTCCGGCGTGAACGCCAGCGTCGGCGCGTCGGTCAAGGTCCCCACCGCATCGCGGGAAAAAGGTCTCGGGACCGGCAAGGTCGACTATGGCGTCTCCGGCCAGCTTTCGAGGAAAATGGGCGCGGTCGTGCCGTTCGTCGGCGCCAGCTATACGATCATCGGAGAACCCGAAAATTTCGAAACGCGCAACACGCTTTCAGGAGCCGCCGGCAGCCATCTCCTGCTCGGCAAGAACAGCGCGCTGACCGCTTCCTATAGCTACGAACAGTCCGCTTCCTCCAGTATCGGCGACAGCCAGAGCATCAACATGGGCTTCGGCACCAATCTGACCCGCTCGGTCCGCATCGGCGTCGATGGCGCCGTCGGCCTGTCGGACGCCGCGCCGGATACGCGGGTCGGGTTGAAATTGCGGGTCGGAATTTGAGGGAGAGGTGCGCTTGTCTGGTGCTTTCCGGCAGCATAGTGGAGACGATATTATGACTCGCACGAAGACACAAAGCCACGAAGGCTAGAAAAATCCGTGTAATCCTCTGTATTATCGAGCCGCTTTGCGTCTTCGTGGTTTTGCGCGAGTCCGGATTGCGCTGATCGGCGCAACTATTCCCGAACCTCGATGGTTTCGCCCGCGCTAAGTCGCCACTTGCAAAGCAAAAACCGGCTCGACATCTCCACTCACCCACTGCGGATATTTGACCATCGTCGTGGCGAACAGCGGCGAGGCGAGATGCTCGCCTAGCCATTTCTGCAGCGCTGACAGAGGCAATTGGTCGAACCAGTCGCGGTCATTGTTGGCGAACTGGCGGACGAAGGGGAAGATGGCGTGGTCGGCCAGCGTGGGCTTCGCGCCCATTAGCTGGCCGGGTGGCTGGATCAGGCCGTCCAGCTTTTCGAGAAAGGCCAGTCCGGCAGCACGATGGTCGAGCGGGTCGACATTTTCATAGCGCGTGGGATATTTATAGCGGTCGAGCGCCTGTTTGAACGGGCCATCGGCCTGTGCGATCAGTTCGGATTCGGTCGCGCTGCCCTGCAACCAGCCTTGCGGGTCATTACGAGCCAGCGCCCAGTGCATGATCGCGAGACTTTCATCGACCACCTGTCCATCCGGCAGCACGAGCACCGGAACCGTGGCCTTGGGCGATGCGGCGATCATTTCTTCCGGTTTGTTGCGCAGCACGACTTCTCGCAGGCGGACCGGAGTGGCGCTGACCAGCAACGCCATCCGCGCGCGCATCGCATAAGGGCAGCGCCGGAAGCTGTAGAGGACCGGCAGGTCGGTCATTCGGTCCCGAGATGCTGCCGGCCGGCTGCGGCGGCTTTTTCGACCTGACGCTGGCGTTCGCGGTAGCGGGCGCGCTGTTCGTCGCTCCTCTGGTCGATGCAATGCGGACAGGCTTCGCCGGGAATATAGTCCGGTGATGCGCGGTCAGCAGCGTTGAGCGGCATCCGGCAGGCATAGCATTGGCCATAATCGGCTTCGCGCAATCCGTGACCGACGGCGACCCTCTGGTCGAACAGGAAACAGTCGCCCTGCCACAGGCTTTCGGTTTCGGGGACATGTTCGAGATATTTGAGGATTCCGCCCTTGAGATGCTGGACATCTTTGAAGCCCTGCGCCTTCACATAGGCGGTCGCCTTTTCACAGCGGATGCCGCCGGTGCAGAACATGGCGATCTTCGGAGCCTTCTGCGAATCCTGTCGCAATTTCTCCGAAAAATCGTCGAACCAGGCAGGAAAGTCGCGGAAGCTTTCGGTGTTCGGATTGATCGCGCCGTCAAAGCTGCCGATCGCCACCTCATAGGCGTTGCGCGTGTCGATCACGATCGTGTCGGGATCGGCGATCAGGTCGTTCCAGTCGGTCGGCTCGACATAAGCGCCCTTTTCGGTTGCGGCATCGACGCCCTCGACGCCCATCGAGACGATTTCCTTCTTCAGCCGCACCTTCATCCGCAGGAAGGGCATCGTGCTGGCTTCGGAATATTTGACCTCGAGATCGGCAAAGCGGGGCAGCGAGCGCAAGCCGTCGATCACCGCGTATATCGCGTCGGGCGCACCGGCAATCGTGCCGTTCATTCCCTCCCCGGCCAGCAATATCGTGCCTTTCAGGCCATGGTCTTCGCAGAGCGGGAGGACCTGCATGCGCAGCGCAGCAGGATCGTCGACCACGGCAAAATGATAGAGCGCGGCGACTTTTACAGGAGTTGGAGATTCGGTCATGGGAGCGCATATAGGGCGGACGGGCAGGAAATTCCAACCCGGCGACTTGCATCATCTGCGTGTTCATCGCATAGCGAGCCATGGTTCCCCTTCTGTTCGCCAATCACCGCTTTGATATCGTCGCGCCTGCGGCGCTCTACTGGCCGGCCAGAAATGCGCTGCTGGTGGCCGACCTCCATCTCGAAAAAGCGAGCTTTTATGCGCGTCAGGGGCAGATGCTGCCGCCTTATGACAGCCAGGCAACGCTGGCCGAACTGGCGGAACTGGTGGACGAAACCGGGGCGACCACGGTTTTCTGCCTCGGCGACAATTATCATGATGGCGAAGGCGAGGCGCGGCTCGAACCGGAGGCGGCGAGGCGGCTGGTGACGATGACCGGCGCGCTGGAGTGGGTCTGGATCACCGGCAATCACGACCGTGACGTAGCGGGCACGTGGGGCGGGCAGGTGGTTGACGAATGGACCGGCGAGGGGCTCGCGCTCCGCCACGAGGCCAGCGCCGACAGCCTATTGCCCGAGATATCGGGCCATTATCACCCCAAATATCGCGTTGCCGTGCGCGGCCGCCATGTTTCGCGACGCTGCTTCGTCAGAGGCCGCCATCATCTGATCATGCCCGCTTTCGGTGCACTGACTGGCGGCATGGCGGCACAGGATGCGGTGATCGAGGCCTGCGTCGGCGGTCCGGCCGAGGCGATTATCGGTCTCAAGCAGCAGCCGGTGCGATTCCCGCTGCCGTTTCGGGACATCGGCATCGAAAGGATCGATCAACCGCAGCTCGCATTGCCTCTGGCCACCACCGACCGCTGACTGCTAACGGCGCGGACATGGATCGATTCGCACCTTATCGCGCGCAACTGGACGCGCTGGAAACAGCAGGCCGCAAGCGGCGATTGTCGGTGCCGGCGGGCCGGGATTTCTCGTCCAACGATTATCTCGGCCTGTCGCGCAGCCCCTATCTCAGGCAGGTTGCGCAAAATGCGATCGCCGATGGCATCGCGCACGGATCGGGCGGGTCGCGGCTGCTGGGCGGCAATCATCCCGAACATGAAGCGCTCGAAAGCTTCGCCGCAAGCCATTATGGCGCGGAATCCAGCCTGTTCTTCGGTTCCGGCTTTGCTGCCAATGTCGCCCTGTTCGCGACCCTGCCGCAGACCGGCGATCTGGTGCTGTATGACGAATATGTCCACGCCAGCGTTCATGACGGCATGAAACTGGGACGGGCCGAATACCGGTCGTTCCGCCACAATGATTGCGACGCGGTCGAGCGGGAAATCCGGGCGTGGCGGGCGGCGGGCGGCAGAGGAACCGCCTGGATCGCGGCGGAGAGCCTCTACAGCATGGACGGCGACCGCGCGCCCTTGGCCGAGCTGGCGCGGACCGCCGACATTCATGACGCCATCCTGGTGATCGACGAGGCCCATGCGGTCGGAGTCTACGGAAAAGGGGGCATTGGCCTGTCTGGAGATCTGGGTCATCGCGAGAATGTCATCATTTTGCGCACCTTTGGCAAGGCCCTCGGCGGCGAAGGCGGCTTGCTGACCATGGCGACGATCCTGCGCGAATTTTTTATCAACCGCGCGCGGCCATTCATTTTCTCGACCGCGCCGAGCCCGTTGACCGCGCATCTGGCGCATCACGCGATCGCGCATGTCGCGGACAACCCTTCCCTGCAGGCCGGTCTGGCAAGCCATATCGCGCTGGCGCGGGACTGTTTCGCAGGGCTTTCGCTGGGAGACCATCAGGACAGCCAGATTTTTCCCGTCATAATCGGCGAAGACCGGGTCGCGGTGGATGTGGCGGCAAGGTTGCAGCGCCAGGGGTTTGACGTCCGCGCCATTCGCCCGCCGACCGTGCCAGCCGGAACCGCGCGGTTGCGCATTTCGCTGACTCTCAACGTCACCGAGGCCGATATCAGGAGCCTTGCGACCGCATTGCACGACGCACTGGCCATGGAGAAAGCCGCATGAGCGGGACATTTGTCATCACCGGTACCGACACCGATATCGGCAAGACCGTCTTTGCCGCCGCGCTCACCGCGGCTTTGGGCGGATATTACTGGAAGCCGGTGCAGGCCGGGCTGGCGGACGAAACCGACAGCCAGGCCGTGGCGCGGATCGGCGGCGTCGATCCTGGCAGGATATTGCCCGAGCGCCACCGGCTGACGATTCCCGCTTCGCCGCATTTTTCGGCGGCAGAGGAAGGCGTTGCAATTGCGCGCGATGATTTCGTCATTCCCGACGTCGACGGCCCGCTGGTCATCGAGGGCGCCGGCGGCGCGCTGGTGCCGGTCAATCCGGAGCTGCTGTTCGCCGACCTGTTCGCCGATTGGGGCCTGCCGGTGATCATTGTCGCTTCGACCAGATTGGGAACGATCAACCACAGCCTGTTGACGATCGAGGCGCTAGGCCGGCGCGGCGTGCCGGTCCACGGCGTGGCCTTTACCGGCCCGGAGAATGTCGACAGCGAGCAGACCATCTGCCGGATCGGCAATGTCCGCCATCTCGGGCGTCTGCCGTGGATCGACAGGCTTGAGCCGGATGACGTCAAGACAGCCTTTGACTCCCACTTCAATCTGGCGGATTTTGCAATATGAGCATCAATATCTGGCACCCGTTCACCCAGCACGGCCTCGGTGAACCGATTCCGGAGATCGCCCGGGCCGAGGGCGCGGCGCTTTACCGGGCGGACGGCACCCGGATCATCGACGCGATATCGAGCTGGTGGGTGCAGACCCATGGTCATTGCCATCCCGCTATCGTCGGCGCGATCCAGGAGCAGAGCGCCCGGCTTGACCAGATGATCTTTGCCGGGTGGACGCATGAACCGGCCCGCAAGCTGGCCGACGGGCTCTCGGAATTCCTGCCCGATTCCCTCCAGCATATTTTCTTTTCCGACAGCGGCTCGACGGCGGTCGAGGTCGCGCTGAAAATGGCGCTCGGCTATTGGCATAATCGCGGCGAGGCTCGCCAGAAGATCCTGGTGATGGAGCATAGCTATCATGGCGACACGATCGGCGCGATGTCGGTCGGTGCGCGTGGCGTGTTCAACCAGGCTTATGCGCCGCTGTTGTTCGACGTCGGCACAATCGCCTTTCCGGAAGCCGGAGCCGAGCAGCGAGCGCTGGACCAGCTCGAAGCCTATTGCAGCGACAAGGATCATCGGCCGGCCGCGCTGATCGTCGAGCCGCTGGTCCTCGGCGCGGGAGGCATGAAAATATATAGTAGCTTCATCTTGAAGCAGATGGCGGATATCTGCCGCAAACATGATGTCCTGTTCATCGCCGATGAAGTGATGACCGGATGGGGCCGCACCGGCACCGTCTTTGCCTGCGAACAGGCGAGCGTCGAACCGGATATAATGTGCATGGCCAAGGGGCTGACCGGCGGCATCATCCCGCTGGCGGTTACCGCTGCCACGGACGCGATTTATCAGGCGCATTATTCGCAAGACCGCGCGCAGATGTTCTTCCACTCGAGCAGCTTTACCGCCAATCCGATCGCCTGCGCGGCCGCCAATGCCAATCTGGCGATCTGGCGCGACGAGCCGGTCCAGCAACGGATCGATGCGATCATCGCTTCGCATCGCGCGTTCTCGGACCGCCTGGCGGACAGGTCTGCCGTCAGCGGATTGCGCCAGTGCGGCACCATCCTGGCGTTTGAATTCGACGATGGTGCAGGTGGCTATATGTCCAGCCTGGGACCGGAACTCCTGCGGTTTTTCCGGGATCGCAACATTTTACTTCGGCCATTGGGCAATACGGTTTACATCATGCCTCCATATTGCATCGACGGCGAGGATCTGAATTCGGTTTATGGCGTTATTGAACAAGCTGTCGACCATTTCGGTAATCGCTGAGCCTGCGGCTCAGCAAAGTTTTTTGCATAAGCCGGAAAAACCCGCCAAGGATAGATCATGGAAATAGTAGATTCACTCATGGTCAAGATCGCGCTGATCGGCCTGCTCGGTATCGGCGCCCAGTGGATAGCCTGGCGGACGGGTCGTCCGGCTATTGCGCTGATGCTGATTGTCGGCATCATCGCCGGACCGATATTGGGGATCATCGATCCCGAACGCGATTTCGGGGCCTTGCAGGAACCGATCATCAAGCTGGCGGTTGCCGTGATCCTGTTCGAGGGCGGGCTGAGCCTGAACTTCCGCGAGCTGCGGCAAGCGGGCGGTGCGGTTACCGCGATGGTGTTCGTCGCCGGACCGATTGCCTGGGTGCTGGGCACCGCTGCGGCCCATTATGGCGCGGGTCTGTCCTGGGAAATATCGGCGCTGCTTGGCGGTATCATGATCGTTACCGGTCCCACCGTGATCGGTCCGATGCTCCGGACTTTGCGGGTCCCGTCCCGGGTGCGCAACATCCTGAAATGGGAAGGGATCGTCAACGATCCGATCGGCGCTCTGCTTGCCGTCGGCATCTACGCCTATATCACCTACGAAGGCCCGGACGCCAATATCGCGGTCATCAGCATGGATGTGCTGGCCGCCAGCTTCATCGCCGGACTGATCGGTGCGGGGCTTGGCTTTGCTCTTACCTGGCTATTTCCACGAGGCAAAGTTCCGGAATATCTCAAGGCCCCGTTCCTGCTGGTCACCGTCATCTTCGGTTTTGTCATCGCCGATCTGATCAAACATGAAACCGGGCTGATCACGGTCACCGTGATGGGTATCGTGATGGCCAACCGGCAGATCTACTCGAGCCAGGCGCTCTACCGGTTCAAGGAAGATTTGGCAGTCTTGCTCATCTCCGGCGTGTTCATCATTTTGTCCGCCACGCTCGACTGGGAAACGGTCCAGCAGTTCCGGCCGCAATTTGTCATTTTCCTGATCCTGCTTTTGTTCGTTGTCCGGCCGATTTCAGTGCTGGTCGCGCTGCTGTTCAGTTCGGTGCCGTGGCGCGAGCGACTGTTTATCGCCTGGATCGCGCCGCGCGGTATCGTCGCGGTCGCGATCACCGGCCTGTTCGCCATTCGCCTCGTCGACTACGGATTTCCCGGCGCCGAGGCGCTGGTCCCGCTCAGCTTTGCGGTCGTCATCGCGACGATTTTTGCCCATGGCTTTTCTGCTTCATGGGTAGCCGAGCGGCTGGGGATTTCGGAAGGCAAGGGCGAGGGCATATTGATTGCCGGTGCCAATCGCTGGTCGATTTCTCTCGGCAAGATGCTGAAATCGCTCGATATTGAAGTGTTGGTGACCGACAATAGCAAATTCGCCCTGCGCCGGGCGCGCAGCGAAGGTCTCGCCGTCCGCCACGGCGATGTGCTCGACGAGGCGCATAATGACAATATCGATATGGGCGAATTCCAGCATCTCATCGCCGCCACCGACAATGACAGCCAGAACCAGCTGATCACCGCCGATCTGGGTCCGGAAATGGGCTATGAACAGATCAGCCGGCTGGCCAATGACGGACAGAGCAAGAGCCGCGTCGGCCATGGCCGGCTATTGTTCGAATCCGGCACCGATTTCGGCACTTTGCTCGACCGTGACCTGGCCGGCTGGCGATTCAGCAAGACCAATATCACCGAGAAATTCACCGTCGAGGATTACCGCAAGAATCTCGAAACCGACGAGGAACCGCTGGCTGTTTTCAAGCCGGACCGGCGACTGCTGTTTTTCGCGACCGATGCCCGGCCGGTAATCGAGGATGGCGATGTCGTCATCAGCTATGTTGCCCCGGACACACCGGAAGAGCGCAAGGCAGACCGCGCCGCCAAGGAGAGCGAGAAAAACGGCGAAAGCTGATCAGGTCTGGTTTGTTTCCCGGGGTCCGAACAGGGCCGTGCCAACGCGGATATGGGTCGCGCCGAGCTTGATCGCCTTTTCGAAATCTCCGGACATTCCCATGCTGAGTCCGTCCAGACCGTTGTCGCGAGCGAGTTTGGCCAGCAGAGCAAAATAGGGCATCGCATTGGTGCCCTCTGGCGGTACCGCCATCAGACCGGCGACCTTGATGCCGGCGTCGCGCAACTGCTGCAGCATCTGGGGAACCGCAGCGATATCGCAGCCGCCCTTTTGCGACTCTTCACCGATATTGACCTGCAGGAAGCAAGGTGGGTGGCGGTCCTGACGGTCCATTTCCTTACCCAGCGCCTTGACCAGCGACATGCGGTCGACCGAGTGGATATAGTCGAACAGCGCCACGGCTTCTGCCGCCTTGTTGGATTGCAACTGGCCGATCATGTGCAACTCGACGTCGGGATATTCCGCTTTCAAGGCCGGCCACTTCTCCGCGGCTTCCTGAACCCGGTTCTCGCCGAAAACGCGATGACCCGATTCGAGAAGCGGACGGATCTCGTCGCTGCTGCGGGTTTTCGACACCGCGACAAGCGCGACTTCATCGGCCTTGCGGCCCGCAATCTTCGCAGATTTCTCGATCTTGCGGCCAATCTCGTCGAGCGGGGGGTTTTCCAATTTCTTACCTGTCACTGTCATTCTCTTTCGCCAAGCATGCGTCTATAGGCACGCTTATGTTGCGAGACCAGCCCTCCACCGTTTTGCCTGAGCCGGCGGGTTTCGCGTTACCGCAAATATGGCTGTTCACCGACAAGCGCAACGACCGCGATCTGGACCGGACGATCTTGCGATTGCCGCGCGGGAGCGGGATAATCTTTCGCCACTATCATCTCGACGAACAATCGCGGCGTCAGCGGTTTGAATCGGTCAGGAAGACTGCCCGGCGGCGCGGGCATATGGTGTTTCTCGCCGGATCACCGGCGCTGGCCAGACGCTGGCGCGCCGATGGCGTTCATGGCCGGCATTCCCGCCGCGCGCTGAACCGCGGGCTGCTGCACAGCGCGCCGGTCCATAATGCGCAGGAAATCCATCAGGCGAACCGCGCCGGTGCCGCGATATATTTTCTTTCACCCGTCTTTGCGACAAGATCGCACCCCGGCCAGCGCCCGCTCAATCCGGCGCAAGTCCGGAGGCTTGCGGCCTTGTGCAACGGTGTGGTCATATTTCTCGGCGGGATGAATCAGCGCCGCTACCGGGCGCGCAAAAATAGCTCGTCCCATGGCTGGGCGGCAATCGATGCTTTAAGCTGACAGGGTTTAGAAGCGGAACTGGGTTCCGACATAGACGGCCTGGCTATCCTGACGATTGTCGGTCAGCGGTGCCATGCGGTCACGCTCGTTGTTGATCCGGACACCGGCGGTCACGTCCAGATTACGGGTCAGCGAGTAGCTGCCGCCGACATCAAGCGTATAATCTTTCTGGCTGGCATCCAGAGCGCGGGGCGCAGCGTTGATCGGCGCCGAGGCGTCAATCGACATGCGCGTGTTGAAACGGCTCTTCTTGCCGCTATTTTCCTCGCCCAGCACAGGTGCTGCACCAATTTCCGACAGGTCGGGCACGTTACCGGCCAGCTTCTTGACCGGAATGGCGAAGCTCTTCAGGCCCTTCGCAGAACCCAGGCTATAGGAAACAGGAGCAATTTTCGCGGCGCTGGTGATACCCGATCCGGGTGCAGCGGCGAGAATATTTTCACGGATGGAAACAGCGTTGGTGCTCGACTTCTGCCGAACCACTACGGTGACAGACCGTTCGCCATCAATCGTGCCGCCCGTCGGCGTGAATTTGAAGCTCGCATTTCCGCGCAGGAAATTGAGTTCATATTTGGCGGCCAGATCAGGGTCGGCACCGGCCACGGTGAAAGAACCGACCGATCCCAGTGTCTTGAGGGATACCATATCGTCGTCGCCGGAAAGCACGCGCGCCAGAGCAGGGGTCATGGCAAGGCCAGAGATAGCGATTCCCGTCGCTAACCAACCCAAATGACTGCCCTTTTTCGTCATGACGACACTTATTCCCCTTTGATAGACAATGGCTATAGCAAATTCCGACACCCTGCACGAGTCAAGTTATTGCATTTGTCCGATTTTACCCAAGCGTCGGCTTTCTGTTGCAGATCGGTAACGCTTCTGTCCGGACAATCTTAAGGCACAATAGCCGAGCCATGATGAACCTGAGATGATTTTACCGCCATTCAACTGGCGTTCAGTCCCCGATGCACAAGAGCAAAACATGCGCTTGTGCTTGCCCCCTGCGGCAAAGCATTTATAGAGAGCGCTGAAATATATTCGCGTCCGGGACAAATCCTGCAAAAAGATTTCGTATCGGCGCAAAATGCAATCAGGAGCGCTTCATGTCCCGCCTCAAATCAACCCGTTTACTGCCTTCTGTAACCGCTGGCCTGCTGGCTCTGTCCCTGCTGTCCGGCTGTGGCGGAAAAGAGCGGCCCAAGGCCGATCTCGCCGCATCGCAGGTCACCACGATTGGCGTGAACAGCTATTTGTGGCGCGCATCGCTTGATGCCCTGTCGTTCATGCCGCTGACCCAGACCGACAGCAATGGCGGCGTCATCCTGACCGACTGGTATGTCAATCCGCAGAATCCGGGCGAGCGGATGAAGATCAATGTTTCGATTCTCGACCGCGATTTGCGCGCCGATGCGCTGCGGGTTGCTGCGTCGCGCCAGATCGCCCAGAACGGCACCTGGGTCGATGCTCCGGTGAAGGCGGCAACGACGCAGAAGCTGGAACAGATCATTCTGACCAAGGCGCGCGATTTGCGACGCGGTGTGATTTCCAACTAAACTTTCCTCCCGCATCATGGGGCCGCAATGACCGATCAGCGATTCAATCCACTGGCGGCGGACAAACGCTGGCAAGAGCGCTGGGCGACCGCCGGCACTTTCGAGGCGGATGACGCCAGCAGCAAGCCGCGCAGCTACGTGCTCGAGATGTTTCCCTATCCGTCGGGCCGCATCCACATGGGCCATGTCCGCAACTATACGATGGGCGATGTGCTCGCCCGTTTCCGGCGCATGCAGGGCTATGAAGTGCTCCACCCGATGGGCTGGGACGCCTTCGGCATGCCGGCGGAAAATGCGGCGATGGAAAAGAAGGTCCATCCCGGCGAGTGGACGAGAGCCAATATCGCCTCGATGCGCAGTCAGCTGAAGACTCTGGGCTTTGCCTTTGACTGGAGCCGCGAACTGGCGACTTGCGATCCGGAATATTATGGCCAGGAACAGGCGCTGTTCATCGACCTGTTCGAGGGCGGTCTGGTCTATCGCAAGGAATCGGCGGTCAACTGGGATCCGGTCGACATGACCGTGCTCGCCAACGAACAGGTGATCGACGGCAAGGGCTGGCGTTCCGGTGCGCAGGTTGAAAAGCGCAAGCTCAGCCAGTGGTTCCTGAAGATCACCGATTTTGCCGAAGATTTGCTCGCTGGACTGGACGAGTTGAAAGGCTGGCCGGAAAAAGTGCGGCTGATGCAGGAAAACTGGATCGGCAAGTCGCAGGGGCTGCAATTTCATTTCGCTCTGGCCGAAGCGCAGGGCGATATCGCCAGCGTCGAGGTCTTCTCGACGCGGCCGGACACGATTTTCGGTGCGAGTTTCGTGGCTTTGGCTGCGGACCATCCGCTGACCCAGAAACTGGCCGGCCAGAACGAGGCGCTCGCCGCCTTCGCCGAGCAATGCAAGGCGGGCGGGACCACCGCTGCCGAGCTCGAGACGATGGAGAAAAAGGGCTTTGACACCGGCCTGACCGTCACCCACCCGCTGGATCCCGACTGGCAGTTGCCGGTCTATGTCGCCAATTTCGTGCTGATGGATTATGGCACCGGCGCGGTTTTCGGCGTACCGGCGCATGACCAGCGCGATCTCGATTTTGCCCGCAAATATGGCCTGCCGGTCAAGCGCGTCGTGTCCGATGGCGAGGAAACCGCTGCGGAATATGTCGGCAATGAAGCCTATACCGGTCCCGGCAAGATTGTGAACAGCGCATTCCTTGACGGCATGACCGTCGAAGCGGCGCAGCAGACGGTGATCGATCGCGCGCAATCGGAAGGCTGGGGCAAGGCCCAGACCACCTGGCGGCTGCGCGACTGGGGTGTTTCGCGGCAACGTTACTGGGGCACGCCGATTCCGATCATCCATTGCGATGATTGCGGTCCGGTGCCGGTCCCCAAGGATCAGCTTCCGGTCGTCCTGCCGGAGGATATCGATTTCGAAACGCCGGGCAATCCGCTCGAGCGCCACGCGACCTGGAAACATATTGATTGCCCGAAATGCGGCAAGGCGGCGCGGCGCGAGACCGATACGCTCGACACATTTGTCGACAGCAGCTGGTATTTCCTGCGCTTTGCCAGCCAGCCGGACGACCGGCCCTTTGATCCTGAAGTGGTCAAGCAGTGGCTGCCGGTGACGCAATATATCGGCGGCGTCGAACATGCGATCCTGCATCTGCTTTATGCGCGTTTCTGGACGCGGGCGCTGGCGAGCATCGGCAAGCTGGATTTCGCGGAACCGTTCGAGAGCCTGTTCACCCAGGGGATGGTGACGCACGAGACATACAAACATGGCGACGGCAGCTGGCTGTCGCCCGACGAGGTCGAGAAAAACGGCGCCGACTGGGCTGTGATTTCGGACGGGTCGCCGGTCACCACCGGCCGGGTCGAGAAAATGTCGAAGTCGAAGAAAAATGTCGTCGACCCCGATCCGATCATCGAACAATATGGCGCCGACGCGGTGCGTTTCTTCATGCTGTCCGACAGCCCGCCCGAGCGCGACCTGCCCTGGTCGGAAGCGGGCATCGAGGGCAGCTGGCGCTTTGTCCAGCGGCTCTGGCGTCTGTTCATCGCGGTTGCTGACAGCAGCGATGAGGGCGAAGACAAGGCGCTCCGCCGCAAGCTGCACCAGACCGTGGCCGGAGTCGCCGGCGACGTCGAAGCATTGTCGTTCAACAAGGCGGTCGCGAAGATTTTCGAACTGGTCAATCTGATCGAGAAATCGCAGCCTTCTGCAGACCGGACGACAGCGATCAAGTCGCTCGCCCGGATCGTCGCTCCGATGGTTCCGCATATCGCCGAAGAGGCCTGGGCATTGTTCGGCGAAACCGGGCTGGTCGCCGATGCGCCCTGGCCGGAGGTCGACGAAAGTCTGCTGGTCGAGGATGAAGTGACCATCGCGATCCAGGTCCGCGGCAAGCTGCGCGATACAATTACCGTTGCAAAAGGCAGCAGCAAAGAGCAGCTTGAAGAACTTGCTCTGGCATCCGAGAAGGTGCAGCGTAGTCTCGACGGAGCGGAAGTTAAGAAGGTGATTGTCGTGCCCGACCGACTGGTCAATATCGTAATATGACGGCTGTGATGGCCCGGATCACCCTGTTGGTGACATTGTCGGCGATGCTGGCCGGGTGCAACCTGCGGCCGCTCTACTCCGGCGGCACCAGCGGTGTCGTCGCGCAGCAGCTCGGCCATGTCGAAATCGAGCCGATCGCCGGCAAAGCGGGATGGTTGACCCGCAACGCGCTCAAGGATCAGCTCGAAGCGTTTGAGGGCCAGGAAGCAAAATACCGGCTGATGATCGTACTGGACGACAAGATTGCCGGATTTGGTGTGCGCAGCGATGACCGGATCACCCGCGAGCGCAGAACCTTGCGCGCCCGCTATCAGCTGGTCCGTCTCGCCGATTCGGTCGTCGTGCTGGACGCAACCGCGGGTTCGGATGCCGGGATCGACGTCGTATCGTCCGAATATGCGACCCTTGCTGCGGAAGATACCGCGCTGGAAAATCTGGCGACCCGCGTCGCCAACCAGATTGTAACCCGGCTTTCCCTATTCGCCCGGACCGAGGCCAACGCGCAACCGCAACCATGAAGGTCAAGCCGGAAGAGATTGTCAGGCGCTTTCATTCTGCCGCCAATCCATGCCGTCTGGTCCTTTTATGCGGTCCCAACGTCACCCGCTGTCAGGCGCTGGTCGACGAACTGGTCAAACCATTGGCCCAGTCCGCAGAGCGGGTCGACATGACCATCGCCGACGTCACCGAAAGCGCTGCGCGCCTCAATGACGAGGCCAATTCCGCCTCGCTGTTCGGGGACAAGCGCTATATCGTGCTGCGGCTGAACAGCGGCGAAGCGGTCCGGGCGACGAATGCGATCGAAACCTTGCTGGCAAGCGGGTCGGGCGGCGATCCGGTCTTTGTCATCGCCCCCGGCATGGGTGACAAGACCGCCCTGGCGAAATCAATCATCGCCGCGCCGGATGCGTTGATCGCGACCTGCTATGAGACCACACCGGAACAGGCGGCAGCGGCGATCGTGACCATGGCAAAAACGGAAGGCGTGAAGCTGAGCCGGGAAATGGCGCAGGAAATGGCCGCGCTGACCAGCAACGATCTGGTGCTGGCGCGGCTGGAGGTGGAAAAAATCGCCCTCTATCTCGACGCCACGCCCGACAACCCGCAAACACCGGAATCCGACGTTCTCGCCTTGCTCGGTGCCGAAAATGACGAAGAGGATATCGGCCTGTTGATCCACGCCGCGCTCAATGGCGACGGGCCGCGGCTGGCGCGCGAGATTGCCGCCTCGCGCGCGCAGGGCATTAGCGAGATCGGCCTGATCAGGATCATGCTCCGCCATCTCACCAAGCTGGCAGAGCTGCGGTCCAAGGTCGACAATGGCGCCAATGTCGATTCGGTCGCCGGCCATCCCAGCGTCTTTTTCAAGGAACAGAAGCATTTCAAGCGGCAGCTGAGAATCTGGTCCTCTGCCCATATCGCCCGACTGATAGAGCGGATTCTGCAGCTCGAGATCACGCTGAAAAGCAGCGGTCAGCCGGACCAGGTGTTGCTCGAGGAAGAATTGCTGCTGATCGCGCGGAAGGCAGCGAGAAGCCGCTAGCTCATTCGTAGTCGGCGGTGATCGCGATCCGCCCGCGAAACTGGCCATTGGCATCGCCGCGCAGCCGCAACTGTCCGCCAAAGGTAAAGACCAGCCGTCCGGCCGGATCAAGCCTTGCCATGGCCGGCAGGTTGGTTTCCAGCTTCTCGAGCTCCGCCGTCGAACCATTGGGCGCGCTCAGCAATATTCTTTCCGGCAGGGACACCCGCACGTTCCGGCCCGGTTCTCCGGTCAGCCGTCCTTCGCCGTGGAGCGACATACCACCGAGATTGGCGATGCTGCCGCTCATCTGCCTGGCACCGGACATCGGATCAATACTGACCATACCGCCACCGCCGCCGATCAGCGCCATGCGCGAAAAATCCAGATTGGCGGTAATCTCGATCTGCAACGGGATTTCCTGCTTGCCGGCCGCCGTTTGGGAGAGACTGTCCGACATCGGGCTATCCGCGCACAGGCGGCATTGCGCTTGCGCCATATCCGGCAGGAATGCCAGATATGCGGTCATGATTGCTCCTGCCAGCCAGCGATTTCCTACCATGGTCATAGAAGATATTTTGGCGGGATATGGTGAATATCCGGTTAAGCGGAGCCCCGATTCGCTGTGAGCTTCCGCGCCAGCCCTATTGACCGTCTGCGATCGAGGCCCCATTTACACGGCATGGAAAAAACAAATTTGAGCGACGAACAATGGCGACAACGGCTATCGCCTGAACAATATCACGTGCTGCGCGAAGCCGGCACCGAGCGGCCATTTACCGGATCGCTGAACGCCGAATATCGCGACGGTGAATTTTTCTGCGCCGGCTGCGGCAGCAAATTGTTTGAATCGGAAAGCAAGTTTGACAGCGGTTGCGGCTGGCCGAGTTTCTCGATCCCTGCCGATAGCGACGCGGTCACCGAGATCGAGGACAATAGCCTCGGCATGCGCCGGGTCGAGGTCCGCTGCGCCACTTGCGACGGCCATCTCGGCCATGTTTTCCCCGACGGTCCGACCGAAACCGGCCTCCGCTATTGCATGAACAGCGCGGCGATGGCTTTTGAACCGAAGGAAGACTGATTTTTTGCTGTATTTCCCCGCGTTCAGCCTGCAGTAAGGCGGCGACACGCTAGAAAAACTTATATTCAGCGTATAGTGGGCAGATCAATATGGCGCGTGGCAAAAAACGCAAATCAGAGCAGGGGCCAGCGCGCAAATGGTTCTGGCGGCTGGTCAAAACCGGCCTGATTGCAGGACTTCTGGCGACTATTTCCCTGGTGGTGGCGGTGCTCGTTGTCCGCTCTTCCCTTCCCGGCTTCGAGGATCTGAAATCCTCGCCCAATGGCCAGATGATCCGGGTGCTCGACGTGAACGGCAAGGAGCTGTTCTCGATGGGCCCGAGCTATGGCGAGTGGCTGCAATATCCGGATATTCCGGAGGTCATGAAGGCCGCGATGGTCTCGGTCGAGGACCGGCGCTACGAAAACCATCCCGGTGTTGATCCTATCGGTATCGCGCGGTCCATCCAGGTCAGGATGCAGCGCGGCCACTGGGCCCAGGGCGGCTCCACGATCACCCAGCAGCTGGCGCGCAATATATTTCTCAACAACAACCGGACCTTTGGCCGAAAAGGGCGGGAAATCCTGCTCGCGCTGGCCATAGAACGGAAATTTTCCAAGGAGCAGATTCTCGAGCTCTATCTCAACAAGGTCTATTATGGCGGCGGGGCCTATGGCATCGATGCCGCTTCGCGCCGGTTCTTCGCCCATGGCGCCAGAGATCTCAGCCTCGCCGAGGCGGCCATCATCGCCGGACTGGTCAAGGCCCCGTCGCGTTATTCGCCGACCGCCGACGCGAAAGCGGCAATCGGGCGGGCAACCGTGGTGCTGGAAGTGATGCAGGACGCCGGTGCCATAACCGCAACCGAGGCCGCGGAAGCCCAGCCGGCTTCGGTCAAGCTGGCACCGGAACCACGGCAAAACAGCGTCCGCTATTTTACCGACTGGGCGCTGCCACAACTCGAATTGCTGATCGACGAAGCGGTCGAGCCGATCGAAGTCTGGACCACTCTGGATCTCGATATGCAACGCGCGGCGGCGACCGCTATCCAGTCGCGGGTACCGGCGGGTGCCCAGGGCGCGCTGGTCGCGATCGACCGTGATGGTGCGGTTCGCGCCATGGTGGGCGGCACCGATTATGTGACATCCAACTATAACCGCGCCACCCAGGCGGTGCGTCAGCCCGGCTCCGCCTGGAAGGTGTTCGTCTATATGGCGGCGCTGGAGGCAGGCTATTCGCCCGACGATACGGTAACCGATGCGCCGATCACGATCGGCAACTGGACGCCGCGTAACAGCGGTAACCGCTATGCCGGTGATATTGACGTCCGGACCGCCTTTGCCTTTTCGAAAAATACCGTCGCGGCGGCGATTGGCAATGACATCGGTACCTCGACGATCGCCAATATGGCGCGCCGCTTCGGCATCACCACGCCGATCGATACCAATCCGTCGATGGTGCTCGGCACCTCCGATGTTCGATTGCTCGACATGACCCGTGCCTTTGCCTCGATCAGCGCCAAAGGGGTCGCGATCACGCCGTTCGGCATCACCAAGGTGCAGACGATGAAGGGCGATGTTCTCTACCAGAGCAAATTTGACGGCAGCCGCGTGCTGGTCGACCCGTGGGTCGCGGCGGGGATCACCGACCTGATGCAGACGGCGGTCAACACCGGCACCGGGCGGGCGGCGCAGATCGGCAGGCCGGTTGCGGGCAAGACCGGGACCACCAGCAGCAACAAGGATGGCTGGTTCCTGGGCTTCTCCAGCGGCCTGACCACCGGCGTATGGATGGGGCGCGATGACGCAAAACCGGTCGGTGGCCTGCAGGGTGGCCGGGCTCCGGCCTCGGCGTTCGCGCAATTCATGAAAACGGCCGTGGCCAAGCGCAAGGTCGAACAATTTGATACCGAGCTGGTCCTGCCGGAATGGCAGTTGGAGCCGGACGAGGATGAATTGTTTGGCGAGCCGGAAGACGGTATTTATGTCGATGAAAACGGCATGCCGATCGAGACCGGTCGCGGGATAGAATTTGATCTGGAAGGTGGCGAGGCCGCCGACAATCCTCGTCTGGACCAGGAATGGATCGATTCAGTGCTCGGCCGCGGCGCAGATCCTGCTCCGCGCAGACCGGAGCCGGCTCCCGTCAGAAAGCCCAGACCGTTGCCGCCCCAGAATCAGCCGGAATCCCTGCTCCCCGAAACGCTCCGTCCGGAAGGCCAATAATAAGCGGTCAGTCGGCCAGCGGGGCTGGTTGCTCCACTCCGACCATATGCAGGCCACGGCCATGTTGTTTGAGCCAGCGGTCGGCGACGCGCCGGTCCGATTCAAAAATCCGGTCGAGCAACGCATAGAAACGGGGACTGTGGTCCATGTGGGTGAGATGCGCCACCTCGTGCGCCACAACCGACCGGCGGACGTGGGGCGGAGCCATGACCAGCCGCCAGCTCAGCCGGATCGACTTGCGACCGGAACAGCTGCCCCAGCGTCGGCGCGCATCGCCAACCGCCAATTTGGGCAAATCAGTGCCAGCCCGCTCGCAATAAAAGGCGAGGTCGTCGGCATAGACGGTTCGCGCCTGGGCCTTCAGCCAGCGCAGGATTCGGGTTTCGACATGTTCCTGCGGACCGCCAAGCCGGATTTCGCCTTCCCCGAGCAGGGGCGCTCTGGCAAAATCCGGAGACCAGCGAATGATATGCGGCTCGCCCAGAAACGCGATCTGGCTGCCATGCTCGACCGGGACCGGGGGGACGGCTTCGGCAAAGCGGGCGTTCAGCCAGCCGGATTTCGACCGGGCAAATCGCAGAGCCTGATCTTCCGACGCATAGACCGGCATGGTCAGGCAGACGACCCGCTTGACCGTATCTGCCGAAACGATGATCGAACGGGCCTGCTTTGATCGCCGGATCTGGAGCGGATAGCTTTTGCCATCCAGGAAAATTTCCTGCGCCTCGGAACGGGCTTTGCTAAAGCTGAGCATCGAGAATATGTTGTTCTAGCGGTCCGGCTTTCGATTCCGGAATGACCTTGCCACGGATCGACTGGCCCGCCCTGTGGATCGATTCACGGTCACCGGAGACGAGATAATGCCATGCTGGCAGCGGCAGGTCTCTGGCGCGCATCTTGTAGGCGCAGCTGTCCGGCAACCAGTCAAATTCTTCCAGCTTGGTGCGGGTCAGCCGGACGCAATCGGGAACGCGGAATTTGCGGTGGCGATAATCACTGCACTGGGCGCTCTGCAGATCAAGCAATTTGCAGGCGATGTTGGTCATGTAAATCTGACCGTCATCCTCGTCCTCCGCTTTCAGCAGGCAGCATTTGCCGCAGCCGTCGCACAAGGCCTCCCACTGTCCGCGATCCAGCGATTCAAGCGGTAGTTCCCAGAAGGGTTGCTCGGAGTCTAGCGCACCCATCGGGCAATTTCCGCAGCAACATCCTGCGGCGTTCCGTCAAAAGGCAATAGCGCCAGTGGCTCTCCGTCCGGTCCGAACAAATAGGCCTGACGGCTATGATCGACGAGATATTCGGTCGCACCTTCATCATTGCGGACGTCGTAGATGATCAGATATTTTTCGGCGACTTCCGCGACTTCCTCCGGGGTACCGGTGAGGCCGATGAGTCGCGGGTGAAAGGCGGAAACATATTGTTTCAGCACAGCCGGCGTATCGCGTCCGGGATCGACCGATATGAAAATCGGCTGGATTTTGCTCACCAATTCCGGATTTTCTTTTTCAGCCTGCTTGAGACCGAGCATGATATTGGCAAGATCCACGGGACAGACGTCCGGACAATAGCTGTATCCGAAATAGACGATCCGATATTGGCCCTTGAACTGCGTGTCCGAGGTTTTGCCACCATCCTGGTTGGTCAGCGTGAAGGGACCGCCGATCCTGGCACCGGCAAGCGGTGGTTCCATGTTTTCGGATCCGCCCCCGCCGGCGGTCGGGTTGCAGGCTGCCAGGATGGCCAGTAACCCTGCGCCGAGGATCATTTTCGCGATATTTTTGATATTGTTCATTACCCGGCCAGACATGGTCTGCTAGTTGATCAATTTCAACAGATAATTGATAGACAGGGTTTGCAGCGGATCGACGCAGAGACTCTTCGACGAAAAAATGGGGCCAATAATGTTCAACAACCATCTTTCAGCCACGCTTTGGGCCGGTAAACTCGTGCTGGCCCTGCGTTTCGCGGTGCTCGGCGCCGCAGCCATGTCACTATCCGCCCCTGCTTCGGCACAATTTTCCGACAGTTATAATTTCCTCAAGGCGGTCAAAGACCGGGACGGCGAGGAAGCGACCAAATATCTCAGCCAGCCGGGTTCGGTGATCGTCAATACGCGCGACATCTCGACCGGCGAGACCGCCCTGCATATCGTGGTCGAACGACGCGACAATATCTGGCTCGGCTTTCTGCTGCAAAAGGGGGCCAATCCCAATTTGGCGGACAAAGAGGGCATGACCCCTCTGCTTCTGGCGACCCAGCTGCGGTTTGTGGACGGGGTGAGGACCCTGTTGGCCAAGAAGGCCAGGGTGAATGACACCAACAAGCAAGGCGAGACCGCCCTTATTCGAGCGGTTCAGCTGCGCGATGCGGAACTGGTCCGTCTGCTTCTGGCCAACGGCGCCGATCCGGACCGGACCGATACGCTGGCCGGAAAATCGGCGCGCGACTACGCCAGGCAGGACCGCCGGACCGCCGGGATTCTGGCAGAGATTGAAAAGGCGGACGCCGACAAGAAACCCGAGGCCGAGGGCCGGTTCTTTGGCCCGGAAGGCTGATATCTGATCCCTAGCCGCCGAACTGGTGCAGCGCCGAGTCGGGACTGATCCAGCCGTCAGAGACCGCGGCACGGCGCATCGCACGGCGGGCCAGGCGCATGGTCTCGGTCTTGCGCCGCGCCGGAGCGAGCGCATTGGTTGCGGCCGGACGGACCATTTCCGCATCATAGGCATCGGCGATGATCAGACCGGTGCGTTCGGGCAGGAAATCGGCACCATCGACCGGGGAAGCGTCAAACCCGATTGGCAAGGCCCAGTAGAACCGGTCGCAATAGTCGAGATATTCCATCCATTTTCCGTCGCCGAGCAGATCACTGCGCGCGACCTTGATCTCGACGATGACGATCTGGCCCTTGGCATCAATCCCCATCAGATCGGCCCGGCGTTTGTTCCGCAGACTGACTTCCGGCAACACCAGAATATCGTGCCGCAGAAACATCCGGGCGACGCCGCGCGCGACGGCCTGCGCGCCGGTCAGTGCGTCATGGCCGCTCAGCAGATCGGATGAATCTTCGGTTGTCGTCATGTCCGTTAGCTAGAACATAAAAAGAACAAAATAAAGGCCCCCGTGAGGGAGCCTCTACAAATTCGATATTCTCGCAAGGTCTATTGATAAAAGACGTGATTATCGATCGTTGCCAGACGCTTGAGCCGCCAGCCGGGCGAAACATAACGGGCGTGAAAGAACAACGCGCCCTCGACCGAGCTTTCCCAGCCGTCGTTTACCGCAATCTTGGCGATTGCTACCGCATTGCGCCAGCTCTGGCGCCCGGTGTGTATGCGAGGCATCTTGCCGCCGCGCACGAAGGAAAACTGGCTGCGCTGATAGACAACGCCGCAAATGCTGTCGGGAAAGCGCGAAGATGCGACACGGGCAAGAACGACGCGGGCAACAGCCAGCTGGCCTTGCAGCGATTCGCCCTTGGATTCAAAATAGACGGTTCCGGCAAGGCACTGCATTTCGGCATCGAGCGAACCGTCGACCGATTGCTGGCGCACCAGTTCACGCAGGGTCAGGGCATCATAATTTACAAAATCGACGTCAGCGCCAAAGCCACGATCCGTGTCTTCATTGGCGATCTTGTCTGATTCGATAACATCCTGGGGAATTTCAGCGACAACTTCCTGTTGCTCGCCAAATATGATCGTTTGATCTGATTCGTCCTCTTCCAGCAGGGCCGGATCGACAAAAATCTCGGTTTCGGGCGTCTCGTCAGATGCTTCCAAAGCGAAGGAGACATCGGTAACCGACAAGGCCACAACCGTAGTAATGGCAAGCGACAGGGCGCTTGCAGCACGAAAAATTTTGCTCATAAACCTATGTTATTATGCGGTGAGACCAGAGCGAATCGTGACATTCCCGTCAAAACCGCCAAAAACAGACCCGAAAATCACGGCGTAGGTCTGTTTCTGTTCCCCCCGTCTGCGTGTTTTCTGCCTGTCATTCACGACCAAGTCAGCAGCAACCTGCGCATCAAAGTTGAGCGCCAATTATGGTTTTGGGAAATAAAGTCAAGTTTACTGACCCATTTGGGCGATGAGCCGTTCCGCATCCGGGATATCCAGTTCAATTAACCACATATCGGGGTCAAAGCGAAATCTCTGGCTGATATATTCGTACAATTCTTTATTGTTATCAGTAGCTTGAGGCCAGATTTGCTGCCAGTTGGGCAGGCCGTCCAGCGACGGCATATTCTCCAGCAGCTTAGGGTTTTCGCCCTTTTCGAGGCATTGGATGAGAATGGCACCGGATATCCGGTCACCCTTTTTCAGCACGGCGCCAAAGCCACCATTTTGACTGACCAGTCTGAGCAGGGACTGGACCTTCATCTCTGCGGAAAGCCGCGGCTCAATCATCCGTCTTGTAGCCCGGCAGCGATGCCAGAGGGATATGCGAGCGCATGAACGTTCCGGTGCCACGCGCTATTTCCTCGCCCTCGCTGTCGACCAGCCGCGCATCGGCGACAAATACCCGCCGCTTGCCGCTCACCCAGCGGCCTTCCGCGATCACCGGACCGGATTTGAGCGGCTTGGTGAACAGCAGGTTGAAGGCGGTGGTCAGGATGAAACGGTCGGAGACCAGACTGTTGGCGGCATAGAAGGCCGCATCGTCGAGCATCTTGAAATAGGCGGTGCCGTGGACGGCCCCGGCTGCGTGATAATAGCGTTCGTCGACATCGAAGAAGATTCTTGCGGTACCGGCTTCGCCAATTTCGAGACGGGAATCGAACAGCTGGTTGATGGGCGCTTCCGCATAGAGCCGTTCCAGAGCCCGGAAATGCCCTTGGGCGCCGCCTGTGTCCGCGATCTTGTCGGATTCGTCTGCCATGGTCCGCTCAGGCAGCCTGCTGATTGCGTTGTTTGCTCAGCAAGGCATAGAGGGCGTCCTGACCCGATGCGCCCCGCAACTTGGCCACCATATTGTCGTCCCGCAGGAACCGGGAAATCTCGGCCAGAGCCTGCAGATGTTCGACTCCCGCCTTTTCCGGCGACAACAGGGCATAGATCAGATCGACCGGCTTGCCATCGTGGGAATCGAAGGCAACCGGTTCGGCGAGCCGGAGGAAGATACCGGTGCAACCGTCGAGATTGGCCAATTTGGTGTGCGGCAGGGCGATTTCCCTGCCAAATCCGGTAGATCCCAAGGCTTCGCGAGCGATCAGCCCCGTTTCGATGGTTTTGGCATCGAGCCGGTAGCATTCCTGCCCGATCTCGCCGATCATGCGCAGAATTTCGTCCTTGCTGCCGGCGCCGGGACAATCCCTGACGGCAGTGATATCCAATCGAACGGACAAGATAGTCATCATATTTTCCTTTTGTCCCGGCGATAATCCGCCAGATCGAGAAATATCTCGAAATCTGTACGCCGGAGCGCTTCGGGCCGACTGGCAGAACCACCATTGCCGGCCCCTTAACGGAAATGCGGCCCTATCAGCTGTGCGGTTCGACCCAACCAATGGTGCCGTCTCCGCGGCGATAGACCATATTATGGGCACCAGTGCCAGAGTTTTTGAACATCAGCGCGCCGGTGTTGCGCAAATCCATCATCATCACCGCGGTGGAAACGCTGGTGACCGGGATGTCGGTGCTGGTTTCGGCGATGATCGGGGGGGAGTCGCCATTGACCTCGCTTTCTTCCTCGTCGTCGTCCGACGATTCAAACACCCGGTAGGCGGCTTCTTCCTGTTTCGCCGCATATTGCGCCTGAACATGATGGTCGTTGAGTCGACGCATATAGCGGCGCAGCTGCTTTTCAACCTTGTCCGCGGCTTTTTCAAAAGCCTGGTGGGCATCACCGGCCTCGGCATCGGCCTTGAGCATCAGGCCCTGCATGACATGATTGACGATATCGCATTTAAACTGCGAATGCGGTGCCTTGCTCACCGTTACATTGGCTGAAAGTGCCTTGGGAAAATATTTCTGGGCGATCGCGTGCATCCGATCTTCGGCGTGGGTTTGCAGAGCATCGCCAGTATCAACCTGGTGTCCCGAAACACGAACTTCCATATTAATTCTCCTCTTCATTTGGTACCGTTACACGATTGTCGGTACGTCTAAATCCGTCAAACCTTTGTCCACAAGGGGCTTTCAATGCCCTCGATGAATTTCTTGTGCCGCGCCAGTTCATCCGCCGATGCATGATGTTCGCGAACCGCCATAAAGGGTCTGCGCGGCACCTGCTGAACTATCGGTTTCATATTGGCGGAATCGCCTCCGCCACTGTCTTCGGCCAGCCCCAGGCCGATCTGCCGCCCGCCGGTCAATTCGATATAAAGCTGGGTCAGCAATTCCGCGTCGAGCAACGCTCCGTGCTTCACCCGGTGGCTGCGGTCGATGCCGTAGCGCGAGCACAGGGCATCAAGCGACAATTTGGCACCGGGATGTTTCGATTTGGCGATTGCCAGCGTGTCTATCATGCGAAACCGCGATATCGGTTTATAACCGCACAGGACCAGTTCGGCGTTGAGAAAATTGAAATCGAACTGGGCATTATGCGCGACCAGATTTGAATCGCCGAGAAAAGCCAGAAGCTCTTCCGCACCTTGTGCGAACAGTTTCTTGTCGGACAGGAATATGTCGGAGAGCCCGTGCACATTCTCGGCCGCCTTGGGCATCGGTCGCTCGGGATTATAATAGCAGTGGAAGCTGTTGCCGGTTTCGATCCGGTCGATCATTTCGATGCAGCCGATTTCCACCATCCGGTCTCCAGTTTGTGGATCAAATCCGGTGGTTTCGGTGTCGAAAATTATCTCTCGCATAAGCTCAATATCGGACCGAACTCTGGGTTACGCAAGGGATGCTTTCAGTTTTTGAACAAGTTTCTGAACCTGCTGTCGTGTTTCTGCCAGCGGCAGCGATGTATCGATCACGGAATCGGCCCGTTTGCGCTTTTCCGCATCCGGCATTTGCAGCGACTTTATCTGTTCAAACCGCTCTTCGGTCATACCCGGACGGGCCAGAACCCTGGCGCGCTGGTCCTCCGCGCTGGCGGAAACCACGACAATATGATCGATGCCGTCCGCGCCGGATTTCTCGAACAGCAAGGGAATGTCGAACAGGACCATCGGCTGGTCCCTGTTGTCCTGCAGAAAGGCCAGCCGCATTTCCCCGACCGCCGGATGAATCAACTGTTCCAGCCGCTTCAGGGCCGCCGGATCACCGAGCACCGCGGCTCCCAGTTTCTGCCGGTCGACGCCTTCGCTATTCGTGCATCCCGGGAACATCGATTCGATAGCGTCGACCAGAGCGCCGCCGGGTCCCTGCAACTGGTGCACCGCGGCATCGGCGTCGAACAGGGGCACATTTTCATCGGCAAACATTTGCGCCACCGTGGACTTGCCCATCCCGATCGAGCCGGTCAGGCCGATAATATAGGGTCGGTCGCGGACGGTCATGCGGTCAACAGCTTCCGGAGCTGTTCATCATCTTCCATCGGGGGCGTGGCGCCGAAAAACAGCTCGAAGGCCAGAGCCGCCTGACCGATCAGCATATCGAGACCATCGACCACCGCCAGATCACGCTTTTTCGCCGCGCGCAGAAGATCGGTTTCAAGCGGGGCATAGACAAGATCGTAGACCAGGGCATCGGCGGGCAGGGGATCGAGATCGAGTTCCAGCGGCGGCTTGCCGGTCATCCCGAGCGGGCTGGCGTTGATCAATATATCGGCCTCCGGCAGGCGCGCATCCATCGGCAGGACGCCGCCTTTCACCGATGCCTGCATCAGCAGGCCGGTCGCCTTCAATCCGCTGCGCGCGACAAAGGTTATTTCGCCAATGCCGACCTGTTTCAGGGCGAACAGCACCGCCCGCGCGGCACCCCCCGCTCCAATCACAACCGCATGTTTGCCCGACCAGTCGCTGTCGGCAATCGGGGCCATGAAACCGGCGGCATCGGTGTTTGTGCCGATCAGACTGCCGTCCTCCTGTCGCACGATGGTGTTCATCGCGCCGATTTTGTCGCGCACGCCGCCGGGATCGCTCACCAGATCCATGATCGCCAGTTTGTGCGGCAGGGTCACATTGCAGCCGCGCCAGGACGGGTCTGCGCTGCGCTGCGCAATATAGCCGGTCAAATCGGCGGGAAGGACATGATGGGCCCGATAATCGGCCTCGATCGCCAGCCGTTCGAGCCAGAATTTGTGAATCAGCGGGGATTTGCTCTGCGCGATCGGATCACCGATCACTTCGGCATAGGGGATATTGGTGGTCATGACGTCAAAATTCCTCTTATGCGAAGATAGTCCAGCAGGTGGAGAAGCGGCAATCCCATGATCGTGAACTGGCTGCCGCTGATCGCGGAGAACAATTGGGCACCGCGGCCCTCAATCTCGTAACAGCCGACACAGTGGCGGATATTGTCCCATTCCGTCTCGACATATTGCGCGATGAAAGAGTCACTCAGGTTCCGGACCGAGAGCGTCGCGATATCAACATGACGCCACACCGGACGCCCTTCTTCGGCGATCACCGCGGCGCTGAACAATTTATGTTTCCTGCCGGACAGCAGCTTGAGATGCGCGATCGCGTCTGCGGGATCGACCGGCTTGTCGAGCATCGTTCCGTCTTCCAGCGCGAGAACCTGGTCCGCACCCAGCACCAGAGCGGTTCCCGCACGCCGCGACAGCCGGACCGCTTTTGCCTCGGCCAGCGCGTCGGCAAGATTGCGGGCGGTTATGCCCTCGCTTTTCAGCCCGTCCTTGAGCGATTCCTCGTCGACATTGGGCGCAATCGCCTCGACCGCAACGCCGGCGGCGGTCAGCATCGCCAGCCGCGCCTGGCTCCTCGACGCCAGTATCACGGGCATATCATTCACTTGGAACGACTTTCTTGCTGTCTTCGGCGGCAACATGGCGCTCGTTGTAGAGATTGATAATCGCCGCGGCCGATTCCTCGATCGAACGGCGGGTCACATCGATCATCGACCAGCCGTTATCGGCAAACATCCGCTGGGCATAGAGCGTCTCGGCCTTGACCTTCTCTTCGTTGACATAGTCGGTTTCCGGGGCCTGGTTGAGCGACAGCAGGCGGTTGCGGCGCACCTGGACCAGACGCGACGCACCGGTGATCAGCCCGACGACCAGCGGATTCTTCAAATGAAACAGGGCATCGGGAGGCGGCGATTCCGGCACGATCGGAATATTGGCGGTCTTGAACCCGCGATTGGCAAGATAGATGGATGTCGGGGTTTTCGAGGTCCGGGAAACACCGGCGAGCACGATATCCGCCTCTTCCCAATTTTCCCAGCCAATGCCGTCATCATGCGCGATGGTGAACTGGATCGCCTCGACCCGGGCAAAATAGGCAGCGTCCAGAACATGCTGGCGGCCGGGCCGCGCCTTGGCTTCCTGTCCCAGCATATTGGACAAGGCATCGGTCACCGTGTCCAGCGCAGGAACCGATGGCAGGCCCAGGTGCCGGCATTCGCGTTCGAGCTTGGCCCTGATATCGCGGTTAACGATGGTGAAGATGACCAGTCCGGGATTATTCGCGACCTCGGCCAATATCCGGTTGAGATGCTTCTCCGAACGGACCATGGGCCAGAAATGCTTGATGATCTCGACGCCATCAAACTGGGCAAGCGCTGCCTTGGCGATATTTTCCAGTGTCTCGCCGGTGGAATCCGAAAGCAGATGGAGGTGGAGCCTGTTCATGGCCTAAGCTTTGTGATTTCACGGGGGATAAAGCAAGGGATGAAGTTGGGGATAAGTGGTTCGACCATATTCATCCCCGACTCCCGCCAATCTATCCACAGCAGGCCAACATTGACAGATTCCATCCACAGTCTGTGGATAGCGGGGATCGAAATTCGGAATCGGTTAAATTTTCATTAAGCCCCGCCTGTCAATCTGTTTGTATTTGCGGCGCTGGCGGGTTACCGCCTTTTCCACGCCCCATCATCAACAACAATTTTAAATTAAATACTTATATAATATAATGGATGACCGTCTTTCTATGCCGAACGGAACCGACTCTCAAAAAATTCTTCTTCAGACATTGCTCGGCAGGAAGACCGATCAAACGCCGGTCTGGCTCATGCGCCAGGCAGGGCGCTATTTGCCGGAATATCGCGAATTGCGCGCGCAAAAGGGCGGATTTCTCGAGCTTTGCTATGATGCCGAAGCGGCCGCCGAGGTCACATTGCAGCCGATCAAGCGGTTTGGCTTTGACGGCGCGATCCTGTTTTCCGACATTTTGATCGTCCCGCACGCGATGGGCCAGAAATTGTGGTTTGAGACCGGAGAGGGACCCCGGCTGGCACCAAGGCTGGTCGATGCCGCTTTGTCGTCTCTAGAGGGTGCTCCCGAGCATTTTAAAGCCATATACGCCACCGTGCGCCGGGTCTCCGAACGGCTCGACGACAAAACGACCTTCATGGGCTTTGCCGGCAGCCCCTGGACGGTCGCGACTTACATGCTCCACGGCCAGGGCAGCAAGGATCAGGGTGTCGCCCGGCGTTTTGCCTATCAGAACGAAGCGGCTTTCGCCGAACTGATCAACGCGATCATCGAAAATACCGTCGAATATCTGCTCGGCCAGATCGAGGCCGGCGTTGATGCGGTGCAGCTGTTCGACAGCTGGGCCGGATCGCTGTCACCGGCGCAGTTTGAAAAATGGGTAATTGCGCCCAATGCAGAGATCATAGCACGGCTGAAAGCGGTTCATCCCGATCTGCCGATCATCGGTTTTCCCAAGGGGGCCGGCGCGAAACTGGTCGCTTATGCCAATGAAACCGGTGCCGATGCAATTGGCCTGGATGAAACGGTCGATCCGGTCTGGGCCCATGAAAACCTGCCGGTCGATCTGCCGCTGCAGGGCAATCTCGATCCGCTGGCGCTGATCGCCGGCGGCGAAGCGCTGGAACAATCGGTCCGGCATATCCTGCAAGTCTTTGAAGACCGCCCGCATATCTTCAATCTCGGCCACGGTATTTTACCCGATACGCCCATTGAACATGTTGAAAAGCTGCTTACACTTGTCAGGCAATGAATGAAATTCTGTCCATGCTCTATCTCTGGTTGAAATCAGCCCATCTCATCTTCGTCATCTTCTGGATGGCGGGCTTGTTCATGATGCCGCGCTTCTTCGTCTATCATCAGGAATCCCCCGTTGGCTCCGACGAAGATGCCAAATGGATCGAGCGCGAGGGCAAGCTTCGCAAGATCATCCTGAATCCGTCGCTGGTCATCGTCTGGGTGGTCGGACTGGCGCTCGCCTATGATATCGGCGCGTTCAGCCAGGGCTGGTTTCATGCCAAATTGCTGATGGTGCTGGCGCTATCCGGCTATCACGGCTGGATGATCGCCTATTCCAAAAAACTGTCGCGCGGCGAACGGACGATGACCGACAGGAAATTGCGGCTGGTCAATGAAGTACCCGGCATTGCGGCTGCTGTCATCGTGATACTGGTGATTATCAAGCCGTTCTGACCGGGCTCAGTTGACACAGAAATAACAAAGGCGTAATCAGGCGTCAAAGCCCGTCCGGGCGAAATTTTCATGTACATCGTCGACAGCCACCAGCTGCACACATGCAAAATAAAAATAGCTTCCCCAATTTATCTGGATAAACCTCCATGCATTTAAAAGAACTAAAAGAAAAATCCCCCGCCGGCCTCGTCTCGATGGCCGAAGAACTAGGCGTTGAAACCGCGTCGACCCTGCGCAAGCAGGATCTGATGTTCGCGATTTTGAAAGAGCTCGCGGATCAGGACGAACTGATCATGGGGCTTGGAACGATCGAAGTGCTGCCCGACGGATTTGGTTTCTTGCGTTCGCCGGAAGCCAATTATCTTGCCGGTCCCGACGACATTTACGTCTCTCCCAACCAGGTCCGCAAATTCGGTCTGCGCACCGGCGATACGGTCGAAGGCGAAATCCGCGCACCCCGCGATGGCGAGCGCTATTTTGCCCTGACCAAGCTGACCGCAATCAATTTCGATGATCCGGATGCTGTGCGCCACCGGGTGAATTTCGACAATCTGACCCCGCTCTATCCCGACGAGAAGCTCAAGCTGGACAGTCTCGATCCGACCGACAAGGACAAGTCCGCCCGGGTGATCGATATCATTTCGCCGCAGGGCAAGGGCCAGCGCGCGCTGATCGTGGCGCCGCCCCGGACCGGTAAGACCGTGCTGCTGCAGAATATCGCCAAGGCGATCACCGACAATCATCCGGAAGTCTATCTGCTGGTGTTGCTGATCGACGAACGGCCGGAAGAAGTGACCGACATGCAGCGTTCGGTGAAGGGCGAAGTGATCAGCTCGACCTTTGACGAGCCGGCGACCCGCCACGTCCAAGTTGCCGAAATGGTAATCGAAAAGGCCAAGCGCCTGGTCGAGCACAAGCATGATGTTGTCATCCTGCTCGATTCCATCACCCGTCTTGGCCGTGCCTATAACACCGTGGTGCCGAGCTCGGGCAAGGTGCTGACCGGTGGTGTGGATGCCAACGCACTGCAGCGTCCGAAGCGCTTTTTCGGTGCTGCCCGTAATATCGAGGAAGGCGGTTCGCTGTCGATCATTGCCACCGCGCTGATCGATACCGGGAGCCGGATGGACGAAGTCATCTTTGAAGAATTCAAGGGCACCGGCAACTCTGAAATCGTGCTTGATCGAAAGGTCTCTGACAAGCGTATCTTCCCGGCGCTCGATGTCGGCAAGTCCGGAACCCGCAAGGAAGAGCTGCTGGTCGAGGACGAGAAACTCAAGAAAATGTGGGTGTTGCGCCGTATTCTCATGCAGATGGGGACGATCGACGCGATGGAATTCCTGCTCGACAAGATGAAGGACAGCAAGTCCAACGATGATTTCTTCGACAGTATGAACCAGTAGAAACGACTGCATTGCTCCGGTGATTTTGGAACATGCCTTATTGCAGGTTCGACCGGGGCAATCAGAAGCCTTTGAAGCGGCGATGGCGCAGGCCAGACCGCTGATTGCGCGGCAGCCGGGTTTCCATTCGATCGACGTTCGACCGCATTCAGGGAACCCGGAGCGATATTTGTTGTTGGTGACATGGGACCGGATGGAATCGCATCGCGACGGATTTCGCCGGTCCGCAGATTATCAGCGCTGGCGCGCATTGCTCCACGCTTTTTACGACCCGATGCCCGAGATAGCTTATTACGGAGCGAGTATTTTCGATGATTGACCTGATTTCCATCTTTTCCGCCGCCGCCGCTGGCCTCGGTTCGCCTGCAGACATCTGGCAAGCAATCCTTACCGATTTCTCGAAGATCGGAACACCCGAGGCGATGGCGGCTTTTGGTCAGGTCATCCTGATCGATCTGGTTTTCGCCGCCGACAATGCGATCGTCGTCGGCGCACTGGCAGGCGGTTTGCCGGCTGAACAACGGCGCAAGGTCATCCTGATCGGCATCGGGGCGGCTCTGGTGCTGCGCATATTATTCGCGCTGATCGTGGTGCAGCTGCTGCAGATCGTCGGTCTGGTGCTGGCTGGCGGCCTTCTGTTGCTCTGGGTCGCATGGAATTTCTACCGCGAGATTTTCCACGAAGGGGAATCCGCCGGTTCACCCGAAATCGAGGGCGACGAACATAGCGGCGTCAAGTCGGGCAAGACCTTCTGGGCGGCAGCCTGGGCGGTGATGGCGGCCGACGTTTCGATGAGTCTCGACAATGTGCTCGGCGTCGCCGGTGCTGCCCGCGAACATCCCGGCATTCTGGTGATCGGTCTGGTGCTTTCGGTGGCTCTGATGGGGCTGGCGGCCAATGTCATCGCCAAATATATCGAGCGCTACAAATGGATTGCCTATCTGGGGCTGGCGGTGATCGTCTATGTCGCCGGCAAGATGATCTATTCCGGGCTGATGGGTGACGAGCAGACGATCGGTGTGCTGACGCTGTTCGGTTAATGGAAAAGATGCGGCAAATGAATGAGGCGGCCTAGCCCTTCATCGTCTCCAGCATCTTGCCCATTTCTTCCCAGACCTTGTTGATCGCCTTGAGCGGCCGGACCATGACCTTGAAATCCTGGATCTTGCCTTCGTCATTCCAGCTGATGATATCGACGCCATTGACCTGGATGCCGTCGAGCTCGAGCGTGAACTCGAGCATCGCCATATTGACGCTTTCGTCGACGATTTCGCGGACGTAGCGGAAGCTGTCATTGCCGAGGACATTATCCGCCGCCGACAAATAGGCCATGACCAATGGTTTGCCGGCTTGCGGGGTGTGGACGACCGGGGAGTGGAACACGGCATCATCGGCGATCTGCGCGCTGAGCTCTCCCGGGCTTTTGTTCTCCATCCGGTCATGCCAGACTTTCAGATTGTCACGGGTGCTCATGCCAGATGTTCCTTGAAAAAGGCTTCGGTGCGGCTGTCGGCGAGCGTTGCGGCAACGTCGTCGCGGCGGTCTCCGAACTCGGCGGCAAATCCGTGATCGAGACCGTCATAATCGTGCAGGGTCACTTTCGGATGGTCATCCAGTCCGGCGTGCATTGCGGCTTGTGCATCGGCGGGCACAAATCCGTCGGCGGTGGGAATGTGCAGCATCACTTCATGCGCAATCGCGTGCTTCTCGCCGAGCAGGCCGTCGATACCGACGCCGTAATATCCGACCGAGGCGCGGATATCGGTGCGGCAGGCGGTCATGAAGGCCAGACGGCCGCCGAGGCAGTAACCGACGCAGCCGATCTTGTGGCTGCCGATGCTGTTCTGAGCAAAATGGATGACCGCTTCGATGTCGCGAATGCCCTGATCCTGGTTGAATTTGCCCATCAGATCGAGCGCCTGCTGGAATTCAGCCTCGACATCGGCGTCGAGATCGGTGCCTTCGTTGATCCGCCAGAACAGGTCGGGAGCGATGGCGAGATAGCCCTTGCTGGCCCAGTGGTCGCATTTCGCCCTGATCCCTTCATTGACGCCGAAAATCTCCTGAATGACGATGATCGCTGCGCTGATCTCACCCTGAGGTCGTGCCATGTAGCAGGGAATTTCGGCGTCTCCGCTCAATGTTTTTACCTGTTCGATTGCACCCATCTTGTCGTTCCTTTGCATCATGTCTTGATTCTTTGACCACAATATCCCCATATCGGTGGCAGGCAAGGTCGAACATCAACCTGTTGCATGGAGGGGGAACTTCGTCGCGACGGCCAAAAAGAGGAATATATAATGAAAGTCAGCGTTGAACTGGATTGCACACCGGAAGAGGCGCGCCGCCTGATCGGCTTGCCCGACGTCGCGAAACTCAACGAAAGCTATGTCCAGGAAATGTCGAAATTCCTGCAGGGTGCAAATTCGGTCGAGCAATTGCAGAATTTCACCAAGATCATCGCGCCGATGGGAGAAGCGGGTCTGAAGATGTTTTCCTCCTTCCTGACCGGTGCCATGGGTGCCGCATCGGGTGGCGGCAAATCTTCATCGACCAAGAAAAAGAACGACTAGCTGCCGCTTTCAGACATGTTGTCCGCTGATGATACAATTTTCGCATTGTCCAGCGGACAACCGCCGGCGGCGATAGGAATCCTGCGGATCAGCGGGCCGCGGGCCGGGCAGGCGCTCGAAGCGCTCACCGAACATTTACCAAAACCGCGGGTTGCAGGCCTGTATAATATCACCAATATGGTTAACGGGGAGCTGCTGGATTCGGCTTTATGCCTGTGGTTTCCGGGGCCGAACAGCGCGACAGGTGAAGATCTGGCGGAGATTCACTGCCATGGTGGCCGCGCGGTTATCCGGGCGATCGAAGCGGCGCTTGAACAGATTGATGGCCTGCGCAGAGCGGAGCCGGGCGAATTCACTCGCCGCGCTTTCACCCATGGCAAAATGGATCTGGCGGAGGCTGAAGGTCTGTCCGATCTTCTCTTCGCCGAAACCGAGTTGCAGCGCAAGGCAGCGGTCCGCAATGCCGGTGGTGCCTTGTCGCGCAAGATTGATGACTGGCAGCAGCAGATACTGGCGCTGTCGGCGCGGGTTGAAGCCGAGCTGGACTTTTCCGACGAGGATGATGTTGCGCCCGAGCAGGTTGCGGGGATCCAGAACAGCGTCCGCCCGTTGGTCGATGATATGGGCAATCTTCTGGAACGGCCGCGCGCTGAAAAGTTGCGCGACGGGATCAGGGTGGTCCTCGGCGGACCGCCCAATAGCGGGAAGTCGACATTGCTCAACGCCCTGGTCGAGCGCGAAGCGGCCATCGTGTCGGATATCGCCGGAACGACGCGGGACGTGATCGAGGTGCCGGTCGCACTGGGCGGCATTCCGTTTCTCTTCATCGATACCGCCGGCGTTCGCGATAGCGGAGCGGAGACGATCGAGCAAATCGGCATCGACCGGGCACGCCAGCAATTTTCTGCCGCCGATATAATATTGTGGCTGGGCGAGGAGGGGCAGGGACCGGCGCAGGACAATCTCATCGAGATCAGTTCCCGCTGCGACCATCCGGATCACCAGCCGAAAGCAAGCGCCGCCTTCACCCTGTCGCCGGTCAGCGGTCGGGGGATGGACGCTCTGGTCGATCAACTGATCGTCCGGGCGAAAGACATTCTCCCCGATGGTGACCAGGTCAGCGTCAACGCGCGTCAGGCCGGACTGCTATCCACCGCCCGGGATGTTCTGTCGGCGGTTATCGACGAGACGGATTATCTGATTGTCGCCGAACATCTTCGCATGGCGCGCAAGGCGCTGGACGAGATCACCGGCAAGGCGAGCACCGAAGATATGCTCGACGGCCTGTTCGGAAAATTCTGTATCGGCAAATGATTGTTCCACGTGGAACAGTGGCCATAACCGGTAGATTTTGACCTGCAAACCGGCTTGGGCTATGGGCTGCGCCATGAACCGAATATTTGACATCATCGTGGTGGGCGGAGGCCATGCCGGTTGCGAAGCAGCGGCTGTTGCCGCGCGCATGGGCGTATCGACCGCGCTGGTCAGTTTCACCCGCGACAGCATCGGGGCGATGTCGTGCAACCCGGCCATCGGTGGTCTCGGCAAGGGCCATCTTGTCCGCGAAGTTGACGCGTTTGACGGGCTGATCGGCCGGGCTGCCGATGCTGCAGCGATCCACTATCGGATGCTCAATCTCTCCAAGGGCACCGCGGTGCAGGGGCCGAGGGTCCAGGCCGACCGCAAACTCTACAAGGCGGCGATCCACCGGATGCTCGACGCGCAGGACGATTTGACGATTATCGAGGGCGAAGTCGCCAGTCTGGTCATGACGGAATCACGGGTCAGCGGAATCGTCATGGCGGATGGATCAACAATCGAGGCGCAGGCCGTCATCCTCGCGACCGGCACATTCCTCAACGGGAAACTGTTCCGTGGCGAGGAAAGACTGGAGGGCGGCCGGACCGGCGAGGCTGCTTCGGTGTCGCTGGGTCAACAGATCCGGGATGCGGGACTGCCGATTGCCCGTTTGAAAACCGGGACCCCGCCACGCATTGATGGCCGGACGATCGACTGGGCGGCGCTGCCCGAGCAACCCTCCGACGACGACGGATGGACGATGTCGCCGCTGTCAAAGGGACGGACGGTCGCGCAGACATTTTGTGCGGTCAGCCGGACCAATGCCGGGACTCACGAAATCATTCGCGGGTCGCTCGATCGCTCGCCATTGTTCAGTGGCGCGATCGATGCGCAGGGGCCACGCTATTGCCCGTCGATCGAGGACAAGATTCACCGCTTTTCCGATCGTGACTCGCACCAGGTGTTTCTCGAACCCGAAGGCCTCGATACCAATCTCGTTTATCCGAACGGGATCAGCACCTCATTGCCCGCCGATGTTCAACTCGCCTTCGTGCGCAGTATGGATGGTCTCGAGAAGGCCGAAATCGTCGTTCCCGGCTATGCGGTGGAATATGATCATATCGATCCGCGGGCGCTAGATCGGTCGCTCAAGGTTCGTGATCTGGAAGGCCTCTATTGTGCCGGACAGATTAACGGGACCACTGGTTACGAAGAGGCTGCGGCGCAGGGCCTGATCGCCGGTATCGGCGCGGCTTGCCTTGTCCAGGGCAAGGACGCGCCGGCGCTCGATCGGGGCACCAGCTATATGGCGGTGATGATCGATGATCTGGTTTTGCAGGGCGTGACCGAACCCTATCGCATGTTGACCGCCCGTGCCGAATATCGGTTGCGGTTGCGGGCGGACAATGCCTCCACCCGACTGACGCCGATTGCCCTGGCCCTTGGCTGTGTTGCCGGGGAGCGGGCCGACTGGTTTGGTGATCGCCAACAGGCGCGGGACGATATTTCCAAGGTTCTTGAAGCTGTCTATTCCAGCGAGGATCTGGTGAAGCTGGGGATCAATGTGCGCCGCGACGGAACCAAGCAGAGTCTGTTCCAGTGGCTGCGCTTTCCGAATATCGAGCTTGCTTCACTGGAAGGATTGGAAGCATGTTTGTCATCTGCCGAGCCCGACCTGTTGGCGGAGATTGAAGAAGACGCGCGCTACGCGCCTTATCTCGAGCGACAGGAATCCGAATTGCGCGACCTTCGTGCCAACGAGATGATCAGGCTTGGCGACGATATGGAATATGCTGCTATCGCCGGACTTTCCAACGAGATGGTAGAGCGGCTGGCAACGGCGCAGCCCGAATCCCTCGCCGCCGCTTCACGGATCAGGGGCATCACGCCTGCTGCCCTTGCGGCTATTCTTGTTCACGCCCGTCGTCGGGATTCAAGGAATATTGCTGCATGACGGAAGAGGAAGCGCAAGCCTGGCTTCACGCAGAATATGATGTTTCACGTGAAACATGGCAGAGGCTGGAAACGTTTATTGCCTTGCTTCGCGATGAGATGCAGCGCCAGAACCTGATATCCCAGGCCAGTGCCGACAGCCTGTGGGCCCGTCATATCGTCGACAGTGCGCAGTTGCTGCGCTACGCGCCAGCACCCGAGACCGGGCAGACCTGGCTGGACCTCGGTACCGGCGCGGGCTTTCCGGGAATCATCATCGCGATCCTGACGCCTTATCATGTTCATATGGTTGAATCGCGCAAGCGGCGGGTCGAGTTTCTGTCCCATGTGGTCGACCAGACCGGCATTGGGGATCATGCAAATGTGATTGGTGACCGGCTCGAGAATGTCGAGAGCTTTCCCGCAGATGTAATTAGCGCCCGTGCATTTGCTCCCTTGGAACGGCTCATCGCACTTTCACACCGTTTTTCCACAGAAAATACGGTTTGGCTCTTACCTAAAGGAAAAAATGCGGTAAGAGAACTTAAAGGCCTGTCGCCAAAACGGCAAAAAATGTTCCACGTGGAACATAGTTTGACCGATCCGAACGCCGGAATCTTGGTGGGAAAGGGCTAGAAACCTATTTTATAGGGCTGAACAGACCATGGTTCGTATCGCAATTGCCAATCAAAAAGGCGGCGTAGGCAAGACAACAACAGCAATTAACATGGCGACAGCGCTGGCCGCCACCGGCTGGAAAGTGCTGTTGATCGATCTCGATCCGCAAGGCAATGCCTCGACCGGCCTCGGCTTGACGCAGGGCGACCGGGTTAACAGCAGCTATGATTTGCTGATCAACGACGTGCCACTGGCGGATTGTATCAACCAGACCAAAGTACCCGGTCTCGAAATCGTGCCGGCGACCGTTGATCTTTCCGGCGCCGAAGTCGAGCTGGTCGGTTTCGAGGAGCGGACCCATCGTCTGAAAAAGGCGTTGGACAGCGCCGACAATGGTCGCTGGGATATCTGCCTGATCGATTGCCCGCCGTCGCTCGGCCTGCTCACGCTCAACGCGATGGTCGCCGTCGAATCGCTCATGGTTCCGCTGCAATGCGAGTTTTTCGCGCTCGAGGGGCTGAGCCAGCTGTTGCAGACTGTGGAACGGATTCGCGCCCGGTTCAATCGTCAGCTTTCGGTGATGGGCGTTGTCCTGACAATGTATGACCGGCGCAACAAGCTGACCGAACAGGTGTCGGACGATGTTCGCGCCTGCCTTGGCGATGTCGTGTTCGACACCGTTATCCCCCGCAATGTTCGCCTTTCCGAGGCGCCAAGCCACGGTCTGCCTGCTTTGATCTATGATTATCGCTGCAGCGGGTCGGTTGCCTATATCGACCTCGCGCGCGAACTGATCGGACGCTTGCCGGACAGAAAGGTAGCCGCATAATGGCAGAGGATAACGTGCAGGAAGACACCAGCAGGAAAGCACCAAAGCGGGCCACTGGCCTGGGCAGGGGACTCAACAGCCTGTTCGGGGATATCCAGCGGGAAGAACCGATCAACACGTCCGCGCAGTCCGGCGGTGACAGCGACGGAGCGGAACAGGTCACCGGCACCGTGATCGACGGATTGCGTTCGATCGCCGTGTCCGACATCCGGCCCAATCCCGATCAACCGCGTCAGACCTTCAATACCGACGCGCTCGACGAGCTGGCCGACAGCATGCGTCAGCGTGGCGTGATTCAGCCGATTGTCGTGCGCCCGCATGGCAAGAACTTCCAGATTGTTGCCGGCGAGCGGCGCTGGAGAGCCGCACAACGCGCGCGTTTGCATCAGATTCCCGCCGTGGTGCGCAATCTCAGCGATGAAGAAACCCTGGAAATCGCGATCGTCGAGAATGTCCAGCGGAAGGACCTCAACGCCATCGAAGAGGCGGAGGCTTATGCAAAGCTGAGTCAGGATTTCGGGCATAGCCAGTCGCGCCTGGCCGAGGTTGTCGGCAAATCGCGGAGCCATATTGCCAATCTCATGCGCTTGCTCGAACTGCCGGACAGCGTGAAGACGCTTGTGGTCGACGAGAAACTGACGATGGGCCACGCGCGTGCGCTGATCAATGCACCCAATGCCGACGAACTGGCACCGCAAATCGTCAAACAGGGCATGTCGGTCCGGGACGTCGAGCGGATGGTTCGCAAAGCGCTGGCGGGGGACAAGCCCGTATCGGCGAAAAAACAGGCTTTGATGTCGGAGACCGACGCCGACATCCAGGCGCTGGAAACGCATCTCGGTGATCTGCTTGGTTTGAAAGTGAATATCCAGTCGAACGGGCAGGGCGGAGCGATGTCGATCGAATATGCGAATCTCGACCAGCTCGATCTGATTTGCCAGCGGCTGACCGGGGAGCATATCTAGGATCTGGCTATAATCTTGTCGCCATTGCTCTGCGAGCGGGGACGGAATGCCCGCAATCCTGATTCCGATATTCTCAAAATACCGTATTATATCAACATGTTAGAAGGTTAGTCAAAAATTAACCATGGCTGACAGCAAAGTTTTATCCTTTCCCTTGGATAAGCGAACTTGAATGTTGGCTCTGGCGACGTTCCGGTCAGTGGGTTTGACGGGATCGCACCGCAAGTGCTCTTTCAATGTTGAAAAAAATAGGGACCAGAACTTATGTCTAAATTTATCAAAGCCGCTTTGGCTTCTTCCGTGCTTGCGGCTTCTGTCATGGGCGCCAATGCTGCAAATGCTGCAACCGCTTCGGCTGATGCGCGCGCAAACATCCTGCAGCAGGTCACCGTTACTTCTGACGGCAGCGACCTCGACTTCGGTACGATCGTGAGCGGTGCAGCTGCTTCTACGGTTTCCGTCAGCGGTGGCGGCCGCTCTTGTGGTGCTGGCATCGTTTGCTCGGGCGCCTTTTCCGCAGCGGGTTTTGATGTAACCGGAACCGATGGCGAAACCGTCAGCGTTGCCTCGGACCCCAGTGTTACACTGAACAGCGGAACGAACAGCATGACCGCCAACATCGTGTCCAGCGTTTCGACCATGACATTGACCGGTGGCGTAGGATCTTTCAACGTCGGTGGATTGCTCAACGTGGGCGCAAACCAAGCTGACGGCGCTTATGTCGGTACCTTCAATGTTACCGTAAACTACAACTAAAAACCGGACCATCGGTCCACTGGGGCCGGTGATCTAGCCAACAAAGGAGCCCGTTCGCGACACTGGTTGCGAGCGGGCTTTTCTGTGGAGCATGGTCTGTCCGTCTCGCAGCAATGTCCGCCAAAAACCGACTGTGGTTAGCGCTTTGGTAACCCTATTTGGCCATAAGGGCTGCGTGGGGACAGGCCTTAGACCAGCCTCTCCGAATGACCAGTAAAACCGGAGAAAATCATGATCATCCAGAGATTCAAATTGTTGCGGAAAACCTGCATCGGGCTGGGCGCCCTGGCATCAGCAATTGCATTGCCCCTTACGCCAGTGCAGGCGGCTGGTGATCTACTGGTAGCTCCGACCCGGGTGGTCATCGACGGCCAGCGTGGAACCGAAGTGATACTGAATAACATTGGTTCGGAAACAGCTACTTATCGTATTTCGCTCGAGCTTCGTCGGATGACAGCAGAGGGAAATCTGGAAGATGTCAGCGAAGAACAGGAAAATGAAATCGAGCAGGCCGCCAAGGCGATGATCCGCTATGCGCCGCGTCGAGTGACCCTGCCGCCCAACCAGCCACAAGCGATCCGCCTGGGTGTGCGGGCCCCCGAAGGGCTTCCTGACGGGGAATATCGGGCACATCTTTTGTTTCGGGCGATTCCTGCTGCCAGGTCGGTAACCGAGCAGAATATTCCCGAGGGAGGCTTCTCTATCGCGCTGACCCCAATTTACGGAGTGACCATCCCAGTCATCATCCGCCAGGGAAATTTGGAGGCAACTGCGGCCATTGCCAATGGCCGTTTAGAAAAGAAAACGGATGGTGAAGCGTTGACTTTCGACCTCAATCGATCGGGAGACCGGTCCATTTATGGAGAGATCCGCGTTATCAAGCCTGGACTGAGCGAACCGGTGATGGTTGCGCGCGGCATAGCGGTCTATCCCGAGGTGAATCAACGCAAAGTCGTCTTGCCGGTGCCGCCAGAAGTGGCTGCGCAGCTCAAGGGCAATGTGTCGGTCGAATATTACGAGCCGGCCAATGCTGGTGGCGGGCTGATCGCCAAAACCGATATGGTTCTTAGATAAGCATTTAATATCAGTAGCTTAGGTAGGCTTCACGCCGCCACTAAGTCATGATGTGAATGATGGGACAGCGACATAATATACTCGGCCGGGGCTTTGATGCCCTGGTCAAGGCCGCGGGGATCACAGCGATCTCGGCGGCTTCGCTGTTTCTGGCGCCGCCGGCCCTTGCGGCGAGCGAATGGACCGCCAGCGACGACGATGCGCTGTTGTTTGACCTTCGTTCGGGCAAATATCGCCTTGGAGACGGGGTCAGGGGCTACCAGACCGATGCCGGTATATGCGTTGACCTTGCCGATATGATCATGGCGATGGATATTCCACTCCGTCTCGACAAGAAGTCGCGCCGCGCAACTGGCTGGATCTTCTCGGAGACCCAGACACTGACCATCGACCGCGACAGCAACATAGTACAAAAGGTGAACACGAAGGCAAAATTGCAGGCCGGGCAGATTCACGACGTCCCGGAAGGCTGGTGCGTCGATTTGAAAAGCCTGTCAGACTGGCTTGATGTCGAACTCGAGCCCGATCTGTCCAATGCGCTGCTGACAATCGAGTCTGCTACTCAACTGCCCTTCGAACGGGCGCTCCAGCGCAAGGAACAGGCCGCCAAAATCCGTCCTCGCAACAGTTTTGACCTGTCCGCCCTGCCGCAATCCCCGGAGCCATATAGATTCTGGCGGACTCCGTCGGTGGATGCGGTGGTTTCCGCCGGGGGCCTGAAAGACAAGCGCTCGGGCCAGCAGTTTGATCTGCGCTATGAACTATACGCATCCGGAGAGGTCGGCAAGGCGAGCTTTGATGCCCGGCTTTCCTCAAACAACAGCGGCGTTCCCGAAAATCTGCGGCTTCGGGCCTACCGGACCGATCCGAAGGGCAAACTTCTCGGGCCATTGAAGGCCACCCATTTCGCATTGGGCGATGTGTCGACCATATCGACGCCGCTGGTATCGCAGTCTGTTGCGGGACGCGGCGCATTGGTGACCAATCGTCCGGTCGAGCGCCCGGACAGCTTTGATCGTACCAGTTTCCGCGGCGAATTGCCGAGCGGCTGGGATGCAGAGCTTTATCGCAACGGCCAATTGCTGGCCTTTGCCGAAAATCGCACCGACGGCCGTTATGAATTTCTCGATGTCCCGCTGCTCTACGGACAGAATCGCATCGAGATAGTGCTGTACGGACCACAAGGCCAGGTCCGGCGCGACACCAAAGTCATTCCAGTCGGGCTCGACTCGATTCCACCGCGAGACACCTATTATTGGGCGGGGATCAATGAAGCCGGCGAAGACCTGATCCGGCTGGGCGCGTTCGTGCCGATCCGCCAGGCCGGCTGGCGCGGCGGATTTGGTGTCGAGCGGGGGATAAACACCAAGACATCGGTGGCAGCGTCCCTTTTCAGTCTGCAAATTGACGGCAATCGCCATAACTATCTGGAAGGATCGGTGCGCCGAGCGGTGGGACCGGCGCTGTTAGAGCTTTCGGCGTCTTCGAACCTCGATCAGGGAACGGCCTTTCGTGGCCAGTTGCTCGGTCAGCTCGGAAATAGCTATATTTCCGCCGAATCGTTATGGGCACGGGGCAATTTCGTCTCGGATCAGATCGGTGAAAATGTCGAGTCGCGCCACAGCCTGTCGGTGGATCACAGTTTCAAGATTGGTGGCCGCGCGGTGCCCTTCCACATCGATACGCAATATGAGACACGCTCGGATGGCCGCGACAGCCTCGACGTAACTGGTAGAATGTCGCTTAATTTCAACAGGTTATCGCTAACCGGGGAATTGAACTGGGAGAAACGTTTCAGCGATGTCGGACCCGATCCGCCGGATCGGCTTGACGCGCGGGTGCTCGCCAATGGCCGGATCGGCAAGGTCCGGCTGCGCGGAGAAGCGGTTTACCGTCTGGCACCGGAAAAACGGTTTGAACGGGTGAATTTCACCGGTGAATGGCGTGCCGGGGAACGTTCGGACTGGCGCGCGGAACTTGGCTATGATGCCGGTCTCGACCGTGGACGAGCCGGAATCGGGATTATTCGCCGTTTTGACAAGTTTTCGCTCACCGCCAGCGCCGAGGCCGCAACCGATGGTTCGGTGGCGGCCGGCCTCAATCTGGCTTTCAGTCTGGGACCCGATCCGCGAAACGGCAAATTCCGTTTCTCCAGCAACAAGCTGGCCGACAACGGGCAGGCGATGGCGATTGTCTATCGGGACGAAAACCGGGACGGTATCCGACAGTCAAACGAGCCACTGGTAAAGAATGTCGAGCTTACCGCCGGTCAGTCGGTGGCGTTGACCGCCACCGATATCAACGGGCGAGCGATTATCGACAATTTGCAGCCTTTCCGACCGGTGCTGATCGGGATCGACAGCAGCAGTCTCGCCAATCCCTATGTCCAGCCGGCCCTGCCAGGGGTGGTGATCACGCCGCGGCCAGGGGTCGCGGTGACGGTGGAATTGCCGCTGGTCAGCGCCGGCGAGGTCGAGGGCACGTTGGTCCGCAAGGGCGGCGGCACCATTTCCGGCGTTGGCCTGGAGCTGGTCGACGTCGAAGGTCGTGTGGTTCGCGAAGCCCAGACCGAATTTGACGGTTTCTTCCTGTTCGACGGGGTTCCTTATGGCAGCTATGCCGTCCGGATAGCCAAATTGTCAGCGCAGGCTATCCAGGTATCCACCACATTGTTGACTCGCGTAGTGGTTGACGAGGATAATCAGGTGGCGCGCATGGGCACGGTCACCGTCACGTCCAATGCCAATATGGCGGCCAATGATGTGGATCAGCCGGAACCGGGAAACCGGCCCTAGGCATAGAGGTTTGCGGTTCTTGTAACGGCTGTGCTTTCTGTTACTGATTCTGTTTTCGGACAGGTCAGGGAATATCCATGCAGATCATCGCCAATGGCATCAATATAGAAGCGGAAGACCACGGGAATCCAGAGGATCCTGCGATTCTTCTGGTCATGGGCTACACCGCCCAGCTGGTCTACTGGCCGATGGATTTCGTCAACGGTCTGGTCAAAAACGGCTTCCGTGTGATTACGTTCGACAACCGTGATGTCGGGCTCAGCTACAAGTTTGATGGCGTACGCCCGCCCCATCCGCTCCGCCAGATGATCGCCAAGCGTTTTTTCCCCAAGCGGCAGATGGCACCCTATAATTTGAGCGATATGGCCCGCGATGCGGTTGGCGTGCTCGATGCGCTGAAGATTGACCGGGCGCATATTGTCGGTGCGTCAATGGGCGGCATGATCGGTCAGCTGATTGCGGCGGAGCATTCCGATCGCGTGCTTTCCCTGACTCCGGTTATGTCGTCGACCAACGGCCCCGGCCTCCCGGGAGCCGACGCGGAAGTGCGCAAGGTGCTGATGCAGACGGCGCGCGCCAAAACCCGGACCCCGGACGAGGCGCTGGAGCTGGGCCTGGCCTTTTCTTCGCTTATCGCGTCGGAAGAAGGACGCAACCGGCCGGACGAACGGCGGGAATTGATGAAACTTGCACAGGAGCGGGCCTTTTATCCGGCTGGTCCGAAACGGCAGATGGCTGCGATCATCGACAGCGGGAATCTACGCCCTGCGGCCAACCGGATCACGGCCCCGACGATGGTCATTCACGGCGCTGAAGATCCGCTCATCCCGTCAGCCTGCGGTCAGGATATCGCTGCCAATGTCAAAGGCGCAAGTTTTGAGCTGGTCGAGGGCATGGGTCACGATTTGCCACCGAGCAAATTGCCCAAAATGGTGGATCTGATCACGGCTCACTGCAAGGCAGCATGAGCAACCGGTGTTCAGTCGGCTAGGGGCAGGCAGTAAGTAACCGTCTGTCCGGTCATCCGGATTTCGTGCGGCTGGGTCTCCAGCGTGTCGCCGTCCGCCTGGAACGCCGCCGATCGCGAGATTTCGTCTTTCGCTATCATCGTCAGCCGGTAGGCCGGCACGCACTCGACGAAATCGAGTCGTGCGGGATCGCGACCCAGGGCAATCTGGGTGATGAATCGCAAAAAGTCGCGGCGCCGGGCCCGGGTCAGCAATAGGACGTGGAAATGTCGTGACCCCAATCTGGCGGCGGGTGCCAACACCCAGTTTCCAGCATAATGACGCGCCTTGATCACATAGAAGGCGCTGCAGTTCAGGTGATCGGTGGTTTCGTCGGACATATCCAGCGCCAGCGAAAAGCGGAACTGCGGCCAGTTGCCGAGCAGCCGGATCAGTGCCCAGCCATAGGCAGCACCGCCGAAGCGTTTCTTCAGCGCAGGATCGTGCCGGGCGACCGCTTGTCCATCCGGCCCGGCGCTAAGGCAGGCGACAAATGGGTGGCCATCGAAGGCTACCATCGGCGCTGCCAGCCGTGATTTTTCCTTGTCGAGATATCCCGCCATCACCTCGCGGGCAAATATCTCCGGGTCATCGGAATAGCCGAGTTCCCTGGCGACCAGATTGACGGTGCCGGCGGGAAAGACGCAGAGCGGTTTCAATATTTTCGTCCGGGCCATCGATGCGACAACCAGCCGCAACGCGCCGTCACCGCCGGATACGCAGACGAGATCGCAATCGGGGAGAATATCGAACAGCCCGTCGCTTTCGGTCCGGCCGAGCCGCACCTGCGCTCCGCATGCCTGAAACGCGTGCGACAGCGCGTCCAGCCGGTGTTCGCTATAGGTACCCGAAGCCGGGTTGTGAATCAGTTCGACGATCATCGTCTGTCTATAGATATTATGCGGGCACCTGCAATCGCTCCAATGCGATTTCCTTGGCTGCTTTATAGCCTGCCTTGCCATTGGCTGCGCGCGGGACTTCATCGACCAGGATGATCGCCCGCGGAGCCTTGTAAGCGGCGAGTTTGGAACGAACATATTCGTTCAGTTCGGCCTCGTCGAACCGGGCGCCCGGCACCACCGACAGGATCGCGGTGACTTTCTGGCCAAAGCGATCGTCGGCTACGCCGACCACCAGACAGTCATAGACCGAATCATGGGTCTTGAGTGCTTCCTCCACCTCTTCGGGGAAAATCTTCTCGCCGCCGCTGTTGATACAGGCAGAGCCGCGGCCCAGCAGCGTGATCGACCCATCTGCCTCGACCGTCGCAAAATCGCCGGGAATGGAATAACGCACCCCGTCGAAGGTCTTGAAGGTAGCGGCGCTTTTGGCTTCGTCCTTGTAATAGCCCAGCGGCACCATCCCGCCGTTGCAGATTAGGCCCATCTCGCCCGAACCCGGCTCGACCGGCTTGCCGTCTTCGGTCAGTACCTTGGTCGTCGGGTTCATGTCGAACTTGGCGGTCTGGTCGATATCGATATTTTCCGCGGTGGTGATCGACACCCCCATGCTGCCTTCGGTCGAGCCCATGCTGTCGACGATCGCCATATGCGGCAAATGGCCCAAAAGGCCGCGCTTGACCTCGGTCGACCACATCACGCCCGACGATCCCATCATCAAAAGTGATGACAAATCATAGGCTTGGTCTGCCGCCTTAGCATCATCGAGAGCGGCCAGCATCGGCTTGGCAAAAACATCGCCGACGATGGTGATGTCGGTCACTTTCTCTTCTTCGGCCAGCTGCCAGAGCGCTACCGGATCAAAATGGCTGTTGTCGCTCAGGACCACGCAGCCGCCGAGGCTGTGCGGAACCATTGCCCCGATCCACATGCCGGTGCCGTGCATCAGCGGGCAGGCGGGAATGGAGCGCGAGACCGCACCTGCGGTGTGCAATTGCTGCACCAGCGCGCCGAAGCCAGAGGAATCGGTCGGCGGTTCCATCATCCGCATCTCGAACCCCTTGGCGAGCAGGGCAGGGGAAAAAGTCTTGTGATCATACATCACGCCCTTCGGCATGCCAGTGGTGCCACCGGTGTAGAGCATATAAATATCGTCATCGGACCGTTCGATCACCGGCATCGGGTCGGTATCACGCAGCGCATCTTCATAAGATACAGCGCCCTCGAGATGTTCGCCCGAGCCGTCATCGATTTCGAGGAACAATTTGACCTGTTCGAGCTGATCCCGGATCGCGGCAACGCGCGGGGCAAACTGGGCCTGATAGACCAGGGCTTGGCTGTCGCTGTTGTTGATGACATGAGTCAGTTCCGCCTCGAGATAGCGGTAGTTGACATTGACGGGGGTGATCCGGGCTTTGAAGGCGCCGAACTGGGTCTCCAAATATTCGGCGCTATTGTAGGAATAGATTGCGAGCTTCGCGCCGGCCTTCAGGCCATGGTCGGTCAGCACTTGCGCGATCCGGGCGGAACGATCGGCATATTCCGACCAGCTATAGCGCTTGTCGCCATCGACAATCGCAGGCTTGTCGGGAATTGCCTCGGCAATATTTTCCCAGATATCGGCCATTTGCCAGGTCATGCGAATCTCTCCTTATTTTTTCCCGAGAATAACCAGATCGTCGCTTTACGCAACCAGATGGCGGGACTTGTAACCAATTGAAACAATCTATGTCCGGGAGAGGGCGGCCAGTTCGGCGAGAATTGACTCATTATGCTCGCCGAGCGCGGGGCTGGGGCCGCATGGCGTCATCTTCTCGCCGCCGAAGCGGGCCGGCGGGGTGACATGCTGAACCGCGCCGAGCATCGGATGGTCGGCCTGTTCGAACACTCCGATGGCCAGAGCCTGCTGATGGTCGGGCAAATCCTCCAGGGACAGGCATTTAGCGGCCGGCACATCGTGCGCGGCGAGGCCTTCAACCATCTCGGCGCAGGTGAGGTCGGGCTTCTGATTGGCAATGATCGTCGCGAGCTCGGCCATATGGATGCTGCGGTTGGCGGAACCCTGATATTTTTCTTCGCTCTTCAGTTCGCCGAGGCCGACAATGTCGAATATTGCATGCCAATGGGCATCGGTCATCGCGGCATAGGCGATGGCGCCGTCCTTGGTCCGCAATGGCAGCTGGTAATAATCCGCGAAGGGCGCGCCATGGGTGACATCCCCTGCCTGCAGGGTGAGATGCATACCGCCATCCGGCCAGAGAAAGGCGATACAGCTTTCCAGCATCGACAGGTCGATATGCTGGCCGACGCCGATGCGTTCGCGGGCAAACAGGGCTGCGGTGATTGCCTGTGCGGCGGTATAGGCGGTCACCTTGTCGCAGATCAGGGTTTTGACATAGGCAAAGCCATCCGGATGGCCCTGGGTGGTCATGAAACCGGCCATCGCCTGCATCACATGATCATAGGCAGGCCGACTGGACAGCGGGCCCTCTTGGCCAAAGCCGGTGATTGCGCAATATATGAGTCCGGGCCTTTCCTGACGCAGCGCCGCGCTGCCGAGCCCCAGTCGATCCATCACCCCCGGACGGTAATTGTGGATCACGACGTCGGCCGACAGGCAGAGCTGCCGGGCACGAGCCACGTCTTCTGCGGTCTTCAGATCCAGCGTGACCGATCGCTTGGCGCGATTGCAATTGTGGAACAGGCCGGAAATGCCCGCTTTCTGGCTTCCCAGCCAGCGCATCGGATCGCCGATTCCCGGCGGTTCGACCTTGATCACATCCGCGCCCTGCTGGGCGAACATCATCGTCGCCAGAGAGGCGGTGACCATGGTCGAGAATTCGATGACCTTGATCCCGGCCAGTGGCTGCGTCTGCGTTGTCTCTGTCATGCGATCCTCAATCCCCGCTTCGTTCGAGCGGGTCTGGGGGAAGCATATGGCGCAAATGTTCCCGCGACAAGCACAGGATGGATTCGGCGGCCCTATTCGCCGAGATTGGCGGCCAGTCTTTCGTAAGCGGTGAGGAAATCTTCCTTGAAACCCTGTACCACCTGACCGGCGGTCATCTGTTCGTTCATCAGCCCGACGCCCTGTCCAACCCAATAGGTCGAAAGATCCCTGGCGCCCTGATTGTCGCCCTGGCTGAGCTTGTCGAGCACCCGCAACGGCGGTTCCGCGACCAGAGACTGTAACGGCATCGGCAGCGGCGAGGGCGCGCCTTCCGCTTGCCACGCATCGGTCCAGGGCGAGCGCAGTTGCCGCGATGGCTTGCCGGTGCGCGACCGTGCGCGCACCGTATCGCGGGACGTGGCGGCGAGCATCTTCTCTTTCACCACCGGATTGGTTTCTGCCTCGACCGTGGTCAGCCACACCGATCCGCACCAGGCGCCGCTCGCGCCCATCGCCATGGCCGCGGCCATCTGCGCGCCGGTGGCAATGCCGCCCGCCGCGAGTACCGGCGTGTCGTCGCCAATCTGCGCAAGCGCGTTGCAGACTTCGGGGATCAGCACCATGGTGGATATGTCGCCGGTATGCCCGCCCGCTTCACCGCCGACGGCTATGATGATATCGACGCCGGCTGCGACCTGGCTCATCGCGTGATCTCTTGTCCCGATCAGCGCGGCGACGGGAACATCGTGCTTCTTTCCCATGTCCAGCATCACCTGTGGCGGAATACCCAGAGCATTGGCGATCAGCCCGATCGGATGGCGGAACGCGACCTCCAATATTGCTTCTGCGGTGCCACCACGCAGATTGTCGGTAAATGCGACCTGCTCGCGGCGGACCGCTTCGATGTCCCCGGCGATCCGTCCGGTGTCGACGCCATGGCGTTGCAATATGTCGTTGGTAAATTGCTTATGTTCATCCGGTATCGAGGCCAGTACGGCTTCCGGATCAAGCTGTTCGCCTTTGCCCTCGACCTTGTTCGGGACGATGATATCCAGACCGTAAGGCTTGCCGTCGACATGGGCATCGATCCAGCTGAGCTCTTCCTCGAGCATCTCCGGAGAGCAGTTTACGCCGCCGAATACGCCCATACCGCCTGCGCGGGAAACAGCGGCGACAACATCGCGGCAATGGGAGAAAGCAACGAGCGGGAATTCGATCCCGAGCATGTCGCAGATTTTATTGTTCATTGTTGGGTCTCCTCATTGCCGTTCGCCCTGAGCCTGTCGAAGGGCCCTCGGCGGTCAATCGTACTTCGACAAGCTCAGCACGAACGGTCTTTATCAACTATCGGTTTCTTCAGCTTCATCGGCGACAATTTCCAGGATCAGATCATCCGCGGCAATCTGTTTGCCAGCGGTTGCCGCGATGGTTTCAACCGTGCCGTCAATCTCGGCCAGTATTTCATGCTGCATCTTCATTGCCTCGAGCACCGCCAGCTTGTCGCCCTTGGCCACCCGCGCTCCGGCTTCGACCAATATCTCGAGCAACAGCCCGTGCATCGGCGCAACCACGGTGCCGCCACCGCCGGCGTCTTCCATGGCGCTGAGGCCGGTGAGATCGGTCACGGTCAGCGAACGTCTGGGCAGCGCCAGATAGAGGGTGCGATGGTCATCATAATAGATGGTTTCGAGCGTGCGGCCGTCGACCCGCAATTTTGCCCGGTCGGCGGTGAGACTGATCAGCTCCACCGCGACGCTGTCTTCGCCGGAGCCGACCCGGTAATGGCCGGGCTTGTCGACATGGACATGGATGGTCTGCGCATCTTCACCATCGGCATATTGTGCCACGGTTTCCAGCGAACCGGTGCTGGACCAGTCGAGCATTTCCGGATTGACGTTGAGCGCGAGCCTGTGCGCCGCCTGTTGCCGCAGCTTATGGTGGATGACCGCAGCAATGGCATAAGAAGAGAAATCATGCGCCCCGAGATCAACACCGTCTTCGCCGTAATTTTCGGCGATGAAGGCGGTGGTTGCTTCTCCGGTCACAAAGTCCGGCCGGTCGAGCGCATCGATTAAAAAATCGCGATTGGTTTTGGGGCCGAACAAGGCGGTTTCCGACAAGGCCTTGATCATCCGCCGCCGCGCTTCGTCGCGGGTTGCGCCATGGGTGACGATCTTGGCGACCATGGAATCGTAAAAGGGCGATACTTCGCCGCCGGTCTGGATGCCGCTGTCGACCCGCGCGAGGCCGGAAGGTTGCCACAAATGGACCGGACCAGTGCTGGGCAGAAAATCATCCGCCGGATCTTCGGCATAGAGGCGGACTTCCATAGCGTGGCCGGTAAGCGTGACATCCTGTTGTTCAAGGCCGAGCAAGTCGCCTGACGCGACTTTCAGCTGCAGTGCCACCAGGTCAAGGCCGGTGATTTCCTCGGTCACCGGATGCTCGACCTGAAGCCTGGTGTTCATTTCGAGAAAATAGAAGCTGCCCGACTGGTCGAGCAGGAATTCAACCGTTCCGGCCCCGACATAATCGACCGCTTTGGCCGCCTCGACCGCCGCCGCGCCCATCTGTTCCCGCAATATTGCCGTCATGACAGGGCATGGCGCTTCCTCGATTACCTTCTGGTGGCGACGCTGGACCGAACAGTCGCGCTCGCCGAGGTGTATCGTATTGCCATGGCTGTCGGCAAAGACCTGGATTTCGACGTGGCGCGGCTTGATGATCGCCTTTTCGAGGATCAGTTCGCCATTGCCAAAGGCATTTTCCGCCTCCGACCGCGCCAGCTTGATCGCATTGGCCACGTCTTTCAGATCATGGACCAGCCGCATGCCGCGACCGCCGCCGCCGGCGGCTGCCTTGACCATCAAAGGCACGCCGATCTTGTTGGCTTCGGAGATCAGCACATCGTCCGCCTGATCATCACCCTGATAACCGGGCACGCAGGGCACGCCAGCGGCAATCATTGCGCGTTTGGACCGCGCCTTGTCGCCCATCACGTCGATCGCCTTTTCCGGCGGGCCGACAAAGATGATGCCGGCATCGGCACAGGCTTTGGAAAAGGCTGCATTTTCGGAAAGAAAACCATAGCCGGGATGAATCGCGTCGGCACCGGTGTCCTTGGCGGCCTGAATGATCTTGTAGATCAGCAGATAGGATTCATTCACCGGCGCCGGTCCGATATGCACCGCATCATCTGCCATTTTGACATGGGGAGCGTTGGCATCCGCGTCGGAATAGACGGCAACCGTGCGAATGCCCTGTGCCCTGGCCGTGCGCATCACCCGGCAGGCGATTTCGCCGCGGTTGGCAACCAGGAGTGTGTTGATTCGGGTCATTTTAATTTCCTTCACCCCGTTCGTGCTGAGCCTGTCGAAGCTTGGCCTTGCGCCAGCTGTCCTTCGACAAGCTCAGGACGAACGGAAGAATTTGCGAATATCTGTTCATTCCGGTTTCACCACCCAATTGGGTTTGCGTTTCTCGAAGAAGCTGGCGACGCCTTCCTTGGCCTCGTCGCTGACCATGCGGTCGGCGAAATTCTCTGCGGCGAGGCGGATGACCTCTTCGCGCGGCTGGCCGGCGATCTGGCCGAGCAATTGCTTGGTCGCGGCGACCGCACCGGGCGCAGCGCCCAATACCTGTTTGCGCAACTGTATTTCGATGGCCTCGAGGCCCGCGACATCATCGGCGATGAAATCGGCAAAGCCCAGTTCGTGCGCCTGGCTTCCGTCAAACCGCGCGGCGGTCAGCATCAGCCGGCGGCCGGTGGCATAGCCGAGCTTCTGGATCACGAACGGGGATATCTGCGCCGGTGTTACGCCAATAGCGGTCTCGGTCATCGCAAAGCGCGCGCCGCTTTCGCAGATCACGACATCGGCGCAGCAGGACAGGCCAAAGCCGCCAGCCATGGCCGCGCCCTCGATCAGGACGATCACCACCTGGGGAGCGGTGTTGACCAGGTCGAAAATCTCCGCTGCACCGCTCGACATCTTGATGATCGCCGCGCGATCGCCGCTTTGCTGGAAATTTTCCTTGAAATTCTTGAGATCCGCGCCGGCACAGAAGACGCCGCCGCGGCCACGCATGGTGATCCCGCGCACGCTGCGATCATCGCGCACGCTATTGAGCACGGCTCCGAGCTCCGCAACCAAGGCGTCACTCAGGGCATTGCGGTTTTCCGGCTGGTTGAACCAGATGGTGAGCCAGCCGTTTTGGAGTTCGAGTTCAAGTGTTTTGGTGGTGGGGAGATGGGTCATATCCGCGCCACCCCGAAGGCATTGGGATGCAGCGTCCGGTTCTGCGCCTCGAAGATCGTCTCCAGCGCGAAGCCCAGAACCTTGCGGCTGTCACGCGGATCGATCACGCCATTGTCGAGCACGCGGCCGGAGGTGAAGAAGGCGCTTTCCTGCGCTTCGAAAATATCCTTGATCCGCTGTTCCTGCTTGGCGATCGCTTCCTCGTCGGGCTCCACGCCCTTGCGCCTGGCCTGCACCCGGGCGACGTGGCTCATCGTGTTGGCGGCCGAAGCACCAGCCATGACGCCAGTTTTCGCATTGGGCCAGCTGAACAGGAATTCCGGCTCGAAGGCGGTGCCGCTCATGCCGTAATTGCCCGCGCCAAAGCTTGCGCCGATATAGAGGGCCAGTTTCGGCACCCGGACGTTGGAAACCGCCTGGATCATCTTGCTGCCGAGTTTGATCATACCCTTATGTTCGGACTCGGTGCCGACGATATAGCCGGTCGTGTTGTTGAGGAAGATGATCGGCAGTTGCGACTGGTCACAAAGCTGGAAGAAATGTGTCGCCTTGGCTGCCGCTTCGGGATCGAACGGGCCGTTGTTGCCGATCAGGCCGACCGCGTGACCCATGATGCTGGCCTGCATGCAGACCGTGCCCGGGCCATAGCGGGGCTTGAATTCTTCAAAATCGGAGCCGTCGACGATCCGGGCCGCAACTTCGCGGACATCATAGGGGGTGGTATAATCGATCGGCACGACGCCGGCGATCTCGTCAATGTCGTAGATTGGTTCTTCATAATCATTGCGGCGGATTGGCGTGCTGTTCTTGTTCCAGTCGAGCCGGCCTATGGTTTCGCGGGCAATCGCGATGCCGTGGGCATCGTCATCCGCCAGATATTCGACGCTGCCGGTGGTGGACGCATGCATCTCGGTGCCGCCGAGATCGCGGTCGTCGGCGACTTCACCGGTCGCCGCGTGGACCAGCGCTGCGCCGCCGAGCGCGGCCATGCCGTTGTTGCGAATGCCGATGACATAGTCCGACATGCCCGGCATATAGGCGCCGCCCGCGGTCGAAGGACCATGCAGGACAACCATCGTCGGAACACCGGCCGCGCTGAGCCAGGCGAGATTGCGGAACAGCATCCCGCCGTGGGCCCATAGCTCGACCTTATATTCCATCAGGTTCGCGCCGGCGCTTTCAACCAGATGGATGAAGGGCAATTTGAGATCCTGGGCGATTTTCTGTGCGCCCTTGCTGGCATCCCAGCCGCCGGACGTCGCTGCACCCGCGCGGATGCCGCTGTCGTCGACCCAGATCATGCAGCGCACGCCTTTGACAAAGCCGATGCCGAGAATGACGCTGCCGCCCGGAATGCTGGTCTCGGGATTGCTGTCCTCGAGCAGATAATTGGCCATATTGTAGAGGCGGAGGAAGGGCATGCCCGGATCGAGCAGGCGAGTCAGTCGTTCGTGCGGGGTCAGCTGGCCGCGTTTTTCAAAGGTCGGGCGACGTTTTTCCGAGGCGTCGACCGCGCGCTTTTCGAGGCTGCGGAGATGGTCGATCAGGGTCAGCATGTCCTTGCGGTTCTGCGCAAAGCTTTCCGAGCCGGTGGCAATTTTCGATTTGAACTGGGGCATATTCAGGACGCCTTTGCGGGAAATGGCACAGCGGAATATTCGTCATTTGACACATTCAGTCTCCTATGGCTATTTGAATAGCATTCGGTATTTCCGAGTCAAGCTCAATAAGGGACAGGTTTTGGCGACTAAGGCGGTCCATCCGGAGACCCAGCGCAGCAAGCTGGAGCGCAAGGAACAGGCAATTCTGGACGCAGCGCGCGCCATTTTCGTCGAGCATGGGTTTGACGGAGCGCGCATGTCGGAGATCGCGCGCCGCGCCGGTATCGGCGAGGGCACGATCTACAGCTATTATGAATCGAAGGCGGAGCTGATGCTCGCGGTCCTGCAGCAATTCTGGGACGTGCTGACCCGGGAGGCCGAGACGGTCATGGCGTCAACCAAGGCCGAAGGATTTTTCGACCGCTTGCGCGCCCTGGCCGGATATCATCTGAATACGGTGATATTGAACGCGGATTTCATCAACCTCAGCTTTGCTCTGCGGCGCAACAACAGCGAGGTCAGCGTTTCGCGCGATCATCTGCGCCACTATGTCGCGGTTTTCGACCAGCTGTTCCGGCGCGGGCAGGATCGCGGCGAGTTGCGGCGGGACGCGGTGCTGTGGCAGGCGCGCGATATCTTCTACGGCAGCCTGGAATATAGCGCGCGGTCGATCGAGATGACCATCGGCGAAGACCGGGCGGAACGGCAGCAAGGACCGGTGATTGACCAGATAGTGGCTTTGTTCGAGGCTCATTATGGCGCTGTTCGTGGCGCAGAAGCTGCAGATAGCGACGATTTCAACCGGCTGTCCCTGCAGATCGACCAGCTCGACGCGAAATTCGAGGCACTGGCAAAGCGTCTTTCCTGACGGACAAAAAAAGAGCCCCCGAAGGAGCTCTTTCTTGTCATCTATCGTTCCGCTCAAGCCGCTTTGTAGAAGCTCTCGCCGGCATCGGCTTTCTCGCGGAAGCTCATCGGCGGTTTGAACCGTTCGCCACATTTCTGAGCGAGATTGTCGGCGATGCGGACAAAATTGTCGACGCCCATCGTGTCGATATGGCTCATCGGACCGCCGGTCCAGGGCGCGAAGCCCCAGCCGAAGATCGCTCCGAGATCGGCGGACTGCGGATCGGAGACCACGCCTTCGTCGAAACATTGCGCGGTGGCGATCAGCTGGATGAACATCAGACGCTGCTTGACCTCTTCGACATCCGGCTGTTCTTCGGCCAGCGGGAAATGGTCGGCGAGGCCGGGCCAGAGTTTTTTCGATCCGTCGTCGGCATATTCGTAGAAACCACCGCCAAAGCGCCGTCCGCGCCGGTCGATCTGCTTGACCATGATCTCCATCAGCTCTTCGGTGCCGCTGGAAACATAGGCATCGCCCATTTCTTCCTTGGTTGACGTCATAATGTCATAGCCGAGCTGGAGCGTGGTTTCATCGACCACGGCGAGCGGACCGATCGGCATGCCCATGGCGATGGCTGCATTTTCGATCAGCGCCGGTTTCACGCCCTCGGCGACCATCAGCATCGCCTCGTTGGCATAAGGCGGGAACACGCGGTTGGTGTAGAAGCCGCGGACATCCTTGACCACGATCGGGGTCTTGCGGATTCTGGCGTTATAATCGAGCGCAACGGCCAGAGCCTTGTCACCGGTTTCGGCGCCGGGGATGATTTCCAGCAGCGGCATTTTTTCAACCGGCGAGAAGAAATGCATGCCGATGAACTGATCGGGGCGCGAGCTGTTCTTCGCCAGACCGGTGATCGGCAGGGTCGAGGTATTGGAGGCAAAGACGACATCCTTGCCAATGACCGCCTCGGTCTTCTTGATCACATCGGCCTTGATGTCGGGGCGTTCGAAGACCGCCTCGATGATCAGGTCGACATCCTTCAGATCATCATAATTGTCGGTCGGCTTGATCCGCGCCATGAAAGCGTCGGCCTTTTCCTGCGTCATCTTGCCACGCTTCACGCCCTTGTCGACGATCTTCTGGCTGTAGGCGACGGCCTTTTGTGCTTCCTCCATGCTGCGGTCGAGGACGACGACATTCATGCCGCCCTTGGCGGTGACATGGGTGATGCCGGAACCCATCAGACCGGCGCCGAGTACGCCGACGGTCTTGAGTTCGGTCGGTGGCACGCCTTCAGGGCGGGCCGCGCCTTTTTCCGCGGCCTGCTTGTTGATGAACAGGGTGCGGATCATGTTCTTGGCCTGCGGACCGGAGAGCAATTTGGTGAAATATTTGCTTTCCACGCGCAACGCGGTGTCCATCGGCAGCATCGAGCCTTCATAGAGGCAGGAAAGGATCGCCTTCACCGCTTCGTAATTGCCCTTGCTCTGTTTCAGCGCGATCGCCGAGGAGCCGAGGTAGAGTGGCACTGCACGGGGATCCATTGATCCGGCACCGCCGGGGAATTTATAGCCCTTCTTGTCCCATGGCGCGGACGCCTTGGGATTGGCCTTGACCCATGATTTGGCCTTGGCAACCACTTCGTCGGCGGGGACGACTTCGTCGACGATCTTCTGTGCGAGTGCAGCCTGCGGGTTCATTGGCTGGCCGGTCATGATGGCCATGCCTGCAGCCTGTAGGCCTGCGAGACGCGGCAGGCGCTGGGTGCCGCCGCCGCCGGGCAGCAGGCCAACCTGCACTTCGGGCAGGCCAAGCTGGATCTTGGGATTGTCGGCGCAAACGCGATAATGGCAGGCCAGGGCCAGTTCGAGACCGCCACCGAGCGCGAGGCCGTTCAGGGCACAGGCGACGGGTTTGGCGTGGGCCGTGCCCTTGAGCAGGTCCTTGGCGCTGTTGCCGCCGGTTTCCATGCGGCGCAAAATGGCATTGAGCTCCCAGGCGCTTTCAAAGGCCTCGGCCATGCTGGCGGCTTTCGATGCGCCGAGCATGTTGAGATCGGCGCCGGCGAGGAAACCGGATGGTTTGCCCGAGGTGATAACGGCGCCCTTGATCGCCTCGTTGCTGATCAGTTCCTCGGTGAAGGTCTTGAAGTCGGCGATCAGGGCCTGGTTCCAGACGTTCATCGACTGGCCGGGAAGATCGATGGTGACGAGAGCGATACCGTCGCTGTCAATATCGACTGTGAATGTTTCGTAGCTCATATTCTTTTCCTTAGTTTCTCATCCTGTGCTCCGCACTTGATGCGGAGCCTTGGCGAGAGGGCGGTTGCCAGCCCTCCGGAGTTCCGCATCAAGTGCGGAGCACGAAAATCAGTTCACCCGTTCGATGATCGTGGCGATGCCCATGCCGCCGCCGATGCAAAGCGTCGCGAGAGCGGTCGACTTGCCCGAGCGTTCGAGTTCGTCGAGCACGGTGCCGAGGATCATCGCGCCGGTCGCGCCGAGCGGGTGGCCCATGGCGATCGCGCCGCCGTTGACGTTCATCACGCTGTGGTCGACATTCATCGCGTCCATGAAGCGCAGAACGACGGCAGCAAATGCCTCGTTCAATTCCCACAGATCGATATCATTTGCTGTCATTCCAGCACGTTCCAGTGCCTTCTTGGCGGCAAATTCGGGGCCGGTCAGCATGATTGTCGGTTCGGAACCGATCGCTGCCATCGACACAATCCGTGCCCGCGGCTTCATGCCATATTTCTCGGCTGCCATTTCGTTACCGATCAGAACCGCTGCCGAACCGTCGACGATACCGGAGCTGTTGCCCGCGTGGTGGACGTGATTGATCTTCTCGACATCGGGGTGCTTGAGGATTGCGACATCGTTGAAGCCGGGCATCTGTTCGCCCATCATCTTGAATGCGGGGCCGAGCGAACCGAGCGACTGCATGTCGGTTTCGGGGCGCATCAGTTCGTCGCGGTCGAGCACGACCTCGCCGATCACGTCGCGGATTGGCAGGATCGACTTGGCGAAGCGTTTTTCGTCCCATGCCCTGGCGGCGCGTTTCTGGCTCTCGACCGCATAGGCATCGACATCATCACGGCTATAGCCATATTTGGTGGCGATCAAATCGGCGGAAATGCCCTGCGGAACGAAATATTCCTGAAACACCAGACTCGGATCGGCCATGCCGCCGAGGCCGTCGCTGCCCATCGGGATGCGCGACATCGATTCGATACCGCCGCCAATCGCCAGATCGGCTTCGCCCGAGCAGATCTTGCCCGCGGCGATATTCACCGCTTCCAGACCGGAGCCGCAGAAACGGTTGACCTGAATGGCGGATGTCGTGTCGGCATAGCCCGCCTTGAGCGCTGCCATGCGGCTGATCACTGCGCCCTGTTCGCCGACCGGGGAGACACAGCCAAAGGCGATGTCTTCAACCTCGTGACCGTCCAGGCCATTGCGTTCGTTGACCGATGCCAGCACCTGGGCGGACAGGTCGAGAGCTGTGATTTCGTGCAGGGCGCCGTCGTTGCGGCCCTTGCCGCGCGGGGACCGCACTGCGTCATAGATAAAGGCTTGGGTCATTTGGGGTTCCTCTCGTTGGAAGAATTGGAAGGATGTTGCGCAATGCTAATGGTGCAGTGCAACACAGTCAAGCAGTTTACGTAAACGTCAACCAAGGAAAGGGCGCGACTCGGCCTTTTCCCAGCCCGTTTGCACCATAAACTAATCGAGGATCGATTGATATTTCTGGCTGAAAACGTCCCGGCCGATGATGTAGCGCATGATCTCGCTCGATCCGGCATAGATGCGGCTCATCCGGGCGTCGGTGAAGATCCGGCTGATTTCATATTCTTTCATATAGCCCGCGCCGCCGTGCAGTTGCAGCCCGAGATCGGCCATTTCCCACTCGATCTCGCTGCCCAGCATCTTGCCCTTGGCGGCCATATTGGCGGTCAGGCCACCCTGGTTGTGGATATCGATACAATGGTCGACATAGACCTGGAACATGTCAATTTTCGCGTCCATTTCGGCCATTTTGAACTGGGTATTCTGCATATCCGACAATTTCTTGCCGAAAACATCCCGATCCATGACAAATTCGCGCGTGACATCAAAAGCACGCCGCGCGGATGCGGCATAGCCGACCATGCCGATCAACCGTTCCTCGGCCAGCCCTTCCATCAGATGGATGAAGCCCTTGCCCGGCGTGCCCAGCGTATTTTCTTTCGGTATCTTGACGTCATTGAAGAACAGCTCGGCTGTATCCTGCGCGTGCAGGCCGATTTTCTCCAGATTCTTGCCCCGCTCGAACCCTTCCATGCCGCGCTCGAGAATCAGCAAGACCATCGCGTGCTTGTCGTCGACGCCGTCAATCTTGGCCGCGACAATCACGACGTCGGCGTTGATACCGTTGGAGATATAGGTCTTTGACCCGTTGAGCAGCCAGTGGTCGCCCATGTCCTTGGCCGTGCTCTTCATGCCGGACAGATCGCTGCCGGCGCCGGATTCGGTCATCGCGACCGCGAGGATCGTCTCGCCGCTGACGCATTTGGGCAGGAAGCGCTCGCGCTGCTCTTCGTTGCCGATATTCTGGAGATAGGGGCCGACCAGCCGGCTGTGCAGCGTGTTATACCATTCGGAACAGCCGGCACGCGCGGTTTCCTCGATGATGATCTGTTCGTAACGGAAATCATTGTCGCCCATGCCGCCATATTTCTCGTCCGGCCACACCATCAGGAAGCCCTGATCGCCGGCTTTCTTGAATATCTCCCGATCGACAATGCCGGCTTCGCGGAATTCATCCATCCGCGGCGCGACCTCGTCGGCGAGAAAGCGACGATAGGCGTCGCGGAACATATGCTGTTCTTCGGTAAATTTGCGCATGGGAGATTCCTTTGGTCGGAGGAGAGGAGAGTGCGCGCTTTAAGCCCGCTATTTGCTACCCGTCTTAATCAGGCAAATTTAATCGGTCAATTAAGAAACAGGGCCTTTGCAGAAGGCCGTTGCAATTGCCCACCAACCCTCGTTATGGCGTTCCCGTGAAACAGACAAAAAAACCATTCATCCTCGGACTTGGCGGCACGACCAATCCCGCCTCCTCGACCGAACAGGCTTTGGCCATAGCCCTGCAATCCGCCGCCGATGCGGGAGCAGAAACCGAATTGTTCGGGTCGGATCGCCTGCTGGCGCTGCCGCATTATCAGTCGGACCCGGCGGGTCTTGGCGATACCGGCAAGGAACTTGTGGAACTGGTACGGCGGGCCGACGGCTTGCTCATCGCCAGTCCGGGCTATCATGGTACGGTATCCGGCCTGGTGAAAAACGCGATTGATTATATCGAAGAGACGGCGCGGGACGAACGCGTCTATCTCGACGGGGTTCCTATCGGTTTGATCGTCACGGCCTATGGCTGGCAGGCGGTCGGCAGCACGTTGGCGGCGCTGCGCTCGATCGTGCATTCCCTGCGCGGATGGCCAACGCCGCTGGGTGTTGGAATCAATGCCTCCGGTGGTATTTTCAACGATGGCATATGCGCAGATGCAGGCGTGAACGAACAGCTGAAACTGGCCGCACAGCAAGTCATGCAGCGCGCCGAGACGCGCTGAATCAGGCGGGCGGCAGATTGCCGTAAAAACCCCGGTACCAGCTGACAAATTTCTTCAATCCGTCTTCCAGCATGACCTTTGGCGCATAGCCGGTGAGGGCATGGAGCTTCGACACGTCGGCATATGTCGAGGTTACATCGCCCGGTTGCATCGGGCGCATGATCTTTTCCGCCTCGATCCCTAGCGCCTCTTCGAGCGCCTTGATCATGTCCATCAGACCGACCGGGCGGCTGTCACCGATATTGAGGATGCGGTGGCCATGGCGTTCTGGCGGATGGTCGAGCGCGCCCAATATGCCATCGACAATATCGTCGATATAGGTGAAATCCCGGGCCATCCTGCCCTGACCGTATACCTCGATCGATTCTCCCGCCAAAATCTTCTTTGTAAAACCGAAATAGGCCATGTCGGGGCGGCCCCAGGGACCGTAAACGGTGAAGAAGCGCAAGCCGGTCATCGGGAAACCATAGAGCTTTGCGTAGGACTGGCTCATCAGTTCGCCCGACCGCTTGGTCGCGGCATAAAGCGAGACCGGATCGGTGGCGGGTTCCTCTTCGGTAAAGCCTGCGCCGCCCATTGGCTTGTCGCCGTAAACCGAGCTCGATGAAGCATAGACGAGATGCTGGAAATTGTGGGCGTGGCGGCTGGCTTCGAGCAGCGACAAATGGCCCTCGAGGTTGGATTTCTGATAGGCGAACGGATTGTCGATACTGTAGCGAACGCCTGCCTGCGCCGCGAGATGGATGATCCGTTGTACGCCGTTGGACTGGACCAGTGTTTTGACGCTTTCGGCATCGGACACGTCCATCTGCTCGAAACGAAAGCCCTCGAGTGCCTTGAGGTTGGCGAGCCGCGCGGCCTTGAGCGCCGGATCATAATAATCGTTGAGATTGTCGATGCCGATCACCGTCTCTCCGCGTTCGATCAGACGGGTCGAGACGGCATGGCCGATGAACCCGGCGGCGCCGGTGACGAGAACGGGGGAGTTACGGGTGTCAGACATGGCGCTTTCCGGTGAGTTTCAATGCCCAGCCTCTAGCACGAACCGGTAAAGAATTTGCAATTGATTGCAGCACTGGCTGTGCGCCGATTCAGACGCCGGGCCCGCGCCGCTTGGCCGCAAAGAAAAACGGCGGCACTTTTCAGCACCGCCGTCTCTTGTTGGTTTATCCCCGGCGCGATCTTGTTTCGCACCGGACGCAAAGGCCTTCTGCTTAGTAGCCGAAGATCAGCGAGATGCTTGCTGCGCGTGGCGCACCAATCTGGACAAATGGCGAGTTGCCGTCCAGATCGCCACCGAAGCCGCCGACATAAAGCTTGTCGAGCAGGTTGGTAACGTTCAGCTGGACTGCAACATCGTCACCAAACTGGTTCTGCGTGATGTTCCAGCGCAGGTCGAGGTCGACCAGCGTGTAGCCGCCAACAGACCGTGTGTTGGTGTCATTGACCCAGCGTTTGCCGGTGTGCTTGACCTGGGCACCCAGTTCAAAGTCACCGAATTGCTGCTGAACACGAGCACCAACAGTCCAGAGCGGGGCTCCGCTTTCATTTTTGCCGGCAGTAAGAGCAAAGATCGGATCGCCAACCGCGGTGCACTGGGCAACGCCGTTTGTAATGTCAGCGGCCGAGCAAACGTCGGTCTGAACATTGTCCTGGATATCCGATTCATTGATCGAACCGAAAACATATACCATTGTTTCAGGCGTTGGTGACCAAGCGATCGATGCATCGAGACCATATTTGTCTACCCGGCCGAGGTTCCGGAATACCGATTCATCAAGGATCGGATCATAAGAGGACGCGAGCCGGTTGTTGTAGCGGGTATACCATCCAGCAAACTGGGCCTGGATGTTGCCGGTCCGATACCGAAGGCCCATATCGAGACTGTCGGTTGTTTCGGGAACTGGCTGAACGCCCGGTGCATTCTCCGGGAAGTAAAGCGAGTCATAGAGCGGATCAGTAGCCGGTACCGAAAGCCCCTTGGCATAGTTTGCAAATACGGATGCGCTGCCGAAAGCATAGGTCAGACCGATGTTTGGCAGAATGTCATCATATTTGTAGGTACGTGACTGAGGAATTGCAGAGCCGGTAACCGTGTTGGTTGCTGCATCATAGCTGTAAGGATTCGCCGCTTCATAGGCTGCGCTGACGCCGCCAACGCAATCGAGAAAACCGCTTGCTGATGTTGTGTAGCAATTCTGGTTCAATTCGCGCTTGAAGAACGGTGCCCGCAAACCGAGTACTGCGGTCAGACCGCCGAATGTACCGCGATATTCGCCCGAAATCTGATGCAGCGTCGCGTAAGACTGGCGATCGCGTTTGTTGAGTTCAAAACCGTCTACCGTAACCAGTCCGTTGTTGACCGGGAACACGTCGGCAATCTCGCCGTTGAGGAGCGCAACCGAGGTCTGGCCGGTCTGGCGATGGTTGGCATCGTCATAGGTATAGGCAAGACGGAAACGGTGGTCCGGGTTGAGCTCGTAAGAGAGGTTTGAAATAACACCGAAACGCCGGGTGCGGGTCTGGCTTGGATCGTGACCCGTTACTTCGTCGAGCGTATCGCCGTCACCGTTGAGGTCACGACCGAAATAATAGCGTCCGCGAATGAAGCCGGTCATTTCAACACCGCCAACGTTGCGAGTCTGCTCGAGCAGTTCTTCGTCGCCGCCGCCATTTGCCTTCACATATTGGTAGCTCGGATCGACCGAAAGAACCAGGCCGTCCGTCAAGGTGAAGCGCGATGCGCCACGGATGTTACCGGTGTTCGACGGGTTAAAGCGGCGATCGAATTCTGCGCCGCAATTGTTGTCGCTCTGGGCGGTTCCGGCTTCAGGAGCCTCGACCGTGCAAGGAAAGTTGATGTCGTAAAAGCGGTCCGCTTTTGTCGCCGGGAAACTGTCCAGCGAGAAGGAACCGAAGAAGTTGTTGCGGTTTTCGTTATAGTGACCCGCGACGGCAATGAAGTCGCCATTGCTGCCGATATCCTGCCAGATACGGCCGTTATATTGCTGCTTCTCAACAATGCCGTAGTTGTTGAACGGGTTGTTGTAACGCGTGTAGCTGGCAGAAACGAACGCCTTGGTGCCGAAACCGGTGATGTCGCCGGTGTCGATCATGCCGAAGCCGCGCATGTAAAGCCGGCTGCGGTTGTCGTTGTCACCTTTTGCAAAAGTGCTACCGGCCGAAAGCGTGCCGGTCAGCTTGAAATCGTCGCTGGGCTGGCGGGTACGAAGGTTGATCGTGCCGCCAACAGCGGAAGCGGTCGGACTGTCGACGTCGGTCACGCCGAGGTTGACGTTGACCTGCTCGATGATTTCCGAGTCAACCTGCTGGTTGGTGTACAGCGCGTAGTTGCCCGAATCGTTGAGTGGCAGACCGTCAAGCGTCTGCGAAATGCGATCGTCGCTGAAGCCGCGGATCGTGAACGAACCGCCGGAAGAGCCCCATGGGTCATTGTTCTGGAAGCTGACACCGGGAACGAGGTTGACGATATCATTGACCGTCTGGCCGGGGCGTTGACGACGGATGATTTCTTCGTCGAGAACCTGCTTTGCCTTTGGCGTGTTGGGAATTTCAACGCCACCGACATCGACGGTTCTGCCGCCGGTCACGATGATGACATCATTTTCAAAATCGACGGTACCGGTCGACTGAGCCGAGGCGGATGTTGCCATCAGGCCCGCCGTTGAAAGGCTGACTACGCTGGTAGCCAAGAGATATTTAATCTTCATGATAAGAATTCCCCGTTGTGCGACGCAGTGGTTTGTGCGCCGCCATAATAAAACTGTCTAAAGCCTGAGCGACGGCACATCATGCGCACCGCCGGATCAACGCCGGTCGTCTGTAGGGGCCCTTAATGACAGTTTTGTCTCAATTGAAATGTCATATGCCGCACTGCAGCATTTTATTTTTGTCCAACAGGGGAAATTGTCGTGAAATCGGTCGGGAAAGACCGGATTTCGGAACAGATGCTTGAAACTAATTTATGCTTTTCAATGGCTTAATAGCGAGTCGATGCTGGCCAGCAGCGTCGAGAATGACATTTCGCACTGTTGCGAATTTATCACGATATCGGCGTGGGTTTTGGATGGCTCGACGTGGAGATCGTGCATCGGGCCAACCTGGTTGGCAAATTGGTCGTTCACCGACTGCGCTGTGCGTCCCCGTTCGCGGACGTCGCGTTCGAGTCGCCGGGCAAAGCGGGTTTCCGCATCGCATTCGACGAAGATGCTGAGATCCAGAAGGTCGCGCAACGGCTGATGCTGGAGAATCAATATGCCGTCGATCAATATCACCGGACGCGATTCGGTCCGTTCGGTCTCGGTTTTCGGCATGTGGGTGGGGAAATCGTAAAGCGGCCGGTCAATCGTCTGGCCATTTTTCAACTGCGCCAGTTGCAGACACATTTGTTCGAAGTCGACCGCATTGGGATGGTCGAAATTGGGGCCGCCTTTTCCCTCCGGAGCATCGCCAATACCGAAAAAATAGTCGTCCTGCGGCAGGATCACGCACTGATCCGGTCCCAGCCTGTCGAAAATCTTGCGGGTCAGGGTGGATTTTCCGGAACAGCTGCCGCCGCTGATGCCGATCGCCCTTGCTGTCATGCGAGCCCGATTTCGCGCAGGCGCTGCATCAGATATTCGTGCGCGGTGATCGGTTCGGGATAGAGATTCGGATGGGTGTCATCGACGCAGCTCGGCAGCGTCTCGATCGAATAATCCGGCCGGAAGTGGAGGAAGAAAGGCATCGAATAGCGTGAATGTCCGCGCCGTTCCGGGGGCGGGTTGACCACGCGGTGGGTGGTCGAGGGCAAAAGATTGTTGGTCAGCCGCTGCAGCATGTCACCGATATTGACCGCCAGTTCTCCCGCTTTGGGGGTTACCGCTCGCCAGTTGCCATTTTTGTCGAGCAATTCGAGTCCGGCCTCTTCGGCACCGATCAGCAAGGTGATGGTGTTGATATCCTCGTGCGCGGCGGCGCGGACCGCGGGCGAATCTTGCGGCACCGGCGGATAATGGATCAGTCGCATCACCGAATTGCCGTCGCGCACCGTGTCGACGAAGAAATCCGGTGCCAGTCCCAGAAAGCGGGCGATGGCCTCGAGGATACGCGCGCCGGCCTTGTCGAAGGCGGCAAACATCTCGAGATAGGTCTCGCGAAATCCGTCGAGTTCCCTGGGCCAGATATTGGGCGGCATATAGGGCTCGAACGGATGGCCGGACGGCAGATCGCGGCCGATATGCCAGAATTCCTTGAGATCGCTGATATTGCTATCCTTGGCGCTTTCGGTGCCGAACGGCGTGTAGCCGCGCGCGCCGCCGCCGCCGGGGATATGATAGGATCGCTTCACTTCGTCGGGCAGCGCGAAAAAGGCACGCGACATGGCTTCGGCGCGTGCGATCAGTTCCGCCGGGATGCCATGGTCGGAAACCACGGCAAAGCCCCAGTCGGAAAAGCTGCGGCCGATCCGTTCGGCAAATGCGTTGCTGTCTTCGTCGGCCATGGCGAGCGATACGGCGGCCAATGTATCTGGGTTCTGGGTCATGTTCTTAAAATGCGCTCTCGTGTTTCTTTGTCAATCGCGATGAATCAGGCGAGCGACAGCAATATGCCGGCGAGCGCCGCGCTCATCAGATTGGCGAGCGATCCGGCGGCCAGCGCGCGCAGGCCGAGCCGCGCGATGACCGGCCGCTGATTGGGGGCAAGCCCGCCGGTGACGGCGAGCTGGATGGCGATGCTGCTGAAATTGGCGAAACCGCACAGGGCGAAGATGACAATGGCGTTGGTCAGCGGAGAAATGCCGTCCTGGATCTTGCCGAGTTCGATGAAGGCGACAAATTCGTTGAGCACGATCTTGGTGCCGAACAGTCCGCCGGCGCCGAGCGCTTCATTCCACGGCACCCCGAGCAGAAACATGATCGGTGCGAAAATATAGCCGATGACCAGCTGGAAGCTGAGATCGGGCATGCCGAACCAGCCGCCGATACCGCCGAGCAGGCCGTTGGCCAGGGCCACCAGCGCGACAAAGGCGAGCACCATCGCGCCGACCGCAACCGCCAGCTTGACGCCGGTCTGTGCGCCCATCGCCGCAGCCATGATAATATTGGCAGGCTTTTCCTCTTCATATTCGACCGCGATGAGCAGTTCTTCGGGGGCCGGATCATCGGGATTGTCCGGCATGATGATCTTGGCCATCAATATCCCGCCGGGGGCAGACATGAAGGCGGCGGCGAGCAGATAGTCGACTCTTATGCCCATTGCGGCATAGGCCGCCAGGATGGTTCCGGCGACGCCGGCCATGCCGACGCTCATCACGGTGAACAGCTGCGACTGGGTCAGGCTGGCGAGATAGGGGCGGATGACCAGCGGCGATTCGGACTGACCGACGAAGATATTTGCCGCGGCGCACAGCGATTCGACCTTGGATATGCCGGTCACCTTCTGGATCGCGCCGCCGACCCATTTGATGATGAACTGCATGATGCCGAGATAATAGAGGATCGATATCAGCGCCGAGAAAAAGATGATCACCGGAAGCGCGGCTATCGCGAAGCTGTTGCCCCCCATTTCCGGCGAGGCGAGCGGGCCGAAGATGAAATTGGTGCCGGCCGAGGCGTAGCCAAGCAGGCTGGAGACGCCGAAAGCCATGGCCTCGATGATCCGTTTTCCCGCCGGAATATAGAGCACGATGACGGCAATCCCGGCCTGGAGCGCGAATGCGGCGCCAACCACTCGCAGCCGGATATTCCGCCGTCCCGTCGAGAGGGCAAGGGCGATCAGCAGGATCAATGCCATGCCGGCGATGCTTGTCAGGATGGGTATCATCGGTCTTTTCCAGTCAAATTTTCAGCGCGACAAGGCTCACCAGGTGAAACTGCCGGTCTCGCTATTGCAGGCGGCCGCAAGGCGGTCGAGGCAGTCATCGATATTGTCGGACACGATCAGATGTTTGCGCCGTTCGGCGGACACGAATCCCTGTTCCGACATTTTGTCGAGAAAATCGATCAGCGAGTCCCAATAGCCGCCGATATTCAATATCGCGAACGGCTTGTTGTGATAGCCGAGCGCGTTCCAGCTCCAGGCCTCGAACAGTTCGTCCATCGTGCCGACGCCGCCGGGCAAGGCGACGAAGGCATCGGTCAGATCGGTCATCTTGGCTTTGCGTTCGTGCATATTCTGGACGATGTGCAGCTCGGTGACGCCGGTATGCGCAACTTCGAGATCCCTCAGCATTTCCGGGATTACGCCATGAACCCGGCCGCCTTCGACGAGCACGGTGTCGGCGATAATGCCCATCAGGCCGAGACGGCCGCCACCATAGACCAGATCAACGCCGCGCGCTGCCATGGCCTTGCCGAGTAAGATTGTCGATGCGGCATAAGCCGGGTCCTGCCCCGCGTTGGCGCCACAATAAACTGCCAGTCTTTGCAAATTATCCCCCGATCGTGCGACATGAAGGGCCGCGATCCGCTAATTTCGATTTCCTTTTCCCTATAGAAAAATTCGCTCTTGTGACTATTTCTTTTTTTTCGCCGCCGATCACGCTAGGCAGCCGCGATGATTGAAACTGCGAAAACCAACCTCATCCCACGATCCCTGTTCGTCTTTGCCGTGCTTTACGGCGGAATGACCTGCATCGCCGGGATATTGGGCGCGAAACAGGTCGCGCTCGGACCCCTGGCTGTCGAATCGGGGATATTCCCCTTTCTGCTTCTGGTCGTATTATCCAGTGCGGTTGCGGAACTGCATGGCCGCGATGTCGCCAACCGGCTGGTCCGGTTCGGCTTCGTGCCGCTGATCACCGCGATCATATTGATCCAGATCGTATTGGCGCTGCCGACCGACCCGGGCATGTACGAACCGGCAAAGGACGCCTTTCCGATCATCCTGTCGCAGGGCGCGCGCCTGATGTTCGCAGGGATCATCGCTTATGGCGTGTCGCAGTTCCTCAATGTCTATATTTTCTCCCGCCTCGCCAATATGAAGGGCGCGATGCTGGCCTTGCGTGCCGCGATCGCCAGCGCCTTGTCGCAACTCGTCGACACGATCATTTTCATCACCATCGCTTTCTATGGCGAGCGCCCGATCGGACAATTGCTGCTGGGCCAGGGTTCGGCCAAGGTTGTCCTGTCCTTCCTGCTGGTGCCATTTCTGATCGTCTTTTTTGTGAAACTGGGCAAGAGACTGGATCGCGAATGAAGGCGTTTCGGCGAAGAGCTACGTGACAGGCCGGAATATCCGGTTGGCTTCGGCAAGATCTGCCGGCGTGTCTATATCGATCAGAAACTGATCGTCGCCCTCGACCATCAGCGCGTCGGCCAGCAACTTGCGCGCGCCGGCATCGCCTTGCAGTTCCGACAAACGGTCCAGCGCGCCGGACGGAAATATTGCCGGGGGCATGGCCTGTCCACTGCGCGCGGACGCCACGCTATTTGTCTCGCCCGCCTGTTCGAAACTCTCGATCAGCCTGGCGAGATGGCCGCTCGTCACGAACGGCATATCGGCCAGCATGATGCAAAGGGCGCTGGCTCCGGCCTCGATGGCGTGGGCCGCGGCAAGCCTGACTGACGTCGCCTGACCCCGGATGGCATCTGTATTGGCGACCACCCGATATCCCAGGTCACGCCAGCCCGCCGCACAGTCAGGGTCCGGTGATGCGATCACAAGTTTTTGCGAAAAGGGCAAGTCGGCGGCCGCTTGGGCAGCGTGCAGGCCGAGCATTTTGCCGCCGAGCATCGCGCTCAGCTTGTCCCGGTCACCAAATCTGCGGGATTGTCCGGCAGCCAGCAGCGCCAGCATGATGCCCGACTTCCGGTTCAATTGGCGGTAGTGCTTTCAATATAGGCAATGACGGCCTGTCGCTTCGACGGATCCGCGATTGCCCCCGCGACCATGGTCGTACCCGGAATTTTACCGGCCGGGTCGGCGATGAAGCTGTCCAGTTCTGCCGCTGTCCAGACGATGCCGGATGCCTCGAGCGCGTCCGAATAGGCAAATCCGGCGACACCACCCGCATTCTTGCCAACGATCCCGTAAAGATTGGGGCCAACGCCATTGGCCGCGCCCTGCTCGAGACTGTGGCAGGCGGAGCAATTGGCGAAAGCCGCTTTCCCGTCGGCGATCAGCGTGCTGGCCGGTGCTTCGGTCGCAGCAACGGCAACGGCCGGGGCCGCGCCGGGTTCGCGGACAATGATCTGCTCGACCGGTCCCGGCGCCGGGTCAGCGCCACAGGCAGTCAGGGCGAGCATCGAAGACAGAGCAACAGCGCGGATATATTTCAGCATTTCAGGTCTCCGGTCAGGCAAAATCATGCTTGGCAATGGGCAGCTCGCGGACCCGCGTACCAGTGGCAGCAAAAATCGCATTGGTGACGGCGGGCGCAATCGGCGGCAGGCCCGGTTCGCCCCCACCGCCCAGGCGCTCGTGATCGCCATTTATCAGAGTCACTTCGACCTCCGGCATCTCGTCGATCCGGAGCATCGGATAGTCGTGAAAATTGCTTTGCTGGACGGCGCCGTCCTTGATCGTGATATCGCCATAAAGCGCTGCGGTCAGGCCATAGACAATCCCGCTTTCCATCTGCGCGGTAAAGCCGTCGGGATTGACGACAAAGCCGGGATCGGCGGCGACATAGACTTTTGTCACCCGTGGCTTGGGTCCGCTCATGTCGACTTCGGCGACCTGTGCGACGATCGACCCGAAGGACGGGACAAAGGCGATGCCGCGGCCATGTTTTTCCGGCAGAGCGCTGCCCCAGCCGGACATTTTCGCGGCGGTGTCGAGCACTTTCAGATGACGCGGCGATTTCGCCAGCAGTTCGCGGCGGAAGGCATAGCCATCCTTGCCGGCGGCATGGGCCATCTCGTCGACAAAGGATTCGATGAAGAATCCGTGCTGGCTGTGATCGACCGAACGCCAGGGGCCGAAGCGCAGATGCATCGACACGTCGACCTTGCGGATCCTGTGGCTGGCAATGTTGTAATGGGGTATGGTTGGCGCGTCTGCAGGATCGAACAGATGGGTGTGGATATTGTCCCAGCTGACCGCCTTGCCATCCTTGTCGAGCCCGCCCCGGAAGCGACTGGTCGCCGACGGGCGATAGTGATCCTGCGCCGTGTCCTCTTCCCGCGACCAGATCATCTTGACCGGATAGCCGGTAGCCTTGGCGATCCGGGTGGCCATGATGATGGCGTCACTGTCGGACCGGCGTCCGAAACCGCCACCAAGATAGGCGTTGTGATAGGTCACATCCTCGAATGGCAGACCGGCAGCATCGGCAGCCGCCTGGCGGGCATTGACCGGCGCCTGATGGCCCGACCAGACATCGCATTTGCCATCGCGCACCCATGCGGTGCAGTTCATCGGCTCCATTGTCGCATGGGCAAGGAACGGCACCTTATATTCCGCTTCGACCTTGGTCGCTGCCTCGGTAAAACCCTTGGTGATATCGCCTGCTTCGGTTTGCATGTCTCCGCCGTCTTCTCCGGCTTCATCGAGATGGCTGGCGTAGCGGGCGAAGATCGCGTCCTGATCGAGGCCGTCCCCTTCGGTTTTGCTATATCGGGTGTCGATCGTGCCCAACGCTTGTTGCGCCTGCCAATAGCCGTCGGCCACCACGGCGACAAAATCCCCCATGTTGAGAATCTGCAGCACGCCGGGCATGGTTTTGGCGGTGGTTGCATCCATCGATTCAATCGTGGCGCCAATGACCGGAGGGGCCTTGACCGCGGCATATTTCATGCCCGGAACGTCGGCATCAATCCCGAAAACCGCGCTACCATCAACTTTTTCGGGAATATCATGGCGGGCCTTTGGCTGGCCCATGATCTTGTAATTTTCCGGCGATTTCAGTTTCGGCTTGGCCGGCAGGCTTTGTTCTGCTGCGGCGCGCGCAAATGTCGCGAATGGTTCGGACTTGCCGCTCTCGGCATGGATGATCATGCTGTCGGCGGTGGTAATCTCGGCGGCTGGTACCTGCCATTCGCTCGCCGCTGCCGCTACCAGCATTTCGCGGGCTGCGGCGCCGGCGGTGCGCATGGCACGCTGGCCGGTGGCGCGCACCGAATAGCTGCCGCCGGTGAATTGCAGGCCCATCGCCTGCGCCAGTTCCAAGATGCCGCCCGCGACCGTCGGTTCGATCAAAGCCGGGACCTGGAGATTGGGAAACAGAAAATCGCGACCGATCGAATCGGAGACATATTGCATGTCGGCGGGTGCTTCGAGGATTTGCACCTTGCTCCAGTCGGCATCCATCTCGTCCGCCAGCATCTGCGCCAGCGCGGTATAGACGCCCTGCCCCATTTCGACATGCGGGATGACGGCGGTGACGATATTGTCGGTATCGACCTTTACCCAGGCGTTGAGCAGCTGCTCATTCTCGCCGTCGGTGAGTAGCGGACTCAGCCCGTCGATCGGATTGCCCGGCCGAACGGCAATGCCGACAACCAGAGCGCCGCCAGCGGCGACACCGGCACCAATGAACGCGCGTCTTGACCATTTGCCCATGACCTACGCCTCCACTTTCGCGGCTGTGTCGATGCCGGCGGCAGCCTTGATCGCCTTGCGTATCCGGCCATACATGCCGCAGCGGCAGATATTGCCGGCCATGGCGGCGTCGATCTGCGCGTCGGTTGGCTGCGGGTTTTTCTCCAGCAGCGCGGTGGCCGCCATGATCTGGCCCGACTGGCAATAGCCGCATTGGGGAACCTGCGCTTCGATCCACGCCTGCTGGACCTTGTGCAATGTGCCGTCTTCGGCGGCAATGCCCTCGATGGTGGTGATCGTCTTGCCTTCGGCGGCAGAAACGGGAGTCGAGCAACTGCGGATCGGTTTGCCGTCGAGATGGACGGTGCAGGCCCCGCACTGGGCGATGCCGCAGCCGAATTTCGTGCCGGGCATTTTCAGATTTTCGCGCACGATCCACAATATCGGGGTCGCCGGGTCGGCATCGACCTCCCGTGCCTGACCGTTGACGTTCAGCTTGATCATGGAAGTTTCACCCGGATGTTTGAATAGCAATTTGCAACTTATAGGCAATTGCGCCGTTCATGCCAATAAATCTATTGGCCGGTGCGGTTGCGTCGTTCGGAGTCAGGCAAACACATTTGCCAATGCATCCGTATTCCCGCCTTCTTTGACTATGCGAAGATCAACATAGACCGCGGCAATACCGGTCCCCTGTATGGCGCCGGTCAGAGTGTTGATGATCAGGCCGATGATCGTCACCCCGACGGTGCCGGCAAAGGCAAAGGGCATCATGAAAAGGCCCAGAACCGACGCGATAACCATATAGACTACGAACAAAAGCAGAATCCAGCGCTTCGATCCCTTGGTCAATTCCGCGCTGCGCTTCAGGGAATCAATGATTCCCTTGTCTTCGGCCATCATCACCGGGGAAGAAACAATCCACATCAGCGCCAGTATCAGGCCCGGAATGACGAGCAAGACAAGGCCGAGCATGATGCCCAATGTCATCAATATGCCTAGCCCGATCAATGGCAATATCTTGCCAAGGGCCTGGGTCACGCACTCGCCAAGATTTACTGCCTGTCCGTTGAGGTCCTTGACCGTGGCGATGATGAACGTGGCTTGCAGTAAAATCGACAATATGACGAACAGCAGCCACCCTCCAAATGCAGTTCCTATCATCGAGGGGGAGCTGAACATCGCCGTCATCGCGTCCGCGTCGACGCCTACCGCCGAAGCGCCGGTTGCCATCTGGATAAGCGCCTGTGGCAGAGCGACCATCAGGAAGGACAGGCCAAGAAAGATCAACGGGTTGCGCTTGATCACGCCAAATGTGTTGTTGAGTACCCGCCCAATATCCAAGTGCTGCGCTGTATCTGCCATCTTGATCCCCCTCTTCATGACGCGCGGACAAGTTGTCACAAATCATATCGGACGTAAAGCAGAACAGGAGCGCGATCTTCGCTCTTGCTCGATCATTGCGATTCTGCGACACTTTGGCGGTGGTAAAAGCAGCGCAAAGCAACAGTGATGGCGTCAGCGCTTCTTTTGACAGTGCCTGGGATGACGTGCGCGAAGATGCGGCGATCCAGTTCTCGCCCATACCGGTCCCGGAGGCTCCGGAATCGCCGCAATGGTGGCGGGATTTTCTCGACTGGCTCGGCGAAACGCTCCAGCCTGTGTTCGAAATTATTGCCGATGGCTGGCCAATCTTGCGGATAATATTGCTGCTCATGCTTGCCGCCGGCGTGCTGACCCTGATCTGGGTCATATTGGCGCCCTATGTCGAACAGTGGCGCGGCCGGGAACGTCCGGCGAAAGATGACTGGCAACCCCAGCCGGCCGAAGCCCGCGAATTGCTCGCGCAAGCCGAGGCGCTGGCCGCCAGGGGACAATATGGGCAAGCGGTTCGCCTGCTGCTCCACAACAGCATCGAGGATATCGAAAAACGCAGACCGAATTTGCTGCGACCGTCGAGCACATCGCGCGAGATCGAGCGGTTCGACAGTCTGCCTGAAGCCGCGCGGGCGATGTTTGCGGTGATCGCCGGTCAGGTCGAGCGCGGCATATTTGCAGCCCTTCCGATCGACGAGAATGGCTGGCGGTTATCGCGGGATGCCTATGCCGGCTTTGCGCTCAAGGAAAGCTGGCGGAAGGCCGGGAAGGGATGAGCGTCCAGGCAAACCCCTTCCGGCGGACGACGATCATGATCATGTTCGCGGTCGGCTTTTCGGCCTTCATCGTGCTGCTCTACGGACTGGGCGCGGCCGACCCGCTGGCTTCGGGTGAAAACGGCGAGGCGCACGGTGCTTCGAACAGCATTGTCGGTTACAAGGCGCTGGCCAATCTGCTCGAAAGGACCGGTGTGCCGGTGCAATATTCGCGCTCCGAGGCGGGTATGGACAAGGGCGGATTGCTGATCCTGACGCCGGGGCCGTTCACGCCCGCCGAAGAAATCGATGCGGTGGTCCAGCAGCGCGCCTATGTCGGACCGACCATGATCATCCTGCCCAAATGGCAGACCGGTACCAGCGCGGACTTGCGTAAAGGCTGGGTCCATCTTGGCGAACCGTGGAGCGGCGATCCGGGCACGGAAATGCTGAAGGATCTGGTCGAGGTCGATATAACCGTTGGCGACAAGTCGCTGGCCGGGCGCAATCTGGTCTCCGCTGTGGGTGGGAGAGTGAAGGCGCCCGAAACGCCGGTCACGATCAAGGGGAATGATGTCCGCTCGATCGTGCGCGGTCCCGACGCCAAGGGCGCGCTGATTGCCTATATTGACGATGGCGGCGTCTATGCGCAGCTCGACAGTCTCGATGAATCACAAATCACGGACGAGGAAGAGTTTGACGAATCCTTTTATCCGGTGGTGATCGTCGCCGATGCCGACCTGCTCAACAATGGCGGCATGGCCGATAAGCCGACCGCGCGTCACGCTCTGGCGTTGATCGGGGCGGTTTCGAGCGCCAGCAACGAGGAGGTGACCTTCGACCTTACGTTCAACGGCCTGGGGAGCGCGGAAAACTTGCTGACCCTGGCCTTTGCGCCGCCGTTCCTGTCGGCGACCATCTGCCTGATCACCGCCGCACTGGCGGCGGCGTGGATGGCGTTCAACCGCTTTGGACCGCCGGTCCTGGAGAAGCGCAGCATAATTTTCGGCAAATCCGCTTTGGTGAACAACAGCGCTGCCTTCATCAGCCGGATGGAGCGCGGATATCTGGTAACCGATCCCTATGCCGAGATGATACGGACGCAAGCCGCCGAGGCGGTCGGGATCGGGCCGCAAGCGTCCGAACAGGAAATTCACCACAGACTGGATGCGCTGGGGGAGAGCGACGGCAACCGTTTCTCGGCCCTGTTCCACCAACTCGTTCGCGCGCGCAAGCCGCAGGAAATAGCCGACGGGGCCGCGGCCCTCCACGCCTGGAAAAAGGAAATTATCGGATGAACATCGACGAACTCAAGAGTCTGGCGGACAATATCCGTGGTCAGATTGCCAAGGCGATTATCGGGCAGGAGGAGATTGTCGATCATCTGTTGATCGCGCTTTTCTCTTCGGGCCATGTGTTGCTCGAAGGGCCGCCGGGGACGGCCAAGACCTTTCTGGCGCAATGTTTCTCGGCCACGCTTGGTCTTGATTTCGGGCGCATCCAGTTCACCCCCGATCTGATGCCGGGCGATATCATCGGCTCCAATCTGTTCAACTTCCAGACCAGCAGTTTCACCCTGACCCGCGGACCGGTTTTCTGTGACCTGCTGCTTGCCGACGAAATCAACCGGACGCCGCCGAAGACGCAGGCGGCGATGCTCGAGGCGATGCAGGAACGTTCGGTGACGATCGACGGCGAGACACACGCGCTGGGTTCGCGCTTCATGGTGGTCGCCACCCAGAACCCGATCGAGCAGCAGGGCGTCTACCCGCTGCCCGAAGCCCAGCTCGACCGCTTTCTGTTCAAGCTGCTGGTCGAATATCCCGATGCCGAGGAAGAGAAGCGGATCGTTACCCAATATGGCGAGCGGGTCGGCGCGCCGGTGCCGAAGGACTTTGGCATTGAAACGCAGGCGGACGCCGCGCTGCTCAATGCGGCGACAGAGAAAGTGAAATCGGTGAAGCTGGTCGAGGATGTCGTGGACTATGTTGTCCGGCTGATCCGGGCGACCCGCGAAACCGCCGATCTGGAAAATGGCGCCAGTCCGCGCGCCGCGATCATGCTGGCCAATGCCGCGCGGGCACGGGCCGCTATTTCCGGTCGTGACTATGTCATTCCCGACGACGTCAAAGCGCTCGCGCCCTCGGTACTTCGCCACCGGACCATGTTGTCCCCCGCAGCCGAGATCGAAGGCCGGCAGGTCGACAGCATCATCAGCGGGCTGGTCGAGCGGACGGAAGCGCCTCGTTGAATTTCTACCCGACCGGGCGGGCCATCTGGCTCATCGCGCTTGGTGCGCCGATTGCCGCAGTGTTGGCGGCGATCATGCCGGCGCTGTGGGCAATTGGTGCCGGATGGGCGGCGATGCTTTTGCTGCTGCTCATTCTTGACGGCCTCGTCGCCGCCAAGGCAAACGAGGTGCGGTTGACGGTGTCGAGCAGCGCCGAGATTGGCGAGCCGCTGCTTCTGGGACTGGCGGCGGGTTTCTCCGGCAAGATAGGACCACGGAAACTGTCCGGTAATCTGGGCCTGGACGAACGGCTGGCGGAAGACGGAACGGTTGCTTTCTCGCTGAACCGCAGCGTTCTGGACGATCAGGCTTTTACCGGCCAGGCCACCACCATTCCCGTCCGACGGGGAACCGGAGATATCGGCCGGCTGTGGCTGCGATGGACCGGGCCGCTCGGGCTGGCCTGGCGACAGATCCAGAAGCAGAGCAGCCAGTGCGTCGCGGTGATGCCCAATGTATCGGCGGTCCGCAGCCCGACCCTGCAGATGTTCATGCGCGATTCCGTCTTCGGACTGCTCGCTCGCAAGATCCGTGGCGAAGGCAGCGAATTTGAAGCCCTGTCCGAATATCAGCCGGGCATGGACCGGCGCAGCATCGACTGGAAAGGATCGGCCCGGCACAGCAAGTTGCTGGCCAAGGAATATGACACCGAACGCAACAACCAGATTGTTTTCGCGCTGGATTGCGGTGCGGCGATGTGCGAGCCGGTTGACGGTCTGCCGCGCATCGACCGGGCGGTATCGGCGGCGCTGCTGACGGCCTATATCGCGCTCAAGGCCGGCGACCGGACCAGCCTGTTCAGCTTTGCCGCCAAGCCGGAATTGTCGACCCCCTTTCTCTCCGGCAGCCGCAATTTCTTCCGGTTGCAGCAGGAAGCGGCAACCATCGATTATCGTCATCAGGAGAGCAACTACACATTGGCGCTGTCGAGCCTGCAGAACCGGCTCCAGCGGCGTTCGCTGATCGTCATCTTCACCGACTTCACCGATCCGACCGCAGCCGATCTGATGCTCGAGGCGGCGGGCCGGCTGATCGACAAGCATCTGGTGCTCTTCGTCGTCCTCGAGGATCGCGAGCTGACCTCTATTATCGACAAGCCGCCCGAAAGCGCCGAGGATGTCGCCCGGGCAGTGACCGCACGCAATCTGCTCGACCAGAAGAAACTGGTGCTGACCCGGCTGCGCCACATGGGCATTGATGTGATCGAAGGCGCCCATCAGGAAATCGGAACGCGGCTGATCAACTCCTATCTCAAGATAAAAAGGCGGGGCGCCCTGTGAGTACAGAACAGGCATTGAGCGCAGCGGTTCTGCGCAGCGACCGGTTCCGGCTGGAGCGGGAGGCAGACTGGATCCGGCTGGAGGATATTGTCAGCAAGATGGAGAAGGGCAAGAATGGCCGGTTGTCCGACGAGGATGTGCTGGCGCTTCCGACTCTGTACCGAACTCTGTTGTCCAGCCTCTCGATCGCCCGGGAAAATTCGCTCGATGCCGGTCTGATCGACTATCTCGAGGGACTTTCGCTGCGATCCTATTTTCTGGTCTATGGCACCCAGAGCAGTTTTGGTCGCTGGTTTGCCGGTTTTTTCGGCGGCGGCTGGAGCCGTGCGGTCCGGGCGATCCAGCTCGATATCTGGATTGCGTTGTCGGTGATGATTGCCGGTGCGGTGATTGGCTATATCCTGGTCGCGGGGGATAGCGACTGGTTCTATGCGCTGGTGCCGGGGGGCTTTTCCGAAGTGCGGGTTCCCGGCGCTACCGAAGAGGCGTTGCGCGGGACGCTTTTCGGCACCGAAGATTCAGACGGACTCGGCGTGTTTGCGGCATTTCTGTTCAGCAATAATGCGCAGGTCGCAATCCTGGCCTTCGCGCTCGGCTTTGCCTTTGCCATCCCCAGCATATTGCTGCTGATCCACAATATGGCGTTGCTCGGCGCGATGCTCTGGGTGTTTGCGCAACGCGGTCTGACGGTTGATTTTATCGGCTGGCTGTCGATTCACGGCACGACCGAATTGTTCGCGATCCTGCTGGCAGGGGCGGCTGGCATCCATGTCGGCCGTTCGATGGCCTTCCCTGGCGCGCGGTCGCACCTCAAGGCAGCCAGCGATGCCGGCAAGCGAGCGGCGCTGGTGATGGCGGGCGTCATCATCATGCTGGTTTGCGCCGGATTGCTCGAGGGTTTTGCCCGCCAGCTGATCGACAATAGCGCTGGCCGTTTCGGCGTCGGCGGCGGGATGCTGTTGCTGTGGCTGGTCTATTTCATCGGCTTTGGCCGCGAACGACGGAGGCCCGGCGCATGAGCAGCAGCAGAGCCGTCAATCCCTGGATACGTCGTTCCGCCGATCCGACGCTCGACCGCATCATGGTCACCCCGGAAGGCGTGCCGCTCAATGTCACGATCGCCAGCGCCGGTGCAAGAGCAGGGGCGTTGTTGCTGGATCTGGTCTTCATCCAGATCATCTCGACTGTGATCGCGCTTCTATGTCTGACACTGGCCTTTTTTTTCGTGGCCGGCGGGGCCGATTTTCTTGATATGGATGGCCCGCTGGGGTTTGTCGGGATTTTCTATTTCATCGCCAATTTTCTGTTGCTCAACGGCTATTTCATATATTTTGAACTGGGGGACAGGTCGGCCACCTGGGGCAAACGGCTGGTCGGTATTCGGGTGGCCAGCCGGGATGGAAGCCGTCTCACTGCGGAGGCGATCATCGCCCGGAATATCGTGCGTTCGGTCGAACTTTTCCTGCCGCTGACCTTTCTGGGTTCGGCCGGAGCAGGCGGGATGTCGGTTGATCTGACCACCTGGGCCGGCTTTCTTTGGGTGTTGATGTTTCTTCTCTTTCCCTTGTTCAACAAGGACCGGTTGCGTGGTGGCGACGTGATCGCCGGGACGTGGGTAATCCAGAATGTGAAAAAGAATCTCGGCGATATTGTCGCGCCTTCGGCAGCACGGATTTCAGCGGACGGCAGTCCTGTGGCCGCGCGCTATCACTTTTCCGACGCGGAATTGTCGGTCTATGGCGAATATGAATTGCAGACCCTGGAAAATGTCCTGCGCAGCGATCAGGAGGAAGCGCTGGAGAAGGTCGCGACTTCTATCTGTCAGAAAATCGGATGGGAACCGGGCAGCGGCGACGAGCGCGCTTTTCTCGAGGCTTATTATACCGCGTTGCGGGCCCGCTTGGAGCGGAGCATGAAATTCGGCAAGCGGCGCAAGGACAAATTTGCCCCGCACGAGTAAACCGGCCCGATGGCAGCGATCCGGCGGTGCCGTAGCGTCACCTTAATCGGCTGGTTAATTGCTTGTTTTCGGCGGGTTTCGCCCTATAGTCCAGCCAAATTCTGACCAAGGAGCATTCCCATGAATCTGGAATTCACAGAAGAAGAAAAAGCCTTTCGCGCAGAAGTGCGTGAATTTATTGAGAATAATTATCCCGAGAATATCGGCACACGCGGGGTTCAGGATGACCTGAGTCCCGAGGATATGCTCGCCTGGCACAAGATTCTTGGCAAAAAGGGCTGGTCTACGCCGGCCTGGCCCAAGGAATATGGCGGCACCGACTGGACCCCGACCCAGCGCTATATCTGGTCGGAAGAAAATGCGCGGAAAAACACCGTGATGCCGTTGCCTTTCGGCGTCGCGATGGTTGCGCCGGTGATTTACACATTCGGCAATGAAGAGCAGAAAGCGCAGCATTTGCCGGGCATCAGATCGGGTGAAGTATGGTGGTGTCAGGGCTATTCCGAGCCCGGCGCCGGTTCCGATCTGGCTTCGCTGAAAACCACCGCCGTGCGCGATGGCGATGATTATATCCTCAACGGCCAGAAGACCTGGACGACGCTGGCGCAACATGCCGACTGGGGTTTCTTCCTCTGTCGCACCGATCAAGATGCGCCGAAGCCGCAAATGGGCATCAGCTTCATTCTCGTCGACATGAAGACCCCCGGCATCGAAGTGCGCCCGATCAAGCTGATCGACGGTGGCTATGAAGTCAACGAAGTGTGGCTGACCGATGTACGCGTTCCGGCGACCAATTTGATTGGTGAAGAGAACAAGGGCTGGACCTACGCCAAATTCCTGCTCGCGCACGAACGCTCCGGTATCGCGGGTGTCGCGCGGTCGAAGCGTGGTGTCGAACAGCTCAAGGAAATTGCTGCAGCCGAAATGCTGGATGGCAAGCCTCTGCTCGAGGATATGGGTTTTGCCCAGAAAATCAGCCAGCTGGAAATCGATCTCTCGGCGCTGGAAATCACCGAGCTGCGGACGCTGGCCGGTGAACAGGCGGGCAAGGGGCCGGGACCGGAAAGTTCCCTGCTGAAGGTCAAGGGTACGGAAATCCAGCAGCGGCTGACCGAGCTGACGCTGGAAGCGGTCGGCCATTATGGCGCGCCCGATTTCCGCAGCTTCCCGGATGACGGTTCGAACGACTTCCCGATTGGTCCGGACTATGCCCATCACGCGGCACCGACCTATTTCAACATGCGCAAGACGTCGATCTACGGCGGGTCCAACGAGATCCAGCGCAACATCATCACCAAAATGATCCTCGGCCTTTAACGGACCGATACAGGAGATATAGAATGGATTTCGATTTTACCGACGAACAGAATATGGTGCGCGACGGCATTTCGCGTCTGATCCGCGAGCAATATGACTTTGATACGCGCCGCAAGGTCGTTGCGAGCGAATCCGGCTGGCGTCCCGAGCTCTGGGCGCAACTGGCCGAACTCGGCATGCTTGCGGCACCCTTTTCGGAAGAAGATGGCGGTTTTGGCGGTGCGACCGAAGCGATGATCATCATGGAAGAATTCGGCAAGGGCCTAGCGGTCGAGCCGTTCATTCCATCAGTGGTCTGCGCCGGCGGTGCCCTGAAACATGGCGGCAATGATGCGCAGCGCGAAGAATATATCGGCGGCATTATTTCCGGCGAGATGGTCTTTGCCTTTGCTTATGCCGAACCACGCGGGCGTTATGATCTGGCGAATCTGGAAACCACGGCCAAGGCCGATGGCGGCGACTATGTCATCAACGGCCACAAGGCGGTTGTGATCGGCGCACCCTGGGCAACCCATCTGGTCGTAACCGCGCGCACTTCGGGCGGACAGACCGACAAGGACGGCGTATCCGTATTCATCGTCGACAAGGCGGCACAGGGCGTGAGCACCCGCGATTATGCGACGGTTGACGGCCGCCGCGCTTCGGAAGTCTATTTCGAAAATGTCAAAGTTTCCGGCGACGCGCTGATCGGCGACGCGGGCAACGGCTTGCCGCTGATCGAGAAGGTCGTCGACGAAGCGACCGCAGCGGTCTGCGCGGAAGCGGTTGGCGCGATGAAGGTGACCAACGAAACCACGCTCGATTATTCGCGCCAGCGCAAGCAGTTCGGCACGCCGATCGGATCGTTCCAGGTGCTGCAGCACCGGATGGCGGATATGCTGATGGAATATGAGCAGTCGGTATCGATGTGCTATCTGGCGACGATCAAGCTTGATGAAGACGATGCAACCCGCAAGAAGAATGTCTCCGCGGCCAAGGTCCGGATCGGACAGGCCGGACGTTTCATCGGCCAGTCGGCAATCCAGACCCATGGCGGCATGGGCATGACCGACGAACTGGCGGTGGGCAGCTATTTCAAGCGCCTGTCGATCATCGAAGGCGAATTCGGCAGCGTCGACCATCATATGCGGCGGCATATTGCTTTGACGGCAGCCTGATAGTCGAACCCAACCCAATTAAAAAGGGGGGCGAACCAAGCCGGTTCCGCCCCCTTTTTTTGTCCAGCGCTTTCACGCAAATTATAGCAGCAAACCGCCGTCGGCGATAATCGTCTGGCCGACGATATAGCCAGCCAGCGGTGAGGCGAGGAACAGGGCGAGGCCCGCCATGTCATCCGGATCGCCGATTCTGCCGACCGGGATCGACTTGACGGTTGCTTCCCGGCGCTGGGGATTGTCGGTGGTGACCTTGGTCATCTTGGTCGCGATCAGTCCGGGCGCAATGCCGTTGACGCGGATGCCGTCCGGAGCCCAGGCCTTGCCCAGAGTCCGCGTCAAACCGGCAGCACCGGCCTTGGAGGCATTATAGCCGGGGTTGCCGACCGTCGCGTGGAAGGCCGCGGTGGAACTGATGATGATCAGCGAGCCTTTGGCCTGTTTCAGCAGATCGTGAAACTCTCCTGCGCAGGTCATCAGGCTGTTGAGGTTGACCTGGACGACCCTGGCGAAATTCTCCGGTTCGAATTCTGCGCGCTTGTACATCACCATGCCCTGGGAGCAGACGAGTATGTCCAGCCTGTCGAACTTCTGGCGGAGCGCAATGATAGCGCTATCGTCGGCGGCATCGAGCTGGTGGTAGGTCAGACCCACAAGGTCGGAGCCTTCAGCCGCATCATAGTCGGTCTCGCTGGCCCGCGTTCCGGTTACATGGACATCTGCGCCCTGGTTGCGAAAGGCGTGCGCGGTGGCATTGCCGATGCCGCTGGATCCGCCGATGATGCAGACGGTCTGGCCATTATAGTCGAGCGATGGATCGATCATTTTTTTCTGTCTCCTGTATGATTGACTATTGGCCGAGCATTTGCCGATCGTCTAGACCCTGTTGCATCATCAGGCCGGAGCAATGACATTATGGATATTCCCTTTTCCCTCGAAGGACGCACCGCGCTGATTGCCGGTGCCTCGTCCGGCTTTGGTGCGCGGTTCGCGATTCTTTTTGCGGCGGCGGGTGCCAATGTGGTGCTCGGTGCCCGGCGAACCGACCGGACAGATGCGCTGGCCCAGCAGATTGTCGATGCCGGCGGCAGGGCGCTGGCGGTGCCGCTGGACGTTACCGACGAAGCGTCGGTCGTCGCGGCTTATGATGCAGCGGAGGCGGCTTTTGGAACGGTCGATACGATCATCGCCAATGCCGGAGTGGCAGCACCCGGGCGAGCAACCGAGGTCGCAGCAGATCGGCTGCAGACGTTGCTCGATACCAATTTCAAGGGGGTCTATCTGGTGGCGCGCGAGGGTGCCAAACGCCTGATTGCTTCCGGTAGCCGAGAAAAGGGCAATGGCCGGATCGTGATTGTCGGATCGATCACCTCGCGGCAAACCGGCGACGGCGACAGCGCCTATGCGGCCAGCAAGGCCGGCATAACCCATCTTGGCCGCAATTTTGCGCGCGAATGGATACGGCAGGGGATCAATGTGAATATCATCCACCCCGGCTATATCGCTACCGAAATCCAGGGCGACTGGTACCAGACCGCTGGCGGCGAAGCGCAGATTGCCGGATTCCATCGCCGCCGCTTGCAGGATATCGAATCACTCGATCCGATGATGCTCTATCTCTCGTCCGATGCCTCGCAGATGGTAACCGGATCGGATATGGTCGTCGACGACGGCCAATCGCTCTGACCCGCAGACCGGGCTAAAGCTCTGGTCACGCGATTCAATCCGACGGTCTAGGCAGCGACGCTCCCGGGCTGAACCGGCGCCGGCAGTCCGGTTTCCGCCAGACAATTGGCGCGGAGCGTTTCGATATCCGGGCCAAAGTTGAACGGTCCGTCGGTCTCGACGATATTTTCCGCCATTTCCGCGCGCAGGCTTTCAGTGGACGGACCATCGACGCTGCCATCGCTGGCAATCACCACGCCATAATCGCGGGCGCCTTTGGCGGTGACCAGGCCCTGCCTGATTTCCAGCGCAACCAGTTCAGGGTCGCGCTCGAGCGGGTTGCCCCAGCCGCCCCCGCCCCAGGTGATGAAGTGAAGCAGATCGCCTTCGCGCACCTCGATGCCGTCCTGCTTGTTGCCGACCACCTCTTTTGATCCATCCGCGCGCTCGAGTATTTTGGTCGCCCGGTCACCCGGCTGGCCTCCGTTGACGCCCCAGGGATAGGTGAACCAGCGATCGTCGTGGATCGCCACCGTTCCGGGTTCGAGGAAGCGGTAGGTCATGTGGATGCCGTTGCCGCCGCGAAACAGGCCTGCGCCACCGCTGTCCGGCTTGGCTTCATAGCGTTCGATTCTGAGCGGGAAATATTTCTCGAGAAATTCGTTCGGCACATTGGTGAAGCCGGGCCACAGCGAGTGACCATCCGGGCCATCGCCAAAGGGTCGGCCGGGAATGCCGCCAAAGCCGATCTGGAAGAGCTGGAACCATTCACCCGACTTGTCGAAACCGGAATACATCAGATGCGGGCTGGAGGAGAATCCGGCGCCGTTGAGGAATTCCGGCTGGCGCTGGCCGAGAAGACCGCCCAATATGTCGAAAATCCGGCCCAGCGCATGGGTGCGTCCGGCGAGCGCGGCCGGATATTTCGGCTTGAGCAGCGAGCCTTCCGGAATGCGCACGTCGACCAGATCATAGAAGCCGTCGTTGAACAATATCTGCGGATCAAAGACCATGATCATGTAGATGCCGAAGAACATCTTGAACATATTCTCGTTGAGGAAGAAGTTGATCGAGCTCGGCGCCTGCGGGTCGGTGCCCTCGAAATCGAGGATCACCTTGCCGTCCTCGCGCCACATCTTGCAGCTGATCTTGTAGGGGCCGAAACCGACGCCGTCGTCGCAGATATAGTCGCTGAAGCTGACCGGTTCCTCGCCGATGCTGGTCTCGATCAGATGTTTCATGGCGCGGTGGTTGCGTGCCAGCAGCAGATCGGTGGCGCCGGCAAATTCATCCTCGCCAAAGCGCGCACACATTTCATCGACCCGGCGGGCCGCCACCCGGCAGGAAGCAATCAGCGCGTTGAGATCGGCGGCGCACCAGTCCGGCTTGCGGCTCTGGTGCAGGACGACCTTCACCATCTCCTCGTTATAGACGCCCTTTTGATAGATTTTCACCGGCGGTATGCGGACACCTTCCTCGAACACGCTCTTGCTGTCGATCGGAATCGAGCCGGCGACCTTGCCGCCGATATCGGACTGGTGACCGAACATGGCGGTCCAGGCGACAAGCCGCCCACCGCGATAGACCGGCAGCAACACCAGCCAGTCATTATTATGGCTGACCGCGCCGTCGCAACTGTACGGATCGCTGAGGAAGATCATGTCGCCTTCCTCGATCGTGCCGGGATAGGAGCGCAGGAAGCCGTCGATGAAGCTGCCGAACTGGCCGACCACCATCTTGCCGGCGCGGTCGGCGATCAGGGGAAAGGCGTCGCCCTGTTCCCTGATGCCCGGCGACATGGCGGTGCGCACGAGGGTTGCGTCCATCTCGATCCGAGCGTTGCGCAAGGCATTTTCCATGATGTCGAGCGTGACCGGGTCGACCTCGACCTTGTTGAAGGGAGCATTGTTGGTTTCGATAATCTGTGCGGGCATATCAGGCTCCTTCCACCAGGTTGATGATCAGATTGCCATGGTCGTCGACCAGCGCTTCGCAGCCGCTGTGCACGAGCGTGGTGCTATCCATTTCGGTGACGATGGCGGGCCCCGATATGCTGTTGCCGGCCTTCAGCAGCGCGCGGTCGTAAATCACCGCATCTTGCATCTTGCCGTCCATATAGAGCTGGTGATCGCGGGTTTTTGCAGCCGACGGGTCGGCATCCCCCTTTTCGATCACTGGTGGCGCAACGTCGGCGGACTTGCCGAGCGCGACCGCGCGAACATTGACGATCTCGTGTGGTGTCTCGTCCAGATTGAAGGTGAACAAGCGCTCATGCTCGGTATCGAAGCGGGTGATCAGGCTGGCGATGGAAAGACCTGCGGGTTCCACCGACAGCGGAATTTCGAAGGCCTGGCCGGCGTAGCGGATATCGATTTCATAGAGCAATTCGATATCGCCGGGCGCGACATCCTCGGCCTCCAGTTCCTGTTTGACCTGCGCGCCGAGGCTGTCGAGATAGGCGGTGAGCTCTTCGTCGCTGGTGTTCTGCACCATCTTGTTGAAGCTGCGCTGGGTTTCGACCCGTTGCCGTGTGGTCGCGTCGCCATAGGCGCAGAGCACACCGGGTGAAGGCGGGATGATCACCGGCCAGCTGTTCATCAGCTTGCCCATCGCATTGGCGTGCAGCGGTCCGGCACCGCCAAATCCCATCAGAGCAAAGTCGCGCGGGTCATAGCCCTGCTGGACCGAGACCAGCCGCAGCGCGCCAAACATATTTTCATTCACGATGTCGATGATACCGGCGGCGGCGTCCATCAGGTCGATGCCCAGCGCGTCGGAAATCGTCTGCACCGATTTTTTGGCCCCTTCGCGATCCAGGGTGAAGCTGCCTCCCAGCAGGGACTCCGGCAAATAGCCGAGCACGACATTGGCGTCGGTCACCGTCGGCAATTCGCCACCCTTGCCATAAGCCACCGGCCCGGGCACCGCGCCGGCGCTTTCAGGGCCGACCCGCAGCGCCTTGGTCAGCTCGGGCACGAAGGCGATCGAGCCGCCACCCGCGCCGACGGTTTTGACGTCGATGGAAGAAGCGCGGACATTCAGGTCACCGACCGAGGTCTCCCGTTGCAACCGCGCGGCACCGTTTTCGATCAGCGCCACATCGGTCGACGTGCCGCCCATGTCGAGCGTGAGAATATTTTTCACGCCCGCGCTTTTCGCCACCCAGACGGCCCCGGCGACACCGCCGGCCGGTCCCGACATCAGCAGGTTGACCGGCGCTTCGGCGCTTTTTTCCGCCGACATCAATCCGCCATCGGAGCGCAGCAGATTGAGCTTTGCCTTGCTACCCCAATCCTTCAGCTCCCGTTCCAGATTGCCGACATAGCGCGCGACCGCCGGGCGTACGGCGCTATTGGCGATGGTGGTGAGGGCGCGTTCATATTCCTGCATCTCCGGCAGGATGTCGGAGGAGATGGAAATCGGAATATCGGGAAAGACTTCGGCGCAAATGGCGGCGACCGCCTTTTCGTGCCGACCGTCCACATAGCTGTTCATCAGACAGATGGTCAGCGCCTCGATTTCTTCCGATGCTTTCAGCCGTTCCAGCCGGGCTCGCATTTCCGCCTCGTCCAGCTCGCGAACGGTCTTGCCTTCGGCATCCATCCGTTCCGGCGCCTCGATCGTGCGTTCGAGCGCTGCCATGGGTTCGGGTTTCGGCCAGATGATCCAGGCGGCGAGGCCACCGGGTACCAGACTGCGGGCAATCTGCATCAAATGGCGATAGCCGTCGGTGACGACCAGCCCGACTTTGGCGATCTTCTTTTCCAGCACTGCGTTGGTCGCGACGGTGGTGCCGTGCAGAAACAGGTCGATATCGGCGGGTGCAATATTCTGGCGTTCGCAAAGGCCCCTTGCGCCATTAATAACCGCCTGGGAGGGGTCGCTTGGGGTTGAGGGCACCTTGTCGCGGAACGTCCGGCCGGTCGCTTCGTCAATCAGCAGCAGGTCGGTAAAAGTTCCACCGACGTCGACACCCAATCGATACCCCATATTTTACACTCTCTCTTATATTATGTCATTCAGGCTTCGGCTCTCGCAACCAGAGACGGCAACGGTCGCCCGAGAATCGATTCAAACCACTGGTTGGTGGCTATGGCTTTTTGCAGATCGAGATCATGGTCAATGCCGGAACGGTTCAGCAGATTGACCAGATCTTCCGTGGCGATGTTGCCAGTGGCATTGGGCGCGAACGGACAGCCTCCGAGCCCGCCGAGGCTGGAATCGAGCGTCGACACACCCGCCTGAACCGCGGCCCACGCATTGGCGATGCCGGTGTTGCGGGTGTCATGGAAATGGGCGCGCATGGAGATATGGTCGGGAAGCAATTCCCTGAGACGGCCGAACAGGTCGGTGACCTGCGCCGGCACGCCGACACCTATCGTGTCGGCCAGGGCAATTTCCGTGGGGTCTTCGGCGGCCATTTCCTGAGCGATATGCATTACGGTTTTGGGATCCACAGCGCCTTCGAACGGACAGCCAAAGGCAGCCGAGATGGTGACTTGTGCCTTCAGTCCCTCGGCCTTGGCGAAACGGATCATCTCGCGATTTTCTTTGATCCCCTGCTCAATGGTCTGGCCCTGGTTCTTTTCACCGAATGTATTGCTGGCCACTATAACGCAACCGGCTTCGTCAATGCCGCGCTTGTTGCCTTCGCGCGTCGCCAGTCCGCGCAGCACACCGCGCTTGTTCAGGCAGAGGCCGATATAGGAGATATCGTCGCGGTCGGGCAGACCGGCGATCACCGCTTCGGCATCGGCCATTTGCGGAACCCGGCCGGGGTGGACAAAGCTCGCCACTTCGATGCGCTTGACTCCGGCGTCGAGCATCCGGGTGATCAGGCCCAGCTTGTCCGCCGTCGAAATGATCTCCGCTTCATTCTGTAGCCCGTCCCGGGGACCGACTTCCAATATTGACACGGCAGTGCGAGTATCTGTGCTCATATAAATTGTATACAATCCTGTTTGCGCTTTGTATAGGGGAAAGCATGATGCGGGAGTATTTTTCATGACGCAAGGGGCGTTGACAGGATTGCGGCTGATCGAAATGGGTCAGCTGATTGCGGGGCCGTTCTGCGGCCAGCTGATGGGCGACCATGGGGCAGAAGTGATCAAGATCGAACCGCCGAAGGTCGGCGACGCGATGCGCAGCTGGGGTCAGGGCATTCCGCTCTGGTTCTCTGTTGTCGGCCGCAACAAAAAGTCGATCACGCTTAATCTGCGCGAAAAAGAAGGACAGGCGATCGTCAAGCAGCTGGTCGAGAAATCCGACTTTCTGTTGGAGAATTTCCGTGCCGGTACGATGGAAAAATGGGGTCTGGATTACGAGACGCTGAGCGCGATCAACAAGGGCCTGATCATGATCCGTGTCTCTGGCTATGGCCAGACCGGACCCTATTCGCACCGGGCCGGCTATGGCGGCATAGGCGAGGCCATGGGCGGCATGCGCTATATCATGGGCGAGCCCGACCGGCCGCCAAGCCGCGCTGGCCTGTCGATTGGCGATTCGCTCGCCGCGACCTACGCCTGTCTTGGCGGGCTGATGGCGCTGGAGCACCGGCACAAGACCGGCGAGGGACAGGTCGTCGATTCAGCCATTTACGAAGCGGTGCTGGCGAATATGGAATCGACCATCGCGGAATATACGGTGGCGGGCCATATCCGCGAGCGGACGGGATCGATCCTGCCGAAAATTGCGCCCTCCAATGTCTATCCGACCAGCGACGGCAGTATATTGATCGGCGGCAATCAGGACAGTGTCTGGAAGCGCATGGCGGCGATGATGGGCCGGCCGGAACTGGGCGAGGATCCACGCTATGCGACCCATGTCGCGCGTGGTGAAAACCAGACCGAGCTGGACGAACTGATCATGGAATGGACCAAAGGGATAAAAAGCCAGGAATTGCTGGATATGTGCGAGGAACATGGGGTTCCCGCCGGCAATGTCTATCGCGCTCCCGAAATGCTCGAAGACCCCCATTTCAAGGCACGCGAGGCCCTGGTCGAGATGGACCACCCGCAGCACGAGCATTTCGTCATGCAGAATGTCGCGCCGAAATTGTCCAAGACTCCCGGCCATATCGATAGTGTCGGGCCGGATCTGGGTGCGCATAATGAAGCCGTTTATGGCGAGCTTCTGGGCATGGACAGCGCGAAAATGAACGACTTGCGGGAGCGGGGTATTATCTGAAATCTGTATCCAGTCAGTCTTCCACGGTTCGCGCCGATGCGCTGCTGAAGCTGTGGAAAGCGCGCCGGATATGGCTGGTCATCACCGCACCGGCCCAGACCTGATCCCTGGCGGTAAAGGCGGCGATCAGTTCATCATGATCGAGTCCCGACTGGACCAGGTCCTCCTGTGAATAGTGATTGGCGGTGCGACGGACCACTGGCTGTTCGACCAGCGCCGGCAGCAGCTTGCTCAGCCTTGGTGACTGCGCACATGCGAGGATCAGGTCGTGAAACTGCCGGTTGGCGTCCAGAAAAGTCCCGATGTCGGGCTTGGGCCGATTGACGGCCTCGGTCAGAATTTCATTGATCTCGCGCAACCGGACAAGGCTGTCGCCGTCCATGCGCTGTGCCGCCCGCTCGGCGGCATGGGATTCCAGCATCGCCCGCAATGTGAACATTTCATCAATTTCATCATCGGACCAGTCCGCGACCGAAAGTCGCTTGGAGGCGCTGCGCACCAGCAGCATCTCGTTCTCCAGGCGCTGAACCGCATCGCGCACCGGGGTTCGCGACACGCCGGAAATCTCGGAAAGCCGTTCCTCGGTCAATTGCATACCCGGATGGGCTTCTCCGTACAGGATGAAGCTGCGGATTTTTTCATAGGCGGTGTCGGAAGCGCGGCTCATGGACAGGCTATTGGCGGATTAAGCACGATTGAGCAAGTCCTGACCAGAACGGGCAATTTCCGCTTGACGGACGGCAATTGTATACAATAGAACGTCATCAGGGAGTCTTTACATCACCATGACTGAACCGAAATTGCTATGAAGCGGATCAAGGTCATCGTCCCCATCCCGATGGATGAGGCCGGCGTGGCCGCCCGCGCAGAGCAATTGCCCGCTGACTTCGTCAGGGAAGGTTTCCAGCCTGAATTTGTCGCCGTCCCGTGGGGCGCTGCCCTTGGCGACAGCTATCATGACACATTGCTAATGGACTGGACCGTCTTCCAGGCCGGGATCAAGGCCGAGGAAGAAGGCTATGCCGGGGTGCTGATCGACACGGTCAGCGACAGCGGCCTCCGCGCACTTCGTTCCCGTCTTGATATTCCTGTGGTCGGCCCTGGCGAGGCCGCTTTTGCCGCCGCGATGATGCTGGGCAAGAAATTCACCGTGCTGACGATGTGGCCCGAATGGTTCCCGCTCTATGAAAAGACGCTGACCGAATATGGCTGGTGGGAGAGGGTGGCGTCGTTGCGCTCGATCGACACCCGCCCCGACGTCACCGAATTGCTCGCCGGCAAGGAAGAGGTGATCTTCGACAAGCTCAAGGCAGAAGCTCTGCTGGCAATCGAGGAAGATGGCGCGGATGTGATCGTGCTGGGTTCGACCACCATGCATCAGTCGGCCCAATATCTTGACGCGAACCTGCCGATCCCGGTGCTTAACCCGGGCCAGGTCGCCTATAAATTTCTCGAAACTTTGATCGAACTCGGCCTGACCCACAGCAAGAAGGCCTTCCCGGCTCCCGAAGTGCCGAAGGATGAAGATATTCGAAAGGGATGGTATTGATGACTGACTGGACACCCGGAATGGCAGGCCAGGTGGCTTTGCCTTATCCTTTCTACATCGACATCGTGACCAAGCGCTATTTTGATGGCGTCGACAACAAGAACATGACCCAGGTGCTCAACTGTTTCGCGCCCGATGCGGTGCTCTATGAGGCAACCTCCGATACCACCCACAAGGGCCGCGAAGCGATCAGGGCGATGTTCGAAAAGCTGTTCGCCGATTTCGAGCAGATCTGGCACGGCAATTTTGTCCACACCGCCGACCCTGCTTCCAACGCCATCTGTTCGCAGTTCACGGTGCTGATCACGCCCAATGGCGGCGAGCAGCTGCGCTATGAAAATTGCAACCGTTTCTATTGCAAGGATCGCCTGTTCCAGGACGTCACCGTCTATATGAGCGGCGACAATCTGCTGAAAGAGGGAGATGTCTGATGCAATATGAACCCGGCCTTTCCCGCGACGAACTGATCCAGCTGGCAACCCGGACCTATTTCGGCAATGTCGATGCCAAGAATATGGAGGCCGCGCTCGACTGTTTCCACGACGGCGCGCTCTTCTGCGTCCAGACCGATTTTACCCGTCACAGCGGCAAGGAAGAAATCCGGCGCATGTTCGATGATTTCTTCGCAGCCTATGAAACCATCATCCACCGTGACTTCACCTGTACCGTCGATGAAGCCAATGGCCGGATCGCCGCCTCTTTCGTTGCCGAACTGACCGATGCCGACGGCGGTGTCACATTACTCAACAACACCAATTTTTGGAGAGTCCGGGACGGTAAATTTCAGGAAGTTTACGTCTATATGAGCGGGGCCAACGTGCTCGTTTAATCACCATTTGACGGGCCAAAAGGTCCGCAAATCATTCCATTCAGGGAAGGAAGAAAAATGCGACGCATCAAAACAGTTCTTTCACTTTCAGCCGGCTTCGCCGCGCTGGTCGGCTCCAATTCGGCTTTCGCGCAAACCGGTAGCGATCAGGCGAGCGAAGGTCAGGACAGCAATATGATCATCGTGACGGCACGACGTCAGGACGAACTGCTTGTAGACGTTCCGGCATCGGTCACGGTTTTCACGTCCGAAATGCTCGATCGGACGGGCGTCCAGCAAGCTGATGAATTTGTCCAGCTTACCGCTGGTGTGACCATTGTCAGCGGAACCGCGGAGGCGGGCGACACGCAGATCAACATCCGGGGTATCAATGGCGCGCGCGACGCCGAAAGTTCGGTTGCGCTGGTGGTTGACGGTATTCTCAAGACCAACACCGCCCAGCTCAACCAGGATCAGGGCACGTTGCGCCAGATCGAAATATTGAAGGGTCCGCAAGGCGCTCTTTATGGCCGCAACGCGGCGGCCGGCGCGATCGTGATCCAGACGCTCAAACCCAGCGATATCATGGAAGGCGGCATCAAGGTCAGCGCCGCCGAGGATAAGACTTATAAGGCATCGGCCTATATTTCCACGCCATTGGGCGACAGCGCCGGTCTGGTGCTTTCCGGCTCCTACAACACCACCGACGGTTTTTACCGCAACAGCTTTCTCGGCAACCGCAAGGTTGTCGATGATCAGGAAACCTGGTCGGTCGACGGCCGTTTTGTCGCCGAGTTGGGAGATTCGACGGAAGTCGATGTGAAGGCTCGCTACGCCGATCTGTCCGGCGCCTCGATCAATTTCAACACGTCATTCCATCTGCCCAATTTTGCTGGCGTGGATCCGGCCTTTTTCGAAGACGTGAACACGCACAAGTTCGGCTATTATTCGAACATCCGCCCGACCAACGAGCAGACCACGTTTGAAACATCGGTCAAACTGACCCATGAATTTGAAGCAATGACGCTGACCGCCTGGGCGCTCTACAGCGATGTTGACCAGGCGCTGACAGCAGACGGCACGTCGGCAGATTTCGCACGATACACTTTCCCGGGTGCAACGCCCGCGTCGGTCGTGGCGTCAAACAGCTGCTTTGCAACCACGGCGCAACTGACCGGCTATCCGCTCAACGCTCCGACCTTTGTTGGCAACAATCCGATCCCGTTCATTTTCGATCCGGTCAATGGTTCAACCTTGGGCGCCTATAGCCCGACCACCTGTGATGGCACCCAATATCAGATTCGCGAACAGACGGACATCAGCGCGGAAATCCGGCTGGCCTCCAATGGTGACGGGCCGCTGGCCTGGCAGATCGGTGCCTATTATCTGAACATCGATCGTGATGTCGGGGTCAGCCTCGGTGCTGATCTCGGGCAGGGAGTCACGAGAGAATTGTATAATGATGCGAACAGCAGCAACCCGACTTCGCAGCTGTTTGCCGACAATTTCAACACCAATGTCTATGCCGCCTTTGGCTCGGTTGATTATGAAGTTGCCGATAATTTAGACGTCAGCCTGGCGCTGCGCTACGACATCGAGCAGCGGGAAGTATCCAGCCGGGTACCACTGGTGACCGATCCGATCACCGGCGGACCGATCAATCCGGGGCAGGCTTTTGGTCCCATTCCGGATCAGAAGGAGACGTTCAAGGAGCTGCAGCCAAAACTGTCGCTGCGCTATGGTCTGACCGACAATCTCAATTTCTACGCCAACTGGGGTATCGGTTTCAAATCGGGCGGCTTCAACAACCAGGGATCCGCCGCCATTGTTGACCAGAATTTCAACCAGTTCCTCGGGACCAACGTCCTGATCAACGATATTTACCGCAAGGAAACATCGAGCGCTTTCGAGGCGGGTTTCAAGGGATCGGCGGCGAATGATGCGATCACCTTCGATCTGGCCGGCTATTATACCAAAGTCGATGACATGCAGTTCTTCGAATTTTTCGTCGGCGCCTTTGGTTTGCTCCGCGTGGTCTCGAACATCGACAAGGTTGATCTTTACGGAATCGAGTTCAACGCCAATGCAGAAATTGTAGACGGCTGGGATATCTTCGGATCGATCAATGTCACCGAAAGCGAGATCAAGGCCAACGCCTCCCGACCCTACACGGTTGGCAACAAGTCGCCTCATACCGCAGATTATACGATCAATCTCGGTACACAGATGGTTGCCCCGATCGCGACCAGTTTTGACCTGGTGATGCGCGCCGACTATCGGATCACCGGCCCGACCTGGTTCCACACGGTTCAGGAAGACACCGGCCCGACCCTGTTCAGTGGTCTGTTACCCGGTTCTGCTCTCGCGCTACCCGCGTTTGTCGGCGACGGAGATATGTCGGTTACCGAGCGTGACGCTTTCGGGGTTCTCGATCTTCGTTTCGGACTGGAAGGCGACAACTGGAATGTCACCGCCTTTGCCGACAATCTGCTCGACAAGCGCTATCTCAACGAGGTGATTACTGCGGTCGAATTTGGCGGGTCGTTCATTTCACCCGGTGGCCTGCGCCGCTTCGGTGTCGAAGTCGGATATAAATTCTGATGATTGCGCCGTCCTGCGGCTGGCGATATCGTTGCCGCGATGACGGATGAACTTCAAGACAATTACGCGGGCGTTTTTGACGGCGGGCTCGGCTTTGGTCGCAAGCCGGCGCTGATCCTGGTCGATTTCGTCGAGGCCTATTTCGACAAGGGCTGCGATCTATATGCCGGGGTCGAGGACGTTCTCGCCAATGCCATTGTGCTGCGTGACGCGGCCCGGCGCGCCGGGCTTCTGATTGTCTACACCAATGTCGCTTACGCGCCATCGCTGATCGACGGGGGCCGGTTCGCGCAGAAAGTGGCGCCGCTGGCCAATTTCGTCGCCGGTCATCCGATGGGCGCGTGGCCCGACGGGCTGGTACCGGCTGACAATGAGCTGGTCATTTCGAAACAATATGCCAGCGCCTTTTTTGGCACGAGTCTGGCCTCGACGCTGACCGCCAATGGCAATGACAGTCTGATCATCGCAGGCTTGACCACCAGCGGCTGCGTACGCGCCACCTGTGTCGATTGCTGTTCCCACGGTTTCATCCCGATTGTCGCCCGGCAATCCGTCGGCGATCGACACCCGGGACCGCATGAAGCGAACCTGTTCGACATGCAGGCCAAATATGGTGAAGTGGTTCCCGACGCGCAGGTCATCGACTATTTGAGCGACTTGCAGGGCGGGGCTTGAGCATCTTGGCTGACCGTCCGGGCGATGATTGCCGATGATGATCGGGCGGCAAGTCTATATACGCGACGTCTTGCGTCTCGAACCCAGCCTGGCAGCCTCGTCGGCGAATATTCTATCATAGACGCGGATCGTCAGGTCCGCAATTTCTTCCCATTGCGGAAACCGGTCGGCGTTCACGCGAAATCCGCCGGGATTGGCATGGGCACGTTGGAGAGCGCTGACCAGGCTTCGGATATCGCCCGGATTGAAATAATGTTTGGCGTCGAGCCGCAAATCCCGGTTTTCCGGCAGGTCGCTCAACAATATCGGACAGTTGCAGCTTATCGCCTCGAGCAGGGTATTGGAATGGCCTTCGCGGATCGACGGGTTCACGAAAAACCGTGCGCCGCGATACAGCGGGGATAATGCGGGGCGTGGCACGCTGCCCAATATCACAATGCGTTTGTCGCCCAGGGCCTCGATCTGTTCGCGACCCGACCCTTTTTCCCAGTCGCCGACGATCACCAGCTTCATGTGCGGATGGTTTTTGACAAAGATGCAGAATGCCGCGACCAGACTGTGAATATTCCTACGTTCGGAAATCTGGCCGACGAACAGGATATAGTCTCCGCTGATCGGAGCCTCTGCTGCAACCGGGGCATTTTCTGGCGGATCGACGGCATTGCCGATGACATGAATATTCTGCCTGATCCCCGAAGCGCGAAGATTCTTGGCCAGGGCAGGCGTCACCGCGATGATATGATCCGCCCATCGCAATTGATATTTGGCGCATCGCATGACCCATTTGGGGGATTTGCTCCAGGGACGATGGTGAAAATCCGCGCCGAGGCGGACGACGATCTTGCAACCCAAGAGCTTATAGGCCCACAGCATGAAAGCCGGTTCCAGCCCTGCAATATGGACAAGATCCGGACGCATGCGAAGCGCCCTGATCAGCGTCGAGATTGCATAGAGCGTCTCACTTTTCGCGAGAAAAGGCGGTATCGGGGCAGACCATAAGGAGACCCCCTTATATTGGCCTGATTTAACAAAAGGTCTCCGGCCGGCGATGCACAGTTTCCACCCCCGATTGGCGATCAGGGGAAACAGGCGTTCCGCATTTTTTTCCACGCCGCCGATGACATCCGGTATGCCGCGGGCGCCGATGACCAATATCGATTTCATTGCTCGTCCCTCTGGCTGATCCGGGAATTTGCACCATATCATCGCAATCCGGTTAACAAGTTCAACTGCGATCCGGACATTTGGCCGATTAAGACAAGTATTCATTTCGAATAGCCGGAAACTGCTCTATTTTTCCAATCGGGATTTTTTTGCGATAATTGTCTGGCTATTATATGCTAATCAAAAGAGGCGTGAAAACCCGCCGTACCGAAATTTAAAGAACAGGACTAATCCCATCACAACAAATGAAAATATTGCCGATCAGCTGAAGCCGTTGCCCGCGATCATCCAAAAGTTTCTGGCGCTGGACCCGAAGCGGGTGGAATTCCGTGTTCGCGGGTTCGATCTCGCCGAAAAAAGCCACGAGGAAAGGCTGGAAGCAATCGGCAAGGCGTTTCTGCGTGGTTATAATCTGATGCTGGCGGTTCGCTCATTCGGCGAAATCGACCAGGCCTTGGCGCAGGAATCGGATTTGCTGCGGGGGTTTTTTATCGAAGGCGGCGCGATGGGCAGCGCGCTGGTCGACAGTCTTCCGTTCCGCAAGCCAATGCTGCCACGCTATCTTGCCCGGTTTGGAACCCGGTTTCCGATATTGGTGCATGCCGGTGTCGGCCTGACGATCTCGAAACTGTCCTGGCGCGAGAAGGGGATATTGGCCGAGCTGGATCCGTTTTATCGCTGGCTGGCTTATGATGGTCGCGGCTATCACAACATGTATTTCGAGCCGGAAAAGACGCTGGCGGGCCCGACCCACATGCTCCGGGGCTATGCGGCCCGTGCTTATGATCAGGGTGCGGGGCGAGGCATCTGGTTTATCAGCGGCGCTTCTGTCGAGAAGGCCGCTGACACGATTGTGACCATGGCCAGCGAACGGTGGCCGGATTTGTGGGCCGGGGTCGGGCTGGCATTATGCTATGCCGGGCCGGCGGGCTCCCGGGAATTCATGGCGGCAAAAAAGCTGGCCGGTGATCATGCTGCCGATATGGCAACGGGTGTGGCTCTCGCCTGCGCTGCCAGAATCAAGGATCAGTCGCTGTCGCCCGAAACCAGAGAGGGGATAACCGCCTTGTGGGGGATTACGCCGGAAGCGTTGGCAGAGCGGGTTGAAGCCGCACGATTGGCCATAGCGTCATCGCAGCCTGATCGTGGCTATGCGATGTGGCGCGACAAAATTGCCGGGGAATTTGTCGCGCAACAATCCGCCTGATCCGGCACCGAGTCTCGATGCCGCCCGATCAGTCTGGATATTCGGCTGCAAAAGCAGTGGCCGCACCCAGCAGGCCGGGTTCGGGATGGGTGATAAGCTTGACCGGCAGGCTTTCCATCAGCCCGCGATAGCGGCCTTTGGAAACAAACCGGTCGGCAAATCCCGATCCGGAAATATGCTTGGCCAGCCGCAGTCCCAGGCCCCCGGCCAGCACGACCGGGCCGGGGCCATGGGTCAGTGAGATATCGCCGACTACCGCACCCAATGCCTGAAAGAAGCGATCGAGCGCGGCTATGGCAATGCTGTTCTTGCCCGCCAGAGCCAGTGACCAGAGCGCCTTGTCGTCGCCGGGCGGCATCGCCCGGCCTTCCATTTCGCACAGCACTTCGAATATTGCGCGAAGGCCAGGACCGGCCACGACCCGTTCGACCGACACCCGGCCATGTTTGGCACGGAGATTCTGGAGAATACGGTCCTCTACCGCATCGAGCGGCGCAAAATCACAACGACCGCCTTCGGACGGAAGCACCTGTGCCCGGCCATTTTTGAAAACCAGCGCGGCGACGCCAAGGCCGGTTCCGGGACCGATCACGCTGACAACGCCATCGGCGGGCAGCGGCTGATCCGGTCCGGTGATGTGGATCAATCGGTCTTGGTCAACCATGGCAACCGCGTGGGCAACGGCGGCGAAGTCATTGATCAATATATGCCGGTCCACCCGCAGCTTTTCCGGGATTTGCGATGGCCGGACAATCCACGGATTATTGGTCAGCTTGATCAGGTCGCTGCTGATCGGCGCGGCAATGGCGATCGCCGCGGCGCGGGGCAGCGCGCGCCCGAGATGCTCGGCAAATATTTCCCAGGCGATCTGGAAGCTCGGATGATCGGCGGTCGGCAAGGTGACCGGGGTGGAAAGGGACAATATCCTGCCATCATCGATTTCCGCGATGGCAAAGCGGGCGTGGGTTCCGCCAATATCTGCGACAACGATTTCATTCATGATTCAAAGCACCGCCCTTGAAGGCATCCGGGGTCCAGCGCAGCGGCCCTCATCGCTGCGCTTTGGCGACTGCCTACCAGTCGCTTGCAGATTCCGCCGCCCCGCTTTTTTTGGAGGGAAGCGCCATGCCGTCTTGCCGGCCTGCTTTCGGTCGAGATCGGAATTATTTCATTCGCAGCCCAATATGGTGTCGGCCACCGTCCCCAGAGCCACGCGCGACAGACTGAAGTCGATCGGTCCGGTCGTCGCAATCTGAAACGGGGCGTCCAGCTTGCTGACATCCGCTCCGGCGGCGGCAAAACATTTGATCGGTACGCCGACCGTTTGCCATGTCCCGACCTCGAGCGCGCTCAGAGCCGCCGGCGCAATTTGCCCTCCGCATCCCTCGCCGCAGCGCATCGACAATTTGATCGGCGCGCTGGACTGTTGCTCATAGCGCATCGTCACCAACAGCAGGACATCACCATTGGTTTCGCGGCTGATGTCTATCGGAGCATGGGTCACCAGCTCGATCAGTGTCGGACCGTTGCCGCTGGAGGTGAACTGCCGGGCACCTTCCTGGGTCAAATGGTCGACAGCTTTGATCTGCACCCGGCCGCCGATCGCCTCTGCCGGCGTGGTGGTGATACGCGTCCGGTCGGATTGGCCGTCGGAAACCAGCAACGACCAGGACGCGGTCGGCAGGCCCTTGTCAAAAAATGTTCCGGCGCTGGACTCCTGGCCGACGACCCCCGAATCTTCGGGCAGCATGTCAAGATCGGAGCGGCTTGCCGAGTTCAGGCCGTAGCCGAGCTCGAACAATCTCGGTCCTTTGGCGTCTGCGGTCATCGGCCAAGAGAAACTCAACTTGCCGGTAAATTCATGAGCGACTTTCCCGTATTTGTCACGGAACAGGACATCGGCGACGCCGCCGCCTTCGGAGCCGGGCAACCAGGCGGTGACAAATGCGTCGGACGCGTTGATTTCCTCGTTGGTCCACAGCGGTCGTCCGGTGAGAAAGACCGCAACCACGGGTATATCCTGGGCCTGCAACTTGCGCATGGTCGCGAGGGGACCCTTCAGCTCCGGCTTGAGCTGGAGCGTTTTCAAATCGCCCTGGAATTCGGCATAAGGTGTCTCGCCAAAAATTACGATGGCCGCATCCGGCTTCTTCTCGAAGCTGCCATCGGGCGCGTGTCGGAGAGTGCCATTTGCTGCGCTAACGGCGTCTTCGATTCCTTGCAGGATTGATGTCGCGCCCGGGAATTTGTCGTTCCCGATACCGGTCCCCTGCCAGGTCAGCGTCCACCCTCCCGAGGCGCGGCCGATATCATCGGCACCGTCGCCTGCCACCAGGATATGGCTGCGGGGATCGAGCGGCAGAATCTGCTTGTTGTTCTTCATCAGGACCAGCGACTTGCGCACCGCTTCGCGAGCGAGGGCGCGATGGTCAGCGCTGCCGAGCAGCTCGAAGCGCCCGGAAAAGGGACGGCTGGACGGTCGCCCGGCTTCAAAAAGCCCGGCGCGGATCTTGACCCGGAGGATATTGGCGACCGCGTCTTCCAGCCGCTCCATCGGCACGATGCCGCTTTTGGCCTGTGCCAGCAGGCTCTCGTACATCGGTTTCCACGTGTCGGGAGCCATATACATGTCGAGGCCCGCATTGATCGCCTGCGGACAGCTCGTGTTGGTGCAGCCGGAGATCTGGCCATGGGCATTCCAGTCGCTGACGATGAATCCGCCAAAGCGCATCCGCTGCTTCAGAACGTCGGTCAGCAATCCCTTGTGGCCGGTTATCTTTGCGCCGTTCCAGCTCGAAAAACTCGCCATGATCGTTTGCACGCCAGCATTGATGGCGGAAACATAGGGCGTGCCGTGGATATCCCGCAATTCGGTTTCGCTGATTCTGGCATCGCCCTGGTCACGACCCTCATCGGTGCCGCCATCGGCGAGAAAATGTTTGGTGCTCGCCAGCACATGGGGTCCTGACAGGATCGGTCTGTCGCTAGGCTGTCCCTGCAGGCCTTCGATGAACCGTTCGACATAGCTGGCGACCAGCGCCGGGTCCTGCGAATAGCCTTCATAAGCGCGACCCCAGCGACCGTCTTGCGGAACGGTTATAGTCGGAGCAAAAGTCCATTCCATCCCGGTCGAGCGCAGTTCGAGCGCTGTGGCCTCGGCAATCTGCTGTACCAGATCCGCGTCATGCATCGCGCCGAGGCCGACATTGTGGGGGAATATCGTTGCGCCGACGATATTGCTGTGACCGTGGACGGCATCGGTGCCCCAGATGATCGGAACAGCGGTGCGTCCGCCGCTGGTGTCGACCGACGCATCATAAAAGGCATCCGCGAGCGCCAGCCATTTTTCCGGCGCAGCAAATTCGTCATTGCCGGGAGCGGAGTTGCCGCCATTGAGGATTGATCCGAGATGGTAGCGCCTGGCATCTTCGGGCGTGACACTGGCGATATCGGCCTGGATGACCTGGCCGACTTTTTCTTCGACGGTCATTCGCGCGATAATGGCATCGATACGCGTTTCGACCGAGGCGTCCACCGGATAGGGCCAGTCGGCTCGTGGCCAGATTTCGGGGTGGACGGTCGCCGCGGGATTGTCGTCAGCTATTGCCGCAACCATTGTCGGAGGAGGAGCACCGACACATGCTGTCGTGACAGTCAATGCCAGCAATGAGCCGGCCAGATGGCGCTGCACTCTTAAGGTCAATTCTATTTCCTCCCACAATATAGTACCACTCGCCGATGGCATTGTTACTGCCAATAAATATTTTTGACAACGTTATCAACAATTTTTGACAACCTTGTCATTTAGTCGTTGACAACGTTATCAATTTTTTGCAATTTAGAATGCGAGGTGGAATTCGTTCAGTTGTTCTGATTCCATTGGTGCATCCGGGGTGTGCAACATAGCCCCTTAATGCCTGCGAGTCGTAACGTCCGCAGGCGCATTAGAATTAAGTGATTGCGTCAAAAAGGCGTAACATTTGGGAGGATATCAGAATGATCGGTCGAAAGTTTATATCGCGGCATAGCTTGATGGCTGCGGCATCCTTATATGCAATTGGCAGCGCGAGCGTTGCGGTCGCACAGGACGCAGATGCGCAAGGCGCATCGTCTCAGAATTCAGAAAATAACGCAGCTTCCGACGACGTCATCGTCGTTACCGGGTTTCGCGCCTCGCTTGAAAATGCGCTGGCCGCCAAACGCGATTCCAACCTGATTATCGAATCGGTTACGGCAGAAGATATCGGCAAATTCCCCGATCAGAATATCGCTGAATCGCTGCAACGTCTCCCCGGTGTCCAGATTGACCGTGAAAATGGACAGGGCACCAAGGTGCGTATTCGTGGCCTAGAGCAGAATGTCACGCTTCTGAATGGTGATCTGTTCGTCAGCGGTCTGGAAAATTTCAAGGTTGGCGAGGGCAATTTTGTCCGCCAGGACTCGCTGGAAGGCGTGCCCTCCGAGCTGATCGGCGGGGTGGAAGTATTTAAATCGCCCAACGCGTCCCTGCTCGAGGGTGGCCTTGGCGGGATCATCAATCTGAAGACCCGCAGTGCGCTCGACATGAAGGACGGTATCACACTTGCCGGCAACGTGCGCATGAACAAAGGATCGGAGATCAGTGGCTGGGAGCCGACCGGCGCTGTAGTCGCCGGCTATAATTTCAACGACACATTGGGCATCATCGCTTCCTTCAGCTATGATCAGACCAACGACCACCATAATGTTCTGGGCGGTGAAAACCGGGGCAACTGGGCCTTTGCCGACGGTCGTCGTGATCAGGCAACAACGCCGACCAACTATTACGCACCCGAATATCGCTACATCACCGACCGCGATCAATATCGCAAGAGGTGGGGCGCATCCCTGGGGATCAACTACCGGCCAACCGATCAGCTCGAGCTGATGGTGAATTATATCCACTCGGAGCTGACGGTCGATACGCGCGAAGTGTCGCTCAAATTCCCGTTTGGCCAGGGTGAATTGCTGCAACTGCGTCCCGGAGCAAGCATCGACAGCAATGGCATTCTCCAAAGCGGAACGGTTCAGGCCAATTCGGCGGAGGCGATTTCATTCGTCGATATTTCCGATATCAAATCCGACAATCTCCAGTTCGGCATTGATTATGACAATGGAAGCAATTTCCGCGCAAAAATTGCCGCCAATTATTCCACCGCCGACCTGATCCGTGAAGTGGCGAATAATGATGTTCGCCAAACCGCTTATACGGTCCGGCAGAACGGTGCTGGCGGCGCCCTGGTTGATGGGGTTGCGGGTAATCCAGCGGCTCCGGCGACCTGGGATTTCACCTATCAAAATGGGAAATTCCCGGTTTTCGGATTTGGACCCGGCACGCCGACCGACCTGTTTTCCAACCCGGCTTACGGGCTGTTCAAGTCGCATTGGGCCTTCGGTGACCGTTCGAAAGTGGACGGCCATTCGATCAAGGCGGATTTTGCCTATGACATCGACGATAGCGCAGAAAATGCAATCACGTTGAGCGCCGGTTTCCGTTATGGTCAGCGCCAGGTCGAGTTTGCATCGGGTCGTTATCTCGCGGACTATTCGGGCAGGGGTGAAATCGATGCATCGGCGATTCCCGATGCGGAGCGGGTGCCGGGTTTCTCCTATAACTGGACGCCTTATGGATATTTCCAGGATCCGGCCATCGGTTTCAAGATTTGCGATCTGCCGGAAGCGAACAAACCTGCGGCATTTGCGGGCTGCAGCCGTTTCGGCAATTCACCTGTCGTGATTTCGCCGATCCAGTCATTTCTTTCCAATCCGGAGCGTCTGGAAACGATCGCCAACTTTGCTGGCGGCCAAAATACTCCCGGCGGATCGCTGACGGTTCAGGACCGGGCCCAGATGACGGACGCTCTGGCCTGGATACAGGCTCTGTATCCCGATACTCCGTTCAGCTTCTTTGAAGACCCGCTTCAGGCCTATCTCGTGAAGGAAGAAACCAAGTCTGCCTATGTAATGGCAGATATGGGCAGCCCGGATGACCCTTATCATATCAATGTCGGGCTCCGCATCGTGAACACCAAATTGCGGGTCGACCAGAATCAGCCGTCAAACGCCGATCCGGTCTATTGGGGTACCGATAGCTGGAATGGCGTGCTGCGTGATTTCCAGACCGATACGATAACCCAGAGCACCACGGACTTCCTGCCTAGCATCAACGCGGTGGTGGACGTGAATGATGATTCCAAGCTGAGATTTTCCGCAGCACGGGTCGTTGCCCGCCAGAAACTGGACGATCTGGGTCGGGGTTTCTCTACCCAGTTTACGAGGGATTCCACGGTTGGTTCACCGACAGAAAATCTGTTCCTGTTCACCAATGGCTCGCGTGGCAACGCTGCACTCGAACCGTTTCGTGCCTATCAGTTTGATCTGGCCTACGAGCTCTATCTGGGGCGTCATGGCCTGCTCTCGGTCGGTGCATTCTGGAAAGAGGTCGACTCGTTCATTGTGACCGAAACCGTCCCGGTCTTCGTCAATGACCAGGGCGGCGGTCGCCTGGGACCAGTCAACCAGCCGGCAAATGGAACCGGCGGTCGGGTTCGTGGCTTTGAAGTTGCGGGACAATATTCCTTCGATTTCGGACTGGGTTTTACCGGAAACTACACCTTCTCGGACACCACGACCGATGGTTCCAATGATTTCGATACCGATCTTCCGTTGCCGGGTGTTTCGAAACATTCGTTCAACACGCAGGTCTATTTCGAAAGGGACGGCTTTGCCGCACGGGCCTCCTATACATGGCGTTCGAAGCAATATCTCGGGAACTTCGGTTTCGGCGATGGCGGGACAACACGTACACTCGGCATCTACCAGCGCTCCTATGGTCAGCTCGACGGCCAGATTTCCTATGACTTTAACGAGAATTTCGGCGTATTTGTCGAAGGGATCAACCTGACCAAGGCCGACCAGTCTGCCTATCTGCAATTTCCGGAACTGCCGTTCCGTTATGAATCCGGCTCTCGCAGGATTTATGTGGGCGGCAAGTTCAAATTCTAGGCTCCCTTAACGCGGGCCCGTATCCGACACCGATACGGGCCCGCTCTTTTTCAGATTTGTTTGCCGGCCCTGAAACTGATACGTGACAGTCTGGCCCTTGGGAGTGCGTGAAAGCTGTCATGACTGACGCGAACCGGATCAGGAAAATCGCCATTGTCGGGGGCGGCACCGCCGGCTGGTCGGCAGCCTGCTTGCTGGGCCGGATCTTCGCCCGGGACGATACAGAAATCCAGTTGATCGAATCGTCCGATATTCCGACGGTCGGTGTCGGCGAGGCCACGATCCCGCCGATATTCGAATTTCTCCAGCTGCTCGAAATCGATCCGGTCGATTTTGTCAGGGAAACCCAGGCGACGTTCAAACTGGCAATCGAATTTCGCGACTGGTTGAAGGTCGGCCACAGCTATTGGCACCCGTTTGGCAATTTCGGGGTCACCATCGACCGGCGGCCTTTCCATCATTATTGGTGGAAGAACGAAGCGCAGGGCCATGATGACAAAGTGGCGGATTTTTGCCCCTCTATCGCGCTGGCAGAGCAGGACAAGTTTCTTTTCCCGCCAGCCGATGGCCAGTTTCCAGGCGGCGCTCTCTCTTATGCCTTGCATTTTGATGCCGGATTGGTCGCTGCCTATCTGCGCCGGATTTCCGAACAGCTCGGCATCATCCGTCTCGACCGGAAAGTGGAACGTGCGACCCTCGATGATCGCGGTCATATCGACCAGCTTCACTGCGACGACGGATCATCTGTGTCTGCAGACCTCTACATCGACTGTTCCGGATTTCGCGGACTGCTGATCGAACAAGGTCTCGATGCCGGCTATGAAGACTGGACCAACTGGCTGCCCTGTGACCGCGCGGTAGCAGTCCAAAGCGAGGCGGTCGGGCCGCGAACACCTTATACGATATCCACCGCGCGCGAAGCCGGCTGGCAATGGCGCATCCCGCTGCAGAACCGGGTCGGCAATGGCTATGTCTACTCGAGCGCTTTCATCAGCGATTCCGAAGCGCAAGCACGACTGGTGGGGTCGCTGGATGGCAAGCCTCTGGCCGACCCGCGGGTGATCGGATTTACCGCTGGCCATCGCAAGAAATTCTGGGACGGCAATTGCGTGGCGATCGGATTGTCGGCGGGATTTCTGGAGCCGCTGGAATCCACCAGTATCCACTTGATCGTGACCGGTCTGAACCGGTTGCTGGACTATTTTCCCGATCGCAATTTCGATCCCGCGCTGCAGGCCGCCTATAATCGGGAAACATTGACCGAATACGAGCATATTCGCGACTTTCTCATGCTCCATTATTATCCCAATCAGCGCATCGGCGAGCCCTTCTGGGATCATGTCCGCGAAGCACCGCTGCCGGACAGCCTTGCGCAGAAAATGGAACTGTTCGGAAATAGCGGCCGGATCATCTCGCGCCGGCGCGAGCTGTTTCATGACCTGAGCTGGTTTTTTGTCGCTCGCGGCATGGGGTTGAAACCGAAAAGCTATGACCCGTTAGCGGATATCCCGGATTTTCACGATGTCCGCGATGTCATGGGACAGGTGAGCGGAGCGGTCGGTCAACTGGCCCGTGCAGCCCCTACCCATGATCAGTTTCTCGAAGCGCTGATCACGCCCGGCGATCATCGGCGCCCAACCTTCCACGCGCCTTCGAGAACAGGCTTCGGGCGCTGACCGTTCAGGATTGCATGGGGCGCGGCAAACCGTTGCCCGCTCTGCGGAGGGGCCGGTAAAAGACCACGGTCACGCCGCAAATCAGGGATGCCAATATCATACCGGGCAGAACGGCGCCGCCCTTGAGCGTAGCATCCCCCCCGCCGGTCAGGGCCAGGCTCAGGGCGATGAATTGCGGTGCCAGCGCCTGCCCCAGTTTGCGGGCGACGTTGGACATGGCGTAGACCCGGGCGGCGCAGCCGGTTCCACCGGGCGCGGTTTCGAGATTGCGGATTGTGATCGGAACCATGGTCCAGAACATCACCGACATGCCGCAGGTCGCCGAAATTGCTATTGCCAGGATGACGGTCGCGACCGCGAGATTCTGTGCATAAAAGATCCATAATGTCACCAGGGCAGCGACGTGCAGAAGAACCGCAGAAATCAGGGTGGTTACCAGTCCGATACGCGATGACAGGGCCACCCACAGGGGCGTTGTGATCAGCAAGGCGGCGGACGGCATCAGTGCTGCCCAATAGCCCCATTGGGGATTTTGCAAATCGCGGTCGAACAGGAACAGGATTGCCTTTGCCGTTACCGTCGTGCTCAATCCGGCGACTATGATCGTTACCAGCAATCGCCGCAGTCCGCTGCTCTTTCCGACCAGTCTGAAATAATGGACAATTTCCTGGGCAGCGCGCAGGGATGATGACGGTGGCGGGGGCACGCGCTCCCTGACCCCGAGCCAGGTGATCAGGAAACAGGGCTGTGCGAGCACGCCCAAAATCAGCGCTCCGACCAGAAAGGGTGTGTCGCCACCGGAAACCAGAGCATAGATGGTGGCGGCTGTCAGACCGCCCAATGCGGCACCCTGCATTCTCAGACCGGTCAACTTCAGCTGTTCAGACGGATCATCGGTGATCCGTGCGGTCAGCACTGCATAGGGAATATTGCCGCAACCATAGGCAAAGCGCAATCCGACATGGGTGACCGTCGCGTAGATCGCGAGATCCATTCCTTCGAGCGGGGGCGACCGGAAGGCCAGCCATAATGCGACCGCGATGAGAGGACCGCTCAGAAAAACCCACAGTCGCATCGGATATCGGTCCGCGTTGCGATCGGCCACAGCACCGATTACCGGGTCGAAAAGCCAGTCGATTGCCGCGCCGATCAGAAATATGCCTGCGGCAACGCCCAAGGGCAAATGCAGTATCTGGATATAGAAAAACAGCAGGTAGAGTTCGATCGATTGCCAGACGAGGTTGAACCCCAGATCTCCGGAAGCATAGCTCAGACGTTCGCGGCGCCGGATCATGGCCGGATCCTCACAGGACTGCAGGTGCCGCCGTCGATTCCCGGATGATCAATTCGCATGGCTGCGTTTCCAGCATGGTAAACGGCTTGTTCTCGAGCTTTGCGATCAAGGCATCGGTCGCGTCGCGGGCCATGTCATATACCGGCTGATGAACCGTGGTAATCCGCGGCCACACAATCTGGGCGATCGCACTGTCATCGAAGCCGGAAATGGACAGGTCGTCGGGTACCTTCAGGCCGAGATCACGCGCTGCCATGATTGCCGCCGCCGCCATGTCATCATTCTGGGCAAATATGGCGGTCGGTCGATCCGGGCGATCCAGCAATTTACGGGCAGCGGCGAGGCCGGATTCATAAGTGTAGAAGCCCTGCTCGACCAGATCGGGCGAATGGGACACTCCGGCGGCTTTCAGGGCATCCAGAAAACCGGTCAATCTTGCCCCGCTGGACGGATGGGTAGGGTCACCCTTGATGACGCCGATGCGGGTGTGACCGAGGCTGAGCAGATATTCGGTCATCTTCCGCGACGCGTCGACATCGTCGGTCGTCCGGCTGGGCCCAATGTCGAGAGACTGGGTGGGAGCGATACGCGAGAAGGGGAAATCGTTCTGCCGAAGCTCGCTCAGGATTCCCGGATGATCGGAGGCGGGTGGCGAGAGGATGACGCCATCGAGAGCCGCCGCCCGCAAGACGCTCATTATCTTTCCCGCGACCTCGACCACGGATTCCACTGGCAGCACGAGCAAGCGGTATTTCTCTCCGTGCAGCCGATCGAGCGCCCCGTTCTGCAGCTCCACGACATAGTTCGGGCTGGGGTTTTCGTATATCAGGCCGAGCAGATAGGATCGTCGTCCGACCAGGCCGCGGGCCATGATATTGGGATGATAATCCAGTTCGGCTGCCGCCTTGAGAACCTTGTCACGCAATATTTTCCGAACATGCGGTTCGTCGTTGAACACTCTCGAGACGGTTTTGGTGGAGACATTTGCGGCCGTTGCGACGTCGATGATTGTGGCCCGCTTTCTGGAATCTTTCATGGGGCGGGCAATCTCTCTTTGATCGTTGGCGTCAGGGCGCAATATCCGACATTTCCAGACCTGCCGATCCTAGGCGGTTTTCGGCTGTTTTGCAACAAAATCAGTCCCGGACAGCGCGTCGCCACATAAATATGACAACGAACGCCATTTCTGCTACGCATGACCGGCATCTGGAGAGGGGTCGGAGCGTATGATAAAGACAACAAGACGTCAGATATTGGCAGCAGGGGTTAGTGTCCCCCTGTTATCCCTGGCTGGCTGCAGTCCGGCAAGCTCGGCTGTTCCGGATTTTGTAAAACGAAAAGGCAGCCGCCTGACGCTTGATGACAAAACCTACCGGTTTGTCGGCGCCAATCTCTGGTACGGAGCCTATCTTGGTGCCGACGCGGCTTATGGCGACCGGCCGCGGCTGGTCCGGGAACTGGACCGGTTGAAGGCATTGGGCATTACAAATTTGCGGATCATGGCTTCGGCTGAAGAGGGACCGCTCAAGGCCGGCATAAAGCCGGGTTTCCGCACCAGGGACAGCTGGAACGAGACGCTGTTCGAGGGTCTGGACTATTGCATGGCGGAAATGGCGAAGCGCGACATGAAAGCGGTGCTCTGCCTGACCAATTTCTGGGAATGGTCCGGCGGTATGATGACCTATCTTCACTATGCGACCGGCGAATATGTCGACATGAACGATCCGGCCCATCCGTGGCCCGAATTCCCCGACCGGAACAGCGATTTTTACCGGTCGGAGGAGGCGATCGGCCTCTATCATGATCATGTCCGGCATATGGTCGGGCGAACCAATAAAGTCACCGGGCAGCGCTATAGCGACGATCCCGCCCTGATGAGCTGGCAGCTTTGCAACGAGCCGCGCCCCGGCGTCACGCCGGAGGTGATCGATCGGGCGCTGCCGGATTATTATGCCTGGATCGGTGCGACAGCAAAACTGATCCGGTCGATCGACGGCAATCATCTGCTATCGCTGGGACAGGAGGGCACCACCGCCAGCGCCGGTCGCGAGGATGTGTTTGTCGAGGCGCATCGGGAGATGGATTATCTCACCGCCCATATCTGGCCGCTCAACTGGGGCTGGGTGGACGGCAAGGACCTCGCGGGCACATGGGACGCCGGCGCCGCCAAAGTGGCTGATTATATCGATACCCATGTCCGTCTCGCCACCGAGATGGGCAAGCCGCTGGTCTTTGAGGAATTCGGCTTCCCGCGCGATGGCGAACTATATGATCCCGAAATACCGACCACGTTCCGCGAGCGCTTCTATGCCATGATTTACCAAGCGGTCGAGGATAGCGTGGCGTCCGGCGGGCCGGTTGCCGGCAGCAATTTCTGGGCATGGAATGGCGAAGCGCGAGCGGCCCATGACGATCGTCGTTTCCATCGCGGGGACACCGCCTATATGGGCGACCCTCCCCATGAACCACAGGGCTGGTATGGCATATTTGACCGGGACGCGTCGATGCATGACGTCATAAAGGCGCACGGCGCCGAGATTCGGAAGAACTGAGGATCGCCGCGACCATGCCACTAGCGGGGGAGACCGTGCGATATTGATACGGCCGGTAATTTCCTGGTTATCTGGTGCGGTCGAGAAGACTCGAACTTCCACGGGGTATTAACCCCACAGCGACCTCAACGCTGCGCGTCTACCAATTCCGCCACGACCGCACTGTCTCTAGCTTGGGACACTTGAGTCCCGGGTAGGCGCGAGCCTCTAGCAAAGGGGTCGGGCAGCCGCAACAGATATTCGCTGCCGGGCGGTTTTGATGTTAACCGGGGCAACGAAATCGTCCCGTAACCGTACATTATCTGTCACTGCGAGCCCTTGCGCCAGAAAACTTGCGCGTCGGGGCACCGTTAACCTTTTATTTACCTTGTCCGGGAGGGGGCGGGGCGCTGTTGTACATTTTATGGATGGTTTGTTTCTCATATTTCTTTTGCTGGGCGCCGCGCCTGACGGGGCACCGGTCGAAGCGCCTCGTTCCCAGTCGCGGGTGCAGGCGGTGGCGAGTGCGACGATCCTGCGCGGGGAAGTGATCGATTTCGGAGCGGCGACAAGCGCGCGTAACGGCGACACCGGAAAAGACGACCGCAATGTCTTCCGGATCGCGACGATACGCTCTGCGGGCAAAATCGACAGCGTTGATGGCGGCGGGGAAGTCCGGCTGCAGGAATTTCACTGAGCCGTCGCCGCCGGACGGCTATTCGCGGGCCTGGTCAGCCCATCCGACTTCCAGCTGGCTTGCAGCGCGCGGCACATCCAGCTTGGCTTCGTTGAAATTTATCTTTGCCCCGGGCGCGAGCGACGGTGCGGGCGCTTTCATTTTCCAGCTGTAGACAATCCGGCCACCGGCATCGCGCAGGATCACCAGCATCGGCGGGACCGCCTGGTCGCTCGTTGTCGGATTGATGATTGTTCCGCTGGCCGCAAAATATTCGGTGCCGTCGGGCAGGGTCCGGCGGTCCTGTTTCTGGCTCAGCTCGATCAGCAGCGGCGTCTCTTCAGCCGCGGCGAACTGATAGTCCGAAACCCACTGTGGGGGCCCGAAATAGAATAATGCCGCGCCTGATGCCAATATGACAGTAGCGAAGGCGACCGCGGCGATGGTCCATAATTTCGCCGGGTTCCGGCGCGCCTTGAACGGTGGTTCGTGCGCGAAGCTGCTCGATTTTGCGGCATATTCGGGTGTCACCGAAATCGGAGGCGGCGGCGTCGATCGCGTGACCGGCGAGGCTGGCGGTGTCACTTTCCAGTCCGTCCTGGCGGCCGGTTCCGGCTGGGCAACCGGAGGTGCCGGTGCTGGTGCGGGCGTTGGCCCGTTGGCGGCCGCTTCGACCAGCTCTTTTTCCGGAAGCGCGGCTTCCTGGAACCAGCTATGGCGACAGGACGCGCAGCGCACCGAACGGCCATTGAGCCCAATGGCGCTGTCGGGCACGAGATAACGGGTTTTACAAGCCGGGCAATTCAAGATCATGGCAGCCATCTAAACACGCCATGACGGCAAACTGCAAGTGGCTGCTTGGCCGATTTGAGACCGAAGCATGATTTTTCGCGTTTTCCGGCAAATTAGTCTTGCTGGCGGGGATAGCGGAGTTGATTTGGAGGGCCTTCCCGGCCTATTGATCCCGGGGCTGGCGATATTGGGCCACGATATTGGAATGTAGAACAAAAATGGATGAAATTGTTCGGTTTGAGAATGTCGGCCTGCGCTATGGCGCGGGGGCGGAGACGCTGGCGGATCTCAACTTCACCCTCTATCCGGGCAGCTTCTATTTTCTGACCGGAGCCTCGGGAGCGGGGAAGACCTCGCTGTTGAAACTGCTCTATCTGTCGCAGCGCCCCAGTCGCGGTATCATCAAGCTGTTCGGGGAGGACGCGGTCACCATGCCGCGCGAGCGCCTGCCCGGTTTCCGGCGCCGGATCGGGGTTGTTTTCCAGGATTTCCGTCTTGTTCCGCACCTTTCGGCGTTCGACAATATCGCCTTGCCTTTGCGGGTGGCGGGGGTTCGCGAGAAGGATCTGGAAGTTCCGGTGGCAGAGATGCTCGAGTGGGTCGGTCTTGGCGACCGGACGTCCGCCCGGCCGGCGACGCTTTCGGGCGGGGAGCAGCAGCGGGTGGCGATTGCCCGGGCGGTGATCGGTCGGCCGGAAATATTGGTCGCCGACGAGCCAACCGGCAACGTCGATCCCGACATGGCAATCCGGTTGCTGCAATTGTTCGAGGCGCTCAACACGCTTGGCACCACGATTGTCGTTGCGACCCATGACATTCATCTGCTCAGCAAGATACCGGGCGCGCAGATGATGCGGCTGGAAAAAGGCATGTTGGCCGATCCGACCGGATCGCTGCGCCATCCGCCGCTACCCAATGACCAGCAGCAATAGGTCGCGGGGCGCATGTTCAAATTTTTCGTCATTCCCGGACATGACCGGCGCCTGATCCCGGAGGGCCGCTTGTCTGGTCCGATGCCCTGGGTCATCGCGATCATGATCTTCCTCACCGTCCTTGCGGCGGCGGCCGGGCTCGCTATGACCCGCGCGATGGGCGATGTGTCGGACGAGCTCTCGAGCCGGGCCACGGTGCAGATTGTCGAGGCCAATAGTGAAATCCGCAGCGATCAGGCAGCGGCGGTGGCCGAGCGCTTGCGCTCGATACCGCTGGTCGAAGAGGTTCGGGTGTTGCCGCCGGAAGAAATAGAGGCCCTGATCGAACCATGGCTGGGCACGCAGGATCTGGGAGAGGATATTCCGCTGCCGGCCCTGGTCGATGTCAAGCTTGCCCGCGCCGCTACGGATGCCGAATATCAATCGCTGCGCAGTGACCTGCAACGGATTGCGCCGGGTGCCCGGATCGAGCCGAGCAGCGGCTATATCGCCCCGGTAATCTCTCTGGTGCGGTCCTTTCAGTGGATAGCCTTCGGACTGGTCGCCCTGCTCGCTCTGGCGACGGCTTCTGCGGTGATCATCTCTGCGCGATCGGCGCTCAATACCCATGGCGAAACCATCGCGGTGGTGCATCTGCTTGGCGGGACGGACGAGCAGATCAGCCGATTGTTCCAGCGGCGGATCGCGCTCGATGCGCTGCTTGGCGGATTGATCGGACTGGTCGGGGGTGGTGCGATCATCTGGCTGATCAGCGGGCAATTGTCGGCGCTCGGCTCCGGTCTCGTCCAGTCGGTCGGTCTCGACTGGTGGAGCTGGTTGATAATTGCTGTCATTCCGATATTGGGGATGTTCCTTGCCATGATAACCGCCAGATGGACGGTTATCGGCGCCCTGAAAAAGATTGTGTAGCCCGCCGGAATGATTTTGCGCCTTTTCTCTTTCCTGCTTCTGTTGTGGATCATGGGATTTGCCTGGTTTGCCATCGATCTGCCGCGTCCGGCGGTCGATGATGCCCATACCGGTTCGGTTGTGGTGCTGACCGGAGGAGGCGGCCGGATTGACCGCGCGCTCGATATACTGGAAGCAAAGTCGGCAAGCCGCCTGTTGATCTCCGGGGTCGATCGCGACGTGAAGCCGGCGGAACTGGCGGCGGAATATGACCGCTCGGACGATCTTTTCGCTTGCTGTATCGATCTTGGTTTCCAGGCGGTGGACACGCGTTCCAACGCGCTCGAGATCGCGCGCTGGGCGGCGCGGCGGGGCGACAAGTCGGTCCGTCTGGTAACCTCCGACTGGCATATGCGGCGCGCCCGGCTGGAGCTGGAGCGTGCGATGCCGCCGGATGTCCTGATATTGTCCGACGCGGTGCAGACCCAGCCGTCGCTGCGCACCCTGTTCACCGAATATAACAAATATCTGATGCGCCGCCTGGCCGCTCTGGCAGGCGTCTGAGATGCTGGCGCTCATCCGTTCCCTGATTTTCATGGCGGTCTTCTATATCGGCTCGGTCCCGATCATCATCGCCACGTTCATCGGCGCGTTCTTCTGGCCCAGAACCATCTATTATATGGCGCAATATTGGAGCCGATACCATTATCTCTGCGCCCGCCTGATCCTCGGCATCCGGGTCGAGGTCAAGGGCGAGATCCGCAACGAGCCTCTGCTCTATGTCTTCAAGCATGAAAGCATGTTCGAAACAATCGACCTGCTTCGCCATTTCGACAAGCCGGTGGTGATCGCCAAGAAGGAACTGCTGGTGATCCCGCTATGGGGATGGATTGCGACCAGACACGGCCTGCTCGGCATCGACCGCGACGGCGGCGGCGCGGCAATGCGGCAGATCATCAAGCAAGCCAAGAAAGCCGTCGCCGAAGGCCGGCCGATCGTCATCTTCGCCGAAGGCAGCCGCGCCCATCATGGTGAACGACCCGAACTGCAGACCGGATTTGCCGGCATCTACAAGCTGATGGGCATTCCTCTGGTCCCGGTGGCGCTGAACAGCGGCATCGTCTCCCCGCGCGACACGTTCGTCCAGAAAAGCGGCGTGATCACCTATGAAGTGCAGCCGGAGATCGAGCCCGGCCTCGAGCGCGACGATATCCGCGACCGGGTGCACAAGGCGATCAATATGTTGAACGACTGAGCGCAGGCGGCCCGTCGCTGCTTCGGTGAAGGCAGAGAGTCTTTCGCCCCATCATTTTCTGCCGGAAGCAGTGCTTTTCGGGGCTGAACGGGATGGTGCCAACCTGGCTTCGCCGGGCCGCTTCTACGGAACATTACGTGGTTATCTGCCGTCGATAGCGGGTTAGGACTATCAGCCATGGTAGCTGATGCGCGGGCAGCTTTCGATCTTGTCCCCGTCCGCAATCCACACCGGGAGAAGATGATATGGCCGAGCAAAAAACCCCTACCGTCCGCGAAGCGGTTGGTGTCTTTCCATCCGAACGCACGCTTCAGGCTGCTGTTGACGATTTGCTGTCGCACGGTTTCGACCGTTCGGAACTTAGTCTACTCGCTCCGCTGTCCTCGGTGCAAAAGGAACTGGGCCACGGCTTCGCTTCGGTAACGGAGCTGGAAGATGATGCGACTGTTCCCACCACTGCCTATATTTCGACGAACACCATCGGCGACGCTGAAGGCGGTGTCTTTGGCGGATTCATCTATGTCGGCGCGCTGGCGAGTCTCACCGCGGTGGTCGCGTCGGGCGGTGCTATCGGCGCGGCAATCATTGCCGCCGCTGCCGGCGGGGTCGGTGGCGGTGCGATCGGCGGAGTGCTGGCCAAGATTATCGGACAGCATCATGCCGATTATATCGAAGATCAGCTCGAACGCGGCGGCCTGCTTCTCTGGGTCCGGACCTGGAGCGCGGCCGATGAAAAGCACGCGATAGAAATTCTCGCCAACCATAGCGGATCGGACGTGCATGTTCACGATCTTCCAGCGACCCATGCTGCCCTGGAGGAGCGCTATAATGGCGCGGAATTTGCCGGCGAACTGCAGGCCTATCGTGGCGTGCCCTATTCTTTCCTTCCAAGTGGCGAATATTATATTGCCGGTGAAGTTCTGCCCACGGAGCAGGACGTCAAGGCAAGGATCGACCGGGACATTGACCGCGAAAAATTGCGGTCCGAAGCGAAAGCGCAGAACTGGGATATCGAGGCGCTGCTGGGTAATCCCGCCAGCATATTTCCGAGCCCGGCCAAGCTGTTGGCAACGGAGCTTCCGCTCTCCATCCAGAGAGATATTCTCAAACGCTGGGCTTATGGCGAAAAGCAGCTCGAGATCGCATCGGATGACGGCATGAAGCCAGCCCAAAACGGTGATCGCCTGCAGGAAATCAATCTTGCGCTGGAACGGTTGCAGGCCCGTTGAAATTCATTTCAGGGCGCGGACTTGCGGGAATTACGTAGTTACAAATTGCCGCAGATATTGTTTTTGAGACTCATCCCGAAGCGATGGAAGACAGCTTGTTCCATTGATTCACCATTGCCATTCTGGAGTCCGAGCCATGAACAAGAGAATATCGACCGTCGCGACCGTGCTGGCCCTTTCCCTGACGATTCAGGGCTGCACCCCGAAAGCAGAAAATGATGATCAGGCAGAATGCGCCTCATCCGAATATGACGCGCTGGACGACGCCCGGGACAGCATGGACGCTGCAGCACATGATGCGAGCCAGGCGGCACTGGAGGCGCATGATGCCGCCAGAATGGCGGTGATGGCGGCCAAGCTGGCGGTCTGTTCCGAAGCGCAGAAAGACAAGGAGGCCGCCGCCCAGATGGCGATCAGCGTGGAAGCGGCTGCCAAACGGGCTCAGGCCAAGATTTTGACGGCCAACAGCAAGTTGGATCTGGCGGCGAATGAAAATGCCCGGAAAGCCCAGGATTTGATGAAAGAGGCGGTGACCGCAACCGGTGAAGCCGTTCGCGAAACCAATGCGTCGCTTATGGCAGGACTGGAAGCCGATACTGCTGCTGCGAAAAAGGCCGCAGACTCAGCGCAAGAAGCGGTGATCAAGGCTGCCGCTGCTACCGCAGATGCGAGCAAAGCTGCGCAGGTTGCGGCAAAGGAGACATGGGAAAAAGAAATGGCCGAAAGCGGTGAAACCGAATAGTCGTTTGCACGACGCAACGGGTTTCCCCACGAAAGGATATATTCACATGCAGGGATTTGTCGACAATATCGAAGCGCTGACGGAGCAGAATGATGACTTTCGCCGGGTGCTCTACACCGGGCATAATCTGCAGCTAGTGCTGATGACGCTTCAGCCCGGCGACGAGATCGGCGAAGAGGTCCATGATGATCGCGACCAGTTTTTCCGGATCGAAGAGGGTAGCGGCGAAATCTGGATTGATGGCAAAGCGAACCAGGTGAAGGCCGATGACGGCATCATCGTGCCGCAGGGTGCCAGCCATAATGTCGTTAACACCGGTACGGAGCCGCTTCGGCTTTACACCATCTACGGTCCGCCCGAGCATATCGACGGAACCGTACATGCCACCGCCGCCGATGCGGCAAACGAGCATGAGCATTTCGACGGCAAGACTACCGAATAGTCGACAATTCCATTTCAGCGACCGCCACCGGATGGCGGAGAAGCTGCTGCAGAAAGCAGAATGTCTCCGTCATCTGACCTGAGCCCTAGCGCCCCATGTCACGCTGGATCGTGCGGCTGGCCATGTAGAAATGGAACACCGCCCATAGATAGAGGCATTTGAACAGGATCATCGACCATTGCAGTCCGTCGGCATTGGCCGAATCGCAAGCGGCCTGGGCGGCTACCGCAAGATTGCTTCCCTTGCACGCTTCCAGCGTCAGCGCCGGATCCATTCCCGACAGGAATGTCGCGTTCAATATCGTCGACAGGCCGCCGATCAGCGGCGGTCCGAGGCCGTAACCGAGCAGGTTGACGATGAACAGGGTGACGGCAACCGCCGTCGCTCTCATTCTGCTGTCGACCACCCCGCTCGGCACCGCATAGAGCGGACAGAGATAGGTGTAGAGCAGCATCTGGCCGACCATCATCAGCGGAATTGCTAGCCACAGGGATTCGGCGAGATAGCCGACGACGTGCATGGGTATGACGCCGAGCAGCGCGAACATCGGGATAAGCGCCAGGGCCTTGGGGAAACGCTCGGCATATTTGTCCGCCAGAAAACCCGACATATAGGTGCCGATCGATGCCATGACGGCCAGGGCCAGTGCGACCTTGACCGACGCGTCGAATATCGACAGCTCGTGGGTCCGGATCAGGAAGGACACGAAGAACTGGCCGACGCCATAATTGACGAACGAGGCAATGGTCACGCCCATGGTGACATGCCAATAGGCCGGCTTCTGGGACAGGATTTTCAATACTTCACGAAAGCCGACCTGGTCCTTGTTCTGCATTTCCACCGGGTCGGTATAGCCGCGGGGCGGTTCCTTGATCGTCATCTTGACGATCAAGGCGACAAGAAGCCCGGGAACACCGACGACCACGAAAGCCACCCGCCATCCTTCGATATTTTGCCAGTCCAGCGCATTGACGGCCCAGGTCCAGTTCCAGCTGCTGAGCATCGCGGCGACAGTGGGGCCGTCGAGGCTGCCGACAATGAAACCGCCGAAAACATAAGCGACCATGCCGCCGAGCGGGATCCCCAATGCATAGACCGAAACGGCGGTCGAGCGCTCCTTGGGCACAAAATAGTCGGCAATGATCGAATTGGCCGGTGGCGAGCAGCCCGCCTCGCCGATGCTGACGCCGATACGGAATATGAACAGCGCGATGAAGCTGGTTGCAAAGCCGCACAAGACCGTCATCAGGCTCCATAGCGCCACCGATCCGGCAATGATCCAGACCCGGTGATTCTTTTCGGAGAAGCGCGCAATCGGGATGCCGACAAATGTGTAGAGGATCGCAAAAGCCGGGCCGCCAAGCAGCCCCATCTGCCAGTCTTCAACCCCGAAGCTCTCCTTGATCGGCTCGGTCAATATGTTGATGATCGTGCGATCGATGAAATTGAAAATATAGACGGTGAGCAATATTCCGAGAATATAATTGCGGTAGTTTTTGGTGCCATATCCCGTTTCCGGGCTTCCACCATTGCTCGAATGCGCGACATTATCCGCTGTAGCTTCGGCCAAATTCAGACTCCTAATGCTTTTCCCGACTGATTGTTACCGCCAAGTATTCTCGCACCGTAGTGAATTTCGCAGCATTGTATATCCCATTGTAAAAGTTCGTTTTCGGGATTCTGGAATAGAGGAGGGTCACGGTGGCAGCGTGCAGTGGCCGTACGCTGCTGCCCGCCGGACGCGGTTGCCGCTGCAATGATTCCCGGCTCACCTCTGTAAAGTTGCCGAGGGGTGCAGCACCGGTCAAGCTTGTGCGACCACGGGAAATGTCTCTGCAATCGCTTGGCTGCCATCGGCACCAAGAGAGGTCTTCTAATCGTGGGTACGGCCGAAATCGGGCGCGGCGTCGTCCTGGCCTTCTTCGATAATCCGGCGGCGGATGGCGCGGGTCTTGGAGAAGAGATCGAACAGTTCGTCGCCCTTGTCCCAGCGGATCGCGCGTTGCAGCGCGGTCAGATCTTCCGAGAAGCGCTGGAGCATTTCCAGCACCGCTTCCTTGTTGGACAGGAAGACGTCGCGCCACATCGTCGGGTCGGAGGCCGCGATCCGGGTGAAGTCGCGGAAACCGCCGGCGGAATATTTGATTACTTCGCTGCGGGTCACGTCTTCGAGATCCGATGCGGTGCCGACGATGGTATAGGCGATCAGATGGGGCAGATGGCTGGTAACGGCAAGGACCAGATCATGATGTTTGGCGCCCATGATCTCGACATTGGCACCAAGCTTCTCCCAGAAGGCCTTCACTTGCTCGATATCGGCCTTGGCGGCATCTTCGGGCGGGGTCAGGATGCACCAGCGCTCGTGGAACAGGGTCGCGAATCCGGCATCCGGACCGCTATGCTCGGTACCGGCGACCGGGTGGGCGGGGATGATCCGCGCGCCGGGAAGCGCATCGGTGAGCGCGGCCAACACTATTTCCTTGGATGACCCGACATCGCTGATGATCGCGTCATCGGGCAGGTCGACGGCGAGTTCGGCGGCAACATCCGCGATCACGCCGACCGGGACGCAGAGCATGACAAGGCCGGCATCGGTGACCGCTGCGCCGGCGCTGTCGCTGACATCGTCGCAAAAGCCGAGTTCGATAACCCGCGCTCGCACCGCCGGATCAGCGTCAAAGCCGGTAATGCGCGCCGACGGCATGGATTCCCGCACGGCATGGGCGATGGAAGAGCCGATCAGCCCGAGACCGATGATCGAGATATTGGCAAAGGGCAGCATCAGCCGGCGTCAGCCAGTATTTCGCGCAGGGCTTTGGCCAGACCGCGGGTTTCGAGTTCCGTGCCGATGGTCATGCGCAAGCCGTTGACCAGCCCCTGTCCGGGCAGCCAGCGCACGGCATAGCCCTTGTCGAGCAGGGCAGCATTGGCCTGCTCGGCGGTAACCTCGCCCTCGAACAGGACGAGCAGGAAGTTGGTGTGGCTCGGGATGACGCGGAGGCCGTGATTGCCAAGCGCGCTGCACTCTTCGCTCAGCCATTGCCGCCATTTCGCATTATGCTTGCGGCTCGCGGCGACAAAATCGTCGGCGGCGAGAGCGGCGAGGGCGGCTTGCTGACCGGCGGTGGTGACGTTGAAGGGCAGGCGGATGCGGTTCATCGCGTCGATAATCTCTGCCGAAGCATAGCCCCAGCCGATCCGTTCGGCGGCCAGGCCGTGGATCTTGGAAAAGGTGCGGGTGACCAGGACATTGGCCTTGGTCTCGGCCAGGCCGAGCGCGCCATCGTCTTCGTCCGCGACGAGATATTCGGCATAGGCGCCGTCGAGCACCAGCAGGACATGGCCCGGCAGTTCGGCCTGCAGGCGCGCGATCTCCTCGCGGCTGGAAAATGTGCCGGTGGGATTATTGGGGTTGGCGATGAACACCACCCGCGTCTGGTCGTTGACCTTGGCGAGTATCGCATCGACATCGGTGCCATAATCCTTGTCATCGGCAATCACCGGGGTGCCGCCGTAGCGCCGCGCGGCAATATCATAGACCGCAAAGCCATAGCGGACATAGATGATCTCGTCGCCCGGTCCGCTGAACGCGTTGGCGGCGAGGTGGAGCACTTCGTCGGAACCGGTGCCGCAAATGATCCGCGCCGGATCGAGGTCATATTTGGCGGCGATCGCTTCGCGCAATTTGGTCGAGCCGGGATCGGGATAGCGGTCGACGAACGCGGAGGCCGCGTTCAACGCCGCGGTCGCTTCCGGACTGCATCCCAGCGGGTTCTCGTTGGCCGAAAGCTTGACCAGCTTCTTGCCGTCATCGCCGCTCGACTTGCCCGGCACATAGGGTGCGATTCCCATGATCCAGTCTTTTGGTTTTGGTGTGCTCATTGGCTTGGCCTGCTTGTCTGGAGATAATCTCTGTCGCCGGACTAACCCCTGCGGCCTGTCAGTCAACAGCATTATCATTTGACGGTCGGGAATTCGCCGCTTAGCTCCTCTGATCATGAGTGAAGATACGCGTTATGGATTGAACAGGCAGGTCCGCTTGCTGGGACCGTTGCCACTGGACAGCGGGACGAGCCTCGCGCCGGTCGAATATGCCTATGAAACCTACGGAAATCTCAATGCGGACGCCAGCAACGCGATCCTGATCTGCCATGCCTTGACCATGGATCAATATGTCGCTTCAAAACATCCGCTGACCGGCAAGCCTGGCTGGTGGACCGATATGGTCGGTCCCGGCAGGCCGGTCGATACGGATCGCCATTTCGTCATTTGTGCCAATGTGATCGGCAGCTGTCTCGGCAGCTCGGGTCCGGCGACGATCAATCCGGCCACCGACGAGCCCTGGGGGATGGACTTTCCGGTGCTGACCATCGCCGATATGGTGCGGGCGCAGGCGATGCTGCTCGACCATCTCGGGATCGAGCGGCTGCATGCGGTCGTCGGCGGCTCGATGGGCGGGATGCAGGCGATAAGCTGGGCCGCGCTCTATCCCGAGCGGGTCAAATCGGCAGTGATCATCGCTTCGGCGGCGCGCCACAGCGCCCAGAATATCGCCTTTCACGAAGTCGGACGGCAGGCGATCATGGCCGACCCGCGCTGGCGCGGCGGGGCTTATTATGCCGACGACGACCCGCCGAGCAGCGGCCTCGCGGTCGCCCGTATGGCGGCACATATCACCTATCTCTCCGAAGCGGGCCTGACCGAGAAATTCGGCCGCCGCCTGCAGGACCGGGAGGCCAAGACCTTCGGTTTCGACGCAGATTTCCAGGTCGAAAGCTACCTGCGCCATCAGGGGATCAGCTTTGTCGACCGCTTCGATGCCAACAGCTATCTCTATATCACCCGGGCGATGGACTATTTCGATCTCGCCGAAGCCCATGGCGGGGCGCTGGCCAATGCGTTCAGGGGGTCGCAGACCCGTTTCTGCCTGATCAGCTTCGACACCGATTGGCTATACCCGACCAGCGAAAGCCGGGCGATTGTCCACGCGCTCAACGCCGCTGGTGCCGCGGTCAGCTTCATGGAATTGTCGAGCCCCTTCGGCCATGACAGCTTCCTGTTGGAAAATCCCGAGATGAACCGGATTGTCGACGGGTTTCTGAAGGCGGGGGAAGGAAAATGACCGCAGGTCCTATTATCAAACTGTCGTTGCGGAGTAGTGGACTCGCACAAAGCCACAAAGGCACAAAGAAGAAATCGCATATTCTTCCCTTCGTGCCTTCGTGTCTTCGTGCGCAAAAATCTTCTGTCTTCCGTTTCGGGCAGCGCGCCGCATGACCAAACTCCGTCCCGATCTGCAGATTATCGCCGACAATATTACGCCCGGCAGCCGGGTGCTCGATATCGGCTGTGGCGACGGCGCGCTGATGGCGGCGCTGCGCGACGAAAAAGGCTGCGATGCGCGCGGGCTGGAGATTGATCCGGTCAATGTAGCCAGCGCGGTCGGCAAGGGTCTCTCGGTGGTGCAGGGCGATGCCGACACCGATCTGGCCACCTATCCCGACGGCAGTTTCGACTATGCGGTCCTCAGCCAGACGCTGCAGACCACCCACCGGCCTGATGTCATGCTCGACCAGCTGCTGCGGATCGGCCAGCAGGCCTTTGTAAGCTTTCCCAATTTTGCCCATTGGCGTGTGCGCAGCTCGCTGATGTTCGGCGGCCGGATGCCGGTAACCCGCCTGATTCCGCAAAGCTGGTACGACACGCCGAATATCCACCATGTCACGATCGACGATTTCCGCGCGCTGGTGCAGGATGGCAAATATGCACAGGAAGGCCAGTGGTTCCTGAGCGGCGACAAGCAGACCGGGCGCGGCATGGCGAACCTGCTGGCGGAACATGCGGTGTTCCTGCTCAGGGGGTAACTTGTCGTCCCGGCGAAGGCTGCGATCCAACCCAATGGAGGCGAAATTCGCGAGCTTGGTTTAGGCCCCAGCCTTCGCTGGGGCGACCGCTTATATGGAAATCTTCGCTGGGATTACTTTGTCCCCCGCTGCACTTCTTCCAGCCCCCAAGCAGCCAATATAGCCAGTCCGCTCATCCCCGCCATGATCGCCAGCACGACTTCTCCGCCAAACCAGTTGGCGATCAGACTGAAGACCCCGCCGGCAAGCAACAGCAGGCCGATGATCGTGTTCGACAGCGCGGTATAGGCGGCGCGTGTGTCCTTGTCGGCCATGTCGACAAGATGGGTTGATCGCCCGAGACGGACGCCTTGATAGGCGATCATCAGGCCGAACAGCAGCACCGGCAATATGAAACCGCCGCCCAATGTCCCGACAAAGGCAAGCCAGCTTGTTACGGCCAATATAACGGCAGCAACCAGCGCCGAGAACACCATTACCTTCCGGCTGGACCGATCCGAGAGTCGGCCCCAGACAAAGCTGCTGCACAGGCTGGCCAGTGCCGAGGCGAGCACCAGAAAGCCGAGCTTGTCATAGCCTTCCCCGGCCTCGCTCCCGACCGCGATCATGAACGGCGGTGCCAGCGCGGTGGCGGTCAGGAGGCCGCGCGTCAGGATGAAGCGGAGCAGCTGCCGATCGTCGCGCAGATAGCTGAAATTGTTGAACGCTTCCTTGAGCGCGGTTTTCCCGCCTTCTGTCGCGCCCGCCTCTTCCTGCAATGTGGCGAACAGGAGGGCTGCGACAATCCATGCCGCCCCGGCCAGAAACAGGCCGCCGGTGACCAGCAGCATGCGGTCGACAAGATTGGAAGACAGAATGAGCGCATAGACAATGACGCTTACCGACGCGATCGAGCCGGCCAGTCCGGTTGCGGTCCCGCGCCGGGATTTGTCGATGGTCTTGCCGAGCACGTCCTTGTAGCAGACCGAGCAGATACTGCGCGCCAGTGCCAATATGGCCAGCGCGATGACCATTGCCCAGCCTGCGGCAACACCGGTCATGGAAATCGCGACAAGCCCGATAGCGGCGGCGGCCAGGCCTTGCACCAGCGAACCAGCTGCCCAGGCCCATTTGCGACGTTGCAGACGCCTCAGAAATCCTGCGGTTAACAGCTGGGGTAACAACGCTCCCGCTTCCCTGACCGGCACCAGCAGCCCGATCAGCGCCACCGGCGCGCCCAGCGATGTCATAAGCCAGCTGAGCACCAGCTTCGGGTCAATCAGCCCGTCGGCGCTCTTGGTAAGCGCGAGCGATCCGACATGTTTGAAGAAATTGCCCGGTTCCTGATTGCATGCGCTTTCCGGAATATCGGCGCAGACGCGGCCTTCATCATCGATGGTGATCGCCTGGAAGGCTTTTTCGGTTGTCGATCTGCTCGCCATGACCGGGCTCTAGCGGATTAACGCTCCCGCGTCGTGCTGAACTTTAGGTCAGGATTGCGCTCTTCCTGATAGCCGACATCCCATGCGCTTCTTGCTAGGAACACCAGATTATTGTCGCGATCCTTGGCGAGGGCGCTCTGGTTGATATTGGCAAAGGCATCGACGATTGCTTCGTCGCCGCTGATCCAGCGGGCGGTTTCGAACGGGGCCTGTTCCAGATAGGCGTCGACCTTATATTCGGCCTCGAGCCGGGAAACCAGCACTTCCAGCTGCAACTGCCCGACCACACCGATGATCCAGTTGGCACCGATTTCGGGATAGAAGACCTGCACGACGCCTTCTTCGCTCAGATCATCGAGCGCCTTGCGCAGTTGCTTGGTCTTGGTCGGATCGCGCAGGATCACGCGGCGGAGGATTTCAGGAGCGAAATTGGGCAGGCCCGTGATACGCACCTGGTTTTTCTCGGACAAGGTATCGCCGACCCGCAGGGTGCCGTGATTGGGGATGCCGATGATATCACCCGGTTCCGCAGTGTCGGCAATCTCGCGGTCCTGCGCGAAAAACAGGATCGGCGAGTGGATCGCAATCGGCTTGCCGAGACCCGAGGGCGTCAGCTTCATACCGCGTTTGAACTCGCCCGAGCAGAGTCGCATGAAGGCGATCCGGTCGCGGTGCTGCGGGTCCATATTGGCCTGAATCTTGAAAATGAAGCCGGTGACATCGCTGCTAGCCGGATCAATCGGAGCCGGATCAGCGGGTTGTGGGCGGGGCGATGGTGCATAGTCGGCAATCGCCTCGATCAGCTCCTCGACGCCGAATTGCTTGAGAGCTGAACCGAAAAATACGGGCGTCAGGTCACCATTTTGGTAAGCTTCGAGATCGAAGCCGCTATAGCCGCCCTGCGCCAGTTCGCCCTCGCTGGTCAGCCGTTCGAGCGCGCTTTCGCTCAGAACCTCGGCCAGCTTGGGATCGTCGAGACCGGTAAATTGCCGGGTCACACCGTCATATTGCTTGCTGTCGCCGGTCGGTTGATGCAGCTGATTGTTGACCAGATCGTAGACGCCCTCAAACTGCCCGCCCATACCTGCGGGCCAGCTCATCGGACAGACGTCGAGCGCCAATTTGTCAGCAACCTCGTCGAGTAATTCGAACGGATCGCGGCCTTCGCGATCGACCTTGTTGACGAAGGTGATGATCGGCACGCTGCGTAGCCGGCAGACTTCGAACAGCTTGAGCGTCTGCGCCTCGATACCGCTCGCGGCATCGATCACCATGATCGCGCTGTCGACCGCGGTCAGCGTGCGATAGGTGTCCTCGGAAAAATCCTCATGGCCCGGCGTGTCGAGCAGGTTGAAGACAATGCCGTTGCGCTCGAAGGTCATGACGGAGCTGGTCACGGAAATTCCGCGCTGCTGCTCGATCTTCATCCAGTCGGACCGCGCCCGCCGGTTGTCGCCCCTCGCCTTGACCTCGCCCGCCAGATGGATAGCGCCGCCCTTCAAGAGCAGCTTCTCGGTCAGCGTCGTCTTACCCGCATCGGGGTGGGAGATGATCGCGAATGTGCGGCGTGGTTTGGTCATTTTACTTCACTTTTCTTTCCCGCGTAGCGGGAGGTGTATTCCAAATTTGTCACGCGAAGCCGCGAAGACACGAAGAGTTTCTGACAACCGCCAATTCTTTGCGCCTTCGCGGCTTCGCGTGAACCCAAAAGAGCTGAGGTGCAGCTAACGCTGCAATTATTTGCTTAGACTATCCTCTCAATTCAGCGCCCAATTTCGTCGCATTAGCGACAACCTTGTCCGACAGCGACTTCAGATCCTCTTCTGTCAACGTCGCATCCATCGGTTGCAGCGTTACTTCCACCGCCAGCGATTTCTTGCCTTCGCCCACGCTTGGTCCTTCGAAGAGGTCGAAAATCCGCGCATCGGTGATCAGTTTCTTGTCCGCGCCCTTGACCGCGCGTACCAGATCGCCGGCTGCCACGTCCGCATCGACGATGAAGGCGAAGTCGCGGGTCACGGCCTGCAGCGCCGGTGGCGCAAAGGCGTCGCGCATATGGCCGGATTTCTTCTTCAGCGGGATTGCGTCGAGGAAAATCTCGGCAGCCACGGCCGATCCCTTGAAGCCCATCGCCTTGGTCGTCGAGGGGTGGAGCACCCCGTAAGCCGCGAGAATCTTCTTCGGCCCGAGGCGCAAGGTGCCCGACTGGCCGGGATGATAATGATCGCCGGCTTCGGCAAAATCCATCAGCTTGTCCGTCGGCGCACCGGCGGCGTCCAATATCGCGAGTACTTCCGCCTTGGCATCATAAGCGTCGAATTTGGTTGTGGCGCCGGACTGCCAGCTCCGAGCGCGGTTTTCACCGGTCAGCAACAGACCAATGGTCGGATGCTCGCTGCTTTCCAGATAGCGGCGTCCGACTTCGAACAGGCGAATAGACGAGGCGCCGCGCGCCGCGTTGCGTTGGGCTGCCGCGAGCAGGCCCGGGAGCAGCGAGGGCCGCATGACCTTCATGTCTTCGCTTATCGGGTTGGCGAGCGACCATGTGCCGCCGCCAAAGGGCGCGGCTTCCTTCTCGGAAATGAAGCTCCAGTTGACGACTTCGTTGAGGCCGCGTGCCGCCGCTGCCCTACGGGCCTTGCGTTCGGCCAGTTGCTCTGGCGAGGCGGTCGGCTTGGCAACGCCCGGCTTGCGCGGAAGCGGAGTCGACGGGATATTGTCGAGCCCCTCGATGCGGATGACTTCCTCGACCAGATCCTGCCAGCCGTGGACATCGCGACGCCATGTCGGGACGGTGACCTGCCAGTTGCTATCCACCACAAAACCCAAGGCTTCCAAGATCGCTTTCTGCCGGTCCGGAGTGACGTCCAGTCCGCCGAGCGAAGCGCATTGGCCCGGATCATAAGCGATGACATTCTGCTCTGTCGGCGCTTCACCGGCGCGGGTGATCTCACTCGCCGTGCCGCCGCAAAGTTCCTGTACCAATGCCGTGGCAATGCCGATGCCCTCTTCCAGAAAGGCCGGATCGACGCCGCGCTCGAAGCGCTGCCGGGCATCGCTTGTCAGCATGAGTTTTTGCCCGGTGCGGGCGATATGGGCGGGGTCGAAATAGGCGCATTCGATCAGCACATCGGTCGTATTCTCGTCGGTACCGTTGGTCGCGCCGCCCATGATTCCGCCAATGCCATGCGCGCCGGCCTGATCGGCGATCACGGTCATGGTTTCGTCGAGCGTATATTCCTTGTCGTTCAAGGCCATCAGCTTTTCGCCGTTCTCGGCCTTGCGCGCGACCAGACCGCCTTGCAATTTGGCAACGTCATAGACGTGCAGCGGACGACCCTGATCGAGGGTGACATAATTGGTGATGTCGACGAGTGCCGAGATCGGTTTCTGGCCGGCGGATTTCAGTCGTGCCTGCATCCAGTCCGGTGACGCGCCGTTGGTAACACCCATGACGGTGCAACCGAAGAAGGCGGGGCAGCCTTCTGTGTCTTCTATGGCAATATCCGGACCCGCTCCCCCACGCTGCACCGTAGGCAGCGCGAGCGGTTTGAGCGTGCCCAGTCCGCTGGCCGCAAGATCCCGGGCAATGCCGCGCACGCCCATGCAATCCTGGCGATTGGGCGTGATCGCGACGTCGAGAACTGGATCGTCGAGCTGGGCATAATCCGCATAGCTGGTGCCAACCGGCGCATCAGACGGCAGTTCGATGATCCCGTCATGGTCCTCGCCCAGCTCCAGCTCGCGCGCGCTGCACATCATGCCGAAACTCTCGACATCGCGGATTTTTGCGGGTTTCAGCGTGAAGTCGCTGCCGGGAATATAGGTGCCCGGAGGGCCGAAGACACCGACCATGTCCTTGCGCGCATTGGGCGCGCCGCAGACGACCTGCCACGGCTCGGCGCTGCCATCGTCAACCTTCAGCAACTGCAGCTTGTCGGCATTGGGATGCGGTCCGGCTTCGATGACCTTGGCGACGCGGAACGGGCGCAGGGCATCGGCAGGGTTTTCAAGACCCTCCAGTTCCAGACCGATATCGGTCAATTTTTCCGTGATCTCGGTCAGGCTTGCGTCGGTGTCGAGATGGGCCTTGAGCCAGCTTAGGGAAAATTTCATGCGCCGACTCCTCCGCTCAATGTGGGGACGTCGAGCGCGTCAAAACCATAATGATCGGCCCAGCGCAGGTCGCCGTCGAAAAAGGCGCGCAGATCGTCCATGCCATATTTCAGCATCGCCAGCCGGTCGATGCCGCAGCCGAAGGCAAAGCCCTGCCAGACATCGGGATCGAGCCCGCAATTGCGGATGACATTGGGGTGGACCATGCCTGAACCCAGTATCTCCATCCAGCCGCCCTCGTTGCTGCGGGAGTCACCGCCGATAATCCGACGGCCTTTTTCGACCGAAAAGCCGACATCGACTTCGGCGCTGGGTTCGGTGAACGGAAAGTAACTCGGGCGCAGACGCAATTCGATATCGTCGCGCTCGAAGAAAGCGCGGACGAAGGTTTCCAGGGTCCATTTGAGATGGCCCATGTGGATGCCCTTGTCGATTACGAGCCCCTCGACCTGATGGAACATCGGCGTATGGGTGGCGTCGCTGTCGCTGCGATAGGTGCGTCCGGGCGCGATCAGGTATATCGGTTCGCCAGCGCCATTTGTCTGTTTTGCAACATCCATCATCGTCCGGATCTGTACCGGTGAAGTATGGGTGCGCAGCAATTTGGCCATGCCGGCTTCATCGGTCTGCGGGAAATAGAAAGTGTCGTGCATCGCGCGGGCCGGATGAGTTTCGGGAATGTTGAGCGCGGTGAAATTGTGCCAGTCGTCCTCGATTTCCGGACCGGTGGCAACCGAGAAGCCGAGATCGGCGAAAATTTCGGCCAGTTCGTCCATGACTTGCGAGACCGGATGGATGCTGCCCTTTGGTGCGCCGGGCGGGGGCAAGGTCATGTCGAGTTTTTCGGTGGCGAGGCGTGCGTTCAATGCTTCGCTTTCCATTGCGTCTTTCCGAGCAGCGATCGCATCGGCCACCGCTTGCCGGGCGCCATTGATCTTCGGGCCTTCGGTCTGCCGCTCTTCGGGAGTCATTTTGCCCAGTGTCTTGAGCAGCAGCGAAATTTCGCCTTTCTTGCCCAGGGCAGCAACGCGAATAGCCTCGAGAGCATCGCCATCACCAGCCGCTGCTATCTGTCCGAGATATTTCTCTGCAATTTCTTCACTGGCACTCATGGCTATACCCCATTTTCCCTGTCGACCGTCTAAAGCAGGCTGCGGCGAAAAACCCAATAAAAAAGCGCCGCGAGATTGCTCCCCGGCGCTTCTTTGAATTTATGAAAATGCTTAGGCTTTGGCCAGAGCATCCTGCGCCTGTTTGATGATGCCGCTAAACATAGCGGGTTCATTCATCGCCAGGTCGGCCATTACTTTACGGTCCAGTTCAATTCCGGCCAGCTTCGTGCCGTGGATGAACGTGCCATAAGTCATGCCTTCTGCGCGAACCGCAGCGTTGATACGCTGGATCCACAATGCGCGGAATGACCGTTTCTTGACCTTGCGGTCGCGATACGCATATTGACCGGCTTTTTCGACAGCCTGCCGCGCGATGCGGATGGTATTCTTGCGACGGCCGTAATAGCCCTTCGCCTGAACCAATAATCTTTTATGTTTTGTACGAGTGGTCGTACCCCGTTTTACACGTGCCATAATCTATATCCTGTAAGTTTGAATGTCGCTGCGGCGGGCTTAGCCCAAGCCGTATGGCGCCCATTTCTTGACTGTCCGAGCATCCGCATCACACAATTTCTTGGTGCCGCGGTTCTGGCGGATATATTTGCTGTTATGGCTCATCAAACGGTGGCGCTTGCCGGCTACGCCGTGCTTGACCTTACCGGTTGCGGTGATTTTGAAGCGTTTCTTCACACCACTTTTGGTCTTCAACTTGGGCATTTTGGTCTCCTCTAGAAGTTACCGTTACGGATACTTGTGGCAGCCCAACACTGGCCAGAGCATCACATAGGAAGGGCGGCAATAGCGAGATTCGCTGGAATTGCAACAATTATGTCGTGCGATCGGTGGCGGGATCGTGCAGCGCCTGCATCCCGGCACCGGCGGCGGCCATCCGGCCATGCACGGCCGCGTTGAGGAACGGATGAGGCCGTGCCTTGTAGTCCGAGGCGCTCATGCCCATAAACCGCTGAAAATCGCGCGCAAAATGGGCCTGGTCATAATATTGGTGGTCAAGGGACGATACCCAGTTCTGATCCGGGTTGAGCATGTTCTCGGCCAGCGACCGCAGAAACCGCTGGCGACGGAGGAGCAATTTCGGCGGGAAGCCAAAGGCCCTCCGACACAAGCGGTCCAGCGTCCGACCGGAGATGGCCAGCCTGTCTGCCATTGCCTGGACCGTCGCTAGGTCCGGATCGACCAGTATCGCATGGGCCTCTGCGATCATCGGGTTGTCGGGTGGTCCCTTGTCCAGCAGGCCGGAAAAAAAGGCGCTGATACGGGCGACCTCCCTGTCCGGTCCGCCAGCTTCCCCGGAATAGATGATGTCGTGCAGCTCCGCCAGGGCGGCGAGCATCGGATCGAGGCTGCCGTCGACGGCCTTGTCGGCATAATGTTCTGCCGGCGCGTCGACAAATTTTGACCAGCCCAAAGGCAACAGGCCGACACCCCAGGAGCGCATCGCTCCCGATTCAAAGCGGGTTGCCTTGCTGGTCGGACCGAAAGCGCTGAAAAGCGGCACGGATTGCGGCTCGGCGTCCCCTATTGCAGCCGTCGGGCCTTCGCCTGAAATGAACCGCAAATTGGCCCATTCCGGGTGCAGCCAGTCGCCAATAATCTGTCCGTTTTTCGGCCGGACTTCGGTGAGATAGAATGTACTGATATAAGGTTTCAACTGATCATTCGGCAGGAAAAAACGAATGGTAACGGGCGCGCTGTTCAATGATGACAAGCAATTGCCTCCAGCACATCATCCACCCGCGCATGATCACCGATCGCCAGCACATGGCCGTCCGATTCCGCGTGGAGCGGTTCGCCGTTCCAGTCGCACATCATCCCGCCGGCGCCATCGACAATCGGGGCGAGGGCGGCGAAATCGTGAAGTTTCAGGCCCGCTTCGCAGACCACATCGACGTGGCCGCTGGCGACCAGACCGTAATTGTAGCAGTCACCGCCATAGATGATCTTTCGCGGGGCGACCTTGCCGGCGAGACCCATGAAATGCTCGGCATCATGTTCGTCAAACTGATGCGGCGTGGTGGTGGCGAGGACGGCGTCCTTGAGTTCCCGGCAGCGCGCTGATTTCGCGGGCTGCCCGTTGAACAGGGTCGGGCGACCGACCACGCCCACCCAGCGTTCTCCGGAAATCGGCTGGTCGATGATACCGATCAGCGGAAAGCCTTCCTGCATCAGCGCAATGAGGGTGCCGAATATCGGGCGACCGGCGATAAAGCTGGTGGTGCCGTCGATCGGATCGAGTACCCACTGGCGCGACGCGCCTTCGTTGCGGGTGCCATATTCCTCGCCGATGATGCCGTCATCGGGCCGCTCGGCTTCGATAATCGCCCGCATGGCAGCTTCTGCCGCGCGATCGGCTTCGGTTACCGGCGAGGAATCATCCTTGGTTTCCTGATCGAATCTTGCGCGGAAAAACGGGCGAATAGCCTCGCCTGCCGCTTCAGCCAGTTTTTGCGCGAGATCGATATCTTTTGGGGTCATTGGTCGCCGGTCTCCGCTTCGCTTGGCCGCCAGGCCCACAGGTATAAAATCAGGCCGGTGATGATGAACATGGCGCATCCGGAGAGCACCCAGGCATTGGCATACCAATAATCGCCCCAGGTGAAATCGCCCGACATGATCTTCTTCCAGCCGTTGAAATGCTGCATCCCGGCGACGATCAGCCCGAATATGGCCAGAGTCGATGCTATCCACCGGTTGAGCCAGTGTCGTGGATTGGCGAGCAATAGCAGGCCCAGCAGTCCGATCACGGTTCTTTGTGCCCGACAAAAAGGACAGACATAGACCCAGTCCGCCCATTCGGTAGCCCAGGCGAACAGGGAGATTAAAATCGCCAATATTGCGATATGGATGCGATATTTCAGCAGCAGCTCGAAACTTGGCATTGCCGTCTCCCGATATTAAAATGCAGCAGCGACTAGTCCCAGAGGCTGCTGACCGAGCTTTCGTCAGCGATGCGCTTGATCGCTTCTCCGAGCAGGGGCGCGATCGGGAGTATCCGGATCTTGCTGGAATCGAGGGCGGATTGCGGCGTGCGGATAGTGTCTGTGATAATCAGCTTGCGCAGCGAAGAGGCGTTGACCCGTTCCACCGCTTTGCCGGAGAGGACGCCGTGGGTGATATAGGCGGCGACGTCGGTTGCACCTGCCGCGATCAGGGCATCGGCTGCGTTGCAGAGCGTGCCGGCGCTGTCGGCAATATCGTCGATCATGACGCAGAAGCGGCCTTTGACGTCGCCGATGATGTTCATGACTTCGGATACGCCGGCCTGTTCGCGGCGTTTGTCGACGATTGCCAGCGGCGCGTTGTCGAGCCGCTTTGCCAATGCACGGGCGCGGACCACGCCGCCGACATCGGGAGAGACGACCATGATATTCTTGTCGCTATGACGCTTGATGATGTCTTCGCTGATCACAGGCGCGCCAAAGAGATTGTCGGTCGGGATATCGAAAAAGCCCTGAATCTGTCCGGCGTGAAGATCGACGGTCAGGACCCGATCAGCGCCGGCTTCGGTGATGAGGTTGGCGACCAGTTTGGCCGAGATTGGCGTGCGCGGTCCGGGCTTCCGGTCCTGACGGGCGTAGCCGAAATAGGGGATGACGGCAGTAATTCGTTTGGCCGAAGCGCGGCGCAGGGCGTCGATGCTGATCAGCAATTCCATCAGATTGTCATTGGCCGGATGGCTGGTCGACTGGACGACGAAGACATCCTCGCCGCGGACGTTTTCGTGGATTTCTATGAAAATTTCGTCGTCGGCAAAGCGCTTGACGCTTGCGTCGGTGAGCGGAATATCAAGATATTCGGCAATTTCGCTAGCAAGCGGCAGATTACTGTTACCCGACATGAGTTTCATAGTTGCGTTCCTCGATCCGGCGGCCCGCAAGAATCTCCAACGGAACCTCATGACAATTTTGCGACCCTGTTAGACAGGTGGCGGTAAAATCAAAAGTCCGTATTTGCGTTTATTTAGATTGCTCCGCACCAAGGCCCTTCCTATCAGGGCGCGATGACCGACAAGCTTATCATCACCATGGCGCAACTGACCCAGAGTGTTGGCGATTTGCGCGGCAATGCCGACGCGATGATCGCGGCGCACGGAGCGCGGCCGGACAGCGACTTGATCGTGTTTCCCGAGCTGCAGCTGATCGGCTATCCGCCCGAGGATTTGGTGCTGAAGCCGTCGCTCTGGGAGCGCGCTGAGGCGGAGCTCAACAGACTGGCGGTAGCGACCGCAGGGCCGGGACCGGCAATGCTGGTCGGATCGGTATTCCGGGAAGAGGACAGGCTCTACAACGGTATCGCGCTGCTGGCGGACGGGCATATTCAGGACATTCGCTACAAGGTCGAGCTGCCGAATTACGGGACATTTGACGAAAAGCGGCTGTTTGCATCCGGCCCGCTGCCGGAACCTATTGAATTCAAGGGCTGCAAGATCGGTTTGCCGATTTGCGAGGATGTATGGTTTCCGACCGTCTGCGAGCATCTGAAGGCGAGCGGCGCGGAGCTCTTCATTTCGGTCCACGGCAGCCCTTACGAAATCGAGAAGGATGATATGCGGCTGGGGCAGGTCGCGACGCGGCGGGTCAAGGAAACCGGAATTCCGATGGTCTTTCTGAATCGCGTGGGCGGACAGGACGAGATCGTCTTTGATGGTGCCAGTTTCGTACTCAACGGCGACGCCAGCGTGATGCACCAGCTGCCCGACTGGGACGAGACGATTGTCGACACGCACTGGTCACGCGAGGGGGACGAATGGAAATGTGCGTCCGGCGAAATCCACCAGCTGGATGATCATCCGGCCGACATCTATAATGCAATGATTGTCGGCTTGCGTGATTATGTCAATCGCAACCGTTTTCCCGGTGTCTTGCTTGGCCTGTCGGGTGGGATCGACAGCGCCCTGTCGGCTGCTGTGGCGGTCGATGCTCTGGGCGCGGACCGCGTGTGGAACGTGATGATGCCCTCGCGCTTTACCTCACAGGAAAGTCTCGACGATGCCAAGGGCTGCGCGGAGATGCTGGGCACCAGACTGGACACTATCCCGATCGGCCCGGCGATCGAGGGTTTCGACGCGATGCTCGAGGATAGCTTTGCCGACAGCAATGTCGATATCACCGAAGAGAATATCCAGTCGCGCATTCGCGGCGTGACGCTGATGGCGCTTTCGAACAAGTTCGGACACATGCTGCTGACCACCGGCAACAAGAGCGAGATGAGCGTCGGCTATGCCACCATCTATGGCGACATGGCGGGCGGCTATTCGGTGCTGAAAGACGCCTATAAGCTGACCGTTTTCAAACTTAGTTCGTGGCGGAACCGCAACAAGCCGAGCTTGGGCCTGGGCCCCGACGGGCCGGTGATGCCGGAAACGGTGATCACCAAGCCGCCGAGCGCCGAATTGCGCGAGGACCAGAAAGACAGCGACAGTCTGCCGGACTACGAGATTCTCGATCCGCTGCTGCACGGCCTGATCGAGGAAGAATTGTCGGTCAATGATCTGGTCGGGCGCGGTTTTGACCGGGAAACGGTGGTGCGGATCGAGCGGCTGCTCTATATCGCCGAATATAAGCGCCGCCAGGCACCGCCGGGCGTCAAGCTGGGCACCAGAAATTTTGGCCGCGACCGGCGCTATCCGATAACCAACGCATTCAGGACCGTATGACCATAAAAACCCGCTTTGCTCCGTCTCCCACGGGCCATCTTCACGTCGGCAATATCCGCACCGCGCTCCATAACTGGATGTTCGCGAAGAAAGAGGGCGGCACATTTCTGCTGCGTCTCGATGATACCGACGCGGAACGGTCGAAGGAAGAATATGTCGATGCAATCCGGGCCGATCTGGCGTGGCTCGGGCTGGCAGCCGACGAAGAGCAGCGCCAGTCGGCGCGTTTTGATCGTTATGCGGAACATCTGGCGAAGCTGAAGGCCGATAGCCGGGTCTATCCCGCTTACGAGACCGCGCAGGAACTGGACCTGAAGCGTAAAATCCAGCTCGGCCGGGGCAAGCCGCCGATCTATGACCGCGCAGCGCTCGACCTGACCGCGGAGCAAGTCTCCGCCTATGAAGCGGAAGGGCGCAAGCCGCACTGGCGCTTCAAGCTGGATCATGGAACCCCGATCACCTGGACCGATTTGATCAGGGGCGACCAGAATTTCGATCCGGCTCTATTGTCCGATCCGGTCATCCTGCGCGAAGACGGCAGCTGGCTCTATATGCTGCCTTCGGCGATTGATGATATCGAGATGGGGATTACCCATGTCGTGCGCGGCGAGGACCATGTTGCCAATACCGCGGTGCAGATTCAGATGTTCCACGCGCTCGGCGCGCAAGCCCCGGAATTTGCGCATGAAGCTCTGCTCGTCGGAACCGAAGGCAAGCTTTCCAAACGGCTGGGTTCGCTGGGTGTGAGCAGCTTTCGCGAGAAGAATATCGAGCCGCAGGCGATCGTCGCCCTGCTGGCGCGGATCGGGACCAGCGATCCGGTCGAGCCGGTTGCCGATGTCGAGCAGCTGATTGCCACGTTCGATTTTGCCCGCTTCGGCCGCGCGCCGGCCCGGTTTGACGATGAAGAGCTGGCCCAGCTCAACCAGAAGATCGTGCATCTGCTGGATTATGAGGATGTGAAGGATAGACTGCCCGAGGCGATGACCGCCGAAGCCTGGGCGGTGATCCGCCCGAATCTGCACGATATGGGCGATGTCGACCAATGGTGGCAGGTGGTGACGGGACCGATTTCCGCACCGGAATTTTCGGCGGAGGATCGGGGTTTTCTGGCCATCGCTCGCGGCAAAATGGAAGTATTGGAAGCATCTTCCGACCTCTGGAAAGAGCTAACCGGAGCGCTCAAGGAAGAGACCGGTCGCAAAGGCAGGCCGTTGTTCATGCCCTTGCGTCTGGCTCTGACCGGACTTGATCACGGTCCCGATATGAATATTTTGCTGCCGTTGATCGGGCGCGACACCGCGCTGGCCAGGCTGACTGAAGCCTCTTAAGTAATTGGAAAACTATAGTTTTCTTGCCTAGGAGAGGCGTGTTTGCAATATATTATGTTATAGTATATCATAACAATCGACGATGGGGTCAGATTGTCAAACAGGCACCGGCCGCTTCGCCATTTTCGAGGATGGTTGAGAGGATATGATGATGAGCTATGTTTCCCATTACGAGAACAAGACGCCGCGTTCCAAAGGATTGATCATGACGGGCGCCGTCCATGCGCTGATTGTCGGGGCGGTGGTGGCGATGCCGGCGATCGAGGGTCCCGACATATTCAAGGGGACGATCATCGCCTTTCCGGTTCCGGTCGAAAAGCCGCCCGAACCGGTGGTCGAACAACAAAAGCCGGAAATCGATATTGCCAAGCCGACCCGGCAGACGCTGCCCGGACGGCCCGTCACCATCGAGCGTTCCGATCCCGTTGTTCCGGTCAACAATTATGGCGATATCGAAATCAGCAGCGGATCGGCAGGACTCGGCGAGGCAATCCGGCTTGATCCCATCGATATTGCGCCAGATCCGGTGATCGTGGGCGCCAGCCTGAACCGGCGTTATGCCGGCGATTTCCAGCCCGCCTATCCGGTCGGCCAGTTGCGCCGCGAACGGGAGGCGGAGGTCAGCGTCCGTGTGCTCGTCGGCACCAATGGCCGGGTGAAGGATATCCGGCTGGTCGAATCTCCGCACGAAGATTTCTGGCTCGCCACGCGCAAACAGGCGCTGCAAAAATGGCGTTTCACCCCGGCAACCAAGGACCGCGTGCCGGTTGAAAGCTGGATGACGCTCAAAGTCCTCTTTCGAATCAACGGTTAAGCCGCATGCCGGATGGCCGGTCCGGATCGGGCTGGCGCTATTTTACGGGAAGGGCTGGTCATCCGGCTGTGTCCGCACTATTTGGACCGCATGGGAATGTTGAAAGATGCATCTGTAACCGGCGGTTTTGGCGATCTGATCGCCGTTTTTCGCCAGAGCGAACCCGGCGAGCGGTTGCTTCCGGCGATATTGGCGATTGGCTGCACGTCGATCATATTGTTTCTTTTCTGGCTCGATCCCAAGGTAAATACGTACACTTATGTACCGGCCGAGGTCATTTATGTCGAAAACTGGACAGCCGACCGGACCGATGAAGAGATTCTCAAGGACCGCTGGCAGATCCAGTGTCTCAAGGACGAGCTGGAAACCAAGCGGCGCGAGGCGGTGAAGTCGCTCGGCCGCATGTCCGGCATGGATGTCGACGAGATCGAGCGCGAAGCGATTGCCGCCCGTCTGGCGCGCGGCGAGGTAGAGGTGGAACGCCCCGCCGGCCTGCAATGCTGAATCCTCCCGGCGACCCGCAATATATGGCAATGGCGCTGGCTCTGTCCGAGCGCGGCCGTGGCCGCACCGGAGCCAATCCCAATGTCGGCTGTGTCATCGTCAAGCAGGGCGTGATCATCGGCCGTGGCTGGACCCAGCCCGGCGGACGGCCCCATGCCGAGGAAATGGCGCTGGCCCAGGCCGGCGCATCCGCAAAAGGCGCGGACATCTACGTGACGATGGAGCCCTGTGCCCATGAAAGTGCGCGCGGTCCGACCTGCAGCAACGCCATCATCGATGCCAGACCCAAAAGGGTGATCGTCGCGACGCTCGACGCCGACGAACGCACCAGACGCAGAGGGATCGACCGGCTGGGTGATGCCGGCATCCCGGTGTCGGTTGGCATCCGCGAACCCGAGGCCCGCCGGGCCATGGCAGGATTTCTCAGCCGGGTTGAAAAGGCACGACCCTTTGTCACGCTCAAACTGGCGCTGTCGCTGGATGGCTGCATTGCCATGGCGGATGGCAGCAGCCAGTGGATTACCGGCGACCGGGCGCGGGCGCACGCCCATCTCGAGCGGGCGCGCAGCGATGCAATTCTGGTTGGCGCCGGCACGGCCAAGGCCGATCGGCCGACGCTCGATGTCCGGACCGATGGTCTGACCGATCGTTCGCCACAGCCGGTGATTCTCGGCAGTGATCCGGAGATGCCGGCTCACTGGCTGCAAATTTCCGAGCCCGCCGCGATCGCCGATCTCGCCGATATCAACTGGCTGCTCGTCGAAGGCGGCGCCCAGACCGCGGCTTCTTTCCTGCAGGCAGGCATGGTTGACCGGCTTCTGCTCTATCGCGCCCCGATCATCATCGGCGGCGGCCTGTCCGGAATTGGCGATATCGGCCTGGAAAAACTCGCTGCCGCGCACGGCCAGTGGCGACGCACCGACTTGCGCCCACTGGGGCAGGATGTGCTTGAGATATACGAGCGCGCCGCCTAGGTTCCGGACAATAATAGCAATTAGGATCGCCCATGTTCACAGGCATAGTTTCAGATATCGGGACCATCGAATCGCTCGACCAGCGCGGTGATCTCCGCGTCAAGATCTCGTGCCGCTACGACATGGACAGCGTCGACATGGGGGCTTCGATAGCCTGTTCGGGCATATGTCTGACCGTGGTCGAGAAGGGCCCCGGCTGGTTTGCGGTCGATGTGTCCGGAGAGACGGTTTCCTGCATCGCGCCGGGGCAGTTTTCCGAAGGGCGGCGGCTCAATCTCGAGCGCGCGCTCAAGGTTGGCGACGAGCTTGGCGGCCATATCGTGACAGGTCATGTCGACGGCGTCGGGCAAGTCGTCTCGGCCGATCCGGTGGGTGATTCCCAGGAGGTCGTCATCCGGGTGTCGAAAGACCTGGCGCCCTATATTGCCGCCAAGGGATCGATCACCGTTGACGGCGTGTCGCTCACCGTCAACGCGATCAGCGACGATGCGGAGGGCGCGCTGTTCACGCTCAACATCATTCCCCATACCGCGCAGGTGACCACGCTCGGGGAGCTGGCGCCGGGCCGTCCGGTCAATCTGGAGATTGATGTACTGGCGCGCTATCTGGCGCGGATGGAAAAGGTCCGGTCTTCAGGCTGAGCCGCCGGGGGCGGAAGCGACCGACGGGACGGTCTGTCAGCGGTCTAGAAGGGCAGCCATTTCTGTTTCTTGCTGAACTTCATATAGCCGACATTTGCGCCGAGCCGCAGGCCCGCTCCGAGCCGTACCGGGATCAGAACCTTGTCGCCGCTGCGCAAATAGCTGACGTGGAAGCCGCCGATGAAATAGGCCGCGCCTTCGCCGGCCGGGAAGCGCTGGTATAGCTCTTCGCTGTCATAGAGATTATAGACCAGAACAAAGGTATTGGCCGCATTGCCGCCAAAATCAAAACCGATCGACGGGCCTGTCCAGTAGACCGGACGCTCGCCCTCGACCTTGTGGTAGAGCTTGCCCGAACCGTAGCGCAGCCCGACGACGAACGCGCCGCTGGCCTCGCGACCGGCAATATAGGCATTGGGCCGGCCCTGTTTCTTGAGAATATCCTCGATGACCTCGGCGAGGCCCTTGGCGCCTTTGCCGAACACGCCTTCAGCGGCTCCGATCAGGTCATCGTCCTGGTAGGTGTTGCTGTCGTCGACCGGGGTTGTGGTAGAGCCATAGGCCTGGCCACCGGCCTGGGCGGAACCGGAGGGCGCAACAATGTCGGCATCGATATCGCCATCGTACGGCGCATCATCGACCGTCCGGGCGGTGGAATCGCTGGATTGGAAATTGCCATCATAGTCCGGAGCAGCCAGATCAGCGTCAATCACGTCATTGGGGTCGACGGTTTCAACCTGGGCGTAAGCGGGCGTCGCGACGGGTGCGATGGCCAGGGCCAGAACCGCAAATAGACCCAAAGATTTTTTCACACATATCGGTAACATGGGTAAACTCCTTCCCATTACCAGCCAGCAACGGCTCTCGGCTGTTGGACATGACCACGCAATGAACGCACGACGAAATGAGTCGATTCTGCGGCAGTGCGAGTCCCTGCGCCGGAACCGCGCGATTGGTGTTTTTGCAGACTCATGCCACGGGGTCCATTTTTCCCGTTGCAGCGAGCGCTTTGCAACGTTATAGCGCCACCTCTAGCCAAGCTGCGTGGACACGTGGGTGAGCGGCTGAAACCACCTCCTTGCTAAGGAGACAAGCCTTTACGGGCTTCGAGGGTTCGAATCCCTCCGTGTCCTCCATTTTTTTTGTTGATTCAGAAAGGGTCTGTGCATCCTATTTGAGTAAGGGCTTCGCGGTATCGTCCATATTTCGCATTTTTCAGACTCTTCTGGCCCGATTGTGCAGCAGCGCCCCGATATATGCCAAGATTATGCGCTAAAATATAAGGCTTCGTTTTTACGGATAGCTATCACCGGCCTGTTGGATTAAAGGCCAATCGCACCGAAGCTTACATTGTAAACAGATAGCAAAAATTGAAAATATGAAGTCTGCCAATAGAAAACTGGATAAAATCGCTAACAAATTTGCGTCACCTGTGACGCGTTTCTATGTGTTTGTTGCTTTTCTGGTGATTGTGTTTTTTACGGGCGGTGGTTCGCGCGATGATATTCAATCGTTGCTTCTTTTGCGGCCCGTTGCGGTACTTTTTTGTGCCTATGCGCTGACCGTCAAGGCCCCGGAGCAATGGAAGGGGCGGATGTTTCCGCTATATATATTAGGTGCATTGCTGGCGCTAATGGTCCTTCAGCTGATACCATTGCCTCCTTCTGTCTGGACCGCATTGCCGGAACGGCAGATATTTGCGAACATTGCTGATATCGCAGCGATTGAGCAGCCATGGCGGCCCTTGACCTTGTCGCCGTCGAAAACGCTGAACAGCCTGTTCGCGCTCGCAGTCCCGATTGCCGCGATGATGCTTTATCTCAATCTTGATCGTGAATATCGCAGGCGGGCCGTGCCGGTACTCATTATCCTTTGCTCGATCAGTGCGCTGTGGGCGATTTTTCAAGCCATTGGCCCTGCGCGCGGGCCACTATATTTATACCGGATAACCAACTTCGGATCGGGAGTTGGCCTTTTCGCCAATCGCAATCATCAGGCCGTGATGCTCGCGTCCACGATTGTCATGCTGGGCTGGTATGCCGGTTCGTTGAAGCCACATGTCAGGCAAGCCGTCCTGAAATTTTACGCTTCGGTGGCGACTATTCTGGTGTTTGTCCCGCTGATTTTCATTACCGGATCCCGGGCGGGGCTGCTACTGATGATGCCCGCGCTGGTTCTGGCTCTGTGTTTGATATATTTTGGCGGATATTATCCGGGAAAGACCGCCAGAAAACGGCGTCCCAGCTCCTCAAAATTCAGCTTGCCGTCCGGTCGCCGGCTCATGTTGGTGATCGGCATCATCACAATTTCGGGAATGGCGATCGCGTCCGTCCTGCTTTCCCGCTCATTGGCATTTGACCGGCTGTTCAGCGGCGGCGATGTCGAAGAACTGCGCTGGCAGCTTTTGCCGACGTTGGTCACTATGCTGAAAGACTATATGCCATGGGGGAGCGGATTCGGATCGTTCGAGCATGTTTATAAAATATACGAGACGCCGGAACTGCTGCGGCCCAGCTATTTGAATCAGGCGCATAATGACTGGCTTCAATTTTTCATTGAGGGCGGCGTTCCGGCACTGCTAATCGCGATCTGCGCTATTGTGTGGTTTTGTGTGCGTTTGGGGACAGTGGCAAAAACCTGGCGCAGTTCAAATCCGGTCAAATATGGCGTGCTGATGTGCCTTGCAGCCATCTTGTTTTTGCTGGCCGCCAGCATCGGCGACTATCCATTACGTGTCCCAATCATCATGGCTATATTTGCGGTTCTGGTCTGCGTTTTCAACGATGGCATAAATTCTGTTCAGCGACGTGACAGCAATCAACCTTAGATGAATTGGGAAATTCATCTCCAGGCCGGCATTATCAAGCCATGAACGGTTTACGTGCGAAACCGCTTCGTCTAACGGAGGTCAACAAGTAGTGGAATATATTGTACGATGATCAAACGTTTCTCATTTTTGCTGCTGCCTTTTTTACTGTCATCTTGTGCAGGCCCAACAATCCTCGGAGAAAGTCCGAATGTCACCGTCGTGTCCAGCGAGGGCCTGCCGGAACCGACGCGCGTTGATCTGCTTAGTTCCAATCGACCTTATTTAATTGGTCCCTTCGACAAGCTCAAAATTGATGTCTTCGGTATAGAGGATTTGAGCAAGGAAGTGCAGATTGACGCCAGTGGCCGATTGTCCTTTCCCCTGATCGGCGTGGTCGAGGCCTCTGGCCTGACGCCAGGGGAGCTTGCCGATGAAATCGAGAATCGCCTTCAAGGGCGCTATGTTCGCAATCCCGAGGTCACGGTCAATCTGGAAGAGACTGTCAGCCAGGTAATCACGGTTGACGGGCAGGTTGACAAGCCGGGACTCTATCCGGTCATTGGCCGTATGACCCTGATGCGCGCGGTGGCAACCGCAGGCGGTGCCGGAGAGTTTGCAAAATTGAATGATGTGGTAATTTTCCGGACCGTCAATGGCGAGCAACTTGCGGGCTTGTACAATCTGAAAGCCATAAGGCGAGGAAATTACAGCGATCCGGAAGTGTTCGCCAATGATGTTATCGTTGTAGGCGACTCTCAGGCACGCCGGCTGTTCCGCGACCTGATCCAGGCATCACCGCTTATCACGACACCCCTGATTATCTTGTTCAGACAATGATACTTGCTGCAAGATTGTGAAAATTGATGGATAGTATGACTGAAAAAAACGAGCCCTTGCCAACCGGCTATGACGCCTATGATGATGAGGCGCATGAAACACCGATATTGCTGCAATATTGGCAGGCAGTTTTGCGTCACAAGATTACAATCGCCGCCATATTGGCAACCTGCATAGCGCTTGGCGTCATTATAACGCTATTGATGACGCCTTACTTCACCTCGACGTCCCGGATCGAAATCAGCCGCGAACAGGACAAGGTGACCAATGTTGAAGGTGTCACCGGTTCGGATGGAGCAGGCCAGAACCTGGAATTTTATCAGACGCAATATTCTTTGCTCGAATCCCGTTCGCTGGCCGAGCGGGTTGTTCGGTCTAGAAATCTGGCAACGAGGGACGAGTTTTTCGATACTTTTGGCGTTGATCCGGACGATTCCGGCATTTTGTCCGCTACCCCGAAAACGCAGACGGCCGCCCAGAGAAATGCGCGCCTGAAACTGGCGACTGATCTCCTACAGGAACATGTCAGTGTCTCCCCTATCCGGGGTTCCAGTCTGGTCGACGTGAATTTCGAAAGCCCTAATCGCAATTTGTCCGCTGAAATTGCCAATGCGTGGATTGAGCAATTTATTGCGTCCAATCTTGACCGCCGCTTCAATTCGACGGCGGATGCGCGGAAATTTCTGGAAGAGCAGCTGGCCGAACTCAAGCAGCGGCTGGAAGATTCCGAACGGAGCCTGTCGGGCTATGCCGACAACAAGGAAATCATAACCCTTTCTTCCGAGCAAACCCCCGATGGAAAAACTGTGTCCCAAAAGACGTTGGCGTCCGCCAATCTGGAAGCGTTGAATGCCGAGCTCGCTCAGGCCACAGCAGATCGCATTATCGCGGAGAGTCAGGCCCGCCAGCGAGCAGGCAATGAAAACGCCTTAGGCAATGCTGCCTTGAACAGCCTGCGCGAAGAACGTGCAAAAGCGCAGGCCGAATATGCCAAGCTCATGGTCCAGTTTGAACCAGAATATCCATCTGCAAAGGCTATAGAATCTCAGATTTCCGCATTGAGCCAGAGCATTGCAGCAGAAGAAGCGCGTTCGCGGAGGGGTACATCGGCTCGTTATGGTGAAGCCCTTGCAAGAGAACAGAAATTACAGAGGCAGGTCAATCGGCTGAAGGGCCAATTCAGCGGCGAACGGCGCGATTCTATTCAATATAATATCTTCCAGCGCGAAGTGGATACGAACCGCCAGCTTTATGACGGTCTGCTGCAGCGCTACAAGGAAATTGGCGTGGCCGGCGTTGGAACCAACAATATTTCCATAGTTGATCGCGCGCGGCCTGCCGAACGCCCGTCAAGTCCGAAGCTGCTGATTAATATAGCGCTGGCGATACTTGCCGGTCTCGGTCTGGCTGCGGCCTATGTGTTCGTGATGGAGCAGATTGATCAATCGGTAAAGGATCCTGCCGATCTAAAAACCAAACTTGGTATTGCCCCACTGGGTTCGATCCCGGATTTCGAGAAAGAGGATATACTGACGAGCCTTGCCGACAAGAAATCTGTGGCTTGGGAAGCCTATCTTTCTATCCGGACCAGCCTCTCTTTCCTGACGGACCATGGCGTGCCTCGGTCTTTTCTGCTCACCAGTACGCGTCCCAATGAAGGAAAGAGCACGTCGGCCTTCGCCCTGGCGGCGGTTTTGGCGAGTACCGGAAAGCGTATCCTGCTGATCGATGGCGACATGCGCAATCCTTCGCTGCATCAGATGCTCGGCATAAAAAATAGTGCGGGCTTGAGCAATAACCTGTCAGGCACCGATGATCTCGCGCAGCTTGTCCACCCGAAAACCGCATTTGGCTTTGACGCAATGACTGCCGGCCCAATACCGCCAAATGCTGCAGAGCTTTTGAGTAGCACACGGATGCGTGATCTGGTCACGAAGCTGGGCGCAACCTACGACACTGTCATCATTGACGCGCCGCCGGTTCTGGGGTTGGCCGACATTCCGTTACTTGCAAACTCGGTAGAGGGTGTCATCTATACGATTGAGGCAGGCGGCGTCAAAATGCGGGGCATTCAGTCGGCCATCCAGCGTGTTCGCAGTTCCCGGGCTCATATCTTTGGGGGGATTGTTACCAAAGTGCAGCCGCAGCATTCGGGTTATGGCTATGGCTATGCCTATCAGTATAGCTATGGGAACAAAGCCGCGGCAGAGGCTTGACGATCATCTGAGGAACCAGGCTGCTATGTTGAAAAACAGCATCATATCGATTGTCGGGCTGGCGATTGCTCTGGTTGCAGGGCTAACCGCAATGGGTGCGGTTGCGAAGGACAAGGTTGCCGAATTTGCAGTTTCCCTGCAACCTGCAAACGGCTTTGCCTTCGAGAGGCTTGCAGCCAATTCTCTGAAAGCTTCCGTCGCGGCAAATGACGGCCAGTTTCCGAACAGCGTTGATTCGGCTACGGAAGATTTAGCGAAGCAGGCCTTCCTGTCAGAGCCGGTCACTCCCGAAGCGATCGCAGTGTTGGCGCTTGGCGGTACCGAAGGGAAGAAGCGCGAGCTCATGCACCAAGCCTTCGCGCTCTCGCGTCGGCAACAACTGGTCATTGGCTGGATGATTGTCGACGCCGGGACGCGGGAAGATATTTCCGCGGTCCTGAGTCATTATGACACGATGCTGCGTACCAGTTCTTCTGCCGCTTCGGTTGTCATCCCGACGATGGCCGGGGCGCTCGCGAACAGCAATTTCGTGGAACCGTTTGCGCGGCTCCTGTCGAAAAACCCGCCATGGGCCAGTCGATTTTGGGGAGTCGTTGTTGCGAGGCCGGAGGCCATTGAAAATGCCGCGAAATTGCGGGAAAGGCTTTATGCAGATGATGAAGCAAGAGAAAGTTACAGAGACGCGAGTTTGATTAGCGAACTTGTTAACAATAAGCGATTTGAGACCGCGGAAAATCTATATCAGTTACTGGCGGGACAAAGAATGGAAGCTTCGCTTCTAAAAAACGGTTCGTTTGAGCTTGAACCTCAATACCCGCCACTTGATTGGCAGTTGTTATCCAATGGCGAATATGGTGCCGCTGTTGCAGGTGGCAATCTGCGACTAAGTGCGATTTCCGGTTCTGGCGGCCTTTTTGCAAGACAGCTCGTTAAGCTCCCGTCAGCAATCCTGAAAATTACAGTAAAATCCGATACCAGCATTCCCAAAGGCGCGAATATCTCCATCAACATGAAATGTGCAGAAATTCTGAATAATGCCCCGCGGCCGATAAGGATTGCTTTGACAGGTGAATTGACGAGCCAGCACATTAGTAACCAGCAGTCCGGCTGCAATTTTTACTGGCTCGAAGTCGTGGGGCGCTCTGCGGAGGGTGGCGATGGGTTTGATGTTGATCTAGATTCCGTTTCTCTGCGATTGAAATAGCTTGGCCAGATCATGAAACGCCTCATCGATATTATTGGAGCATCGGCAACCTTGCTGATATTGTCACCTGTAATTTTTTTAATTGCGATGCTCAACCGCGCCTATCTCGGCAGACCGGTATTTTTTGTTCAGAAGCGCCCCGGGCTTGGTGGAAAGCCGTTCGATTTACTGAAATTCCGAACGATGAAAAATTCCCTGGATTCAAAAGGCCAGCCGCTTCCCGATTCTGAGCGTTTGACACGCTATGGCAAGCTTCTTCGTAGCACCAGCCTTGACGAGTTACCCGGCCTCTGGAATGTCGTCAAAGGAGAAATGTCACTTGTTGGCCCCCGTCCGTTATTGATGGAATATCTTCCTCTTTACACCAGCGAACAGGCACGCCGTCACGATGTTCGTCCTGGAATTACAGGCTGGGCACAGGTGAATGGCCGCAATGCCTTGCGCTGGGAAGAAAAATTTGCGGCTGATTTATGGTATGTGGATAATAAGTCTTTTCTGCTGGATTCCAAAATTATTGTGATGACAATCATAAAGGTTCTCAAGAAGGATGGTGTTAATGCTGACGGAGAAGCTACTATGTCCAAATTCACGGGGAGTTAAAAGTGGACGAAAAAGCAATCTATGGGGTTTATGGTAAAAGTGGCTTCGGACGAGAGGTCATGCCTATCGTAGTGGATCGTTTGGCAAAAGGATCGAATTCTGCAACAATATTTCTAGATGACGCAAAGTCTGAAGAATATCTCAATGAGCATAAAGTTATGACATTTGAGGAATTTGAGGAGTACCCTTCTTTAAATAAACAAGTAGTCATTGCCATTGCAGATGGAAAAGTGCGCGAACGTTTGGCTAATAAATGCGAGCATGCCAGTATCAAATGCATATCTATTACCGCATCCACGCATCTACGGATGGATAATTGTGTGGTGGGAGAAGGCGCAGTTTTCTGTGATTACACCACCCTAACGAGCGACATCGTTATCGGCTCCCATTTTCATTGTAATATCTATAGCTATGTCGCCCACGATTGCGTGATAGGTGATTATGTGACTTTTGCACCCAGTGTCAAATGCAATGGCAATGTTACAATTGGAGATTTCGCTTATATTGGAACGGGTGCTATTCTAAAGCAGGGGACGCCAGATAAGCCTCTAGTCATCGGCGCTGGCGCAATCGTTGGTATGGGCGCGGTTGTCACAAAGGACGTAGCACCAGGCGCAGTTGTGGTTGGCAATCCAGCGCGTCCATTGGTGAAACTGTAATCGCGAAAAACTACCGTGCAGCCTTTTCAAACGATTGGCCAACGGCGTTGCAATAGCCCTGAAGTTGCTCTTCTGTAATCGAAGGATGCGTCAGAAACATAATACTCGTTTCGCCAAGTTCGCGAGCGACGGGCAGGCGCTTTTCGGGTCTCCAGCCCGTTCCGTCGAAGGCTTTTTCCAGGTAGACTTCGCTACAGCTGCCCTGAAATGCCGGATAGCCTTGCGCAACTATATCTTCGATGATCTGATCTCTCGTCCATCCGGATTTAAGCCCTTCCTGTCTAATGTAACCGTATTGACGGTAATAGGCATGAGTGAAGCCGGGACCTGAGTCAGGCACACGGACGGCGTCGGGAAAGGCTTGCAAAGCGACTTGCAAAGCGCGTGCGTTGCGCGTGCGAAGAGCCGTCCACTTCTCCATGCGCTTAAGCTGAATACGGCCGATTGCGGCCTGCATCTCCAACATACGCCAGTTTGTTCCGAAGCTTTCGTGTACCCAGCGAAATCCAGGTGGATGTTCGCGATTATATACCGCGTCCCAGCTTTTCCCGTGATCTTTATAGGACCACATCCGGCCCCACAATTCTTCATCGTTGGTCGTAACCATTCCGCCTTCGCCGCCGGTGGTCATGATTTTATCCTGACAGAAAGACCAAGCGCCTATATCACCTATTGATCCGACAGCACGTTCGTCAATGTTGGCACCATGAGCCTGAGCACAATCTTCTATTACATAAAGATTGTGTTCGCGCGCGAGCTGCATGATGCCATCCATATCACATGGCCAGCCGGCTAGATGGACTGGAATGATCGCTTTGGTCTTATTCGAAATGACCTCGTTGATCGTATGCGGACTGATATTCCCGCTATCCGGTTCAACATCAGCAAAAATGGGATGCGCTCCGATTGTAACCACCGATGAAATTGAAGCAATGAAAGTGCGTGGCGTTACGATCACTTCGTCACCAGGCCCAACGCCCAGAGCCTGAAGGGCCAAATCCAGCGCAACGGTGCCATTGGTTAATGCAACGGCATGTTTTACACCGGTCCAGTTCGCGTATTCCTGTTCAAATTTGCGGCCGATATCTCCAGTCCAGTAATTGACCTTGTTCGACGCAATAATAGCCGATACGGCCTGTTCTTCTTCTGATGAAAAACAGGGCCATGATGCAATTTTTGAAACCATTGTGAAAGTTGGCACCTCAATTTATTTGGTTGTCAGTAGCAAGCAAGCGTGAAGCGGTTTAAGAACTCCGGCAAACACAAAATGATTTCCCGATTTCCACGTTCAAGTCTCTACTTAATTAGGAAACTTCTAAAGCGTTGATTTGTTGCAGTCGTATGCTATCGGGCGAGCTCTAATGCAACAGCTATTACCTGCGGGCACTATACTGGATTAATGATGGCGCTCATTGGGCAATTGAAACGCGAGAAAACGCTGCAACTGAATGAAAATACCGGTGCGGGCGCTTTCTCGACATTCGACAGCGGCCTGAGTTTTTTTTCGCCAATTCGCGGGCCCGCTATTCAGCACAACGTGGAAAAAGTGCTGTATTACGGCGGAGACCACAATCAAGACGGACAAAAATTTAGCCACGAAATACCGGTGTATTTGCTGCGCGATTTACGTTGGCTGATGCGTTCGAGCTGCGGGCGACGGCCACCCAACCGATTTTGCGTTGCCGACCTTCGCCATGTTCCGCCTTACCGTAAATCGGTTGACACGTTGCCCACCTATCACAAAGTCAATTCCCGTGACGATTGTCGCCGACTTTGCAACCAAGGTGAGTTGAAGACCACGGCGATCGGCGAACGAGTTTTTTTGGGAAGAATATGGTGGCATAAGCTATTTTCGTTCCTTCACGAATTTCTGCCAATGCTGCTTGGTGTTGCTTCAAGGCTTCTTCTGCACAAAAAGGGTAATTCATGAAAATCATGAGCATATTTGGTACTCGCCCGGAGGCCATCAAAATGGCGCCTGTCGTGAAAGCACTAGAGGCTGATGGTCGTTTTGAAACCTTCGTTTGTGTGACGGGGCAACATGCAGAAATGCTTGATCAGGTAAATGCGCTATTTGGGATAATACCCGATTTCGATCTGAAAATCATGAAAGCCGGTCAGGGGCTAACGCATATCACCACCGCCGTTCTGGATGGTATGGAAGCAGTATTGGCGAAAGTTAAGCCCGATTACGTACTGGTCCACGGCGATACCACCACGTCAACTGCAGCCGCGCTAGCATCATTTTATGCGGGTATTAAAGTTGGCCACGTCGAAGCGGGTCTACGGACCCATAATTTATTATCGCCATGGCCCGAGGAGGCTAATCGGCAGATAACTGGGCGCCTCGCTAGCCTTCATTTTGCACCGACGCCTTTGTCACGCGACAATCTGCTTAAGGAAAATGCGAATGCGTCAAACATATATGTGACCGGAAATACGGTGATTGATGCGCTCTTAATGGTAAAGGAGCGACTGGATCAAGATGTCAGTCTTGACGCTGAGCTGGCACGGCAATTTCCATTTCTTGATAGGTCAAAACGATTGATACTGGTCACTGGGCACCGCCGTGAAAACCATGATGGCGGCATTGAACGGGTGTGTGAAGCATTGGCGACGATCAGCCAGCGCGATGATGTCCAGATCGTCTATCCAGTACATTTGAACCCAAAAGTTAAGCGGGCTGCGGACAAAGTGCTGGCGGGCGTGGATAATGTGTTTCTGATCGATCCGCTGCCCTACCTTCCCTTCGTGTGGATGCTTAACATCTCATATATTGTTGTAACTGACTCCGGCGGACTGCAGGAAGAAGCCCCGAGCTTTGGCAAGCCGGTTTTAGTCACTCGCGATACAACCGAACGGCCAGAGGCTGTTGACGCAGGCACCGTCAAGCTGGTCGGTACGGACACTGCTGGATTGATTGCAAATGTGACCAAGTTGCTCGACGACGACAAGCTCTACAAGCAAATGTCGATGGCGCATAACCCCTACGGAGACGGAAAGGCGGCAAAACGCATCGTCAAAATTCTTGCGGAAAACATCTAATAGGAACGTGAACAATTAATGATTATCAAAGGCAATATATGAATCAGATTTCCATTCTTGGTCTCGGTTATGTCGGTCTTCCCAGTGCGGCGGTTTTTGCCGACGCTGGCATGAAGGTAGTCGGCGTTGATATTAATGCAAAATCCGTCGAAACCATCAACAGCGGTCGCGCCCATATCGTTGAGCCGGGCCTCGACGAATTGCTGACCAAAGTAGTTGGAAATGGCAGCTTACGAGCCACTACTGCTGCAGAACCGAGCGATGTTTTCATCATTGCCGTGCCGACGCCCTTCAAAGAAGGCAATGTGCCAGATCTCGAATATGTCAAATCTGCCGCTACAATGATTGCTCCCTTGATTGAGCAGGGCAATCTGGTCATTTTGGAATCGACCTCCCCGGTCGGCGCAACCGAACAACTGGCTGGCTGGATTCGAGATGCTCGGCCGGACCTCAAAGTTCCCGAACTTGATAGTGAGGAAGGCGACATTTTCGTCGCCTATTGTCCGGAACGGATATTGCCGGGGAAGGTCATTCAGGAGGTGGTCGAAAACGACCGCGTCATTGGCGGGATCACTGCGGAGAGCAGCAGAAGGGCAGTGGCGTTTTACAAGAATGCGATCAAGGGCACATGTCACATTACCAATGCCCGAACCGCTGAATTATGTAAACTTTCCGAGAATTCCTTTCGCGACGTCAACATTGCGTTTGCCAATGAATTATCAATGATTTCCGCCAAGCTCGGCGTCGATGTGTACGAACTAATCACACTCACCAATCACCACCCCCGGGTTAATATATTGCAGCCCGGCACAGGCGTAGGCGGACATTGCATTGCTGTAGACCCCTGGTTCATTGTCGATAGTGCACCGGATGAAGCGCGCATAATCCGGATGGCGCGCGAAGTTAACGATAGCAAACCTGGCTGGGTTATCGAGCAGGTCAGGAAACTGGCCGAGAGCAAGGTTCAACCTGTAATTGCATGCATGGGGCTTGCCTATAAACCGGATGTTGATGATTTGCGCGAGAGCCCATCCATCGAGGCGGTCAAACTGCTTGTGGATAAGGCTGTCGGCAAGGTAGTTGTTTGCGAACCGTTCGTTGACGCGCTGCCAGGGCCACTTAACAATTTGGGGGTCGATTTGCTGAGTGTTGAACAAGTGTGCGACGAGGCAGACATCATAGTATTTCTGACCGCACATTCCCAGTTTCGGAACATTCCGGCGCATCAGTTGAAAAACAAGACGATATTTGATGCATGCGGATTAACAAAGTAACGACGCGCATGAAGATTCTCTATTTTCACCAGCATTTCTCAACCCCGGACGGAGCAGCTGGCACGCGATCCTATGAGATGGCGAGTCGACTGGTTTCCAATGGCCACCAGGTATTGATGGTCTGCGGATCCTATGGCAACGGCATTACTGGTCTGACAGGACCGTTCCGAGGCGGCAAGCGGCGGGGATGGGTTGAGGGAATAGAAGTTATCGAATTTAATCTAGCTTATTCTAACAGAGATGGCGTCTTAAGGCGCGCTTGGACCTTCGTCAAATTCGCGATTCGAAGCATGCGGTTGGCGATTTCAGAGAAATCCGATATCGTCTTCGCAACGACAACGCCGCTGACCGCGGCGCTGCCTGGAATAGCTGCCAAATGGATCAGAAGGCGTCCGTTCGTTTTTGAAGTTCGAGACCTTTGGCCCGAACTTCCGAAGGCGATGGGTGTGATTACCAATAAACCAGTACTTTGGGCCCTGGGCATGCTAGAATGGTTGGCGTACAAATCAGCCGATCGGATTATCGGCTTGAGCCCGGGAATTGCAGACGGAACGGCACGGTTCGGGAAGGCCCCCCGAGCGATCGCCATGATTCCCAATGGTTGCGATGTCAGGTTGTTTCAAGACCCTGTTGAGCCTTGGCGTCCGGCAGAAATTTCTGGCGACGACTTTCTGGCGGTCTTCACCGGAACCCACGGTATTGCCAATGGTCTTGATGCCATCATCGATGCAGCGACAATTCTAAAGAAGCGCGGTGCGACGGGTATCAAGGCGCTGCTGATTGGAGATGGCAAGGAAAAACGCCAATTGATTGAACGTGTTAGAGTGGAACGGCTGGAAGAGTATATTGTTTTCCACAACCCCGTGCCGAAGACTCAACTTACGGGACTTCTGGCTTCAGCTGATCTAGGCCTGCAGATACTTGCCAATGTTCCCGCTTTTTACTACGGCACATCGCCAAATAAATTTTTCGACTATCTGGCAGCCGGATTACCGATATTGACAAATTATCCGGGCTGGATTGCGGACATGGTGGAGGATAACCAATGCGGTATGGCAATTCCTGCTGCAAATCCAGAATTGTTTGCGACCGCTCTGATCAATATGGCAAACAAAAGCGAGATTGATCGAGCAGCAATGGGAGAGCGGGCCAAGAAACTTGCCCATGTTCAATTCAACCGTGATCATCTTTTTGTTAAATTTAGTAACCATCTGCTAGGTTCCTAAATATCTTCCTTCAACGACCGAAAGTTTTGGAATAATGACTTCTCCACTCATGAATCGATTTATTCATTTTGCTGCCCGGACTGTCAGAAAATCGCCCGCTTTGACGACGCTAAGTTCCTTCGTGAATGGCCAAAGATTGAATGTCGCGTTTTCCAGTTCGGATCAATATTGGCGCGAACGGTATGAAAAAGGCGGTAACAGCGGCGAAGGTTCCTATGGAGCATTGTCGAAATACAAGGCTGAATTCATCAATTCATTCGTCGCCGAAAAGAATATCAGTTCCATCATCGAATTCGGTTGTGGCGATGGCAATCAAGCGAGCCTTTTCACTTTTGCCAAATATACCGGCATTGATATTAGCGAGAAATGTGTTGAATCCTGCAAAGCTTTGCTAGGCAAGCGTGGATATGAATTTATTGTGCTCGAAGACTATCTCGCGGACGAAGTGGAAGAGGCTTTTGATCTCGCGCTATCACTTGATGTGGTTTATCATCTTGTAGAAGACGAAATATATAATGCTTACATCAGTAAGCTGTTCAAATCATCATCGCGCTATGTCTTAGTATATGCCAGTAATTTTAATAGCTTTGATCCTAACCTTCCGCATGTCCGTCATCGAGAGTTCAGCAGAGATGTAGAGCTAGCGTTTCCGGATTGGACGTTGGTCGAAACTGAAAAAAACCCATATGAAAAGCCGCATGATAGTAAAGTTTACGGTTCTTTTGCCAAATTTCATTTGTTTGAAAAACGGTAAATAACTCCTTGGCTCATACATCATGCTGATCAGGCAAACATTACCTTTCGTTACACGAGCTGCTGCCGCCGTATTTGCGCTTTTCAGTATTAAGCTTACCTATGATTTCTTGTCCGCCCAAGATTTCGCGTTGCTGAATTACATCCTGTTTATATTGGCGATGAGCACGGCCTTGTCATCTCCGATAAACCGCCTGTTCTGGGCCGAGAACTCCCGCGATAACTTTGTCGTGGCAGTTTATTCGACGTGCACTGTTTTTGCCTTTTTGACGATACTCCTTCTCACCGCTTATGGATTTGCAAATACTCTGGAACGATCGACGTTCCTTCTCGTCGGCTGTTTTTCGATTGCTTATGGCATGTACAAGGTCGCCGAGCGATATATCTATGGTCAGATCATGTTCGACCGGAGCCTGAACGCCGCACTTGCGATTCCAGCTCTTTTTGCGCTGCTCGAATTGTTGTTCGTCACATTTCAATATTGGACGGGCCTGCCCTCACTGTCCGCCCGGTTGCTCGGGCCGGCCTTGTTAGCGGTCGGAGTTGCGTTTGCTATTCCGGCTTTTCGTCCGTATTCTATGTCTCTGGTCCGAAGTTTGCGTCATTATAAAAATAGTATCTCCGTTATGATTAAGCAAATATTCTCACCCAAGGGCGGGAAGATGCTGATCTTGACGATAGCGACTACATTGGCGGTCATGATTGACCGGCTAATTCTCGGCTATTATCCGATCAAGAATCCTGCAGCTTCGGCAGATTATTTGCTCGCGCTGTCTTATGCCATAGCCATCCAGACTTTTCTTAATGTGCTGATCGACTTGGGGCGCAAGCGCATCTATCAGAATATGGCTTGGGTCGGAGGCGCAAAATCCTTTGCCCAGCGGGTTTTCCTGCTTGCAGTCCCACTCGCCTTGTCTCTGATCCTCATTTTTCCAGCATTGCATTATCTTGTCTTAATCCCGGCATCAGTGAACATCTATGTGTGGGTTGTCTTGATCTTGCGCGCAATCACTAGTTTTATCATAAATTTTGCGTTTACCGACAGTATCCAGTCGGGCAGAATATCCGACACTTTCATGCCCATTTTGATTCTGGTGACAATAAGCCTTGCCTTTTTGTTTATGCTGATAACGGGAATTGAAGATCGCACGGCTGCAATCGTTTGCGGAGTCCCATTAATTGCGCTGTCGCTCGTCGTGGTCGCAGGTTTTCATCGCCGCGTGCCGGCGGATCTGACATGATGGTCACGGATCACCAAGAGCGCAAGATTTGGGTATTCGGAACAGTACCCCAGCCGGTAGGCGGTGTGGCCATTTTTTTGCAGCGCTTGATTGAGTCAAAACGGGTGCCGTTAGCTGGATTGATTGACCCTTATTTCGGAACACAGAAATCTGAGCTTCCAATATCGCACTGGCGTCCTAAGAAAAAAGGGATTCTGCATCGCATATTGACGCTGGTAAAGCTATTTCGCTTGCGTGACGAGCTATTGTTCATCAATGGCTCGCGTCCCGAAAGTATATTGGCGCTTTTTCCGTTTCTACTATTTCGCAACGCGAAAAAATCACTGTTGCTCCACCATGGCGATCTTTGGGGATCGATCGAAAGTTCCCGTATAAAATCCGCGCTCGTGAAATACGTACTGGGCGGCTATAATTCGATTTACTGCCTCAGCGAAAAACAACGCCGCTTCTATATCTCCAACGATGTTGAAGAGTCACGCCTGACGCTCGTAGACAGTTATATCGGTATTCCCGAAACGAAATTGAGGCCTGAAAATATAGAGGGTGTCGAAAAAATGGATGCCGAGCGACTTTCAAAGCAGGCACGCGAGGCGATTGCCTGGGTATCACAGACCAGGTCCAAAGTGATTATCGGATCGGGATATGCCCAGCCATTTTATAATCATGAATGGGTGCTGGACTTCCTGCAACAAGAGAACCATGCCGATTTTCACAATGCGCGCTATATTCTTTGCTGTTATGGCCCCGAGACCGATCATTTGCAGCAATTGAGGGAGAGGTGTTCGGTGGTGCCAAATGCAAGATTGTTTTTCGGCTTATCATCACTGGAATTCAATGCGGTGCTGTCCCTTTCCGACATTTATGTTCGACCGACGTCTGTCGACAGTTTTGGTATCGCCATCCACGATGCGCGTGCATTAGGGCTACAGGTAGTCGCATCCAATGCCTGTGAGCGACCGAACGATATCTGGGTACATGAAAGCGGCAATTATGATCAGTTTCGCAAGCTTTTGAAAAAATGTCTCGCATCGCCGAATAGGGTAGGGCCTGGTGCAGGCCGCGGAGCTGGCGATATTGCCGGACGCATCACAATCGTTGACGCCCTTCAGCAATTTGCTCAGGCGCAATTACCTCTAAATCTGCAGAGAGCGTCGAAAGAACTGCCTTCGCCTATAGGAGGCTCTCGTGATACTCGCCTATAGTCTGATAACCATCAACGTCTTACTGTGTCTGATATTGTTCTTGAGAAAGAGGCAAGCCAACTCTCCATTCCAAGTGTTTTTCCTGTTATTGATGCTTATAGCAATATTACCAGGCTACGGCCACGTTAACATCGGAATAATACAGTTTCACCCGTTTTCCGCCCCTGTGCTGATTGATGGGGAGATCATTAGCAAAGCCCACTTTATCATTCTTGGCTTTCTTGTAGCGTTTCTGTTTTTTGACCTGATATGGCCCAGTCGGCCCCTAAAATTGGTTGTTGCAGAAAAATATCAGTCCAGCCTTGGTTTCTACTCGACTTTTCCAGCAATGATTGTCGGAATAGCACTGTTTACCCTATATCGACAGGGCGGAGATGCAATTTATACGGCCAGTTTTGAGGACCTTCGCGAGGGGCCGATCGGCACTGTCTATTTGACGCTATTTTATCTTCAAATTGTTATAGTTGGCCTTCCAGCTTATTTGATATTGGTCAGGAAAAAGATCTTGCTCGGACTTGGACTTTTTCTGTTATTTGCGTATCTTCAAATAGCCTTTGGAGGCAGCCGGCAAATTCTTTTCATTGCCCTATTCATGATTATCTTCCTAAAATATCAAAATTATCGATTGCTTTCAAGCGTTGCCATTGTGTTCGCTTTTTACCTGACATTTGAAATGCTGGATATTGTCTTGCAAGTTGCAAAGTTGTTCAGAAACCAGCCCGATATGTATGCAAGAATAGCCCTTATTCCCGATCTCCTGAGTGGATCAATCAACTTGTCTGGGACGAGCTCAGAGGAAATCATCGTATTCCCGATGTATGTATTGTTGACACGCGATTTGCCCGCACATTTCGGTGAATTTCAGTATTTTTTCCGAACTCTTCTTTTTTGGATGCCGTCCTTTTTAGATTTCTTTTCCGTGAAACCAGAAGATTTTGAGTATGATATTTTTGCTTTTGTCATGGGAGGACGTAATGGCACCATGCATGGAACCTTTTTTGGAAATTCCTATGCTGATGCTGAGCAATTTTTCATCGTCTGGATTGCCATGTTCACGCTGTTTTTCAAATTTATGGAAAATATGATGCGCAGATTTAGCGGGGTGGAATATGTGATGTTGTGGTCGGCCTGCGTATATTTTTCCGTGATGACCGCCCGAGGTTCACTTTATGCACCTTTTTTAATAGCGATCCTTGTCTTGGTTTCAGCGTTTGTGTCCAGATTTTTAAAAAGAGTTTCATTCTTTCGGAGTACCGATCGTACCGCACCACTCGGATAGCTATAGAAGGTGAACAGGAGGAAATACTTCCACTCCAAATGAAATCAATTCTGGGTCAAATTAAAACTTTTGTGTCGTACCTTTGTTCCAAACCCTCCAGCTTAAGGCTGGTAGAGGGTTTGAGCCGTTATTGTTTACTCAGAACCATCCTTCAGAAAATGACCCGCTCGCAGGCGACTCCATTTTCTTAATGAAAGCGCATATGCCATGTTCACGCGGCAGCTACCTGGCTTTTCATCATCGCTTTCACCTAGGAACCAAAAGACTGCTTCAAAGTGCTGCATAGAGAGGTACGCATACGGGTGCGTGAGATCATCCGGTAGGTTTGCAGCGAGCCGGGCGTTACCATCATCCATGGCGAACTGTCGCCTGGCTATATCCATATATTCGTCGTGATACCGCCCCACATTGTGGTCAGCGACTTTGTGCGCCCTCTCATCGTCCAAGATATTGGAGGAGTTCTGGCATAACCGAAAATGCTGCAGGGGCCAGCGATTCAGGGCGCGAAACTGTTTCTCAACCACCAGCGGGAATACCACAGACGAAGTGATCCTGAAATATCTAGATAGGCATAACATTCCGCACGAACTTGGCTTCAACCACAAGCCATGAATCTGCCGGCGTCAGCCGGTTAGTTGTTCAGTATATTGCTTTGCAGTGTACTATTTAGGCCGTAAAAATATCGGGAAACCTTGGAGGAATCGACTGGACGCAGGGGAATCGGCAATCTACAGAGCGCACCCATGAAGCAAATTATTCAGGATATGTCGTCCGGCGCAACCAGCCTTATCGATTCACCCCGACCCGCTCCTAGCCCAAGCAGCCTTGTAATTGATACCGAATGTTCGCTGATCTCGGTCGGAACCGAGAGGATGCTCGTTGACTTCGGCAAGGCGTCATTGATCAGTAAAGCGCGTCAACAACCGGACAAGGTTGCACAAGTGCTGAATAAAGTCCGTACCGACGGTCTGACAACAACGGTTGAGGCCGTACGTTCAAAACTGTCGCAACCGATCCCCCTTGGCTATTCCAATGTCGGAATTGTTGCCGACGCTGGGTCCGACACGCGCGGTTTTTCGGTCGGTGATCGTGTGCTGTCCAACGGACCACATGCCGAAACCGTGCGTGTGCCGCAAAATCTGTGTGCCCTAATCCCCGATAACGTTCCGGATGAGCATGCCGCCTTTACCGTCGTTGGAAGCATTGGACTACAGGGCGTCCGGCTGGCGCAGCCAACGATCGGCGAGTCTGTTGTCGTCATGGGGGCAGGCCTAATCGGGCTCATGACAATTCAAATATTGCTGGCCAACGGGTGCCGGGTGCTGGCAATTGATTTTGATGGTACAAAGCTTGCTCTGGCAGAAAGCTGGGGTGCTGAAATATGCAATTTGTCCGATGCAGCTGATCCGGTTAGCGCTGGAATGGCATTTAGCGCCGGACGCGGCGTTGATGCTGTCCTTATCACGGCATCGACCAAGTCAGACGATCCTGTGCGCCACGCCGCACAAATGTCTCGCAAGCGCGGTCGGATCGTACTGGTCGGAGTGACAGGCCTGAATTTGTCGCGCGATGATTTTTATCAAAAGGAGTTGAGCTTTCAGGTTTCCTGTTCCTATGGGCCCGGGCGATACGATCATAGCTATGAAGAAGACGGCCAGGATTATCCGCTAGGGTTTGTCCGCTGGACGGAGCAACGCAATTTCGAAGCCATCTTGGACTTGATGTCTTCGGGGAAAATTGACGTCTCTGCAATGATAAGCAAAACTTTGCCGTTCGAGGAAGCGCCTGTCGCGTTTCAAGGCCTTGCTAATGACAAAGGTCTGCTTGGTGTCCTCCTCAAATATGAAAGTGCGCCTGAGACACGGTTAGCGCGCACTGTTAAGATTGGTACCGTACGCGTCGGCGCGAGCATCAATAAGCCGCGTATCGCTGTGATTGGAGCCGGTAATTATGCATCGCGAATTCTCGTACCTGCTCTCGCAAAAATCGGAGCAAATATCGGGCCCATAGTGACATCGGGCGGACTCAGTGGCGCCATAACAGCCAAACGTTTCGGGGTTGAGAAGGCAGGAACGGATATTGATCAAATCTTGAGCGATTCCGAAATAATTGCCGCTGTGGTTGCAACTCAGCACAACACACACGCCTCAATTACAGCGCGGCTGCTCAATGCCGGGAAGAGTGTATTTGTCGAAAAACCGCTGGCGATTGACCGGGCACAACTCGAGTTAGTCCGTTCGGCATACGAGAAACAGGTTGCGGTGGGGAGCGCGGTGCGCCTGATGGTTGGCTATAACAGACGTTATTCACCCTATACCATCAAAATGAAATCATTACTTGATAAGGTGAATGGCCCTAAATCTTTCATAATGACCATGAACGCCGGCGCAATCCCCGCGGATGTCTGGATACAGGATCGAGACATCGGAGGCGGAAGGATCATAGGAGAGGCTTGCCATCTTATTGACTTGATGCGCTTTCTTGCAGGCAATGAAATTGTCGAGATCAAAAGCCAGAAAATGGGAGAAAGCAAGTTCGAGTTAATAACCGAAGACAAGGCAATTATTCTGCTCCGATTTGCGGATGGATCGCACGGTTCTATTCATTATCTCGCCAATGGCGCCCCAAGTTTTCCGAAAGAGCGGATAGAGGTTTTTGCGAACGGCGGGATCCTCCAGATTGACAATTTCAAAAACTTGCGCGGCTTTGGCTGGCCCGGCTTTCGCAAAAAAGGCGGCCTGAAACAGGATAAAGGGCAAGAAGCTTGCATCAACCAATTCTATCAGGCGATTTGCAATGGTATGTCCAGCCCCATTCCGCCTGAAGAAATATTCGAGGTAGCGGAGGCGACCATCAAAGCTGCCGAGATACTTCGGGAGCAGCGATGAATCTAGCCACCAAAGCCCGAGCCTATATACGCCTCGGCTGGCGGAGTTTACTGGATGTCGGGCTTTATCGGGCGGGCTTGAAAACCGGCCTGCACCCTGTGCTCAAAATCGTACCGGTAGTTTTGGTTAAGGGCGATTTTTTTATTGCTTCCAACAGATCTGGCCCGCTGCCCGCGCCCACTCCCGTGTGGCAGGACCAGCCATGGGCGTTTGGGAAGGCGTGCGGTGCGCCGAGTGATGATCCACCCGACTGGCATGCCAATATCCTGACTGGCTCACGAGTAAAGGATGTAAAGAAGCGCTGGGACAAAGTTAGTGTATTTTCCGCGGATATCGGTGATATCAAGGCCGTTTGGGAACCATCCCGCTTTGACTGGGTGATAGCTTTCGCGCAAAATGCAGCTCTCGGCAAGTCGGGAGCGATGGACAAGCTAAATCGTTGGCTGACTGATTGGACTGAACATAATCCCGCCTACAATGGGCCCAACTGGATTTGCGGGCAGGAAGCAAGTATCCGCACCGCTCATCTGGTTCTCGCAGCGATCTTGCTTGGGAATGAGGATACATTGTCTGCACCGCTTGAATCTTTGCTGCTGCAGCATCTGCGGCGCATCGCGCCTACCATTGCATATGCCCGTGGTCAGGACAATAATCACGCGACCTCGGAAGCTATGGCGCTATACGCGGGAGGCCTCTGGATATCGCGCTGTTGCGCCGACAACGATCGAAGAGCGGAAGCGTTAAAATATATGCAAGCAGGACAAGCCCTTGCTGAAAACCGGGTCAGAGCTTTGATACTTAACGATGGTGGTTTTGCGCAATATTCTCATGTTTACCATCGGCTCATGCTCGACAGCCTTTCCGTAATGGAGCTAGTTCGGCGCGCATTTGGCGCGCCTGACTTCAGCGCGGAATTCGTCCGCAAAGCTGCTAGTGCAAGCGAATGGCTGCGTTTCTTTACGGAGCCCGTAAACGGGGAAGTTCCGAATATGGGATCCAACGACGGGGCGTGGCTCTTGCCTATTGGCCCTGGCCGGTCGCGTGATTTTCGACCGAGCTGTGCGCTAGCTTCGACGCTTTTCGAAGGTAAGACCGCATTTTCTGAAACGGCTAGTGCGAGCGCCTTGCTGCAATGGCTAAGCATCCGGTCCGGAACGCCGATAGGAGTGGAAGTCGCGCCACCGGTCCGCTTATTTGCCGAAAGTGCCATTGCTGCGATCAGCAGCGGTGATTGGCGCATTTACATGCGACTTCCAGGCACAAAATTTCGCCCTCATCAAGCTGATGCGCTGCACCTCGATGTCTGGCGCGGTGGTTCAAATCTGTTGTGTGACGCTGGCACCTACAGCTACGCCGAAACCGGTTGGGAGTATTTTTCATCTACTGCCGCACACAATACAATCGAATTTGACGGTCGTGATCAAATGCCCCGAGTTGGACGCTTTCTTTATGGTGAATGGCTACGGCGCGAGGAAGTGCATATTGATGGCCAGGCTGATCAGCCTTCGATTGTATCTAGTTACACGGACTTCCAAGGCGTCAGGCATATTCGCAAAGTGGCGGTTGTAGGTGACAGCATTACAATTACGGATACGGTGAAAGGGCGATTTAGAACGGCCAAAATACGATGGAGAAAAAACCATTCTTCCGTTCGAATATCCACTGCCTCGGACGCCGTGGACTATGTTAAAGAAAGTGGCCCATCGTCACTATACTATATGTCAAAAAAATATATTTTGATTCTTGTCGGAACACTCTCGCGCAATGGTACTATCGTGACGAAGGTGACGGTCGACATTGGCAAATCCGCGTGACGTCTGTTCGACAAAATTTGCATGAGCTATCATTCCTAGCTTAGTCTTCCAGCCAAAGCGAAACAAAACCTACAACTTGATCCCCAACAGTCATTGCCCCCTCCCCATCATCCTTCCACTCTCCCCCTTCGCTGATGGCATCTCCGCCTGCCAGCAAACACTGAGAAACTTCATCTGTTGCCGAGCCGTCGTTCCAACCGTCTCCAGTCCAGTATCATCGATATTACGCGTCTGGGTCACGACCTAAGCGAACTTCACGGCCCTGCCACGAACTAGATTGCCCGCCTGCGGACCATTCCATTCCCAGACGGCATCCTAGGGGGCGGCGGCGCCATAGGCAACGACCGGCTTCGGATAATAGTCGCAATAGGCATCGAACAGGGCCTGTCCGCCATTCCCGCCGGTGGCCTGCTAGACTGCCGCTGGCGAATCGTTCGTCGACCGGCCAAATCGCTGTATGCAGGCACCCGGGGTCACGGCACTCAGGCCGCAGCGGCCGGTGATGACGATATCCTCACCTTCCGCCAGTGCCCAGGCGATAGAGAAAGCACCGAGATAAGCATTTATGCTGGCGATCCTTTCCTCATCCGGAAAGGCCGCGCCCGTGAACATGCAAAATTCTTCTACAGCAAAAGACAATGTCTGCCCGCCCATCTTGGAGCAGACATATTTATTGCCTCGTTGGAAATCATGTAAATGATTGGCAACGATGTTTGATTGATCTCACATGTTCCCAAAACGCCTACGCAATGCTAAAAACGTATTTATATATAGTGTTCCAACGAACCGATATTTAATACCGCTAAGCGGTTCGGTGATATGAGCACAAAGCGGACGAACGCGCAGTCAATTGGAAGTGGGGGTATGTAGCGGGGTTAATTTTGACTTTGTCGAATAAATTAATTCATTATTTCAATGCGCTGACATTTTAGTTCGAATCCCTCCGTGGCCGTCATCCGTTCACAAAACTCAGATGCTTTGACCCCACCTGGGCCTCGAAACGCAATCTACATTTCTTAGGATTTGTATCATCGCCGGGGCTCGATATTTGAGCCGGAAGCGCCGTTAGTCGAGCGAAATTTGGCGGATCACGACGAGCACGGGCACACTCGGCCCCAAGCCGCAGTCACCTGCCGCTCGGCGCCTCGAAAAAACTTTACTCCGTGACAGCATTCCCGAAAGACGATAGTATTTTACATCAGGCAATCGGGCAAATGTCGTCTGAACATTCGATCGCGGGGCAAAATTGGCAGACACGGAGAAATCTGATCCGCATGCGGCGCATTTTCGCGCATTTGTCAGTTACAGCCATGCCGATGCCGCCGTCGCGCAAAAGCTGCACAGGAAAATCGAGACCTATCGGCTGCCGGCCCATCTCCGGGATCGGAAAGCGTCCGCTCCGGACGACGGTCGTCTGGGCCGGATTTTTCGCGATCGCGAGGACCTGCCTGCGGCGGCGGATCTCTCTGAATCGGTGAAACGGGCGCTGGCGGGGTCGCAGGCGTTGATCGTGATCTGCTCTCCCGATGCCAGGGCGTCGATCTGGGTGGCGCGGGAAATCGCGCTGTTCCGGGCGCTGCATCCCGGTCGGCCGGTGCTGGCAGCGCTGGTGCGCGGTGAGCCGGAGGAGGCGTTCCCTGAATCGCTGCTGGAGGGAGCCGAGCCGCTCGCCGCTGACCTGCGCAAGGAGGGTGATGGCTGGCGGCTGGGTTTTCTGAAGATTGTTGCCGGCATCGCCGAAGTCCCGCTCGACGCGCTGGTCCAGCGCGATGCGAGCCGCCGCATCCGCCGCGTGATGGCGGTCACGGGCGGCGCGCTGGTGGCGCTGCTAGTCATGATCGGGATGACAATATTCGCAATCCAGTCGCGCAACGAAGCGCAGCGCCAGCAGGCCGAAGCCGAGGGACTGGTCGAATATATGCTGACCGATTTGCGGGAAAAAATGGATGATGTCGGCCGGCTCGAAATCATGGACAGCGTGAACAAGCGCGCCATGGATCATTATTCCCAACAGGATGAGCTCTCGCCACTGCAGGCGTCGATTCTGCGTTTGATGGCTGAAGATGACGAACGGCGGGGCGATTCAGAATCGGCGCTGACAAAATATCGGAAAGGGCTGAGAATCACTGAAACGCTTTTGCTGGCAGAACCAGAAAATTCCAAACGTCAGCTCGATCACGCGCAAAGCAGGAATGCGATTGGCGGCTGGTACGAGCACCAGGGTCAATTCACCAAAGCGCTGGCGCATTACAATGAAAGTCTGAAACTCGTTCAAGCAATCGATAAGGGATCGGCTGATGCCGCGAAATTGCTTCAGGAATCGTCCTATTCGAATGCCAATTTATGCTCTTCCTATTTGTTGCAAGGTCGAGATGTGCAACGGGCAAAGATGCATTGTCAAAAAGCACTGGACCAGGCGGAACAACTGACGAAGCTTCGGCCCGAAAGCCATACTGCGAGACTTGATCTTGCGATCCGATATGCCTGGCTTGCCGATGCGGATATCGCGCTGGACAATGTTGAGGAAGGGTTGAAAATGCTTGCAAGCCATATCAGGATAATCGACGAAATCGTGGCCTCGGAGCCGGCAAACCGGCATTGGCAGGAGCAACAGATGCGCTCCTACGCAGGATATGCAATGCGTCTTGCCGAGCATGAAGAAATGGTTGCCTCGGGCGAATATGTTGAGCTTGCGACAACTCTGGCGGAAGAGCTGGAGGCGCACGATCCTACCAACGAAGAATGGTCCAAATGGCTGAAAAGCCTTAGCAAGATGCAACATTAGGAGGCAGCATATGTCAGAGTCTGAACCAAAACACGATGATCATGATCACTTGCCCATCGGAGGCAGGATAGGTCACAGTATCGAGCGAATAGAATATCGGGAAATTATCGAAGACGGTGATGACGGCCGATATTCCATTATCGGGACGGAGGAATGCAACGGTGATATCTCGGAGGCTATAAAACTGGCCCGCGCTGCTCAAGAGAAGGGATGTTTTCCGGGTTCAACGGCGGCATCTTCATCAACGGACTTGCCATATAAGGACAGTTCATGCCTCTCGATAAAATTTGAAGAGGAGAGATGTTTCTATGTTTTCAAATTGAGCGACGACAGCAATCTGGCCTTTGACAATGCCGAGCATTTGTTCGGCATCAGGTTGCCGAAGGAATATGGGGCGGACGAGATTTCGGAGCTGAAGGGCTTGTTTTCTGATCCCTGTCTGATTGCCGGTGATAAGCAGTGGGCCGGTTTCGTATTTGATGGCAAAAAGGCCCGAGAGCTCAAAGATAAAGGGATGCGCATCGCTTTCGACATCCATGTTGCCGACAAACACAAGTTGGCGGTTGCCGGAGGAATTGCACACCCGCCCTATTGGCCGCCGCATCCGCCAGACCTGTATTGATGGAGGCGTGACCCCTCTCACCCAAATCCTTGCCATCGCCCGCGCCGGGAATCCGGCGCGGGCCTGGGCCTTGTTTCAGTCTTCGGGATGGAACGAACGGAACGATGATCCCAAGGCATTTACCCTCAAAGGCCGTCTGCTCAAGGATCAGGCGAAGGCTGCGAGCGGCGCAGACCGCGTCCGGCTTTATGGCGAAGCGGCGGAGGCTTATGCGGCGGCGGCAGAGCTGGAGCGGGACAGCTATCCGTTGATCAATGCTGCAGCGCTAGCGCTGCTGGGGGGCAGGCCGGAACGGGCGCATTTGCTGGCGCGGCAAACGCTGGCGCTGCTGGAGAGCGACCCTGCGCAAGGCGAAAACGTCTATTGGCGCGCCGCGACCCGGGCGGAGGCTTTGCTGCTGCTTGGTGATGAAACCGGTGCCCGCGCCGCTTTGGCCGACGGAATATCGAAACTGCCCCGGGCCTGGGAAGACCATGCCGCGACTATCGGCCAGTTCGAGCTGATCCTTGCCGAACAGGGCAAGGACGCAGCCTGGCTCGACCGGCACCGGCCGCCACCCAGCCTCTATTTCAGCGGGATCATCGGGCTCGACGACACGGACGCGACTCTCCTGCAGGATATTGACGCGATCATCGTGCGGGAAAAGCCGGGGTTCGGCTTTGGGGCGCTCGCGGCAGGCGCGGATATACTGATTGCCGAAGCTTTGCACAAGGCGGGTGCGGAACTGCATGTCATATTGCCCTATCCGGTGGACCGGTTTCGCGAGCTTTCAGTCGCGCCCTATGGCGATCACTGGGGCGCCCGCTTCGATGCCCTTATCGAGGCCGCAGCCCGGCTGGACGTGCTGACCGAATTGCCCGACGAGGCAGAGCCGTCGATCGCGGTTGCCGTGGAACTGGCCGATCTGGTTGCCATGGGGCAGTGCGTCCGCAACGCCGCGGTGCTGAGCAGCAAGCCCAAGGCGCTCACCATCACCGGTCTTGGCGATGAACCACGACCCCAGCATCTGGTCTGGGCCAATAGCGGACATGATCAAAATATGATCGCGGTCGCGCGCAAGGGGGGACATCGATCGATCGTCACGTCATCGCGTGCGGAGACCAGAGAAATTGCCGCGATCCTGTGGGTGGAGGGTGTCGGCCGGGATATGCTGCCCGCTTTGGTGAATGCCGCGGACGATTTTTCCTCGTTCGGCGATGCTTGTTACCGGATATCTCCCAGTCCAAGCGAGCTGCTTCAGACCGGCCTCTTGCTATTGCAGCATGACCCGGATTGCCGGATCAGTCTGCTCGTCGATATCATCGAACCGCAACGACCTGCGGCATCCTTGCTCGAGAAAGCGGGTGACATCGCGCGTGCGTCGCGCGGGGGCGCGATTCTGACCGACGGCAAATCGGCAATGGTGCTGACGATCGATCCCGGCAAGCAGCGGGTTGAGGAAATTGGCGAATTGCAGACCGCTTCCGGACCGTTGCCCTTGTGGTCGCTGCCCTGAGCAGCGGGTTCAGACGATCAGTTCTTCCAGCAAGCCGTACGAGATGATTTCCAGTCGTTCTTCGTCGCGCCGGATGATCCCGCGCCGTTCCAGCGCGCTGATCGCTCGCGAACCGGTTTCCCGTGTGGTTTGGGCGGATAACGCCAGCGCAGCTATCACTGGCGGCGGTGATATGCGGCCTTTCTCCCCGGCTTCGCGCAGCAATTCCGCATAGACCCGGCCATTGGCGGTCAGGGTGATCCGCGCCGCCATCCGGTCGAGTACGGCGTTATACTGCCGACCCAATATTCTCGACAGGCCGCTGCCTATCCGTGCCTCTTCCTCCAGCAGTGTCGCCATTTTCGCGGTCGGTATTTCGAGCACTGACAGCCGGTTCTGGGCCACGACATCGGAAATCACCACCCGCTCGTGCGGGAAGGCGCCGAATAATTCCCCGGGTCCATGGGAGGCGAGCAATTTGGTCTGGCCGTCCACGCCGATGATTTGCAACTGGGCCCGGCCCTCGAGAACGATCCACAGCTTTGCCCCGAGATCGCCCTGATGCGCGAGAATATCCCTGTGGCCGTAATGCGCCAGCCGGGTTGCAGCGTCGACCTTGGCCGCTTCTTCCGGCGAGCAGGAAAAAAACGAGGCGAGAGCGGCGATGCGGTCGCTGGCTGTCATCATCTCCTCCATATCAGCCGGTCGCGATGGCCCTCGTTCCCTTGGCCGGCGGCGTTTCGGGAGCGCCGGCAAAACACTGGGCGATCTCCATCCATTGACGAGCGGTCGTGCCGACGGTTTCCAGTGCGGTGTCGTCGATATTGCGGGTCTGGGTCACGACCTGCGAAAATTCCACCGCGCTGCCGCGGACGAGATTGTCTTCCTGCGGGTCATTCCATTCCCAGACGGCACCCGACGGCGCGGTCAGCTGGACAAAGGGCTTGGGCGCCGGCGGTTCCTGACGACGGTTGCGGAAGGTCCAGCCGTAAGTGGTGATACCGAGATGCGCGATATTGCGGATGCGGTCGCCATCGGGGCGTTCCTTGCCGAGGATGTCGAATATCTCCTGACCGTGCGACCATGTTTCCATCTGGCGGGCGATGATCTTCGAGCGCGTGGTCATGTCGGGCCCGGCCCAGGCCACGCGGGCCTCGGGATCGGCTTCGCCATAGGCCGCCGCGAGTTTCGGATAATAGTCGCAATAGGCATCGAGCAAAGCCCTGCCGCGAATTCCGCCGGCATTTGCGTCCAGCCATTCATATTGCGCCTCGACATGGCCCTTGCCGGTCTGGAAGGCGGCCATGATATCGCGGAGGAACTGCTTGAAACCATCCGGATCCTGCAGGGTCATCAGGGCGGCTACGTTCCAGATATGCAGATGGCCGATTACGTCTTCGATGGTCCAGCTCTTGAACTGGGTTACCGTGGACAGCAGGTCATCACCGGCATCGCCGAGCACGGCCGCGAGCGTATCGCTTTCGTCTTTGAAATCCCGGGCTTCCTGCATCATCATATCATTCCTTGTTGGTCGTCCAGCTTATCCGCCAGCGCCGCCGGTATGGCAACCGGATGGGCGAGCAATATCTGGCCATAGCCTTTGCCCTGGGCGTCGTTTCTTATGCTCGCCATACCGCCGCCGCCGAGTATCGAGTCGATCAGGAAATTGATCGCGTGGGAGCCCGGCAGGCTATATTTATCGACCTTCGCAGGATCGGCGCCACCTTCAATGAAATGGGCAAAGCGGTCGGCCACGGAGGCCGGGGTCAAAGCCGCCCAGATATAGGGAAGATAGTCCGGGTCGCGCGCTATCACGCCGATATTGGCCTTGTTGCCCTTGTCGCCGGAGCGAGCCCAGGCCAGCCGGATCAGCGGCACTTCGGTCGCGGCATCCTGTCCGTCGGGCGTTTGCGGAGCCGGTGGCCTCTGGATGGCAGCCGGATCAAAAGCCACAGCGTCGGCGTCCTGAAACGCGATCTTCCTGCCGTCGACATCTATCTCGACGGGCAGTGCGCCTTTCGGGGTGAGGTAGGAAAACAGCCGCACCACGGGAGAAGGTTTCGCACGTGCGCCGGAAAAGCCGCTGAGGCCGGGCGGGGTTGAGAGGCCGAGGCCGGTCAGCTCGCGGAGCAATATCCCGATTGCCGCCGCCTCGCTATGCTTGGCCGCGATCTTGGCAACGACTTCGCGGGGTTCGTGACTGGGTGCAAAATCGCCAAACTGGCTACCCGCTCCGATGATCTCGACGCTGGTTTCGCTATAGTCGCCAAGATTGTGGCCGCGCAGGATGTTGTTCGCGCGGACCAGGACATTGTCGCAGAATTTCTGTGCCTTGCGGGCAGCGTCAAACCCATAGAAGCTGACCGAGGTCCCGCCACGAAAACCTTCGCCATAGGTAAGGCAGGTCTTGTAATGATCGGGCGCCGGATAGCCTTTGGCGGGAGAGACCCGGACCATGTCGGGGCCGGTCTGGGCGATCTCGACACTGGAAAAATCACAGACCACGTCGGGCAGGAAATAGGCCTGCGGATCGCCGATTTCGTAAAGCATCTGCTCCGATACCGTGCCGACGGTCACGCAGCCTGCGGTGCCATCGGGCTTGGTGACGGTGAATGACCCGTCGGCGGAAACACTCCCGATCGGATAGCCGATATTGGCGATGTCGCCGGCGTCTTCCCAGTCGGTGTAATTGCCGCCGGTGGCTTGCGGCCCGCATTCGAGCAAGTGTCCCGCGAGGCTCCCGCTGGCGAGCAGATCATAGTCGCTTTCCGACCAGCCGAATTCGTGGATGCAGGCACCGAGTGTCACTGCGCTATCGACGCAGCGGCCGGTGATGACAATGTCGGCACCCTCGGCCAGCGCCCGCGCAATCGGGAAAGCGCCGAGATAGGCGTTGATACTGGCGATTTTATCCTTGTCCGGAAAGGCCGCGCCGGTGAACATTTCGGCCGGTGCATCGGCAGCGATGGCGTCCACATCGGCCAGCAGATTGTCGCCGGTGATGACCGCAACCTTGAGATCAAGGCCTTGTTCCTTGATCAGAGCCCGGGCCGCTTTGCCGCAGGATGCAGGATTGACCCCGCCTGCGTTGGCAATCACCTTCACCCCTTGCGCGGCAATGGCCTTGGCATGCGGTTTCAGAACCGCGCTGATGAAATCACCGGCAAAGCCTGCCGCCGGATCCCGGGCATGGGCGCGCGCCATGATCGACATGGTGATCTCGGCGAGATAATCGTAAACCAGATAGTCGACGCCCGCACCGAGCAGCTGCGGAGTGGCTATTGCGCTTTCGCCCCAAAAGCCACTCGCGCCGCCGATGCGTATTATTTTGTCCGGCACTTGCCTCAACCCATGCGGTGCAAGGCGCAGAGCTTGTTGCCGTCAGGATCGCGCAGATAGGCGAGATAGAGTTTCATGCCCGGATTGTCGCGAACCCCTGGAGGGTCTTCGATCGCGGTGCCGCCCGCTTCGAGGCCAGCCTTGTGCCAGGCATCCGCCTGGGCGGGGCTTTCCATTGCGAATCCGATGGTCATGCCGTTGCCACAGCTCGCCTTTTCACCATTGATCGGCGGTGTGACGAGGAAAATGCTGTCATTGTGCAGATACATCAGCCGGCCCTTCGGATCGACGATGCCCTCCTTGCCACCGATGCTCTGGAACAGGGCATCATAGAATTTCTTCGAGCGGTCCATATCGTCCGACCCGACCATCATGTGACTAAACATATCATTCTCCTTTTTTTCATTCCCGGCAAACCGCAACATATTGTCGCGCAATCAACGTTCCCACCGGTTTCACGGTCCCGAGACTTCATTCAGGACCAGGCTTTAGGCTGGGCATCGACGCGAAGCCAATCTTGCACTTGTTCTAGCCGCTTTGCATCTTTAAGCGAGTGATTAATTTATTCAAGCAGGAGCGGTAAGCTAATATGGAAATCAGAGACAAGATCGTCGTCATCACCGGTGGCGCCAGCGGTATCGGCGCGGCAATGGCCCGGCGTTTTGCAGCCGAGGGCGCAAAGAAAGTCGTCTGTGCGGATCGTGATCTGGCCGGCGCGCAAGCGGTAGCCGACGAGATTGGCGGCGTCGCGATCCGGACCGACGTGTCACTGGCCGAGGATATCAGCCAGCTGATCGAAACCGTCGAATCCGATATCGGTCCGATTGATCTGTTCGTCTCCAATGCCGGGATCATCACCGGCGGTGGCGTCGAAGTGGGTGACGCTGACTGGCAGAATATCTGGGACATCAATGTCCTGGCCCATATCCGGGTAGCGCGGATACTGGTGCCGAAAATGCTGGCGCGTGGCGGCGGTTATCTGCTCAACACCGCATCGGCCGCCGGCCTGTTGGCTCAGATCGGATCCGCGCCATATTCCGTCACCAAACATGCAGCGGTGAGTTTCGCGGAGTGGCTGGCGATTACCCATGGTGCAGAAGGACTGAAAGTTTCGGTTCTCTGTCCGCAAGGCGTTGATACGCCGATGATTGCCGGGATTGATACATCCACGGTGGCCAAGGACGGGATCGTGACGCCGGAACATGTCGCGGATATCTGTGTCGAGGCGATCGGCGACGAGCGGTTCCTGATTCTGCCCCATCCGGTCGTCGGCGATTATGTCAAGCAGAAGGGCGCCGATCCCGAGCGCTGGATTTCGGGTATGCAGCGCTGGCAGGCGATGCTGACCGAACAGGCTTCCTGACAGGATCAGGCGATCATCCGCTCGACGAACCAGTAGGTCGAAATGATTCCGATGCCATAGGCCAAGGCGGTCTTTGTCGGCTGCAGCCACTCGATCCGGAATTTCCCTAAGCCGTACAGCAGCGCCATAGCCACGGCGACAATGGCCAGCTGGCCGATTTCGACGCCGAGATTGAAGGTCAGCAAGGCGAGCGGGACATCGCCTTCCGGAAGGCCGATTTCCGCGAGCGCACCGGCAAAGCCAAAACCGTGGAGCAGGCCGAAAAGAAAGGCGACGATCCACGGGAAGCGTTCAGAAAGTCGTAGGTCATCGGGTCTGGCTTTGATCACCTCGACCGCGAGAAAGATGATCGAAAGGGCAATGACCGCTTCAACCGGCTGCGAGGGAAGCGACAGCCAGCCGAGCGTTGTCCCGACCAAGGTGATGCTATGCGCGACCGTGAAGGCGGTGACGGTCTTGGCGACCAGCCAGCCGCCCTTGAGGAGCAGCACGAGCGCCAGCACGAAGAACAGATGGTCGAAGCCGAGCACGATATGCTCGATCCCGATGATCGTATAGGTCGCCGCGACATTGGAAATGATCGAAGGCTTGGGTAGGGCGGCGACCGGCTGGTCGGGCGTCAGGCGCAAGGTCTGCATGGCGCCGTCGATCGGGGCAATGCGGACCAGCGCATCGGTGGTCGATAGCTCGAGTCCTTTCAGGCCGATGGACTGGCCCTGGAGCGATCCGTCACAGCGCAAAGCGAGGCGGGACAGAATATTGCTGCCGGCAAATTCGCGCTCGCGCTCGCCTTCGATATTGCAATTGGCGGGGATGATGACCTGGCCGCTCTGGCCCAGCCGGGAATTGGTCGAGGCTTTCCACAGCACCGACCATTGGCCCGGTGACTGTTCTGTCATCTCGATATAGGCTGGGCGGAGCTCGTCGGCGCGGGCGCTGTCCGGAACGAGCGCGAGCGCGAAGCAAACCCATAGGACAGCCAGCCAGCGAATCATGGGCGTCCTGCTACCGTGATCTCATATTCCGCCTGCAAGCGGGCCAGGCTTTTGTCTCTCTGTTCGGTCTGGCGGGCGGCGGACCAGTCATTGACAACCCGTTGCCGGACGTCCGCAAGCGTCGCTGTCTGACCGGCGGTTTTCGCCGAAATCCTGACGGCATGGCTGCCGAAGCCGGAGACAATGGGGCCGCTCCAGACGCCGGGTTCCAGCTTTTCGAGCTGTGCCACAAAGCGGTCGCCAAATTGGCGGGATATGTCCGCCGTTTCAGCCCGTGAGAATGTCCGCGGCGTAGAAAGGGGGCGCGCGAAGCTGGCGGGATCCGCACCGGATTTCAGTTGATCGATCTGCTGGCGTGCCTCGCTTGCGCTGATCTGCCCGAGATAGAGTTGTTCAAAATCATAGAGCGGGGGCAGGGCATATTTGTCGGGATTTGCGTCCATCCACTGTTGGAGGACCGCATCATCGGCTTCAGAGTCCGCCGTCTCTTCGCTCTCGATAAAACGCATCTTGGTGAACAGCCGCCGCCGGATGACGGGGTCATTCCTGTCGAGACCCAGCCGCAATGCTTCGCGATAGTAGATTTCCTCGGCAATCTCCTGATCGATCAGGCTGTCCAGTTCGGCCTGCGTCGGCGCCCGGCGGAAATTCTGGACCCAGCCGGCCTCGAGCCGTTCGATGTCGGTTTCGTCAATGCTGATCGCATAATCTGCCGGATCACGGTTGCTGCCGGTGGCCCAGAAAAAGGCAAAGACGAGCAGCGCCCCACCAAGAAAATGGATCAGCGGTTCTCTCAACAATTTTCGTCCCATTATCGAATAGCCTGTTCGTTCAGCCTGAGCTTTTAAAAAGGGCCGCGGGGCCGGTCAGGTGACAGGCCCCGGCGCGCTTGTGCGGAGACGGCTATGCCTTCGGCGTATACCAGATTGGCGAGCTATAGGCGCGCTCCTGCTGGATCTTGATCACGTCATCGGGCAGGGTCAGGCTGAATTTCAGTGCATCATAGACCGGCCAGGTCGGTGTCGGAATTTCCAGCACGCGGACATAATAGAAGGCGTTCTGGTCAGCCCTGAAATCGGGGTCCTCCCAGAAGGTGACCAGTTCAGGTGCGCCCGTGGCATTGTCCCAGGTGCCCTTGGTCAGATCGACGGTATTGGGAACCGCGGGGAGCTTGCCATCGGCACCGAGCTTTCGTGTTTCGGCATCGCTCCAGCTGACATTATAGACTTTCTCCTGGCTCTGTCCGCTTGCATCGACCCAGCCCTTGATGACCTGAATACGGTCGAGACTGGCGCTTTCCGGATCCATCAGCGCGCTGATCAGGAATTTTGGCGCTTCGCCATCACCGCCCTGCAGATCGCCGCCCATTGGAACGCCTTTGGCATAGCCGGTCTTGACCAGATTTTCCGTGTCGTCCGAGGAAAAATCAAAGCCGCCAAAGAAACGGACCTGCATCCGCGGGCCGGTGGTTGCATAAACCTCCCGGCGCATCATCGCATCGAAAATGGCTTCGCGGGTGTTGCTGGTCGCCCAGACCGCCGCATAGCCGCTCGACAGATAATGCCAGCCAAAGCGGCCTTCGCGGGTACCGAGATTTTGTGGCTCGTGGGCGCGACGCGTGATATTTGCCTCGTTGGCGCTGTGCTTGCCGAAGAAATTATTCTCGTCCGCCGTCGCCAGCGACGTGTGGCTGTCGGTCGAACCGATCATCCCGAACTTGAACGGATTGGCGCCGACCGCGAGAGTCAGTTCCAGGCCGCGTTTGAGCGCTTCACGCACATAGCTGCCACCATAGCTTTCGGGCGGCATGTCTCTGGTGCAGCTCAGATTGCATCTGTCCCATCCGGCAACGCCGAAACTGGCAAACTCGTCATTGGGAGACAGAAACGGGTGGGTTTCGCTATCGCCCTTGATCTGGGTGACCTCGACAATCGGTTCGCGGAGCGCGCGGGTTTTGATATAGGCCGCGTCGATCGGACTGCCGTCGAACTTGTTCATCGCGAACATCCGGCCATTCGAGACATTACTGTTGTGCGGAATGGCCAGTACCTTGCCGCCGGTATTTTCCTCGTAGGCATCCATATAGGACCAGAGCCTTTCCGGGTCCTGCGATCCCAGAGCGCCATAAGGAAGGGTGTCGCCCATTTTCTCCGGGTCGTCGCGAAACATCACGACGCGGTGGAGATTGTCGCCTTCCGGCATGGGTGTATATTCAAAGCCCATGAAGGCGGTGAACTTTCCCGGTTCATTATACTGGTTGACGATCTCGCCGTGCTTTTCCCAAAGATCGGCTGTGCGCTCGCGGGTCTCCGCCGGGTCGGTCAGAGATGTCGGCAGAGTGCCCTTGGCGGCGCCGTCAATCAGCTCTGCCGTGACCCGCAACGAACCCTCTTCGCTTTCGTTCATCATATCGTGCCAGCGGAGCAGGAACTTATTGGTCAGCAGGGCGATACGCGGCGCTTCCATGATCGCCTTGGTGGCGCCCATAGCATCGCTGTGATCGGCAATCACGAGAAAATCGAGCGGCCGGGACAATTTTGCTTTGGCGCCCTTGGTTGCCGTGACCTCTTCGCCGCGGGCAAATCTCAGGGCCGCTTCCGCGTCCAGCCTGTTGCCAAAACCGAATGCGTCAATGCTGTTGTCGGTGTGGAGATGGGTGTCGCCCCAGAACACCTGTTCAGGATATTCCGTGTTGGTGACGTTCGCGCTTTCGCTGTCATCGCCGTTGATTTTCGAACAGCCCGAAAAAGCCAGAGCAGCTGTGCAGGCTGCCCACATCAAATGTTTGCGCATGATGAATCTCCCAATCCCTTTTGGCGGATGCTATCCCTCATCGGACCTGGGCGCAATAGGCAGGCCAATAGCCCCCTGCGTCGTAACGTCAGCCGAACCGAAAATGTAAAATATCATCTTCCTGAAGGCCGATTAGCCGGTTTGTGCAATTGGAAAAGGAGTGATAGAACCACGAAAATTCATATCGAAGAAGGAAGTTTTTGGATGAGATATTTGTTGCTGACCGCTGTTTCCGCTCTGGCCCTGAGCGGTACGGTCATTGCCCCGACCGCCCACGCCCAGGCTACCGAGGCTGCTGCCCAGACCAAGCAGGACGTCGACGCCCAGTTGTCCGCGTTTTTCAAGGATTATGACGATCAGCAGCTGGCACATTCCCCGACATCCAAATCCTATCGCGGGATCAGGGATGCCGATTATGGAAAATGGGATGACCCCAGCGAAGCGGCTGAACTCGCACAATATCAACTCGGCCAGAAGGCGCTTGCCGATATGGAAGCCCGGTTCGGTGATGCCCGGATGAGCGAAGCGAGCCAGCTCAGCTATCGCCTGTTCCAGGCCCAGGCGCAGCGCTCCGCCAACGCCTTTCCGTTCCGCCGCAACAGCTATATTTTTGACCAGATGAACGGTGCGCAAAGCCAGATCCCGGCGTTTCTGATCAACATTCACCGGGTGTCGAACAAGGCTGATGCCGAAGCCTATGTCAGCCGTCTCGACGGAGCCGGTCCCTTGATCGAGGCGCTCGTGGTCCAGTCCGCAGAGCGGGCGGCGGATGGAATCATCGTGCCCGACTGGGTATTCCCCTATGTCATCGCCGACGCCAAAAATGTGATCAGCGGCGCGCCTTTTGGCGAGGGTGAGGATTCGCCAATCTATGCCGACCTCAAAAAGAAGGTCGCCGCGCTGGATATTTCCGACGAGGAGAAGGCCGATCTGGTAACCCGTGGCGAAGCGGCATTGAACAACAGCCTGAAGCCGGCATATGAAAAACTGATTGCTGAAATGGAGCGCCAGCAGGCGACTGCGGTCGATGGCGATGGCATCTGGCGGCTCAAGGATGGTGCGGCTTATTATGCCGAGCGTTTGAATAATTATACGACCACCGATCTGACAGCCGATGAAATTCACCAGATCGGCCTCGATAATGTCGAGCGCATTCACGGGCTGATGCGCAAGATCATGGCCGATGTCGGTTTTGAGGGCGATTTGCAGGATTTCTTCCAGCATTTGCGGACCAGCGACGAATTTTATTATGAGACGCGCGAAGCCTATCTGGCCGATGTCGACCTCAAGCTCGCGGCGATGGAAGCGAAGCTCCCGGAGTTTTTCAACACATTTCCGAAAGCATCGCTGGTGATCAAACCGGTCGAGGCATTCCGCGAGAAATCGGCGGGCAAAGCCTTTTACAATGGTCCGGCACCCGATGGCTCGCGGCCGGGCACCTATTATGTCAATCTCTACAATCTGCGCAGCATGTCGAAAATCGAACTGGAGGCTTTGGCTTTCCACGAAGGCCTGCCGGGTCACCATTTGCAGCGGACGATCCAGACCGAGCTTGGCGATGTGCCGCCGTTCCGCCGCTTTGGCGGTTGGACCGCCTATACCGAAGGCTGGGGCCTCTATTCCGAGGAACTCGGAAAGGACATGGGCTTTTATGAGGATCCCTACAGCGACTTTGGCCGTCTCGGGATGGAATTGTGGCGTGCCTGCCGGCTGGTTGTAGATACCGGCATCCACCACAAGCGCTGGAGCCGCGAGGAAGCGATTGAATATCTGACCGAAAACACGCCCAATCCGGAGGGCGACATCCGCAAGGCGATCGAGCGCTATGTCGTCTATCCGGGGCAGGCGACGGCCTATATGATCGGCAAGCTGAAAATACTGGAGCTGCGGTCGCGGGCGCAAGAGGCGCTGGGCGACAAGTTCACCATGGGCGAGTTCCATGACGTGGTGTTGAAAAGCGGGCCGGTGCCGCTCGACATCATGGAAGAGCGGGTCGACGACTGGATTGCTTCGAGTAGCTGAAAATAAGCGACAATTCTCGCCGATGTCCTGAATAGTCAAACGTTCGGGGTGAATCCGTCGTTTTTGTCCAATTCATTTGAGCGGTGGCGAGTGCATAGGGTTGGCGCGACCCGAAGGGCTCTCGCCGTCGTATTTCGACGGCATATGAGTTCTTTTCCTTATTGGCCCGACTATTAATTTGGTCGGGCCTTTTTTTTTCCTTTGTTTTCCGCCTATAAAAGGGCATCCATATTCTATCTGAACCTGGGGAGGGACAGATCAAGGGGTCCGAAATTTGGTTAGTCTTAGATATTTTGCGCCTGCCGAAGATGTCCGGGATCTTGTCTCGGTCTATTATCTGTTCGAGGTGGACCAGCCGCGCTTTGCCGATAACGAGCGGGCGGCGATAGCCCAGTTGCGATTTCTGCTCGAAGGGAGCGCGGTCATCAGCTTTGCCAATGGCAGCAGTTTTCCGGCCAAGGATGTCATGCTCCAGGGGCCTTCGACAGGATCGATGCATTTTGACGTGACCGGTCCATTCCGGATGTTCGGCGTCGGCATATTGCCCGCCGGCTGGGCCATTTCCACCAAGAAATCGGCTGCCGAATATACCGACCGTGCGGTCAATGCCGCCGAAGTATTTACCCAGGAGATCGACAAGAATCTGGAATATCTGCGCGGTTGCAAGACTCCGGAAGAGATGGTGGCCTGGGCGGACAAGATTTACCGGGCGCTGAAACCGCGCCTGAAGCCGGAAACGGCCGCGTTCACCAAGATGATCGACGAATGGCTGTCATCGGAACCGTCGCCGCCGGTCAGTGGCCTGATGGAACGTTCAAGCCAAAGCTCGCGGCAGGTGCTGCGCACGGTCAACAAGCTGTACGGCATGCCGCCCAAATATCTGGCGCGCAAATATCGCGCCTTGCGGGCGGCGAGAGCTTATGCCGAGCATAATGAAGAAGAGCTGCTCGAGCTGGTCGATGCCTTTTACGACCAGTCGCATATGATTCGCGAAGTGAAATTCTTTGCCGGCGTGACCCCGACCCAGCTGCGCGTGGGCGAGGGCGAAACCGCCCGGCTCATCGATCAGCGCGCGGATCTCAAGGGCAAGATTCCACCACTGATTTCCGATACGTGATTGGAAGAATTGGAAGCATGTTTTTGCTTTTTTTAAGCCGCTTGAACCCGCGCTACGCTTGCAATGTTGGATAAATGAGACTAAATCAGTCTTGTTTAGATTTTCACCACCAGCGATTCGAGAAACATGCGCCTTTCCAACCTAGCCGACTATGCCGTAGTCCTGATGTCCGCCGCCGCGCGCCATTGCGGTGCTGCGCTGCTCGCGGAAGGCAAGCTCAACGCGACAAAGCTCTCGCAGGAAACCGGTGTCCCGCTGCCGACGGCCAAGAAACTGGTCAGCCGCCTGACCGCTGCGGGCCTGTTTGAATCGACCCGCGGGATCGGTGGCGGCATCAGGCTGGCGCGCCCGCCGGCGTCGATCAGCCTTGCCGATATTGTCGAGGCGGTCGAAGGCCCGCTGGCGATTACCTGCTGCACCATCGACGGCAATCATGATTGCGCGCTGGAGAGTGGCTGTACCGTGAAGCCCCATTGGGGTGTGATCAACCGGACGATCCGGGAGGCGCTGGACGAGGTCAGTCTCGCCAGCCTGTCGAATCTGCCTTCAACAAACATGGATCACCGTCCGTCTCGGACGAAGTCGAGCGACGGTGATAGCAAGCGGAGTGTCTCGACTTCGCTCGACACGAACGGGATAATGTTATGAGTGATTCAGTCAAAACCTCTGACTATGACGCAGAGCGGAAGGAAATGAACGCCGAGGCCCAGGAAGCGGTCGACAAGGCGAGCACATACGAGTTCGGCTGGTCGTCGGACATCGAGCAGGATTTTGCGCCCAAGGGTCTGAACGAAGACACGGTGCGCTTCATTTCCGACAAGAAGGGCGAGCCGGAATGGATGCTCGACTGGCGCCTCAAGGCTTTCCGGATGTGGGAAAAGATGGAATCGCCGGACTGGGCCAAGCTCGACATCCCGATGATCGACTATCAGGACGCTTATTATTACGCCGAGCCGAAGCCGAAGGAAAAGCTGGGTAGCCTCGACGAGGTTGATCCGGAAATCCTGCGGGTTTATGAAAAGCTCGGCATTCCGATCGAGGAGCAGAAGGTTCTCGCGGGCGTCGAGGGTGCGCGCAAGGTTGCGGTCGACGCCGTATTTGACAGCGTGTCGGTGGCGACGACCTTCCGCAAGGAACTGGAAGACGCGGGCGTGATCTTCCGCTCGATCAGCGAGGCGATCAAGGAATATCCCGATCTCGTCCGCAAATATCTCGGCAAGGTTGTGCCGATGCGCGACAATTATTTCGCGACGCTCAATTGCGCCGTGTTCAGCGACGGGACCTTCGTCTACATCCCCAAGGGCGTGAAATGTCCGATGGAGCTGAGCACCTATTTCCGGATCAACGCGGAAAATACCGGGCAGTTCGAGCGGACTTTGATCGTCGCCGACGAAGGCAGCTATGTCTCCTATCTTGAGGGCTGCACCGCGCCGATGCGCGACGAGAACCAGCTGCACGCCGCCGTGGTCGAACTGGTCGCGATGGATGATGCGGAAATCAAATATTCGACCGTGCAGAACTGGTATCCCGGCGACGAGAATGGCAAGGGCGGCATCTATAATTTCGTCACCAAGCGCGGGCTCTGCCAGGGCAAGAATAGCAAGATCAGCTGGACCCAGGTCGAGACCGGCAGCGCGGTGACCTGGAAATATCCGAGCTGCGTGCTGAACGGCGAGAATAGCGTGGGCGAATTCTACTCGGTCGCGCTGACCAACAATTACCAGCAGGCCGATACCGGCACCAAGATGATCCATAACGGCAAGAACACCCGTTCGACGATCATCTCCAAAGGTATCAGCGCCGGCCACAGCGACAATACCTATCGCGGTCTGGTGCGGGTCGGGCCGAATGCGGAGAATGTCCGTAACTTTACCCAGTGCGATTCATTGCTGCTCGGCGACCAGTCAGGCGCGCATACCGTGCCCTATATCGAGGTCAAAAACCCGACCGCGACGATCGAGCATGAAGCGACGACCAGCAAGATCAGCGACGACCAGATGTTCTACGCCCAGCAGCGCGGGCTGGACGAAGAAGCGGCGGTGAGTCTGATCGTCAACGGCTTTGCCAAGGAAGTGCTCAAGGAACTGCCGATGGAATTTGCGGTCGAAGCGCAGAAATTGCTGGCGATTTCGCTGGAAGGATCGGTTGGGTGATGAGCCTGTCTGTCCTCCTTCGTCATCCTGAACTTGTTTCAGGATCCGCTTCTCCGACTGCACAGTTGGCCGGGGCACCATGGATGCTGAAACGAGTTCAGCATGACGATTTCCACGGGTGTCACGCACCGTCTCAAGAATTTTGAACTGAAAAGAAACCAAATGCTAAAAATTGAAAACCTTCACGCCACAGTCGGCGACACTGAAATCCTCAAGGGGCTTTCGCTCGAAATCAACGCTGGTGAAATCCATGCGATCATGGGGCCCAATGGCGCGGGCAAGTCGACGCTGGCTTATGCGCTGGGCGGACGGCCCGGTTATGAAGCGACCGAGGGCAGTGCCAGTTTTGACGGGCAGGATTTGCTCGATATGGACCCGCACGAGCGGGCCGCCGCGGGTATTTTCCTCGGTTTCCAATATCCGGTCGAAATTCCCGGCGTGTCCAACCTGCAATTCCTGCGCGAGAGCCTGAATGCGCAGCGTGCGGTGCGTGGCGAAGAGGCGCTGAACGGCGCGGAATTCATTAAGCTGGCCAAAGAAAAGGCGGCGCTGCTGAAGATGGACATGGACATGCTCAAGCGGGCGGTCAATGTCGGTTTTTCGGGCGGCGAGAAGAAGCGTAACGAGATGGTGCAGATGGGGATTTTGGATCCCAAACTGGCGATCCTCGACGAAACCGACAGCGGCCTCGACATCGATGCGCTTCGCACCGTGGGTTCGGGCATCAACGCGATCATGCGCAAGCCGGACAAGGCGGTGCTGCTGATCACCCATTATCAACGGCTGCTCGACGAAGTGAAGCCCGATTTTGTCCACGTGCTGGCGGCTGGCCGGATCGTGAAGACGGGTGGTCCGGAACTGGCGATGCAACTTGAAGAAGAAGGCTATGAAGCGATTGCGGAGGCGGCATGATGATGTGCGCTAACTCTTTCCTCCCTGTCGCGCAGCGATGGGGAGGTGGCAGTAGCGAAGCTGCTGACGGAGGGGTTTTGTGCACGTTGCCCCTCCACCATGCTTCGCATGGTCCCCCTCCCCGTGCCTTTGGCACAGGGAGGAAAATATGAATGCTCCGCTTCCTACGCGCCGTGATGAGGCCTGGCGCTATGCTGATCTCAAGGCGCTCGAACCTGTCTGGGCGAAACTGACCGGCCCCGAGCAGATCACCGTGCCGGCTGGCGAAACCGTTTCGCGGCAGATTGCCGAATTGCCGGTGATCGACGGCGTTGGCATGATTGATCTTGATGTCACTATCGGTGACAAGGCAACCTTCATCCTGCACGTCCTCGCGCACAATGCCGACTATGGCCGCATCCACGTCAAGGCTACCCTCGGCAATGGCTCGCATTTCGAACTTGGCGGCGCGATCCTGGGATCGGGCAAGCAGACGCTGGAAATCGTTACCGAGACCATTCACGCCGAACCCAATGCGACCTCCAACCAGGTGGTGCGTTCGGTGCTGGCGGATACCGCCACGGGCAGTTTCCTCGGCCGCATCAACGTGGCTCGCCATGCTCAGAAAACCGATGCTGCGCAGTCGGTCAAGTCGATGCTGCTCGATCGCGGCGCGACGGCGAACGCCAAGCCGGAACTCGAAATTTTCGCCGATGACGTGAAATGCGCCCATGGCGCGACGGTTGGCGAGCTCAACAAGCAGGCGCTCTTCTACATGGCCTCGCGCGGGATTGATCCGGTGACGGCGAAGAAACTGATGCTGCAGGCTTTCATCGCCGATGCCTTTGTGTCGCTGGAGGATGATGCGGCGCGGGACGGGATCGAGGGCAAGGCGCTTGAGGTGCTGGAGGGACTGTCGTGAGCGGGAACAGCTCTCTCCCGTTCGCTTCGAGCGAAGTCGAGAAGCCGGTTGTGGCGGATAGAGGTGTCTCGACTGCGCTCGACACGAACGGACTTGTGCCTTCCCACCGCGCCGACTTCCCCGGCATCGCCGCCGACTGGCATTATCTCGACACCGCAGCCACCGCCCAGAAGGCCAAGCCGGTGCTCGACGCCATCGCCCGCGCTTATGGTCCCGACTATGCGACCGTGCATCGCGGTGTTTACGAACGCTCGGCGAATATGACTCTGGCTTATGAAGCGGCGCGCAAGCGGGTGGCAGGCTTCCTCAATGCCGCCTCGGAAAATGAAATCGTCTTCACCAGCGGCGCGACCGACAGTATCAATCTGGTCGCCGAAAGCTGGGGCAACAAGTTTGTTGGCGAGGGCGACCGGATCATGCTGTCGCGGCTGGAGCACCATAGCAATATCGTGCCGTGGCAGATGCTGGCCGAACGGACCGGCGCGCATATCGATGTCGCGCCGCTGACCGGCGATGGCCAGATCGATCTCGACTGGATCAAGGAAAATCTGACCGAGCGGCACAAGCTGGTCGCGCTGGCTCATGTTTCCAATGTGCTCGGCTCTCTGCTCGACGCCAAACGGGCGGCGGCAATCGCACACAAGGTTGGCGCGAAGCTGTTGCTCGACGGCTGTCAGGCCGCGCCGCGGCTGCCGGTCGATGTGCAGGACCTTGGCTGCGATTTCTATGTTTTTTCCGGGCACAAGATTTACGGACCGACCGGCATCGGCGCGCTCTGGGCGCCTTATGAGGTGCTCGAGGCCATGCCACCATGGAAGGGCGGCGGGTCGATGATCGACCGCGTTTCCTTCGACGGCACGACCTTTGCGCCGCCACCGGGTCGTTTTGAGGCCGGGACACCCCATATTGTCGGTGTGGTCGGGCTGGATGCGGCGATCCAATATGTCGAGGACATCGGGCTGGATGTGATTTCGGCGCATGAAAATGCCACGCTGGCCAAGGCGCGCGAAGCGCTTTCGGGTATCAACTCGGTGCGGGTTTTCGGGCCGGACAAGAGCATGGGCATATTGAGTTTCGCGGTCGGCGACGTGCATCCGCATGATGTCGCCACTATATTGGATGAAGGCGGCGTGGCGATCCGCGCCGGCCATCATTGCGCGCAGCCCTTGATGGACTATCTCGGCGTGGCGGCGACAGCGCGCGCGAGTTTCGGGATTTACAGCGATGACGATGATGTTGCCGCGCTGGTGGACGGCATCAATCGGGTCAGAAAGATTTTCGGGTAAGGTGACGATATGAACGAAGAACGCAAAATATTGGTCGAGGAAGTCGATTCGGTCGAGAAGCCGAAGCTAGCGAAGGTCGAGGATGCGGTGGACGATACCCCGTTCGTCTCGAGCGAAGTCGAGAGACCGGATGATGGCGAGCAAAGTGTCTCGACTGCGCTCGACACGAACGGCACGGCGGAAGAAAAGCCCGCGCCGGTGATGGCACCTTCGCCCTATGAAGCGGAAAGCGATGCGGCAAAGCTCAATCGCAAGAAGGATTATCTCGAGGGCTTTCTCGCGCAGAAACCGACCGAGGCTGCGGCTGGAGAAGCGGGTGGCGACCTGTATGAAGCCGTGGTCGACACGCTGAAATCCATCTATGATCCGGAAATTCCGGTGAATATCTACGATCTCGGCCTGATCTACGGCGTCGAGATTACGCCCGACAATCACGCGATTGTCACCATGACATTGACCACGCCGCATTGCCCGGTCGCCGAATCGATGCCCGGCGAGATCGAGCTGCAGGTCGGCAGCGTGCCCGGCGTCGGCCATGCCGAAGTCAATCTCGTCTGGGACCCGCCCTGGGACCCGCAGAAGATGAGCGACGAGGCGAAGCTTGAACTGGGAATGTTGTAAGATATCCCCCTCCCGCTTGCGGGAGGGGTTAGGGGTGGGCCCGGGATTGGCCTGAGCCCCTATACAATCCCACCCCCGGCCCCTCCCGTAAACGGGAGGGGAGAAGGAGAAAGACTATGACCGAGACAAAAACCAAAACCCGCGAAATACCCGCCGCGATCATCCTGACCCCGGCGGCCGAGCAGCGCATTGCCGACCTGATGGCAAAAGCGCCGGATGACGCGATCGGCGTGAAACTCTCGACTCCGCGGCGCGGCTGTTCGGGGCTTGCCTATTCTGTCGACTATGTCAGCGAGGAAGTCCCGTTTGACGAGAAAATCGTCACCCCCGGCGGCACCTTCTACGTTGACGGCGGATCGGTGCTCTACCTGATCGGCAGCACGATGGACTGGGTCGAAGATGATTTCACCGCAGGCTTTGTATTCGAAAATCCGAACGCCAAGGGCGCCTGTGGATGCGGGGAGAGCTTTACGGTTTAGGAGCTTTTCCAGACAGGACAGGCGAATTAAAAAACCCCGGTGTTTTCACACCGGGGTTTTTTATTGTCTTGCTGATGGGAGTGTTTCAGACCTTCGAAGTCAGTTCCGGAACCGCATCAAACAAATCAGCCACAAGCCCGATATCGGCGACCTGGAAGATCGGCGCGTCTTCGTCCTTGTTGATCGCGACGATGATCTTGCTGTCCTTCATGCCGGCGAGATGCTGGATCGCGCCGGAGATGCCGATGGCGATATAGACTTCCGGAGCGACGATCTTGCCGGTCTGGCCGACCTGATAGTCGTTCGGGACATAGCCCGCATCGACCGCAGCGCGCGAGGCACCGATGCCGGCGCCGAGCTTGTCTGCCAGCGGGGTGATCACTTCCTCGAATTTCTCGCCGGAACCCAGGGCGCGACCGCCGGAGACGATGATCTTGGCGCTGGTCAGTTCGGGACGTTCGGACTTGGCGATTTCCTCGCTGACGAAGCTGGACAGGCCGGCGTCGGATGCGCCGCCAACGGCTTCGATGGTGCCGGATCCGCCTTCTGTTGCCGCCTTGTCGAACGCCGTACCGCGCACGGTGATGACTTTCTTGGCATCCGAGGATTTCACGGTAGCAATTGCGTTGCCGGCGTATATCGGCCGGGTGAACGTGTCTTCGCTTTCGACCGAGAGAATGTCGCTGATCTGCATCACGTCGAGCAGGGCTGCGACGCGCGGAGCGATATTCTTGCCAGTGGTGGTGGCGGGCGCGAGGAACGCGTCGTGCGTTTCCATCAGGCTGGCGATCAGCGGCGCGGCATTTTCCGCGAGCTGGTTGGCGAGCGACGCATCGTCGGCGACATGGACGGTGGCAACGCCAGCGACCTTGGCGGCCTGTTCGGCAACGCTGCCGCAGCCCGAGCCGATGACCAGCGCGTGGACTTCGCCCAGTTGCGACGCGGCGGTGACAACGGCCAGCGTCGCGTCTTTCATATTGGCGTTATCATGTTCTACGAGTACGAGAGTTTTCATGGTTTAACTCCTTAAATTCCTGTTCCAAACCGTTCGTGCTGAGCCTGTCGAAGCACCTTGTCCCACCCTCCTTCGACAAGCTCAGGATGAACGGGGGTGATCGGGCTCCAACGGTTAAATCGCGCCGACGGCTTTCAGCTTCGCGACCAGCGCATCGACGTCTTCGACCTTTTCACCGGCCTGGCGAACCGGCGGTTCGGTGACGGTGATGGTGGTGAGACGCGGGCTGATGTCGACGCCGTAATCGGCGGGGGTTTTCTCGTCCATCGGCTTCTTCTTTGCCTTCATGATATTCGGCAGCGAAGCATAGCGCGGTTCGTTGAGCCGCAGGTCGGTGGTGACCACGGCGGGCAGGTTCAGCTTGACCGTCTGCAGGCCGCCATCGATTTCCCGTTTGACGGTGATGGAGTCGCTGTCGAGTTCGACGGTGTTGGCAAAGGTGCCCTGGCCCCAGCCGAGCAGGGCTGCGAGCATCTGGCCGGTCTGGTTGCTGTCGTCATCGATCGCCTGCTTGCCGGTGATGACCAGCTTCGGTTGTTCTTCCTCGACGATCTTGGCAAGGATCTTGGCAACGCCCAGTGGCTCGACTTCTTCGTCGGTTACGACGAGGATCGCGCGGTCTGCGCCCATGGCGAGCGCCGTGCGGAGGGTTTCCTGTGCCTTTTGCGGGCCAACCGAAACCGCGACGATTTCTTCTGCCTTGCCGGCCTCTTTCAGGCGGATGGCTTCCTCGACAGAGATTTCGTCAAACGGGTTCATCGACATTTTTACATTGGCGAGATCGACGCCGCTGCCGTCGGATTTGACCCGCGGTTTTACGTTATAATCTATGACCCGTTTTACGGGCACCAGGATTTTCATTGCTGTTTCCTCTTTTTAATTTCACTACGCGATTAACTTACGTTCACGTAAACGTCAAGTTTTTGCGCTGCGGTGCAGCATTTGCGATTTTGCCACAAGGGCAGGTCCCGTTCGTACTGCGCTTGTCGAAGTACGGAATTACGCACTCCATCATCCTTCGACAGGCTCAGGACGAACGGCCTTTAATTTATCGTCCGTTCAGGCTGCTGCTTTAACCTGCGCAACAATCTTCTTTGCTGCATCGCCCAGATCATCGGCCGACACGATAGGCAGACCGCTATTGGCGAGGATTTCCTTGCCCTTCGCAACATTGGTGCCTTCCAGTCTAACGACCAGCGGCACATCCAGTTCCACTTCTTTCGCCGCGGCGACAATGCCCTCGGCGATGATGTCGCATTTCATGATGCCGCCAAAGATGTTGACGAGAATGCCTTCGACCGCCGGATCGGCGAGGATGATCTTGAACGCGGATGTGACCTTTTCCTTGGTCGCGCCGCCGCCCACGTCGAGGAAGTTGGCAGGAAAAGCGCCGTTGAGCTTGATGATGTCCATCGTCGCCATTGCCAGACCGGCGCCATTGACCATGCAGCCGATATTGCCGTCGAGCTTGATATAGGCGAGATCGGATTTGCTGGCTTCGACTTCTGCCGGATCTTCTTCGGTTTCGTCACGCAGCGCGGCGATGTCGGGGTGACGCATCAGCGCGTTGCCGTCGAAGCTCATCTTGGTGTCGAGCACGATCAGCTGCTGGTCTTCGGTGACCACCAGCGGGTTGATTTCGACCATTTCGCAATCCATCGCGAGGAAGGCTTCGTAGAGTTTCTTGCCGAGCTTCTGCGCCTGCTTGTTGAGGTCGCCTTCCAGGCCCAGTGCAAAGGCCAGAGTGCGGCCATGGTGCGGCATGAAGCCCTGCGCCGGATCGATGGTGATCGTCTTGATCTTCTCCGGCGTGTTGTGAGCGACGTCCTCGATATCCATGCCGCCCTCGGTGGAGACAACCATCGCAACGCGGCCACTGGCCCGGTCGACCAGGATCGAGAGATAGAATTCCTTCTCGATATCGACGCCGTCGGTGACATAGAGACGGTTGACCTGCTTGCCTTCGTCACCGGTCTGGATGGTCACCAGAGTGTTGCCAAGCATTTCCTCGGCATTGGCGCGCACATCGTCGATCGATTTCGACAGCCGGACGCCGCCTTTGGCATCGGGACCCAGTTCCTTATATTTGCCCTTGCCGCGTCCGCCGGCGTGAATCTGAGCCTTGACCACATAAAGCGGTCCGGGGAGTTTTTCGGCTGCGGCGACCGCTTCTTCAACGGAGAGCGCGGCATAGCCGGCAGGAACGGCGATGCCGTGTTTGGCAAGCAGTTCCTTGCCCTGATATTCGTGAATGTTCATGAGAGAGAGGCTATGCCTTTCGTTGGTGGAAATAGTGAGTCTTGTGCAGGGCTAAAGCATAGTTGGATAGGGAATTCCAGCCCTCGCTTTGATAACAGGTGCGAATCCTGCAGGCATTTTTGGCCAGATGGCTATTTGACCGCGCAAACAACGCCGGAACTGGTTACAACACCTACTATTTCTGCGTCCTGGAGCGAGCGGGTCCGCTTCACAAATTCGTTGAAGGTCACATCGCCCGGCTTCTGTTTCTTGAGCTTGCCAAGGCCATTGAGCTTGTTGAGCTGGACCAGTGACAGGCGGTCGACCATCCGGTCTGCCATACAGGCAGATATCGGCGCTGACAGTCCCGCGCTCATCAACCCGTTGCGCACTCGGGTCTCGGGGGTGGCGCAACCGGCCAGAGCCGATAGTGCCGTCACCCCCAAGATCAGCCGGATCGCGCTCATTTCTTGGATTTCGCCAGTTCGATGGCTTCAAGCACGACGCGCTTGGCTTCTTCGGCATCGCCCCATTTGCCAACCCGGACCCATTTCTCGGGTTCCAGATCCTTGTAATGGGTGAAGAAATGCTCGATCTGCTGCATCACGATTTCGGGCAGATGGCTGCCTTCGTCGATCTTGCGATAATAAGGGAATGTCGCATCGATCGGCACGCAGAGCAATTTCTCATCGCCGCCATGCTCGTCTTCGAGATTGAGCACCGCGATCGGACGGCAGCGCACTACGCAGCCGGGCATGAACGGCGAGCGGGCCACAACCAGCGCGTCCAGCGGGTCGCCATCGGGCGATAGCGTGTGCGGGATGAAGCCGTAATTGGCCGGATAACGCATCGGGGTGTGCAGGATACGGTCGACGAAAAGCGCGCCAGATTCCTTGTCGAATTCATATTTAACCGGTTCGCCGCCAACGGGTACTTCAATGACGACGTTCAGGCTTTCCGGCGGATTATCGCCGATCGGAATTTTGTTAATATCCATGGAAAAGGAGGTCCTTATCTGGTTTTCGACTGCAACAGCCGGTCTATGCCGCCTTCTTGATCAACACCCTCTCCGGTGATTTTCTCGAGCGCCGGATAGCGCAGGCCATCCGAATGGTCGACCATAAAATTATGATAGGCATCACCATTTTTCGCGAAAATATCGATCTTGCCTTCACCGCCGCGATTATCCTCAATCGCCTGCTTTAGCGCCTCATCGCTGTAGGCCTTGCCGTTGACGGCCGAGATGGTGAGTCCCGATTTCAGGCCGGCCCTGAACGCCGGACTGTCCCAGATCACCGATTTTATCGTCCCCTTGCTGCCCATGATCAGGCCGCCGCTGTGGCTGAGGTCAATTTGCTTGCGACGCTTGTCGTTGGCCAGAATATAAGCGCTTGGCGTGTCGACATAGATCAGCCGGTAGCCGCCGAGGACGAGTCCATCCTTGGGCGCTTCCGCTGTGGTACGATGGACGCGCTCTTCGATGAACGCTTCCCAGTCATAGGGCTGCACCTTGGCAAGTTCAGCGATGACATCCGCCTGTTCATAGGTGGACACGCCCCAGTCGCCATTCCTGCCGCCGAAAAAGCCACGGGCAAAATCCTCGAGCGATTTCTTGCCGCCCGATTCGCGCCGGATGATCTGGTCGGCCTCGAGCCAGATCAGCAGGCCCTCATTATAATAATCTTCGGCCCGCTGCCAGCTCGACCACGGCTTGGCCCCCCGGGCAGCGATGATCGGATCATGAGTCGTGTCAATCAGCGGACGCCAGCTGCGCCCGACTCTCTGGTCGATGCCGGCGGCAATGGCCGCAAATGCATCGAGCGTATCCTGTTTTGAATAAAGTCCCGACCGCGCTCCGAGGACATAGCCCCAGAATTGCGTCTGGCCTTCATAGACCCACAACAGGCTGTCGCGCATCGGTTGCCGGAAGTCGGGGGTCCACATGGCTTGCGGGCGACGATATTTGCCGTTCCAGGCATGGGTGAGTTCATGCGGCAACAGGTTGCGGCGGCCCGGTCCGCTATCCCAACCGGTGAAATATTCGCGATCCACACCATTTTCGGACGAACGATGATGCTCCAGGCCAATGCCGCCCATGTCTTCGGTCAGCGCGAGAAGAAAATCGTATCGGTCATAGGGATGGCTGCCGAACAGGGCTTCTGCCTCTTTCACCAGTTTGATGTGCGGAGCGATATGTTGCTTTTCCGGCTTCAGAAATTTCGCATCATCCGACACGATGTTCAGGTGTACGCGGCCGGTCAGCTGGTGGGCCTGAAAATATTGACCGGCAAAGACCGGGCTGTCGACCAACGTGTCATAATCGGTTTCTTGATAGACCACCGTGCTGCCGGTCCGCGATGCCGGACGCATCGCGCTGGCGGCCTGCCAGCCATCGGGATAGATAGCGGTCGCCACCACCGGAATCTGGCGTACATAATAGCCCGCGGGGTAAAGTGAAACCTGATGCCAGCGCAGGTTTAGCATCGATGGCGCCATGACGATCCGGCCCTGGCTGCTGGTGGTGGCCGAGACAAACTGGAAGCTTGCCGTGACCGTGCCGACATTTTCGGGGATCGTCAGGTGAAAGGCAAAGACATCGACATCGTCGCGGACCCATGACAATTTCTGTCCGTCAGCGGTGAATTCCAGCCCTGCAACCTTCTCGATCTCGCCGCGCGGAGCGTGATTGCCGGGCAGCCATTCGGGGTAGAGCAGGGTGAAGCGACCGGTTTCCGCTGCTGTCGGAGTGACCGGTATGGTCTGGGTTACGCGGAATATGCCCTGCTCATGATTGGTGGCATCGACCGCCAAGGTCATTGTGCCGGGATAGGCAATATCCTGCAGCGCGGGGATGGTTTCCTGCGGCGGAACATAGTCTGGTTTGCTGAGGCTGTCCGGCATCGCGGCCGCCATAGTAGAAATGTTGAGGGCCAAGATCAGGCCCAAGATGCCAACCAGACGCATGCGCAGAAAACCTCTATAGTGATAAGCGGGTCTGAATGGCGGTTTTTGCATCTCTCGTCCAGAGGCTTTGGTGGAAATAAGCCACTTCCGCTTTGCCCTATCTCTGGCTAAAGCGCTCCCATGGCAAAGATACAGACACCCCAGCCGGTGCGCGGCACCCAGGATATATTCGGCGAAGAGCAGGAACGGTTCCAGCATGTCGTGGAAACGTTTGAACATGTGCGGCGGCTCTATGGTTTCAAAGGCGTGGAAATGCCGGTATTCGAACCGACCGCGGTCTTTGCCCGCTCGCTCGGCGAGACCACTGACGTGGTGTCGAAGGAAATGTACACGTTCGAGGATCGCGGTGGCGACAGTCTGACCCTGCGGCCGGAATATACCGCGGGCATCTCGCGCGCTTTCCTGACCAACGGCTGGCAGCAGCACATGCCGCTCAAGCTCTCCGCCCATGGTCCGATATTCCGTTATGAACGCCCGCAAAAAGGCCGTTATCGCCAGTTTCACCAGCTTGATGCCGAGATTATCGGCGCTAGCGAAGCCACGGCGGATGTCGAACTGCTTTGCTTTGCCGACCAGCTTTTGCAGGAACTGGGCATCGCCGACGGCGTGACCTTGCAACTGAATACCCTGGGTGACGCGGAAAGCCGTGATGCGTGGCGGGGCGCTCTGGTCGAACATTTCCAGGCGCATCGCAAGGACCTGTCGGAAGACAGCCAGGACCGGCTCGACCGCAACCCGCTGCGCATTCTCGACAGCAAGGAACGGCAGGACCGGCCGATCGCCGATAGCGCGCCGGATATCGACGCCTTTCTGTCCAGCGAAGCGAAAGAGTTTTTCGCGCAGGTCACCGAAGGGCTGGACGCCTGCGGCGTGGCCTGGACGCGCAACAGCCGTCTGGTGCGGGGTCTCGATTATTATCGCCACACCGCGTTTGAATTTGTCACCGACCGGCTCGGCGCGCAGGGCACGGTGCTGGCTGGCGGACGTTATGATGGCTTGATCGAGACTCTCGGTGGTCCGGCGACCCCTGCGGTCGGCTGGGCCGCCGGAATCGAGCGGCTGGGGATGCTGCTCACCGAAGTGCCCGAAGCTTCGATGGAGATAGCGATCGTACCGATGGGGGACGAGGCCACGGTCAAGGCGCTGTCGGTGGCCAACCAGATGCGCAAGACCGGATTTTCGGCCGATATCTTCGGAAGCGGAAAATTCAAGAAACGCATGGCGCGGGCCAATCAGGTCGGCGCTCTGGCGGCGATCATCATCGGCGAAGACGAACTGGCGTCCGGCAAGCTGCAGTTCAAGAATCTGGCGAGCGGCGAGCAGACCGCACTTGATGTCCCGGAAATTATCGAAAAAATGTGGGAGCTGAGATTTTCCGACGATCTGGACGATCTCGACTCCGAACTTCTGACGCTGGAGCAAGACGTGCCGGCAGCGGGAGAGAACGATTGACCACCATCACTCCCCAGAGGATCGCCCAGATCGAGGCGCGCTTTGCCGAGTTGCAGGCGATGATGGCTTCGGGCGATCTCGACAGCGAAAAGTTCGTCGCGGTCTCCAAGGAATATGCCGAGATCGAGCCGGTCGCAGAAGCTGCGGCACGGGTCAAGGCACTGCGCGACGAGCAGCAGGAACTGGCCGAAATGCTCGCGGGGGACGATGCCGAGATGCGGGCTATGGCCGCCGACGAGGTGGATGGCGTCAAGAAGGCAATGGAAAAGGCTGAACATGCCCTGGCGCTGCAGCTGTTGCCAAAGGATTCGGCTGACGACCGGCCGGCGATGATCGAGATCCGGGCCGGCACCGGCGGCGACGAAGCGGCTTTGTTCGCGGGCGACCTGTACCGCATGTATAGCCGCTATGCCGAGCTGCAGGGCTGGAAGGTCGACTTGATCTCCGCCAATGCTTCGGAAGTCGGCGGATTCAAGGAAGTTGTCGCCAATATCCAGGGCAAGGGCGTGTTCGCCAAGCTGAAGTTCGAATCCGGTGTCCACCGGGTCCAGCGGGTGCCGGAAACCGAAAGCGGCGGGCGGATCCATACTTCCGCGGCGACGGTGGCGATCCTGCCCGAGCCGGAAGAGGTCGACATCAAGATTCGCACCGAAGACCTGCGGATCGACACCTATCGGGCGAGCGGCGCCGGCGGACAGCATGTCAACAAGACCGACAGCGCGATCCGCATCACCCACTTGCCGACCGGTCTTGTCGTGCAGTGCCAGGACGGCAAGTCGCAGCACAAGAACAAGGCGCAGGCGCTGAAGGTGCTGGCGGCGCGGCTCTACGAGCAGGAACGCGCGGCGGTCCAGAGCGAGGAAGCGGAAGCGCGCAAGTCGATGGTCGGTTCGGGCGACCGTTCGGAACGGATACGCACCTATAACTATCCGCAAGGGCGGGTTACCGACCACCGGATCAACGTGACGCTGCACAAGCTTCCCGAGATCATCGAGGGCAGCGCGCTGGGCGAGCTGATCGATGCGTTGATCGCCGAGGATGAGGCAAGCCGCCTGGCCAATCTGGATGGGTGATGCTGCGGCAGCTTTGCGCGAAGCAACGCAGGCACTTGGCGAAACTTCCGACAGCCCCAGGCTTGATGCAGAATTGCTGTTGGCGCACGCGCTGCAGATCGAGCGGGCTGACCTGCTGCTCAAACTGCCCGAATTGACTGCCCCGGCCGCATTTTCCGCACTGGTCGAGCGGCGCCGGCAATCCGAGCCGGTTGCCCATATCATCGGCAAGAAGGAATTCTGGGGACTCGACTTTCAGGTCACGCCGGACGTGCTGATCCCCCGTCCCGATAGCGAATTGCTGATCGAGGAGGCGGTTCGTGCCTTTGCAGCGCGGCAGCCACAAAAGATATTGGATCTCGGTACGGGTAGCGGTGCGCTGGTCCTTGCGGCGTTGAGCGAATTTCCCGGGGCCAGCGGTGTCGGTATCGATGCGAGTGCTGCTGCACTGCAAATTGCCCATAATAATGCCGATGCGCTGGGACTGGCCGACCGGACCCGGTTCCTGTTGATCGACTGGAAAACGCCGGACTGGACCGATTCCCCCGGGTCCGGTTTCGACCTGATCCTCGCCAACCCGCCTTATGTCTCGACCGACGCCATTCTGTCCAGGGATGTCGCCGGGTTCGAACCCCATCAGGCGCTGTTCGCCGGCAAAGACGGGCTGGCAGACTACCGGATCATCATGCCTGCGCTCGCAAAGCTGCTTTCCCCGACGGGATTGGCATTGCTTGAAATTGGATTTGATCAGGCAAATCCGGTTTCGGAAATAGCGACGGCAAATGGCTATCACGTTGAATTAAAGCAGGATTTAGGCGGCAATGACCGTTTGTTAATCTTGCGCCGGTAAAAAGGGCTTGGTTTTGACGGGACGAGTCGCTAAGACTCGCTCAGGCCCAGATGATTTCTGGCTTTTTCCCTAAATCGCTGGCCTGCCCCCAACTTGATAATATTGCTGGTTCGCGGCGAGTTTTGTCTTGTATGGGCCGCTGCAAACGGGTTGTCTGCAGCGCAATCGTCACCAGAGCGTGGCTATAACTTGAGAAAGACCAAGTTTATTAACGGTATAAGGATACCTTAACTTTGATGAACAATCGTCAACCTGGCCGCCGTGGGCGCGGCCGGAACACCAATAATAATAACCGCCCTCAGGGCAATCGCAGCGGTGGATCAGACCGCGATAACCGGATCGACAGCCGTGCGCGTGGCAATGCAGCGCAGATGCTCGAAAAGTTCAAGAAAATGGCGCAGGACGCGCAGGTCAACGGCGATCGCGTCCAGGCCGAATATTATCACCAATTTGCGGACCATTATTTCCGGGTGAACGCCGATACGATCGCGCGCCGCGAAGAACAGCGGATCGCTCGCGAGGAATCGCGCCCCGACAATCGCAACAACAACAATAATCAGGACGATTCCGGCGACAATGACGGCGACAATAGTCGTGGTCGGCCACAGCAATCGCAACAAAACCGGCCACAGCGGGATGATCGCAACGATCATGCCGATCGTGACGACGCTGTCACCAGTGAAGCGGCTGAAGAGAAAAAACCGGTGCGCAGCCGGCGTCCCCGTAAGGTTGAAAATGTAGCAGCCCGCAGCGACGCAACGGAAAAGAACGGTGAAAGCAACGGTCTGGATGCCAGTGCCTTGCCACCAGCGATTTCGCGCTCGGCCGAGGTCGAAGTCGAAAAGAAACCGGCGCGCAAGAAGCGGGTGCCCAAGCCACAACCGGTTCAAGAAGGCGATATCGCCTAAATCCGGGCGGTTCCAGGATAATAGCGGCGGGCATGCCAGCCAAGGCTGGCGCTCGTCGCATATTCTGAAATGATCCGACCGATTTCCGGTTCGGGCGATTGCGGTTCTAGATAGCTGCTTTTAGCCAATCGGGAAGATCGAGCGCCTGCAGATCGTCGACGCGCCGATGTTCGACCGACAGGCCATAGGCCGGGTAAGCGATACGCTGCCGCTTTTCATCGGCCGATTCGATCGGCACTACCACCATCCGCCGGTTGACCTTTTGCCGGTAATTCATCCGCGCGGTATTTTCCTGTCCGACATAGCAGCCCTTCGTAAAGCTGACGCCGTTCAGTTCCGCTGCATTGCATTCGAGCCACAGGGTCTTGTCGCTGCCAAGCTCATTAATTCCCTCGGTCACGCCGAGCGACAGGCGGTGCTTTCGATATTCTTCGTCCGCGCTTTCACCATTGCTTGGGTCGTCCAGCCAGCGGTATCCCAACGCGGCCAGTCGGGGATCGACGGGCCTGTTTTCGGCTGCCAAAGCCCAGTGTACTTGCAGTGAACCATCCAGAGCGATCTCGATCTTCCGGCGTAACCGATAGAGTTTCAGGCGACGGACAAGTCCCTCGGCATGCTCCTTCTCGCAGTCGATCAATATGTCGTTGCCGTCGGCCCAGAGAAAGAAATCGAACAGCAGTTTTCCCTGGGCGGAGAGCAGCGCAGCCCATTGGGGCGCGCCTGTCGCGACAGCGGTGGTGTCCTGCGTTACCAGCCCTTGCAGAAACTGCCGGATGTCTTCGGACCCGTCCGTTGCCGAGAGACGGATGATGGCGCGTTCATTAAGTCTGGTTTCGGTCATGGCATTTAGGTAGGGTGTGCGAAACGAAAAACCAAGCCTTGCGCGGAGCTATATGACCGATACGATTACTATTCGCCGTCCGGATGACTGGCACGTACATCTTCGCGATGGCGCAATGCTGGAAGCGGTTGCTCCATTTACCGCCCGGCAATTTGCCCGGGCCATCATCATGCCCAATCTGTCGCCGCCGGTGACCAGTGCTGCCAGCGCGGCTGTCTATCGGGAGCGCATCATGGCTGCCTTGCCCGGCGGTTCCGCATTTACGCCCCTGATGACCTGTTATCTCACCGACGATGCCGATGCGGACGATATTGCAAAGGGGCATGCGGACGGCATTTTTACCGCTGCAAAACTCTATCCCGCCAACGCCACGACCAACAGCGCGCACGGGGTTACGGACGTGGCACATATCATGCCGGTGCTCGAGCGGATGCAGGATATCGGGATGCCGCTGCTGGTGCATGGCGAGGTGACCGATAGCGAGATCGACATATTTGATCGCGAAGCGGTGTTCATCGAGCGGATCATGGATGGACTGATCCGCGCCTTGCCTGACCTGAAGATTGTGTTCGAGCATATTACCACCGAGCAAGCGGTCCAGTTTGTCGACAGCTGCGGTCCCAATGTCGGGGCAACGATCACGCCGCATCATCTGCACATCAATCGCAATGCAATGTTCAGCGGTGGCATTCGCCCCCATGCTTATTGTCTGCCGGTGGCAAAGCGGGAATTGCACAGGCTGGCCCTGCGCAAGGCGGCGACCTCGGGATCTGCGAAATATTTCCTGGGTACCGACAGCGCCCCGCATGAAGTCCACGCCAAGGAATCCGCCTGTGGCTGCGCCGGAATTTTCAACGCGCCCTACGCGCTGGAAAGCTATGCGGCAGTGTTCGACGAAGAAGCGGCGCTCGACCGGATGGAGGCTTTTGCGTCCGTGCACGGTCCGAATTTCTACGGTCTGCCGCTCAACGAAGAACGGGTGACCCTGGAGCGGACCAGCCTGACGGTTCCAAACAGTCTCGAGGCTGTCGGGTCCGCTCTGGTTCCCTTTCATGCCGGTTCCGAACTGGGCTGGCGGGTCGTTCAGGCCTGACCGGCACTCGCTTTCCGGGCGGTCCTGCCCGTCAGGATGGTGTCGGTCGAATAGAGCGCCAGACTGGTCCAGATCAACAGGAAGCATATGAGATGCGACGGCGTCAGCGTCTCGTTGTAAATGAACACGCCGACCAGAAACTGGATCGTTGGCGCGAGATAGTTCAGCAGTCCGATCGCGCCGAGGGTCATTTTCTTGACCGCCGAAGCGAATAGCAGCAGCGGGATTGCGGTAACGATCGAACCGCCGACCAGCAGCAGATCGATCATCCGGTCGTCGGTGAAATGCACGCTCGCGGTGGATGGCGACGCGCCAACCGTCAGCCAGACCAGAAACAGGATGAACGGCACGAACAGGATTCCGGTCTCGGCCGTCAGCCCTACAATAGGTCCGATGTCCGCCACCTTGCGGACCAGTCCGTAGAGGCCCCAGGAGCTCGCCAGAGCCAGGCTGATCCAGAGCGTGTCGAGCGCCTGCACCGCCAGCACCGAAACCCCCGCAGCAGCGATAGCAATGGCAATCCACTTGTTGCGGGACATCTGCTCCTTGAGGAATATCCGGCCGAGGAAGACGCTGAGCAAGGGGCTGATGAAATAGCCGAGGCTGGCGGCAAGAATATGATCCCCGTGCACCGCCCAGACATAGATCAGCCAGTTTGCGGCGATCAGGCAGGAACTGGCCAGCATCGCCCAGCGCAATTTGCGATTCGCAAAGGCTACGGCCAGACCGGCTAGATTTTTTCGGAAATAGAGAATGACAAGCAGCAGCGGTACCGACCAGATGATCCGGTGGGCGACGACTTCCAGTGCGTCGACGCTTTGCAGCAGCTTGAAATAGACGGGCATCAGGCCCCAAAACACACAAGCGATCAGCGCCTGAACGAGGCCGATTCGGCTGGTGGCTGGCACAGTGGACATGGTTCAGCGCTTAAGCTGACCGGTTCCCGCGGGCAATCAAGAAATGCTATCGCGGGAGAAACCCGCGCGTAGGTCAGATAATCCCGCCGCCGATCCACAGCCGGAAGGCGCAAATGCACATGACAATGAGGCAGAAATACATGCCGCTGGTCCGGGACGAGATCAGGCCGAAAAACGCCCCGATTCCGGCGATCGGCAGGATCAGCCAGTTGGTCCAGCCAAGCAGGGGAACCAGACCGATGAAGGAAAGGATGAGTGCGATGCCGCCGATGAAGATCGAGATCAGATTTGCCATGGCTATATTGTAAGATTGATGCATCGCCATATCAAGTATTTCCAAAGCAGTGGTTGCATAGTAGACTTTTCGCTAGCGGGAGGAACATCATGGCGATCGAGAATATCAGAATCGAAACCGAACGGTTGATCCTGCGACCGCCCAATGGCGATGATTTCGAGGAATGGGCGAAGTTTCAATCCGATGAAGCTACAATGACTTTCATTGGCGGGGTCAAAAGCCGCGCCGAAAGCTGGCGGGATTTATGCTCCATGATCGGCGCCTGGCATGTGCGCGGCTATGCGATGTTTTCCCTGATCCTGAAAGACGGTGATAAATGGATTGGTCGCATCGGTCCCTGGTATCCTGACAGTTGGCCGGGAACGGAAGTGGGATGGGGCGTGGCGCCCGAATATGCCGGCAAGGGCTATGCCCTGGAAGCGGCGGTGGCGAGCATGAACTATGCCGTCGATACGCTCGGCTGGAGTGATATCTGCCACACAATTGATCCCGAGAATATCGCCTCGATCAAATTGGCCGAACGGGTAGGCTCGACCAATCGCGGGCCGACTAAATTGCCGGAGCCATATCAGGATGCGCGGGTTGACGACTGGGGACAATCCAGCGAACAATGGCAAGAGAACAGAAAACAGTTCCAGTAGGAGAGCAAGCCATGTCCGAAGATCGCTATCTTGACCCGACAAGGGAAGCCTTTGACGCGTTCAAGGCGCTGCCGCGCGATGTGCCGATCAACATGCTCAATCTGTTGCGTTTTCACGAACATGCGCAATATGCAGAAGGCCATCCGAATGCTGCGCTCGGCTGGAGCGGGCTGCGCGCCTATGAGGAATATGGCAAAACCAGCGGACCGATTTTCAAGCGTGTTGGCGGGACGGTTATCTGGCGCGGGAAGATGGAAGCGATGGTGATCGGGCCCGATGACAAGCACTGGGATTCGGCCTTCATCGCGCGTTACCCCAACAGCGGTGCGTTCATGGAGATGGTCACCGATCCCGAATATAAGAAGGCGGTGTTCAATCGCCAGGCTGCCGTCCTGACGTCCCGCCTGATCCGATTCGGTGAAATTGATGGGCCCGACACGTTCGGCTGAAATCCCGAAATGGGACAAGGGGTTAACGAATAGTCACCGGATTAACCAGATTCCCTAACGGAAAATTAACGCTTTTCGATGCATGTATTTTGCCAAATTCAGGAGCAAATCGCATGTCTTATCTTTCCCGTTCTCTTCTGCTGTCGGCCGCAGCTTTTGCGCTGCCGTTGTCGCTTGCCGCTTGTGGTAGCAACGAAGCCAGCGAAGAAGAGCTGGCCAATCTTGATGCCAATCTGACATCCGATCCGGCAATGAATGACGCGCTGGAGGATGCGATCCTCGTCGATCCGGATCTCACCGATCAGGCGAACCGCAATGCCATTCGCGGAGCCAATGGTCCGGCGGACGGATCAGTCCCTCCCGGTGCCACTTATGCCGGAGCGGGCGAAGGTGGCAAGGCCGCAGCGACTGCGGCGCTGGGTGGAAAAATGCTGCGCGCCCCCAAGCCCCGGCAGATGACATCGGATGATGAATGTACAAGCTGCGCCGGCAGCGAAGGCATGACGCTGGGCGCAAAAGCAGAACAGCAGAGTGCGAAGCGCGGCAAAGGCACTTGCGACCAGAAGCTAAGCTACGACATGGGCTGGGCCAACCGGATGCCACCGGAATTTCCGGTCTATCCGAAAGCCAATGTCCAGGAAGCGGCTGGCGTTGAAGGCGGCCTCTGCGATATTCGCGTGGTCAGCTTCACCACCGCAACGCCGATGAAGAGCGTTGTCGATTATTATTATACCCAGGCCAAGCGCGGCGGGTTTAGCGCCGAATATTTGCTGCGCGGCGGTGAACATGTTCTTGGCGGTACCAGGGGCAGCGATGACGGCGCCTATGTGATCACGCTGAACAAACGTAGCGGTGGCGGGACGGCTGTCGACATTGTCGCCAGCAACGGTCGCTAGGTTCCAAAAATAACGCCGGATTTCGCATTTCAAACTGTCCGGCATCGAGAGGTGGCCCATCGGGTCACCTTTTTTTTGCAAGACTGGCGACAATCCTCGCCCACCCGTGAGAGCGGGTGACGTGTGGCTAGTCGCCGCCGATCCGTTCGATATCTGCGCCAACCGCAGCCAGCTTTTCCTCGAGACGTTCATAGCCGCGATCAAGATGGTATATGCGCTGGAGCCGGGTTTCACCTTCCGCTGCCAGTCCGGCAATCGCCAGACTCATCGAGGCGCGCAGGTCGGTCGCCATCACCGGGGCGCCGGTGAGTTTTGTGACGCCCCGCACAACGGCCGTGCGACCCTTGGTTTCGATATCCGCGCCCATCCGGTTGAGTTCGGGAACATGCATGTAGCGGTTCTCGAAAATCGTCTCGGTGAGCACGCTGGCACCATCGGCGAGACATAGCATCGCCATCAGCTGGGCCTGCATGTCCGTGGCCAGGCCTGGATAGGGGGCGGTGGACAGGGTGAGTGGCTTGAGCTTGCCGTCGGACGAGACCCTGATTCCCTTGGCATGGATATCGATTTGCAGCCCCGCGAGGCGCAGCGCGTCCAGCGTCGCTTCCATTTCGTCGGCCTTGGCTGCCAGCAGATCGACCTCGCCACCGGCGATACCGACAGCGCAGGCGTAGCTTCCCGCTTCGATCCGGTCCGACATCACTCGATAGGTGCAGCCGTGCAGCCGGTCGACGCCGGTAATCGTCAGAGTCGAAGAGCCGATCCCTTCAATCTCTGCGCCCATCGCGATCAGCATGTTGCACAGGTCGACAATCTCCGGTTCGCGTGCAGCGTTTTTGAGGGTGCTGGTGCCGTTTGCCAGCACGGCTGCCATCAAGGCATTTTCCGTGGCGCCGACCGAGACGACCGGGAAGGTGAAATCTCCGCCGGGCAGGCCGCCGTCGGGCACGCGGGCGATCACATAGCCGCTGGTTGTCTCGATCGTGGCACCGAGCGCTTCGATCGCCTTGAGATGAAGGTCGATCGGGCGGTTGCCAATGGCGCAGCCGCCGGGCAGCGAGACGCGGCATTCGCCGGCGCGCGCCAGCAAGGGGCCGAGAACCAGTATCGAGGCCCGCATCTTGCGGACGATATCATAAGGCGCCTCGGTCGAGGTGATCCGGCCCGCCTTGAGCGTCATGACCCGGCCGAAATCTTCCGGCCGTGCCCCTTCGATCGTGGTCGAAACGCCGAGCTGGTTCAGCAAATGGCCAAAACTGTCGACATCGGCCAATCGCGGCAGGTTGCGCAGCGTGACCGGTTCATCGGTCAGCAGCGCGCAAGGCAGCAGGGTCAATGCGCTGTTTTTTGCGCCGGAGATGGGAATGGTGCCAGACAGCCGATTGCCGCCGCGTATCGAGATAATATCCATGTTCTAGCATTTACCGGAAATGGTGATGCAGGCAAGTCTATTGCGCCGCTCGCACCTCGACATTGCAGCAAAACGCGCTAGTTTCGCAACAGCCCGAGCGCGGCATAGGCAGCTTCCACCGTTGGACGTGCCATTGCCGAGGCCTTTTCCGAACCGTCGCGTAAAATCGTGTCGATCGCGGTCTCGTCCTTGCGCAATTCCTCGAACCGCTGGCGGATCGGTGACAATTTGCTTACCGCCAGATCGGCCAGCGCCGGTTTGAAGGCACCAAAACCTTGACCCGCATATTCGGCGAGCACGGCGTCCTGCGACTGATCTGCCAGGGCAGCATATATGCCAATCAGGTTCTTCGCTTCCGGCCGTTCGGCGAGCTCATCCAGATTGTCGGGCAATGGCTCTGGATCGGTTTTGGCTTTCTTCAGCTTTCGTGCGATCGTCTCATCGTCGTCGGTCATATTGATCCGGCTGAGATCGGACGGGTCGGACTTGCTCATTTTCGCATTGCCGTCGCGCAGACTCATGATCCGGGCAGCGGTCTTGCCGATAAACGGTTCGGGCAGGACGAATGTTTCGGTACCGGTATCGCTGTTGAATTTCGTCGCGATGTCGCGGGCCAGTTCGAGATGCTGCTTCTGGTCGTCCCCCACCGGAACGTGGGTAGTCTGATAGAGAAGTACGTCTGCTGCCTGCAGCACGGGATAGCCCAGCAGGCCCAAAGAGGAGCGCTGCTTGTGCTTGCCGGATTTTTCCTTGAACTGGGTCATCCGGTCCAGCCAGCCCATCGGAGTGTTGCAGATCAGCATCCATGCCAGTTCAGGATGGGCGGGTACGCGTGCCTGATTGAACAGGATCGATTTTTCCGGATCGACCCCGGCAGCAACCAGCGCCGCGACCATTTCGCGACAGTTCGTGGCGAGTTCAACGGGATCATTGTGGACGGTGATGGCGTGGAGATCGGCCAGAAAAAACAGGCATTCGCCTTCATCCTGCATCTTCACCCAGTTCTTGATCGCGCCCAGATAATTGCCGAGATGGAGATTTCCCGTTGGCTGGATGCCCGATACCGTCCGCATATTATAAGCTTCCTTCGCTTGCAGCGTCTTCCGCCGCTTTCTTCCTGGTCAACATGGTTATCTTGTTACGGTCTACCGCTCCGGTCAACCACGCCAGTGCCGCATAAACCAGGCCGCCGACGCTGACCAGAGCAGTGATCGACCCGGCCCGCTCCCAGATCGAGCCAATATAGAGAGCTTCGCCGATCGGGGCGGCATAGATCAGCACTGCGGCCATGCCCGCGGCCGACAATGTAATCCGCCCGATCCGGAGCAAGAGCGACCATTCGAGATGGAAATGGCCGCGCCGGTGGAGCATGAAATAGAGCATCGCGCAATTGCACCAGGCAGCCATGGCGCCTGCAAAAGCGAGCCCCTTGATACCATATATAGGTATCAAAACCAGGTTGAGCACGACGTTGATGAGCAGGGAAAGTCCCGCGGTATAGACCGGTGTCTTGGTATCTCTCCGCGCAAAGAAACCAGGGATCAGGACCTTCACCAGCACATAAGCGGGCAGGCCGACGACAAGAGCCGATACGACAGCGGAGGTGGTCTCGCCGTCGCCAGCGGTAAATTTGCCGCCGACATAGAAGGAAGTGACCAGGGGGCCGGCGGCGAAGAACAAGGCTATGGCGGCCGGGATGGTGATCAGCATGGCCAGTTCCACCGCATTGCTTTGCAGCCTCTGGGCGCCGCCGAGATCATCCTTGGCGATGAAGCGGGACAGGGCGGGCAATATCGCGGTCCCGAGCGCGATACCGATAATGCCGAGGGGCAATTGATTCAGGCGGTCGGCCATGGCCAGATAGACGAAAGAGCCTTCCGGCAGTCGTCCGAGGAAGAAGAGGTCAAGGAAACGGCTGATCTGATAGATGCCGGCACCGAATACTGCCGGGAGGATCAGCACACCCAATTCTTTTACATCGGCATTGAATTTGGGCATTCTGATCGGAAAGCGAAATCCGGTCTTCCGCGCCCAGTAATAGAGCCAGAGCATTTGCACCAGTCCGGCCGTCGAAACGGCAATCGCCAGAAAATAGGCGGTCTGGCGCGGGTCGTCTCCGCCGTTCACCAGTTGGGCCGCGAGCAATGCAGTGATCATGCAGAGATTGAGCATGATCGGCGCTGCTGCTGCTGCTGCAAAGCGGCTGAGCGAGTTGAGTATCGCAGCGAATAGCGTCGTGATACTGATCAGGCCGAGGTAGGGGAAGGTCAGCCGCGCGAGCGTCAGGGCAAAGCTATCCGACCGCCCACCGCGTCCGAAATCATCGATCAGCCAGAGCAGGCCGGGCATGGCTATCATCATCACGGCGGTGAAAACCAGCAGGATCGGTACGAAAACCGACAGCACGTCAATCACGAAATTCTGCGCTGCCGTGCGCTGTTCATCGGCCTCCATCTTGCGGTTGAACAGAGGAACGAAGGCCGCAGAAAACGCGCCTTCTGCAAACAGGCGCCGGAATATATTGGGGAGCTGGAACGCCAGTTGCCAAGCGTCAGCAGCTGCGCCGGCGCCGAGAATCCGGGCGAGAAGAATGTCGCGGACGAAGCCGAATACACGGCTCACCAGCGTCAGCCCGGCGATTGTTCCGGTCGATTTCAGCAGGTTCATTCCTGCTATCCTAGCAAAGGGGGCCTAAGCATTCCCAACCGGTTGTTCACCAGCCTGCCCTGCCGCCATTTGCTCGCGCTGCTGGATATAGAGCGCGGTGAAATCGATTGGCTCGAGCAAAAGCGGCTGGAATCCGGCATCGCGCACGGCGTCGGCAATGATGGCGCGGGCGAAGGGGAACAGCAGCCGCGGCGCTTCCGCGAAGAGAAACGGATGAGCCTGTTCTTCGGACACATTGCGCAGCCCGAGGAGGCCGCAATAGAGCAGTTCCACGGCGAAGGCGACGCCTTCGTCGGCCTTTGCGGTGACTTCGATCTTCAATTCGACTTCGTGGACTTCGTCAGATACTTGTGACGAGCCGATATTGAACTGGACGTCGATCTGTGGCTGGGCGTTCCATTGGTAGACGTCCGGCGCATTCGGATTCTCGACCGACAGGTCCTTTATATATTGCGAGATAACACCGATTTGTGGCTGGGTATCCGCGCCATTGGCCAGCGGATCGGGCGTCGTCACATTTCCGGCAGGATTTGCTTCGGATTCACTCGTGTCATTCTCGTCAGCCATCGGGCCTGTCCTTTCGGAAAATCAGTCAAACATGTCCATAGGCGCATATTGCCGCGCCGTTCGCAGCGCGCCTAGCAGGGGACGGAACCGAGGGCAATATAAAGAGTAATGCAGAGCTGCGGCGCTCGATTACCCGATGACTTTTGTCAGTGTTGGTTCACAATATGGCCGGTATAACCCATTGGCCGATTGCGGTACCGCCGCTTTTTCTTTAATGCCGTTTGAAACCGGCCCTTTTTCTGCCTATGTATAGGGCATTCGGAAAGATTGGATTTTAAAGTGACCATCGAAATCGTAATATTGGCAATGGTAGCAGCCTTTCTCGGCCTGCGCCTTTACTCTGTGCTCGGTAAACGTACCGGTCACGAGCAGGAACATACGCCAAGGAGCATCGAGCCGCGCGCGAACGAACGGCGGCCGCTGGAAGATGCCAAGCCGCATATTCCCGACATCGTGCCCGCGCAAGCCGCTACGCCTGCGATGGTGTATGACAGCAGCGCCGAAGCCGGAATGCGCGAAATTCTCAGCGCCGACCGCAATTTCGATGTCGGCCGGTTCGTCGAAGGCGCGCAAGCAGCCTATGGCATGATCCTCGAAGCCTTCTGGAAAGGCGACAAGGAAGAATTGAAGCTTCTGTGCGACGATGATGTGTACGAGAGTTTCGTCGAAGTCATCGACGCGCGCGAAAAGCGTGGCGAAGTGCTCGAGAACCAGCTGGTGCGGATCGACAATGCGCGTATCTCCGAAGCGGAATATCGTCGGCCTGTCGCACGCATTACCGTGCAGTTCGACGCGGATATCGCCTCGGTGGTCAGGGACAAAAAGGGAGAGCTGATCGGCGGATCGCTATCCGACGCAGCGGAAACCCACGATGTCTGGACCTTTAGCCGGGATCTTTCCAGCGCCAACCCCAACTGGCTGCTCGACGAAACCGATGAGGCCTGAACCCCGGCCGTTTGGGAAAAAAATCATGAAAACCGGGACGCTTTTCGGCGCAGTGGCGCTGCTCGGCGCCTGTTCCATGTCGATCATTCCGCAAGGCGCTGCCAGGGGCAATGCGACCCAGCAGGAGGGTGAGTGGGTAGCAGGCGGAAGTGCTGATGTCCCGGTTGCGCAGCCCGCCGGTTCGCAATATCCGGCCCGTACGCTACAACCGGTCGACCCTGCCCAGTTGATCAAGGTCGGCACCGACACGACGCGCGCGCTGGGCGTCGGTGTTGCGGCAGGCCCCGACATCGCCATGCTCAACATCCCGGGGGCCAAAGCGGTCGCCGCCCTGCAATCCTATCGGACCAGCTGTTCCTCCCTTGTCCGCCGCGAGGATAATAGCGGACTGACCCAGGGCGCGGACTGGAAATTGTCCTGCGATGCCGCCAAAAACTGGCCGGCGAACGACGCCTTGCGATTTTTCACCAGCTATTTCGAGACCGTTCAGGTCGCCGACGGTTCGGCCTTTGCCACCGGCTATTTCGAACCGCAAATTCTTGGCTCCAAAGTCAGCGGCAGGGACTATCAGGTTCCGGTCTACCGGCGCCCCGCCAATCTGATCGACGTCGACCTTGGCCTGTTCTCGGAAGAACTGAAAGACAAACGGGTTCGTGGCAAGATAGACGGGACCAAATTGGTGCCGTTTGAAGACCGGGCGGCGATTGATGACGGTGCCCTTGCCGGACAGGGGCTCGAGATCGCCTGGGCGCGGGACTATATCGAATTCTTCTTTCTCCAGATTCAGGGTAGCGGCCGACTGGCCCTGCCGGACGGATCGGTGATGCGGATCGGCTATGCCGGTCAAAATGGTCATGACTATACCGGTATCGGGCGGGTGATGCGCGAACGCGGACTGCTGGCCGACGGCAAGACCAATATGCAGGGGATTGTCGAATGGCTGCGCGCCAATCCTGCAGAAGGCATGCGGATCATGCGCGAGAATAAAAGCTATGTCTTCTTCACCGAACTGACTGGCCCCGGCCCGCTCGGCGCGATGGGCCATCCTGTGGTGGCGCGGACATCGGTGGCTGCAGACCGGATGTTCGTGCCTCTGGGAGCCCCCGTCTTTCTCGACATGGAACATAATATTGCCGATGGCCTGTGGGTAGCGCAGGACAGTGGCGGGGCCATCAAGGGTCCCAACCGCTTTGATACATTCTGGGGTGCGGGCGAAGAGGCGGCGCAGATAGCCGGCGGCATGTCTTCACGGGGGCAGGCGTTGGTCTTCCTCCCGAAAGGCAGCGTCAGCAGATTGCGCGCGCGCCGGACCAGCCCCAGCGAATAGAAAATGTCCGATCGACCGCTTACTGCTGGTGAAAAGGCGCTCTGGCAGAAATTTATCGAGACGGTCAAACCGCTGGATCACAAGCGGGTCAGCCGGGTGGACGCACTGCCTGTCGCCAAGCGGCTGCCCGAGCGAAACGGTCCGATCACCGCGCAGAGTTTTGGCGGGCCTCCGGGCAAGGCGATCCCGCTGAGAGAGCAGACAGCGGTTCCCCAGAAGCACGGGCTCGACGGGCAATGGGACCGGCGCCTGGCGAAGGGCGTCGTGCAGCCGGATGTCACGATCGATCTCCATGGCTATACTCTGTCATCGGCCCACGGGCGGCTCGATAGCGCGCTGGAACTCAGTATTGCCGCAGGTCATCGCGCGATATTGCTGATCACCGGAAAGGCGCGGAGCGCGGATGAGCGGCATCGCGAAGGCGGCCGCGGAGCGATCCGTGCAGCGATATCGGACTGGCTTGCAGCCTCCCGCCATGCATCGCGCATAGCCGCCGTCCGCCGTGCCCATCCTCGCCACGGTGGCGCCGGCGCGCTTTATATAATTTTGCGACGGCCGCGCTGAAGATCGCGGCGACCGGGTCGGTCAGCGCCGGATCAGCGTAGCGCTCGCTCGACGATCAGCGCAAAGATCTCGCCCAGCTTTTCCAGATCATCAATCGCCACCGCTTCGTCGAGCTTGTGCATGGTCGCATTGCACAGACCAAATTCCACCACCGGCATGATCTTGGCGAGAAAACGCGCGTCGGAGGTCCCGCCCGACGTGGACAATTCGGGGTCGACGCCGGTGACTTCGCGAATCGCGCCGGCGACGATGTCGGAAAATTCGCCTGGCGGGGTCAGGAACGGTTCGCCGGAGATGATCGGCTTCAGTTCGCCACCGTGCCGCTCGACGATTTCCTTGACCATCGCGCTCAGGCTTTCGCCGCTGTGGCGGTCGTTGAACCGGATCGAAAGGCGTCCCTCGGCCCTGGCCGGGATGACATTATGCGCCGGATTGCCGACATGCAGGTCGGTAAATTCGATATTGCTCGGCTGGAACCAGTCGGTCCCCTCGTCGAGCTGAAGCGAATCAATCTCGCTGAGTATCTTGCCGAGCTTGGTGATCGGATTGTCGGCATTGTGCGGATAGGCGACATGACCCTGCATGCCGTTCACCGTGATCCACATATTGACCGAACCGCGTCGGCCGATTTTCATCATGTCGCCCAGCCGGTTGACCGATGTAGGCTCGCCGACCAGGCAGAGATCGGGCGTGATGCCGCGCTCGGCCATCAGATCCATGATCGCGACCGTGCCGAAACGCGCGGGCCCCTCTTCATCACCGGTTATGATCAGGCTGATCGTGCCGAGATCGTCGGGCAGGTGATGGAGCGCGCCGACAAAGGCCGCGATGCTGCCCTTCATATCGACGGCGCCGCGACCGTAGAGCAGGTCACCACGCTGTTCAGGAACGAACGGATCGGTCTGCCAGCCCTGGCCGGGCGGGACGACGTCGAGATGACCGGCATAGGAAAAGTGTCGCGAACCGGGGGCACCGTGGCGAATGGCAAAGAGATTCTCTACCGGTCCGCCAAGCTCGGCATCTTCGGGCGAATCGCCAGCAATGAACCGCGAAATCTCGAAGCCGAGCGGTGCGAGCATCGCTTCCATCTCGTCAAACACGCTTCCGGTAGCCGGAGTGATACTGGGCTGGGCGATCAGTCTCTTGGCATAGTCGAGTATCGTAGCACGGGTCATTGGCGGCCGATCAGTTTTTTGCGGTTTCCGGTTGTTCGAGGCGTTCGATCACCCATGGCTCGTCCTCGGCTGCTTCCATCCACTGGGCGGTCCATTCATGGTCGAGAATGGTCTGCATATAGCTGGTGGCAAAGCCCGGCAGGCGGAACCCATAGGTCTGGAATCGGGAAACGATCGGAGCGTACATGATATCTGCCGCGCCATAAGTGCCGAAAAGAAACGGTCCGCCGCTGCCGAACCGCGCGCGGGCCTGCGCCCAGAGTTCGATGATCCGGGCGGCGTCTGCCTTGACGTCGTCACCGAAAGACAGGCCTTCGTAAATCTTGCGCGTGTTCATCGGACATTGGCGGCGCAGCGCCATGAAACTGGAATGCATCTCGGCGGCCATTGAGCGCGCCATGCCGCGTGCGGTCTCGTCCTTGGGCCAGAAACGGTCGCGGTGAGTTTTGTCTGCCAGCCAGTCGATAATCGCCAGACTGTCCCAGACGACGGTCTCGCCATCCCACAATATCGGAACCTTACCACCGGACGGCGCGAAATTCTCGCTCTCGCGGACATGGTCCCAGTCGTCTCCGAATAATGGCACGATGAGCTCTTCGAAGGACAGGCCCGACTGTTTGCAGGCGAGCCAGCCGCGCATCGACCAGCTGGAATAGGCTTTGTTTCCGATTATCAGTTTCATATTCTATCCCATAACCAAATATGGTGCGCTGTGTATAGAAAAGCGTCGTCGGGCGGGTCTAGCTCTGCACAGCCTCAAGCACGGCAAGCCGCAGCTCGTCGATACCCTGTTTCTTTTCCGAAGAGGTCAGCAGCAGGTCGGGATGCGCGGCAGGATGTTTCTTGGAAATCTCCGCGACTTTCGCCGCTGTGACATCCAGTTCTTCCTGCTTTACCTTGTCGGCCTTGGTCAGCACCACACGATAGCTGACCGCAGCCTTGTCGAGCATCTCCATCACTTCCTCGTCGACCGGCTTGATGCCGTGCCGCGAATCGATGAGCACGAATGTGCGTTTCAGCACCGCGCGACCGCGCAGATAGTCGTTGATCAGGAATCGCCATTTCTGGACGACCTTGGGCGGTGCCTTGGCATAGCCATAGCCCGGCATGTCGCAGATGCGAAAGATCAGCGGATCGCCGATATCGAAGAAATTCAGCTCCTGGGTCCGTCCCGGCGTATTGGACGTGCGCGCGAGACCGTTGCGATTGGTCATCGCATTGATCAGCGACGACTTGCCGACATTGGACCGGCCGGCAAATGCGATCTCCGGGACCTTCGGGTCCGGCAGAAATTGCAGTTGCGGCGCGCTTTTCAGGAAGCTGATCGGGCCGGAGAACAGCTTCGGGTGGAGTGGGGCAGTCATTTATTTGTCATCCTGACGATCAGAAGGCTGCACGGCAGCCGCCATCGCAACAGCATGCGAAATACTGCAGCGAGCGCTTCTCGCTTCCGCTGGAAGGGCCGCGGCCAGATTCATGCCCCGGCCTTGTCGGCGGCGGCCTTTTTGGCTTTTTCTTCGGCTTCCTTCGCCATCATCTCCTTCATCTGGGGATGACGGGAATAGAGCCAGCTTTGCTGGGCGATGGTGAGAATATTGGACACGGTCCAGTAGAGCTGCAGACCGGCGGCAAATGGTGCCATGATGAATACCAATATCCACGGCATGATGCTGAATATCTGTTTCTGCATAGGATCCATTGGTGCCGGGTTCAGCTTGAACTGGAAGTGCATGGTGATGCCCATCAGGATCGGCAATATGCCGACGGCCAGGAAGGTCGGCGGATCGAACGGCAACAGACCGAACAGATTGACCGGGGTCAACGGATCGGGCGCGCTCAGATCCTTGATCCACAGGATGAACGGCTGGTGACGCATTTCGATCGACAGCATCAGCACCTTGTAGAGCGCGAAGAAGATCGGAATCTGCAGGAATATGGGAAGGCAGCCCGCGAGCGGATTGACCTTCTCGTCCTTGTACAGCTTCATGATTTCCTGCTGCTGCTGTTGCTTGTCGTCCTTGAATTTTTCCTGGAGCGCCTTCATCTTCGGCTGGACAGCGCGCATCTGGGCCATCGATTTGAATTGCTTCTGCGCGATCGGGAACATGATCCCGCGGACGACAAAGGTCATCAGGATGATCGCCACGCCGAAGTTGCCGACCAGCTGGAACAGCCAGTTGAGCAGGTAGAAAAGCGGCTTTTCGAACCAGTAGAACCAGCCCCAGTCAATCGCCCGGTCGAGATTCTTGATATTATATTCTGATTCGTATCTTTCGAGAATCGCGTTTTCCTTGGCACCGGCGAACAGACGGGTGGTGGTGCTCAACTGTTTGCCAGGCTCGATGATCTGCGCGCTTTTCTTCGCAATCTCGGCCTGGAAAATGTCACCGCCGCCAGAGCGGAATTTTGCGTCGACTTGCGAAATATTGTCGGGGATCAGGGCGCCCAGCCAATATTTGTCGGTAAAGCCCAGCCAGCTGACCTCTGTGTCATAGGCATTGGTTCCGGCAACCGCAGATGTACCGAACATCCGCGAGAAGAAGCCAGGCTCTTCACCGGCGAGATTTTCATAGTCCACGTCGTAATTGGCCGCGCCTTCATAGACGCCGACCGGACCGGAGTGGATGGTCCATGTACTGGCTTCGTTGGCAGGAATATTATTGAGATCCCGTTTGCGGTTGATCAGGCCATAGGGCTTGAGCGCAATTGCATTTTCGCCGCGATTGGTGACGTTCTGTTCTGCGGTGATCAGATAATCCGTGTCGATTGAAAGCTTGATCGCATAGGTCTGACCGGTCTCGTTGGACCAGCTCAGGGTTACCGGCGTTTCGGGAGTCAATTTGCTCTGGTCGGTCGACCAGATTGTATTGTCGTCGGGGACAGCAACGCCGCCGCCCGCCCAGCCGAAGCGGCTGAAATAGGCGTCCTGGGTCCCGGAAGGCGAAAAGAGCCGGACCGATGCGCTATCCTTGCTCATATCCACCGTGTGATCGGTCAGCGTGAGATCATCGATCCGCCCGCCTTTGAGGTTGATAGAGCCCTGGAGCCGCGGAGTATCTATCAGGACGCGCGGATTTTCCCGCAATATTGTAGCCAGAGGCCGGATCTTGTCCGAAACAGCGCCGGTGCTAATGTCGCTGCTGCCAGTGTCAGAGCCGACCACAGGGGTCATTGACTCGCCCGGGACCTGATCGGTCGCCGGAACGTCAGCCTGTTCCACGATCTCGTTCTTGTTGGCCATGTCCGGGAAAAACTGTTCCATCAGCATCGGCCAGCCAAAAAGGATGATTCCGGTGAGCAGCACCGCCATGATTATATTGCGTTTATCGTCCACTATGTCGTCCTGCTTTCGGCCATTTGTTGCAAATAGATCTGGTGTATGAGGCTATCAAGGCACCGGGTCGTAACCCGAGCTTCCCCAAGGATGGCAGCGCAATAGCCGTTTAGCCCCTAACCAGCCACCCCTAATTGCACCATGTTTCTCGATCGCTTCAATCGCGTAACTGCTGCAGGTCGGCTGGTAGCGGCAAGTCGGAGGCAATATCCGCGACGGGCCCCATTGCCAGCAGCGCACGAAGAAGATGAGGATCGCCCTGAACATCTCTAGCCGAGCTTTTTCGCCAGATATTTCAGGCCCTTTTCGAGCTCTGCCTTCATCGTCTCAAAATCCGCCTCGGTATTGGCTTTGCGGCCAATCATGACGTGATCGACGCCGGCTATGCCGTCGCGTGGAAGGGTCGCTGCGAGCAAGGCCCGAAAGCGGCGTTTCATCCGGTTGCGGGCAACGGCATTACCGATTTTCTTGGTGACCGTGATGCCCCGGCGGATCGTCTCTGCCGGAATCGGGTGGTCGCTGCGGCGGCGGTGCGCGAGCAGAACAAAATTGGGGGTGACGAATCGCTTGCCGCGATTGGCAGCGAGAAAATCCGCGCGTTTGCGAATCACCTCGACTGTCCGACTAGAATCGGCAGAGGCCGAATCGGTAGCAGGATGCTCCGAATCCAGATTGTCTAGCGATGAAGGTGCAGCGGCGGGCGCAGCACTGACAGTCGCGCTGGAATTAGGCAGAGAGCTTTTTGCGGCCACGGGCACGGCGGGCAGACAGCACTTTGCGGCCTCCAACGGTGGCTTTGCGGGCGCGGAAACCATGGCGCCGTTTGCGGACCAGTCGGCTTGGTTGAAATGTGCGCTTCATCGCGATTATCCTACGTCAAAATTTCGATAAAAAAGGGCCGCCAAAAGCTGCGGCCGGTACGTTGTGGCTGCGATTAGGCAGGCAGGCGCGGAAAGTCAAGCGTTTGCGCTATACTTTCTTGTCCCGATTGCCGGTTTTTACCTTGCCGAAAAGCGGTAGTTCAAAATCGTCAGGAAGGGACTTGTGATGCCTCCTGCGCATCGCCCAGTCGGTCCATCTGCCATAATTGGGGAATCGCCGCTTGAAATCGACATAGCGTTTCTTGGCCCAGCGCGAGTTTTGCAGAACCAGAGCAAGTCCGATCGGAAACACGATGATGAAGCCGGGGCCGGGGATTGCGCCGATGATCGGTGAAATAAGAATCAGCGTGAAACCGAGTACCGCGAGCGCGAATCGCGATCCCGAGGTATATTTCCACCGCTTCCTGTTCTTTTTCTCGTTCATCATATTCCAATTGGTGCTTCGAAGCCCAACACGCAAGTAAGGCCGCTACAGTTATAGCGCACAGACCGGATTATGGTTCCTGAAGATGGATGAGGCGTGAACGGGACTCGCGGGAGTGTGACTAGTGGACGAGTTGGAAACGGGCCATGTCGTTGCGCGACAGTCGCAATTGCCCGGAGAAAGGCACGCTGTTGGTCAAGGCGTAAAACGCCTTTGCCGTGGGCGCTGACACGCCCATCTCCTGGTAATAATCGAGATATTCTGCATGGACCGGATCGCTGTCGGGATAGTCACTGGCTTCCCGTCCGTCTTCGTCCATCCAACTGTGCACGATAAATTCGGCATCGGGATGGGCGGTCCGGCGCACGCCGGCCAGAAAAAGCTCGACAGCGCCGGAGCGAACCGAACCACGGGCCGGCACATGTGTGCTGATCCCCGCGTGGCGAATCATCCGGGCTAGGGCGAGATTGGCTTCTTCGTCGACCGAACCGTCGCAGTCGCGCATTTCAATCTGGCGAATGCCGGGATACCGGTCCAGCATCTGGCGAAAAATAGCGGGTGTATAGCTGTCCACTGTGCCGGTCATCACGGCCACGTCCGGCGTAATCACTCGAAACGGACCATATTGGCCAAAGGAACTTTGAACCGATTCGGTCGGCGCTGCTGGCTCGAATATGTCATATTCCAGCGTCTCGACCGTCTCGGTAACCACATAGCTGCTGGCGCTGTTGGCTGGCTGGACGGGGCTGAACAGAAGCGTGGCCAGAACGAAGGCGGCGACAAAGAAGCCGCCGCTCATGCTACCCGAAGCGTTCCCGTCGTCCACGATATCTGAATCATTGCCCGATGCCATAAGGCTGCATTTGCGGGCAAAGCGCTTGCCAAAGCGTAAGGGCGTGTGGTTGCAAGAAAATTAACCCGTTCCCTCGCCGGATTTCTGCCGGTTTTGACGGTTGCGGCCAAGTGGCTGTTGATGCTCGACTCCATTACCGGTCGCGGCCAGTGTTTGCTGCATGATATCGGGATGGCAATGATGGTGGCCCTGGTTCAGACGGTGGCCTTTCTCGGACTGGAAGCACGCGGCGTCGAAGTGCAATGCCAGGTCGCGCCGGGATTGCCTGCGTTCAATGTTGTCGGCCTGCCCGACAAGGCCGTCGCCGAGAGCCGCGAGAGAGTGCGCGCCGCGATTGCCGCGATGGGGCTTTCGCTTCCGCCCAAGCGGATTACGGTAAATCTCTCGCCCGCCGACCTGCCCAAGGCCGGCTCCCATTATGATTTGCCGATCGCGCTCGCGTTGCTGGGCGCAATGGGCATCGTCGACGCGGAGACCTTGGCGAGTTACATCGTGGTGGGAGAGCTGTCGCTGGATGGCAGGCTGGCCGTCACACCCGGCGTTCTGCTGGCCGCGCTCCATGCATCGGCCGAAAATCTCGGTCTGATCTGTCCCGCCTTGCAGGGATCGGAGGCCGCCTGGGCGGGCGATGTAGAGGTATTGGCACCGGCCAACCTGCTGGCACTGCTCAATCATTTCAAGGGACAGTCGATATTGACGCCGCCGGATACGGGACCTGCACCGGAACCGGATTACGGGCCGGACCTGAAAGATGTAAAGGGCCAGGAAACCGCGAAACGAGCCCTGGAGATCGCTGCGGCTGGCGGCCATAATCTGCTGATGAATGGTCCTCCGGGATCGGGGAAATCGCTGTTGGCTTCCTGTTTGCCAGGAATATTGCCGCCGCTATCGCCATCCGAAGCGCTGGAAGTGTCGATGGTCGCTTCGGTCGCCGGCACGCTCGAGGGCGGCCAGATGTCGCGCCAGAGACCATTTCGCGCACCGCATCACAGCGCCTCGATGGCCGCGCTGGTCGGCGGCGGGCTTAAGGTCCGCCCGGGCGAGGTCAGCATGGCCCATCTCGGGGTGTTGTTTCTCGACGAATTGCCCGAGTTCCAGCGAGCGGTGCTCGATTCGCTGCGCCAGCCGCTGGAAACCGGGGAGGTCAGCGTGGCCCGGGCCAATGCGCACGTCACTTTCCCGGCACGGGTGCAGATGATCGCAGCGATGAATCCATGCCGTTGCGGGCATCTGGGTGACGCCGCCCTGGCTTGTTCGCGGGCGCCGCGCTGTGCGGCGGATTATCAGGCAAAGGTTTCGGGGCCGCTGCTCGACCGCATCGACCTTCATATAGAGGTAGAGGCTTTGTCCGCCGCCGATCTTACCATGCCGCCGCCCGCTGAAGGTTCCGGCGCGGTGGCCGAGCGGGTGGCCGCCGCCCGGTCAACACAGCGTCAGCGCTATGCCGGCCTGGAAGCGCGGACCAATAGTGAAATCGACGGTGATGAACTAGAAAAACATGCCACGCCCGACGAACCGGGCCGGGCTCTGTTGACGCAGGCGGCGCAGGCGATTCGATTGTCGGCGCGCGGCTATACGCGGGTGCTCAGGGTTTCCCGCACGATCGCGGATCTCGCAGGCGTTGAGAAAATCGGCCGCATCCATGTCGCGGAAGCGCTCAGCTACAGGAGACAGGCTCCGCGCAATTGATCAATCTGCCAGGCTCGGATCAGGCGGCTTTGTCGCCTGAGGTCAGTTCGAGCGGCATCGACAATTCGCTCTTGTTCACCGTTGATTTGGCGAGATTAGGCGATGTGCTGCTGCGATGCTTGAATTTTCCGTCGACATGGCCGCCCTGTTCGATCGTGACATTTTCATAGGAAACGTCACCGGAAATACGGGCGGTGGAGGCGATCGCGAGATCACCGGCATCAATCGAGCCTTCGACACTGCCCGACAGGCTTGCGTTCTGAGCGACAATCGCGCCCTGGATCTTGCTCGACGGGCCCTGGACCAGAGACAGGCATTTTACGTCGCCGATCACTTCGCCGTCGATATGCAGATCGACCTTCGATTCGATATTGCCGGTAATGATGATTCCGTCGCCGATGATCGAGAAACTGGATCCGCTGCTGCCATTGCTTCTAGCCACGGCTGGTGCCTGACTCGGCGCGCTTTGGCGATTTGGCACGTTGTCGTGCGATGGCTTTGATCTTGAGAACATCTGTGTTCGCCTCCAAAAATGGACGGGGGTTGATTGCGACGCCGTTCAGTCGCACTTCAAAGTGCAAATGCGATCCGGTCGAGCGTCCCGTGCTCCCCATAGCCCCCAATTGTATTCCCTGTTCAATTTTCTGGCCATTGGTCACACCAATTCGCGACAAATGCGCATAGCGAGTCAATAATCCGTTACCGTGCGTGATTTCAACCGTCTTGCCATAGCCGGATTTCCACCCCGCATGGGTGACCTTGCCGCCGGCCGCCGCAAGAATGGGCTGGCCGCGGGGTCCCTTGAAATCGATACCGCTGTGCATTGCGCCACCGCCGGTGAAGGGGTCGCGGCGGTAGCCATAGCTGCTCGACACCATGCCGGTACTGGAAGGCTGGCCGGACGGGATCGCAATCAGCGTTTTTTCAAGCGCATCCATCCGTTGCAGCGCAAGGTTGAGCCGCTCCAGCGTGGGATGCATCTGTTCGTTGCGGTCCTTGAAGAAGGGAATGAACGGACCGCCCATTGACTCCATGGAGTTTTTCGACAGCTTGTCCGGGTTCAGGCCGAATTTGCGGATCGCGGCGGCGGCTTGATCGGTGCGTTGATTGGCTGCCATCGTCAGGCGCCGCGCAAAAAGGATCTGCCGCGCTTCGAGTTCGGCCAGCTGGGTTGCCTCCGGAAATGCCGCGCTGATTTTCCGGGTATTCTCGGATATTTGTTCATCATTCTGCTTTTGTGCTGTTGCACCAGCGGCGGCTGGCTGCTCGCCGACAAATTGCTCGGTCATCGCGTCGAGCACATCCTGGCGCTGCTTGAGGTCGGCGGCAACGTCTTCGATCGAGGCCTTGTAACTGGCCACCCGGCTTTCGGTGCTGTTTACCTGGGCTTCTTTCTGGGCGAGCGCCATGCGTTCGCCGGACACGGTCAGTTGATTGACCATCATCACCAGCGTGATCAGCATCCAGGCAACCAGCGCTGCCGCCACGGAATAAAATACGCGCTTCTGTAATGTTGCAGACAATGTAAGAAATCGGACCTGTCCGTGCGACCGCATGAAAAATTCGCGATCGGTAAACATATGGTCCAGCCGGGCCTTAAGCCCTTGCTTGGTGTTTTGTTTGTGCATGACCCGCCACTTGTTCGTGATCCCCACTGACCGGCTAGCAGAGGGTTTCGACTCTGGCGAATCGGAGAGCGGCGACTCGTGACGAGTCGAACGAGTCGTGCGGTGAATTGCGAAATTCATAGAAAATTAATTCTGATCGTCCCATTTTGGGCAAATCTTTTGATGTCCCGCACGAAATAAATCTTGTTTTTCGGATTAGCGATTGTGGGTTAAATTGCCGACGTCGGCATGCTAGCAGCGGCGCATGACAGAATCTGCACAACTTATCACCGACATGGGCCGGAAGGCGCGCGCTGCATTCACGATGCTGGCTGGCGTTAGCGATGCCCAGAAATCCGAGGCCCTGACCGCCGCCGCCCGACATCTGCGGGCGAGCCAGGCGACGATATTGGCCGCCAACCAGCGCGACATGGAAAGCGCCCGGGAACGCGGATTGAGTGACGCCATGCTCGACCGCCTGATGATCGACGAAGGCCGGCTGGAAGCCATTGCGGCGGCCGTGGAAAATGTTGCCAATCTGCCCGATCCGGTTGGACAGATTATCGACCGCAGCGAGCGGCCCAATGGTCTGGTGATGGAGCGGATCAGGGTTCCGTTGGGCGTGATCGGGATTATCTACGAAAGCCGGCCGAATGTTACAGCCGATGCGGCAGCCCTGGCGCTGCGGTCCGGCAACGCCGTCATCCTGCGCGGGGGATCGGAAGCGATCGAGAGCAACCGGGCGATTTTTGACGCCATGACCGCCGGGGTGGTCGAAGCCGGCCTCGCCGAACATGCGATCCAGCTGGTCCAGACCACGGACCGGGCGGCGGTTGGCGCGATGTTGAAAGCCAGCGGGCTGATCGACATTATTATTCCGCGGGGCGGCAAGTCGCTGGTCAAGCGGGTGCAGGACGAGGCAAGTGTTCCGATTCTCGCGCATCTCGACGGGATCAACCACACGTATATCGGCAAGGATGCAGATCCGGACAAGGCAATCGCCATCGCGGTCAATGCCAAGATGCGGCGCACTGGCGTCTGCGGAGCAATGGAGACATTGCTGATCGATCAGGATTATCGGGCGCCCGGTGCCCTGGTGCGGGCATTGATCGATGCCGGCTGTGAAGTACGCGGCGATGACGCGGTGCTCGAACTGGACGAACGAATCGTCTCGGCGGAAGCAGCCGACTGGGATACCGAATATCTCGCGCCGATCGTCGCGGTCGCGATGGTCAACGGAGTGGATCAGGCTCTCGAGCATATTGCCGATCACGGTTCGCATCACACCGACGTGATCGTTACCGAAGACACGGCGATCGCCGAAAAATTCATCCAGCGCGCCGACAGCGCGATTGTCATGCACAATGCTTCGAGCCAGTTTGCCGATGGTGGCGAATTCGGACTGGGCGCGGAAATAGGTATTTCGACCGGACGCATGCACGCGCGTGGGCCGGTCGCACTGGAAGGGCTGACCACCTATAAATGGGTTGTGCGGGGAACCGGGCAAGTTCGGCCTTGATCATCAGCCGATGATAACCACCGGCCTGTTGGGTGGCTCCTTCAACCCGGCCCATGGCGCGCATCGGTCGGTCAGCCTCTTTGCGATCGATGCGCTGGCGCTGGACGAATTCTGGTGGCTGGTCTCGCCGGGCAATCCGTTGAAAGCAGGAGCAAAAGACATGGCTCCTCTGCATGCCCGTCTGGCATCGGCGCGGAAAATGGCGCGGCGCAGCACTATCCGGCCGACCGCCATCGAACGGCAACTGGGTACAAGATATACTTATGACACGCTGCTGAAACTTGTCCGTCGCTACCCGAAACGCCAGTTTGTATGGATCATGGGGGCCGATAATCTGGCCCAGTTTCACCGCTGGAAAGACTGGCGAAAAATCGCTCGCCTTTTGCCGATTGCAGTTATCTCGAGACCCGGCTATGATGACGATGCTTTTGCGGCTCCCGCAATGGCTTGGCTGCGGCGCTTCGTCCACCCCGCGAGCCAGCGTGGTAACTGGACCAACTGGAGTACGCCGGCGCTGACATTCCTGCGCTATCGTCCCGACCCCCGCTCGGCCACCGCGATCCGGATGGCTAGGCCCCATTGGCATCAGCAATATGATGATCGCCGCGTTCGAGACGCGGTGACACACCGGTTGATTGGCCCAGAAGATTAGGATTTAAGTTGACGAAACCGAAGGTAAAAGCGCTGACATCTGCCACTTCCAAGGAAGGCAAGGCCGAGTCGGACGCGCTCCACGCGCTGGTGATGAAATCGCTCGACGATGATCAGGCGCAGGACGTTGTCTCCATTCCGCTGGAAGGAAAGAGCAATATTGCCGACCATATGGTGATCGCCGAGGGGCGTTCGACCAGACAGGTCGCGTCGATCGCCCAGAAGCTCTCCGAGCGGATCAAGCAGTCCGGCGGCACCGCGCGAATCGAAGGCCTTGCGAATGCCGACTGGGTATTGGTTGATGCAGGCGATGTGATCATCCACTTGTTCCGGCCAGAGGTCCGCAGCTTCTACAATCTGGAACGGATGTGGGCGGTGGACGAGGAAGGTGACGCGGCGGACGCCGTCGAAGCCTGACTTCATAGGCGATGAGACTGCATATCGTCGCTCGTGGGAAGATTGGCCGCAGCCCGGAAGCGGAACTTGTGGACCGCTATCTGAAGCGGATCGTCTGGGATGTGAAAATCAGCGAGCTGCCCGACCAGGGCGGCAAAATGCCGAAGCTGGACGGAGCGACCAAGATCATCGCGCTGGACGAGACGGGCGACAACTGGACTTCAAAGAAATTTGCGAATCTGCTCTCCGCCTGGCGCGATGATGGCGCGCGCGAGACGCGTTTCCTGATCGGCGCCGCCGACGGCTTGAGCCCCGACGAACGGGCCAGTGCCGATCATTTCTTCTCCTTTGGCAAGGCGACCTGGCCGCATATGATGGCGCGGGCGATGCTCGCCGAGCAATTGTTCCGGGCGACCTCGATTATCGCGGGTCACCCCTATCACAGGGAAGGGTGACAGAAATGGCGCGTTATTTTCTCTCCCTGATCATGATGGCTGGCGCAGCGCTTGGCGGCGCCGCTCTCATCTCTGCGCAAACCCCTGGCCCGAGCCTTTCCGAACAGCAACGTAGCCTGAAGGCGGCCCGTGAGCAGTCCGAGCGGGCCAGTCAGCGCAGCGATGCCCTGCGCCGTCAGGCCGATGCGGCGAACAATGATGCCGAACGGCTCGCCAGCGAAGCCGCCGCTCTGGCGGCCCGGATCCAGTCGGCGGAAGCGGATATTGCGGCGGCCCGGACCCGGATCGCCATTGTCACCCGGCTGCAGCGGCGCCAGCGCGCTCGACTGGCAGAGAAACAGGGGCCGATGATCCGGTTGACCGCGGCCCTCCAGATGATGACCCGCAAGCCGACCGCGCTTGCCCTGGTGGAACCGCGTTCGCTCGACGAACTGATCTACATGCGTTCGATCATGTCAGCCGTGATGCCGGAAATCGAAGAGCGGACCGCTGGTCTGCGCAAGGAAGTCAGGCAAGGCGAACGGCTGCGGCTGCAATCCGCGCGCGCCATCGCATCGCTCGACGAAAGCCAGCGGCGTCTGATCGAGCGGCGACGGCAGCTGGCGGTTCTGGAAGCAAGCGAACGGATCGAATCGGCACGATTTTCCGATGATGCCGGAATCGAGCAGGATCGGGCGCTTGCTCTGGGTGAGGAGGCGCGGGACATCGTCGACTTGATGGACCAGATTCGCGAAGCCGGCGCGGTCCGCGAAGCGCTGGCACAGCTGGACGGACCGATGTTGCGACCCAGTCAGGGGAGCGATTCAGCGGATCGCAGCCCACAGCAGAAAAGGGACGTCGCCAACGCCTATCGTCTGCCGGTGAACGGTGAAATCGTGACGGGCCTCGGCGAGATTTCCGCTAGCGGATACCGCTCTCGCGGGCTTACTCTCGCGGTTGCCTCCGGCGCGCAAATTGTCGCTCCGGCAGCAGGAAGAGTGGCTTATGCCGGTCGCTATCGCGGCTATGGCAATATTTTGATCATCGAACATGACGCCGGCTGGACCAGTCTGATCACCAATATGGCGATGATCCGGGTCAAGGTCGGCGACCAGATCGTTCAGGGCGCTCCAGTGGGTCAATCCGGGTCGGACGATCCCAAGGTCACGGTCGAACTGCGCCGCAACGGAAGGGCGATTGATATCGCCGCCCTGATCGGTTGAAAACCGAAAGAAATCGAGAAAAATAGTCGTTCATCGAAGGCTTCCGTCATTTTTGGTTAAGCTGCTTGGCTTTAGGGGTGATTCCAGCCTATATTTGATCCCGATCTATACATACAGGACAGCATTGATGAAAAAGCCCGTATTGCAAGCCGCCGCCCTTGTTCTGACTGTCGCGCTTTTGCCCGCGACGACATCGGCGATTTCTGCTGTCGATGCGAACACCTATCGCGAGATGGAACAGTTCATGAGCGTCTTTGACCGGGTGCGGAATGACTATGTCGACCAGGTGGATGATGCAGATCTGATCAAGGGCGCCATCGAAGGCATGCTGGGCAGCCTTGATCCCCACAGCAGCTTTCTCGACGCCCGCGATTTCGACAATTTGCGCACCCAGACCGATGGCAATTACGGGGGACTCGGCCTCTCGGTAACTCTGGAAGATGGTGCGGTGAAGGTAATTGCCCCCTTCAAGGATACGCCTGCCGACAAGGCCGGCGTGAAGGCCGGTGACTATATCACCCATATCAACGGCGAACTGATCTACGGCGGTACGCTCGATGAAGCGGTCGAGGAAATGCGCGGCAAGCCGGGCACGCCGATCAGCATCACCATCGTGCGCCCGGGCCGCGACAAGCCTTTCGACGTGACGATGGACCGCGCGATTATCGATCTCAAACCGGTGACCTGGGAAGTCAAGGATCAGGTCGGCGTGATCAGCATCAACAGCTTCTCCAGTGATACGGGTGCCGACGTCGCTGCCGCGATCGTCGGTATCGACAAGTCGCTCGGCAAGAAGCCGCTTGGCTATGTGCTGGATTTGCGATCCAATCCCGGCGGCCTGCTCGACGAAGCCGTTTCGGTATCCGATGTTTTCCTGTCGCGCGGTGAAATTGTTTCCCAGCGTGGACGCTCGAAATCCGATATCGAACGCTATTTTGCGAAGAGCGGCGATGCGGCTGGCGGGCTGCCGATCATTGTTCTGATCGACGCCGGTTCGGCTTCGGCTTCCGAAATTGTTGCGGGCGCCTTGCAGGACCATCATCGCGGCCTGGTCATGGGTGAGCGCAGCTTCGGCAAGGGATCGGTGCAGACCTTGCTGCCGCTTTCCAATGACAGCGCGCTGCGGCTGACCACTGCGCGCTACTACACGCCCGCCGGCAAGTCGGTGCAGGAGGGCGGGATCGAGCCCGACATCAATGTGCCGCAATTGTCCGATCCCGATTACAAGACGCGTCCCCGTTTCCGCGAGTCCGATTTGCGGAAACATCTGATCAACGAGGTCAAATTGAAGGACGAAGTGCTCGAGGAAGACGGCAAGGATGATCCACGCTTCACCGCAACCGCCGAGGAACTGAAAGAGCAGGGGATTACCGATTTTCAGCTCCATTATGCGTTGCAGACGATCGGTCGGCTTGGACCTGACGGATTGAAAGTGGCGATGAACAAGGCGGCCCGGAAAACCGGCAAGAAGACCGTGGTGGCGAAAAACTAGGACCGTCTGATGGCATCTGTGCGCAAAGCCAATTGGCTGGCTTTCCTGCTGCCTGCGGGTTTGCTCGGCGGCGCCCTGATCAGTCAATATGGCTTCGGCCTGTACCCCTGCGAAATGTGCATGTGGCAGAGATGGCCGCATCTGGCCGCCATCATTCTGGCCCTGCCGGCTCTGTTGCTTGGCTCAAAACCCCTGTCGAGGCTGTTGGTAATCGCCGCCGCGCTGGCAATATTGGTCAGCGGGCTGATCGGCGGTTTCCATGCCGGTGTGGAATATGACTGGTGGGAAGGACTAACCTCCTGTGCCACCTCTATCCCGGCGGGCGGCGACATACTCGATTCGATCATGAATGCACCGCTGGTGCGCTGTGACGTTGCGCCCTGGTCGCTGTTCGGCATCTCACTGGCTGGCTATAATTTTCTCTTGTCGGTGGGCGGCGCCATCCTCATCTTGGTCATGCTAGCCACCGGACGAAGGGAGTCTGACTATGTCTGAGACAAAATTGGGAAAATCAGAGGCCGATATCGCTTCGATGATCCGGGTTAACCAGGCCGGAGAATATGGCGCGGCGCAAATCTACAAGGGCCAGCTGGCGGTGATGGGCGACAATGCGCCAGGCAGCAGCGCAATCCACCATATGGCGGAGCAGGAACAGCGCCATCTCGATGCCTTCGACAAGATGATTGCAGAACGCGGCGTGCGACCTACCGCTTTGCAGCCTTTCTGGAAAATAGCCGGCTATGCGCTTGGCGCGACAACCGCAGCGATGGGACCGCGAGCCGCCATGGCCTGCACCGCTGCGGTGGAAACCGAGATCGACCAGCATTATCAGGAACAGCTTGATGAACTTGAATCGGAAAATGACCCCGAGCTGACCCGTATAATTGCGGAGTTTCGCGAAGAGGAATTGGAGCATAAGGCAACCGCAATCTCCATGGGAGCGGAAGATGCACCGGGATATCCGGTGCTGAGCGCCGCAATCAGGCTGGGCTGCAAGTTTGCGATCGGACTGTCGAAACGCATCTAGCAGGCAGGATTCGCTTCAGCGTCGGTTCAGGACGGCGGCTACAAAGGAAATATCATGATACAGAAACTCTTATTTTCCGCCGCGATCCTCTCGGGTGCCGGCATGATGGCTGCTCCGGCCATGGCGCAGGATCAGCCTGGCGACCGCGTCAATCAGCTGGTTGTATATGGTGATGATCCCTGCCCCCAGAGTAGCGAAGAAGAGATTGTTGTCTGTGCGCGCAAGGACGAGGGTGAACGATATCGCATTCCCGAAACGCTGAGAAGCGGTAGCCTGGGGGATGCCAAGAACCAGGCATGGTCGGAACGCGTCAAATCCTATGAATATGTCGGTGCTTCCGGGACCAGCAGCTGTTCGCCAACCGGCGCGGGTGGCTTTACCGGATGTACGCAACAATTATTGCGTCAGGCCTATGCCGAAAAGGGCATTGATGACACGGTCAACTGGGGTCAGTTGATCGAAGAGGAGCGCCAGAAACGCCTGTCCCGAATCGATGCTGAATCGGACGCAGTCGAAGAGCGCTTGCTGGAAATCGAAGCCCAGCGCGAAGCGCGCAACGCGGCAGCAGAAGCCGCTCGCGAGCGGCTCGAGGAAAAGGATGCGGCTGCGCTGGAAGGTACAAATGATCTGGCAGTGCCGCCGGGAGCGGAGGAAGTCCCCGGTCCCGACGACGAATGACTAGCCGGCTTTCGTGGCCTTGATCCAGCGATTTACCTGATCTTCCAGCATGTCTAGCGGGACGGCGCCCTGTCCGAGCACAACGTCATGAAATGCGCGCAGATCGAACTTGTCGCCCAGTTCGCGCGTTGCCTTGCCGCGTAATTCGCGGATTTTCAATTCGCCCATTTTATAAGCCAGTGCCTGTCCGGGCCAGCTGATATAACGGTTCACTTCGGCTTCGATATTGGCCTCGCTGAGCGCGGTATTGTCGGTCATGAAATCGATCGCCCGCTGCTTGCTCCAGCCCTTGCTGTGGATTCCCGTATCGACGACCAGGCGGCACGCCCGCCACATTTCATAGGATAGCCGACCCATATTCTTGGCGGGTGTATCGTAAAGATCCATCTCGATACCGAGCCGCTCCGAATAAAGCCCCCAGCCTTCGACAAAGGCGGTGAAAAATGCGCCGTGCTTGCGGAAGTCGGGCATGTCGAGTTCCTGTTGCAGCGCGATCTGCTGGTGATGGCCGGGCACCGCTTCGTGCACGCTCAGCGCCGGAATTTCCCAGAAAGGGCGCTGGTCCAGCTTGGATGTGTTGACATAATAAAAGCCGGCTATGCCGACATCGGGTGATCCCGGATTATAATAAGCGGTGGTCGTGCCTTCGGCGGTTTCGGCCGGAATTTCCTTTATTCCATATGGAAGCCGCGCGAGCTTGCCGATGACCGAAGGCATTTTGCCGTCGATGACCTTGGTCACCCGGGCGACTTTTTCCATCAGCTCTTCCGGCGTCTTGGCATAATATTTCGGGTCGGTGCGCAGATGCTCGATAAAGGCTTCGCGCGTGTCATAGCCGGCTTGCTTGGCGACCTCGACCATCTCGGCGCGAATCCGCGCAACTTCGCTGACGCCGATATTATGGATTTCGTCGGCTGACTTGGCCGTCGTCGTCATCTGGCGGATGCGGAAGTCATAATATTCTGCACCGCCCGGCTGGGCCGAGATACCGGGTGCTGTGGCGCAGTTCGGGGCATAGTCGCTATTGTACCAGTCGAGATGCTTTTGCACCGCCGGATTGATGATATCGGTGATCGTTCCGGCGGCCTCTTCAGCCAGAGCATTGAAGGTCACCGCGTCGATCGCCTCTGGCCGTTTGCGCAGGAAGGGCTGATAGAAACGCGATGCTTCGGGATTGTCGGTAATCAGGCCGGAAATGCTGGTTTCATACCCTTCCATTGACACGCACGGCTGGACATAGCCGCCGGCGAGCGCCTGATTGGCGACTGCGATCGACTGCTCATTGATCTTCGCATATTGTTTGAGCCGGTTGATATAGGTGCGGTAATCCTGCGCGTTGCGGAACGGCAGATTGTTCTGCATGCTGGCGAAATTCTGGTGCCAGCCACCGCGATTGGTGAAATTGATCGTGCGCTGGCCATAGCTGTTGGCTTCAACCTGTTCCGCCAGCGAGCGGCGCAATATGCCGAAGTTTGTCTTGTCATCCTCGCTCAGGGATGCGGTGTCGATTGCGTCCAGTTGCGCCAGCCAGGCCTTGGCCTTGGCCACGCGGGCATCTTCGGCCTCGAGACTGGCGTCGCTAACCCGGCCGACCGGATCGTCGACTCCGAGGGAGGATGCGAATTCGGGATATTGTTCCAACTGATAGGCCCAATAGGCCTCTACAATATCCTTCAATCCGGAATCCTGCTGGGCGATAGCCGGAGTTGCGAAAGCCACAGTCGCCGCCGTTCCCATGGCCAATATCATCTTGCGCATCTTCTTCCCCTTCATATAGTCGCCAAAACTGACGGAGATTGTTATTTTCAAAAAAGCAGAGACTAATCGGTCGCGTGGGCACAGGCAACTTCTTCTGCCCGATGGGTTTGACCGCGTGCTAGGAATATTGGCGATCATTCTGATGCTGGCCGTAATCGCCGCTGTCCTGCGTGGACAGGACCAGTGGGCGCAAATATCCTGGTCGGTTTGGGCCCATATGGCCTCGATCAGTCTGGCCTTGCTGCTTACACCCGTTATGCTGTGGCGGTCGCGCGGGGACCGGCTGCACAGGCGACTGGGATGGGTCTGGTCCGTGGCCATGCTGTTCACCGCACTGATCAGCTTTGACATTCGCCAGATAGAGGCTGGCGGCTTCAGCTATATCCATCTGCTCTCGGTAGCGACTTTGGTGCTGGTGCCGCTGCTGATCTGGCAAGCGCGGCGCCACAATGTTTCCGGTCACCGTTCGGCGGTGCGCGGATTGATTACCGGCGCTCTTCTGGTCGCCGGCTTTTTCACCTTTCCCTTCAACCGATTGCTGGGTGGCTGGCTGTTCGGCTGAGCAGCTGGCGGCGCAGATCGCTCGCTCGATCCAGACCAATAGCCCGTATCGTCAAGGGTGCGACCGCTGACCCGCCGGCGATACCAATGATGATAGTGGCGAGATCCAGCGGATGATCCCATGCCGTCTGGCTGACATCGACAGTCTGGATCTTGCTGAGCGGCAGTAGAGTTAGTCTTCGGCGCCACCAGCCGGACCGGACGAAGAGCTGGCCGTCGCTCAAAACATACTGGTGCTGCTGCCAGCTGAGAAACAGGAACAGGCTGACGGGACCGGCGAGCAGCAGCACTGCGTAAAAGCCAGAGTGGAACAGGGTTCCGCTTGTCATGGCAATCGCTCCCAGCAGCAGCACCGCCAGTAGCGCGCGGCGCCACCAGAGAGCAGAGCTGACCTGATGAAATGGGACGGTTTCTCCAGGTGAACGGATCGCGCACTGGCCCAGAACTGCGTTGATCTCCGCGCGGGTCGCGCAGGGGGCGGCGCTATGGTCGGTCTCACCGCTGGCGTCACCGGCGAGTGACTTGAACTTCAGATGATACCAGCCATAGCGCTGGCGCACCGGTCCGGTCTGGATGATCGCCGCCTGCACGCGATGGATGGGCATCACCATGTCGGTCAGGGTGAACAGCCCGCGCCGCCGCCGGAATCCCGGCTGTCCACTATCAACCCGGTCGAGACGAAAGCCATATTCGCGGATGAATGTGCGGATGATCCCGCTGACAAAGCCGATGATGACCAGCGAGAAAATGGCGCCCAGAACACCAGCGACCCGCACCCAGAAACTCAGACCGTCGATGATCTGCTGATCGGGCAAAGCATCGAACCAGTTGCGCGGATCGAAAAAATCATCGGGGAGCAGGAAGTCCAGATTCTGTGCAAGGGCGCCCAGAATGGCGAGCAGCACGAAAGAGAAATTGAACAGGCCCGCGATGAAGATACGGCGGTTGTCCATGGCGAACAGCGCGGGGGCTTCTTCGGTTGCGACCTGTTCGATCGAGTCTGGCGAGACTGCGTTCCGGCCGGCCTTGTAATCCCTGATGGTGTCGCGAAGTTCTTCTGCATCGGACCGCGTCAGGGCCTCCAGCTGGCCGTCTTCGCCGCCGCCCGAACCGGTTTCCAGTGCGACCGTCGCAAGGCGGAGCAGGCGGTGGGGCAGCTTCTGTTCCAGGCTGACATCCTGGATGCGGTCAAAGGGGATTGAACGGTTGTTGCGGTTGAGCAGTCCGCTCTTGATCCGGATTTCGCGGTCTGTGACCTGATAGGTGAAGCGCGACCAGATCAGCGCGGTCACACCGGCGACGAGCACCACCAGCGCCGCTGCGGCGAGCATTGTATAGGCGATATTCTGGTCGAACAGGCTGAAGTGGAGCACCGCAATCGCGACGATATTCCGCCCGATCATCGACAGGGATTTCAATATTATGCTGAGCGGGTGCAGATGCCGGAAGGGCGCGCTGTCCTGTACTGGCGGTGTTTCCGTGGGCTCGCTCATATCATGTCTTGGCGGATATGATCCTTGATTGTCTCGCGCATGGCTTCGGCATCGGCGGTGGCCAGGCCGGGCAGGGTGACGATGCTGTTGTGCGTTCCTGCCGTGTGGACGATCAGGGTCGACAGGTCGAACAGCCGTTGCACCGGACCTTGCGCGACATCGATATGCTGGATCCGGTTGAACGGGACGATTGTGTCGGTGCGCCATAGATAGCCGCGGAGCACGCGCAGTTGCGCGTCGCCCATGTCATAGCCCCAGCGGCGGTAGATGCGATGCGGCAGGACAGAGACCATCAGGACGGCGAGGACTGCCGCAGGGAGAAGGATCGTTCCGGCCTGCACGTCATGATGCATGTAGAGCAGCAGCTCGGCGACCGAGGCCAGAATCAGCAGGACCAGCGCCCGCAGGACCATGTTGACCCGGATGAGGCTTTTTTGCGGCGGGTGGAGCGGTGTCAGACCCTGGTTATAGCTGGATGACAGACCGGAATCGTCCGCTGCGGATCGAGCGTCACTGGAAGACTTGGAAGCATGTTCGGTCATGCGGCTGCTATGCCCAAGCTGTGTTGTTTAGGCAAGACGGTTGACGATTATCGCGCCAGCGCGGTTTCGGCCTGTTCGATCAACGATTTGATAATATCGGCCACGGATTCTTCCGCCTTGACCATGCCGACCGACTGCCCGGCCATGACACTTCCATGCTCAATATCGCCATCTATGACCGCTTTTCGTAACGCTCCTGCCCAGAAATGTTCAATTTGCAGCTGTGCTTCGCCCATTTCGATCTCGCCGGAATCCAACAATTTGGCGACTTCGATCTGCTTGCGGGTAAATTCCTCGGTGCCCTTGTTCTTGAGCGCGCGGACCGGGATCACCGGCAGGCGCGGATCGACCTGGACGCTGGTGATCGCATCGCGGGCGTTGCCACGGATGAAGGCTTTCTTGAAATCGGGATGGGCGATCGATTCATGGGCGCAGACAAAACGGGTGCCGAGCTGGACGCCGCTGGCGCCCATTTCGAGATAGGCGGCGATCATTTCGCCGGTGCCGATGCCGCCGGCGACGAAGACCGGCAACTGGTCGGCGATCTCCGGCAATATTTCCTGCGCCAGCACCGAGGTCGAGACCGGACCGATATGCCCGCCGGCCTCCATGCCTTCGATGACAATAGCGTCAACGCCCGAACGGACGAATTTCTTGGCCAGCGCCATGGCGGGGGCAAAGCAGATCACTTTCGCGCCGGTTTCCTTGATCGCTTCTAGGCTGCCCTTGGGCGGCAGACCGCCGGCCAGCACGACATGGGTCACCTCATGTTTGCCGCAGACCGCAATCAGCGCCATCAGGTCGGGATGCATGGTGATCAGATTGACCCCGAACGGCTTGTCGGTGCGCTTTTTCGTTTCGGCGATTTCGGTGTCGAGCAATTCCGGCGTCATCGCGCCGCAGGCAATCACGCCAAAGCCGCCGGCATTGGAAATCGCGCTGACCAGATTGCGTTCCGAAACCCAGGACATCGCCCCGCACATGATCGCGGTTTCGCAGCCGAGAAAATCGGTACCGCGCTGCATGAGATGCTGGAGTGTGGATTGGGTCATTGCATTTCTTTCTAAAGCCCAGCCCCCCGAAGGGGAGAGAAAATGGTCAGGCCGCGTCGACCGCATCCAGCCCGTAGGCCGTATGCAGAACGCGCAGCGCCAGTTCGGTATAATCTTCCTCGATCAGCACGCTGACCTTGATCTCCGATGTCGTGATCGCCTGGATATTGACGCCGCGATCGGCCAGCGCGCGGAACATCGTCGACGCGATACCGGCGTGGCTCTTCATGCCGACGCCGACGACCGATATCTTGGCGACATTGGTGTCGGGGATCAGGCGGTTGAATCCGATTTTTGCCTGCGCGCCTTCCAGCACCTGCATCGCGCGGTCGAGATCGACGCTGGGCACGGTGAAGGTCACGTCGGTTTCGCCTTTTTCGCGGCCGACGTTCTGGATGATCATGTCGACATTGATCGCGGCATCGGCGAGCGGCGCGAAAATATCGGCAACGGCGCCCGGCTTGTCGGGCACGCGGGTCAGGGTGATCTTGGCTTCATTCTTGTCATGGGCGATGCCGGTGATCAGCTTCCGTTCCATATCTTCTATCTCCATTTCGTCTTCGCTGACAATCATCGTGCCGGGCAGGTCGTCGGCGGTCCAGTTGGTATTTTCATCGGTGAAGGACGAGAGCACCTGGATGCGCACGCCTTCTTTCATCGCCAGTCCGACCGAGCGGGTCTGCAACACTTTCGCGCCGACGCTGGCCAGTTCGAGCATTTCCTCGAAGGTGACCTTGTTGAGCTTTTGCGCCCGCGTCACGATGCGCGGGTCGGTGGTATAGACGCCGTCGACGTCGGTGTAGATATCGCAGCGATCAGCCTTGACCGCTGCCGCTATCGCGACCGCGCTGGTGTCGGAGCCGCCGCGGCCGAGAGTCGTCACCCGGCCCTCGTCGCTGAGGCCCTGAAAACCGGGAATGATGGCGATCTCGCCGCTCTGCATGGCGGCGGTCAGGGCTCCGGCGTCGATCGAGTCGATCCGTGCCTTGCTGTGCGCCTCGATCGTACGGATCGGCATTTGCCAGCCGAGCCAGCTGCGTGCCTTGGCGCCGAGAGACTGCAAGGCGACGGCGAGCAAGCCTGCGGTAACCTGTTCTCCCGAAGCCACGACCACGTCATATTCGGCCGGATCATAGAGCGAACTGGCTTCGCGGCAGAAATTGACCAGCCGGTCGGTGTCGCCCGCCATGGCGGAAACGACGACGGCGACTTCATGGCCGGCATCGGACTGCTGCTTGACGATCTGCGCCACCCGACGGATGCGTTCGATTCCGGCCATCGAGGTGCCGCCAAATTTCATCACTATGCGTGCCATAATATTGTCGGAAAAACTTTCGTTAAAAAGGGCCTGAACAGGATTGAAAAGCCTGATAAAGAGGGGGCATGACAAAGGCAAGTAGCACGATCAATCCGGCGGAAGCCGCGCATTTTGGCACTCTCGCGGCGGAATGGTGGGACCCGAAGGGCAGTTCGGCGATGCTGCACCGTCTCAATCCTGTGCGCCTGGCCTATATACGCGAGGCGATTGACCTGCATTTTGACTGCGATTCAAGCCAGCTCAGGCCGTTGGCAGGAAAGAAAGCGCTCGACGTCGGCTGCGGCGCGGGCCTGCTTTGCGAGCCGCTGGCACGGATGGGCGCCAAGGTCACCGGCCTCGATGCCGCACCGGAAAATATCGCTGCGGCCAGGGCGCATGCAGAACCGCAGGGGCTGGACATCGACTATCGCAACGAGGCGATCGAGAATTTCGGCGGCAGGGACCATGATCTGGTGACGTCGCTGGAGGTGCTCGAACATGTCGACGATCCGCAGGCCTTCATTGATGGTCTGGCAAAGGCTCTGGCCGATGACGGCCTGATGATCATCTCGACGCCCAATCGCACCGCCATGTCGAAACTGCTGCTGGTCGAACTGGCCGAGATTACCGGACAAATCCCGCGCGGCACCCATCATCATGACCAGTTTATCACGCCGGAAGAGCTGGAGAAGATGCTCGGCAACGCCGGTCTGCAGGTTACCGATTCCACCGGCCTGTCCTACAGCCCGGCGAAAGGCTTTGCGCTGTCCGACAATCTGAAGCTCAATTATCTGATGACGGTGGTCAAGGCCTGACCGGCGGCCAGTCCCGTGAATGGCGCACAGCGAATATCGCTAGAAATCCACTTTTTCATAATGTGGCGGCGGTGCGATCACTTCCATCCGTTCGGACAATAGGGGCCGGAACGAAGGCCGCGATTTGAACATCGCGTACCAGGCCTTGGTCTGTTCGTGGCCGGCCCAGTCGATCGCGCCGAGATAATCGGCGACCGAAATCTGCGCGGCGGCGGCGAGGTCGGCGAGGCTCATCGTCGCCCCGGCCAGCCAGCTGCGGTGGTCGATCAGATAGTCGATATAGTCGAGATGCGAATTGGCCCGGCGCATGGCCTCGCGCAGCACCTTGGCGTCGGGCGGTTCGCGCCGGATCAGCCGCTTGTGCATCCGCTCGTGCAGCATCGGCGCGGTGACGTCGCCGTAAAATTGTTCGTCGAACCAGGCGACCAGCCGCCGGATCTCTGCCCGGTTGACCGCCGTGCCGTTGATCATCGGGACTTTTTCGACCGTTTCCTCGATATATTCGCAAATCGCGACGCTATCGACGAGGTGGATGTCGCGTTCGGCATGTTTCATCACCGGGGTCCGTCCGGTCGGGTTCATCGACAGAAATTCGTCGCGCTGATCCCACGGTGATTCGCGCACCAGCTCATAGCCGACCGACTTCTCGCCCAGCAGCAAGCGGACTTTACGGGAAAACGGACATAGGGGGAATTGGTACAACTGCCACATGCACTTCGCTTAATCCCGATTGGACGCCGGGGGAAGGGACTTGATGCATTGGTGAGCGAATTTTACCGCCAGATCGGGACAGGCCTAGTCCGGCTGATAGATGGCCAGCCGGTTGCCCGCCGGATCCAGGCATTCAAATCGCCGTCCGCCGGGGAAGGCGAAAATCTCTTTGACGATTTCGCCGTTCGCGGCCTTGACCTGTGCGAGCGATGCTTCGAGATCATCGGTCTCGAATGTCGGCATCGGAGCAACCGGCTCGGAACCTGCTGCAATGCCGATTTGCACCGGTCCGCCTTCGACCGCGGCATATTCCGGACCATAGTCGGTGAAGGCAAAGCCGAAGGCCTGTTCATAAAATGCCTTGCTGGCGGGCAGGTCACCGGCTTTCATTTCGAGATAATTGGGGGTGATTTTGGGCATGGTTCCGCTTCCTTGTTTCGCACCGATTCGAGACGATGCCATCATAGGGAATGGGCAGATCAAAACAAGAACATATAGACAGTCCTACTCCGCCGCCTCGATCACCTCTCTGTCCGAGAGCGGATGCGCGATCCGGCTGACCATTTCCTTGGGGCAGACCTGCCAGAAGCGGTCCCGCCAGCGGTCCCAGTCGCGCAATATCGCTTCCGACCATTTGCTGTCGGTGGTCCTGTGATGGCGCTCGACCAGCCCATACAGATGCGCTTCCCAATAAGCGCTGTCGAGCCGCTGCCAGACGATGCTTTCACCGTTGGCCATTTTTTCGAAATTGTCGTCGGTGTCGAGAATGAAGGCCATGCCGCCGGTCATGCCGGCGCCAAAATTGCTGCCGACCGGGCCGAGGATGACGGCATTGCCGCCGGTCATATATTCGCAGCCATTGGCGCCGCAGCCCTCGACCACGACATTGGCACCGCTGTTGCGCACGGCGAACCGTTCGCCGGCCTGTCCGGCGGCGTATAGCTGCCCGGCGGTGGCGCCGTAGAGCACGGTGTTGCCGATGATCGTATTGTCCTGGCTGACCAGCGGCGAGCTGACCATCGGGCGGACGACGATCTTGCCGCCGCACAAGCCCTTGCCGACATAGTCGTTGGAATCGCCAAAGACTTCCAGCGTGATTCCCTGACAGAGGAAGGCGCCGAGCGACTGGCCCGCCGACCCGCGCAGGCGGATGTGGACATGATCCTCGTTCAAGGTGCTCATGCCATATTTGGCGGTGATTTCGGCGGAGAAGCGGGTGCCGACGGCGCGGTGGGTGTTTCGCACCGTATAGGTGAGCTGCATCTTTTCGCGCCGTTCGAACACCGGTTTTGCGTCGTCGATCATTTCCGCATCGAGACTGTCGGGCACTTCGTTGCGCGGCGTGTCGATGTTGAAGCTGCGCTGGTCATCGCGCGCGTCGACCTTGGCGAGGATGGGGTTGAGGTCGAGATCGTCGAGATGCTCGGCGCCGCGGCTGACCTGCCGGAGCAGTTCGGTGCGGCCGATGATCTCCTTGAGCGAGCGATAGCCAAGGCGCGCCAGTATCTCGCGCACTTCCTCAGCCATATAGGTCATCAGATTAATCACCTTTTCCGGCGTACCGGTGAATTTCTCGCGCAGCCGTTCGTCCTGCACGCAGACGCCGACCGGGCAGGTATTGCTGTGGCACTGGCGGACCATGATGCAGCCCATCGCGACCAGACTGAGCGTGCCGAGCCCGAATTCCTCGGCACCGAGGATCGCGGCGATGACGATATCGCGACCGGTCTTGAGCCCGCCGTCGGTGCGCAATTTCACCCGGTGGCGCAGGCCGTTGAGGGTGAGCACCTGGTTGGCTTCCGACAGTCCCATTTCCCAGGGCGTGCCGGCAAATTTGATCGAGGTCTGCGGCGATGCACCGGTGCCGCCGGTGTTGCCGGAGATCAGGATGACATCGGCATGGGCCTTGGCCACCCCGGCGGCGATCGTGCCGATGCCGGCCGAGGAGACCAGCTTGACGCAGACCTGCGCGCGCGGGTTGATCTGCTTGAGATCGTAGATCAGCTGGGCTAGATCCTCGATCGAGTAGATGTCATGATGCGGCGGCGGCGAGATCAGGGTGACGCCGGGCGTCGAATGGCGCAGCTTGGCGATAAATTCGGTGACCTTGAAGCCGGGCAGCTGGCCGCCCTCGCCGGGCTTGGCGCCTTGGGCGACCTTGATTTCGATTTCCTCGCAGGCACCGAGATATTCCGAGGTCACACCGAAGCGGCCCGAGGCGACCTGCTTGATCGGGCTCGAGGCATTGTCGCCATTTTCATAGGGCGTGTAGCGGCGCTTTTCCTCGCCGCCTTCGCCGGAAACGGACTTCGCGCCGATCCGGTTCATCGCGATGGCGAGCGTCTCGTGCGCTTCTGGGCTCAGTGCGCCGAGCGACATGCCCGGCGTGTTAAAGCGCTTGCGGACTTCGGTGATCGCTTCAACCTCGTCGATCGGGACCGGTTCCGGCGCGTAGTTGAACTCCATCAGATCGCGGAGATAGATCGGCTCGAGCTCGCGCACGCCCTGGGAAAACTGGAGGTAGGACGAATAGCTGTCATGGGCGACCGCCGTCTGCAGAAGGTGCATCAGATGGGCGTCATAGGCATGGGCTTCGCCGCCGTCGCGCTGCTTGTAGAAACCGCCGACCGGCAGGCGGACGATCGCCGGCTCGAACGCCGCTTCGTGCTTTTCCTGGGCGTTGATGAACAGAGAGGCATAGCCTTCGCCGGAAATCTTGGTCGGCATGCCGGGGAACAGGTCGTTGCACAGCGCGCGGGACAGGCCGACGGCCTCGAAATTATAGCCGCCGCGATAGCTGGAAATGACGGCAATGCCCATTTTGGAGAGAATCTTGAGCAGGCCGTCGTCGACCGCTTTCTTGTGCCGCACCAGACATCCGTCCAGCGTGAGCTCGCCGAACAGACCGCGGGCATGGCGGTCGGTAATGGCCGCTTCCGCCATATAGGCATTGACCGTGGTCGCGCCGACGCCGATCAATACGGCATAGCAATGGGTGTCGAGACATTCCGCCGCGCGGACGTTGACCGAAGCATAGGAGCGCAGCCCCTTGCGGACGAGATGCGTGTGCACTGCCGCGGTGGCGATCACCATCGAGATCGCCATCCGGTCCTCGTCAATATCCTCGTCGGTGAGGAAGATTTCGGTCTTTCCGGCGCGCACTGCCTGCTCCGCTTCCGCGCGGATCCGGGCGAGAGAGTCGCGCAATTCGATCGCGTTTCCGGTGGTCGCCATGGTGCAGTCGATCTGCGCCACTGCATCGCCAAAACCCAGCTTCAGCCGCTCCCACATGGCGCAGCTGAGCACCGGACTTTCGAGCACCATCACGTCCTCGTTCTGGCTGTCCTGCTCGAGGATGTTGGCGAGATTGGAAAAGCGCGTGCGCAGGCTCATCACGTGGCGCTCGCGCAGGCTGTCGATCGGCGGGTTGGTGACCTGGGAGAAATTCTGCTTGAAGAAGTGACTGATCTGGCGCGGCTTGCGGCTGATCACCGCGAGCGGCGTATCGTCGCCCATCGATCCGATTGCTTCCTTGGCATCCTCGACCATCGGCGCGAGGATCATTTCCATGTCCTCGAGCGTATGGCCGGCCGCGGTCTGGCGGCGGATCAATTCCTCTTTGGAATATCCCATGCCCGAATTTTCGGGGGCGGGCGGCAGATCGTCGACGGTCTGAAATCCCTTGACCAGATCGGCATAAGGTTCTTCCGAAGCGATCCGGTCCTTGAGCTCGCGATCCTTGAACAGGACGCCGGCATCGAGATCCACCGCGATCATCTGTCCGGGGCCGAGACGACCCTTCTCGACAACCTGGCTTTCGGGCACGACGACCAGACCGGATTCGCTGCCGATGATCAGCAGATTGTCGGCCGTGATCGAATAGCGCAACGGCCGGAGCGCGTTGCGGTCGACCCCGGCGACGGCCCAGTGGCCATCGGTCATCGCCAGCGCGGCCGGGCCATCCCATGGCTCCATGACGCTGGCCATATATTCGTACATCGCCTGGTGGGCGGGGTCGATGTCCGGATCGTTTTGCCACGCCTGGGGCACCAGCATGATCTTCGCGGTCGGCGCATCGCGGCCCGAGCGGCAAATGGTCTCGAAAACCGCATCCAATGCCGCGGTGTCGGAGGAGCCGGCCGGAATCACCGGCTTGATATCCTCGCTATGGTCACCGAAGGCGAGGCTCGCCATCTTGATCTCGTGGCTCTTCATCCAGTTCTTGTTGCCGCGAATGGTGTTGATTTCGCCATTATGCGCGAGGCAACGGAACGGCTGGGCCAGCCACCATTGCGGGAAGGTGTTGGTCGAATAGCGCTGGTGGAAAATCGCCACCCGGCTTTCGAACCGCTCGTCGGTCAGGTCGGGATAGAAGACCGAGAGGGATTCGGCGAGGAACAGGCCCTTGTAGATGATCGAACGGCAGGACAGGCTGCAGATATAGAAATCCTGGACCTGCGCGGCGATCACCTTCTTCTCGATCCGGCGGCGGATGAGATAGAGATTCTTCTCGAACTCGCGCGCGTCCTGCCGGTCCGGCATCGGGCCGGCGATCATGATCTGCTCGATCTCGGGGCGGGTGTTCTGGGCTTTCTGGCCGATCACCGACACATCGACCGGCACCTGACGCCAGCCATAGATGGTGTAGCCGGCCTCGATGATTTCGGCCTCAACGATCGTGCGGCACATTTCCTGGGCATTGAGATCGGTGCGCGGCAGGAAGATCATGCCCACGGCGAGCCGGTTCGGGCGGACCTTGTGGCCGCTGTCGGCAATCGCATCGTCGAAGAAACGCTCGGGCAGATCGACGTGCAGGCCGGCGCCATCGCCGGTCATGCCGTCGGCATCGACCGCGCCGCGGTGCCAGACCGCCTTCAGCGCATCAATGGCCGAGGCAACCACGCGTCGCGACGGCTTGCCATCAGTTGCCGCAACCAGGCCGACACCGCAGGCATCGCCTTCATAGTCGGGCCGGTACATGCCTTCGCGGGCGAGTCGTTCATGCTCGGGGGTCGGGTAATGGTGGGTCATTCGGTTTCTCTCTTGGTCCGGCTGAAGGCGTTTCGGCCTCCGCGATCACCTGTTAAAATTCTTCCGCCATGCTGGCGTCGCTGTCCTCTTCGGGATATTCCGCACCCTTTGGCGGCGGCAAATGGGCGGTGGCTTCCTCGACCTTTTCCATGATCGCCGGCATCGCCTGCATCATCTCGGGCACAAAGCTCATCATCGACTGCATCATTTCCGGATCGACAAAGACCATCATATAGTCGCGTGCGAAGGCACCACCGGTTTCGGTCGCGAAAAAGGCGTTCATCTCAGCGAGCTGATCCGCCGTAAATTTCCGGGCGTAGATATTGGCAAGGCTTTTGCGCAGCGCCGGCTCCATGCTGGTCATCAGGTCGACCATCTCGTTGGTCATGACCCTGGTCGATATTTGCATCCGCTCCCTGAAATGCGGGTCTCTTTCCAGCATCATATCATTGATCGAGGCATCGCCGAGTTCATCGAGTTCTGGATCATCAATGCCCATGCCCTTCATCGTCTCCGCCATCGGCCGGTCGAAGCTCTGGCTGATGATACTGTCCATCATCTGGTCCATCGTGCCCTTCATCATCCGCTCATAGGTGCCAAGCGGGAAGAGATAGTCGACCGTGACCTTGGCCGCGGCGAGCCGGGCGGGGTCAATTGCTGGTTGTACAACATCCCCGACCGGCGCGGTTGAATCCTGCGCAATCGCGGGGCTGCTCAATGCCAGAGCCAAGGGGGCGGCAAAAGTTGCGAATAATATTTTCATGTTCATGCTCCATTCGCGGTCTAGGCCGCTACCTTTTCAGCCAGTTTCTTCTCGCGCAGAAACCGGTGCATATGTTCGGTCACGTCGCGGCCATCGCGAATGCCCCAGACGACCAGGCTGGCGCCGCGAACGATGTCGCCGGCGGCGAAGACGCCTTCCATATTGGTCATCATCGACTTGTGATCGACCCGCAACGTGCCCCACCGCGTGACCGACAGGTCCGGGCAGCCAAACAGATCGGGCAGGTCTTCCGCATCAAAGCCGAGCGCCTTGATCACCAGATCAGCCTCGAGAGTGAAATCGCTGGCCGGCTCGACTTCCGGCGAACGACGGCCGCTGGCGTCCGGCGCGCCGAGCCGCATGCGGTTGGCCCGGACCGCGGTCACATGATCGGTGCCCTCGATCGCCTTCGGCGCGGACAGCCAGACAAATTCGACGCCTTCTTCCTCGGCGTTGCGCACTTCATTCTGCGAACCCGGCATGTTGGCGCGGTCGCGGCGATAGAGGCATTTGACCGATTTTGCACCCTGCCGGATCGAGGTCCGCACGCAGTCCATCGCGGTATCGCCGCCGCCGATCACGACGACATTCTTGCCCTTGGCATTATAGCGCCCATTGTCGAAATCGGGAACTTGATCGCCGAAACTCTTGCGGTTGGAGGCGATCAGAAAGTCGAGCGCCTTTTCGACCCCAGGCGCGCCGACGCCCGGCATCTGGATTTCGCGCGCCTTGTAGACGCCGGTGGCGACCAGGATTGCATCATGTTTGTCGCGCAGCTCTTCCAGCGTCGCGTCGCGACCGACTTCGAAATTCTCGTGGAAGTGGATGCCGCCATCCTTGAGCCGCTGCACCCGGCGCATGATCACTTCCTTTTCCAGCTTGAAGCCCGGAATGCCGTAGGTCAGCAATCCGCCGGCGCGGTCGTGGCGGTCATAGACATGCACGTCGTAACCGGCGACGCGCAGATATTCTGCGGCGGTCAGGCCAGCGGGCCCGGCACCGATGATGCCGACCGACTGGCCCGTTGGCCGGCCGGGCTGCAGCGGTTCGACCCAGCCTTCTTCCCAGGCGGTGTCGGTGATATATTTCTCGACAGAACCGATGGTGACCGCGCCATGGCCGGAAAATTCGATCACGCAATTGCCCTCGCACAGGCGGTCCTGCGGGCAGATGCGGCCGCAGATTTCCGGCATGGTCGATGTCAGATTGGACATTTCATAGGCTTCGCGCAGGCGGCCCTCGGCGGTCAGGCGGAGCCAGTCGGGGATATGATTGTGCAGCGGGCAGTGGACCGAACAATAAGGCACGCCGCATTGCGAGCAGCGGGCGGCCTGTTCCGCGGCCTTGTCCGGCGCATAGCGGTCGGCGATCTCGCGAAAATCCTCGGCGCGGAGGCCGGGCTCGCGCTTCTCGGGATAGGCCTGGCCATCCTCGACAAATTTCAGCATTTCCAGTTTCTGCGGGCTTTTTGCCATGCGAGACGCTCGTTTCCGGTAGTTTTGATTAGGGTCACAGGCCCGTTTGCGCGGACCACAAGAGTGAAATAACCCAGAAAGGAGCCAGAGTCACGGATAAATTGCCAACAAGGACAGTATATATGTCCTATTATGCCTCAAATGGAATCTTATTCAACCTGCTTCCGGCTTTTTCGGCACAGATAGTATCGCATCGGCCATATATTTTCCTCACGACAACTGTCTGGTGAAACGCTATTGCGCGTCAAACCAACTTACGGGCTGCTCATGACCTTCATCCAAATGCTGCTCCTCGCGATCGTGCAGGGCGTTACCGAATTTCTGCCGATATCCTCGTCGGGGCACCTGATCCTCCTGCCGGTCTTCACCGGCTATGCCGACCAGGGGCCGATGATCGACATTGCCGTGCATGTCGGTTCGCTGCTCGCGATCATCACCTATTTTTTCAGGGACGTCTGGTCGCTGGGCAAGGGCGGCCTCGCCACCATCGGCATCGGCCAGGCCCCGGCCGAACGACGCTTGTTCTGGTGGATCATCATCGGCACGATCCCGGCGGTCATCGTCGGTCTGTTCCTCAAGACTGGCGGCTATCTCGACGGTTTCCGCAGCACCACCTTGGTCGGTGCCAATCTGATCATCTACGGCATCCTGCTGGGCATCGCCGACCGTTTCGGACGGCAGGTCAAATCCTTCGAGCAGCTGACGCTGAAGGACGGTATCATCGTTGGCCTCGCGCAGGCGATGGCGCTCATCCCCGGCACCAGCCGTTCTGGCGTGACCATGACCGCAGCGCGGTTTCTCGGCTATAGCCGCGTCGAGGCGGCGCGCTTTTCCTTCCTGCTGTCGATTCCGGCGGTGGCTGGTGCCGGCGTGCTGATCATTCCCGATCTGATGGGTGCCAGCACCGAATTGCTCAAGGAAGCGCTGATCACCGGCGCGCTGACCTTTGTCGCGGCTCTCGCCACCATGACCTTCCTGATGCGCTTTCTGCGCAAGGCCTCGATGATGGTTTTCGTCGTCTACCGCGTTGCCATGGGCATCGCGCTGCTCACGCTTTTCTAGCGGCTCAGCTTGCCTTGGCGCGAGCTCCGAACCGGCCGTGGGCAGTATATTTTTCCATCCAGCCACTGGCGACCGCAGCGAGCGGTGTCGGCGCAACGCCAAAGGCATCCAGCCCCTTGGCGGTTGGCGCCACGACATTGTCTTTCTGCAGCATCTTGTACTGATCCGACGTGATCGGGGCACCGGGCAGCGGTCCCAGAACAGTCGCCATCATCTTGGCGGCAAAATCCGGGACATCGACAAAAGTGCGCTCGCGGCCGGTCATCGCGGCGATGCGGCGGTTGAGTTCGCCCATGCTGATCACTTCCGGACCGCCCAGTTCAAATGTCTGTCCGGCATATAGCGCAGGCTGGCTGAGCGCCTGCGCCACGACATCGGCGACATCGCCGACAAAGATCGGCTGGAATTTCGTCGCGCTGCCGATGACCGGCACGACCGGCAGCATCTGGATCATCGCGGCAAAGCGGTTGATGAATTCATCCTCGCGACCAAAGACGATCGAGGGTCTCAATATGATCGCGTCGGGAAATGCCTCGAGCACCGCCCGCTCGCCTTCGCCCTTGCTGCGGCCATAGCGCGACGGTGAAGCGGTATCGGCGCCAATCGCGGACAGCTGGACCATGGTCTTGCAGCCGGCAGCAGCGGCGGCCTTGGCGACATTGCGCGCGCCGTCGACATGGATGCGGGTGAAATCGCCGTTGAGCACGCCGACCAGATTGACCACGGCATCGCAGCCCCGGACCGCGCGGGTGACGCTGTCCGGCTTGGTGATGTCGGCGCTGGCAAACTGTGTCTGGCCGAGATTGCCCAGCGGCTTGATATGCATGGCGTTCTTGATATTGCGCTCGGCAATCCGCAACCGCGCACCGCGCGCCAGCAGCTCCTGGGCAACATAGCGGCCCAGAAAACCGCCGCCGCCAAATATGCAAATCAAACGTCCATCGAGATCCATGTTCATCTTCCACTCATGCCTTGGTTTCCGCTTAGCCTCTGCCCCAGCGCGGCGGGCGAAGCAACAGCCGATTCTTTCCCCAGACTAGCATATTCCGCGCGATCTGGCAGCGCTTCTCCCTCCCCCGCGCCGCCGCGCCGACGGGGCACGGACATTTGTCCGATGAATCGCGATATGAATCATTGACAGCTCAGCCACCAAGAGGCTAATCGCCCGCCTCTATCAGGTGGTATCGAGACGATCACCGCCTGCATGGGCCCAGATGGCGGAATTGGTAGACGCGCTAGCTTCAGGTGTTAGTATTCGTAAGGATGTGGAGGTTCGAGTCCTCTTCTGGGCACCATTATAGCATTTCAGAACATACCATGAGATCTTGACAAAGCGGCAGAAATCCGCCACTTATGAGTCATTGTTAGTCCTATAAGGTCCGGTAAGATTTGATAACAGCCAAGCCGGTTTTGGGGGCAGCTTGGGGGCAAGTGAGCTATTTTCGATTTAGTCAGATTAGTTGATCTGCCCCCAAAACCGGCTTGGCTGTTATCTTAAAAATCTTATCTGGACTTCGAACGAGGAGCCCTGTCATGGCCTTTACCAATATCGCGCTCAATGCGCTCAAACCGGCAAAGAAATCTTACAAACGATCGGATGGGGGCGGATTGTATATTGAGGTTATGCCAAATGGCTCAAAGCTTTGGCGCTTTAAGTACCGCCTCCACGGCGTTGAGAAACGCCAATCCATGGGAAAGTTCCCCGAAGTCTCGCTCGCCGACGCGCGCAAGCGTCGCGATGAGGCAAAAGCATTTATCAGCACTGGCCGCGATCCGGCAATCGAACGCCGCCAAGCTAAACTAGTAGCAGCGCTTAGCGCCGAGACCACATTTGGCTTAGTAGCGCGCGAGTTCATCGAGATAAAAATGGCAGGCGAAGGGTTGGCCCAGTCAACTATCGAGAAAGCCCTATGGTATCTTGAACAGCTTGGACCGCTGCAGCCGCTGCCTGTCGGCCAAATCAGGCCAGCCGATGTGCTCGCCGTCCTGAAGCGTATCGAAGCTAAGGGTAAGTATGAGACTGCAAGGCGTTGCCGTTCCTTTGTCAGCCGGGTTTACCGCTATGCAGTGGCCACACTGCGCGCTGAGAATGATCCTGCAGCTGTGCTTCGCGGGGCGCTGCGCAGCCCTAAGCCTAAACACCATGCTGCTTTTGAAAAGCCAGAATAGGTCGCTGGTTTGCTTCGCGCAATCGATGAATATCCCGGGCATCTTATTACACGGATTGCCATGCAAATTGCACCCCATGTAATGGCCCGGCCGGGCGAGCTTCGCATGGCAAATTGGGAAGAGTTCAATCTGGAAGCTGCAGAATGGCGCATTCCTGCTGAACGAATGAAGATGCGCAAACCCCATATGGTGCCGCTGTCACGGCAGGTTATCGCTTATCTGCGTGAGCTTGCCCCGCTGACGGGTCCCACTGGCTTCGTGTTCCCAGCATTCCATACTTGGAAGAGACCAATGAGCGAAAACACGATGAACCAAGCGCTTCGACGCATGGGCTACAGTAAGGATGAAATGACTTCCCATGGATGGCGTTCAACTGCGTCTACATTGCTCAATGAATGCGGCAAATGGAACGCAGACGCGATCGAGCGATCACTAGCGCACACCGAGCGCAACGCAGTTCGCGGCGCCTATAATCGCGGAAGCTATTGGAATGAGCGCGTCGATATGCATCAATGGTGGAGTGACTATCTCGATCAGCTTCGCGGTGGCGGCCAAGTGGTCTCATTCGGTCCAGAGCCGATCGAAGAGGCCGGGAATGTTGTCAGTCTTTCGGGGCGGCGAGAGCGTCGCACGCATGTCTGACCGCGCTAACAATCAACTCGATTGGCAGCTTTCTGAACGAGGTCGGCGAGAAATTTTGCGTCGTTGGCCCAATATTCAACTGAGCGCTCTCGAAGAAGCTGCGCGTCTCTTTCGTATCGATATGAGCATTCACGAAGAGAGCGGGGATAAGATGTGGGAAGACGAGATGGCGCGTCTAGCAAAAACATCAACAGCGTTCTTAGAAGAGCTTGAGAACGCAAAATGGACTGTGTTTTCGTTCGGTCAGGTCACATTCGGTGCTCGCCGTCCATGGCTCCATGAACTAATGATCAAGATTTTGCGCGTCTTTGTAAAGAGATCTGCTGGATATAACACCGGCGCTCAGCAGAACGATCGCCGTTTCGAACATGGTCCACGTGCAAACTTTATACTCGTGGTATTTAGGCAGCTCCAAGCGGCTGGTTATGGAGTAAGCGCCCGGGCAAACGACGACCTCGTACGAGTCTTGGATTTGCTGTTCTGCGAGTCAGGCCACGCTGTAAGTGATCCGCGCAAAACAGTGGCCCACGTGCTGAAAGGCGTGGGAGCCGATTGATCATACTGAAGGGATTGGTTCCCTAGGTGACTGTAGACGTTCTTGGCAGTTTGTTGGAAGCTATAGGCGTTCATCAGCAAGGAAGTGTTATGCGTCTAATCCGCCTGCCTGAAGTTTTAAACAAAACAGGTCTGTCCCGCTCAGGGCTCTATGCAGACGACTCGTTTCCCAAGCGTGTGCAACTTGGTACACGCGGGGTCGCGTGGGTTGAATCCGAAATCGAAGACTGGATCTCCACGCGGATCGCAGCGCGTACATGAAATGTGCAAGTGGCGGTTCAATCTCGTATGTTGTAATTTTCCTAAGCGAAAACTAGGAATTAATTTCTGCTCATAACCTCAAAGTCGCTGGTTCAAATCCTAATCCTGAAAACAATATATCTAAAGATCACAAAGCATTACAAGCCTCGCTGTTACCAATCGGGCTTTTTTGCGTTTGGGCTGTAAGCATATGGTAAGCAGGTTAATGAGCAGCACTGAGTATTGCCGAGCAATAACAAGGGGTCGTTGATGTGCAGCTGGAAGCTCAAGGATCCAATCTCACTGCAAGTTTGTTCCCAGATTTGAAGTTTTGCGTTTAATATTCTTCGACCTCTAGGTTTTAGAGAATGGCTAGGCAGTTATTGTTTTCGATTTGAGCGATCTCCTAAATGTTCACCGGACAACTGAGGGTCCTAGTATTGGTGAAGATATTGGGCATTGAGCTGGCTCACGTTCCCGGTCCAATTTAAAGCACTGATAAGATTATCTTGTTTTGTAATGTAAACCTATTAGCAAGAAGGCTTTCGAGTAGGCGACCGCTGACAACTGTCCACTAGACGGCAGCGAACGGAGGAACTGATGCACCCCAATCCGGGTGACCGAGTGAGAATGCGGCGAGATCCGGCGTTCGTTGGTATCGTGATGGATCGACCATTTGAGCGCGATGGACGGCTTATGATCAAGATCGATGTATTAACTGGCCAGAAAGAGGTTCCGCTAAGTTTGCTCGAAATCGTGGAATCCGAGCCGGACATTCTCAACGATCTAAAAATGGGTAAATTCTCAACGCCCCTAGAACTCCGGCGAACCATCAATCATCTTCGACTATCCGGAAAGTTAGCCGATATGATTTACTCAATGGGCGCTACCAACACGAAGTTTTTCGCATATCAGTTCAAACCTTTGCTGAAAATCCTGAATGCACCGGCTCGGGGGCTCCTGATCGCAGATGAAGTTGGTTTGGGGAAGACGATAGAAGCTGGGCTTATTTGGACGGAGCTTGTGGCACGCGGTGACGCTCGCCGTTTGCTCGTGGTCTGTCCCAAGCCGCTGGTCAAGAAATGGCAGGACGAACTGCGACGCAAGTTCAGCGTAAATGCAAAGGCTTGTAACGCCGAAGAGCTACTCGGTCTAATTGAAGATGACGCCTTAAACCGGAACGGGTTTGCAGCAGTTGCCTCTATGTCTGCCTTAAAACCACCGGCCAAATGGAACGATGAGGAAGAACCTAATCAATCCGCACGCGCTGATTTAGCGCGATTTTTGTCAGATGAGCGCGGAGATGAATTATTTGACTTAGTAATTTTTGATGAAGCACACCATCTGCGCAATACACAAACGGCAAACCACAAAATTGGGCAGCTTTTGACTGAGTCTTCGGATTACAGTCTTCTGTTATCCGCCACGCCAGTCAATCTTAGATCGAATGACCTGCGAGTTCTCCTTAAACTTCTCGATCCAGACACATTCGATAATGAATGGCAGTTCGCATGGCTCCAAGAAGAAAACGCGCCATTAGTCGAGGCTTTTGAAGCAGCAAGAAATCCGAACGTTTCGATTGAGAAGATCTCCAAGCTTGTTGGAGCGCTGCAGCCCGGACAGATTCTGAAAACTGGCGAACGCTTGAAGCGCCTTCGCGCTGAATTGGCAGATGGAATAGAAGGAACTGCCAAAGAGCGCATGAACTTGGCGGCTCGTTTGGAAGAAATGTCGTTGCTCGGATCAATCGTAAATCGAACGCGAAGGCGAGACGTTGTTGAGTTCAAAGTGGTTCGCCATCCAAAAACAGTCTCGTGGGAAATGTCAGAGAAATTTGAGCGAGAGTTCTATGACGAGATAACCCAAGCAATTGAGCGCTATGCCTATGATCGAGACATTAACGAGAAGTTTTTGTTGGCGGGCGCCCAGCGCCTGGTAGCATCTAGCCTAGCAGCTGCTTATCGCCACTGGGGAGAACGCACTGGCAACCTATCGGTTGATGAAGAAGACGAAGAAACACTAAAACCATTGCCAGGCCCGATGGTGTCAACTCTTGGCGAGTATTGTTCAGATCATTTATTTTTGGCAAAGCTCGAACAAAATGATGGTAAATTTGACAGTCTGATTAAGACGCTAAGGGATCTGCTGAGCAGTGATAGCACGGAAAAGATCATCATCTTTTCAAGCTTCAGAAGCGTAATATCGTACCTTAGCCGTCGTCTAGCTGCAGAAAACATCGACGTAATTGAGCTCCATGGTGGAATCAAAGAAGATCGCCAAGAAACGGTAGGTCGGTTTGCTGATGCACCCGGTGGAACAATATTGCTAACTTCTGAGGTCGGCGGAGAAGGATTGGACCTTCAGTTTTGCCGCATCGTAATTAACTGGGATCTTCCGTGGAACCCAATGAAGCTCGAACAGCGGATCGGTCGCGTCGATCGTATTGGTCAGCAGTCAGCCTCAGTCGAGATCATTAATCTTATTGCGCAGGATACGATTGAAGAGATAGTTTATAAAAGGCTTTATGAAAGGCTGGATATCATTCGAAACACGCTTGGGGATTTTGAACCGATCCTTGGTGATGTAGTTAAGCAAATTGAATTAATTCTCTCCGATGGCTCTCTTTCGCTGCGAGAGAGAAAAGAGGAACTGGACCGAGCGACAGCAGCAGCCGAAGAAGTTAAACGCCAGACGGAACAGCTAGAACTTGAAGCTCCCAGCCTTATCGCGCATGGTGAAAATATTCTGAACCGGATCAATGAAGCTCACGCACCACACAAGATGCTCGCGAGTAACGATTTACGCGATTACGTCATCAGTACATTGGTTGAAAAATTTCCGGGAACAAGATTCGATCGTGTACCTGATGTATCAATAGAGATGTTTGAAGTACGCCTCTCTCATGCCGCTCAAGCCAAGTTCTCTCGCTTTTTGACAGATTCGGCTACGAGATACCAAACCAGATTTCGAGGAGACAATGGCAGCGGAGTAAGGGTTGTTTTCGGAAGCAACTCCGAGCCAGGTCGCTATCGTGCAATAGATTCTATAGTGATGAAGCACCCATTGACGCGCTTTGCGGCTGTTATTCGCGAAGAACTCTATTCAGGTGTAATCCCCAGACCAGTAACAGCTTTTACTTTGTCCAGTCCTACCAATTGCCAATTGGAGCCTGGATTTTACGCAATTGCAATTGAGCGATGGTCCATCGATGGACTTTTGCCTGTCGACAAATTATCTTTTCTCGGTGCAGATTGTCTCTTGCAGCGCCTCGTGACTTCGGAAGAAGCCGAAAAGCTTCTGATGGAAGCGATAGCAACCAATCCAGACCTTATTGAAGTTGATCAAAATACGCTGAACCATGCATGTGAGGCTATCGAAAATTTAGTTCTGCCGATGCTCGAACGCCGACGTGAAGATTTTTTTGAGGCAGAAGCGGCGCGACACTTCGACCAAATTCAAACTCAGATTGCACTCGCTCAAGAGCATCGAGAGCGGAAACGCAAAGAGGCTGAATCCATAATTCGAGATCTCGAATTTTCGTGGGGTGATGTAAGTCAGAAGGATAAACGGCTTAGAGTCGCTAAAATGCGGAGAAGCCAACTAGATAAGTTTCTCGCGCGGATGGATGAAAAGCTTGAGGATCTTAAAGTCAAAGAAGACAATTTTATCATAGACGAGCCCCAGGTCGTTGGAATAGCGATTATTGAATTGGAGGCTGCATCATGAAGCGAAACCGCCGCTTTCCTAAGACCACATTCGGAGACTTGGATTCACCATTAAGCGAACTTCAGAAAAACCTAGCCAGTTCGAAAAATTTCCCAACGAAAAATGGCAACGGCGCTAGCGGGGCCTTAACCGAGGCTAATCAACAAAAAAAACAACCCGCCACCAAATCCGCGAAAGTCGACCTTCCTGTTGGTAAAAAATACAAACTAAAACCTCAGTATGAAGAGCGGTTTGCACTGCGATTGCCAGACCCAGACCCAGACCCTTCTCAAGAGATTCGTAAAAAAGCTGCAATAACAGTCACGCCAGCCCAGGAAGCGCCAAAGCTCACAACGCATAAACGCAACACATCTGAACAACAACATCGAGATATTTTTGCCGAACGTAGGCAGGCCGCTGATCAAATTCGTTCAGTGGTCGACAATCGCGTTTCAATTGTTGAGCAAAGCCCAAAATCAATTAGTGATGTTGGTCGCAGGCAGATTGATAAAGCTATCCTAGCTGGACAACAGATATGGCATGATCGACCAACGCCGGACCCCGAAGGCTATATTGTCGGCCTAGATTTTGGAACAAGTACAACAAAGGTTGCTTACCGGCAGCCTTATGTGGCTGGCGACCCCATTGCTGTAATTCCTGTGCCTAAACAACTTCGGTCTGCATCGCATCCGGGACTTTGGCAAACTGCACTTTGGTTTGACACCAAGAAAAGTATGTTTTCTCTTTATCCGGTCGCCAGCTCAATCCCATTGGTTGGTTTCAAGGCAGGTCTGGTCAAGCAATCTGGTTTAGAGCCGTTGAAGCAAATGCCAACTGTGTCGCGGGCCTGTGCAGCTGCGGCTTTTTTGACGATGCAGTTGAGCTATATCTTAGGAATATATGAGATTGATCGACCATTAGGAACGGCTGGCGCATCTCATTATTGGTTGATCAATATTGGGGTTCCTGTGGCGATAAGAGACGATGGGCCTGCATTAGAGCGATTTACCAAAATCGTTTCCGCTGCGTGCGCATTGATTCCACATGCCAACAAATTAACGTTGAATGATGTTAAGGCAGAGCTCGCGATAGCAAACCCGGTCTTGCCGAAGGGGTTTGGACTGGTGCCGGAACTAACCGCGGCTATTGCCGGTTATTCCGCTGATCCTCTCGTTCAAACAGGTGCGCATCTACTCGTCGATGTCGGATCATCTACGTTAGATATCGTTGCTTTCTATTTGAAATCTAAACTGGACGCTTCAGTCTTTACGGCTGGTGTAGACCTCTTTGGTGCAGGGGCACTGGAAGTTGTAAAATCTGCGAAGGTAAATGACTCAATCTTTGAAATGGCCTGTAATTATCTATTCTACGAAGTCTATGGAATGGCGAAGAATGAGAAGCGGGCTGCCAGTTTATTCAAACCTGGAAGTCGGAATAATCCTGTGCAGTTAGTTATTACTGGCGGTGGTTGTGACACAGATTTGCATGCGCGTTTTATCAATCAAATGCTAAAGGATAGTGTCCTAGGGAACATTCCATTATCTCGACCAGCTCCGCCGGCAAAAATTTTGCCGAAGAACTGCGATCAAAGTCGTTTGCTACTTGCTTATGGCTTGACTCGAGATCGGGAAGAGTTAGCTCGTCTCCGACTACCCTCTCAGATTGAAGACATTGAATTAATACAGGTCTCGCCGATTTCTCACATCGGTAAGGATGATGTCTGAATGTAGACATAAGTCTTTGATATGTTGAGACTGATTGCACTAGGCGTCTGTTATTAGATAGGGGGATGTGACTTGGCTACACAGCCGATGGAGTTCGAGCCGGGGTTTCCGCAATGGACGGAAATCGGGCAGGACAGTGGGTTAGATCCGCTTGGAATGCAGCGGCCAATCGAGGTGCTCTTTCAATCGCTCCTTCCCGGTATTAGCACCATCACTTTGCGCCTTCGTTATTACTCCTTCTTCGCTTGGGCTCTGGAGGTGTATGCGAAGACTAAAGGCCAGACCGATCCGCGAACATTCAACGTTTTTCACAGACGAGCGGAGGTATTACTTGCTCTCGCGAGCGCGCGTAATGGAAGCGAATTGGGGGTCACAGGCATAGAATGGGCAGGTCGCCAAATTTCGGGGGTTGAGGATGGTGGCGACTCAAACCAAGTCATCCATTTCGATGTGGCTGCCGATCCGGATACCCCACCAGAGCACCGCTACCTGCGAAACAAGGGAGGTGCTTTTGGGGCAATTTACTCGACGCAAATGGCAGAGATGGGCCTGATCGAGCTCGCCAATGAAGAGATTGGCCTTCCCTTTTGCACCAGCGCAGCCCTGCCACTAGCGCATGGGTTCGAAGAAGCGATCGGAGACAGGTCGACCGACTTCCTGCAAATACTAGACACTGGAAAAGCTTCGATTTCCCAACTCGATGACCTCTCGGTGTGCCTACCTTCCAAGGTCGTGGCCGGCAGCATAGAACAGTCCGGCTTGGCGGACGCACTCCTCGGCCGCCTTGGCCGACCGTCGAGCGGAAACGCGGCCCGCCGTGAAACAATAAGGCTTCTGCTGTCGCAAGCCGGCAAGGTTGGGAAACGGCCGCGCACCGATGATCTCAAATGGGAATTTTTTGAACTCGCCAATCAACCAGGCGAAGGGCTCTCTAGTGAGATTTGCGAGGCCTGGGCTCTATACCAAGCATGTGATCTCTGCAGGCTTGCTTACGAGTGCTTGCTCGCTGCAGCACTCGTCGCAGTGCGCGGCGGCCCAGCCGCACGCCTATCGATGCAGGAAGCCGTGGCAGCGCTGACCCAGCAAGCGAAGATATCAGGTGACCCCAGCTTCAAGGATTTTCTTGCTAGCGCTTGTACTGATCGGACGATTAGAGATGTCTCCGAAGCTATGCTCGCTGCTCAAAGGCGCGGCGAAATTGGTGAGATGGTGAAGTCTTCAGTGTTTCTGATTGCGCAGCTTTACCGACGTTCGAAGGAGTTTAGCCCTAAGGTTATCGAGTGGTTGAACGTAGACGACTACTTTCAATCTCTAGTGTCCGAAGCCCGGTTCTACGAGGGACTGCTGAAAATTCAAACTAGCGAAGCGGTTGGAAGGATCATTAGTGAGCGCGTCATCAAACGACATCTGTGGGTTGCGTCTCGCAAGCTTCGCAGCAAAGCCTACACGTTTCTTCTCGAACCGGACGAGGGAGTCTTGCGATACCGTGACGACTTCCGTGTATCACCTAGCAGTCCACGTCTCGACCAAGCCATCCAGTTTCTTGAGGATTGCAAGCTGCTCGACGAGGCTGGGATCACCCTTCTTGGAAAAGAGGAGCTCGCCAGGACGTGAAATACTACGACGTCTTCGGTGAGCCCGGTTATCACTCGGTATTTCTGACAACCTTCTCATTCACTGCGCAGGCATTTGAAGACATCCCGTTCTCGAAGTTAAGGGGAGCCGGCTGCCGCAACGTTTCGGTTTTAACGGATCAGTCAATGTTGAATTTGAGTATCGAACAGTTTGGCACACCGCGCTTCGCTGGCTCCCTCTATCATTTGGCGAAGGTCAGTGTTCCCGGAGCCTTTCACCCGAAAATCACGTTGCTGTTGGGAGAGAATAAAGGCCGACTCTTAATCGGCTCAGCCAACCTCACAGCTCTCGGTATCGCAGGCAACAAAGAACTCATTACGGATCTGGTTTACACACCCGAAGAACCTTCGTTTCTCGAAATCTTCCGGCAAGCATTTGAATATATCGCGTCCTATACGCCGCCGGGAGATCCTTGGCTTCCCATTGCAAGGGAACGGGCATTAAAGCTTTCGCCTTGGTTGTTCGATGACGGTGCAGGGTCACAAGCCTCGCCTCCTGCAGACGTGTCGCTCATCATCAATCGCCCAACTGAGACGATCTTGGAACAAGTGGCCACCTCAATCGGTGATGACGAGATCCAGCGGCTCATTGTAATGTCGCCGTACTGGGACCAGAAACTCGAGGGTCTTAGACAAATTCGAGAGGTACTGGGGATGCCTCCCACCGATGTGTTGCTCGAGAGAAGTAGAGGAGAGTTCCCGAAACACAACTTCAAGAGTGAGGCTGGCATCGAGCTCTTTGATGTCGAGGAGGAAGGAAGATCTCGGTTTAATCATGCGAAACTCATTGTCGCTTTTGGGCGCGATTGGGACCATGTGATCTCAGGAAGCATGAATTGTACAATTCCAGCGCTACTTGGGAACGCAGTATCCAAAGGGAACGCCGAAGCAGGACTTTACAAGAGGGTAGTTGCTGGAACGGCCCTCGCCAGGCTCGGGCTTGAGGACTATCGGCAGGCCCCGCTTGATTCAAGTTCGCTAGCTGAGCCAGTGAGTTCTACGGTCCAGATCAAAGTTAAAGCTCCGGTCGAACCAGGCACATTCCAACTGCGCGGAAGCAGGGTCTCATGGACCCCGCCACAGGACCTAGGAGAGACGCCCATATGCGTCTCCACTTTTAATAGTTCCGGGGAAAGCCCTTGGGACGATATCGCTGTCCAGACAATCGGAGAGACTAGTTGGTTTGTCGATCTCGCACTTGACCGTCCAAGATCGGCGCGGTTGCAACTGGCTGACGGTAGCTTCTCCGCGGCGGCTGCGATCATCGATGTCGACGTTCTTGCTCCTTCCACACTTCCTTCAACGGCTGGCAAGAAAGCGAAAATCGCAGACCGGCTTCTTGGGGCGACAGATGAAGACTTGGCGTTAGTCGGTTTTCTTGCCGAGCTTGAGACAATTGAACTCGATGAAATCGGTTCGTCTAATGCCAAGTTCAACAAGGGCCATGAAAGCCAAGAAAAAGACGCAGAAGCGCGACCGCATGTTACTCTGACCTACGAGGATTTCGTTAAGGCAAGAGAGCGAGTTGAGGCGGCTAAAGAGAAAGGTGCTACCCTCGTAGTGGGTCGAGGAAACCGAGCGGCGGATCTAGTAAGCTCATGCCTAAACAGGCTTATCGGTCTCGTGTCGCGAGACCTTTCCGAGGAAGAGGGTGCGGAACTTCAAAGGGTGACCTCGCAAGACCCGACCCACAAAGAGCCTTCAGTACCTCCTGGACAAGATCCTAAGACCGACGGCTCTGCAGATTCGCAAACTGACGATGCGACGCGAGCTAAAGCGCAATCAAGGGATTATTCTGAGAAGATTGTCAAAGCAGTATGAACCGCCCCGGTATTGCCGGAGGCTATTTGGTTTAAGTTAAGCTGCCATGTGGGTTTCGTCCAGCATGGCGTAATAGTTTTTCTCGGCTTCAGCAGGCGGGATGTTTCCTATGGGCTCAAG
>NZ_JABWMH010000005.1 GCF_013371215.1 Parasphingorhabdus flavimaris
TCAGCACTCGCTTTGGGTTTTGAGGATTTGGGTCTCATCTTCGTTCCTTCGTCACTACGACGAGACCCAAATCCTCCTTAACTTACAACATCAAATTTGTGCCACAGGTGCTGACGGGGAACATGGCTTACAGTGTCCAGTTTCTTCCCAATCCGGCTCGCAAACCTGAGGGTTTGGGTGACGGTGGCATCGAGCAGTTCCGAGGCAAACCCCATGTCAGCTGCGCCAGAGAGACTGGCCAGAACTCCAATGACGCCGGTTCCAAGGACGGCGACAAGCCGGTGGTGATGAAATTTAATCTACATCATATCGACCGTGACGACCTGCCCTTCGCTGATGAACTGCATAAGGCGTGCAAGCATTGTCTCGCAGACAGTGAAGACAAGGCGAAGCGAATGGACAATGATCCTGAGGAAGACAGAACAGTTCAGTTTTTCCGCAGGGCGGTCAAGGAGACCGGGGAAGAAGCGATTTCTGTTTTGGAAATAGCCGATTTCAACACGACCGGGCTGACTGGACCAATGGATGACTCGGAGAGCGTGTTCAATTCTCTAGTCAAAGCCGATGGTGTCAACAACAAGCGGAGTGATGATTCCGGCGGCGCCTTCGGGATCGGTAAGAAAGCGGCCTTTGCCACGTCGAACGTCCAGACCGTCCTCTACTCGACACTGACAGAGGATCCGCAGGGAAGTGAGCTTTTCGGAATCCAGGCAAGACTTCAGCTGCTCTCGCATGAACGCGAGGCCGAACCCTTCAGGGCAGAGGGGTACTGGGGAAACCCGAACTTCGCTCCAATAACAGATCCAGCAGGTCTTCCCGACTGGATGGTTCGAAAGGAACGTGGAACCTCGCTCTTCGTGGTCTGTTTTCCTGCGCAAAAAAATTGGGCGCGGAAGATGGAAATCTCGATCCTGACGAATTTCACCACCGCGATCTTCCGCGGAAAAATGGAGTTCGAGATCGATGACGGAGGGATCACGATCAACAAGGCCACGCTGAGTCAACGTTTAGGTTCTTCAGACATGGACGAGATCGCGAAAGACGTCGGGCTGACCGAGCAACTCGGTTACGCCCGCCATATCCTGAAATGCCTGTCATCAGGTGAGACGCAGAAGTTCACGTTCGAAGTTGAGGGCTACGGCGAGGCCGATCTGCGCATTCTGGTTGAACCGGAACTTCCCCGCCATATTCTCATGGTTAGGAACGGAATGTACATCACGAATCACCTCCGAGGCTTCGACCAGCCTCTCGTCCACTTTGCCCAGACGAGAGAATTCGTTGCCATTCTGGAGCCGGCCGGAAGTGAAGGAGGAAGGAAGTTTGGTGCCTTGCTCAAACGCCTCGAGAACCCGGAACATAACGCTTTCGAACCTTCCCGGATCATCAGCGATGAAGAACAGGGTCGAGTGGAGACGTCGATACAGCAGCTGGTCAGGGCCGCCCGAGAGAAAATTAAGGAAGCTGCAAAGGTGGAGACATCGGACAGCGACGACATCGATGAACTCGCCCATCTGTTTGCAGCTGAAGCTGGCGACGAAGATACGACTTCGTCCGGTGAGTCCGACCCTGAGCGCTTCACTTATGGTCAGGCCAAAACTAAAACACGAAAAATGCCGAACATACAAATCGACCCAGAAGGTGGCGATTTGGGCGGCAGCGGCGACAAGGACAAAACGACCGAGAAGGAAGGGGGCGGCGGCCAGGGCAAGGGATCGGGAACAGGTACAGGAGGGGAGGGCACCGGTTCTCCCAGAAAGCCCATCCAGCTTGCAGCAACCCGGATCTGTGATATCACGACTGGTGGGACCTATGTGCATGAGCTGCATTTCACGCCCGAAGGAACAGGACCTGCCGAGATCACGGTTGCGGCATCAGGGCTGACCACGGCATCCGAACTGCAAGTAGCGAAAGTCGGTTTGGGACAGATCGAAAAAGGCAAGATCCGACTGGAACTCGAAGCCGGCAAGCGGGTTTCGATCTGCTTCAATCTTGCCGAGAGTTTCCACGGTCCGATGGAGTTGTCTGCCATGACCATCAGTGAGACAGTGAAGTCTGCATCATGAGACTTTCCGACCACATGAACTTCCCACATCCGGTCCTGGCCGACTGGAGAGATGATCACGAGGACGGCATCCTTGCCGCTGAGATTGCCTATCAGGAAGACAAGAATAGCGACAGGATCTCGATTGCCTGCAATCTCTCTATTTCGAACGAAGAAATCGAGAAGCTCCTCGATCAAGGCAAGGCCGCCATCGGCATCTTTACGCTCTGCGTCTCGACCGGGCTTCGGGAATTGATACCACTCACGACCGGAAAGTCAGTCCACACATTCTCCCCGGGCGCATTGCTGGGAACGGTAAATCTTCGGCCGCTAGTGTGGACCGTGCAGGAGCTTTTCAACTGGAAGCCGAAGTACATTCACAAGGAATTCCCCGCAAGTTTCGATCTCAGGAAGGGAGAGATACTTGCGATGGGAGAGGAGCTTCACATCGATGTCGGAAACCTTCCGCTGCCGAACCTCGAAACGATCTTCTCGATCGAGGTTATGGAAGACCTCGATAATGGCAAGTTTGAGGTGAATCTCGATAAACCGAAGATCACGATCCTAGCTGGGCGGGAAACATACGACTTGGTCGAGACACTGAGAGCCGACAGCCGGCTGGGGCCGGTAGTCATGAACGCGGTGTACGTTCCCGTTATCATGGAAGTGCTGTCCCTTCTCCGGTCGGAAAAGGGAACCAGTCAGTATGAGGGCCAGCGTTGGGTAGCACCCTTCATCGAACGATGCGAAAAGCTTGAAGTCTCATATGACGACGATACTTCATCGCTGATCTCAGATGCCTGCAAGCTTCTTGCGATGCCTTTTCACGGTCTTGAGTCAATCGAGGGAGCGTCGACATGATGCTGCCCCTGAAATATGTATCAGACAAGGTCGTTGAGCGGCTGTTCGACGGCGTTCCCGAAAACCTTGAACTCTACATCTCGGGTAATTTCGAGAAGAAGGCCGCCGAACAAGGATGGGGCCTTGAATTGAAACAGGTGACCTACGACCCCGAGTTTCCCAGCAAGCTCGATCCCAACAACTCTCCGGAAACGGAGATCGGGAATTCTCTGCTGGTTCACTCCGCGATCAAGGGCATGACACCTGCTGTGGCGAGACAGGAACGCGTTTGGGTAAGGCTTTGCCATCTCGATTGTCTTGAATATTCGAGGAAGCGGTGGATCCGTTCCAATCCCGACAAGGATGTCGCCAATCACTTCTTTGCAAAAACACTGGACCAATGCAGGGACGACAATGCGATCGCTCGTCTCTGGTGGAATGGACATATTGCCAGTCGCATCGACCCATCCAATCCCGAGCGTGTCCTCAAGCAGGTTCTTGCAAGGGCCAACATCCGCCTGCAGTTTCTGGATCGGTCGAATGCATCCTTCCGCCTTCCGATTGCGAAGGGCGTTGTCCGCTTGCTCGAAAAGGAACAGTGGCTTCACGAGCACGACCGCGCGTTCGAAGTCTTCATGCTTGTCATGGACAAACATGCTGGCGGTCTCCTGTTCGAAACGCTCAGCGAGGCCGAAATTGATGACATGCTGGCGGCCAACCTTCCAGCTGCGAAAGCTGAGTTCAAGGCTCGATACGAGGATTGACGTGATGGCAAAGCCACGAGGCGAGAGAGGTTCATGGTTTGCGGAGTGGAAAGGAGAGAAGCTTCCTTGCGTCCATCGCTGTTGGACAAGGGGCATTTGGCCACACCATTGTGACCCAGGGGTTAGCGACAAGCCGCAATGGGAGCCCTTCATTAACGCATTGAAGGAAGGGCGCGCGATACTGACGGAAGATGAACTGGATAAAGATGGAGTTCCAATCAACCGAAACGGGTACGTGGCACTCTATCGAATCGAGAATGTAACGCTGCGAGGCAACGAACTGCATTTCGATTTCACGGAGCGCCTAGCAGACTTTCGCTGATTGGCCGAAACAATGAAAGGAAGATGCTTTAAGAATTCGAGACTCTGATTCCCGCATTACGAATGCTAGCATCCCGGCCAAAGCACCACCCACGCCATACCCAAGCGCGCACCCACGTTAGTGCACTTCCCGTAGGGAACTGATACACACTAAGCTTAACAAATGGTGCTGCTAGAGAGAATTGAACTCTCGACCTCGTCATTACCAATGACGCGCTCTACCACTGAGCTACAGCAGCCGGACCATTTTGATGCGCTGGCGATTGCCGCCGCATTGGGCGGTTTCGACCGAACCGAGGCGCTAAGACCAAATGCTTGGCATCTTGTCAAGCGGAGTTGCGTTTTTCACTGGATAATGCCATCAGGCACCATGCCGAAACCCCAGCCAAAATCCGAAAAACTCCGCAAGGAAAGCGAGAAAGCCGCGCGTCTCGCCGAGCAGTTGCGGGCCAATCTGCGCTTGCGCAAAGCGCAGGCAAAACAGATGCTACCCGGCGAATCCGACGCCAAGCAGCAACCCTGAGGTCCAGCGCTAGGCGCTGACCACCGCGCGCTCGGGCCTGATTATCTCGAAATCACTGACCGCCTCGATGAATTTTGCAGATACCGGCGTAACCTGATCGGTTGCCGGATCAAACCAGACATAGGTCAGCTTGATCACATTGAGCAGCTCTTCCCCGCGCAGGATATGCACCAGCAACGTATAGCTGGTCCGGCCGAAACGGGTGATTCTCACCGCGATGTCGAGCAGGTCATCGGCCTTTGCTGACGCACGATAATCGACATCGGCATGGCGCACCCAATTGTCGCCGCCAAAGTGCCGCGTGAAACTGCCAAGCATATCCTTTTCGTCCCGCGGACGGTCTGCCGCCACCAGCGCGCGCATATATTCGGTCATGCCGACATCGGCGAAGGCGAGATAATGGGCGTTGAAGACAATGCCCTGCAAATCGCATTCGGCGTAGCGCACACGCAGCGGGGTGATCAGGCGAAAGCCGTCGCGGGGGTTTTTCTGTTCTGTCATGCGGCGGTTCCTTGCCGAGCATGGCTGGCCTGTCAACTGGCTTCGCCCTTGCCCCGGATCGTTCAGAGCGGCGCGGTTTGCGTTTCCAGCCACTGCAGCGCTTCGCCGACCAGTTGCGGCGCGATCATGGCACGAACCCTGGCATGATAATCGTCGACCCACTGGCGCTGATTCTGCGAGAGCATGTCGACGTCGATCAGCTTGCGCTCGAGCGGTGCGAAGGTCAGCGTCTCGAAGCCGAGCATGGTCTGTTCGCCGCCTTCGATCACCCTTTCCTCGACGAGAAAGAGATTCTCGATCCGGATCCCGAATTCGCCCGCCTTGTAATAGCCCGGTTCGTTGGACAGGATCATTCCCGGCTGCAGCGCCTCGTTGAGCCCGCCAAAGCTGGCGATCCGCTGTGGCCCTTCGTGGACGGAGAGATAGCTGCCGACGCCGTGACCGGTGCCGTGACCATAATCCACGCCATCGGCCCAGAGATATTGCCGCGCCAATATGTCGAGCTGGCCGCCGGTCGTGCCCTTGGTGAACACCGCCTGGTCGAGCGCGATATGGCCCTGCAGCACCTGTGTATAACGCTTGCGCATTTCCTCGGTCGGTTCGCCAACCGCGACCACGCGGGTGACATCGGTGGTGCCGTCGAGATACTGCCCGCCGCTGTCGACCAGATAGAGCGAATTCATCTCGATCGGCTGGTTGGTTTCCTCGTTCACGCTATAATGCGGCAAGGCGCCATGATCGCCGGCGGCTGAAATGGTGCGGAAGGACAGGTCCTTCAGCTCCGGATTTTCTGCGCGGAACTCCCGGAGCCGCGCGGCGGCCGACAATTCGTCCAGGCCACCCTTGGGCGCTTCGTTCGCCATCCAGTGCAGGAATTTGGTCAGCGCCGCGCCATCGCGCTTTTGCGCTGCCTTGTGGCCGGCAATTTCGGTTTCATTCTTTATCGCCTTGGCAAGGATGGTCGGGTCGCGGTCCTTGACGATCGTCGCTCCGGCCTTGTCGAGCGCTTCGAAAATCGCGGCCACGGAACGCTCCGGATCGACCGCAACGGTTTTGCCACCCATGTCCGACAGGGCTTCGGCCATTTCGTCATAGTCGCGGATCTCGACATGGTTGCCGAGATGTTCGCGGACCGCGTCGGTCAGCTTCTCCGGCGCAACAAAGAGAGTCGCGGTCTCGTCCGCGCGCACGATTGCATAGGCCAGCGGCACTGGCGTGTTGGCAATGTCCTTGCCGCGAACGTTGAAGAACCATGCAACCGAATCCAGCGCCGCGACGACGGTGGCATCATAGCCCTTGTCGTTGAGCCAAGCCGCAACATCCGCCCGTTTGTCCCGCGCCGATTTTCCGGCATATTGATCGCCGTGAACCGCCAGTTTCTCCGGCGATCGTTGCGGCTGGTCTTCCCAGACGGCATCAATCGGATTGTTGCTGACGGCGATCAGTTCCGCGCCGGATTTGGCCAGCGCCTTACTCGCCGTCTCTGCCCATTCGCGGGTGTGCAGCCAGCTGTCATAACCGATTTTGGAGCCTTTTGGAGCATTGGCGGCCAGCCATTCATGCGGCTTCTGATCCGCCACATTGACATATTCGTAGAGCGTCCCGTCGACCTGGTCGCGGACCTGGACGACATAGCGACCGTCGATGAACATCGCCGCCTTGTCCTTCAGCACGATCGCCGAGCCCGCCGAGCCGCCAAAACCGGTAAGCCAGCCGAGCCGCTGGGCATATTCGCCGACATATTCGCTCATATGCTCGTCACAGATCGGAACGACAAAGCCGTCGAGGCCGTCTTTTTGCATTTGTTCCCGCAACGCCTTGAGGCGGGCTTCGTAAGTAGACATCAACATCGCCGAGCAAACTCCTTGAATTAGCTTATAGTGGAACACATAGGGGTTCCGAGACCCATTCGCCACCTAAATCCGGCCGGAGATATAGAGAGAATATGACCAAAAAGCTGACTCGTCCGCCATTTGCAGAACAGCGCCCCCATAGCTACAAACGGCACGGATATGTCGTCAATGACCCGTGGCACTGGCTGAAAGATGCGCGATATCCGGTGGTCGAGGACGAAGATGTGCTCGCTTATCTGAAGGCGGAAAACCAGTGGTTCGAGCAGAATATGGCGGATCGCAAGCCGCTTATCCAATCGCTGTTTCAGGAGATGAAGGCGCGGATCAAGGAAGACGACAGCTCGGTGCCGCAAAAGGACGGCGACTGGCTCTACTGGGCCAAGTTCGAGGAGGGCATGCAATATCGCCAGCACTGGCGCAAGGCGGTCTCGGGCGGCGAAGACCAGCTGATGCTGGACGAGAATGTTCTGGCCGAGGGCAAGGAATATTTCCGGCTGGGTGCGGCGTCGGTTTCACCCGACGGCCGGTTGCTGGCTTATGCCTATGACGACAACGGGTCCGAACGGTTCGAGGCGCGGATCAAGGACCTGTCGAGCGGCGAGCTGCTGCCCGACATCATCCCTGGCACCCTGTCGAGCCTGGTCTGGTCCGCCGACTCCAAAATGCTGCTCTACGGCCTCGCCAACGAGCAATGGCGCACCGACAATGCCCGGATCCATGTTCTGGGCACCGACATTATTGACGATGTCGAACTATATCACGAAGATGACGAGGGTTTCCGTGTCGGCATCGGCCTCACCCATTCGGAAAAATATATCACCATTTCGACGGGTGATCACGAGACCAGCGAAGTGCGGCTGGTGCCGACGGACAATCCGCTGGCCAAGCCGATTTTGGTGTCTGCGCGGAAAGTTGGTCGCGAGTATGAAGTCGAGGAGCATGATGACATGCTCTATATCCTGACCAACGACGAGCATGTGAATTTCCGGCTGGCGACGGCACCGATTGCCGACCCGGACAACTGGAAGACCCTGATCGCCGGATCGGATGAATTTTATCTCACCGATGTCTGTACTTTCAAGGACTTCTACGTGACCGAAGGTCGCGAAAACGGTCTCGATCAGATCGAAATCCGTTCTTATGGCGACCCCGGCAAGGTCGGGCGCATCGCGTTTCCCGAGGCGAGCTACAGCGCCGGTCTCGACGACAATCCCGAATATGATGTCGACAAGCTGCGGCTCAGCTATGATTCGATGGTCACGCCAAGCACCGCCTTTGACTATCACCTCGACAACCAGTCGCTCGAAACGCTCAAGGTGCAGGAAATTCCTTCCGGCTATGATGCCAGTCAATATGTCACGGAACGGCTGATGATCGAGGTGCGCGACGGCACGGTCGTGCCGGTGTCGCTAGTCTATCGCAAGGATAGCAAGATCGACGGCAGCGCGCCGCTCCATCTCTATTCCTACGGTGCCTATGGCTATGCCGTGCCGCCCAGCTTTTCCACCACACGGCTCAGTCTGGTCGACCGCGGCTTCGTCTATGCGATCGCCCATATCCGCGGCGGCGACGATCTGGGCCGCAACTGGTATCTCGACGGCAAGCTGACCAAGCGGACCAACACGTTCAACGATTTCGTTGATGTTGCCAGGGGCCTGATTGCCAAGGGCTATACCAGCGAGGGACGGATCACCGCCTCGGGCGGTTCGGCCGGCGGCGAACTGATGGGGGCAATCGTCAACAGCGACCCCGAACTGTGGGGCGCCATCGTTGCTCATGTGCCATTCGTCGATGTGCTCAACACGATGCAGGACGAGAGCCTGCCGCTGACCCCCGGTGAATGGCCGGAATGGGGCAATCCGATCACCGACAAGACGGCTTTTGAATATATCCGCAGCTATTCGCCTTATGATCAGGTCAGCGCGCAGGCCTATCCGCCGATGCTGATTACCGGCGGCCTCAACGATCCGCGTGTCACTTATTGGGAGCCGGCCAAATGGACGGCCAGGCTGCGCGCGACCAAGACGGACGATAATATCCTGTTGCTCAAGACCAATATGGGCGCGGGCCACGGTGGCAAGTCGGGGCGCTGGAATGCACTGGAAGAAACCGCCGAAGAGTTCGCCTTCATCCTGTGGCAAATGGGGATGGCCGAGTGACACCACCGGAAACATCCTTCGCTCTTGCGATTACCGCTCAGCCGGACGACATAGACGAGCTCGGCCATGTCAATAATGCGGTCTGGGTGCGCTGGATTCAGGACATGGCGACGGCGCACTGGAATGCGATTGCGCCGCAGGAGGCCATTGATCGCTATATCTGGGTCGTGACCCGGCACGAGATCGACTATCGCGGCAATGTCGGGGCAGGCGAAACCGTGACCGGTCGGACCTGGATTTCAGAACCGCCCAAAGGCGCCCGTTTCTGGCGCAATGTCAGCTTCACAGGGCCCGATGACAAGATCAAGGTTGTCGCCAAAACCAACTGGGCGATTATCGATCAGGCCAGGGGCCGCGCGGTGCGCGTCCCATCAGACCTCGCGGATCTGTTTCTGAACGATTAGGGCGCCGGTATCGGTGTCGTTGGTGCCAATGGCGAAGGCTGATCCACCCTTTCACCCTCGGATGTACGCAATTGCTGCGGCTCCAGAATGGCTGCGGTCTCGATAACGTCGAGCGCCCGCCGCGCTTCGTTATAGCGCCGGGCTTTTTCCATCCATATCGAGGCGTCTTCATCCTTTTCGAGTCCGGTCAGTTTTTCGACTTCCGCAATGGCAGCATCCACATTCCCCGTTTCAAGATAGCGCTTCGCCCGCAGCAGCCGCTGTTGCGGTGCTGGAGACGGCGTGCCCTGACGGCGAATCACGAACAGATCGGACAATTCGCGCTTGAATTCGGCCCAGAATCCTGCGCCACTGGAGCCGGACGCCAATGAAGGCCCGATATCATCCAGCCCTGCCTCCAACTCTTCCAGCGTAACCGGTTGCCGAGAGGCATTGACGATCGTCGTAACTGCCTTGGGCTGGGCATCGCCAAAGCGGAGCCGTAACTGGGGATCGATATAGCCAAGCGGCGAACCGCGATCCAGCGCGCGGCGCGCGGCAAAGGCAATCAACAGGCCCTCGGCACGGGCAGCGTTGCCCGATGCGGCCTGCGCCTGGACGTTGATCCGCGACAAGCGATCTTCCAGATCGGCGACCCGCACGGCCAGCGCACGTTCCAGCTCGGGTGTCAGGACCGGGGCGGCACCCTCGGTCGATTGCGTTTGCGCGGGCAAGACACTGCCATCCGCATCAATCCGGTTCGCCAGCGCGGTCACCGGGTCCGGGCCCGTCGTTGCCGCTTTGTCGCCATTGGCGGCAGCGGCTATTTCCGCATCTGACTTGCTGTCAAAGGGATTATAGCGCGACAATATCCATCCGGTCAGGATAACGCCGCCGACGAAGGCCACGATCATCAATATCAGTACATTGCGCGTAAGGTTGCTCTTGCCAGCTGTCGGCGAATGCCTCTCGTAATCCCGGCTCATTCCGGCTCCTTTTTTTCGGTTCGGCCGCCAAAAGGGCCAAATGCGCTCAATTTGACAGACATAGTGCGCTCGCCAAAGACAGTAAAGCGTCGTCATCCGGATGTTCCGCGCTTTGGACGCTTTTCCATCCCTGCCCTGCGGCTTCAGCCACTTTCTCCGAGAAGGCCAGCACATGGTGGATATGTGTAGGCAACCGCAATCTTTCCAATTCGGATACGAGATGGCTGGCAGCGCGGGCCGAATGCAGCACTATGATCGCTTCCTCGGCAAGGCAGGCTATCGCTTCCGGGCCCAGCGCCATCGCTTTGGACCGGTAGACCGGTATGATTTCCAGGTGTCGGCCTTCGACCGAAAGCTCCATATGCTGCTCGCCCGCCAGCCATAATATCTCTCGATATGCGGCGTCACCCAGCTGGTCCAGAAGATCGCGCGCATCCGTATTGCCGCTCTGTACAACTTGAAAGCCGGCCGCCATTGCTGCGACTGCCGTTTTCTCGCCTACCGCCAGCACCGGCAAGGACCGATATTCCGCCAGCCGAGGACCACCAAATCGCAGCGCATTGGCGCTGGTCAGCAGCAACGCATCAAAATCCTCCGCCGCCGGCCCCGACCAGGCAATCGATTCGACCGCAAACAATGGGTCGACAACCGCGGACAATCCCAAATCCTTCGCTCGCCGTTCGGTTTGCAATGCCCCGTCGAGCGGCCGAAGGATCAGCAGCTTCGGTGTCATCGGCCAAATACGGCTTTCAGTTCCGCGCTCGCCTGCCCTAGCAGCGTGTCTGCCAATATGCCCGGAGCAGAAACATCTCCGGTATCAAAGCTGGACTTACCATCAACGAATTGCGAACCGTCCGGCAGCAGGATTTCGGCGCGCAGATGGATCGTCGCACCGTCGACAGTCGCCATCGCGGCAACCGGACTGTGACAATCTGCAGTCAATTGTTCCAGAAAAAGGCGTTCGGCGGTGACCGCGCGAAATGTATTGGTCGATGAGATGGCATGCATCAGGCGCCGGACATGGCTGTCCTCGGACCTGACCTCGACACCGATCGCGCCCTGTGCCGGTGCCGGAAGCATGATCTCGTTGGAAATTTCCGCGCCGATATCATCCATGTCCAGCCGTTTCAGACCGGCTGCAGCAAGCAATGTGGCGTCATATTCCCCGTCCTCGATTTTTTTCAGACGGGCCTGCACATTGCCGCGAATCAACCTTATATCCAGATCATTCCTCTGCCGCAGAAGCTGGGCCTTGCGGCGCGGAGAGGCGGTCCCGACCACGGCACGCTCTGCCAAGGCATCGATCGAATCCGCTCCGATCAGCCGATCGTGCACGTCGGCGCGCTCCAGCATCGCGGCCAGAATGAATTCGCCCGGCCGGATTGTTTCGACATCTTTCATGCTGTGCACGGCGCAATCAATTTCGCCATTGCCAAGCGCGCGGTCCAGTTCCTTGGTCCACAGCGCCTTGCCGCCGATGTCGGCCAGTGCGCGATCCTGTATCTTGTCGCCGCTCGCGATCATCGGCACCAGCTCGACCTGATCCGGTCGCCATCCGTGGATTGACAATAGCGCATTGGCGACCATCGTGGCCTGCGCCATCGCTAGCGGGGACTGGCGTGTTCCGATGCGCAGGGGCCGGTCAATGGCAGCCAGAATCTCTTTTTTGGTATCTTTGGTCATGATAGCGCTTGTCCTAATGGCTTGAGCGCCTAAGTAAAAGCGTCATGAGCCTCATCCTGGGAATTGAATCGAGCTGCGACGAAACGGCAGCCGCGTTGGTCACATCCGAGCGCGAGATACTGGCGCATAAACTTGCAGGCCAGGAAGCCGAACATGCCCCCTATGGCGGCGTGGTTCCCGAAATCGCAGCCCGCGCCCATGCCGAGATACTGACCCCGCTGATCACAGCCGCGATGGACGAAGCAGGAAAGTCGCTGGATGATGTCGATGCTATTGCTGCAACCGCGGGTCCCGGCCTGATCGGCGGTGTCATGGTCGGCTTGGTGACAGGCAAGGCCCTCGCGATGGCTGCGGGCAAGCCGCTGATTGCGGTCAATCATCTCGAGGGTCATGCTCTGTCGCCGAGACTGGTCAATCCGGATCTGTCTTATCCCTATTTGCTGCTGCTGGTGTCCGGCGGCCACTGCCAGATATTGCGCGTCGAGGGCGTCGGCCAATATCGGCGACTGGCGACCACCATCGACGATGCTGCGGGCGAGGCCTTTGACAAGACGGCGAAAATATTGGGTCTCGGTTATCCCGGCGGACCAAAGGTCGAAGCCATTGCGCGGGAAGGTGATCCCGAGGCGGTTCCGCTGCCGCGACCGTTGATCCGTTCTGCCGAACCGCATTTCTCTTTCGCTGGTTTGAAAAGCGCCGTGGTGCGGGCCCACAAGAGCGGCGCACATCGCCCCGAAGATCTCGCAGCTTCCTTTCAGCAGGCGGTGGTCGATTGCCTGCGCGACCGGCTCGAGAAAGCGATTCATGATCATGGCCGCTGCGCGCATCTCGTGGTCGCGGGCGGGGTCGCCGCCAACGGTCCGATCCGCGCCATGCTCGAACAGGTGGCGGAGGGTCACGACATGATCTTCACAGCACCACCCAACTGGCTGTGCACCGATAATGCCGCAATGATTGCCTGGGCTGGTGCCGAGCGTTTCGCAGCCGGTCTGACCGATTCCCTGGATTTTGTCGCGCGACCGCGCTGGCCGCTCGACCCGACCGCCGAGAAAGCGCGCGGCGCAGGGGTGAAAGCATGACCGGAATACATGCGAAAATCGGCGTAATCGGCGCGGGAGCATGGGGCACCGCATTGGCGCAAGTTCTCTCCGAAGGGCAGGACCAGTTACTATTGTGGGCCCGCGAGCCAGAGATTGTCGATCAAATCAACCAGTCCCACGAAAACAAGACTTTTCTCCCTGGCCACCGGCTCCGCGAAAATATCCGCGCGACCCAAGACTGGGACGCGATAGCGGCCTGCGATATATTGTTGCTGGTCACGCCCGCGCAGCATCTGCGGGCGACACTTCAGACTCTGCCCAAAACAAATGCCTCCCTGATTCTCTGCTGCAAGGGGATCGAGGCGCAGAGCCAGATGCTGCTCAGCGAAGTCGCCCGGCAAGTCCGGCCGGACAATCCGCTCGCGATATTGTCGGGGCCTACATTTGCCCATGAAGTCGCTCAAGGCCTGCCAACGGCTCTGACGCTCGCCTGCGAGAGTGAAACCCTGTGGGACAAGCTCAATCCGCTGATCGCAAAGCCGAGCTTCCGCCCCTATTATTCCGACGATGTCGCCGGTGCCGAAATCGGCGGCGCGGTCAAGAATGTGCTGGCGATCGGTTGCGGCGTGGTCGACGGTGCCGGCCTCGGTCAAAATGCGCGGGCATCGCTGATCAGTCGCGGCTTTGCCGAAATGCTTCGCTACGGCGCAGCACGCGGAGCCCGGGCGGATACATTGGCCGGCTTGTGCGGGCTGGGTGATCTGGTGCTAACCTGCTCCTCGACCAGCTCGCGCAATTTCTCGCTCGGCAAGGGATTGGGTGAAGGTATATCCGCTATAACACTTCTGTCGGACCGGAAGACCGTAGCCGAAGGAGCATCGACCGCGCCTGTTCTTCAGCAGGATGCGAGAGCGCGCCAGGTCGATATGCCGATCGTTGACGCTGTTTGTGCTTTACTTGCCGGCAAGGCAGACGTTCAGTCTGTGGTCACCCAGCTGATGAAAAGGCCGCTGGTCTCCGAAAGCAGATAGACCAGCAAGGCATGATGATGACAAAAAACCGAAACTGCTATAGACGGCTTACCCAGAAGCGGGCCAGCCGGAGAGCGATTTGAACAGTCCTGAAACATCAGGTACGGCTGATGCAGCACCAATCGAAGGTGATGCGACCGCTGACAAGAGCAAGGACGACATTGCTGCGCTGGCGAAAGGTGGACGGACCAATATTTTCGGTTTTCTGCTTCGTCTGGCCGCTCGTCTGCCGTTTCTGTTCATTGCCGGTCGAATTTATGGAGCGGAAGCGCTCGGGCGCTTTGCCTATGCGATTTTGGTGGTGGAATTTGCAGCGCAGCTCGCGACCCTTGGCCTCAAGCGGGGACTGGCAGCGCAGCTCAGCAAGACCCAGCGCCCTCACGTCCACGTGGTCTGGGACGGCTTGCTGGTAAGTTTCCTGGCATCCGGCGTCGCGGCGGCTATCCTCATAGCCTTTCCGTTCATCATGTTCCCGAACAGCGAGATCAACGGACTCGACCGGTTCCTGCCGCTGGTCATATTTACCGTCGTAGGCGCCGATATTGCGCTGGCCGCCCTCGCCTATCGTTACGATATCGCCTCAACTGTGCGCGCCCGGTCGGTTGTCGAGCCCTGGACAATCAGCATCGCCGCATTTCTCTTCTCATATTATTCGCTCCGTGACGGCCTGATCCTTTCCTATGTCGTGTCGATGATTGCGGCATTGCTGGCGTCGCTCTGGCCCTTGTTCAAAAGCTATGGCCTGCCCCACGGTTGGCGACCGAAACCGATGAAAATCGCAAAAATCGCCCGGCGCAACATGCCGCTCGCCGCGGCCGATGCTGCCGAATGGGGATCACGCAGGCTCGATCTGGCCATTCTCGGCCTGTTCGCCTCGCCTGCGATCGTCGGAATCTATTATATCGCACAGCAGGTGGCGAGCCTGCCGCAGAAGCTGAAAACCAGTTTCGATCCGATTCTCGGCCCCGTCATCACCCGCAATCTGGAAGCAGGCAATCTGAAAGCCATCGCCAGCCAGGTCAGCCAGGTCGGTTACTGGATCATTGCCGCACAGATCGGCATCGCGCTTGCACTGGCAATACCGGGGGAAGCCGTTATGGGCCTGGTCGGGCCCGGCTTCGTCGGCGGGACCGGTGCCCTCGCCTTCCTGCTGGCTGCAGAAGCCGTAGCCGCAACCGCTGTGGTCAGCGAATCTGCGCTGGTCTATATCGCCCGGCATCGCAATTTGCTGATCTCGCTATCGATGTTGCTGTTACAGGCAGCGCTTAGCGTCGCCTTCATCCAGATTTGCGTCTTTCTGGGCTGGGGCCCGCTGTTCCAGGCAGCAGCCGTCGCCGCCGCCCTGATGGTCGCCCTTGCTTATGCTTCGGTGGTCAAGGCGATTTTCCTGTCAAAACTGCTCGACGCACCGGTCAACGGATGGCGCTGGACCCTGTTGATCGCGGTCGCCGTTGCGAGCGCGATCGGCTATCTTGCCACCTATCTGCCCGAGTGGATGGAACTGATCGTCGGCATCCCGATGATCCTCGGCAGCTACGCCTGGGTCATCTGGAAATGGGGCTTTGGACCGGAAGACCGGAAATTGTTCAAAATGAAAGGCTGATCAGCCAAGACGGTTTTTTACCAGCTCCCGCAGATCGGCTTCCGGCCGCGCGCCGTAATGCGAGATTACTTCTGCTGCGGCAATCGCGCCAATAGTCAGGCATTCTTCCATCGGACGCTGCTCGATATAACCGCTCAGAAAGCCAGCAGCAAAAAGGTCGCCGGCACCCGTCGTGTCGATGATCTTTTCGACCGGTTCAGCGGCTACCGCGGCTGTCTTGCCATCGCGCACGGCAATGGCACCCTGTTCGCTTCGCGTTACGACCAAGATTTCGACCTTCGCAGCCGTTTCCGCAACCGCCGCGTCAAAATCGTCGGTCTCGGCCAGCATCTTGATTTCCGCCTCATTGGCGAACAATATATCGATCTTGCGATCATCGATCAGGCCGACGAATTCGGCCCGGTGCCGGTCGACGCAGAAAGTGTCGGACAGGGTGAACGCAACCTTGCGACCGTTTTCTCTGGCAATATCGATACCCAGCGCCATCGCCGCCTTGGGTTCATCGGCGTCCCACAAATATCCCTCGAGATACAGGATCGCGCCGCTGGCGATCAAATCGGCATCGACCGCAGCGGGGGGCAGAAATTGCGAGGCACCGAGAAAGGTATTCATCGTGCGCTGCGCATCGGGCGTGACGAAAATCAGACAGCGTGCGGTCGGCGGTTCGATGCCCAGCGGTGGCACGTCAAAGTCGATCCCGGTGGCGCGAATATCATGGGCAAAAACCTCACCAAGCTGGTCATCCGCCACTTGCGCGATCAATGCACATTGCCGTCCCAATGTCGATGCGCCGGCCAACGTATTGGCACCCGAGCCGCCGCTGATTTCCCGCGCTGGGCCCATGTCCCGATATAGTTCCTGTGCACGCGCGGAATCGATCAGAGCCATGCTGCCCTTGACCAACTGCTCCTCATCGAGAAAATCATCACTGGCCTGGGAAATTACATCGACAATTGCATTGCCGATGGCGACGATATCATAGCGGGCTTCCGTGGTCATAAAAATCCTTCTGGGGTAGATTGTCCGGTTGGGGGTGCGTTACGGCTTTGCCCCCATGCCATCAAGCAGAATTGACGCTGGCCGGGCAATCGTGACATGAAGCGCAAATGTTTCAGGCCTTCACCCGCTCCCTCGCCCAGCTTGGCGACCGCACCATATTGGCGATCCTGCTGAAGGTCATATTGCTGAGCCTCCTGTTGTTCGCGATTTTCGGGGTGGCGGCATATTTCGGGCTGGTTTGGCTATTTGCCTGGCTTGGCTGGAATGATGGCGGTTTTGCCGCCGCTGCTGCTGCCGCGATCATTGCCATACTGACCGGATTGTTGCTGTTCCGCATTGTCGCCATCTTTGTCCTCAATATCTTCTCGGATGATATTGTCGACGCCGTTGAACGCCGATATTATCCGGATCGGGCAGAGACTGCGAAACCGCCGGGCTATGTGCTCGGCATCAAAATGGGATTTGCTTCCGCTGGCCGCGCGCTCGGCTACAATATTCTCGCCGCGCCGCTCTACGCGGTGCTTCTTGTCACCGGTATCGGCGCGCCGATCGCCTTTTTCGCGGTCAACGCGATCTTGCTGGGGCGCGATCTTCAGGATATGGTTGCGGCTCGCCACTTCCCCGACTTTCAGAATCCCGACCGATCCTGGGCCTTGGGGAAAGTCGAGCGCTTCATCCTCGGATTGATCGCTGCACTGTTGCTCGCAATACCTTTCGTCAATTTCCTTGCGCCGCTTTTGGGAGCCGCTATGGCTACCCATCTGGTGCATCGGAAGAAGGAAAAATGATCCGCATGAATGCCAAATTCCTGATATTGCTCAGCCTGCCCGCTCTGGCCGCCTGTGCTTCCACGACGACCTCCCGAAACACCAGCCTGCCGGCAGCACCGGCTTCTCCGCTCCAGTCCGTAACCGGCCTGGATATCGTCATGGGCAAGTCATCGGGTCAGCTGATCCGCTTGTTCGGCGATCCCCAGCTGGATATTTCCGAACCGCCGGCCCGCAAGCTCCAGTTCGCCAGCGGCGCATGCATCCTCGATGCATATCTCTATCCGCCCAAAGACGGCGGCGAGGGTCGGGTCACCCATATTGATGCTCGCCGGAGCGATGGCGCTGCAGTTGACCGGGTCAGTTGCGTCAATGCCCTAAGGTTGCGCTAGCGCCAGCTGGTCAAGCGCCCAGCCGGCCGCCTCCCGTACCGCATCGTCACCATCGTTCAGGAGCGCCTGAACCGGCTCGACCAATGCTGCATCTCCGCTATTACCCGCGGCAATGAGCGCATTGCGCACCATCCGGTCGCGGCCGGAGCGTTTGATCGGCGATCCTGAAAAAACCCGGCGAAAACTGGCATCGTCGAGCGCCAGCAGATCAGCCAGGGCTGGAGCAGCCAGTTCCGCCCGTGGCAGAAAGGCCTTGTTGGCGGCTCCCGCTCGGGCGAATTTGTTCCACGGACAGACCGCCAGACAATCATCACAGCCATAGATATGATTACCCATCGCCTTGCGATACTGGTGCGGGATCGGCCCTTTGTGCTCGATCGTCAGATAGGAAATACAGGCCCTTGCATCGAGCTGATAGGGAGCAGGAAAAGCGCCCGTCGGACAAATATCCTGACAGGCCGAGCAGCTGCCGCAACTGTCTTTGCCCGGCTTCGAAGCTTCGAGTTCGAGAGTGGTATAAATTGCGCCCAGAAACAGCCAGCTGCCATGTTCGCGGCTGACAATATTGGTATGCTTGCCCTGCCACCCGATGCCGGCAGCCTCTGCCAGCGGTTTTTCCATCACCGGCGCGGTATCGACAAAGACCTTCACTTCACAGTCCGCTTGCTCGATCAGCCAGCGTGCGGTCCGCTTGAGCGCGCCTTTCACGACATCATGATAATCCTTGCCCTGCGCATAGACCGAAATGCGGCCGTGATCGGAAATATCTTCCAGCGCGAATGGATCCGTGCCCGGCGCATAGCTCATGCCCAGCATGATGATTGAACGGACATCAGGCCACAAACGGGTCGGGTCTGACCGTTCGTCAGCGCGGCTCTCCATCCAGATCATGTCGGCATGACCGCCTTCCGCAAGCCACTGTTTCAGACGCTGCCGCGTTATCGGTGCCAACCGGCCAGGAGCAATGCCGACCGCAGCAAAACCCTCTTCTCTGGCCCTTTTTTCAAGTGCTTTGTCTGCTGTTAACTTGTCATTCGGCATAGACTTTCCCTATCAAGCACTGTCGACAGATATGAAAGCCGTAAATGCACGCGCCACATTCTCAATATGCCATCGAAGCTCGCAATATCGTCAAGAGATTTGATGGCGAAGCCGCTGTCGACGGCATTGATCTGACGATCAGAAAAGGCAGTATTTTCGGGATATTGGGACCCAATGGAGCGGGCAAGACTACGACCTTGCGGATGCTCCTCGGGATCATCGACCCCGACGAGGGCGAGCGCTTCCTGCTCGGATCGCCGGAGCCGATTTCCATGGCCCATCAGGTCGGCTATCTGCCAGAAGAGCGCGGCCTTTACCAATCAATGAAAGCCTTTGACGCGATCGCCTTCATGGGCGCGCTACGCGGATTGCCGCTGGCAGAAGGCCGCAAGCGCGGTCGGGCGATGATGGAAGACCATGGTCTTGGCGATGCCGCCGACAAGCAGATCCGCCAGCTGTCCAAGGGCATGGCGCAAACGGTTCAATTGCTCGGCACATTGGTGCACGACCCCGATCTGATCATCCTTGACGAACCATTTTCCGGTCTCGACGCGCTCAATCAGGGCAAGCTGGAACGGCTGATCCGGGCCCAGGCCGACAAAGGCGTCACGATCATTTTCTCGACTCATGTCATCGCTCATGCCGAACGCTTGTGCGAGGAAATCGCGATCATTGCCGATGGCAAAATTTCCTTCAAAGGCAAGGTTTCGACCGCGCGCGACCGGCTGCGGCCGCAGGTGCATCTCGAGACCCGCAATCTCGACGGCCCCTGGCGCACGGCGATCCCCGCAGAATGCAAACCGCTGGGACATAATTGGCATTTCACCTTGCCGGAAAGCGGTGTCGAACCCTTGCTCCATGCACTGGTCGAAGGCGGCGCCGGGATTGAATCGCTTTCGATAGAACGCCCCGGCCTGCACGATGCCTTTGTCCAGATCGCCGGTGACGCGGCTGCCCGGAAAATGGAGGCCGATGCCGGGAACAACAACGGGGATGAAACCGCATGATCGAAACCATCCGCGCTGCCTTTGTCATCGCCCGCCGCGATTTCGCCGCGATCATATTTTCCAAATCTTTCTTTTTCTTTTTGCTGGGGCCGCTGTTTCCACTGGGAATCGGCATTGCCGCTGGCGGGCTTGGGTCGCAGGTTTCCCGGGACATTGATAATCCCGTCATCGGTATAGCCCTGAGTCCAGCAGAAACAGAAATGTTGCTAGCGGCGCGCACGCGGCTATCCGGCAGCCTTGGCTCCCAATCCTTACCCGATATGGTGGTTTTGGAAGATTTTTCAGGGGAAGAAGCCGACATCCTTGCGAAACTCGATAGCGAGAAATCGCTGAATGCGATCCTCTCCGGATCACTGGCCAAGCCAGTCCTGACCGGCTCGAAGCGGGACGTCGACAAGTGGCGCGGCAAGATTACGCTGCTCGTGGAGACCGCTTCGTCGCAGCTCGCCGAGGTGGAAATCGAGACAAGACTTGTCGGGCAGACCGGTAGCTCGAGCGAGCGCGGTCAGTTGCTGACGGCCCAGGCCGGCCAGGCGATCCTGATCCTGCTGACGATGATCCTCGCCGGCATGGTGCTGTCCAACCTCGTCGAGGAGAAGACCAACAAGATCATCGAAATTCTTGCCGCAGCCATCCCGATGGACGCGATATTCCTCGGCAAGCTTTTCGCGATGCTGGGCATGGCCCTCGTCGGAATAGCAGTATGGAGTACAGTCGGCTTTTCGATTGCTCTTCTGGTCGGCGGAAACTGGGCTGCCCTGCCTTCGCCTGCAGTCGGCTGGCCACTGTTCGGCCTGCTGATGATATTATATTTCTCAATGGCCTATCTCCTGCTGGGCTCGCTATTTCTCGGAATCGGCGCAATGGCGACCACCGTTCGCGAGGTACAGACACTCTCGATGCCGGTCACCATGGGTCAATTGCTGGTCTTTTTTCTCGCTTATTCCTCGATCACCAAATTGGGCGACCCAGCGGAATGGCTTGCGGTCCTCTTCCCGTTCAGTTCGCCGTTCGCGATGATCGCGCGTGCGGCCCAGATGGACAATATCTGGCAACACGGGCTGGCGCTGGTCTGGCAGGGGATCTTCACCATGATCATCATCCGCTTTTCGGTCATGCTTTTCCGCCGCAACGTGATGAAGTCCGGACAGGCCGCGCGAAAAAAGAGCCTGCTTGCCAGAGTCACCGGTAAATAATCTCCGGATTCAGGACATTTGCCGAAAAGGCATTGACATTACTGTCAATAGAGGCAGACTAAACAAGTTTTGAAACGCAACCGATTGCTGATACAAGCAACGGCAGGAGAGACCAATGGCATCCGTTCCACAAATCGACCTCGATAATCTTACCACGTCCCCCACCGCCGACGAGGCTCTGGAAGAATGGTACAAGCGCAATCCCCCGGTCGCAGACAGCGAAGCCAATCCCTGGGACGTCAGCCGGGCTGAACTGTACAGCAAGGACTTGTGGCGCAAGCCTTTTGCCGAAATGCGGGCAACCGCGCCGATCAACAAGGTTGAGGGCGGTGTCCACGGAGATTTCTGGAACATCACCACCTACAAGCCTATCCAGCATGTCGAGGCACTGCCGGACATCTATTCCTCCGATGTTTCCCATGGCGGCATCACCATTGCCGAGCCGGATTTCGACGACTCCGATTTTCAACTGCCGATGTTCATCGCCATGGACCGGCCCAAACATACCGGTCAGCGCCGCACGGTCGCCCCGGCTTTCACGCCAACCGAGATGAAACGGATGGAGGATGAAATCCGTCAACGCACGGGTGAAGTACTTGACAGCCTGCCTTGGGGTGAAAAATTTGATTGGGTAGACAAGGTTTCGATCGAACTCACTACTGGCATGCTTGCTATTCTTTTCGGCTTCCCATGGGAAGATCGCAGGCTGCTGACTTATTGGTCCGACTGGGCCGGCGATGTCGAACTGTCCTGCGCGGAAGATCTGACCGAGCAACGGCGGCATATTCTCTACGAAATGGGCGCCTATTTCACCAAGCTGTGGAATGAGCGGGTGGATGCGGAACCGACCCCTGACCTGATCTCGATGATGATCCATTCCGAGCATATGCGCGACATGGATCCGATGGAATTCATGGGCAATCTGGTGCTGCTGATCGTCGGTGGCAATGACACGACCCGCAACACCATGTCGGGCGTCGCCTATGGTCTGGGCCAGTTTCCCGAGGAACGGGAAAAGCTGCAGCAGAACCCCGATCTCATTCCCAATGCGGTGCAGGAAATCATCCGCTGGCAAACACCGCTCGCCCACATGCGACGCACCGCGTTGGAAGATCACGACCTGTTCGGCAACCAGATCAAGAAGGGCGACAAGGTCGTCCTCTGGTATATTTCCGCCAATCGCGACGAAGAAGTCTTTCCCGAAGCGGACAAGATCATTGTCGACCGCGACAATGCCAGACGCCATCTCGCATTCGGCTATGGCATCCACCGCTGTGTCGGCGCCCGGCTTGCCGAAATGCAGATCAGGATATTGCTCGAAGAAATGCACAAACGCCGGATGCAGGTTAACCCAACCGGCAAACATCGCCGCGTTCATGCCTGCTTCGTTCACGGGTTCCGCGAACTGGAAGTCGAGCTCTCGAAATATTGATCAGCTTCCATTCAGGCATTTTTCTGTAACCAAAATGCTCCCTGTTGCGAATAGATCAGGGATGTTGAGAAGGATTGCAGATGAAAACACTCGATCGGCGCACCGTCATATCCGGAACCCTAGTCGCTGCCGGTGCTTATGGCGCGATCAGCCTCTCGGGCTTGTTCAACGACGCTAACGCCCGGCCCGGCGGAACGTTCAAGATCAATCGAACGCCCGAAGAATGGAAACGGCGGCTAGGCCCGGCCCGTTACCGAATTTTGCGGCAAGCCGGTACCGAACGCGCTTATTCGAGCCCGCTCAACAAGGAGAAACGCAAGGGCGTATTTGCCTGTGCCGGATGCAATCTCGCAGTCTATGGATCAGACGCGAAATATGACAGCGGGACCGGCTGGCCAAGCTTTTGGAAACCGATAGCCCCGGATCGGATCGGGACATCGCGGGACCTGAAAATCGGTTATCCCCGCACCGAAGTTCATTGCGCGCGCTGTGGCGGACATCTCGGTCATATTTTCAATGATGGCCCCCGCCCGACCGGCAAGAGGCATTGTCTCAACGGACTCGCGCTCAAGTTTATCCCCGCTTAGGTTCGACGATCAGCTTTCCGGCGCTTCGACCTGCTGCCAGAATTCGAGCTTGATCCCGTCGCAATCGAGGATCCAGGCAAATTTGCCATAGCCTTCGTCAATCTGGCCGAGAATTTCGATGCCTTTGTCTTTGAGTTGCTCGACATAAGCGTCCAGATCGTCGACCCGGAGGTTGATCATGAACGAAGCCTCGCTCGGTTTCAGATAACCGCTGTCTTCGGCATAATGGCTGATCAGGCTGAACGGCCGGTCACTTTTGTCCTCCGCCCAGTTGAGCATCGGGCCATATTCTCCGTCCAGATTCAGAAATTCCTTATACCATTGACGTGTAGCCGCCGGGTCTTTCACCGTGTAAAAAACCCCTCCCAATCCGGTGACCGCTGCCATTCCATTCTCCATGGTTCTGATTTATTGCGACATTTTTATTTTTTACATAACAGCCTTTACATAGAGTTACTCAACTTTTTTGACCTTACCATCCAAATATCCAGATTGCTGTCCCGAATATGGACAGGCTTCAGCCAGTCCGGTTTTTGCCCGTCTACCAATTGTGCCCACAAGCCCTCCGGGTAGTTTTTCGCATATATGTTGAGTTCGGCTTCGTCGTAGCAGGCGACGATATAACGGATCGAATGCGCGTCCAGTATCCGGCGGGCCTCCTCGGGAGCCGATGTGAAAACCCTGATCTGATCAGCCATCGCCCTGTCGTTTCGATGGTGGCTTGTCGCGAGCACATTATGCGGAGTCAGCAGCAATATCCGCGGTCCGAAATTGAATGGAGCGACGATATTGGACTGCGGCAAACCATTGAGCCGTTCAAGTGAATCACCGTCACGGCACCCAGCGCCTTCGACCTTCCCGTCGCTCGTCTTGTCCTCTCCGGAGACTGCGTTGACGACAGCGATGGCGAGCGGCCCGGGCATGATCAGAAACACGACCGCCGCGGTTGCGAATATACGGGGCAGCGGACGTTTGACACCGCGTGCCTTTACAAATGCCTGATGCACGGCCCAAACCATGAGCGGTACGGCAAAGGCGGCGGCAACAGCGGTGGCGCGCTGTACAAACACCGAGAGCAGCAATGCCCAGAGAAACGCATAGCCGAGGATAAACAATTTCCCGCGATCAATTTGTTCAGGTTGCGACCGCACGATATAAATCAGACTGCCCAAACCGACAACGATCGCGCCGCCGAGCAATCCAACCATCGTCTTCCATTTCTGATACCAGATCGGCAAGCCTTCGAGGACATTGACCAGCCAATATTCGCGGACCAATGGATCGAGCGTATTGAATGCACCGCCCATGCACTGTGGAGCAAAAGCGTGGAGAACGGCCAGTCCGGCTACGGCGGCGACGGCGAGGCCGCCGGTCCGCACGGCCATATTGGCCGGGAGATATCTGATCGCCGGCAAAATGATCGCGGCAGCAGTGGTGCAGGCCCATAAATGCGCCGGAGAAATCGCGTCACAATAGTTGATTGCGCTGTCGAAGCTGCCCTGTGCGCCAAAATATAGCAGAAAACTGAATATCAGGAAGGACAAGAGCGTCCAGAACAGCCGAACTCCTTCTTCCGTCTGGAAGACCCATCGCCAGACCAGCAGCACGACAAATGCCGCCGACAGCGGCAATCCCTCCAGCGAAATCGAGAGCCAAAGCGCCAGGGCTGCACCCAGTGCAATTCCTGCCTTGCGATTGTCCGGCCAGAACATCGTCCACATTGCCGTCAGCGCAAGCACGATCTGCCAGCCATGGTGATCCACGCGCATCGGCCGAATCTGGGCAAGAATAGGGACCGCGGTCGCCAGAAGCGCAGCGGCCAGAAGCGCGAGATTGCGATCGAAAACCTCCTCGGTGATTTTCGTGACCAGCCACATCGTGATGCCCAGAGTGACCAATGGCACGACGACCATCGCCGCGATTTCCGCGTTCGTCACACCTAGCAGTGGCTTGAGCAACAGGAACACCGATGCCAGCGGCAGTTCGATCCAGCGCGGCCAGTGCATCGGCTGGCTGTCCGGCGCGCCGATGCGATATTGTGTGGTGTCGAACCAGCTCTGTCCGCTCAGCCAGTCCCGTAGTTGAACCATGCGAAGCTGATCGTCCGGATCCCAGCCGATACCCGTAATGATTTGGCTGTAGGTCACGGATATGAGTACCGCACAGACCGCGAGCCAGATCAGCAATAGTGGGATGTTACCGCGTAAACGTTCCAACAGATTTACCCCTCGGGCTGTGAGCCTTTGGCCTTCAGGTAAAGCCACGGAACCCGCTCTGGATCAAATTGTGAACGATGGTGCCGGTCATAGAACGGCGGCATGTGATCACCGACCAGCAATATGTCCGCCTCCGGAAAATCACGCGCCGTGATTTCCTTGATCAGCGCCTTGTCGATATCGTCAAAAATCGCGAACTGGCGGCAGATCATCGGATAGTCGCGGGCCAGTTCGGCCGACACTTGTTCGCAATTATCTACGTTGAGGTTCAGCTCGGTCGGAACCGGCAAATGGGTGTTCAGCGTCAGCCAATATTGAAAAACAGGCTGCTTCGCCCGCTTCAGGTTTTCGGCCAGCATTTTCGGCACCTGTCGGTCGCAGGCGCCGGCGAAAACTCCGCCGCACCATTCTGCGCCGCGTTCTTGGAGTTCTGCGGCAAATTCGCGCTTTTGAAAGCCGATTTTAGGATACCAGACATCCCGCTTGAAAAACGGGCCCTTGAAACTGTGCATTGCCTGCGTGACATAGCCTTTTTTGGCAAGTTGAGCGGGTAAGCAGTTCAATTTCTCGGGATCGGTGGTTTCGAGCAGTTCGTAATAATCACCCCAACGACCGCATAGTTCGCGCATTTCACCAGCCGTGGTGCTGTTATAATATTTGCTGTTGCCTTGGCTCACATGATAGCGCGCGTTGATCGCGCTATCATTATAGTAAGCGAACAGCTTGTCGGACATTGCCTGGTTCTCCCTGGGCAAGCCAAGCGATTCCACCATGATTATAACCAAATGGCGCTTGCCATCCGCGCGGGCGGCGAAACCGGATTTGCTGACGGCCGATTCAAAGGCCGTGCCTGCAGGGGCCGGTCGGAAATAATGGCCGCGCATTCCCTCGCCCACCGCCGCATCCGCTCCAACAAGCCCGAAGATCAACGCGCCGCCGAGCAGAATATGCAGCGGTTTGGAAAAGTTGGTGTCGCGCTTGAGCAGAAACCAGCTGCCGATCAGGATACCGATAATCACGATTGTTGCGGCAATATACTCGATCGAATTGCTCGGTTTGATCTCGGCAAAAAATTGCAGCGAATAGACCAGAGAATTCAGGGTCAGGTTGAACAGGCCCGATACAAACGAGAGGAGGGAAAAAATCATCACCCCGACGAAGGCAAGCCACTGCAAAGGGTGCGACATCCTCTTGGCGATCAGACCGGCAAATCCTGCCAGCGCGATAGGTAGCGCGCGCGGCGGCGCACCCACCATCCACATTGCCACGAAGGGAATATTGGCCAAGATGATCCAGACCAGAGCCCAGTTCATGAATTTTGCCAAATCCGGGGTGATCAGACGAGCGGGTGCAGGCGCTTCGATGGCATTGTCCATGTAGCTCACCGGAACACTCCGTATTTGCGGGTCAAATATACGCAGAAGAAACTGACGATCACGGCCGCCGCTTTCGCAATGACCGGAAGTGCGCCCGCTTCAACCAGCCAGCTCACGATGCTGACGGTTATCCCCAGCCCGAGCACCGCAGTTCCGAGGAAACCGATCCGCTGCAATTGCAGCGCCGCGCCGTCGCGCGCCTTGCCCGGAAAAACGAAACTGGAAGAAATCAGCCAGTGCACGACAATCCCCGCACTATAACCCGCCGCCGAAGCCCAGCCGGGGTCGAACAGGAAGGCAACCAGAACCATGAACAGGGCAACGTCAAAGGCCAGGCTGACGACGCTGGCCAGCAAATAGCGGGTAATCGAGAAACGGTTGAGCAGCGCCAGTGGAGCAGGCAGACTGCCCACCCAACCACCGACCGTCGACCGCCTGTCTGTACCGCTGCGTTCCATTTCAGGCAGCCCGTGACGCTGGTTTTTCTTCCTCGATCCGGGTCGGAACATCGCGCATGCTTTCGAGAGCGGCGGCACGGTCTTCACTGATTTCTTCGGCGACTATCGTCTGCGCGCCTTCGTCGCCCGCTTCGTGATATTCGGCGTCTTCGTTGACATTCCAGACGTTCCACTTGCGGGTGCCGGCCTCGATATTTTCCACTGTCAGCATCGCGGTCATCATCGCGTGATCCTGATTATTATAGCGGTGCATCCCGTTGCGGCCTACCATGTGCAGGGTCGGGAAGCGGCTTTCGAGATCATCGCGCATCGTAGCGACATTGTCTTCGTAGCTGTCATCATAGACCGGATAGGCTTTTTCCTGACGGACAACCGCGCCGCCGACGACATCTTCGGGCTTGCACAGGCCAAGGATCGCCATTTCCTTCTTGGCCAGTTCGACCAGATCTTCGTCGGACGACGACCATAGGCCGTCATTCTCGAAGCAGAAATATTCCAGCCCGACGCAGGCGATATTCTCGTCCGGCACCATTTCCGGTGACCAGCTCCGAAAATTCTGCACGCGGCCGACTTGCACCCGGTCATCATGGATATAGATCCAGTTGTCGGGGAACAGGTCTTCCGACTTGACCATGATCGCCACGGTCAGGAAATCGCGATATTTGAGATCCTGTGCTTCCGGCAGGCTTTGCGGCAGCGGATGAATCCGGGTCGCAAGCTCTCGCATCGGTGCGCTCGAAATCACGTGTTTCGCATTGATGATGGTCTCGCCGTCAGCGCTCGTCGCGCTCACGCGCCAGTTGCCGTCGGCATCCTGGGCGAGCTGCTTGAGGCTGTAACCCATCAGCACTTCATTGCCCTTGGCTTCGACATGGGCCTTGGCCGCATCCCACATCATGCCGGGGCCGAGGCGGGGATAGCGAAAGGTCTCGAGCAGGGTTTTGACTTCCTGTCCGTCATTGGGTTTCTTGTTGAGGCCGAGCGAGCGCTTCAGGCCATCGGTGACCGCGTTCCAGAGACTGAGGCCCTTGATCCGCTGCGCCGCCCAGTCCGCCGACATTTCATCACAAGGCATGCCCCAGACCTTCTCGGTGTAGGTCTTGAAGAAGATCGAATAGAGCTTGTAGCCGAACTGGTTGACGGTCCAGTCCTCGAAGCTCTTTACATTCCTGTTCGGGAAGACCTTGGCCTTGCCATAGCTTAGCATGCAAAGCGTCGAGCGCCAGATGCCGAGGTTCCACAGCGCTTCAAAGGCGCGCAGCGGGTAGCTGTAAAATTTGCCTTCATAATAGATGCGGCTCATCCGCGGTCGCTGAATGAAGTCGTCGGGCAGGATTTCGTTCCACAGATCGACCACTTCCTGGCTCTTGGAAAAGAAGCGATGTCCGCCAATGTCAAAACGAAAACCTTCATGCTCCACCGTCCGGCTGATCCCCCCGACATATTTGGGGTCTTTCTCGATAACGGTGACCTTGAGGCCCTTCTTGCTCAGCAAATAGGCAGCGGTCAGGCCAGCCGGCCCCGCGCCAATGATTGCCACATCTACCGGTGTGTCTGCGGGTTTTCCCTGCGTGGTCATAATTCTGGTCCCTGTCCATAAAGCGCCACTTGCAGACGCATTTCATGTTCCAGGAACCGGACTGAACGAAATTGGTTAGCAGATAGTTAATGGCAGGCCGAATTTTGCGGACGCAGGAAGCCGATCAATGGTCACTAATCGGCGGAACAGGCTGGGGTGGCGCATCCGCATCCGATTCGTGGACTTCAATACTGCCGCGCCCGACATGGCTCTTTCGATATCCATAAGCGAAATAGAGCAACAGCCCGAGACCTCCCCAGACCGGCAACACCAGCTTCGCTTCCAGCGGCAGGTTATAGAAAAGCCCCAGACAGCCGAAAATAGCCAACGGAGCAACGATCCAGACCAGTGGCGTACGAAACGGACGATGCCGGTCAGGATCGGTTCTGCGCAAGATAAGCACCGCGACGGCGACCATCAGAAAGGCGAACAAAGTTCCCGAATTCGAGATATCAGCCAGCTTCCCGACCGGCAGAAATGCCGCAAAGACCGAAACGGCAACGCCGGTTATGGCCGTCACGATATGGGGCGTTTTCCATTTCGGATGGATGGTCGCAAGCTTTTCCGGCAGCAGGCCATCGCGCGCCATGACGAAGAAAATCCGGGTCTGGCCGAACAGCATGATCAGGATCACCGAAGGCAGCGCAAGGAAGGCAGCGATGCCGATGACATTGCCCAGAGCAGGATGACCGATCGTCCGCAGGACAAAGGCCAGCGCTTCGTGGCTGCACACCAGCGGCTCTTTCCCGGCGGTCAGCAATGTCTGGCACTGTGCAGCAAATGCACTGCTTCCTGGAGCGAGCGTGTTACCCGCGGCGTCCACAATCGGTTGCGCGCCGACCGTGCCAATGGCCCCGGCCGCGACCAGCAGATAGAAAATGGTGCAGATGGCAAGACTGCCGATCAGACCGATGGGTACGTTCCGCTGAGGGTTCTTGGTCTCCTCCGCCGCAGTCGAGACCGCATCGAAACCGACATAGGCGAAGAAGATCGAAGCCGCAGCGCCAACCGCGCCGAAACCACGGCTTTCACCAAACCAGCCATTGGGCATGAAGGGATCGAAATTCTGCCCTTGCATCATCGGCAGGGTTAGCACGATGAACATGGTCAGCGCCGAAACCTTGATTGCGACCAGCACCGCGTTGACCTTGGCGCTTTCGCTGGTCCCGATCATCAGCAGAAAGGTAACCAGCAAAGCGATGATCAACGCCGGCAGGTTGATCAGCCCGCCCGGCGCATAACTGCCAATAGTCAGCGCCGTGGGCAAATGGATATCCGCATTGGCCAGCAGGCCGACAAAATAGCCCGACCAGCCGACCGAAACCGCGCTCGCCGCCACTGCATATTCCAGGATTAGCGCCCAGCCTACCATCCAGGCCAGCAGCTCGCCCATCACGGCATATGTATACGTGTAGGCCGAGCCCGACACCGGCACCATCGAGGCCAGTTCCGAATAGCAGAGCGCGGCAACCGCGCAGACCAGCCCGGCGATGACGAAGCTCCACATCATTCCCGGCCCGGCCTTCTGCGCCGCTTCTGAGGTCAGGACGAAAATGCCGGTCCCGATAATCGCTCCGACACCCAGCAAGGTGAGCTGAACCGGGCCGAGAGTGCGGGCTAGCGCCTTTTTCTCTGCTGTTGCCAAAATTGCGTCGAGGGGTTTGATACGTCCGAAAAAACTGAAAGCCATGCAGCGATCCTGTCCCGAAAAACTGCGCTTGGATTACGCCGATTTTTGCAATGCGCAAGAGGGATTCGGCAGGGATGTTCACAATTATTACGGGGGTAAATTTGGCTGGGTTTTTCGGCGGTTGGGCCGACAGCTTCCTCTTCTTTTCCAGGGAAGACAGGCGTGGAATAGCCCGCTGAACTCAGAAAAGTTCCAGTTCGTTATTCTTCAGCCAATTCGCCTAACAGATCCTCCGGCAACACCGGTTCGCTCAGCAACCGCTCCATCGCCTTCCAGCGCCACACCGGCGCGTCGCCCTGGGCTTCGATCCAGTCGCGGACCATTTCCATGCCGAGGCCATAGTTGATCACATAGCTGCGATATTGTTCGTTGAAGTCGGTCATCTGCGCCGCGCGTTCTGCCGAGACCAGCTGATATTTCTGATTGAGGGCAATCGCCTGATCGCGAGTGATTTCACCATCCAGATATTGCTGTGCAATCGTCATCCGCGCGCCGCTCAATGCCTGTTTGGCGATCTGCAGCGCCCAATAGGCCGCCGCCGTGTCGGGATTTAGGCCGGCGAGCGGGTAAAGCACGTCGCGCTCGTAATCCAGCCGCTCCTGCCCGCTGAACGCCAGCTCGATACCATAATTGGCCGAGCCCTCGGCGATCAGGCTTTGCGGTGAATAGAGCGGATAGACGGAGAATTCCTGCCAGCCGCGGCCATTGGTCAGATTGCGCTCGAGCAGCATATTAAAGACATGATGGCCGGGATAGCCTTCGTGACAACCGAGATCGACCGCGCGGCCGATGAAGATCGGCAGGTCGGTGTTGATCTGGATCAGGCTCTGATAATTGCCCTGATAATAATTATACCCGCTCCAGCTTTTTCCGGTCACGAACTCCATCTTGAAATTCTCGCCGGCGGGCAGATCGAAATAGGCTGCGGTCCGTGCCTTGCACTCGGCGATCGCGGTGTCGAACACATTCTTCAGCCGGTCTTTGGGGATGATATAATCATTTTCAAAAGCCGCCACGCGCTTGCTCAGCGGCCCTTCGCCGGGGACTATATTCTCGATCTCCTCGAGGACGGGATCAAATTCGGCCAGCGGCCTGAGCTCCGGCGTCACTCCGAACAAGCCCTTGGCTTCCTTGGCAAATGGAAAGACCTCGTCCTGCATCATCGCATGGCGGGTGAGCGCGGCTTCGAGCTGGGCGGAGAGGAAGCGCTTGCGGGCCTCGAGCAGCGGATCATCGCTGGTGGCGAGCGCGTCAAGCCGGAGCATCAGATCGACAATCGCATTGCCCAGTTCGCGCATATCGCGCGGATCGTTCTTGGCCGCTTCCGCCCATTTCGGCGGGCCATAATATGCATCAACATAGCCGGCTTCCTTTTCGCCGAGAGCAAGCGTAAGCTTCACATAGTCAGCGGCGATATCGCCAAGTTCATTCGCTGCTTTCAGGCCGATCGTGTCGGTGACAACGGGGGCAGGCAATGGCTCGACAGCCGGCGCACAGGCCGAGATAGCCAGACAGGCAGCGGCAACAAGCCCGGTGTTTTTCACAGAGCGTCTTTCAGCTTCTGCGCTTCGCTATTCGGCAATGCCTCGAGCAGCTCCTCGGCTTCATCCTCGTCCAGCGATTCCAGATGCCGTCCCTGCGGCGCAAAGCGCAGGACACAGAAACCGACGACCGCGGAAAGCAGAGATCCGCCGAGCACGCCGATCTTGGCCTCCTCGATAAGGAGCTCATTGCCCGGGAAGGCCAGTGCCCCGATGAACAGGCTCATCGTGAAACCGATGCCGCAGAGCATCGCGACCCCATAGACCTGCAGCCAGCTCGCGCCGCCCAGCCGTCCGGCGAAGCCGGTTTTGACCGAAATCCAGACGCTGGCGAAAATCGCGATCTGCTTGCCGAAGAACAGGCCGGCAGCGATACCCAATGGCAAAGGTGCGAAAATCTGGTCCATGCCGATGCCCTGAAGCGAGACGCCGGCATTGGCAAAGCCGAATACCGGCACGATCAGGAATGCGCTCCACGGCGAAATCGCGTGTTCGAGCCGGTGAAGCGGAGAATTTTCGGCATCCGGCGAGGTCGGCGTGACCACGATCGGGATGACCATCGCCGCCAATACGCCGGCTATCGTCGCATGGACGCCGGACATCAACACCGCATACCAGAGCAATGCAGCGAAAATCAGATAGGGCCAGAGCTTGAGTACGCCGTTGCGGTTCATCGTGTACATGATCGCCAGTATCGCCGCGCTGGCGAGGAGGGCAGCGCCGTTGATCTCCGCAGTATAGACCAGAGCGATAATCGCCACTGCGCCCATGTCGTCGACGATCGCGACGGTAACCAGAAACAATTTGAGCGAAGTCGGCGCGCGCGGTCCGAGCAGGGCCAGCACGCCGATTGCAAAGGCAATATCGGTCGCCGCCGGTATCGCCCAGCCGTTGTAGAGTGCGGGAAAATCCTTGACGATGACCAGATAGATCAGCGCCGGAACCGCCATCCCGGCCGCAGCAGCGACCACCGGCAGACGTCGGCGATCCCAGCTATTGAGCCGGCCGTCGACAAATTCCCGCTTGATTTCCAGTCCGACGAGCAGGAAGAAGATCGCCATCAACCCGTCATTGATCCACAAATGCGGGGTCATGGGACCCAGTTTTGCAGAAAGGACCGGCCCCTTAATTTCATGCAGGAAATGATGGTACATTTCATAAAGCGGGCTGTTGGCCACCACCATCGCCAGCGCGGCGGAAAACATCAGCAATATGCCGCCCGCTGCTTCACTTTTCAGGAAGTCTCTAAGCGCTGAATTTCTACCTGAACGTGGCAATATTTCTTCTCCCTCGGGGACGTCTATTCCGGATTTTTGATCGGCCAGAGTCATGCGCAGACCCGTTCATAAAATCAAGACTTGTGTGAAACGAAATTGGCCCTAGCCCGCGATCTGATCGCGAATATCGGCGGCGATGGCATAGCTTTTTTCGCGGGCAGCCTGATCGAAGATCGACCCCGCTATGATCAACTCGTCGGCGCCGGTGCGTTCGATGAACCGCTCGATACCCTGCTTCACTTCATCCGGCGATCCGACGGCGCTACCCTGAAGCGTCTGCTCGAGGATGGCCTGGGCCTGAGGCGGCAGGCTTTCGCGATAGCCTTCAACCGGCGGTGGCAGCTTGCCCGGATTGCCGGTGCGCAGCGCGACAAAGCTCTGCAGCATCGAAGTGGCATGAAACTCCGCTTCCTCGCTGCTATCTGCGGCAAAGATGTTGAAACCGCAGATCACATATGGCTCGGCAAGCTGTTCTGACGGCTTGAAGTCACGCCGGTAAATTGTCAGTGCATCATCGAGCATCTGCGGCGCGAAATGGGATGCGAAGGCGTAAGGCAGGCCGAGAGCCGCTGCGAGTTGCGCGCCGAACAGGCTGCTGCCCAATATATATAGCGGAATATTCGTCCCCTGTCCCGGCGTCGCCTTGATGCCGAGCCTGTCATCCCCCGCGAGAAAGGCCTGCAACTCCAAGACATCACGCGGGAATTCATTCGCGTCGCTAGTCAGATTGCGGCGCAACGCCTGGGCTGTACGCTGATCGGAACCGGGCGCGCGACCGAGGCCCAGATCGACCCGTCCCGGATAGAGCGCTTCGAGCGTCCCGAATTGCTCGGCAATCACCATCGGCGCGTGGTTAGGCAGCATTATCCCGCCGGCACCAATCCGGATCGATTTGGTCCCCTGCCCGATATGCGCCAGAGCCACCGCCGTTGCTGCGCTGGCAATGCCTTCCATTCCGTGATGCTCCGCCATCCAGAACCGTTCGTAACCGAGAGCCTCGCCGTGTTGCGCGAGCGCCAGCGACCGGTCGAGTGCGCCTCTGACATCACCTCCCTGCAACACCGAGGAAAGATCGAGAATCGAGAATTTCAATTTGCCTGACATTTTCCGGTCTTGCTCCTGAGGTTTCAAACGAGGTCTATAGCTTCTTGAATCAACTGTCTGGGACTATTCTGGCCCACCTGGAATAGCCACCTTGAATTGAGAACCGACCAGATGTAAACTGATGTAAAGGGTCGATTTTGAGCTAATGATTCGGAATACTCTATGACCAGAGGAGCAGTGCGAACATAGATAGAAGGAATCTAACTGTGCAAACACCCATCGGTTTGGCGCTCGTAATCAGTCTTTACATGCTATTGTCGTTTTTATTTACAGCCCTGCTAGTCCGCAAGACCAACCAATCCTCTGCATCGAGGCTTGTGCTGAAACATTTCTATATTTTTCCTCTTGTCCCGCCCGCAACAATCGGTTTGCTAATGGTAAAGACGGGAGGGTGGATGATCAATGTCCCGATGCAAGGGCTGAGATCGCTGTTCGAAAAACTGTCCGGCAGAAAAACCCTCCGCAAAAAAAGATATAACCTTTATCACTATAGACGTTGACGTGACGGGAGACTCCCCGCTGCTAATTGATGTCAACGGTTCAACCGGCCAGCCACCTTGATCGCATAGCCTCCCGGAACGTTGCGGAAGCCCAGCGTCGGCAATAGCAATGTCCATGCACGGTCGCTACCCGACAGGAACAGCCGTGCGGTATAGAAGCCGTTGCCTTCGAGTTTCAGCGTCAACTGCTCCATGCCGGAACCGCTTTGCAGCGGCAGCACAAGCGCGCCGTCCTGACATTGTGCATTGCCTAGCAAGCCCTGCTTGAGGTCGAGTCCCGGAATATTCCCATCCAGCGACACCCGCACCTGGCCACTCGCCGACTGGCATCGACCTCCGGCAAAGCTGATGCTAACCCCGCGCAGGTCGATATCCGAGGCTGGCAGCGGCGCCAGTTGGCGGCCAACGCCAAGTACCGTTGTGACATCCTGCACCAGCAGGCTTTTGCCCGCCTTGCCGACAGTCGCGACCAGTCCGTCATCGCCGGGAGTCGCCGGTCGCTCCAGATCCATCAGCAACCTTCCCGTGAGCAGCGGCAGGAACCGGACCCCGGCGTCTAGATCGCCGAGCGGAAACGGCCCAATCTGCGCGCCCTCGATCCGTCCGTTCCAGACCGATCCGGAGATGGCCTTCGCCGAGAAGCGCGAACCTTCCAGCCCGGCCACACCCACAGCAAGCCTCAGCGGCAAAAAAAATAGAGCCACGGCGATTACCGCCAACAGGATCAGAACATAGGTCAATGCGCGGGGCACCTGCTTTCCTTCGGTTCAGAGTTCGGGAGAAAATTGTGCGAAATAGGTGAAGATATCCTCTTCCGTGCGGCTCGCGGCATTGCGCCATTTCGGTGCTGACCTGCGGTTGAGCAACGCCCCGTCCGCCGACAGCACCAGAACCGTCGGCGTACCCTTGATCGCTTTCACACCAAAGCGCTTCGCGATATCGATATTCCGGTCCTTGTAGCCGACATCGACATAGACAATTTCATATTTGGGCTTCAGCATCGCGTCGAAACGCGGCTCGGCGAACCATCCCGCCAGTCCGCGGCTGTCATGGCACCAGTTGGCCCCCATCACGGCAATCACCCGCTTTTCGGCAATTTGGGCACGCGCCAGCGCCGCATCGATCAGCGCCGAGGCGTCTGCTTCCTGATCGAACGGCCGGGCTTCGGGGTGATCACCACCATGCGGTTCTGCCGACACGGCAGACAGGGGAACAAGGGCCAGACCGGCCAGAGCAAGCAGCAAGAATCTCATCCACCGGCTATTACACTTCCAGCGGCGTGAGGGAACAGGCTTTTGTCAGGCCAAGCCCGCGTTTCATCGCGGGAAAGGCGCGCACCATTGCAGCAGCCATCGCCAGCTCGAAACGGACATCACGGCCATATTGCGCCTCGATCCGGTCACCGAGTTCAAAGGCATCGATCGACTGCAAGCCAATCGCCCGGCCGAATTGCAGCGCCAGCGCCTCGTCTTCCGGCATATCCGGATCGCCTCTCAGCCAGCGATTGACCGTTTCCCGCGGCACATTGTCGAACAGCGCCCATTGCGCCGAACTCAGCGCACAGGGACCGCAATCCTCGACCATATTGGCGCCCAGGCGCGCCGCGTGGCAAAGATGCGCGGGAGCGGCATGGCGATGCAGGGACGCGGGCAGGAAATGGGCGAATTTTTCAAATGCACGACCGGGCGCGGCAGCGATTTCCTCAAGATATTGCTTTTCGCTCTCATCGGCTCCCGCTGTCGAGGCCTTGAGCAATAGCGGTTTTGGAATACCCGCTGGCGCCACGCGCTGACGGACAAACAAGATGCCAAGCGCCAGGAACACCAGCAGTGGCGGCCCCAGCACACCGGGCGCATCGGCGACAAAGGCGTCGGGCGAGCAGATCCCGACCGAGACTTCGTAAATATGCAGAACCCCGTGCAGCGACAGCCATAATGCGCCCGCAAAAGCGGCGAGCCAGCGCATGTGGATATTGATGCTCGCGTAAAGCAGGATGACCCCGCAGGCCGCATAGGCAATCCCGATATCGCGGATGAAATGCTGGTTCGGCGGTCCGGTGGTGATCACCGTTGGGATGGCGACATACCAGTCGAGCGGCCAAATGATCATGAACAGGCCAAACAACAAAGCGAACAGGCCCACACCCAGCACCAACATCTGCGCCACGCGGTCGAGCAAGTCGGGTTTTCCCATCAGCATGCAATTTTGTCCTTCAAATCAACCCGAGTCCATGTTATTCGGATATATATTGTCCGAATTAAACAGAGAGTCAAATCTTGCAGATTTCCAAAGGGGTTGAGTGGGCCGCCCATGCCGCGGTGATGATGATCGCATTGCCGGAAGGCCGCGGCCTGAAAGCCGAAGCGCTCGCCCGCTATCACGACGTGCCCACCGCCTATATGGCGAAGCAGTTGCAGGCGCTCAGCAAGGCCGGGATCGCGCAATCCTCGCGCGGCGCCCATGGCGGCTACCGGCTGGCAAAGCCCGCCACCGGCATCTCGCTCTGGGATATCACCGCGGCGATCGAAGGCCATGCCCCCGCTTTCCGTTGCACCGAAATCCGGCAGAACGGGCCCTGTGGCCTGAAGCGAAAGGACTGCAGGAACCCCTGCCAAATTGCTTCGGCTTTCGCTGTCGCCGAGCGCGCGTTTCGGGACAGTTTGAAGACAGTCACACTCGTGGATCTGGCGGCGCAGGTTTTACAGAATGCCCGGCCCGAGCAGCTGTCGGATGTCGGCAACTGGCTGGAGAGCGAGACCATGCCGCTAAGCGACACAAGCTGATTGCCCGCCTTGCCCGCTAGCCGCGCAGATGCGCAGCGAAAAAGGCCAGCGTCCGTTTCCACGACAATCTCGCCGCTTCCTCGTCATAGCGCGGCGTCGTGTCATTGTGGAAACCGTGGTTCACATCGGGATAGAAATGGACGCTATATTCTTTCTGATGCTCCGACAATGCGGCTTCATAGGCCGGCCAGCCGGCGTTGATCCGTTCGTCATTGCCGGCATGATGGATCATCAGCGGCGCTTCGATCGCTGGGACATCCGCCGCGTCCGGCTGGCGTCCGTAATAGGGTACCGATGCGGCCAGATCGGGATAGGCCACGGCCAGCGCATTACAGACGCCACCGCCATAGCAGAAACCGACCGCGCCCACCTTGCCGGTCGATCCGTCATGATCGCGCAGAAATTCAAAAGCGGCGAAGAAATCTTCCATCAGTTTCGCGCCGTCGAGCGTCCGCTGCATCGTCCGCCCGTCGTCATCATTGCCGGGATAGCCGCCCAGCGGGGACAGGCCGTCGGGCGCCAGCGCCAGATAACCGGCCTTGGCCACCCGCCGCGCGACATCCTCGATATAGGGGTTGAGCCCGCGATTTTCGTGGATCACCAGAACCGCAGGCAGCTTATCAGTCGCCCCCGCCGGCTTGGCCATCAGCGCGTTGATTGTGCCATGGCCTTCGGGGCTGTCATAGCTGATCCGCTCGGCAATGATCGCCGGATCATCCGGCTCGACCTGCGCCGCCCAGGCATAATTGGGCTGCAATTGATCAAGGATCATCGCCCCGGTCACTCCGGCGGCGGCAAATTTCCCGGCCTGCTTGATAAAATCGCGCTTCGAGATCACGCCATGGACATAACCGTCGAATATCTCGAGAATATGAGGGTGGAAGTCGGTTGCGCGTTTGCGGGTCGGGGTCATGATGGATCATCCGTCAGCTAAAATTGGCAGAATTGCTCTTTAGCACAAAATGAACTTCTCGTAATCCCGTTCGTGCTGAGCCTGTCGAAGCACCTTGGCCCTCGCAACACCGACAAAGCAATAGCCCGGAAAGGCCCTTCGACAGGCTCAGGGCGAACGGTCATTATGACCGCACAACCCTTCAAGCCGCCTCGCTAATCCCCGCCTCGATCTCCGCCGCCTTCGCTTCAACCAGCTTCACAATATGATCGACCATATCATCATCCGCCACATGATGGTCGGTGACGCCGGAGAGATAGACCATATGCTTGCCCTTGCCGCCGCCGGTGATACCGATGTCGGTCTCGCGCGCTTCGCCGGGCCCGTTGACGACGCAGCCGAGCACCGAGAGCGACAGCGGCGTGCGGATATGCTGCAGCCGTTCCTCCAGCGTCTGCACCGTGCGGATCACGTCAAAACCCTGCCGCGCGCAGCTCGGGCAGCTGACCACCCGGACGCCGCGCGTGCGCAGGCCAAGCGCCTTGAGCATTTCATAGCCGACGCGCACTTCCTCTTCGGGTTCCGCCGACAGGCTTACGCGGATCGTGTCGCCAATCCCGGCCCAGAGCAGATTGCCCATGCCGATCGAACTTTTCACCGTGCCGCCGATCAGGCCGCCAGCCTCGGTAATGCCGAGATGCAGCGGGCAATCGACTGCATCGGCAAGCTGTGAATAGGCTGCAACCGCGAGAAACACGTCGGATGCCTTCACCGCCACCTTGAACTCGTGAAAATCATGGTCCTGCAATATCTTGATATGGTCGAGCGCGCTTTCGACCAGAGCCTCGGGACAAGGCTCGCCATATTTTTCCAGCAGGTCCTTTTCCAGACTGCCCGCGTTCACCCCGATCCGGATCGCGCAGCCGTTGGACTTCGCCGCATCAATGACTTCCTTCACCCGCGCCGCAGAACCGATATTGCCCGGATTGATCCGCAGACAGGCCGCGCCCGCCTCGGCGGCCTCGATCCCGCGCTTGTAGTGAAAATGGATATCCGCGACGATTGGCACATTGCTGGCACGCACGATCTCTTTCAGCGCAGCCGTGCTCTCGACATCGGGACAGGACACGCGGATGATATCGACGCCCGCCTCTTCGCAGCGGCGGATCTGGTCGATCGTCGCCTTGGCGTCGGAGGTTAAGGTGTTGGTCATCGTCTGCACGGTAATCGGCGCATCGCCACCGACCGGAACATCACCGACCATGATCTGGCGGGACTTGCGCCGATCGATATCGCGCCAGGGACGCAGCGATGGATTGTCTATGGTCATATCTTTGCTCTTGTCAGAAGGGCTGGTTTATCGGACATATACGCAATCGGCGACACAATGATAAGAGCCAATCGGGAGAGATGTTTAATGATCCGGAATTTATTCGGCCTGTTCGGGTCGGCAATATTGTTTTCGACCATGACGGCAGCTGCAAGCGCGCAGGATGATATGGAAGAGGAAGCCAACTGGTCGATCGCCATTCACGGTGGTGCCGGGACCATCGACCGGGACAAGATAACACCTGAGAAAGACACGGAAATCAGGGCTGCGCTGAACAAGGCCCTGACCATCGGCTCCGACATATTGAAAGACGGCGGCACCGCCATGAATGCCATCACCGCCACCATCATCTCGCTGGAAAACAATCCCAATTTCAACGCCGGCAAGGGCGCGGTGTTCACCTGGGACAGGACCAACGAACTCGACAGCAGCATCATGGACGGCAGCGACCTGTCAGCCGGCGCGGTCGCCGGGATCAACGGCACCAAAAACCCGATCCTGCTGGCGCGCGCGGTCAAGGACAACAGCCCGCACGTCATGCTCTCCGGAGAAGGCGCCAACCAGTTCAGCCGCGAACAGGGGCTGGAGCAGGTGACACCGGATTATTATGCCACCCCGCACCGGCTGCAGCAGATTGAAGCCGTTCTCGCCAGGGAAATCAGCGCCGCCGATGTCGACTATAAATTCGGTACGGTGGGGGCAGTAGCGCACGATCGCGGGGGCAATATGGCCGCCGGCACCTCGACCGGCGGCATGACCGGAAAGCGCTGGGGCCGGATCGGCGACAGTCCCGTGATCGGCGCGGGCACCTATGCCGACAACCGCAGCTGCGCGATCTCCGCCACCGGATCGGGCGAATATTTCATCCGCCTCGGCGTCGCCCACGAAATCTGCGCCCGCATCCGCATGCGCTGGCCGATTGCGATCGAGGAAGCACAACTAACCGTGCCAAAGGATGAGGATGGCAATTACACCTATATCATCCACGCCAGCGAATTCATGTTGTCCGACGCGGAAATCCAGCAGATCGCCGATGACGTGATCGCCGAACTCGGCGAACTGGGCGGCGACGGCGGCATCATCTACGCGACGCCCTGGGGTCAGGCCGGCTACAGCTTTAACACCGCCGGCATGTACCGCGGGCGCGCGACCAGCGAGGGCGAGCAGAGCGTCGCGATCTACGGGGATGAGTGAGCCGTCATATTTTCTCGCTGAAGCGCAGCTTTGGGGTGGATGGAACCTCCTATCCCACTGCACAAGCACAGCAGATAATTTCCCGCTTCCCCTAGCTTAATCACTCGGTTAAACCCTTAACATGACATGGAAACCCGAACTTGAAGAACTGGCCGAGCGCCAGCGGCTGGCCGAAAAAATGGGTGGCGAGGAAAAAGTCTCCCGCCAGCACGGGCGCGGCAAGCTGGATGCGCGGGCGCGGATTGCGGGAATCGTCGACGAGGACAGTTTTCGCGAGATCGGCAAGATCGCCGGGCGCGGGACCTATGCCGAGGATGGCACGTTCGAGGATTTTGCGCCGAGCAACCTGATTTTCGGCCGCGCGAATATCGACGGGCGGCCAGTGGTTGCCTCCGCCGATGATTTCACTGTGCGCGGCGGCGCGGCGGATGCGGCGCTGCACCGCAAGTTCACGCAATGCGAGAAGATGGCGCATACGCTGGGAATACCAATGATCCGGATGATCGACGGCACCGGTGGTGGCGGGTCGGTTAAAAGCCTAGAGGATATGGGCTTCACCTATGTCCCGGCGGTACCGGGCTGGGAAGATATCATCAAGAACCAGGACACGGTGCCGGTGGTGGCGCTGGCGCTCGGACCAACGGCGGGCATGGGCGCGGCGCGCACCGTGGCCAGCCATTATTCGATCATGGTCAGGGGCCTGTCGCAGATATTCGCCGCCGGTCCCGCTGTTGCCGCCGCGATCGGCGATGATCTCAGCAAGGAGCAGCTGGGCGGTTCCGACATTCACACCACCAACGGCGTGGTCGACGAAGAAGTCGCCAGCGAAGCGGAGGCCTTTGTCACCGCCCGCAAATTCCTGTCCTATCTGCCCAGCAATGTGAACCAGCTCTCTTCCCGTACCGAAAACTGGGACCCCGTCGACCGCCGCGACGAAAGCCTGCTTTCCGCCGTTCCGCGCGCCGACAAGCAGGTCTATTCGATGCGCAAGATCATGACATCGGTGTTTGACGAAGGGTCCGTGTTCGAGATGGGCAAGCGCTGGGGCCGCGCCGCGATCACCGCCTTTGCCCGGCTCGACGGCTGGCCGGTGGCGGTTCTCGCCAATGATCCGTCCTTTCTCGGCGGGTCATGGGAAGCCAAATCCTCGGAAAAGGTCGAACGCTTTGCCAAGCTGGCCGAGCAATTCCATCTGCCGGTCGTCCATCTCGTCGACAATCCCGGCTTCATGATCGGCGGCGAGGCCGAGCGCACCGGCACCATCCGCTATGGCGTACAGGCGATGAACGCGGTCTATCGGGCGACCGTGCCCTGGGCCAGCGTGATCGTGCGCCGCGCCTATGGCATCGCCGGCAGCGCGATGAGCAATGCCGAGAATTTCCAGTATCGCTTCGCCTGGCCGTCGGGCGACTGGGGCTCGCTGCCGATCGCCGGCGGTCTCGAGGTCGCCTACAAGAGCGATATCGAAAGCGCCGCCGATCCGGCCGCGCGGCTGGCCGAGATCAAGGCCAAGCTCGACAAGGTCACCTCGCCCTTCCGCACCGCCGAGCAGTTCAGCGTCGAGGATATCATCGATCCGCGCGAAACCCGCCCGCTGCTCTGCGAATTTGCCGATCTGGCCTGGCGCAAGCTGGGCACAGGCTGATACCGCTCGTGCTGAACGGAGGGTCGCGCAGGCCGCGCCTTGCGATCCGCTGAGTCGCCCGCAGGTTGAACCGGGCACCGCATTAACATTGTCCTTCAACCCTGCCCGTTAATCCCCTGGTTCAATTCGGGACTCGGTCGGGAAATTTTTCCCGCTCAAAATCAGGCATTTGAACACGATTGTGACAGAAATCACCGGGATATGTCGAATTACTCCTATCGATTCTGGACGAACCGATTATCATTTCATCTACCAAAACGAACGGTTCATCGCTGGTACAGCAACGAAATGCGAGTTGGTGCGAAGTAAGCGATGTAAGTTCGGCACAGCCAAGGAAGGAAGAAACGATGTACTTATCTCCTAGATCATTCATCAATCAGCCTGTTCAATCTTTGGCCGAGCAGGGACACGAGCGCGGCTATCAGCCACTTTATCATCTTGATATCGTCAATCGCTGCCCCGGCTGCGGCAAGTCGCACTGGCACGTCGGCCGGTTCAGCGCCGAATGCGCGCACTGCGAAACCGCTCTGCCGCTGGCGATGGTCGCCAGTCAGCCGATGCAGCCGCGCTTCACCGAACATTTCAGCAAGACCGCAATGGCGGCCTGAGGAATCGTCGGCTGTTCAGGCTTGCGATAATTTCGATTTACAGTCATTCATGATCTCCTGACAGGGAGAATGCTTATGACTGCGGCAGACAACAACCCTTTGATTGATCGCCGTCAGGCTATGCGCGGCGCGGCCATGGCTGGAGCGGGCGCAATGTTTCTTTCGCCCGCCATGGCGCTGTCGGCCAGTAGCGATATGTCCGCAATTCGCAGGGCTGCGGAAGCGGGTCGCCAAGCGTCAATTCAACGGATTCAGGACTGGATCAAGCTCCCCTCGATTGCAGCGGAAGACCGCAACATGCCCGAAGGAGCAGACTATATGGCATCGCTGGCCCAGGATGCCGGATTCCAGCATGTCGAAATCGTTCCAACCGACGGGTATCCTGGCGTCTTCGCGACGCTCGATGCAGGCGCTCCACGGACGCTCGGCATCTATTTCATGTATGACGTCAAGCAATTTGACCCGGCGGAATGGTCTTCCCCTCCGCTAGCTGGAGCGATCGTCGACCGGCCCGGTTTTGGCAAGGCTATCATGGGCCGCGGGGCGGTCAACCAGAAGGGGCCGGAAGCGACCTTCCTTGCCGCGCTGCATGCGATCCGCGCCGCGGGCCGAAAACTTCCCGTCAATATTGTCCTAATCGCCGAAGGCGAGGAAGAGATTGGCTCGCCGCATTTCAAGCAGGTCGCGACCAAGCCGAATGTACTCGCGGCGCTGAAAAAGTGCGAGGGCATCTTCATTCCGGCGAGCTGGCAGGACAAGAACGGCAATGTCAGCGTCAATCTCGGTTCCAAGGGCATCGTCGAACTCGAACTGGTAGCCAGCGGCGAAAAATGGGGCCGCGGACCAAAGGGCGATATTCATTCCAGCCTGAAGGCGATGGTCGACAGTCCGACCTGGCGGCTGGTGCAGGCGCTGCAGACTCTGGTCACGCCAGATGGTAACACGCCGGCGATCGACGGCTGGTTCGAGAATGTCCGGCCGCTGACCGCGCGCGAGAAGGCCCTGATCGCCGAGACCGCCCGCAATTCCGACGAAGCCCAGCGCAAGGCGATTTTGGGCGTCGAGACTTGGATTGACGACCTGCCGTTCGAGCAAGCGCTGCAACGCCTCGCCCAGGAACCAACAGTCAATATAGAAGGGTTGGTCGCCGGCTATACCGGACCCGGCGGCAAGACCATTCTGCCGGGCGCCGCCACCGCCAAGATCGACCTGCGCCTCGTTCCCAACCAGACCCGCGCAGAAGCCGAAACCAAATTGCGCGCCCATCTTGATGCCAGAGGATTCCCCGACGTCGAGGTCAATGTCAGCGGCGGTTATGACCCGACCGAGACCGATGAAAACAGCCGCCTGATCCGCACCGAGCTGGCCACCTATGAACGCGCAGGCATTACGGCGACGCTCAATCCGCGGCTCGCCGGATCATGGCCGGGAGCCACCTTCACCGCGCCGCCGGTCTCCATTCCCGCCGGTCATTTCGGCATGGGCCACGGCGCGGGCGCGCATGCGCCGGATGAATATTATGTCGTCGAGTCGACCAATGCCAAGGTCGCCGGCCTTGTCGACGCCACCATGGGCTATGCTGACTTCCTCTACCAGCTGGCGGCGATCCGATAGATTTCGTTAGTGGTGAGCCTGTCGAACCACGCCTCCGGGACGAGAAGCACCCTTCGACAAGCTCAGGGCTAACGGATTCGATCCGAACATCACCGCCCGCCCTATATATCCCCGAATGCCTTGAGCGCAGCCGGCGCGACGACATCGCCCCATTCCTGCACGAAATGCCCTGCCTCCTCGATCAGCAGCGGTTCGGGACAGCCCCTGATCAGACCATGCATCATCTTCATCACCGGCGGGCCGAGCACCGGATCGGAGCCGCCGATCGCCATGAAGCTGGGGCCTGAGAATTCGCCGCTCCAGAAGGCCGCCGCCTGCTGGCTGACCGCAACCCCGTCCATGTCCGGCTCGACCGGCACCAGCGCCGGAAAGGTCCTCGCGCCGGCCTGATAGCGGTCATCCGGATAAGGGGCATTATAGGCGGCAATCTCTGCCTCGCCCATCTCGGGCGTGCCGCGGGCGATAATCTGGCCGGCGTCAAATTCCGGCACGGTCAGCGCATATTGCTTCCACGCGTTGAAGCCGTCGCCCGCTCCGGTGCCGAGGCCGAGCGCGGTGTTCATGATGATCAGCCGCGACAGCCGCGCCTTGAACGCCGCGTCCACCGGCAGAGTCAGCCCGATCAGCCCGCCCCAGTCCTGCACCACCAGGGTGATATTTTTCAGGTCGAGCCGCTCGACCAAAGCCAATATATGAATGCGGTGGAAGTCGAAGCTATAGGTCGCGAAATCGGTCGGCTTGTCGGAGCGGCCAAAGCCGAAGAAATCGGGGCACACCACCCGCGCGCCGGTGGCGGTGAAATGCGGGATCATCTTGCGATAGAGGAACGACCAGCTCGGCTCGCCGTGCAGACAGAGAAAAGTCTTCTCCGCATAAGCTGGCCCGGTATCGACCCAGGCGGCGCGCAATCCTTCATAGCCGGGCAGGTCATCGGCGTATTCCACCGGATAATCAAAGTCGGGGAGATTGTTGAAACGGTCTTCCGGCGTGCGGAGGGCGGGGATTGCGGTCATGGCGGAGGCTCCTGTCTGTCTCTGCCCTGACCTAGCAGAAGTCGGATAGGGGCGAAATGCGGCTTGTCGAAATAGCGCCCCAAATGGCCAAAGTTCGTCAAAGTTTGGGCCAAGGACCGGTTATTTTGCGTGATGTTGGATAGATAGTTGCGGAACCACGAAATTATCGTTCCAACAGATGGTCCAGACGGTGGCAGAGCCCTCGTTGCTCCAGCACCCTGACGGGGCGGCCTCGCCAGCCCGGCTCCACCATCAAAACGTGCTATTTTTGCAACTTTCCAAGCTTATCGAAATTTATCCGGTTTGTGATGGAACGACATTGGCCTGTGGACCGTTCACCCTACTCGCCGATCAATTGCGCCCAGTATTTGGCCAGCTGTCGACGATAAAGCCGCAATGATAGCGGACATCACCGGAACGCTTTCGTTCCATAGTTAGTTAATTGGAGTAAAATGATGAAATCCCCCCTGATCACCCCCCTGATCCTCTCTTCCGTTGTTGGTGCCTTTGCCGTGGCCGCTCCTGCCGCCGCCCAGTCCGACTCCACCTTCACCGGTCCCCGCGCTGAAATCCTCGGCGGCTATGATACGCTGCGTTCGGGCAGCGACGTTGATGTCGACACCGACAATGACGGCATTTTCGAAAATAACACGCTCGACCAGTCGGTCGACGGTTTCGCTTATGGCGTCGCTCTCGGCTATGACATTGACGCCGGCCCGGTCGTTCTCGGCCTCGAAGGCGAATATATGGACTCGACCGGCAGCCAGGAAGGCGATGAAGACGTCAACGCGCCGTTCGGATATCGCATCAACCTGAAGCGCGATCTCTATATCGGTGCGCGTATCGGTGCCAAGGTCACCCCGACCACCCTGCTCTATGCCAAGGGCGGCTACACCAACACCGCGGTCGAATCCCGCTTCCAGGACCGCGCAGAAGCCGATGGCGTCGACCTGAACTTTGACGACAGCCAGCAGGTTGACGGCTATCGTCTCGGCGCGGGCGTCGAGCAGGTGATCGGCACCGGCGGCAACGGCAATGGCTCCGGCGCGTTCGTCAAGCTCGAGTATCGCTATTCCAACTATAGCTCGCTCAAATATAACGACACATTGTTCAATGATAACAATGAAATCGGCGTCGACCTCGACCGCCACCAGGTCGTCGCGGGCGTTGGTTTCCGCTTCTAGGCTGGAGCTAGCCTAACCACAGAAGGGCGCGCCGTTCGATGGACGGGGCGCCCTTTTCTTGTTTCAGGAAATGGTCTGCCGCGAACGACCTATGCGTCCGCCATCGTCATCAATTGTGACGGAAAGGGCGTCGCCAGCGCTTCGGCATCATCGCCAGCCAGCCAGCGGTCATAATCATCGGGCTGCAGGATCACCGGCATCGCCTTGGGATGGACGGGCTTGACCAGCGGGTTCGGCTCACAGGTCAGAAAAGCGAAGACATTGCCCTCATCCGATGGCCGCCAGATTCCGGCGAAGGCGGACACCGGCGCTTCCTTGACCGTGAACCAGCATTCCTCCCGCCCCGCATTGGGCTTGGGCTCAGCAAAGCGGGTGAAGGGAACGAGGCAGCGCTGTTCGGGCCTTGTCAGCATCGATCGCCAGAACGGGCTGGACAGGTTGCGGACATTGGTGATGCGCTTGGTTACCGTGGTTCCTGGCCGCTTGCCCTTCATGGTCAGCGGCACACCCCATTGCATGCTGTCGAGCATTTTCTGCCCCTGATCGACCCTCACAACCGCGGCCTGATATTTCGGCCAGATATCGATCTTTATTTCGGAAAAGGGCGGAACAATGTCGCTGCCGATATATTCCTGCCATGTGGGAATGGCTTCGGGATGATTTTGATAGTGGTTGCACATGGGTGCAATGTGCCTGACTCCCGAGTAGCCACAAGCACTAAATGCCGTCAGATATAAATAGGGAGCGGAAGCGCTCGGCGATTTCCTGGTCGCACGGGGAATAACGGTGACAGTTTACCAAATGCACTAAATCGTTGCCAGCTGCCTGCATTGCGGCTTGATCTCAACCCCCTCCCCGCAATTCCGGTAGCGTCCCGCCCCCGAATATGCCACCTTCGCTCCACTTTGAAAAACCCGGAACCCGCCCCCCTCCACCTGACCCTCCCCAACCGCCTGTCCTATGGTCTTGGCGGGGCGGTCTATGCGGTGAAGGAAGCGGCCTATGTCATGTTCGTGCTGCTGTTCTACACGCAGGTGCTGGGGCTGAGCGGGACGGCGACCGGGATCGTGCTGTCGCTCAGCCTGGTCTGGGACGCGGTGTCGGACCCGATGGTCGGCAGCTGGTCCGACCGCTACAAGAGCCGCTGGGGGCGGCGGCATCCGTTCATGATCTATGCCACCGTGCCGATGGGCCTGGGCTTTGTCGCGCTGTTTGCGCCGCCGGAATTCGTGCTCGACAGCCAGCTGTGGCTGGCGGCATGGCTGCTGGGCTGTTCGCTGTGGATCCGCACCGCGCTGACCTTTTTCTCGATTCCGCATTATACGCTGGTGGCGGAAATCTCGCAGGATTATCACGAGCGCAGCGCCCTGATGGGACAGCGGACCGCCTTCCTGTTTCTCACCACGCTGCTGCTGCCCTCGGCCTGCCTCTATTTCCTGTTCGACGAGGGCGCGGGCGGCGATGGCCGCTTTGTCGCGAGCAATTACGTGACCTATGGCTGGCTGTCGGCGCTGATCGTCTGGATCACCGCGACGGCGTGCATCGCCGGGACTTGGAAATTCATCGGCCATACCAGGATCGACCCCAGGCGGGCGCCGTCGACGCCCGGATTTGCCGGACTGTGGCTTGATTTTCTCTCGACCTTCCAGAACCGCAATTTCCGCAACGTGCTCGCCTATGATCTGGGCGCGACCGCGGCCTATGGCATCACCGTCGCGCTCAATATCATCTTCTGGACCTATTTCTGGGAATTGCAGGCGACCGAGACGGGACTGGTGCTCGGCCTGTCCGTGCTGATCGCGGTGCCGATCGCGATGGTCTTCCTGAAGACCGCCGGCCGGCGGATGGCCAAGCATGACATTGTCAAATGGGCGGTGATCGTGATGCTGCTCGATCTGTCCTGGCCCTATCTGCTGCGCTGGTTCGCCCTGATCCCGGACAATGGCGATCCGCTGATCTTCGCGATCCTGGTCATCCAGAACGCCATTTTCATGAGCTTCTTCATCCTGCGGATCGTGGCGATCACCTCGCTGACCGCCGACCTGACCGACGAGCATGAAGCCGAAACCGGCCTCAGGCAGGAGGGCGGTTTCTACGCGGTGCTGCAGTTCACGACCAAGCTCGGCGGCGCGGTGGGGCCGCTTTATGGCGGTTTCGCGCTCGACATGGTCGGGCTGGAAGAAGGCATGCGACCGGGAGCGGTTGAACAGTCGGCGCTCGACGCGCTGGTCTGGATCGGCGCCGCCGCGATCGTGCCGCTGATGCTGGTGGCCTTTTACTTCACCTTTCGCTTCTCGATGACCGAGGAACGCTTGCGGCAAATTCAGGCGCTGATCGCCCGACGGCGCCGGGACGAATAAAAAGGGGGCCAAGAACGGCCCCCTTCTCAAATTCCATCCGGACAACCGCGGCCTGTTTCGCCGCGACGCCCTCAACCTCACTCACCCGGTACAGGGAACCCGCGCTTCTTGAGGATATATTTGACCTCCGGATCGCGGCCGCGGAACTTGCGATAGGCTTCCTTGCGGTCGGTTTCATTGCCGGTCGCCAGCAGGATCGAACGGAAGCGCTCGGCGGTTTCCTGGTCCCACGGACTGCCAGCCTCTTCAAAGGCGGCCCAGGTGTCGGCGTCCATCGTTTCCGACCAGAGATAGCTGTAATAGCCGGCCGAATAGGCGTCCGACGAGAAGAGATGGTTGAACTGTGGCAGACGGTGCCGCATCACGATCTCTTTCGGCATGCCGATTTCGGTCAGGGTCTCGCGCTCGAACGCGTCCGGGTCGGTGACCGCTTCCGCACGGTTGTGCAGCTTCATGTCGACGATCGCCGAGGACAGATATTCAACCGTCGAGAAACCCTCGTTGAAGGTCTTGGACGCCTGGATCTTTTCAACCAGCTCCTGCGGGATCGGCTCTCCGGTCTTGTAGTGGAGCGCGTAGGTCGACAGGATATAGGGCGTCATCAACCAGTTCTCGTTCACCTGGCTCGGATATTCGACAAAGTCGCGCGGCGTGCCCGCGAGGCCCGGATAGGTGATGTCATAGTTGAGATAATGCAGCGCATGACCGAATTCGTGGAACAGGGTCGTCGCGTCATCGAGGCTGATCAGGGTTGGCTCACCGTCGCCGCCCTTGACGAAATTATTGTTGTTCGACGCGATCGTATATTCATTCTCGCCACCCAGTTTATAGGCGTCCTTGTAGGTGGTCATCCACGCACCGGAACGCTTGCCGTTGCGGGCAAAATTGTCGAAAAACTGGACGCCGATGACCTTGTCGCCGCGCTTGACTTCAAAGGTGCGGACCTCGGGATCGAAAACAGGGATGGTGCCGGTGGTTTCGGTGAAGGTCATGCCGTAGAGCTTGCCCGCTGCATCAAACAGCGCGTCCATCATTTTGTCGAGCTGGAAATAGGGTTTGATCTCGGCGGAATCGAGGTCATATTTCGCCTTGCGGACCTTCTCCGCATAATAGCGATAATCCCAGGGTTCGATGGTGATGCCGGCGCCTTCCGCGTCAGCAATCGCCTGCATGTCGGCAACTTCCTCACCGACGCGGGCGACGGCGGCTGGCCAGACCTTCATCATCAGGTCCATAGCCGCTTCCGGCTCTTTCGCCATCGTGTCAGCCATGCGGTAATGGGCGTGGGTCTTGAAGCCCAGAAGCTTGGCGCGGTCGGCGCGCAGCTTCAGGATCTTGGCGATGGTCGCGTTGGTGTCGTTCTTGTCGCCATTGTCGCCGCGATTGACATAGGCGTTGTAGACTTTCTCGCGCAGATCGCGACGGGTCGAATTCTGCAGGAAGGGCTGCATCACCGAGCGGGTGTTTTTCAGCGCCCAGCCGGTCTTGCCCTGCTCTTGCGCGGCCGCCTTGAGCGAGGCGACAAAACTGTCCGGCAGGCCAGCCAGATCGGCTTCGTCGGTCAGGAAGATGAAGCTTTCCTCGTCGGCCAGTACCTTGTTGGAGAAGTCGTTGAACGCCTTCGACAATTCGGTGTTGTAGGCGATCAGCTGTTCCTTGTCCGCACCACCCAGCAGAGCGCCATTGCGCACCAGCTGTTCGTAGTTGCGCTCGACCAGTCGGGTCTGCTGGGCATCGAGGCCGGCGGAAGCGCGATTGTCGTAAACCGCTTTGGTCTTGGCGAGCAATTTGGGGTCGAGAGTCAGCTGGTCGAAGAAAGCGGAGACTTTCGGCAGCCATTCGCCCTGGATTTCGCGGACCTGGTCGTTGGACAGGTTGCTGCTGTGCACGCCCCAGATGGCGAACAGATTATTGGCTTCATTGCCAACCAGTTCCATCGGAACGGTGAAATTTTCAAAGGTCGCGGGGGCCGGATTGTCGCGGATCGCGTTCACTTCGGTCTGGATCTTGTCCATTGTCTGCTGGAAGGCCTGCGGGAAGTCGGCAACATTGACTTCATCCCACGGCGGGACGCCATCATAGGGGCCGGTCCAGGGTTGGAGGACGCTGTTTTCGGTCGTCGCTTCGGGCGCCGACTGCATCGCGCTCATCTTGTTCAGTTCAGCTGTGGTCATTTTTTTCCCATGATTGTCGGCTAAAGCGGGTGACGCGGTCGCGCCGATCAGCGCGGCGCTGGATACGCCCAGAAAGATTTTACGGCTGGTAATCGTGAATCGCATGTATTTTTCTCCAAATATCGAACCGCTGTCGCGGGTCTCTCAAAAGCACCTGATGTGTATTTGGGGATGGTCTAGCCAATGCGAAGCGGAAACGCAAAAAAGGTTTCGTTGGAAATCATCTTTTAGACGAACGACTATTAGCCGACGATGAACCGCAACGAAAAAGACCGCTATTCGGGTCTCTCCGCCAGCAAAGCGCGGACAAGAGGCTGGAGATTTTCGTCGTAGCGGGCGAGCAGGACATGCTCTTCGGCGGTCTCGAAATGGCTGATCAACTGGCGGCCGTTCCAGTAATGCAAGGCGATCGACGGCGGATCGGCGACGATCATGTTGCGACCGTCGGGATGGTCCGGATCGATCGGGTTGAGGTCCAGCGCCACTTGCGGCGCGGTCGAGGCGCAGATCGCCAGGCTGATGTCCCGCCACCAGGTCGAGATATTGCGGTGAAGGTGGCCGGTGATCATGCCCTTGACATTGGGATGGCCGGCGACCGTGTCGGCCAGCCGCGACACCCATGGCTCGTCGGGATGGGTGTTCATCCAGTCGATGCCGCTTTCCACCGGCGGATGGTGGAGGATCAGGATCGTCGGCTTGTCCTTGTTTTCGGCCAGCCGGTCGGCCAGCCATCGGGCCCGGACCTCGCAAAAGGCCCCGCCATGCCTGCCCTCTTCCAGCGTATCGAGGAACAGCAGGCGCAATTCCGGCGTGTCGACTTCATATTGGACAAAGCCGTCGACGGTCGGGACATCGGGAAACTGCCTGGAAAATGGTGCCCGCAAATCGTGATTGCCGAGACACATGTAGACCGGAAAAGGTACGGCTGACAGCGCGGATTCAAGCCGCCGGTAGCTTTCCTGATCGCCGCGGTCGACCAGATCGCCGGTAGCCAGCAGAAAGTCGGGCTGCGGTTTCATGTCGCATATCGTCTTGATCGCCTGATCAAGCCGCTTGCGGTTGAATTCCGCTGGATTATCCGGGTCGAAACCGAGATGAATATCCGTGATCTGCGCCATTAGCATGGGCGGTTTCCCCTATCTTCCTTGGCCCTAACGACCGGCAATCTGTTTCTCCGGCTTGACTTGCTTGTCTTTCTTTTGATCCCTGACCATCCAGGGCGCGCCATCATCGGCGTGATAATCATGACACATGGCGCATGATGACGGTACGTCGGACGATTTCTGGAACTCCCCGCCATGACATTCGCGACAGGTCTTGATGCCCGGCAGCAGCAGGTCTTCCGCAGCTTTCGATGTGGTTGCATTGTGGCAGCTCGTGCAATCCTCGTCATTATGCGCGTCATGGCTGAACCAGCCTTTTTCCATATAGCGATCGGTCTGGGTCACCGGCTTGATGCCATAATCGACCCGCCCGCGCGCGGTCGGCGGCGTGACGCCATGACAGTCGAAACAGGCCCCGCCACGCGAGAATACCTGGTTGATTGCCAGATTGGCGCGGCTCGGACGGAATTGCACGGCGCGGGCATAGTCGCTGGCGACCCGCACTTCGTTATTCTCGCCCGGACGCCGCCGTTTCATGCCGCCGAGATTGATCGGGCGGTTGGGGCGGCTGGAGCGATAATAGGCCCTGAGATCAGCCTGGACCATCGCCGGTTCGCCGTGCCGCAAGGTCCGGACCGTGCCGCCGATTTCGTCAAAGGCGAGACTGTGGCACATGCTGCAGTCTTCCTTCATGTCGACCGGCTCGAAGCGCACGCCCTTGGGATCGACCGTGTGGCAATCCTTGCAGGCCAGCGCCGAACCAAAGCCGAATTCCTTCGACAGCCTCCGTCCCATTTGAGCGACACCGCCGGTCTTGGACAAATGCAGGTCATGCGGGAATTTCAGACCATTATATTCGGTCGGCTTCTGGTCGAGCGAGATGCGTTTGCGCTCCGGATTCTTGCCGCCCGGCGATACCAGAACGGCAGGCCGGAACTGCGGGTGTTCGATCCCGAAGTCCGATGCGTTCTCGAGTTTTGTATCGGTCAAACGTTCATCCATCCCATTGTGGCAATCCGCACAGAATTTTTGCGCAGTCGGTTGCATAGCACCGCCACCTTCATGCTCGCTGTGACATTCGACACACCTGCCCGGTGGCTTGTTGAAAGCCGAGGCAAAAGCGGCCCCGATTTTCTCCAGCCCCTCCGGCCCGCCGCGCGCGGTCAGCAACCGTGGTTTCGCGGCATGATCATGGGCGTCGTCTTCATGGCAAGTCAGGCAGGTATTGTCGGTGACGGTGACGAAAGCATCGACATGACAGGCCTGACAATCCTTTTCGAGCCCGTGGTGGGCCTTGCTCAAGGCGCCGGTCGACCACATGGTGTCGGCGTGGAACTGGTCGGGCCGTTCCTCGACACCGCGCCAGGTCGCCCAGGTGTAGATCGGCCAGACCAGAAATGCAGCCAGTACCAGGGCGATAAAGCCCCAGGCCGTCATTCGCTTGCCCGGGAGCAAGCCCTTGAGCGTATAGAGCGTGGATTCGCTGCGCGTCTCGGCGGAATCGGACAGGGCCTCGACCCGCTTGACGGTGAGGACAATATCGTCGCCCTCTTCGCCGACGATGATGACATGCCCGCCAAAGCCCAGCTCCGCCCCGGCCGCCGGATCGATGGTGACGGAAATCCGCTGCTTGCCATCGAGAGTGAAATTCTGGCCCGACGTGCTTTCGACGATGATCTGGCCGTCATCACGCTTGCTGATGACGGCATGGTCAGGATTGACCGCAAGATCGGGCAGATGGATCGGGTTGGTGGTGCTGCGACCGATGCCGATTTCGTTGGTCTGGAACGGATTGGACCGGATGATCTCCCGTCCGTCGGCGGTGGTCGCGATCTGGCGTACTATGAAGGTCATTTTTGGCTCTCCATCCTACCAGTAAAAGAATACGCTGATGATATGCGCGGTGAGCGAGGCGATCAGAGCGAAGGTCATCGGGACATGGACGAACAGCCAGACTTGCAGCATCGCCTTGAGCTTGAGATGGCGCCGGACCCGGGCCAGGGTCGCCTCCTTTTTCTCGAGCAGCGCATCGACCTTGTCGAGCGGATCATCGCCGCCCATTTTCGGCTGATAGGCCCGTTCGCGGCGCAAATCTGCCTGCGCCTGCCGGGTAGCACAATCGGGATAGCGACCGGATATCCGCTGGAAAAATCCGCCGCCAAACGGATCCTGTTCGAGCGACTGGAGCACCAGAGCGGCATGTTCTCCGGACAGCGGCTGCGCTGCTTCATGCAATTGCCGGTCGAGTGAACGCAGATTCTCGAGCATCTCGGTCTCGGTCATCTCGTCACGATTGTCGGACAGCGCCTTAGGGATGGTGGCGTAGAAATAAATGCCGACAATGCCCGAAATGATCACGATCATCATGAAGACATAAGCGGCGGTGTGGATGTTCCAGCCGAGCTGGAACCCGGTGTGCAGCGTGCCGATCACGATCAGGCTGAGCCCGAGATAGATATGCGCCGAGGTCCAGGCCTTGAGCGACCACTGGCCCGGCGTCATGGCGCGCTTGCGCACACCCAGCATGGTCAGCCACAGGATCAGCAGCGCGCCAATCGTTCCCAGCGTATAGCCGTACCAGCTGCCGCCATTGTGGCGCGGCGACACGTCGATGAACAGATAGCTGACGATGCAGATCAGCATGATCGCCGACGAAATCTTCAGCCAGCGGAAACCGGCGTGCTTGAGGAAGCCGTCGTGCATGGCGACCTTCTTGCGCCCGGCCTGTCCGGTGATGGCGGTGCTGGCCATTATATGGTCCCCCCGTTGGCTGCGGGATCGGTGGCCAGTTTTGCCGTTCGTGCTGAGCTTGTCGAAGCACCGCGTCTTGTCATCTGTCCTTCGACAAGCTCAGGACGAACGGGGAATAGCCAAACCAACAACCTCACACCTCTTCCCCTTCCAGCTTGGAGACGGTCAGGAATTCTTCCGGCGCCACGCGGATGGCCGCGCCGGTCGGGCAAGCCCGGACGCAGGCGGGGCCGCCCTTGATCCCGGCGCACATGTCGCATTTGATCGCTTTCTTGGGCTTTTCGACTGCAGGATCGCTGTGCTCGGCGGACCATTGCTTGTCGGGTTCGCCGGGCCCCGGACCGAAACCGAACAGCAACCAGTTCAATATGCCCGGCTTCTTCGGCGGAACCTTGTCCATCCGGATCACGCCATAAGGGCAATAGCGCTGGCAATTGCCGCAGCCGATGCAGCTGTCGTCGATGAATACTTCGCCATCGGGACCGCGGTGGATGGCGTCGGGCGGGCAGTCGGACATGCAGTGCGGATGTTCGCAGTGCCGACAGCTGGTCGGCACGTGGAGATGGGCATAGGTGCGCCCGGCCTCGCGATCGAGACGCGACAGGCCTTCATGGCTGTCGGCGCAGGCCTTCTCGCAATTGTCACAGCCGACGCAGAGATTCTCGTCGATCAGCAGCACGTCGGTGGCTTCGCCGATACCATTGTCGACGAGGAAATTGGCAATCCCCGAATACATGTCGACAACACCTGAGAAACTGTCCTTCTTCGCTTCGACGAAGGCGTTGATATCCTGCCGCGCGGCCATTTCCTTCTTCGCCTTGCGCATCAGGTCGGGATGGGCGTCGAGGACTTTCTTGAACGCATCGCCATTGATCTTGATGACTTCCGACTTGATCGCGGCCTTGACCGTCGCGGTGCGATAGCCACCGGCGATCAGCGTCATTTCCCCGACATAGGAACCGGCCGGCAGATAGGACAGGAACACCGGCTTGCCGCCGATTTCCTTCTCGACCACCATCGAACCGACGCGAATGACGTAAATGTCGTTGCCGTCCCCGCCTTCCTCGATGATCGTCTCGCCGGCACGGACGTTGACGATCTCGCTGGATTCGACGACTTCGGCAATATCTTCCTTGGTCAGGCCCGATCCGAACATCTGCAGCAATTGGCGCTCGGTCGAAATGCGGGTGATGGCGCGTTTTGCGGCGGGTACCGACGCTTGCAATTTCAGCGCGGCGGTGCGCGAGATTTCGACCACGACCACGTCTTCGGCGGCCTTGATCGTCGCCCCGCGGCGGCGTCCGGAAATCAGACCGACTTCGCCGAAGATCGAACCCTGTTCGATCGGCACGGTGATCGAGGGATCGTCGGGGTTGATCTCCACTGCGACCGAGCCCTCGGCTATGGCAAAAAGCGAGCTTCCCGGATCGTTTTTCTCGAAAATCACCTCACCGCGGCGATAGCTTTGCGGCTCGCTGTCGAGCATGAATTCGCGCATCTGCAGCGGCGACAGGTCGTTGAGGATGGTGACGTTGGAGCGGAAAAATTCCAGCCATTCGTCGACCGAGCGGCGTTTTGGCAGGCTGGCAAATTTGGCTTCGAGTATCGGTTCGTCGGCAGGTTTCAGGTCGGTGTTGCCGTTGATGAACTCGATAACATCATAGCCCTGGTTCATGCAGTGCTTGATCAGCGGATAGCCGGCGAGCGCGCCGATGACATAGATGCCCTTCTTGGTGCTTTCGAATGCGGGCGACAATTTGGGATAGGCCTCGCGATCATCGCTGGTAAACTCGATGCCGCATTCCTCGACAAATTTGCGCGGCGGCGCGCTGCCCATGCGCGCGATGATCCGGTCGCACTTGATCGTCTCTTGCCCGTCGCGGGTTTCCAGCACCAGTTCGCCGTCCCTGACCTCGGCCGGTGTGGTCTCGTTGCGGATCATCACCTTGCCCTGCTCGCCCGCTTCCATCAGCAGCTTCACATTGGCTTTCTTGGCCCGGGCAAATTCCGCCGAGCGGTTGAGAATGGTGACGACATTATTCTGCGCCGCATCGGCGGCGAGGCCGAGCGCATTCTCGATACCGGCGTCGCCCGAACCGATTACCGTGATATGCTCGTCATAATATTCGCCGGGATCGTCGAGCTGATATTGTACCAGCTTGTTGTCACCGCCGGGGCAGCGCATCAGATTGGGATTGCCCTGGGTACCGATCGCCATGACGATCGTTTCGGCCTGCACCGTATCGCCGTTTTTCAGGCTGATGGTGAAATTGCCTTCGTCGCCTTCGATCTTCACCGGTTCGGCATTATACATGACATTGACGCCGCGCTCGGCGGTCTGCTCGTCCCAGGTGCCGAGTATCGCCTCGCGCTTGCCCGCGTCGAAATCCATGTCCGAGCGCAACACCAGCTGGCTCGGCGTCGCCATGACATGCTTGCCCTTCTGATATTTGTAGATGGTATCGGAGAGATGGTCGGTCTTTTCGAGCAGCACGTGTTTCAGCTTCAGCTGGGCAGCGCGTCCGGCAGCGCTCATCCCCGCCGGTCCGGACCCGACAATCACTACTCGAAATTTGTCCGCCACGCGCTTGCTACCCCCCTTATGCTTTCCCCGACCGATGCACCCTCATACATCATTGCGATCCGGTTCAGCTATCTGTCCGGCTTTAGCGCGACCCAAAAGATTGAACTTTGGCAGTACCTTACCAAAATGGCTCTCCATTGCCAGTGCAAAATAAATCAGCCATCTCCGCGCTTGTCAGGCAGCGAACGGCTCCGTATCCCTGCGCGCATATGTGACGACAAGAAAACAGCTTGGGGATTGATCATGGCAGAAACTGGTTCATCGATGAACGTCAACCGTATCGCTCTGATAATAGCGGCTTTACTCGCGCTCGGCGCGATCGCCGTCCAGGTCTATCGCAGCATGAACGACGGTTCGGGCGAGGACATGACGCTCGCCGGCAGCACGGGCGAAGGCGAGGAAGCGCCAAGCGTCGGTGAAGTGATCGCCGGGCTGGAAAAGAAGCTGCAGGAAAGCCCCGATGACGCCGAAAGCTGGCGGATGCTGGGGTGGAGCTATTTCGAGACCGGCAAATTCCCCGAATCGGCGACCGCGATGAAACGGGCAACCACGCTTGATCCGGACAATCCCGAATATTGGTCGATGCTGGGCGAGGCCCTGGTCATGTCGAGCGACGGGCAGCAGGTACCGGCTGATGCGGCCCAGGCCTTTCGCAATGCCCTGAAACACGATCCAAAGGATCCGCGCGCGCGTTATTTTCTGGCGGTCCAGAAGGACATTTCCGGCGACCATAGAGGCGCGATCGATGACTGGTTCACCCTGCTCGAAGACACGCCCGCCGACGCCCCTTATGCCGCCGATATCCGCCGGGTGATCGGGCAGGTCGCCGAGAATGAAGGAATTGATGTTGCCGCCCGCCTCGCCAAGGCAGCACCGGCCGCGCCAACCGGCGGCATTAGCACCAGCGGCCCCGCCGTCGCCACCGCCGCGATTCCCGGCCCCAGCCGCCAGCAGATGAAGGAAGCAGCCGCCCTGCCCGCCGGTCAGCAGGAAGCCATGATCGCGGGCATGGTGGACGGTCTGGACAAACGCCTGACGGCCAATCCCAATGACGCCAATGGCTGGATCATGCTGATCCGCAGCCGCATGCAACTGGGCCAGACGGTTCAGGCCAAACAGGCGCTGGAGCGCGGCTTGAAAGCGTTCAGGAATGACGGAGCCGAAGCGAAGCGCATCCGGGAAGCGGCAGCGGCTCTGGGTGTTTAGCGCAGAGACAGGCGTCTATAGAAACATCGGGTAATCGGCCAACGGCGTGACGGGAAGCAATCGGTCCCGGGGTCGTGGCAGCCTAACCGGCCCTGTCGCTATCAGCGCGATCATCTGACAGCTGCAGAGCCTCTATGGCCTCGGCTATTCTCAGCGCCGCGATCATCTCTCCTGCCTCGTCCAGCCGACGGAGCATCAGACTTAGCGCATCAACCATATCGGATATCTCGTCTCTCTGGTCGACCCGCATAAACTCTCTCTAGCCCATATAGTTCTGGAAATTCGCTTTAAATTCAAATGGAAAAGCCAATCCGAACGTTCTTTTGAATCGGCAGCCTGTTAAGCCAACAGCAGAATCGCGGCAAGGTCCGTTCCGGCCCATAATACACGATTTTACGGGTGACGCCTTTCGGTAGCAGCAGCTATGCTATATCGACCGGCCCGAATGACGCGATTATCGCGTTTTCGCTCTACCCCCGAGCATTGGTACATGATAACGAAGTGGCAGATATGAAATCGATTATGACGATCATAGAACCAGCGACCGGTGAAGCCCCTTGACTGATATGGCCGACCAACAGCTTGACCGCTTTGTGCGGACCGTCGCCCATACGCGTCGACAGATATCCAGGCATTTTTTCGACACTCTGAAGCTCCCGGCCGCGCCGTGCCTCGATATTCTGTTCGCATTATATGCCAGTGGCGACACGCCGATGGATATGGACAGCCTGTCGGAATATATCTCCAGCAGCGGCTCGATAACGGTCAGATATCTCAACCTGATGGTCGGCAAAGGCCTGGTGGAAGTCAATGATGGCAGCGCGACGATCACATCCGACGGCAACCGGGAATTGCTGAACATCATGGCGCAATATCGCGAAGATTTTAACCAGTAGATTTGGTGGCGCTGGCAATCAACGGCGGCTGGCAGACGGTCTGGCAAGTTCGCGGCGAGATGTGTTCGGTTAGCACAGAGGCGAAGCGAGCATCTGGGCTGTAGCGAGGGCGGGTGGCCGGGTTCGATGAGTGTGACTCTTGCTGCAGTCCCCCTCTACAGCGTCGACCAGACAGCAAACTGCCACGGCTTTGCTATCCACTCCCCTTGAGGGAGAGGATATCTTCCTACCGGAATAACGGCTCGCCGAAGCTCCGCAGTTTGCGGCTGTGCAACGTCCCGGCATCCGCCTCCTCTGCGAGCAGATCGATCGCGCGCAGGCCGATCGCCAGATGCTGGCCCACCCGTTCCTGATAGAAAGCATCGGCCATGCCCGGCAGCTTGATCTCGCCGTGCAGCGGCTTGTCGGAAGCGCAGAGCAATGTTCCGTAGGGCACGCGGTAGCGATAGCCGTTGGCCGCAACCGTCGCCGATTCCATGTCGATGGCGATGGCGCGGGACTGGTTGAGGCGCCGGGCGATCTGTTCGAAGCGCAGCTCCCAGTTGCGATCGCCGGTGGTAACCACCGTACCGGTGCGCAACTGCTGCTTGAGTTTTGACTTGTCGATTCCGGTTTCCGCCTGAACCGCCTCGGTGAGCGCAAGCTGCACTTCGGCAATGGTCGGCAGCGGGATGCTCGGTGGCAACACATCGTCGAGCACATTGTCGTCGCGCAAATAGGCGTGGGCGAGGACATAGTCGCCGAGCCGCTGGGTCCGGCGCAGCGCACCGCAATGGCCGATCATCAGCCAGACATGCGGGCGGAGCACCGCCAGATGGTCGGTGATCGTCTTGGCATTGCTGGGACCGACGCCGATATTGACCAGGGTCACGCCGGGACGACCGTTGCTGCGAACCAGATGATAGGCCGGCATTTGCGGCGGCTTGGCGATCGGCGGAGCGGAGGGCTTGCCGTCCTTGCCGGTGATCCGGTTGCCCGGTTCGACCAGCATGGTCGCATTACCCGAAGTCACTTCCTTCAGGCCATATTCGATGAATTCGTCGACATAGCGCTGATAGTTGGTGAACAGGATGAAGGGCTGGAAATGCTCCGGATCGGTTGCGCAATAATGGCGGATACGGTGGAGTGAATAATCGACCCGCTCGGCGGTGAACAGGGCGAGCGCCGAGGCTTCCTCGCCCTGGAAAATCTGGCCGCCATCGACGATCTCGTCATTGGTCTTGACCAGATTGGGCGTGTGGAAATAATTGGGCAGCTTTTCCTTCTTCGCGCGATCGAGACCGGCACCGGCATCCTCGAGCGCAAAGGCGAGCGGAATCGGCGTGTCGGACAATCCGACCCATATTTTCGCGGTAAAGGTCGCGTCGATCCGTTGCAGCTGGTCGAGCAGATAGAGCCGGTATAATTTCGGTTCGGTTATCGTCGTCCGATAGATGTTGATATCGGCAAGATGGCCCGCCGCCAAATGGCTGGTTTCGGTCGCCTGATCGGCCGGAATCTCGACGCTGATCTGCGGGTAGAGACCCTGCTGGCGGTCATCATAGGCCAGTGCGGATGTCGCATAGCGGCGGAACCGGGCCGCCGTGATCTCAATTTGTTCGGCGTAGAGCTTTTCGAGCAGCGCGACCGCTTCGGCGGGCGTGGCGCAAAGAGTGGAATCGGTTGTCATGCAGTCTCCGTTACAGTTTCAGTCCTCTAACGGAAAAATCGCATAAAGGGAAAAGCTAAGTACGCGACAGGTCGAGAAAACGCGTCGCAGCCTCGAATTCGGCCTGTTTCAGGTTGCGCATGGCCACCGCCACATCGTCGCGGCCCCATTGCTGCTCCTGCCAGAGCTCTTCCAGATTGACCAATGGCCAGAGCTTCGTGGCATCATAGGCCTTCTCGACCAGCGCCAGCGTCGCGATCAGCGAACCGGACAGGCCGACCAGAGACAACATCGCGGCGACGGCAAAGCCATCCTGCGCCTCGACGGCCTCGGCAAGTCGCTCGATCGTCTGCTCCGGCTGGGCTTCATAGCGGATGCCGTAGATCAGATTGAAATCGACATCATAACGTTGCCGCGCCCAGTCGAGCAAAGGGTCCCAGCGGTCTGCCTGATGATCGACCAGCGCCTGTTGCCCGGCATCGGCGCGATAATAGAGCATGTCGCTATCGGCAAAGGCCGCGATACGATCGACAATCCTGCCGCGCTCGTTGGCGACCTGGTCCAGCGCCCCCTGCGCCAGACCGGTCAGTGGCATTGTCGCGGGATTGATATCCTCGCCTTGCGCCGCCCATTCGGCGGCAATCGCTTCGGCGAGACGGGCCGTGGGAAGGGCAAGCGGGTTGCGCTGCGGCGTCTTTACCGGGCGGTCGTCGAGCAGAATGGCAAAGGCGTCGCCGACCGGTGAAACCGATGCCTCTTTATAAAAGCGTTTCACTGTTCGTCCGTGCCTTCCGCCGCCCTGGCCATTTCTTCCTCGGCCACCCGGGCGCGAATATATTTGCGGATGATCCAGACCGGCGCGGCCCACATCTGGGCCAGACCCAAAAAGATCAGCGGATAGCCCGAAAGCGGAGGAACCGGCGGCAGGCGATCCAGCACGATAGCCAGTCCGAGCATCACCAGAATCACCCCGAGCAAACGCACAAAACTGACCAGAAAATGCACAGCTCTGGCCTGTTTTTCCTTTATCGGGTCAGGAATATATTCCGGTTCGTCGTCAATAGGGTCGCTCATCGGTTCAATATTCCGTTCAAGTCGCTCATGGTTGCGGCAACCACTTCCGCGCCCGCGCTGATCAATTCATGCTCGTCATGATAGCCCCAGTCGACCCCCACCGCGCGCACCCTGGCGTTGACCGCCATTTCCATATCAAAGCTGGTATCGCCGATCATCGCGGTGGTCTCGGGCGCTGCGCCAGCCTCAAGAATCGCTAGCTCCACCATCGCCGGATGCGGCTTTGACGGATGGCGGTCGGCGGTCTGCAGCGTGACAAAACGGTCCGACAGACCGTGGGTTTCCAGCACATGGCGAAGACCCCGATCGGACTTGCCCGTGGCCACGCCCAGAACCCAGCCGGATGCTTCCAACGTTTCCAGTATTTCGAGCAAACCGTCATAAAGCGGCTCGTGAAGCCCGCCCGCCTGGCGCAGTTCCACGAACCCGTCCTTGTAGGACTGGGTGACCGCAGCGACAATCTCGTGATCGCCTTCGGGGTGGAGCTGGGCCACCGCTTCCGTCAGGCTGAGGCCGACGATCCGGCGCACCAGATGATGGTCGGGCGGGACGAGACCGTGTTTCGTGAACGCCTGGTCCATCGAAGCGCAGATATTGGCCTGACTGTCGACCATCGTGCCGTCGCAATCGAACAGGGCGAGCTTGTTGGTCATCTTGTCCCGAATTCCTTCATCAAATGCGCCATCGCCCGGCGACCGGTAGCATCCAGCGCAGCAGCGGCTTTTTCCCGCACCGCATCCGGTTTGTTCTGGCCCAGCTTGGCGGTCGGACGCCAGGCCAGTATTTCCATTTCAAAACCGACAATCGCGTTGACCATCTTGTCGAATTTTTCCGCATCCATCTTGTCCCGATGCCACGGTTTCTTCGGTGCCAGCTTCGCTTCATTCTGCGCGGACAGATCGTCGAGCAGGCTGATCAACCCTTCGCGCTCCATCTTGCGAACCGGGCCTTCCAGCTCCAGTGCCAGATAATTCCAGGTCGGCACCTGATCTTCGATTCCGTACCAGTCGGGACTGATATAGGCATCGGGGCCGTTGATCACGCAGAGCGCCTTGCCATTGGCAATATGGTTGGCCAGGGCATTGCCGCGCGACAGATGGAATTGCAGCGCGCCGTCGCCGGTGGAAAACACCGGTACATGAGCGACCCGCGGGCCATCCGGCGTTTCGGCAAAGACCATCCCGAACCCGATGTCGACAATCATCGCCTCGAGCGCGGCCCGCTCGTCGGCGTCCTGATGATCATTGGCAGATTTGGGCCATCGGAAGGCGGGATCGGGATGCATTATTTGGGTTTCTTGTGGAGAGCCTGTTTGACCTTTGCCTTGTGCGGCATGTTCTTCTTGTGGGTTGCCTTGCCGGCATTCGGCCGTTCGCGCTTGGTCGGCTTGCCCGCCTTGGTCGGCTTGCCGTCGCTCTCGCCGCGGCCACGACGTTCGCCGCGCTTGTCCTTGCGGATCATCTTGGCGTGCGCCTTGGCCTGTTGTTTGCGGACCATTTTTCCGCCGGGCTTCTTCTCGTCGAGCGGCAGATCGCCGAGGATCAGGTCGAGGCCCAGATTGTCGATCGTTTCGGCGAAATGGGTTGGCAGATCGGCGGTCACATCGAGATTGTGGCCGTCGGGATGCTCGATCCGCAGACGTCGCGCGTGCAAGTGCATCTTGCGGCTGATCGTGCCGGTCAGAAAGGCGTCCTTGCCGCCATATTTGCCGTCGCCGACGATCGGGTGGCCAATCGCTGCCATATGCACGCGCAGCTGGTGGGTGCGACCGCTATAGGGCTGTAATTCGACCCAGCAGGCGCGGTTGCCGGCGCGTTCGATAATCCGGTAGCGCGACTTGGCCGACTGGCCGTTTTCTTCGTCGACATGCATTTTCTCGCCGCCGGAACCCGGCTGTTTCGAAAGCGGCAGGTCGATCACGCCATCGGCGATTTCCGGCACGCCCATGACAATCGCCCAATAGACCTTGCGGACATCGCGACCGGCAAAACGTTTGGAGAAAAAGGATGCCGCGCCCGGCGAGCGCGCCAGCAGGATCACGCCACTGGTATCCTTGTCGAGCCGGTGGACCAGCTTGGGCCGCGATTTCGCATCATAGGTCAGCCCGTCAAGCAGACCATCGAGATGGGTCGTGGTCTTGCTGCCACCCTGGGTAGCCAGGCCCGGAGGTTTGTTGACCACGATTGCGGACTTGTCCTTGTGGATCACCAGTTCGCGGACAAAATCGATCTGATCCTGCGACAGGTCGGTCTTGGCCTTGGCAACCCGGCCCGGCCGTTCGATTTCCTGTGGCGGTACGCGCAACACCTGCCCGGCCTGGACCCGATCGCCCGGCGCCACTCTCTTGCCATCAAGCCGCAACTGACCGGTCCGCGCCCAGCGCGACACCACGTTGAACGGCACATCTTCCATATGGCGTTTGAACCAGCGGTCGACCCGGATATCGTCATCATCGGGAGAAACCGTGAATTGCCGGACATCAAGCGTCTTCAGCGCCTGCATCTGCTCCTTGGGCGAGCCCTGGGGCGATTCTTCCTCGGAGCCGCTTTCGGCTGTGGGATCAAAACCGCTCATGCCACTGCTCGCACGGCCATCAGGCCCGCAAATAATGCGAGCACCGAGCCGATAACCGAGAGCAGGGCGTAACCGACAGCCATGCCCCATTCATTTCGCTCAATCATATTGAGAACTTCCAAACTAAAGGCCGAAAAAGTTGTGAAACCGCCCAGCAGGCCAACGCCAAGCAATAGCCGCCACGGCTCGTCGATAAAATTACTGCGGGCCAAAACCCCCGCCAACACACCCATCAACAGACCGCCGGTCAAATTGGCCACCAGGGTACCGATGGGATAACCCAAGGGAGCAAGATGGAAGACAAGTCGGCCGAGATGATAGCGTCCCGCCGCACCCATCGCACCGCCTGCCATGACAAGAAGGGTAGCGTTCATGGGCGTCCCTTAGTCGGCTTGGGTGATTTTTCCAAGCAGATCATTGGTCAGCCACAAGCGGATGGCGGTGGCGAGCCCCGGCGGCTGCGCTGCGGCAATCCGTTCGACGTCGATCCGCGCGACCAATGCGTTGAGCGGCAGACCGCGCTGTTCGGCAGCATCTTTGAGCAGATCCCAGAACAGCGGCTCCAGGGAAATCGACGTCTGATGCGCTGCGATGGTGATGCTGCGCTTGACCGGCGGGTGGAAAATTTCGGGCTTTTCTAGATCCACCCGGACAATTCCCGCCGCACCAGTATATCGAGCATGTCGATTCCGATGTCGCTGTCATTGAGGCAGGGCAGATAGGCAAATTTCTCGCCGCCCCCGGCTTCGAACTGCTCCTTGCCCCTGATCGCCAGTTCCTCGCAGGTTTCCAGACAATCGCTCGAAAAACCCGGCGCGAAGATCGCGATATTCTTCTTCCCCTGCCCGGCGAGCGCTTCCAGCGTCGTGTCGGTCGCCGGTTCGAGCCATTTCGCCCGGCCAAAGCGTGACTGAAACGCCACCACCAGTTCGCGGCCCATCTTTTCGGACAATAATCGCGCGGTTTTTCGGCAGTGGCAATGATAGGGGTCGCCCAGTTCCAGCGTCCGCTGCGGCATGCCGTGAAAACTTGCGACAATCGCGTCGGGGACAAATTCGAGCGCCGAAATATCGCGCTCGAGACTGGTCGCCAGCGCATCGATATAGGCGGGGTCGTCGTGATAGGCGGGCAGCAGACGGATCGCCGGTTGCCAGCGCATGGCGGCGATCGCGTCAAACACCGCATCATGCACGCTGGCGGTGGTGGCTCCGCTATATTGGGGATAGAGCGGCGCGATCAAAATGCGGTCGCATCCCGCCGCCTTCATCATATCCAGCCGGCTTTTCACGCTCGGATTGCCGTAACGCATCGCCCAGTCAACCATCACGCCGTCCATTTTACCGGCAAGCTTTTCAGCCTGCTTTCGGGTGTAGGAGGCCAGCGGCGAACCGTCTTCGGTCCAGACCAGACTATAGGCCTCGGCCGATTTCGCAGGCCTGGTGTTGAGAATGATCCCGCGCAATATCGGCTGCCAGATAATCGATGGTATCTCGACCACTCGCTTGTCCGACAGAAATTCCTTGAGATAGCGTTTGACCGCTTTCTTCTCGGGCGCATCGGGCGTGCCGAGATTGACCAGCAACACACCGATCTTCTTCGCCGCCACCGGCGGATGATCCGCTGGCAATGGTCCAATGGCTCTCATGATATTTCCCCGAATAATGGCAGCTGCCGGAACCGGGTGCCGGTTGCCGAGAATAATGCGTTGGCCACGGCCGGCGCGACCGCCGGTACGCCGAGTTCTTCGTAGCCGGCCGGCTCTTCATCGCTGCGGATGAATTCAATCTGGATCGGAGGTATTTCCGCCAGTCGGGGCAGCGACAGATCGCGCAACCGCCTCGCCGTCGGCAGTCCATCCTGAAACCGGGTCGCGCTGCCCAGCGCCATTGCCAGTCCGAACACGATGCCGCCCTCGATCTGCTGCCTCGCGATATCGGGGTGAATGATCCGTCCGATGTCGACCGTTGCCGAAATACGGCGAACCTCCATGCCGCTACTCGCCCTGCTCGCGCTCGCTATAACGGCAATATGCCCGCCGCGCATGCTGTGGCAGGCCATGCCCTGACCGCTGTTGTCGAGACCACCGTCCCATCCGGCCATCGCCGCCACGCTGGTCAGACACCGGGTCAGGCGCGGCGCACTGTTCATCATCTGCATGCGGAAAGACAAGGGCTCGATACCGGCTTTGGCCGCCAGTTCATCGATGAAGGATTCGAGATAGAATATGTTGCTGCTATGGGCATTGCTGCGCCAGTTGCCGGTCGGCACACCGACGAAAGCGCTATGGTGATCGACGGTCAGATTGGGAATATCATAGGGCACTTCGAGACCGGCCACCGCCTTGATATCAGCCTCGCCGAGCGTCTCGTGCATCGCTTCGACCGGACCCATTCCATCAAACAGCCGCTTGACCTGTTCCCGCGACGATGGCGGAGCGGCGATCTTGATCTGCAACGCTTCTACCCGTCCGGCCTTTGCCATCGCCGCATCGAGCCGCGCCTGGCTCGGGGCCCGATAATGGTCGTGCATTATCTCTTCGGCACGCGACCAAACCAGCTGGACCGGTCGATCCATTTTTCTGGCGATCAGCGCGACCTGTGCAGCGATGTCATTGTCGAGGTTGCGGTCGAACGACCCGCCGCTCAGCATCGGATAGAGCGTCACCCGGTCCTGGCCGATATTCAGCGCCCGCGCAGCAGACTGGACCGCTGCAACCGGCGCCTGGGTGGCCATCCAGAGCTCCAGCCCGCCATCCTTATATTCCGCCGTCGCGGTCCGCGTCTCGATTGGCGCATGCAGCGCGGCCTCGGCGTGATAACGGGCACGGTGAATATTATCCTCGGCAAACACGCCCCTGGTATCGCCGCGCGAGATAAAGCGTGTCCCGGGACCTTCTTCCAGCGCCTCGCGCAGGGCCGTGTCGATCTTGTCGCTGTCGGCCATGAAGCCCCTGGTCTCGAATACCGGACTCATCTTGTCGAGAGCCCGATTGGCGGCCCACCAGTTGGTGGCCACAGCCGCAATCCATTTCCCGCCTTCAACCACGTCGATAAAACCGGTGATCTTGCTAGCGCCAGCCCGGTTGAACGACTTCAACCGGGTTTCACCAATCGGCCCTTGCCGGATCGCGGCAAAAACCATGTCGGGCAGCCGGATGTCCCCGGCGAAATTGGCAGAACCGTCAAGTTTGCTCGGCAGATCGAGACGCGGCACATCCTGTCCGGTCAGATTGCCTTCGCCGGCCGGGCGGAGCGGCACGGGATCGGGCAGGGATTCCTGAGCCGCCTCGCGGACCAATTCCCCGAACCGCAATTTTTTGTCGCCACTGGAGATCACGCCATTTTCAACCGTGCAGGTTTCCCAGGCCACATCCCACCGGGCCGCTGCCGCTTTGGTCAGCAATACTCTTGCCGCGGCTCCTGCTTCGCGAAAGCTTGCCGCAAAACCGGGAATCGAGGTTGAATCCGCCGTCACCATGAATTGGTCGCGGAGGGTAACATTCTGGGTGATCCATTGCAGCGCGGCGTTGTTGGCGAGCTTCCCGACACCGGACGGCATCAGGGATTCCGCCCATTGCCCGGCCAGCAGACTGTTGCTGTACAGCGGATTGATCGGCGCAGGTTCCACGGCAACCGTGCGCCAGTCCGCGCCGAGTTCGTCGGCCAATATTTGCGGCAGCACGGTATAGACGCCCTGGCCCATTTCGCTTTGCGGAACGACGACGATGACCTGGCCATCTTCGGATATTTTCAGAAAAGCACCGAAAACCTGTTCATTCTCAGTGGCCGCGACATTGGGCTCGTAGCTGCGCGGCCAGACCGCCCATGCTACCACCAGCCCCGCCCCGGCAGCGCCGCCGATCAGGAATTTGCGGCGAGTCAATCCGGATGGGGATTTTTCGACCGGTTCGCTCTCTGGATCAGCCGCCATGGGGTTCCTTCAACAGGCCCAGACGCGGTAATTCGATTTTCGGACATCGGTCCATGACCACCTTGAGACCGGCAGCGGTCGCCCGCGCCGCTGCTGCTTCGTTGATCACGGCAAGCTGCATCCACACCGATTTGGCATCCGCTGCAATCGCCTCGTCGACGACATCACCGGCAGCCTCGGAATTGCGGAAGATATCGACCATGTCGATCGCGCCCTCGATATGCGACAGGGATTCAACCACGATCACGCCATGGAGAGACTGTCCGGCAAGAAGCGGGTTGACCGGAACCACATCATAGCCCTGTCCAAGCAGAAATTTGAGAACCTCGTTGCTCGCGCGTTCCGGTTTATCGGAGGCGCCGACCAGTGCGATGCGCCTTGTCGAGGCCAGCAGTTCGGTTATTTCCTGATCGCTTTGCAGCAGCATGATGCCATTCCTGTCGTTTACTGATTATCCAACCATGTCGCGAGCTTTTTGGCAACATCGCGGAACGCTTGTCCGTGGACGTCGTCGGTACAAGCCGGCGGCGTGCCGCCATCGCTCGACTTGCGAATTTCGATGTCGAGCGGGATTCTGCCGAGAAACGGCATGCCCATCGTTTTGGCCGCGGCTTCCGCCCCGCCTGCCCCGAATGGATCGCTCACTTCTCCGCAATGCGGACATTGATAGCCGGCCATATTCTCGACCATGCCGATGATCGGGATCTTGGCCTGGTTGAACAGGTCAACCGCGCGGGTTGCGTCCATCAAAGCCAGATCCTGCGGCGTCGAGACAATCACCGCCCCCACCGGTTTGTGATTCTGCATCATCGACAATTGCACATCGCCGGTACCGGGCGGCATGTCGACGATCAGCTCCTCGACATCGCCCCAGTGGGCGTCGATCAACTGTTCCAGCGCCTTGCCCGCCATCGGCCCGCGCCAGGCAATCGCCTGCCCCGGTTTTGCGAGATGCCCCATCGACAGGACCGGTACGTCATAGTCATTCGGCACCGGGATCAGCTGCTTGCCCTCCGCTTCGGGCCGCTTTCCCTCACAATGGAGCAGCCGCGGTTGCGAGGGACCATATATATCGGCGTCGACCATCCCGACCTTGCGGCCCAGCCGCTGCATCGCGATCGCCAGATTGGTGGACAGGGTAGATTTGCCGACACCGCCCTTGCCACTGGCGACGGCGATCAGACGCCGCTCGACTTTTTCGGCGGTCATTGCGACATCGACCTTTGCGACGCCGTCCAAATCCAGCAACTTGCCTTTCACCGCAATCTCGATCTGGCCGCGCTCCCGCACATCCAGTCCGCCGACATTAAGCACGAGGGTAACACGCCCTTCGGAAAATTTTACCGCGCTGAAACGGCCCTTGGCGACAGCGTCCAGCGCTGCCTCGATTGTGGAAATATCGGTCATCCGATCGACATAGTTACACTTTTCTCGGATTGACACTGTTTTTCTGGCGGCGTGCTACCTATAAAGAAGCTATGAATGATAATATTAACGGTGAAGCGCGCCGCAGATCGATTTTGGGCTCAATTTTGAACATGGCCGGCCCCTGGGGCAACGACGGTGGCGGCAATGATGGCGGCAACGGCAATGGCGGCGGCCCCCGCAATCCGTGGGGCAATCCTCCCGGCGGTTCTTCCGGCGGCGGGCGCAAGGGCGCCGGCTCGCTAGAGGAATTGTTCAAGAAAGGAACCGGCGGCGGTTTCAAGGGCGGCATGCCATCACGTCCGGGCGGACGCCCCTGGTGGCCTGTCCTGCTGATCGGCTTTATCATCCTCTGGGTCCTGCTGAGCAGCATCCACCGGATCAGCCCGCAGGAACGCGGCGTCGTGACATTCCTGGGTTCCTATTCCCGGACCATGCAGCCCGGCCTGCACTTCTCGCTCCCCAGTCCGGTCGAACAGGTTACCAAGCTTGATGTCGAAGACATCCGGACCATCGACATACCGGAAGGTGAAACCGAAAAGCTGATCCTGACCGGCGACCAGAATATCGTCGATCTAGCATATTCGGTGCGCTGGAACATCAAGGCACCCGAACTGTTCCTTTTCCAGATCGCCGAACCGGAAGAAACCATTCGGGAAGTGGCCGAAGCAGCGATGCGCGCGTCGGTTGCCAATTTCACTCTTGATGACACGATCGGATCCGAACGGACCGAAATCGAACAGCAGGTCGAACGCAATATGCAGCAATTGCTCGACGGCTATGGTGCCGGTGTCGTCATTCGCGGTATCGCTATCAAGAAGGCCGATCCTCCCGCCAAGGTCAATGATGCCTTCAAGGAAGTGTCCGCTGCCCAGCAGACCGCGCAAACCTATCTCAACGAAGCCCGCGCCTATGCGCAGCAGCTGACCGCTCAGGCGCAAGGCGAATCTGCGGCCTTTGACAAGGTTTACGAGGAATATCGGCTGGCCCCGACGGTGACGAGACAGCGCATGTATTATGAAACGATGGAGCGCGTTCTGTCCAAGGTCGACAAGACGGTGGTCGAAGCACGAGGCGTTACCCCTTATCTGGCGTTGCCGGAATTGAAGAAACGGTCGCAGCAACAGCCCATTACAACCGTGGAGGGCAAATGATGAACCGGATTTTCCAGAACCCAGTCGCGCTCGGCGTGATCGTTATCGCAGCCCTGTTCACCTTGCTGAATACGCTTATCATCGTGCCGGAAACCCGCCAGGGCGTGGTCGTCCGTTTCGGTGAACCGGTGCGCATCATCAACCGTTACCAGAATGGCGTCCCTTTCGGACAGACCGGTGCCGGCCTGTTGCCCAAAATACCGTTCATCGAACAGGTCGTCTGGATCGACAAGCGTATCCGCGACGTCGAGATGGAACAGCAGCAAGTGCTGTCGACCGACCAGCTTCGTCTGCAGGTCGACGCCTTTGCCCGCTTCCGGATCACCGATCCGCTGCGCATGTATATCGCGGCTGGTAGCGAAGAGCGGGTTTCGGACGAACTGAGACCTATTCTCGGTTCTGCCCTCAGAAACGAACTCGGCAAACGTCCGTTCGCCGCCTTGCTTAGCCCGGAACGCGGTCAGGTGATGGACAATATCCAGGCCGGTCTCAACCGGGTTGCGCGGCAATATGGTGCGGAGATTGTCGACGTGCGGATCAAGCGCGCCGATCTGCCCGACGGCACGCCGCTGGACAGCGCTTACGAAAGAATGCGGACCGCGCGTGACCAGGAAGCCCGGACCATCCGTGCCCAGGGCGCAAAGCAGGCGCAGATCATCCGCGCGGAAGCCGATGCGAGCGCCGCCCGGACCTATGCGGAAAGCTTTGGCAAGGACCCGCAATTCTATGATTTCTACCGCGCCATGAAAAGCTATGAAACGACCTTCCTGCCGAGCAATTCGGACGGTCCGCAAAGCTCGTTCGTCCTGTCGCCGGACAATGAATATCTGCGTCAGTTCCGGGGACAATAGTCGCCGCCGGAAGGCGATCGACTACATTTGTCGTCTTTTCTGCACAGAGTCGGATTTTTTCGACCAGGGACGATTCGCGGGTTGCGAAAAGGCTTTGACGCACCCAAATAGGTTGTCATCGGAAGTGCCTCGCCGCTCTGCGCTTAAGATCGGCGAACAAATATGCTAATATTCAATTTCCGTTCATGAAAATCGCGCCATTGTTTTTGTGATTTTGAACGGATTTGGCGGCAGACATCTATTTCTCCCGCCAGAATTTTGAGAGGAAAATATCAGTGCGTTACGCTTACGGAATTTCAACAGCTTTGCTTTTGGCCGGCAGTGCAGCAACCTTGACCGGCGTCGTTCCGGCGGGTGCCCAGACCGCCGCCAACGACAGCTCGGTGATGCGCAATGTGGCACCGCGTGCCAATGCACCGATGAGCTTTGCAGATCTGACCGAACAGTTGCAGCCCGCTGTGGTCAATATCTCGACCACCCAGCGCGTCCGGGTGAACAACAGCAATCCTTTCGCCGGCACTCCTTTCGGCAGCCTGTTCGGCAACCCCCAGGGCGGCAACGGCGGTGCACAGACCCGCGAAGCCCAGTCGCTGGGTTCCGGCTTCATCATTTCAGCCGATGGCTATGTCGTCACCAACAACCATGTCGTTGCGCCGGGCAACCGAAATGCAACGATTGAATCGATCAAGGTGATCATGCCGGACCGCACCGAATATGAAGCCGAGCTGGTCGGACGCGATGCCGCTTCGGATATTGCTGTCCTGAAGATCAAGTCATCCAGGCCGCTGCCGTTCGTCAAGTTCGGTGACAGCAACGCAACCCGCGTCGGTGACTGGGTGATTGCGATCGGCAATCCTTTCGGGCTGGGCGGGACCGTTACCACCGGTATCATATCTGCCATCCACCGGAACACCGGCCAGGGCGGCGCCTATGACCGTTTCCTGCAGACCGACGCCTCGATCAACCGCGGCAATAGCGGCGGACCGATGTTCGATCTCAACGGTAATGTCATCGGCATCAACAACGCGATCATTTCGCCGACCGGCGGCAATGTCGGTATCGGCTTTGCCATCCCCGCCGAAGTCGCGGTGCCGATTGTCGAAACCTTGAAAAAGGGCCAGTCAATCGAACGCGGCTATCTCGGCGTCCAGATCAGCGCCCTTTCGGAAGACCTGGCCGACTCGCTTGGCCTCGAAAAGAATCGCGGAGAATTTGTCCAGCGCGTCGAACCGGGCGAAGCAGCGCAGAAAGCCGGTATTCAGGCAGGTGACGTGATCACCAAGGTGAACGGCAAGACCGTTACCCCGGATCAGACCCTGTCCTATCTGGTGGCGAATCTTCCGGTCGGTACCGACGTTCCGATCGAACTGATGCGCGGCGGCAAGACAATCAAGGTCAATGCCAAGCTTGGCAAACGTCCGTCCGAAGAAGAACTGGCCGGCAGCACGTTCGATCCCGATGCGGAAGACAATGCGATGGGCCAGAATGACGATGGCGCCAGCGCGCAGGCGACCGCCGACGCACTCGGACTGTCGGTTGTCGACCTGACACCGACAATCGCGCGCCAGATCGGTGTCCCATCGACCCAAAAGGGTGTCGTCGTATCGACGGTCAACCCGAACAGCGATGCCGCTCAAAAGGGCATCAGGCGCGGTTTTCTGATCACCAGCGTCAACCGTCAGCCGGTTGAAACCGCGGCCGACCTGGACAAGGCGATCAACACGGCGAAAAGCTCGAATCGCGAAGCTGTGCTGCTGCAAATCCGGCGCGGCGCCCGCGATCCGCAATTTGTCGCGGTCCGTCTGCAGGATGACTAGGCACTTCTAAACAAATGTAACTGAAAAAGGCCGGTGCTTGACGCCGGCCTTTTTTTTGCGTCAAGCTGGCCGCAAGTTTACAAACCGATTGAGGGAATCCGCCAATGACCGCTGCAACAGATATTTTTCTCGGACTGGGTGGCGGTGAGCGGCAAAGCCTCGCCCTCTCCCGCGCCAACCGGCACGGCCTGATCGCCGGCGCCACCGGTACCGGCAAAACCGTCACGCTGCAGGGGCTCGCGGAAAGTTTTTCCGCCAACGGCGTCCCGGTCTTTGTCGCCGATGTCAAAGGCGATCTGTCCGGCGTCTCGATGTCGGGTTCCCCGCAATTCAAACATGCCGACAAGCTTGAGGAACGCGCGACGGAGCTCGGCATGAGCGATTATGCCTATTCCGACAATCCTGCCGTTTTCTGGGACCTTTATGGCAAACAGGGCCATCCGATCCGCACCACCATCACGGAGATGGGGCCACTCCTGCTCGCTCGTCTGATGGATTTGAACGACACCCAGGAAGGCGTGCTCAATATCGTGTTCCGTTTTGCCGATGAGCAAGGCCTGCTGCTGCTCAACCTCGACGATCTGCAGTCGATGCTGGCTTATACCGCAGAGAACGCAAAGCAGCTATCGGCCAAATATGGCAATGTCAGCAAGGCCAGTGTCGGCGCGATCCAGCGCCAGTTGCTGCAACTCGACAGCCAGGGTGCCGGCCAGTTTTTTGGCGAACCCGCTCTGGAAATCGATGATTTCATCAGATGCGACGACCAGGGGCGCGGCTATATCAACGTGCTCGCTGCCGATCAGCTGATGCGCAGCCCGAAACTCTACGCGACATTCCTGCTCTGGTTGCTGGCCGAATTGTTCGAGACCCTGCCGGAGGTCGGCGATCCAACCAAGCCGAAGCTGGTTTTCTTCTTCGACGAAGCCCACCTGCTTTTCGACGATGCGCCCAAGGCGCTGGAAGACAAGATCGAGCAGGTCGTCCGTCTGATCCGGTCCAAGGGCGTCGGTGTCTTCTTCGTCACCCAGAACCCGATCGACATTCCACAGAAAATAGCCGGCCAGCTGGGCAACCGCGTGCAGCATGCTTTGCGTGCCTTCACCCCCCGCGACAAGAAGGCGATCAAGGCCGCTGCCGACACGTTCCGGATCAACCCCGATCTCGACGTCGAGGAGGCGATCACCGAATTGCGGGTCGGCGAGGCGCTGGTCTCGACCCTGCTGGAGGACGGTGCTCCCTCGATAGTCCAGCGCACCCTGATCAAGCCGCCGCGCTCCCGCCTCGGACCGGTCACCGCCAAGGAACGCGCGATCATCGGTTCCATTTCACCTTATGACGGCAAATATGACGTAGAGGTCGACAGGAATAGCGCCGAGGAAATCCTGGCGCAAAAGGTCATCGACGCCACGGAGACGGCGAAGGAGGTCGAGGAAAAGGGCGAAGCCGAGGTCGGCAAGCGGTCGCGCAAGACCAAGAGTATCTGGGAAAAGGCCTTCAGCCGCGGCGCAAAGGTCGCGATGGGTTCAGCGGCGGGCATGGCCGCGTCGACAATGCTCGGCAAGAAATCCCGGGCCAATCCGATGCGGACCGGCGTTACGTCTGCGGTGGGTTCGGTGGTTACGGACCTTGCCGGGCCGGTTGCCGGACGCTTCGTTCGCAACCTGATCGGCGGGTTGATGCGTTAGCCGCCGCCGCGCTGCGCTACAAATGCGCGGCGCAAGGGCTGGCATTTTCTAGCCGAAGAATTTCGCGACAATATCTTTCGCGAGACGGGTCGGGCGCAGGGTGTCGGCATCGATACAGCACCAGCTCGACTGCACTTCCGCGAGCACTTCTTCGCCGCGACGGATGACAGTGCTGTAGAAGGCGCGGGCACCGTGGACTTTCTCCAGCAGCACTTCGGCAATTACATCATCCTCGAGAAAAGCCGGCTTGCGGTAGGTAATCTCGTGTTTGAGGGCGACCCACAAATGGGCAGTCACCGCTTCTGACGGCGCGATTTTCTGCCAGTGCGCGATCACGGCATCCTGCACCCAGGTCAGATAATTGGCATTGTTCACATGGCCCATGAAATCGATATCGCCGGGCTGAATCGCAATGCTGTGATGGTGCGGAATGCTGCTCATGAACCTGACAATAAGAATTGCGGAGGCCGATTGATAGGGTAAACTGGATTATTGTTGCAAATTCCCGGACGGTTCCCAGTTTCAACCCAGCGAAAGCCGGAAATTCTCGAACCGCAATGGCCGTTCCATTGTGAAATTCCGGAAGGTCGATGCGCCATTGACCGTTGATAGAAATTCATCTGCCGCAGATTTGTCGCCGCCTTCCAGGCCCCGATAATAGTCGAGAGCGCGCTGCAACATCCACAGGCTGAACGGTGCCGCGATCCGCTGGCCGCTGACGCCTTCGATCGTAAATTCAGCCATGCCGACGGCACGCGGCAATTCGGTTTCCGGATTGGCTTCGGACCAGCTCGCCAGCATGTCCGCGGTGGTCTGGAGAAACGGCATCTGCTCGTCCATCATCCGCTCGAGCACGGGGATCAATGTCTCCGGCACTTCGTCATTCGGCAGAAATTCTCCCGATAGCGGCGCCTGGACATCGACCATCCGTTCGACCCAGGCGGCAACCCGCGGGGCCAGGCGCTTCATGATCGCGCCCGACGCAGGATCCCGGTAGAGATGGGCGTATAGCGGTCCGATCAGGCCATAGTCGCCGATCGACGGACGCGAGCCGAACAGATAATCATGGACCGAAAAATGCGCGTCGAGATCGGCGAGCAATGCTTCATAACCGGCTTCAATGGCCGGAATGGTTTGCGGATTAATGCCCAGAACCGGGCAAAATCCCTTGAAATTGGCGCCCCGCTCGCGACCGATTGCCAGCTGCTCTTCCTTGCTGGCATCCGGCGCCGCGGTCGCGCCAAATTCGCCATAGACCCATTCTTCGTTATAATTCCACCGGTAGTGCATCGCCGGTATCACCAGCCATTCATCACCGAACAGCTCCAGCAGCAATGCCGCCAGCCGCTGTTTCGGCGTCTCGGGATAGACCGAAGGGCCGCCGATCGTCGCCTCGTAATGGTCGATGATCAACGTCGTGTCCTGAAGCGTTTCACCCTCTTCGGTTTCCATCACCGGGATCACCGGCCGCCCGACCTTGGGAACGATGATCCTCTTGTAGACATCGGTGGAACTCAGGATTTCTTCGTAATCCACGCCCTTCCAGTCGAGATAGGCCCGGGCCTTGCCGGAATAGAGGGACAGCGGCGCCGCGTATAATTTATGGGCCATCAGCCGCGTCCGCGATAGGATGCAACGCCCTGATCGGGTATCCACAATCCTTTGGGCGGCTCGTCCGATTGCCAGAACACATCAATCGGTATGCCACCACGCGGATACCAGTAACCGCCGATCCGCAGCCATTTCGGTTTCATCTCGTCGAACAGCCGTTTGCCTATCCCCACCGTGCAGTCTTCATGAAAGGCGGCATGATTGCGGAACGAGCCGAGAAACAGCTTGAGCGACTTGGATTCGACGATGGTTTCCGCCGGGGCATAGTCGATCACCAGATGGGCAAAGTCCGGCTGGCCGGTCACCGGGCAAAGCGAGGTAAATTCCGGCACGGCGAAGCGTGTCAGATAGAGTTCGCCTGCGCGGGGATTGGGCACATAATCGAGAATCGCCTCTTCCGGAGAAGAGGGCATAGCGCTGACCTGGCCCAGAAATTTCGGGGCAGATGGTGAGGAGGGGTCATTTGTCATTCCGATCATCTAATGCACGGGGCGCTTCATGTCATCACCCCTGGTGCATTCATCGACGGTTCAGCGCATCGGGCCGCAAATCGCCGAGAGATGAACAGGGATATGGTTGTTTTTCAGACGGTCGCACATATTGGCTTGAGGATGATTTTGGCGGGCGCGGCAGCGGCACTGTTCCCGAGCGCGACCGCTATCGCGCAGGTGTCCAGCGAAGACCCGCTGCCCAATCCCCGACCCCGGTCTTCGCTGGAGAATTATTCGCTACCGCCCGGCCCGGATCAGACATCGGACCAGAATGTCCTGCAGGGACCAGTTGACGAGGAAATTCCGCTGGCCCGCCCACCTGTTGTTGCGCCAGGCCCAGCCCCAGCCCCAGCCAGAGCGCCAGCCAGAGCGCCAGCGCGATCCGATAGTGAAAATTCCGGCCCTGCAGACAGCGAAAGCAGTCCAGCGCGGACACCGGTCAGACAGGCCCCGCCCCGCCCCGGGACCACCGAAGCGGTGACGCCGATGGAACCGCAACCGGCGCGCGAGGAACCCGCAGCGGCAACAGCAGAGCGGCCCTCAGCGCCCGACCGGACAATCACGGAGACCGAAGCAAATCCGGCGCCGCCCGAAGCTCTGGCAAAGCCTGAAGCGCCCGATCCGCCTGACCGGGCGAATGACTGGCTGCTGTTGCTGGTCGCAGCACTGTTTTTTGCGATGCTGAGCGGGATATATCTGTGGCGCACATATCGCGCGCGCTCCAGGGTTACGAAGGCTGTCCGGATTGATGCCCTCAAAGCCGGCCCGGCTGTTCCAGCTGAAATTCAGCCGGCACCTGCCCCAATGGCGCCGGTCATCGCGATAGGCTTTGAGCCCCGAAAGGCCAATGCGACCCTGTTCAATGCAGTGGTGGGATTCGAGCTGACACTCTCCAATCAGGGCGATGACGCTCTGACGGACATCAGGGTTGACGGCGCCATGGTTCAGGCGGCAAAAAATGGCAGCGGCGCTCCCTTGTCGGGCGATCTCGCGCCATTGCAGGTCATTCCCAGCCTGCGGGCCGGCGAGACCGAAACGGTCATCTCCGAATTGCGGATCCCCCTGACCAGCATCGATCCGATCAAATTCCGTTCGCAAGCCCTGTTCGTTCCATTGGTGCAAATTTCGATTAAATATACCGATGGCGCAGGCTTCGAACATTTTCAGACGGCCGCCTATCTGGTCGGCCAGGAGCATCAGCCACAGCGCCCGAAAATGGCACCGTTCCGGCTGGACTTGGGCCCCCGCAGCTTTGCCCCGCTTGGTCACCGCCGGCTCGCCGAGGGATGAGATATTCAGGCCCCGCCAGCAGCCAGAAATGATTGTGGCCGAGGTCACAGATCACGGCCTCGGTTTTCCATGTAAAAAGTCCACATAAGCGGTGGATTCGCGGAGCAATGCGATATAGCCTCGACGTCAGGAAATCGAATCGCTAGACGGCGGGTCGAAACGCGCAAATATTTGCGGGCATGAGGAGTTTAATATGGAATTGCTGGTAACGACCGAGTGGCTGGCCAATGAATTGGGTGCGTCCGATCTGCGAATCGTCGACGCGACGAAATTCATGGCCGATGCCGGACGCAATCCTGCAGCGGAATATGAGGCGGGCCACATCCCCGGTGCAGTATTCATGGACCTGAGCGAATTGACGGATTCAGGCAACCCGATCGATAATATGCTGCCGCCGGCCGAGAAATTTGCCAGCCGCATGCAGTCGCTCGGCCTCGGCGACGGCAGCCGCGTGGTTCTCTATGACGACAGCCCGCTCAAGAGCGCAGCCCGCGCCTGGTGGATGCTGACGATTTTCGGCGCCCATGAAGTCGCCATTCTCGATGGCGGCATCGCCAAATGGAAAGCCGAAGGCCGGCCATTGGAAACCGGCAAGGAAGCTCTGCGCCACCGCCATTTCACCGTCTGGAAAGACGAAAAGGACGTCCGCACCAAGGCCGATCTACTCGCCAATCTGCACAGCAAGGACGAACAGGTTGTCGACGCACGCCCTGCCGACCGGTTCAGCGGCGAAACCCCCGATCCTCGCGGCGACACAGCTTCCGGCCATATCCCGGGCTCGACCAATATCCCTCACAGCAGCTTCTTCAACGCTGATGGAACATGGAAAAGCGCCGACGAAATCAAGACTATCTTCAGCGACGCTGGTATCGATCTTGCCAAACCGCTGGTCACGACCTGTGGTTCGGGAATGACCGCTGCGGTGGTTTCCTTTGCAGCGGCGCTCGCCGGCGCGGAAAAAACCGCCCTTTATGATGGCAGCTGGGCCGAATGGGGTGCCGACGCAGACACTCCGAAAGAAACCGCTTGAAGATGACGACGCTGCTGGAACTATAGTTGGCCGATCACGACCCTGGTTCAAAAAAGCCTGCGACGCAGGTGGTTACCGGCGGTCGACGGAAAATCTGGACCGGGGCCGTGGTCAATCCGCCGGTCTGGCGCGGCAGCACGCATCTTTATGACGATGTAGCCCATCTCAGGGAAGGCCTGAAATCGAACGACGACGGCCGTTTTTTCTATGGCCGCCGTGGCTCGCCGACCCAGTGGTCGCTGGCCGAGGCACTGACGGAAATGGAGCCCGGTGCAGCCGGGACAATGCTCTACCCTTCTGGTGTCGCCGCCATTTCCTGTGCGCTGCTGGCGGTGTTACAGCCGGGTGACGAGGTCCTTCTTACCGACAGCAGCTATGACCCCAGCCGCAGCTTTGCCGATGTTTTCCTCAAACGAATGGGGATCAGCGCGCGCTATTATGATCCATTGATTGGTGCGGACGTCGCCACTCTTTTCGGTCCGAATACCAAGGCAATCCTGATGGAAAGCCCGGGAAGCCTGACCTTCGAGGTTCAGGACGTCCCGGCGATCTGCCGGGCGGCGCAGGCCGCCGGCATTGTCACCCTGCTCGACAACACATGGGCGACCTCGCGATTCTTTCCGGCGCTGGAACATGGCGTTGATATCACCATAGTTGCGGCGACCAAATATATCGTCGGTCATAGCGACGTCATGATGGGCGCGGTCACCACCCATGACAAATATTGGACCCGGCTCCGCCGCATCGCCCAGCAACTGGGCCAGGTGGTATCACCCGACGACGCCTATCTTGCCGCACGCGGCCTCAGAACGCTCGACGTCCGGCTGCGCCAGCATGAAGCGAGCGCGCTGCAAATCGCCCGCTGGCTGAAGCAACGACCAGAAGTCGGCCTGGTCCTCCACCCTGCCCTGCCCGATTGCCCGGGGCATGAAATCTGGAAGCGGGATTTCAAGGGTGCTTCGGGTCTTTTTTCTTTCGAACTGTCAGACGGCGACGACCAGAGCCGCGCCGCCTTCATCGATGCGCTGACGCTGTTCGGCATCGGTTATAGCTGGGGCGGTTTTGAAAGCCTCGCCCTGCCGGTTGATCCGGCGAAGCATCGCACGGCAACGCAATGGGCCGGAACAGGCCCGCTGGTGCGGCTGAACATCGGACTGGAGGATCCCGACGATTTGATGGCGGACATTGCCAAAGGCTTTGAACATTACCAAAGTGCGCAATCATGATCGAAAACGCCCTCAAATATCTGGAAGCCCTGGCTCCCGATACGCCGCGCAACATCCAGTATATTGAAGGTATCGTTGCCGCCGGACTGGCTGCCATCGCCTTGACGGCGGGCTGGTATCTCAGCAAATATATCGGGCCCAAATTGCGCCACCTCTGGGAAGCGCGCGCCGGCTATGAAAGCGAACTTGCCGGCCGTCGCATTCGCGACATGACCCGCCGGGCGACCACGTTCATCCTGTGCGGCATATTTCTGGCCGCCTATCCCTGGCATCTGATCGCGCAGGTCGTCTTTTCCCTAACCATCGCGATCACCGTCGGCCTGTTTGCCAATGACCTGATCCGCGGGGTACGGATGCCGGACTGGCTGGGCACCGCGATCGGCCTGGCTCTTTTCGTCACCATCGGCTCCGGTCTGGTTGGCGGCATCGCGCCGATCGCCGAGGCAATGGAACGGGTCGGCTTTGACCTCGGCTCCCGCCGGATATCCCTGTGGTGGATCGTAACCGGGGCGATGACCGCCGTCATGCTGTTCGCAGTGGCCCGCGCCCTGATGAAAATAGTCACGCATGTCATTGGCAACAGCCAGCTGGATGGTGCGCAGAAAGTCCTGGGCCAGAAGCTTGCTATTGTCGCGATTTTCACCGGTGCTTTCGTACTCGGCCTCGACATCCTCGGTATTGACCTGACCGCGCTGGCGGTCTTCTCCGGCGCATTCGGCCTCGCCATCGGCTTCGGCATGCAGAAAACCATCGGCAACCTGATCGCCGGCATCATCCTGCTGATGGACCGTTCGATCAAGCCAGGCGACGTGATCGCGGTCGGCGATACCTATGGCTGGGTCAACAAGATCGGCGTGCGCGCGGTCTCGGTCCTGACCCGCGAAGGCAAGGAGCATCTGATTCCGAACGAGGATCTGATGACCCGCGAAGTCGAAAACTGGTCCTACTCCAGCCCCAATGTCCGGATCAGCATACCGGTGGGGGTTTCCTATAATACCGACATGGATCAGGCGATCGAGTTGATGAAACAGGCCTGTGTCGATGTACCGCGCGTATTGAACCATCCCAAGCCGGTCGTGTGGATGCTCGAATTCGGAGACAATAGCGTCAATTTCGAAATCCGCTGCTGGATCAAGGATCCGCAGTCGGGCGTCGGCAATTTCAAGGCCGCGATCCTGAAGCGGGTCTGGGACCTGTTCAAGGAACATGACGTCGAAATTCCGTTCCCGCAGCGCGACGTCCATATCAAATCCTTGCCGGAGGGCGGGATTATCAAACTTGAAGCCGGCTCGAAACCGACGGTGAGCAACCCAGAATCGACCGCAACCAAATAAACGTTTCGATCAAACCGGGAGCTGGCAATGACCGCCCGGGACATGAAGTGACGCATTATTAGCCACTCTGAATCATATCCGCCTAAATTTTAAGCGACCGCAAAACATTTTGTGGCGCATCGGCAACATTTTCAATTTATGTCACCAATTCTGTCGTTTTCTTTCTTGTGCGGCGCAATAATTTGGACCAGTTTTACCTTACATGTTTGGAGACTGTTCGCGTTCGGGGCATCTGGCGCAATAAAAAGACAGCCGAAGCAGAATACAGGAGGGGCGATTCGCATCAACGAGAAAGGGATTTCCATGCGCACGTCCAATATGAATAGCCTTGGCAAAAAAGCCAAACTGAACCTCGCCGGCCTTTCGGCCATCCTGCTGGCCAGCACAGCGGCGCCGGCCTTCGCTCAGGACGCCGACGCGCCCAGCGCGATCACAATTTCAGGAAATGCAGCGGTCACCTCAGATTACCGTTTCCGCGGCCTGTCCTTTTCCGACGGCGATATCGCCATCCAGGGCGGCATCGATGTCGCCCATGAAAGCGGCTTCTATATAGGGACCTGGGGTTCTTCCATCGAAGACAGCGCCACATATGGCCACACCGAGCTGGACGTTTACGGCGGCTGGTCGGGTGAAGTGACATCCGGCCTGACCCTCGATGTCGGACTGCTTTACTTCATCTACCCCAATGGTGAAGGCGGCATCGCTGGCCCGAGCGACTATTTCGAGCCCTATGCTTCGGTTGCCGGCTCCATCGGTCCGGTCGAGCTCACAAGCGGAATCGCATATGCCTGGAGCCAGGACAGCCTCGGAAATTCCGACAATGTCTACATCTATACCGGCGCATCGGCAGGAATTCCGAATACGCCGATTACCTTGAATGCCAATATCGGGATCAATGACGGTTCGTTGGGCAATCCAACCGGCGTTCTTGGCGACAGTGATTATGTCGACTGGATGCTCGGTGTGGATTGGGCGGTTACCGACAATCTGACCGCAACCCTGGCCTATACCGATACCGATGCGCCAGCGGTCAACAATTTCACTGACAGCGCGATCGTATTCACCCTCGGCGTCTCGTTCTAAATTCACAAAAATAGCGCTGGAAAAGGGGGCTGCCCGGACAACCGGGCAGCCTCTTTTTTTTAACTGGCGGCGACCAGCCTTTGCGTCGCCGGATGGCGGGGATGATCGATCACCGCCTGTATATCACCGGTCTCGACAATGCAGCCGTCATCCATCACCGCAATCCGGTGGCACAACCGGCGGGCAGCGGCGATATCGTGGGTGATGAACAGCAGGCTCAGGCCATTCTCCCGCTGCAACCTGGCAAGCAGCGCCAGAATTTCTGCGCCCACCAGCGGATCGAGCGCGGACGTCGCCTCGTCGAGCACCAATAATTGTGGCGAAGCGATCATCGCCCGCGCAATCGCCACCCGCTGCGCCTGACCACCGGACAGACTCGCCGGCATGCGGGTCAGAAACTCTTCAGGCAGATCGACATCGGACAAGGCCTGTCGCGCGCTATCGTTGCACTCGGCCCTGTCCAGATCGGGCCGCAGATTGCGAAGCGGTTCGGTGACGATGTCGATCACCGTCCACTGGGGATCGAGACTCGCCACCGGGTCCTGAAACACCGGCTGGATCGACCGGCGCATTTCGAGAGTGCGATTGCGGCGCTGCGGAAGCGCGCTGGCTTGCCACAGGATTTTGCCCTGGGTCACCGGACCGATACCGGCAATAGCGCGCCCGAGCGTCGACTTGCCCGAACCCGAGCCGCCGACCAGGGCAAGGGACTCGCCCTGCCGCACCGTAATGCTGGCATCAACCACGGCGGAGATTCTTCCGCGACGCCAGCCGGGCCGCTGGAATTCGACAGCGACATCCCGAGTCCCGAGCAGGATATCGCCGGGCTGGCTCAGCTCCGGCGCTGGCTCGTCGAGGCGCGGCGTGGCAGCGATAAGGCGTCGCGTATATTCTTCCGCCGGATTTGCAATGATATCCGCGGCCGGCCCGCTCTCGACCACCCTTCCCTTGTCCATCACCACCAGCTGATCGGCATGGCCCTCGACCGAAGCAAGATCATGGCTGACCAGAAGCATTGCCAGCCCCTGCTCTGCGCGCAGCTGGTCGAGAAGCGTCATGATCTCTGCCCGCAACGAGGCATCCAGCGCGCTGGTCGGTTCGTCGGCGATCAGCAATCTGGGCCCATGGGCAATCGCGGCGGCGATCATCACCCGCTGGCGTTCCCCGCCGGACAACCGGTGCGGGAACTGATCGAGCCGCTCGTCGGGCCGGGAAAGACCGACCCGCTCGAGCTGTCGCACCAGTTCAGCCCGCGTCGGCCGGGCCGATCCGGCCTGCATGGTGGCTTCCTGCAATTGCGCCCCGACCGTCAGATGCGGGGTCAGCGCCGTCAGTGGCTGCTGGAAAACAAAGCCGGCGAGCTTGCGACGGGCGTCGCTCAACTGACCGACATCGGCGCTGGCAAGATCGATACCATCCAGCCGTATCAATCCGCTGGCTACGCCCGGCGTCAATCCGAACGGCGTCAGGCAGGTCAGGCTTTTTCCCGAACCGGACGCACCGATGATCGCGGTGCACTGGCCCGCGTCAACGGCGAGGCTGACCTTATCGACGAGCCGGTTGCCCGCTATATCCACCGCCAGATCGCGAATTTCGTACAGGCTCACGAGAAGCGGTCCCGCAAGCGTTCGCCCTCGACCGTCAGGCAGACCAGTAGCACCACCAGCACAGCGCCGGGCAGCAACAGACCAAGCGGCGTCATGTCCATGTCGTCGGCGCCCTCCTTGACCAATATTCCGAGCGAGGTCAGCGGCTCCTGAACGCCCAGCCCGAGAAAGGAGAGAAAGCTCTCCACCATCACCACCTGCGGCACGGTGAGCATCAGATAGGCAAGCGCGACACCGGCGATATTGGGCAGGATATGCTTCCAGAGAATGGTGATCGGCGGCGTCCCCGCCGCCTCCGCCGCCAGGATGAACGGTCGCTGCTTCAGCGCCATCACCTGCCCGCGGACAACCCGCGCCATGGTCAGCCATTCGACCAGCCCGATGCCGACGAAGACCAGCAAAATCGATCGCCCGAAGACCACCATCAGCAGAATCACGATGAACATGAACGGCAGCGCGTACAGGCCATCGACAATCCGCATCATCACCTCGTCGACCCGGCCGCCAACCCAGCCCGCAGTCGCGCCCCAGGCGATGCCGACGATCAGCGAAACCAGCGCCGCAGCGATAGCGACCATCAGCGTGATCCGGGTTCCCGCCGCCAGTCTGGCCAGCCGGTCGCGGCCGATTTCATCGGTGCCGAATATATGTGATCCACTGAACGCCGGCGCGCGGACCGCATCCCAGTCGATCTGGTCATAGGTCCACGGCATTAGCCACGGCAGCAACAAAGCCAGCGCGACTATCACCAGAACAATGACCAGCGGGAAATGGCGTGTCAGCATCGCCTCATCCTTCCCGCATTCTGGGATCGAGCCAGCCGTAGATCAGGTCGGCAAAAAGGTTGAACAGGATGATCAGCGCGGCGTAGAGCGTGACCACTCCGAGCACGAGCGGATAGTCGCGGTTGAGCGCGCCCTGGACAAAATAGCGTCCGAGACCCGGCAGTCCGAAGACCGTCTCGACCACCACCGCCCCGGTCAGAAGCCCTGCCGCAGCAGGTCCCAGATAGCTGGCAACCGGCACCAGAGCCGGCCGCAGCCCGTGCTTGAACAGGATTTTCGTTTCGGAAAGACCCCGCGCTCTCGCCGTGCGAATGTGATCCTGCTTGAGCACGCTCGCCAGTCCGGCACGGGTCAGCTTGGCAATCGCTCCCGATACTGGCAGCGCCAGCGCGACCACGGGCATGATGAGCCATGCGACACCATCGCCGGTTCCGGACACTGGCAGCAAACCCAGCCACAATCCAAACAGCAGCGCCAGCGCCGGTCCGGTAACAAAGGTCGGCAGCGCGGTGGCGACGGTCGCCAGCATCATGATCACCTTGTCGGCGGCCTTTCCGGCTCGCACAGCAGCAAACAGGCCAGCGGTCACACCGATGGCCAGGGCCATCACGATCGCCAGTCCCCCGAGCATCAGGGAAATCGGCAGACCCTGCGCGATCAGTTCAGATACGGTAAAATCGCGGTAGACCAGAGACGGCCCGAAATCACCCTGCACCAGCCGCGAGACATAAAGCCACGCCTGGTCCCACAAGGGCCGGTCCAGACCATAAGCCTGTTGCAACGCCGCCTGCGTCGCCGGATCGAGCGGGCGCTCGCCGTCAAACGGACCGCCGGGTGCCAGCCGCATCAGAAAGAAAGAGGCCAATATGATCACCAGCAGCGTCGGGATTGCCGTCAACAGCCGCCGGGTGATCAGGCCAAACACCTGCTGCTAGAGTTCCATCGCGCCGAAACAGCTCCGGACTTCCTGCACGAACAGTTCAGGCACTTCCATGGCGGCAAAATGCCCGCCTTGTTCCGCCTCGCCCCAATAGCGCAAGTCCTTGAACCGCTGCTCCGCCCAGCGGCGCGAGGGCGTGACGATTTCATTCGGGAAAATACTGCACCCCGATGGAATGTCGACGGGATCGATATTGATTGAGCCAAAGCTTTCCCGGTACAGGCGGGCCGAGGAGGCTCCAGCATTGTTGAGCCAATAGATCATGACATTGTCGAGCAGCCGGTCACAGTCGAAATTATCATCCGGCGCTTTCGCGTCATCGGACCAGCCCTGGAATTTTTCCATGATCCACGCCATCTGGCCAACCGGCGAATCGGCCAGGCCATAGCCGAGCGTCTGTGGCCTGGTCCGCTGGATCTCGGCATAGCCCGAACCCTGCGACTGATAGTCCATATAGCGCGCGAGCGCCGCCTGCTCTTGCGGAGTCGGATTGGCCATCATTTCGTCAGACGGCGGTCCGGTGACCACGAAATTGACATGGATCCCCGCACAATGGCCGAGATTCTGCGCGCCGATAACCGATGTCACCATGCCGCCCCAATCGCCGCCCTGGGCAAAATAGCGGTCATAGCCGAGCCGGGCCATCAGCACGTCCCACGCCCGGGCAATTTTCTCCATGCCCCAGCCGGTCGCGACCGGTTTTCCCGAAAAGCCGAAACCCGGCAGGGTCGGAATCACCAGATGATAGGCATCCTTTGCCTCGCCACCAAAGGCCACCGGATCGGTCAGTGGCCCGATGACATCCATGAATTCGATAATCGAACCGGGCCAGCCGTGGGTCATGATCACCGGCCGCGCGTTCGCTTCGGGCGAACGGATATGCATGAAGTGGATATCGACCCCGTCGATCTCGGTCAGATGATGGTCATATTGGTTGAGCTCGTCCTGACAACGCCGCCAGTCGTAGCTGGTCCGCCAATGTTCGACGACGGTTTTGACATAATCAAGCGGGATACCCTGCGACCAGTCATCCACCGGTTCCGGATCGGGCCAGCGGACATGGCGCAACCTTATCTCCAGATCATCCAGTGCGGTCTTCGGGATATCAACGCTAAAGTCTCTGATTTCGTCGCTCATCGGCTTATCATCCTAAATCGGCACCCATACCTGTTGACGGAGGGTTGCTCTGTTAACTTCCTCATTCCGCGAGAAACTCGGGGTGAACGAATATATGCTACATCGTCGGGACCGGAACCTCGCCCGAATAATCATAAAAGCCCTTGCCGGTCTTGCGGCCCAGCCAGCCGGCCTCGACATATTTGGTCAGGATTGGCGCGGGACGATATTTGGGGTCGCCGAAATCATTCTGCAGCACCCGCAGGATTTCAAGCAGCGTGTCGAGTCCGATCAGGTCGGCCAAAGTGATCGGCCCCATCGGATGGCCGAGGCCCAGTTGCACGCCGCGGTCGATATCTTCCATCGAAGCGGTGCCTTCACCGAGCGCGAAGAATGCTTCGTTAAGCATCGGCAGCAGGATGCGGTTGACGACGAAGCAGGGCGAATCCTTCGCCATGACCGGCGACTTGCCCACCGCTTTGGCAAAATCACTCGCCATTGCGGCGGTCTGATCGCTGGTCGCGAGACCGCGGATGACTTCGACCAGCCCCATCAACGGAACCGGATTGAAAAAGTGCACGCCGACGAACCGCGAAGGATCTTTCACCGACTGCGCCAGCCTGGTGATCGAAATCGAGGACGTATTGCTCGCCAGTATCGCCTGATGGCCAAGCACTTCGGAAGCGGCGGCAAAAATCTGTCGCTTGATCTCCTCGCGCTCGGTGGCGGCCTCGATAATGATATCGGCACTGGCCATCGGGTCCAGCTGCACGATCGGCTCGATACGGGACAAGGCCGTGTCGGCTGTCTGCCGGTCGATCTTTTCCTTGTCGACCAGTCGCGTCAGCTGCTTGGCGATGCCGGCCTTGCCGCGTTCGGCAATCTCGAGGCTGACGTCCGACAGATAGACATGATAGCCTGCCTGTGCCGAAACCTGTGCGATACCGGCACCCATTTGTCCCGATCCGATTATGCCAATTGCTTTCATTCCATGCCTTTCGCGCTGTTCCTCGTGATATCACAAGCCACTAGCGATTGTCGGGCAAACTGGCTAGATTGCAAATATGCCCCCGATCATATTCATAGCTGGCCTGTTTGCCGCCGTCGCCACAACCGCCGCCTTGCCGGTGCCACAGCCGGGTGAAATCCCGACCTTCAGGGACTGGGCCGTCGGCTGCGACAATATCGGCAATTGCGAGGCGGTATCGCTGCTGGCCGAAGAGGAAGGCGGCGGTTTCGACGACTGGGGTGGTCCGATCTCGATCATCCGTACTGCGGGCGATGACGATATTTTCAAAATCCGTGTCCTGTTCGATGGCAAGGGATTCGACCGCTATAAAATGATGGTCGACGACAAGCTGGTCGACACCGGTCCGATCGTCGAAAGCGACTATCCGATCGAGATTGTTGGCGAGGACGCCAAGAAAGTCGCTGACGCGATCATCAAGGGCAAGCGGCTGGTCGTGCAGGGACCCACGGGAGAAAATATCACCCGGATTTCGCTGGCCGGCTCGTCCGCGGCACTGCGCTACATCGACCAGAAACAGGGTCGCGCCGGTACGGCCACCGCTCTGGTCGCCAGGGGCAAGCGGGCATTCCAGCCCGCGAAGGCCGAACTGCCAATGATCGCCGTCGACCAGTGGGAGACCTCGAAGCTGGTTCCCGAGGCCGGCGCTCTGGTTGCCCTTGCCGAGGATTCGAAATGCAAGGAAGACCGCTACGGGCTGGTCGAGGATCAGGCCTTTCCACTCGGCAAGCGTGGAGATGTATATCGCGCACTGGTGCTGATTTCCTGCGGCTCCGGCGCCTATAATTTTACCAGCGCGCCTTATGTCGGCGAATATCAAAAAGACGATAGCGCTGGCTGGACCTTCACCCCTGCCAGATTTGACCGCCAGCCATCATGGGGCGGAGAAGGCAACCAGCCGCTGCTGGTCAACGTGGGCTGGGACGAGCAGGACCAGACGCTCAGCAGCTTTGGCAAGGGCCGCGGTCTTGGTGACTGCGGCAGCGCCGAAAATTACGTCTGGGATGGAGAAATATTCCGCCTGATCGATGCCAGCGCGATGCATGAATGCCGTGGAGCCTATCAGTGGATCACCGTCTGGCGCGCCCAGTATCGCAAAGCGGACCAGGCTGCGACGACCGGGAAATAGTCCTCAGGGCGCGTGCTTGTATGGGTGGGCTTCCACCAGCATCAGGGTGAAATAATCGCGCTCGTCGCTCCATTCGTGCAACGGCGTCCAGCCGCCGGCCCGCAGCATCAGACGGGCATCGCGCAAGCCATATTTGTGACTATTCTCGATATGCAGTCGCTGGCCCTCGACCAGCGCGTGGGCCGCCCCGTCGATTGAAAATTCCACATCCTCCTGCGCTTCAAGATAAATCTCGATCCGGGCATAAATGTCGCTCCAGACAGCAACATGCCGGAATTTGTCCACGGGAATATTGCCGTCCAGTTCGCGGTTGATCCGGTCGAGCAGATTGAGCGAAAATTGCGCGGTCACGCCAGCGCTATCGTCATAGGCGTTGACCAGTATCTGCTCGTCCTTGATCCGGTCAAAGCCGATCAGCAGTTGCGCGCCTTCGCCCAGGGTTTCGCGCATGAAACGGAGCAGGTCGACCGAGGTGCGGGCGATCATATTGCCAATCGTCGAGCCGGGGAAAAAGCCGAGCTTGGGCATGTCCGCCACCGCTTCTGGCAGTTCAACCCGCTTCATGAAATCTGCCTCGACCGGGAGTATCGGCAGATCCGGAAATTCGTCTTGCAGCTGTGATGCGCTATGCTCGAGAAACTCGCCGCTGATGTCGATCGGGACATAGGCCGCCGGATCGATCGCCTTCAGCAGATGGGGGGTCTTGGTGGAACTGCCGGAGCCAAATTCAATCACCGCCCGCTTCGGTCCCACGGCTGCTGCAAAAGCGTCACCGTTGGCCTCCAGCAGCTTTGTCTCGGTCCGGGTCGGATAATATTCGGGAAGTTCGGTAATCTCCTCGAACAGCTCCGATCCGCGCCGGTCGTATAGCCAGCGCGCCGGAATCGCAAAGGTCTGCCTTTCAAAACACCGTCTCACGTCCTTGCGAAAGGTATGATCGACAAGCGTAGTGGTCATATCCATGGGGGTGTCCTTTGCGTCAGATATTTTTGGCAAGCCGCAGTCCGCAGAACTGCCAGCGCTGGTGGGGGTAGAAGAAATTGCGGTAACTGGTCCGGACATGGCCGGGCGGCGTGGCGATGCTGCCACCCTTGAGCACCGCCTGTCCCGACATGAACTTGCCATTATATTCACCCACCGCCCCATCGGCGGGTGCGAAGCCCGGATAGGGTAGATAGGCGCTGCCGGTCCATTCCCAGACCGCTCCGCTGTTGGGCAAGCCATCACTGGCAGCAACTTCCCACTCCGCTTCGGTCGGCAGGCGCGCGCCGGCCCATGTTGCAAAGGCGTCGGCTTCATAATGGCTGACATGTTTGACCGGTGCCGACGGATCAACATCGAGCGTCCCGGACAGACCAAATTCGGACCATCGCTGATCAGACGTGCGGCTCCAGTATAGCGGCGCCTCGATAGCCTCTGCCTGCACCCAGGCCCAGCCGTCGGACAGCCAGAGACGGGCGTCGCGATAGCCGCCGTCTTCGAGGAACCCGAGCCATTCGCCATTGGTCACCGGACGATTGGCGATCGCATGCGGGTTTAGCAGCACATCGTGGCGCGGCCCTTCGCAATCAAAAGCAAAAGCCGGACCGTCATGACCGATCTGCTGGATTCCGGTCCTGCCCTCGATCCATTGCACTGGCCCGGGATCGGCAGCGCGTGCGGTCGGCTTGGCCGAATAAGCGGGCTTGAGAGGATTGCGGGAGAAGAGATGCAATATGTCGGTGAGCAGCAATTCCTGATGCTGCTGTTCGTGATTGAGGCCCAGTTCGACGAGATCGAGCAATTCCTCCGGAAATCCTGCCATCGCCTCGGCCATCGCGCCATCGACATGGCTGCGATAGGCCAACACTTGATCGATCGACGGGCGGGTCAGCAGGCCACGTTCCGGCCGCGCGTGCCTTGCGCCTTCGGCTTCATAATAGCTGTTGAACAGATAGGGAAAGGCTTCGTCGAAAAGCCGATAGCCAGGCACATGGTCGCGCAGCAGAAAGGTTTCGAAAAACCAGCTGATGTGCGCGAGATGCCATTTGGTCGGTGAAGCATCGTCCATCGATTGCGCGGTCGCGTCGGCGTCGCTCAGTCCTTCAGCGAGCCGCAGCGAATGGGTTCTGACCTGTCTGAACCGCTCCAGCAGTTCACCCGATCGGGGAATATTTTTTGCGTCGGATGAAGGCGGACAGGGAGAGTGCGGTTGGCTGGCGATCGGTCCTACTCCGGTGGATGCTCGGGCTCGTTCTGGAACATAGCGCGAACGATGATTAGGTCAACAACGCATATTTGCGCGGGATGGTTGCAAGAATTCATCGCGCGTTCCGGGAATGCGGGCTAGCGCGATGCCCCCGGCACCCAGAGAATATCATCTTTGCCGCCATTATTCAGCGCCCGGCCGAGCACGAACAGATAATCCGAAAGGCGGTTTACATAAGCCAGAGCCTGCGGATTGATCGCCATTTCCCGGGCAGCGGCGACGCAGGTCCGTTCGGCCCTGCGGGCAATCGCCCGCGTGCAATGGATGGCTGCAGCGGCCTTCGAACCGCCTGGAAGAATGAAGCTGGTCAGCGGATCCAGATCGGCATTGACCGTATCGATTTCCGTTTCCAGACGCTCGACTTGAGACGGCACGACCCGAAGCACCATTTGCGAAGGGGCAAAATCGTCGCCCTCGACCGCCGGTGTCGCCAGATCAGCGCCAAGATCGAACAGATCGTTCTGGATGACCCGCAATGTCCGGACCAGCGCATCGTCGTCGGCAATTTCGCAAATCGCCAGACCGAGCGAACTGTTCAGTTCATCGACGTCGCCAATGGCCGCCATGCGCGGATCATTTTTCGCCAGCCGGGATCCGTCAACCAGTCCCGTCGTGCCGTCGTCGCCGGTCTTTGTGTAAATCTTGTTGAGTTTTACCACCGGGCGAGCCGACTAGCTCTGGCCACCGGCCAGAACCAGCAACACGACCACCAATACGATGGCAATCGCCTGATATTTGACCCGCGCAAACATCATCTCGTTCTGCTTTTTATGCGATGCGGTGATGCCGTCAGCGTCGACATCGTCCGGCTTCATATTGGCAAAGGCAATCAGCCCGCGCGCGAGTGCAAAAACAGCGGCGCCAGCGGCTGCGAGGATCATCAATATCAAAATATAGCTCATGTGTTCACCTTAAACCTATGAAAGCGAGATTCCAACCGGGAAGATGTTCCGGCGGAGTTGCTGGACCAGTTCATAACCGTCGTGGCCCGCCATCCGCAATACGGACAAAGAGGCAGAATCGCGACTTTTCGAGAGCTTTGCACCGCTTTCGTCAAGCAACAGGGGATGGTGGAAATAAACCGGCGTCGGCAGGTCCAGCAGCGCCTGCAGCACGCGATGGACATCGGTCGACGCAAAGAGATCATCACCGCGCACGACATGGCTGATGCCATCGCGGGCATCGTCCAGCGTCACCGCCAGATGATAGGCGACCGGCATATCCTTCGGGACAATGACGACATCACCAAGCTTTCCGGCATCAACGATCTGCTTGCCGTGCCGTTCGTCCACCCAGTCAAGCGGCCCGGTCCTGGCCATTGCCTTTGCGATATCGAGGCGCCAGCTATGCGGCTCGGTCCGTGCCCGTTGTTCGGCGAGGGCGCGGTCGAGATGACGGCAGGTGCCGGCATAAATCGGGCCATCCGGCCCTTCGGCCGGCGAGCCGCCCTCCTGAATCTGGCGCATGCTGGCACGGGTACAGAAACAGCGGTAAAGCATATCCATGGACTTCAGTCGCTCCACCGCGGCAGCATAGCTGTCCCAGCGATCGGACTGGAAAATCACCGCCCCGTCCCAGAGCAGCCCGAGCCAGCGCAAATCGGCGAGGATCGCGTCGACAAATTCGGGGCGGCTGCGCCCTTGGTCGATATCTTCGATTCGAAGCAGGAAACGGCCACCGCGCTCGCGAGCGAAATCATGCGCCACCATCGCGGCATAGGCGTGACCCAAATGCAACAATCCGTTGGGGCTGGGAGCGAAACGCACCACAATATCTCGATTTAATTGACCACTTGACGTCATGATGAGGATATTGTTCTTTGTGTCATCGTCATGTCATGTTCTTAGGGATAAAGAACGGGCAGTAAAGGACAAGGGAGACAGCGCTTATGTATCACCCCGACTTGCTGAGGCATCCGGAAAGCTGCCCTTCGCTCGTCCTCAACGCCGACTATACGCCTCTTTCTTATTATCCGCTCAGTCTGTGGCCTTGGCAAACTGCGATAAAAGCGGTGTTTCTCGACCGGGTCGATATCGTCTCCAGCTATGAGCGCGAGGTACACAGCCCCAATCTCGACATGAAAATCCCGTCGGTGATTGCGCTGAAGAAATATATCAAGCCGTCCGAATATCCGGCCTTTACCCGGTTCAACCTGTTCCTGCGCGACAAGTTCGAATGCCAATATTGCGGATCACCCAATAATCTGACCTTCGATCACGTCATCCCGCGCCGCCAGAATGGCCGCACGACCTGGGAAAATGTCGCCACCGCCTGCCTGCCCTGCAACCTCAAGAAAGGCGGCCGGACACCGAAAGAGGCGCACATGCAGCTCGCCAACCGGCCGATCAAACCGACCAGCTGGCATCTGCAGGAACATGGCCGGGCTTTCCCGCCCAATTTCCTCCACGATACTTGGCACGACTGGCTCTACTGGGATATCGAGCTGGAGAGCTGACTCGCCCAGGCTTTCTCAATCCTCGATGGCAAGAAACCGGAATGTCTGGCCGAGACTGTTGAAAATCCCGTGCGCGAATATCAGCGGCATGATGTTTTTTCTTCCGAACCAGAGATACATCAACGCAAAGGCGAAACCACCCGCGCCGGTGATCAGGGCGCCGTGCATGCCTTGATAATAATAATGGCGATATCCAAAAAATATCGAGGAGAAAAGCGCGGCGGCAAGGTCCGCCTTGATGCCGCCGCCGAAGGCAACGCTCGTCCGATCGATAACAAAAGCGCGGAACAATAGTTCCTCGAAAAAGGAACCGTGAGTCCAGACCAGCAGCATGATCCCAATATAGGCCGCCAGATTGCCTTCGATATGATCAAATCGCCCGCTCGCGCCGACATCTTCGAAAAACGCATCGGCAAACAGCTGCATTATCTGCGTTGCGGCAATGAAGGCGATCATCGAAACCAACGTCAGACCGACCGTCCTCCACCAGTTTTCCGGCCAGCGGAACCCGAGATCTTTCCATCCCAATCCCCTGCGTCGCAGCAGGATGGTACCGATAATCATCGCCGAAACCGTCGAAGCAGGCCCTGCGTAAAGATAGCTATAGGGCAGCACTGATTGCTTGACGATGACCAGCACCGCCAGAATTATCAGCAGGTCGAGCAAAGCGCCCGGGTCGAAGCGGCCCGCCTGCTTTGTTGGCGTCCCATCCGATTCAGAAATGCCTGACATATGCCCCCGCCCTCATCTTAGGTGTATTATCCACATATAACACCAGACATTATTCTTGCAAGCGCGCAGAATTTCTTGACCAAAACCCTGTCGCGGTGCAGCACAGGCCCATGACAGAATCCCTCATCGTCCGCCAAAATCCTGACATCAAATATCTCGGCAAATTGCTCGGCGATGTCATTCGTTCTTATGGCGGCGAGGAGCTGTACCGACGCACCGAATATATCCGGTCGACCAGCGTCGATCGCCACCGCGGTCTCGCCGATGCGGATGCGATAGATCCCGGTCTGGATGCCCTGTCGCTCGACGAAACGCTGGCCTTTGTGCGCGGATTCATGCTGTTTTCGCTGCTCGCCAATCTGGCCGAAGATCGTCAGGGCGTCGCAGCCGAAGAAGGCGCGACCGTGGTCGAGGCGATAGAATTGCTCGCCAGCGAGGGTGTAGACAAGCAAGCGGTGCTGAAATTGCTCGACGAGGCGCTGATCGCGCCGGTACTGACCGCGCACCCGACCGAGGTGCGGCGCAAGAGCATCATCGATCATAAATCCCGCATCGCCGAACTGTTGCTGATGAAAGACGACGGCGAAACCGAAACCCCGCAAGGCGACATGCTGGACGCTGCGATCATGCGCCAGATCGCCCTGCTCTGGCAGACCCGCCCGCTGCGCCGCGAGCGCTTGTTCGTCACCGACGAAGTCCAGATTTCGCAAAGCTACATGAAGGATGTATTCCTTCCGGTGCTTCCCCGGCTCTATGCAAAATGGGAATCGATTCTGGGCGCGCGCCTGCCCAGTTTCCTCAAGCTCAACAGCTGGATTGGCGGCGACCGGGACGGCAATCCCTTTGTCGACGCCGGTGCCATGGAAGAAGCGCTTTCGCGGGCGGCCGAAACCGTCATCGGCTATTATCTGATGCGCGTTCACGCATTGGGCGCAGAGCTTTCGATTTCCACCGAACTTGCGGACGTCCCCGAAGCCGTCCTTGCACTCGCCGACGCAAGCGGTGATGATTCGCTGAGCCGCAAGGACGAGCCCTACCGCCGCGCGCTGTCGGGCATTTACGCCCGGCTGTCGGCGACCCATCTCAAACTGTGCGATCACGTCCCGGGCCGCATGTCTCCGATTGCCGCCAAGGCTTATGACAACCCGCAACAGTTGCGAGCGGACCTTGTCATACTGGCGCGCGGGCTCAAGTCCGCCGGCAAAGGCGTTTTCGCCACTTCCGGAGCGCTGGGCCGGCTGATCCGGACGGTCGAACTGTTCGGATTTCACCTCGCCACTCTCGACATGCGGCAGAACAGCAAGATCCACGAACGAGTGGTTGCGGAACTGCTGAAACGCGCCGGGGTGGAGGACGATTATCTGGCTCTGGACGAACCGGCCAGGGTCGAAAGGCTGCGCGCGGAACTGGCGAACAACCGGCCGCTGTTCAGCCCGTGGACCGAATATTCCGAAGAAACCACGAAGGAATTGCAAATCATCCGCGCCGCTGCCGAGGCGCATCGCAAATATGGCCCCGAGGTCATTACCAATTATAACATCAGCAACGGCGAGAGCGTTTCCGACATATTGGAAGTCTATGTCCTGTTGATGGAGACCGGCCTCTATCGCGCACCGACAGAAAACGGCAAGCCGCCGACCTGCCCGGTGATGGCGGTGCCGTTGTTCGAGACGGTTGCCGATCTGGAAAACGCACCCGCCGTGATGACCGATTTCTTCGCCATTCCGGAAATGTATGCGCTGACCAAGGGACGCGGTCATCAGGAAGTGATGATCGGCTATTCGGACAGCAACAAGGACGGCGGCTATCTTACTTCGACCTGGAGTCTGTTCAAGGCGAGCGACGCCTTGATTCCGATATTCGAGAAAGCCGGAATCAGGATGCAGCTCTTCCACGGACGTGGCGGTGCCGTGGGGCGCGGCGGTGGTTCGGCGTTCGGAGCCATCAAGGCCCAGCCCAAGGGAACAGTCGCCGGTCGCATCCGGATCACCGAACAGGGCGAAGTGATCGCCGCCAAATATGGCACGGAGGATGTCGCAGAAGCCAATCTGGAAGCGATGACATCGGCGGTGCTGATCAATTCGTTGGAGCCCGATCACAGGGACGCCAGGGTCCAGGCAGAGTTTGGCGTGGCGATGGACCAGATTTCGCAAATCGCGTTCACCGAATATCGCGATCTGGTGTACGGCGACGATGCGTTTCGTACATTTTTCCGCCAGATGACTCCACTGACCGAAATCGCCAAGCTCAAGATCGGCTCGCGCCCCGCCAGCCGGACGAAAAGCGACAAGATCGAGGATCTGCGCGCGATCCCGTGGGTCTTCAGCTGGGCCCAGGCCCGGGTCATGCTGCCCGGCTGGTATGGCGTCGGACAGGCGCTGACCGCGTTTGATGACAAGGAAAAGTTGAAAGACATGGCGCAAAGCTGGCCGTTCTTTCAGGCCTCGCTCTCCAACATGGAAATGGTGCTGGCCAAATCCGACATGGGCATCGCCGCCCGTTATGCCGGGCTGGTCGAGGATCAGGACATGGGACAGGCGTTTTTCGGCCGCATTCGCTCCAGCTGGTACCAGACGCGCGACATATTGCTCGAGATTACCGACCAGCCGCATTTGCTGGCGAAAAATCCGTCTTTGTTCAACAGCATCGAGTTGCGGTTGCCCTATATCGAGCCGCTCAATCATCTCCAGATCGAGCTGATGAAACGCCTGCGCGCCGGCGAAGACGACCCGCGCATCGGAGAAGGAATCCAGTTGTCGCTCAACGCGATCGCCACCGCACTGCGCAATAGCGGCTGATTCACGGCTCTGGTGACGGCAATGTCTTTATATTGCAGCAAAGCCTAGCCTTTCCCGCACCAAATCCCTAAATGCCAACCATGCATTTTTTGGATCAAGCGAAAATATATGTCAGCTCGGGTCAGGGCGGCCCTGGTGCCGTCGGATTCCGGCGTGAGAAATATATTCAATATGGCGGCCCCGATGGCGGCAATGGCGGCAAAGGCGGCGACATTGTCTTCCTTGCGGTCGAAGGCCTCAACACGTTGATCGACTTTCGCTATGCCCAGCATTTCAAAGCCCCGCGCGGCAAAGGCGGCGCAGGCCGCAACAAGACCGGCGCGGGCGGAGAAGATCTGATCATCAAGGTACCGGTCGGCACGCAGATATTGTCGGAAGACAAGGAACATGTCCTGCTCGACTTCACCCGCGAGGGCCAGCGCGCGACATTCCTCGAAGGCGGTATCGGCGGCCGTGGCAATGCCAGTTACAAAAGCTCGACCAACCGCGCTCCCCGCCAGCACCAGCCAGGCGAAATGGGCGAGGAAGCGGCCCTGTGGCTGCGGCTCAAGCTGATTGCGGACGCTGGTCTTGTCGGGCTGCCCAACGCTGGCAAATCGACACTGATCAATAAAGTGACCAACGCGGGCGCGAAAGTCGGCGCCTATCCGTTTACGACCATTCATCCACAGCTCGGCGTAGTCCGGCATAAAAGCCGTGAATTCGTACTCGCCGACATTCCGGGCCTGATCGAAGGCGCGGCCGACGGCGCCGGCATCGGCGATCGTTTTCTCGGTCATATCGAACGGTGCCGGATATTGCTCCATCTCGTCGATGCCACCGGCGATGATCCGGTGAAGGCCTGGAAAACGGTCAGCAAGGAACTGGAAAAATATGGCGGCGGACTTGCTGAAAAGCCCCAGATACTGGCGCTCAACAAGGCAGATCTGCTCGATGAAGAGCTGATGGCCGACGTCGCCAATCAATTGCGGGCTGCCGGAGCGGAGCATGTTCTGCCGGTCTCCGGAGCAACCGGCGAAGGGCTTGATGCCGCGCTCGACAAGATTCTCGAGGCGGTTGGTGCGAATAGCTCGATCGAGAACAAGGGCCAGACAACGCCTGGCCTGGATGACGAGGACGATGCCAAGGAATGGTCACCACTGTGAACACCACAACCGGGGATACGATCGTCGTCAAGGTCGGTTCTTCCCTGCTCGTCGGTGAGGACGGACAGGCGCGGCGGGACTGGTTGAAAACGCTGGTTTCGGACATCGCCAAACGCCATCGGGCGGGCGACAATATCATCATCGTTTCGTCGGGATCGATCGCTCTGGGCGCGCGCAAGCTCGGCCTGGACAAAGGCGGTCGAGCCAGCCTCGCCGAAGCACAGGCCGCGGCATCGGTTGGACAGATCGCGTTGAGCAGCCTGTGGTCGGAATTGCTTGCGGAGCATCAGATCGCCGCTGCCCAGATGTTGCTGACGCTCGACGACATGGAAGATCGCAAGCGCTACCTCAACGCGACGGCAACACTGGAAAAATTGCTCGAACATCGTGCCATTGCGGTAATCAACGAAAATGACAGCGTCGCGACCGACGAAATCCGCTTTGGCGACAATGACCGGCTGGCAGCGCGGGTCGGCCAGGCGGCATCGGCGGACCGGGTACTGCTGCTATCAGACATAGACGGGCTGTACGATCGCCGACCGGACAGCGAAACCAACGGGCAATTCATCGGCATGGTCGAAACGGTCGACGACAATATCATGGCAATGGCCGACGGCAGTTCGTCCTCCGGACTCGGGTCCGGCGGGATGACGTCCAAGCTGGAAGCCGCCAAGATTGCCAATCTCGCCGGGATCGAACTGTCGATCATCTCGGGCCGGGAAGACCATCCGCTGGAACGTTATGCGCTGACCAATGTCGGGACCCTGTTCAAGGCAGGCGATGGCGCAGGCGCCCGCAAGTCATGGCTGGGCGGACGATTGACCTCCGCAGGCACGATCACCATCGACACCGGCGCGGTCGCCGCCCTGCAGTCGGGCGGCAGCCTGCTGGCGGCCGGTATCATCACCATCGACGGCCAGTTTGAACGCAGCGACGTGGTCGAAATCAAGGACGAGAACGGCCAGACGATCGCGCGTGGTCTCTCGGAATATGGCGCGATGGATTGCGCCCGGATCATTGGCCGCCGCAGTTCGGAACTCGAGACCCTGCTCGGCTACGCGCCGCGCAGCGCGGTAGTCCACCGCAACCAGATGGTGCTGGTTTAGTCACCGTGGCCGGCACTGACCAGAAAACAATCGCTATTACCGGCGCGACCGGTTTTGTCGGCGGCCGGATGCTCGATCTGGTGGTCCGCGAAGGATATGTAGTCCGCGCATTGACCCGCCGCAAACAGGATGATCGGCCCAATGTCACCTGGGTACGCGGGGCGCTCGATGATCGAGCTAGCCTCGCCAGCCTGTGCGACAGCGCCGATATAATCCTGCATATCGCCGGAGTCGTCAACGCCCCGGACCGGGCCGGATTCGAGGCCGGAAATGTCGCCGGCACATTGGCGGTGATTGAAGCCGCCAAACAGGCCGGAACCAAGCGTTTCATCCATGTCTCATCGCTGGCGGCGACCCAGCCGAAGCTTTCGGTCTACGGCGAGACCAAAGCAACGGCGGAAAAGCTTGTCGCCACCAGCGGGCTCGACTGGACGATCATCCGCCCGCCCGCCGTCTATGGCCCCGGCGACGGCGAGATGCTGGAACTGTTCAAAATGGCGCGCTTGGGCTTTGTCACCCTGCCGCCCGATGCCGATGGCAGGTTGTCGGTCATCCATGTCGAAGACCTGTGCCGTGCGCTGCTCGCGCTGTTGCCGGAACAGGAAGAATTGACCGCCCAGACCTATGAAGTCGATGACGGCAAGACCGGTGGCTGGACCCAGGCCAGCTTTGCCAAGGCGATCGGCTGGGCAATCGGCAAGCGCATCACCACCATCGGTTTGCCAAAAATGCTGTTGCGCCTTGGTGCCAGAGCCGATTGTCTGATCCGCCGCGACAAGGCCAAGCTGACCGATGATCGGGTCAACTATTTTTGCCATGACGACTGGACGGTCGATCCGCAAAAAAGCCTGCCTAAAAAACTCTGGCGTCCACAGATAGAAACCCGTGAAGGGCTCAAGAATACCGCAAAATGGTATCGCCAGAACGACTGGCTGTAAGTTTGTTCACATGACCGGCCCGGCCAATTGTTCGAATATATAGGCTATGAAGGTGAGCGTTAATCCGGAAAGAAAAACCCGATAGGCCCAGCCCAGAAACCGGTATTTCTTGCGTTCGAGAACCAGACCCATTTGATAGATATCACGAAGCATCGCGCGATAGGTTGATTCCTGACTGAGCAATTCCTTCTCCAGCAGATGATCGATGAATTCGTCTTCGCTGAGCTTCGAAAATCCCCCGAAAAACAGCATATTTGGCGAATTGTCCTTCCACGGCGTGACCGACGGCATCACCGCCAGAGCAGCAAGTCCGGCAGATCCGAACGCGGAGATGGCGAGGATGAGGAGCGGCAAGGACATATTGCCGGCCTGACTTTGACCAACGGCAAGGGTGAACACCACAAATGTCGCACCAATCAGCATATTCGCCTTGTTATCGGCCATTACACTCAACTGCACATGGTGGCGCTGAGTGGTGCCGAGCGCATAAACGACTTCGTCCGGCCATTTGTTGCCGTCATCCATAAACTACTCTCCGAAAAGAAAAACACGATATGGCGGAAGAGTGGCAGAAAGCTTGCAATCGGGCAAGACAAGGCACGCATTGTGCCGCTTTTGCGCCTTATTCGCTTGCCAATGGTGCTCATGTCTTGGCAAAGGTCGGGAACAGCAAATTTGAAAGCATATTATGGCAAATCGCGAAGACATCATGGCAAAGATCAGCGAACTGATTGGCCCGTTCAACAACAAGGGCGTCGCCTTGACGCCGGAAACGACCTTTCAGGGCGATCTCGAATGGGACAGCCTGACGGTCATGGATTTTGTCGCCGCTGTCGAAGATGAATTCGACATCATCATTACGATGAACATGCAGGCCGATATTGAATCCGTCGGCCAGCTCTCCGACGCTGTCGCAAAGTTGATGGAAAACTAGAGCCCGACACCCGTTCGCCCTGAGCTTGTCTAAGGGTCGCACGAGCGGGTGGTTCGCATTTCGACAGGCTCAGGACTAACGGAAACAAAGAATGACCGATCTACTCAGTAAATTCGACCCGCTGATTCACGAGCGCGAGACGCTTCTGGCCACCGGCGTCAAGGACCCCTTCTCGCTGGTCATGGAAGAGGTGATCTCGCCGACCGTCGCGATCTGCGAAGGCAGGGAAACCATTTTGCTCGGCACCTATAATTATATGGGCATGACCTTTGACGATGACGTTCGCCAGGCCGGCCTGAAAGCGCTCGAAGAATTCGGGTCGGGCACCACCGGCAGCCGCGTGCTCAACGGAACCTACAGCCTGCACCGCGATTGCGAGGAAGCGCTCAAGGAATTTTACGACATGGACCACGCGATGGTCTTCTCCACCGGCTATCAGGCCAATCTGGGGATCATCTCGACGCTCGCCGGCAAGGGGGATTATGTGATCCTCGACATCGACAGCCATGCCTCGATCTACGACGGCTGCGCGATGGGCAATGCCGAAATTGTCGCCTTTCGTCACAATGATGTCGAAGCGCTGGAAAAACGCCTGAAGCGCCTGCCGCCCGAAGCCGGGAAACTGGTTGTCCTGGAAGGCGTCTATTCGATGCTGGGCGATGTTGCGCCGCTCAAGGAAATGGTCCGCATCTGCAAGGAAAACGGCGCGATGGTGCTGGTCGACGAAGCCCACTCGATGGGCTTTATCGGTGAAAACGGCCGCGGCGTCTGCGAAGCGCAGGGCGTGATCGACGATGTCGATTTCATCATCGGCACGTTCAGCAAGAGCGTCGGCACGGTCGGCGGCTTCTGCGTCTCCAACCATCCGAAAACCGAAATATTGCGGCTGGTCTGCCGCCCCTATGTGTTCACCGCCAGCCTGCCGCCCAGCGTGATGGCAACGGCAAGCACCTCGATCCGCAAGCTGATGCACAGCGGCAACAAGCGCGCCCATCTCTGGGAAAATAGCAAGAAGCTCCACCAGGGCCTGCGCGATCTCGGCTTCACCCTCGGCACACCCGAAGCGCAAAGCGCGATCATCGCGGTGATCATGCCCGATCTCGAAAAAGGCGCGATGATGTGGCAGGCACTGCTGGCAGAAGGGCTTTATGTCAATCTCGCCAGACCGCCAGCGACACCGGCCAACATGACCCTGCTCCGCTGTTCGCTTTGCGCGGAACATACGAGCGAGCAGGTCGACCAGATATTGGGCATGTTCGAAGCGGCCGGGAAAGCGGTCGGGGCTATTTAGGGATGCCGCCGCTTAATCCTTTGCGATGGCACTGGATTATAGCGGTCATATTCTTGCCAGCACTTGCATTGCTCGCGGGATTGGTTCTCGGACAACGTAGCGCAGCGATAATAATGCTCCCCTGGCCCTTGTGGCTGGCGTGGCGTTTTGACAATCAGTCCGGTACATTCCTGATGCTGGCGATATTGGTTTATATCGTATTTGCGGTCATCGCTTTTCTACTGGCAGGACTGGTTGCGATTTCTACTTATGCTTCCGTTAGCTAAGGCGGCTGACAATTTATCGCGCATTGCGATCATCAGCTTCCACAAATCGCCGCAGCGCAGCGTTGATCCGGGTTTGGTACCCTTTGCCCGACTGCTTGAACCAGTGCAGCACGTCGGCATCGAGCCGCAAGGTCACCTGTTCCTTGACAGGTCGGTAAAATTTGCCCCTCTCGGCAGCAGACCAGTCGGTCTCTTCGGGGGCATCGGAAAGATCGATATCCTCATCCCGCATCGCTTCCAGTGCGACCAGTTCCTTCTCCAGCTTGGAGGCGGGTTTTTCAGATATCTTCTTCATAAACATGTCTCTCAAATGCGGTCGCTTTTCTGGCACTGATAATCCTGCCACCGCTTTCATCGTCGAAATAAGTATGGGCCACCAGCAGCGTTGCGGTGCTCACCCGGCCGATTGTTAGCCAGCGGTTGCCATCAGGATGGGAGTCCGGTTGACTCAGGTGCAGCGGATCAGCAAAAACCAGAACCGCCAGTTCAAACGAAACACCATGTTTCGCCTTGTTGGCAACCGCCTTGCGTTGATCCCAGCGCCACTCCATTTGTAACTACAAATATGTAACTACGAGCAATTTGTCAATAGCGGAACATATCTATGACCAACTCTATTCTCATCGAACAGCGCGGCGCGATTGAAATATTGACGCTCAACCGCCCCGACAAGCTCAACACGATGAACGAGGAGATGATCTTCGCGCTGCAGGACTATTTCCGCGGCCTGCAGAAACGCCACGATATCCGCGTGGTCCTGTTCCGCGCCGAAGGCCGCGCCTTTTGCGCGGGCCTCGATATCGGCGGCTGGAAAAATGATGGTTCTCGGGGGCAGGTCCAGCATGTCTGGAACACCCAGCGTTCGATCGCCACGGTGATGCAGCTGATGCGGCAATGCCCGCAGCCGATTATTGCGCTGGCGCAAGGGGCTGCTTGCGGCGGCGGTTTCTCGCTGTTGCTCGCCAGTGACGTGCGCTTTGGCGCGCCGTCGCTGAAGATGAATGCGGCCTATATCAAGATCGGTCTCGGTGGCTGCGATATGGGATCGAGCTATTTCCTCCCGCGCATGGTCGGCGCATCGATTGCGTCGGAACTCATTCTGACCGGCCGTTTCATCCATGCCGAGCGGGCAGAAAAACACGGCCTGATCAGCGAAGTCGTCGAAGAGAGCAAACTGCTCTCTACCGGCCTGTCACTGGCGGAAGAAATGCTCGACACGGCGCCGATGGGCCTGCGCCTGTCGAAGGATGCGTTGAACCGCAATATCGATGCGCAGAGCTTCGAGGCGGCGCTCGCCATCGAGGACCGGCAGCAGGTGATGCTGTCGATGACCGAAGACAGTCGCGAGGCGGCCAAGGCGTTTTTTGCCAAGAGGAAACCCGACTACAAGGATCGGTAGCAGTTCGTCATCCTGAAACAAGTTAGCTGCGCTTGTCTTCGGCTCAGAATGACGGACTCATTTGGACGACTGGCTCACTTGATCGCCCCACCGGCAATCAACCGCGGCAACATCGTCAAAGCCCCCAGGATCGGCCATTTGCGTTGCCACGGCCTGATCTCGTAATCGGTCCCGGCGTGCCGGTTGATTTTCCACGCCAGATAATCGATGCCGCCGGCATAGGTGGCCGAAGCCTTGGCCAGTCTGGCAAGGGTGAGCAATTTGCCATTGCGCCGCAATTGCCGCCATCTTTTCTCGACCGCGTCGCGCGAGGCGATTATCTTGAGTGGCTTGCCCTGCGTCCTGTTGCGCTCGGCGATTGCCGCCACCACAACGGGTCCAAATCGCGCATATCGTTCGGGATCGGCATCGACGACGGAATCGGAGCGGTCCTTGCGCTCGGCGCGCAATTCGGCGCCATAGGTCAGTTCAAAGCCCCGTTTCCAGAGATCCTCGATACTATGTTCCGCGCCGATATCCATCATCGGGAAGCTCATGTCGAACAGGGTGATCGCGGCGCCTTCGATCGCCTCGACCGCTTGATTCTGCGCGGTCTCGTCCGCCTGCCAGACCAGACGCGAGGGCTGCGCAAAGCGCGCCCATACGCTGACCGCGCTGGCGGTAATCCGGTTCAGCCTGTAAAAGTCGTCCTCGCTCAGCACCGCCACCTTGGCGATCAGCCCGTCATGCTCCGCCGGGAACACATTCGGCGGCAACCGCCTGTTCGCACCCACCAGCCAGCTCTTGCCATAAGCGGCCTCGTAACCGGAAACGATCAGATAGAAATCGAGCATCTGTCCGTCGAGTTCGGTGGTCCGCAGGCAGGAGCCGTAAAATAATACCGACCGTGACGCCTCACCATATTGCGCTGCAATGGATGCGGCAAAAGCCGCAACCCGTTTATCGACGGGCTGGGCCAGCTCTTGTGCAATTAATGACTTGAGTTCGCTCACGCGACACGTCCTAGCTCAAGCGGCGAGCCGAAGGAAGGACACTGGTTTGGTCGATTTCAGCACGATCGGATGGCCGGGCTGGGCGGAGAATAGCTCCCCGTCCATCAGCACGTTGCTGCCCTCGCCCTCGATCCGGATCATGTCACCGCGTTCCAGATGGATGCCCTTCTGGACATTCTTGCCCAGCCGGCCGAAAATGACCGACAGCAGAAACCGCACGATGGCGCCGGCTTGCTGATCAATCGCGAGAAACTGCATTCGCCCGATCGCATTCTTGTTCCGCATCGACCGTTTCATCAGCAAAAGCCGTTCGAGCGTCGTCACGATAAGCACGGCAAAATTGCCTTGGAACTGGCCATCGCGGATCAGCGATATCTTGATCGGTGTCGACCGCTTGGGCAAAAATTTCGCCTTGATGCCAAATAGCACCGACGCGAGCGCCGCGAAGACCGTCAGCACATGGGCCGCCGCATTGGGCAATCCGAGCGGATAGATCTTGTGCCGGCAATAGAGAATGAACTCCGACAAGCCCGCGCCGCCGAGAAACATGCCGAGCACGACCTTGCTGTCCTTGCCGCCATCGGACAGGGCGATCAGCTCGCGGTCGACCAGATGTTCGTGCAAATCATGTTTGGCCAGCTCGACGATCCGCTCGAGCGCCTTGAGCGGATTGCCTTCCGATCCGAGGTCGAGCGCGATCAAATTGGTCTTGCCGTTGGGCAGAACGGCAACCGGCGGGGGATTGTCCCCGAAATGGCCGCCCTGGTATAATTCGGTCAGCGCTGCCTGCACCGTGCCGTCACCGCCATTGATGACCAGCACCTTCGGCTTCACCCGGGCAATGGTTTCCAGAGCCTTGGCAATTTCGTCGACATGGTCGACTTCATAATGGAAAACATCGCTGTTTTTGACGCAGTAAGACCGAACGTCCGGCAATATCGCCCGGTTCCCGGTTGAGTTGGGATTTGAAAGAAGTGCGACATTTGCCATTATTGGGCCCTATCCCCGCGAACAGATTTGCATCATCTGTATTTCATGCTGATGTTGATTGACTTGACTTCATTGCCGACGTTGAACGCGGTTTTCTTGTAGCTCGGTTTGCCGAGATTGAAGATATTGATGCTCGGGTTGTTCGACATGCCGCCGCCATCGCCAAATATGTCGGTCTTGCCATTGCCGTTAATGTCGTGGCGGATCGCAACCGCATAAGTTCCGGAAGAAGGTACCGGCAGACAGAATTGCATGTTCCCGGCCTTGGCGGGAGCCTCGACCCGGTGGAGCCATGCGCCGGTCTTCAGCCACTCTGACGACGTACCGGGATAGGTCTGCACCCGCATCTTGCCGCTCGATTCCTTGACGCCGCTGACATTGACCAGAACGGCCGGGCCAGCGCCCGCCTTGCATCTGCCAAGATCATTGGAAATCACCTGCCCGCCCGCCAATGCCGGGGCAGAAGATAGCAAAATTGTGGTCGACAATGCGATGGATGCTGCAAATTTCAACATGACGTAGTAACTCCTAGTCGTTATACCCGCGCCATTACTCCGGCTCGGACAAGAATCAGCCCCCGATCTGCCTATGGCTATGGATTTGATTTGCGGCGAAAACATGGTGAGAGGGCGACAACAAGTTGAAACTGCTGACTTCCACCGATCGCTACTTGGCGAAATTGATAGCATTGCCGTTATTCAGCACGCTGGTGATCGCCGCGATGCTTCTGGTGCTCGAAAAAATGCTCCGTCTGTTCGACTTTGTCGCGGCCGAAGGCGGCCCGGTCAGCGTGGTCTGGCGGATGCTGGCCAATTTGATTCCGGAATATCTGTCGCTCGGGATACCGATCGGCCTGCTGCTCGGCATCCTGCTCGCTTTCCGCCGGCTTGCCCTGAGTTCCGAACTCGATGTTTTCAGAGCGGTCGGCCAGGGTTACGGGCGACTGCTCCGAGTGCCCTATTTATTCGCAATTGGCCTGATGCTCGTCAATCTGACGCTGGTCGGGTTCATCCAGCCGCTTTCGCGCTATTATTATGAAGAACTGCGTTTCGAATTGCGTTCGGGCGCGCTTGGCGCCTCGATCAAGGTCGGGGAGTTCACCAATCTCGGCAACCGCATGACCCTGCGGATCGAGGAAAGCCGCGACAATGGCACCAAGTTGAGTGGCATATTCGTTCGCGCCGAAAACAAGAAGGAACAGACCGTATCGGTCACCGCGAAAAGCGGTCAGTTTCTGGCGACCGACGATCCCGACACGATCATCCTGCGTCTGACCGACGGGGTGCTGGTCCACGATGCGCCCAATTACAAGAAACCGAGAATTCTCAGCTTCTCCAACCACGACCTGCCGATCGATCTGCCCGACATCGAGACTTTCCGCTCTCGCGGCGGCAAGGATCTGGAATATACTATTCCCGAACTTGTCCGGGTCGGGATGGACGAAAAACGGCCGCTGGCCGAACGCAACGAGAGCCGTTCCAATTTCCATTTCCGCATGGTCGAAGTGGTGATGATGCTGCTGATGCCGCTGCTGGCGGTGGCCCTCGCGGTGCCGCCGAAACGATCGACATCGGCGCTGGGCGTGTTTCTGTCGATCGTGATGATCGTGACCTATCACAAGGTCAACGAATATGGCGAGGATGTCGGCGCCCTGGGCCTTGTCGATCCCATCATCGCCCTGTGGTTGCCCTTTGCCCTGTTCGCCGCCTTGATCATCTGGATGTATCATGTCGCCGCCCACGTACCGGGCGGTCAGCCGATTGGCGCGCTGGAAAAGGCTTTCTCCAAATTCGGCGGCGTGTTCAAGGGCCTGCTCAATTTTAATCGCAAACGCGCTTTGATCAAGGAATAGCCGGACATGGATTTCTTCCCTTCCCGGACCCTCGCCATCTATATGGCAAAAATGTTCATTGTCCGCACGCTCGCGGTGCTGGCCTTGCTGGTGCTGGTGCTGCAGGCGCTCGATCTGCTGGGCGAAAGCGGCAAGATTCTCGCCTATGAAGGCAATGGCGAAGCCGAACTCTGGACCTATGTCTCATTGCGCGCGCCGCAACTTGTCGCGCGCTTTCTGCCCTTTTCCGTACTGCTCGGGACCATCATCACGCTGGCGACGCTGAACCAGAATAGTGAAGTCGTCTCGATGAAGGCCGGCGGCCTGTCCGCGCACCAGATACTGGCGCCACTGATCGTGGCCAGCATGGGCGTCGCTTTATTCGCGTTCATATTCAACGAAACCATCGTCGCGCCGTCGACCGCCCGCTTGTCGCAATGGGAGAAGGTCGAATTTGGCCCGATCCCGGCGGAGAGCAACATCCGCACCAATGTCTGGGTGAGGGACGGCAATAATCTGATCAACGCACAATCGGTGACCGGCCGGGGTGCGGAAGTCGTGCTGCGGGATATAACGATTTACAACCGGACCGAAAACGGCCTCAAAAACCTGCTCCAGGGCGAAGAGGCCCGGTTCACAGGCTCCGCCTGGCTGCTGACCGATGTTACCCAGTTCGACGTCAGTACCGGAACCGAGGTAAAAAAAGCGGAACTGGTGGTCGGCGATTCGATCCGGCCGGACCAGTTCACCCTGACCAACGTCAGCGCCGACAGCCTGTCTATTTTCGCTTTGCATACCGCCATTGGTGAGCTGGAACAGGCCGGTCGCCCGACGATGAGCCTGAAGTCCGGCTGGTGGCACAAGATTTCCGGTCCGATGTCTTCCATCCTGATGCCCTTGCTGGGCGCGATTGCCGCTTTTGGTCTGGCCCGGTCGGGGCAGCTGTTCCTGAGAGCCGTGATCGGCATGGCGCTGGGCTTTGCCTATTTTGTCGCCGACAATTTCGCTCTCGCGATGGGCACTATCGGCGCCTATCCACCGATACTGGCAGCCTGGGCACCGTTTCTGCTCTTCTTCCTGATCGGCGAAACCGTGCTGATCCGGACCGAGGAATAACGGCTCAGTTTCTTCCGGCGCTGCCGCGCACGAGACCGGTGATCAAGGTCCACAGACTGTCATGGTCCGCACGATAGAAATTGGACGTTTTCGGCAATTCGGCCGCCAGACGCCGGTGGGCCTCGCCCAGACTATGATAGGGAATACCCGGCAACAGATGATGCAACGCATGATAGCGCAGGCCTACCGGCGCCCATAACGCGGGCAAGGTCGCTGGCGGTGGCACGTTGACACTGTCGAGATATTGCGCGGTTACGCTCATCTCGTGGCCGTCATTTTCCCACAGATGCGCGACCAGTGTCCGGATCTGGTTGAGAACAACGCTACCCGACATGACAGCCAGAAAGATCAGAAAGGCGCCCATCGGAATGATGTTGGTCGCGACCATGGTCAGCAAGGCAATCGCCCAGATGCTGGCCCCGATTTCACAGGCCAGCCAGCGGCGTTTGAGATCGCCCTCCGGTGCCTTGCGGCGAAAATCCGGGTTGATGATCAGGCCGGAATAGCGTTCGACCACAATCCGGCGCAGCGGCGGGATGACCGCCGAAAGCGGTGACAATATGGCATAGCGGAACAGCAGCGCGACCGGTGCCAGCGCCGCGACGATCACGAACAGGGGGACCGACCAGGGTTTCATCAACGCGAGCGGCAAATATTCCGGGTCTTCCGCCGTGCCATATTTCTTGGTCCGGTGATGGATGCTGTGAATGCCTTCGTACATGAAGGAGGGAATCAGCATCGGCACGCCGAACAGGGCGTTCCAGGCGAAATGGAAACCGGGCAGTGCATTGCGCCGGATATGGGTCAGTTCATGGATGAAGCTGCCGGCCCGGTATAATGCCAATATCGCAACCAGACCGAAAAAGACGGCAAGTCCTGTGGACTGGCTGATGATCGCGCCGAGCAACGACCCATAGCCGATTGCGACCGACGCCAGAAAATCCGTCCAGTAAATCGCCGGCCTGGCCGCATTGAGATCGCGAGTCACCTTGGCAGCCGTGCGGATCAGTTCATTATCCTCGGGAATGCGGACGCCCGCAGCAGCCGGGTTTGGATCCAGCGCGGCCTTCGGCACATTTTGGGGAGAGATGGTTGTCGAACTCATAAATACCTGCATGATTGTTGGACGGCCTAGAGCAACATATCGTGGCGACATCATGGCAAGGGCAAGACGGTTATGGCCCCGGTGCCCTTGACATTGCGCCACAATTAACGCCACAGCCAGCCGCAAATACAGAAGGATAAACTATGGTGGTCGGTCAAGATATAGTCATTCAGCCGGTCCGTACCAAGGCCCAGACCAAAGAGTTTATCGACATCGCCTATAAGCTCAACGCCTCGGACCCGCATTGGGTTCCGCCGCTGCGGACCGAAATGGCCAATCTGATTACGCCCGGAAAAAACCCCTTTTTCGACCATGCGAGGGTGCAGTTTTTTCTCGCTCGCCGGCAAGGCAAGGTGGTCGGACGAATCAGCGCCCATATCGACGAACTGGCCCTGCAACAGCCTCCGGAACAGGGCATGGGGCCGGGAACCGGCAACTGGGGCTGGATGGAAGCCGGCGACGAAGCGGTGATGCACGCCCTGATCCGCGCCGCCGAGAACTGGTTGAAAGATGAAGGCATGACCCGGGTTCTTGCGCCAATCAGCATGTCGGTCTGGGAAGAACCGGGGCTGCTGACCCGGGGGCACGATCATAGCCCGATGATCCTGATGGGCCACCACAACGCCGCCTACCAGGGCTGGATCGAGAATCTCGGCTATAAGGTAGCCAAGCGGCTGGTGACCTATCATTTACCGGTCGAAGACGGCTTTCCCGAACTGGTCAAGCGGATCGTTGCCTCGGGCGAGCGCAACAAGAGACTGACCATCCGCCGGGTGGACAAGAAACATTTTGACCGCGATGCCGCGATCATCATGAATCTGCTGAACGATGCCTGGTCGAAAAACTGGGGATTTGTCCCGATGACCGACCGCGAGATTGCCCATGCCGGCAAGAGCCTGAAGCCGATTGTCCACGAACATCTGATCCGGATTGCCGAACTCGAAGGAGAGCCTGTCGCGTTCATGATGACACTGCCTAATATGAACGAAGTGCTCAAGAACATGAACGGATCGCTATGGCCGTTCGGCTGGGCCAAGCTGCTCTGGTGGCTGAAATTCCCGAAATCCAATTCGATGCGTGTCCCGCTGATGGGCGTCAAAAAGGAACTGCAGAACAGCCGGCTGGCCAGCCAGATGGTGTTCATGCTGATCGAATTTATCCGCCGCGACGCAAAGCTCCATTTCGGAACCAAACACGCCGAAATCGGCTGGATATTGGAAGACAACCAGGGGATGGTGGCGATTGCCGAAGCGATCGAAGCGACGATCAACCGGGAATATCTGATCTACGAGAAGCCGATCACCTGAACAGAGCCGCGATCAGACGCGAATGGGCAGATCAAAGATCGAGATCAACCCAGGCCGGCGTATGATCACTGGCCTTTTCGCGGCCGCGATGTTCCTTGTCGACGCCACAGCTTTTCAAGCGGTCGGCCGCAAGCGGGCTGAGCAAGAGATGATCGATGCGAAAACCCTGGTCGCGTTGCCAGCCGCCGCTGCGATAGTCCCAATAGGTCCATATCTGGCCTTCGGGATAAGTGACACCCAAAGCATCGGTCCAGCCGTCATTGAGCATCCGCCGGTAACCCTGACGGCTTTCCGGCTGCATCAAAGCGTCACTTTCCATCGCTTTGACCGAATAGACATCATTGTCGCGCGGAATCACATTATAATCGCCAGCCAGTACCGCCGGGACTTCTTCGGCCCAGATTTCCGCCGCACGCTCGCGCAATCTCTTCATCCAGCGCAGTTTGAAATCGAACTTGGGACCCGGATGGGGATTTCCATTGGGCAGGTAAATGCTGGAAACTCTTACCTTCTTGCCGTCCTTGCCGGTGATATTGGCTTCGAGATAGCGACTATGCTCATCTTCCGGCTCGCCATCCAGACCGCGTTTGATCTCTTCGGGCGCCTGGTCGCGGGCCAATATGGCGACGCCGTTGAAACTCTTCTGGCCGTGCCAGATCGCGCCATAGCCGATTTTCTCAAATTCGTCGGCGGGAAAGCCGGCATCCTGCGTTTTTATTTCCTGCAGGCAGGCAACATCCGGTCTGGTCTCTTCGAGCCATTCCAGCAAACGCGGCAAGCGTGCCTTGATACCGTTGATATTATAGCTTGCGATGCGCATGATCAGCGTCTTTCCGTTAGTTCCCAGCCTGCCGACAATCGCCTCAAGAATAGGCGAACCTCGACAAGCCCTGTGCTAACGGACCACTACAAAGCGATCAAATGGAAAAGCTTGAACCGCAGCCGCAACCGGAGGCCGCATTGGGATTGGTGACCTGAAAAGCACTGCCGCCGAGCGACTCGACAAAGTCGACCGCACTGCCGCGCACCAGATCGAGGCTGATTTCGTCGACGACCAGGGTCACACCGGATTCTTCAACCGCGATATCATCGGCTTCGATACTGTCGGAAAGACCGAAACGATATTGGAAGCCGGAACATCCCCCGCCTTCGACCGCGAGCCGCAAAATCGCCGCTTTGCCTTGCTTTTCGGCAATAGCAGCCACGCGCTTTGCGGCATTGGGGGTCAGGATGATATCCTGTTCGGTGGTTGCTGCTGTCTGGTTCATGATATCAAGATAGGGAGAATCAAAAGGAGCGGCAAGCCTTAAGGCTCAAACCGCTCCCTGATGCACCCTCTCCCAAAGGTGTGAAACTGTCTTATTCGGCTGGACCGCCCAATGCAACGCCGGAATTCAGCTTTTGCGCGACCAGAAAATCATTGGATTGCATGAACGGGATCGGATTGACCGCTTCGCCGGCAATCCGCACTTCATAATGGAGATGGCTGCCGGTGGAGCGACCGGTGGAGCCCATGAAACCGATCAGATCACCGCTCTTCACGCGCGCATTCGCGTCGACGTTGAGCCGTGACATGTGACCATAGCGGGTCTGGATGCCGTTGCCGTGGTTGATTTCGATATATTTGCCATAGCCGCCCAGCCATTGAGCGCGGCCGACGATGCCGTCTGCGGTCGCATAGATCGGCGTGCCGATCGGCCCTGCCATATCAAGACCCTTGTGGCTGGCGCGACGGCCTTTGAATGGGTCGGAACGCAGACCATAAGCGCTGGTCAAGGTGAAGTCTTTGACAGGTTTGCGCGAAGGAATGGTCAGCTTGACCTGTTCCTGCTTGCCCTGACCGGCCCAATTGTTGAAAATCATCTTGAAAGCAGGATCTGCTTCGCCGAGAGCGCTTTCGGCTGCCTGGCTTTTCAAAACGTCCACCGGAATGCTGGCATCTGCGCCGGCGTCCGCCGTTGCTGCGGTGGAAAAAATCATCGCTGATCCGAGAAAAGCAACTGCTGTGATCTTTCTCACAGATTTTTTAAACAAAACTAATATGTTGTCGGTCATAGAATGATCGAACCTTTACTGGCGACCCGTGAAAAAAATCACGGCGTTGAACTTTTTGGTGGAACCTTTTCCCCCGTTCTTCGTTGTGACAGGTGTAAATTCATATTGGTTAACAATTCAATACCCGAATAATATTCATGGGTTAGACCGGCTGCTCGGCGCGCTGAGTCGTTAAATGGAGGCTTCAACCCGCCTTTAAAGTGGGTTTTTACAAGCTGTCGCCAATGGGCGTGTGGCGGCAAGTTGATTCTCTCGCAGGCAAATTCGAACCATTTTGTTCCGAATGACACGTGATTGATTTCATCATGGAAAATCCGGTTCAGGACCTTGGCGGTCATCAGATCGCCCTGTCGCCGGAACCGTTCGACCGTCTGCAAAGTGATATCAAGACCGCGCGCCTCGAGCACCATCGGAACAATCGCCAGCCGCGCCGACGCGTCATAAGCGGTCTGCTTTGCTGCATCCCACAGGCCGTCATGGGCGGGAAGAGCGCCATAAGAACTGTCCAGTGCACGCAGGCGGCGGTCGAGCAGGACAAAATGCATCGCTTCGTCTGCGCCGACACGCATCCAGTCGTCGGTAAATTCCCGCGGGAACTGGGAACCGAAACGACCGATCATGTCAAAGGCGAGATCAATCGCGACAAATTCGATATGGGCGAGCGCGTGGATTAGGGCGATCCGCCTGGGGATCGACGTGCCGGTACCACGGCGCGGCATCTCCCGCGGATCGAGCAATAGCGGACGATCGGGTCGCGCCGGCATGTCCGGCATGGTTTCGTCAAATTCGTGGGCCAGCCGCCCCAGTCGCCATTCGCGCGCAGCGCGGCGCGCGGCCATCACCTTGGTGGCGGGGTCCGCGCTTTGCAGCACCCGCAAAACCGCAGCGCCGACCTTGGGCTGTTCGCTCATGCCGGCTATTCTACGCCGCCTGCACCGCGGCCAATACTTCCTCGGCATGCCCCTTGACCCTGACCTTCGGCCAGGCCTTGAGAACCGTGCCGTCGGGCCCGATCAGAAAGGTCGAGCGGATGATACCCATGAAGGTCTTGCCGTACATTTTCTTTTCTGCCCAGACGCCGATTTTCTCCAGAAATTCCGTGCTTTCGTCGGAAGCAATATCGACGGTCAACTCCTGTTTGGTGATAAAATTCTGCTGCCTTTTCGGTGAATCGGCCGACATGCCCAGCACCGCAGCGCCGGCTTTTTCAAACTCCGGCAACAATGCCGAAAATTCTTTCGATTCCGTCGTACAGCCGGGCGTGCTGGATTTCGGGTAGAAAAACAGCACCAGCTTCTTGCCCGCATAGTCGGATATCTTCACCGGACTGCCATCGGGTGCCACCAGTTCCATATCCGGTATTTTATCGCCCACATCGATCATATGATATCTCCTAATATTTCATCGGGGTCCGGCCGCAGGTGCCGGTTCCACTCGTCAATAACGCATTGCCGCGCCCGGTCATAGCCGTCGAGCAACGCATCCCAATTCTCCTGCCCTGCCGCCTTGGCGATCAGGGCGCGGCTGGTTTCCGGCGGAAAGTCGCAATCCGGCGACATCAGCCGCAAAGCCACCAGCAGACGCGCCATCAGCTCGTAGGCGGCGACCATGTCCTCGCCGAGATGGCCTTGCGCCACCAGAGCGCGGACCGCCTTGCCCAGTTGCGGATAGAGCGCATCGCCGGTTTTCAGTTGCAGAAAGTGGATGATGAACTCCCAGTCGACCAGCCCGCCTTCCATCATCTTGGTATCCAGCGGCCCCTTGGGCGGCTTGTGCTCGACAATATCGAGGCGCATTTTCCGGACCGCCTTGCGCAGCACCTCGGGTTCGCGCTCCGTCTTCAGGATCGAGCAGATCTCGTCCTTCAACTGCGTACGGTCTTCCGTGCTGCCATAGACCGGACGCGCACGGGACAGAGCCATATGCTCCCAGGTCCAGGCGCTCTCCCGCTGATATTTGCGAAAGCTCTCGAAGGTCACGGCCAGCGGGCCCTGGGTGCCGGACGGGCGCAATCTTGTATCGACCTCGTAGAGCGGCCCGGCGGCGGTCGGCACCGACAGCGCGGTGACGATCCGGGCGGTCAGCCGGTTATAATATTGGGTCGCGCCCAGAGGACGCGCGCCGTCGGACTCGGCGCTATGGTCACCGGTGAACAGGAAGATCAGATCGAGGTCCGAGGCATGGGTCAGCGCCTCCCCGCCCAGCCGGCCCAGCGCCAGTATCAGCAGCGCGCAGCCCGGGACCCTGCCATGGGTCGCCTGAAATTCGGCAATCGTCGCGTTGGCCAGCACCTGGATGGCCGCTTCGGCGACCCGGGCATAGCCCGCAGAAATCTCCAGCGCGTCGTGCCGGCCCTCGATCAGCTGGACGCCGAGCGCAAAGCGTTTTTCACCGACCCGCGCGCGCACGCGGTCGAGCAATATCTGATAATCGTCGCCCGTTTCGGTACGGGCAAATTGTTCGGCCAGTTCTTCGACCGATGGCGGCAGATCGAGAGCGGTCGCATCGATCAGGCCGTCGAACAGTTCCGCTCGCCGCGCCAGCGCATTGGCGAGCACCGGCGCGTGGCTGAGAATATTGCCCAGCATTTCGAGCAGGGCGGGCCGCGCCTCCAATATCCGGAAGAAATTGATCGCGGTCGGCAATTTCTCGATCAGGCTGTCGAGCCGCGCCAGCGCCTGCGCCGGATTGGGTGCGGTCGCGATCGCGTCGACCAGATCGGGCAATATCTCTTCGAAGGATTCCTGCGCTGCGTTGGACCGCAGGGCGGTCACCTTGCCGCTGCGCCAGCGCCGGATCGCGATCAGAAACGCACCCGATTCCAGCAGGTTTTTGTCGACCAGCACGGCAGTCAGCTTCTCTTCGTCGATCGGCAACCGCCTGTCGTCTTCCGGTTCGATCAGGTCATCATAGATTTTGCCGACCGCATCGACCCGGGGCGCCAGCTGATCGAGCAATATCTGGCCATTGTCCAGCCCGTGCAGCCGCGCGACCCGGTCGAGCCCCTCGGCATCATCGGGCAGGCTGTGGGTCTGCTGGTCATTGACCATCTGCAGCCGGTGCTCGATCACCCGGTAATATTCGTAGGACTCGCTCAGCAGCCTCGCCTTTTCACCGTCGATCCGCCCTGCCTCGGCCAGTGCCGCCAGCGCATCACGGGTCGCCGGCGCCCGCAAGACCGGCTGGCGCCCGCCAAATATCAGCTGGTGCATCTGGGCGTAAAATTCGGTTTCCCTTATCCCGCCGCGTCCGCGCTTGAGATCATAGCCGGGTCCGAATTTCTGTCCGGCGGCATAATGATCGCGGATCTGGGCAGTGACCGAACCGATATTCTTGATAGCCCCGTAATCGAGCGACCGCCGCCAGATGAAGGGGTTTATCGTTTCGAGAAAATATTGACCCAGCTTGGTGTCACCGGCAGCCGCGCGCGACCGGATATAGGCCGACTGCTCCCAGGTTAGCGCGCTCGATTCATAATAGCTGATCGCCGCCTCGACCGGCAGTGCCACCGGGCTTACCTCGGGCGATGGCCGCAGCCGCATATCGACCCGGAAAACATAGCCGTCGGCATCGCGGGCGTTGAGCGCTTCGACCAGTTGTTGTCCGATTCGCCGGGACGCATCGCTCGGCTCTTCCCTTCCGCGCACCGGGATTTTATCGGGATCATACAGGAAAATCGGATCGATATCCGACGAATAGTTGAGCTCCCGGCTGCCGTGCTTGCCCAGCCCGATGACCGAGAACCCTTCCACCGGCGCATCGGGATAGCGGGTCGCATAAATATCGGCCAGAGCCTCATCCAGCGCCCGGTCGGCGAAATCCGACAATCGCGTGATGACATCGGTCAGCGACAATCGCCCGGCCAGATCACCAATCGCCAGGGTCAGCGCCAGCGCCCGCTTTTCGCGGCGCAGTTTCTGCCGGACATTTTCGGCCTTTTCGCCCGCACCCGCGCAATATTCCAACGCCGCTTCCAGATTTTCCGATGCCAGCAAATCGGCAAGTTCCGGCTGCACCTCGAGCAACATTTTGAGATAAGGAGCGTTTTCCTTTGCCCGCGTGAGCGTTTCGGCAAGCGAAGATACGGGAGGCAACGGAACTATATTCATCCGACGAGCTTTAAGCCCTCAATCGCATTTGTCACGCCCGCCAGCGTCGATTTACAGGAATCGGCTATTGTTTCTTTTTGTCGATCAACACAGCCTGCTGCCAGGCGCCGGGTGCCTTGTCCGTTCGATGAATACAGCCTGCCCAGCAACACGGCCTGCGCTTGCCCTCGAGCAGTTCCTCGATGGTTCGCGCGATTCGTTTCTCGCGCGTTTTCGCCTGCTTGGCATCTTCCACCCAGCAGATAAACTCGTTGCGTCCGAGAGGGGTGAGGCTTTGCCACAGACTGAAAGCCTCGCCATCCGCCGCGATGGCAGTTTGCATATCATCCGCCAGCTGGTGGACGGTCCCCTGGGCTATCGTCTCGGGCATCGCCCGACAATAATAGCAGTGAATACGAGAATCAATCCGCCCCGTTACTACCAAGATAATCGGCGCGGAATCGGGCGGCAAAGTCCGCGAACCGGCCCTCGGCAATCGCGCCGCGCATGCCCGCCATCAGCGATTGATAATAGGCGATATTATGCTCGGTCATCAGCATCGCGCCCAATATCTCCTTCGCCCGGATGAGATGGTGAAGATAGGCGCGGCTGTGGTTCTTGCAGACCGCACAGGCACAATTTTCGTCCAGCGGTGCCAGATCCTCGGCAAATTTGGCGTTGCGGATGTTGAGCGCGCCCTGCGCGGTAAACGCCTGCCCGTTGCGGCCCGAGCGGCTCGGCAATACGCAGTCGAACATGTCCACGCCGCGCTCGACCGCCCCGACCAGATCGTCGGGCTTGCCGACACCCATCAGATAGCGCGGCTTGTCGGCGGGCAATTGACCCGGCGCATAATCGAGCACGTCGAACATCGCCTCCTGCCCCTCGCCGACCGCGAGGCCGCCGATTGCATAGCCGTCAAATCCGATCTCGATCAGCGCCTTTGCCGACGCCGCGCGCATGTCCTTGTCCAGCGATCCCTGCTGGATACCGAACAGCGCCGCTCTCGCCGCATGGTCCTTGCCGCTGTCAAAGCCGTCGCGTGAGCGCCTGGCCCAGCGCATCGAACGCTCCATAGACGCCTGCGCTTCCTCGCGGGTGGCGCCATTCTTGGTACATTCGTCAAAGGCCATGACGATATCACTACCGAGCAGCCGCTGGATTTCCATCGACCGTTCCGGCGTCAGCATGTGCCGCGAGCCGTCGAGATGGCTCTGGAACTCGACCCCGTCCTCGCTCATCTTGGTCAGCTCCGACAGGCTCATCACCTGATAGCCGCCGCTGTCGGTCAGGATCGGACGATTCCAGTTCATGAACTTGTGCAGACCGCCGAGCCGCGCCACCCGCTCCGCTCCGGGCCGCAGCATCAGATGATAGGTATTGCCCAGGATGATATCCGCGCCGGTCGCACGCACTGTCTCCGGCTTCATCGCCTTGACCGTCGCCGCCGTGCCGACCGGCATGAAAGCCGGCGTGCGGATATCCCCGCGCATCATCCGGATCGTGCCGGTCCGCGCCTTGCCGTCGGTCGCGGCGATGGAAAAGGAAAAACGCTCAGCCATGGACCTGCCCGATTCCCGCTTGGAGACCAGATTTTACGGCTTCAATTTTGTATTTGTCTGTCGATGGTGTAACCAATGGCCCGTCCTGTTCGAATTGCTCGGCATCTGTGCAGGATGGCAACGGATTTTCAAAGAGCTAAATCGGGAGTATTTTATGACAAAAGCGACAAAACTGGGTTCGGCAGCAACCGCATTGATCGCCGCAGCCGCCCTTTCCGCCTGTTCCGGCGGAGCCAGCGAAGCCACCGGCGAAAGCGCTGAAGCAACCGGCAGCGAAGTGACCGAAGTCGCCGCGGCGGAAAAGGAAAAATGCTACGGCATCGCCGAAGCGGGCAAGAATGACTGCGCCGCGGGTGAAGGCACCAGCTGTGCCGGCACATCGGTTCTCGATTATCAGGGCAATGCCTGGAAATATACCGAAGCGGGCGAATGCGAAGCCATGGGCGGCTCGCTCACCGAAGTCGCCGACAATGATCCCCCGGTTGCACCGATAGCGGCTCCTGCCGAAGGCTAGACCTAAAGCACAAGATATTTAGAAAGGGCGGTTCGTTTGGACCGCCCTTTTTTGTTGGGAGAGGGCTGATGCATCCCGAAAGCCGACGTTGGTGCTGGTCGATTTTGGCTACAGCATTTGGGTGGGAACCGGACATTGACTCTTCTTCTAGATTATGTCCGCTAAATCCCGAAGGGGGCCACTAGATGCTCATTTAAGTGCATCAGTATTTGCTGTTTCATTTTTCCAAAACCAGGCCGTCCTCCATGGAAACTGGATGCACTATCGGTCGCGACTATCCCAGATCGTGGTACTGATACTCCGAAAATCGTTGCGGTGTTCAATCTTCTTCTACCGGTTCGTAGCGCAACAAATCACCGGGTTGGCATTTCAACTCCCGGCAAATCGCCTCAAGCGTAGTAAAACGCATTGCCTTTGCCTTACCCGTTTTCAGGATGGAGAGGTTGGCAAGCGTGATATCCACCCGCTCGGCCAGTTCGGTCAAGGTCATGCGATTATCGTGCAGCAGGTCATCAAGTTTAACGGTGATAGCCATTAAACCGTCCCATCCAGCTCTTCCTGCATCTCCGCCCCACGATCAAAAACCCGCGCGAGGATTATGAGGAGCAAGACGAGCAAAATACCGGAAATTGATATACTGGCATCAGGCGACATTTCAAAATCTACCCCCGGTTTCGGATCACCGAGCATTGTGACAACGCCCGTAGCAAGCAGGCTTGCGCAAAATGTTACAATCTGGATTCCGACGGCTGCAATGCCAATACCGCGCAGCCGGGTGCCGTTGATATGGGTAAAGGGGTTGCCCTCACCAACCGAGCGCACGATCCGACGCAAACGATCGACCGCAAAAAGCGTCAGCAACAGCAAGACAACCGCCAGTGCCATTATCAATGCGATCATCCCGAAAATCTCTGGTTCAGGCGGGCTCACAAATGCCTTTGCCATTTCCGCCAGCAGATATTGATAGGTGAATGGCATTGCCAGCAAGCAGATTGTGACAACGCCTATTCCAACCAACAAAACCCACTTGCTAAAAGCCAATATTCCACGTGCTGATTTGAGCACGATATCATTTGATTCTGAATCCTTTTTCATATTCGATTCCATCACCGAGTCTCCGTAATTTATTGTCCTTCAATAATCTGCATATTGATATATGGCAATAAAATTATTGATTATCAATATGGCATGTGCCACATTCTTTTCACTTCGGAGCATCAGTTCGTTGGGAAACAGGGAGAAATGGCCAATGTTGGAAAACTATCAGAAAATGGGCGGCCTTGCGGCTTTGGCGGAGGCGCTGTGCTATATTATCGGGTTCGCGATATTTGTCTTTTTCCTCGATTTTCCAGGCAATTCCAGCCCTGTCAAGAATGTAGAGTTTCTCATCGAGAATAGAATTCTCATCATGTCCACCATGTCGATAATCTATATATTTGCCGCGTTGGTTTTGGTTGTTCTGGTGTTGGCACTGCATGACCAATTGAAGGAAAAATCGCCCAAAGCGATGCAAGTCGCAACATCGGTGGGCCTCATTTGGGCTGGCGTGGTTGTAGCCAGCGGGATGATTTTCAATGTCGGCGCGGAAAGCGTGATCAGTATATATGCAAATGATCCTGAACGAGCTGCTACACTTTGGATGGCGGTTGGCATTGTTCAAGACGGATTGGGCGGTGGAATCGAGCTCCTGGGAGGCGTGTGGATTCTCATCATTAGCTGGACTGGTTTGAAGAGCGGTATTTATCCGAAATTTCTTAACTGTTTTGGAATTATCATAGGATGTGCGGGCGTCCTGTCCGTTGCTCCTTCCTGGGAAATTTTTATCGAGATTTTTGGGCTGAGCCAAATCGTCTGGTTTATCTGGCTTGGAACTATCATGTTGCGCGATAAGGCAGCGGCTTGACCGAGCTGCATCCGATTGGACTGATCCATTTCGCGGTCGGCGCGATAGCATTGCTGGTCGGTGCAGCGGCACGGACATTTCGTAAGGGGTATCCGCTTCCTGCCGAAAGCGGACTTAGCGTCAGGCTGGAGTGAACGTCCACACATGGGGCGTTAGCGGAATGGCAGCTATTGCAGATGAAATAGCCGCTTTTGGTTCCACAGCGAACCCCAGGATCCGGACTTTAGCTGCAGCTAGATTGTGATTTCTCAGCCTTCCGGCAGCAACAGGCTGGAATCGCCATAGCTATAAAACCGGTATCCACCCGCAATCGCATGGGTGTAAACCGCCTGCATCGTCTCCATCCCCATCAGCGCGCTGACCAGCATGAACAGGGTTGATTTGGGCAGGTGGAAATTGGTCATCAGGCCGTCGATCGCGCGGAATTTATAGCCCGGTGTGATGAAAATATCGGTGTCGCCCTCGAACGGGCGGATGATTCCGTCTTCGCCGGTCGCGCTTTCCAGCAGGCGCAGGCTGGTGGTGCCGACCGCGATCACCCGGCCTCCCGCTTGCCGTGCGGCGTTGAGACGGTCGGCGGTGGCGGCATCGATCCGGCCCCATTCGCTGTGCATCTGGTGCTCGTCGGTTTCGTCGACCTTGACCGGCAGGAAGGTCCCCGCGCCGACGTGCAGCGTCAATATTTCGCGCCCCACACCCGCCTCGGCCAGCGCGGCCATCAGCTCATCGGTGAAATGCAGCGCCGCCGTCGGCGCGGCGACCGCTCCCTTTTCGCGCGCAAACATGGTCTGATAGTCATCGGCATCGCGTTCATCGATCGCCCGCTTGCTGGCGATATAGGGCGGCAGCGGCATGGTGCCGGCGCGCTCGAGCAGCAGTTCGACCGGCTCGTCGCCGAGAAAATGCAGAATGAAGCTGCCATCGTCGAGCCTGGCTTCGGCCTCGGCAAGCACGTCCATGCCGAAATCGACGGTCTCGCCGACGCGCAACCGCTTGGCGTTGCGAATGAACGCCTGCCAGCGCCGCAGATCCACACGCTTGTGCAATGTCGCGCCAATCTTGGCCTCGCCGCGGGTGCCCTGCAACTGGGCAGGAATGACCCTGGTGTCGTTGAACACCAATATGTCCTTCGGTCCCAGCAATTGCGGCAGACCGCTGACGATATGGTCGGACAGCCGGTCGCCCGAGACGTTCAGCAGCTTGGCGCTGTCGCGGGGGACCGCCGGCCGCAACGCGATATTGTCCTGCGGCAGCGCAAAATCGAAAAGATCAACGCGCACGACCTGGCCTAGGGATTGATCGGCGCGTTCAGGTCATCGAGCGTAATCGGTGCTTCGGAAAAATTGGGCCGGGCACCGGGCAGAACCGGCGGCTTGTTGTCGGCGGCTATCGATGCCTGCACAATGCGGCTGGGGTTTACCGGGGGCTCGCCGCGTTCGATCGCGTCGACATATTCCATGCCCGATGTCACCCGGCCGAACACCGTATATTTGCCATCGAGAGCAAAGCGCGGATAGAAAACGATGAAAAACTGGCTGTTGGCGCTGTCTTCGCTATTCGCCCGCGCCATCGAGACGACACCGCGCAGATGGGGAAACTTGCCGAACTCCGCCTTGAGGTCGGGCAGTTCCGAACTGCCGGTCCCGGTGCCGGTAGGATCACCGGTCTGCGCCATGAAACCTTCGATCACCCGGTGAAAGACAATGCCGTCGTAAAAGCCCTGGCGCGCCAGCGTCTTGATCCGTTCGACATGATTGGGCGCCATCGTCGGGAACAGCTGGATCGTGACCCGGCCGCCGGTGGACAGGTCGAGATGCAGGATATTTTCTTCGACCGGCACGGAGGCAGCAACCGGAGCCTGTTCTTCGGTTTCCTGTGCATGCGCGGAAGCGGACACCAGAAGCAGAGCGGATAGGGTCAGGAAAAATTTGTGCAGCATGACATACTCATTTGGCAAAGCGGAATGGAAAAGCAACCTGCCTTTGGACGATTATAGCTTTCGCTGCAATGAATTGCTCGACAAGACTATTGGTCGCCCTTGAGTCCGAGCTTGAGAACCCTGGCAGAAATTTCTTCGGCAACCAGCGGTGTCACAAATTTGTGAATTTCGCCGCCGAACATCGCGATTTCCTTGACCAGACGCGAGGCAATCGGCTGCAGCGAGACATCGGCCATCAGAAACACCGTTTCGATATCGCCGTTGAGCTGCTGGTTCATGCCCGCCATCTGATATTCATATTCAAAATCGGCGACCGCGCGCAGTCCGCGCACGATCACGCCCGCGCCCTGTTTTTCGGCAAATTTCATCAGCAGCGAGTTGAAACCCACGACCACCACGCCGTCGCCCAGTTCCGCGGTTTCGCGGCGCACCATGTCCAGCCGCTCTTCATCGGAAAACATCGGCGATTTCGAGGGATTGGTGGTGACGCCGATGACCAGCTTGTCGACCAGCCGCATGCCGCGCCTGATAATATCCATATGGCCCAATGTGATGGGGTCGAAAGTCCCCGGATAAACGCCGATTCTCATGTCTCGTCCTTCCCGACTAGCGGTCTCTTGCGATTGTATATTCGGCGATGGCGCGCAGCACGTCCGCCTCGCCGCCATAGCCGTTCAAATGCGACTTTGCCTGATCGACGAGCATCTGCGCCTGCTCTCTCGCCCGCTCCAGACCCATCAGGCTCAGGAAGGTTTCCTTGCCGGCCTTGGCATCCTTGTGCAGCGCCTTGCCGGCCTTTTCCTCGTCGCCCTCGACATCCAGAATGTCGTCGGCAATCTGGAACGCGAGGCCAAGATCATGGGCATAGCCGCGCAGGCTGGTGCGGCCCTCGCTGGTCACCTTTCCCAGTATCGCGCCAATTTCGACGCAGGCGGTGATCAGGGCACCGGTTTTCAGCTGCTGCAGCCGGGTCACGGTCGGCAGGTCAAAGGTGGAGTTTTCTGCCACCAGATCCATCATCTGCCCCCCGGCCATGCCCGCCGGCCCGGCGGCTTTGGCGAGACAGGCGGTCATTTCCGCACGAACAAAAGGATCGCTATGGGTGCGCTCGTCGGCGAGCAGGCCGAACGCCAGCGCGTGCAGCGCATCGCCGGCCAGAACCGCGGTCGCTTCCCCGAAAGCGACGTGGGTGGTCGGCTTGCCGCGCCGCAGGTCGTCATCGTCCATGCACGGCAGGTCATCGTGGATCAGCGAATAGACGTGCAGCGCCTCGACCGCGGTCGCGGCCCGGATGGCGCAGGATTCATCGACGTTGAACAACCGCGACGTCGCCATCACCAGCAATGGTCTCAGCCGCTTGCCACCGCCGATCGCGGCGTGGCGCATCGCTTCGTAAAGTTCGCGGCGCGGATCATCCGGCACTTGCAGCAGCGTATCAAACTGGCGATCGACAGCGGCGGCGACCCGTGCAATTTCCATCGAGAGATCGGAATTATTGTTGGCCGCCACGGGTTCAGTCCGCGTCAAACGGGACAGTGGCCTTGGGCTTGCCATCCCGATCGAGCGTGATCTTCTCGATTTTGGCCTGCGCAGCTTCCAGCCGTTTCTGGCACAGGCCACGCAGTTTCTCGCCTTCGCTATAGAGCGCAATCGACTGGTCGAGCGGCACGTCGCCGCTTTCCAGTTTGCGGACGATATCCTCGAGACGCTTCAGCGCATCCTCGAAGTTCAGTTCAGACAGGTCTTCATTGGTTTCGCTCATGGCGAAATTCAATGACGAGCCTTTGCGCTGCGGTCAAGGGCTTGGGCTTCACTATCCTCAACTTCCAGTGTAGCCCTTGCGAGAAAAGCTGGGAGAAGAAACATGTTCATCGGTCATTTTGCGCCCGCAATGGTTGCCGCAACCCATCCCAGGGCACCGGGGCTCGGCGCGTTATTTGTCGCGGGGCAGTTGCTGGATTTCGGCTTTTTCGGTCTCGCGCTGGCCGGAATAGAGAATTTCCGGATCACCCCGGGAATCACCAAAATGGTGCCGCTCGATCTCTACGACATGCCCTATACCCACAGCCTGCTCGGCAGCGCGATCTGGGCCGCAGCTTTTGCCCTGCTGATCTGGCTGTTCACCCGCAACCGGACGGGCGCGCTTATCGGCGGCGCGGTGGTGCTCTCGCACTGGTTCCTCGACCTGCTGGTCCATGCGCCCGATCTGACGCTGGCAGGCGCGCCGCCGAAAATGGGTTTCGCGCTGTGGAACCATCCGATGATTGAAATGCCGCTGGAACTGGCGATCACCTTTGGCGCGCTCGCCTTTTTCGTCATCCGGACAAGGGCGGTTTCCAGCCAGTCAAAATATGCCCTTGGCCTTTTGGCCGTATTGCTGCTGGCCTTCCAATGGATCAACTGGTTTGGACCAGAGCCAGAAACCGCCGACACGGCGATGAAGCTCACCGGTCTGTTCGCCTTTTCGGTCGCCGCTCTGGCCGCATGGTGGGCGGGACGGACCCGCTTATTGAAGCAACGCTAGAACAGGATCGATCATGACCCAATATATTGCCGCCTATTTCATCGCCGCCATCGTCTTCGGCATCCTCGACTATCTTTGGCTCAGCAATATGGCGGGGACCCTCTACCGGCCGGTCATCGGCGAGATCATGGCCGACGAGTTCCGCAAGGCTCCGGCGATGATATTCTATGCAATCTACCTGTTCGGCATCGTATGGTTCGGGATCAAGCCGGCGCTGGCCAGCGGCCAGTGGACCACCGCCCTGCTCAACGGCGCGCTGTTCGGCGGGATCGCCTATGCGACCTATGACCTCACCAGCCAGGCCGTGCTCAAGGTCTGGTCGACCAAGATCAGCCTGTACGACATCGCCTGGGGCACCTTTGCCACCGGCGTGACCGCAGCGCTGACTGCTTTCCTGGTGCTGAAATTCGTGAAGGCTTAATCGCCTTCGTGGCGGCCCTTCTGCTTCGCGGCTAGCGCCTGCATTCGCTCCGGCAGCAGGGAAAATATCTCGCGCTTCCGGCCCGGTGAAGCCGATCCCCACTCGCCTATCTCCGACAGACTGCGCCCACAGCCCACACACAGACCGCTCGGACGATCAATGGTGCAAATATCGTTGCAGGGCGATTTCACGTGGATAGTTGATCGTCGATCTGGTCCAGCCGTTCCTTGCCGAAATACATCTCGCCATCAATATAGATGGTCGGGATGCCGAAGGCTCCGCGCTCGACCGCATTTTCCGTATTGTCGATCAACGCCTGTTTGACCGCCGGGTCCTGGGTCTGCGCCAGGAGGTCAGCCGCATCAAACCCATCATCCTGCAAGATCTTGCCAAGCGTTTCGCCATCGGTGACATCCAGTCCCTGCTCCCAGATCGGCGGCAAGAGCGTTTCAATAAACTCTGCGCGTTTTGCAGGATCCAGCGCAACCAGCATCCGCAACAGCGTGATCGTGTTGAACGGGAAATGCGGGTTCATCTTGAATTTGGAGAGCCCGTGCTTTTTCACAAATCGGCCCAGCTCGAGCATTGCATATTCATTCTTGCCCTTCACCTCCGCATCGCGGATGAACGGCGGCGCATTGCCGGTCAGCTTGTGCATGCCGCCGAGAAAGGCCGGGGTGATTGCGATGGTCGCGCCATGTTTTTCGGCCAGGTCTTTCAGCGGTTGCCAGATGAGATAGGCGTTGGGACTGACGAAATCGAAAATCAGCTCGATGGTCTTGGACATAGGTTGCTCCTTCGAACCTATCCTTAAAGCAGCACAGCGAAACATCAATTCCCTCTAGGCGAAATTGTCCCGCCTCGTTAAAGGGTCTGCATGACCTCAGACACGATGATTGCCGAGCCCCAGATCTCCACCGAAACCGTGCGCGAGCATGGCCTCAACGCGGAGGAATATCAGCGCATATTGAACGCGCTCGGCCGCGAGCCGAATATTACCGAACTCGGTATCTTCTCGGTGATGTGGTCGGAACATTGCTCCTACAAGTCATCGCGCCTGCATCTGAAGAAACTGCCGACCACCGGCCCGCAGGTCATTTGCGGTCCCGGCGAAAATGCCGGTGTGATCGATATTGGCGATGGTCAGGCGGCGATTTTCAAGATGGAGAGCCACAACCATCCGTCCTATATCGAACCCTATCAGGGCGCTGCGACCGGCGTCGGAGGCATCCTCCGCGACGTCTTCACCATGGGCGCGCGGCCAGTGGCCAATCTCAACGCATTGCGTTTCGGACGGCCCGACCATCCGAAGATGAAGCATCTGGTCAAGGGCGTGGTTGCGGGCATCGGCGGCTATGGCAATTGCGTCGGCGTGCCGACGGTCGGCGGCGAGACCAACTTCGATCCGGCCTATGATGGCAATATCATCGTCAACGCGATGACCGTCGGCGTGGCGGACGCGGACAAGATTTTCTATTCGGCCGCCAGCGGTGTCGGCAATCCGATCGTCTATGTCGGCTCCAAGACCGGCCGCGACGGCATCCACGGCGCGACCATGGCAAGCGCCGAATTTGACGATGACAGCGATGAAAAGCGCCCCACCGTGCAGGTTGGCGATCCGTTCACCGAGAAACTGCTGATCGAGGCCTGTCTCGAACTGATGGCCAGCGACGCGATTGTCGCGATCCAGGACATGGGCGCAGCCGGTCTGACCAGCTCCAGCGTCGAGATGGCGACCAATGGCGAAGTCGGCATCATCCTCGACATGGACAAGGTGCCCTGCCGCGAAACCGGCATGACCGCCTACGAGATGATGCTCAGCGAAAGTCAGGAACGCATGCTGATGGTCCTCAAACCCGGCCGCGAAGAAATGGCCGAGGCTATTTTCACCAAATGGGAACTGGATTTCGCGGTGATCGGCGAAGTCACCGACAGCCGCCGCATGGTTCTCACCCACAAGGGCGAAACCGTCTGCGACATCCCGCTCGGCCCGCTCGCCGACGATGCGCCGCTTTACGACCGCCCGCATCTGACCCGCGAGGAATATGCCGCGCATATCAATGTACAGCCGATCGGCGATCTGCCCGAAAGCCCCGATATCGGTGCCGATCTTCTGAAGATGATGGCCAGCCCCGCGCTCGCCTCGCGCCGCTGGATCTGGGAACAATATGACAGCCAGGTCGGCGCCGACACCGCGCAACGCTCCGGCGGCGACGCCGCTGTCGTCCGCGTCCACGGCACCAACAAGGGCCTCGCGATCACCACCGACTGCACCCCGCGCTATTGCAAGGCCGACCCCTATGAAGGCGGCAAGCAGGCGATCGCCGAAGCCTATCGCAATCTCTGCGCGGTCGGCGCCAGGCCTCTGGCGACCACCGACTGCATGAACTTCGGCAATCCCGAAAAGCCGCATATCATGGCGCAATTTGTCGGCACGATCGAAGGCATGGGCGAAGCCTGCAAGGCGCTCGACATGCCGATCGTCTCGGGCAATGTCAGCCTCTACAACGAAACCACCGGCGCCGACGGCATCAGCCACGCGATCCTGCCGACCCCGGCGATTGGCGCGGTCGGGCTGATCGACGATCTCGACAAGATGATGACCATCGGATTCAAGCAGGAAGGCGATCTTATCGCCACCATCGGCTTCCATCACGAGGAGCTCGGCCAGTCGACCTGGCTCCGCGAAATCCACGGCCGCACCGACGGCCCGCCACCCAAGGTCGATCTGGCCGATGAAGAATGGGCCGGTCGGACCGTCCGCGAACTGATCGCCGCCGGCAAGGTCACCGCCGTGCACGATATCAGCGACGGCGGCCTGGCGGTAACGCTGGCTGAAATGGCGCTGGCCGGCAATCTCGGCGCAGAGATCGACAATATGACCAGCGCCTTCGCCTTCAGCGAGGCGCAGGGCCGCTATGTCATCACCTATCGCAACGAGAATGATCTTGATCGCGCAAAAGTGCCGTTCGAGAAAATCGGTCAGGTGAAGGGCGACAAGCTTGTCCTCAACGGCAATCCGGTTGCCGTGAGCGACCTCCGCGAAGCGCATGAGAGTTTCTTCCGCGACTGGATGGAAGACTAGGCCCCGGCCCCTCCACCATGCTTCGCGCGGTCCCCCTCCCCATGCCTGAGGCACAGGGAGGAAAAGCGGTTTGACAGTTTTGGCCCGACGCTGACAAAATTGCGCTGATTGTGATACATCTTTCCTCCTTGTTGCGAAGCAATGGGGAGGTGGCCTGCGCAGCAGGTCGGAGGGGCTATGGCACGAACAACCAGACAAACCGTCCTGAAAGCAAGGCAATTGCGCAAGACGATGAGCAAACCTGAAATCATGTTGTGGCAGCAGCTCCGCAAAAAGCCGCTCGGTATCAAGTTCCGGCGCCAGCATCCGATCGGGTCATATATCGTGGATTTCTATTGCCCTTCTGCGAAACTGGCTATCGAAGTCGACGGCATGGCGCACGATATGGGCGACCGCCCGGAACGCGATGAGCGGCGAGAATGGGATTTATTTGGCATCGGGGTCGAGGTCATCCGGATAGCCGCACAGGATGTTCTGCATGACCCGACAGATGTCGCCGACCGGATATTGCGATATATTCAGGGTTTGCGCTAGGCCCCTCCGTCATCCACCTACGCCAAGGCTTCGGCGGACGCCACCTCCCCATTGCTGCGCAACAGGGAGGAAATAGTTATGTCAATTTCTTCCTCCCTGTGCCGCAGGCATGGGGAGGGGGACCGCGCGTAGCGTGGTGGAGGGGCCACGCCCAGACCAACCGAAAAGACCACCTCCCCCCACAGAAAAGGGAACCCCTCCCGCCCCCGGTCGTTGATGATGAAAGGACAGGAGAAGCATCATGACTGCAGGATATTCTGGCACCCCGCTTGCGAAAAAACTGTCCCTCAAGGACGGCATGCGCGTCTGGTTTCTTGACATGCCGGATAGCGTCCGGTCAGAGATTGAGGGGTCCGACTTGACCTTGTCCGAGGACGAAGTCCCCGCTCCCGGCCTGCACGCCGCCCATATCTTCGTGACCGATCGGGACACAATGAAACAACATCTCGCAACCCTGCGCGAAATGATCGATCCCGCCGGTCAGGTATGGGTGAGCTGGCCGAAAAAGGCTTCGAAAGTCGATACCGACATCACCGAGGACACGATCCGCGAAGTTGCCCTGCCGATGGGCCTTGTCGACATCAAGGTCTGCGCGGTGGACGCCGTCTGGTCCGGTCTGAAGCTAGTTATCCGCAAGGAATTGCGATGACAAATCCTCCCTGAAGCAAAGCTTCGGGGAGGGGGACCATCCGAAGGATGGTGGAGGGGTATTGACTCAAGTGGCCCTCCGTCATCCACCTGTGTCAGGGCTTCGGCAGATGCCACCTCCCCATGCCCGGAGCACAGGGAGGAAAAATATTCAGGCCGCCTGCGCCAGCATATCATATGGGTCGACATTGCCCGCGCGGAACCGGGCATGCGCCTCGTGATAGAAATGCGGTGTGTGGATATGGAGCCGCTCGCGCAGCGCCTCGAGCGGCTGGGCCAGCAGATCGATGATCGATTCCTCGTTGATCTTGGGACAGGCCTTGCCCATTTTCTGGCCTTCGCGGATCGCCTTGAAGATCGGCGCGTCGCTCTTGACCTGTTTTTTCATGTTCAGACCCGCGGCATAGGCGATGAAGACATTGCCCAGCGAAGGATTCTGGCCATAGGTAAAGGCCAGCACACAGGCCTCGCCCAGCGCATCGCGGCCATAACCGGTCAATACGTGCAGCAGATCATGGGTGTCGCGCTGGCGGAAACCGTACCATTCGATCAGATCGCCATATTTTTGCGGACTGAACCGGTCATATTCGGCAATCAGACCGGCCGCGCTCAGGCCTTCATTCTCCATGAAATCGCAATAGGCGTGCGCGAGACTGCCCGCAGGCATTTTGCGCAACCGCTCGTGATCGTCGAGAATATCGGCCAGCGCCGGTTCGCTTTCGAGCAGCGCCTTGCCCTTGTCGCTCTCGACAAAGGCCTTGGCATCCTTGCGGAATCCGGGGCGCGGTAGCGATTCAAAGATATGGAAGACCTGTTCGGTATCTTCCTTGTCCTTGATCAGCTCGCGGAAATGATGGAGCGCCTTGAGCGGGCGGAAACGCGCAGCAGGGCGGTCGGGATGGATGAACGGGGCTTGCGAATCGCCCGGCGCGGAAAAGTCATGATCTATTTTCATGAGACCTGGATATTGCTTACTAACATTAATGTCAATACCGTTTCGACTTTCCTACCGGTCGCTGCTCGGCTATCCAGCCAGAAAGCCGGTTCCGCCCTGTAAAAAAGGCTTCCTTGGCCCGAACTTTGACAAACTTTGCCCACATCCGAACGCGGGAGACTGACATTTGAAACCGCATGAAACCCTGCCCTACACCGATTTGCCGGAATATTCCGACGCAGAACGGATTGCGCGGTCGCAGGCCTTTTACGAAGCGATCAAGACCCGCCGCACCTGCCGCTATTTCAGCGATGAAGCGATCCCCCGCGCGGTGATCGAGAATGCGATCCTGGCCGCGGGCACCGCGCCCAATGGCGCCAATCACCAGCCGTGGCATTTTGCGGTGATCCAGTCGCCGGAAAAGAAGAAAGCTCTGCGTGCCGCCGCCGAAGAGGAGGAGCGCGCCTTTTACCAGAGCAAGGGCAGCGAAGAATGGCTCGAGGCGCTGGCACCGCTGGGCACCGATGCCGACAAGCCATTTCTGGAGACCGCGCCCTATCTCATTGTCATTTTCGGCCAGCGCAAGGGCGGCATGAACCCGGGCGAGATGAAGCAGAATTATTATGTCAACGAAAGCGTCGGCATCGCCACCGGCATGCTGATCACCGCGCTCCACGACGCCGGCCTCGCCACCCTCACCCACACGCCCAATCCGATGAAATTTCTCAACCGGCTCTGCGACCGGCCCAATAACGAGAAGCCGATGATGGTTCTGGTGGTCGGAAAACCGGCGGCAGACGCCACAATCCCGGTCCACGCGACGATCAAGAAACCGCTGGACGCGACTTCCTCTTGGCTGTAGTAGCCAAATAATACAGTAGGAGTATCGGCGATGAGCGCGTCACAACGCTATTTGGAAATGGACGCGCTGCGCGGTTTCGCCGTTATGGGGATATTGGCGATCAACATCGCCGCTTTCGCCCAGCCGGAAATGGCTTTCGTCAACCCGCTGGTCTCGAGCCAGGTCTCCGGTCTCGACCTCGGCAGCTGGGCCGCAAATTTCATCCTGTTCGACGGCAAGATGCGCGGGCTGTTCTCGATATTGTTCGGCGCCAGCACCGCTCTGGTGATCGAACGCGCAATCGCCAGCGGCCAGTCGGCAACAAAAGTCCATTTTTCGCGCATGTTCTGGCTGGCGATATTCGGACTCTTCCATTTTTTCTTTCTGTGGATAGGCGACATTTTGTTTCTCTACGCCGGATCGGGTTGCGTGCTGTTCCTGTTTCGCAACTGGAGCGCCGAACGGCTGATCAGGTGGGGCGTTATCGCCTATGTGGTCGGCGCGATCCTGCTGATTACAAGCCTGGCATCGATGCTATCGCTGCTCGAGCAGGCAGCACAGGCCAATCCGCCGCGGGAGGTGCTGGACAGGATCAGCGAAATCTATGCCGAGCTGGGAACCCTGCCCGCCGATGTGGCGGCGGAAACGGCGCGGCTGCAAGGCGGCTTTTCCGGCCTGTTGAACTATAAGCTCTCCGAACAATGGTCGACACCCTTAGAGAATCTCATGCTCGGCCCGATCGAGACCATCCCGCTGATGATGATCGGCATGGGATTATATAAAAACGGCTTCATCCTCGGTCAGGAGAGCCGCGCCGCTTACGGCAAAATAGCCGGATGGATGATGGCCGTCAGCCTGCCCTGTTTCATCGCTCTGGCCGGAATCGCCTATGCCCGGGACTTTAACACGATCTGGATGATGAACATCACCCAGGCCTGGTCGAGCCTGCCGCGACTGCTGATGATCATCGGCTATGTCGCCCTGCTTATTCTGGTAATCCAGCGCTTTCGCGACAGCAGGCTGTTGCAGCGCGTTGCGGCGGCGGGCCGGGCAGCCTTTTCCAACTATCTCGGAACCAGCATCGTCATGACCTTCATCTTCTACGGCTGGGGTCTGGGATATTTCGAACAGTTCGGCCGGTTCGAGCTGCAGCTGTTCGTTCTGGGCGCATGGCTTCTCATGCTGCTCTGGTCCCGCCCCTGGCTGATGCGCTTTCGCTACGGGCCGCTGGAATGGCTGTGGCGCAGCCTGGCTAAAGGACAAGTGCAACCCATGCGCCTGACCTGAACGATCGGCGCGAGCCATTTTGCTATTGCGATCTATTCTCATTAGCGATATACGAGTCGTTGTAAGGAGCCGATATGGTTGTTTGTGTTTGTAATGCGATCAAGGAAAAAGACCTGAGAGCCGCTGTACGCAGCGGTGCGGACAGGCCGTCGCAAGTCTATGCCCAGCTCGGCCGCAAGCCCAAATGCGGGCAATGCCTCGCTTTTGCCCAGACCATCATTAAATCACAACTTGCGACCGCTTAGCATTCTCGTTAGCAAATCATTGAAATAACTGCGTTTTCTATAGCAGCAACCCTTTCGCTTCGGGGCGGAATGCTGTATAGGAGCAGGCAATCAATATTCAGTCTAGCGGGAAGGAATCTGCCATGAAGGGCGATACAAAAGTCATCGAGTTTCTCAACGAGGCTCTCAAAAACGAACTCACCGCGATCAACCAATATTGGCTGCATTATCGCATGCTCGACAATTGGGGCGTGACCAAACTCGCCGAATTCGAGCGGCATGAATCCATCGACGAAATGAAGCATGCGGACAAACTGGCCGAACGGATTTTCTTCCTCGACGGATTACCCAATTTCCAGTTGCTGGGCCGCTTGAAAATCGGCGAAACGGTCGAGGAAATCCTCAAGGCCGATCTGGAACTGGAATATGAGGCGCTGCCGATGCTCAAGGACGCGATCGAACATTGCGAGAGCGTGCGGGACTATGTCAGCCGCGATCTGTTTGCCGAAATCCTCGAAAGCGAAGAGGATCATGTCGATACGCTCGAACAGCAATTTGACATGATCGAGCGGATGGGGATCGAGAATTATATCCAGCTACAGTCGAAACCCGCCGAATAGACCGATAGCGGACCAGTCAGCCAAACCGCCGATGCGGCGGGCGGCTTGGTTGGCGCTCGATCAGCGGGCTGGAATCCTCTTCTAGGAGGGCCAGCGTTTCCTCGAACATCGGGCCTAATGCCACGACCAGCTCGAGCACATCATCGGGCGTGTCGTGGCGCTCGACACAAGCGCGGGCGGTCATTTCGATCCGCTCGGCCGTATCGCTCAGTCGCAGAGCGCCAAATTGCAGCGATTCTCCCTTCAGGCTGTGCGCTGCATCCACCATGGGCACGGGATCGTTCACGCGCATGGCTTCTTCGATCTTGCGGACAGACCGGGTGCCGTCTTCACGGAAATAGCCGAGTATCCGGACAAAATTGGGCCCCAGCGCCAAGCGTGTCTCGGCGAAGACGGTCCAGTCCATAAATTCATCTTCCAATGGCGGCACCAAATGCTCCCGGTAATATATAGCGGCGAGTCGCTACTCCGGGATTGTTTACGGCAGAACCGGTGAAAACTTCATTACCCACGGCGATAAAAATCCAACAATAAACGGACCTGGTCAGCGTCTTGTTGCGGAAGATCACTCTTTGTCGTGATAGGGGTTCTTGGGAGCCCGGATGATCAGCCGCACGGGAACACCACCAAAGCCCAGCTCGCGCCGGATGCCGTTGATCAAATAGCGGCGATAGCTTTCGGGCAGATCATCGACCCGTGTGCCAAAGATGACAAAGGACGGCGGCCGGGTTTTGGCCTGGGTGATATAGCGTAATTTGATCCGCTTGCCACCAGGTGCCGGTGGCGGATTTTCGGTGATCGCGTCTTCGAACCAGCGGTTGAGCTTGCCGGTCGACACCCGCTGGGACCATATCCGGCGGGCCTGAAAAGCGGCCTTCATCAACTGGTCGATACCCTTGCCGGTAAAGGCGGAAACAGGGACCAGCGGTACATCGCGAACCTGTGCCAGCCCGTCATCGAGAGCGGCGCGGATTCCGTTGAACAATTTGCTCGGTCCTTCGGCAACATCCCATTTATTGATGCCGATAATGACGCAGCGGCCTTCCTGGATCGCGTGATCGGCAATCCGCAGATCCTGCGCTTCGAGCCCCTTGGTCGCATCCAGCAGCAGCACGACCACTTCGGCGAAATCAACCGCATGCCGCGCGTCGGCAACCGCCAGCTTCTCCAGCTTGTCGTTCACCTTGGCCCGCTTGCGCATGCCGGCAGTGTCGATCAGGCGGACCCGGCGGTCGGGTTCGATCCCGTCCAGCTTCTCTTCCTCGGTCAGCGCATCGTCATGCCAGACCCATTCGACCGTGATACTGTCCCGGGTGATACCGGCTTCCGGACCGGTAATCAGCCGGTCTTCATCGAGCATCTTGTTGATCAGCGTCGACTTGCCGGCATTGGGGCGACCGACAATCGCCAGTTTCAGCGGTGCCGATTCATCGGTCGGTTCTTCGCTTGCCGCCGCCTTGAAATTCTCGACATAGGGCAGGATCGCCTGAAACAGGTCGGCCATGCCGTCGCCATGTTCCGCGCTGAACGGTATGGGATCGCCAAAACCGAGCGCATAGCTTTCCAATATTCCGGATTCCGCCGCCTTGCCCTCGGCCTTGTTGACCAGCAACACGACCGGCGTTTTTGCGCTTCTCAGCCAGCGCGCGATTTCCTCGTCGAGCGGGGTAAGGCCGGCGCGACCATCGATCACGAATATCGCCAGCTCCGCCCCCGCAACCGCCATTTCGGTTTGCTTGCGCATCCGTCCGGGCAGGCTCTTGGCATCTTCGTCTTCATAGCCAGCGGTATCAACAATGTTGAATTCGAGGCCCAGAAGATTGGCAGCGCCCTCCCGCCGGTCACGCGTGACACCCGGCATGTCGTCGACAAGCGCCAGCTTCTTGCCAACCAGGCGGTTGAACAACGTGGATTTTCCGACATTCGGTCGGCCGATAATTGCAATATTGGGCAGCATTGCGCTAGTCCCGTCCTTTTGGTTTAGATCCTCAGCGGAACGCTGAAATCCGGCCACTGTCGTCGAGAACATACAGCATACCGCCCGCCACAATCGGTGGCAGCGACACGCCATCGTCCAGCTCGAACAAAGTCTGGCTGGCGCCGTCCGCCGGCGAAATCGACACGACGTCACCCTCGGTGCTGGCGACGATCAGTCGATTGCCAGCCAATATGGGTCCCGTCCAGTTGATGGGATTTTTCTTCTTCTTGTCGTTTTTGAACGCTGCAAGCTGGCTCATCCACCGGACCTTGCCATTCGGTCGCGCAATGCAGAGCAGCTTCGCATCATCGGTCAACACGAATACCCATTCACCGGCGACCACCGGTGTGGCGATTCCGGCAATATTCAATTCCCAGATGCGCTGGCCGGTAACCAGTTCATAGGCTGCCATCCGGCCGCCCTGCCCCAGCGCAAACACGCGGCCGCGATCAATGACCGGATCGGCATCGATATCGGACAATGTTGCCACCGATGTGGTGATGCTGGTCCGCGCAAGCGCGTCATTCCACAGATTGCGGCCATTTTCATAACGATAGGCAGTCAATTCGCCCGACGAATAGCCGGCGACAATCGTTCCCTGTCCGGCTGCCGGAGCGGCGACACCGAAAATGCCGGCAAGGCCGAGCGTACCCGCCTCGTTCCACTGCACCGATCCGTCGACCATATTGAGCGCATAGATCTGATTGTCCTGGGTCATCACATAGACATTGCCGTTGGAAATCGTCGGAGCACCGCGCAGCGGTCCCGCCGGACGGACTTTCCAGATCTCGCTGCCATCTGCCACGTTCAGCGCGACGACATCGCCGACACCGTTCGTGGCATAGACGACATTGTTGAATACGCTGGCACCGCCGCCAAAGCGCGACGATTCTCCGTCGCCCTTGACTTCGATCTGCGTGGTCCAGACCTTAGCGCCGGTCGCCGCATCAAAGGCATGAACCATGGCTTCGGTATCAATCACGAACAGCCGTCCACCAGAGACCACCGGAGCCGCGGCGAGCCGCTGTCTTTTGGTGGTTCCGCTGACATTGGCGGTCCAGGCGCGGGCGAGACTGCCGTCAAGCGCGACATGACCGATTGATTTGCTGGCGTTGCCGCCCGATTGTGCCCATTCGCTATTGGCTACCGGGGCCGGCAGGATCACCGATATCGATGCGAGGGCCGGATCGACCTCCGCGCCGCTTTCACCGCTCAGGATCGAGGTGCGTTTGCCGAGCGTCGGGGTGTTCTTCTTGTCGTCACCATTGCCGCCGCCCAATATGCCGCAGCCAGAAAGCAAAGACAGAGCCAGCACGCTGGCGATCAGTTTCGTTCCGGAAATCATTCCTTAGCTTCTCCCTTAGCCGCGCCCGCCTTGAGCGGTGTCGCTTTTTTGTCATCGCCGTCCACATCCACCGCGTCAACGCCTTCGACGCCTGCCATCTGCAGAGCGCGCGATCGTATCGTCGGAGGGACGGTCTCGTCTTTTGCAAGCTGCGCGAACAGCGGACCGGCGAGGTCGGATTTTTTCATGTTCAGATAGGATAATGCGACCATTTCGCCGGCGCTGCCGAACCAGGGGTTGCCGGGCACCGCAAGCGGCTTCAGCCTGTCGACCACGGCCTGTGGCTCGAGCGTATCAAATTCGGCGGCAGTCTGGCGGATCAACGCAAGATCACGAAAAGGTTTCGGCAGACTGTCGTCACCTGCGACCTTGGCATAGCCGGCGATCGCCTTTTTCGGCTCGCTTTTCTCCAGCGCAATATTGGCCTGCATCAGTATCGCTGCTGCGCGATAGCCTTCCTGGTCCGCCTCTATCAACGGCTCCAGCGCGGTCGCCGCGCCGTCGAGATTGTTCTGACGGACGCTGTCTATGGCAGCGACATATTCCTCGCTGCGGAGACCGGATTCCTCATTCTGGCTATTCTGCCAGAATATCCAGCCCGCCAGCGATCCGAGACCGACGACGAGCGCCACGACTATCCACAACCCGTACCGCGCAGCAAAACTCTTCAGCTGATCCTCACGGACCGCTTCATCGACTTCGCGCAGAAACACTTGTTCCTGACGGTCTGGCTTCTCTTCTGGTGCTTTGTCTTCGTCTTTGGCCAATGTGGCTTCCTCAAATCTGTTTCACATGCCTGTTTCGCCGGTCAGACGGGTGCGCATGGCAATCGGCTGTCCTTTAGCGTCCGCAATAGCAAATGTAAAAGTCTATTGACCATTTCCACAGGCTGAACGGCAGATCGGCCAAAAGTCGGAATCTCGTTATTTTTTCGGCTGATAAAGCTGGTCCGGCCCAGGAAAGCTGCGCTCCCTGACCTCTCCGGCATATTGCTCCGCGGCCTGATCGATTTGCTCGGCTATATTATGATAGCGTTTTACAAAGCGTGCGGTGCGATCAAACATGCCCAGCATGTCTTCGGTGACCAGCACCTGGCCGTCGCATTGCGCCGATGCGCCGATACCGATGGTGATCGCATCCACCGCCTTGGTCGCTTCGATTGCAATCGGTTCGAGCACGCCTTCCAGCACGATCGCAAAGGCGCCGGCCTTGTCGAGCGCGACCGCGTCGCCAACGATTTTCTTCGCTTCCGCGTCGCTGCGCCCGCGCGCCGCATAGCCGCCAAGCACGTTGATCGCCTGTGGCGTCAGACCGACATGACCAACCACCGGAATCCCCCGCTGAACCAGAAAGGCGACGGTTTCAGCCATCACTTCGCCGCCTTCCAGCTTGACCGCGGCAGCCCCGGTTTCTTTCAATAACCGGGCGGCGCTTTCATAGGCTTTCTCTGGCGATGCTTCATAGGAACCAAAGGGCATGTCGACGACGACAACGCTGTGATAGCTGCCGCGGACGACCGCCGCGCCATGGTTGCACATCATCTCGAGCGTCACCGGTATCGTCGAATCGAGCCCGTAAATCACCTGCGCCAGCGAATCACCGACCAGCAGCATGTCACAATGCGCATCGAGCAGTTGCGCCGTCCGTGCGGTATAGGCGGTCAGCATCACCACCGGCTCTGCCGTCACCCCGTCGACCTTGCGGCCCTGTATTTTGGGAACCGACAGCCGGCGCATCGGCTGCGGTCGCGGCGTGGCGCGGCTGGTGGAAGTATCGAGCTTGAAGGTCGTGGACATGGCAATCCTCAGCAATAGCGTTGTTGGACTGGCCTCAATAAGCGAGGACGCAGGATAAGGCCAGCTTGGCGGTCATCGCTTTGCGGCTGACACGGCCTCCCGGGGGTTATCGCTGAACAGGCCATCCACGCCAGCGGCTATAAATGCCCGCACTTCGCCTGCAAGGTCGCCGGATTCGCGCGGATCGATGCCGCTTTTGAAATCGGTCGGGAGAAAATGGTTCTCGCGCCGGAAAGTCCAGGGATGAACAGTCAGGCCAATCTTGTGCGCTGCGTCCACCAGGCCGGTCGCCGTGTTCAGCTGACCAATGGCATTGCGGCTTATCACCAGATCCTTGGGTGGCCCTATCCCGTCGGCATAGGTTGCAATTTCCTTCAGGCCATCCGCCGTGAGCATCGATGCAAAACTCCGGTCTGCGAGGTCCGGCGGACCACCTTCGCCACCGACCAGTTGCACCAGCCGTATCTCGGTCTGCTTGTTGAGCGCCTGCAGATTGCCAACCTCGAACGACTGGATGAAGACCGGATCATCCTTGCCCTCATAACCATATTTCTTCAGCAATTTGAGCAATTGGCCGCCATGGCTCAAACCCAGAGCCTTGAAATGGCTTGGATGTTTGGTTTCCGGATAGACGCCGATCCGCTTGCCGCTTTTGTCCGCATGGGCGCTCAGCAATTGCAGCACTTCTTCGAAGGTCGGCACTTCGAACCGGCCATCATATTGCATATTCGCAGCCCGCAATTCGGGAAGCCGTTCCCTGGCGCGCAATGTCTTCAGCTCGGCGAGGGTGAAATCTTCGGTGAACCAGCCGGAATATTCTTGCCCGTCAATGATCTTGCTGGTCCTGCGCGCCGCAAATTCCGGCCTGTCCGCCACATCCGTGGTCTCGCCAATCTCGTTCTCGTGCCGGGCGACCAGCACGCCGTCCTTGGTCAGCACAAGATCGGGTTCGATGTAATCCGCACCCTGTTCGATTCCCAGCTGATAGGCGGCCAGCGTATGTTCCGGACGCTCGCCGCTGGCACCGCGGTGCGCAATGATTACCGGCGCTTCTCCGGTCAGTGTCTTGACGTTCATGCTGGCTTCTCCGGGCGGTTCGGTCTGCGCGCTGCATCCGGCCAGAACCAGCGGCAATATCATTATCGGAGCAAGCCGCATACGCATCAACCGACCTCCACGCCTTTCCAGAATGCAATCCGTCCGGCAATTTCGGCAGCAGCATCCTTGGGTTCGGGATAATACCAGGCCGCATCCTCATTGGTTTCGCCGTCGACGATCAGGCTATGATAACATGCGTCGCCTTTCCACGGACAATGGCTGGTGGCGTCGCTGTGCAGCAGATATTTCGACCAGACCGAGTCGCGCGGGAAATAATGATTGCCCTCGACGATCACCGTATCCTCACTCTCGGCGATGACCGCGCCATTCCATTTTGCTTGCACCATTTGTCTGTCCTTTTTCTGATTGCGACACCTGCGGCAACGACCAGCATAATCGGCATCCAAATCCAGACGAATTCGGAATATAGCACTGCGATACCACGAGCGCTGATAAAATCAGAAAGGCCGATTGGCGATACGGCAATCGGGGTAAGCGGCGCAAAATGACGAGCCTCGTCAAACGGCCACCACAGCGCGACCCCCAGCCCGCCATTGGTCAGCATGTCGAGCAGCCCGTGCGAGGCCATCGACAGGAACAGGAAAATGGCCGCGGCATAATAGCGGTCGGGTCGCAGAATCGCGGTTGCCAACAAGGCTGCCGCTGCCGCGAAAACCAGGCTGTGGCTCGCGCCGCGATGGCCCCAGCTGTCGCTATATTCAACGCCCAGACCGAAGCCGACAACATCGGCATCGGGTAGCATCGCGAAAACGAGACCGGTTGCGATCACCGGCACGGAAAGCCGGCTTCGTCCCAGAATCAACCCACCGGCCAGCGGCACAATCGCATGGGACATGATCGTCGGCATCAGCTGTTACGCGCGGTCAGACCTGCTGCTTCATAATCCGACGCCTTGAACCCGACGACCAGCTCGTCGCCATGTTCCAGCACCGGTCGTTTGATCATGCTGGGATTTTCCGCCATCACCATCACTGCCGTATCGTCGCCGATATTTTCCTTCACCATGTCGGGCAGTTTGCGGAAGGTTGTGCCGCGCTTGTTGACCAGCGCCTCCCAACCGACCTGCATAACCCACATTTCCAGCTTTTCCTTGCTGATACCCGACTTTTTATAATCGTGAAAAACATAGTTGATGCCGTTTTTCTCCATCCAGTTGCGCGCCTTCTTGATCGTGTCGCAACTGGAAATGCCGTACATTTTGGTTTCGTTACTCATGAGTCTGATCCTGTTTCTGCTGCGCTTTAAGCCAGAGACAGATGTCGTTGACCGGACATCGGTCACATTTGGGGCTCCGGGAAGTGCAGATTCTCTTCCCGAACTGGATTAGCCAGAAATGGCCGTCGCGCAAGGCCCAATCGGGACTGCGCTCTTCCAGCTGGTGCGCGGTCTTGTCCGCGGTCCGGGCATCGGTCAGGCCGATTCGGTTGCAGACACGGTGCACGTGCGTGTCCACGGCAATGACATCGGCACCAAAGGTAAAGCACATCACGATATCCGCGCATTTCCGGCCAATGCCCGGCATCGACAACAGGCCTTCGCGCGTGTCCGGCACGACACCGCCATGCTCGGCCAGCAGATATTCACAGAATTTCCGGATATTGCGGGTTTTCATATTATATAGTCCGCACGGTTTGATGGCTGCGGCGATATCCCGGTCATCCAGTTCCAGCATAGCCTCTGGCGTTTGCGCGAGGTCGAATAGAGCGCGCGCAGCCCTCGCGGTCTTGCGGTCCAGCGACTGGGCCGACAGCATGCAGGAAATACAGGACCGAAAGGCATCCGGCTGGCCCTTCGGGCCCTTGGCGTCTTTGGTGCGTCCCGGCATGGCTTCCGACAGACGGCGATAAACGGTTTCAACCTGCTGCCCGTTCAGCATGAGGCTGCCCGCGTCTCGCAATCGGCGCGCACCGGACAGAACGGACAATCCGGTCGTTTCGGCCGGCAAATAGTCTGGGCAAGGCGCTTTCCGAGCAGATGATGCTCGTCCAGATCTCCCGCCGACCATTCGGGCGGGATTGGTGGCATCAGCTCTTCATAAGCGCGCGTGGTATCGGCCTTGGCCGGCACCAGCCCCATGCGCTGCACCACGCGCCGGTGGCCGGAATCGAGCACCAGCGCCCTGCGATTGAAATGGCTGGTGTTCATGATCCCGGCGCTGATCTTGCGCGCCACCCCGGGCAAGGTCTCCAGCCAATCCATCGCTTCTGCCGTTTCCATCGGTTCAAGATGCTCCAGGCTGGCCTTGCCGCAGCGCGCAATAATTTCGCTGAGGCAGGCCTTGAGACGCTCCGCCGCCATTGCCGGGAAAGTGGCGGTCTGCAGATGGGCGCGCAATTGCTCGACAGGAGCCTCGGCGACGCGCTCCCACGATCCATATTCGGCGATCAATCGATCGGTATTGGCGTTGGACACCGCGGTTTTCGCGCGCGCGCCAATCACGCCCTGGACCAGGACCCACATCGGATCGCGGCGCTGGTCGTCGACCGGCATCACCCGGCCAAACCGCTCGATCAGCCTGCCGTGCATCCGGCGCAAAATCTCGGTGCGGTGATCGGGTCCCAGGTCGAGTTGCATCAGCGGAATATGGCCGAGCTGAGGACCGGTAGCAAGACTATGCGCCCCGCAGCCATCGACCGGTCAGTCCAGCCGGCGACCAATGGTCACAACCGGCTGCACATCATAGCCCAGCGCCTTGTAGAAACCGATCGCCGCTTCATTATCGTCACGCACCATCAACTGTATTTTCGGCGCGTTTCGTTCGCGCAGCCAAAGCTCGGCGGCCACCATCATCCTTCTGCCAAGGCCCTGCTTCTGGAAATCCGGCGTGACTGCCAGATAATAGACCCAGCCGCGATGGCCGTCAAAACCGGTCAGGACGCTGGCGGCCAGTTCACCTTCTATATGTGCCAGCAATATTGCTGATGTCTCGTTCGCCAAAGCGAGATTATAATCCGCCGACGGATCGTTCCACGGGCGGGTGAGACCACAGGCTTCCCAGAGCGCGATGACCTCGTCCCTGTCGGACTCTTTGGCGGAGGAAATCTGCATATCGATGCTAAGCCTTTACATAGCCTTCCGCCAACTGGCGGATTTTGTCATCCGGATCATACCAGGGCGCGCCGTCCGAACGCCAGATATGGGCGTCGGGCTTTTGGGTTATTTCGGTGTCCACGCAGCCCATTCTGAGCAATATCATATTCGCTTCCCGCCGCTCGGCGATCAGCTGCGATCCACAGCCGTGCAGAAATAGCGCTTCTTCCCGGGCGATGATTCATAGCTATTCAGAACGTCTGCACCGCTGGTCCATTTGAACGCGTCATAGGCTATCGGCATGACACTGGAAAAGGCCGCGCTATGGGCTTTGCGGCATGTCTGGCAGTGGCAGTGAATGATCGGCCCGTTGTCGCAATCCGCTTCATAGGTGACAGATCCGCACAGACAGCTTCCCCTGATCATTACCACTTCCTTTCGCGCGCCCGATGGCTTCAGATATCGACGATGATCTTGCCGAAATGCTGCCCCGATTCCTGGTGACGGAACGCATCGCCCAGATCGGCGAGCGGGAAGTGCTTGTCGAGCACCGGTTTCAGGCCATTGGCCTCGATCGCCGCGATCATGTCCTGCTGTTGCGACCGGCTGCCGACGGTCAGGCCCTGAACGCGCAGGTTCTTGCCCATCAGCAGGCCGGTCTGCACCGGCCCGGCAAAGCCGGTGAGCACGCCGATCAGGGCGATGTGACCGCCGATCCGGGTCGCCATCATCGACTGGTCGAGCGTCCCCGGCCCGCCGATCTCGACAACGCAATCCACGCCCTTACCACCGGTCAGTTCGAGCACCTTTGGCCCCCAGGCCTCGACTTGCTTGTAATTGATCAGATGATCCGCGCCGAGTTCCTTCAACCGCTCCAGCTTGGCGTTGGAAGAGGATGTCGCGATCACCGTCGCGCCCGCCGCCTTGGCAAATTGCAGCGCGAAGATCGATACGCCGCCGGTGCCCTGCACCAGCACCGTATCGCCGGGCTTCACGCAGCCATCGACAAACAGCGCGCGCCAGGCGGTCAGTCCCGCGCAGGTCAGGGTCGCGGCCTCGGCGGCGCTATAGCCTGCGGGCGCGCGGGTCCACGCGGTCGTCGGGCCAACCGCCTGCTCGACCGCATAGCCGTCGATCCCGTCGCCGGGCACCCGCTTGAACCCGCCTTCGGGCGGCGCCCCATCGATCCACTCGGGGAAGAAGGTCGAGACCACCAGATCGCCGACTTTAAATTCGCTGACCCCCTCGCCCACGGCGGTGACTTCACCCGCGCCATCGGACATGGGGATGCGGTTTTCGCCGGTAGGGATCATCCCCTTGACCACCGCATAATCATGATAGTTGAGGCTGGACGCCCGCAGCCGCACCGCGATTTCGCCGGAACCGGGCGCTGCCGGTTCCGGCAGGTCGACCAGCTTGAGATTGTCGAGCGATGCGGGGGCGTGGAGTTGGATGGCTTTCATGGCGGGGCTCTCCTGATTTTAATTGTCTGATTAAAATATGGTCTAGTATGGCGGTGGCGGGTGGTCAACAATTGCCGGATCATGCATCCAGAGACGGTGCCGCCCATCTTGAAAATCGGTTACCTTGACGCCATTTTGATCCTATGAAAAAGATGGTCACGAATGAAGATAAGGGCATGGAAACCGTCGACCGAGAGGCGGAACTGATGAGACGCTCGGTGGGTGCCGGAGAACAGGAAACCTCTATCGACCGTCTGCTTGACGCCGCCCGATCCGGCACGGTCGAACAGCACAAATTCTTTTCAGGGCGCAAGGCAGAGAGCCTCGGCGTGGGGCTGCGCAACGACACGATTATGCGCGAAAGCCGTCTTGCCAACTGATTGCCATGGTTGCCGGTCGACCGACCTTTTCCGTGGCAGCGGGGCCGAAAACGCAAAACCGCAAAAAATCTTCGTTCGTCCTGAGCCTGTCGAAGGACCGAGGCCTTTAACTAAATAAACCCGTCACCCTGAACTTGTTTCAGGGTCTATTTCTCCGACCTCGCAGGCTGTGATGGTATCACGATGGATGCTGAAACAAGTTCAGCATGACCGTAACTATTGTGCACAAATTATGAACCTTGTCCTTTGAAAGTCCGCCAGAGCCATCGACCAAGCAATCCAATAACAAGAGCCCCTGACATCCAGACCAATTGATTCAGTCCGGCAAGCCCAAGCCATGGATGTGCATGATCCCTTCCGAACATTCGAAAGACTTCGAATAGGGTCGGTCCCAAAATCAACAGTTCCACAATCAGCAAATATAACAACCACTGACGAGGTGATTTCCAGACAACGAACATGAAAACAACTGTCGGGATCAGGAAAAGCCGCTCGCCAATGCTCTGATCCTCCCACGAAAAATAATGCGAAGCCCAGCCGGGAAACATATTTTCCACCATGATTGATATCGCGATCAGGTAACCGATCGGAAAGACAATCCCGAAAAATCTTAACGCACGATACATTTTACGCGCGGCTCCTTACGTCGCCGAGTGAACCGAGCCATCACTCTCCGCCATGCGGCATCTTGCGATGCCGAATAAATCGGACAAACAGCCCCCGGCTGTTTGCTCCTTCCGATTTATTCCCACTCAATCGTCCCCGGCGGCTTGCTCGTATAATCGTAAACCACCCGGTTAATCCCCTTCACCTCGTTGACGATCCGGGTCGAGACACGGGTCAGGAAGCTGGCGTCGAAGGGGTAGACGTCGGCGGTCATGCCGTCGGTGCTGGTCACGGCGCGCAGGCCGCAGACATTGTCATAGGTGCGCTGGTCGCCCATCACCCCGACCGTCTTGACCGGCAACAGCACCGCAAAGGCCTGCCAGATCGCATCATACAGTCCTGCGTTGCGGATTTCCTCGAGATAGATCGCATCGGCCTTGCGCAATATGTCGCAGCGTTCCTTGGTCACTTCGCCGGGAATACGGATCGCCAGACCCGGCCCGGGGAACGGGTGGCGACCGACGAACTGATCGTTCAACCCGAGCTCGCGCCCGAGATCGCGCACTTCATCCTTGAACAGTTCGCGCAATGGTTCGACCAGCTTCATGTTCATGCGTTCCGGCAAACCGCCAACATTATGGTGCGACTTGATCGTTACGCTCGGCCCGCCAGTAAAGCTGACGCTCTCAATCACATCGGGATAGAGCGTGCCCTGGGCGAGGAAATCGGCGCCGCCAACCCGACCCGATTCCTCGTCGAACACCTCGATAAATTCGCCGCCGATAAATTTGCGCTTCTTCTCGGGGTCGGTCACGCCGGCCAGCCCCTTCATGAAGCGCGCCTCGGCATCGACCACCACCAGCGGGATATTATAATGGTCGCGGAACAATGTCTCGACCTGCTCGCGCTCGTTCATCCGCAACAGGCCATGGTCGACAAAGACACAGGTCAGCTGGTCGCCGATCGCTTCGTGGATCAGGATCGCCGCCACCGAACTGTCGACACCGCCGGACAGGCCGCAGATCACTTTCTTGTCGCCGACCTGCTCGCGGATCTCGGCGATCTTGGCGTCCTTGTACTCCGCCATCGTCCAGTCGCCGGCACAGCCGCAGACATGGCGAACGAAATTGCCGATCATCTTGCCGCCGTCGGGCGTGTGCACGACCTCGGGGTGGAATTGCGTGCCATAATAGCGCCGCTCGTCGTCCGCGATCAGCGCAAAGGGCGCGCCTTCGGTGGTCGCGACGATCCGGAAGCCGGGCGCGAATTCGGTGACCTTGTCGCCGTGGCTCATCCACACCTGATGCTTCTCCCCGACCTGCCACAGGCCATCAAACAGCACGCATTCTTCGCTGATCTCGATAAAGGCGCGACCGAATTCGCCGCCAAAGTCACCGCCGGAACCCGATTCCACCGTGCCGCCGAGCTGGTGCGTCATCACCTGCTGGCCATAGCAGATGCCGAGGATCGGCAGGCCGCTTTCGAAAATCACTTCCGGCGCGCGCGGGCTGCCTTCGTCCGGTACCCCGGCGGGCGAACCGGAGAGGATGATCCCCTTGGGTTTCAGCCGGTGAAAGGCCTCTTCCGCCATGTTGAACGGAGCGATCTCCGAATAGACCCCCGCCTCGCGCACCCGGCGGGCGATAAGCTGCGTGACCTGAGAGCCGAAATCGACGATCAGAATGGTTTCTTCATGAGCTATGGACATGGCTTAGCCGCTTAGTGGGCCGCCCCATTCGAGTCTAGTGCCTTTGTCTCTTGTCGCGACAATTTGCGGACCGGCTCAGGCCATCGCCAGCTCGCCGAGAAAAACCGCGAGAATCACGCCGATTGCGGTCGCGATTCCGGCCAAATGATGGTCCTCCTGATAGGCCTTGGGAAAGACCTCGGTCGCCAGCGAGGCAACCACCGCACCGGCGGCAAAACAGCGGGTCGCGGCCAGCACATGCGGAGAGACGCCGTCGAGTGCGAAATATCCGATGATCGCTGCGGCGGATAATATCAGCGCCGTCAGCGTCCACAGGCCCAGCGTCTTGCCCTTCGACAGCCCGTTTCCAACCATCTGCTTGGCCCCGCCAGCGGCTTCCGGCAGGTTGGACAGCAGGATCGCTCCGGCCAGCGCCGTCACTTCGATCGGCGCCGCCCCGATCAGCGCCACCCCGAGCGCCAGATTCTCCGGCACCCCGTCGAGCGTGATCGCGGCGAGCAAACCGCCACCGCCTTCCGGTCCCCATTTTTCGTCAATCCAGAAGTCGACAACGGAAAACACCACCGCGCCGGCCGCGACCGAGCCCAGCCCGACCCAGAGATTGCTTTGCGCAATGGCCGGCTGGATCATCTCGCTCACCAGTGACACCACCAGCGCGCCGCCCGCCAGGGCAATGACAAAGCCCTCGGTCTTGCCCGATATCTTTCCGTAAATGCCCCAGAGCGCGCCCGCGATCAGCGCCGCCGAAACCACCACCACGACAAATACGGTCATCAACATTGCCTGACAACGCCTTTCCGCAAACTAGCTTGCCTCGACCAAATCCCGCAATTCGGTTTTCAGGATCTTGCCGATATGGCTGCGCGGCAATTCGTCGATCAGGCGCAGTTCCGACAGCCGCTGGGTCTTGCCGAGATCCGCATTGGTTGCCGCCTTCAGCGCGTCGAGATCGAGCGTCACCCCGGCTTCGGCGACGACAAAGCCGACCGGCGTCTCGCCCCATTGCCGCGAAGCCACCCCGATAACCGCCGCATCCGCCACGCCCGGCTGCGCCATCAAAGCTTCTTCCAGATCGCGCGGATAGATATTGAAGCCGCCCGAGATGATCATGTCCTTCGACCGGCCCATCAGCGTGATGAAGCCGTCCGCGTCGACCTTGCCGATATCCCCCATCCGCTGCCAGCGGTCGCCATTTTCGTCATACCAGCTGGCTTCCGCGGTCTTCTCCGGCTGATTCTGATAGCCCGACATCATCGTCTGAGACCGGCCGACCAGCTCGCCCATTTCGCCTGCGGGCAGCCGGTTGAGCCGCTCGTCGACGGTGATCACCTCGCTGCCGCCCCAGGCGATGCCGACCGTGTGCAACTTGTCCGGATGCTCGTGGGCGAGCAACAGACAGACCACCCCGCCCTCGGTCATCGAATATATCTCGATCAGCCCGCCCGGCATGCGCTCCAGCACTTCCGCCTTGAGCTCCGCCGAAAAAGGCGCGCTGGTGCAATATTTATGGGTCATCGCGCCCAGATCATAATCGTCAAAACCTTCATAATCCATCAGCCGCTGATATTGGACCGGCACCAGCATGGTGTGGCTGGCCCGGTGCTCCTGCGCCAGTTCCAGCCAGCGCTGGCAATCGAACTTGCCCATCATCACGATCGTCCCGCCATAGGCAATGGTCGGGGTGAACAGCGCCAGCGTCGTGTTCGAATAAAGCGGCGTCGACAGCAGGGTCACCTGCCCGGGCTTGCCGTAGCCGGTGCCCTCACCGACGGCCGCCTGATACCAGCGCATCTGGCGGCTGTGGACAATGCCCTTCGGCGTCCCGGTGGTGCCGCTGGAATAGATGATATTATAGGGGTCTTTCGGGCCGACGCCCGTTTCCGCTGGCCTCGCGCCCTCATCCGCCATCCAGTCAAAGATCATCGGCGCGTCATCCGCCGCCTGATCGAGCATGACATGTTTGAGCGGCGGCAATTCTTCCCCGCTCTCGAGAAGCTCCACCCGCTTGGCGCTGTCGATAAACAGATGCATCGCGCCACTGTCGCGCATCATGTTGGCCAGCTGCTTCGGCGTCGCCGAAGTCGTCAGCGGAGCGGCACAACCGCCCGCGACAATCGCGCCGAGATAGGCCAGCGCGTAACGCACCGTGGTCGTCCCCAAAATCGCAACCGCCTGCCCCTTCTGCAGCCCGTCCGCCTGCAGTTGCGCCGCAATCCGGTTGACCAGCGCCGCCGTCTCCGCCCAGCTCAGCTTTTCCGCGCTGTCGTCCAGCGCGATCCGGTCGGGCTGGTTGACCGCATGGGCGTTGATGAGATCTGCGATCTGGCCAAAGGGCTGCTCGAGATAGCGGGCGGGGTCTATATGTTTCATCAAGCGATTAATTCCGCATATCGGTTTGAAATGCAATGGCTATCCGAGCGGTTTGTTCTTTTGAACAGGTAGGGAAAATTTTCACGCGAAGACGCGAAGCCGCCAAGAGCGATCATTATTGACGATCCGTCGGAGACCCAGTTTGAAAGTCGGAGCGTCGAAATTCAACCCTGTAGACAAATCACCGTCATTGCGAGGAGCGCAGCGACGCGGCAATCCAGAGCGTCTTGCCGGAATCATCAGCGCGTGCCGCCCTGGTTTACCACGCTACGCTCGCAATGACGTCCTTGACCTTCACTGCCCCAATCACCGACCCCTTCGCGCCTTAGCGTCTTCGCGTGACAAAATTACACCCAGATCGCCGTTAGCAGCACACTTACTAGTAGATTACATGACGTGGATAAAATCCACACGATGGCGAAGTTGTTTTCAACAAGCCGAGATGAATTTTCACGCGAAGACGCTAAGGATGATGGTTATTGACGATCCGTTTGAGTCCCAGTTTGAAAGTCGGAGCACCGAAATTCATCAGCAGACCAAGGGGCAGATGCATGAGCCGCAGGTAGGTTAACAGTTGTTTGCCGTGAACCGGCATCATGTTTTCCGAGGATTTGAGTTCGATCAGAAGCTTGTCTTCGACAAGAAGATCGTAGCGGAATGCATCTTTGATCACCAATCCGTCGAACCGGATCTCGACCGGCTTTTGCCGGTCTATTTTCAAACCACGGCGCTCGATGCTTCTGGCCAAAACCCGTTCATAAACCATCTCCAGCAAACCGGGGCCCAGCTCCTTGTGAATCCGGAACCCGCAGTCAATCGCGACGGTCGCCAAATATTCAATCTGTTGCCCCAATCACCGGCCTCTTCGCGCCTTAGCGTCTTCGCGTGATAAAATTAGTCCCAGATCATCCTTAGCAGAAAATTGGCGACTTGCCTCCATCTCCGATTGACCCTTCCGGTCAATCTCGCAACCGGTCCAGCTTCGCGCGAACGTCCTGCAGCAGCGGCAATAGCTGCGCCAAAGTCTCGCGCGACAATACAGCATCCGCATCCGCAAGCGGCCCCGCCAGCCGCTGCAGACATAGCTCGCGCATTTTCACGCCCGCCGCCGTCACCGAGACCAGCTTGGCCCGGCCGTCCTCCGGGTCCGGTCTGATCGCCACCAGCCCCGCCTTTTCCATCCGCGCCAAGGTGCTGGTCACGGTCGGGCGGGTGATCTGGAAGGCGCTGGCCAGCTGTGCCGGCGATTGCTGGTCATGACCGAGCCGGACAAAATGATTGAGCACGGTGAATTGCGCGATCGTCATCCCCTTTGGCAATACAGAAGCAAAACCCGCCTGGGCCAGCTGGTTGATGATAGCGATCTCGGTAAACAGCTGAAAGACCGGAGGCCCCTTATTGCTCATCGTCGGTACGCCTATGCCATATGGCTGTTGAGCGGCCAGCGCGGGCTTGGTCCGATGGGCGGACCATAGCCGACCCGCGCGAGCATCTGGACCCGCTCGTCACCGGTTGCGCCGAGCAGCTTGTGCACGGCGCGATAAGGGCCGGCGACCTCTTCATATTCCTGCAGGCTCTGGCTCATCGGGTGCATCGCCAGCCCCAATATCGTTGCCTGGAGATTGGCGCGGACATATTGGCGACCCGCCTCGATCTGGTCAGCGCGCCTATTGCCGGGCGTGGTAATCCAGATCAGCGCCGGCACCGAGCCGTAGGTCTCGCGCATTTGCTCGCGGCCGAACGAGAAAGCCTGGCTGCTGGTGTCGGCGAGCTGCTCGCGATTGATCTGGCCGGTCACGATACCGGCCTCGATCATCGGTCCGGAGAGCGAGATGCCGTCAGGACTGGCGTCAATCTGCCGATGGCCGATCCGCATCAGGTCGACGCTTTCCTGATAGGGTGCCTCGGTCATCAATTCGATATCGATCGCCGCAACAATCTGCTTTCGCAACCGCTCGACAAATTCGGGGTCTGCGGAAAAGGCACCGCCGTCCAGGGTGATCGTTTCGAGCTGGATATCCCGGACCTTTCTCGAAAGATCATAGACCTCCCTGTTGGAACGACGCCGGGTGATCGCGGAAAATAGATGGTCCCGTTCGGCACCCTCGGTCCTGACAAATTTCACGCGGGCCACAGGACGCTCGTCGAACCGGGGCTGCGCATCTCCGTCCGCGAACAGCTCTGTCTCCATCGCATAGCCACGCTCGGACGCCGCGATCCGGGCAGTCTCCAGAAACGTGCCGAAGCCGATGGTGGTCTGCCGGTCAAACGGGTCTGTGGCGGGCAGTCGCCTGGCAAGATCGCAGCTGATCTCGGCCGCGTCGTCCCCGACCAGTCGAATCAGCCAAGGCTGCAGGTTGTGCGGATTGGGGGCCAGGATGGCGTGGCGGAATGCATCGAGCCGGATATCGTCCGGCGGCGGACTATCGAGATTCCATGGTGCAAAAGCCGACTGCGGCATTCTGGTGACCCGCCAGACTCCACCCGCGCTGATGAGAGCGAGACCCCCGAAGCCTGCGCCCAATACCATTCTGCGACTGACCATATCCGAATCTCCAGATCCATTCGATAGCGTTCCTTATAGTTCGATATCGAATTAAAATCAAGGAACCTCGGTAAGTGCGGTCTCCTCTCCCGCGAAAATGGTCGCCCCAGCGCAGGCTGGGGCCTAGATCAAGCTCCGGCATATCCCGCAATTATGCCTGAATTCCAGCCGGCGCCGGGATGGTGTTGTGAATGAAGGCAAGCGAGAAGAAAATGATCGAGACCGGAGTGCGAACCTATCCCGCCACCAGCACGACGAACAGGCTCTCCACCCATCCGCTCTTGCACGGTCCGTCATAATTGCGCTTGGCGCGGACCGGAGAGGATACGCCGCAATCGACGGAGCTGTCTGCCTCGGTCGCCCCGGCGGATTGCTTGTCATAGACAATACCGAACCATTGCTGGTCGTGGCTGCGGGTACAGACATAGACGGTCTGGCCGGGTGATAGGCTGTCGATTTTCTCTGCCGAATCAAACGGAGCGCTCAGCACCGGCAGCGAGCCGCTGACATGGCCGCCGACCTCGCCGACCGACTGGCAGGCATCGAAACGGGGGCCGCCTTCGCCGATCCGCACCGGCTTGGCCGATGGCCCGGTCACAACCCGCTCGGCACGGCCGGTGGGATTGTCGAGATAGTCGCTGCTGTCGGCCAGATCATCGCTGACCTTGGTGGATTCGGAGCAGCCTGTGACGGCGAGACACAATATGGAAGCGGCGAGCAGTGTTCTGTTCATGACAGAGGTTTAGCGCAAAAGCGGGGCCTTTGGGAAGCTGCGAATAAATTGCGGCGGCTGCCGATGTTCGTCGGGGCTGCTGAGCTCATATCCTGACGTTCGTCCTGAGCCTTCACAACACGATCTGGGTCTGGGTCACCACCGCCACCAGGGTCCCAACCTCCAGCGTGATCCTGGTCTGCCAGACCGACTGGCGCCGGCCGATCTTGAACGGGGTGGCTTCGCCATAGACGATCGAACCTTCGGGCGCCGCGTTGAGGAAGTTGGTCTTGCTTTCGGAAGTCGTCGTGCCGTTCGACCCTTCGGGCAGATTGGCAAAGCCGCCAAAGGCGCCCAGCACATCGGCAAAGGTCATCACCGCGCCGCCGTGGATACTCGGCGTGCCCCGCCCGTTGCCGGCGGTACAGAGCTCCGGTCGTACGAGCATTTCACCGCTCACCTTTTCCTTGTCCATGGAAGTGATGATTATGCCCATAGTTTTGGCAAAAGGAATCATATCGGCAGGATTGGTCATGAATCGGGTCCTTTTTGGTTCTCGTACACGCGAAGACACGACAGATGTCGCACAAAGCCACAGGGTCACAAAGCGCTTTCAACAGGTTGTCAAAACAGCCTTTCCGTCCTCCGTTTTCAGCTCCGATTCTCCGTGACCTTTGCGGCTTCGCGCGAGAATTTCATTGCCAATCCAAAATCAGCATAAATTATTGATTTTAAATGCTTTTAATATCGCCAAATCCAACATTTTCCTTGGGTTTACCGGCCCCAGCGGCTATGGTCTCGCGATGAACGATATTACCCAGAACGAAACCCCGGAAGATGCTTCCAAGTCTTCCAATCAAAACGAATATGGCGCCGATTCCATCAAGGTTCTCAAGGGCCTGGATGCGGTTCGCAAACGCCCCGGCATGTATATCGGCGACACCGATGACGGCAGCGGCCTGCATCATATGGTTTTCGAAGTATCGGATAACGCGATCGACGAGGCTCTCGCCGGTCATTGCGACCTGATCCTCATCACCCTCAACCCCGACGGCAGCGTATCGGTCGAGGACAATGGTCGCGGTATTCCCACGGGAATGCACAGCGAGGAAGGCGTGTCGGCAGCCGAGGTCATCATGACCCAGCTCCACGCCGGCGGCAAGTTCGAGAACACCTCTGACGACAATGCCTACAAGGTCTCCGGCGGTCTGCACGGCGTCGGCGTATCGGTGGTCAATGCCCTGTCCGAATGGCTGGAGCTGGACATCTGGCGCGACGGCAAGCAGCACAACATGCGCTTCGAGTTCGGCGATGCCGTCCGCGCGCTGGAAGTGGTCGGCGATGCCCCGCCGGCGGACAACAAGACCGGTGTGAAAAAGGGTACGAAAGTCACCTTCTTCCCCTCGCCCGCGACCTTCAAGATCACCGAATTCGACTTCGAGAAGCTCGAGCACCGCTACCGCGAGCTCGCCTTTCTCAACAGCGGCGTACACATCATCCTGCGCGACGCGCGGCATGAGGAAGCGAAAGAAATAGATCTCTATTACGAGGGCGGAATTGCCGCTTTCGTGCAATATCTCGACCGCAACAAGACGCCGCTGGTACCCGAACCGATCGCCATCCACGGCGACCGCGACGATGTCATCATCGACGTCGCGCTGGAGTGGAACGACAGCTATTATGAAAATGTCCTCTGCTTCACCAACAATATCCCGCAGCGCGATGGCGGCACCCATCTCGCCGCCTTCCGCTCGGCGCTGACCCGGACGCTCAACAATTATGCCGAAAGCTCCGGCGCACTCAAAAAAGAGAAGGTCAAGTTGACCGGCGACGACATGCGCGAAGGCCTGTCGGCGATCGTGTCGGTAAAACTGCCCGATCCGAAATTCAGCTCGCAGACCAAGGACAAGCTGGTTTCTTCCGAAGTGCGCCAGCCGCTGGAAAGTCTGATGGCCGACAAGCTCGCCGAATGGCTGGAAGAAAATCCGCAAAATGCCGCCATGGTCATCCAGAAGGTGATCGACGCCGCCGCCGCCCGCGAAGCCGCGAAAAAGGCGCGCGAACTGACTCGCCGCAAGGGCGCGATGGACATTGCCTCGCTGCCCGGCAAGCTCGCCGATTGCCGCGAGAAAGACGCGAGCAAATGCGAACTCTTCCTGGTGGAAGGGGACTCCGCTGGCGGATCGGCCAAGCAGGGTCGCGACAGCATGTATCAGGCGATCCTGCCGCTCAAGGGCAAGATCCTCAACGTCGAACGCGCGCGCTTTGACCGGATGCTCTCGTCCAAGGAAGTCGGCACGCTGATCCAGGCGATGGGCACCGGCATCGGGCGCGAGGATTTCAATCTGGAAAAGCTGCGTTATCACAAGATCGTCATCATGACCGATGCTGACGTCGACGGCGCGCATATCCGCACCCTGCTGCTGACCTTCTTCTATCGCCAGATGCCCGAGATCATTCTCAATGGCCATCTCTACATTGCCCAGCCACCGCTCTACAAAGTCGGCAAGGGCAAGAGCGAGGTCTATCTCAAGGACGACAATGCGCTCGACCAATATCTGGTCGAGGCCGGTCTCAAGGGCATGGTCCTGCAAACCGGAGAAGGCGCACGCAGTGGCGAAGATCTTCGCGGTCTGATCGAACATGCGCGGCGCATGCGCAGCCTGATGACTTATGTGCCACGACGTTATGACAGCACGATTGTCGAGGGCATGGCTCTCACCGGCGCACTCAACCCCGATCATGGCCATGCAGAACGGCAAGCCGCCGTCGATGCGACCGCCGCCTGGATGGACAAGGTTGACGAGGAAGGACGCTGGTCCGGCCAGGTTTCGGAAGAAGGCGGCTATCTGTTCCAGCGTTTCTGGCGCGGCGTCACCGATCACCATATCATTGAGGCAAAATTTCTCGAGAGCGCCGAAGGCCGCAAGTTGCACCGGCTCGCGTCGGAAGAAACCGCAACCTATGGCAGCAGCAGCCGTCTCGTTAAATCGGCCGCAGGCGACGGGGAAGCCAGTGATGAAGATGTCATCGGCTCCGACGGCACGCTGATCACCCGTCCGTCCGAATTGCTCGATACGGTAATGGCCGCAGGCCGCAAGGGTCTGGCGATTTCCCGCTACAAAGGCCTAGGCGAAATGAATGCCGAACAGCTGTGGGAAACCACGCTCGATCCCGAGGTCCGGTCGCTGCTTCAGGTCACCGTCGAACAGGCTGATGTTACCGATGACATCTTCACCAAGCTGATGGGCGAAGTGGTTGAACCGCGACGCGAGTTCATCGTCGACAATGCGCTGAACGTGGCCAATCTGGACGTTTAATCGACTCCATGAGGCGAAGGATGGCGAAACGCCAACCTTCGCCCGAGCGGTCGATCAACGGGCAGCGCCAATGGGCCGCCCCCTGACCACCCCTAGTTTTCGTGCGCCAGCGTGTGCGCTTTCTTGATTTTCTTGGCGAGCGACCATTTGTGGACTTCGGTCGGACCGTCATAGACCCGGAATGCCCGCACTTCGCGGAACACCTGTTCCACAACCGTATCGCGGCTGAGACCCGTGCCGCCCATCACCTGGACACAATTGTCGGCGATCCGAAACAGCGCTTCGGAGACAGAAACCTTGACCATCGAGCTCTCGCTGGTCCCCAATGCTCCGGTATCGAGAACGGACGCGCACCAGTCGATCATCAATTCTGACTGCTTCAGATCGATCTGGTTCTGCGCCAGCATGAAGCCGACGCCTTCGTGATCGATCAGCGGCTTTCCGAATGCCTGGCGTCTGCAGGCATAATCGACCGCAATTTCCTGCGCCCGGTCGCAGCTGCCCAGCCAGCGCATGCAATGGGTCAGGCGGGCCGGTGACAAGCGCACCTGCGCATATTTGAACCCTTCACCGCTTTCGCCCAGCATCTGGTCAGCCGGGACGCGGAGATTGTCGATCATCACCACCGAATGGCTGCCCGGCATCGAGCTGTCGATCGTATCCAGCACCCGTTCGATCCGGATCGCGGGATCGGGTAGGTCGACGAGAAACATGGTCGCACCTTCTGCGGATTTGGCCATGATGATGCCAACCTTCGCGCCCTTGGCTCCGGTAATGAAGGTCTTGCGGCCGTTGATTACCCAGTGATTGCCATCGGGTTCGGCAGTCGTCTGCATCATCATCGGATCGGAACCGGCGCCATTTTCACTGGCTGGCTCGGTCATGAAGAAGGCCGAACGCTCCCTGCCGGAGACCAGCGGTTCGAGGAAGCGTTGCTTCTGTTCCGCCGAGGCACATTTGCCGAGCAGATACATATTGCCCTCATCCGGCGCGAAAGTGTTGACGGCCAGCGGCCCCAGCGGCGAGAGCCCCGATTTACGCAACACCAGGGCTGTCTCGAGATGAGTCAGATGGCTGCCGTCCTCGCGGATATGCGGCGTCAACACACCGGCTTCCCTGGCCAGCGCGCGCATTTCCTGCACCAGCCCATCGGTCGGGCCATGGTCTTCGCAGCGCTCGTCTTTTTCATAAGCAAAGATTTTATCGCGAACGAAAGTCTCGACCCGTTCGGCGAGGTCATGCGCCTCGGCGCTGATATTATTGGTCATGCATTCTCCTGTATTTGGAAGTTTGTTACGGCAAACAAGCTCGGCGCACCATGGGCATGCACGCAAACTGCTTCCGCGTCATTTTTGCACCGGGACGAGTGGCGGCGCAGGGTCCGGCAATGGCAGGTCCGACAGATCGAGCCAGTCATTGCCAACCTGACCATAATAGCTGTCAAATACCGCAAAAGGCATCCGGAACGGTCGTCCCCATCCGCTGTTCCACATCACCGCCACGCCGGTGCGGGTCGCGGGATCGAATATCATCGTTGCCCGAAAGCCATCGACCGCGCCGCTGTGCCCGACCAGATGTCGTCCGCTATAGTTGAAACTGCGCCAGCCCAATCCATAGGACGGCTCGCCGAGAGCGCGGGCGAGATCGCCGCTGTAGACCCGTCCGGTTCTGATCAACTGCGCATGGGCCATCGTCAGCGTGGCAGGCGAAAGCACATCCTCATTCTCGCCCATCTGCGCACGAAGCCAGCGCGCCAGATCGACAATGTTGCTGCTAACGCCAGCGGCAGCGGGCACCCGCCAGTAGGATTCGGACAAGGTGCGCACCTCATCATCGCGATGGGGCCGCGCCCAGCTTTGCGCGCCGGTCAGCCCCTCCATCCCGAATCGTGCGCTCTTCATGCCAAGCGGCTCAAACAGCTGCTTTTGCACCGCGTCGGAATATAATGTTCCCGCCGCCTGCCCCAAAATCTCGCTGGCCGTATCGAAGGCGATATTCTGATAGCTGTGACAGGTTCCCGGCACGCATTGCAGCGGTGCCGTAACCAGCTGTGCGCGAAGCAGGCCGGGGCTTTGTCCGTCCTCAAGCTTCGTGTCATAGGCATTTTTGGTCAAGCCGGTCTGGTGTGAAAGAAGCTGCGCCAGGCTGATCCGGGACTCGGCGCCGCCGGGCAGTCTGAGTGAAGATTGCCACTTGCTCAGCGGAGCATCGAGGTCGAGCTTTCCATCGGCCGACAATTTCGCGGCAAGCGAACCCGCGACGCCCTTGGATAGCGAAGCCCAGCGGAACACGGTCTCCGGGCTCACCAGTTCACCGCTGTCCTTGTTGGTCACACCATAGGTGCGGACAAAGCGGATATCGCCATCCTCGATAATGGCAACCGCCATGCCCGCCATTTCGGGCCTCGCCGCTAGCGCTGCGAAATCCCGGTCGAGGCCGCGATAGTCGATCCCGCCTTTCCAGTCATCGGGTTCGGTCGGCAGCGGAACCTGCGCTTCCGCTTCGACGACGGCTTCCAGCGGGAAGCCGACCTGCTGCCCAACGAGGGCACGATAGCCGTACCAGCCAACCAGCAAGGCAGCGGCCAGCCCGAACAATAGCGGGAGATGTCTAGGCACGTTCAAATATTATAACGCGACTTCAAATGCGGCGGTTGTTTTCGCTGCAACATCCTCGGCGCTGACGCCCGGTGCCAGCTCGATCAGCTTGAACGGACTGTCATGATCCTCCCGCTTGAACACGGCGAGATCGGTAATGATCATGTCGACGACATCGGTTCCCGTCAGCGGCAGGGTACACGCCGGGATAAACTTGGGGCTGCCGTCTTTCGCGCAATGGTCCATCACGACGATGATTTTCTTCACCCCCGCGACCAGATCCATCGCGCCGCCCATGCCCTTGATCATCTTGCCCGGAATCATCCAGTTGGCGATATCGCCATTCTGGGCAATTTCCATCGCACCCAGAACGGTCAGATCGATATGGCCGCCGCGAATCATCGCGAAGCTGTCGGAGGAGCTGAAATAGCTCGACGACGGCAGCTCGCTGATCGTCTGCTTGCCGGCATTGATCAGATCCGCATCGATCTCGTCCTCGAAAGGGAACGGTCCGATACCGAGCATCCCGTTTTCACTCTGCAACGTGACCTCTACTCCCGGGGGGATATGGTTGGCCACAAGTGTCGGAATACCGATCCCCAGGTTCACATAATAGCCGTCTTGCAGCTCCTGTGCCGCCCGAGCGGCCATTTCGTCGCGAGTCCAGGGCATATTTATCCTTCTTTCTCAACCGGTGTTGCGTTTGCAGGTTCGTTCGCTTCCACTAGAGGAGGTGGTGTCAGAAACCAGCCGTTATCAAACATATTTTCCAGCGTGATCGCCCCGTCGGGATCCCGCAAATAATCATAAAGCTCGTCAAAATCGGCGCGGTCGTCGCCGGCCATCGCGACAATGCAATAGTTGCGGGCCGCATCCCAGCGCCGAACCTGTTTGCGGTCTTCTCCGCCGCGGTCAAGAAAAAGAAAATCATCCGATTCCGGTTGGGAAAAACCGGCATCGCCGAGAATGGCCGAAATTGTCGCGGATGCCGACGCCGGTTGATCGGATAGCCAGATCACGCTGATTTCCGCAGCCCGCAAGCTCGTCAGCACTTCGATCAGACCATTTTGCCGGTAGAGCGTCTCCGATTCCGTCCAGTCACGACCGGTCATGTCATCCAGATCAATCGCCACGGCCAATGGCTTGCCCGCACATCCGATTGTTTGTGGCTTGAAGATATCGACGCGCGGAACCAGGACCACCGATTCAACGCCCTCTCCTGCTTCCAGTTTCGCCGATTGTGTCAGGGCATAAGCCGCAAAGGCGGCATAGGGCGAACCATCGGGCCCGACCGGCTGGAAAAACCGGGAGATATAATTTGCTGCATCGCCATCGAGATCCACTTCTGCCATTTCATAGGCACCGCCTTTTCCGGAGAATATCTTCCCCGCAACAGGGGATGGCTCGCCAGCCGATCGACCAGGCCCGACCGTCACGGAGCCAGACTTGCGCGCCAGGTCGATGGCACCGGATGCGACCAGTTCCCGTTTCGCCTTGGTCCGATCAATCTGGTTTTTGGCTAACCCCCCCACGGCGGCCAGCGGCAATAGCGCTGCGACGCAGCCGGAAAGCAGCGTAGAAACAGACAAAGTCAGGAATATAGGGCCAATTCTCGACATCAGTTCGGCTTCTCGAAATCCTGAACAGTATCAAGGTTGGTAGTGTTGCGATCTCGTTCGGCTTCCAGCCCAGACCAAATTCTTTGCAAGGCTTCGGTTTCGCGAATATCATGAGCCTGTGCGAATGCTCTGGCCCCGTGCCGAATGGCATCGACCATCAACATTCCGAACATCTCCGGTTGCGCAAGCCTGTCAGGCTGGATCAGACAAGTTGCAGGACCATTATCTTCCACCCAGAGTCGCGCAACTTCACAGGATTGATCCAGAAAATCATAGTCATCGACTGCAATCGCGTTGGCGAACCGCCCCTGGGATTTATTCTCTTCAACCATCAGGCCTTTTCGCGCTCCCGCGTCATCCGGAATTCGATCTTCTTGTCATAAGGCGCGCCACTGATCAGGCGTTTGACATAGATGCCCGGCAGATGGATGCAATCCGGATCCAGTTCTCCGACTTCGACAATTTCTTCGACCTCGGCGACGCAGATCTTGCCTGCGGTTGCCATCGGAGCGTTGAAGTTGCGCGCGGTTTTGCGGAAGATCAGATTGCCTGCCTTGTCCGCTTTCCAGCCCTTGATCAGGCATAGGTCCGCAAAAATGCCGTGCTCGAGAATGAAGGTCTCGCCATTGAAATCCTTGTGCTCCTTGCCCTCGGCCACCTGCGTCCCGACACCCGTCTTGGTGTAGAAGCCCGGAATACCGGCACCACCGGCGCGGCACCGTTCGGCAAGCGTCCCCTGGGGGCAGAATTCGACCTCCAGCTCGCCGGACAGGAATTGCCGTTCAAATTCCTTGTTCTCCCCGACATAGGATGCGATCATCTTCTTTACCTGATGCGAGCGGAGCAGCTTGCCCAGGCCTTCATTGTCAATGCCCGCATTGTTCGACGCGATCGTGAGGCCCGAAACGCCGTTCTTCTGGATCGCATCGATCAGACGTTCGGGGATCCCGCAGAGGCCAAAACCGCCGACACATAAATGCATGCCGTCGAACAAAAGACCTTCGAGTGCGGCCGCCGCATCGGGATAGATTTTCTTCATAATCGCGCTTTCCTGACTGATTGATTGGCATCTAGCCCAGGTGCTGCCCGAGCGTCCAGAATAGAATATGTTTGAGACAATGAATCGGTTATGCGCGGGGCCATGACCCGATTGCTTGCCTGCTTGTCCCTCTTTTTCTTTCTCGTGCCGGTCACTTATGTGCGAGGACCGGCGCCCCCGGCAAATGACAGCCAGTATATCGCGCTCGAGCCGATAGCAATCGCCCCCGACGGCGCAGCCCGTTCCCGAGTTGGCCGTCTCGAATTTCTCGGCGGCTGGAAAATCGGCAGCGACAATCCCGCGTTCGGCGGCATATCATCGATGGTGGCCCTGCCGGATAACCGCTTCCTGATGCTCAGCGACAACGGAACGCTGGCCGGCTTTACCCTGGATGAAGACGGCAACCGCGCGATACGTCCGTTCATCGCGCCCTTGCCCGACGGGCCGGACAAGCCCAATGAATTTGCCAGACGGAATTGGGACGCAGAATCATTGCTCTATAATCCCGGGACCGGCCAGTTCTGGGTCGGCTATGAGCATCAGCACAGCATCTGGCGCTACGGCCCGTCCCTCGCCCGCAAGGAAGCCGCGCATTATCCGAAAGCCACGCAGCAATGGCCAGAAAATGGAGGTGCCGAGGCAATGCTTCGACTGCCGGATGGCAGGTTTCTGGTTTTTTCCGAATCGGCGCTTTATGCCAAGGGCGGCTATCAGGCGCTGATGTTCGAGGACGATCCTGCCGAACCGGGTAGCGAAGCCGTGCTGTTCGGGCATCGACCTCCGAAGGGCTACAATCTCACCGATGCAGCTCTGATCGACGACAAGTCTGCCCTGTTGCTGCACCGGCGATTCACGCCGCTCGACGGGGTCTCGGCTATAGTGTCCATCGCGCAACTGTCAGATTTCCAGCCGGGCAAGGTCGCGACGTCTCGCCCGATCGCAACTATAAAACCACCGCTGAAGGTCGACAATATGGAGGCACTGGCCGTCACCCGGGACGGCGACAATGTGATTGTCTGGATGGCTTCCGACGACAATTTCAATGCGTTTCAGGAAAGCCTGCTGTTCAAGTTCCGCCTGCTGAAGGGCAAAAAGGCCTTGAAAAAACCCGCAGGCGAACGCCAAACTGAAAAAGCCGGAGCGAGCCCCGGCTTTTCAACGTTCGAATCAGATTGATCGCTTAAGCGGTAGCAACCTGTTTTTTCGCGATTTCTTTTTTGAGGCGTTTGACACGCAGGCTCAATTTTTCGTCCTTGGTTTTCAACAACCAATTGTCGAGACCGCCAACATGTTCCACGGAACGCAGACCATGGGTCGATACCCGCAGTTTGACGCCCTTGCCGAGCGTGTCGGACAGAAGCGTTACATTTTGCAGGTTGGGCAAAAATGTCTTCTTGGTCCGGTTTTTGGCGTGTGACACATTATTGCCTACCAGCCGAGTCTTACCTGTCAGTTCGCAAATCCGCGACATCGTATAAGTCCAATTTCTTGTTATTGAGTGATTCCCAGCGGGAAAGTGGGTCCGGATAACCACAAAGCAGAAGGTCGTCAAGCATTACGGCGCATTTCCTTGCACCACAGCCTGTCTGGCAATCCATCTGCTTTCCCGCTAGGCGCAGCCGATGGCGCCGTCAAAACATATATCCTTCATGGACTCCGCCGTGGACCTCGCGAAAACCGCCTTGACCGTGGGCGAAGTGCCGGTGGGCGCGGTGGTTGTCCAAAAGGGGGAAATCATCGGGCGCGGCCATAATCGCACCCGAATCGACCATGACCCGACCGCCCATGCCGAAATCGTTGCGATTCGCGAAGCCGCACGATTTCTCGGCACTGACCGGCTGGAAGATTGCGACCTCTGGGTTACGCTGGAACCCTGCACCATGTGCGCCGGGGCCATTGCCCATGCCCGCATCGGCCGGCTCTATTATGGAGCCAGCGATGCGAAGGGCGGAGCGGTAGACAGCGGCGTTCGGTTTTTCAATGCCCCGACCTGCCATCACCAGCCGGAAGTCTATGCCGGAATGGACGAAGAAATATCAGCCGCGTTGCTGAAGGATTTTTTCCGGAGTCGGCGGGACTAGCCTTTAGTGCACGAACCGCGCGACGACATCGCGGTAACTGCGCGAGACTTTCACCTGTGCGCCCGATCCCAACACCAGGAAACATTCGCCATTGGTGTGCGGCTTCACCTCGCGGACCTGGCTCAGGTTGACGATGGTTGAACGGTGCACCCGCTGGAAATGGCGGGGGTCGAGACGTTTCTCGAGATCCTTCATCGTTTCACGCAAAATCAGGCTGTTGTCGGCGGTGTAGATGCACATATAATCCCCGGCCGCGTCAATGCGTTCGATCGAATCGACATCAACCCGGAAAATCTGGCCGCGGTCTTTCACATTGATCAGCTTCTCGTAACGGTCGGCGGAGGCCGGTTCTTCCGAATCGTCCATATTGGCCATGGCATCGGGGGCTACTTCGCTGAGCACCGACTTCAGCTTCTCGATTTCGTCGGCACCGCGTTTTTCCGAGAGACGCTTGCGCACCCGGTCAATCGCGTCGGCCAGCCGGTCTTCCTCGACCGGCTTTACCAGATAATCGATCGCCTCGGCTTCGAACGCACGGACTGCATGTTCGGAATAGGCGGTGACGAATATGAACAGGGGCGGTTCGATCTCCATGATGCCACGCACCACCGAAAACCCGTCAAACCCCGGCATCTGGATATCGAGAAACACCAGATCGGGCTTCAAGGTCTTGATCTTGCGGATCGCTTCCCGGCCATTGCGGCAGGTATCGACTATTTCGATATCATCGAATTTTTCGAGCCGGATCTGCAGACCCTGAATCGCGAGCTTTTCGTCATCGACTAATATCGTTTTGATCGTCATGTTTTTAAATCCTTATGCTGAAAGGATGCCATCGCCGGTGTGTTGACCGGCTCCCGCTGATCGGCATCGCTATATGCATGCTCCCCAAAAATCGTTTCGTTTCTCACTTGCTCGTCGGTCGCCGAATCATCGGCAGCCTCCCGGTCGATCTGTTCTCTCGTTTCAAATGGCAGAGCGATGATTACAGTAAATCCTTCACCCGGAGCCGAGCGCGTTTCGAATATCGCGGACTCTCCATAAGCCTGGTTTAACCGCTCCTGAATATTGCCCAGGCCGACACCGGTTGAATCATTTTTGGCGGCAGTCGTACCCGTTTTCCCGGGCCCGGTATCCGACACCGTAATCCGCAGCTTGCCGCGGTCAAGATGCGCCGAAACCGAAATATCCGCGCCCTCTTCCTGTGGTGTCACCGCATATTTGATGGCGTTTTCGACCAGCGGCTGGAGCAGCAAGGATGGCAGTAATGCATCACGCACGGCCGGATCGATATCAAAATGGGATCGCAGCCGTTCCTCGAAACGCATTTTCTCGATATCGAGATATAGATGCAGCGTTTCCACTTCCTGTGCCAGAGTCACGCGACTGTGGACTTCGTTGACCAGAGTATGGCGGAGGAACGACGACAGCCGCGACAACATGGCATTGGCCGGTTCCGTCTGCCGCAGGAGCACAAGGGTCGAGATGCTGTTCAGCGTGTTGAACAGAAAATGCGGATTGAGCTGATAGCGCAGCATCGCGAGCTGGGCGCGGGTGGCCTGGGCCTCGAGCTGTAGCAGCTGATCATTTTGCTCCTCGACGCGCAGGAAGAAGTTGATCGCGTAATAGAGCGCCGACCACGCGCCCAGCAACATGATACCGAGGAACAGTGATCCGAGGAACAGGGTGATAAACGCGGTTTCCGTCGTCGGGTTCTGGATCAGAAAAACCCAGGCATCAATGAACGCATAGAGCGCCGCTGCAATTGTCAGAATGACGGCGGTGCTGCTCCATGTCACGATCGGGCGGCGGTGAATCAGATTTTTGTAGACCACCGACAGCAACAGGGAGATCGAATAGCCGGTTATCGTGGAAATAATGACCGGCACCAGGAAACTCAAAGGCAGTCCGTTGGATATTCCGCCGATCGCGCGCAAGATGAGCGCGCCGGCCCAGCCCGCCGATTGCAGGTTCCAGAATGCCCGGTTCTTGTTGCCAAAAAACGGCTGGGGGCGGATTTCTATGACGGCCATTTCCCTATCTATAGCGGGGCATTGCCGGTTGGGGAAGAATCGCCTATCATTTGCGCAAATAAAGGTCTCGACCGGCACCGCTTTTCATGGAAATGCTGCAAAACATGCATTTTCGGGGGCGGTAATGCGGCTGGATAAGAGAGGAAAGATAGAGGAGAGCGACATGGGTGGTCCCAACGAAGTCAGAGCGAAATTCCCTTCCATGGAAGAAGGAACGCAGGAAGACTGGCAGATTATCGGCAGTCATTTTGGTGATTTTGCGAGCAAGGTCGCCGACCGGGTGCTGGACCATCTGAAACTGCTCGACGGCGATTTTGGCGGTTTTCCGATCGACCGGATGCAGCACAGCCTGCAGACTGCCACCCGCGCCCACCGCGACGGCCGGGATGAGGAATATGTCGTGATGGCCTTGCTGCACGATGTCGGAGACACGCTCGGCACTTATAATCACCCCGATGTTGCCGCAGCGATCCTGAAACCCTTTGTCAGCGCCAAGAACCACTGGATCGCGCAGCAGCACGGCATTTTTCAAGGCTATTATTTTTTCCATTATCTCGGCCAGGATCGCGACATGCGCGAACAGTTCCGCGGCCATGAACATTTTGAAGATTGTGCCGAATTCTGCGCAAAATATGACCAGACCGCCTTTGATGCGACTTATGACACGGCGCCTCTGGAATTTTTCGAGCCGATGGTCCGGCGGGTCATGGCGCGCCCCAAGAACAGCATTTACGCGACCGAATAGCGGCCGCCGCGGTCAGCGCTTAAGCAGCCGAGGACTCACCAATTTCCTTCAGGTGGCGCACCACCATGTCGTCGCGGCCCGAACCGTCCGAATCCTGCTTCAATTCGGATTCATCGATCCAGCAGAGATCTTTCATCTCCAGAACCCGGTCATCATGCGCCCGCATGCTGATCTGGCCGATCGGTTGACGGTCTCGCGAGTCGCATAATATCGGATTGGACGGGACACCCGTTTGCCATTTTTCGCCCCATTGGCGGAGAGCGATCATGGTCGGCAGCAAATCCTGTCCCTTGGCGGTCAATCGATATTCAACCTTGCGCTTGTCGTGATCACAGGGGCGGCGGGTCATGATCCCCGCTTCGACCATGCGGGTAAGCCGGTTGGCCAGAATGTTCCGGGCAATACCGATTTCGGACAGAAAATCTTCAAAATGCCCGACACCGTTAAGCGCGGCGCGCAATATCATGAAGCACCAACGTTCGCCAATAACCTCCAGCGCCATGGGCAGACTGCATTCACCGCCGGCCAGACTCGATAGATCTTCTCTGATTTTGTCCATGGTCTTGTTCCTAAACCAGTTTGACGATGAGTGCGAAAAAAATATAAGTTTTTAGTTGCAACTTAAAACCTATTAATATAGGTACTGATTCGCAACTGATATTGCAACAACAATTTTCTCCCCCTTGGCCATCGCAAGACGGCCCAGAAACGACAGACAAGAAAGGATATAAAATGCTTCTCTCCCAAAGCCCTCTCCGCGCATCGATCATATTCAGCATTGCCGCGATGACGTCGCTGACCCTGTTCACCGCCACGACAGCCGAGGCCCGCAGCACCGCAGTCGCCTATACTGCCGAACTGCAGGCCCCGGTGGAAGCCGGCCGGGAAATTATCAAGGGCACTGTCATTCGCTGCGATGGCACCGAGTGTATCGGCGGCAAAAGCAGCTCTTCGCCCCGTACGGTCTGCGCCAAAATCGCCGACAAATTCGGTCCTGTCGCCAGTTTCGCATATAAAGGCGAAGCCTTTGACGCCGATGCGCTGGCGAAGTGCAACGATTGATTTGCCTATCCCCTCTGACCGGTCTCTCGCTCCGAACAGCAGCCAGCTCGCTGGCTCCCCCCGGTCAGATTTAGCGCCGAAGCCAATGCTCTGGTTCCTTCCCCGGACATGAGAGCGGGCTTCGGCGCTCTTTTTTTGTTGCCCCGGCCGCGAAAGCGCTACATCCTCATTTGATGCTCAGGCAATATGAATTGGTGGAACGGGTTCGATCCTATGATCCCGATGCGGATGAGGACTTGATCAACCGCGCCTATGTTTTTTCGGTGCAGAGGCACGGCAGCCAGAAGCGCGCCAGCGGCGATCCCTATTTCAGCCATCCGATCGAGGTCGCCGGTCTGATGACCGATCTCAAGCTGGACCAGCAGACCATCGTCACCGCCCTCCTTCACGACACCGTCGAAGATACGCTCACTACGTCCGAAGAAATTGCAAAATTGTTCGGCGACGAAATCGCCCGATTGGTCGATGGCGTAACCAAATTGTCCAAGATCGAAGCGCAGACCGACAACGAGCGCGCGGCTGAAAATCTGCGCAAGTTCTTCCTGGCCATGTCCGACGACATTCGTGTTCTGCTCGTCAAGCTTGCCGACCGCCTACACAATATGCGGACCCTCCATTTCATCAAGAGCGAAGAAAAGCGGCGGCGGATCGCCCATGAAACCATGGATATCTATGCGCCGCTCGCCGAGCGAATCGGCATGTACGAATATATGCGCGAAATGCAGTTGCTCGCGTTTCGCCATATGGAGCCGGAAGCCTATGAAACCATCACCAAGCGGTTGCAGGCGATCAAGGAAGGCGACGAAGGCCAGGTCGAGAAAATCTCCGATTCAATTCAGAAAGCGCTCAAAAATGGCGGACTGGTAGCGGAGGTCAGCGGACGCGAGAAACATCCTTATTCAATCTGGCGCAAGATGCAGGAACGGCATGTCAGCTTTGAACAGCTGACCGATATCATGGCTTTTCGGGTGGTCACCGACAATAGCGCGGAATGCTATCGCGCGCTCGGCATCCTGCACGAAAAATGGAAAATGGTTCCTGGCCGGTTCAAGGATTATATTTCCACTCCCAAGCGCAACGGCTATCAATCGATCCACACGACGTTGATGCACGGCAATAATATGCGGGTGGAGATACAAATCCGCTCGCAGCGCATGCACGAGGACAATGAATATGGCCTCGCAGCGCACTGGGCCTACAAGCAGGGCAACCGTCCCGATGGCCAGGCCGGCTGGATTCGCGACCTGATCGAAATTCTTGACCAGGCGGAAGACGCCGAGGAACTGCTCGAACACGCCCGTCTGGCCATGTATCAGGACCGTATCTTTGCCTTCACGCCCAAGGGTACGTTGCTGCAACTGCCGAGGGGTTCGACCACAGTCGATTTCGCTTATGCCGTCCACACCGATCTCGGCAACCAGGCGGTCGGGGCCAAGCTCAATGGTCGTCACGTGCCATTGCGCACCCAGTTGCAGAATGGCGATGTCGTCGAAATCCTGAAATCCAAGGGGCAGGAACCGCAGCCCGGATGGCTGTCCTTTGTCATCACCGGAAAGGCCCGGTCGGCGATCCGCCGCAATGTCCGATACAAGGAACGCGACGAAATAATCGCGATGGGCACCGAGCTATATGAGGAAATTATCGAACGCCTGCCCGGAAAAGTCGGTCCGCGCGCGATCAAAGCGGCGCTGAAAAGACTGGAAATGAAAGACCCCGACGAGCTGATGATGGCGATCGGCACCCGCCAGCTCAGCGACCGTGAAGTGATGGAAGCACTCATTCCCGGCAGCGTCAACGACAATGATGACGAACGCCAGTGGCCCGAACAGGATCGCGCCATTTCGATCAAGGGGCTGACGCCCGGCGTCGCTTTCAATCTGGCTGAATGCTGTCATCCGGTACCCGGAGACCGCATCGTCGGCCTGCGGCGAAGCGGCAAGAATGTCGAAGTCCATACGATCGATTGCCCGAGCCTGGCCGATGGTGTGGACGCCGACTGGGTCGACCTGAGCTGGGGCAATGAAAGCGACGGAGCGGCGGCGCGGCTATGCGTCGTCCTGCACAACAAGCCGGGAACGCTCTCCGAAATGGCCGGGATTTTCGGCTTTCACAATGCCAATATCCTCAACCTGCGGCTGTCGCATCGCGACGGTCCGTTCCATACATTCGACGTTGATCTGGAAGTGCACAATGTCCACCATTTGATGCGGATATTATCTGCCCTGCGTGCATCCGAAGCGGTCGCCCAGGCCGAACGTTCCTAGTGCACAGACCTGTCCGGCACAGGAATTGAAAAGCTCAAGGTGCGGGCGGTGGTCCACCGGATCCTGCCTGCATTTGCTGGCGCAATTCTTCCATCTGCTCGGCAGATATAAAGTCCAGCAAGGTCACATCAAAGATCAGCAGGCTGTTTGGCGGAACCAGTTCGCCGGGTGATGCCTCGCCATAGGCAAGGTCCGAAGGAATCCATATCCGATATTCTCCACCCTTCTGCATCAGTTGCAGCGCTTCGGAGAAACCGGGAACAACACCGCCAACCGGCATCGGCGCCTGTTCATTGGCATCAAAAATCGTGTCGTCGCGCAGGCGGCCTTCATATTTGACGAGCGCGGTATCGGTAACCACTGGCTTCGGGCCCTTGCCCGGCTTGATGATTTTATACTGAAGACCGGACTTGGTCTGTTTGACCCCGGCCTCTTTCGCATTGTCCTTCAGGAAATCGGCGTTGCTCGGTGGCGGGAAGAGCTTTTCCCATCCTGCTTTGGCAAATTCGGTCGGGCTGGTTTTCTCCGGTATCGCAGCAGCAAGCGCCGCCATCAATATGATGCCGAGCAAAAGCCCCGTCAAAAAGGGTTTGATCCGCGATGATGGCTCGCTGCTTGTCCTGGATTGGCCGATTTCACTCACGGACTAGTCTCCACCGGCAAAGAAGCCGCGTTTTATTGGCCCATGCCCTGGGGTGGCGGACCACCGGGCATGCCGCCCTGCGCCTGCATCTGCTGTCGCAATTCTTCCATCTGCGCTGCGGAAATATAGTCCAGCAGCGTCACATCAAAGATAAGCAGACTATTTGGCGGAATCTGGTCGCCCGGAGATGCTTCGCCATAAGCAAGGTCCGACGGAATCCATATCCGATATTCTCCGCCCCTCTGCATCAGCTGCAGCGCTTCGGAGAAACCGGGAACAACGCCGCCAACCGGCATCGGTGCCTGTTCGTTGGCGTCGAAGATCGTATCGTCGCGCAGACGGCCTTCATATTTGACCAGCGCGGTATCGGTAGCAGTGGGGGATGGCCCCTCGCCCGGCTTTATCACTTTATATTGCAAGCCCGATTCGGTGGTTACAACACCATCCTCATCTGCATTGGCGGCAAGAAATTGCTCGTTGCTTGCGCCGTCGCTGACAACGCTTCGGGTTCCCGTATAAGCGAGAAGCAGAGCGGCGCCTGCAATCAGCAAGACGCCGATCCAGATCTTGGCCAGCAAACCCTTTTGGATGGGTTGAATCGGAACTGTCGTGACAGACATGGGCAGGCTACCTTATTGTCGTGGAGCCGAAGTGCTTAAATCAGGCCGTCGCGTTCCATACGCTTGCGGTCCATCTTGCGGGCGCGGCGAACGGCAGCAGCCTTTTCGCGGGCGCGCTTTTCGGATGGCTTTTCATAGTGGCGACGAAGCTTCATTTCGCGATAGACGCCTTCGCGCTGTAATTTTTTCTTGAGCGCCCGGAGCGCCTGATCAACATTATTGTCGCGAACCATGATTTGCATAAGACTGAGTAACTCCGTTCAAATTTCGTAGCGGACCAGAAGCAATTTCTTCCGGCCTATATTAGTGTAAAAGCCATAAAAAAGGGTTTGCAGCAGAATCAACCTGCTTCAATCTCGGGTCGCCTATCAATTTCTCGGCACCGAGGCAAGCTTTTACGCGATTCAATGCGCAAATGGCGAGAGCTTTGGATTCGTCTTTTCGAGCCTTTGCTATAGATTGATGCACAGAGACCATGAAAGTCGATTCGAGGAGAGAAAAATGGCCACCGCAATCAATGTGAAATCGAGTTGCAGCGAAGAAGAATGGCAGGCCCGCCAGCGGCTTGCCGCCTGCTACCGGATTTTCGCCTATCTCGGCTGGGACGAGATGATCTTCAATCATATCACCCTCAAGGTGCCCGGAGAGGACGATGCTTTTCTGATCAATCCTTACGGCCTGCATTTCAGCGAGGTCACCGCCTCTACTCTGGTCAAGATCGACATCGACGGCAACACGCTGGACGGCTCGACCTACCCGGTCAACAAGGCCGGCTTTACCCAGCACAGCCTGTTCCACCGCGAACTGCCCGATGTCCACGCGATCATCCACACCCATACTACCGCAACCATGGCGGTATCCTCGGTCGAAGGCGGCCTGCAGCCGATCAATTTCTACGCCGCCGCAATCGTCCCGCGCCTTGCCTATCACAAGTTTGAAGGCATCACCGTGCACGAGGACGAAGGCCCGCGCTTCCTCGCCAGCCTGGGCAAGAAACGGATGATGATGCTCGAAAATCACGGGCCGGTGGTTATGGGCCGGACGCTGGAACAGGCGTTCCTCAACCACTGGGTGTTACAACGTGCCTGCGAAATCCAGATGCAGACGCTGTCCATGGGCAAGCCGGTAATGATCGGCGAAGAGGTGATCCAGAAACATCTCGACAATCTCTCGCAGGCATCAATCGATCCGCTGCAACAGGGCGTGCCGGAATTTGATGCCATGGTGCGGCTGATCGATCGCGAAGACAGAAGCTGGCGGGAGTAAAAGACGGCAGATCGCCAGAACGGCCAGATCCATCCGACCAGAACATGTTGCGGGAAACCCTGACCAGACAATATGACATGGCTGCAAAGCTGATGCATTTCCATCTCGAGGGCCTGACCACGGATGAGTGTCTCTGGCGTCCCGCTCCCCGCGGCCCGGGGGTTCATGCCCGGCCCGACGGAAAGTGGATCGCCGACTGGCCCGATCGGGAAGATTATGCCATCGGGCCGCCGACAATATCTTGGATCACCTGGCATATCGGCTATTGGCTGACCATGGTTCTCGACCATTCGTTCGGATCGGCATTGCAGCGGCGAGAAACCATATTCTGGCCGGGCGATGCGGATCGGACCGTGGACTGGATTGATGATCTGGAAGGCCAGTGGAGGGCACGCATGGAGAAGCTGGATGAAGCGGACCTGTTGTCCAGCGACAAGGCCAATTGGCCTTTCCAGGACCGGCCTCTTGCGGATGTGGTCGCTTGGTCTACAGTGGAATTGACCAAGAACGCTTCAGAAATCGGCTATGCCCGGTTTCTGTACGCCAGTCATCACGGCTAGTTTGCCAAGGGAGGAAAATTGACCAAATTCACCGTCAATGACCGTCCGGTCCAGTACCGGATGGATCCGGAAACGCCGTTGCTCTGGGCGCTGCGCGATGCGTCCAACCTGACCGGCACCAAATATGGCTGCGGCACCGGCGATTGCGGGGCCTGCATGGTCGAGGTCGACGGCGAAGCGATCCGCTCCTGCCTGGTCACCATCGGCGAGATGGAGGGCCGGTTCGTCACCACCATCGAAGCGCTGTCACGCGATCGCAGCCATCCGGTGCAACAGGCCTGGGCAGCGGAAAATGTCCCGCAATGCGGTTTCTGCCAGTCCGGCATGATCATGGCGGCGGCGGTATTGCTGAAGAAAAATTCCAACCCTTCGAAAGCCGCGATTGACGAGGCGATCACCAATATCTGCCGCTGCGGCACCTATCCGCGTATCCGCGAGGCGATCCAGCGCGCGGGACGCGTCGCGCGCGGCGAAGCGGTGCTCAGCGCCGCACCGCCTCCGGGCATCGATCCCGATGATGCCGCCAAGGCGGTACCTGCGCTGACGCCCGGAAAATAGCTGTTCCCCGGCCTGCGCCGGGACACATGTCCGCTAGAAACCGAATTTCACGGTAAACCGCGCATTGAGCGGTTCGCCGGTCGAAATATTGTCATTATTGTGGACCGACGGATAATAAGTCTCGTCGAACAGATTTTCGACATTGAGTTGCAGCTGTATCTGCTCGCTCACATCATAATAGAGCGCGGCATCGACCCGGGTGAAGGCCGGGATGCGGACCGTATTGTCATTGGTGGCGAACTGGCTGGACTGATGGGTCACCCCGACACCGGCCGCAAATTGATCGGTGAAATCATATTTGGTCCACAATGAAATCATATGCTCGGGTACCTGGAACAGCCGCAAGTCCTGCCCGCCGACGCTGGCCGCATTGCGTTGCTGTCCGTCGAGATAGCTATAGCCGGCGTTGATCTGCAACTGGTCGGTAAGCTTGCCGACGAGCTGGAACTCGACACCTTCGGTCCGCGAACCCGACAGCGTGCTGTTGCCCTGATTGTCGAGCAGGATTGACTGGTCATCGCGGTCGAGGCGGAACAGCGCAGCGGTCAGGCTGAGCCCCGATGTCAGGTCGTATTTCACACCTATTTCGTAATTTTCGAATGTTTCCGGTGCGAGATTGGCATCGCTAGGAGAGAGCGTCAGAAACTGGTCGCCCGAACGCGGCAGGAAGCTTTTGGCATAGCTCGCATAGAACGAGACATTCTCCTGCGGCTTGTAGATCGCACCGAAGCGCGGCGAGAATTTCTCGTCCGTCCGGCTGAGCAACAAGCCGTTCTGGATATCATTCACATCCAGATCGAAACGATCAAAGCGGACGCCGCCGATAATATCGAAATGGTCGCCGATGCTGATCTGGTCCTGCACGTACAGCGACAGGAACTTGAGGTCGGACACGGTGCTGCGGCTGAAGGCAGGGAAGGTAAAGGCCGGCACCGCGATGGGGTCGGTGAGCGGAATCACGATCTGGTCATCATTGCTGGCGGCGAATAATATGTCGCGCCGTGCATTGGCCGATTGCTGCTGGCCGATTTCATAACCGAGCAACAGGCTATGACCCAAAGCGCCAGTCTCGCCCGTCCACAGCAAATTGCCCTGTGTGATGAAATTCTCGCGATCGGTGGTGTCGACATAACCGTCGAGCGTAACCGAATCGACAGCCGGCGTCAGCCGGATGTCATTGCTGCGGGCATCAACCGGATAGACGTTGCGATAGAGCTTGTCATAATCGCCATATTGGGTGGTCGAGCTGAAGCTCAGCTCGTCGCTGAAATCATGCTCGACGCGCAGCTTGACGATATGGGCCTGCAACGTCGTGCGGTTGGTTCCGGGCTGGCCGAACAATGTATCGCGATATCCGGTGAGCGGGCCGCAGGGATCGGCGAAGGAACAGGCATCGCCGGCTGCGCGCAGCTCGGCCGGATTGCCGCGGTCTACTGCGCGGTCATCATCCACATATTCGTAGGACAGCAAAATCCGGTTATTGTCGTCCAGCTCGGCGCCGAATGTCGGGTTTACCGCGATGCGCCGGCCATCGTAGAAATTGCGATGATTGTTGAATTCTTCGTAGAGACCATTGAGCCGGAAAGCAGCCGAATCAGCGACGGGCAGATTAAGGTCACCCGAGAGATAAAAAGCACCAAAGCTGTCGACGCTTGCGGTCGCTTCGCCAAACTGACGATCGGCGATCGGGGATTTGGTCACCCGGTTGATGATCCCGCCGCCGCCGCCACGGCCAAAGATCATCGCATTGGGGCCTTTGTGGATCTCGACCCGCTCGATATTATAGAGCGGCCGGAAATACTGGACGTCGTCGCGGATACCGTCGACGAAGAAATCGGCGGTGGTATTCTGCCCCCTGATGGTAATCTGGTCCCGATTGCCCTCACCCTGCCCGATCGATGCGCCGGGCGTGTAGCGGAGAATATCGCCAATATCCTGAAGCGCCTGGTCATCAAGCTGTTCGCGGGTGACAACCGAAACGGTCTGGGGCGTATCGACAAGCGGCGTGGCGGTTTTCAGGCCCGCGCTGCTGATCGCGACATAGCCTTCTTTTTCACCGGTAACGATGATCTCCTGATCGTCGACAAAACCCTCTTCCCACAGCTCCTGAGCCGATGCCTGCGCCGGACTTGTAGCGATTGCGACCAGGCTGGCAGAGGCAAAGAAGCGCAACGAACGATGCGAAAGATGATTCACAGATAAACTCCCTGACTTGAGAACTATTCTCAACAGTCGCTTCCGCTAATGATAATGGTTATCAAATGCAACGAAAGAATCTTGCCTGTCCCGAGTTTTTCTTTGAAACAACCCTTGCTCTTGTGGTTAGGGAGTGACTGCGACGCAAAAGGAGCGAGAAACATGAAGGCAACCATCTGGCATAATCCGAAATGCGGCACGTCCCGCAAGACCCTGGCGATATTGCAAGAAACGCCCGGCGTTGATCTCGCGGTGGTCGAATATCTGAAAAACCCGCCCACGCGTGCCAAGCTGGAACAGCTGTTCGGCGATGCTGGCATCACCCCGCAGGAAGGCTTAAGAGTCCGTGGCTCCCCCGCCGAGGAGCTAGGATTGACGAAAGCCGATGCGACGGCGGATCAGATTCTGGACGCCATGGCCGAGGAACCGATGTTGATCAACCGGCCGTTGGTTGAGACCGAAATAGGGGTCAGATTATGTCGTCCGCAGGACATCGTACAAGAGATACTCTGATATCATGCGCTTTCGGCGGATTTGAGTAAAACAGACCGGGAAAGAAAATGGCGGTAGTCGCAGTTTACAGCATGAAGGGCGGGGTCGGCAAAAGCTGTACTGCCGTGAATCTTGCATGGAACAGCGCGATCGGCAGTTCGCGGCGGACATTGCTCTGGGACCTCGACCCGCAAGCTTCGGCGTCGTTCATCCTGAAGGGCGACAAGGCGGAGAAAGATCGCGCGCGTGCGTTGGTTGCCGGCAACATCAAGCCGGCCAAGCTGATCAAGCCGACCGAAATCGAAAATCTCGATCTCCTGGCAGCGGATGTGTCGCTGCGCGGTCTCGACCGGCTGTTTTTCCAGATCGGCAAGAAGCGGCATCTCGGAAAATTGCTCAAGGAAATGGGCAAGGATTACGACCGGATCATTCTGGATTGCCCGCCCGGTCTTACAGAGACCAGCGAGCAGATCCTGCGCAACGCCGATATTGTCATAGTTCCCACGATCCCCTCACCACTGTCCGAACGCGCGCTGACCGATGTCCAGATGTTCCTCAATGCTGCCGGGAAAAAACACGCACCATTGCTACCGGTCTATACGATGGTCGATCGACGGCGATCGATCCACAATCAGGGCCTGATCAGAAAACCGAAATGGCCGGTCATCCCGATGTCCAGCGCGGTCGAGCATATGACGCAATTGCAGATGCCGGTCGGCAGCTTCGCGCCGCGCAGCCCTGCCGCCCAGGCTTATGCAAGAATCTGGCGCGGGATTGAAAAGCGGCTGGCGAAAAATTAGGCGCGACCGGGGGGCTATGCGGACTTTCTGCTATACTCCAGCGTCTCGGCATCGAACGTGCTGAACAATTTTCTGGCATCCTCGGTGACCATTGGCCGGCCGAAATAATAGCCCTGGATCTTGGTGCAACCCAGTTTCTGGATCATCTGCACCTCTTCCTGGGTCTCCGCACCTTCGGCGGTCGTCGCCATCCCGAGACTATCCGCCATCGCCACGACTGCGCGGATTATGGCAAGGCTTTCGGGGACATTTTTCGCTGCCCCTTGCACAAAACTGCGATCGACCTTGATCGTCGTGAAGCGCGTCTTGCGCAGATAACCGAGCGAGGAATAGCCGGTACCGAAGTCATCGAGCGAGAGGTTGATCCCCAGTGCAATGATTTCGTCAAGCATTTGAGCCGCGCCGGCACCCTCGCGCATGAAGATGCTCTCGGTCACTTCTATCTCCAGGCGATGCGGGGGCAGCCCGCTATCCTGAAGCGCCGACACCACCGTTTCGAGAAAATCCGGTTCGGTTAGCTGGTCGGCGGAAACATTCACCGCGACCTTGACGGTGGAAGGCCAGTTCATGGCTTCCTCGCAGGCCGTCCGCAAGACCCATTCGCCGATCGGGATGATCAGCCGCGCATCTTCTGCAATTGGAATGAATTTAACCGGAGAAACATTGCCGAATTTGGGGCTGTTCCAGCGCAAAAGCGCCTCGAAAGCGACAACACTGCCCGTATCAGCGCTGACCACAGGCTGATAGTTGAGCAACAGCTCATCATTCTCCAGCGCCTTGCGCAAGGCAATTTCCATGACCCGCCGCTCTTCTGCCTGGACATGCAACTTCGGCTGGTAGTGGTGATATACGCCGCCGCCCTGGTCCTTGGAGCGATACAGGGCGAGGTCGGCGCTGCGCATCAGCATCTCGACGGTGCGTCCGTCACGCGGACCGAGCGCGGTCCCTATGCTGGCTCCAATATAAAGGGGATGCTGGTCGATCTCATATATTTGCGACAATGTGTCGATGATTTTCTGCGCCAGGATTTCGATATATTCGACGTCCCGCGCATCCTTGATCACAATGGCAAATTCATCACCGCCCAGGCGACAGCATAGTTCATTGTCGGTCATGATCGACCGCAACCGGTCGGACACGCGTGCCAGCAAACGATCACCTACCGGATGCCCGAGCGTATCGTTCACCGCCTTGAAACGATCGAGATCGATCATCATGAAGCCGCAGCGTCCGTTCCATTGCTCGGCCGTCTCGAGCGCTTTCCCGAGCGTTTCGGTCATCTGCAAGCGGTTTGGCAGGCGAGTGAGCGTGTCAAATCTGGCCAATTGCGAAATTTTGTCCGCCGATTCACGCTGCAAAGTTATGTCCGACCCGACCCCGCGAAATCCGTGGAACACTCCGCTATCATCAAGCTTTGGCGAAGCGGACAATTCCCACCAGCGACTTTCCCCGTTGATCTGGACAGGCACCAGCATATTGCTGAAGCTGTCGCGACGCTTCAGCTTGTCTGCCAGCTCGTGCAACGCGGTCGAGAATTTTCCGCTTTCCCAGGATTCTCCAGCCACCAGTTGCAGGAACGGCTTGCCTTCGATCTCCTCCGGCCGCTGTCCTATGGCATGGGCAAAGCGCGGCGAGACATGGGTTATGCGGCGCGAAGTATCTGTCTGCCAGAGCCAGTCGGCCCCCGTATCCTCGAATTCCTTGAGCAGCAGACTGACCACCTCGCTTTTCTCGTTGAGGCTTGCTTCCGAGACCCTTCGCTCGATGAACGAACGCCCGGTCTTGAGGCAGGCCGAGATCAGCAATACCGCAATTGCCAGTGACGCAACCGCCAGGTCGAGACTGCCAACGTGAAACCAGCCGAAGCTCAGCGCTGCGCTCAAGGCTGAAATGAACAATATGCTGCTGAGCGGGATTGCCGAAAATATCATGGCCGACCCCACCATCAGACAGATCATCATCGCCCAGAGCGAATGCACCGTCATCAGATCCGCCTCGAATGCAAATAGCAGAAATCCGGCACCCCAGATCAACCCGTCGACAAGCGACAGGAAATTGACCATCCGCGTCTCCGCGCGATCAACGGTTTTCCGCTGCCATGCCAGCTTTTTGCGGGACCATAGATGGGAATAGATGCTCAGCATCGCCAATGCCGAAAACCACAGGCCGAGGAACATCATATTGATCTGGCCGATGCCCCATTGCAGAGTCAGCAGGCCGCACACAATCGCAGCAATAATTTTCAGCAAACCATGCTGCTGGATGCCGTTGAATTGCAGCGCACGAATACGCCCCCAGTCAACCCCTTCAGGGTTGGACAGGCCAAGTAAGACGCTCAGCGGGATATCCCGCGGCAAACCGGAAGGTGCGATGATTTTTTCCACGCCCGACCATTACGCCGAAAATGTTAGCGAAACGTAAGCATCTGCTTAAATTTTCTTGCGATATCTGGTTGCCGGAAATTAACCGCGGTCAGGCGGCGACAGCATAAGGCTGGATATCGCCTGAAAGATACAGATTTCGGGCTTTTGCGCGGCTTAGCTTGCCGGAACTGGTGCGCGGCAAGGTGCGCGGCGGGACCAGTTCGATCACACAATTCATTCCGGTGATGGCCCTGACCTTTTCCTTGATTTCGTTGCGCAGGCGCAAACGTTCGATCTCATCCGAGGTCCGGCACTGGACCAGCACTGCCGGCGTTTCTTCTCCGCCAGGAGTGGTGATCGCGAAAGCGGCAATATCGCCGGCCTTGAAACCGGGCAGTTGTTCGACCGCCCATTCAATATCCTGCGGCCAGTGGTTCTTGCCGTTGATGATGATCATGTCCTTGGCGCGACCGACAATGTAGAGATAGCCTTCGGATAGATAGCCCATATCGCCGGTATCGAGCCACCCGTCGACCAGACAGGCATCGGTTGCCTCCTGGTCACCATAATAGCATTCCATCACCGCCGGGCCCTTCATCCAGACCTTGCCGACGGTTTTTTCCGCCAGCACGGCGCCGTTTTCCTGACGGATTTCCAGCACGGTATCGCGAACCGGCTTCCCGCAGTTGACGATCGCGCGGAAGCGTTTCGGGCGCTTGCCGTCGCTCTGTTTTTCACCCGAAAGCTCGGTCTCCTCGACCAGTTCCACTTCCATGCCCTCACCCGATGGCATCAGGGTTACCGCTAGCGTTGCTTCCGCAAGCCCGTAGCTCGGCAAAAACGCCTTGGCGTCAAACCCTGCCGGCGCAAAAGCGTCGGTAAACCGCTGCATCACGTCCGGACGGATCATGTCCGCGCCATTGCCCGCCAGCCGCCAGCGCGACAGGTCGAAACGTTCCTTGACATTGGACTGGCTGCCGATGCGCCGGGCGCAAATTTCATAGCCGAAGGTCGGCGAGAAACTGCAGGAGGTCCCCTCGTTGCGGGTGATCAGGTCAAGCCAGGACAATGGCCGCCTGGCGAAGTCCGAAGTCTTGAGATAATCGGTCGAAACCTGGTTTGCGACCATCGACAGGAAGCATCCGACCAGACCCATATCATGATAGAAAGGCAGCCAGGAAATGCAGCGATCGGTGTCGCCGATCAGCATACCATGGGCATGCGAACCAAGATTGTGCAGCAACGCCTTGTGCGAAACCGCAACACCATGCGGGAACCGGGTCGACCCGCTGGAATATTGCAGATAGGCAATGTCGCTGCTGTCCGCCGCAGGCAATTCCACCTCGGGAGCATCCTTGGCAGCGAAAACATCCCATCCGGAAACCGGGATATTGCGCGACTGGCCCGCAGCGCCCGCCAGTTCCTCGATTTCGTCTGGAAACAGCAATAGCGCAGGCTCGCAGCTATCAAGCTGCACGCCGATCTGTTCGATATAGCTGTCCTTGCCGCCGAATGAGGTTGGCAATGGCAATGGCACCGGCAGGGCACCGGCATAGACGGCGCCGAAGAACAACGCGCAGAATTGTGGCTCGGTATCGGCAATCAGCGCGACCCGGTCGCCCGGTTTTATACCGAATGCAACCAGTCTTTTCGCAGCAGCCAATGCGTCGTCGCGCAATTCGCTAAACGGATAGGCGCGGACGAGCGCGGCACGGGCGTCGTGAAAATTAAATCCCCTCTGGCCCTGGGCCGCATAGTCCAGCGCATCTCCCAACGTGTCAAAATCGGAAAAGCGGCGCGGAAGTTCGTCCACAGTCGGGGTTGCAGTCATTTCGGTCATCCAATATCCATTCCCGGAAGGTCCAGCCTTCCTAAAAACCAATCTATTTCTATCGGTAAGGGTGCCAAGTGGCTTTTTATACGTCCCTTTAACCTAATCTGCCATTGTCATTGATAAGCTCTGGCGTTTAAATTCCGGCCCGACTGTGGCACAAAAAGGGCAAACGTCAAACCAGAAGGTCAAGCCGTTGAAAAATAGCGTTAAAACGTTAGATCGGGAGAGCTTGAATCGGCTCGCTATACGCTATGTCGAGCGTTATGCAACGAGCCGCAAAAAACTGGCGCGATATCTGCAGCGAAAAATCGGGGAAAGAGAGTGGGATGACGCCAAGCCTCCAGCGGTCGAGGAACTGGTAGAGCATATAGCCGCATTGGGCTATGTCGATGACGCAACTTACGCTCAAAGCAAGGCCGCCGCCCTGACCAGACGCGGCTACGGAACCCGCCGGGTCTCGCACGCGCTATATGAGGCGGGGATCAGCGAGGCGGACGGCCGCGAAGCCTACCAGACCAGCGAATCGAACAAATGGGCCGCAGCCGACAAATTTGCCCGCAAGCGCCGCATTGGTCCTTATGCCGAGTCGCAGCAGGACAGCGATAAATGCCGCAAGCAACTGCAGGCCTTTCTGCGGGCCGGCCATGATTTTGACGTCGCCTCGCGCTTTGTCTTTGCCAGGCCGGGCGCGGAGATATCGGAGGACAGCTGATAGACGGCGGCCTGGTGCGGATCGCGAAGGGTTTGACGTCATGAAGGTCGGGAATCGCCAGTTTACAATTATTATGATATAAGCTCTATGCCGAGTCGAAAAGTTTATCAGACTCTTGATTTAGCTTAGTTTTGTGCGGAGATGCATCGTGGCAATCTTATTTGCGGAACCAAATCCTGCGGATAGTCACATGGCCCAGGCCAACGATGACGAACATAGTTCCTCGGACGTGGAACCATTGCGTACAAAAGGTCGTGTCAAATGGTTCGACAGTCATCGCGGATTCGGTTTCATCGTCCCGGAAAATGAAGATTCCGGCGCAAAAAACGCGACATCACAATCGGATATATTGATTCACTGGAGCCTGCTCGAAACGCTGGGCACGCGGGAATTACCCGAAATGGCGATGGTTACCTGCGAATATGTTGCCGCCCCCAAAGGATTGCAGGCAACAAAAATTCTCGACATAGACTTGTCCGCCTGCGCGGAAACGAGCTCGGGGGCAGCGCCATCATCCGCACAGCCAGTGCTCCGCGCGGTCGAGGATCTTTCCGAATTCATTGCAGCGGAAGTAAAGTGGTTCAATCGCGCCAAAGGCTATGGCTTTCTGGTCAGCAACGATCTCGCGGGCGATATTTTCCTCCATATGGAAACGCTCCGCGATGCAGGAATTGCAGATGTCGTTCCGGGCCAGCAATTACTGGCCCTCATAAAAGACGGCGAGCGTGGCCACATGGCTGCGCAAGTCAGCTTGCCCTCCTCAATCTGAAGCAGATACCCATATCGATGAACAAGATATTACAAGCGATCGCGCTTACCCTGATGCTGCTTCCCGCCTTCAGCCTGTCCGGCTGCTATGCCCGGACCGGCGAAACCGCAACGAGCAACCAGCAGTCCGAAACAACCTTGTCCGAAGCGGGTCTCAGGCTGGTTCCGCTCAGTATTCAAACCTCGGACGCAGTGCATGACTTTGTCGTCGAAGTGGCAGAAACCAGCGCTCAACAGGCCAGGGGCCTGATGTTCCGGACCGAAATTCCGTCGGACAAGGGCATGATTTTTCCGTTTCCAGAGGATCGGGTCGCGAGTTTCTGGATGAAGAATACGGTGATCCCGCTGGATATCATCTTCATCCGGCGCGACGGAACAATCGAATCGGTCGCCGCCAATACCACGCCTTATTCGCTCGACTCGGTTCGGTCTAACGAGCCGGTTGCCACGGTGCTGGAAATTGCGGCGGGCCGCGCCGCTGAACTCGGTATCGGGCCGGGCGACACCGTCACCTGGCGATGAACCTCCCCGCATCGGCAAACATCCTTCCTGTTTGACATTTTTTCATTGCGGACCGCCTGTCTGCGGGGCTAAGCGAACGGCATGAACATATTGGCGAACATATTCACTTGGTGGAACGGCGCAACGATCGGCACCGCCCTGTTCAGCGCCCGCAATGGCCAACGCGTCGGTGAAGATGTGTTCGGCAACAAATATTTTCAGTCGAAGAAGGAGAGCTCCGGCCATCCTTCACGACGCCGTTGGGTCATCTACAATGGTGCCAATGATGCCAGCCGCGTGCCGCCCGAATGGCATGGCTGGCTCCATCACAGCTACGACGAGATTCCCGAAAGCCATCTGCCGCAAGCGCGTATCTGGGAAAAGGAACCGAGCGGAAATCTTACCGGTACGGCGCAAGCCTATCGGCCGGCTGGCGCTCTGGAAGAAGGCGGTCGCCGCGCAGCAGCCACCGGCGACTACGAATCCTGGAACCCCGCCGAAGCGGAATGACAGGCATGACGCGCCACTCCATTTCATTCGCGATTCTGGCGACGATCCTGCTGTCCGGCTGCGGCTGGCTCGGCGGCGACAATGTTGATGAAAATGCTACCGGTCAGGCGGCCGAGAAAGCCGTGGTTGCGGCGACCGACGGTGATCTGGTCACGCCGGTCACCGAACAAATCGGGACACCGATGGCGGAACGCGTCGCGACGCTTGGTTTCCTCAACAAGCGCAATGGCCTGACGCGCGATCTCGAACTGAAACCCGGCCAGTCGATCCGGATCGGGCGCGCGATCGTCCGGCTGCGGGCCTGCGAAAAAAGCGCCCCCTGGGAATTGAGCCCGGAACAGGGTGCTTTTGTCCAGTTGCTGGTCAATGAACGCCCGCCCAACCGGGCCGGTGACGATCAATGGAAACGCGTTTTCTCCGGCTGGCTGTTCCGCGAGTCACCGTCCCTGAATGTGGTCGAGCATCCGATTTACGATGTCTGGGTCAAAAGCTGCGCGATGAGCTTCCCCGGAGAAGAGGAGACGCCGGGAGATTCGGCAGATCCGACAGCGCCGAGAAGGTCTTCGTCAAATCTCGCCAACAGCGCGTCGAGCGCTCCAAATGAAACAGCGCCGGAAACCGCGGCTCCTGCTACGCCAGCGCCCGCTGCACCGCGACCGGCGCCTCCGGCGACCAGAGCGCCGGCAGACCCGATCGGCGACCTTATTGCCGAAACCACGGACGACGGCGCATAGCCCCTGACCTTTCTGAGCTTGTCGACATATTCGTCCTGGCTGATTTCAATCGCTCCCAATGATGCCAGATGGTCGGTCATGAACTGGCAATCCAGCAGCTCGAATCCGCCGACGTTCAAGCGGGCCACCAGCCACGCCAATGCAACTTTGGACGCGTCGCGGCTGCGGGAGAACATGCTTTCACCGCAGAAGGCACCACCAATCGCCAAACCGTAGAGACCGCCGACCAGCCTCGCCTCACCGGTTGCTTCATCCGCCTGCCAGCACTCGACACTATGGGCATGGCCAAGCTGGTGCAGTTGGTTGAACGCCTCCTCGATTTCGGCATTTATCCAGGTTTCTTGGCGATCGGCGGCTTGCGTGGCGCAAATATCGATCACATCGGCAAAGGCGGTATCGGCGGTGACCCGAATGCGGTCGGACCTGATGGTCTTGCGGAGCGAACGCGACATCTGGAAATTGTCCAGCGGAATGACCGCCCTGGCTTTTGGTTCCACCCAGAAAACATCGGGATCGTCACGCGCGTCCGCCATCGGGAATATGCCCGACGCATAAGCTTTCAGCAGCAGGTCGAGATCAATGGCCATGGACACTGAATAACCCGATCAACTCCATTCGGACAGTCAGAAATCGTCTGATATTGCCGCCGGTCATGCAGACATCAACACCCGTGCTTCTTCGGCAATTTTCTCGGCGATTGCGGCATATTCCTGGGCAAAGCCTGCGTTGGTGCGCCAGGCAGCACCGATACTCCGGGTAGCGGACCAGCCTTCGACATCCAGCAAGGCAACGTCGCCGCCGCGGTTCAGTTCGGAACGCACGTAAAGCTCCGGCAGAATCGCCAGCCCCAGCCCTGACGCAACCATTTGCCGAACGCTGTCCAGACTGGTGCCCTCATAGTCGCGCAGCAGGTTCATGTCATGCAGCTGGCACTGGCGCGCCACATCGCGGTGCAGATGATGCCGGCGGTCGAGACTGAGCACCGGCAGCCCCCCGAGATCGGCAAGGGCAAGATCCTCGCGTGCTGCAAGCGGATGATCGGGCGGCGCAACCAGAATCAGCGGTTCGCGAAACAGCGGCTCGATCTGCAGGTTGTCACCTTCGATCGGCAACGGCCCCAGCAGCATGTCGATCGAGCCTTTGGTCAGCTCCATCGCCTGCAGATCGGGAATTCCTTCACGCATGTAAAAGCGCAGGTCCGGTCGGGTGCGGTGCAAGGCGGCAATCACCGGCGGCATCAGATAGGGACCGAGGGTGGGTGATACGCCGAACCGCAATATCCCCGCCAGACTGTCGCTCGCCCGCTCCGCCAGATCACGGATGTCCTTCACCTGGATCAATACCTGCCGCGCGCGATCGGCGATCTCACGTCCCACGGGGGTGAGTTCCGCGCCATGCGTTCGCCGCTCCACCAGCGTCACCCCCAGTCTCTGCTCGAGCGCCCGCAACTGATGGCTCAATGTCGGCTGCGAAGCGCCAGCAGCCTGGGCCGCCTTGCCGAAATGGCTGTGGTCGGCGACGGCAACCAGATATTCAAATTGACGAAAAGTCGGCATGGCGGAACCCCCAATTATAGACATCATCTATCGTTTAATGCGATTTCATTTGATTGGTTTTATCATTAGTTTTTCACCATATCAACCATATCGGCGCCGGCACGCGATATCAGAAGGAGGATGATCGCCATGGCTCGCGTGGCTTTTCCCCCACCTCGGGGCGGTAGTATCTCTGCAAATACTGGCCGCCCCGAATTTTAGCAGCAGGATGATGTCTCGATGGTAAAAAAAATGCGCACAGCCCTTCAGGAATTCATCGCCCTGGAATCGAGCGCGGGCATCATATTATTTGGCGCGGCCTTGCTGGCGATGGTCGCTATCAACAGCATGTTCAGCCCTTATTATCTCGGCTTCCTCGACATCCCGGTTGCCGTACAGTTCGGAGGACTGGAAATCGCCAAACCGCTGGCGCTGTGGATCAATGACGGGCTGATGGCGATCTTCTTCTTTCTGATCGGGCTGGAAGTCAAACGCGAGTTGCTCGAAGGACAGCTTTCGACCATTGAACAGGCATCGCTCCCGGCCATCGCGGCGATTGGCGGCATGGCCATTCCGGCTCTGATATTTGTCTATTTCAACTGGAACATGCCGGAAAATTTCAACGGCTGGGCTATTCCGGCCGCTACCGACATTGCCTTTGCCCTGGGCGTACTCGCGTTGCTCGGCAAACATGCGCCGGTATCGCTGAAGATATTGCTGCTCGCGATCGCGATCATCGACGATATCGGCGCGATACTCATCATCGCCCTGTTTTACACAAGCGAAGTGTCCGGCGTCTCGCTTTTGCTCGCCGGGGGCGGGACGATATTGTTATTCGTGATGAACAGACTGGGCGTGATTCGCACCGCACCCTATATATTGGTGGGTATATTCCTGTGGATCTGCGTATTGAAATCGGGTGTCCATGCCACCCTCGCCGGGGTGATCGCGGCGCTCGCTATTCCGCTGAACGCAAAAGACGGCAGTTCTCCGCTAAAGCATCTCGAGCATATATTGCATCCGTGGGCGGCCTTCCTGATTCTTCCCTTGTTCGCCTTTGCCAATGCAGGCGTGTCGCTCGCCGGGCTGCGGCTTGACGACCTGGCGGCCCCGCTCGCACTGGGCGTGGCCGCCGGACTGGTCGTCGGCAAGCAGATCGGCGTGTTCGGGTTCATCTTTCTGGCGACCAGGATCGGCCTCGTGAAACGCCCGGACGGAGTCAGCTGGTTCCAGCTATACGGGCTAGCCTGTCTGACCGGCATCGGTTTCACCATGAGCCTGTTTATCGGCAACCTTGCCTTTGCTGAACCGGAGCAGATCGAAACGGTCAAGCTCGGCGTGATGAGCGGGTCGCTGGTTTCGGGACTGTTGGGATTTTGTTTCTTGCGATGGGCTCCGATGACGTCGCCAGTGCGACCGGCCTGATATTCGGGTCGAACCCCAGAGAACCAGATCGGCTCGGTCAGCTGCTGCCGGAATCCGTTTGTCGCAAGATAGCGCATGGACACTATCGGCGTTCGCCTCGATCCGTGATAGGGCAACCGGATGAAACGGCAACTCTATCTGGCAGCGGGACTTGTTTCGCTCGGGCTCGGCGGCATCGGCGTCATATTGCCACTGCTGCCCACGGTGCCCTTCGTCATTCTGGCAGCTTTCTGTTTCGCCAACAGCTCGCCACGCCTGGAATCCTGGCTGGTCGAGCATCACGTCTTTGGCGTCCACATCATCAACTGGCGCGAGCGGCGGGCGATTACCCGGCGCGGCAAATGGGCGGCCACAGTAGCTTTTGCGGTCAGCTGCGTGCTGGCCTTGCTATTTGTCAAACTGCCATGGAATCTCATTCCGATTGTAGCAGCGCTGATCAGCGGAAGCTGGATATGGACCCGCAACGAGCCCGATCCCGGGAAACTTGCCGAGCGCATCCCTGCGCATAAAGAATAATCTTCATTGCCTCCGAATCGGATGTTCGCGTCCTCGAAATATATCCGGAAAGCCGGCAGTATGGAGTAGCTGAAAAAGTTCAGGATCAGCGCACCGGGATTTGCGGATATTGTTATCCCACCTTGTTCTTGACCGGATATTTTCTCACATAGTGGTTGAACACTGCCAGGTTGAGCAGGTTCTTGAAGGCACAACCTATGCCATCATTATCGTGCCGGACCACTTCGGCCTCCAGCGCACCAAGGCCGGGCAGCGTCAGCCAGCACAAAGTGCCTGCAGGCGATGCGGTCAGAGCGTCACAGGCAAATCCTGCGAGCGACATGTCGGTCACTTCCACCGGGAAGCTGCTCGAACAGGAAAAACGCATTTTCGCCGGGATAGACAGGCGATAGCGCGGGGCGCATCGATTTTCATGAGGCGCGATCCCGTAGGACATCAGCTGTTCATCGTCATTCGCAATTTCCGAAGGTTTCCGAACGATTGAGTCTGCCATATCAGTCTCCTGCACGTAAATTGAACTTCGGCTAGAGCCGCGCACGCCTATGCCCGGTTAGCGACGCGACTATAATCACATCAATCCGTGAATCCGTCCTTTCCTCTCGAGGTAAACAGGCGTCCACACATAATTAACCATCATGCGATTTGCGGCTTCGGGTTACAATCACGCTTGCCGAAACCATCAGGGGACGCTAAGGCGCGCGAACCGGCTGTTTCGCAAGGGCGATACGGCCCGTGCAGGAGTGTAGCTCAGTTGGTAGAGCATCGGTCTCCAAAACCGAGGGCCCACGGTTCGAGTCCGTGCACTCCTGCCATTTCTCTCCTCCATAAACTGAAATCTTCATGCCCCAGTTCATTTCCGCAATCAGTCTGATCGTTCCCGATTATGATCCGGCGATAGAGTTTTACGTCGGACTCATGGGCTTCGAACTGATCGAGGATACCGAGATTTCCGAAGACAAGCGCTGGGTATTGGTGGCGCCGCCGGGCAGCACCGAAACCCGGTTGTTGCTGGCCCGTGCCGCGAACGAGGCGCAGGAAGAGGTGATCGGCGAACAGGCCGGAGACCGCGTCTTGCTGTTTCTGGAAACCTATGATTTCGAAACCGACTATGCGATCATGCAGCGCGCCGGAGTCCTGTTCCTCGAAGAACCACGGGAAGAATCCTATGGCATGGTCGTGAAATGGGTCGATCCGTTCGGCAACAAATGGGACCTCATCGAACGATATTGACGCCTATCGCGCGATATCGAGCGCACCTGCGATCATCCCCCATATCTGATGCGTGAGCTTCGCCGGATCCGGCTGCGGATCCCTCGCCATGGCGTGCATGATGCCGCTGCGAATTGCTCCGGTAATGGCTGCGCCTGCAATGGTCGGATCAATATGGGAGCCGATATCCCCCCGCCTGATGCCCGAATTGATATTGCGGATCGCCATTTCGATCATTTCTTCATGACGGGCAGATTCGACCGCCGCGACCTGATTGGTCCGCGCCATTTTCCCGAGGATGACCGGCGCCATCGGATCATGGTAAAGAAATTCGACGACCGCCATTAAACGGCGTTTTTCGCGCACGCCCCATTCGATATCCGGATCGATATACTGGTTCGCCACCTGATTATAGCGATCGTAAAAGGCATGAATTATCGCTCCGAGCATACCGGATTTGGAACCGAAATAATGATAGGCAAGCCCGACCGAGACGCCGGCCCGCTTGGCGACCTGCCCCATTTCCAGCTCGCCATCCCCTTCACGCAGGATCATTTCCGCAGCGGCCAATATTTTCGCGGCGCGCATGATCTTGCGGTCGGAGCTTTCGCTTGTTTTGCTTTGACCGGCCACGGCCCGCCTCCCTTGCAATCCTGAAACAAAACGCCCTACCCAATATTTGAATTGAATTCAATTCAAATATTGGGTAGGCAGACGATATAAACAGATTACGGAGCGGCCCCATGAACCTGGCGAGCAAGATTGAAACAGCAGCGGCGGACCTCGCCCCCTATTTGCACGGTCGCAGTTTTGACGACGCCTGGGACCAGTTTCAGGAAGAAGGCTATGTCATCTTCACCGACGTTCTGAGCCCCGAACAGCTGAAACAGCAGCGCGCGGCGCTCAAGCCCTGGATCGACGCCGACATCCGCGGCCGCAACAATTTCGAAGGCGACCGGTCCAACCGCATTTACGGGATGCTCGACAAGGATCCGGTCTTCGCCGACCTGATTTCCCATCCGCTGCAACTGGCCTTTGCCGAAAAGGAGCTCGGCCAAAGCTGCCTGCTCTATGCCTGCCTCGCGATCAACCTGCATCCCGGAGAAACCGTCCAGCCCTGGCATTTCGATGACAGCCATTGCGGCCTGGCCCGGCCGCGCGACCCGCTCAGCCTGTCGACCTTCTGGTCGATCAGCGACACCACCGCAACCAATGGCGCCACCGAGATCATCCCCGGCAGCCACAAATGGGGCAATGAGCAGCCTTCAGGCGCCAATCGCGGCTCCGATTTCCAGACCGGTGTCACGGACAAAAAGAGCGACAGCACGGATGACCATCCCGACATGATCAAGGCAGTCATGCCCGCCGGCTCGCTGATGCTGGCAAAAGGCACATTATGGCATCGCGGCGGTGGCAACAGCTCCGATACCCAGCGCCTGATCGTCACACCGCAATTTTGCAAGGGCTGGTGCCGGCCGCTGGAGCAGCAATTGCTGGCGGTGCCGCCGGAAAAAGTGGCACGTCTCCCGAAACGGGTGCAGGAACTGCTGGGCTATAATATCCACCCGCCGTTCATGGGCTATGTCGACGGCATGCACCCGAGCAGGATTTTGACGCCCAAGAGCGACTGACCGCGGACCCTGCCGCGCCAACCATCTGCTTTGCAGGAGAGATAATGCATGAAAGCCTTGGAGAGCGACGCCCCGCTGATCGTCTATGTCGACATCAAAAGCCCCTACGCCTTTGTCGCCATCCGGCCGACGCTGGCGCTGGAGAAGTCGCTCGGCATCCGTTTTGACTGGCGGCCGCTGACGCTCGATATTCCCAGCTATCTGGGTTCTGCGCGCAAGAGCAAGGGCAAGGTCGTCGAAAGCACGCGCAGCGCCAGCCAGTGGACGGGGATCAAATATGGCTATCGCGATGCCCGCCGCTATGTCGAGCGTCAGGGCATGATCCTCAAGGGGACCGAGAAAATATGGGACTCGTCGATCGCCAATATCGCTATTTCCTGGGTCATGCAGACCGACCGCGACCGGCTCGGCGATTATTTCGAAGCGGTCTATCCGCCCTTCTGGCGGCGGGAACTGGATATTGAGGATATCGCGGTGGTCGAAGCCTGTCTGGAGCAGGCCGGAATCGATTCAAAAGACTTTGCCGCCTTCGTCGCGGGTGAGGGTCGCGCGCAACATGACGCGCTCCAGAAACAGCTTCACCCGAGCGGAATCTACGGCGTCCCGACCTATGTCTTTGACGGCACAATCCTGTTCGGCCGCGAGCATCTCCCCTTTGTTCGCTGGCACCTTCAGGGCCGCGAAGCCCCGGCCCCGGATATTGCCTACGAGATTGATGACCGGGAGCCACAGCCATGCTGAGCGTCTTCATCGATTTCAAGTCACCGGCTTCTTTCCTTGCGCTCGACCCGACACTGGCGCTGGCAGGCGAAACGGGCGTCCATATCAAATGGCTTCCCTTTTCGGTCCGGCCCTTTTCGATTCCCGAAGAGAAAGCGGACGAAACCGTGGGCGAGCGGCACCGCCGCGTCCGCGCCATCGCCCAGCGCGACACGCATTTGCATTATGCAAAGGTTCAGGGCCGCGAGATGCACTTTTCCCAAACACCTGCCGGCAGTGAAGTCGCCCTTGCGGCAATGGCCGGCCTTGATGGCGATCCCGTCCCGTTCATCCGGGCTGCCTTTGCCGCTTACTGGACAGAACAGGCAGATCTTGGCGATGAAGCGGTCGTGGCGGCCCTGCTCTCTTCGGTGCAAACATCCCTGCCCGACCCGCAATCGGCGGGCGAAAGACTGGTTTCGATTCGAAGCGAAGCGGAAGAATTGGGCGTTTTCGAATCACCCTCCTATGTCATTGCCGACCAGCTCTTCGTTGGCCGCGAACATCTTCCGTGGATACGGTCGCTGATCGAAGCGGGCAAAGTCGCGTAAAATCCCACTCTTTTCTTGCGAATCCGGGAATCTGCGGTTAAAGGGCTGGTTCTTTCCGAAATCATGCATATATCCGACCACGGTCAAACGACTGACACCCGGAGTTTATGCGGAAACCGGGAAGCGAATTTAAGGAATCAAGCATGGCGAAAGTCAATCCAGGCGAATTCATGAATCAGGTCAAGGCCGAGACCAACAAGGTCGTCTGGCCGACATGGCCCGAGACCGTCCGTACGGCGATCCTCGTGCTGATCATGACGACTATTCTCGGATTGTTTTTTCTGGGCGTTGATTCGGTTTTTAACGGGCTTGTCGCCTGGCTCTTGAGCCTCGCTTAATCCCAACAGATTTTTAGGTTATTCGCATGGCACGCTGGTATATCATTCACGCTTATTCGGGCTTTGAACACAAGGTCAAGGAAGCGATCGAGGCTGACGCCAAGCGTCTCGGCCTGACCGAGCTGGTCGAGGATATCGAAGTCCCGACCGAAACCATTACCGAAGTCAAACGCGGGAAGAAAATCCAGTCCGAACGGAAATTCTTCCCCGGCTATGTTCTGGCGAAGCTGGAAATGACCGATGATGTCTATCACCTGGTCAAGAACCAGCCCAAGGTCACCGGCTTCCTCGGCAGCAGCGGCAAGCCGCAGGCGATCAGCGAATCCGAAGCCGCGCGCATTCTCAATACCAAGGAAGAAGCAGCCAACGCTCCGAAAGAACGGATCACGGTCAGCTACGAAATCGGCGACGAGGTCAAGGTCAAGAGCGGCCCGTTCAACAGCTTCAACGGCATTGTCGAGGAACTCGATTTCGACAAGAACAAGGTCAAGGTTTCCGTGTCCATCTTTGGCCGCGCAACCCCGGTCGAACTGGACTTCGGCGAAGTCGACCTGATCAGCTAGTTTCATGTTCCGGATCATGTCCGGAACAGACAGAATTTGAAACTCCGGTTTCGAATACCACTGTGGGAGGAGAGTTTACTCTCCGCTTGACCACTTAATTTGCGGGAGCGGCAATGTCGCCAATCCCAAAAGAATGAAAGGACAGCCAAATGGCTAAAAAAATTGATGGCTATATCAATTTGCAAGTGCCCGCCGGTACTGCAAATCCATCCCCGCCGATCGGCCCAGCATTGGGTCAGCGCGGCGTCAACATCATGGATTTCTGTAAAGCGTTCAACGCCGCAACAGACAAGCTTGAAAAAGGCACGCCGATCCCGACGAAGATTACCGTCTATTCGGATCGCAGCTTCACCTTTGAAACCAAGACACCACCAGCCAGCTATCTGATCAAGAAGGTCGCCAAGCTGAAAAAAGGTTCAAGCGAACCGGGCAAGGTTTCTGGCGGGTCGATCAAGACTTCGCAGATCAAGGAAATCGCCGAAACCAAAATGGCCGACCTCAATGCCAACAGCATCGAACAGGCAATGAAAATCATCGCAGGCAGCGCGCGCTCGATGGGCGTAGACGTGGTGGAGGGATAAGAACATGGCGAAACTCTCCAAAAAAATGCAGAAGATCAACGCTGAAGTTGATCGCGAAAAGCTGTACGGCATCGACGAAGCGATCAAGACCCTGAAAGGTCTCGCATCGACTTCGAAATTTGACGAAACGCTTGATGTTGTGATCAATCTTGGTGTCGATCCTCGCCACGCTGACCAGATGGTCCGCGGCGTGATCTCGCTGCCTGCCGGAACCGGCAAAACAGCACGCGTTGCCGTTTTTGCCAAGGATGCGAAAGCAGACGAAGCCAAGGCAGCCGGCGCCGATACGGTTGGTGCAGAAGATCTGCTCGAAGCCATGCAGGGCGGCGACCTCAACTATGATCGCGTTATCGCAACCCCGGACATGATGGGTGTTGTTGGCCGTCTCGGTAAGGTGCTCGGCCCCAAGGGTCTGATGCCGAACCCGAAACTCGGCACGGTTACCCCGAATGTCGCGCAAGCGGTCAAGGACGCCAAGGGCGGACAGATCGAATATCGCGTCGAAAAAGCCGGCATCATCCATAACGGCATCGGCAAGACCAGCTTCAAGGAAGCCGATCTGCGCAAGAATTTCGATGCGCTCGTCAATGCTGTGATCAAGGCAAAGCCAGCCGGCGCCAAGGGCAGATATGTCCGCAAGGTCGGCCTGAGCACGACCATGGGCCCGGGTCTCAAAATCAATCTCGGAGAGATTGAAGGGATTTGATCCATTGCGTGTCGGACTCGCAAAAGCGGGTACGATACATGAACTGATTTGGAAAAGGCCGGGCGCAATCCCGGCCTTTTTCTTATGACCGTGAGAGGCGGACGATATGACCAGATTGCAGATCAGCGCGAAATTATCCTACCGCCTCCCGATGCCGTGCACGATATTGGTCCAGGTCGAGGCGGCGGAGACCCCCGACCAGATCGTTGCGCAGGCAAATATCGATATCGGCCCGACCGGTGACAAGACCAGCGTCGCGGCCCATGACGGTATCGGCACCCGGCTGTGGACCAGCCAGCAGGATCGGCTCGATATCTCTTATGATGCGCTGGTGACTATCGACCGCGCCAATCCCGATTTTGCCACCCTGCCCGCGACCGCTCTCAACGACTTGCCCGGTCATACCGTTCCCTATCTGTTCAACTCGCTCTATTGCTCGGTCAACGCTTTTGATTCTGTTGTCACCGGCGAGTTTCCCGGCCTCGAGGGCGGCCCGCTGGTCGCCGCGATGGCCGACTATATCAAACAGACCATGACCTATGGTTCGGATGCGGACAATGTCCAGTGCAACGCCGAACAGAGCCTTGCCGCGCGCAAGGGCGTTTGCCGCGACTATGCCCATATAATGATCAGCATGGCCCGATGCGCCAATATTCCGGCGCGCTTTGCCAGCACTTATGCGCCCGATGTCCAGCCCCAGGATTTCCACGCCGTGCCCGAAGTTTTTCTGGACGACCGGTGGCACCTGATCGACCCGACGGGCATGGCCCAGCCATCCGACATGGCGGTGATCGGCATCGGCCGCGACGCCACCGACGTCTCCTTCCTCACCGCCTTTGGCAGGATGAATATGGTCGAGCAGCGGGTGGCCGTGACCCGCGCCTGAAAAGACCGCCGACAAATTCCGGCTTTCAAAGCGCGGGGCTTTTCCGTTAGACTTGGCGCCGAAGAATTATCGGGAGGAATATATGCACAAGGGTTCCTGCCTCTGCGGCGCGATCCAGATTGAAGTTACCGGCGACCTGCCCGAAGCCGACGCCTGCCACTGCAGCCAGTGCCGCAAGCAGTCCGGCCATTACTGGGCCTCGATCGACGTCCCGACCAGCGCCGTCACGATCCGCGGCGGGGACCAGGTCCGCTGGTACCAGTCCTCCGAAAAAGTCCGCCGCGGCTTCTGCCAGACCTGCGGGTCTTTCCTGTTCTGGGACCCGATCCACCACGACAAGATCGCCATCGCCATGGGCTGTTTCGACCAGCCGACCGGCACGAAAATCTGGAGCCATATCTTTGTCGGCGACAAGGGGGATTATTACGAGATTGAGCCGGGGGTGCTGCAGAAGGATCAGTAAACCTTCTCCCGTGAGGGAGAAGGATATGAAGCCTTATTCGCGCAGCGGATTAGGCGCAGTTGCATGAGGGTACCCCCTACCCCTTGACATCCCCGCCCCACCCGCTAATGGCTCTCCTACAAATTGTGCTTCCGTCAAAAGAATCGCAATTTCCGTCCGAGACAGCCGGTGAGGGGAATATGCCCCTCTTAATTTCCAGCCTAGACGGGGATCAGTTTTTTCGTGTGGCAACACACGGGTACGCAGCCAGCGTTTTCCAACGCGGCAGAACGGCCAAAACCCCCCTTCGGATTATACAGGATTGATTTCGGTCAGTCCTTTCGCTCGTCATCCCTTCGCCGGGGTGACGGTTACTAGAATTGGATTGCGCGTCAAAAACGCAGTCCACGTGAAGGAGCAAAATATGGATCGTGGTCAAAAGACCGAAGCGGTTGTCGCTCTGAACGCTATTTTCAAGCAGGCCGGGGTGGTCGTGGTAACACGCAACCTGGGCCTGACTGTGGCTCAGTCTACCGAGCTGCGGACGAAAATGCGGGACGAAGGCGCAAGCTTCAAAGTCTCTAAAAACCGCCTTGCCAAACTGGCTCTGGAAGGCACCGACTATGCCCCGATAGCAGATATGCTGACGGGTCCGGTCGCGCTCGCTACATCGGATGATCCGGTGGCCGCTGCAAAAATCGCAGTGGCATTTGCAAAAACCAACGAGAATTTGGAAATCGTTGGCGGCGCAATGGGCGACACCCTTCTTGACGAAGCTGGCGTAAAATCTCTGGCCTCCATGCCATCTCTTGATGAACTGCGCGGAACGATTGTTGGTCTGCTTGTCGCACCACAAACGAAAATCGCCCGGATTGTCAAAGAACCAGCTGGAGCCCTTGCCCGTGTAGTTGGCGCTTATGCCGCTACCGGTGAATGAATTTAACTTTTCAAATATTTAGAAAATTGGAGCGTATTTAAAATGGCTGATATTGCAAAACTGGTTGAAGAACTTTCGAAACTCACCGTCATGGAAGCGGCTGAACTGTCCAAGGCACTGGAAGAAGAGTGGGGCGTTTCCGCTGCTGCTGCTGTTGCTGTTGCCGGACCTGCTGCTGCAGGCGGTGGCGAAGCTGCTGAAGAGCAGACCGAATTTGACGTAATCCTGACCGGCGACGGCGGCAAGAAAATCCAGGTGATTAAAGAAGTCCGTGCGATCACGGCTCTTGGCCTCACCGATGCCAAAGCCCTCGTCGAAGGCGCGCCTAAGGCGATCAAGGAAGGCGTCAGCAAAGCTGAAGCAGAAGAAATCAAGACCAAGATCGAAGCTGCCGGCGGTACCGTCGAACTCAAATAAGCCTAACGGTTTATTGAAAAAATTTGGGGTGGCTTCCGGTTTGGAAGCCGCCCCTTTTTTTGCCCTTTTCATGGTGGCCAGCATGGCACCCCCTCGTCCCTCCGCTGGCCGTCTGGGCACAATGATTGACATGGCCGGGCCGCTGCGCGACTAGGGCAGCTGGCATTTCCGGGGGACTATATGACCGACAATCAAGACCTGATCGATCTCGTGCGGACGATCCCGGACTATCCCAAGCCGGGAATCCAGTTCCGCGACGTATCAACCCTGCTGCTCGACGGGCCGGCCTTTCGCCGGACCATTGACCGGATGATTGCACTGGTCGATCCGGACAGTTTCGACGTGATTGCGGGGATCGAGGCGCGCGGTTTCATCGTTTCGGCGGCGATGTCCTATGCTCTGGAAAAGGGCAAGGTCATGCTGCGCAAACCGGGCAAATTGCCCGGCAAGGCGGTCAGCATCGACTATGCGCTGGAATATGGCAGCGACCGGATCGAAATGCATGTCGACGCGATCCAGCCGGGCCAGCGGGTCTTGCTGGTAGACGATCTGCTCGCGACCGGCGGGACGGCGATGGCCGGAGTCGAATTACTGCGTGGCCAGGGGGCGATTGTTTCCCAGGCGCTGTTCATCGTCGACCTGCCCGATCTCGGCGGCGCGCAAAAGCTGTCCGCAGCCGGGGTCAAGCCGCTCGCATTGATGGCCTTTGCCGGTGATTGAGCATGTAGCGGTCATCACCGGCGTTCAGGACGAAGCGGACGCCTTGCTTCACGATCAGCCCGCAACCAGGCTGGACAGCCCTTTTGGCGCAATCCGCCAGCTCGATCATGGCGGGAAAAGGGTAGCCATTCTCTGTTCCGGTATCGGCAAGGTCCATGCCGGTGCCGCCGCTCTCTATATGCACGGCCATTTCTGCCCCGACCTGTTTCTGGTGATCGGCACCGCTGGTCATGTCAGCACCATCCAGGGCGACTGTTTCTATCTCCACGAATCCCTGCAGGCCGATTACGGGACGCTGGAGAAATTCGGCGAGCATGACGGCTTTACCCATTATGACGCCGGCACATGGCCGATTGGTCCGGCCGACTGGAACCCGTTCACATCGCATCCCATGCCCGACGCTCTCGCCCTGCCCCGGGCGCGGATCGCGACCGCCGACTGTTTCGTCAAATGTCCCGAACGCTCGGCCTATCTGCGCGACACGCTCATGGCCGATCTGGTCGATATGGAGACCGCGGCGGTGGCGCAGATTGCCGCGATGCTGGATCTGCCCTGGGCCGGAATCAAGGCTGTTACCGATGGCGCGAACAGCGACAGTTCGGGTGATTTTCATGCCAATCTTTCCGCAGCCGCCAGGCGCGCCGCGGACGCTGCCGCAGAATTTATCAGCCGGATTTAAGACGCTTTTGAGCTTGCTGTCGGCGAAGACCTTCAGTTCGCGCCCCACCTACCGTAATTAACGATGTGAAAACTCTAATTCTATATTGGCTGCCAGCTAATAGTAAAATTGAGTAACTCGGGGTGCGCATGGGCGAGAGAATTACGCTTCAGCGATTGCTGGAAATGCAGAAAAAGATTTGGAATTTCAAGATCAGTGTTGATCCTGAGACCGCCGAACTCGTCGCCCGCGAACAGCTTAAATCCTTCGGCCAGCTTTCCCGCATCGGTATCCTGGTCACCTTGCCGCTGGGCATTTATGCTCTCGTCATGCTGTTTGCCTTTGCCGGGCCGGACTATATTGCCGTGTCCAGTTTCTTTCTGGTCATTGCCGGTTTCATGGGCGGTCGAAACTATTTTCGCCAGGTCGCCCTCGACCCCGATACGGCGGACTATAAGGCGGTGACCAAAAGCATCGTTCTTGAAAGCATCATCACCGGCATCGCCTTTTCCAGCATATTGAGCATTCCCTTTGCTTTTGGACAGATTCCTTTCAGCCTGGACATCGCCATATTGGCGATGGGCGGTCTGGCCCTGGGCGGTTTTGTCTATGGCAGCATACCCCGGGCGCAAACCTATTATCTGCTGATTACCACGACAATCCACGCGCTCTCGTTCATCGCGGCAGAGGGATATGCCGGTATCAGCGCGGCGGTTCTGCTGGTCTTTTTCGCTCTGTGTATCGACTATATTTTCCGGATGTTCTTCTTCAATTTCGTCCAGCGTCATATCCACGCGTCCAAGAAGAAGGATGCGGCGGAAACCGTCCGGCTTTTGCTCCATGATTATGCCGAACAAAGTTCTGACTGGCTGTGGGAAATCAATGACCGTCATTTGATCGTCAATCCGTCGGCACGCTTCGCGATCGCAGTCGACAAGGAAATACGCGAATTGCGCAATATGCCGCTGGAAGACCTGTTCGAGGATTCAGCCGAGCGCAACCAGCTGATTCAAAGTCTGGCCGCAGGCGAGCCATTTCGCGACATCCACGCTCCGATAAAGATTCGCGGAGAATTGCGCTGGTGGAGACTGTCCGGCAGACGGATCAAGACCAGGGATGGCATGAGCAAACATATGCGCGGCGTTGCTGCGGATATTACCAGCGCCCGGATAGCCGAGGCAAAGGTTGCCCATCTTGCCCATTTCGATAGTCTTACCAATCTTCCCAACCGGGCCCTGTTCAATCAATCGCTGAAACGCTCGGTCAGCCGGATGCGGGACGACCAGAAACTGGCGGTGCTCTATCTCGATCTCGATGATTTCAAGACGATCAACGATACATTGGGACATGGCGCAGGCGACACGGTTCTGAAATCGGTCGCAAGCCGGCTCGAACAGACGATCGGTATCCAGGGGATGGTCGCTCGTCTCGGCGGCGATGAATTCGCGATTTCCTTGCGCAACTGTGGTTCGAATGACGATGTCATGAGGATCGCGAACGAGATTATCAAAAATGTCTCGAAACCGTTGATAGTGGACGGACATCGCATCACGACCGGCGTCAGCATCGGCATCGCAATCGCCCCCGAGGCCGGCACGGGATGCGAGGAACTGGTCAAATATTCCGATATTGCGCTCTACCATGCCAAGCAAAACGGGCGCAGATGTGCCGCGCTTTTCGAAACGTCGATGCACGAAGCGGTGCAGGAACGGCGCAATATCGAAGTGGACCTGCGCGCCGCGTTGAAACGCAACGAACTGGAGCTTTTTTACCAGCCGTTGGTCAGTATCGAGACCAGCGAGATCATCGGTTATGAAGCGCTGCTGCGCTGGAACCATAGCGAAAAAGGGATGATCATGCCGGATGTCTTCATCCCGGTGGCCGAAGATACCGGCCTGATCGTCCAGCTCGGCGAATGGGTCGTGCGATCGGCGTTGCACGAGGTCGCCAACTGGCCCGAGCATCTGACCGTAGCCGTCAATCTCTCGCCGGCCCAGATGCGCAGCCCCAATCTGATGCCGACGATTATCAATGCTCTGGCCGCGACCGGCATCGCCCCGCAGCGGCTGGAGCTCGAAATCACCGAATCCGTGCTGATGAACGACAATCAGTCCAACGTGGAATTGCTGCACAAAATCCGGTCGCTCGGCGTGCGCATCGCGCTCGACGATTTCGGCACCGGCTACAGCTCGCTCAATTATTTGCGCAGCTTTCCGTTCGACAAGATCAAGATCGATCGCTGCTTTGTCGACGGGGTCGACAGCCGTGAGGATTGCCGGGCGATCATCCGTGCTGTCACCGGTCTTGCGACCAGCCTTGGCATGGTGACGACCGCCGAAGGGGTCGAGCGCAGCGACCAGCTCAGCCAGCTGAAACTGGAAGGCTGCATTCAGGTCCAGGGATATTTGTTCAGCAAGGCGATGCCTGCTGCCAGCGTGGTCGGGCGGATTGCACCAACGGTCGAGCGACCGGTCCAGCTTCGCGAGATCGGCGAACAAAGCGCCGAACCCGAACCGGTCGAAGCCCCTGTCTCGCTTTTCCGGAAGGCAGGTTAGAAGCAGCGTGACCAGAGAAAGTCGCATGCCTGCATCGTCAGACCCGCCCCGTCGCTTTCACCTGCACCGGAACACCGGGCTGCCTAATTCGCCATCCAGTTGCCGTGGAAACCTGGCGGTATCCGGTGGGGCAGATGGATCACCGCCTGGGGCTCGCCGAGAAAATCGTCGGCGTTGAGAATCTGCAGTTCGCTTGTCTCATGTTCGGCGTCGATCACCAGGCCGATCAGCCAACCGCCATTTTCCGCCGAATCCGGTGACCGGGGAACAAACACGAATTCGCCCGGATGACGTCCCGGGCCAAAATCCCTAACCAGCTTGTCACCGCTCTGGAGATCATGTTTGAACAATTCGGTTCCCGCCATGTCGAGCTCGTCGGGCCGCCCGGCCAATGCGATATCATAGATATAGCGATAGGGTCTGGAGGTCTGCCGTTCGTCATAGCGCGGGAATTCCTGCGCCCGGTCATCAATGACCTTTCGATCGACGGTCTTGGTCACCGGATCGACGGTCCAGCGTTCCAGCCGCGACCATTCGCCGCCCGGACCGAAAGTGGTGCGGGCATAAGTGCTTTCGTGCACCACCACGTCGACGATCACGCTGCCGTCATCGGTCTCGTAGGCATTGGCCGGATGATAGACATAGCAGGGCTCGACATCGCACCACAGGGTATCGGCACCCGATCCGTCACGCGGACAAAGACCGACGCGCGCGCCATGGGCGGGATTCCAGTCGTAGGGAAAAGTGAATCCGCCCAGCATCCGCTTCATCGAGAATGTCGCGGGAAGGTCGAACACCAGCACATAATTTTCGGTAATCTGGCAGTCATGGATCGACGGGCCGTCCTTGACCGCGATCGGTTCTTCGCGTTTCACCTTGCCGTCGGCACCAAGCACGACGTGCCACACCTTGTCCATGACCGGCGCATCATAGCAGATCGCATGCATCTCGCCGGTTTCGGGATCGAGATGCGGGTGAGCGGAAAAGGCGTTGACCAGGGTGCCGTCGAAGGGATTATGCTTCACCGTCTCGAGATCGTCGGTCAACTCGACCGGAAAGCCGCCAGCTTCGACAATCGCAAAGGTCTTGCCGGCGATGCTGACGATATTGGTATTGGCGGTGTCGGTGCGTGGCTTGCGGGTGCCCGGCTTGCGCGGTTCGCCCAGCGCATCGCTGACGGCATTGCTGCGGATCCAGCGGTTGCGATACCATTTCGCCTTGCCGTCCTGAATGCGAATGCCGTGGGCCATGCCGTCGCCGGTAAACCAGTGATAGCTCGCTTCATCGGGCGCGGTCACCGGATTGGGACCGATGCGCAGATACCGTCCGTCGAGCTGTGCGGGAATATCGCCATCGATTTTCAGATCAGCCAGCGTGACTTCTTCGGTCATCGGCTTGTGGACGCCGGTCAGATAGGGATGCCCGCCGGTCGGCGCCTTCATCCGCTTGCGGTTATATTTGGAGACTGCACCCAGAACAGGCGTGACCGCAGCGCGGATGGTTTTTTCGATTACTGAAGCCATGTTGAAAATTCCTTCTAGTTGAATCTGATGTCGGCGATTGTAGCGATAGCCATTGCCAGCAATATCAATCCGCCGGGATGCGGACGGCGGAGCGCGGCAAGATTGCCGATGCCGGACAGCGCAAAAATGATCGCTGCAGTGACCGGCAAGAGATCGCTGCCCGACTGCAGCCGGTTGAGCAGCACCGCTATGCCGAGTCCTGCCCAGGCCAGTGACGGAACGTGGAACACCGCCCGGATAACGTCACGCGTCGCCCGCGCCGCCAATAGACCGCTAGTCTGCTCGCGATAGAGTGGGCCGAGAATGACCTTTTCGCCAAGCACCGAATGGGCCACCGCGACGACCAGTCCAAGCACGGCGACGATGATTGCGTAAACTAACATTGGCAGCGGTCCCTTCCGACTTGGCAAATCGACTCGCGATGTTTATGATGTTAACATGCCAGTCAATGATAACAGTGTCAACATAACTCTTTCCCGAGGCGGATCGTGGCGCCGGATTCCCCTGTGAACGCGCCTTATCATCACGGGGACCTTCGCGCGTCGGCGCTGCAAATGGGCATGGAGCGTCTGGAGAGCCAGGAGCAACCGGATCTCGGATTGCGCGCATTGGCCCGCGATCTGGGAGTCTCCGCCACTGCCCTATATCGCCATTTCCCCAACAAGGATGCCTTGCTGGATGCCCTGGCGCTGGAGGGCCTGACCCGTCTGGGCGCGCATCAGGCCGCAGCGGCTGCACAAGCCGGGGGCGGGCGGGACGGTTTCGCCGAGGTCGGTGTCACCTATGTCAAATGGGCGGTCGAAAACCCGGCCTTGCTGCGGCTGATCTACAACCGGGTCGGCCAGGTCGATCTGGCCACCGACGACCCGAGCGCGATGGGCGAGGCCTTTTACCAGCTGCGCGCCGGCATCGCCGCCACCATGCCGGACGAAATGTCCAGGGATCAGCGCGCTGCCGCCGCGCTCCACGCATGGTCTCTGGTCCATGGACTGGCCATGCTCATTCTCGATGGCCAGGTGGCCTATGATCCGGCGATGGTCCGCAAGGTTGTGCTGATGACGGATTTCAGCGCCGGCTAATCCTGGTCGAATACCAGCAGGTCCCCTGGCTGGCATTGCAATTCGCGGCAGATGGCTTCGAGCGTGGTAAACCGCATCGCCTTTGCCTTGCCGGTTTTCAGGATCGACAGATTGGCGAGCGTGATATCCACCCGCTCGGCCAATTCGGTCAGCGTCATCCGGTTATCATGAAGCAGGTCGTCGAGTTTGACGGTGATCGCCATCAAATCGTCCCTTCCAGCTCTTCACGCATTTCTGCCCCGCGATCGAACACTCTCGCAAGGATGATCAGCAGCAGGACCAGCAAGATGCCGGAAAGCGAGATGCTGGCATCGATCGACATCGCGAAATCCACGCCCGGCTTCACGTCACCGAGCATGGTCAGCAAGCCGTCACCGAGCAGGCTGCCGAAAAATGTCACGATCTGGATGGCCAAAGCCGCGATACCGATGCCACGCAAGCGGGTACCGTTGATCCGCGTAAACGGGTTGCCGGCCCCCACCGAATCGACGATCCTGCGCAGGCGATTGATCGCGAAAAGCGTCAGCAGCAGAATGACGATGCCCATTGCCATGATGAGAGCGATCAGACCTGCAGCTTCGGGCGCGGGTGGATTGACAAAGACCTTGGAAAGTTCAGCCAGCCCGGCCTGGTAGGTGAAGGGCAAGGTCGCCAGGCCAAGAGTGACCGCCGCAATCGCGAACAGCGAAAGCCATTTCGACAAAATCAAAATGCCGCGCGCCGACTTCAGCACAAGATCGTTGGGTTCCGTACCCGGTTTCACGTTATATTCCATGTTCGAATCTCCGTTTTTATCGTTTAACAATAACAGATTATCGAATATCGTCAAGATATTTATTGTTTTTCAATAAATACGGCCGGGCATCCCCAAACATGCTTCCAATTCTTCCATTTCTCGCCGGCCAGCCACTTGACCGAAAGCCGGTATTTCCCTATATCCCGCGCTCACCACAGATTTCGAGACAGGGCGTGCAGTCGCGCGGCGCGCCAGAAGAAATGAAATTTGCACGGTTTTCAGGACGCTAAAAAGCTGCAGTTTCCATGCTTTGGGGACATGCGGCTTTTGTCGTCTTGATGCGTCTCCACATTTTGATTTTCCGCCGGTTTTCCGGCGATGGCGAGAAGGCAAAACTATATGGCTACCCAAGCAGCTTCGGTCAAAACGACGGCTCCGACCCCCACCCGCAAGAAACGTATTCGCAAGATTTTCGGCGACATTCACGAAGTCATCGAAATGCCGAATCTCATCGAGGTTCAGCGCGAATCATATGAGCAGTTTCTGCGTTCGGACCCCTCGATCGGATATGTTTCCGGCCTCGAGAAGACGCTGCGCAGCGTTTTCCCGATCCGCGATTTTGCCGGCACCGCCGAAATGGACTTCGTCAACTATCAGCTCGAAGATCCGAAATATAATGTCGAGGAATGTCGCCAGCGGGGTATCACCTATGCCGCGCCGATGAAGGTCACCCTCCGACTGATCGTGTTCGAAGTCGATCCCGAAACAGAAGCGCGCTCGGTTCTCGATATCAAAGAGCAAGACGTTTATATGGGCGACATGCCCCTGATGACAAAGAACGGCACGTTCGTCATCAACGGCACAGAGCGCGTCATTGTCAGCCAGATGCACCGTTCGCCCGGCGTATTGTTTGACCATGACCGCGGCAAGACCCACTCGTCCGGCAAATTCCTGTTCGCCGCCCGCGTCATTCCTTACCGCGGCAGCTGGCTCGACTTTGAATTTGACGCCAAGGACATCGTCAACGTCCGTATCGATCGCAAGCGCAAGCTGCCGGTGACCGCGCTTTTGCGTTCGCTCGGTGACGCGATCCTCGAAGTTAAAGAAAAGAAGCCCGATTTCAAGGCCGGCGAGATGGTCCGCGTCGCGGGCATGAAGCAGCCTGCCGAAATTCTCGAAGTCGACGGCAACCTGATCACCATCCGTGAGCCAATGGGTGCGATCGACGTACAGGGCAAGATCGAAGACGAAGGCCGCACCAAGAGCGCGCAACTCGTCAAGATCGTCAAGCAGGGCTATTCGGAAGAAGACATCCTCAACCTGTTCTACGGCCGCATTGTCTACAAGCGCGCCAAAGACGGCTGGACCATTCCTTTCGTCGCCGAACAATGGCGCGGCATCAAGCCGACCTTTGACATTGTCGACGCGCAGAGCGGCGAAGTTGTCTTTGAAGCAGCCACCAAGATCACCCCTCGTGCCGCGAAAAAGGCCGAATCCGATGGCATGCAGAATATCGTCATTCCGACCGAAGAAATTTTCGGCCGTTATAGCGCGTTCGATCTGATCAACGAGAAAACCGGCGAAATCTACATCGAAGCCGGTGACGAAGTGACCGCAGAAAATCTCGAGAAGATTGACACTGCCGGCATCGATGCGCTCGAACTGCTCGACATCGACCACGTCACCACCGGCCCATGGATCCGCAACACGCTGAAGGTCGACAAGGCCGAAGACCGTGACGGCGCCCTGTCCGACATCTACCGCGTCATGCGCCCCGGCGAACCGCCAACGCGCGAAACCGCAGAAGCTCTGTTCGAAGGCCTTTTCTTCGATCCGGAACGCTATGACCTTTCCGCTGTTGGCCGCGTCAAACTCAACATGCGTCTCGAACTCGATGCGCCGGCCGACTATACAATCCTGCGCAAGGAAGACATTCTCGCGGTTGTCAAAACCCTCGTCGACCTGAAGGACGGCAAGGGCGAAGTCGATGATATCGACAACCTCGGCAATCGCCGTGTCCGTTCCGTGGGCGAATTGCTCGAAAACCAGTATCGCGTCGGTCTTCTCCGCATGGAGCGCGCCGTCAAGGAGCGCATGAGCAGCGTCGATGTATCCACCGTGATGCCGAACGATCTGATCAATGCGAAGCCTGCGGTTGCTACCGTTCGCGAATTCTTCGGCTCCTCGCAGCTGTCGCAGTTCATGGATCAGACCAACCCGCTTTCGGAAGTCACCCATAAACGCCGCGTGTCAGCGTTGGGCCCCGGTGGTCTGACCCGCGAACGTGCTGGCTTTGAAGTCCGCGACGTTCACCCTACCCATTATGGCCGTATCTGCCCGATTGAAACGCCTGAAGGCCCGAACATCGGTCTGATCAACTCGCTGGCATCGTTCAGCCGCGTCAACCAGTACGGCTTTATCGAAACGCCATATCGGAAAGTAGTCGACAACAAGGTCACCGACGATGTTGTCTATCTCTCCGCGATGGAAGAGCAGAAGCACACGGTCGCACAGGCCAACGCCGAACTGACCGAAGACGGCAGCTTCGTCGAGGAAATCGTTTCCTCGCGTCAGGCTGGCGAATTCCTGATGGCGCCACGCGACATCATCACGCTGATGGACGTCAGTCCGAAACAGCTGGTGTCGGTTGCCGCCTCGCTCATTCCGTTCCTGGAAAATGATGACGCCAACCGCGCCCTCATGGGATCGAACATGCAACGTCAGGCCGTGCCTCTGGTGAAAGCCGAAGCACCGTTTGTCGGCACCGGCATGGAAGAAACCGTGGCCCGCGACTCTGGCGCTGCAATCGCCGCCCGCCGCGCCGGTATCGTCGATCAGGTGGACGCCACCCGTATCGTCATCCGCGCATCGGGTGCTGTCGAAGCCGGAAAATCCGGCGTCGACATCTACACGCTGCAGAAATTCCAGCGGTCCAACCAGAACACCTGCATCAACCAGCGTCCGCTGGTGAAGGTTGGCGAAATCGTCCAGCAGGGCGACACGATTGCCGATGGTCCATCCACCGACATGGGTGAACTGGCGCTGGGCAAGAACAGCCTCGTCGCCTTCATGCCCTGGAATGGCTACAACTACGAGGATAGTATCCTGATCTCCGAACGGATCGTGAAAGACGACGTCTTCACCTCGATCCATATCGAAGAATTTGAAGTCATGGCCCGCGATACCAAGCTCGGACCTGAAGACATCACCCGCGACATACCGAACGTCGGCGAGGAAGCGCTGCGCAACCTCGACGAAGCCGGCATTGTCTATATTGGTGCGGAAATCGAACCGGGCGATATTCTCGTCGGCAAGATCACCCCCAAGGGCGAATCCCCAATGACGCCGGAAGAAAAACTTCTCCGCGCGATCTTTGGTGAAAAGGCTTCCGATGTTCGTGACACCTCCTTGCGTCTGCCTCCCGGTGTTGCCGGTACGGTTGTCGAAGTCCGGGTGTTCAACCGCCACGGCATCGACAAGGACGAACGCGCCCTTGCGATTGAACGCGAAGAAATCTCGCGCTTCACCAAGGATAGGGATGACGAACGCGCCATTCTGAACCGTGCGACGTTCAACGCGCTCAAGGACATGTTGGTCGGTCAGACCGCGACTTCCGCGCCGAAGCCGATGAAAAAGGGTGCAGAGATCACCGAAGAAAGCCTGTCCGAACTGGAGCAGGTCGACTGGTGGAAGATTGCCGTCAAGGACGATCAGGTTCAGGCCGATTTCGAAGCGACCCGTCAACAATATGACGAAGCAATCAAGCTGATCAACGAACGGTTCGAAGATCGTCGCGAGAAGCTGGAACGCGGTGACGAACTCGCACCTGGCGTCCTGAAAATGGTCAAGGTCTTTGTCGCGGTGAAGCGCAAGCTGCAACCAGGCGACAAAATGGCTGGCCGTCACGGAAACAAGGGCGTTATCTCGCGCATTCTTCCGCAGGAAGACATGCCGTTCCTCGAAGACGGTACGCCGGTTGACATCGTGCTCAACCCGCTGGGTGTGCCTTCGCGAATGAACGTCGGGCAGATTTTCGAAACCCATCTTGGCTGGGCCGCACGTGGACTGGGTCAACAGGTTACCGAAGCGCTCGAAGAGTGGAAACTGGCCAACCCCGATCCACAGGCTGCGCCTCCACCGGATGCGGTCAAGGAACGGCTCAAGGTCATTTACGGCGAACAATATCACGAAGATATCGATAGCCGCGATACGGCTGATATCGTCGAGATGGTGGGCCATCTGCGTCACGGTGTCCCGATGGGAACGCCGGTATTTGATGGTGCGCATGAAAGCGACATTTCCGACATGCTCGAACTGGCAGGTCTGGATCGCAGCGGTCAGGTCAATCTCTATGATGGCCGTACCGGTGACAAGTTCGATCGCAAGGTGACCGTGGGCTATATCTACATGCTCAAGCTGCACCATCTGGTCGACGACAAGATCCACGCGCGTTCAATCGGGCCCTACAGTCTTGTCACGCAACAGCCTCTCGGCGGTAAAGCCCAGTTCGGCGGACAGCGTTTCGGGGAAATGGAAGTCTGGGCACTGCAGGCTTATGGCGCGGCTTACACTCTCCAGGAAATGCTGACGGTCAAATCCGATGACGTGATCGGCCGGACCAAGGTTTACGAAGCGATCGTCAAGGGCGACGACACGTTCGAAGCCGGCGTTCCGGAAAGCTTCAACGTTCTGGTCAAGGAAATGCGGTCGCTCGGCCTCAACATCCAGCTCTCCAGCTTTGGTGATGAAGATGAAGACGGGGACGACGACGGGATTGCGATAGCGGCGGAGTGAAGTCCTGACTTCACGCCACGCAGCATTTCAAATTTGGGGCGAAAGCCCAAGAGGAATTAAGACATGAATCAAGTATCAAATTTTGCAAATCCGATCGCAAAACCGGAAACATTTGACCAGATCCAGATCGGCCTTGCATCGCCAGAGCGGATTCGCAGCTGGTCTTTCGGTGAAATCAAGAAGCCGGAAACCATCAACTACCGGACCTTCAAGCCGGAACGCGACGGTCTGTTCTGCGCGCGCATCTTTGGTCCGGTAAAGGATTACGAATGCCTGTGCGGCAAGTACAAGCGCATGAAATACAAGGGCATCGTCTGCGAAAAATGCGGTGTCGAAGTCACGGTAACCAAGGTCCGCCGCGAGCGCATGGGTCACATCGACCTCGCCGCTCCGGTTGCCCATATCTGGTTCCTGAAATCGTTGCCATCGCGCATCGGCCTTCTGCTCGACATGCAGCTCAAGCAGCTCGAGCGTGTGCTCTATTTTGAAAGCTATGTGGTCATCGAGCCCGGCTTGACGGCTCTGGAAAAATTCCAGTTGCTGACCGAAGACGAAATGCTCGAAGCGCAGGACGAATATGGCGAAGACGCTTTCTCTGCCGGCATCGGTGCAGAAGCGGTCAAGATCATGCTGCAGGACCTCGACCTGAAGCAGGAACGCGACGATCTGATGGAAGATCTGCGGACGACCAAGTCGACCCTGAAACCCAAGAAGATCATCAAGCGCCTGAAAGTGGTCGAAAGCTTCATCGATTCCGGCAACAAGCCGGAATGGATGATCCTTGAAATCATTCCCGTGATTCCACCCGAGCTGCGCCCGCTGGTGCCTCTGGATGGCGGCCGCTTCGCGACCTCCGATCTCAACGATCTCTATCGCCGCGTGATCAACCGGAACAACCGTTTGAAGCGCCTGATGGAATTGCGCGCACCGGACATCATCGTTCGTAACGAGAAGCGTATGCTTCAGGAATCCGTCGATGCATTGTTTGACAATGGCCGTCGTGGCCGGACCATCACCGGTGCCAACAAGCGTCCGCTGAAATCGCTGTCCGACATGCTCAAGGGCAAGCAGGGCCGTTTCCGTCAGAACCTGCTCGGAAAGCGCGTCGATTATTCCGGTCGTTCGGTTATCGTGACCGGTCCCGAACTGAAATTGCATCAGTGCGGTCTGCCGAAGAAAATGGCCCTGGAACTGTTCAAGCCATTCATCTACGCGCGCCTTGACGCCAAGGGCCTTTCGATGACACTCAAACAGGCCAAGAAATGGGTCGAAAAAGAGCGCAAGGAAGTCTGGGACATTCTCGAAGACGTTATCCGCGAGCATCCCGTGATGCTGAACCGCGCGCCGACGCTTCACCGTCTCGGCATCCAGGCATTTGAACCGGTATTGATCGAAGGCAAGGCGATCCAGCTTCACCCGCTGGTCTGCTCCGCCTTCAACGCCGACTTTGACGGTGACCAGATGGCTGTCCACGTTCCCCTGAGCCTCGAGGCCCAGCTGGAAGCCCGCGTGCTGATGATGTCGACCAACAACATCCTCTCGCCAGCAAATGGTAAGCCGATCATCGTTCCTTCGCAGGATATGGTTCTCGGCATCTATTATCTGACAATGGATCGCAAAGGCGAGCCGGGCGAAGGCATGTTGCTCGCCGATATGGCCGAAGTCCATCAGGCGCTGGAAATTGGCGCGGTGACCCTGCACTCCAAGATCACCACCCGGGTTCCGCAGACCGACGAGGACGGCAACCCCATTCTCAAGCGTTTCGAAACCACGCCAGGCCGTCTGCTTATCGCCGAATGTCTGCCGAAATCGCACCTGGTGCCGTTCGACATCGTCAACCGCTTGCTGACCAAGAAAGAGGTCGGTGACGTGATTGACCAAGTCTATCGTCACACCGGTCAGAAGGACACGGTCCTGTTCGCCGATGCGATCATGGGTCTTGGTTTCCGTCACGCTTGCCGTGCCGGCATTTCCTTCGGCAAGGATGACATGATCATTCCGGATTCGAAGGACAAGACGGTTGAAGAGACCCGCACCCTGGTTGCTGACTATGAACAGCAGTACCAAGACGGTCTGATCACCCAGCAGGAAAAATACAACAAGGTGATCGACGCCTGGTCCCGCTGTGGTGACACGGTCGCGAACGCAATGATGGACGAGCTGGCGGCAACCCCGCTCGACGAGGATGGCCGCGAACGCGAGATCAACGCGATCTACATGATGAGCCACTCCGGTGCGCGTGGTTCGCCAGCACAGATGAAACAGCTGGGCGGTATGCGCGGTCTGATGGCGAAACCTTCGGGCGAGATTATTGAAACACCGATTATCTCGAACTTTAAGGAAGGCCTGACGGTTCTCGAATATTTCAACTCCACCCACGGTGCCCGTAAGGGTCTCGCGGATACGGCGTTGAAAACGGCTAACTCGGGTTATCTGACGCGTCGTCTGGTTGACGTTTCGCAGGATTGTACGATTGTCGAAAATGATTGCGGCACCGAAAATGCGCTGGAGATGAAAGCCATCGTCCAGGGCGGTTCGGTCATCGCATCGCTTGGCGAACGTATCCTCGGCCGCACCATGGCTGAAGATATTGTCGACAGCAAAGACGACAGCGTCGTGATCAAGTCCGGCACGTTGCTGGACGAAGCAGCGATCGTCGTGATCGAAGAGCTCGGCATCCAGTCCGCGCGCATTCGTTCGCCGCTGGTTTGCGAATCCAAGATGGGCGTATGCGGTACCTGCTACGGTCGTGATCTTGCTCGCGGTACACCAGTGAATATCGGTGAAGCGGTTGGCGTTATCGCGGCTCAGTCGATCGGTGAGCCAGGCACGCAGCTGACGATGCGGACCTTCCACATCGGCGGCGCGGCGCAGCTCAACGAGCAGTCCAATCTGGAATCGGTTGCTGAAGGCAAGGTCGAATATCGCGACATGCCAGTCATCGAAGACAAGAACGGCCGCTTCCTGTCGCTTGCGCGTAGCGGTATCATCGCCGTGATCGACAATGACGGTCGCGAACGTTCTGCCGACAAGGTGCCTTACGGTACCAGCGTGCTGATCAAGGATGGCGCGAAGGTGAAACTCGGCGATCGTCTCGCCGAATGGGATCCGTTCACCATGCCGATGATCACCGAAAAACCGGGTGTCATCAAATATCAGGACGTCATCGAAGGCAAGACGATGACCGAACAGACCGATGAAGCCACCGGTATCGCACAGCGTGTGATCACCGAATACCGGGCTTCGGGTCGCGGCGCGAACAAGGAAGACCTGCGTCCGCGCATGACTTTGCTCGACGAGAACAGCGGCGAGACCGGTCGCTATCTGCTGGCCAATGGCGCTACGCTTTCGGTCGAAGATGGCCAGAAGGTTGTCGCCGGTGACGTGCTCGCACGTGTTTCGCGCGAAGCTGCGAAGACCCGTGACATCACGGGTGGTCTGCCACGTGTGGCCGAACTGTTCGAAGCGCGTATTCCGAAGGACAATTCGATCATCGCGAAAATCGATGGCCGGATCGAATTTGTTCGCGACTATAAGGCGAAGCGCAAGATTGCGATTGTGCCGGAAGAAGGCGAGCCAATCGAATATCTGGTGCCGAAGACCAAGGTCATCGACGTTCAGGAAGGCGATCTCGTCAAGAAGGGCGACAATCTGGTCTCCGGTTCTCCGGATCCGCATGACATTCTTGAAGTTCTCGGGGTAGAAGCTCTGGCCGAATATCTCGTTTCGGAAATTCAGGAAGTCTACCGTCTGCAGGGCGTGAAAATCAACGACAAGCATATCGAGACGATCGTTCGTCAGATGCTGCAGAAAGTTGAAATCACCAATGGCGGTGACACCACGCTTCTTCCGGGCGAGCAGCTCGATCTCGAAGAAATGCTGGAATATAACGCCAAGCTGACCAAGAAGCAGGTTCCTGCGGAAGGTAAGCCCGTTCTTCTCGGCATCACCAAGGCCAGCCTGCAGACGCGCAGCTTCATCTCTGCCGCGTCGTTCCAGGAAACCACCCGGGTGCTGACCCAGGCGGCGGTCGAGGGCAAGAAGGATCAGCTGATCGGTCTCAAGGAGAACGTGATCGTTGGTCGCTTGATCCCGGCTGGTACCGGAGCGGGCATGAACCGTGCGCGTATCGCGGCAACCAGCCGCGATGCAGCCTTGCGGGCGCAACAGCAGAAAATGCTCGATGCGATCCAGGCTGCGGCAGATCTGAAAGCGGAAGAAGTGGCTAGTGCTGCGGCTGCCGCTCCGGCTGCCGAAGCAGAGCCAACCGCTGCTGACGTGTTCGGCGAGACACCGGTCGAGGAAGCCCTGATTGCTGCGGATAGTTCCGAAGAACAGCATGAAGCCGAATTGGCGCAAGGTGATGAAGCCGCAACCGGCGATTCACACATGGCGAAAACCATGGGTGAAGGCATCGAGGAAAGCGACACCGAAGCCGCTCAGACCGACGACGACAAAGAAGCATAAGCTTCTCCGTCTGGAACCAATCAAAAAAGCCCCGCTGGAGATGATCCAGCGGGGCTTTTTTATACTCTGTAATATCAGTCCGCGCGATTTCGGCTTAGAAGCGGATTTCGCAAACCGACATCTTGCCCTGCACCGTGGTCCGCCACTCCCCCGTCCATTGTCCGCCCTGCGAGGCAGCGACGACCGGGCATTTTGTTTTCGCATCCTCTCGGCTCCAGATCGGACCAGCGTTCACATCGCGGGTATTGCCCGATGGCCGGGGTGAGGGCCTGGGTGCTGGCCGGGGCGTTGGGCGCTGCGATGGCGAAGCGCCTCTCCGCCGCGATGCGGACTGGATCTGGTACAGGTCGCTCATCGCACCGCCATTATCGGCATAGCCGACCCATTTTCGATAAAGATCCAGTTGTAGCCGCACATTACGTGACCGGTCGTTCAGATAAACCGACCATTTATCGCGTCCGGTTTCGGTAAAATTGAACATCGCACGGCCTTGCGCGTTATATTCCGTCCAGCGTCCCGGACCGGTTTTTCTGAAACTGCCACCGGAGAAAAAGACCTGCTGAACATTGCGGCCATCGGTCTCCACGCTCCGCGTTGGCGGCGCTGGACGCATTCTGCCCTCGTTGCGATACGCACTGGTTATCGGGTAGAAGTCGCGCTTGGGCCCACCCCTGTCGCCAAGTCTGATCCAGTTGCGGTGGATATCGATTTGCAACTGCACATTGCGCGAAGAATCATTGAGATAGACCGACCAGTCATCGCGACCGGTCTCGCTGAACGTGTATTTTACACGGCCATCAGCACCATATTCGGTCCAGTGACCACGGCCGGTTTCACGAAACAGTCCACCATTGAACCGGACTTCCCATACATTATATCCGTTTACACCCTGCTGCCGACGCTGGGCCAGCGCTGCTTCTGAAAAGACCAGAGATGTCGTTCCAAGCAAGGCCACGGTCAGACTCATAGCCACTGCTTTGTTCAATAATTTCATGTGTTCCCCATTTTCTTTTGCGCGACCCGGGGGAAGGTTGGCACAGAACCGGTGTAGGCAACAAGTCTCTTTATTATAAACACAAAAACCCGCCGGCAATTTGCCGGCGGGTTTTTCGATCTGAGCCAATGGAAAGCCGATCAGACGGCAGCAACTTCATCGAGCGCTTGCGTCAGAGCTTCTTCGCCCCTCACCATCTGCTGGTCAGCGGCCACGATAGTCACGTCATCAATGCCGATGAACCCGAGCACATGGCGCAGATAGCCGGTAGCAAAGTCAATCTCGCTGCCTATTTCCGTACCGCCCGATGCGACCAGAATATAGGCTTTCTTGCCCGTAAGCAGTCCTTCCGGACCATTGGCGGTATAGTGGAACGTTTTGCGCGCCCTGGCCACCATATCGATCCACGCCTTCAATGCTGCCGGAATAGCAAAATTATAGATCGGCGTGCCGATTACCAATATGTCGGCTGCGAATAATTCCGCCACCAGCGTATCGGAGACGGCGAGCTCCGCTTTTTGCCCGTCGTTCCGTTCCGCTTCGTCGGTAAAGTTCGCACCAACCCAGTCTTCGGTCACAAAAGGCAAAGCCTCGGCAAGATCGCGGGTGACGATATTGTCCGGATCGAGTCTTTCGATAAGGGCATCCGTCAAGGCACGGGACGATGATCCGGCCTTGCGGGCGCTTGCATCGATACGGAGGATGTTTTTTATGCTGGTCATGATATTTTCCTAGTGTCAGGGTTGGTGATAGGGATGGAAGGGACGCTCGCTCTAGGGGGACGAGAGAGCGCCCCTTCACCAGGGAGAGTCAGTTCTGCGGCTCCCAAGCTTCGACGAAGACGAATTCTGCATCTTCGATGGCTTCGATCTGCAGCGACGATATATCCCTGATCGCCAGAGAATCCCGCGCGCTGACAATCTCGCCATTGACTTCCACCTGACCGGCGGAACCGACCAGATAGACATGGGCGCCATCAGCAATCCGGTGCTCGACCCTGGTCCCGGTCGAGAGCGTCGCGCCGTAAAGTCGCGCATCCGCCCCGATTTTCAACGCACCCTTGCTGATGTCTTCGTCAAAACCGCTGGCGAGTATTTCCAGCTGTCCGGCCCGTTCGCCCTTGGGGAAGGCTTTCGCGTCCCAGCGCGGTGCACCGCCCGGCGCACGCGGTTCGATCCATATCTGGAACAGCCGGGTTTGCTCGTCCTCCAGATTATATTCGCTGTGCATCACGCCGGTGCCGGCGCTCATCACCTGAACATCGCCTGCCTCTGTGCGGCCCTCATTGCCCATATTGTCGCGATGGGTAATCGCCCCTTCGCGGACATAGGTGATGATTTCCATGTTCTGATGGCCGTGCATCGGAAATCCGGTTTTCGGTTTGATCTCGTCATCATTCCACACCCGGATCGGGCCAAAGCCCATGCGGGCGGGGTCCCAATATTTGCCGAAGGAAAAATGATGGCGGGCCTGTAGCCATTCGTGGTTAACATGGGCCAGATCCTTGAACGTGCGTTTCTCGATCATTGTCTTTCTCCTGCTGGAGCGGCTCTTTCCCGCTCGTCTTGATCTCCAGATAAGCGCGAAGGTTTGTATCCAAAATAGACAAGATAGAAATTGATTGTTTCCGGTTCTTCCCTAATGTCAAAGCCATGACACTACCCGATTACGAAGCCTGGGCGATATTTGCAGCGGTAGCGCGACGCGGCAGTTTTACCGCGGCGGCCAAAGAGCTGAATCTGTCAAAGCCGACCATTTCAAAAGCAATCACCCGGCTCGAGCAAAGCCTAGGCACGGTCCTGTTTCATCGCACTTCCCGCAAAATATCCCTGTCCACCGCCGGGCGCTCGCTGCTCCCCCATGCCCAGCAAATCTCTTATGATGGCGAGGCCGCGATGGAAGCAGCGCGCGACACCACCCATTTACTCAACGGCCGGGTCAGCCTGGCTGCACCCCTAAGCTATGGACTTTCGCATCTGGCGCCGGTGATCGCCGATTTCATGTGCGCATATCCGGAGATCACTGTCGATCTCCAGCTGAACGATGCGCGGGTCGATCTGATCGAGGAAGGTTTCGATTGCGCCATCCGCATTGGCGCCCTCCCCGACAGCAGCCTGAGAGCGATCAAGCTGCGCAATATGAGCGGCTATTTCATTGCCGCCCCGAGCTATATCGAACGCAAGGGCCAGCCCGAAACGCCGACTGATCTTGGCGAGCACGACTGCTTCATATATTCCAACACCCCCAGCCCCGAAGTCTGGTCCATCTCGGACAAGAGTGGCGAGATAACGAACGTTCGGCCCAAGGCCAGATTCCGCAGCAACAACGGTGATGTCATGCTGCCTGCCCTCATCGCTGGACGGGGCATCGGATATTTGCCTGATTTTCTGTGTCAGAAAGCGCTGGATGCAGGCGATCTGATCAATATTCTGCCGGACTGGCACATGGGAGAGATCGCGCTCAATATTGTAATGCCCCCTTCCCGATTGCGGCCGGCACGCGTCGATGCGCTGGTTGACTTTCTGAAAGACAATCTGCGTTAGCCGGGTGCGCGTTGCGCGTCGCTGCATCATTTCCCTGTCCTACATCAGCCCGATTCTCTATCTTGTCCTCATGACCAGCGAAGCTCGGATCAAGGCTGATGGGAAAATGCTGCCAACCGAGGAACATTCTGGATGGTCGGGCAGCATGTTTGCGTCTAGAATCGCGGAACAGGTTTTTTCTCTACACTGTAAACTGTGTAAAGTTCGTCAGCAAAACAGGTCCGAATATTAATGCCGCTGGAGACCATATTTCTGTTCGTGATAGCGGACCTGATGTTTTGCTTCACTCCGGGGCCGGCCACGATGGTTACCGTCAGCCATGCTCTGCCGCTCGGACCCAGGGGCGGGATGCGCGGCGCGCTTGGACCGATTGTCGGTATTAATGTCGGGAATTTTATCTGGTATGCGCTGACCGCTTTCGGGCTCATCGCCCTGATACAGGCTCTTCCGGCCGCCTATGCAACGCTCCGCTGGGTCGGCGTCGCCTATCTCGCATGGATGGGATTGCAGATGCTCAGGGGCGGAGCCAGCAGACTTGCCAAACAATCGGCCAGGAGCGCCAGCTTCAAAAGAGGATTTCTCAACGGCTTGGCGGTGCACATGTCCAACCCCAAGGCCTTGCTCTTCTATACCGCCATCATCCCGCCGTTTATCGACCCGTCGGGAAATCTGATGCTGCAATTCCTGATATTGGCGATATTGACCATTTTTACGGAAACATCCGGCCTCACTTTCTACGCCGCACTGGCATCCAGAGCGCGAAATCTCGGCAAAGCCGACCAGGCACAAATCCTGTTTCAGAAAATTGCCGCGATCGTGCTAATCGGTGCAGCGCTGATATTGGCGTGGTGGAATCTCTCTGACGAAGCCGTCGAGACTGCGTTCAACTTGCCGACAGGAGCGATGGGCTAGATGGAAATCATGATCAGAATATGGTTCAGTCTGTTGGCCCTGACTCTTGCCGCGCCGCTTTCCGCACAGCAGGAACCCGGCAACGGGTTCGATTCCGGCACGATTCTGGCACTGAAAAACCTGCAGCTGCTTGACCAGCGAATGAACAGCATCGGGTATAAGCTGGTTGATGCCAATGCACCCTATTGCGAGCAGAAAACTGCCAGAACCGGACTCCTGCTGAACGATGTCGCCCAATATGCCGATCAGGAGACAGCAAGTTTCGCCCTCGGGTTCAGCGGTTCCGTCGGGATTACTGCAGTGGCGCCAGACAGTCCGACCGACAGAGCCAATTTACTGCCGGGCGATACGCTGCTCGCCATCAATACAATGGCCATCGAGGACATCGCGGTCGACGGCCCCGAGCTGGCGAAAGAGCCTCCCCCCTATCGCAGAGTCGCCGCGATCAACCGGACGATTGAACGGGCGCTGGCCGAAGGCAATGTCGATTTGACGATTTCGCGAGGCGGTATCAATCAGACCATTCCGGTCGCGGCGACCCTGACATGCCCAGGGCAGTTCCAGATTCGGGTCAGCGCCGACAGGAGTGCAAGCGCTGACGGCAAGCTGGTCAGCGTCTCGTCGCGCCTCGCCGAATATTTTCTGGCAGACGATGAATTCGCCGCCGTGGTCGCCCACGAACTCGCCCATAATCTGCTGAAGCATCGAGACCGGCTTGATGCCCAACAGGTCAATCGCGGATTTTTCGGACAATTTGGGGAGAGCGCCAGCCGGATCAAGGCCGCCGAGATCGAGGCCGACCGGCTATCGGTCTGGCTGATGGCCAATGCGGGCTATGACCCGCAAGCGGCAATCCGCTTCTGGACCCGTTATGGCAAGGAACATGGCAAGGGGATTTTCTCTGCCTCGACCCATTATCGCTGGAAAAAGCGGGTGGAATTATTCGAAGAAGAATTGGCAAAAATGGCGAAGATTGAACCCGTTGATGGCAAATTTCCGCCACCGCTGCTGACCAAGGCAGACTGACTCAATCGTCCCGCTCGTAGGCTTCTTTGCAATTGCGGCGCTCTTGCTTGTTTTGTGCTTCGTCCAGGCAAAGATCGCGCTGTTTCTTCCGCTCGGCGAGCACCTTGCGGCCCAGATCCTCTTCCCGCTCGGACTGGGTCTGGGTGGTCGCGTCAACGGCCGTCTCGACCACCGTACCAGCCGCACGGAACGGCGCTGTGACGATCTTGCTCGCGACGCAGCCGGATAACAGTACGGGGACCAGAGCGACCGACAGGATTGGAAATAGGCGCATGCAAAACTCCTCAGATGTTTCCTACAGTCGATAGGCTGAAGTCCGGATGAATGGCCGGGCGGAGTATCACTCGGCCAGCAACTTCTCGGCAATCGTCCGGATATCGCTGCCGATTTCGGGATGAGCCAGCGCCAGCGCCAGATTGGCCTCGACATAGCCCTGTTTCGACCCGCAATCATAACGTTTGCCGTCAAAGGTCATGCCGTGAAACGGCTGCTGGCCGATCATCTGCGCCATCGCGTCGGTCAACTGGATTTCCCCGCCAGCCCCGGCGGCCTGGGTTTCCAATATCCGCATCACTTCGGGCTGCAGGATATAGCGGCCCGGCAGGATCAGATTGGATGGCGCGGTGCCTGCAGGGGGCTTCTCCACTAGACCTTTGACCTCGGTTATCGGCCCGTCGCGTTTGCCGGGATCGATCACACCATAAGACGGCGTGTCCTCGAACGGAATTTCCAGCGCGCAGACGATATTGCCACCGAGCTTTTCGTAAGCGCCGACCATCTGACTCATGCAGCCGGGCGAACCGACCATGAACTCGTCGGGCAGGAAAATCGCGAACGGCTCGTCGCCGATGATGTCCCGGGCGCACCAGATAGCGTGGCCAAGGCCAAGCGGTTCCTGTTGCCGAACGAAAACACAGTCGCCCGGCCGGAGACGGGTTCCTTCGAGGACCGACCGGTCTTTTGATCGATCGGCCATCGTGTGCTCCAGTTCATAGGCCATGTCGAAATGATCCTCGATCATGCCCTTGCCGCGGCCGTTGACGAAGATCATCTGCTCGATTCCAGCTTCGAGTGCTTCATCGACAGCATATTGGAGGAGCGGCCGGTCGACGATCGGAAAAAGTTCTTTGGGCATGACCTTGGTCGCCGGCAGGAAGCGGGTTCCCATGCCGGCAACGGGAAAGACGGCTTTTCTGATCGGTTTCATAGGTCTGTCCTAGTTCTTCAATTTATCGGCGAAACTGGTGCGCAATTTCTGCAATTTCGGAGGAATGGTAGCGACACAATAAGGATTGCTGCGTCCTTCGTCCGCCCAATATTGCTGATGATAGTCTTCCGCCACATACCATGGTGCCGGCCCTTCAATTGTCGTCACAATCGTTTCGGAGCGCCCCTCTCCGGCGCGTTTGATAGCGTTTTCCGCCTCGGCGCGCTGTTCATCGTCCAGCGGAAAAATTGCCGAGCGATACTGGGTGCCAATGTCATTGCCCTGCCGATTGAGCTGGGTCGGATCATGGGTCGCAAAGAAAATATCCAGCAGATCGGAATAGCTTACCAGCGCATCGTCAAATCCGAGCTTGATCGCTTCGGCGTGACCGGTGGTACCCGAACAAACCTCGCGATAGGTAGGATTGGGCTGCTCGCCTCCGATATAGCCGCTCTCGACGGAATTCACCCCGGCGATGTCATTGAACACCGCTTCGGTGCACCAGAAGCAACCGCCGGCCAAAATGGCTTCCTGCTGTGCCATATAAACTCCTTTTACGCAGTGGCGGTGACGCCCCTGCCATTACTGTCTTTACTCTCTTCATCGCGCATGGCGACCAACAGATACATGGCGGGTGTGACCACCCGAGACAAGAGGGTCGAGCTAATCAAGCCCCCGATGATGATAACCGCCAGCGGACCGTATAGCGCACCACCCCAGAAGGCGAGCGGGGTCAATCCACCGATGGCGGTGATCGACGTCAGCAGAACGGGAAGGAAGCGGACCTCTCCGGCCTTTTCGATGGCAGCCCGCAGGCCCATGCCCTGCTCGCGCAACTGGGTGGTGAAATCGACCAGCAGTATCGAATTTTTGATTTCAATCCCGATCAGCGCAATAAAACCGATGATGGCCATGACGCTGAGCGAATTGCCGGTGATGAACAGGGCGAGAATGCCTCCGAACGTTCCAAGCGGAATGACGCCTGCAACCACAATCGTCTCGCGGAACCGCCGAAATTCGGCGACCAGAATCGCAAAAATCAGCATGATCGCCGTGATGATCAGCGGACCGAAATTGCCGAATGTCTCGCCGATAGCTTCCGATTCGCCGCCGATCGACCACTCATATCCTTCGGGGAAATCGATCTGCTCCAGCTTCTCGACCGCGCGGTCATTGATCGTCGACGGCACTTCACCGAAATCGACCTGGGCAGTGACCAGCACCGTTCTTTGCAGCTGGTAGCGCTGGATTTGCGGCGTCACGTTGGTCAGCTTGGGGTCGGTTATCTGCGACAATGGCACAGGATCACCCGACCGGGTCGCCACATAGATCTTGTCGAGCACCGATATCGGAAGATTGTCGACAAAGGGATAGCGAACGATCACCGGATAATTATCCCCTTCCTGATCGCGGAAAGATGCTGCGCGTTCTCCACTGATCGCCAGCCGGATCGCCCGTCGCGGTCCGCCCGATGGAATATCGAGCAACGCCGCTTTCTGTTCATCGAGACCAATATTCAGGTCGATCTTGTCGGTATCCACCGGATTGACGATATCACGCGCCCCCGGTGTCTCCCGCAGGACATCCGCGACCTTTCCGGACAATTGCTTGAGCTTGTCCAGTTCTGGGCCTGCCACCCGGATGACAATCGGAGCTTCCACCGGGGTCCCGTTCTGGAAAAGCTCAATCTTCACCCGCGCTCCGGCAATCTGATCAAGTTGTTTCCGCAACCTGTTGATCATCTCGGGACCTTCGCTTGTGTCCCATTCATCCATCACTGCCAGTACTTCGCCATAGTTGGTCCGCTCTGCCCTCGGGCCAACATTATAGAAAACCTGGGGGTTACCGTTCCCGATATTTTCCGCCCGCACTTTTATGCTCGGTTCGGTTTCGAGCACCTTTGTGACTTCAGCTACGATCTTGTCGGTGCGCTCAAGGCTGCTACCCTGTTCTGCCTCGACAGAGACCCGGAAATAGGGTGCGTCGGCAAACGGGAAAAGCGAAAATCCCAGGACCGGGACGAGCGCGAAGGCCGACAGGCACAAGGCCATGGCCAGCACTACCGTCTTGACCGGCGCCCCGAGAGCGATGTGCAGAAAAGGACGGTAGAATCGCTGAATCTTGTTATTCACCCAGCGGAGCGCTGGATTGCCTTCCGGATCCTCGTCCCGTCGCAGAAGGCGACTGGCGAGAAACGGGATGACCGACAGGGAAATGAGCAACGAGGCGAGCACCGTCGCGATAATGGCGATGAAGAAAGACCGGGTATAGGAACCGGCGCCACCGGGAAGAAACAGCAGTGGCACAAAAGCCAGCACCAGAACGGCGGTAGAGCCGATGACCGCCGCACGGATTTCCAGGCTGGCCTCGATCGCCGCTCGGGTTCGGGTCTTGCCCATTCGCAAATGCCTGGCGATATTCTCTGTCACCACGATACTATCGTCAACCAGCAAGCCCAGCGAAACGATGAAACCGGCAATCGAGAGCTGGCTGAGATTATATCCCATCGCGTAAAGAACCAGCAGGCCCGATGCGAGCGAGAGCGGGATCGAAATCATGACGATTGCCGAAGACCGAAAACCCAGTGGCAATAGCGTGAAAATGACCAAGGCAATCGCAATCGTGAAGTCGCGGGCCAGTTCGTTCAACCGCCGCTTCACATCACGACTCTGGTCGAATTGCATAACCAGCTTGATATCCGGCGGCAAAATAGTCCGCTGCCGTTCGAGTTCGATATCCAGCTGTTCCTTCAGGCGGGTGACATCGACGCCATCCTTCTGGGTCACGGTAAGAAACACCGCGCGCTGGCCATTGTGGCGAGTCCTGTATATCTGTTCCCCGGCCCCCCAGTCGACCGTCGCGACATCGCCAACCGTCAAAAGCGACCCGTCGGAAGCCCGCAGCGGCAATCCGCGGATGGCATCGAGATTCCGAAAGGCGCCACCGGCTTCGACGTTCAGCCTCCGTTCCCCGCTCTGCACAGCGCCCCCGGGCAAGTCAGCTCCGCCCTGGCGAACCACATCGGCAATCGCACTGGCCGGAACCCGTAGTTCGGACAAGCGATCAGCATCGACCGCAACGCTGACCTCCGGTTGCGGAAGACCGAATATCCGCGCTTCGCGCGTGCCCGGATTGCGGGTGAAGACATCGACCATGTCATCAGCATATTTTTCCATCCGTCGCCACGAAGCGGTTTCACTGATCAAGGCCACCTGCATGACGGCGGCTTCGGTGGTCCGGATCTTGCGATATTCGAGTCGCTGCAAATCTTCGGGAAGCTGGTCGCGGATCGCGGATACCGCTCGCACGACATCGTCGTAATAACCGTCAACATCACCCGACCATTCGCTGAATTCGACGTTGATCACCGTCCCCCCATCGGTGCTTGTCGATTGGACCTCGACTATATCATCAAGCCCCTGAACGACCTCTTCAATCGGCTTGGCGACCGTCTCTTCCATCTCCTGGGCATCGGCTCCAGGCTGGATCGCAATGATGTTGACCGCCGGGATAGGAAAATGCGCGTCGACGGCCTTGGGAATATTCACCAGTGCGCTAATGCCCAGAACCACAAGGAGCGTAAAAAGTACGAGGCTGAGTTGCCAGCGCGAGATGACGAACTTGGCAAGCATATCAGGCGGGTGAGTCCCTGTGATGCAAGGCGCCGGTCATTCCGCGGCTCGAATAGGCTTGATCAAGTCGCCGTCCCGCAATTTCTCGACGCCGCGCGTCACGATGACGTCGCCTTCCTTCAATCCTGTCAGGATTTCGAGATTCCTGTCGGTCAGCTCGCCAATGCTGACATTGCGCTGCCTCACCCGGTTCTTGCTATCGACAACGAACACCAGGCCTTCGCCGGTCCGAATACCGAATATCGCATTGGCGGGAATCGCCAGGCTTGCCGAAGAGTTACGCGACACCTCAACTTCTACCTTGCCCAATTGCCCCGAACGCAGGCGGTCGTTGCCGGGCAGCAAGAAGCTGACTTCGAAGGTTCCGGTACGCTCGTCAGCACGCGCGTCTTTTTCGCTTACCACCGCATCAATCGGCAGATCCGAAATAGCAGAAACGAAAACTTTGGCACGCATGCCGGGGTTAACCCGAGCAGCATCAGCGTCGGTCATCGGAACGCGCAGGACAAAACCCTTGTCGACTTCGCCGATCACCAGTGCGGTGGTGCCAGCGGCGACAATCTGCCCTGCATCGATATTGCGGGTGAGGATTATGCCATTTCCCGGCGCAATGATGGACGCAGTGCGGCTGGCAAATTCTGTTGACTGGACCTTCGCCCGGGCGGCGCGCAGAGCCGCTTCCGATTGCTCAAGCCGGGCTTTGGTTACCCAGCCGTCCTTGAACAATTTCTCGATACGACCGAATTCGGATTCGGCGCGATCACGTTCCGCTCGCGCTGCGCCAAGGTCCGCTGCAACATTGCTATTGTCGAGAGCGGCGAGAACCGCGCCGCGCTTCACCCTGTCCCCTTCCTCGAACCGGACCGAAGCGACTTGGCCGCCGGTCGTAAAACCTAGTGATGTTTCGCGGCGCAGCCGAACGGTGCCCGCGGAGACAATCAATTCATTTTCGCTGGCCGGCTGGACAATGGAAACGGCCACCGGAATGGCATCGGTGGATTGCGGCTTGGCCTCCGGTTCACTGACGCCACATCCCGACAACAAAACCAGACCGACGGAAATCGATATTATCGTTCTACCAAGCCTCATATCGCGAACCACCACCCCTATGGTCTTCTTAGGTGGCTATCCGGGCATGACAAATAGAAAATTGTGAAATGAAACCAAAAAGGGCCGGATTGTGAAACCCGACCCCGTTATTGTGCCATAAAAGATTCAGTATCAGCCTTCCGTGCCGACAATATCTTGACCCGACCCGCCGACGATCTTGTATACGATACCAGCCAATATGGCACCGCCGATCGGCGCAATCCAGAAAACCCAGAGCTGTGACAATGCAATGCCGCCTTCGATCAGCGCAGGGCCGGTACTTCTTGCGGGGTTGACCGAAGTGTTGGTCACCGGAATGCTGATCAGATGAATCAGCGTCAGTCCCAGGCCGATCGCGAGCGGGGCGAAACCGACCGGAGCACGACCATCGGTTGCACCCAATATGATCAGCAGGAAGAAGAATGTCAGCAAAACCTCGATCGCGATCCCGGCTCCCATCGCATAGCCTCCAGGTGATTTGTCACCGAATCCGTTCGCGGCCAGTCCGTTCACGGCAAGATCGAATTCCGGATTGCCTGATGCAATCCAGTAAAGCGCCGCTGCGGCTGCAATCGCACCGAAAACCTGGGCTATAATATAGACTGGGATTTCATTGGCCGGGAAACGTCCCCCCACCCACAGGCCGACGGTTACGGCCGGGTTGAGGTGGCATCCGCTGATATGACCAATGGCATAAGCCATTGTGACAACCGTAAGACCAAAAGCCAGAGAAACGCCTAGAAGCCCAATTCCGACTTCGGGGAAAGCTGCGGATATTACCGCACTGCCACACCCGCCAAATACAAGCCAAAATGTCCCGAGAAATTCTGCTAATGATTTTTGTACAGTTGTCATAATATCCCTCCCGCTCCGTGTCTCGCACGGAGATTTTCTGTGCTACCCATATTCACTGTACAGTAAACGGACATTACCTCCAAGATGAGGACCTGTAATAGTATGTAAACTGGCTATTATACGGGCGTAGCCGCACGACGGAGGCGGTCATTCAAGGCGACACCGATACCATTGTCAGGGATGGGAGCCACCGCGATCCTGGCTTTGCCACTCGCGTCAGCGTCGTGCAGCGCGGCGAACAAAAGACTGGCGGCTTCCGCCAAATCCGAATGCGGCGACAGATTGCGGTTGCCCGCGATTGGCCCAAAGCCGATGTGATATTCATCATCGTCAACCGTCGCTGCATTGAGGCGAAGCGGTTTCTCGGGTGCATAATGCGACGCCAACTGACCAGGCGCTTCGATTTTACCCCCATCCGCGATAGTGGGTGGTTTACCTGCGATTTGCTCAAGTTCCGCCTGCGTAACCGGCCCCGGTCGTAATATCCGGTAATTCCCATTATCAACGGCAACGATCGTGGATTCAATGCCCGTTTCACAGGCACCTCCATCCAAGATCAACGGCGCGCTATCGCCCAGACTGCGTTCAACATGATCCGCCGTGGTCGGGCTGATCCCGCCGCTGCGGTTGGCCGATGGCGCCGCGAGAAACAGGCCCGATTCCATCAGCAATTCGCGCATCACCGGATGCGCCGGACAGCGCAAGGCTATCGTATCAAGCCCGGCAGTCACCGCCGCGGCAACCGGACAATTTTCGTTTCTGGGGACGACAAGTGTCAAAGGCCCTGGCCACAGAGCCTCCGCGAACCGGGTCGCGAGATCACCAAATTGTCCGAGCGTCCTCGCTGAATCCAGATCGGCCGCGTGGACGATCAGCGGATTGAAATCCGGGCGGCCCTTGGTCCGGTATATCTCCGCAACAGCGGCTGCATTGGTCGAATCGGCAGCCAGACCGTAGACGGTTTCGGTCGGAACGGCGACCAGCCCTCCTTCGCGCAAACGCGCCACAGCTTCGCCGATCGTCGCGGTGCCGTAGCGGCGCGCCTGTTCACCAATATGATCATTTGAGCCAGACATGACCCTGCGCTATAGCGCTGCGGAAAATCAGGCAACAACGGATAGCAAATTCATGAGTTTTACAGCCCCCGGTCGCGAACAAAATTTTGTCCTCAAACATATTGCCGAAATTGGCGAGCTGGCTGAACATGAGCGCTTTGCCGGTGCGAGCGACGATATGGTCGAAGCCATTGTCGAAGGCATCGGCCAGTTTGCAGCAGGTGAATTTGCGCCGATCAACCGGATTGGCGACACCGTCGGCGCCAAATGGGATGACGGCAAGGTCACGATGCCCGAGGGGTTCAAACAGGCCTATGCGCAATTTGTCGAAGGCGGCTGGGCGTCGATTGACGGAGCGGAAGATTTTGGCGGTCAGGGCCTGCCTTACTCGCTGTCAGCATTGATCCTCGAAACCTGCGGCGCCGCCAATTTCGCCTTCACCCTTTGCCCGATGCTCAGCTTTGGCGCGATCGAGGCGATCCATGTGCACGGGTCGGACGAACAGAAAGCGCATTATCTGCCAAACCTGATTTCCGGCGCCTGGACCGGCACGATGAATCTGACCGAGCCGCAGGCTGGTTCCGATGTCGGGGCCCTGCGCTCTACCGCAGAGCCGATTACTGAGGGCGAACATGCCGGCAAATACCGGATCAAGGGTCAGAAAATCTATATCACCTTTGGCGAACATGATCTGACCGACAATATTGTCCATCTCGTGCTTGCACGGACACCGGACGCTCCGGAAGGGACAAGAGGCATTTCCTTGTTCATCGTGCCCAAATATCATCTTGATGCGGACGGCAAGCCCGGTGCCCCCAATGACGTGACCTGCGTTTCGATCGAACACAAGATCGGCATCCACGCCTCACCAACCTGCGTCATGGCTTACGGCGAGCAGGACGAGTGTATTGGCGAGATGATCGGCGGCGAATTTGGCGGCATGAGGGCGATGTTCACGATGATGAACAATGCCCGCATCAATGTCGGCTCGCAAGGCGTGCAGATTGCCGAGCGGGCAACCCAGCAGGCCAGCCAGTTCGCGGCAGAACGCATACAATCCGCCCGTGCAGGCAGTGGCGACAAGGCCCCTGTCGCGATAATCGAGCATCCCGACGTACGCCGTATGTTGCTGCGGTCCAAGGCGCTGACACAGGCAGCACGGGCATTGCTTTATTATGCAACGTCGAGCGTCGATCGCGCGACCCTGGGCATCGAAGGCGCCAAATCCCGCGCCGAAATCCTCACGCCGCTGATCAAGGGCTATGGCACCGACATCGGCAATGAAGTCGCGTCTATCGGTGTGCAAGTGCACGGCGGCATGGGCTTCATCGAGGAAACCGGAGCCGGCCAGCACTTCCGCGATGCCCGGATTGCACCGATCTATGAAGGTACCAATGGCATTCAGGCCGCCGACCTCGTGGGCCGTAAACTGGGCCTCGATGGTGGCGAGGCGATGGCCACGCTGATTGCCGATATCCGGTCCGAAGCCAGGGAAGACGAGAATCTGCTGGCACTGGCAAACGCCTGCGAGGATATAATGCGCTGGATGGCAAGCGGCGACGCATCCATCGACGACCGTTTGGCCGGCAGCTATGCATTCATGACCATGCTGGCGACCGCGACATGCGGCATGCTGATGAAGAAACAGCACCGGATTGCAAGTGCCGAACTGGCAAGCGGCGATGACCCGTTCCTCAAGGCCAAGCTGGTGACGACCCGCTATTATCTCGACCATATCGTTCCGGAAGCATTGGGCCTCAAGGCTGCTGCGATGGGCGGAGCGGATATTCTCTATCGCCTCAGCAGCGCCGAACTGGCTGGCTGATCGTGACCGAACAGGGCAACAAGGCCGTTCTGGAGCGCATTGCCGATGCGCTGGAACGGCTTGCGCCGCCACCTGCCCGACCGGCTGACTGGGCATCCGGTGATGCCTTTTTCTGGGATACTGCCGGGGCCAGAGAGATCGAACCATTTGAACCGACCGACATCGATCTGCTCACCGGCATCGATTCCCAGAAAGCCCGTCTGCTAGACAATAGCAGCCGCCACGCCAACGGCCACGCAGCCCATGACGTGCTGCTCTGGGGTTCGCGTGGCATGGGCAAGTCGGCATTGTCAAAGGCGGTGGTCCGGGCGCTGCAGCAGCAAGGGCACGATATTGCTCTGGTCGAGGCCGCATCCGACCAACTCGCAAGTCTGCCTGCGCTATTTGACCTTCTGGCACGCGAAAAGCGCCGGTTCATATTGTTCGTCGACGACATCGGATTTGTCGAAGGCAGCAGCGAGCCGCGCATTCTCCGATCCATGCTCGAGGGCGGCGCGAGCCAGCGTCCAGCCAATGTTCGACTATATGTGACCTCGAACCGTCGCCACATTGTTCCACGCCAGATGAGCGAGCAGGATGATCCGATCAACCCGCGCGACGCGGTCGATGACCAGTTGGCGCTGTCTGATCGCTTCGGCTTGCGGCTCGGCTTCCATGCCGCGTCTCAGGAGGACTATCTGGCGATCATCACCCGATATGCCGCGGCCCATGGCCTGAGCCTCGAACGCGAAGACGCCCTTCTGTGGGCGAAACAGCATGGCAGCCGGTCGGGCCGTGTCGCGTGGCAATATATCGTTGAACTGGCCGGACGAACCGGAAAGCCTCTGACCTAGCCTATTGCGCTGCCTTGGCGTCTGCTTTGGCTGCGTCCTTGCGCGACACCCGCCAGATGATCCCGCCGACATCGTCACTGACCAGCAATGCACCGGTCTGGTCAAAAGCCACCATCGTCGGACGACCCCGCGCCACGTCATCCTCACTGGTGAAGCCGCTCAGAATCGTGACCGGCTTGCCTTCCGGCTCGCCGCGCAGGTTGAAATTGACATAGACCACGTCATAGCCCGCCAGCGGTTTGCGGTTCCACGAGCCGTGGCGTGCGACTATCGCACCGCTGGCAAATGGCTTGCCCAGCGCCTGACCATGCGAAAAGGCAAGGCCAAGCGGTGCGACATGGGCACCCAGCGCATAGTCCGGACGCCGCTCATATTGCCGGTGGTCGAGATTCTTCGGGTCGACCCTCGGATCGACATAGCCGCCCCAAAAATGCCACGGCCAGCCATAATGGGCGCCCCAGCGCACCTCGGTGAGATAATCCGGGACCATGTCGCTGCCGAGCATGTCGCGCTCGTTGACCACGGTGTAGAATTTGTCGGTGCCGGGCAGATATGCCATGCCCACCGGATTGCGCATCCCGGCGGCGTAGATCGCCTTCTTGTTGGTCGCGAGTTCGACCTGCAATATGGCGGCGCGCTGTTTTTCGGTGTCCATGCCGTTTTCGCCGATATTGCTGTTCGATCCGACCGAAACATAGAGATATTTACCGTCCTGGCTGGCAAGCAAATCGCGGGTCCAGTGGTTATTCGGTGCCTTTGCATTGAGGTTGGCAACCTTGCGTCCTTCGGCGGTGATTGCGGTTTCGCCCTCGACATAAGGATAGGCATAGACCGCGTCGGTATTGGCGACGTAAAGCGTGTCTTCGATCAACGCCATGCCGAACGGAGAATTGAGATTTTCAAGAAACGGGAAACGCTCGTCGACCTTACCGTCCTTATCGCTGTCGCGTAGCAGGACTATCCGGTTCGCCGATTCGGTGCCTGCCCCGGCCTTGCTCATCAGATTGCGCATGACCCAGCCTTCGATACCTTTGTTGGTCCGTGGCGGGCTGTTGGTCTCGGCGACCAGAAGATCACCATTGGGCAAGCGGAACATGCTCCGCGGATGATCCAGACCCTCGGCAAAGCGTTCTACGACCAACCCTTCCGCGGCGACTGGACCTTCGCCTTCGCCCCAGGGTTCGGCCTTCGCAATATTGATGGTTGGAAAGTTTTCCGAACGGACATCGCTTAACGTCGGTTCAACCCCGGTGGTTGCCTCCAGCGGCAAGCGAGCGGTATCGCCACGCGTGAAATAATATCCTGCGCCGACGCCAAGGACGATCAGCAGAATCGCGACATTTCTGATATGTTTCAACATGACGCGATAATAGATGGCGTCAAAGGTCCTGACAAGCGCGGTCTGTAAGGTTCAGCGGCCTTTGAGCCAGACAAGCAGCGCAGCGGCTGCGCCCAGTGCCAGGCCGGCTAGCAGACCGGCTGAAGGCTGGCCCAGAAAGCCTCCGGCAAATACGCCGACGATCGCGCCAATCGCGATGAACACGCCTCCGCCCAGACGGTTTTCCGATCCGTCACTGGAAGAATTGGAAGCATGTTTTGGTGTCTCGGGGTTCATGAAAAAGGCCTTAAACGACGATGGGGCCCATGGCCAGAGATTCCCGTTCAAGATATGGTCAACTCGCTGTTAACCTCAGCTTTTCAAGATATTTCCACTCGTCAATCCTACTGTCCAAGGTTCAGAACGGAGGCAGGGTCGCTTCCTGAAACAGGAGCCTTAAGATGCAACTACCCGTATTTATAGACTCTACCCATTATAACGACGCAGAGACGCTGATTTCCAACTATGGCGAAGAAGCCGGTCTGGAAGCGGCCAATCGCGCGGACAAGAGCCGATCGGTCGGCAATCATCTCCACTATTGCAAATGGCGGCAGGTGGAACGGCTATGCGTATTGCTTTCGATCGATCAGTCGATCGGGACCGTCCACTGATCTGACGGTCTCTTCTAGCGGTCGGGATTGCAGATGATATCGGCGGCACCGTCGGTCCGGACCATGCAATTGGGCTTGCCGGCTATGTCGATCTGGCCAGCCCCATGGTTGGTGATCACCGCTTCGCGCTTCACGGCCAGCTGACTGCGCGCCGGGCCGCGCTGGGCCAAAGTGAGTTTTTCCGCGGTGAGACCGGGGCTTTCAAAAATACTGGCGCCCTGCAGCTGGAGGACCGCGTCGCGGGCCTTTCCGGACATGACGATCTGGCCACCGCCGGCCATCGAGACATCGAGCCGGTCGGCATCGACCGAATCGATCCGCAGAGTCCCGAAGCCGCCGAGCCGCACGCGCGGGATGCGGCCGGACAATTTGTCGAGTGTCACCAAACCCGAGCCGAGATGGGTGATATTGGTGATGGCATAGCTGCTGAGGTAAAGCGTGACCGGCGCGTCTGCCTCGTAATTGTCGCCACTGAGCGATTTGTTCTGCACCGAAACGGTCAGCTGTTTGCCATTTTTCTGCAGCGAAACCCTGTCCAGCAATTCGCGGGTTTCGCCTTCCGCGCGGGCGGATGGCCCCTTGCCCGAGGTCAGGACAACATTGACCCCGTTGCCGATCCGGATATCGTCAAATCCGAATATCGAGAATTTGCGTTCCGCCGCCTGGGCTGCGGATGAAAGCAGCAGCGTTGCCGAAAGCAGCAAGAGGGAAAAATTTCTCATATCGGTCGCGCCTCTCCAAATTCCATCCAGCCGAGCCAGCGCGGCGTTTTTGGTGCATAATGGCCCCCATTTTCGACCAATTGATACCCATTTGCTTCAATCAGGGTCGAAACCGGTCGATGAAGGTGGCATCCGCCGGCAATATGTTTCCAGACCGGCTCGATCCGCCGCTGCCATTTTTCGGGCCCCTTGTCGGGCGCCCGGCCATGTTCGAGAAACAGGATTTTCCCGCCCGGCTTGAGCACGCGGCGCATTTCCGACAGCACCTGCTTGCCATCCTGGACAGAGCAGAGCGTGAAAGTGGTCAGCACGGTGTCAAAACTGCCGTCGGCATAGGGCATGGCCTCGCCGATGCCGGCATCAATCGTCATCTTGAACCCGCGATCGCCAGCTTCCTTGCGGGTATAGTCGAGCAATTCGGCAGACGGATCGAGGCCGGTCAGGCTGGTGACCTTCGACCGGTCGTAAAATTGCAGATTAATCCCGCCACCGCAGCCGAGTTCGAGCACCTCGCCCTCGGCCCTTGGGACGATTTTGCTGCGGTCTTTCATCACCGCGGGCTGCGAGCATGCCGCGCGGATCAGCTTCGGAACCGCGTATTTTTCCCAGAGATTTGCCATCGCATGCAAATCTGCCACAGCACAGGCAGATCGCCAAGCGATTTCAGCATGTTGCCGTGGCGGCTAGCCGCAGCTTATATCGCCGGACCCCATCGCGCGTGACGTGCACTTGGCATTGCCATGGATCCGGACATCTCCCGAACCCATCACCTTGGCATCCACCGATCCGTCGGATGACAGCTCGACATCACCGCTGCCGGCGACCGATATGCTTGCGCTCGCGGCCTTCAGATCCTTGCCGCTGATATGACCCGAACCGGCGATCGATATGTCCACGGATTCGGCGCTTCCCGCCAGATCGAGATCGCCCGATCCTGCTATTTTGGATTCGAGCGAGTCGGTTTCGATATTGGCGACCCGGATATTGCCGGATCCGGCGATGCTCAGCCTGGTCGAGGCGGAGGTCATCGAGTCAATTTCCATGTCGCCCGAACCGGCGAGCTTCGCGCTTTGCAGAGAGGGAGCGCTGACAAATACCGTCGCCTTGCCGCCATCGCTCGACGACATGCCCTTGCCTTCCCGGCCGATTTTAATATGGCCGCCGGAAATGCTGTAGCGCAATTGCTCTATTGCCTCGGAATCCCCTTCGGCCCGGATGGAAAATTCCGTTCCGGTGGTGAAGACGATATTGTCAGGTCCGGCGAGCGTTATGCCCTCGAACGGGCCGGGGTCGCTGGCACTGGTCCCGATCGGATTACCGTCCGTAAAACTGCTGGTGCTGGACGCGGCATCGCCGACAGCGTCAATGATAGAGCCTTCGCAAGCTGCAAGAGCCAGTAGTGGCGCCAAGAACACTATATTTTTCATCCAAACCTCCGTTGCTGTATTAATGCACTAATACGCCCTCCTCCGACGGAGATCAACCCAAATCTTCTGCCTCCCGCACGGACAAAAAAAAAGGGGCTGCCACATCGTTGCGGCAACCCCTTTCCTGTTTCGACAAACGGCGTTGATCTATCGATCAGTCTTCCTTGACTTCGTAATATTGCGGTGCAGCAATATTGAGTATCTCGAGGATTTTTGTCAGAGCGGTCGGCTCGTCTGTTTCTTCCATGGCCGCGAGCTCGCGGGCAAGGCGGCTGGATGCCGCTTCGAAAATCTGCCGTTCGGAATAGCTTTGTTCCGGCTGGTCGTCGGCCCGGAACAGATCGCGGGTCACTTCGGCAATCGAGACCAGATCGCCCGAATTGATCTTCGCTTCATATTCCTGCGCCCGGCGCGACCACATGGAACGCTTGACCTTGGGCTTGGCTTTCAGGGTTTCGAGCGCTTCACGAAGCGTCTTGTCGGAAGACAATTTGCGCATTCCTACGCCTTCTGCCTTGTTGGTCGGAACCCGCAAGGTCATCCGCTCTTTCTCAAAACGCAAAACATAGAGTTCGAGCTGCATGCCTGCAATTTCTTCATTTTGCAGTTCAATAACCCGGCCAACACCATGTTTCGGATAAACGACATAATCGCCCACATCAAAGGACAGCACATTAGCAGCCATAAATAGCCTTTCTTGAATCAATGGAAAAGAACGCTGGTCACGTTCGAATTTCGTAATAGCCTGACGAAATAACCCTTTCGTGCATATATTTAACGACCGAACACCACCCGCACGCTCAGGTGTTCAGTCGATTGCAACTATTGTGTAACAGATTCGGAACGAAAAAGCAATTTTTCGTTGCAGTGCACAACTGATCCTGACCGGAAACGCCTGTCTCTGGCGGCCGGTTTTCAGGATTTCATGACTCAGGCGCGGCGTACCAGTTGATCCGGACGGACGATCAAGTCCCTCCGGGTCAGATGCAAGACTAGTCGCCCTTGCCGGGTTTCTCGGAGAAGAACGCTTCGAACTTGCCCTCCATGCCCTTGAACTCGTCGGCGTCGGCCGGTGGTTCGCGGCAAACCGTAATATTCGGCCATTCCTCGGAATATTTGGTGTTGACCTCAAGCCATTTTTCCAGCCCGTCTTCGGTGTCGGGAAGAATCGCTTCAGCCGGACATTCGGGTTCACAGACACCGCAATCGATGCATTCGCTGGGGTTGATGACCAGCATGTTATCACCTTCGTAGAAGCAATCCACGGGGCAGACTTCGACACAGTCCATATATTTGCATTTGATGCAGGCTTCGGTAACAACATAAGTCATCTGGTCGCGAACTCCCCTATACCAGTGGGCTATTTTAGGTCGTCAATCCGACCCTAGCTATTGTGCAATTTCTGACACGTCAACAGTTGGTTTAGCCGCTGTTTCGATTGTCGGTTTGCGATAATTCATAACCGGATTGCGCCAGGATGGCGTTGCCGCCCAGGCCGCTATCCTATTTTTTCATACTGTCCCTGAGCGCAGCCAGTTCGGCAAAGGCACCGCCGGCGGTCGCAAGCACCGGCTCGGCATTGCGTTTGGCGGGCGCGCCCTTGGCATGTTTTTGCGGTTTTCCACGGTTTTTTCCATGATCGCGATTATTCTTCCGCGCCATGCCCTTCCACCGCCAATATTGGACGGCGGTGGTTTCTTCCACTGTCGGATTGCTGTTTGCCGTTGCTTCCGCCGGCTTGTCGTCCGTTTCTGGTGCAGGCGGCGCTTCCGCCGCCGGCGCAGCGTCCGGCACAACAGGCTGTTCGGCTTCGGCTTTTGCCTTGTCGGCAGCGGCCGCCGGCGCCGCACCTTCGGCGACAATGGTCGGCTCCACTAGTGCAGGCTTGTCACTGGTTTTAACAAAACCGGCAAGATCGAGCAACGCTTCGTGGCAGCTTTGCGACAGGCCCAGGGAGGTCGCCAGCGCAGGATCGATGGCGAATACAGCCCCTTTCTGCCGGGCTTCATGGGCCTGTTTGATTAACCGTTCGACCATGTCAACGCGGATATATTCTCCGCCAATCCTGCGAAAGCCGAGCCGCGGTGCATTGTCCGCTGCGGCAAAGGCGTCCTGCTTGAGATGCACCGCATTGTCGGGGGTCCGCTCGATCATTGGTTGCGCGTCATATGCGGCGAACAGTGCGGTACGCCATAGCACGGCACCGGGCTTCATCAGCGCATGGTGAAAAATATCCAGCGCGCCGAACACGAGACCGGCGCGGCGGGCATGGCCGCGCATATCATTATCGAGTGCACGGACCGCCTGATCGATCTCGCGCCGCGACAATATGCCGCCGGCATCGACAATCTGCGCGAACAGCGCGCGCACCGCTGCGGGCGTTTCCGGCTGGTTGGCCAGCGCGTCTATTTTCACCAGGCCGTCAAGATGCTTGGCTTTCATCGCGTCGACCCAGAGCTTGACGCGATCCATCACTTTCTGACCGTCTTCGGGGGTCATGTCCTTGATCGCGTGGTCGAATTTGATCTCGGGTTGCAAAAGAGACTTGCCCTTGGTCAGCATCGCGAGCCGGGATTCGCCCCAGAGTATGGCTGGCGTTCCGGTCGCGTCGGGTTCCAGCGTCAATACGCTGTCCGGTGCCTTGGCTAGAGCGTCTGCATTTTCCGTCATAATACGTCCCAAATATCTTTCTGCTGCCGCAAGCAGCATCTTGCGGTCCTCGCTCCGGCTATCGGAAGGCACGACAAATTGGAAGCCCTTGAGTGTTCCTATTTCCTGCCCCTCGACCAGCACCATACCGTCTCCGTCGATACTGACATCCTGAGATAGCGTGTCCTTGAGCAGGCCGCGCATCAAAATCCGCGTCCGCTTGTCGACAAAGCGCTGGGTAAGCTGGCTGTGCATCGCATCGCTGAGCCGCGATTCCAGCGCCCGGGTGCGCTCGACCATCACCTCGGGCTGCTCCACCCAACGGGCTTTCTGGGCGATATAGCTCCAGCTGCGGGCAGCGGCGATGCGCGCGCCGAGCGTGGCGATATCGCCCTGGACATTTTCCAGCCGCGCAATTTCCTGCGCCATCCGGGCGTGCGGAATTCGGCCCGAACCGCTGGCGAGATGTGGCCAGAGCGAAGCAACGAAACGGGCCTGATGGTCCGCGCCGACCTTGCGAAAATCTGGGATGCAGGCCGCTTCCCAGAGCAGCCGCACCATCTCCGGCGACCGGACGTGCCGGGCAACCACAGGGTCCTGTCCGAGTTTCTTCAACACCGCGAGGTCCACGGCTTCCGGCGCGGGATGCAGGCGCTGGCGTCGCGGCTTTTGCTCAAGCGAGCCGATCAGCCAGTCGAGCGATCCGAAATCGGGTTCGGCATTGCGCCAGTATAACCACTCGAGCCCGGGGAAGCGATGCTCTTCCAGCCGTTCGATATCCTCGGCCTGCAATTCGTCGGAGGAATCCAGCCCGGACAATGTGCCGAAGCTCCCGTCCTTCTGGTGCCGACCTGCGCGCCCGGCAATCTGCCCGATCTCAGCGAGGGTCAGCCGCCGCCTGCGGCGGCCGTCAAATTTGCGCAGCGCGGCAAAGGCGACATGGGTGACGTCGAGGTTGAGCCCCATGCCGATGGCATCGGTGGCGACGAGATAGTCGACCTCGCCGTCCTGATACATTTTGACCTGCGCGTTGCGGGTTTGCGGCGACAGCGATCCCATGACGATCGCCGCCCCGCCATGCTGGCGCCGGAGCATTTCGGCAATCGCGTAAACATCCTCCAGCGAGAAGGCCACGATCGCCGAGCGGCGCGGCAGCCGGGACAGCTTGCGCGATCCGGCATAGCTCAGGGTGGAGAAGCGGGGCCGGGTGATGATCTCGGCATCGGGCAGCAAGGTCTCGATCAGCGGGCGCAGGCTTTCCGACCCGAGGATCATGGTTTCTTCCCGGCCGCGGGCATGAAGCATCCGGTCGGTAAATATATGGCCACGCTCCGGATCGATACCGATCTGCGCCTCGTCGATCGCGACAAAGGCAAATTCGCGGTCCATCGGCATGGCTTCGGCGGTGCACAGAAACCATTGCGCCTGCTTCGGGATGATTTTCTCTTCGCCGGTGACCAGCGCCACCCGGTTGGCCCCCTTGAGCGCAACCACACGGTCGTAGACTTCCCGCGCCAGCAAGCGGAGCGGGAAGCCGATCATACCGCTCGAATGGGCACACATGCGTTCGATGGCAAGATGGGTTTTGCCGGTATTGGTCGGGCCGAGAACGGCGACAAGGGACGACTGGGATAACCGGGACATTGCCAGCACAACAGACGATCAGACACAGAGTTGCAAGCGCCATGGTATAAAATTTCGCAAACGCGGACCGGACAGCCGCGATTTTGCACGACTCGCCGCATGTAAACGGCCTGCACGGCGGGTTAATTTGACTTTAACCAAGTTCCTGCACAGAGGTTGCTCATATATAAGATGCAAGGCTATATTGTATCGCCAAGGGGTTCGTTTGTTCAAGAGTATCGACGATATCGACATCCAAGGTCAGGGATCTGCAACCATCGCGGCAGATTCCCTTGGCTCGTCGCTGCCCCCCTTGCCTTCTTTCAGGGAAAAATTCGCCCAGGCGCGTGAATATTTTGCAGAAGTCGACTGGGTCCCCGATCTTGGCGTCGACATCGGCAGCCCGTCCTGGTTCCGCGGTCTTGTCACACTGGTGGCGTTGAGCGGCTTTGCAATCAGCGCGCTTCCCGATTTTGGACCGATTGCCGGACATCGCGCCGATCCGCTAAGCGGGTTTCGCGCCGACCAGGCCCGGTCGCAGATGATCGCGCCGCTGGCATACGGGTCCGACACCGGCATCCGGATGGCCGCGACCGATGCGGTCCGGCCGCTGGCGGAAAGCCCCGAACGACCTTCGGTCGAACTGGTCGCCACGCTCGGCCGGGGCGACAGCCTGCGCCGGGTGCTGCAACGCGCCGGTGTCGCCAGCGACGAAGCTGCTCAGGTCAATGATCTGGTCAGCGGTGCCGTTTCGCTCGGCGACATCAAGCCGGGCACCAAGATCGATATCATTCTTGGCCGTCGCCCAGCGAAAAATCAGGCCCGGCCACTCGACCAACTGGCATTTCGCGCGCGCTTCGACCTCAATCTCGAGATACTCCGCGATAACGCCCGGCTGAAACTCAACCGCAAGCCGATACTGGTCGATGATACACCGCTGCGGATCAAGGGCACGGTCGGATCGAGCCTCTATCGCTCGGCGCGTGCCGCCGGAGCCCCCGCCGATGCGGTCCAGAAATATCTCCAGGTCATCGGCTCGAAAATGTCCGTGTCCCGCGATATCCGCGCGACGGACGAATTTGACATCATCATATCCTATCGCCGCGCCGAAACCGGCGAGGTCGAGGTGGGTGACCTGGTCTATGCCGGCCTCGACCGTGACGGCAAGCCCGCGGCGCAGATGCTGAAATGGCAAAGCGGTGGCCGGACCAACTGGTTCGAGGCATCAGGCGTCGGCCAGTCGAATGGCGAACTGGCCCGGCCAACCAACGGACGGATCACCTCCAGCTATGGCATGCGCCGCCATCCGATCCTGCGCTATAAGCGCATGCACAGCGGAATGGATTTTGGCGGCGGCTATGGCGCTCCCATCTATGCCGTGACCGACGGAACCGTCACCTATGCCGGACGCAAGGGCGGCTTCGGCAATTTTGTCAAAGTGCAACATAGCGGCGGGCTGGCCTCGGGCTATGCCCATATGAGCCGGATTGCGGTGAGCAACGGACGGCGGGTCCGCAAGGGCCAGATCCTAGGCTATATCGGTTCGACGGGCCTGTCGACCGGCCCGCACCTCCACTATGAACTCTATCGCGGTGGGCGGGCGATCAATCCCAGCTCGGTCAAATTTGTCGAACGCGCCCAGCTGGGCGGACGGGAATTGCGCCGCTTCAAGGGCGAGTTGCAGAAGTTGAAACTTGTCGTGCCGGGCGCCGCATTGGGCACGCTGAAAAGTACCACGGCACAAGCCGCGCCCGAACGCGAGATCAACCGGCTCAACAAGCCGCTCAAGAGCTAGGCCCGGCAGCGGGCTTCCAAACAGTTGCACAGAAGAGTTGAGCGCCGCTGCCTGCTAAGCTAAGCATTGCCCATGTCACAGCAAGCCTCCTTCCCGCACAGCCGGTTGCGCCGTACCCGCACCCATGGCTGGAGCCGCTCGATGGTCCGGGAGACGCATCTGTCGCCATCCGATCTGATCTGGCCCCTGTTCATCACCGAAGGCAAGGGCGTCGAGGAACCGGTCGCCGCCCTGCCCGGCGTTTCGCGCTGGTCGGTCGACGGCATCGTAGAGCGGGCGCGGGAAGCCCGCGACCTGGGCATTCCCTGCCTTGCTCTATTTCCCAACACAGCAGCGGACAAGCGCAGCGATGACGGCAAGGAAGCGCTCAACCCCGACAATCTGATGTGCCGCGCCACCAGAGCGGTGAAGGACGCGCTGGGCGAGGATATCGGCATTCTTACCGACGTCGCGCTCGATCCCTATACCAGCCACGGCCAGGACGGATTGCTCGACGACAAGGGCTATGTCGCAAATGACCGCACGCTCGACATGCTGACCAAGCAGGCGCTGAACCAGGCCAATGCCGGGGCCGATATCATCGCGCCGTCGGACATGATGGATGGAAGGGTCGGCGCGATCCGCGACGTGCTCGAACTGGCCCATCATCACAATGTCCAGATCATGGCCTACTCCGCCAAATATGCCAGCGCCTTCTACGGCCCGTTCCGCGATGCCGTGGGTTCCGGCGGGCTGCTGAAAGGCGACAAGAAGACCTACCAGATGGATCCGGCCAACAGCGACGAGGCGATTCGCGAAATCGCCTTTGATATTGCCGAAGGCGCCGACAGCATCATGGTCAAGCCGGGCCTTGCCTATCTCGACATCATCTATCGCGCGAAATCGCAATTCAATGTGCCGGTCTTCGCCTATCAGGTGTCCGGCGAATATGCGCTGATCAAGGTCGGTGCCGCAGCCGGAGTCGGCGATCATGACGCGCTGATGATGGAGAAACTGATCGCGTTCAAACGCGCAGGATGCTCCGGTATCCTCACCTATTTTGCGGCCGATGCCGCGCGCTTGCTCAATGGCTGACAAAGCCGCCGATATTGTTCTGGAAACCGAACGGCTGCTGCTGCGCAAATGGCGCAAGAGCGACATTGATCCGTTCATGGAACATCTCAATACCCGCAACGTGATGCGGTGGCTGGGTGGCGTGCAGGACCGGGAAACATTCGACGCAGCGATGGAACGGCTGCAGGGCTATGATCGCGACTTCGGGCACACATTCTGGATCATCGAGCGCAAGTCCGATCAGGAAATTCTCGGCTTTTGCGGCCTGAAACGCGTCAACGCGCCGCAGCCGAAGCTGACCGGCGCCCATGAAATCGGCTGGCGCCTGCGTGAAGATGCCTGGGGCAAAGGCTATGCCAAGGAAGCCGCCACCGCCTGCATGGACGCCGCCTTTACCCGCTGGAACGCGCCCTATGTCGTCGCGCTGACGGTCTCGGGCAACGAGCCGAGCCGGGGGTTGATGAAGCGCCTCGGCATGCGACACCATCCCGAACTGGATTTTCACGATCCCAATTATGGCCCAGAGCTGAATCCGACTATTGTCTACAAAATCACAGCTGACGAATGGAACTCCGGAATATGACAGCCCCCCTCATCCTGCCGTTCAATGGCAAAACTCCCAGAATCCATCCCAGCGCCTTTATTGCACCGGGCTGCAAGATTATCGGCGATGTCGAAATCGGTCCCGAATCGAGCGTCTGGTATAATTGCGTGATTCGCGCCGACGTGAATTTCATCCGCATCGGTGCGCGCAGCAATATCCAGGACGGCACCACCATCCATTGCGACAGCGCGACGCCAGCCACGCCCAATGGCAACCCGACGATCATCGGCGATGACGTACTGGTCGGTCATATGGTGATGCTGCACGGCGCGACGCTGGAAGACCGCGCTTTCGTCGGCCTGAGCACGACGGTCATGGACGGCTGTGTAATAGAAGGCGACGCGATGCTCGCCGCCGGTGCGATACTGACCCCCAACAAGCGCATCCCTGCGGGGCAGCTATGGGCCGGTTCGCCAGCCAAATATATGCGCGATCTGACCGAACCGGCGATTGCCGGCATGCGCATGGGCGTTGCCCATTATGTCGAGAATGCCAAGGCGCACAAGGCAGCCATCGACGCCCTGTAAGTTGCTGACCTAATATGTTAGTCCTCTGACCGGGTCGCTGTTTTTGGGAGACGGCGAGATGACTGAACATATAGATACAAACAAAGTCGAGCAGCTGGCGGGCAAAGTCATTGGTGACGTCGCCGGTGCGATGGCGATTTTCATGTCCTATCTCGGCGATCAGGCGGGCGTATATGAAGCGATGGATGGCGCCGGCCCCCTGTCCGTCGACGCGCTGGCCGCAAAAACAGGCCTGAACCCGAAATATCTATACCAATGGCTCGGTTCCAATGCGGCGGCAGGCTATGTCACCCATCATTCGGACGGTGATCTTTTTTCGTTAAGCCCCGAACAGGCTCTGGTCCTTTCCCGCGAAGGCCAACCGGCCTGCATGCAGGGATTTTTCCAGAGTGTCGTATCCCAGTTTGAAACCCAGGCAAAAGCGGTCGAAACGTTCAAGTCCGGCGAAGGCAGGCCCTGGGGGGATCATTCGACATGCTGCTTCTGCGGCACCGACCGGTTTTTCCGGCCCGGTTATGAAGCCTGCCTGATCGATCAGTGGATTCCTGCTCTGGACGGCGTCGAGGCCAAGTTAAAGGCCGGAGCCAAGGTTGCCGACATCGCCTGCGGCCACGGTTCATCGACAGTGCTGATGGCGCAGGCCTATCCCGATTCGGTGATCCACGGCATCGACTTTCATGAACCGTCGATCATCGAGGCAAGGGCAAAAGCCAAAGCGGCGGGTGTGACCAATGTCGAATTCCAGGTCGCCAAGGCGCAGGATTTCACAGGAGATGGTTTTGACTTCGCCTGTATTTTCGATGCCTTGCATGACATGGGAGATCCAGTGGGTGCGGCCGCGCATATTCGCAAGGCGCTGCGGCCGGACGGCACGTTCATGCTGGTCGAGCCGCTCGCAGGAGACCGGATGGAAGACAATCTCCATCCCCTTGGCCAAATTTTCTACGCTTTCTCGACGACCATCTGCACCCCGGCTTCACTGGCGCAAGAAGTCGGCTTGGGCCTCGGAGCACAGGCCGGGCAAAAGCGTTTGACGGAAGTTCTCGATCAAGCCGGCTTTTCATCCGTACGGCGCGCAACCGAAACCCCGACCAATATGGTGCTGGAGGTAAGCGGCTGACAGAAGCAGCACATCGCTTGCAGGGCGAATCGGCTGCAGATCAGTTTCGAATCAGCGCAGCCGGTTCATCATGGCGTCGATTTCGGTTTGCTGGCGGTCCACCTGCGCCTGCACGACATCGCGCTGCCGGGCGATGATGGTCGTACCACCCGATTCGCCTGCAACCGTTTCCCGCTCGAGCTGGCCCCGAAAAAGCGCGTCTATATCGGCCAAGGCCTCGACCGACGGGCTCCGGTCGCCCTCGAGCGCGGCCAGTTCCACATGCGCGGCGACCCATGATTCGCTGGATACCGCGGCATTGCGCGCGGCATCGACTCGCCGCTTGACGGCTGGAAGTCGGGACTGAAACTGGCTGTGCGCCGCCCCGCTTCGCGCCACTGCGGCGTTCAGATCGCTTTGGACGTCAGCGGGCAGTGCGATCTCGACGGCAGGAAGCGTCTCCGATTCAGCTATGGCAGCACCATCTTCATAGGGCCGTTTCTGAAGCGATGGAAAATCGCCCTCGCTCATCGCGCAACCGGACAGCGTAACAGCGATAATCGTCATCGAAGCTGAGAGTTTTTTCATTGCTCTGTCTTTAGGTTAGGCTTATCCCCTCTGCAACGGCGAATATCCGAGGATCGAACGGAACATTGCCAGGTCCGCCGAATAGCCAAAATCGCCTTAAGCCGGTTGACAGCGCCAGCCTCATCGGTTAGCTGCCCACTCTTTCCAGCGTGGGCCGAGAGACTCGCGTCAACGGGCTTGTGCGCTGGAACCACAAATTTGAAACGGAAAAAAAGCCATGTTCGCAATTGTGCGCACCGGCGGCAAACAATATCGGGTTGCCGCAGGAGATATTATCGCAGTCGAAAAACTAGCCGGTGAAGCTGGTGATTCGATCACTCTGGACGACGTTTTGCTGGCCGGAGACGGTGGCGACATGAAGGACCTCAAGGGCCTGACCGTTGCGGCTGAAATTATCGCCCAGGAAAAAGGCGAGAAGGTCATCATCTTCAAGAAGCGTCGCCGGCACAATTATCGCCGCAAAAACGGCCATCGCCAGCAGCATACCGTGCTGAAGATCAGCGCGATCGGTTCCGAAAAGGCTCCGGCCAAGGCTGCAGCGAAGAAAGAAGCTGCTCCTGCTGCTGAAAAGCCAGCCGCAGAAGCGAAAGCTGCTCCGGCCAAGAAGGCACCAGCCAAAAAGGCTGCTGCAAAGACAGAAACCAAACCAGCTGCTGCCAAGAAGGCTCCAGCTAAAAAGCCAGCAGCCAAAAAGCCGGCTGCGAAGAAAGAGGACTAAACCATGGCACATAAAAAAGCAGGTGGTTCATCCCGCAACGGACGCGACTCAGCAGGTCGTCGTCTGGGCGTAAAGAAATTCGGCAGCGAAGCTGTTGTCGCCGGAAATATTATCATCCGCCAACGCGGAACCCAGACCCATGCGGGTCGCAATGTCGGTATGGGCAAGGACCATACCCTGTTTGCGCTCGTTGACGGCAAAGTGGAATTCCACAAGGGCAAGCTCGGTCGCAAATATGTGTCCGTCGACCTTATGGCGGAAGCCGCAGAATAACCGGACAATCGATAAAGGGTTGTCCTCCAGCAGGATGACCCGGCAGGTTCCAAGGAACCACCAATTTCAGGGAGAGGGTCATCCTCTCCCTTTTTTTGTCTCTCCCTGTAAGAATGTCTCCATGCTGTAACCGTTCCCTCCTAGTGGCCGGTCACGACATAGGGGCAGACGATAGCAGACTGTGGAGAGTCGAAATGTTTGCACGGACCGAAAGATTATTATTGAGACCAGGCTGGCCCGAAGACGCGCCCGCCGTTCATGCCGCGATCAACGATCAGGCGGTCGTCCGCAACCTCGGGTCGGCCCCCTGGCCCTATGAACGCGAGGATGCCGAGCAGTTCCTGTCCATGGAAAGGCCTGTCCTTCAACCCAATTTCCTTATTTTCCGGCGGACTGCCGGATCACCGCAGCTGGTCGGGTCGATCGGATTTGGCGATCTGGGTGCCGGAGAGCTTGAAATCGGCTACTGGATTGCCCGCGGTCATTGGGGACGCGGCTATGCAACCGAGGCGGGCCGTGCAGCGATAGAAATTGCCCGGGCTGTTGGTCATCGCGACATGCTGGCGGAGCATTTTGTCGACAATCCCGGGTCCGGAAAAGTCTTGAGAAAGCTCGGTTTCAGGCCCACTGGCCAGATTGCGCCGCGCTATTCGAAGGGACGGGGCGAAAAAGTGGACGCGGTCCAGTTCAGGCTGCAATTGGCCGCGGATGACGATAGCGACATCATGCGACCGATGGCAGCCTGATTCCATCAGAGCCGGTCAGGCTACTTTTTTAACATATTCCTCGACCGGCGCATCTTTGGGGACCAGGGCGGCGACAGTCACCGGCGGTTGATCCATGATCGCCGCTTCATATTCGCTCTCGGCGAGCTGAATGAGGTGGCGATCATCGATGTCCCACGGATGGAAGCCGGGTTTGAAAAACTGCAACCACGGCCATATCGTCCGCCGCAGAGGAGCGGGGCCGACCAGCGCATAATGGGCAAGCCCGATCCATGCGCGGAATCCGGTGATGCCATCCTGGCGCAGCAGATCGATCACGCCCCTGGTCCGGTTTATCGTAAAGCCGAGGGAGATCTTGGCCATAAACGCGCTGCGTACATACCAGCGTTTCAGCGGATTCCAGTCCCTGGTTATGTGAAGCCAGGTGTCATAGGCCACGCCCTTGTGCTCGACCTCTTCCGAGGAATGCCACAGCCAGAGCTTGCGTTGCTCCTCGTCGGCATGTTCGAAATGCCGCGGATTGGCAATCACCTCGGCGGCCAGAATCGCCGTGATATGTTCGATACACATGGTCGCGACGAGATGGATTATCTCCGGCTGCGCCCTGATATATGACACAACGTTGCTGATCGACTCTTCAAGCCGCGAGATATCCAGATCGCAACTAGCCAGATGCTGGTTGAAAAAATGATGCTCGCGACTGTGGGTTGCTTCCTGCTGGATGAAGGAACGAATCTCGCCCTGCAACTTGGGTGGCGTACGGTCGCGATATTTCTTCAGCACCTCGATAAACAGCGCCTCACCCTTGGGGAAGATCGCCGACAGGCAATTAAAAAATGCCGACGCATAGGGGTCACCACCGATCCAGCGGCGGCGTTCGATCACCGCGCTGGCAAAATGCCGGTTGCGACATTGGATATTGAGATCGATCGGCGTCGGGTTTTTTCGGGCGTCGGTTTCTTGGGGGCGCTCGGCATCGGTCGGTGATTTGGCCGTCGCTGGAATTCTGTCCATATGTTTTTAAACCTCTTGTCTTGATTGGTAGCGACCCAACCGATGGTTCTGGTTAAGCGTTTTCTAGACAAGGAAGGTTAAGGTTCGGCATGGCAACATGCCTAACGATCATGGTTGAAAATTGGTTACCACAGCCGGAAATGGCGGAATTTCAAGCATCTGATAAGGTGCAGATTGAAACCCATTGGTTTACATGCGACGGTAGCGGAAATACCAGACATCGTGACCCTGACGCCGGGCCTTGGCTTCATAACGTGTCTCCGGCCAGCCACCCGGGCGGTTCGTCCAGCTTTCCGGACCGTCGCACAGCCATTCGAACTCGCTGCGCTGGTTCATGATCATGCAGGCCCATTCCAGATAGACCGGATGATCGGTGCCGAACCGAAATTCCCCGCCCGGCTTCAGCTTTGCGGCAATCATGTCGACCGGCCCGTGATTCATGAATCGCCGCTTGGCGTGGCGCGCCTTTGGCCATGGATCGGGATGGAGCAGATAGACAAAACTCAGCGAGCCGTCCGGAATTCTTTCCAGCACATCCAGCGCATTGCCCATGTGCAGGCGAACATTGGCCAAGCGTTTATCGCGAATATGCTGCAATGCGCCGACCACGCCGTTTAGATAGGGCTCGCAACCGATAAAGCCGTGATCGGGAAGCATGTCCGCACGGGTGGCCAGATGCTCCCCGGCGCCAAAACCGATTTCGAAATGCATCGGCCGATCGCCGTCGAATAACGTTTTCGATGACACCGGACCTTCGACCGGGACAGCGATTTGCGGCAGCAGTTTCTCGATCAGCTCGACCTGCTGGTCGCGCAGCGCATGACCCTGACGGCGGCCATATAGCTGGCGGATCGTGGTCGGATCACCTTCGTTATTTGCGGTCATGACGCTGAGATTTCTGCCGACAAGAGCTTGTTCAGACCGCGGCTTTGAGCGCGTCCACCAGGTCGGTCCGTTCCCAGGTAAACAGATCACCTTCTGCCTTGCGACCGAAATGGCCGTAAGCGGCGGTCGGGCTATAGATCGGCTTGTTCAGGCCAAGATGGGTGCGGATGCCCTTGGGCGTGAGGCGAACGAGCTTTGGCAAGATTTCCTCGAGCTTCTCTTCGCTGACCGTCCCGGTGCCGTGCAGATCTACGTTGATCGACAGCGGTTCGGCGACGCCGATGGCGTAGGAAAGCTGGATCGCGCAACGCTTGGCAAGGCCGGCTGCGACGATATTCTTCGCCATATAGCGGGTAATATAGGCTGCGGAGCGATCGACCTTGGTCGGATCCTTGCCGGAGAAAGCGCCGCCGCCATGCGGGCTCGCGCCGCCATAGGTGTCGACGATGATCTTGCGACCGGTGAGGCCGGCGTCGCCGTCGGGCCCGCCGATTTCAAAGCGGCCGGTCGGGTTGACGTGGATCACGGTCTTGTCGGTGATGAAGCCCTCGGGCAACACCGAGTGGAACACGCCCATCACATAGTCGCGCAATTCCTGATAAAGTGCAGGATTGTCGCTGTCCTTGAAATAGCCTGGCGCGTGCTGGGTCGACACCACCAGGGCAATCGCCTCTACCGGCACTTCGTTGACATAGCGCAGGGTTACCTGGCTTTTGCTGTCAGGCTCGAGGAACGGCGCCTTGCCGCTGTGGCGGTCGTTGGCCATCTGTTTCAATATCTGATGCGAATATTGCAATGTCGCGGGCATGAGATCCGGTGTTTCGTCGCTGGCATAGCCGAACATGATCCCCTGATCGCCGGCGCCTTCATCCTTGTTGCCGCTTTCGTCAACGCCCTGGGCGATATGGGCGGATTGCGGGTGCAAATGGTTTTCGAAGGTCAGGTTCTGCCAGTGAAAGCCGTCTTGCTCATAGCCGATTTTCTTGACCGTCTGCCGGACAGCATTCTCGATTTCTTCCAGAGCGCCCGGCGCCCAATTGCCGTCGGTATCGATCATGCCCTCGCCGCGAACCTCTCCCGCGAGAATCACCCGGTCGGTGGTGGTCAGGGTTTCGCAAGCCACCCGCGCTTCGGGGTCCCTGGACAGGAACAGATCAACGATGGTGTCTGAAATCTGGTCGGATACTTTGTCAGGATGGCCTTCAGAGACCGATTCGGACGTGAAAATAAATTCTGAGCGCATAGCTAAATCCTGAATTATGGTCGCAAATGGGGTCGACCTATGGGACATAAGGAAAAGTTTATATGTGCTTTAGCGACCGCGAACCCTTATGGCAATGGCAGACAACAGCAAAAATATCGCCAGAGCCAGCGGCAATATCTGTCCGTAGCGCGCGAAAACCGTGGGTGACTTGGCCGGCGGCAGATTTGCATCGATCCTGCCCGCCTGACCCATCGGCACACTCGCCACGATGGCGCCGTCGGCATTGATCAGGGCTGAAATGCCGGTCGGGGTCGAGCGGATGACCGGCAAGCCTTCCTCGATCGCCCGCAATCGCGCCTGCGCCAGATGCTGCGGCGGTCCCCATTCTCCGAACCAGGCATCATTCGAGGGATTAAAGATGAAGTCCGGCCGATTGTCGCGATCGACGACCTGTCCCGAGAATATGATCTCGTAACAGACCTGAAGCCCGGCCTTGCCAAATTTGCCGAGATCGAGCGAACGGGGTCCGGGCCCCGGCCAGAAATCAAAATCACCGGGCACCAGACGGGACAGGCCGATCGCCGACAACAGCGGCCGCATCGGCAGATATTCGCCATAAGGCACCAGATGGCTCTTGTCATAGCGTCCCAATAGTTCGCCCTGCTGATCCATCGCAAAGACGCTGTTGCGCGCGCCGACCGCTCGGCCTTCGGCTTCGTCAAATTCGAGTTTGAGCGCACCCAGCACCAGCACGTCGCCGGGCTTCATCAACGCACCCAGTTGCTGGCGCACCATTTCGGGCGGGCGGCCGTAATAATAGCGGGCCGGATATCCGGTCTCGAGATAATCGGGGATTGCTGCTTCCGGCCAGAACAGGATGCGCGGTTCGCTATCTTTTCTTGTTGTCAGTCCAGCAAGTTTTGCAAGATTTTCGGCCTCATAGCCTGCCTTCCATTTGTCCTGCTGGCCGATATTGGGCTGGACGATGGTGATGGGGGAACCATCCTGCGCTTTGCCCGCGCCCGCACGGGGCGACATAACTGCTGCCAGCGAAAGAATGACAATGACGGGCAGCGCCATGATCGACGCCTGCCGCCAGCGCCGGCCGCTCGCAGCGACGGCGATCTGCAAACAGAGCCCCGCAACGATTATAGCGACCGCCGCGAGACCATATGTACCGACAAGGGCAGAGCCGGCCCACAGGCCAGAAGGCAATGTCACGGACAGGGGATTCCAAATAAACCCGCTGAACACCCAGCTACGCAACCATTCGGTGACGATCCATGCTCCGGCCAGGGCGAGGATGAAGGCCCACGGGCTCTTCCTGCCGAGCGACCATGCCATAATAGCAGCCAAGGCCGGGAACACCGCCAGATAGAGCGACAATAGCACCACCGCGACATAGCCCATCCATCCCGGCATCGCTGCTTGAAAGGTGAAGGCCTTGGCGATCCAGTTGAGGCCGATGATGAAATGGCCGAGGCCGAAAAGCCAGCCGGCGAAAAAGGCGGCTTTGCGACTCTGCGCCTGGATCAATATGGCGATCCACAGAGCCAGCATCAGCAGCGTCAGCGGCCACAGGTTCAGCGGCGCAAAGCCGGTCGCGCTGATTCCGCCGGCAAGCAGCGAAATTCCGTAAGGATGGCGGGTGATCATATCTTGAAGTTTTGACACCGGCGGCTTTTGCCGTGTTCGGTGTCGCCATTCAATTGCTAATTGCCGGAACATGGATTTCATTGCTATTGCATGCCGATGAACCTGATCGCTCTCCTGATGCTCGCCCTCTCGCAACCGGCCACGGCGCAAGCGACGCCGCTCACCGAAACGCAGAGCCGCGACCTCACCTGTGTCGCCGTCCTCGCGATCATCGCATCCGAACAGGAGCGCGGCGTTGCCAGCGCTCTCGACTATCCACTGCTTATCGAACGCGGCGCGACCTATGCCGGGCTGGTCGGGGAACGGATCATGAGCGAGACGGGCAGGAGCAGAGAAGAGGTCCGGCAGGAGATTGTGGCCGCGGTCGCGGCGCAACAAGCCAAGGGCGGCAATGGTGCCGCCGCAGACGAGGTCTTCGAAACGGAAATGGCGCAATGCCTGCCCTTGCTCGATATCGCGATACCGCCCAGGCCCAAGCCCGACCTCAACCAGTGCGCCGGGATGCTGCAACTGGCATATGAAGAGGTTCACAGCCGCGAAGGTCTGTCCAAGACGGCGCAGGATCTCAAGACTCTCGCCGCAGTTCTCGACAGTCGCGCCCGCGACAAGATGCGCGCGGAAGGGCTCAGCGGTCAGGAAAGCGATATCCTGCTGACGCAGGAGCGCGAAACGATGCTGGCCGATGCCAGGCAACAGGAGGCGCTCGGCCAGGGTTCCGACCTCGATTATGATCATTGTTTCACCCTCGCCGCACCCGAAGACAAAGGCCGCAAATATGAGCACTGAACCGTCGAGTCCGCTACGCCCCTTCCACCTCGCCTTCCCGGTACGTGACATTGCCGAAGCGCGCGCATTTTATGGCGACCTGCTGCGGTGCCCGGAAGGCCGCAGCGACAGTCACTGGGTTGATTTCAGCCTCTACGGACACCAGATCGTCACCCATCTCGACGAGCATATGGATGGCCGCCAACTGCTCAACCCGGTCGATGGCGAACAGGTACCGGTTCCCCATTTCGGAGTCGTGTTGACGATGCCCGACTGGCAGGCGCTGGCCGACCGGCTGATCGCGAAAGACACCGACTTTGTCATCGCCCCGACGGTCCGCTTCAGGGGACAGGCCGGCGAGCAGGCGACGATGTTCTTTTGTGATCCCAGCGGCAACGCGCTCGAGTTCAAGGCCTTTGCCAGCGACGATCAGCTATTCGCAAAAGACTAGACCGGTGATTGAAGCCTAGGCTTCATGCTCCTGCTGCCAGCGTTCGAGGGCGTGCCCCAACTGGCGTTCAGCCATATCACGGGCGGAATTGCGTGCCAGGTCCAGCGAACCGGACAGGCGCTCACCGATCAGCGCATCACCCAGCGCCATCAGAACCAGCGCCAGCGTGTCTTCATGCATTTCGTGGTCTTCGTGCCCACCTTCGCCGATATCGTCGACCAGAGCGTGAATCGCATCGACAATCGGATCGAGCGCGTCTTCGTTGCCGGTCAGCATCATCCAGGACCAGAGCGCCGCGGCTCCCTGTTTGTCAAAAGCGTCGAAGGTGAGGTCGACAATGTCTCGCACGGTCCCCTCTCCGCTGCGGGTTTTCATGATCGCCTGCGCAATCACGCCGCATACTTCGTCGGACAAATAGGCCGCGAGCGCCTTTTGCAGGCCCGAGGCCGACCCAAAATGGTGCAATAAATTAGCATGGGTACGCCCGATCCGTCCGGCGACCGCCTTCAGAGTGACCGATTGCGGGCCGGATTCAATCAGCAAATCGCGGGCGGCCGCGAGCGCCATGCCACGACTTGCTTCCGGTGATAGACGTCTCTTTGCTATTGACATTTATGTAAGTAACCTTCATTATTCTTCAATCGGCTATAAGCCGCATTTCCCATTATGGAAACATCTGATGAATATGCTTAGCTCCCTTAGCTCCGAACCGGAAACCATTCACACGCCGACACCGGCGGGCCATGATATTACTCCGCGGGACCGCCGTTTCGGACGGGATGCGGACTATAAGCCGGGAAAATATTGGCAAAATGGCGATCCGGTTGCGACCGCCTTCTACAATTGCCTGTCGCTCACCTTTCCGCGCGGCGAGGCTTTTTTCATCGAGAGCGTCAAGGAATTTCGGGATTGTACGCCCGCCAAATTGCAAAATGAAATCCGCGCCTTTGTGAAACAGGAAATCATCCATAGCCGGGAACATCTGGCGCTCAACCGCCGGGTCGAGGAAAATGGATATGACACGAGCCGGATCGAGAAGCGGATCACCGAATCGCTGGCAATGACCAAGGACCGGCCCAAGATCACCAATCTGGCGGCAACGATGATTCTCGAGCATTTCACCGCGATCATGGCGCAGCAATTTCTCGCCAATCCCAAACATTGGGAGGGCTCTGATCCGGAAACCACCGACCTTTGGTGCTGGCATGCTCTGGAAGAGATTGAGCACAAGGGCGTCGCCTATGACACCTGGCTATATGCAACCAGGGACTGGAGCCGCCGGAAACGCTGGCAGGTAAAAGCGCTGATGATGCTGCTCATCACCCGCAATTTCTGGGGCAACCGCTGGCGCGACACGCTCGACCTGCTTGCGCAGGACGGCATTAGCGGATGGCGGGTAAAATTGAAGCTGCTGAAATTTCTGCTGTTCAAGCCCGGTATTGCGCGAGCGATCATCATCCCCTGGTTCAAATTCTTCCTGCCCGGATTCCATCCGTGGAACGAGGATGACCGGCATTTGATCCAGCGGGCCGAAAGCGAATATGAAGCGGCGATAACCGGACGACCGGCGACCGCCTAGATAGCGTTTTCAGATATTGGCGGTCAGTGCGCCGCTTTGCTTACATCGACTTTTTCTACCCATTCGGGGAAGAAACTGGGTTCGCGGTTGGACCAGCCGGGGGCGGTTGCGGCCGCTTCGCTGATCGATTGCAGCAAGCCCTTGCGGGTTTTCGGATGAAGATGCGGTAGCGATGCCGCCGCACAAAAGGCTCCGGGCAACCACGGGCGCGATTCCGGGCCGAGCAGGCGCTCGTAGAGAAAGCGAAAGGCCGGAAAGCTGTGGATACGGCCCTGGCCGAGATCGAAGGCGGCCAGCGAGATCAGCGATGGCATGAAAGCCTCGATACTGTCGATGGCGCAATCTTCCGGAATGTCCCGGCGAATAGCATCGAGGCGGCGGTACAAGGACATCTGGACCTTGATACCCGCTTCTTCGACCGTATCACGCGACCATGTCTCGACGGCATCCGAGCGATCAAGCCCGACATCAAGCGAACGCCGGATATAGCGTTGGGTTGCCGAGCTGAAGCTCGCGAATTCTTTCATCTCCGCCAGAGTCATCGCTCCGGGAACGGGTTGTATTTCCTTGGTCATGTCGGCTCGACTCCCTCTGGATCATCCCACCCCGACACTTGACCAAAATATGGTTAGCAATTGATTAAAATCCCGCGCCTTTATTTGGCGGGAGGCGGCAAAAATTGGAATATTGCGCGCCAGGCTTAGAAAGTTTCGACCAACCGCAAGCCTGTTTCGACCGGTCACGATTCCCCTAGAGACAATTGATACCATATTGTCCTAAGCTGCGTACGAACCATGAACTGAATGCATATGAGAAAATTTGAACTTGGAAGCCACAAGCCGTCGGTCGGACATCAGGTTGCTATCCTGTCGATTCTGGGATTCTGGCTTTTCTATGTGATCATCCTGACGTTGCGGGTCTCAATCGGTGATTGGCCGGCCCAGGGTGAAATGGCGTCACGAAGGGTCATCGTGACGATCTTCGGGATTGGCATCACCTATCTGCTGTACTTGTTTCTCCGGCAATTCGAGGACAAGGCGCTATCGACCCGGATCATCACGGCATTCGCCGCATCCATTCCCTGCGCCATCATCATCGCTTCGATGAACCATTATGTCTTCAATATCTATTATCCGGAGAACCTGTGGGACGAGGCCCATGTCGAGAAGATGCGGGAATATCTCGCGCAGGACAATTTTGCGCTGAAATCCATTTCCGAAGATGCCACCTCGCGCTTTTTCTTCGTCATCAGCTGGGCGTCCCTGTATCTGACCCTGAGCTATGCCGGGGAAGTCCGGCAGGTGGAGCGCAAGGCGGCACGTTTTGCCCAGGCAGCCCAGGATGCCGAACTGCGGTCGCTGCGCTATCAGGTCAATCCGCATTTCCTGTTCAACACCCTCAACAGCCTGAGCACACTGGTGATGCGCAGTCAGCCGGAAGAGGCGGAGGAAATGATCCTCAACCTGTCGAAATTCTATCGCACCAGCCTGTCGGGCGACCCGCTCGAGGATGTGCCCTTGTCGGAAGAGGTGCACCTGCAAAATCTCTATCTCGATATCGAGGCGGTCCGCTTTCCCAAACGGCTCAGAACAAGCGTCAGCATTCCCGACGAACTGCTCGGCGTGCTGGTACCCGGCCTGATCCTCCAGCCGCTGGTCGAAAATGCGATCAAGCACAGCGTCGCCCACAGCAAGCGCCCGGTGACCATTTCGATCAGCGCGCGGTCCGAGGGTGACAATCTGATCCTGACGGTTGCCGATGACGGGGACCGGCGTCCGGTCGATCTGGATGACAATGGTCCCAGCAGCGGAATCGGCCTCGCCAATGTCCGCGATCGTCTGGAAACCCGCTTTGGCCGACAGGCCAGCCTGCAGACTGTCCGTCCGGAAAAAGGCGGCTATATTGCCCAATTAACCTTGCCACTGATGCTGGATAACCCATGATGGACGATATCGAAGCCCGCCCGCTCAAGACCCTGATTGTCGACGATGAACCGCTTGCGATCGAACGGCTGCAGCTGCTTTGCGCGCGGCAAGCCGACATAGACCTGATCGGCACCGCCAGCGATGGCGAAGCGGCGCTGCGCCTGACCGAACAGTTGCAACCGGATCTGCTGCTGCTCGACATCGCCATGCCGGGCAAGGACGGGCTGGATGTCGCACGGGCATTGTCCGGCAAGAGCGATGCTCCGGCAATCATATTCGTAACAGCTTTTGATCGTTTTGCGGTCGAGGCGTTTGATGTTGCGGCCATCGACTATGTCCTGAAACCGGTCGAGAACGAGCGGCTGACCCTGGCGATCTCGCGGGTAAGGGAACGCACCGCCGAACCCCGCAACGACGAGGCGGAAGATTCACCCTGGGCGGAAGAATTCTGGGTACCGTATAAATCCGAACTGCGACGCATCGTCGCCACCGAAATCGACCGGGTCGAGGCCGAGCGCGACTATATGCGGCTGCACGTCGGCCCCGTCAGCTATCTGCTGCACCAGACGATCACCGGCCTGGAAGAAAGGCTCAATCCGGAAGAATTCATCCGTCTCCACCGCTCGCATCTGGTCCGGCGCGACTGGATTGCCGGCCTGCGCCATGACGGCGGCGGCGTGTGGATCGCCTGTCTCAAATGTGACACGGAAATCCGTATCGGTCGGACCCATCTGGCAGAAGCGAAGAAACTGGCTGGACGCTAGCCTGCCACCGTCCGGGGCCGGGCCTGCCGGTAGGTTCCCAATATCCGTACGCTATTGCAGTGAAAGCCGAGTTCCTCAAGCGCCCGATCGACCGCCGGATCGCCGGGAGCGCCTTCGATATCGGTGTAGAATTCAGTCGCCGCAAAACTGCTGCCCTGCTGATAGCTTTCCAGCTTGGTCATGTTGACGCCGTTGGTCGCAAAGCTGCCCATCGCCTTATACAGGGCGGCCGGAATATTTTTTACCTCGAACACAAAGGTCGTCATCAACGGACCATCGGCTTCGGGCATTGTCGCCTCGGGCGCCAATATGACAAAGCGGGTGATATTGTCCGGCGAATCCTCGATCGCATCCTCGAGCGGTTGCAGGCCGTAAATTTGCGCGGCGAGCCGGGGCGCGATAGCCGCGGCATGGGGGTCGTCGGACTGGGCCACAAATGCTGCCGCCGCAGCCGTGTCGGCATAGGCTACCGGAATGATCCCGCGCTTGCGCAGATAATGGCGGCACTGGCCGAGCGCCTGGGGATGGCTCATCGCCGTCCTGATTTCGGCATCGGCAGATTTCGCCATCAGACAATGTGCGATCGGCATGAAATATTCGTCGACAATATGGAGGCCCGATTCGGGCAGCAGGAAGTGAATGTCGGCAACCCGGCCGTGGAGCGAATTTTCAATCGGGATGATCGCGCAGCCTGCGGTGCCCTGTTTGACCGCATCGATGGCGTCCTCGAAGGAGAAGCAGGGAACCGGGAGGCCGTCAGCCGCATAATCGAGCGCAGCGAGATGGGAATTGGCACCGGGCGCGCCCTGAAAGGCAATCGCCTTTTCCGGCATTTCAGCGCCTTTTTCGGTCATTTTCCTGACCATGCCCAATGCGTTTTTCGGAAAGCTGTCCATCATGCCCCTCTTTTGCAGCGAAGCGATAGTCGAACGGGACCGCGCGGGGCAAGAAATTACTGGCCCGATGAATGTGACGATCGATATTTTACACCCACAATTGCATGTTTGGCGGCAATTGAGGCCTTGCTTTGGTTCGTAGGCCTCTTTACAGACAGCACAAATTTGGCAGGCCCTCGGCCGCCGCTCACTCAGGGGTTTGAGAGAATATATGAGCAACAGCAACACCATCGCAGGCTGGGTACTGGCTGGCGGCATCGCCGCCCTCGGATTTTCCATCGTTAGCGGAAAATATTTTCACGCCGGAAAGCACGAGCGCCCAGAAGTCATGGGTTTCGAAATCGAAGGCGTTGAATCCTCAGGTGGCGCTGCTGATGCCGGTCCGTCGATCGAGACCTTGCTGCAAACCGCCGATGCCGCCGCAGGCGAAAAAGTTTTCGCCAAATGCGCAGCATGCCACACGATCAACCAGGGCGGTGCCAATGGCATCGGTCCGAATCTCTGGGACACCATGGGCAAGCCGCACGCCCATGTCGCCGGCTTTGCCTATAGCGACGCTTTGAAAAGCAAAGAAGGCAATTGGGACTGGACGAATATGGATGCGTGGCTGAAGTCGCCTCGCAAATATGCCGATGGCACAAAGATGACCTTCGCCGGTCTCGGCAAGGCGGAAGATCGCGCCAATTTGATGGTCTATCTGAACGCGCAGGGATCGAACATAGCCCTGCCAGCCGCACCGGTGATCGAAGAAGCACCGGCGGAAGAAGCCGCCGAAGCGGAAGCTGGCACGGACGCCGAAGCCGTTGAAGCGGTAGAAGCAGACGCAGCGGCAACCGCAGAATAGCTGGCAAGGAATAAGGCGGCCCAAACGCAGGCCGCCTTTATTGCTCTAGCCGCAGTCCAGTTCGTAAAATTTCTGGATAACATCCCAGGCCTCGTCCGCGGTTTCGACAAACTGGAACAGCTCGAGATCCTTGCGGCTGATCGTGCCCTCGTCGGCCAGGGCGTCGAAGTTGACCACCCGGTTCCAGAAGTCCTTGCCGAACAATAATATCGGAAGCGGTTCCATCTTGCCGGTCTGGACCAGCGTAACCAGTTCGAGAAACTCATCCAGCGTGCCAAATCCGCCCGGAAACACGGCTACCGCTCTCGCCCGGAGCAGGAAGTGCATCTTCCTCAGAGCGAAATAGTGGAACTGGAAGCTGAGCGAAGGCGTCACATATTCATTGGGCGCTTGCTCGTGCGGCAAGACAATGTTGAGACCGATCGACTCTTTGCCGACATCGGCAGCGCCGCGATTGGCCGCCTCCATGATCGACGGCCCGCCGCCGGAGCAGACGACGAAGTCGCGCTTGCCGTCGCTGGAAATGCCGCAGGCGCTGGCCAAGCGAGCAAGATTGCGGGCTTCGTCATAATATTTGGCTTTTTCTTTGAGGCGCACGGCGATCCTGCGGGATTCCTCGTCCGGCGCCGCCTCGATCAGCGCATCGGCCTTGTCGGGCTCGGGGATGCGCGCGGAACCGTACATCACCAGTGTCGATCCGATGTTCGCTTCGTCAAGCAGCATTTCGGGCTTTAGCAGTTCGAGCTGGAACCGGACCGGACGCAATTCTTCGCGGAGCAGAAACTCGGTATCCTGAAAGGCCAGCCGATAGGCCGGGTCCCGGGTCTGAGCCGTGCTGACCGCTGCCTTTTCGGCGAATTCGGCTTCCTGCTTGGCGTGGTGAAAACGGTGGTCGTGGAGATCTTTATTTGTCATCGGCCAGCCCTAACGCATAGATTAACGACTGGCCAGTGGCCTTGTCGAGCCTAACGACAATATCCGTTGCCGCTCATGTCGAGATGGAAATGGTTGCGATGGGCGGCGTTATAATCGGGGCTGAGCACGGTACCGAAACGCTTGCAGGCGCTGTCGTGGATCGCCGCGAGAAACTGCATTTCGCGGCGTCCGCTCTGCCAGTTGTTTTCAACCGTGATTCGCCGCCCGTCGGTCAGCACGAAGGCGGATACGTCAATCGCATTGGCATGCGCATGTTGCGACAATTTACCCGAGCCAGCGATGTTCCGGCAACTGTAGCTGCCCATGGTTTCGATACGCTGCAGATCGCTGCCGAGATACTGGCGGGCTGCGCGTTTGACGGCATATTCGGTCCATGCGGCAAATTTGCTTGCCAGCTCGCATTTGACCGGACCGAGATTGGTCACATCCGCCCCGACATCGAGCAGCTTGATACTGTCGATCTGGCTGCATCCGCCGCTGAACTGCCGATTGGGCAGCGGTGAAAAGCGGACATTTGCCTTTCCGAGGTCACTGAAACATTGCCGCGCGGAAGGCGATGGATCGAAAGAGCCGAGACCGGCGGAGGCCTGAGGCCGTTGCGACCCGCTTCCGTTTCCGGAGGGTATCGCTCCACAGGCGCTGAGCAACAGCGAGACCAGTCCCAGAGTCGCGATTGTTCGCCCTCGGCGTTTGTCGTCTAAGGTGAATTTCATGTTCTTATCTATGGCACAAGATGGTTAATTTTAGCCTGATGGCCGTGGTTAATTTTTTCCTTCCACGGCGTCACACCGGCCAGGCGACAAGTTGCGACAATTTTATACTGGACCATCCGGCCCGCAATATCCAAGACAATGGCATGAAAATTTTGCGGAAATTGAACAGCCTGCCGGTCTTCTGGATATTATTGTCGATACCGGCAATTCTGATGGTCCGCGGATATTTGGCCGGCGATATCATCGCGATGGACATGCTCCATCCGACGGGAGAATTCTCGGCCCGGTTCATGATCGTCGCCATGATCATCACACCGCTATCCGTTATATTCGGGAACCGGCAGTGGATCGCATGGATGATGAAGCGACGCCGGTCCTTCGGACTTGCTGCCTTTGGATATGGCATGCTCCACCTGATATTCTACATCATCGACATGGAGGCTCTCGAGCCCATATTGGCCGAATTCTGGGCGCCGGGCATCTGGACCGGCTGGGCGGCCCTGTTAGTCTTTGTGCCGCTGGCTGTGACCAGCAACAACCTGTCGATGCGGCGCCTGAAACAAAGTTGGAAGCATTTGCAACGACTGGTCTATATCGCCGCGCTGCTGACGCTTGCTCATTGGCTGTTAATCCACGATGGCGTAGGCGGGGCCCTGGCACATTTTATTCCGCTTCTGCTATTGGAGCTATTGAGAGTCATTATCATATATGGCAGAAGAAATAATGGACTGACGCAGCGCGAATCGCTGTAGACCGAATTGATCTGGAGAAACTGACAATGAAATATTCTGTAATCACCGCTGCTGCGACTGCCTTGATCGCCACCGCAGGCCTGTCCTCCCCTGCCCTTGCGACCGGCAAGATGAGCTGCGAAGCGGGTCCGCAATCCGGTTGGAAAACGCAGGACGAGCTGAAAGCCGATCTGGTCAAAAAAGGCTGGACGATCAAAAAATCGAAGATCGATGGCGGCTGCTACGAAGTCTATGGCACCACCCCCGAAGGTGACCGCGTAGAAGCCTATTTCCACCCTGTATCGCTCGAAAAACTGCTGGTTTCACGCCGCGGCGAGATTCTTTTCCGCAAGCAATAGACGGTATCATTCGCAACCAAGATCGCGCTTGACATGCTGCGCCGCACCATACAAAGCGGCGCCGGGCCACGCGGTCCCAACGCCGCGCGAGCTCTCTGTAAGGAGAAGCGTTTAAATGACTGATACCAATGTACCGACGCCAGAATTGCGTCCTGACTGCCCGAATTTTTCTTCGGGTCCGACAGCCAAATTCCCCGGCTGGTCCCTCGACAAGATCAACACCATCGCCATGGGTCGTTCGCACCGTTCCGCGACCGGCAAGGCGCGTCTGAAATATGCGATCGACCTTAGTCGCGAGCTGCTCGGCATCCCCGACGACTATCTGATCGGCATCGTGCCGGCCTCCGATACCGGCGCCGTCGAACTGGCGATGTGGAACATGCTGGGCGCCCGCCCGGTGACCGTTGCCGCATGGGAAAGCTTCGGCAATGTCTGGATTCAGGACGCCGTCAAGCAGCTCAAACCTGCCAATCTGACCGTCCTTGAAGCCGATTATGGCGAAATTCCCGACCTGACCTCGATCGACAAGGGTGACGATATTGTCTTCACCTGGAACGGCACGACCTCGGGCGCGAAAATTCCAAACACCGACTGGATCGCCGACGACCGCGAAGGTGTCACGATCAACGACGCAACCAGCGCCGTCTTTGCCCAGCCGATGGACTGGTCCAAGCTCGATGCCACCACCTACAGCTGGCAGAAGGTCATGGGATCGGAAGCCGGTCACGGCATGCTGATCCTCAGCCCGCGCGCCGTCGAACGGATCGAAAGCTACAGCCCGTCCTGGCCGCTGCCGAAAATCTTCCGGGTGAAAAAGGGCGACAAGCTCAATACCGCGATCTTTGAAGGCGCGACGATCAACACGCCATCGCTGCTTGCCACCGAAGACTATATCGCTTCGCTCGAATGGGCCAAGTCGATCGGCGGCCTGCCCGAACTGCATGCCCGCGCGGACCGCAACGCGAAAACCGTTCACGACTGGATCGAAGCCACGCCGTGGATGCGCAACATGGTCAGCGATCCGGCAAAATGGACCAACACCGGCGTCTGCATGGTGTTCCAGGGCAACTGGTATGACGGTCTCGACGACGATGCCAAGGCCTCCGTGCCCAAGAAGATCGCCGCAATGCTCGAGAAAATGGACATTGCCTACGACTTCAACGGCTATCGTGATGCACCGCCGTCGCTGCGCATCTGGTGCGGTTCGACGGTCGAGCAGGAAGACATTCGCCGTCTGCTGCTGTGGATCGAATGGGCTTATGCTCAGGTGAAAGCCGAACTTTCCTGAACTTGTGTCGCCCCGGCGAGAGCCGGGGCCAGACCAATGTCCTGCGATAGCGCCATTGGTCTTTAAGCCGGCCCGTGCCGGTGCGATCATTCCGACAAGGAACATTATCATGCCAAAAGTACTTATATCCGACAAAATGGACCCGAAAGCCGCCGAGATTTTCCGCGAGCGTGGCTGCGAAGTTGACGAAATCACCGGCCAGACGCCAGAAGAGCTGATGAAGATCATCGGCGAATATGACGGCCTTGCCATTCGCTCCTCGACCACGGTCACGCCTGAAATACTGGAAGCGGCAACCAATCTGAAAGTGGTTGGACGCGCCGGAATCGGTGTCGACAATGTCGATATTCCTGCCGCCTCCGCCAAGGGCGTTGTGGTCATGAACACCCCGTTCGGCAACAGCATCACCACGGCAGAACATGCCATCGCCCTGATGTTCGCTCTCGCGCGCCAGCTTCCCTCCGCCGACGCGTCGACCCAAGCCGGCAAATGGGAAAAGTCCAAATTCATGGGCGTCGAGCTGACCAGCAAGACGCTTGGCCTGATCGGTGCCGGCAATATCGGCTCGATCGTCGCCGAACGCGCCATTGGCCTGCGGATGAAGGTTGTGGCCTATGACCCGTTCCTGACCGAAGAGCGGGCCGTTGAAATGGGTGTCGAAAAAGTCTCGCTGGACGATCTGCTCGCCCGCGCCGACTTTATCACCATGCACACCCCGCTCACCGACCAGACGCGCAATATCCTGTCTGCCGAAGCGCTGGCCAAGACCAAGCCGGGCGTTCGTATCATCAACTGCGCGCGCGGCGGATTGATCGACGAAGCGGCGTTGAAGGATGCTCTGGAATCAGGCCATGTCGCGGGCGCTGCGCTCGATGTGTTCGCCCAGGAGCCGGCGAAGGAAAACCCGTTGTTCGGCGCGCCAAACCTTATTTGTACGCCGCATCTGGGTGCTTCCACCAGCGAAGCCCAGGTCAATGTCGCAATCCAGGTGGCCGAGCAGATGGCCGATTATCTGGTCAACGGCGGCGTCGAAAACGCGCTCAACATGCCCAGCCTTTCCGCCGAACAGGCTCCGAAGCTGAAACCCTATATGACGCTTGCCACCCAATTGGGTTCGCTTGTCGGCCAGCTCGCCGCTGACCAGATCAAGGGTGTCTCCGTCGAAGTGGAAGGCGCGGCCGCCGAACTGGACCAGAAGCCGATTACGGCAGCGGTGCTGGCCGGCCTGATGCGCGCCTATAGCGACACGGTCAACATGGTCAACGCGCCCTATCTGGCGAAAGAACGCGGCCTTGACGTTCGCGAAATCCGCCACGAGCGTGAAGGCGACTATCACACGTTGGTCCGCGTTTCCGTGACCACCGACGAAGGCGAAAAATCGGTTGCCGGCACCCTGTTCGGATCTTCCGGCCCGCGGCTGGTCGAGATGTTCGGCATCAAGGTCGAAGCCGATCTCGAAGGCGACATGCTCTATGTCGTCAACCAGGATCAGCCCGGCTTTATCGGCAGCGTCGGTTCGACGCTTGGCGCAGCCGGCGTCAATATCGGTACCTTCCACCTCGGCCGTCGCAGCGATGCGCCGGGTGGCGAAGCGGTGTTGCTGCTTTCGATCGATTCGCCGGTTGAAGAGCCAGTGCTCTGGTCCGTTTGTCAGCTGGAAGGCGTCAAAACGGTCAAGGCCCTGCGCTTTTAGATTGAACGGCCAAAAGCCAAGAAAAAGGATGGCCTGAGCCTTTGCTTGGGCTATGGAGCAGGCCATGAGAACGCCATCCAATCTCTTGCCCGAAGGATTCCATGACGCGTTGCCGCCTTTTGCCGAGGCGGCATCGCGACTGGAGCGCGATGTACTCGATACGCTGGCCAGCCATGGCTATGCCCGTGTGTCGCCGCCACTCGCGGAATATGAGGACGGCCTGGCCGAGCGGATGCAGGGTGCGTCGAGCAGCGACCTGATGCGTTTTGTCGATCCGATTTCGCAACGCACGCTGGCATTGCGGCCGGACATGACGGTACAGATCGGCCGGATTGCGACCACAAGCCTTGCCGACCGGCCCCGCCCGCTGAGACTGAGCTATTCGGGCCAGGTTCTGAAACTGCGCTCCGGCCAGTTGCAGCCGGAACGCAGCCGTTTGCAAATCGGGGCAGAGCTGATCGGCAACGACAGCGTCATCGCCGCCAGCGAGATTGTCTCGGTCGCGATCGAAGCGCTGGAACGAGCGGGTGTCACCGGCATCACGGTTGATTTCACCCTGCCCGACCTGATTGACATATTGGCGGCGGGCCCGTTGCCGCTGAACCAGACCCAGATCGACGAGGTACGCAGCGAACTGGACATGAAAGATGCCGGCGGCCTCAGCGCGATCGGCGCAACCGGCTATCTGCCGCTGATTGAAGCAACCGGCCCGTTTGACGAGGCGATGGCCAGATTGCGCGCGTTTGATACCGATGGACTGCTCGACACGCGGCTGGACGGTGTTTCGCAGATCGCGGCAAGCATCAAGGGCAAGGCGAGCCTCACGCTGGACCCGACCGAACGACACGGATTTGAATATCAGAACTGGTTCGGCTTCACGCTCTATGCCGATACTTTTATAGGCGCGCTGGGACGCGGCGGCAGCTATCAGATCAATCGTCCCGATGGCAACACCGAAGCTGCAGTCGGCTTTTCGCTTTACCCCAATCCGCTGATCGACGCCGGCTTCGGAGCGCAGCTCCGCGACCAGATATTCTTGCCTGTCGGACATGACCGCGCAGCGGCAGCCCGCCTGCGTGACGCTGGCTGGCGCACGGTCGCGGCTCTGTCCGACAAGGATCAGGCGCAGGCGCTTGGTTGTACGCATATCTTGAACGGCGATCAGCCGGAACCATTATAGGAAAGTGAATCCATGGCCAATGTAACGGTAATCGGCGCGCAATGGGGCGATGAGGGCAAGGGCAAGATTGTCGACTGGCTGTCCGAACGCGCCGACGTTGTCGTCCGCTTCCAGGGTGGACATAATGCCGGCCACACGCTGGTTGTCGATGGTGCCGTCTACAAATTGTCGCTGCTGCCCTCGGGTATCGTGCGCGGCGCGTTGTCGATCATCGGCAATGGCGTGGTCCTCGACCCGTGGCATTTGCGGGAGGAAATTGCGAAGCTGGAAAGCCAGGGCGTCGCTATCAATACAGACAATTTCGGCATTGCCGAAACCTGCCCGCTGATCCTGCCGATCCACCGCGATCTCGATGCCATGCGCGAGGACGCCAGCGGCAAGGGCAAGATAGGCACGACCCGGCGCGGCATTGGCCCGGCCTATGAAGACAAGGTCGGCCGCCGGGCGATCCGGGTGTGCGATCTCGCCCATCTCGACGATCTCGGCCCGCAGCTCGACCGGCTCTGCGCCCATCATGACGCGTTGCGCGCCGGCTTTGGCGAACCGCCGGTTGACCGCGAGCGTCTGCTGAACGACCTGAAGGAAATTGCCGACAGCGTATTGCAATATGCCCAGCCGGTCTGGAAACGGCTCAACGAAGCGCGGCGCGACGGCAAGCGCATATTGTTCGAGGGCGCGCAGGGCGTGCTGCTGGATGTCGACCACGGCACCTATCCCTTTGTCACCAGCTCCAATACCATTTCGGGCACGGCGGCTGGCGGCTCCGGCATCGGACCATCCGGTACCGGCTATGTCCTCGGTATCACCAAGGCTTACACGACCCGCGTCGGTTCCGGCCCCTTCCCGACCGAGCTGGACGACGATATCGGCCAGCGGCTTGGCGAACGTGGCCATGAATTCGGAACGGTTACCGGCAGGCAGCGGCGTTGCGGCTGGTTCGATGCGGTACTGGTCCGGCAGGCTCTGGCCGTGTCCGGTGTCCATGGCATCGCCCTGACCAAACTCGACGTGCTCGACGGCTTCAAGGAACTGAAAATCTGTGTCGGCTATGATCTGAATGGCATGACCTATGACTATCTGCCGCCGCACCATCAGGATCAGGCCGCGGTCAAACCGATTTACGAGACCATGCAAGGCTGGAGCGAATCCACCGCAGGCGCGCGCAGCTGGGCTGATTTGCCGGCGCAGGCGATCAAATATATCAAGCGGGTCGAGGAATTGATCCAGTGTCCGGTGGCTTTGGTGAGCACTTCGCCGGAGCGTGAAGATACGATATTGGTGACCGATCCGTTTGCGGATTAAAAGCATAAGGACATTGATATGCAAATTGCGGTTTTTTACGGTTCATATCGACGAGATCGCAATGGCATTGCCTATGCTCAATATCTTGCCCGAAGCTTTGCCGAGGGCGGAGACAGCGTTGACCTGGTCGATGCGCAGGAGGTTGACCTCCCCATGCTTGACCGGATGTACAAGGAATATCCGGCGGGCGAAGCCCCGGAATCGATGGAGAAAGTCGCATCCGTCATTCGAAATGCCGACGGATTTGTGTTTGTCGCAGGCGAATATAATTGGGGTGTCCAGCCGGGACTGAAGAATCTTACGGACCATTTTCTGGAAGAATGGTTCTGGCGGCCTGCAGCGATTGCCAGCTATTCTGCGGGCCCGTTTGCCGGTGTTCGCTCCATGATGCACTGGCGCGCGATATTGGGCGAAATGGGAATGGTTGTGACGTCGATGCCCCTGGCACTGGGCGGCGTCCACAAGGCCTTCGACGAAACGGGGGCACCCACGGGCAGTGACGGAGATCGGCTCGCCCGCAATTTTCCAAAATTTGCGGACGATCTGAGGTGGTGGGCCGAAGCCGCCAAGGCCCAGCGCTCCAGAAAAGACCCTCCCTACTAATATCCTAGACGTCGTCCGCGGAGATCATTTCCGCCCGGTCGATCTCTCCGGTCATCGAGGCGACCGTCACCGCGACTGCGGCATCTCCCGAGACATTGGTGGTCGTGCGCATCATGTCCATGATCCGGTCGACGCCGGCGACAAAGGCGATGGTTTCGAGCGGCACGCCGACGCTGCCAAAGACCAGCGCCATCATGATCAGGCCCGCTCCCGGGATGCCCGCTGCGCCGATCGCGCCGAGAGTTGAAGTGATCGAGATCAGGACATAATCGCCAAAGCTGAGATCGACGCCAAAAATCTGCGCGCCGAACAGGGTCGCGAGACCGAGATACATGGCGGTGCCATTCATGTTGATCGTCGCCCCAAGGGAAACGACGAAGCTCGCCACGGAATTGCGGACACCCAGATTGCGTTCGACGCAGCGCAGCGTGACCGGCAGGGTCGCGTTGGAGGAGGCGGTAGAATAGCTGACCGCTATCGCATCGACGATGCCGCGGAAGAAATCGATTACCGGCAGTTTCGCGACGAATTTGATCATTCCCGAATAGACGATGCCGATGATCAGCAGGCAGCCGAGATAATTGAGCCCGACCAGCTGCGCCAGCGAGAGCAGCGCATCTATGCCCAATGTGCCGGCGACCCAGGCCATCAGCGCGAACACACCAAAAGGCGTCAGTTCCATCACGATCATCGTGACCTTCTGCATCACGATGGCACCGCTATCGAAGATCCTGGCCAGCGGCTTTCCATCTTCCTTAGCCATCAGTATGCCGATGCCGATCAGCAGGGCGAAGACGATCAGCGGCAATACGCGAACATCGGCCATAACCTGAACAGGGCTGTCGGGAACGATCGAGAGAATCATGTCGACGGCGGTGGTATCATTGGGCGCAGGCGTATCGCCCATTTCGATGGCGTCGGTATCGACGCCCTTTCCGGGCTGGAAGAATGTCCCGAGCGCCAGCCCCAGCCAGGCGGCAATCTGTCCGGTTATCACGAACAGGAGCATCGCCCGTCCACCCACGCTGCCCAGTTTCTTGAGATCGCCGAGCGCCGCGACGCCGGCAACCAGCGAGAAGAAGATCAGGGGGACGACCAGCATCTTGATCGCCTTGATGAAGAAATCGCCGATCCATTTGATGGTTTCTGACTCGGGCCCCCAGATTAGTCCGGTGACAACACCGAGTATGAGCGCCGCGATGACCCGCTGCCAAAGCGGAATCTTGAACCAGAAAGCCAGCATATTGAATTATTCCCCTTTGTCCCTGCGCATATCTATCCTCCGCAACAGAGGGCGGCAAGCGTTTAGAGCCGTGCTACATCCAGAAGCTAATCGCCAGGCAGGTTGACAGGCCAACCCCGAAGGTGAGCGGAATACCGGCCTTGAAGAAATCGGTGAACCGGTAATTGCCGGCCGCATAGACCAATGTGTTGGTTTGATAGCCGATTGGCGTCGCAAAGCTGGCCGAAGCGGCAAACATCACCGCGATCACCAGCGGCCGTGGATCGACGCCCAGATCAGTGCCCAGCGCTATCGCTATCGGCGTGATGATGATCGCGACCGCGTTGTTCGTCACGATTTCGGTCATGATCACCGACAGGATATAGATTGCAAATACCAGCCCCCAGGGCGGCACCTCGCGGAGAAACGGTGTCAGTTCGGCAACCAGCAGGTTGACGCTGCCGGCCTGTTCCAGACCAAGACCCACGGCCAGCATCCCGAATATCAGGACGAGAACATTGCCGTCGATCGAACCCCATGCTTCTTCCGCATCGATACAACGGGCCAACAGGATTGCGCCCACCGCCAATATGGCGGCGACCGCAAGCGGAATGACGTTGAGCGCAGCAAGAACCACCACCGCGACCAGTGCACCGATCGCAATCGGCGCACGGTCCCGGCGAAAGGCACGGATTTTGGTCTGCCCGACCCCGAACAGATTGGGGTTCTGATACATGCGGCGGATATCTTCGCTGGAACCGGTCACCAGCAAGCGGTCGGCCGCGTGGATACGGGCATTGGTCAGATCGGACCGCGGCAGGTTGCGATAGCGGGTCATCCCGAGAACGCGGACGTTCAGCTGCGACAGAAAGGGAATGTCATAGAGCCGGTTGCCGATGCTGGGATGGCTGGGGGCCACCGTCGCCTCGACCAGCTCTTCGCCCAGCGCCCCGACATCACCCTTGTGGACGATTCCGATCTTGAAATCTTCCGATTTTCGCAGCGAGATCAGTTCGGCAAGATCGAGCTGCACCACCACCCGGTCACCCGCCCGCAATATGTGGGAATCAAGGTCATGACGAATATAGCTGCTCAATCTTTTCACCGCAGTGACCTCCAGACCAGCCCGGCGCAATTCGGGAACGGTGGAGAGCTGCCTGTCGATTATGGTGGCCTTGCGGCGGACCGTCAGTTCGGTCAGGAAGGCGCTTTCGTCGTTGCTGTCGAACTCGCCCTGCACTTGGCCGCCGGGAAGCAGCCAGCTGCTGAACAGGACCATCATGACGGTGCCGGCGGTCGCGGCAATCAGGCCATAAGGCGTGATCTCGAAAATCCCGAACCCGGCGAGCCCCTGATCGCGGGCAACCGCATCGACAATCAGGTTGGTCGAGGTTCCTATCAGGGTGGTCGTACCGCCCAATATGCAGATGAAGCTCAGCGGGATCAGCAATTTCTTGGACGAGAAGCCGGTCGCCCGCGACAGGCGGATGATGATCGGAATCAGGACGATCACAACCGGCGTGTTGTTCATGAAGGCGGAGGCGACAAAGGCGCCCAGAAACATCTCCGCGACCGCCAATTTGGGGTGTTGCTTGGCCCGTTTGATGATGAACCCGGCGATCGCGTCAATCGTCCCGGTCCTGAGCAAGGCTCCCGAAAGGATGAACATGGCCGCGATGGTGATCGGTGCGGTGTTGGAAAAGACCGAGAACAGTCCGTCAGAATCGATGATGCCGAGGAACAAGAACATACATGCGCCAAGCACCGCGACCACTGCAGCCGGAAAGCGCTCCATCACGAAACCGGCGAACATGAAGCCGAGAATGACGAGCCCGATGATCGCCTTGTGGGCCTGGATATATTCGTTGAGAATATGGAGAATGAGGTCAACCATTGATCAGGAACAACCTTCTATAAAGTTCGCCGGGCCAGATAACCGCGACGGCCGGTTTCAACATCCCGTTCATCCACATTGCGCCCGGTGCATCAGTTTCTGGTCCGCGAGAACCAGCGCCATCATTGCCTCGACGACGGGAACCCCGCGAATACCGACACAAGGATCGTGGCGGCCTTTCGTCGATATTTCGGTCGCCTCGCCATCGGGCGTGATGGTCGGAACCGGAGTCAGGATCGAACTGGTCGGCTTGAACGCAACCCGGCAGAAAATCGGTTGGCCGGTTGATATCCCGCCAGCTGTGCCACCGCTATGGTTGGCGAGAAATTCGGGCCCGCTTTTACCGGGTCGCATCGCGTCGGCATTGTCTTCGCCGCGCAGACGGGCGGCGGCAAAGCCGTCGCCAATTTCGACACCCTTGGTAGCATTTATGGTCATCATTGCAGCGGCGATTTCGCTATCCATCTTGGCATAAACGGGCGCGCCCCATCCGGCGGGGACGCCGGTCGCTTCGCACGCGATAATCGCGCCGATGCTGCTGCCATCCTTGCGCGCGCTGTCGACCAGCGCTTCCCATCGCTTCGCCGCCACCGGATCGGGGCAGAAAAACGGGTTGTTGCCGATCTCACCGGCATCAAAATTCGCAGGATCGATGGCATCGCCACCGATTTCGGCAACCCATGCCCGGACCGTCACTTCCGGAATCACCAGCCGGGCAACAGCGCCAGCAGCGACACGGGCCGCGGTTTCGCGGGCGCTCGACCGTCCACCGCCGCGATAATCCCGAAAGCCGTATTTCTGGTCATAGGCATAGTCGGCATGGCCGGGACGATAGGCTTTGGCGACCTCGCTATAATCCTTGGACCGTTGATCGACATTTTCGATCATCAACGAGACCGGTGTACCGGTGGTCTTGCCCTCGAACACACCCGAGAGGATTCTGACCTGATCAGGCTCTTGCCGCTGGGTCGTATATTTCGACTGGCCGGGCCGCCGCGCATCGAGAAACGGCTGGATATCGGCCTCGCTCAACGGCAGCCCGGGAGGACAGCCGTCGACCACTGCGCCAAGCGCAGGTCCGTGGCTTTCTCCCCAGGTGGAAAAGCGGAAGGCGTGACCAAAGACGTTAAAACTCAAGACCCGCTCTCCGCGTTGATAGGTTCAATTCTATGTGTAAAACGATCATTCACCAAAAAACGGAAATGATCAATCCAGCGCTATGTCGGGCGCGTCTTCCTGCTTCATGCCCACCGTATGATAGCCGGCATCGACATGATGGGTCTCGCCGGTGACGCCAGCAGAGAGATCGGAGAGGAAATAGAGAGCCGATGCACCCACGTCATCGATCGTGACATTGCGCCGCAGTGGCGAATTCAGCTCGTTCCATTTCAATATGTAGCGGAAGTCACCGATTCCGGAAGCGGCCAGGGTCTTGATCGGCCCGGCAGAAATAGCGTTCACGCGGATGCCGTCAGGACCGACATCATTCGCGAGATATTTGACCGAGGTTTCAAGCGCGGATTTGGCTACGCCCATGACATTATAGTGCGGGATCACCTTCTCGGCACCATAATAGGACAAGGTCAGCATCGATCCTCCTGCGCTCATCAGCGCAGCGGCGCGCTTTGCAACCGCGGTAAAGCTGTAGACACTGATGTTCATGGTCATCAGGAAATCATCGAGAGTCACGTCGTAATATTTGCCGCGCAACGCTTCCTTGTTGGTGAAGCCGATCGCATGGACGACAAAATCCAGCTTTCCCCAGCGCTTTTCGATTTCCGCAAATGCGGAATCGAGCTGGTCCATATCGCTGACGTCGCAGTCGATCAGGAAATCGCAGTCCAGCTGTTCGGCCAGCGGCCTGACCCGCTTGGCCATGACTTCACCCTGATAGCTGATCGCCAGTTCGGCGCCATCGGCCGCCAGGCGCTGTGCGATACCCCATGCCAGTGACTTGTTATTGGCAAGCCCCATGATCAAGCCTCGCTTGCCCTTCATTAAATCACTCATTGCCGATATCTCCTGAATTCCGATTGTTGTCGCCAATAAACTGTATCCGGATGATTTTCCAGCGGATCATTCGCTAACTTCCTTGCTCGCAGGACGGTCGGCGAGGGCGGCATTGATTTCTGCTCCGATCACCATGCCAAGGCCGACCAGATAGAAAAAGATCAGCGTGATCATGACCCCGGCAAGGCTGCCATAGGTCAGCTGATAGTTCGCGGCATATTTGAGGAAAACCGGCAACAAACCGGTGATCAACAGCCACCAGCCGCTGATGAACACCGCTCCCGGCCATTTGGGATATTGGCGCGGCCGATACTGGCGCGGCGTGAGCAGGCGGAACAGAAGATAGAGCGTTGCAAACAGTACCAGAAACGGAATTGCATTGGATAGCGAAAGCCACAAGGCATCGGTCTCGACCGCAGGGAAAAAAGTTCCGAGGAACCCCGTGATACCGGCAACGATAAATTGCGCGCTGAGCGCCAGCATCGCGAAAAAGACGGAGAAAAGAATGAGTATGGTGGATGTCAGTCGATATTCCCAGAATGATCGCTGCGCCTGCACCCCATAGGCGCGATGGAGAATTTCCCGGATCGTTTCGATCAGGCTGGTGGTCGTCCACAGCCCGACGATCGCGCTGAACCAGAGCAACGGCCCGGTCCGCGCAGTCATCGCGTCATTGATCGGATCGTGAAGCGCACGCGCGACCGACGGCGGGACGGTCACGAGGAAAGCTTCCACAATTTCAATACCGACAGCGGTCTGGCCAAAACCGCCGACGACGGCAGCGGCAACGATGAAGAAAGAGAAGACGGCAAGCAGCGACAGATAGGCGAAATTTCCGGCAAAGGTGAAGCCGTCATAATAGACGCCCACTGCGGTGCGTTCGAGAACCATGAAGGCACGGCGTGCCAGACTTTCATCCGCCAGCGGCTCGCTGGCTCGAATGCCTAGTATGCTTCGGCCGCCCCTGTCGCGGCGCCGCGCCTCGGGCGATAGTTCAGACATGGCGGATCCGGGCCAAGCCTATACACCCATGCTGGCGCGCGGATTGTCTTTGGGGGCCCAGTCTTTCACGAAGGCTTCGAGTTTTTCATCCTTTTTCGGCAGGGTGATCATCAAAGTCACCAGCTGATTGCCCCGCACGCCGGATTTGTTGTGAAAGCCCCTGTTCTTCAGCCGCAATGTCTTGCCCGAATCCGATCCGGCCGGGATCGAAAGCATGACCGGCCCGTCAACCGTAGGAACCTTGATCTTGGCTCCCTCCACCGCTTCCTTGAGACTGATCGGCAGTTCCAGCCTAATATTGTCGCCATCACGATCATAAAAGGGATGGGGATTGATGTGAATGGTGACAATCGCATCACCATTGCCACCCGGGCCGGGGCGGCCCTTGCCGCTGAGCCGCATTTGCGTGCCTTCCTCGACACCCTTGGGGAGGCTGAGGTCAATGGTCTTGCCATCTTCAAGCGTGATCCGTTGTTTTTGCAGCGTGGCTGCCGAGATAAATTCGACTTTCAGCCGATAAGCGACATTCGCGCCTTTGGGTGGCGGCGCGCTGCGCTGATGGCCACCGAACGGCGAGCCGCCGCTGCGACCGCCGCCGCCAAAAAGACCTTCAAAAATATCGCCGAAATCCGCGCCGCCATTGCCGAAATCATGCTGCTGGCCGCCCGGCCCCCGCTGATAGCCGCCTCCGCTACCATAGCCGAATGGCGAGGTTGGATTTCCTTCCCCGTCTATCTCGCCACGATCATATTGCGCGCGCTTGTCCTTGTCCAACAACAGGTCATAGGCCTTGGTGACGTCGGAAAAACGTTCCGTCGCCTTGGGGTTGTCCTTGTTCTTGTCGGGGTGCAGTTCCTTGGCGAGCTTGCGATAGGCGGATTTGATCTCCTTCTCGTCCGCGCCTTTGGCAACTCCCAATGCTTGATAGGGATCTATCATTATCTAACCTTTTTCAAATCCTTACCATGCCGAGATTGGTATTTCCCGCCAATTTTCAACTCCAGTGTTTTATTCGGGTATAACGGCATCCGCAACCTTGTTATGCCGGGTGAAACGTAAAAGCAGGTAGAGAACCAGCCCCAACGGCCCGAGCATCAGCACGAAGAACAGGATAGGGACCTGAAGCCAACGCGCAAACCCGTATTTGTCCGCATTGCGTGCGACCCAGAGACCGACGAACAGATCAAAGGCGAGATAATGGATCCACCCTATGGTCGCGCCGCCCGGACTCGAGAGCAGTTGCTGGACGCCGGCGAGGGTGGAAAAGTCAGGGATGCCACCACTGCCGCCGTCGATCAGGCCTGTCATCATGGGAATGACAATCACCGCATAGGCGCCGGCCAGAAGCCCCACACCGCCATAGAATATAGCCGTCATGATCGGGGTGCGACGTGGCGCGAAGGCAAGTATCAGCCACATCAGCAACGCATAATTATTGGTAATTGTGAAAATCAGATCCCAGTTCATAACGCCCCCTGTTTGCGACGATCCTAGCAGATAATGCGCTCTTGTCGCCGGGCAAAATTTTGTTTGTTTGCGAGCGCATCGCGGAATGTTAGAGCCATGCCATGACCGATCCCTTTTCCCTGTTCGATAACTGGTTTGCCGAAGCGCGCAAAACCGAGATCAATGATAGCAATGCGATGACGATTGCCACCGCCGACGCCGACGGGCAGCCGTCCGCGCGAATGGTATTGCTGAAAGGTCATGGCCCTGACGGTTTCATTTTCTATACCAACCAGCGAAGCCGCAAGGCAGGCGATATAGCGGAAAACCCCAAGGCGGCGATATTGTTCCACTGGAAAAGCCTGCGCCGCCAGATCCGGATCGAAGGGTCTCTTTCCCGCGTGCCGGACGCCACCGCGGATGCCTATTTTGCGACCCGCGGCCGCGATTCCCAGCTGGGAGCATGGGCATCAGACCAATCCAGCCCGCTCGACAGTCGCGCAACCTTCGAAGCCCGTTTTGCGGAAATGACCAAGCGCTTTGAAGGCGGCGAAGTACCGCGTCCGCCGCACTGGTCGGGCTATCGCCTCACACCGGCACATTTTGAATTCTGGCAAGACCAGGCGCACCGCCTGCACGAGCGCCGGATATTTTCACCTGATGGTGATGCCTGGACAGAAGGACTGCTCTACCCATGACAAACCTGCCTTATTATCACGTCGACGCATTTGCCGACCGCCCCTTTACCGGCAATCAGGCAGCGGTAATGCCGCTCGACAGCTGGCCGGATGATGCGGTCCTGCAAGCGATTGGCGAGGAGAATAATTTCGCCGAAACCGCATTTTACCTGCCCGATGACAGCGGCGACGCGGATTACGAACTGCGCTGGTTCACGCCGACGGTGGAAATCGCCCTTTGCGGTCATGCCACGCTTGCCAGCGGGCATATCATCCTGTCGCAAGATCCGGAACGGCAGCAAGTGACCTTCCGGACTCGCCAGGCCGGCACATTGACGGTCAAACGGGACGGTGAAGGCTATGCGCTCGACCTGCCGGCCTATCCGCCCGCGCCGAAAGCCATGCCGGAAATCGTCGCCCTGCTCGGCGGCAGCCCGGTCGAAACCCAGTTTCATGAAGGGCGCTATCATGTCCTTCGCTATGCTAGCGCAGATGAGGTGCTGGCCCTCAGGCCGGACCTGAAGGCCCTCGCCGCGCTTGGCAATGCGCAGTTTATCTGCACCGCGCCGGGCAAGGACACCGATGTGCTGAGCCGGGTTTTCGTGCCGGGCGGCGGCGTCGACGAAGACAGTGTGACCGGATCGGCCCATGCGGTGCTGACGCCTTTTTGGGCCAGCAAATTGGGTCGGGACAATTTCACCGCCTATCAGGCAAGCCAACGCGGGGGTTATGTCAATTGCCGTCTCGACGGTGACCGGGCGTGGCTCGGCGGGCGATGCGTGACGGTGGTTGAAGGGATATTTCGGCTACCCCCGGCGGGCGCCTAACCCCTGATCGGAAACAGCGCCATGATCTTGCCGATCTGGGCGCGCATCGGCGCGAGAACATCATCCTGGGTCTTACCGAGCCGGACCACCGTCAACTGTTGCTCGGGTGAGACCACGATCTGCTGACCGAGATGGCCCAGGGCGGCGAAGATGGTGTCCGGACCATTGTCGGGGAACAGCACCGTGTTCCGGCCTTCGGGTCGCTGGTTGTTGAGCCAGATATGACCGCCATAGGCCGGATCGTTTGGCGATGATTTTTTCATGAACCTGACCCAGCTGACCGGCAAATGCTGCGCGCCTTTCTTGGCGCCATTGTGGCGCAGAAATTCGCCGAATGTCGCATAGTCGCGCGCGGTCGCATGAACGAAGCTGCCACCCAGAAATGTGCCATTCTGATCGAATTCCGGGTAAGTGCCGTCCATCCCCAGCGGCTCGAGCAGTCGCCCGCGGATAAAGCGCAATGTCACGTCACGCCGGACCAGCGGGTCGGTGCTCTCGGTCAGGGTGCGGGTAATGATGTCGGCAAGAATGATGCTGGTGGCGCTGCTATATTCGAACTTCTCGCCGGGCTTGGCCTCCATCGGGCGGGCCTCGGCATAAGCCGCGGTGTCTTGCGCGCCATCCATGAACAGCATCCGGTTGGTATCCGCCTCGAACACAGTCTTCCCGTCTTCCTCGGGTCCCTCGGTATGATCGAGCCCGGAAGACATGTGCAGCAAATGCCGTAGCGTGATATCGCCGCGCGGATCGCCGGGCCTCTGCCAGGCGGGCACCGGCGCGGGGTCGTCCAGCACCAGCCGGCCGTCGGCAACCAGAAACCCGATCAATGCACCGGTGAAACTTTTGGCCATCGACCAGCTGATGAACCTTGTGTCCTCGTCATATCCTTCGCCGTAGCGTTCAGCGATGACCCGCCCGCGATACATCACCAGCAACGCTCGCGTCTCGGCCATTGCCGGGTCGTCGAAAAGCGGGGCGATTGCGGCATCCAGCCGTGATTTCGGGATCGGTGTCTCATCGGAGATATAGGCAAGTTCCGCCGCAGTTTTTTGGGGCGCCGCCTCGGGTTCGCCGGTCGCTCCGCACGCGGAGAGGGCAAGCATCAGGGATGGTATGAAAGCGACTTTAATCTTGTGCATTTTGCGACGTTGCACCAATAGAAGCCGCTATGGCAACTGTAAAAGGCACTTCGCGCGCACCCCTCACCAGGAAACGCATCGCATTATATGTCGGTAGCCTGTTCCTGCTCATCCTGATCGCGCTATTGGCGTATAATTTCAGCTTCATCAAAGGCCAGATGAGAGTCGGCACCGCTTATGGTGCCCGCGTAGCTTGTTCCTGCCATTATGTCGGCGGACGGGATATCGAGGACTGTCGCAAGGATTTTGAGCCCGGCATGGAAGTCGTCGGCCTGTCGCTGGATGACGAGCGCAAAAGGGTGACGGCGTCCGCGCTAATGATTGCCTCGGCCACGGCTGAATTTCGAGAAGGCTGGGGCTGCGTGATGCTGACCGAGGCCGCGCTGCAGGCCGATTGAACCTAGACTTCCACGCCCGCCAGCCATTGCTGCTCGACCGCATCGGTCGATTCGATCCAGCCACCACCCAGAACCCGTTCCTTGTGATAGAAAACCGCAGCCTGGCCTGGCGCCACTCCGAATTCCGGATTGTGGAATTCCAGTTTTTGGCCCTCCAGACGCGCCAGGGTCGGCTTGGACATTGAACGGACCTTTACCTCGACCGGTCCGGCATAGTCACCGCCGATCCAGTTGATGTCGCGAAGAGAAGCCGACGCAACCGCCAGCGCCGCTTTCGGCCCGACAATGACGCGTTTTGCATCTGGTTCCAGCCGGATGACATAGAGCGGCTCGGCCTGCCCGCCAATCTCCAGTCCCTTGCGCTGTCCGACTGTATAATGGATGAGCCCCTTGTGCCGCCCCATCACGGTGCCGTCGATATGGACAATCTCCCCGTCATCGTCGGCGTCCGGCCGCAATTTCCGGACGACGCTGGCATAATCACCATTGGGAACGAAACAGATATCCTGGCTGTCGGGTTTGAATGCCACCGCCAGCCCCATGTCTTCGGCGATTTCGCGAACCTGTGTCTTGGGCATGTCGCCGAGGGGGAATCGCAGATAGTCCAGCTGATCCTGGGTGGTCGCAAACAGGAAGTAGCTCTGGTCACGCGCAGGATCATGGGCCCGGTGCAATTCTGATCCTTCCGGAGTCGCGACGCGGCGGACATAATGCCCGGTCGCCAGACAGTCGGCACCCAGCTCGCGGGACAATTGCAGCAGGTCGGTGAATTTGACTCCCATATTGCACTGCACGCAGGGGATCGGTGTCCGGCCGGCCATATATTCGTCGGCGAAGACATCCATCACCGAATCCTTGAACCGGCTGGCATGGTCAAAAACATAATGCGCGATGCCAAGCCGGTCGGCCACGGCACGCGCATCGCGGATATCCTGTCCGGCACAGCAGCTTCCGACGCGGCCGACCGCTTCACCATGGTCATATAGCTGCAGGGTGATGCCGATGGTTTCCGCACCGGTTCGCGCCGCGAGAGCTGCGACCACGCTCGAATCGACGCCGCCCGACATGGCAACGACGATGCGCTTTCCCGTCAGATCGTCACCGAGCTGAAAATTTCCGTTGATTCTATCTGTCATAACAATTGCAGTCCCTAGAGAAATCCTGCGGATTGCGCCAGCGCTGCAATCCAATCCCCTTTATTCGCGCCATTTGCTCCATTTTGGCACGAACGGGTCCGCACAAGGGAAGGATTGCTTAACTAGTCCTAAGGTGGTGTGAACAGCCCTTTTACACAAGTTTATACCTTCGCTGCTAGACCGGCGTCTATGGAAATGAACTTCCCCCATCAGGACTTGGAACGGGCCATCTCGGATGACTATGCCGGCGTTGCGACAAAAGTCGCGGACCGGCAGGCTTTGCTGGCCCACGCGATTGCGCGACAGGCTTCCAGCCAGTCAGCGCGCTATTATGACGCTGCCAGCAAGGGCCTGATTGTCCCGCAGTCGGCAACTCCTGCCTCGTTCCTGGACAACCGGATGGCCTATTTTGCCGGACGGATGCGGTCGGACATGGCGAGCCGCAAGAAAGCAAATTTGTTTGGAACGGGCTGCTTCAGACCGGACCTGGCAAATAGGAAGATCGACGACATGAATGAATAATCGAATTTGTAAACGCGGCGTTTACCTTGGCAATTCAGGTAATTGAAAAGCTCTGTTGTTACGAAGACCAGACGGAACAAAAACAGGGCCAAATGCCGAAAGGCAAAAAATTGAGGGTAGTATGATTGAAAACCAAAAAATAAAACCAGCGCAAGTTGTCGGCCCCCTGGGTGAACCGCTCACCATTGGTGATTTGCCGAAACCTGGTACGACTCGCTGGGTGGTCCGTCGCAAGGCGGAAGTGGTCGCGGCGGTCAACGGCGGCCTGCTGACCGTAGACGAAGTATGCGACCGCTATGACCTTTCGCTGGAAGAATTCGCCTCCTGGCAACGGGCAGTTGACCGGTCCGGAATGCCGGGATTGCGGGTCACGCGCATTCAACATTATCGGGACCTGTACGAGCGCCAGCAAAAATATTAACGGCGTTTCATACGCTCAAAGCCTTGCCAGAACCGCCGGAGTAACTCCGGCGGTTCTTTTTATTCCTTCAAGTCACCCTGAAAATCCTCTATGTGGCACTATTCGCGTGGGTAGTTATCCACGCTTGCGTCTAAGCAGGAGGATTATATGGGTTGGATTATTGCATTGATAGTTGGCGGCGTTGCAGGTTGGTTGGCCAGCATGGTGATGGGGCGTGATGCTTCGATGGGCGTTTTCTGGAATATTATCGTCGGCATCATAGGATCCGTGATCGGCAATTTTGTCGGAGGCTATTTCGGGTTTGGCGGTACTATTCAGGAATTTTCGATCACCGGCTTGTTCACGGCTTTTGTTGGCGCGGTGGTCTTGTTGTTGATTCTCAACCTGATTCAACGCGGACGGGTTCGTTAACACCTGTTCTTCCAGAAGAATTTTCGGGAATATCAGGGGCCGGTTCGGGAACGAACCGGCCCTTTGATAAGATAATATCGGTCGTTGGTCGAACCACGGCTTGCAAGCCTGGCAGAAACCTGTTCCGGCTTGCCGCTAGTGCCATATTGATGTAACACAGCTGGTGAAATTCGAATTGACCCCAAAATCAGCGATTCTTTTGTGTATCGCGCTGCAAATATGCGATATGGGCCTGACCGAAGAGTGAAAAAATGAACTATGAATCTGCCATCCCCAGTAGCGAAATTTCAATGATGGACGACCCGGTGCAGCGCGCGGCCAATCGCCGCCCGCTGATCATTGCGGCGGCGGTCGCTGTCGCACTTCTGCTCGCCTATATCGGTTATAATTATTTTTTCGGAGCCAAGGGCGATGAAGAGGTTGCGAGCCAGGCGCCGATGGTCACCGTCATGGCACCCGGGAAACAGCAGATTACCCGTACGATCAACGCAACCGGGACCGTGGCAGCGCGCCGCGAAATACCGGTCAGCATAGTCGGCGAGGGTGGCCGGGTTACCAATGTCTATGTCGACGCCGGCGACTGGGTCAAGCAGGGCCAGATCATGGCCAGTATCGACCGTTCGGTCCAATCCCAGCAAGCAGCGGGACTTGAGGCATCGGTAGGCGTATCACGCGCGGATCTCAATCTGGCACAAGCCAATCTCGATCGCGCAGCACAGCTGGTGGATCGGGGATTCATTTCCAAGGCCGATATCGACCGTTTGACGGCAACGCGGGATTCCGCCGCGGCCCGTCTGCGGGTAGCGCAGGCCCAGTTGAACGAGACCAGAGCGCGCAACAACCGTTTGAACGTCGTGGCGCCCAAGGCGGGCTTTGTATTGGAACGCAATGTCGAACCTGGGCAGACGGTAACTCAAGGCAGTGGCGTTCTCTTCCTGCTGGCACAAAATGGCGAGATGGAACTCCAGGCACAACTTGGCGAAGCTGACTTGGCCAATATTTCCGTAGGCATTTCCACCCAAGTCACTCCGGTCGGAACCGACAAGAACCTGACCGGGCAGGTCTGGCAGATTTCGCCAACCATTGATCCGCAATCCCGTCAGGGGATCGCCAAAATTGCTCTGGGCTATGACCCTGCTTTGCGCCCGGGCGGATTCGCCAGCGCGCGGATCGAGAGCGGTACTTCCGAAGTTGCCGTTCTGCCCGAATCGGCGCTGCAGAATGACAGCAAGGGCAGCTTTGTCTATATTGTCGGGGCGGACAACAAGGCGGTGCGGCGCGATGTGGTGATCGGTGCAACAACTGCGGCGGGGATTTCCGTGACCTCCGGTCTGAACGGAAACGAGAGGGTCGTACTTCGAGCCGGCGGTTTCCTGAGTCCCGGTGAAACCGTTCAACCGAAAGTCCAGAAAAAAGCCGGCGGCGCATGAGTCGCGCAAGATTTTGAGGCCTGATCGATGAACCTTCGCAATATTTCCGCATGGAGCACTCGCAATCCGGTCGCTCCGCTGGTGCTCTTTGCCGCACTTCTGTTTGCGGGATTGCTGAGCTTCAACCGCATGGATGTCGTGAACAACCCGGATGTCGAATTTCCGGCCGTTTCCGTGCGCATTTCACAGCCGGGCGCTGCACCGACCGAGATTGAAAGCCAGATCACCCAGCGGGTGGAGGCGGCGGTTCGCTCGATCAGCGGGGTCAAGAATATCAGCTCGACCGCGAGCGAAGGCAGCAGCAGCACATTTGTCGAATTTGAAATCGGCGCGGACGTAAACAACAGCGTCAACGAAGTGAAAAATGCCGTCGATCAGGTCCGCGGCTCCCTCCCGGAAGGCATTCTGGAACCGCAAGTGTCGAAAGTCGATGCCGTGGGCGGCCCGATTGCATTTTTTGCGGTCAAGGCCGACGACATGACCGTCGAACAGCTCAGCTGGTTCGTTGACGACACGGTCGCCAAGCGCCTGCTGTCCGTTGACGGAATGGCCGAAGTGGACCGCTTTGGCGGCGTGGACCGAGAAATCAGGGTGATCCTGCGACCGGACCGGATGCAGGCGCTCGGCGTGACGGCGAGCCAGATCAACAATGTGTTGCGTCAGGTCAATATCAATGCTGCCGGTGGCCGGGCGGAAGTGGGCGGCACCCGGCAATCGGTCCGCGTTTTGGGTAACGCCGACGATGCCTTTGCCTTGTCCCAGACGCAAATATCCCTCGGCAATGGCCAGACCATCAAGCTGAGCGACGTTGCAGAAGTGACCGACTCCTTTGGCGAACGCAGTTCGATCAGCAAGGTGAGGGGCGTGGAGGTCGTCAATTTCTCGATGACCCGCGCGCGCGGCGCTTCCGACGTTACCGTCTATGACGAAGCGGTTGTCATTATGGACAAGATTTCAGCGGAAGTTCCGGGGATCGAATTCATCCCACTTTTCAACAGCGTGATCTATACCAAATCACAATATAAGAGCTCGATGCTGGCGATGATCGAAGGCGCGATTCTGGCCGTCGTCGTCGTCTTCATCTTCCTCCGCGACTGGCGGGCTACGGTGATTTCGGCGATTGCCATTCCATTGTCCGCGATACCGACATTCTGGTTCATGGACCTGCTCGGGTTCAATCTCAACTTTCTCTCCCTGCTCGCGCTCGGTCTGGTAGCAGGTGTGCTGGTCGACGATGCCATTGTCGAGATCGAGAATATCGTGCGCCATATGCGTATGGGGAAATCCGCCTATCAGGCGTCGATTGACGCCGCGGACGAGATCGGCCTTGCGGTTGTCGCCACGTCCTTCTGTATCGTCGCCGTATTCCTGCCGGTCGGACTGATGCCGGGCATATCCGGTCAGTTTTTCAAGAATTTCGGCATAACCGTTGTTGTCTCGGTGCTGATGAGTCTGGCGGTCGCCCGCATGATAACGCCGATGATAGCTGCCTATTTCCTCAAGTCTCATGGTCAGGCGGAACATGGCGAAGGCGTCTGGATGGACCGCTATATGCGCTTGCTGGAATGGGTGCTCGACCGTTCGCAAGCCGATCGCATCCGGCAGACACTTGTTCCCGCCAAAGCGGCATGGTGGCAATATCTTGTCGGCTTCCTGTTGTTCACTGTGATCGTAGCGGCCTTTGTCGGCATAGCATTCGCTCTCGGCATGTTTGTCTACGGACTGATACCGACTTTGATACCAAGCGACTTTTTGCGGGCCATCTTGGGACTGATCGCCGGAATCGCCGCCGGTTCCGCCGGTGCCATGTTGCTGGCATATATAATCCGGCAGTCGACCGGCATACTGGGCAGCCGCTTTGCCGACTGGTATGCATATCGCGCCGGCCGTTTCCGGGCCCGGGGCCATGATCACCGTATCTGGATGATGGCGACCGGTGTCGTCGCCTTCGGCCTGACGGTCATATTGTTCGCGATCACGCCGAGCGAATTTCAACCGACGACAAATCAGGACAATAGCCGGATCCAGATAGAGGTCGTGCCTGGAACCACGCTCGAGCAGACCGAAAAAATTGCCGACCAGGTGTCGGACCTCATGTATGCTCAGCCCGAGGTTGATCGCGCGCTGACGCGGGTTCGCGAAACCAACGCCACGGTTTTCGTCAGCCTGAAGGAAGATCGCAAGAAAACCTCGATGGAATTTGAGCGCAGCCTGTCGCCTGAGCTTCAGAAAATTCCCGATGCCCGGATTTCGTTCCAGTCGCAAAACGGCGGCGGCGGAACCGGACGCGATATTTCGATCATGCTGACCGGATCAGACCCGAATTTGCTGGATGCCACGGCCGCCCAGCTGGTGGAACAGATGAAAGACCTCAAGCTGGTCCGCGCTCCCCGGATCGCCGCTGACCTCAGCCGCCCGGAAATCATCATCACTCCGCACATGGACCTGGCATCCCAGCTCGGCGTGACGACTGCCGCCCTGAGCCAGACCATCCGGATCGCAACTTTGGGTGAAATCGATCAGAATGCGGCAAAATTCTCGCTGTCGGATCGTCAGATTCCGATCCGTGTCATGTTGCCGCTCGCATCGCGTGCCGATCTGACGACGATCGAAAACCTGCCAATCCCGATTGCGACCGGAGGCACGGTTCCGCTCAGCCGCGTCGCCTCGGTAAGCTTCGGTTCCGGGCCGACGTCGATCCAGCGCTATAACCAGAACCGCCGGACATTTGTCGGTGCCGATCTCGCGCCCGAAGTCATCAAGGGTGAGGCGATGGCCGCGATCTTCGAATTGCCGATCATGAAGAATCTGCCGACCGGTGTGTCCAACGAAGCCTTTGGCGAAGACGAGTGGCAGCAGGAACTGGCGGTCAATTTCATGATCGCCTTGATCGCCGGCATCCTGCTGGTCTTTGCCACGCTGGTCTTGCTGTACAAACGCCTGATGTCGCCGCTGGTCAACATGGGCTCGCTGGCCCTGGCGCCACTGGGTGGCATGTTGCTGGTCTGGGCGACCGGCACGTCCGTGTCGATGCCGGTGCTGATCGGCGTACTGATGCTGCTCGGCATCGTCAGTAAAAACTCTATTCTGCTGATCGATTTTGCGATCGAGGAAATGCAGAAAGGCGTACCGAAGTTCGAGGCAATCATGGATGCCGGGCACAAGCGTGCGCAACCGATCGTCATGACCACGGTAGCGATGACCGCCGGGATGGTACCAACCGCTATCTCGCTGACCGGCGACGGCGCGTGGCGCGCTCCTATGGGGATCGTGGTGATTGGTGGTCTGATTGTTTCAACCTTGCTCACTCTTGTCATTGTCCCTGCAGGTTTCAGCCTGGCAGACGGGTTTGAACGCCGGGCCGGACCGTGGTTGCGCAACCGGATGCTGACCTACAAACCGGGCGATGATCGTCATGATCGCCCCGGTGGAGAGGTCCAGCCCGCCGAGTGAAGCCAATATCCTCTCAAACAGGCGCCCGAGGCGGAACAAACGCTTCAGCGAAAAACCAGAATGCCGGCCGGGACATGAAAATCATTGCCACCGGCATGCTGGTGGTCATGGCGATCATATATTTCACGTCGAAAAACTATGAGGAAGTGCATCCGGCACTGGGCTTTGTCCGCGCCTTCGCAGAGGCGGCGATGGTCGGCGGACTTGCTGACTGGTTCGCCGTAACCGCCCTGTTCCGCCACCCGATGGGCCTGCCGATCCCGCACACCGCGATCATACCGCGCAACAAGGACCGGATCGGCGACACGCTGGCCAATTTTCTCAAGGACAATTTCCTGATTTCGCGTCTCGTTGCGCAGCGTATGCGCACGGTCGACCTTGCCAGCGGCATCGGACGTTTTCTGAAGTCGCCGAGCGGCGGCGAAGGCCGGCTCAAGTTCGGCGCATCGAGACTGCTTGGCGACGCGATCGCTTCCCTCGACAAGGACCGACTCGGCACGATGTTCAAGGGCGCCGTCAAGACCCAGGCCGTCGGCCTCGACATCGCAACCCCGATGGGACAGATTCTCCAGGCGGTCATGGCCGAGAAACGTCATGGCCCGCTTATCGATTCCACCATCCGTTGGGCCTATCGTACGCTCGACACCAATGAACTGGTGATCCGCAATATCGTGACCGACCGCGCCAATGCCGTGATGCGCTGGACCGGGCTGGATGACCGGGTCGCCAACGAGGTTCTCGACGGGCTCTACAAGCTGCTCGCCGACATGGCTGCCGATCCCGGTCATCCGGTCCGCGCCAAGACGGAAGAGAGTCTTGAACAACTCGCCAACGAATTGCAGCATGATCCCGAACTTCGCCAGAAGGTGAACGAGTGGAAGCTCGAGATGATCGACAATCCGGCGATCGCTTCGTGGCTCGATGGTATCTGGGAAAAAGGCCGGGAAGCGCTGCTCCGGGCCGCCCGTGATCCCAATGCCGCGATGGCCGGCCAATTTGGCGACGCGCTGATCCAGCTCGGCAACAGCCTGCAGCAGGACAAGCTGCTCAACCGGCAGATCAACCGCTTCGGCAGACGTGCCGTCATTGGCGTCGTTGACAGCTACGGCGACAATATCGTCAAGCTGGTGTCAGAAACGGTCCGCGGCTGGGATGCGCAGACGATTACGGACCGGGTCGAAAATGCAGTCGGCCGTGACCTGCAATTCATCCGCGTCAACGGCACCCTGGTGGGCGGGCTGGTCGGCGTATCGCTCCATATACTCGGATTCTGGATCTAGCGCGAAAGCAGCAGCCGCGCCTGCCCGGCAATCTGCGCCAGCATGGCGATGGATGGCTTGGTGGTCTGCTGCGCCCGATCCATGATCTTCCGGAACTGAGCAACGCGGTCGATATTGCGTTCTGCCCAGCTTTCGACAAATTGCGGCATGTCCTTGCCGCGGGTCCGGCGCAGGAAGTCGAGACGCATCTGCTGAAAATCGCGCGCCAGGCCCGCAACCAGCAACCGGTCCCAGGGGTCTGACGGATTGATCCGGGTAGCCGTCATCTGCGCCCAGTCCAAGCCTAGCTGACTGCCGACGGTCGTAAAGGCAACGGCCACTTCGAGAGGATCGATTTCCCGGCTGTGGGCGAGATAGGCAATGCCGGCCGCACCGTCATTCTTGTAGATATTGGCAATTTGCGCCGCGATATCGGCCGTCGCCCCTGCCTCTACCAGCGCCTTTACCTGTATCGCAGCCTGCAACCGTCCTTCTGCGGTTATCAGATTTTCGACATTTTCGTTAAGCGCATTGACGCCGGGGGCCAGCATATCGACGGTATCGTCGATACGGTCGTCCGACACCCCTATCCGCATCAGATCCGCCATGTGCGAGCGCAAGACATAGGCGAGGCGGTCGAACAGGACGATCCTGATATCCTCGCCAATCTCGGCGACTTCCAGTGCATGCCAGAGCCTGTCCGCGTGGAACAGGCGTTCCGCCATAACGAAAGCGCGCGCCACTTCACCAAGGGTACAGCCCTCTTCCTCGGCCAATTCAAACGGGTCAATCAGGCCCAGCCGGTTGATCATCCGGTTCGCCAGTTTCGTGGCGATGATTTCGCGGCGCAATTGATGTTCGAGAATGGCCGTCTTGTGCGCCTTTTGCATCGCACTGGGGAAGGCTTCGAGCAACTCGCTGTTCAATCCAGGATCATCACCCAGATCACTATTTTCGATCGCATCCTGCAACGCCAGCTTGGCGGTGGAGATCAGGACAGCCAGCTCCGGCCGGTACAGCCCCTTGCCGTCCTGACCGCGGCGGATCAGGTCTTCATTGCTCGCCAGACCTTCGACCGCGCGGTTCAACTGGCCCTGTTCTTCGAACTGGTCGATCAGCCGGATATAGGATGGCAGGTTTTTCGTACCGCCCATTTCAGCGATCGACAAACCCAGTGCCTGCAAGCGGTTATCTTCCAGCACCAGCGCGCCGACCTCGTCGGTCATCGATTCAAGCAGGCTATTCCTGGCGTCCGGCTTCAATGTACCGCTGACCAGTTCGGGGTTGAGCGCGATCTTGATATTGACCTCGTTATCCGAGCAGTCGACACCGGCGCTATTGTCGATGAAATCGGTGTTGACCCGTCCACCGTTGGCAGCAAACGCGATACGCGCGGCCTGGGTAACTCCCATATTGGCACCTTCGCCAATCGCCTTCACCCGCAATTGCTCGGCATTGACGCGAATCTTGTCATTTGCCGGATCGCCCACTTCGATATGGTTTTCGGCCGCCGCCTTCACATATGTTCCAATGCCGCCAAACCACAGCAGATCGGCGTTGCAGGCAAGAATGGCGCTCATCAGTTTTGACGGCGTTGTTTCGGCCTCATCGGGCAAATCCAGCAGCTTGCCGATCTGCTTGGAGATTTTGATCGTCTTCGAATTGCGTGAAAAAACACCGCCGCCTGCGGATATCAGCGTCTTGTCATAATCATCCCAGCTGGAACGCGGCAAATCGAACAATCTCTGGCGCTCGACCCAGCTTTTTGCCGCATCCGGATCGGGATCAATGAAAATATGCCTGTGGTCAAAGGCGGCCACGATCTTCAGAGTCTTGGACAGCAGCATCCCGTTGCCGAACACGTCGCCCGACATGTCACCGACACCGACGACGGTGACAGGTTCGCTCTGAACATCGACCCCGATTTCCGCAAAATGGCGCTGCACCGAAACCCAGGCGCCGCGCGCGGTAATACCCATCGCCTTGTGATCATAGCCATTGCTGCCGCCGCTGGCAAAAGCATCGCCCAGCCAGAAACCGCGGTCGATCGCGATCTGGTTGGCGATATCCGAGAAGCTGGCCGTACCCTTGTCGGCTGCGACAACGAAATAGGGATCATCTTCGTCGAGACGCTCCACCCTGGACGGGGGAACGACTTCGCCCTCGACGATATTGTCGGTCACCGACAACAAGGCGGTTATGAAAATCTTGTAGGATTCAATGCCTTCAGCGATGAACGCATCACGGTCATCACCCGACGGCAGCTGTTTGGCGAAAAAGCCGCCCTTCGCCCCGGTCGGAACGATCACGGCATTTTTGACCCGCTGGGCCTTCATCAAGCCCAGGATTTCGGTGCGAAAATCATCCCGCCGGTCCGACCAGCGCAGGCCGCCGCGCGCCACTGGACCAGCCCGCAAATGGATGCCTTCGACACGCGGACTATAAACGAATATTTCACGCCACGGAACCGGAGCCGGCAGCTCGGGAATTTTCGCGCTCTCGATTTTGAACGCAAGCGCTTCCCCGGCCTGATAGGCAAAGGCGTTGGTGCGCAAAACGGATTCGATAACGGCCCGGAACAAGCGTAAAATGCGATCGTCATCGATTGCATGAACCCCGACCAGAGCGGCATCGATTTCGCGCGTCGCGAGCTTGGCTGTCTGCGCGCGGTCGCCTTCAAAATCCGGGTCGTGGAGCGCACGGAAAAGCGTGATCATTGCTGCGGTGACATCGGGCGCTTCGGCCAGAGCTTCGACCACGGTGATCAGGCCATAGCTTAGTCCCGTTTGCCGCAGATAGCGGAACCAGGCCCGCATCCACACGGTCGAGCGGGCATCAATGCCCGCAGTCGTGATAAGCTGGTTAAAGCCGTCATTTTCCGCCTCGCCATCCAAGACGCTGGTGATCGCCGCCTCGATTTCATCGGACCGGGCGATCAGGCTGTCACACCGTTCCTCGGATCGCAGTTCGAGCAGGAAATCGTGGATATAGCCCAGGCGGCCATCGTCGAGCGGTGTCGGCACCGACTCGAGCACGGTAAAGCCGAAATTCTCGAGCGTCGGGACGGCGTCGGACAATGGCAAAGCACCGCCGAGATGATAGATTTTCAGCCGCAGCAGATGGTCGGCATCGCTGGCAAGCCGGTAGAGCCGGGTCGAACGCTGACCACCGCGCTCGAGCCTGAACAGGCGCATGATGTCTTTCGCGGCTTCCAGCGCGCCATAGGTCGACTGATAAGTGCCTGGGAAACAATCGGCATAGCGCTGGGCGAGAACCGCCGCCCGGCTGTCCTGCCCTGCTTCCCTGAGGTTCCGCTCGACTTCCGGTTTCCAGCCCCGGACCATATTTTCCAGCTCCTGATCGAGCAGATCGGGGTCGGGGATACGGCCGTCGGCGCCCATGTCGAGCGTGTAGCGCAAGGAGGATACCCCGCCTTCTTCGAGCGTATTCGACCAGCTTAATATTTTGGCGCCGGTCGCGTCGATCAGCATATTCTCGACATTCTGCCTGCGCTCGGTCGAGAGCTGTTCGCGGGGAAGCCACACGAAAGCGAACAGGTGACGGGCCAGCGGCGATATCACGCTGTGCAATTTGGGTCGCGGGCGGTCGATCAGCGACATCGATATCAGCGCAAGCTTCTCCAGATCGTCCTGGGCGAAGGTTATCAGCAGATCATGCGGCAGAGCGGTCAGCGCATGGGTCAGGCTCTTGCCGGCATGACCCGATTCGGAAAATTCGAACTTGTCGAACAATCGGGTGAGCTGGGTGCGCAGGACGGGGATCGTTTCCGGCGCGGCGGCGAGCGCGGCGCTGGTCCACATGCCGGAAATGATCGACAGCGCGGTGACCTTGCCCTTGTCTCTCACCGGCACGATGATCAAGTCCATCAGGACATGGCGGTGGACGGTAGACAGCTGGTTGGACTTGATGATGAGCGGCGCCTTGCCGCCGTTTTCAAACCATTCGAACGCGCGGCGCCGGCTTTCTTCGGACAGGATCGGTTGCGGGCGCATCCGAGCCAGGCCGAGCTCGTTCCGGCGCTCTCCCTCTGGATTGACGATTTCATGGCCCAGCAATGTCAGGTTCCGGTCGAGGAACCAGCGCAGCAAGGTCGCCCCTTCCCCTTCGGGTAGCGCATCGGCATTTTCGCCCAGCACGATCTGCAATTTCAGCCAGTCGGCAACCGCCGCAGCGACGTCTTTGAGATTTGATCGCAACGCCTTGACCAGTTCCCTGCGAACGCGGGCGTCTGTGCGTTCCAGTTCGATATAGATTATCGACTCGCATTTCTCACCGCTCGTTGCCTGTTCGGCAATCTCGACCAGCTGGCCCTTGACATCCCTCCGGACGGCAACCACCGGATGGATCAGCCGCTCGATGGTCAGTCCGAAACCGCCAATCGTCGCGCACACGGAATCGACCAGGAAAGGCATGTCGTCGTTGACGATCGCAAGGCGGAGATGCCTGTGATTCTGCGAAATGCTGACGCTTTCCAGCAACAGGCTGGCTTCGCTTCCCTGACGTTCCTGGGCGCACAACAGGGTATATCTTGCGGCTTCTTCGCAGGCTTTCTTGTCAAAGCCGGTATTTTCACCTGGTAGCGCACTTTCACGAAAGGCTGCGACCAGCGCTTGTTCAAGTTTGTCGGCCGGGTGGCCCGTTCGCGTGGTTTCCGAGTCGCGATTGGCTGACATTTTTCCTCCAAGTATATCCGGACGAGACATTGTCCCGCCAGCTTGGCGAAGCTATGCGCCTATTCGCGCACCCGCTCAAGAGATTAGCCGATCCTTTTGGAGGGCGATTCGGGAATATTGCCCATAGTGATATTTTGGTTACATATGCGACCAATGGTTCCGCCGGCGGCGGTCCTGTCTCACCAGAGATACACTCAGAATTGAGTGTGCTTGAGCGCCTGACTGGTCAGCTTTTCATTTCCAACCACCGGTCCGACAATGGTCAGTTCGCCGCTCTGGTCCTTGCGAGCAACGATCACCACAAATTCGGAATCGCCAGCGTCAATTTCCTGTAGCTGCCGCGACGGTGCCGAGCGCAGCTTCGCCAGCAGGTCCTCGCCAACGGTCCGGGCTTTGGCCAGCAGCCCAGCTGGACGGTTTGCCTGGCGTTCCGCATAGACAATCGCTTTCAGGCCACCGTCATGCCGAACGAGCAGATCACCAAGCGTCCCTTTTTCGATGCCATTGCGCTGCGCATATTTCAGCGCGGTCGCATATTCGGTCAGTCTGGTCTTGTCATACTGGGCACCAAATACCAGTTTCACGATCGGCGTCATCGGCGCGCGTTCCTGAACCACCAGTCCGGAATCTTCGAGCAACATCTGGTAATCGTCCGGATATTGTTCGGACATCAGGTAGAAATCATAGGCCTGGCTTATCGCCGAGTAGAGCGCCACACGGCTGCGTTCGACGCAATCGGCCGCATTGTCGGCGCTGTCGCGGGCGGCGCACAGCCAGTCGGCCAGGCTCGCGTCGTCGTCCAGCGGCTCGGCAACCGGGTCTGGAGCAAAGTCGGGGACGATTTCCAGTTCCTGCGTGAGCTCCAGTTCTTCCAGATTGGCGGAATGCGGTCCGTCTTCCCAGACCGGTCCCGCGGCAATTTTTGCCGGTGCAGACAGCATTGCTTCGGCAACTTCATCCTCGATCTCGTCGCGGATGGCATCGGCGGCCACTTCTTTCCAGTTGATCACGCCATAGATGAAATCGATTGTGTCGTCGTCGGTAGAGAAAGGCAGCAATATGCCGCGATACATGATCGTCACGCCGCGCTGATTGACGAATTCGGCTTCAAAACCGATCGGTGCCTGATTGGCAATGATCTGGAGATAATGGTCGGTAATCCGCGACAGCAGCGAACGTGCGGGCACATCGTCGATCGCCGTGATCGAATCATCAATCTCGCATTCCTCGCGGAGCGTCCGGCCGAGAAACTGGATCGTCGGATTTTCGACGCCGTCGGTAAAGTCGAGCAAAACGCTGTTCGGACCGAAGTCCTCGTCGGTTTCGGGCGCCAGATCCTCGACGCTGGGGAATTGCCGATCTCCCAGCAGCCCCGCCCAGAAATTATAAGCGCGCACATGCATGCGCCGCTCATCCTGACCAATGGCCGGGGGTGCCTCCATAGCGGCGTCGTCATCTTCATAGCCGACGTAATCAGGAGCCGAGGCCATGTCCTGATCGCTAAGTTCACCGTGATTACGTAGGTTTTCCATGCTTCCCCACCGTCATTCCAATAGTTCCACATTTCTATGCATGCCCTATGGTAAACATATGGTAAATTTCCTGATAATGACCTTTGGCCCCGATTGAGGGTCGCAAACCGGCAAAACGGAAGCGGTGGCGCGATTTATCGACTGCGCAGACTTGTCACGGCAAAGCTCTGCTGGTAATGGCCCGCGATCAATGAAGATGCATGGGGCCGGTGCCCCGCCATCTCGCTGATGCCGCTTTAGCTCAGTTGGTAGAGCATCGCATTCGTAATGCGGGGGTCAGAGGTTCGAATCCTCTAAGCGGCACCATCATTCTCAGCTTTGTAAATTAGCGCTTGCTGCTGAACATGCCCACACGGGGCGCGCTTGTGGGTATGGCGTGGGTGGTACTTTGTCCCGGTTACCATCGAATGGTCAGGACAGGGAAGCCATGCGTGAGCGATTGGGAGAGATTGTTGCTGACAAACACCGAACGACAGTTCAGTTTTCTCTCGGGCTCAGGCCGTTTTCCATTGCTTGAATTCAATCGGCAAAATCTGATCGATCCGATCAGCTGACATTTCGTATAAATCAAAATTCATATATAGCTGAGGAGAAACAATAGAGACCAAGCGTCGGAAGCTTCCTTCTCTTTTGACTGATGCACCGACCCCTTTTTTCAAGATTGCGTTGTCCTCATCGTAAAATAGCTCGAGGCACAGATCGATGATATTTGGATTGGACCGGACATCATCTTTTTGTGACTGCTCAACAAAGTCTGAATGAACATGGCATGGTATCGAAAGAAATAAACGGGCCCGATTTTCATATTGACGAAAAATAGTCCAAGCCATTTTTGCTAGGTGACGATAGTACCTCAATCGACTTTTATCGGGAATATATCGATATTCACTTGCCAGCAAGAGAGTTCCGTCCGACCGAGGAGCCAGCAGCTGATCAAGATAAATCATGCTAATCCACGTCCAGAGCCCCTTGTCGTCATCAGCTGTACCTGCCGAGATAGTCTTCGCAAGATATTCTCCCATGGCCAGCCGATTCTCAAAGCGCGTTGCTGTATCAATTTCGCCGAATTCCGGGACGGCCTCGACCAAGTCAGCACGTTTCGCCAGTGCGGAGAGCGCCGAAGCTTCCTCGCGGGAAATCGGGGTCCCCTGACTGCCCTTTTTCGTATGAGCTTCTTTTCTGAGGCTTTCGATGGTCAGGCGAACCTCTGTTATACCTTTATCGGTAAATCTCATGACTGGAATTTCGTTCTTCATGATCCTGACTCCAGCATTTGATCCATAAGGGATTTGCCATTTCTCCATTTCGTTTCTGAAAAGGACACCACGCATTCTTCAATCCATTTGAGCCATTCATCGTCAATTTCAGATTTGCCATGAAAAGGAGTAGAAGGCATGGCAGGATCAAAGCTGACCCGACAAAACTCGATAATACGGCTGCCAAGGGTATCTTCATCAAGATCTTCGAGGCTTTCATGCCGTGCAATGATTCCCGATAGAAGATCACGCACCATTGATGGAAGATAGAGTGCCTGAAGGGCGGGATGATGCCAGCTACCAAAGTGCTCACTTAGCCTGCTGTTTAAAACTAACTTCGGATTGGCGATATCACCTTCCCAAACAATTTGCCAAGGCAGGCCGCCCAAGTCCTCGATTTCAGGAACAATGAAAGGTTTACGTTCGATTTGACCTTCAGCTTCGACTGGCCGAATGTCTGCAGTTGCCGCAATGACTCTTCCTGTATCAATACCGGAGGATACCTGCCGGATTTTGAAACGCAGATTGGCATCAATTGGAAACAAATCAAAATCAAAATCCTGATCGGCCGGATTGCTGATGACTTTGCGCTCATGTTGGCCTCGATCAAAGGCGTCAAGGACCAGTCGATAGCCCTCAACGCTACTCAGTGCCTTGCTGTCCATATGCAATGCAACACGGATAAAATCATCATTCCGCTCTTTGATGGTAACATCAACCAGATTGGATTTGATTTTCCGCCTTTGGGTAAAGTTCAGGTTAGCTGAGGTCATCGCCAGCCTCCCGGACTTTCTTTACGTCGATATGGACGTCCCTGTTCGGATCGAACCCACAGAGTTCGATTTCGAAATCCGGTTCGTTGATTTCAAATGTAAGTTCATTGGCGTTAAGATTGGTTACATTGGCATTATCTGCGTGCACCATTCCATCGATGCGAAAATCAAAATCCGCTTCATGATATGATTTTTTCCAGTTTGATTTACTTTTGCCGAAAATGATGTTGGCGGCCCATATTTTGGCAGAAATTGAATGACCCGGCGCTTTTTGAAGGGCTTCGGAAAGATTGTCGGTTCCAAACACTGTGTGTTCCCCGTCAGCACCTGTGGCACAAATTTGATGTTGTAAGTTAAGGAGGATTTGGGTCTCGTCGTAGTGACGAAGGAACGAAGATGAGACCCAAATCCTCAAAACCCAAAGCGAGTGCTGA
>NZ_JABWMH010000006.1 GCF_013371215.1 Parasphingorhabdus flavimaris
GGTGATCCAACACCATACGGATCGCACGTTCGCGAACCTCCGGTGCAAATTTGTTCGTTGTTTTGTTCATAATGGCTCCTTCTACTCAAGAGTTGGAGCCTCCGGCAATACCGGGGCGGTTCAGTAATAGCGTTCGAAGCGCGGACAAAAGCGTTTCGCGGCAAGACTATCACAACGATTGAACTCGTCAGACTAAGGCTATTGCTACAGATCATCCTAAATTACGCTGAGCCTGTCGACGGAAGCAAAAGGCAGCGCGGCACCCTCCCTGTAGCAGATAGGTCAGATCATGGTTGGCCGCGCCTTGTTGGGCGCCTACTCATGCAACATTTTGGGACCTTCCTCGCCTTGAAAGACCTTCGACTTGAGGAGGATGAGAACGATCAGATGCGCGTTCTGGAGTACTTGGCAATCGCCTATTACGCGGCCCAAGTCGCCCGGCAAGCAGTGGAGGGGCATCCCCGAGCAGATGTGCTTCGGAAGCCGATGGAGAGGTTGACGTCAGGAATTACCCAGCAGGCCCTTTTAGTCGTCAATCGACACCGGGATGATCAGGAATATGTTGGCTTGATGTTGAAGAAACTCGACGATCGTTTCGGCGAAGCGCTTGGGATCTCGAAAGTCCCGCCTTTGCACGCGCCAAATTAGTTCGGTTATCAACATAATGGCCGTCAGTCACTGAGAGGCTTTTGCCAACATATTGCCAGAATACATATCGATGCTTGAGCGCCAAAGGAGGCACAACTATGACCGAGTTTAAACTACCAGGACAGATTTCGATTCTGCTAGAAGCCAGGAACCAAGTGCGTTCTTACTATGAAGAACGGTTAAAAATTCAAGGAAGTGATGCAAAGCTCAAATTCACACTGGACGGCAATCTGGTAGGAGACATCGGAGAAGCTATTGCAGTTGAACTTTTTGGGGTCAAATTGGTTCCTGGGAAGTCTACCGAAGGAATAGATGGATACTCTCCCGACGGCCGTCATACGGTTCAGATTAAGGCAACGGGTACTGGTCGAGGTCCAGCTTTCCGTCGTACACAAACTAGAGCGGATCATCTTTTGTTTTTCGAATTAGACTTTGATCGTGCAACCGGAATTGTTGTCTACAATGGTCCAGAGCGACGCGCATTGGCCTATTTGCCCGATGTTTTTCAAGGGCAAAGGTCGCTGACGAAAAACCAGATTCGTGCTGCTGATTCAATGGTTCTGGATCATGAACGATTGAATCGGACAGATTGCTGAGTGGATCTTTTAACTCCTCTCATTGCGGATGAGCTCATCGCAACCAGTTCGACCTATGGAATTTGATGGCTTTCAAGGTGACTCCTCGCTTCAACTTCAGAACACAGATAATGAAAATCATTATATGTTTCTCATCATTTTGATCTTTCATACTGTTTTCCATGGCATTTACTGTGCTAGTCAATGCAGCGTATTCTTATCGCTCAAACCCGTCTGAGGCATTTATAAATTGCTCCATCACAATGGAAAAACCCAATACCGAATGTCATTTGGAACCGGCGGCTTATTTCTTAATGAAAGTGTCGCCATTGCGGGGCTTTATCAAGAACTGAACGATTGGACGGAAGTCAAAAAGGTCGCCGGCCAACAGGGTGTCATCCCCTTCAAGAAACAATCCTCCGTTAGCCGGTCGGTTCGGGAGATCGCCAACAGGTTAAGTGCATTGAATTCTGATGAGATAGACCTGCTTTGTAGCGGTAGTTACCATGACCAAGTGTCAGTGCTTTGGCTCGCCCTTTGTCGAGCATATCGGTTCATTGGTGAATTTGCGGTTGAATTGCTTTCAGAGCGTTACTTGAGCTTCCGGACGCACGTCACATACGATGATTACGACGCATTTTACGCAGGCAAGGCTGAGTGGGAGCCCGAGCTTGAGGCCATCAGTACCTCCACACGTGAAAAACTACGACAGATCTTGTTTCGTTTGATGCGAGAAACTGGGATTCTGAGCCAAGATGATCATATCTGCCGGGCCATGCTGTCACCCCGTTTTGCCAATCTGGTCACGAGAACGGACCCGCAAGAATTGAGATATTTCCCAGGAGCGGATATTGGCTCACAGGGACCTGTCTGATGAAAAGAGAAACTACAGCTATGACCTTGAGAGAGCGTCAAGACCACCTGCTCGAGGTCATCGCGAGTCCTCGCTTTCTAAAGAAGCAGGGTCTTGGGAATGAGGTTCCATTTTTTATCTGCCCATTTCTCGCTGACGACGCCGTCGGCATAGAGCAGATGCGGAGCAAGCTTGTCCGGCAGCTCGCGAATCGAGGCGTCTCGGTGCTCGATATCAATCTCTATGATCTCTCGGTCCAGATACTGCGCAAGCGAGAAATCTGGGATGATCTGATTGCTGCCGAAGAAGGAACCACTAAAGATGAACTCAAGGAACTTCTGCAGAGCGTCCTCGATCCAGAAACGAACCTCATCCCTGAAATTGGCAACAGACTTCAAAGCGAGACATTCGACGTCCTGTTCCTCTCGGGAGTTGGGGAGGTCTTTCCCTATATTCGTTCACACAATGTGCTGAACAACCTACAAAGCACGGCGAAGGAAAAGCCAACTCTGTTATTTTTCCCGGGAAGCTACACGCATTCATTGGCGAGCGGGGCATCTCTGGACCTGTTTGGCATTTTACGCGATGATAAATATTATCGCGCATTCAACATCTTCAATTATCAGGTCTAAGGAAACGATATGACCATTCTGCGCGACATATTTGAGAAAGAAGTCGACCGTCCGATCGAAGGCGTCATCAAGGCAGATGACGACGCAAGCCTGAAGAATGAGCTCGAGGAATATGTCCTCACCAACGAGATTGAAAAACAAATCGAGAAATTTCTCGACGCCTACAAGCATTATACGACCGCCAATGGCGTTTGGATCTCCGGTTTTTTCGGGTCGGGCAAATCGCATCTTCTGAAGATACTCGCCATGGTACTGGAGAACCGTGCAGTTGATGGGGCAGTGGCTTATGACTGTCCGTCGTCAGAACATTTGGCACAGATGGCTGCGTAAATTAGCGGAGCATCGGCCTCGTCTTATTGGTTGATATTAGGCGGCTAGCTTGCGGTGTTGCAAGCGCCGATGTTCAATGGTCT
>NZ_JABWMH010000007.1 GCF_013371215.1 Parasphingorhabdus flavimaris
TGTTCCCCGTCAGCACCTGTGGCACAAATTTGATGTTGTAAGTTAAGGAGGATTTGGGTCTCGTCGTAGTGACGAAGGAACGAAGATGAGACCCAAATCCTCAAAACCCAAAGCGAGTGCTGAGCGGGTAGTAAAAGACATTCGGCGGGCAACTCGCCGGCACTTTTCAGCAGAGGACAAGATCAGGATCGTGCTGGAAGGTCTGCGCGGCGATGACAGCATTGCCGAACTGTGCCGCAAGGAAGGCATCGCACAGAGCCTATATTACGTCTGGTCGAAGGAGTTCATGGAGGCTGGCAAGCGCCGATTGGCCGGTGACACTGCGCGTGCTGCTACCAGTGACGAGGTGAAGGACCTGCGGCACCAGGCGCGCGACCTGAAGGAATGCGTAGCCGATCTTACTCTCGAGAACCGTCTGCTTAAAAAAAGCATGAGCGGGCATGGGGGAGACGAGGAATGAGATATCCTGCATCCGAAAAGCTGGAGATCATCAGGATCGTCGAGCAGTCGCATCTGCCTGCCAAGCAAACGCTGGACAGGCTGGGCATCGCGCGCCGGACCTTTTACCGCTGGTATGACAAGCATCTGGAGGGCGGGCCTGAAGCGCTGGAGGATCGGCCGTCTTCGCCAAGCAGGGTATGGAATAGGATCCCGGCACATATCCATGACCAGATTATCGAACTGGCGTTGGAACAATCCGAACTCAGCCCGCGCGAACTGGCTGTGCGGTTTACCGATGAGAAGCGCTACTTCGTGTCGGAAGCCACGGTTTACCGCCTGCTGAAGGCTCATGACCTGATCACCAGCCCGGCTTATGTGGTGATCAAAGCGGCGGACCGCTTCCATACCCAGACAACCCGGATCAACGAGATGTGGCAGACGGATTTTACCTACTTCAAGATCATTGGCTGGGGGTGGATGTATCTATCGACGGTGCTGGATGATTACTCTCGCTACATCATCGCCTGGAAGCTGTGCAGCACGATGCGGGCTGAAGACGTCACCGACACGCTGGATCTGGCGCTGGCAGCATCAGGCTGCGACCAGGCCCGCGTCCATCACAGGCCCCGGTTGCTTAGTGACAATGGCCCGAGTTACATCGCTAGCGAGCTGGCGGAATACATCGAAGCCCAGCGCATGAGCCACGTTCGCGGTGCTCCGTTCCATCCGCAGACGCAGGGCAAGATCGAGCGCTGGCACCAAACTTTGAAAAACCGCATCCTGCTGGAAAACTACTTCCTGCCTGGCGATCTCGAAACCCAGATCGAGGCGTTCGTGCAGCATTACAATCACCAGCGCTATCATGAGAGCCTAAAAAATGTGACGCCCGCAGACGCCTACTTTGGCCGCGCAGAAGCCATCATCAAACAACGGGAAAGGATCAAACGAAAGACCATTGAACATCGGCGCTTGCAACACCGCAAGCTAGCCGCCTAATATCAACCAATAAGACGAGGCCGATGCTCCGCTAATTTACGCAGCCATCTGTGCCAAATGTTCTGACGACGGACA
>NZ_JABWMH010000008.1 GCF_013371215.1 Parasphingorhabdus flavimaris
TGAACCGCCCCGGTATTGCCGGAGGCTATTTGGTTTAAGTTAAGCTGCCATGTGGGTTTCGTCCAGCATGGCGTAATAGTTTTTCTCGGCTTCAGCAGGCGGGATGTTTCCTATGGGCTCAAGCAGCCTTTTGTTATTGAACCAGTTCACCCATTCGAGCGTGGCATATTCTACCGTTTCGAACGACCGCCAGGGTCCACGCCGATGGATCACTTCGGCCTTGTAAAGGCCATTGATCGTCTCGGCTAAAGCGTTGTCATAACTGTCACCCACGCTTCCAACCGATGGTTCAATGCCTGCTTCAGCCAAGCGTTCGGTATATTTTATAGACACATATTGACTGCCGCGGTCGCTATGATGGATCAGACCGCCGCGATGTGTAGGACTGCGATCATGAAGCGCCTGTTCCAGAGCATCGAGAACAAAGCTGGCGTGGGCAGTTCTGCTCACCCGCCAGCCAACAATATAACGAGCGTAAACATCAATCACGAACGCGACATAAACGAAGCCAGCCCAGGTTGCGACATAGGTGAAGTCAGACACCCACAGCCTATTGGGTGCAGGCGCATGGAACTGACGGTTCACATGATCAAGCGGGCAAACCGCTGTTTTGTCGCTGATCGTAGTGCGCACTGGTTTGCCGCGTATCACCCCTTGGAGGCCCATATCGCGCATCAGTCGTTCGATGGTGCAACGGGCAACGTCGAAGCCTTCGCGCTTCATTTGCCGCCAGACTTTGCGCACGCCATATACCCTGAAGTTCTCGGTAAAGACGCGCGCAACCTCCGGCTTCAGCAGTATATCGCGCTGCGCGCGGGCTGACAGTCGTGATGGGTCACGCTGCTTGGCGACATGATCATGATAGGTCGATGGGGCGATCGGCAGCAACTTGCAGATCGGCTCGACCCCATGATTACCGCGATACTTATCGATGAACGCGATCATTTGCGAAACGGGCGGTCGAGCTCCGCCTGCGCAAAATATGCCGATGCCTTACGTAAAATCTCGTTGGCCTGACGCAGTTCCCGGTTCTCACGCTCCAGTGCCTTCAACTTGTCAGCAACATCACTGGGAACTCCGGCACGCGAGCCGCGATCGACTTCTGCACGCTTCACCCACTCATGCAGCGTCGGTGGCGAACAGCCGATCTTCTCTGATATCGAAACTACTGCCGCCCAGCGCGATGGATAATCCCTCTGGTGATCCAACACCATACGGATCGCACGTTCGCGAACCTCCGGTGCAAATTTGTTCGTTGTTTTGTTCATAATGGCTCCTTCTACTCAAGAGTTGGAGCCTCCGGCAATACCGGGGCGGTTCA